>NZ_SLZG01000006.1 GCF_004341625.1 Rhizobium sp. BK376 | reverse complement strand
ATCCCGGCATCACGCAAGCTGATGGCTAGGCTCGGAATGACCCAGGAGCAGTTCGACGTCATCGAACTCAACGAGGCCTTCGCCTCGCAGGGCCTTGCTGTTCTGCGCGAACTCGGGATTGCCGATGACGATGCCCGCGTCAATCGCAACGGCGGCGCCATCGCGCTCGGTCATCCGCTTGGCATGTCCGGCGCTCGGATCACCGGCACGGCTGCGCTGGAACTCAAGGAAACCGGTGGCCGCTATTCGCTGTCGACCATGTGCATCGGCGTCGGCCAGGGCATCGCCATCGCGCTCGAGCGGGTCTGACGGGCGCGAAGCCTCCCGCTTTGCCGTTTCGGAGCATCATGCCGTCCGAAACGGCGCCCCTTGCCGCGGCAAATCGTAAACTCATCTTGATTACCGAGCGGAAGGCACGATTGTGTCCTTCAGGGAGGCATATTGTCGTCTCCGCGCCGGTTTATTCAAATCGTCTGATCCGCGATCCCAGCCTCGATATCGAAGCGGAATCGCGCGGTTGCGGCGCCTCTCCGTACCCTGAGCAAATTCAGGCCGGCAGAAGTCCCGCCGCCCGGTAGCCATCGATCAGCGTGTCATAGAGGGATATGTCCGCCCGGCTTCTTGCCATCAGCTGGGCGCCCGCCACAGCCGCAAACACGGCCTTGGCGCGCGCGTCGCTCGCATCCGGCTCGACAGCTCCAGTCGCGATCAGTGCCTTCTTCAACCACGCCACATTGACGTCGGCGAAGATCTGCACTTCCTTTTTCACCGTTTCCGGCAGGTCGTCAAACTCGGCACCCATAAAACTGCACAGGCACATACGGTTACCGTTTTCGAGCGCCCGTCGAAAGGTCTCCGGGAAGAAGAGCAGTCGCTCGACCGGATCAGGATATTCGTCCCAGATCTTTTCGAGATCGGCTGCCGCGTCCTCCCAGTATCGCTTGGCGACTGCTGACGCCAAGTCGGCCTTGCTCGGAAAATGATAGTAGAGACTGGCAGCCTTTATGCCGACTTCAGCTGCCAGATCGCGCATGCTGAGGCCGCCATAGCCATGGGCCTGGGCCGACCTTTTCGCGGCCGCAAGGATGTCTTCACGCGCATTCGAGCTCATTTCAAGGCCTTTCTGATCCTTCCCAGTTAATCGAAAAAAGGGGGTTGACCAAGGGAAAGTTTGCTTCTAGCGTTAGCTAACTAACGTTAGTTAGACAAAGGAGAAGAGAAATGCAACAAGATAAACTCTATTACACGGACGCCACAAAGCTGGCCGAGCTCATCCGCACCAAGCAGGTCTCGCCCGTCGAGGTCGTCAAGGCACATCTCGATCGTATCGAGGCGGTGAATCCCAAGGTCAACGCTATTGTCACGATGGCTGACGGGGCACTGGTATCCGCCAAGAAGGCCGAAGCAGCCGTCATGGCCGGCGAGACGCTCGGCGCTCTCCACGGCGTTCCCTTCACCGTTAAAGACAGCATCGATACAGCCGGTGTTCTCACCCAGCGCGGCTCGCCGATCTTTAGGGGACGTGTGCCCGACACCGACGCCACCGCGGTTGCCCGCGTCAAGGCTGCCGGAGGCATCCTTATCGCCAAGACCAATCCGCCGGAGTTCGCCACCTCCATCGAGACCGACAACCTTCTGACCGGCCAGACCAACAACCCCTGGAATCTCGACTACACTCCGGGCGGTTCGAGCGGCGGCGAGTCGGCCGCGATCGCAGCCGGCATGTCCCCGCTCGGTATCGGCAGCGATCTGTCGATCTCGACCCGCGGTCCGGCCGCCCACACCGGCATCGTCGGTCTCAAGGCAACGCATGGCCGCGTACCGTTGACCGGTCACTGGCCGCGCGCACCCCGCCGCCTCTGGCACATCGGCCCGATGGCGCGCAGCGTGCGTGACGTGGCACTGGCCTATTCGATCATCGCCGGTCCCGATGGTGCCGACGGCTTCTCGACCGTCCCGCCGACTGTCGATCTCGGAGCACTTCAGATCCGTCCGCTGCGCGTGGGCTGGATCGCCGACAATGGTTTCTTCGGGCCGATCGATCCCGAAGTCGCGGCAACCGTAAAGGCCGCGGCGCAGGCACTGGCGGGCATCGGGGCCGAGGTAGAGGAGGTCGATCTGCCGCTCCTGCGCGACACCGATACCGTCACCGTCCTGTGGCAGCTTCATCAGATGGAAGCTAAACCCAATTTCGCGAAGGCCGTTGCCGGTCATGAGGATAAGGTGTTTCGTCATGCCAGACTGGTTCTCGATGGTGCCGACACGCCGATCGAAGACTTCGTCGCCCACGAGCAGACGGTTGAGCGTCTGCGCGACGAATTCGCCAGCTACTTCCAGCGCTACGACGTGCTGCTTGCGCCTGTCACGCCGTTCCCGGCTACAAAGCACGGCCTGGACGACGTGATCGTGGACGGAAAGGCCTGGTCGCCCTTCCAGGTCATGAACGGGACCTCGCCCTTTAGCCTGACCGGCCTGCCGGCGATGACCCTGCGGTTCGGTACCAGCAGCAACGGCCTGCCGATCGGCGTGCAACTCTCGTCCGCCTGGTATGCGGAGTCGACGATGTTCGACGCAGCCGCCCGCCTGGAGTCGGTCAGCCCGGTTCGCAACCTGTATCCGTCGCTCTGATAGTCAGGAAGGCCCCCGGAAACCTGTTTCCGGGTGCCTCAACATCGCCCAACGGCTCGCCATCAAGCCGAATCCGCAAGACAATAAAAACAAAAGATTTTCCTCGATCCCTGGCTCGGGCTGCCGCCATCACCCCTGACGCGGCCGACAGCGTCAGCGACATGTCAGGCAACTGGAAGCGATTCCTTCGACGCATCGCTTCCCTGTTTCGCAAGCCAGAATTCAAATTCACCCTGCAATATTCATCAGGAGATCTCAGAAATGACAGGAAAGACAGACCTCGACCGCCGCACCGTCCTGCGCGCCATTACCGCCGCGTCCGGCACGGTCTTAGCATCGGCAATCCTGGCAAATCCGGTTTCAGCCCAGTCGAGCCAGGCAACGCCAGCAGCAGGTCCGACCGACTTCGAGCCCGTTGAAGTCAAGACCAAGGACAACACGATTTTCGTTCGCCGTTACGGAAGTGGCTCGCCGCTTCTCCTGGTGCACGGTTTTCCCCGGAGCAGCCTGATGTGGCGCTTCATGGCGCCTGTTCTCGCCAAAAGCCACACGGTGATCTGCGTCGACCTTCGCGGTTACGGGCGCAGCGGCGTGCCGGCCTCGACCGACGACCATTACGCCTATTCGAAGAGGGCAATGGGCGACGAGCTTGTCGAGGTGATGGACAAACTCGGCTTCTCGAAATTCGATCTCGTCGGTCACGACCGCGGTGCCCGCGTCGCCTATCGCCTCACACTCGACCACGCCGAGAAAGTACGTCGGCTGGCGGTTTTCGACGCCATTCCGATTTCCGAGGGATGGGGTCACGCCGATGCAAGATTCGCTTTGGCATATTGGCCATGGACGCTGCTCGCACAGAAGGCGCCCCTTCCCGAGAGATATCTCGCCGGTGATCCCGAAGCCATCTTCGACAATACATTTGGTGCGGGCTCATTCGGTCCCGATGTCAGGGCGGAATATACGTCGACCTATCACGATACCGCCCGGACACACGCGGTTTGCGAGGAATTTCGCGCCGCTGCTTCGATCGATATCGAGCATGACAAAAAAGACCAGGAAGCGTTGCGGCGTATCGCCTGTCCGGTTCTCCATCTCTGGGGTGCTGGCGGCCCCCTTGATGTTTTCTATCAGAAGGACGGCGGCCCTCTCGGCATCTGGCGCAAGTGGGCAGATCATGTCGAGGGTCAGGCAATGAAGGGTGGCCACTTTTTTCCGGAGGAGAATCCCACCGAAACGACCGACCTTCTGATCAAGTTCCTGTCGGCCTGATCGACGGGCCGGGCGATCGGCTGCCGTCTCGCATTGCGACGGAAGCCGATCGTTCGCGTAAGGTCCGCCAGCGACCGGCGGGGCCTCTGACCTTTCATCCCTTCAAACAAATTCAATTGTATCGGTCACTAAAGAAAAATCTTGACGCGGCCCTGGCCTCAAAATATAGCGATCGCTACATATGGGCAGCCAGTGAATTTTCAAAATGAGTTTCAATCACCCGGAGCGCGGGGGAAACGGTTCAACGAACCGAACCGCACAAGCCTTTCGCGAAGATCAACCCTGACATGGCCTGAAGGCCCATGAGAACGGGCCAGGGCTTCATCGTGGTCAAACCAAAGTTAGAGGCAACAATGCAAAGACAGACTGCAACTCCCGGGACCAAGGCGGAAGAAAGAAGAAAATTTCTCGTGCTGGTGTCGGCAGGTTTGGCTTCGTCGCTGATCATGCTCGACTCGAACATCGTCGCGGTTTCGTTGCCATCGATCGCGAAGACGCTTGGCGCGACCTTCACCGAAATCGAATGGGTCGTGAGCGCCTACGTGCTTGCCTTTGCCGCTCTCCTCCTTGCGGCGGGCTCATATGCGGACCGGCACGGTCGAAAACTGGCCATGCTCGCCGGTCTGGCCATATTTACGATCTCGTCGGCATTTTGCGGATTGGCGACATCTGCGCTTGTGCTGAACCTTGCCAGGGCAGTTCAGGGCGTCGGCGCAAGCCTTCTTCTCACGGCGTCTCTGGCCGTCATAAACCACACCTTTGCCGGCCCGGAGCGAGCGAGGGCCTACGCATTCTGGGGCGCCTGCCTCGGAATTGCGATCACCAGCGGACCAATTATCGGTGGCGTCATCACCGACTTTTTCGGTTGGCGCTGGGCGTTCCTGATCAATTTGCCGATCTGCGCGGCGCTCATCATTGCGACCTACCTTGTGGTCGAGGAATCCAGCGACCACGAAGCCAAGAAGCTCGATTTTCCCGGGATCGTCACGTTTAGTGCGGGTCTCTTTCTCTTGATCTGGGCCTCGATCGACGGGAACAATCTGGGCTGGTCCAGCAGCGCGATCCTGCTTCGGCTCGTGGGCGCGTTCGTACTCTTGGCTGCATTCTATTGGATCCAGACGAAGGAAGAGCGGCCGATGATCGATTTCGGCCTATTCCGCCAGCCGACGTTTCTCGGATCAGCCTTCGCCATGCTTGGATATGCTATCGGGGCGCAGGTCCTGATCTTCTTTCTGCCGCTCTTCCTGCAGAACTCCTATGGACTTAAGCCTGCGATAGCCGGCCTGGCCATGCTGCCCTTCGCGCTGCCGATGTTCCTGACGCCTCGTTTCGGCGCGGGTCTTGCGTCGCAATATTCGGGACGCACGCTACTGACGCTCGGCCTTTCGGTTACAACACTTGGCGATCTGCTCCTTTATATCTTTGCAGAAGGGGGCGTATCGTACCCGCTGTTTGCCGCCGCCATGGTGGTCGCCGGTGCCGGAGCGGGACTGCTGAACAGCGAGACGGCGAAAGTGATGCAGGGTGCTGTTCCGCCGCAGCGCGCCGGTATGGCATCCGGCATCTCCGCGACCACGCGATTTGTCGGCCTGCTGTTCGGCGTTGCGGGGCTCGGGGCTGTGCTCTCGCATGGCGTCAATACGCGGTTCGTTTCGGCTGACGCGGTCAGCGGACTGGATTCCAACCTTCTTGCTCAGGCCGCAAGGCGTGTCGCATCGGGCGATTTGGGCGGGGTCATCGGCATGCTTGGAGAGCCGGCGCGAGAATCAATCCGCGCCGCGGCACAAAATGCCTTTGCGGGTGGCTTCGGCGATGCAAGCCTGATCGCGGCGATCGCCGCTGCGTTTTTCGGGCTGCTGACCTATGCGCTGGTACGCGCCGCCGACACGGCGCCGAACAAGGCTGCAAAGGGCGAAGAGCTGGCGCCGGCAATGGAATAAATCTGGTCCGGTGCAGGGGCCGGCCCCGCGCCGGCCTCATGGGCATCCGACATAACGACCAGGCATGGGGCATAAGATAGCGATGCCCCGCGCCAGGATCTGGACGCTGCAATAAGCGTTCCGAGCTACACTGTGCTCAGGCGCCAAGCGTCGCCTTCACCCTTTCCCGCGTGTAGGGCAGATCGTAAATGCGCTTGCCCGTGGCGTGCTTGACGGCATTGGCGATCGCACCGCCCGTCGGTCCTTGTGCTGCTTCCGCCACGCCGAGGTAGGGCGCGCCGGGATTGTCGACGACATGGACCTCCACGCTATCAGGCACGGCGCTGAAGCGCAGGATCGGATAGGATGACCAGTCCGCGCTGGTTACGCGGGTATTGTTGAAATGGACGGCTTCATAGAGGGTCCAGCTCAGCGATTGAAGGATTCCGCCTTCCGTCTGGTTGATAATCGCGTCGGGCGCAACCGCTTCGCCGCAGTCGACGGCAGATACGACATGCGAAATCTTGATCATGCCTGTTTCCGCATCGACATCAGCTTCAAGCGCGATGGCGAGATAGGCAGCATGGTTCTTGTATTTCGCAAAGGCGAAGCCTCTGCCCTTGCCTGCAGGCATCGGGTCATTGTTCCAGCCGAACTTGTCGGCCACCACTTCCATGACCTTCCGGCCGCGCGGATCCTTCATATGCCTGAGACGGAACTCCACGCGATCCGCGCCGGCTGCCTCGGCGAGCTCGTCCATGAAGCTCTCGATCGAGAAGATGTTGCAGTAGGCGCCAAGGCCGCGCAATGCGGAGACGCGAACCGGCATATCCGGAACGAAATGCCAGTTCACGCGCTGGTTCGGAACATCATAGAGCGGGATGGCATTGCGATCGCCATTTCCGAGCGGGGATATTTGCAGCTTCGCCGGATCGGGCGGAAAATGCTGCGCCATCAGGCGACCTGCCAGCAGCGATCCAGCTGATCCCGGACGCGTGCCGTGATTGTTGCTCCACAGATCATAGTGCCAGTTGACGATATTGCCCTTAGCGTCGAGGGTCGCGTTGGCGCGCGTCAGCATGCCGGGGCCATAGGGTTCCCAGAGATGCTCCTGATCGCGCATCCACTGCACGCGGACGTGCCGGCCGGGGAGCGCCTTCGCGATGAGCGCCGCGTCGCCTGCCGCATCGTCGGCACCATTGTGGCCGTAACAGCCCGATCCCTCGGTATGGATGCAGCGCACCTTTTCCTGCGGCATGCCCAGCATCTGCGCAATGGCGATCCGGTCAGGATAGACGCCTTGCGTATGCGTCCACACGGTCATCTGGTCATTGTCGAAAATGGCAACGGCCGCGGATGGACCGATGGAGCCGTGCATCTGATAGGCGCGCGTGAACTGTGCGCTCAAAGTCTTGATGCCATCGGCGGATTCGGCCCCGACGGAAGTCACCACGCCGACCTCGGTGACATTGGCTTCCAGAAACGCGGGAATCTTGTCCTGATCCGGGAGTGCTGCCTGCTCCTGCCAGCGCGCGGATGCATTCATGGCGCGCATCGCCTTCACGGCCTGGAACTCCTGCTCGGCAACGACGGCAAGAAAATCGCCGTCCCGCACGATGGCGATGACGCCGGGCATCGCCTTGATCGGCGCCTCGTCCAGGTCGATCAGCTTGGCGTAATAGCTCGGCGGGCGAACGACGCGAGCATGGACCATATCCTCCGGTCGCATGTCCTGCACATAGGCTTCCCCGCCGGTTACCTTGGCCGGAATATCGACGCGGGCGAAAGGCTTGCCGATGGCATGGTAGCTGCCCGGCTGCTTGATCTTGATGGCGGGATCGGCGTCGATATGCAGCATCTGGTCCACGACGAGATCGCCGTAGCCGACGGACGCACCGCTCGGACCCGTTACCTTGCCATTCTCCGCCTTCAACTGATCGGCCGGAATGCCAAGCTTGGTGCTGGCATTCCGGATGAGGATCTGCCTCACCTGGGCGCTGGCGTAGCGGATGGCCGTGCCGCTGTTCTGGATCGTCTGGCTGCCGGCAGTGTAGCCTTCGTTCGGCGTAACCGCGGTGTCGGCGGTGATCAGATTGATGACTGGGGGCTCGACCTCCAGCTCCTCGGCGGCAATCTGCCGGATGGAGGTCTTGGTGCCCTGTCCGAGCTCGGCCTTGCCAGTGAAGACCGTTATCGATCCGTCCTTGTCGACCCTGATCCAGGCGTCGAGAGCCGGCGTGTCGGCAAGGCTTCCCTGCAGCTTGGGTGCTACCGGCTTCGGCGTTGTCGGCACTTCGCCTTCCTGGGCCTGGACTTCGGGCGGGATGGTGAAGCTGACCACGAGAGCGCCGGAGCCGGCCAGAAAACCGCGGCGGGTGATGTCAAAAGTCGGGGCGTTCATGATGTCCTCCTCAACCGGCCGAAACCGGGGTTGCGGAAGCCGACTTCATCAGCTCCCGCGCACGCTGGACGGAGCGCAGGATGCGCATATGGGTGCCGCAGCGGCAGAGATTTGGCTCGAGTGCAGTGCGGATGTCGCTGTCGGTGGCATCCGGCTTGGCCTCCAGCAAGGCCTGCGCGCGCATCATCATGCCGGCGATGCAATAGCCGCACTGGGCCGACTGCTCTTCGATGAAGGCCTCCTGCATCGGACCCGGATTGTCGATGGTCCCAAGACCTTCGACCGTCTTGATCTGGCGACCCTCCAGCAACATGATAGGGGTCAGGCACGAAAACGTCGCCACACCGTCGACCATGACCGTGCAAGCACCGCATTGACCGAGCCCGCAGCCGAACTTTGCGGCATTCAGCTTGAGATCGTTGCGCAGCACGTAGAGCAGCGGGGTGGATGGGTCGGATTCGACCTCATGCGAGGCGCCATTGACATTGAGCTTCATCATTTATCCTGCGCTCCTATATTGTCGGGACCGCGTTCGATTCCGTCAGAAGGCCGGACGCTGACCTGGTATTTTCCGTTTCTCGTATCGGCCGAACGTTTTGCGACGTCCGTCCAGGCCGGTTTGCCGGCAAAATTCTCACGCAGATAGGCGAGCAGATCCGTCACCTGATCGTCGTTCATCGTATTGGCAAAACCGGGCATGATCGCGCTCTGACGCCCGCTTGCCGCAGGCAGGCCGAAAAGCACGGTGTTGACGGTATTTTGCGCATTCGGCGCATTGATGGCCGAACTCAGGTGAAAATCGATGCCGCCAAAGGGCAGGGGACGGCTGCCGTCGTGACAGACGGCGCAGGCGGCCGAGTAGATCGCCGCCCCGCGTCCGGCAGGCGTGTCGGCGGCCGGTACCGCGGGCGCGCTTGCCAGCACCACCTTGTCCGCCACGCTTTTGCGTATTTCTTCGCCCCTCTTTGCCCTGTCGGCAGAGGGCTGACCCATGGATGCAGCGACATAGGTCGCGATGGCGCTGATGTCGGAATCGGGCAGCAGGCCGAGATTGCCGGTCACTTCTCCCATTGGCCCGTTTGCAACGCCGTGATCCGGGTGCCAGCCCTGGCGCAGATAGGCATAAAGCGAATCGTGATCCCACGGAACCGGAGCAGACGTAGTGGAATCGAGCGCAAAAGCCGACCAGCCTTCAGCCTCACCGCCCGCCAGATGTGCGCTGCCGGATTCGGCGCCGAGGGCATTGCGGGGCGTATGACATGCGCCGCAATGGCCGAGGCCGTTGACGAGATAGGCGCCGCGGTTCCATTCGTCGCTCTGCGAGGCAACCTTCTGATAGGCGCCTTCGCGGAAGAACAGCGCCTTCCAGCCCGCAAGGACAAGGCGCACATTCAGCGGGAATGGCAGTTCGTTTGCCGACGGGCTTTCCTTGACGGGGTTGCGCGTCATGAGGAAGGCGTAGAGCGCCTGGTTGTCTTCATCAGAGACCAGCGTGAAGTGATCGAACGGGAAGGCGGGATAAAGATGCTTTCCGTCGCGGCTCACGCCCTCGCGCATCGCGCGGTTGAACGCTGCTTCCGACCAGGTGCCGATACCGGTTTCCGGATCCGGCGTAATATTGCTCGAATAGATGGTGCCGAAAGGCGTGGGGAGGGCAAAGCCGCCGGAGAATGAATGCCCTCCGGGTTTCGTATGACAGGCTGTACAGTTGCCGACCGCGGCCAGCATCGCGCCCTTGTCGATCAAGGCCTGATCGAAGGATGCCCGCTCAGGCGGAGAAATCGGCGCGATCGCAGGTTTCCAGGCGAAGGCAAAAGCGCCTGCGCCGGCGATGACGGCGATTCCCACCAGCCCGAGGATGATGCGTTTCAATCTCACTTAGAACTCCTAGCCCTGCAACCATCAAAGGTCGAGCGCAAACGAGCGGTAATCGCGCGCCTGTGCACCAGCCAGATAACCTGATGAAAACATTCATAATTATCGTTGGAAATGAAATATAGACGTCGATCTCTGACCGTCAATTATTAGTATTAGTCTAACTGTCCCGATGCCATCGGCTGTCATGCCGCAGCGGATCACACAAACAGGTAATGTTTGATCGCTAACGGAGAATTGGCCTCTGCATCTCCCGCCGAGAGAGGCCTTTTTTGCCCGGATTCGCGACAGATGCCGCACATTTGAATCTCAAATGATCTCGTCGACATCGACCTCATCTCGATCGACGGACGCGGCCTCGGAGAGCTCATCACGGTTTGTTGATAGAGGCGCTATGCGTCAAACCGAACCAATCGAGCACTTGTCCGCAAAGACGAAAAGATCGCGGCGTTTGACCTTCCGCCGCCGCCCACCTTTTCTCGATTCGTCAATGCCCGCTGGGTTGGGACGCGCCTTTTGGCGGGGTGACGTTTTTCATCAGGGGTACGAGAGCTGTCGCAATGACGAAAGCGACCATGATGACCTCGAAGGCATCGGCATAGGCCATGGTCGATGCTTCGCGATAGGCGAGCTTGAAGAGCTGCTTCAGCGCGGCGACATGGCCGTCATCCAGGCTGCCCGGCATTTCGCCATAGCGGCTGGCCACGCCGCCGACCAGACGTTGCATCGCCCCATTTGCGGGGGTCAGATTGGAGGCGATCGCTGTGAAATGCATGTTGGTGCGATCGTTGATGATCGCTGCGCAGACGGCAATGCCGACGGCGCCACCGAGATTGCGCATCATGTTGAAGAGCCCGCTTGCATATTTCAGCCGCTCCGGCGGCAGGCTTCCGAGCCCGAGAGTAACGGCCGGGGCAACCGCGAAAACCTGCGGAAAGCCACGAAAGACCTGCGGCCAGAAGAGCTCGTCACCGCCCCAGTCATGGGTGATGTAGCTGAAGCCCCACATGGCAGCGCCGAAGGATGCCAAACCAAACATCATCAGCCAGCGCGTATCGAAACGCTTGGCGAGGAAGATATAGGCCGGGACACCGAGCGTCGAAGCCGCGCCCGTCGAGAAAACGGCGACGCCGGTTTGCCATGCATCGAAGCCGCGGACATAGCCGAGGAACAGTGGCGTCAGATAGATCGTCGAGAAGATGCCGATGCCTGTGATGAAGGACAGCACGCAACCGATTGCAAAGTTGCGATTGCCGAAGGCCCTGAGGTCGACGACAGGCCGCGAAAAGGTCAGGCTGCGGATGAAGAACAGTACGCCGGCGACGGCTGCGATGGCGGTTGTGTTGCGGATCGTGCTGTCATCGAACCAGTTGGCGCGCGTACCTTCTTCCAGCACGTATTCGAGCGTGCCGAGCGAAATCGCCATCAGGATGATGCCGGGATAATCGGCGTCCTTTAGAAGCTTCAGGTCAGGCTCATCGATCTTGACCAGGAGCGGCACCAATATCGTGATGATAAGGCCGGGGACAATATTGACATAAAACAGCCAATGCCAGTTCCAGGTATCGGTGATCCAGCCGCCGATGACGGGTCCAAGGGTCGGCGCGACCGAGGCGATCGTTCCGATGACGGCGGCTGAATAGACGCGCTTCGGTCCCTGGAAATAATGGAAGGACGAGGTGAAGACCGTCGGGATCATCGAGGCGCCGAGCAGGCCCTGCAGTGCCCGGAACATGATCATGCTCTCGATGTTCCAGGCTATCCCGCACAACATGCTGCTGAGCGTGAAACCGGCTGCCGATATGGTGAAGAGCCAACGTGTCGAGAAGACGCGGGTCAGCCAGCCGGAGAGCGGGATGACGCAGATCTCTGCGATCAGATAGGCCGTCTGCACCCAGCTGATCTCGTCTTGCGATGCCGATAGACCGCCCCCGATATCCTGCAGCGAGGAGGCGACGATCTGGATGTCGAGGAGCGCGATGAACATGCCGAAGCACATCACCACGAAGGGCAGGAGGCTCCGGACCCAGCTGGTTTCAGCCGGAGCGGACGCCGATGCGGTGGCTGTTGTCACGACCGGCTCCTATCAGGGGTGCGTATCGACCGTGACCGTCGTCGACAGGCCCGGACGCAGTGCCCGAGCCTGCGAAACGTCATCATTCAAGGCGATGCGAACGGGTACGCGCTGGACGATCTTTGTGAAGTTGCCGGTTGCGTTTTCCGGCGGGATGACGCTGAAGGTCGCGCCGGTCGCCGGGGCAATGCTGCTGACGCGGCCCTGCAGGGGATGACCGGGATAGATATCGGTTGTGACATCGACCGTCTGGCCGACTTTGATCACGCCGAGCTGGTCTTCCTTGAAGTTTGCGTCGACCCACAATCCCTTGGCCGGGATTACGCTGAGGAGATAGCTGCCATCGGAGACATAGGCACCGATCTGCGCGGCGCGGTTTCCGACGTAACCGTCGACCGGTGAACGGATTTCCGTGTAGCTCAGGTTGAGGCGCGCCGTCTCGACATCAAGTCGTGCGCCTTGGAGGGTGGATTCGGCCTGCTCGATCTGCGTACCCAGGACATCGATCTGCTGGCGCGCCGCTGTCAGTCCCGCATCGGAAGCCTCGACGGCCGCCTTCGCCTGTGCGTCGGCCATAAGCGCCTTCTGGGCGTTCTGTTCCGTGCCGGTGCTCTGGTTTGCGAGATTGCGATACCGCTCGGCGTCGATGCCGGCGAACTCGGCCGCCGCCTTCTTGGCGGCGAGGTCCGCATCGGCTTGCTTGACGAGGGAGGCCTGTAGTGTCAGCTGCGCATGAAGATTATCGAGGCTCGCCTGCTGCTGATGCACCTGCGCCTCCGCGCGGTCCAGTGCGGTCTTGTAGGTGCTTGGATCAAGCCGGACCAGCAACTGACCGGCCTTTACCAGCTGGTTGTCCTCGACGAGAACTTCCTGCACATGACCGGAAACGCGTGGCGAAAGCGCCGTGGTGTTGCCGCCGACATAGGCATCGTCGGTCGTCTGCTGCCAGCGGCCTGTCTGCCACCAATAATTGGCGTACCAGCCGGCGGCCGCGACGATCGCGATCCCCGCCAGCAGTGCAACCGGCTTCTTCAGGCTCCGCTTCTGCTTAAGGGAGACTGCGCCCTGCTTGATGTCTGCTTCACTGACGACCTGATTCATGGCCGTGATCTCCGTGCCTATGCGATTAATTGATGACGGGAGGGATTTGGATCAGCGCGGATCCCGGGCCTTCGGATTTCAGGCGATAGCGCGAAGGCAGTGGCTCGCGAGCGCTCGGCCCGGCCGCCACGGCATATTTCGGCCTTGCGATGGGCTCCCTCGTTTCCCGGTCGACGAGTATGGGGTCTGCCCAGGCCCCGGTCTCGGTGTCGACAATCACGAGGCTCGGCCCTTCCGGGGCGAAATGCCTGTTGCCCCAGGCGATCAGCGACCAGAGCACGGGGCGGAAGTCCTCGCCGCACGCCGTCAGCACATATTCGAAACGCGGCGGTCGCTCCTGATATGGTCGCTTTTCAAGCAGGCCGGCCTCCACGAGGCTGTCGAGCCGCCGCGTCAGCGTGGCGGTACCAATACCCAGGCTCTTCTGGAACTCGTCAAATCGTGAAACGCCGCGCATCGCGTCGCGAAGAATGAGGATGCTCCACCACTCGCCGATGCGGTCCAGACTTTGTGCCACGGGGCACGGCATGGATTTGAAACTCTTATTCTGCATGAGGGCACCACACAACTTTCATGATGAAAGTTACTATAGGGCGACCGATTGCACTTTGCAAGTCGATGACTGCAAGCGCGGATGAGCGACATTGCTGAAGGTGCTGGAGGGTAGCCGAACGAGCTGGCAGACGCGCCGGGCGGCAGTGACGTCCGCCCGGCGATAATCTCAGTCCCGTACCCTAAGGACGATCTTGCCTTTCGGACGCGGAAGCTCGCCCTCGAGCATCCGGTGCGCTTTGACAGCATCGGTGATAGGAAGCACGAGGCCGGCATTTTGAAGAAGTTCGCCGCTGTCGATCGCTGCGCCGATCTCCTGAAGCTCGGCGGTGTTGACGGCAACAAGGAAGAAGAAGGCCTCGACGCCGAACTGCTTGGCAAGATCCTGATCAGGCTGCGACACTGCTGAAACCAGCCGTCCGCCTCGTTTCAACACGCCGAAGGATTTCGTCTGCGTATCGCCTCCGACCAGATCGATGACGACATCTACGCCGCTCAGCATGTCTTCGAAACGGTCGCGTTTGTAGTCGATTACCTTGTCGGCTCCCAGTGCCTTAACTCGCTCCTTGTCATCGCCGGCAGCGGTCGCAATTACATTCAGCTTTGCCTTCCGGGCGAACTGGATTGCATATGCGCCGACGCTGCCCGCGCCTCCATGGATGAGCACGGTGTCGCCGGCCTTCAGTTTGCCATGCTGGAAGAGTGCCTGGAGCGCGGTCACTGCAATGACCGGCACGGATGCCGCTTCGGCATGGTCGATCGAGGCCGGCTTCTGCGCGACCATGTCGGCTGCGGCGATCGCATAGTCCGCATAGGCTCCGATGAACCGTGGATTGGTGACGCCATATATCGCGTCACCAGGCTTGACGTGTAATACGCCCGGCCCGACTGCCTCGACGACC
The DNA here is from genome assembly GCF_004341625.1 of Rhizobium sp. BK376. Lineage (GTDB taxonomy): Bacteria > Pseudomonadota > Alphaproteobacteria > Rhizobiales > Rhizobiaceae > Rhizobium. Next base: position 352,343 of record NZ_SLZG01000006.1, on the reverse strand, counting down.
CCGGATAAATCCGATCCCAAAGTCAGGGGGAGCGGCTGGGGCAGCGCGCTCTTGCCCGATCGAATCCAGGCATCCCATGGGCCAACACCTGCCGCATAGACCTTGACCAGGACTTCATTCTGCCCAGGGCGAGGCTTTTCCAGCGCTTCGGCGCGAATAACTTCTGGTGGCCCGAATTCGTGCACGGTGTATGCAGTCATCATCATATCGGACGAGCCGTTGATGTTCTTTTCGTTTTCGATGTCGGTCATCTGAAAAAACTCCTTTAGCGATCTGGCTGCTATTAAGCCTTTTCGTCATCGCGTTGGTTCTTCGGTTTCATTTGATGGGGGTGGTGAGTACCTTGTCGTCGGAATCGACGACGAAGACCGCGAGAAGCTTCGCCGGTTTGCTCTTGCTTGCGTTGCGGCTGATTGTATGGCTCGCATTCGGCGGTTCGGACCAGCTTTCGCCGGCCTTGTAGATGCGGGTCTTTCCGTCATTCACCCTGGACTCGATTTCGCCCGAGATCACATAGGCATAGATGAAGGCGGACTTCGCATGTGTATGCGGCGGGGAGGCCGCGCCCGGAGCGTATTCGACTTCGACGGCGACAAGAGACTTGCCGGGAATGTTCGGAATAGCTTGATTGAATTTGGGGGTGACCGTTTCGGCCTGGCTGTCATGCGCCAAGGCGGATCCGGCAATCGCGAGGGCGCCGACGATGCAGGCGGTGGCGACGATGGTACGGATGTTCATGGGGTCCTCTCTTTCTGATGGCCTCAAGATGTGACTTTTCAGGCTAGAAAAAAGTACCAAGAATGCGAAGAAATCATGTACCAGGGCGCGATGAAAAAGCCGCTGAATCTGAAGCTCGACCGCACCGTAAATATTCCTCTGGCAGAGCAGATCCGCAAGGGCATAGCTGCGGCGATTGAAGGCGGAGTGCTGGAACCCGGTGCGCGCCTGCCTTCATGGCAGGATCTCGCCGCCCAACTCGGCGTCGCGCGTGGCACCGTGCGGAACGCATACGAGAAGCTGGCGGCGGCGCAGTTGATCGAAGCCTCGCGGGCAACCGGCACGCGTGTCGCCCAACGCCCTCGGTCCCTCGTCAAAAGCGAGCCGCAGCCGGAGGCGGGCTCGTTCATGGAAGCCTATCGGGAAATGATCCAGGGACCTGCGCTCTTCCAGATGGGCGTGCCGGCGACCGAGACCTTTCCTGCAACCTTGTTTGCGCGAATTCGTGCGCATGCGGTCCGTGCCGAGGCGAGTGCTCCGCCGCTCTATCCGGATGCGCGCGGCGAGCTCGAGTTGCGGCGGGAAATAGCCGGCTATCTTGCCGTTTCCCGCGGCATCAACTGCTTGCCTTCGCAGGTCTTCATCACCGGGGGATTCGGCGCGGGACTGGGCCTTGCGCTCAGCGTTCTAGGTCTGGAGGGGCATACCGCATGGGTAGAGAATCCGGGCTTTCCGTGGTCCAGGAAAGGACTTGAGCTCGCGCGCTTGTCGCTGTCTCCGATCCCGGTTGATGCCGAGGGCATCGATATCGACTACGGCCTGCACCACCATCCTGACGCAAAGCTCGTTGTCGTGACGCCAGGGCAGCAGGCGCCGCTTGGCCCTACCTTGTCGTTGGAGCGGCGCCTTCGTCTGCTCGAATGGGCCGCCGCGAACGAGGTTTGGGTTATCGAGGACGATTATCTGAGCGAATTGCAGCTGGCCGGCAGGGCGGCGCCGGCGCTAGCCTCGCTCGACCGGGACGAACGGGTCATCCACATAGGCTCGTTCAGCAAGACGATCAGCCCGACTGTTCGGCTTGGCTTTCTGGTCGCGCCGGTCGAATTGATCTCTCGGTTTGGCGAGACAGCAGCGTGCCTTGCGCCGCCACCAGGTCCCGCGGTGCAACTTGCAACCGCGGAGTTTATGCATGAGGGGCACTATATGCGCCATCTCCGACGCACCAAGCGCGCCTATGCCGCCAAACGGCAGGCGCTGCTGGATTGTCTTCAGGCGTCTGTCGGGGTCGGTCGCGTCGCTGCACCAGGCCTGGCCGTGTTGCTGAAATTACCGACGGGAACGCCTGATCTAGCGATCGTACGTGAAGCCTCGATGTTCGGCATGTCTCCCTCACCGCTTTCGGCCTGGTACGTCTCGAGTGACAACGCCGAGTCCGGGCTTCTGCTGGGGGTCGCGACTTCACCGACGAAGAATCTCGCTCTGGCCTGTGATCGGCTGTTTGAAACAATTCGCCGGTTCAGCTGAGCTATACAGTCGGACCGATTGGGGCCATGACAGCTTCCTTCTTATGCTACATCGCTTGGGAGAATTTGTGCCAACGCCGGTTAGCACCTGGAGATTTACGGCTATTGATCTGGCTTGATCGCGCTCGCGATCACAGTCTCCGCTTTAGAAAACCGCGCCAGTTGTTCACTGGTCAGCACTACCGCGTTTGTGATTGCGGCGGCAGGATGAAAGGCAACGATGGTCTTTCCGCTTGTGTCTTCACGCACCAGGACTCGGAGCGGGAGATCCAGTGCTGCCGCTGGCGTTTCCAACATCACGGGCGTGCCCGATTGCGGACTGCCGTAAATCAGAACAATGGTCCGCGGCATTGTCAGGCCCACCTGTTCGGCTGCGCCGCTGTGATCGATGCGCGCAAATATCTTCAAGTTGGCTTTCTCGAATGCATCGCCAAGCCGTTTCAGGGTCGTGGAAAAGTCGTGGGCGCTCTCCAGTTCCACTATGCCTGCAGGATGTTCGACCATGGGTTTCCTCTTTTATGCGTTCAGTTTGATTAAAGGCAGGCGTAGACCATTTTGATGAATTGGTCGCCATTGAAGACGAATTTTCCATGGTCGCTTCGGGCTTTCAAAGCCAGTTGATCCGCTTGAGGATCATCAGCGTTGCAACCGATGTGATCGCGACGAAGGCAACGATTATAATGAACGCCCAGGTGTCGTTGACACCGGGGATACCGCCGACATTCATGCCGAAAAGACCCGCCACCACGCTCGGCGGGAGAAGCAGGGCGGCGAGCGCGGCGAGGCGGTTCGAATTGCGGGCAATCCGCTCGCTGATGACCGTGGACAGGTCGTCATGAAGAATTCCGGTACGGTCGCGGATGGCGTCGAGATATTCGATGAAGCGCATCAGCTTGTCGATGACCTCGCGGAACCGCAACTTGTCACGCTCCTTTAGCCACGGCGCGTCGTCATGTTCGATACGGTTCAAGGCGTCGCGCTGAGGAGCAAGATAGCGCCGAAGCTGAACAGAGCGGCGGCGAAGCTGTTTCAGCCGCTCGCGCACTTCGCTGGCCTCGCCGTGAAAGATCAACTCGTCGAGTTCGTCGACCTCTTCGTCCATTGTGTCGAGCACCGGCTCAAGATCTCGTACCAGTTTTTCGCTGACGAGAGCGAGCAATTCCCCTGTCTGTCTTGGCCCCTTGCCCTTGTCCAGGGCAAGTCGGATGTCGCGCAATGCAGTTATGTAGTGGCCGCTATCGCGCAGGGTCACCAGCCTGCTCTCGTCGGCCCATATATGAAGAGGAACGAGATCGATTTCGGCAGGCCCAGCCTCCACTTCCTCCGGGGGCGCGGCGCAAACACCGCGAAGAATAATCAGCAGCCCGTCATCGATGCTTTCGACACGTGGGCGCGACTCTTCCTCGAGCAAGGCGTCAGCGACCAGCGGATCAAAGCCGCCTCTCGTTGTGACCCATTCGGCAGCAGCCGCGTGATCCCGCTCGAAATGCAGCCAGACGACGCCGTCAGCTGGCCTCCACCGGCATACGGCTTCCATATCGAGGGTGCGACAGCCGCCGTTTCCGTCAAGGAGCACGGCAAAACGCAAACCGGGCTCGGCGCCGTAGCTTGCAACGCTCACGACCTGTTCTTGCATGTGTCACCTCCACCACCTGCCAAAGCAGCTCTTGGAAGCGCAAGGGCAAGTCGACAGCTTAGCAAGTCGCTGCGAGGCGACAAGACAATCAAATACAGAGCGGTGTGTTGAGAACAAACAAAGCCTGGCAGGCAAGACGCGCCTCGGAAAAGCAGCGGTCATACGTCAGAGAAAGCTGTTTGGTTACGGCCTTATTCCGCTCCAATTCGCGATCCCGGCCAAGGCCTGATATGCCGCTGACCAACATTCGCGCAGGTTCATAATTCCAGGGCTTCCTTCAGATTGAAACCCCTGCGTTCGCGCAAATCAAGATCGGCCTCGATGTGCGCAATGTGGTCCAGCATCAGCCGACAAGCCTCATCCAGATCATTTCGCTCAATCGCCGCTACAATGTTGCCGTGCTCGGAGTGGCCACAGCTCGAAATTGTCGATTGGCCGTAAAGTGCGATCACCAGCGAAGAGCGGGCAACGAGTTCATCCATGAAACGCTGCATGATGACGTTGCCGGATATCGCTGCAAGGGTGAGATGAAAATCGCCGGATGCCTTGATCTCGGCACGGCGGGCCGTCTGGCCCCGCTCGCCCATCAAACGGCCTTCCTCAAGCAACAGATGTCTCAGCTGCCAGATCTGCGACGGCGTAATTCTGGTGGCCGCCTCCCGCAGAATTCCGGGCTCCACGAGGCGGCGCGCGGCGAAGATCTGGCGTGCTTCCTCGGGAGAAGGGTAGGCCACGAACGCACCGCGATTCTTCTCGACACTTACCAACCCTTCGTAGGAAAGGGCCTGCAGGGCGGCTCGAACCAGCGTGCGGCTGACATTGAAGAGGTTACCGACATCGCTTTCGGACAGTTTCGTTCCAGGCGACAATCGACGCTCCACGATGGCATCGCGAAGCGCGTCGCGGATCTGTCGCGTGCCCGTATCGGCTGAGTCGTCTGCTGTCTGGAGGGCGCTCGGCGCGAATTTCATGAAATCAGGTACCTTTTGACCGGAAATATATCCCTGTTTCTCTCGAAAGTTAAACGGAATTTGCGCTCAATATGCTGAAGGATTGTATACGAAACGTTGCCTTAATTGCAGACGATAGCCTAATTCGTGTGCAAGGACGTATGTTGCCTCAATTTTGGATAATTGCGAAAATTCTCCATCAAGAAATTGATTTTAAATGACTTGTTGCGCCGCAATAGAAACTGGCACGGAAGATGCATTGTTCTTCTCAAACAGGGGAAGACAATGTCGAAAGCCGCAGAGATCGATATCGTATCCGTTTCCAAGGTCTATGGAGCCACTACGGCGGTCCATTCCATCAGTCTGAAGATTCCAGCCGGATCCTACTGCTGCTTCCTTGGGCCTTCGGGCTGCGGAAAAACCTCTACGCTACGCATGATCGCCGGCCACGAGAGCATTTCCTCCGGCGATATCAGGCTTGGCAACACCGTCGTTACCGATTTTCCGCCGGCCAAGCGCGACACTGCAATGATGTTCCAGTCCTACGCGCTGTTTCCGCATCTCGACCTTATCGAGAATGTCGCCTTCAGCCTGAAGATGAAGGGCGTCGAGAAAGCCGAGCGTCGTGCCAAGGCGTTGGAAATGCTGAAGCTGATGCAGATGGACGCCTATGCAACCCGGCGGCCGGCGCAGCTGTCGGGTGGTCAACAGCAGCGTGTGGCGCTGGCACGGGCTCTGATCACCGATCCGGAGGCCCTATTGCTGGATGAACCGCTGTCGGCGCTTGATCCCTTTCTCAAGATCCGCATGCGCGCCGAGCTCAAGAAGCTTCAAAAGTCGCTCGGCATCACCTTCGTACATGTGACGCACAGCCAGGAAGAGGCGATGGCGCTCGCCGATCTGATCGTCATTATGAATGACGGCAAGATCGAGCAGGCTGCAACGCCCCGCAAGGTGTTCGAAGAGCCGGCGACTGCTTTCGTCGCGCGTTTCATGGGCGATCACAACGTACTGTCCGGTCGTGTCGTGTCCTCCCAAAATGGCCTCACGACGCTTGAGGTGCCTGAGGGACAGGCCTTCTCCGTGCGTGGTGATGGCAAGCAGGTCGGCGAGAATGTCGATATCGGCATCCGCACTGATCGTGTCCGTCTCGAGGCTGCCTTCGACAAGACGCTCGGCATGAATGGCGTCATCTCCAACATCGAATATCGCGGCGCTTCGGTGAAGATCACCGTCGTCGGCGCGGGCAGCGACGACTTCACGGTCATTGCGAATGACAGTGATTACTTCGCCAAACCCGTGTCGGTCGGCGACGCGGTGCCTTTGCGTTGGGCACTGGAGGACGCCGTTCTTCTAGGCCGTGCATGAATCTCAACACCAAAAAAGGGGAACTGACATGACAAATGACAAGAAGACGACGACCGGCACGGAAGCGGGAATTTCCCGCCGCAAGTTGCTGAAAACTGGCGCTGCCGCGATCGGCGCTGCCGCAGGCTCCGGCCTGATCACCGGTTTCCCGACGATCTGGGCGCAGTCCAATATCACGCTCCGCCAATTCGGCACCGGCGTTTCGAACATCAATGCTATCGCCGACAAGTGCAAAGCCGACCTCGGCATCACGCTGGAAATGACGGCGACCGATTCCGACGCCGCCGCCCAGCGCGCGGTGACCCAGCCGAACAGCTATGATATCGCCGACATCGAATACTGGATCTGCAAGAAGGTCTTCCCAGCTGGCGTTTTGCAGCCGATGGACGTCAAGAAGCTGAAATATTTCGACAAGGTCGTGCCGATCTTCACGACCGGCAAGCTGACGCCCGACTCCACGATCGCGCAGGGCACGGCGCCGCATACGGTCGGTTTCGTCGAGAGCCAGGATTCGAAGAAGTTCGCCAAGGAACCGACCCAGTGGTTCACCATGATGCCGACGATCTACAATGCCGACACGCTCGGCATCCGTCCTGACCTGACCGGCCGCGAAATCACCAGCTGGGCCGATATCCTCGATCCGAAGTTCAAGGGCAAGACGGCGATCATCAACGTGCCGTCGATCGGCATCATGGACGCCGCCATGATCATGGAAGCGTCAGGCAAGATGAAATATGCCGACAAGGGCAACATGACGAAGGAAGAGATCGACAAGACGATCGAATTCCTGATCAAGACCAAGGGCGACGGCCAGTTCCGCGCCTTCTGGAAGAGCTTCGATGAATCCGTCAACCTGATGGCCTCGGGCGAAGTCGTCATCCAGTCCATGTGGTCGCCGGCCGTCGCCGCCGTCCGCTCCAAGGGCATCGCCTGCACCTTCCAGCCGCTCAAGGAAGGCTACCGCGCCTGGGGCGGCGGTCTCGGCCTCGCCAAGCACCTGTCCGGCGCGCAGCTCGACGCGGCCTATGAATATATCAACTGGTACACATCGGGCTGGGTCGGCGCCTACCTCAACCGCCAGGGCTACTATTCGGCCTGCCTCGACACGGCGAAGGGTTTCATGACCGCCGACGAGTGGGGCTACTGGATGGAAGGCAAGCCGGCACAGGGCGATATCATGTCGCCCGAAGGCAAGGTGATGGAAAAGGCCGGCGCCGTTCGCGACGGCGGCTCCTTCCAGGACCGCATCGGCCACATCGCCTGCTGGAACTCGGTCATGGACGAAGACCGCTACATGGTCCGCCGCTGGAACGAGTTCATCGCGGCGTAAGGCAGGTCAGCGCTTGCCGCTTTCCCCTCGCCAGCCCTCCCCACAAGCGGGAGTGGTCAAGAGGTGGAGCGGCAAGAAAACTCCCTCCCCTTGTGGGGAGGGCTGGGGAGGGGTCTTAACCGATCCCTCCTCGCATCCCGAGAGAATGAAAGGATCAGAACATGGCCACGATCGCTTCAGAGCAGACCGTATCGGCGGCGGCGGCGCGCAGCCGCCCGTTCCGTCTCGCGCCATGGGCGATTTCCTATCTGCAGGCGATGCCGCTGATCGTAATCCTCGGCTTCTTCTTCATCCTGCCGATCCTGATGATCGCGGTCGTCAGCTTCTGGGACTATGACTTCGCCGGCATCTATCCGGCTTTCCTCTCCATGAATTACACGGACACGCTGGGGTCCTGGGTGACGTGGAAGACCTATCTGAACACGCTGAAATTCGCCGCCATCGTCTGGGCGCTAACCCTCTTCATCGGCTTCTGGGTCGCCTACTTCCTGGCCTTCCATGTCCGGCGCACCTCGACGCAGATGATCCTGTTTCTCGTCTGCACCGTGCCCTTCATGACGTCGAACATCATTCGCATGATCTCCTGGATCCCGGTACTCGGCCGCAACGGCCTCGTCAATTCGGCGCTGGTTTCATCAGGCATCGTGCCGCAGCCGATCGAGTGGCTGCTCTATTCCGATTTCGCCGTCGTGCTCGCCATGGTGCATCTTTATACGCTCTTCATGGTGACGCCGATCTTCAACACGCTGATGCGCATCGACCGTTCGCTGTTCGAGGCCGCGCGGGACGCAGGCGCCAGCGGCTGGCAGGTGCTCTGGAACGTGGTGATCCCGCTGGCAAAGCCCGGCATCGCGATCGGCTCGATCTTCGTGCTGACGCTGGTTATGGCGGATTTTTCCACCGTCCAAGTCATGTCCGGGGGCCAGAGCGCCTCGGTGGCGTTGATGATGAAGAACCAGATGTCGCTGCTGCAATATCCGGCCGCGGCCGCCAATGCAGTGGTTCTGCTGGTCGTCGTGCTCTTGATGGTTGCTGCCATCCTGCGCGTCGTCGACATCCGCAAGGAGCTTTGAGATGAACCACGAAAAGCGCACCCTCGAATTCTATGTGCTGGCGGTCTTTTTCGTCGTCTTCGTTCTCTTCCTCTACGGGCCGCTGTCGGCGATCTTGATCCTTTCCTTCCAGGGGCCGGACGGCGGCCTGACCTTCCCGCTCAATGGGGTGTCGCTGCACTGGTTCGTCAACCTCTTCCAAAAGCAGGCGGTCGGTGATTTTGGAGCCTCTTTCCAGCGCTCGCTGATCCTCGGCCTGATGGTCATGGTGGTGACTGTCGTCGTGTCGCTTCTCGCGGGTTTGGCCTTCCGCCGCCGCTTTCGCGGCTCCTCGGTGCTGTTCTACGCGACGGTTGCAAGCCTCGTCGTGCCGTCGATCATCGTCTCGCTCGGCATCGGCGTCGTCTTCCAGCAGAGCGGTCTGGCGCCCGCCTGGTATTCCTCGGCCTTCGGCGCGCATCTGACCTGGACGTTGCCCTTCGGCGTGCTGATTATGTTCGCGGTCTTCAACCGCTTCTCTCCAGCCTATGAGGAGGCAGCGCGCGATCTCGGTGCGACGCCCTGGCAGACCTTCCGCTATGTCGTGCTGCCGATGATCGCTCCGAGCCTGATCGGCGTCGGTCTCTTCGGCTTCACGCTGTCCTACGACGAATTTGCTCGCACGCTGATGACGTCAGGCACCTTCAACACGCTGCCGCTCGAAATCTACGGCATGACGACCAATGTCACGACACCGGTGCTTTATGCCCTCGGCACCGTGACGACGCTCTTCTCCTTCACCATCATCCTCGTCGCTCTCGGCATCATGACGATGCTGCGCGGCCGGCAGTCAAAGACAGTCTGATCTTCATGCGCATTCTCATCGTTAATCCCAATACCACGGTCTCCATGACGGAAAAGGCGGCCATCGCCGCCCGCTCGGTGGCGGCCGCCGGAACCGAAATCACCGCCGCGACATCCCGCATGGGCCCGGCCTCGATCGAGGGACATTATGACGGCGCGCTTGCCGTCCCAGGTCTCCTCAATGAACTCAAGTTGCGGCAGGCCGAGGGCTACGATGCCGCCGTTGTTGCTTGCTTCGACGACACTGGCCTAGAGGCGGCGCGTAGTTTCAGCGATGTCCCGGTACTCGGCCTCTGCGAATCCGCCGTCGCGACGGCTGGTTTTCTCGCTCAACGGTTTACCGTGGTGACGACGCTGGAGCGCTCGCGTGTATTGATCGACAATCTCCTACACCGCTATGGCATGGGTGGACGAGCGAAGGTTCGCGCGTCGGATATCCCTGTTCTAGAGCTTGAAAATCCCGCATCGGGTGCCATCGGCAAGCTTCGTTCCGAGATCGAACGGGCATTGTCGGAAGATGGCGCTGAGGCAATCGTGCTTGGCTGTGCCGGCATGACCGATCTTGCTCGTGATCTGCAGGCGATCTACGGCGTGCCTGTTGTCGATGGCGTAGCCGCCGCCGTCAAGCAGGCTGAAGCCTTGGTATCGCTTGGGCTCTCGACCAGCAAACGTGGCTCATATGCTTCGCCTCTTCACAAACCCTTCCTTGGCGCGATGAGCAGTTTCGCGCCTTCGCCAGTGGTGCGCTAGGATGACGGTCTCCTTCGATTTTGAGGCACTCAGTGAGCGTGAACGTTACAAGCTGATGATCGGCACGATTATTCCTCGGCCCATCGCATTGGTGACGACGGTGGACGAGAACGGCCGTATCAACGCCGCGCCCTTTTCCTTCTTCAACTGTCTCTCCGCGGATCCCCCGATCCTGGCGCTCGGCGTTGAAAATCATCCGGATATGTCTTTTAAGGATACGGGTCATAACATCCGCATGACGGAAGTTTTCACCGTCAACATCGTGTCGTTTTCCATCGCCGAGGCAATGCATGTTTGCGGGTCGAAATATCCGCGCGACGTCGACGAATTGAAGGAGGCAGGATTGACGGCGATGCCCGGCACCAAGGTGGTCTCGCCATGGATTGCGGAAGCACCCGCAGCCTTCGAATGCAGGCGTCACGTCACCCTGGAACTCGGGAAATCCCGGCAGATCATTTTGGGCGAAATCATCTACGCGCACTATCGCGATGGCGTCGTCGATCCTGAGCGGCTGCGCGTCGATCCGGCCGGAGTCGATGCCATAGCGCGCCTCGGCGGCGATACCTGTTGCACGATCCGTGATCGCTTTGAGATGATGACGCCCCAGCTTTAGAGTCTCGCGGTGATATCAGCCGACCGAACGGGAAGTCGTCGACATCACCGACCAACTCGTACTTAGCATCCCCACCGCAACGCAGCGGTTGCGATAGGCGAATCCCACAGGGAGAACTCCTCGTCATTGAGGAAAGCGAGCGTGACGGAAAGGCCTTGCATGTCGAGCGAGGTAGCATAGGTACCAACAAGCGAGCGCTCGATATGGAGGCCGTGCTCCGCCAGAATGCGATGAGCGGTATTGTAGGCAAGATACAGCTCGGCCGGCGGCGTGCCGCCGAGCCCGTTGACGAAGAGCAATGCCTTGTCTGTCGCTTGGCTGATGTCGTTGACGATCGCTTCGCTCAGATATCTGACGATCGTGTCAGCGCTGGCGAAGGGCTCTCTTGAATGCCCCGGCTCCCCGTGAATGCCGACACCCATTTCTATCTCGTTTGATCCGAGTGCGAATGTCGTGCGCTGTGTGTGCGGCACCGCCACGCCCGTCAGCGCGACGCCCATCGACCGGATGCGTGGCGAGAGGCTGTCGCCGATGGCCTTCAGCTCTGCGAGCGGCGCGCCCCGCTCGGCCGCAGCGCCGAGAAGCCTTTCAGTGATAAGCGTGCCGGCAACGCCGCGCCGACCGCGACCGTCGCTGGCTCTGACCGTTTCGACGTCGTCGCAGGTGAGAACCATTTCAACGCTGTGCCGACCGGCTGCCATCTCTGCCGCCATCTCGAAGTTCATCACGTCGCCATCGTAGTTCTTCACGACCAGCAGGCATCCGGCGCCCGTGTCTGTCTCCTCTATCGCGCTAATGATCTGGCTCGGCGTTGGACTTGTGAAAATATGCCCGACGCAGGCAGCATCCAGCATGCCGCGTCCGACGAAGCCAATGTGCATCGGCTCGTGACCTGCGCCGCCGCCGGAGATGATCGCGACCTTGCCGGGAACCAAGTGGCGACGGCGTATGCATTTGCGATCGACGCCGAACGCAACGAATTCCTCATGGGCGCGCACGAAGCCTTCAACGCTTTCCGCGACCATGGTCTCCGCTGTGTTCATGAATTTCTTCATCAAGCCCCTCCCAAGGCGATGATCATCTCAGTCTTGGCGCGCCAAGCGCAATGCCCTGTTCACTCCAGCGGTCCGGAAAGTGCTGCAATCTTCAGCACAAGATCCGTGATTGCTTCCTCCAGCAGCCGGTTGCGTCGTTCGTCGCCGAAATCAGGAACCATCAGCGAAAGGTGCCGCAGTTTTTCTGCGGTGCCAAGCTCCGGCAGTTTGCCGGGATGGGCGGCCTCGTAGGCGTCCAGAAAGCGCTCCTGTTCGGCGCCGCTGAAATGGCACACGCGGAAGATCGTCGCGAGATGCCGGGCAGGAAGCGGTGTCGCGTAGGTCGGGCTCGTTATCTGCGTGACAAAGCTGCGATGTTTGCCCAGTTCCGTGGCCAGCCGCTGCCGTGTTCCGGAAGGTCTGTTGTCGATGATCTGCGCCAGAATGGACTTGTAGGCGATAATGGCGTCTTCGGTGTCTTCGCGCGCCATCTTATTCTCCGGCTGCCTTTGTCCCATCGGCGTTCAGACCGACGATTGCCGATCTTATCGCGGGAAGTCGAGCTGGCGCCACGGAAAAATGACGTATGCCGGCGGCAAGAAGGTCTGCGGTTCGGGATGGATCGCTGGCCATGTCGCCGCAGATGCTGAGCGGCTTGCTGCCGGCAAGCTTCACGGCCTGTGACAAAAGACGCAACACGGCGGGTACTGCGCGGACTTGGTAGAGAGCAAAGTCGGCACCTTCGCGTGCCGAGGCTACAAGGTATTGCGCAAGGTCGTTCGTACCGAACGAAAAGAAGTCTGCGCTTTCGAAATGGTCGAGCATGAGCGCTGCCGCCGGAATCTCTACCATCATTCCGATCGGTGGGATGCGGTGCGGCACGCCCCGGCGCGCGAGCTCGCTGGATTCCTCGCGATAGATCCTCCGCATGTCATCGACGTCGGATGGAAAGGTCACCATCGGCAGCATGATGCGGAGATTGCCGAAGATGGCTGCGCGCAACAGCGCGCGGGCCTGAATGCGGGCAATCTCCGGCCGGGCAAGGAGAAGGCGGATGCCGCGCAAGGAGGAAGCCTCGGCAAGCCCTGCGAGCGGTTTGTCGCCGCCAATATCCAACATGCGGACTGTTACCGCCCGGCCATCCGCCCAATCCAGGAGCCGGCGGTAGATCGCAAACTGCTTTTCCTCGTTTGCGGCATCGCCAAGTGATGTCACAGCAAATTCCGAGCGCATCAACCCGATGCCCGCGGTTGTCGTGACGATGATCGAATCGACTTCATCCGGGGCGTTGACGTTGATGGACAACAATATTTGCGAACCGTCGGCCGCGCGCAGATTTCCGTTGTCGGGCGCCGGCGCGCTGCTTGTCGCCGGATGGTCGAATTGGGCTGGCGTGGCGTTCCCCTTACTCGTTTGAAGGATGACGGTGCCTGAATCGCCATCAACCCCGATATGCTGCCCCCTCTCTGTTGCGAACTGGCCTGCGCCGATGACCATTGGGATAGACCGGGATTTGGCAAGCAGGGCGACATGGCCGACGGCGCTGCCGGCATAAAGAGCGATACCGCCACCTGCGGACCAGTCATGTGCGAGGAAGCGGCTGGGTTCCATGTCCTTTCCGACATAGATGGATCCGGCCGGAAAGTCGTCGAGCGGCGTTCCCGTGAGGACCGCCAGGACGCGATTCTTGATGTCGAGAATGTCGACGGCGCGCGCCCGCATCTGATCCTCTTCCGAGCATTCCAGCTCGCGGATATATCCGTCGAGTGTCCCGACCCATGCGAACGCGATGTTTTCGCCTGCATCGATCCGTGCGCCGGCCATGTCAGTTAACGTCGGATCCTGGAGCACTTCGATCTGAAACTCGACGATATCGCTGCTCTCTGGGTCTGCTCCGGTCGCAAGGTTCTGCAGCTCGCGGATGGCCGTCTTGATCGCGTCGCTGAGCTCAGTATGCCCGGAAAGGCTTGATGGCGGGGACGCGGCGGCGGCCAGCGGCTCGGCTATAAAGGCTGGCCCGGTTGCGACGCCGGGCGATGCGCTCGTGGCTTTCAATCTAAGCGGTGCGGCCATGCCTCTTTTCCTCATCGAAGTTGCGTTCGACGAGCTCCTTCAATGCCTGGATCGCTTCTTGGGCGAGGATTCCATCGGCGCGGATCTTGAGCACTGAACCCTTACGGATTCTGGCACCCATGATCTTGATGATGCTCTTGCCGTTCAGCCAGATGTCGCTGCCATTGACCGCGACTTCGATGGTGCAGGGGAACGATTTTGCCAGCCGGGTGAACGTGACCGAGGGCCGGGCGTGCAATCCCACGCCGTGCTTGACCTCGACCTCCGTCTGGCAGCTGCCATGCACCTGCTCGATCTCCAGGTTTCCTATACGCAATCCGCCGCTCATCAGGGTGACAGCTCCTCTGCCGTTGCAACCACCCTGCTTAGCGATGCGCCACCGGAGGCCTCGGCTGCCGCGATGACGGCTCCCTCCACGACTGGGGCGTTGCAGATCGAGACATGCTTGGATCGTGGCATACCGAGCATCTCGATTGCCATTTCGCTATTTGTCTCAGCGCCACCCAGATCGACGAAGACGGCGACGCCCGCTTCCGACCAGGCCTCCTCGATAGCTTTGAGAATGCCGCCAGCATCCGTGCCAAGCTCGCCGTGACGGTTGCCGCCGGACCAGGCAAGCGGCACGCTATCGCCGACCATCTGCCGCACCATATCCGCAGTGCCACGCGCAACCAGCGGCGAGTGGGAAACGATCACAATCCCAACGTTTGGCGTCTTCCCATTCATGCCGGGCGGTACTCCTCAAGGTAGCGGCAGATCGCGGCCGTCAAGAGCGCGCAACTTGAAGCGCCCGGATCGACATGGCCGATCGACCTGTCTCCGAGATAGGAGGCGCGCCCGCGCATGGCCTTCATGGCAGCAGTCAGTTCGGCGGAAAGTTCGGCCCGACGTGCAATATCTGTCAGAGGCGAACGGTGTGCGAGTGCGTCCTGAACCGGATACAGGACATCGAGAAGGGTCTTGTCTCCGGCATGTGAGCGACCGCGACGCGCTACCGCGTCGATCGCCTGCTTCAGTACCAAGGGGAAATCGTGTCGGTTGTCGAGCGCGCGAAGCTCGCGACCCATCTCCATAAGCAACGTTCCGTAGAGAGGGCCTGCTGCTCCGCCGATGTTCATCACCAGGGTCAGGCCAATTTTTTCAAGTGCGTCGGGTAAGGGCAGGATCGAGACGGAAGCTTCCTCCGCACTCACCGCTTCGCAGCCACGCCGCATGTTCGTTCCGTGATCGCCGTCTCCGATTGCGCGATCAAGCCCACAGAGATGGTCGCTGTTTGCCGCAATCGTTGCGCGGCAAGCTTCAATCAACCCCATGAGAAGAACCGGTTCTGCCTGCACCCAAAATCCTCCCAGAGCCTGCTCATGCCAGTGATGCCACCATTTCGAATACACCCGCCACAGCCACCGCGCCTGGATCAGGTACTCCCTCCAGATCCCTCTCGCCAACATAGGAGGCTCGTCCTGCTTTTGCCTTTCGCATTGCCTTCGTCGATTCCGCACCCGCTGCCGCCGCTCTCGCCGCAGCCGCGAGATCTCCCGACGTCAGGGCTGCCAATGCCGGGGTCAGCGCGTCGACCATCGTGCGGTCGCCGACACCGGCTCCTCCATAGAACGTCATCCGATCAAGTCCGGCAAGCAGGGCAGCAGCGATATCTTTCCTTCCGGCCATAGCCTTGGATGCCGCGGTAAAGAAGATCGAGAGCAGTACGCCGCTGGAGCCGCCCATGCTCGTGCTCAGGATCTCGCCGATCGCGGCCATCGTGGCCGCAGGGTCCTTCAGCGGCAGCGTGTCCATGCGGGAGAGAATGCTGCGGGCCCCTGTCGCAACCGTGGAACCGGTGTCGCCATCGCCCACGCGGCTATCCAACCGATTCAACTCTTCTTCTTGGGAAATCAGATGCTCGCAAACTGTCGTCAGGAGATGACGATTCGGCTGGTCATCGCTGGCCGACGTCGCTTCGTTCCGTGCAAGCGCTTTTTGAGGGGCGGGAACGATGGCGATCTCGTGCCTTTCGATTGCCGGTGGCCAGGCGTGCGGAGCGACCGCGGCCTTCAGCGCAACTTCACGGGCGGCGTCCAGACGGATCAGGGAAAGCGAGAAGCCGTTCATGTTGAGTGCGGTCATCATCGGCGCCGGTCCGATGATAAGTCGCACGGGGCGGCTTAAGGGAGACGACAGCACCGCGCCGGCTATCACGCCCATCTCAAGTGGCGGCACGGCACCGAGGTTGTTGATCAGCAAAGCATGCCGATGCGCACTATCCAGCTTGGCGGCCAGCCGCTCGACCATAGTAGCGACGAGATCGGCAACCGGCTGCAGCGCAATGCGCTCAACCCCTGGCTCGCCGTGGATGCCGAGACCGAGTTCTCCCTCGTTATCGCCCAGCCGATCCTCATGCGCCTGCCCCGGTACGCTACAGGTCGATAGCGACATGCCGAGCGAGATGATATCGCTTGCTGCTTCCATCGCCTGCGCAGCGACTGTCCTTAGGTCTGCTCCGGCTTCGGCGTAATATCCTGCGATCTTATGTACGAAGAGCGTACCGGCAACGCCGCGAGGCTGATTGATTTCGGGAATTGCGATGTCATCGGCAACAATCGCCATCTCGACGTCGAAGCCCTCGGCACGGGCCTTCTCCGCCGCAAGGCCGAAGTTCAGTCGGTCACCCGTGTAGTTCTTGACGACAAGCAACGCACCCTTGGGACCCGTCACGGCGCGGATTGCCGTAAGCACGGCATCGACGCTTGGCGAGGCAAAGATTTCACCCGATACCGCTGCGGTGAGCATACCTCTGCCGACGAAGCCTGCATGCGAGGGCTCGTGCCCGGCGCCGCCGCCGGAGATGATTGCAACCTTCGATTTGTCCCAGTCCGCCCGCAGGATCACCTTGATCTCGGGGAAGGTGTCCAGGCGAGCAAGATGGCCCGGGCCGCTCGTCAGGAGCAGGCCGTCCAAGGCTTCGGTGACGATGGTTTCTCGGCGATTGAAGAAATGTTTCATGGAGTGAGACCCGTCGTTTATTCTGCCGTTGTTTGTTTCGTTCCGTTTTTCATCCAAGGCGCTGGCCGCTGGCATCGAAATAGAGCGGATCACGCAGTGTCAGGCTGATCCGATCACCTGGCTGGATCGCGAGATACGGATCGGCAAGTGTAACAAGCTTGTGGTCTCGCACCTTGATGTGAAGGTGGTTCTGGTCCCCCAGGTGCTCGATCCAGTCTATTTTGGCATTGGCGTTCTGATCGATGATGATTTCCAGATGTTCGGTGCGCGCGCCGATCGTCCTGGTTCCTGGCGGCGGATTGGCGCCGGGAAGAAGATCGGTTGGCAAGAGGTTGATGTGCGGCTGCCCAAGCCGTGCGGCAACATGAAGATTGGCCGGATTTCCGTAAATCTCGCGTGGCGTTCCGACTTGCAGCAGCCTTCCTTCGGCAACGATGCCTATCCGATCCGCCATCGTCATGGCTTCTACCTGGTCATGGGTTACATAAAGCAAGGTCGAACCAAGCTCCTTCTGGATACGCTTTAGTTCCAGGCGAAGTTCCGCCCGCAGCTTCGCGTCGAGCGAAGAGAGCGGCTCGTCCATGAGATAGATAGCGGGTCGGCGCACCAGCGCCCGGCCGATCGCGACGCGCTGCATCTCGCCGCCCGACAGACGTGTCGAGCGGTTCTCCAGCTTGTGGTCGATCCTGACCATGTGCGCGATTTCCCGGACGCGTCGGTCGATCTCCTCGCTCGAGAGCTTGCGGACCGGCGCCCGCAGGGGAAAGGCAAGGTTGTCGTAAACCGTCATATGCGGATAGAGCGAATATTGCTGGAAGACGAACGCGACGTCCCTTTCGGCGGGCGCTTGGCTCCCGACATTGCGTCCGCCGATTTCGATGCGTCCGCTATCGGGGCGTTCCAGCCCCGCAATAAGCCTCAATGTTGTCGTCTTGCCGGCGCCCGTCGGCCCGAGCAGGACGACGAACTCACCGTCACGGATGGAAAGGTTTAGATCGGCGAGAGCCTGTATGTCGCCAAAACGCTTGCTAAGGTCCTTGAGAACAACGTCAGCCATGTGCAGCCTCCGAGTAGAGTGCCGAAGCAACGGCGCGGCCGGACTTGCAATCGAACAGCGCGAGCTTGGCCGGATTGAACTCAAGACCGACCGTCTCACCGATGCGGAAGTTGCGGTTTGCTGGAACCCGAGCCTTGATGACGCCGCTCGACGTCTCGATTGCCACGACCTGATTGGTTCCGAGGTATTCGCTGCCGTAGACCGCCCCCCGCAAGGGAGAGGTGTCGCTGAAGCGAATATGTTCCGGCCTGACGCCAAGCGCCAATTCGGCCTCGGCGAGATCCTGGTGCACCTCGGGAATACTGACATCGGCTCCGTCTAGCGAGATCGAGCGTGCGCCACTCTTAAGGCCGGAGGTGAAGCGCATGAAATTCATCGGCGGCGAGCCGATAAAATCCGCGACATACATGGTGGCCGGCTTGCTGTAGATTTCCTGCGGCGTGCCGAACTGCTCGATGACACCATGGTTCATGACGGCGATCTTGTCGGCCATGGCCATCGCCTCGTGCTGATCATGCGTCACGTAAACCGTCGTGGCATGGATGCGGTTATGCAGTTCGCGCAGCTCATGGACCATCACTTCGCGGAATTCCGCGTCTAGCGTTCCAAGGGGTTCATCCATCAGGAAGCACTTCGGGCGACGCACGATTGCGCGCCCGAGAGCCACGCGCTGGCGGTCGCCGCCGGCAAGTCCGGAGACGGAACGGTTCAGGATGTGATCAATCTGGAGTAGCCGCGCGGTTTCCTCAACGCGCTGGCGAATCTGCGACTTCGGCATTCCTTGCGACAGGAGCGGAAAGCCGATGTTCTTGCGCACGTTCATGTGCGGATAGAGCGCAAAAAGCTGGAAAACGAAGGCAATGTCGCGGGCGCTGGCCCGGTTGAAGGTGACGTCCTCGCCATCAAGATAAATCTTTCCGCTGGTCGGCAGCTCAAGACCGGCGATCATGCGAAGCGTTGTCGTTTTGCCGCAGCCCGAGGGGCCGAGCAGTGCCAGGAACTCGCCGTCATGGATGACGAAGCTCGAATCCTGCACGGCGACAAAGCTGCCAAACTGCTTGCGGAGATTTTCTATTCTGATGTCCGCCATGGCTCACTCCGGAAACTTCGAGACGATGATGAACATGGCCGTGCCCGCAAGCAGGGTCACCAGTGAGTAGGTGTAGAGCGCCAGCAGAAACGGCTGGAAGAGCATGAGGAAGCCGATCGCAATCAGCGTGGTTGCGATGTTCTCCATCGGGCCACGACGCAGGAAGAAGGGGCGCTTCGGGCGGGTAGGTGGGCGCGGTGTTTCGATGAGATGCGTCATTTGCGAACCGCTCCGAAAGTGATGCCACGCAAGAGCTGCTTGCGCAGGAGAATGGTGAAGACGAGGATCGGGATCAGGAAGATCGTCGTTCCCGCAGCGACTGCCGGCCAGTCCTGTCCGCCTTCCCCGATGATGGTCGGGATGAAGGGCGGCGCCGTCTGGGCCTCACCCGAGGTCAGCAATGCTGCGAAGGCATATTCGTTCCAGGCAAAGATCAGGCAGAAGATCGCGGTTGCGGCGATGCCGGTCGTCGCCTGCGGCAGGACGACTTTCCAGAAGGCCTGCATCCGGGTGTAGCCGTCGATCATCGCGGCTTCCTCGTATTCCCGCGGGATCTCGTCGATGAAACCCTTGAGCAGCCAGACCGCTAGCGAGACGTTGACCGCGGTGTAAAGCAGGATCATCCCGACGGCAGTGTCGGAAAGACCGAGCTCGCGATACATCAGATAGATCGGGATTGCGACCGCGATCGGCGGCATCATGCGCGTCGACAGAATGAAGAACAGAAGATCGTCGGCAAGCGGTACCCTGAAGCGGGAGAAGCCGTAGGCCGCGAGCGTCCCCAGCGAGACGGCAAGGAAGGTCGAGCCGAAGGCAATCACCAGCGAATTGGCAAAGCGCGGCAGGAAATTCGAGGGGCCGGCAATCACCATGTTTCGCTTGCGCGTGACCTCGTCGCAGGTGCCGCTTGGTGCGGGCAGCGCCGCGATATATTCTGGCGTCTGGCGCGTTCTCGTCGTCAGAAGGTTGCAATAGCCTTCCAGCGTCGGCGTAAAGACGATTTTCGGAGGATAACTGATGGAGTCAGGCGGAGATTTGATACTCGTCAAAAAAATCCAGATGAGTGGGATCATCGTGATCAGGGCGTAGAGGATCACGATGGCGCCAGCGATGCGCTTGCTGGTCGGGCTCGGCTCGACGACCGAATGGGCTGAGGTGACGGAGCTCATCGTTGCTTCACCTTGTTGAGCGCTTTGACATAGATGTTCGCAAGGCCGAAGACGGCGACGAAGAGGACGATGGCGAATGCCGACGCCCGTCCGGTCGCCCAGCTCTCGAAGGCGGCGCGCTTCAAGGTGATGGAGGCAACCTCCGTGGTCGAGCCCGGACCGCCGCCCGTCAACAGGGTGACCATGTCGAACATCTTGAAATTTTCGATGCCGCGGAACAGCACGGCGAGCATGATGAAGGGCAGGGCCATCGGCACGGTGATCGACCAGAATTGCCGCCATGCGGAGGCGCGGTCGACCTCCGCGGCCTCATAGATGTAGTCGGGGATGGAACGCAGACCCGCCAGGCAGATCAGCATGACGTAGGGCGTCCACATCCAGGTGTCGACGATGATGATTGCCCAGGGTGCCAGCGAGACGCTGCCGAGCATCTGGATGTCGGCTGTCGGAATTCCGGTGACGAGCGAAACGGCGTAGGCGAAGAGACCGATCTGCGGTTCGTAAAGAAAGCGCCAGAAGTTGCCGACGACAGCCGGCGACAGCATCATCGGGATCAGGATCAGCGTCGTCCAGAATGCATGGCCGCGAAACTTGCGGTCGATGAGATAAGCGAGCGTAAAGCCGATCACCGTCTGCAGCAGGATCGTCCAGAACACGAAGTGCGCCGTCGTCTGCATGGCCTGCCAGATATCGGGGTCGGTCAGAACGCGCTCGTAATTGCTCAAACCTACATTCTGAACCGGCGCATTTGGGCGGTTGGCACGGTAGTTCGTGAACGAGAGGTAGATCGCCCAGATGAGCGGGAAAATGTTGATGGCGAGAAGAAGGATGATGGTTGGGGCGATAAACACCCAGGCGATCGCTCGATCTGACAGGCCGCGGACGCGATGAGCGACCGATGTGGGCGTCGCCCTTGCCGTGGCGTCTGCTGCCTTCTCGACCATGGAAGAAGAGGAAATGTTCAAGATGTCACCCGGTCTTTGCGTATGTGAGACAGGTGGCGGCCCGGCAGTCTTGGCGATTCGGGCCGCCATTCTGGCAAGGATGCGGTGCGTCCAGCCGGACACTATATCTTGCCGTCGTCCTTGAAGACCTCAGTCCAATCCTTCACCAGGCCGTCGAGCGCCTCCTTGGCGGTGCCGTTGCCGGCCACGACATAGTTATGGACACGCTTCTGCATATCCTGGAGAAGGGTTGCGTAGCTCGGCTCGGCCCAGAAATCCTTCACGATTGCCATCGAGTCGAGGAATGCCTGGGCGTAGGGCTGACTGGATGCAAAGTCCGGGGCGTTCACGACTGATTTCAGGCAGGAATAGCCGCCGAGTTTCCACCATTTGGCCTGGACGTCAGGCTGGGCGAACCACTTGATGTATTGCAGTGCGGCGTCCTTCTTGTCGGAATAGGAGACAACAGAGATGCCCTGTCCGCCAAGCTGGGCGAAATGCTTCTTTTCAGCCGGGTTGGGGAAGAAGCCGATCCTGTCGCCGCCGACCTTCTCATCCTTGTAGAGACCGGGCCAAGTGAATGCGAAGTTCATCTGCATCGCGACCTGGCCGGATTTGAAGGCATCCGCGGATTCCACCATGTAGACGTTGGAACTGCCGGGCGGGGTGCAGCAATCATAGAGCGATTTGTAGAATTCCAGACCTTTCACCGCATCAGGAGAATTGACGAAGCCATTCATTTCATAAGGCTTGTCAGGGTTGTCGTACTGGAAGCCCCAGTCGTACAGCACGTTCGTCACACCCATGGTGATGCCTTCAGAGCCGCGCTCGGTGTAGATCGAAGCGCCGTAGACGGTCTTGCCGTCGATTTGGCGCTTCTGGAAGAATTCGGCTATCTGCTTCAGCTCATCATAGGTCTTCGGAGCAGCGAGATCTCGACCATACTTCTCCTTGAATTCCTTCTTCAGTTCCGGCCGCTCGAACCAGTCCTTGCGGTAGGTCCAGCCAACCACGTCGCCCATGGCTGGCAGCGCCCAGTAATTCGGCGTGTTCTTTGGCCATTCCGAATAGCCAACCACTGTCGCCGGCACGAAGTCATCCATCTTGATGCCTTCCTTGTCGAAGAAGTCGTTCAGCTTGACGTACTGGCCGTTCTCTGCCGCGCCACCGATCCACTGGCTGTCGCCGATGATCAGGTCGCAGAGTTTTCCATGTGAGTTCAACTCGTTGAGGAAACGATCCGCGTAGCTCGTCCACGGGACAAACTCGAATTTCATTTCCGTTCCGGTCTTGGCGGTGAAGTCTTTCGACAGCTCGACGAGTGCGTTTGCAGGATCCCAGGCGGCCCAGCACAGCGTCAATTGATCGGCTTTTGCGATATTGGGCAGCGCCAACGACATCATAAACGCCGAGGCCAGCCCGAGAAGGGCTTTCAATGTCTTCTGCATGAGTTCCTCCCAGAACCAAAGGCCGGCTCCCCGCCGACCACGCAAGTCCACCAATGTCAGAGAATGCCTACATGAACTCCTCAACTCTCATGTTTAGCAATGTGTTTAGTGATATCCATTTTTATAAACATTGCAAGCGGCAATCGTTGTTGCGCTGCACACGGATACCGCGTGGACTTTCTTTGGCCGTGTCGCCGTTACAGAGGTGACGGAGATGTTGCCTGGCTTGGGGAATGGTTGGCTGAGCAAACGGCGGCAACGTTCCAGCAACGGGTTACCGGTCTTGCTCGGCGACGCGGCGACAGGAGCGCGCCGCGTCGCCGCATCAATCAATGCGTTGCCGGTTCGAGATACCGACGCAGATTGTCATTGATCTGTTCGATCGCTGCCTCTGTTGAAGGTACGTTGCGGATAGCGTTCAACAGCACGAAGTCATGGATCGTGCCGTTATATCGGGCCGCGGCGACGGTCACGCCGGCTTCCTTAAGCTTCCGGGCATAAGCCTCGCCCTCGTCGCGCAGCGGATCGTTCTCGGCGGTGATAACGAGTGCCGGCGGCAGGCCCCTGAGCTGGTCTATGCTGGCGCGCAGCGGCGATACATAGGGGTTGTCGCGGGTCTTGGCATCAGGCGCGTAGAGATCCCAGCCATATTTCATGAATGCCCGTGCCAGGAAGCGATCCTCGCCATATTCATGATAGGAGCCGGTATCGACGCTCGCGTCGGTCGCGGGGATAAGAAGAGCCTGGAAGCTGATCTTCGGGCCACCACGGTCCTTGGCCATGATCGTCAGGGCTGCGGCCATGTTGCCACCCACGGAATTGCCAGCGACGGCGATCCGACTACCATCTGCGCCGAACTCGTCGGCGTGAGCCGCCACCCATTTCAACGCGGCATAGGATTGATCGAGCTGTGTCGGGAAGCGTGCTTCAGGCAGGGACGTATACTCGACGAAGACGCCGACCTGGCCTGAGCCGACCACCAGATCGCGCAGCAGACGCTGATGGTTTTGAAAATTGCCGACGATCCAGACGCCACCGTGAATGAAAAGCAGCACGCCGAGCTTGCCGGTGATGTGCTCGGGCTTCATGATGTAGATCTTCACGGTCTGACCATCCTGGGTGATGGTCTGCTCGGTTGTGGTCACCCCAGAGACATCGACTGGGGTAGCGTTCTGAAGACCGGTCAGGATATCCTGAGGCTTCGGCTGAGGCAGTTTCCAGAACGGGCTCGGATCCTTGTTGATCTCGGCAAGGAAGGAGCGAACCTGGGGGTCGATCCGAGGGTCGGTAGCCGCGGCCGGGGCCGCATGAGCAGGTTGGGTCATAAGGACTACTCCAAGACTGAGGGTTGCGAGTGAGGACAGGAGTTTCACGGTCTTTCTCCCCGAGAAGGTTGCATGCCCCATCATCGGTAGCCCCAACGGGGAAGCTGCCGCTTCTGTCAAATGACCAGTCTGATGACCGGTGGTGTTCAGCGTTCAGGATGAATTATGCTGGCAAGAACGGGTCGCAAGCCGGACCGCGACGTGACGCCGGTCTTCGAAAAGATCTTGTGCAAATGGTAGCCGACGGTTCTGTGAGATAGAAAAAGTCTGGCGCCGATCTCCTTGTTGGAGAGGCCGTCGGCAGCGAGTTGCGCGATATGCAGTTCTTGTGGTGTCAGCTTTTCCCACATATACTCGCTGCGCCGGCGGCTGGATTCGCCAGAAGCACGCAATTCCTCTCGCGCGCGGTCGCCCCAGGGCGAAGCGTCAAGCGCATCGAAAATATCGCGACACTCACGCAGTGGAGCCCGTGCATCGGTGGATCTGCGTTGCCGGCGCAGCCACCCCCCATAGGCGAGAAGAAGGCGCCCTCGCAGGAAAGGAAATCTCACCGACGCGGGACCAAGGCCTGACAAGAAGAATTGCTCGGCATTCTCGGGGGCGGCAAGGAGAGCTCTGCCATAGTGCAACACCGTCTCTACCCATGGTACCGGCCTTGAAGCCGAGAGACGTTCGACCTCGTCAATGATATTTTGCGCCGCCTCGGCGTTGCCGGAAAAAACGGCGGCTTCCACAAAGTCGGCGATACCAAGAAACTCAATACCGGTAACAAATACCGCGTCGGCCGGCCCGAAGATTGGCTTCAGTTGCTCGTAGGCCTTCCAATGCTGGCCCGCTCCGATGGCCGAAACACCTCGTGAGATCTGCAGCAACACGCGCATATAATTGGCACCGACCGAAAGAAGTTGTCTATCGGCTTGCGCGGCATAGGCTTCTGATTGGTCCAGATTACCCTGCATTCCCACAAGCTTGGCTTTTACAATCGCCGCCCCTGCGATCCACAGAATCTCATTGGTCTCTTCGGCGAGGAGCGCGGATTCTTCAGCGTCCCTCATAGCGCCTATCCAGTTGCCGGTTTCCATTTCCGCCCAGCTTCGAGACAGGAGCACGCGTGTAAGCTCTCCAAGTCGTCCCTGAGCACGAAGGGTCGCAGTGAACTCGGCAAGAAGGCTTGTACCAAGATCGAATGCTCCAACGACATTGGGAATGGTTCCGAGGATGCGTGCAGTAGCAGGATCGCCTCTGGCAATTTCGGAAAGTCCCTGGAGCTCATTGTACACCTCGTGTCCTCGCCTAAGCGGTTCGACATAGGCGGATATCGCAATCAAGCGGGGATCAGCTTCAGGCAATTCCAGTCGATTTGCGGCATCGAGAACTCTTTTGCGGACTTCGTCGCTTGCACCGCTCCACCAACAGCGCTGCGCGGCGCGCCAAAGGAAATTCATTGCCAGATCTTTGGCGCCTTCCGATCGTGCCTGAGTGGCAAAGCCGATCAATGTGGAGACTTTCGCAGGATCATCCACCGCGGGGGACAGGCTAATCTCGCGACACCAACCAATTCGTACCGGCACAATCGTGTCCGACTGGTCGAAATCGACTTGGAGCAACAGACGATCCAGCAATTCTGGTTGTCCGAGATCGGCGGCGAGCTCGGCGGCGCGTAGGAAGCGGTCACTCCTGGCTCTTGTCGTGCTGCTTAACGCCGCCGCCTTTTCGAGAACCTCGATCGCCATGGCCACGGCACCTTTCCGCAGCGCGCGGGTCGCCATGGCGTCGTATTCGCTCGCAAGTTCGTCATCCGGTCCGATAGTCGCC
The DNA here is from genome assembly GCF_004341625.1 of Rhizobium sp. BK376. GTDB lineage: Bacteria > Pseudomonadota > Alphaproteobacteria > Rhizobiales > Rhizobiaceae > Rhizobium. Next base: position 326,606 of record NZ_SLZG01000006.1, on the reverse strand, counting down.
GCGGCGCGGTGCCATAGATGACGATCCAACTGGTCACGAACGATCGTGGCAAGTGCTGCATGTATCCTTTGCCGCGTTGCCAGATCCGCCGCCTGATGCATCGCTGAACGCACGAGCGGATGCCGAAACCGCACCTCCCCTTCGTCGATGTCGATCAGCTTGGCGGCAATTGCCGGCGTGAAAGCACCGACATCCACATGCCCGCCCAACACGGCTTCCCCGGCGGACAGGATTTCGTGGAGCGATGTCCCGTCGTTTTCCGCCGCCACGAAGAGCAGCATTCTGGTTGGGGCCGGAAGATCGGTCAGACGGGCCGAGAATGCACGTTCCAGGCGTTCCGTCAGCGGAAGCCACGTCGCATCTCGAGCGTCCTCCGCTCGCCTGTCACGAGGCAGTTCCAATAGGGCGAGCGGATTGCCCGACGCCTCTTTGAGAAACCGGCTGCGCAGATCAGCCGAAAGGTCCGGTGCGTGGGAATCCAGCAGACGCTCGGCATCGGCATCGCTGAGCCCCGAAAGCCGGAGTCGCAACGTGGAGGCATCGTCGAACAGACGGTTGAAACCCTCGCGCATGGCCACGAATAGAACGACGGGATCCGAACTCAACCTGCGCGAGATAAAGGCCAGCACCTCATAGGTCGCCTCGTCCAGCCACTGCGCATCGTCGGCTACAAGCAGGATTGGCTTTCGCGCAGCGCTTTCGGTCAGAAGGGAGAGCGTAGCCAGTGCCACGAGAAAAATGTCAGGCGTGGCCATGTCATCATGCATGCCGAAGGCGGCCAGCAGGGCAGATCGCTGACGAGGGACCAAGCCGACAGCCTCCTTCATCAGCGGACGGAGCGCCTGCTCCAGTGCTGCGAACGGCAGATGAACTTCGGCGAGGACGCCGGTCATGCTCAAGACCGTCATATCGCTCTCTCGCGCGCGATGCCTGGCCGCTTCGAGGAGTGCAGACTTGCCTATCCCCGGCTCACCGCTGATGACAAGCGTCGATCCGCCCTCATGGATCCGGTCGATCACTTGATCAATCAGAACAATGTCTTGATCTCGACCTTGGAGCTTCGCCGGAGAAACTGCGACACTCTTTTGCTGCTTCCGCCGCGGCGATTGCGTCTTGTTCGACTGCTTGGCCATCAATCTACCCTTGGTCACTTGCTCCGCGTCGAAGATGAGGGCGTCAAAGACATGCCAACGGATCGAAGCCTGTGCCACGGTTCAGCGGCCCTCGAAGCTTCGCCTTATTACTATAGCGTGCCATTCACGGACACGTCCGTAAAGCCGCTTCCATTTGTGAAGATGTTCCTGGTCGAACGCGCCAGTATCGCGTTGGAATTCGCGTTGCACCCGCGTCTGGCGCTGGCGCGATCTGTTATTCACGTCTGTCGCTATGGTGGGCGCAATATTTCCTATGTGACGCGGCCGAATGCGAGAACGGACGAATGCGAGAACGGACGCCAGAAGACGTCCGCTCATGATCTATTCGTCAGCGATGCTGGGCAGGCCGATGCGAAGCCGATGAGGTGTTCTGACCGCTGATCGTCAGCGCGTGGAGACAAGGGACCGCAGCGCGTCAATCGGTTCTGTGGTACCGTAGCGAATCTCGCCCACATTCGGCTCGACGTCGATGAGCCCCCTGTTATGAACGTCATAAAGCTCGGTCATCAGCCCGACGGTGCCCGGCTTCATGATGCGCCCCAGGCTTTCTTCCCATTGCGCGCGGGGCGTTGCCTCCGCAATGACAGGGCGGCCAAGGACGTTGCCGATGGCTGCAGCGACATCTGCGGCGCTGTATCGGCGTGGTCCCTCGACGTGGACGATCTGCTCGGCGGCCCCGATATCGGGACGAAGCAGGAGGTCGGCGGCAACGAGGCCGACCTCCTGCGCCGAGACGGTGGGGAATAGCCTGTTCACGGGAGCAATCAGGCTCGGGAGAACACCGGTAGCCGCTGCTACAGGCGCGACGCGACCCCAATTTTCCATATGCTCGGCCGATCGCACGAATATCTTGCGCCCGGCAAGCCGGCGAAGGCGCTCTTCCAGCTCGAAGAAGAGTGAAGGAATGCCGAAGCCTCTACCGAGATGGGCGCCGTAGTCTGAAATAGCGAGCACGACCGTCGGCCGGGTTTCCTCCAACGCCGTGGCGACGCTTTCGATGGACCGGCGCAGGTCGGCGCCCATGTCTTCGGCCTGCGGCTGGGGCGGGAGAATGACCTGTACGGTCTTCGCCCCGGCTATTGCCTTGGCAAGCGTTGCGGCATCCTGAATATCGGCAAAGGCGACATCGCAGCCGATTGTGCTCAAACGGTCAGCCTTTGCCGCATCGCGCAGAATGGCGCGCACCGGCATACCTCTTTCCCGCAGCGCCTTGGAGGTCTGATAGCCAATCTTTCCGGCGGCTCCGAGGATTGCAAACATGGTCGTTCTCCTTGCTGATATCGAGCAAGGACTAGAGGCCGATGCCGAGGCGGTCGCGCAGATTCAGACCGGTCTTTGCAGCTTCGGACGGAATTCACTCGCCTGTCGCAGGATTTCGCCGGGTGTCTGGCCGGTGAACCGGCGCAATGTCGTCGTCATATGGCTCTGATGGGCGAAGCCTGCAGCAAGCGCGATCTCGCTTGCCGGCATCGATGTCGTCGTCATCAGGGCCAGGGCATATTCGACGCGGCGGCGGATGACATATTGATGCACGGGAACGCCGGTGCTGTTGCGAAACAGCGTCTTCAGGCGCGTGACGCTGACGCCGGCAAGGGCGGCCAGATCGGCGAGATGAAGCTTCTGTTCCAGATGGGTCTCGATAAATTCCGTCAGCATCCGCAGCTGTCGAGGCGATAGTTTAGGTTCGGTGCGGCTTTCGGGCGTTACCGAAGCGCCGCTCGCAGTCTCGATCAAGCGGATCGCGAGCGCATTGGCGAGAAGGTCGATATAGAGCGGGTCGGATGGTGTATCGGCCTCCAGATCCGCCTTGATCGCTCGGCAGATTGCCTCAATCCCGGCGTCTCGCAGCTGAAACTTTGGCTGCAACTCGATCTTGCCAACGTCCCGCCCGAGCTCTCCGGCGACCTGGTCGAGCCGCGACGGATCCAGGCACACGCGCAGGATCCGGCAGTCCGCATCATCTTCCCACGAACCATCGACGCCTGCCGGAATGACGTCGATGTCACCCCACTTCTGCACGCGGCGCATGCGCCGGCCGTCGCATCGGCAATCGGCATTGACCGGCGGGCTGAAATGGATGCCCAGCCGATGCATATCGCTACCCTGGATATGGGACCGTCCGCGCGGAATATGCACGAATTCGGCCGATAGGCCGCTCCATGCCCTTCCGGCACTGGTCAGCAGGATTTGCGGTGAAATCTGCGGAGGCAAAATTGTCATGATCCGGCTCGGCGCTCGATTGCAGGACGAATGCTACGTCTCAATCGGCGCCTTGCCAACCGGGTTTCCCCGCGAAATTGAAAGCTCAGCGGCGCAGCAGCGGCAGTAGCTGATCACCCTGCCGCTTGCTCTCCGAAAGGTATGGCGTATCGGAAAGTATGAAATGGGTGATGCCGAGATCCTCGTATTTGCGCAGCGAACGAGCGACGTCGGCAGCCGACCCGACCAGCCATGTGGTGCCGGCGCCGCCGCCGCCGAATTTGCCTGGCGCGGTATAGAGATTGTCGTCGAGAACGTCGCCGCGCGCATGCAGATCGAGCAGTCGCTGCTGGCCGACGGCAACTGCATGACGGTGGTCGCTCCAGCCGGCACCCTCGGTCTCGGCCATGGCCGCGACCTTGGCCTCGGCGTCGGCCCAGGCCTGTTCGGTCGTGTCGCGAACGAGCGTGGTGATCCGCAATCCGAATTCCAGGGGCGGGAGGTCACGGTCGAGTTCCTTGCTCAGCGCCTTCAGATGCGCGATGCGATCCCGCACGCCGTCAAGCGGCTCGCCCCAGAAGAGCTGCACGTCGGCTTCGGTCGCCGCTACTCGCTCCGCCGCCGCCGAGGCGCCGCCAAAATAAAGCTTGGGATGCAGGCGGCCGTCGCGGATCTGGATACGCGGCGCCACGGTGGAATCGGTGACGCTGAAATGCTCGCCGGTGAAGGTGACCTTCTCTTCCGTCCACAGCCTGCGGACCAGCCGCATGAATTCCTTGGTGCGGGCATAGCGATGTGCCTGGTCGCCCTCGCTGTCGCCATAGGCGGCAAGGCTGTCGAGCCCCGAGACCACGTTTACCTTGACGCGGCCGCCGGAGAGATAATCGAGCGTAGCCGCCGAGGAAGCGAAATTGGCCGGGCGCCAATAGCCGGGACGGACTGCGATCAGCGGCTGGAAGGTTTTCGTTCGCGCAGCAAGCACCGCCGCCAAAGTGAAGGTGTCGGGTCGTCCCCATCCGGTGCCGATGAGCGCACCGTTCCAGCCGTGATCCTCGAGTGCCGCCGCCTGGGCAGTCAGCGCCTCCAGGCTATTGTGGTTCTCGACAGCGGCATCGCCGCGATGGCCCGCCTTCGTGTCGTTGGGGATGTACCAGAGAAATTCGGAATTGCTGCTCATGCGATGGGCCTGTCGTTTAACGTGATATGAAAATTGCTTCGCCAATTAAGTATCGGCGTTGACAATAGCTTCAAGCGGGAATGTTGCGGCATGACGCCGCCCTATTCGGCGGATTGGGCAAATGCCCGCGGAAGGTCGCGATAAGCGGCACCCGGATGTGGTGCGACGAGCCGGGGTCCAGAGCCACCCAGCTTTTCGCGCAGGGTCCCCGGACGGTATTCCGTCTTGTAGACGCCACGCCTTTGCAGCTCCGGTACCAGAAGATCCACTGCATCCTCGAAACTCTCCGGCGTTACGGCGTAGGCGAGGTTGAAGCCGTCGACGTCCGTATCCTCGACCCACTCCTGCATCAGGTCCGCGACCGTGGAAGGCGAGCCGACGAATACCGGGCCGAAGCCGCCGACGCCCACCCAGTCGGCCATTTCGCGCACCGTCCATTCCTTGTCCGGATCGATCGTCGTGAAGGTTTCGACAGCCGATTGAACGGCATTGGTATGCCGGTGACGCAGCACTTCGTCAGGACCGAACTGGCCGAAATCGATGCCGGTCCAGCCGGAAATCAGCGTCAGCGCCCCTTCGAAGGATGCGTATTTGCGGTATTCGTTGAATTTGTGCTGCGCCTCCGCATCCGTTTCGCCGAGAACGACGGTCTGCAGGTTGAAGGCGAGAATTTCGCGCGGGTTGCGACCGAGCCGCTCGGCCGCGTGGCGGACATTGGCGACATAGCGCTTCAGGACGGCCTTGGAGGGCGCCGCAACAAAGATGTTTTCGGCATGCGCGCCGGCGAAATCCTTGCCGCGGCTGGAGGCGCCGGCCTGGTAGAGCACCGGCGTTCTTTGCGGCGAAGGCTCGCTCAGGTGAATGCCCGGCACCGTATAGTATTTGCCCGAGTGGCGGATCGGATGCACCTTTTGCGGATGGGTGAAGATGCCTTTCTCGCGGTCGCGCACGACCGCGTCGTCTTCCCAGCTGCCCTCCCAGAGCTTGTAGCAGACTTCCAGATATTCTTCGGCCAGATCGTAGCGATCGTCATGGTTCGTCTGGGCCGGCTGGCCGATATTAAGCGCGCCGCTGTTCAGGTATGAGGTCACGATATTCCAGCCGACGCGCCCCTTGGTCAGGTGATCCAGCGTCGAGAGCCGGCGGGCGAAGGTATAGGGATGTTCGAACGAAAGCGACGCGGTCAGTCCGAAGCCGAGATGCTCGGTCTCGTAGGCCATGGTCGGGATGACTTGCAGGGGGTCGTTGACCGGCACCTGTGCCGAGTGGCGAAGCGCTGCATCGGCATTGCCGTTCAGCACATCATAGACACCAAGCACGTCGGCAATGAAAAGGCCGTCGAATTTGCCGCGTTCCAGTGTCTTGGCCAGATGCACCCAGTAATCCAGGTCCTTATAGGTCCAGGACTTGTCGCGCGGATGGCGCCAGAGCCCGGGCGACTGATGTCCGACGCAATTCATGTCGAAGGCGTTCAGCCTGATTTCGCGGGTCATGTCTCTGTTCCTTGGATCTAGGGATTGCTGCGGCCGAGGCCGTAGGTCAGGGCCAGGGCTCCGACGAGCACGGCGCCCTTGACGAAATCCTGGGTGTAGTAGGGCGCGTTCAGCATGGTGAGGCCGTTGAGCAGCACGCCGACGAAGACGGCGCCGACGACCGTGCCGAGTACGTTCGGGCGGCGCAGGTTGAGGACGGCAAAGCCGATCAAGGCCGCGGCGACTGAATCCATCAGCAGCGAGCCGCCGGAGGAAACATCGCCGCGACCGACGCGGGCGGCAATGACGATGCCGCCAAGGGCCGCAAGCGTGCTGGAGATGACATAGGCAAGGGTCTTCAACCGTGTCGTGGAGGCTCCTGCCAACCGGGTTGCGACCTCGTTACCACCGGTCGCAAACAAAAGGCGGCCGATGCGGGTGCGCTCGGTGAGGATAAAAAGGACTATGGCAACCGCCACCGTCAGCACGACCGATACCGGCACAGTGCCGAAAATGCTGTAGCGGCCGATCAGCAGGAAGGCCGGATCATAGGCGCCGGTCGCCTTGGATCCATCCGGTAGAACGAGGCCGGCTGAGATCGAGCGGCCGGCCGTCGGGATCAGCTGCAGTCCCGACAGTAAGAACATCATCGCAAGCGTTGCCAGGAGATCCGGAACGCGCAGGCGGACGATGAGAAGCGCGTTGACGAGGCCGACCGCGGCGCCGAATGCGAGCACCAGTGGTACGGTTGCGAATGCATCGAGATGCCAGACGATCATCGCATAGCTGGCCGCCATGACGCTCGATGCCGCTACCGCGCCGATCGAAAGGTCGAAGCCACCCACGGCAAGCGTGACGGTGACGCCGGCGCCAAGGATGGCGACGACCGAAACCGCCTGCAGGATGCTCATCAGATTGCCGATATTGATGAAGGCCGGTTGTGCAATGGTGAAGCCGATCACCAGTACCGCAAGCAGCATGAAGACGGCGCCGGCCCGCAGGAAAGCGCCGAGGGCGGCGAGGCGGCTGTCCTCATTGCCGCTCCTGCGTACCTTGGCCGCCTTTGGAACTGCGTCGTCGTCGATCGTCGTCATGCTGGAATTCCCTGAATGGCTGAAAGCGAGATCGCTCCGCCCGCGACGGGCCGCAGCGTGTGGTGGTCCATGACCAGAATCCGGTCGGCCACTTCGTAGGCCTCTTCCGGATCGGATGTGGCAATCAGCGTTGCACGATCCTTCCGCGCCCGGATTGCCTGGATGATATCCTGGCGGGCGCCGACATCGACGCCTTGAAAGGGTTCGTCTAGCAGCAGCAGACGGCTCGGCTCCGCCTCCCAGCGTGCGATGACGGCCTTCTGCTGGTTGCCGCCGGAGAGCGTCCACACGGAGGCGAGGGGGCCGGCAGCTTTGATGCCGAGGCGAGCGATCGCCTGTTTCGCCTCACGCTGCTCGCGACCGCCGAAAAGGAAGCCATGCGGATACCATTTCGCCAGATGCGGCAGGCTGATGGTTGCGGCCAGCGAATTGCCCGGCCAGGCAGGTGGCATCAGCGAAGAACGATGGCGGTCTTCAGCGGCCATCGAGATTCCGGCGGCAATCGCCTCTGCCGGCGATCTTGGATGCAGCGGCTTTCCAGCGAGAAACATCGCGCCGCCGGCAAGTCGCCCGAGGCCGAAGATCGCCGAGAGCAGCCGGCTTTTTCCGGCGCCGAGCACGCCTGTGATGGCGACCACCTCGCCCTCGTGGAGCGTCAGATCGAAAGGTTCGCTCGCCGCAAGCAGCCGCGCGCCGCGCATCTCGAAGAGAGCCGGCCCGGCTGCCGGTCGCGCATCGGCGCGAGCGACATCCAATTTGCGGCCGATCATGGTTTCGATCGCTGCGGAAAAGTCGATCGGCCGGCTAAAGCCGCCAACCACGCGACCGCCACGCATGACCACCGCGCGGTCGGCAATGGCTTCGATATCGGCGGTGCGATGGGATATATAGAGGATTGCAAGCCCTTCGCTGCGAAGCCGTAAAAGGACTTCAAACAAGCGCCGGCATTCCTGGCTGGAAAGACTTGCCGTCGGTTCGTCCAGGATCAGCAATTCGGCCTGGTGAGCGAGCGCGCGGGTGATCGCAACGAGCTGGCGGTCCGCTGCGGTGAGATCCCCGAAGTCGCGGTCGAGCGGCAGGGAGATATCGACCGCATCAAGCATTGCCTGCGCCTCACGGCGAACACTGCGTTGCGAGATGAAGAAGGGCATGCCCCGATCGGCGAAGCGATTGAGAAGCAAGGCGTCGGCGACCGTCGATCCCGGAGCTCCGATGAGGTCCGTGGATTGATGCACGGTGACGACACCGGCACGCGCTGCCTCCGACGGGCTGTGCGGCTGGAATGCCCGACCGTTCAGTGTGATCGTGCCGCCATCGGCAACGATCACGCCCGAAAGTATCTTTACCAAAGTCGACTTGCCGGCACCATTTGCACCCATCAGCGCCACGATTTCGCCGCGCTCGATCATCAGTCCGGCGCCGGCGAGGGCACGCGTCGGGCCGAAACTGTGCGTCAGGTTGTCGATTTGAAGAAGTGGCATCCAGCGGCGTTCCGATGATTCAGAAGCCGGATATTGCCCCACCCAGCTGCGAAATCTCCAGGTACGCCTTTCCCGTCGAAGTCAGGGGGCCGGAACAAAGAATCTATCAATGCCGCTAAAATCGGATCATTTAATCTACTAAATTTATAGGGATTATATCTAATAAATTTACGTCGCCGGGAGCTGCCGAACCCATCAGACGACGTTTTGATTGATCAAGGGGATCGCGACGATGAAACCACTCGCACAGCTCGCTCTGTCTGCCGCTGTCATTCCATTCCTGCTCACGCAACAAGCCGTTGCCGGTGGTATTGCCGGTGCGCCCGCACCCTTTGACAAGGGCGGCGTCAAGGTTGCCCTGATCAGCTATATCTCGGCAGGCGATTTCTTCCAGGCCTACCAGGCCGGCGCCGAGGCGCAGGCAAAGTCGCTCGACATCGACCTTCGCGTGTTCCCTGGGCGGCAGGATGCCGCCGAGCAGCGCGAGCAGATCCTGCAGGCGATCAATCTTGGCGTATCCGGTATCGTTGTCGACCATGGCTTGCCTGAGTCGCTCGGCGATGTCGTGCAGCAGGGGCTCGATAAGGGCATCAAGGTCGTCGCCTTCGACGTCAATCTCAACAATCCCAAGATTCCGCAGGTCGAGCAGAGCGACCACGAAATTGCCGACCTCGCGCTCAAGCAAGCCGTCAAGGACAACGGCACCAAGTTCAACGCCGGCTATGTCTATGTCGCGGGCTTTGCTCCGCTCGACCGTCGCAACGAGATTTGGGACAAGTTCAGGGCTGAAAATGCCGGTGTCGTCGAAAAGGCACGTTTCGGCAATGTCAGCGACACGACAGCAACGACTACTGCCGACCAGGCAAAGGCTGCCCTGACGGCCAATCCCGATATCAGCGTCGTCTTTGCACCTTATGATGAGTTCGCCCGTGGGGTGAAGCTTGCCGCCGCCGACCTCGGTATTGCGAGCAAACTGAAGATCTATTCGGCCGACGTCTCGACGGCCGATATCCAGGAAATCACCGCTGACGGCAGCCCCTGGGTCGCAACGGTCGCCACCAATCCGGCCGTGGTTGGTGCCGTGTCGGTGCGCGCCGCGGCACTTCAGATCGCCGGACAGGATGTCCCGCACCAGATCACGGTGAAGCCGGCGCTTCTGACGCAGGAAGCGCTGCGGGCAGCCGGCGTCAAGACGATCGAGGATCTGGCGCAGAAAATCCCGGCCTTCAGTACGAGCGACGCCGCAACTGCGAGCTGGATTCCGGCCAAGGTTTTTTAAAAGTCAGCCGCATCGATTTTCCGATAGCGATCATGGGACCGCTGTCGGGCTCTTCCATAGAACCGGAGTTTCATCCATGAGCCTGTCCAACATCCTCTTCGCGACTAATCCGGGCACGACGCGCAGGGAGCTTTTCGCCAGTGCCGCGGAAATTTCGGCCGATCTTTCGAAGCGGGCAGCCGAGCTTGATCGCGACGGCCGCCCGCCGGTCGGCGAGATCATCAAGCTCAAGAAGGCTGGACTGCTGAACGCGCTACACTCGCGCGAGGTCGGCGGGGGCGGGCTGGACTGGGTGGATGGCCTGCGTCTGGTGCGCATTCTCGCGCAGGGCGAAAGCTCCGTCGGGCAACTCCTCGGCTACCATTTCGTCAACAGCCAATATATCTACTGGGCGCTAGATGCCGCCCGCGCCGATGCGCTCGGGGCAGAGACGGTTGCGCAAAACCTCTATTGGGGTGCCGCCGTCAATCCACGTGATCCGGGCCTGGTCCTGACGCGGCGGGGCAATGGATATGTGCTGAACGGCCGAAAGACCTTCTCTACGGCAGCGCATGTCTCGGATTATATCAACGCCAATGCGGTCCTGGACGACAAGATCGTCGGCTTTGTCATTCGCACCAATCGCCCCGGCTACGTCGCCAATGACGACTGGGACAATTTCGGCCAGCGTCTTTCGGACAGCGGTAGCGTCGAATTCCATGATTTTCCGGTGTATGCGGAGGATTTTGTCGGCCAGCCAACGGCAGCCGACGCATCGCCGCCGGTGCTTTCGACCTTCAATACGCCGCTGATCCAGCTGGTCTTCGTCAATTTCTATCTCGGCACGGCGGAAGGGGCGCTGAAGGCGGCCATCGACTATGTACGCTCGACGACCCGGCCCTGGGTCACGTCAGGCGTCGAGCGAGCCGCTGACGATCCCTACATTCTCGAACGCGTCGGAGAATTTTCGGCCTCGTTGAAGGCGGCTACGGCACTCGCCGACAGCGCAGCTCTTGCCGTTCAAATCGAACTTGCAAAAGGTCACTCCGTCACCGCCCGCGAACGAGGTGCTGCGGCGGCGGAAGCCTACGCTGCCAAGGTCCACGCGACCAACGTTTCGCTCGACATCACATCGCGTATCTTCGAGCTCACGGGCGCCCGCTCGACGGCGGACAAATATCGGTTCGATCGCTTCTGGCGCAATGTGCGCACGCATACGCTCCATGACCCGGTCTTCTACAAGGCCAAGGAAGTCGGTGACTTCGTTTTGAACGACAAGATCCCTGAAGTTAGCCTTTATAGCTGAGCACCGCGGCGGACGTCAGCGAAGGCCCCACGCCTGATCGCAGGCGTGGGGTTTTTCGTTTGTTGAGAAACGCTGGTGCGCGCCGGACGCACAATAGGGCAAGCGCCTTCGCCGGATCGACGCCGCTGAATACGCAAAATATTATTAAATCTTGTCCATTCGACCGGTATCAAGCGTATTTGAAGAAGAAGGTCTTCAAGAGGCCGCTTTTATGAATAAGCTTCAAGAGCGATCGGATTCTTGAGCGGTGAATTGGCAAGGGCATTGTTCGCGGCGTTAACGCCGGATAAGGAACATAGCATGTCCATTTAGTTGCCGAACACCATAATTGTTCCGCTAACGTCGCACATTTAAGACTCTACACCGAGAATTGGATCAAGGCTGCATGCATATAAAGTACGGTTTCCTGGGCGCCTTCCTGGCAATTGCATCCTCGGCATATGCCCAGGATGCCGCATCGCGGCCAATTTTGACCCCATCGCAACAGCAGGAGCAAGCGGCTCATTTGAGTGCGCAATTTCTGACGCGCTTCGGCTACAAGCCCGTTCCGCTCGATGACGCCCTCTCGGGCAAGATCATGAACAAGTACATCAAGTCCCTGGATCCGGACCGCCTTCTCTTCCTGCAGTCCGACATAGATAAGTTCACGGCTGACGGCGCGAAGATCGACGATGCGATAAACCGCGAAGACCTGCAGATCCCGTTTTCGATTTTCAACGTGTATGAGAACCGAGTTGTCGACCGCATGAACTATGCGCGCAGCTTGCTCAAGCAGAATTTCGACTTCACCGTGAAGGAAGATTATTCCCTTTCTCGCGACAAGGCCGCCTGGCCGCAATCCGAAGCGGAAAGCAACGAACTCTGGCGCAAGCGCGTCAAGAGCGACTGGCTGCGCCTGAAGCTGGCAGGCAAGGCCGACGCCGATATTCGCGATACGCTCGACAAGCGCTACGAAAACTCGCTCGAGCGCGTTCAGAAGTACAAGAGCGACGATGTGTTCCAGTCATTCATGGACGCCTACACGACGTCGATCGATCCGCACACCGACTATTTCGGCGCGACCGCTTCGGCTGAGTTCGATATTTCGATGAAGCTTTCGCTGGTCGGCATCGGCGCGGTGCTGCAGGAGCAGGATGATTACACGACGATCCGCGAACTCGTTCCGGGCGGTCCGGCACAATTGTCCGGCAAGCTCGCTGTCGGCGACCGCATTATCGGCGTCGGTCAGGGCAAGGATAGCCCGGTAAAGGAAGTGGTCGGCAGGCGTCTTGATGAAATCGTGCAAATGATCCGAGGCGCAAAGGGTTCCGTCGTCCGGCTTGAGATACTGCCAGCGGATGCTGGAGCGGATGGCAAGCATCGCCTCCTTGATCTGGTCCGCGACAAGATCAGCCTCGACAAGCAGGCTGCCAAGAAGACCATCATTTCCGTAAAGGACGGTGACGCCACCCGCAAAATCGGCATCATTACCCTGCCGGCCTTCTATGAAGACTTCGAAGCGCGGCAGAAGGGCGACAAGGACTACAGAAGCGCAAGCCGCGATGTCGCCAAGCTTCTGGGAGAGCTGAAGCAAGAGAATGTCGACGGCGTTCTGGTCGACCTGCGCGATAATGGCGGCGGCTCGTTGTCCGAGGCGGTCGATTTGACCGGCCTGTTCGTCGGCAAGGGCCCGGTGGTGCAGGAGCGCGATGCCAAGGGGAAGATTGATGTGGAAAGCGATGATCTTTCTGCACCTCTCTGGACAGGTCCGCTCGGTGTCTTGATCAATCGCAGCTCGGCGTCTGCCTCCGAAATTTTTGCTGCGGCGATACAGGACTACGGTCGAGGCGTGATTGTCGGCGAACCCAGCTTTGGCAAGGGTACGGTGCAGACAGTGATCGATCTCGACCAGGTCGCCCATAACAGCAAACCGAAATTCGGCGAGCTGAAAATGACGATAGCCCAGTTCTTCCGCGTCAACGGTGGCACGACACAGCTGCGCGGCGTGACGCCCGATATCAGCCTGCCGGGCCTCTCGGACCTCAGTACCTTCGGCGAAGCGAGTTTTGACAATGCGTTGCCGTGGGCTCAGGTGAAGCCCGCAAACTACACGCCCGATGGCGATATCAAGGCAGTGCTGCCGCAACTGCAAAGCCGCCATGATGAGCGAGTACAGAAGGATCAGGATTTCCAGCGCTTCATAGAAGACGTTGCCGACTTGAAGGCGCAGCGCGACAAGCAGGTCGTCTCTCTCAATGAAGCCGAACGTCGCGATGAACTGGTCACGCAGGCAAAGCGCCTGAAGGAGCGCAAGCAGATAGATGATGGTGTCGACCCCGGCCAGGACGACGGTTTGCAGGCGGATGAGCGTAGCCTGAGCGCCGATCTTGCGCTTGAAGATGCTCGCAAGAACGCAAAGGACGTCTTGCTGAAGGAGGCAGCCTCCATCGTTGCCGACCAAGCCGATCTTCAGAAGGACGGCTCGAAGGCTGCTACACAGCAATCGGGAAATGCGGACGGGAAATAGTCCGTTCGCACGCCGCTCATGAATTGCGGCGCCAAAAGACACGAACCGCATGGGCCATGGTCAAGGTCCATGCGGTTTGAACACTGGGCGGTCTATCAGACTGCCAGCGAATAGCCGAGATCGCGCAATGGCAGGCGGCGCACCCGCTCTCCCGTCGCGGCGAATATGGCATTGCCGAGCGCGGGCGCGAGCGCCGGGAAGGCTGGTTCGCCCATGCCTGTAGGCGGATTGTCCGACTGGATGAAAAAAGCGTCGATCGTCATCGGCGCGAAAGGCATGCGCAGGATCGGATAGGCATTGTAGTTCTGCTCCTGGATCCGGCCGTTCTCGATGTTGATCTTGAGGCCCATGGCAGTGGAGAGAGCATCGGTCGAAGCTCCTTGTGCCTGGGCTTCGGAGCCGGCCATGTCGATGATCGGCCCGACATCGAGCACCACGACAATCCGATTGACCTTGATCCCTTTGTTGGCATCGACGCTGAGCTCAATCGCTTGCGCGACATGGCCGGCGTGGGAATAGCACCAGGCAAAGCCGAGACCGCTGCCCTTGGGTAGCGACTTGCCCCATCCGGCCTTCTCGGCGCACATCTTGATCACGTCGGTTGCCCGCTTGGGGCTGAAGTTGACACTTGCGTCCTTGGCAACCAGCTCAGGCACGTCGCGGTTCACGGCATCGATGAGGAACTCGACGTGATCGCGACCGGAAGCGAGCGCCAGTTCATGCATGAAGCTCTGTGCTGCAAAGACCTGGGCATTGTCGCCCGGCGCGCGCCAGGCGCCGGTGGGAATCTTCAGCGGGAACATGGTCTTGGCGCGGCGCAGATTGGGCGCCTTGATGGAATATCGCAGATTGTCGGTGAGGTTGGCGCCGCTGGCTTCCTTTTTGCCGTCGGCTGTAAAGGTGATGAAATGTTCCTGCCAGGCATCGAGCCTGCCGGCCTTATCAATTGCGCCCTTGAACTGATGGTAGCCGGCGGGGCGGTAGAAGTCGTGACTGAAATCGTCTTCCCGGGTCCATTGCAGCTTGACCGGGGCGTTGACCTTCCGCGCGATGGCTGCCGCCTCGCAGGCATAGTCATTGACCAGCCGTCGCCCGAAACCGCCCCCCACGCGGGTCTGGTGCATGACGACTTTTTCTTCCGGTACGCCCGCCGCCTTCGCCACCATCGGCAAGCCGCGGTCGGGCTGCTGCGTGGGCACCCACATTTCCATCACGCCGTCGTGCCAATGCGCCGTGGTGTTCATCGGCTCCAGCGGCACATGGGCGGCGAAGGGGTACTCGTAGAAGGCCTCGACAGTCTTACTGGCATTGGCGAAGGACTTGTCCACGTCACCGACGTTGTCATCGAACTTTTCCGGGAAACTGGTCGCCACCTTCTTGGCCTCAGCCGAGAATTGCGAGCTGGAATCCGTCGACGCCTCGATCAGATCCCAATCCACCTTAAGCTTGTCCTTCGCCTTGAAAGCGCTCCAGGTGTCCTTGGCGATGATGGCGACGCCTGGCATGACTTCGACCATCATGCCGGTGCCATCGACGGCGAAGGCGTCGAGGACGCCCGGCTGCGCCTTGATCTCGTCGACATTGAAGGATCTCACCTTGCCGCCGGCTGCCGGACATTTGGTGTAGTTGGCATAGACCATTCCAGGGACCTGGACGTCGATGCCGAACAGCGGCTGGCCGGTGACGACCTTGGGATCGTCGACGCCGCGATAGCGCTTGCCGATCAGGCGATAGTCGGCGCGGGCCTTCAGTTTCAGGCTCTTGGGATCCGGCACCGGCATTTTTGCTGCCGCTGTCGCCATCGATCCATAGCTGGCGGACTTGCCGCTGGCGGCATGGCTCAGGACCGAATCCTGAGCGGTGATCTGCGATGGGTCTACTGCCCATTCCTGGGCGGCGGCGGCAATCAGCATTGCCTTGGCGCCGGCTCCGGCCTGACGCAGCTGGTTCCAGGCGCGCGGAATGGAGGTCGAACCTCCCGCGCCCTGGCTGCCATAGACCTTGGGATTAATGGGAGCCTGCTCCATCACGACATGGTTCCAATCCGCGTCGAGTTCGTCGGCAATGATCACGCCGAAGGAGGTCTTGATGCCCTGGCCGATCTCGGGGGCTTTGGAATAGATGGTGATCGTGTTGTCGGGAGCGATGCGGATGAAGGCATTCATCACCTGATCGCTGCCATCGGAAGTGTTGCCGCTCACCGTCTCGGCCGCGAAAGCTGCGTCTCCGAGATGGAACCCCAGCACCAGCCCCGCAGCGCCCGCGCTGGCCAGTTTGAAGAAAGTCCGGCGTCCCATCGTCGGCATCGCCTGCGCCACTGGTACCGAACGGACCTCGCTGATCAAGGCCGAGAGATAAGCATCGGACTGGGCAAAATTGGACTGCATATCAGTCATTGGGTCACTCCCTGCGTTGCCTGGGCGGCCTGCTTTCGCAGATCGGCCACATCCTTGCCTGTCAGCTGGGCGCCCTTGGCGCCAAAGCGGGCGGTGACATAGTTGGCCACGGCCGCAATATCGTCGTCGGAATATCCTGCACCGAAGGCAGGCATGAAGATCGTGCCCTGATCCGTCTTGCGGTTGACGCCGTTGATGACCGTCTGCGCCACATTGGTGGCGGTGGGATCGTTCACCGCGCGCACGCCGGTCAAGGTGGCATAGCCGGTGACAGGGCTCACGCCCGTCCAGTCATGGCAGCTGGCGCAGGCGCTGGCGAAGATCTTTTCCCCGCGCAGATTGACGTCCGGGGTCACACCTTCCTTATGCGATGCTGGCGCAGGTGTCGTGACGGTGCGCGGTAGATCACTCGCATGGGCGGGTATGCTGCGCAGATAGGTTACCAGAGCATGCACGTCGTCAGGCAGCAGATAGCTCAGGCTGTCGTCAGTGGCTTCGCCCATCGGGCCAGCCGCACCGCCATGTCCATTGGCGTGGCCGGTGGAGAGATAGGAAAAGATATCCTCGTCGGTCCAGTCACCGATGCCGGAGACCTTGTCGCCGGTGATATTGAAGGCATGCCAGCCAGCGGTGACAGCCCCGGAAAACTTCCGGTGATTGTCCAGCGCAAAGGCGAGGTTTCGCGGCGTATGACACTCGCCGCAATGGCCCATCGCCTCGGCAAGATAGGCGCCTCTGTTCCATTGCGGGCTTTGGCCGGGGTTCGGACGGAAACGTTCATCCGTATTGAACGCCACATTCCAGAGCGACAGCAGGCTGCGCTGGTTGAAGGGCCAGGAGAGTTGGTCCGGCTTGGCCGGGGCATGGACCGGCGCCAGCGTGAAGAGATAGGCCTTGATGGCGAGCGCGTCGGCGTCCGTCATATAGGTATAGGAAGTGTAGGGCATGGCAGGATAGAGCTTCTCGCCGTCAGCACGGATACCCTTATGCACCGCCGCCAGGAACTGGGCGTCGGTATAATTGCCGATCCCCGTTTCCTTGTCCGGGGTGATATTGGTGGAATAGATGGTGCCGAATGGCATGTTGAAGGCAAAGCCGCCAGCGAAGGGCGGGCCGCCCGGGGCGGTATGGCAGGCCTGACAGTCTGCGGCATGGATGAGATATTCGCCGCGCTTGACCAGATCCGCGCTGGCAAGCTGCGCCGGAACGCCGGTAACAGTGCCACCCTGGTAAGCGTCAAGCGCGACGGTCGAGCCGCCGGCAAAGGAGGTCGGATTTCGGCCGAGAACCAGCCATCCCGCAAAACCAAGCGCGACGACGACAATGACCACAACGACAATGCCGATGATTTTCTTCATGGTCAGGCCGGCTTGGCAGCGGCGTTCTTGATCGCATGGCGGATGCGTATATAGGTCCCGCAGCGACAGAGATTGCCCGCCATGGCCGCGTCGATGTCGGAATCGTCGGGCTCAGGGTTGCTGTCCAGCAGCGCGGTGGCCGACATGATCTGGCCGGCCTGGCAATAGCCGCATTGCGGCACTGCAGCTTCCATCCAGGCCTGCTGCACCTTTGCGCCGTTGGGCGTGCTGCCAACTCCCTCGATCGTAACGACGGCGCGGGTGCCGACATCGCCGACGGTCAGCTGGCAGGAACGCACGGCCTTTCCAGCCACATGGACGGTACAGACGCCGCATTGGGCGACGCCACAGCCATATTTGGTGCCGACCAGATTGAGATGGTCGCGCAGCACCCAGAGAAGCGGCATGTCTTCCGGCACATCGACGTCGCGGGATTGTCCATTGATATTAAGGGTGAGCATGTCTTTATCCCTGCCTGACAGTGAAATCGACGTACCAAGAGCACTAATCATCATACGATACGCCGCTGTCGTCTCGTGGTAAACCTCGGCAAGGCACCATCACGTCCGCTGAATGGGTATCTTTCGGCTCTATCGAAAACAAAAAACCGTGATCGTCTTGCAGCTGGTGCAGCCTCGACCTCAAACGAAAATGCGAACCATCAGTTCCGCCGATAGCCCAATGCGCGGCTGATAAGATCAGCGGTCGAGCGCAGCATGAGGAGGAGTTCTTCACGCCGCTCGACATATCGGCTTGTCAGCGTGCCGAGATTGATAGCCGCAATCGCGTTGCCCTCGGCGTCGAAGATCGGAGCGGCGATACCAGTCGAGCCGGTAATGAATTCCTGATCGTTGATGGCGTAGCCGTCACGGCGCACCCTAATGAGGACCTCACGGAGCTGTTCGACATCCGTGATTGTGTAGCGCGTATAGGATAGGAAGCGGACGCGGGACAAATAGGCATCCCGCGCTTCCGCCGGAGCATGGGCGAGGAGCACGCGGCCGGTCGCCGTGCAATGAGCAGCGATCGCAGCGTCCATGTTGACGTCGTAGCGGACAGGGTGATGGCTGACGCATTTTGCCAACCGGCGCAGGTCGCAGTGCGCGTTCATCGTGCCAAGCAATACCGTTTCGCCCGACTCGTCCCTCAACCGTTCCATGAAGGGTATTGCGGTGACGACCAGGGGTTCCTCATGACGACGGAAGGGGAAGCCGTGACGGCTTGCTTCCACGAGCATGTAGCGCCCGGTGGAATCCTGGACGACATGACCCCTTGCCGCCAGCGTCTGAATGAGGCCATGCGCGCTGCTTTTCGGCAGCTTGAGATGCTGAACGATCTGCGAAAGCGATACGGCTTCGCGCAGCGCCGACAGGTATTCGAGGAGGTCTAGTATGCGACCGGCGCTTTTCACTTCGGAGTTCATATATGTGAACGAAACCCCCGTTTATGACTATTCGATTGGCTTATAACAATTCTGGTCAGAAAAATGACAGCCGCTGAGCGGTGTTGGCATCGCCGAACGAAAGAATATCATGAGCGCAGCAGAACAGCATGACAAGAACCAGCCCTGGCTTTGGACGGATGAGACGTGGCAAAAAAGCGTCAGCAAGGTTCGGGCAGGCCGTTCGCTGAAGCCGGCGCAGTGGAAGAATGGCGCCCGCATGGCCGTCGCGCTTTCTTTCGACGCGGACCACGAGACGATGGAACTGCGCAACGGCGGCATTTCCTTCAGCCGTATGAGCCAGGGCCAATATGGCGCGCGCTCCGGCATGCCGCGCATCCTCAAGCTGCTCGAAAAATACGCAGTCCCCGCATCTGTCTACATGCCGGCCGTCTCGGCGATGATCAACACTGACGAGGCGCGCGCCGTTGTGGCTTCCGGCCACGAAATCGGCATGCATAGCTGGATCCATGAGTTCAATTCGCGCCTGGACGAAACGACCGAACGCGACCTCGCGCTGCGGGCGGCTGATGTCCTCGAGCGGATCTGCGGCGTGCGGCCGGTCGGCATGCGCACCGCTTCCTGGGATTTCAGCCCCTACACGCTGAAGATCGCCCGCGAGATGGGCCTCCTCTACGATTCCTCCCTGATGGCCGACGACGAGCCCTATGAGCTGCTGGAAGACGGCGAGCCGACGGGTGTCGTCGAAATTCCGGTCGAGTGGATACGTGACGACGCACCCTATGTCGCCATGGACCGCATGACCGGGGCAAGGCCCTATGGCGCACCAGCCATGGTTCTCGATATTTTCCAGCGCGAGCTTGATGTGGCCTACGAGGAAGGCGGCCTCTTCCAGCTTACGATGCACCCGCACCATGTCGGTCATCGCTCGCGCATCTTCATCCTGGAGGAAATCATTCGCCAGGCACAGGCCAAGAAAGATGTGTGGTTCACCACGCATGCGGAACTTGCAGCCTATTGCGCCGACGAAGCCGGCTTGAAACGGGCGGGCTAAGGCGTTAACTCGAATTCCGCATAAAATACATAGATTAGATAATAAAAGAGAGGGTAATATGAACTGGAAATTCGCTTCGATCGCCGCATTCGCGGCGGTCATGACGGCTTCGACGGCGCTTGCCCAGACAGCCAAGGACACGCTGACCATCGACCTTCCCAATGACGCGGCCACGCTCGATCCGCAGCTGCAGTGGGATACAGACAGCTACACCATTTACCGCAACATTTTCGACAACCTGCTGACCCGCGACGCCTCCGGCCAGATCGTTCCGCAGATCGCCAAGTCGTGGAAATACGTCAACGACACGACGATTCAGTTCGATATCCGCGACGACGTCACCTTCCAGGACGGCTCGAAGCTGACGGCTGATGATGTGGTTTACTCCATCAACCGCATCATCAGCCCGGACCTGAAGAGCCCGCAGCTGTCCCAATTCGACCAGATATCCAAGGCCGAGGCGACCAATCCGACGACCGTCGTGGTCACGGCCAAATCCGCCTATCCGGCGCTGCTTGCCCAGCTGGTCAAGCTCTCCATCCTGCCGAAGGCCTATGTCGAGAAGGTTGGCGGGCAGACCTTCAACCAGCAGCCGATGGGTAGCGGTCCCTATAAGCTGGTGCAATGGCAGAAGGGCGTCCAGACCGAGCTGCAGGCCAACGACCACTACTGGCGCGGCAAGCCACCCTTCGCCCATGTCTTCTTCCGCGCCGTCCCCGACGTCTCCACCCGTCTTGCCGACCTGAAGACCGGCAAGGCCGATCTCGTCCGCGACCTGCCGTCCGACCAGGCGATCGATCTCAAGAGCGATCCGAATTCGCAGGTGCTTTCGGTTCCGACCGAGCGGGTCGGCTATATCTATATCAACGCCCAGGCCGGCGCGACCAAGGATGTCCGCGTTCGCCAGGCGATCGCCTACGCCATCGACAAGAAGGGCCTGATCGACGCGCTGCTGCAGGGCTTCGGTTCGCAGGTCAACGTGCTCGGCGCAGCACCGATCTTCGGCTATACGGACAAGGTCGAAGGTTATCCCTTCGATCCCGATAAGGCGCGCGCGCTCGTCAAGGAAGCAGGCGCCGAAGGCGCCAAGATCGAGTTCCTGACCTCGCCCTCTTACGACCGGGCCATGGTGGAAGCGATCCAGCAGATGCTGAACGATGTCGGTCTCGACACCGAGATCACCTCGCTCGACCAGGCGACCTTCCTGAAGCGCCGCCAGGGCGATCCGGCAAATGCCGGCAGCCTCGCGCTCGGCAAGTGGTCCTGCGCCTGCCAGGATGCCGACGGCATCATCTTCCCGCTGTTCCGTACCGGCTCGAGCTGGGCGAAATACAGCAACCCGGCTTATGACAAGCTGGTCGACGATGCCCGCTCCACGCTCAACAACGACCAGCGTCTGCAGGATTATGAGAAGGCCTATGGCATCCTGAAGGACGATGTGCCGGGTCTGGGTCTCTATCAGGTTGACGCCGTTTATGGTGCCAGCAAGCATCTGAAATGGCAGCCCAGCCCGAACGAAGCCATGTTCGTCATGGACATGGGCTGGCAGCAGTAACGTGTACAGGCGGGCAGGACGGATATGTTGAAATATGCCGCAGGGCGGCTGGTCCAGGCTGTGATCGCAATCTTCGGGGTCATCACGATCGTTTTCATCGTGATGCATCTCTCCGGCGATCCGACCCTGCTTCTGGTCCCACAGGGAGCGTCGACGGAAATGATCAACGAGCTGCGCCATCAGCTCGGATTCGATCAGCCGCTCTGGCTGCAATATCTTCAATATCTCCAGGGTCTTGCCCACCTCGATTTCGGCATGTCGGTGGTGCAGCGTGTCCCCGCGATCGATATCGTCGCCTCGCGTCTGCCCTATACGATCATGCTGGCAATCGGCGCGCTGATCGTTGCGATCGGTGTCGGCATTCCGGCCGGCATTTTGATGGCCACCCGCCGTGGCGGCTTTCTCGAAAAGATCCTGACGGCGATCGTCATCACCGGCCAGAGCGTGCCGACGTTTCTGTCCGGCATCCTGCTCATCTTCCTTTTCGCGGTAACGCTGCGCTGGCTGCCGGCATCAGGCGTCGGCGGCTTCTCCGCAATCGTGATGCCATCGATCGCGCTTGGGGCGCTGTCCATGTCGACTTTCGCCCGCATGGCTCGCATCTCGGTTCTCGATGAACTCGGCAAGGATTATGTGCGGGCGGGGCGGGCGAGGGGCCTTTCGCTTGGCGCGGTCGTCATCCGGCATGTGCTGCGCAATGCCTCCATTCCGGTCATCACGATCGCGGCGCTGGAAATCGGTAATCTGCTCGCCGGCGCCGTCATCGTCGAGACCGTATTTGCCTGGCCGGGCATCGGCCAGCTTGCCATCCAGTCCATTCAGTCGCGAGATTTCCTCGTTGTGCAGGTGATCGTGCTCCTGATCTCCTTCGTCTATGTGCTGACCAGCGTACTTGCCGATTTCGTCTATGCGCTCATCGATCCACGCATCCGTCTGGCGCGTTGAGGAGGCAGCCATGAGCATCGCCATTTCTGCCTTTTCCCAGCGCATTCGGCGCGTTCCCCTCTCGATCCAGCTGGTTACGATCATCCTGGCCGTTATCCTGATCCTGGCGATCTTTGCGCCGTGGATCGCGCCGGCCGACCCGGCGCACCAGAACCTTCTCGCCCGCCTGAAGCCGCCGGGCTTCGAGGCGAGGGGCATCACTTACTGGCTCGGAACCGACGATCTCGGCCGTGACCTGCTGTCCCGCATCCTTTACGGGGCTGGCGTTTCATTGAGCGTCGCCATCCTGTCGGTCGTCGTCTCCACCGTCGTCGGCGTTACGCTCGGCATGGTCGCCGGCTGGTTCCGCGGCACGGTGGAAATCCTCATCATGCGCCTCGTCGACATCATGATGTCGATCCCGGCGATCCTGCTTGCGGTGCTCACCGTCGCTGTGCTCGGTCCCGGCTTCCTGAAGCTCGTGCTGGTGCTCGGCCTCACCCGCTGGCCGCGCTATACCCGCGTTGCCTATGCGCAGACGCTGCAGGTCTCGAACCTTCCCTTCATCAAGGCATCAGAGCTTGCCGGCGCGGGTGCGGCCCGCATCCTCTTCCATCACGTGCTGCCGAACATTGCTGGTCCGGTGCTGATCGTCGCCACCGCCGAATTCGGCCTGATGATCCTCATGGAAGCCGGCCTCTCGTTCCTCGGGCTCGGTATTCAGCCACCGGCTCCCAGCTGGGGCTCGATCATGAGCGTCGGTCGGCAATATGTCGAACGCGCCTGGTGGATCGTCGCCTTTCCCGGCGCCGGCCTCTTCCTTCTCGTCTTTTCCGTCAATGTGCTGGGAGACTGGTTGCGTGACCAGCTTGATCCCCGCTCCCGTTCGCGCTGAGGCTTTCCATGGAATTCGAAAACAAGAAAATCGTCATCACAGGTGCAGCCGGCATCTTCGGCCGCTGGATCGACGCCTATTTCGCTCGAGAAGGCGCCCATCTCTGCCTGTCCGACAAGCGACAGGATGCGCTTGAAAAGACGGTAGACGACCTCGGCCTTGATCGCTCGAAAGTGCTTCTGCATACGACGGAGCTCACCAGCGAGGAATCGATGCTCGACCTCGTCGATCTGGTGCGCCGCGAGTGGAAGGCGCCTGACGCGCTGATCAATAATGCCGGCATCTACACCCGCTACAATCTGATGACGATGGAGTTTTCGGATTGGGATCTCGTGTTCGACGTCAATTTGAAGGCGCCCTTTATCCTGACCCGCGAAATGGCCAAGCTGATGATCGCCGAGGGACGCAAGGGCTCGATCATCAATATCTCCTCCGGTGCTGCGCGCGGCATGAACCGGGAATCCGTGCCTTACTGCACCTCCAAGACCTCGATCGAGCGCCTGTCCAAGGGGTTCGCGCTGGAGCTTGCTGAAAGCGGCATCCGCGTCAACGTCGTGGAGCCGGGTTTTGCGGCGGGCAGCGAAGTGAGCCTGCTGACCGAGGAATATGTCGAGAACATGCTGAAGCGCATCCCGCTCGGTCGCCAGAGCGGCCCGGAGGATGCGCCGGCTGCGATCGCCTACCTCTGCTCGGACAAGGCGAGCTTCATCACAGGCGCGGTGCTGAGCGTCGACGGTGGCAACTCGATCGGGACGTTCCAGCGTAGCCAGCCCGCATCAGGCGCTCGCTGAGGAGGGAATATGGGCATCCAAGCCAAGCCGCTCCTGACGGTCGACAACCTCACCATCGAAATCGCTGGTGCCAAGGTTGTGGATGGCGTCTCCTTCACGGTCAGCCCCGGCAAGGTGATGGCGCTGGTCGGTGAATCCGGCTGCGGCAAGTCGCTGACCTCTTACGCCATGCTCGGCCTGCTGCCGCCGGCAGCGCGCCGGGTAAACGGCAGGATCCTGCTCGAGGAGACCGATCTCGCCAGCCTTTCTGAGCGCCAGCTCCGCAAGGCCCGCGGCAAGGACATCTCGATCATCTTCCAGGAACCGAGCGCTTCGCTGGATCCGCTGACGACGGTGGGCTCGCAGATCGCCGCAGCCTTCCGCGCCCACCAGAACGTCTCGAAATCGCAGGCGCTGGCAAAGGCACGAGAGATGCTGGTCGATGTCGGCATTCCCGATCCCGACCGGCGGCTGCACCAATATCCCTTCGAGCTTTCCGGCGGCATGTGCCAGCGCATCATGATTGCCATCGCGCTGATCTGCGGTCCGCGCGTGCTCGTCGCCGACGAGCCGACGACGGCGCTTGATGTGACGATCCAGGCGCAGATCCTCGATGTGATGAAGAAGCTCGTCGCCGAGCGCGGCACCTCGATCGTGCTCATCACCCATGACATGGGCGTCGTTGCCGATATCGCCGATGAGGTTGCCGTCATGTATGCCGGTCGTATCGCCGAGATCGCGCCGGTTCATGCTCTCTTCAACGCGCCGGCGCATCCCTACACGGCATTGCTGCTTGCCAGCGTTCCCAAGCTTGATGTGGCACCGAAGGCGGATCTGGCGACCATCGAAGGTTCCGTGCCGACGCCGAACGAATTCGGCCTCGGTTGCCGCTTCGTCGGCCGCTGTCCGCTCGCATCGGACAAGTGCCGGGCCGAGCCCCCGCCGCTCTTCGAGCAGGGGACGGGCCATTTCTCCGCCTGCTGGCATATCGACAGAATGACTGAGATGCGTGAGGTGGCGGCATGAGCGGCACGGCAAACGTACTGGAAATCCGCGATGTCGCCGTGCATTTCTCCGGCCGTGGCGGCATGCTCGGCGGATCGACCCATACGGTCAAGGCGGTCAATGGCGCCACCCTCGATATCGCCAAGGGCGAGACCGTCGCGCTGGTCGGCGAATCCGGCTGTGGTAAGTCCACGCTTTCCAACACAATCGTCGGCCTGCAGCAGCCGGTTGCCGGCAGCGTGAAGATCGGCGGCGCGGAAGTGGTCGGCGCCAACCGCAAGGCTCTCAACGATATCCGCCGCAAGGTGCAGATGATCTTTCAGGATCCGGCGCTGTCGCTTGATCCGCGCTCCACCATCGGCGCGACCATCGGCGAGCCCCTGATCGTCCGCGGCATCGCCCGAGGCAAGGAACTCAAGGAGCGGGTGGCGACGCTGCTGACCCAGGTCGGTCTTCGCCCAGAACATGCCGACCGCTATCCGCATCAGTTTTCGGGCGGCCAGCGGCAACGCGTGGTCATCGCCCGGGCCTTGGCGCTGGAGCCCGATCTCGTCATTTGCGACGAGCCGGTCTCGGCGCTCGACGTCTCGGTGCGTGCGCAGATCCTCAACCTGCTCGTCGCGCTGCAGAAGCGCACCGGCGTCTCCTATCTCTTCGTCTCGCACGATCTCGCTGTCGTCCGCCATATCTGCGACCGCGTGGTCGTTATGTATCTCGGCCGCTTCGTCGAGATGGCCGATCGCGACACTTTCTTCGAAAATCCGAAGCATCCATATACCAAGGCGTTGATGTCTGCCGTGCCCGAGGCAGATCCGGATGTACAGCGTGCCAAGCAGCGTTTCATCCTGAGCGGTGAGTTGCCGAGCCCTTCCAACATCCCCTCCGGCTGCGCCTTCCACACGCGCTGCCCGCTTGCGACCGAAATTTGCTCCAGGGAACGGCCCGAACTGACCCCGCGACCTGATGGCGCGATGGTTGCCTGCCACCATGCCTGATGAGATCGATATGACCGAGACGACCGCCGACGAAACGATGCACCTGCAGGGGCTCAAACAGCCCGCGGAAATCCGTGTGGACCGCTGGGGGATCCCCCATCTCAAGGCGGAAAACGAGCAGGATCTCTTCTTCGTGCAGGGCTTCAACGCTGCACGCGACCGTCTGTGGCAGCTCGATCTCTGGCGCAAGCGTGGCCTTGGCCTTCTCGCTGCCGATTTTGGCCCTGGATATCTCGCGCAGGATCACGCGGCTCGCCACTTTCTCTATCGTGGCGACATGGCGGCTGAGTGGTCTTCCTACGCACCGGACACGCAGGCGATCTGCACTGCCTTTGCTACGGGCATCAACGCCTATATCACCCTCTGTCAGGCCGAGCCCGCCCGCCTGCCGCTGGAATTCTCATTCTTCGGTACCAGCCCGGCACGCTGGCGACCGGAGGACGTGGTGCGCGTGCGCACCCATGCGCTGACCCGCAACGGTGCCTCCGAAATCCTGCGCGCCAATATCCTGACACTGGCCGATGCTCAGACCGATCTGCTGCGCACACAGATCGAACCGCACGTCGATCTGAAAGTTGCCGACGGTGTCGCGCTGGCCGATATCCCGCTTGCGGCGCTCCGGCTTTTCAAGCTCGCGACTGCGCCGGTCACTTTCGAGCGCGAGCGGTTGGCTGCGACGCTCGACGATGTGTGGACATGGACCGAAGTCACCGATCTCGGCGACATTATCCGCGCAACTAGCGAGGAGGGGTCCAACAATTGGGTGGTGCACGGTTCGCGGACCGAGACCGGCCGGCCGATTCTCGCGAGCGACCCGCACCGCGCCCATGCGGTTCCTTCGCTGCGCTATCTCGTGCACCTGCAGGCACCGGGCTTCAATGCCATCGGAACCGGCGAGCCGACCGCACCCGGCATTTCTCTCGGCCACAACGGCAAGGCCGCCTTCGGACTGACGATCTTCGGGGCCGACCAGGAGGATGTCTACGTCTACGAGACCCGGGAAGGTGAGCCGGATCTCTATCGTTATCAGGACGGCTGGGAAGCCATCCGCCGGCAGGAAGAGCGCTTCGAAGTCAAGGGATATGCCGACCAGACCTTGATGCTGGCCTTCACCCGGCATGGTCCGGTTCTCCACGAGGATGCAGGCAAGCGGCTTGTGATCGCGTTGCGTTCGGTCTGGCTCTCGCCCGGCTCGGCGGCGTATCTTGGAAGCCTCTCGGCCATGCGCTCGCCCTCCGTTGCCGCCTTCGGCACGTCGCTCCGGTCCTGGGGCACGCCTTCGGTCAATCACGTCTGCGCAGACGTCGACGGCAATGTCGGCTGGTTCACCGCTGGTTTCACGCCGGTCCGGCAGAATTGGCATGGGCTGCTGCCGGTGCCTGGCGACGGCAGCCATGAATGGGCGGGTTTTCTGCCCGCTGAAGAGCTGCCCCGCGTCGTCAATCCGGCTGCCGGCTTCTTTGCGACCGCCAACGAGATGAACCTGCCGGCGGACCGCAGTCCCGATGCGCCGACGATCGGCCATGAATGGGCGGAGGTAAGCCGCGCGGAGCGGATCAAGTCGGTGCTTTCTGCCGATACCGCGCATTCGACCGAAGCCTCCATGGCGTTGCAGATGGACACCTATTCGAGCCCCGCCGGTCGAATCTGCGCCCTTCTCGCGGAAGCCATTGGCCGGAAAGGGGCTGCAATCGTCCGGGAAAAGGTCGCCGCTCTCCTTGATGGCTGGGACTTCCGGCTGACGGCCGACAGTAATATCGCGGCGCTCTTCGAGGTCTGGTGGATGAAGCATCTGCGGCCTGCTCTCTTTGCCCGCTTCGCACCGAATCCGGCTGTGCGGGCATTGCTTGTTCCCGGCGATGTCGACGTGCTTCTTAACCTCCTGGAACATCCCGATCAGCGCTTCGGTCAGCCGGCCGAAGAGGCGAGGGATACCATGCTGCTCGAAACCCTGGCTGCGGCCTTCGACGATTGCAGCCGCCGCCTTGGCGACGATCCTTCGAGATGGGCGTGGGGAACGTTGCATCATGCCCTGTTTGAGCATGCGGCAAGCCGCGTGAAGCAAGACAAGACCGGTGAATGGAATGTCGGCCCGCTGCCAGTTGGCGGCAGCCGCTCCACGCCCGGCCTTGCGAGCTATCGCCTGAGCGATTTCCGCGTCACCGCCGGCGCCTCCGTCCGTCTCGTCATCGATGTCGGCGAATGGGATAAGTCGTTCTGCATCAACACACCCGGTCAATCCGGCGATCCGCGCTCGCCGCATTATGCCGATCTCGCCGAGCGCTGGTCGGGCGGAGAATATGTGCCGCTCCTCTACAGCGACGAGAAGATCGCCGCCGAAACCGATCATCACATCCTGCTTTTGCCCGCCTGAGATCCTTTGGAAGATGCCCATGCCCCTCACAATTTCCGCTGCCGATATCGACGAAGCCGCACTTCTTTCCGAACTCAAGACCTGGGTGGAGCTCGAAACTCCGACGCGTGATGCCGCGGCCGTCAACCGGCTTGCCGATCGGGTCGAAATGCTTGCCAAGGAAGGCGGTCTCATCGTCGAGCGCATTCCCGGCACGCTGGGTTTCGGCGATATCCTTGCCGTGCGCTCGCCTCGTCCGGCGGGAAGCAACGAGAAAGGCGTCCTGATCCTTGCCCATCTCGATACGGTGCATGCGACCGGTACGATCAAGGAAAACCTCACATTGCGCCAGGAAGGCGACCGGCTCTACGGGCCGGGCATCTACGACATGAAGTCCGGGGCCTTGATGGCGCTGGAGGCTATGAAGATCGCGGTTCGCGCGGGCACGAGATCACCGGTCGACCTGCTGTTCATGCCTGACGAGGAGATGGGCAGCGCAAGCTCGCGCGGCCTCATCGAGGATTATGCCCGCCATGCCGGCCATACCCTGGTCGTCGAGCCGGCGCGCGATGGTGGCAAGATCGTCGTCGCCCGCAAGGGCGTCGCCATGTATGACATCGTGGTGCGTGGCCGCGCCTCTCATGCCGGCAGCAAGCCGCAGGATGGACGCAGCGCCATCCGCGCCGCCGCCCGCCTGGTGCTCGAACTCGAAGGCATGAACGACGTCGAGCGTGGCATCACCGTCACCGTCGGCACGATCAATGGCGGCACCGGGCGCAACACCGTGCCGGCCGAATGCCGCATGCAGGTCGATCTCCGCTTGCCCGACAGCGAGACGGCGACCGAAATTCTGGGCAAGGTCCAAAACCTGAAGCCAGTCGATCCTGATATCACCATCGAGGTCAAGGGCGGCCTCAGCCGTCCGCCTTTCGCGCAAACGGAAGAGGGCAAGCGCCTCTTCGATCATACTGCGAAGATTGCCGCACAACTGGGCATCACCCTCGAAGGCGTCAGCACCGGCGGCGGCTCGGACGGTAACTTCACTGCAGCGCTCGGCGTGCCGACGCTCGACGGTTTGGGGGCCGATGGAGCCGGCGCGCATACTTTCGACGAGTACATATTCGTCAGCAGCGTCGCGCCGCGCACTGCGCTTCTGGCGAACCTGATGCTGACCCTGAACGGCGACCTCTGATGTCGCCTATCACCCTGACTATCGGTTCGTATCGGTCGGCTGCAACATGACATCGTCGGAGATTATCAGCTTCGTGCTGATGGCGGGCGTTGCCGCCTATGTGCAGACCTTGACCGGCTTTGCCTTCGGGCTGTTGCTTATGGGTGGGGTCGGCCTCACTGCCGTCATGCCGCTGCGCGATGCCGCGGTCGTGACCGGCGTGCTGACGCTGGTCAACGCCACCATCATGATGACGAAGGGCTGGCGCGACGTGCTGCGCGCCGAACTGGTACTCGTGCTCTTCGCCAGCCTGCCGACATTGGTCGGCGGCTATTTCCTGCTCGACCATCTCGCCACCAACGGCCTCGTCTATCTCCGCATCATCCTTGGTGCGGTGATCATCATCTCGGCCCTGCAACTGGTCATGCCGCCGAAGAAGGAGGAGAAAGAGGCGACGAAATCCTCCTTCGTCTTTTTCGGAGCCTTTTCCGGCATCATGAGCGGCCTGTTCTCGACCAGCGGGCCGCCGCTCGTCTATCATTTCTATCGGCAGCCCCTGCCGATCGCGGCCATTCGCGAAACACTCGTGGCGATCTTTGCCATCAACGCCCTGATCCGCCTGCTGGTGGTCATCGCCGACGGCACCTTTCCCAAACCGGTCTACTGGCCCGCCTTTCTGGCCGTCGCTACCGTCGCCGCCGGCACGCAGATGGCGCGGCGCTTGCCCCTGCCGCTGTCGCCGAGAGTGCTAAGGCTGATCGTCTTCCTATTGCTTTGTGCCTCCGGTGCCTCGCTGGCGCTGCCGGCAATTCCGCAAGCCCTCGCCGGGAGTTAATCACATGCTGCTGTCCATCTCCGAAGCCGAGCGTCTCGTTGCGCAGATGTTCGAACGCAACAAGGTAAGCCCAGAGAATGCCAGGTCGGTAGCCACGGCTCTCGTTGCCGCCGAAGCCGCGGGGCAAGGCGGCCATGGCCTACGCCGCATTGAGGCGTACGCCTCTCAGGCCAGGGCAGGCAAGGTCGACGGCTTTGCCGTACCCGCCCTGTCATTGAATGCGCCGGCCGTACTCCGGGTCGATGCCGGCTACGGTTTTGCCTATCCGGCCCTCGACCTTGCCGTCCGCGAACTTCCGGCCCTCGCCTCGAAATCCGGCATTGCAATCGCCGCCATCCATCGCTCGCATCATGCCGGCGTGATGGGGCTGACGGTCGAGCGCTTCGCCGAGCGCGGCCTCGTTGCCCTGATGTTTGCCAATGCGCCTGCAGCAATGGCACCCTGGGGCGGAAAGACCGCAGTCTACGGCACCAATCCGATCGCCTTTGCTGCGCCCCTGCCGGACGCCGACCCGATCGTCATCGATCTTGCCATGTCGAAGGTTGCACGGGGCAAGATCATGGCGGCCCATCAGAAGGGCACGGAGATACCCGGCGATTGGGCTCTCGATCCCTTCGGCGAGCCGACGACGGATCCGGGCGAGGCGCTCAAGGGCACGATGATGCCGCTTGGGGAGGCCAAGGGCGCTGCATTGGCCCTGATGGTCGAGATCCTCGCCGCCGGCCTGACCGGAGCCAACTACTCCTTCGAGGCCACTTCGTTGTTCGACGACCGTGGCGACCCGCCGGCACTCGGGCAGATGATTATCGCGATCGACCCCGAGGCAACCGGCGGCAGCGGCACCGCTTCCCGCCTTGCGCTGCTTGCGGCCACGATGACCGCCGATCCCAATGTGCGGCTTCCCGGTCGGCGCGGTCAGGGCAGTCGGAGGGAAGCTCTGGCTGAAGGCATCCAGATCGATGACGAAATAGCGCAACTGATCTGCCGCTAACGAAAAGGCTTTGGACCCTGAAAGACGGAACCCTTTCAGGGCCTAACAATTCACCTCTCTGAGGGACCGGACTGCCGCGCGAAATCGCGCCCAGGATTTAGCCAAGGTCAGAATGTTGAGCGCGCCATGAACCGCGATCAGTATCGCAATTCGCATTTGTCAGGCCGAGATATGCCGGAGCGGCATAGGCGGCGATCAACCAAAGGTTCTGGTTGCAGGCAGTGACTTCGTTTATTGGTCGCTCGCACTCGATGTTGTTGAATTGTCTAAATAACTCGAACGAGGATTGGTCTTACACCAGTGGCCGTCAACGGCGCGCCACCGAGGACAATTCTGTTCGTGGTGAAGAGAGCCAAATGACTTGGGCGGATTTGCCTGGAATTTCCATCCGATATGAATTGTCCGGCCAGGGGCCGAACAGCCTGATACTCCTGCACGAGCTCGGGGGAAGCCTCGAGAGCTTTGACGCGTGCATCGACGGACTGGAGGATGGCAATCGCATCCTTCGCTACGATCAGCGGGGCGCCGGTTTCTCCGAAAAGCCGCGTGCTTCCTTCACGTTGACGGATCATGTCGCCGATCTCCTGGCATTGACGGATGTGCTTGGTCTCAAGCCGCCCTATCGACTATTGGGCGTCGCCGCCGGCGCGGCGATTGCCGCGTCGCTGGCAATTGCAAATCCTGATCTGGTCGAGGCTCTGATCCTTTGTTCTCCGGCGCTTGGGACCGTGCCAGAGCGACAAGTCTATCTCATGCAGCGCTCGGCAATGGCGGAAGAAAAGGGCATGCGCGCGATCGCGGATGCGACTCTGGAGCGGTCCTATCCTCAGTCTTTCAGAGAGGACGAAAAGGCTTACCAGACCTATCTGGCTCGCTTTCTCGCCAATGATCCTGTTGCCTATGGTCACGCCAACCGAGCCCTCACCGAGGCGAAGCTGACAAGTCAGCTGGATCGGATCACGGCACCATGTCTCGTACTGGCCGGGGCTCACGATGTGCTGCGGCCCAAATCGGAGATGCTCGATATCTGCAACCGATTGCCCCGTGGCGAATTCGCGGAGGTCTTAAGCGGCCATCTGATGCCGGTGCAGGCACCAGGCGAGCTCGTCGCGGAGACGCGACGCTTTCTCGCCTCTCTTGAAGAAAGTCCGGCCGGTGGACTGCAACGTAGCCCGACAGGCGGCAATCCGGAATGAGCATTACGAGTTCTTCAATCGACCAAATCGCCGACCGCTTCATCACAGTAAACGGCATTCGCTTTCGCTGCCGTATCGAAGGCAGTGAGGCCGGGCCATGGCTCGTCTTCAGCAATTCTCTGATGACCGACCTGAGCTTGTGGGATGCCCAGGTTGCGGCCTTTTCCGACCGGTTTCGCATCCTGCGCTACGACCAGCGAGGACATGGCGGAACGTCGGTCCCGTCTGCCGACTGCACTTTCGACCAACTGGTCGACGATACCATCGCCCTGTTCGATGAGATCGGCATAGATCATGCTGCGCTTGTCGGTATCTCTATGGGCGGCGTTACCGCGCTTCGATTTGCAGCGCGCTATCCGGAGCGGGTCAACAGTCTTGCGATTTGCGATTGCCAGGCCTCGTCGCCGGTCGCTGGGGCTGCACGGTGGCAGGAGCGGATCGATATGGCCGAAGCGAGCGGCATGGCAGCGCTGGCAAAGGCAACCGTTGCGCGCTGGTTCACGCAAAATTCGCAGGCCAATCAGATGCCCGCGATAGCGAAAATCGAAGCCATGGTTGCGGCAACGCCGCTCCCGGGCTTCGTGCGTTGCGCGCGAGCGCTCCAATCCTATGATTTTCAGGAGGATCTCGGTCGGATCACATGTTCGACCCTGATGCTCGCCGGCGAAAGCGACGCCAACATCCCCGAGACCATGCGGCTCATGGCACAGCGCGTGGCGCCGGCAGAGTTTCATGAAATTGCGCAAGCGGGGCATCTGCCCAACGTCGAGAGGTCCGAGGAGTTCAACAGGCTCCTGACGGTCCTGCTCGATCAACCGGACCCTGATGACGGCGGCGAGCGCCGATACGACGACGCGGTTGCGTCCGATAATGGAGGATGACATGCGCCTGAAAGATTTGAAGCCCGAAGACATGACGGACGAGCAGCGCCTTGTCGCCGAAGAGGCAATCGGCGGAAAGCGTGGGCATCTGCCCGCGCCGCTGCGTGCCTGGCTGCATAGTCCGGAAATGGGCGCCAGGGCGCAGCGTCTCGGCGAATTCGTTCGATATGACACGAGCCTGGAACCACGTCTTTCCGAGCTCGCCATCCTCGTTACGGCCCGGTTCTGGAGCTCGCGCTACGAATGGAATGCGCACAAGATCAAGGCGCTGGAAGCGGGGCTCGAGGAATTCATCGTCGAGGCGATCCGCCTGCGTCAGACGCCGTTCTTCGCTTCCGCACGTGACCAGCTCGTCTACGACTACGCCTATGCGCTCCATGACACGCATTTCGTGTCGGACACCCTTCACGCAGCCGCGCTCGAACTCTTCGGCGAAAGGGGGTTGGCGGAGCTCGTCGGGATAATCGGATACTACACCTTCGTAGCGATGACGCTGAACGCCTTCGAGATAGGCGTGCCGGACGGCCAACCACATGATTTCGATGAATGACGCTGTCCAGCGAACTTCGATCAAATACCTGGGAGAGGAAATATGACTGATACTTCTGTCGGCAAGCCGGTAGCACCACCCCTCATAAGCACTGCAGACGATGCGCTGGAGGCATCGACGATGCGTCTCGTTCGCCGGCGCTTCCTGCCCGTTCTCGTGCTCGGCTTTCTCGTCGCCTATCTCGATCGCGTCAATGTGGGCTTTGCGGCCCTGACGGCGAACAGCGATCTTGGTCTGTCGCCAACAGATTTCGCTCTCGGCGCGGGTGTCTTCTTCTGGGGTTATTTCCTTTTCGAATTGCCGAGCAACCTAGTGCTTGAGAAGGTGGGCGCGCGCATTTGGGTGAGCCGTATCCTGATCACGATCGGGCTCGTTTCCATGGCCATGGTGGCGATACGCGGTCCGGTCAGTTTTGAGATCGTTCGCTTCCTCCTCGGCGCTGCCGAGGCCGGTCTCTTCCCGGGTGTCATCTATTTCATGTCGCTCTGGTTTCCCAAGCGTTACAAGGCGCAGGACATGGCGCTTTTCATGATGGCCATTCCGCTTTCCGGCTTCATCGGAGCTCCGGTCTCGAGTTGGCTGCTGGCGCTTGATGGCGCCCTCGGTCTTCGCGGCTGGCAGTGGATGTATCTTATCGAAAGCGTTCCCGCGATCGTGATCGGCCTGATGTGCTACCGGCTGCTGTCCGATACGCCGGCAAATGCACCCTGGCTCTCCAGGGAACAGCAGGCCTGGCTGCAAAACCGACTTGCACAGGAAAAAGTGCAGGTGCAGTCCGGCGTGAAGATTTCCAAATGGCAGCTGCTGAAGGACGTCAATCTGCTCTGCTACGGCGCCATCTTTTTCGGCGTAACCGCCGGCAGCTACGGGTTGAGCCTATGGCTACCGCTGATCCTGAAGGGCCTCGGGCTCACCACGTTCGAAACCGGGCTTATGGGCGCCGTGCCGTTTGCTTTTGGCTGCGTTGCCACCATCGTTTGGGGTTGGAGTTCCGATATCCGCAAGGAACGTGTGTGGCATACGGCCATTGCCTCCTTCGTCTCGGCGCTTGGTCTTGGCCTTTGCCTGTTGACGGTATCGCCTGCCTTGACCGTGGCCTTTCTTTCCGTCTCGGCGCTTGGCCTTTACGGCGTCAAGGGTCCGTTCTTTGCGCTGGCGACTGAGCGGTTGCCGCCCAGCCTGGCAGCGGCAGGCATCGCGGT
Organism: Rhizobium sp. BK376; assembly: GCF_004341625.1. GTDB lineage: Bacteria > Pseudomonadota > Alphaproteobacteria > Rhizobiales > Rhizobiaceae > Rhizobium. The sequence goes on along the minus strand of NZ_SLZG01000006.1, from coordinate 291,426 downwards.
CATTACCTCGCTTGCCGGCCTTGCCGGTTTTGTCGGGCCGTACGTGGTCGGCTGGCTGAAGACCGTTAGCAACAGCTATTCCGCCGGCCTCGGGTTCCTCGCCCTCCTGTGCGTGGTGAGCGGTTTACTCACTCTCATCCAGGCTTCTTTGCAGGGAACAAAGCAGCGTGACTGAGGCAAGTCCGACCGCCGTGATGCTTGCCATGATGGAACCTCCTTCTCAATACGAGGAGGAGTTCCACGACTGGTACGACACCGAACACGTGCCGCAGCGGCTCGGCTTGCCGGGATTCTTGAGTGCTTCCCGCTGGGAGTGCATTGCCGGCGCCCCGCGCTGGCTCGCACGCTATGAGCTTACTTCACTCGCTGCCCTGGAATCTGCGGAGTACAAGGCTGTATCCGGCGCGAATTCCACGCCATGGAGCCGCCGTATGCTTGCCAAATGTGAGGGACCGGGCCGAGGGCAGGTCAGAGGCGATATTCTGACCTCGGCACAGAAGAACATGCCTGATGCCGCCAACGTCGACCATCTGATCGTCGCACGCTTTCCGGCGCTGGGGGCAAAAGACGAAACCATGCTTTCGGCAGCGATCGCGGGGCTTGTTGCCGAAGTGGAAGAGGTGTCGGGCTACATGCTGTTGCGATCGAGCGTCGAAGCGACGAACGGCTCCGATATCTGGGCGCTGATAGAAGGCGGCATCCCGCTCACCTACCTCATGGAAAACAGGCTTCTGGCATGCGGGCAATGGAGCGCTGAGGTAACTAACCTGTACAGAGGCTATAGACGACCTTTGAAATGAAGACCGGACGAATGCTCCTGACCTAGACTGTTGTCGTTGTGGCCTTGCAGCCTTTATACAATGCGGCGACTGAGCATTCGCGAGGGAACATGATCGATATTCGCGAGTTGCGATATTTCGTGCAAGTGGTGCGGGCAGGAAGTTTTAGCCGGGCTTCGATGGAGTTGAACGTCGCGCAGCCCGCCCTAAGCCGGCAGATGCAGAAGCTCGAGGAAGAGCTTGGCACCGCGCTGCTGCTGCGCCACGGGCGTGGGGTCCGCCCAACCGCGGCCGGTACACTGTTGCTCGAACGCGCCGAATCCATCCTGGGCCACTTGCGGCAGCTTCCCGATCATATCCGGGACGCATCGGAGGCTATGGTCGGACATGTCGTTCTCGGCCTGCCGCCTGCAGCCGGCCTGTTGATCGCGCCGGAGATCGTTTCAAGGTTCCGTGCACGCCGGCCGCATGCGACCCTTCATCTGAAGGAAGGCGTCAGCTCTTCGCTCGAAGAGTGGCTTCTCGGTCGCCGCCTGGATATTGCGGTACTTCATAATCCGACAATGCTGCCGGGCCTTAATCTCCATACGGTCATAAATGAAAACATGGTGGTGGCCGGGCCCGGAAAAGGTGGGCCTCGCGACGAGTTGGGGACGATCCGATGGCGCGAGATTGCGGAGACGCCGCTGATCCTGCCGAGCCTGCCCCACAGCAATCGCCGCTTCATCGAGCAGGAGGCCGCGCGGCGCGGCGTCAGGCTCACGCTCGTCCAGGAAGTCGACAGCGTCGCCATGACCAAGGTGCTGGTCAAACGCGGCTTCGGTTCAACGATCCTGACTTATGCCGCGGTCGCCGCGGAGGTCGCCAGCGGCGAAATCGACGCACGCCGGATCGACCGGCCACCACTGGTCTCGACCATCGCGATTGGAACGACCCAGGACGCCATGATGGCTCCTCTTGCGCGCGAGGTCTTCGAACTCCTGCGCGATGTCATTAGTAGTCTGGTCGCTTCCGGCACCTGGGTCGGCGCGCAATGGGTCGAGACTTTGGCTCGACGTTGAGCCAATGAGCACGACCGTTCGCTGAGCTGCAATCTGTTCCCGCCGCCTTCGGGAGCTGATCCCGACACTAGCTCGCCTTTGATTGCTCCCCGGCGAGCGGCGCTGTCTCCCGAACATTAATTTACGCCGTTTGTTACCGTAACATACTTGCGGACGGCCTTGTTTCGGCTCTTTGTTATATAAGGTAACACATACATGCGGGCTTATCCGAGGGGGAAGTCATGCGAGTTCTCGTCAGCCTATCGTCTGTCGTCGCAGCGGCCGCCGCCGTCATGTTGGCCCCCAGCGCATTCTGCCAGGAAGCGGCAACAACCGCCGCACCCCCACCGCCGCCCACTGTCACCGTCGCGCTGGTAACCGAGAAGGATATCCGGCCTTCGTCCTCGTTCACCGGACGGGTGGTCGCTGTCGACAAGGTCGACCTCAGGGCGCGGGTTGACGGATTTCTCGAAAAGACGCTCTTTAAGGAAGGACAGGATGTAAAGCCTGGCGATCTGCTCTTCTCGATGGAAAAGGGGCAATTTCAGGCGGCCGTAGAGCAGGCCCAGGGAAATCTCGAGGCGGCTGAGGCATCGGTCTCGCTCGCGGATATCGAGGTCAAGCGGCAGTCCGATCTTGTCGCCAAGAATGCGGGGACCCAGCAGGCACTCGATCTGGCGAACGCCAAGAAGCAGGGATCCGCGGGAACCGCCGAACAATTGCGAGCCGCCTTGGCGCAGGCCGAACTCAATCTCGGTTACACGGATATTTCGGCGCCGATTGCTGGGCGGATCGGCCGTGCTGCATATTCGGTCGGAAACTTCATCGGGCCTTCGAGCAATGTACTCGCAACGATCGTCAGCCAGGACCCAATCTACGTGAATTTCACGGTTTCACAGCGTGAGATGCTGGGGATACGCGAGAAATACAAGGGAGCAGCCGCTGACGCGCTGGTGAATGTGCAGCTTGCCGACGGCACGACCTATCCCCAGGGTGGGAAGATCGACTTCGTCGACGTGAGCGTCAATCAGGGAACGGACACGGTGGTTGTGCGAGCAAGCTTCGCCAATCCGGACCGAGTGCTTGTCGACGGTCAGCTTGTCAACGTCACGGTCAAGGGTGATCAGGCGCAGTCCGCTCTGGTGATCCCGCAGTCGGCCATACAGATCGACCAGGCCGGTCCCTACGTGCTTGTCGTCAACAAGGACAAGAAGATCGAGGTGCGGTACCTCCAGCCGGGGCAGATGGAAGGCAGTGACGTCTCCATCACCAAGGGGCTGTCTGCCGGGGAGATGGTCGTAACAGAAGGCATACAGAAGGTTCGCCCGGGGCAGGCTGTCGAGCCCGTCGTCGCCAAATCAGGGTCCTAAGCAATGCTCTCAGAAGTCTTCATCGATCGGCCGCGATTGGCCGTTGTCATCTCGCTCGTCATAACGATCGCAGGCCTTGTGGCGCTCAAGGTCATTCCGATTGCCCAATTCCCGGACATCGTACCGCCCCAGGTGTCAGTGACGGTCACCTATCCCGGTGCGAGCGCTGATGTCGTGCAGGAAACCGTCGCGCAGCCGATCGAGTCGCGCGTCGTCGGCGTCGACAACATGATCTATATGAAGTCGACGAGCGGCAATGACGGCAGCTATACGCTGACGGTCAGCTTCGCCGTTGGAACCGACCCTGACATCAACACCGTCAACGTCCAGAACCGCGTCAGTCTGGCAGAAGCACAGCTGCCGCAGGAGGCACGCGCTCAGGGCATCAACGTCAAGAAGAAGTCTTCGGCGCTGATGCAGCTCATTGCGCTGACATCCACCAAGCCGGAGCACGACCAGCTCTTTCTGTCGAATTACGCGACGATCAACATCATCGACGGCCTGAAGCGGATCAAGGGCGTCGGCGATGTGACGTTGCTGACGCCATGGGACTACAGCATGCGTGTCTGGGTCACGCCGGAACGCCTTGCGAATTTCGGCATGACGCCGAATGACGTCGTGGCCGCGCTGAAGAGCCAGAACATCCAGGCGGCGATCGGCCGCATCGGTGCGCAGCCGGCTCTGCCGGACCAGCAATTCCAGCTCACGATCCAGACCAAGGGCCGCCTGACGTCCGCCGAGGAATTCGGCGCGGTCGTGATCAGGGCGCAGCCGGATGGCTCGTTCGTGCGGGTAAGAGACGTGGCGCGCGTCGAACTCGGGCCGAAGGCCGCAGATCAGATCGGTCGACAGGACGGCGCTTCGGCAGCCGTCATCGGCATCTACCAGGCGCCTGGCGGCAACGCCATTGCGACGGCCGAGGCGATCCGCCAGCTCCTTGAGAGGCTGAAGCCATCGTTCCCCGACGGGGTCAGCTACGCGATCACTTACGACACGACGAAGTTCGTCGAGGAAAGCATCCATGAGGTGGTCAAGACCCTGATCGAGGCCTTCGTCCTCGTCGTGATCGTCGTCTATCTCTTCCTCGGCAGTGTCCGGGCGACGCTCATTCCGCTGATCGCCGTGCCGGTATCGCTGATCGGTACGTTCGCCGTCATGATGGGATTGGGCTTTTCAGCCAATACCGTCTCGCTGCTCGCCCTCGTGCTCGCCATCGGGATCGTGGTCGACGACGCCATCGTCGTGGTTGAGGCGGTCGAGGCTCATCTCGAGAAGGATCCGACCATCACGCCGGCAGAAGCGGCGCGACGCGCCATGACCGAGATCACGGCTCCGATTATCGCGATCACGCTCGTTCTGCTCTCCGTGTTCGTCCCGGTCGCCTTCATTCCCGGCATCTCCGGCGAGCTCTTCCGCCAGTTTGCCGTTGCAGTCTCGGTGTCGATGGTCATTTCCGCGATCAACGCCCTCAGCCTATCGCCCGCCCTTTGCGCCGTGTTGCTCAAGGCGCACCACGGCCCGAAGCGCGGCCCGATCCGCTATGTGTTGAAAGGCATCGACCTCGCACGCGATGGCTATGCCTCGATTGTCCACAGGCTGGTGCGAATTGCCGTCTTTGGTCTGGTCCTGTTGGCCGTAATTGTCTTTGCTACCGGTTGGTTGTTCAAGACAACCCCGACTGGCTTCCTTCCATCCGAGGATCAGGGCGCCATCTTTGGCGAAATCATTCTGCCGGAAGGTGCGTCGGTCAACCGCACGGATGCCGTCACCAAGAAGGTCGAGGACATCGTGCGCAAGACAGAAGGTGTTCAGGGCGTCATGTCGGTCGTCGGCTACAGTCTGCTCGATGCACAGGTAAAGTCGAATGCCGCCATGATGGTGCTGACGCTCAAGCCCTTCGCCGATCGAACCAAACCCGAGCTCTCAGTGGATGGCCTGATCTCCAAGCTTGGCGACGAGTTTCGATCTCTCTCCGAAGCCAACGTCATCGTCTACAATTTGCCGCCGATTATCGGGCTCGGAACCGGAAGCGGCTTCGAATACCAGCTTTTGAGCCTTACTGGCAGCAATCCGGCTGAGGTTGCACAAGCTGCGCGCGGCCTCGTTTTCGCGGCCAACCAGAACCCGGTTCTCAACCGTGTCTACACGACCTTCAGCGCCAACACGCCGCAGCTCTACCTCGATATCGACCGCGAAAAGGTGCAGACGTTGGGCATTCAGGTTTCCGACGTCTTCAACGCGCTCCAGGCGATCCTCGGCAGTATCTATGTCAACGACTTCAACCTGTTCGGCCGTACATGGCAGGTCACCGTTCAGGGCGAGGCCAGCAACCGGGCGCGAATAGACGACATCTACCGTATCAACGTCCGTAACAGCAACGGTGATATGGTGCCCATAAAGGCCTTTGCCAACGCTCGTCTGATCCTTGGGCCACAGCTCATCGTGCGCTACAACAACTACGCCAGCGCCACGATCAACGGCGGCCCGGCGCCTGGCCGCAGCTCCGGCGAGGCGATTGCCGCAATGGAGCAGGTCTCCGCCAAGACGCTTCCGCCGGGCTACAGCTACGAATGGACGGGCACGGCACTTCAGGAAATCGAAGCGAGCGGCAAAACGGCGATCATCCTCGGCCTTGCAGTCCTATTCGCCTATCTCTTCCTGGTGGGGCTCTATGAAAGCTGGACGATCCCGGTAGCAGTGCTGCTCTCGGTTTCGGCGGGTATTGCAGGCGCCATGCTGGCGTTGAAGCTCGCGGGCCTTGACAACAACATCTATGCCCAGATCGGTCTCGTGGTCCTGATTGCACTTGCCGCAAAGAACGGCATCTTGATCGTCGAGTTCGCCATGATGCGTCGCGAGCACGGTCTGAGTATTTCCGAGGCCGCGGTCGAGGGAGCAAGGGAGCGGTTCCGCGCTGTGATGATGACGAGCTTCGCCTTCATCGCGGGACTCATACCGCTGGTGATTGCCGAAGGCGCGGGCATGCTCAGCCGCCGTGGCGTCGGTACGGCCGTGTTCGGCGGCATGGTCGGGGCGTCGTTGGTCGGCATCTTCCTGATCCCCATCCTTTACGTGATCTTCCAGTGGCTCCGCGAAAAAGTGAAGCGCATCGGGTCATCCGCGAAACAGAAGGAAGTGCACTAGGTCCGAAAGCTTCTCCTGGATATTGGCCTTACGTGCGGGCATTTCGCATCTGCACAACTCAAGGTAATAAAGCGATTCGAAATATATGAAGCCATGAGCTCCATTCTGCGCTATGGTTGATCGCCGCAGTTTGGGTAACTGCAGCCTCCGCGATCACAGCGGAGGGGACGGAACCTTTGGCGAGGGGATATCGAGATCGCTTGTTCATCGATGATATCGGCGCGGCCCGGGAACGGGGTGCGACGCCTTTGCGAACATGCGACGGCCTGCCTGACGCTGCTTTTCCTCGTCGTTCTCTCGGCCTGTGCCAACGGCAAATCGGCTGGCATGGCGGATGCGGGATCAGGCGCAAAGACCGCCATCGCCTCCACGACAACAGCGAAAGCCAGAAATTTCGATGTCCTCTACGTGACAGATCGGGCGCCTGTTGTCTCCAGCACCCGAGCGCTTTCCTATGGTCCAGGCAGAGATCGGGCGCTAAGCTTCGGTTCAGTCTCGCTTGCCTTTCCCCCAACGGCCTCAGGTCGGCCGGCGGACACCAGTGACGCGCCGCTGAAGATTGTCGCGACGACCAGGATCGGCGCGTTCCCGCAGACGCCCTACGCCATCCAGGCGACGGCCAAGGGTCCGGAGCGATTGCCGGCGACTGTCAAAGCGCACGAAAGAGCGGCCGCTGCGCTCAAAGGAGAGATCAGCAGACGGCTGTCCCTGGCGAAACGCAAGGAAGTCGTCATTTTCATCCACGGCTACAACAACACCTTCAACGATGCGGCGGAATCGACCGGCAAGATATGCGAGACGCTTTCGATGGATTTCGTCTGCGTTGCCATGACATGGCCTGCCGGCGGCTCGGGTGGCGTTTTCCAGGGATACAACATCGACCGGGAGTCCGGAGAATTCGCGGTAGCGGATATCAAAAAAGCCATCCGCATCATTTCTGAAACGCCAGGCGTGGAGCATGTTCATCTTCTCGCCCACAGTCGTGGAACCGATGTCCTTCTCTCGGCCATCCAGCAGCTTGGTATTGAAGCCTATGTCGCCCGCTCCTCGCCGGCGCAGCGCTACAAGATCGCCAATGTCGTTCTTTTCGCGCCCGATATCGACCTGGATGTGGCCGTGACCAAACTGTTCGGTGTCGTCTCCGATCCGGATATTCCCTTTGGATCGCGGCCGAAACCTTCCGGCGCCTTTCCGCCGACAGGTTCTCTACATCTGACCGTGTATTCCTCGCCGAACGACAAAGCGATCGCGCTATCGAGCTTTCTCTTTGGCAGCGTCGTCAGGCTCGGGCGGCTGACCAGCACCAACATGACGACTGATATCAACGGCTCGAATGCACTCTGGGAGAATTCGCAGATCGCTGGCATTGCCGACTTCATCGAATACAAGGGACAGGCCGGATTTTTCGGACATGCCTACTTCAATTCCGATCCGGCAGTGCGTGAAGATCTGGTGGCCCTGTTGCGTGATCGTCTTAAGGCAGGAGATCCGCGGCGACCGCTGGTGGAGGTCAAGCGGCCGTTCTGGCGTATCGCGGAGGCTTCGAAAGCAACCAACTAGAATTGGCCAGCTTCAGTAATATACCGTATTTTACCTCTACGGAGGCGTATCTTACTGCCTCCGTCCTCTCATCGGACCTATCATGGTTTTAAATTTTGGAGGCCATGGCGATGACATCAACCGAGACGTCCACACCCCAGACAATGAACAGCGCGGAAGATTTGCGCAAACGTGCCCTTGAGCTTCAACTTGCCGAGATGGAGCGCAATGACAGAATCAAGGAGCGCGAGGCAAAGAAGCACGCGGAATTCGTTGAGGACTTTTTCCGCAAAAATATCGGTGACGCCGAGCGCGCCGTTATCAAGCGGCTGGTCATGAAGGCCGCTGCCGACGGAAAGTACGAGGCTATGATCTACAGCTTCCCTTCGAGCTTCTGCACTGATAGCGGCCGCGCCATCAACAATAGCATTCCCGGTTGGCCGGACACGCTCCAGGGAAAGGCAAAGGAACTGTTTGAACTTTTTGAAGAGGTGGCCAAACCTCAGGGCTACGGACTGAAAGCCACGATCATCAATTTCCCGGAAGGCATGCCGGGAGATGTCGGGTTTTTCCTGACGTGGGAACCACCCGTCGAGTGATCATTCAAACACAATCAAGATGTCACGCGTCCGCCCTAGCCGGCGGACGATTTATATAGCTGACGATCGAATCCCGCACTGCCTTGGCAAAGTACGACGGTCCCGCCGATGACGTTCCTGAGGCACGACATCGGCGGTCCATGCTAGTCCTGAACAATGGTCCAGTTGGAGTCGGGATTGAACTCCTTTATCGCTGCTGCTCGCTCTGTGGTCTGCGGCCCAAGATCGCGTTGGTAGATGGGGCTCACGCCGTTGACGATAAAGGTCTGCACACCGGTCACCCGATATGTGACCGGCCAGGCAATCAGGGCAAAGCCGGCCGTCATATGTCCATTGACGATATAACTCTGCTTGCCACCAAGCACATTGGCTCCCTGTCCCGTCAGGATGCGATAGCGGTATCCGTAATATCCGCCGCCTCGCTTGGCCGTGCCGAAGGCCGCCGTCTCGATCAGGGCGCTCGCCGGGCTGTCGTCGCCGTCGGGGCCGGGTTCCCAGTACAAGCCGTCCCGCTTGCCGGGCGTGCTGATCAGCTTCTGGGCATACTCATAGATGCCATCGCCGTCAGGATCCTCGGAGGCATACTGGTGTTGGGCCACGACATAGTCTCGCATGGTCTGAATGGTTGCGAGTTCGTTCTCCCCGATCCGACGGTTGACGATTTCCTGCAGGCCATCGCGTGTGTCGAATGACCATTTTCCGTCCTTGCTCTTGGCAAGCGGGAAAGGCAGGGGCCAGAGCTTATCTCCGATCGCAACGACTTTCCGGTCCCCCAAATCCTGCAGGACGACCTGCCGTGTGGCTCCCTCGCGGATCAGGTGATAGGCGATCATCGCATCATCGCTCGCCTGTAGTTTGTCGGCCTTCAAGCCGAGAAGATTTGCAAGTCCGCCGATGTCGTCCGAGGAGAGCACCGACTTCAGCCGATCGACCGCCTGCTCGGGCGTGTCGAACGACGGCGGCGGGCTTGTTCCCACGAATTCAGCAAGATCGGTCTTGCCCTGGGAGAACGACGGGGTCGCGGAAGCCACGCAGAGTGCGGTGGCGAGCATGAGTGGGAGCACCGTAGATTGAAGTCTCATGATGTAACTCCGATAATCTGGAAGGGAAAACACTTACCGCCGACGACCGCCGCCGCCACGACCTCCACCACCGCGGAAGCCACCACCGCCGCGACCTCCGCCACCACGACTCATCTGAGGACGATGAGCCGGACGCGACATGGAGCGACCGCCACCGCGGAATCCGCCACCCATGCTTTGCCCACCCCGCCTCGAGGCTATAGCTTCGCGGCGGCCGCCGGATTGGAAGTTTCCAAGCGCACTCGTCCGGCCCCGGTTGTCGGGGCGCGCCGCCATCCTGGATTTGTTCCCTCTCGCTGCGGCGACATTTCCCGCGCGGTTGGCCGGTCTCGCAGCGGCGCGGTTACCAGACCTGTTGCCGCGGGCCTCAGGTCGCGACGCATTCGCTCGATTGATGCCATCTCCCGGCCTGTTTGCCGCATTCGCTCTCAGCCCCTGGGATGTATTCCGCCTGATATCGTCAGCACGGCCCCGGACGTTCCCCGCTCCCGTGCCGCGGTTCGCCCGCAGGTCGTTCGCTCTGTTACTCAGCTGATTACGATTATCGCCCTGTAGCCCGTTTCTGATTGCCGAGCGGTCAATGTTGGCGAGTTGATCGCGACCGATCGAAAGCTTGCTCCGATCGACGTTCTTCCAGTCGATGTCGTTCCACTTGACCTTGCCGTTGAAGTTGCGATTGTTGAAGCAATTGTTGCAGTCGACATCAACGTCTCCGCGCCAATTGCCGCCCCATACGCCCCAATTGTTCCAGTTGACGGCTGCCGCCCAGGCAACGCCCGTGACGGCCGCAGCGAAGAACCCGGCCCCTGGATAGTAATAATTGTCGTAGGAATCGGGATAGTAGGAGATCGGAGCAGGCGCATAGTTCGGCTCGTAGAGCATCTCAGGCGCATATTGCGGGATGTAGATCTTTTCGGGATTGGTCGGACGAATGATAATATTGTCGTTCTCGTTGACAACAGTCACCTTGTCGTCCGTCTTGATGATGTTTTTCGCCACCGCCTCGTCTCGGAGTTGCTGAATGGCGATAAGTACGTCCTTTTGCTGATTGGTGAGTGCGTCGGCAAGCGACTGCGTCCAATCGAGATCCTCACTCATCATCTTGACGACATCCGGATAGTTCAGAAGCGAGATGACGCTGCCGTCCCAGTCACTTTTCGGCTTGAGCTTGCTGTCCTTCTTCTTCGCCTCGAGATAACGCTGGGCCTCGACGATCTGCAGCGGAAAAAGGGAAGCAGCCGAGATCGCCGCAACCAGATCGTCAGGGTAAAGCGCGATCCGCGCGACCAGAATCTCGAGATCGTCGTCGGAAAGTATCGTTGTATCGGTCTGGTCCGCATTCGCCGTTGCGGCAGCTGCAGCCGCCGCCGGCTCCTGGGCGCGCACGGCGAGCGCCGGCTGTAATGATATGATTGTAAAGGCTGACAGTCCGGCGAGCAGCCTGCGAGAAATTGCTTTCATTGCGCATTGACCTCCTCTGGATCAGAACCAATTGCTTTGATGCTTGCCTCATGGTGACTTTGGTCGTGCGTCCGGTGGCTTGAGCATCACGATTTTCGACTGGGCGAGCGCCTCTCTCATTTCCTTCAACAGGGCGTCGACCAGGGCGGCATATTCTTGCCGCCGCATCTCTCGCAGGTTGTCCGGTAAGCGTTCGACATGGGCCAGGGCGTCAATTGCGGCCGCGAGGTCTTCGCACATGCTGTGGAAGGCCTCGTTCACATAAAAAAGCCGCTGCACCAGCCTCTTCTGGTCGGGGAAGTGCGCCTCGACCGTCTCTAGAACGGACAGATGTGTCGAATTGCCTCCCGAGTTCATCCCCCACCGCCATCGAAACGCGTTAAGCAGACGATGCCATTATAAAATGCCTGCAGTGACGGGAGGCGTAACTTACGCGATCCTACGGTTAGTCGGCATTTCGATTTGGAACCTGACAGATCCTAAGCCGGAGAAAGGTCGCCTTCTCCAAGCGATTGATGGCGTTGGCGATTTTGGGTCGCCTTGCCGAGGGCCTCCGCTTCCAAGATCTCGATAGAGGTTACGCGATGCTACGGGCCTTTGGGCCAAAGCGGGTCTATTATCGAAGGTCGATCAACTGCTCGAAAACAACGGCAAGTTCCGACGGCCTGGCGATGTTGTTGCAGGAGAGCAATGATAAATTGGTAGGGACCCGCGGTGATAGGCAGTCTTCCGATGTTGCGGGGCTTAGCCGGTTTCAATCGAGACTGGCTTCGCAAGGATATACCGGCCGGGCTGTCGATCGCCGCGGTGGGCTTGCCGAGCGCCATCGCCTATCCGGCAATTGCCGGCTTGCCGCCGGAAACCGGCATCTATGCGAGCATAGTTGGGCCGATTGCCTACGCGATCTTCGGTCCCTCCCGGCTGCTGGTCGTCGGCCCCGACGCTGCTACCATGACCGTGCTTGCTGCTGCGATGGGCATCATCATTGCGGCTGAACCCGCTACCGCCAACATCGATCGGGTTACAATCGCGTCAGCGCTTGCTGTCGGCGTCGGTATCTTTTGCATTGTTGCGAACCTGCTCAGGCTCGGTGTGTTGGCAAGCTTTCTCTCTCGTCCCATCCTGGTTGGCTTTTTCGCTGGCGTGTCGCTCTCCATCCTCATTGGACAGATTAGCCGTTTCACGGGAGTGAAGATCGAATCCGATGGATTGATCCCTCCCCTCGTCGAAATTCTGGCAAAGAGCGCCTCGATCCACTGGCCGTCACTGCTCTTCGGCCTGCTGATGTTCGCGTTGCTCTGGGGCGTGCGGGCATTGCCCTTCAATATCCCCGGCCCCGTGTTGGTGGTCGTGATATCAGTCATTCTCTCCGCTGTCTTCGATTTCAAAGGACATGGCATCGCCGCCGTCGGTGACGTTCCCACCGGGCTGCCAAAGTTTTCATTGCCGGCACTCTACGAGATGCCTTGGGACCAGATCGTGCTCGGCTCTGCCGCTATCTTTCTGGTGAGTTTCGGTGCCGGCATCGTAACCGCGCGAAGTTTTGGGTCGCGGACCGGCGAGGAGGTCGACGCAAATCAGGAACTGATCGGCCTTGGCGCTGCAAACATTGCGCCGGGCTTGTTCGGCTCCTTCCCCATCAGCATGTCGGACTCCCGAACTGCGATCAACCTCTCGGCAGGCGGCGTCTCGCAAGCGGCAGGTCTGGTCTCGGCGGCCACGCTGATCGCCGCGCTTGTCTTCCTGCACAGCGCTTTGCGAATCCTGCCGCTTCCGGCGCTCGCAGCAATTCTGGCGAGCGCTGCAATCAGCCTTATCGATGTCCAGGAGCTCCGTAAGATCTGGCGGATCAGCCGTATGGAATTCGTCTTTGCGCTGATCGCCATGGCGGGGGCCATCAGTTTCGGTGTTCTCAATGGCGTGATTGTCGCCGTCGCAGCAAACCTTGCCTACCTGATCCGCAAGATCATGTTTCCGCGCGACGGTTTTCTTGGTCGCCTGGAAGGGCGTGACGGTCTCTTCGATCTTGCCCGCTTTCCCGAAGCGCACCCGATCGACGGCATCGCCGTCTTCACGGTTCACGGCAGTATCCTGTTTTTCAACGCAGACTATATCCGCATGCGATTGACGACGGTCGCAAAGGAACTCCCCGCCGGAACCAGATGCCTTCTTCTCGATGGCAGCGCCATCACGCATATCGATAGCACGGGCGCCGCAGCACTGGATTCTGTCGTCGGAACCCTGGCGGAGCGAAATATCACTTTCGCGATTGCAGATCTCGGCGAGGAGAGCAGGGGCATTCTCGATCGCGCCGGCGTTTTGAGTGCAATCGGCGTTCACAACCTTTTCAATGACAGGGAAGAAGCCGTGACGGCACTGAACGGCAGGATCGATCGAACAGGCAATGCATTCTCTGAAAGCACCGGACTCTAGAGAACGAAGGAGGGAGAACCATGGACGAGATATATGAGGCGAAACGTCTGGACGAAGAGGCAAAAACAAACGGCAAGGAGAAAAAAAAGAAGAAGTCATGGGACTACGACAAGGAAATCGCGCGCCTGCAGGTGGAACTGGCTCATCTCCAGGCATGGGTAAAAAAATCCGGCGCGAGAGTGGTCATCGTCTTCGAGGGGCGTGATGCCGCCGGCAAGGGCGGAATGATCAAGCGCATAACGGAGAAGGTGAGCCCACGCGTCTTTCGCGTGATCGCGTTGCCCGCGCCCACCGAACGCGAGAAGTCCCAGATCTACATGCAGCGTTACATCGCCTATCTGCCGGCTGCCGGGGAAATCGTGATCTTCGACCGCAGCTGGTACAATCGCGCAGGCGTCGATCGCGTCATGGGCTTCTGCAGCGACAAGAAGGCTCAGCGCTTTCTTGAACTGGCGCCGCGCTTCGAGGCCGCAATCGTCGAAAGCGGCGTCATTCTGCTGAAATACTTCCTGACGGTCAGCGAGGAAGAGCAGGAACGCCGGTTCAAGCGCCGGATCGACGATCCCGTGAGACAGTGGAAACTCAGCCCCATGGACGTGGAGTCATATCAACGCTGGTGGGACTATACGCGCGCCTATGACGAAATGCTGCGAATGACCGACAGCAACCATGCGCCATGGTGGATCGTGCCATCGGATGACAAGAAGCGTGCCCGGATCAACTGCATCTCGCACATTCTGCAATCCATCCCCTACGAGCGCGTGAAGTTTGATGCTCCCGATCTCGGAAAACGCCAGAAGCGCCCGTCGGGCTTCATGGAGGATCACACCGTTAGGCACGTCGTGCCCGACACCACGCCGTGAAGCGCGATTTCGGACGGGGATAGGGAGGACGGGATGGGGCGATGGAGCAAACCAGCGATACGACACCGCAGAAAACCGACACGGGGCAGATTTCCATAGAGGCAAGGGTAAGCGACCTTGTCAGATTGGGTATCATCGCGCTTTTCACCTATTGGACCCTGCGTCTGATAGCGCCTTTCGCGCTGATCATCGTCTGGTCGGCGATCCTTGCCGTTGCGCTCTTTCCACTGTTCCAGGGGTTGTCGCGATTGCTCGGAGGTCGGCCCATCATTGCCGCGACCACCATCGTGGTGGCTTGCCTTGTGCTGATCATCACGCCATTGGCACTTGTTGCCGTCAACTTCATCGACGCGGCGGAGGTGCTTATCGAAAAATTGAGGAACGAGAATTTGACGTTGGCGGCAGCGCCGGAAGCCATTCGCGGATGGCCTATCGTCGGCGAGCGGATTTATGCGTCATGGAATCAGATCGCAAGCGATCTCGCTGCCGCCATCATCAGGTTCGAGGAGCCGCTCCGCCGTGCCCTGGGCGTCGTTATCGGAAAGCTTGCCTCGATCGCCGGCGGCGTATTGGGCTTTGTCGCCTCGATCATTCTTTCCGGCGTCTTTCTCACCATGTCGGACCGGCTGGCCGAAACGATCCACGTGCTGGCAAGGCGGATTGCCGGCGACAAGGGCGTTGGCTTTGCGCGTTTGGCCGGAACGACGGTACGAAATGTCTCGCGGGGCGTCATCGGCGTTGCCTTCCTTCAGACGCTGCTGTGCGCCTTATGCTTTGCCTTCTTTGACGTCCCGGCCCGTGGTGCATTGACCTTTGTGGTACTCGTGCTCTGTCTGATGCAAATCGGGCCTGCATTGGTGCTGGTTCCCCTGATCATTTGGGGTTGGTACTCCTGGCCGGCTACGACGGCACTCGTCTTTACCGTCATTTCGATTCCCATCCTGATCGTGGACAACATATTGAAGCCGATCCTGATGGCCAGGGGCCTCACGACACCGATGGCGATCATCGTGATTGGCGTGATCGGCGGCACCCTTTCCTATGGTCTGCTGGGTCTGTTCCTGGGGCCGGTTATTCTCAGCGTCTTTTATGAGCTGCTGCGCGCCTGGGCTTGGCCGTCAGGGACATCGAGCGTAGCGCAGGCCACGTTGAAGGATGTTGCGCAGCAAACGTCGCCATCCCCTGAGCGGCCCGTGACATAGCGGAAGCGCCCAACCCCGGCCGGAGACGAGGGCCGTCGACCAACGCTCCATTGAACCGATCGCGATCCTCAGTCACCAAATGTGATGGCCAGTTTATTTAGCTATTTCGAGATGTAATGAATACGCTGTTGCAGCCACTCGTAGCTATGGATATGATAAATTAGTAATTACTCATGTCATAGCGCGATGTTGGGTGAGGGCGATCATGGACACCGCAAAAATCGACGCTGTCGGCAGTCCAGGACCTACGGCAGAAGAAGTCTGTCGCCAACTGGAACGGATCCTCGCAAGCGAGGAATTTCTTTCTCCCGATCGCGGGCGAAGGTTTCTGCAATTTATCGTCGACGAGACCTTGGCAGGGCGGTCCGAATTCCTGAAGGCGTTCACGATCGCAAACCAGGTCTTCGGCCGGGAGGTTTCATTCGATGCCCAGAATGATCCTGTCGTCAGGATCGAGGCGGGCCGCATTCGAAGAGCGCTGGAACGATATTACCTCATCTCAGGACAGGACGACGAGGTAACCATCACGATACCAAAGGGCAGGTATGTGCCGCATTTCGAATACTCTCGGTGCCCGCAAACGCTGGTACTGCCCGCGCCGGAGCCTGAGGTGCCGGAGAATATTCAGCCCGTCAGCCCCGATCAGCCAAAGCCGACACCACGGCCTGGCCAGATGCAACTGCGCGCTTTCCTGGCACTCGGAACTGTACTGGCGATCGGTGCTGCATCTTTCTACGCTTTTCACGCGCAGCCACTTCCCGTTTCGCAGGCTCCTCTTCCGGAAATGTCGGCAGGAGAAACGTCTCAGCCGCGAGTTGTAATTGAATCTTTCGAAGATGGCGGCTCTGCAGATGCAGCGTCGGACTTCGCACATGGCTTGAGGAGCGAAGTCATCGGTCAACTCACGAAGTTCGCCGACATTCTCGTTATCGCCGATCCGTCGAAATCCAACCAGCAAAACCCCGTCGGTTATGCCTTGCAAGGCAACGTTCAGTTTGATGGCGACAGGATACGCTCTGTTGCCCGGCTCGTGCGCCAGTCCGACGGCGTAGTGATCTGGGCAAACAACTACGATGCCGATCTTCGTGTCCGCAATAAACTCGATATCCAGGCAGATGTCGCCGCGCAGATCGCAGGCGCTGTCGCCCAGCCATATGGCGCCATGTTTCAGACCGACGCAGATACGATCGCGCGACAGTCTCAGACCGGCGGCAGTGACGTCTACGCCTGCACACTGGCCTATTACAGCTATCGCCGGTCGATGAATAGCCAGAGCCACAATACGGCACTCGGTTGCCTGAAAAGAGTGACCGAGCGATTTCCCGAGAGCGCCACGTCATGGGCGCTCCTCTCCCTGACCTATCTGGACGAAATGAGATTTCGCTACAAGTTAGGCACCGTCTCTGCGGCAAAACCGCTTGACCTTGCCGCCAGTGCCGCGGATCGGGCAGTCACGCTGGCGCCAAACGACGCACGTGCTCTCCAGTCCGTCATGTTGGTCAGCTTTTTCAAGGACGACATCGCAAAGGCCTTGCAGGCGGGCGCTGCAGCTTATGCTGCCAACCCGAACGATACCGAAGTCGCCGGAGAATACGGCCTCCGACTGGCAATGTCCGGAAAATGGCAATCGGGCTGCGAATTGATCTCCAATACCGTGAACAAGAACGCCGGCCCGAAGGGATATTATGAGGTGGGCATGGCCCTGTGTGCCCTTATGAGGGACGATCTTCAGGCTGCCGAACTGTGGTCCCGCATGTCCGATCTGCAATACAACCCCATGCACCATCTCGTGCTGCTGTCGATCCTTGGTACAGCGGGGAAGATGGCCGATGCGAAGCAGGAAGAGATCTGGCTGAATGCCAACGCTCCCGAACTGATGAGGAATATTCGTCGGGAAGTTTCCATTCGCCTGCAGCGGCCGGAGGATCAGGAGAGATTCTTCAAGGGACTGCGGGCTTCGGGCCTTGTCGTCGACACCGCGAGTGCGGAGTAAGGTCGCGAGGGAAAGGCCTCCATCAATCCCTCCGTCTCTCCACCATAAGAAAGACAGCCAATAGGCCGGACAGCAGACCGAGGGACAGCGGCAGCCCCTGATGTCCCGCCGCTTGCATTGCCAGTCCTGTCGCCGGCGAGCCCAAAATGCCGCCGATACCCCATGCTGACGCGAACGCCGCGTTACCGGTGATCAAGGCTGGACCGGTGAAACGCTCGCCGAGCTGGATCAAGGACATGGTGTATATCCCGAACGAGACCCCGCCCCAGACGAAAACGAGCGGCCAGATGAGCCATGAGTTGAAGGCCGGCGACACCAGCAGACAGCCGGCTATGCAGGCCAGGACACAGAATAACAAGGTCCGCCTCGAGTCAAATTGTTCGGCTAGGCGCCCGAGCAAAATCTGCAGCACGGCATTGCCTGCGATGAAGCAGGTGATAATCGAAGCAACACGCTCCTCCGCGCTGCCGAGTGCGGCGCCATAGACCGCGAATAGGGAAAGCAGGATCTGTTCGAAGGCGGCAGCCGTGAAAACCGCAAACAACAGGAGGGGCGCCAGTGTGAGGAAGCCGCCGACCGATGTTGACCTGCCTTCTTCATGCGGCATGTTAGGCAGGTGCGGCACCACCGCAAGGACGATCACGCCGCAGAGGAGGAAGGCCGCGATGCCGATCATGAAGGGCGGCCAACCCTGCGTGCCGACCAGGCCAAGCGACAGCGGGCCGATGGCGAAGCCGCCCGAAACGATCGATGAATAGAGGCCCATGATGCGACCCCGGCGCGAGGCGGGGGTGATCGTGATCAGCCAGGTTTCACTGATCACGTAAAGCGGATTGGCAAAGAAGCCTAGCAGGAAGCGCAGCGGCATCCAGGCAATTGCAATCAGGATGATCGCAGCCAGGATCGAACACAGGATCGCAAGCCGTGCTCCGCCCATACGTCGCGCCAGCGCCGGGATGAAGGGCGCGGATGCGATGAAACCCAGCGGTGTCATGGCCGCCGACAGGCCGATCAGGCTCGACGTCGTCCCCTCCCGTTCCAGGATGAAGCTGAGCAGTGGATAGGTCAGTCCCTGAGCCACGGCAAATACCGTGACCGTTGCGATGATACCCGCCATCGCGGCCCACGGAATCCGATCCTCTCGCGGTAATGTCGTGTTGTCGGTAGCGTTGATGTTTCTCAGGGTTACGGGGCTGTCGTGCCGGTCGGACACTTCCGCCGGCCTCGCTGGGGGAGTATCGTTCATGGCAATCCTCCATATGGTTCGAGATTTTGGGGCTCAACCTGAAAGAGGATGACTTCTGCGGGATCGGACGGATGTTGTAATTAAGCTTCCCCAAATAATTCCAAAAACTTCCGAACCGTCTAATCTTGCGACCTTGCAGGCTTAGCCTTCAGCCGGAACATCATCAGGATCATCAGGACCATCAGGACCATCAGGACCATCAGGACCATCAGGACCATCAGGACATGACCGCTTCACCTCGCTTTCTCGGTTTTCCCGATCGCCTCGCCGATGGACGCGTGCCCCGTGCGGTGATCTTTGGAGCCGGTCACGGCAGCACATATCCCGGCAAGGACAGCAGCGGCTATGTCCTTGCTGCCGACGCCATCAGGGCTGCGAGCCAAGACGATGCCGCGCTCGTCGAACACTGGGATTTCGATCTCGGCGGCCCGCTATTCGATGGCAAGCCGATCTCGTGCATCGATGTCGGTAACGTCGAGACATCGATGCACGACAATGTCGGAAACCGGGCACGGATTGAGGCGAAGACCCGCGAGATCCTGGCACTGTCTGCCGTGCCGATCCTGCTCGGAGGCGATGATTCCGTGCCAATTCCCTTTTTTGCCGGCTTTGCCGATCACGGGCCGGTCTGGATCCTGCAGATCGACGCCCATATCGACTGGCGCGACGAGCTGCATGGCGAACGCTACGGCTATTCGAACCCGATGCGCCGGGCGAGCGAGATGGCGCATGTTGCCGGCATGGTGCAGGTCGGCATCCGCGGCGTTGGCAGCGCACGCGTTACCGAGATCGAGGCGGCAAGGCACTATGGCAGCCTTTTCGTGACCGCGCGCGAGGTTCATGCCGATGGCGTCGAAGCCGCTCTCCGGCATATTCCGGAAGGAGCTCGGGTCGTTGTCACGCTCGACTGCGACGGGCTCGATCCGGCCATTATGCCGGGCGTGGCCGCGCGTACCCCCGGCGGCCTTACCTACACCCAGGTGATCGATCTGATCGCGGGCCTCGGCAGGCGGGCCTGGATCGCAGGATTCGACCTTGTCGAGCTCTATCCTCCCGCCGACATCGAGGCTCTGTCGGCGCTGACCGCGGCGCGTCTTCTTGTCAACGCGATCGGCGCCATCGTCAGGCAGGTCTAGACCCCGGCCCGAATGGCCCTAGGATATGCCGCATGCGGGGATTGCGCTTTGCTTTTGGTCCGTTCGTGCTTGATCCGGGTGCGGGAACGCTCCTGCGGAACGGTGATACCGTTGCCGTCAGTCACCGCGGACTGCAGCTGCTTGCAGCGCTCGTCGAGCGGCCCGGCGAAATTCTTGGCAAAGCCGAGCTGATGGATGCCGCGTGGCCTGGCATGGCGGTTGAGGAAGGCAATCTCACCGTCCAGATTTCGCAGCTGCGCAAACTTCTTGGTGTTACCGCCGATGGCGATGACTGGATCGTCACGGTTCCGCGTGTCGGTTATCGCTTTATCGGGGTTATCGAACAGCTTAGCGGCGCGATGCCGAAATCTTTGCCCTTGCCGGACAAGCCATCGATCGCCGTGTTGCCTTTCGTCAATATTGGTGATGATCCCGCGCAGGAATCCTTTGCGGATGGCCTGACCGAAGACCTGATCACCGACCTGTCTAGGACAAGAGGCCTCTTCGTCATCGCGCGCAACTCCGCCTTTGCCTACAAGGGAAAGGCGATGAATGCGCGCGCGATCGCCGAGGAGCTTGGCGTGCGCTATCTGCTGGAGGGTAGCGCAAGACGCATCGCGGGACGCGTGCGCATCAACGCGCAGTTGGTCGATGCTGTAAATGGCGATCATCTCTGGGCGGAACGCTTCGATCGCAGCCTGGACGATATCTTTGCCGTTCAGGACGAGGTCACCGGCAAGATTGTGGAGGCGCTGCTCGGCCGGCTGCGCGCACCGCCACCGCGCAATCGCCCCAAGAGTCTTGAGGCTTATGATCTCTGCGTGCGGGCGCGCAAGCTGATGGACGATTCACCGCAGACGGCGCAGGAGGCGCATTTGATGCTCACGCGCGCGATTGCGCTCGACCCTGATTATGCCGAGGCCTATCGCTGGCTGGCCATGAACCACTGGATGGGATGGGTGCATTCCGGCGGACCAACGGAGCCTGCCCGTGGTATCGCTTTAGATCTGGCGCGCAGGGCTGTCGCGCTTGATCCCAACGATGCCGGCTGCCGCTGGATTCTCGCTTACCTGCTTTCCTATGAGCGCAGTTTTGCCGAGGCGGATGCGGAATTCGCCAAGGCGATCGAGCTGGACCCGAACGAGGCTGACACCTTTGCGGCATTATCCGACATCGCGGTCCTGGCCGGGCGGGTGGGGGAAGGGCTTGAGCATATCGCCAAGGCGTTCCGGCTGAACCCGTTTCCGCCGGGCTGGTATTATCTTGTGCGCGGCCAGGCGCAATATGCGGCCGGCGAATACGCAGCCGCTGTGGAGACATTGCGAAGGGACGAGACCTATCGGACCAGTTCACGCCGGTTCCTGGCGGCTAGTCTTGCGCAGCTGGGCCGTCTCGACGAGGCGCGCGTCGAGGCTGAATTGTTCCTCGTCGGCAATCCGCGTTTTACAATCGGCCACTGGGCGATGACCGAGCCGTTCAGGGACGCGGCAATGCTCGAGCATTTCATCGATGGCTATCGCAAGGCCGGTTTTCCGGAATGACGCGCGACCCAATCGCGCAGGTAGCCTCTGACCTGAATGCGATGATGAGTTGGTCAATACGCAGAAGGATTGACCGCGGCCGCGCGGAGGCCAATGTAGGGAAGGGGCTGTTCGGCCCATTTGAATTTCTGCTAAGCGATATCGATGCCATCCGAAGATAGAAAGAAAAACCGGGTAACGCTTCTTGATGTGGCACGACACGCCGGTGTTTCCCGCGCCACCGCCTCCCTCGTCATCCGCAAGAGCCCACTTGTCGGCGCGGAGACCAGGACGCGTGTCGAGGAGGCCATGCGTGAACTTGGCTATGTCTATAATATGGGCGCAGCTCGTCTTCGGGCCGAGCGCAGCCATACGGTCGGCGTGATCGTACCGAACCTTACCAACCCGTTCTTCGCCGAACTCCTGTCGGGCATCGAGGCAGTGGTCGATTCCGCTGGTATGGTGGTGATCGTGGCAAACAGTGGCGACTCCGTGGAGCGGCAGGACAGGTTGATGCGCCGCATGCGCGAACATGGCGTCGACGGCGTTATCCTGTGCGCGGCCGCCGGCACCGGACCGGGATTCCTGCATCAGCTCACCGAACACAGCCTGCCATTGGTTCAGGTGCTCCGCCATATCTCCGACGATATCGACTATGCCGGCGTCGATTATGCCGGCGGCATGCGCCAGGCCGTCGACCATCTCGCCTCGCTTGGTCACCGGGCAATCGCCTTTGCCGTCCACGGACCCGTTCATTCGGCCTATAGGGAGCGCGTCGAGGGATTTCGCGATGCCATGCGATCGTGCGGATTGAACCCCGACATGATCGTCCGGCTGCCGAACCAGATCCGCGAGATTGCTGCCGCTGCGCATCTTCTCTTCGATGGGGCAAAACAGCCGACGGCGGTGGTCTGCTTCAACGACGTCATCGCACTCGGCCTTGCCGCCGGGCTTTACGACCGGGGACTGAGGGTCGGAGAGAATTTCTCGCTGGTCGGTTTCGACGACGTGACCGACGCGGAGGCCATGCGTCCGCGGCTGACGTCAGTTTTTACAGCGCCTGTCGCGATCGGCGAAAATGCTGCCCGGCTTCTGCTTGACCGGTTGACGGACCCCTCATGCCAGCCTCGGCGGGTGGTGAAGGAGCCGCAGCTTCACATTCGCCAGTCCTGCGGGCCTGTTGCGGCACCTGTTTCTTAACTGCGCGTTAATAGCTGTTGACGCTCGATGGAAAAGCTTTTAGATCGATCTAAACGGTGAGGCGCCGAAGGAGCTGCGTCCAGCCGACTGCTATTGGGGAGGTCCCAAGTTGTATAAATTGAACTTCGAGCCCGTGTTTGCGGGTTTCGACCAGCTTCTCTTGGGCGCCTGGCTGACGATTCAGCTTTCCGTCTTAGCGATGATCCTCGGCCTGATCGTCTCGATCGCCTGCGCCGCCGGTAAAACATCCGGTGTGGCGCCTCTTCGCTGGCTGATCGACGCCTATATCGAAGTCATCCGCAACACGCCCTTCCTCGTGCAGATCTTTTTCATCTTCTTCGGCCTTCCGTCGTTGGGTTTGCGCCTGACGCCGAACAGCGCCGCACTGCTGGCGCTGGTGATCAATTTCGGCGCTTATGGGACCGAGATTATCCGCGCAGGCATCGAATCCATCCAGAAGGGGCAGGTCGAGGCTGGCACCGCGCTCGGGCTCTCGAAGCTGCAGATCTTCCGCTACATCATCATGAAGCCGGCGCTCCGCACGGTTTATCCGTCGCTGACCAGCCAGTTCATCTACCTGATGCTGACATCGAGCGTCGTATCCGCCATCTCTGCGGACGACCTTGCGGCGGCCGGCAACAATCTGCAATCGCAGACCTTTGCGAGCTTCGAGGTCTATATCGTCATCACCATCATGTACCTTGTCATGTCGGTCGGTTTTTCGGCGATCTTCTCGGTCATCGAAAAGGCCGCTTTCAAATACCCCTTGAGCCGATAGGAGCCTGGTCATGCCTCTCATCAGGCCTTTCGGCATCAATGAATTCTGGATCATCGTGATTGCTGCACGATGGACGATCGCGCTTTCGGCGATCGCGTTTGTCGGCGGTGGTATAGGTGGGCTGCTGATCGCATTGCTGCGGGTTTCCGATCTCAGGTGGCCGCGTCTCCTCGCCACCTGGTTCATCCGCGTCTTCCAGGGAACGCCTCTTCTGATGCAGCTCTTTCTGGTTTTCTTCGGCATGAACATTCTCGGTTTCGCCATCAATCCTTGGCTTGCCGCGGCGGTTGCCCTTACGCTGCATGCGAGTGCGTTTCTGGGTGAAATCTGGCGCGGCTGCATTGAAGCCGTTCCGTCCGGCCAAAGGGAAGCGGCGACGGCTCTCGGGCTCAGATACTACAATCGCATGCGCTACATCATCCTGCCACAGGCAAGCAGGATTGCGGTGGCGCCCACGGTCGGTTTCCTGGTGCAGCTCATCAAGGGCACGTCGCTGGCGGCAATCATCGGTTTCACCGAGCTCACCCGCCAGGGGCAGATCATCAACAATGCAACCTTCAGCCCGTTTCTCGTCTTCGGAACGGTGGCGGCTGTTTATTTCGTGCTGTGCTGGCCGCTTTCCGTGCTCGCACGGCGCATGGAATTGAGATTTTCCCGCGCAACGGCACGTTGACGGGACCCGAGCCGGCGGGAGGAAGCCGGCGTAACAGAAAGGGTAGGAAATGAATATTTCGAGACGTATGGTTATGGCCGCGATCGGCGCGGGTCTCCTGGTTGGCGCAATGGCTTCGACGACCTCGGCGCAAACCGTCGACAGCATCAAGTCCGCAGGCACGGTCAAGATCGGCATGCTGGTCGACTTCCCGCCCTTCGGCATCATGAACGCTTCTAACGAGCCTGACGGCTATGACGCCGACGTCGCCAAGCTGCTCGGCAAGGAATGGGGCGTGAAGGTGCAGATCGTTCCTGTCACCGGTCCGAACCGCATTCCGTATCTCCAGAGCAACCAGGTCGACCTGCTCGTCGCTTCGCTCGGCATCACCGAGGAACGCGCAAAGAGCGTCGATTTCTCGCAGCCCTATGCCGGCATCTCGATCGGCGTCTTCGGCGCCAAAGACAGTGCAGTCTCGAAGCCGGAGGACCTTTCGGGCAAGACGATCGGCGTCGCCCGCGCTTCGACGCAGGACACCGGCGTTACCAAGATCGCGCCGAAGGACGCCAAGATCCAGCGCTTCGATGACGATGCCAGCGCCGTCCAGGCTCTGCTGTCCGGCCAGGTTGAACTAATCGGCGTCTCTAACGTCGTTGCCGCCCAGATCGAGAAGGCTGCACCGGGTCGCTTCTCCCAGAAGCTACAGCTCAGCCAGCAGGTCCAGGGTATCGCCGTCCGCAAGGGCTCTTCGGAGCTGCTGGCCGCCGTCAACGCCTTCATCGACAAGGCCAAGGCTGATGGCGAGCTCAACAAGATCCACGAAAAATGGCTCGGCGCGCCGCTGCCTGATTTCGTGGCCAATGCAAAGAAGTAAAGACTGAAAGGGAGTTCCTCGTATGACTGAGGGTAACGCAAACGCAGCGACCGCGGACGTGCGGGGAGCTTCCGATCTGGCCGTAAGCATGGGAGGCGTCAACAAATGGTATGGCAGCTTCCATGCTCTGAAGGATATCGAACTTTCCGTCAACCGGGGGGAGCGGATCGTCATCTGCGGCCCGTCCGGCTCCGGCAAGTCGACGCTGATCCGCTGCATCAACCAGCTTGAAATCATCCAGAAGGGCAGGATCGTGGTCGACGGCCACGATCTGACGGCGGGCGGCAAGAATGTCGATATCGTGCGGCAGGAGACCGGCATGGTCTTCCAGCAGTTCAATCTCTTTCCGCACATGACGGTTCTGGAAAACTGCACGCTGGCCCCGATGAAGGTCCGCGGCATTTCGAAAGCCGAGGCGGAAAAGACCGCCCGCAATTACCTGGAGCGGGTGCGCATTCCCGAACAGGCCGCGAAATACCCCGCCCAGCTTTCAGGCGGCCAGCAGCAGCGTGTGGCGATCGCCCGCGCCCTGTGCATGAACCCGAAGATCATGCTGTTCGACGAGCCGACCTCGGCGCTCGATCCGGAAATGGTCAAGGAAGTTCTGGACACGATGATCGATCTCGCCAGGGAGGGAATGACCATGCTCTGTGTGACCCACGAAATGGGATTTGCGCGGCAGGTCGCCGACCGGGTGATCTTCATGGATCGCGGCGAGATTCTCGAAGTCGGCGCACCGGACGAATTCTTCGGCAATCCGAAGAACGAGCGGCTGAAAGTCTTCCTCGGTCAGATCTCCTGACCGCGGACAATTTTGAAATATGGAATTTCGGACATGAAACCAGGGATATTGCTCGTTGAGCCGATGATGCAAATCATCGAGGAGCGCTTAGACGAAGCCTACACCGTCCATCGTCTCTATGAGCCGGCTCACAAGGCGGCGATTGACGCGGCGCTGCCCGGCATCCGTGCGGTGGCGACAGGCGGCGGCACGGGCCTTTCCAACGAATGGATCGAGAAGATGCCGTCGCTGGGCGTAATCGCCATCAACGGCGTCGGTACTGACAAGATCGACCTGAAATTCGCCCGTAGCCGCAATATCGACGTCACCACCACACCAGGTGTGCTGACCGACGATGTTGCCGATATCGGCATCGCTTTGATGCTTGGCGTTCTGCGCCATGTTGCCAAGGGCGACGCCTTCGTGCGGCAGGGCAAGTGGGGAGCGGACGGTTTTCCGCTCGGCCACAGCCCGAAGGGCAAGCGTGTCGGCATTCTCGGCCTCGGCCAGATCGGCAAGGCTTTCGGCAAACGCGCCGAAGCCTTCGGCATGGCTGTGCGCTACTGGAACCGATCTCCGGTGACCGACACCAATTGGAAATCCTGCTCTTCCCCCTTGGAGCTTGCCGAAGACAGCGATGTGCTCGTTGTCTGCATCGCGGCCAGTGCAGCAACCCAAAACATTGTCGATGCCAACGTGCTGAGGGCGTTGGGGAGCGGCGGTATCCTCATCAACGTCGCCCGTGGCAGCGTTGTCGATGAAGACGCACTGTTGGCCGCGCTGAACGACGGCACGATCGCCGCCGCGGGGCTCGATGTTTTCGTCAATGAACCGACGATCCGCGAAGCCTTTCGTAGCGCACCGAACACCGTGCTGATGCCGCATCAGGGCAGCGCCACGGTCGAAACCCGCATCGCCATGGGCGAATTGGTGCTTGCCAACATCGCCGCTCATTTCGCCGGCGAAAAGCCGCCGACCACCGTCAACTGACTGGGAAAATATCCGATGATCATCCGCCAGGCCTTTTTCGAAGGCACGATCCATGCCGGCCAGGAAGAAGCATTCAAAGCCTATATCGCCGAAAAGCTGATGCCGCTGTGGCTCGCCTTTCCGGGTGTGAGGGAAGTCCGCGTGCTTTACAATATCGAACGGGACGAGGGTGCGCCGGCCTATTCCTTCGTGCTGTCGACCATGTATGAAAGCCGGGAGGCGCTGGCTGCGGCGCTCGATTCAGCCGTCCGGTATGAAAGTCGGGACGTGACCAAGGGGCTGCTCGAAATGTTCGATGGCCATATCCACCACCACGTTTTCGATCTGGCGCTGAGCTAGTTCCGTCCCCTCGTGGTCTTTGCAAGCATCTCGCTTAGCGTCGCTGCGGAGAGCATGGCTTCGGCCAACAGCTTCTTAAGCTTCTGGTTCTCTTCCTCCAGTGCTCTGACCCTTTTGGCATCGAGACCGACATTTCCGAACTGCAGGGATTGCCACCGATAGAAGGTCGGCTCGCTGATGCCGTGCCTATGGCAGACATCCGCGACCGTCACCCCGGCCTGGTGCTCCCTCAGAATGTCCGTGATCTGTTCGTCGTCGAATTTTCTCTTGCCCATGCCCATCACCGCGTCAGTCCTCACGAAATGCCCTGTTGAAACTGTCGAGGAGAGGCCTGACAGCATAGAACGCTACGCTGCTCTTGCCCGTTTCGATCAATGTCTGTGCAGGCATGCCTGGGATCAGTTCGACATCACTCATTTTCGCCAATCGCTCGTCCGTTACGCGGATTGTCGCGGCAAAGTAGGGCTGGCCGGTCTGCGCATCGGTAAGACGGTCCGCTGAAACATATTCGACCCGCCCCTTCAGGAGCGGCACGCGCCGCTGATTGTAGGGAAGCAGGTGAACCTGCGCCTCCAGGCCCGCATGGACGAGATTGATATCTTCCGGCCTGACATGCGCAGACACGATAAGCCGATCGGCGCCCGGCATAAGGTCGACCAGCGGTTCGCCCGCGCCGATAACGCCGCCAGCCGTGTGAATGCGCAAGTTCATGATGACGCCATCGGCGGGCGCGCGGATATCGGTTCTCGACAGTTGATCGTCGATCGCCCGCAAGCGCTCGCGCAGCTGCATGATCTGGCTTTCCGTATCGCGCATGCCTTGGGCGACTTCGCTCAACCGGTCGCTCTCCAGCTTTGCAAGATCGGCCTGCGACTCGCTGATCACCTGGGAGGCGCGGGAGATTTGTGCCTCCACTTCACCTTGCTGGCCATCAAGGTCCGCTCGTTCCCGTTGGAGATTGAGCAGTCTGCTCTTTCGCTCCAACCCCTTGGCGCTGAGGGCAACAACCTGATCCAGCTCTTCCTGCGAGATTGCGGCTCTATTCGCCAGAGACGCTTTCTGCGCGCCAAGCCCGACGATCTCCTGCCGCACCTGCGCTATCTTTTCATTGGTGATCGCTATTTCCGACTGCATGACCCGGCGACGGGCCTCGAAGATTTTCTGTTGCCCGGTCAGGATCGCGCTGACCGAAGGGAATCTGTCCATTGCCGTCCTGAGGTCCGGCGGATAGGCGACATAGTCACTGCCGGTCTGTTCGGCAAGCAAGCGAGCGCGGCTTCCTTCCGCATCCCAAAGCTGCCCTTGGACGCTGTCGCGCTCCGAGCGGGACTTGGTATCGTCGAGTTGTATCACGACCTGTCCGGCTTTGACCGTATCGCCGTTCTTGACGAGTATCCGCCGTACGATTCCGCCCTCGAGATGCTGGATGGTCTTGCGGCTGGACTCCGGCTCGATGATGCCGGATGCGATCGCCGCGCTCTTCAGCGGCGCCAGAACCGACCAAGTTCCGAGGCCGATTATGAAGAAGCAGATTATAAGGTTGCCGGTCCAGGCAACACCTCGAAGCCTCGGCATGGGCGAAGGCGGCGCAAGCCCGGTCTGCTCAGGCACGATCGTCGGCGCATACGGGCGCAACTGCCTGACTGCGGGCTTCGACCGTCGGCCGAACCATTTGCCCGTCTTCGGCGAATTTGAAACTCTTGCCTGTATTGCGTCCAGTTGAACGAGGGTCATGGCAGCATCTCTCCCTACGTTCCTGATTGCGATTGTGGTTGCAGATAGGTGTCATAGATCCGCTCGCTGTCGCCGAACGCGGCCACCGTTCCGTTCCGCATGATGGCAATCTTGTTGGTGATCGGAAGGATGCCCATCCGGTGCGTTATGACAACGACGGTCATCCGTCGGGATTTCATCCGCTCAATTGCGTTGAACAGCATGCGCTCGCCGTCATAATCCAGGCTCGAATTCGGATCGTCGAGAACGACGAGGGACGGATTTCCATAGGCCGCCCGTGCCAGCCCCAGCTGTTGGCGCTGGGCGCGAAGGAGCAGGCTTCCACCCTCTCCGATATCAGTGTCGTAGCCCCGAGGCAGCCGCATGATCGCCTCGTGCAATCCGACGAGCTTTGCGGCGTCGATGGCCTTGCTGGGATCTCCTCCGTCCAGCCGGCCGATGACATCCTTGATTGCTCCGCCGAAGAGTTCGATGTCTTGCGGTAGGTATCCGACGTGGCTGGTCCCCCCGCAAAGGCGAAGAGCAGAGATATCCACACCACCGAGAAGGGCGCATCCGCTCGTTGCCTGCGCGACGCCTGCTATGATGCGACCCAATGTCGATTTTCCAGATCCCGACGGGCCGATGACGGCCACACATTCACCGGGGGCAAGCCGCAGGGTGACGCCCCTCAATATCTGGCGACCAGCGGATGGCAGCGTGTAGCTGACATTGTCGAGAACGAGACCGTTGGGCTCCGGTACCTGCACCATCCGGGCATCGTCCTCGGATGAAACGGCGATCAGCATTCTGTTCAGACGATTGAAGGCGTTGCGCGCAAAGGCAAAAGAGCGCCATGCACCTATTGCGCCTTCGATAGGTGCAAGCCCGCGCCCAAGCAGTAGGCTCGCGACGAAAATGATCCCAGGACTGCTGTTATAGGCTAGTACCAGCCATGTAGCGGCCCCCATCATGAGGATCTGCGTCAGCGTGCGGATCGATTTGGAGAAGCCCAGAATGATCTCCGTGCGATGCATCGCGCTGTCCTGCGCCTGCCTTGCCACTTCGGCATCGCGATAGACGATCTGTGCTGCGCCATCCTGCATGCCCATCGCACGGATCACATGGATGTTTTTGAGCGCAGTCGCAAATCGCAGATAGCTCTTCGAAAGGGCAATATTGGCGTGGGCAAGCGGCCGTCGCGTCGTCAGTTCTGTCAGGATTGCAAAGAACAGAAGGGCGAGTGCGCTGACAAGACCGATCGTCCCAAGCAGGGGGTGCACGAGAAAGAGCAGGGACAGGAATACCAGTGCCCAGGGGACGTCGAAAAGCAACGAACTCGCCGGCGAATCCAGAAACTGACGCAACGTGGCCAGGTCCCTATAGCAGTCCGTGGCGACCGCCGTATCGGCGCGAGCCGCATATTCGAACGATGCGGTGAGCACCATGGGCCGCAACCTGTGGTCCAGCCAGCTGCCGATGCGCGAAAGAGCGGCCCTGCGCACGATATCCAGCGTCGACCCGACCACCACAGCGACGGCGATGATCATCGTCAGCATCAACAGCGTGTCGGCACTTCGGCTCGACAGGACCCGGTCATAGATCTGCAGGAGGTAGATGGATGGCGCGAGAAGAAAGAGATTGTACCCGCAGCTATAGACGAAGACCAGCCCGAAGGCCCCGGCACAGGCTCGGAGCGCAACAACCAGCTGCGTCTGTGGATTCGGCGGCTTTATGGAAATCGTTGTCATTATCAGATCTCGCTGCATTTGATACTGACAAGGAGGGGCGTCCGACCAGTTCATCAAAACATGAGGGTCGTCGGCCGGAACCAGCGACCCTCATGGCCCGAATTCAGGAGCCAAGATGGCTGAGATCGATATCGCCGAAGGCGTTTACGAAATGATCGAGAGCGTTGTTCACCGTCGTCGTTTCGGGATCTGAGTGAACCACTGCTGCCGAAATATCGCCGCCCTGGGCCAGGTTGCCGTTGCCGCCGTTGCCGCCGACGCCGGCGAGAATTGTGGCGTGCTGATCGGCCATCAACTGCGTGTTCTGTGTCGCGGTTGTAGCCGCAGCCACTGCAGCCGTGTCGCCGCCGCTCAAGCTTCCCTGATCACCATCGGAGTGAGAGTCTCCCCCTGCTCCACCGGCGCCGCTTGTAACGGCTGCGAAGAAGCCATTGTTCTGCGCTTGACTTGCGCCACCAGCACCGCCATCGCCAGAGCCCCAGCCTGCCGCCTGCCAAACGTGATCGCCGTTGTGCAGATCGGTATATGCCCCTTCGACTGTTTGTGTGTTGGCGACAAACGCAATCGGGTTGTAAGAAATATCCCCGTGGTTGTAGCCATCGCCGCCGTTACCGGCGTTTCCGTCACCCGCATCCGAGTGGTTGAGATGAATTGTGTCAGATACTTGTGGGATAGGCATTGATGTCACTCCTTCTACTTCGTTTCGTCCGCGTTTCCTTCTACGGCGTAGGTATCCAGCATGTCACCGCCAGCCAAGACAACCGCGTGTGAATATTGCTCGTGTTTTCAACTGCGAACTATCTAGATATTTGGAGACGTTCCTTTGGACGTATACTTCAAGGCGATGGAGCGTTATTTATGCTTAGTCCTTAGTGGTTTGCCAGGGGATGACATGGCCGCGATCGTGCCTGGCACCTTCCGGAACTCCCGCCATTTTCCGAAGCAGATCGCCGGGCTTTTAACCTCGCTGTGATGGGGATTTTCCATCGCCAGCATGTGTCGAGGAAGATGTCGTTGGGGGCTGAAAACTCCCGCTGTTCCCTCGCAAGAACGGTCGCGCAAGATGCAAGGGCGCGCCGATCCAGAGGCGGATCCCAGCGGTTCTCGGTCTCTTCGTTTTGTCGAGTGCTGTACGCGCCAGAGTTGATCTCGATAGGGTTATCGCGCATCGCCAAGGTAGATTACTGCGCGCCGGTTGGTCTCGAACAATGTGAGATTGCTGCCGTGACAGCCAAATGGCTATCGAGCTAGCCAAACAGCTATAGACGAATTGCAGGCTCCGTTTTTTCCGCGTTCGGTTACACAATGCCGAATGAATTGGGCTGCATTCCGCCGTGCGTTCGGTGGAAGCGCGGTCGAGCGCGGACGCGGGATGGAGACGACAATGACGGAAATTCGTTCGCTACTGGAAGACCTGCCCAAAGTGGGCGCCGATCAAAACCTTGCCTCCAATTCGGCCGCGGGGCACTTGGCACTGGTTCCGACCTGGCTTCCCCTGGATGTGGCTTCCAGTCCCGCCTATAATTCAGCCGGCAGCGGTGGTGATGGAATAAGCGACGGCCTGATCAGCAGCAATGCATCGGCCGTCTTCATGCCGTCCAATGCCGCTATTGCGGGACCTCACTCCGGTGCGGATGCTTTCCAGGGCAACGACGCGCTGATCAATCAGCATCCCACCGAAATGGCCGGGATAGGCGGGAACGGCGGAAGTGGAAACACCGCCATCGGCGGCGACGAATATGCCAACCACGCCGGGACTGGCGGTAATGGCCTTTTTTATGGCGGACTCGTGAGTTCGGAAGTCGCGCTGTTTGCGCCCGTGAATACGGCGGTCGCTGCAGGCCCTGGCTCGACTGCGCACGCGGAGCAATCGAACAATGCGCTATTCCTGCAAGGGGCAACCCAGATTGGCGGTGTCGGCGGCTCGGGCGGGGACCATAATGTCGCGGCCCATGGTGCGTCGGCAAACCCGGGTACAGCGCTCACATTCACGGGTGACAATTATGCGGGCCATGGGGGCGATGGAGATTTCATTGGCAGCATGATCGACGTGAGTGTGGCTATCTTCTCACCGATCAATATCGCCGTGGGCGCCGCAGGCGGTTCGGCTGAGGCTCACCAGACAAATAATGCAATCTTCGATCAGGGCACCGTACAGATCGCAGGTGTTGGCGGTGACGGCGGCGGCTTCAACATGTCATCCGGCACGATCTTTACCGGCAACCATGCGGGTGGCGGTGGAGGATCGGGATCGGCGACCGGAAGCATGGTGGATGTCAATCTCGCGTATTTCCATCCGATCAACATTGCCGTTCCTGCCGGCGGGACGGCCGACGCCCAACAGATCGACCATGTTCTCTACGATCAGCATGCGCTTCAGCTGGCCGGTATCGGCGGCCACGGCGGAGAGGGCAACATCACGGACGCCCATTCGGCTCTCGTAGACGATATCCTCAACTTCATACACACCTAGCGGATTGGCTCCCATTTGCACCGCTGTAGGGGCCAGCAAAGCGAAGCCATTCTCAGTGGCGGTTTTCCAAGCCGCATGTCGGATCGATAGATCATCGGGCGGTGGCCTCCGTGCGCCGGCAAGGTGTGCAGACCGGACACGCTGTCGGGGCCTCAAGCAATTCCACAAATCACAACGTTTCGATTACCAGAGACACCGCGCTTGGCCGGTATCTCGTGATGTGCACAGCGCCGCACGACTTAGAAAAAATCCCGGCTGATCTCACCCGCCGCTGGATCTTAGTTTGTGTGTAATCATAACGGGTAATGAGGGATTTTGTGGCTTTATTGGCTTTCGAGTCAGCCGTCTTTGCCGTCTGGCCCTCCGATTGCCTCGGACGAGGACATGGAGACGACGCCGACCCTGTCGACAGCACGCCGTAACCGGCGGTTCTCACTCCAATCGCTTGGTCACAGATCGGGTTACTTTTCAGCGCCTTTGGAAGCTTTGTTGAGGTGCTTGCCGTATGGGAACTCGGCCAGGATTGGGACGCCTGCAGTGGTAAGTCGATTCCGGGACTGCACGTAGTAAGCGTCCGAATGTGCTGTCTAGGCTCCAGCTATCTCTCGCCGAGTTCTTATAGACTATAAGAATTATCGCATGATCTCCCAATATTGATATTGAGAATACACTCATTTTTTATCATGACATGAAGCGAGAACAGGAATAGTATGTATAGCCGTTGGGTTGCAAATACTCTGGGGAGCACGCAAGTGTCCATCAGTTCTGGAACGAAGCGCCGGATAGGGCGCAATGCACCAACTGTGATCGTTATCGAGCATTCTACACTGGCGCGCACTACCGTCGTGAAGCTCCTAGAGCGCGAACTCGCCGGCTGGAATTTTATCGATATGATCTCGACTGAGAGTCTCGATAGAGCTCTCGGATGCGAGGTGCGTTTAATTGCATTGGATCTGGCCGGTAGAAGTGTAGAGAGCACTAGTCTGCGCGATGATCTTGCGGCTATTAGTGCACGTTTTCCTGAGGCACCTATCACGTTGCTCTCAGGAACGGATGATGTGATCATCGCACGTCAGGCGCTGAAGATGGGCATTCGGGGTTTATTCTCGCCCTCTCTTCCCATCGATATTGCCCTTGCCGGCCTTCGCCTCGTTCTTGCGGGAGGAACATTCTGTCCGCAGCTATTGGGCGCTGTTACGAACGGCTCAAGCGAACATGCTCAGCCGCGAAGTGAACCTGAGAAAAGCTTGGATGATCGAACACATTACTTGGCGTTCGCGGATTTTACGCCTCGGGAAGCGGATGTTTTGGCGGAATTGCAGTCCGGTTGCTCAAATAAGGTGATTGCAGGCAAACTCAATTTGTCGGGGCACACTGTGAAGATGCATCTGCAGCACATCATGCGCAAACTGCAGGTGCAAAACCGCACCGAAGTGGTCGCCCGCCTGGGTCACAAAGCGCCGGGCGGACATGATGCTTCGCCCAACTAAAAAGCGATCTGTTTAATCCGTTGTTGGAGCTCCGGCGGGCAGACCTCCACTCGAAGATTAGGGGGTATCCAATGGGTGGATCGCGAGTTTCAGCTCGCGATAGTATTCGGTCAGGCTGGCGAGGGTGAAGGCCCTGTTGAGCCCGCTCGGATTCGGAACCACCCAGATTGAAGCGCCGCCGAAATCTTCCGGTTGCCTGCCCCACTCGATATGCGTCCGGCGGCTGATAGCCGCATATGCCGCTTTCCCCAGAAAGGCGAAATTCGTCGGCATGTATTTTCTGATCTTCTCTTCGAGTGCAGGCGCTGCGTTCAGGTAATCGCGCTTGTTAAGCTCGCCGGCACTCTTCGTCGGACGAGAGACCGCAGCTGTGATGCCACAGCCATATTTCAGGAGTTCCCATTCTTCCTCTGCGCGCAACAGGCGGGGCGTAAATCCGGCCAGATGCAACACGCGCCAAAAGCGATTGTTTGGGTTGGAGAAGTTGTGGCCGTCCAGAGCCGCAGTAAGGGCCGGATTCAATCCGCAGAAAACCACCGAAAGATGAGGCGCAAGAATCTCCGCAAGTTCGTGCGTCTGCTTTTCGGTGTCGGTTAGCGGGTCGATATCCACGAGCGGTATTTACCTTGTTCATTTGCACAGAAACAGCGTTTGATACTTTCTACGAGAGTCTCCCGGCAAGCCGAGATATCTTGACACGACAATTTGTCTGACTTAAGTCAGATATTATGTCATATAATCCTATTGCACGCGTTCGTCGCTTCAATCGTGTCGTCACCTCAGAGGTTGGCGCACTCGACACATCCTTTCTCGGTCGCGGACGCCCGCTGGGTGCGGCGCGGGTGCTTAACGCGATTGGGCACGGCCAGTCGGATGTTGCGGCAATCCGGGATCATCTCGGGCTGGACTCGGGGCTGATGAGCCGTTTGCTGCGCAGCCTCGAAGATGAAGGCCTTATCGAAACAGTGCCGAATCCCGATGACGCCCGCCGGCGCGTTTCAAGGCTGACCGAAACCGGCCGTTCCGAATTCGAGGCTTACGAAGCGCTCTCAGATGCTCAGGCGGAGACATTTCTGGCTCGCCATTCTCATCCGGAAGAACTTTTGCGCGCCATGGATCTCGTCGCCTCCGCACTCGGGCGCAGTCATATCGTGATCGATGAGATGGATCCCAGGCAGGATGCTGCAAAATATTGCCTCGGTGAATATTATGCGGAACTTGGACGCCGTTTCGAAAAAGGTTTCGACGTATCGCTTTCTCGCGATCCCGAGGCAGAGGATATGATCCGCCCGCGCGGCGCCTTCCTGGTCGCAATATCCGAGGGCTTGCCGATCGGCTGTGTCGGCTTGAAGGGTACGGGGGACGATGTTGCCGAAATCAAGCGGCTATGGGTCGCGCCGTCTGCTAGGGGCCTTGGGCTTTCACGACGGCTCATGAACACGGTCGAGGATATCGCCCGCAAACTTTCGATCAAGGTTCTTCGCCTCGATACGAACAAGGCGTTGCCGGAAGCGCAGCGGCTCTACCGCAGCACCGGATGGACGGAAATCGACCGCTTCAACGATGATCCTTATCCGGACACTTTCTTTGAAAAGCGGCTTTGAACGGCCGTAGTAGATTTCGAATAGTCGGGCAGGTGATCTCAAGAAAATCCCAGTGGTGTCCGCAACACTCGCCGGAAAGATACAGATGCGCATCCAAGATATCCGCCAGCGCGACGACGAGGCCTGACTTGGAACTGTGAGCTTCTTCGATGGTTGTTCAAAATTGAACAAGTATGGAGGACCAAGAGATGGTCGGAACATTTGGCGATGTAGGTCAAACGATCAGCGCGATGTTTGACAGCGAAGGCGATGCGGAGCAGGCCGTCGACGAATTGATCGCTGCGGGAATTCCAAAGGATGCCGTGATCCTGACGCCGGGCCAGCGGCAGGAAGAAGAGCCCATCGATCATGTCGGCTTCATGGACGCGATCGCGAACTTCTTCTTCACAAGGGAGCAACGCAATCTCTATGCCGAAGGACTTCGGCGCGGAGGCTTCCTTCTGACGGTGCAGGCTGCCACTCAGCCCCTGCATGACGCCGCGATCAGGATTCTGAGCGAGAAGGGAAGCATCGACATCGATGAGCGGGCCGAGCAATGGCGCTCAGACGGTTGGTCTGGTTAGGCCGCCAGATTAGCCTGCGGTCCGGTTGACCAGTACCTCGGCGTTGAGACGGAGCGCGCCCTGGACTTCCGCGGCGGTCGGCGCGCCCATCCTTCCGCCAAAGCTCTGGCATTTCAGCGCGGCTGCAACCGAGGAGAAACGGATCGCATCCGCTGTCGGCTGTCCCTCCGCTATGGCCAGCGCAAAGGCGCCGTGGAAGATATCGCCTGCTGCGAGCGTATCGACAGCCTCGATTTTGATCGCCGGCATGGATTTCACGGACCGGTCGATTTCATCGAGCCAGTAGCAGCCCTGTTCTCCGGCAGTGACGCAGACGAAGGCCTGTTCAAATTTCTGCTTCAGGCGGGAAACGGTTGCTATGAGATCGGTGGTTCCGGCCAGACGTTCGGCAGCCGGCTGTGAAAACACGATATGGGTCGCCGCCGGGGCCAGCATTTCGATGACGCCATCGGCTGCGACGTCGCCATCGAGAATGGCAGGCTTTCCAGCCTCTCTCGCAGCAACCAGCGTTGCCAGTGCAAGCTTCGGCCAGCGGACATCGACCAGCACGGCGTCGAACGCCGCGACGTCTTCTGCGCCGATCGCCCTTGTCGTCTGATGCAGGAGCGGATCGTAGAACGGCACGATCAGTCGCTCGCCGAGATCGTCGATCAGAATGGTCGAAACCGCCGATCTGGCGCCCTCGACCTTCACCACGCCTGTCGTGTCGATCCCATCGCGGCTGAGTTCGGCGATAATTCGTGCACCGGTTTCGTCGTCGCCGACGGCGCCCCATAGGCTGGCCCTGCCGCCGAGACGGGCAACTGCATAGGCAGCGCTCGATGCCATGCCCTCGGCGACCTGCAACATGTCGTAGGGCAAAACCTTGCCCTGGCCTGAAGGCATCGAGCGCACACGAAACAGCGTATCGAGGACGGCGGCGCCTACGCAGAGGACGTGACGTGGAGGCACCTTCAAGTCGAAACCAGCGCCGGAGTTCAAAGACGCCTGCCCGTCGCTTTGTCGAAGAGATGCACGGAGGCTGGATCGATCGCAAATCCGAGCATGTCACCGAAGCGGATCTGGAGCCGCTCGCGGAAAAGGCAGGAGATCTGCTCGCCGCCGCAATCGATCTTCACGAAGATTTCCGATCCGGTGCCCTCGACCATCGCGGCTTTACCCTCTATGCCGCCCTCCGCCGCGCGGATGTGCTCCGGACGGATGCCGTAGACGATTGGCTTGCCGCCCAGATGCTGGAGATCCAAGCCCTGCGGCAACGGCAGGATAAGGCCCTTGTCGCTGCGGAACGAGCCTTCCTCGATCCTGCCATCGATGAAGTTCATCGAAGGCGAGCCGATAAAGCCGGCCACGAAGAGATTGGCCGGCCGGTCGTAGAGATCGAGCGGAGCGCCCACCTGTTCGATCAAGCCGTCATGCAGCACGACGATTTTGTCCGCCATGGTCATGGCCTCGACCTGGTCGTGGGTGACATAGATCGTTGTGGTGCCGACGCGCTGATGCATGGCCTTGATTTCGCCGCGCATCTGCACGCGGAGTTTCGCATCGAGGTTCGACAGCGGTTCGTCGAAAAGAAAGACCTTGGGATCGCGCACCAGCGCGCGGCCCATCGCCACGCGCTGACGCTGACCGCCCGATAGCTGGCGCGGATAGCGGTCGAGCAGCTTTTCAAGGCCGAGAATGGCGGCAGCCTTTTGGACGCGGCCGGCAGTCTCGCTGGCATCGGCCTTTCTCAGCTTCAGGGCAAAGCCCATGTTGTCGGCAACAGTCATATGCGGATAGAGCCCATAGTTCTGGAAGACCATGGCGATGTCGCGGTCGCGGGCCGGCAGGTTGCTGACTTCACGGCTGCCGATGCGGATCTGGCCGTCGCTGACCTCTTCGAGACCCGCGATCATGCGCAGCAGAGTGGACTTGCCGCAGCCGGAGGGGCCGACGAGAACGACGAATTCGCCGTCGCCGATGTCGACGCTGATATCGTGGATGACCTTGACTGCGCCGAAGCGCTTCTGGACGTTTTGAATGTTGACGGGTGCCATTGTTGCTTCCTGTCTGAAATCTTGAAAGAGAAGGCGGTCATCCGCCCTTGACGGCGCCTGCGGTCAGTCCGGCAACGATCTGCTTCTGTGCGAACATCGTCAGCACAAGAACAGGCAGCGTCACGATCAACGCTGCGGCCGCAAGCGGCCCCCAGCTCACCTGCTCGAAGGAGAGCATGTTGTAGACCGCGACCGGCAGGGTTCTGGTCTCACGGCTGGCGAGCACGATGCCGAAGACGAAGTTGTTCCAGGAGAAGATCACCGAGAGAATGAAGGCGACGACGATGCCGGGCCTTGCGATCGGCAGGGCGACGAGACGAAACACTTGCCAGGGTGTGGCGCCGTCAATGCTGGCGGCTTCCTCCAATTCCATCGGCGTCGTCTCGAAATAGCCGATCATGATCCAGACGACGATCGGAACCGTCACCACGAGATGGATGATGATCTGCGGCCAGAGCGTGCCGAGCAGGTTCAGCCATTGGAACAGCAGGAACAGCGGGATGAGGAAAGAAAGGCCGGGCGTCATGCGCGCGATCATGATGACGATAGCCGATCGCTCAGCCTTCAGCCGCGCAATGCCATAGCCGGCAGGCACGCCGATGACGAGAGCAAGCAGGGTAGCGGCACCCGTGACAAGAATGGAATTCCAGAAATAGAGGAAGAAATTGTTCTCCTCGAACACCTTCACATAGTTCGTCCAGGCGAAGCGATCCGGAATGAAGATCGGCGGATAGGCGCCATTGTCGATCTCATATTTCAGCGACAGCGAGATCATCCAGAGGAAGAAGAGGATGACCGGCGAAACCATGACCAGTGCCACGAAGAACAGGCCGATGCGATTGAGTGTCTTCTGTTTCATGATCATTTCCCCTCCACATCCGTCCATCGGGTGCGTTGCCGCACCATGAGAAGCACGAAGGACAGCGCGACGACGACGATGAAGAACACCACCGCCATGGCCGAGCCGTAGCCGATGTCGTAATAGGAGAAGGCGGTGTTATAGAGATAGATGTTGATCGTTTCCGAGGCCGTTCCCGGCCCACCCTGGGTCATGGCGTAGATGATGTCGAAGCTCTTGATGGCATCGATGCTGCGGATGATGACGGCAATCATCAGGAAGGGGGCGATCATCGGCAAGGTCAGATAGCGAAATTTCTGCCAGGCGTTGGCGCCGTCGATCTCGGCACTTTCATAGGGTTCCCGCGGTACGGAGGCGAGCCCGCCGAGAACGATCAGCATGATCAGCGGCGTCCACTGCCACGTCTCGACCAGCACCAGCGAGGGAATGACGCTGAACTGGTTGTAGATCCACTCTTGAGGACCGATACCGACTAGCGACAGAAGATAGTTGAGCACGCCGAGCTGCGGGTGGAACATCATGGTCCAGACCAGCGCGACCGCAACAGGCGTTGCCATCATCGGCATGACGAAGACGCCGCGAAGAAAACCCCGCAGCGGAAAGTTCGCATCGAAAATCAGGGCTGCCAATGTGCCGAAGAAGAGCGGCGCCACCACCGACAGGAAGGTGTAGGTCACCGTGTGCCAAAGCGCTTCCCAGAAACGGGTATCCGTCGCCAGACGAAGGTAATTGTCAAAGCCGACAAAGCTTTGCGATTGACCGAGCGTCCAGCGGTTGACGCTCATCCAGAGCGTGAACGCCCAGGGAAAGACGATGACGGCGGCAATGACGATCAGTGCCGGGATGACGAACGGCCAGTAGTTCGGAGCAAGCCTGTTCGGCTTGCTCCTGTTGCCCGTCGCCTTCTCGGCTGCCGTATTTTCGATGCTCACGGAGGCCATCAACCCTGCTCGCTTCGTGCAAGAACGGGCTCGAATTGCGCCGTGGCGGTCTTGAGTTCGCTTGCGGGATCGCTGCCGCCGATCATGTTGGTTAGCGCCACGCCGTAGATGTCGCGGAACTCGGTGACCGGGATGATGACGGGCAGGGCGAGCTGCGAGACCTTGCCGGAGCCGACAACGGCATCCACCCAAGCGCTCGGCATCTTGACGCCCTTGCGGACGGCCTGATCCTCAAGCACGGACTGGCGGAACGGAACGCCGGCGCCAGCCTGCAGCAGGCGTGCGCCCATGTCGTGCGAAATCACCCACTGGCAGAAGAGATAGGCAGCTTCCTTCTTCTGGCTGGCGGCCGTTACGCCAATGCCGTCGCCGGTCGTGGCTGCCGCCTGCGCGTTCGGTCCCTTCGGCATGATGCCGTAGCCGACCTGTCCGACGACGCGGGACTTTTCCGGGTCTTCGATCGGCGGTGCAAAGCCGACGCCATCCAGCCACATGCCGATCTTGCCCTGCAGGAAAGCCGATTGCGATTCAGCCCAGTTGAAGCCGGAAACGCCGGGAGGCGCCGACTTCGTCATCAGGCGCTGGTAGAGATTGGCGGCGTCGAGCGCGCCCTGCGAGGTCGTCTGCAGCTTGCCGTCGGCTCCGAGCGGGGT
Source organism: Rhizobium sp. BK376 (assembly GCF_004341625.1). Taxonomy (GTDB): domain Bacteria; phylum Pseudomonadota; class Alphaproteobacteria; order Rhizobiales; family Rhizobiaceae; genus Rhizobium. The sequence goes on along the minus strand of NZ_SLZG01000006.1, from coordinate 250,322 downwards.
TGCGCCGTAGCCGAGCATGAAGGTGGTCCACACGGGCGTGTTGGCGTTCTTCAGGCCGCGGGCGACGAAGCCGTAGGTGTTGGTGGACTTGTCGGTCAGGGCTTCGGCGGCCTTGACCATATCGTCGAAGGTTTCCGGATATTTCAGGCCCTTCTTCTCGAAGAGGTTCTTGTTCCAGTAGATGATCCAGTAGTCCACCGAGAAGGGGAAGGACCGCATGACGCCATTGGAATCCTTGGCGAATTTCAGGCCGGCTTCGGCGAAATCGCTTTCCGTCAGTGACGGATCGGTCAGCGACGGATCCTTCATGAAGCCGCTGATGTCGGCAAGCCAACCGCCCTTTTCGAACTGACGCTTCTGGACGTGGTAGCTCAGGTGAACGACGTCGAAGCTCGGCTTTCCGGAGCTGAGCTCGATCGTCGTCTTCTGGCGCTGCTGCTGCTCCGGCGTTGCCTCGGCATTGACCTTGATGCCAGTCAGCGCCTCGAATTCGCTCAGATATTTGAGAATGGTCTCGCTGCGCGGGCTCTTGATCAGGTTCACTTCCAGCGTCGTGCCGGAAAAGCGCTTCCAATCCACCGCAGCCGATGCCGGGCGAACGCCCAGAAGACCTGCAGCGCCGACGGCGGCCGTGCCGGCGAGAAAGCCGCGGCGTGTCGGATTCATGAATGATGTCGGCATGTTATTTTTCCTCCTTGGCGCTCGGAATTCTCCTTACTCCGAGCTGTTGTCTTCTATATCGCTAGCGCCCGATCCCTTGCGTGATGGATATGGGCCACCAGATTGTTGACGGCGTCCTCCGCAGATCGCCGTTCGATCGCCTGCAGAACCTTCAAATGTTCTCCCATGACCGGCCCGACGCGTCCGTCGATACGAAAGCGTTCCTGGCTGATCAGGCGCATCTTGATCGAATTGACGCGATAGGCATTCGAAATGATCGTATTGCCGAGCGCATCGATAAAGGCGTCATGCATGCCCCAATCGACCGACTGTGCGTGGAGTTCAAGCTCGTGGGAGCCGTCTCCATTGTCGATGGCGTCGACAATATCGCGATGCTGCTTCATGAGCCGCGCGATGTCGTCGTCGGACGCCTTCCGGGTGAAAACGGCGACCGCTTCCTTTTCCAGGACGACGCGGAACTGGAAGGCCTCACGAATGAGGTTGAGATCGATATGCGCGATTTGAAGCCCGCGTTGCGGGACCGTTTTGATCAGCCCCTCAGCCTCAAGGCGGGGGATGAGCTCACGGATCGCGCCGAGCGTCAGCCCCGTCAATTCGACAAGGCGGCGCTGTGAAATGAATTGACCGGGACGGACATCGCGCGCCAGCAGGTGGCGGGTAAAGCTCTCGTAAGCCTTCTCCCTCAGCGTCGTCTGTTCCCCGGTTTCCTCCATTGCGTCTCCTTCGCGCACAGCCAAATCTCACGCCGCCTTCGACCGGAATAGCGACTCGAAAGCGTCGGCCAGCTGCTTTTGCCCTTCGCCGGATATTGAAACGAGCGGAGGACGAACCGCAAGCCACATCTGATCGCCGGTCGATCTTGCCACCATGACTTTTACCGCCGGTGTGACCGGATGCTTCAGGAGTTCGACCACGAAGTCCGCAATGCGGCTATCCTCATATCCGTGCTCGGCCATGGCCTTGACTTCGCGCGGCAGGAAATTTGCCATGCCCGAGATCGCGCCCTGGCCCCCGAGCTGCACGCCCTTGGCCAGATGCCGCTCGTCACCGATCAGGATGATCAGATCCCCATGCGCTTTCAGCAGAGATTCGGTGTACGGCCAGTCGCCCGAGGAATCCTTGACGCCGACCACAGCCGGAAAAGCCTTGCGAAGCCGGCCGATCAGCGGGACCGAGAGCGCCACCATCGTCACCGACGGAATGTTGTAGACGATGACATCGCGGGCGGTGTCGCCGAGCTTCGAAAATACCGCGCCGAACCAATCGAAAAGGCCGTTGTCGCTGACATTCTTGAAATAGGAAGGGGGCGCAAGCAGGATATTACGAACACCCTTGGCAAGCGCATATCCCGCCTGCGCGGCCGCATCCTCTGCAGCATCGACCAGAACGCCGACTACGATCTGGTTGGCCGCGATTCCGGCATCTAGAAATGCCGACAGGACAAGCTCACGCTCATGCGTTCCGATAGAAGAACCTTCACCGGTCGTTCCGAAAAGCGTTACGCTGGCGCAGCCTGCCGAGAGGCTACGCTTTGCCTGTTCGATCATCGCGTCGACTGCGATCGCGCCAGTCGAATCAAATGGCGTCGCAAGAGCGACTGAGAGCCCAAATTTCTTCGTCAATTAAAATCCTCCCCGCGGTTCACTGAAGGCGTAACACGCTAACATGTTAGTTGTAAAGAGGTGATCGCGGCACTGACATCTGTTACTGTCACAGTGAGCAAAGCTGCAGTTTTGCTGCCGGGAGCCATCTCAATCGTTGCAGAATGATGAGATTTATCTATCGCAATGGGGCAAAATAATCGATTTTTCTGCGGCCCAAGTCTTCGATACAGTCTGGCCTATAGGCAGAATTTTATACGCGCGAATGCGGCTATCCAGCTCAGCCTCCTATCGAAGCCACCGTCCCAATCCGACGAGCACATCGGGGAATGGTGACCCCGCCTCGACTGAGCAGCAACTGCGTGTGAAGAGGGAAAAATGGTAGATAGAACAATCCGGCTCGGCATTATCGGTTTGAGCTCCGCTGAATCCTGGGCTGCGAGAGCGCATGTTCCGGCACTGAAGGCTATAACCGGTTACGAGATTGCGGCGCTCTCCACGTCGAATATCGACTCGGCTGCGAAGGCTGCAAAGACATTTGATGTACCGGCCTTTTTCGACAATCCGGTGCAACTGGCGAAGCATCCCGATGTGGATGTCGTGGTCGTTGCGGTGAAGGTTCCGCATCACCGGGATTTGGTTACGGCCGCCCTCGATGCGGGGAAGCCCGTTTATTGTGAATGGCCACTCGGCAATGGCAGGCAGGATGCCGAAGCCATGGCTGCGTTGTCGCGGGACGCTGACGTCACCGGCTTCGTCGGGCTGCAAGGCCGCGCTTCTCCGGCACTACGCTATATCCGCGATCTTGTGAAAGCAGGTCACATCGGCGACGTGGTTTCGACCACACTGGTGGGGTCGGCTGGCGCCTGGGGGGCTACGATCGATCCACGCCTCGTCTATGGTCTCGATCGTAAAAACGGGGTGTCGATGCTGACGGTTCAGTTCGGTCACACCATTGATGGTCTATGCTGGTGCCTGGGGGAATTTTCCGAAATATCCGCCACCCTGGCAACGCGTTTCCCGATGGTGAAGCGAACGGATACGGGCGAAATGGTGCCGAAAACGATCGACGATCAGATCGCGGTCAGCGGCATTTTGCAGAATGGAGCCGTCGCCTCGGTTCACTATCGCTCCGGATCATCTTCCGTCGCCAATTTTCTCTGGGAGATCAATGGCACAGAGGGAGATCTGGTGATCACCAGCAACCAGGGCCGATTGCAATATAGTGACTTCCGAATTCAGCACGGTCCTGGCAAGGGAGGCAAACTGGCTGACATGGTGGTGCCGGAGGCCTATAAACTGGTTCATACCTGTGCTCCGACCGATATGTTCTATACGCTCGCCCATGCCTATACGCTAATGCACAAGGATATCGTCAACGGAACGTCCCATGTACCGAGGTTCTCCGATGCCCTTGTCCGACACAAGATGATCGAGTCGATCGAAACGGCGTCATCGACAGGCTCGCGCCAAGCCTACCTGTAAGCCCCTGCCTATCGGCTGAAAGCGCCACGCGCTCCTTGGGCGCGTGGCGCCAATTTCCCTTCGGTCATTTGAACAACTGATGATGGGAGATCAGTTCCTTGGTCAAACTTACGATCGCTTCCAGGTCAGGCCCGAATTCCACGATCTGATAGCAAAGAAAAACGCGGTGCGCCTCGACGGGAACGCTCACCGGGACTGTTATCAATTCCCCTCGCGCAAGCTCCTCCGCGACCAGGCGCGCAGGAACAAGACCAATCGCAAAGCCGCTCTTGATCATGAGAAGCGTCACCGAGAGGCTATTGCAGGTGCTGACGCGGCTAGGGGCACTGCCGCCAAGCGAAAACCAGTTTGTCATCGTGGTGTGCAGGCGTGCCGTCTGCGGGCTGACGATGAGGTGGTTCTGCGCCAGATCGGCGGGCGTCAAAATACCCGGCGGCAATTTGAGCTTGCTGCTCGCAATCCACGCCAGCTCGTTTCGTCCGATCGGCACCCGCTGAATATGGCTTGCCACGCCGGGTTCGGAGATGACAGCGATATCGAGCTGATGGTCGTTCAGCAGCGCGCTTATCATGCCGGTGTCGCCAACTGTGACCGATGTCTTCAGCTTGGGATATTGCTGCTCCAACCGACCCATCAGATCGGTGAGGCAAACATGGGCGAAGCTTTCATTTACGCCCAGTCTCAGGAGGCCAAGCAATGGGTTTCGTTTCTTGAAGCGGACCACCGCCTCGTCTGCCGTCTCCAGCATCCGGTCCGCATACTCGAGCAACGCATGGCCATCAGCCGTCAGCGTGACCTTCGGGCCATTGCGGGTGAAAAGCTCCGTGCCGAGGACTGCTTCGAGATCCTGGATGCGATGTGAAATGCTCGGCTGCGTAATGCCGACATGCTGCGCGGCCGCATGAAAACTGCCGAGGCGAGCGATGCGCTCGAAAGCGCGTATCTGAGCGAGTGTGATAGCCATGATAAGTTTTATCAATCGGAATGGCTAAAAACAATCGATTTTTCTCTTTGCTCCCATGCTGCTATGCAGGTTTACGACGTCTTAATGACTGTCATATCTGGGAGGATAGCGATGCCGGTACTTTCGGTAAACGACGGCGAGATTTTCTATGAGGAAAGCGGTGAAGGATATCCGGTGCTTCTGTTCGCGCCGGGTTTCCTGGGATCGCGGATAGAGCGCTGGCGCACCAATCCTTCGCGTCCCGGCGTCGATCAGGACTGGCGCGATCCCATTCCGGTCTTCACGCCGCATTTCCGCGTTATTAGCTTCGATGTCCGCAATGCCGGGAGTTCTCGCGCCAGCATCGGTCCGGACTACAGCTGGTCCTCCTACACCGCGGATCATCTTGCACTGCTCAAGCATCTCGGCATTACGCGATGCCATGTGATGGGAGGCTGCATCGGCGTCTCCTTTGCGCTGGCTCTGGAGCAGGCGGCACCGGGGACAGTCTCGGCTCAGATTCTGCAAAACCCGATCGGGCTCAGCGACACCAACCGTGCTGCCGTCGACGGCGAGGTCGCCCACTGGGAGTCGACGGTTGCAGGTCGGTCCGATGTCGATCCAGCGCTCTTGAAGGCGGCGGGTGAACGCATGTTCGCCACCGATTTCATCTTCAGCGTGACCCGGGAATATGCAGCAACCTCCACCGTGCCCACGCTGCTCATGCCCGGCGACGACACGATGCACCCGGTATCCGTCTCAGCCGATATCGCCCGTCTCACGAAAGCGGAGGTGCTGGCGCCGTGGAAAGGGCCGAAATACCGGGATGCCGCCATCGAACGCGCCCGTGATTTCCTTCTTGAGCATACTCCGGAGGTGTCGTCATGACGATGAACGGATTTGCCGCTCACGATGAAGACAGCGTCATCGAACCCGTCCTTGAAACCTCGGGACTAGACGTACCTCAGCACTCCTTCCGCCGCCAGTTCGATGCTCTGGCGCTTTCGGTCGAAGTTTTCGTCGTCGTCGCGCTGATCATCAATATCGTCGTGACCTTCTCCAATACGATGCTTCGGTACATTCTCGGTCAGGATTTGCCCTGGGCTGCCGATGTGTCCACGCTTCTCCTTTCCATCATCACCTTTCTCGGAGCGCCGGCCTTTATGCGGCGGGCATCCGGAATGGCCTATATGGCCATCATTGATCAGGCGACCGGGCTTCGGCGCGACATCCTGAGAAGTTGCGGCTTTCTGATCGTCATTGCGCTTTGCCTTCTTTCCCTGTCCGTCTTCCCCGACTTCTTTGCCGCGCAGGTCAAGCAGGTTCTGCCGGTTCTGCAAATGTCGCTCGGGGTTGTCGCCATATGGCTAGGCGTCGGCCTCGTGCTGACGATCATCTATACGATCGAGAAGCTGTCGGACGTTTCGTGGACTGGGCTGGCCATCGCGTTTGCCATCATGGCTGTGCTCGGCGCTTTGGTGATGCTTCTTCGCAGCGGCTATTATTCGGGGGCGCTGGAGCTGGATCCGTTCCTGCCCATCCTCGGCTTCCTGGCCTTCGCCTTCGTCACTGGCACGCCGATCCCGTTTATCCTGGCCTCCGGTGGTGCATTGTACTTCGTCATGACAGGCGATGCGCCGCTGGTCGGGATTCCGGCCGCCTATCAGTATGGCATCAGCAGCTTCGTCCTTTTGGCAATCCCGTTCTTCATGGCCGCCGGGGCGCTCATGGATGTAACGGGCATGGCCCGCAAGCTGATCGATATGGTCCAGGAATGGGTGGGGCATTGGAAGGGTGGCCTGCTGATCGCCGAAGTTCTCGCAACATATGTCTTTTCGGGCGTCAGCGGCTCCAAGGCCGCCGATATCGCTACCGTTGGATCGGTCATGAGGGCCCCGATGCGGGAGCGCAACTATCCATCGACGGAATTCGTGGCTGTGCTTGCCGCGTCTGCTGCCATGGCTGAAACCATCCCACCGTCCGTTGCAATGCTGATACTGGGCTCGGTGACCAGTCTTTCGGTCGGCGCACTTTTCGTTGCGGGCTTTCTGCCGGCGGCGATCCTGGCAATCGCCTTGATTCTCGCGATAGTCCTTCGCGGCCGGAAAAGAGAATGGCCCAAGGGTGCTCCGTTCAATTTGAAAAGGGCGTTGTTCAGCCTGCCACCGGCTCTGCCTGCACTGGGTGTGCCCGTTATCGTCATTGGTGGCCTTGTCGGTGGTATCGCGTCGCCGACGGAGTCCTCTTCCTTCGCTGTCGTATATGGCTTTGTCGCAGCACTCTTCTTCTACCGGAGCGTAGGGCTCGCTTCTTGCTGGCGTGCGCTGCGGGAAGGAGCGCTTGTCGCGGGTATGGTGCTGCTGATGGTGGGCATGGCCAATTTGATGGTCCAAGCAATCGTGGTGGATGGTCTCGGCGCGACGATGGTCAGCGTGTTCAGTCAGACGGTAAGCCCAACGGTCTTTCTCTTCGTCAGCGTCGCGGCTCTCATCGTGATCGGCTTCGTGCTTGAAGGTTTTCCGGCCATTCTGATATCGGCGCCGATCCTTCTGCCGCTTGCCGTCAAGCTGGGCATTGATCCGCTTCAGTTTGGAATCCTCATCATCATGGCCACGGGCATCGGCGTAATGATGCCGCCGATCGGTATCGGCTTCTACATCGCCTGCACGGTCGGTGAAGCCCCCATCAATGCGACGATGCGTTCGAGCATGTACTACAACGCCTTCCTCATCCTGGGCGTCGTGGTCGTCATCCTCTTTCCGCAGATCACCACATGGCTGCCGACGGTATTCGGCATGCACTGAAATGCAGCATCTCATTGAAACGCCTAAGCTTAATCATACCGGGAGGGTATAATGAAAAAATCCAGCATCGACCTCGGCACAGCAACCCGCAGCCGTCGTGAATTCCTCAAGCTTTCGGCGGCGGCCGGTGCTGCGGCCACTGTCGCGGTCACGGGCCTGGCGACGCCTGCCCTTGCGCAGCGGGCTCGCACCCTGCGCTTCGGCAATCCGCAGCCCACCAGTTCGAACTACCACAAGGCGATGATGATGTTCGCGGAGGAGGTCGCGACGCTTTCATCGAACAAGATCAAGATAGAGACATTCCCGAACTCTCAGCTGGGTAGCATCAAGGAAATGCTGACGGCCGTGCAGCTCGGCACCCTGTCGATGAGCAATGCCACGCCCGCCTGGTATTCCAATTTCATCCGGCAGATGGATGTGTTCACCTTGCCGTTCCTTATCTCCTCCCCGGACAAATTGAGATCATCGTTCGACGGCGCCTTCGGCGCGAAGATGGAGGAACTGTCGGAAGCGGCCGGGTTCAAGATCCTTGGCTCGTGGCTGATGGGCGCGCGCCATATGGTCAACAACGTGCACCCGATCAATACGCCCGCCGATGTTGCCGGCCTGAAGTTTCGGGTTATCTCAAGCCAGGTGTACCTCCAGGCCTTCCGCGCCATGGGTGCCAATCCCGTCGCGCTCGATTCCGCTGAAATCTACCTTGCCATGCAGCAGAAGGTCGTTGATGGACTGGAATATCCCATTCCTGACCTGATCGATGTCAAGCTCTACGAGGTGAGCAAATACGTCTCCCTCACAAGCCATGTCACCGATTTCTTCGTCGTATCGATGAACAAGGGACTGTGGGACGGCTTCGGGAAAGAAGAGCAGGGCATTCTGCAGGCCGCGATGAAGAAGTCGATGGATTGGGAATGGCAGGCTCAGCCGCAGACAACAGCCGCGGCCGCCGAGAAACTCAAAACCCTCATGCAGATCAACGATATCACCCCGGAAAATCGCGCGCTGTTCGTAAAGGCGACCCAGCCTGTCTACCAGCAGTTCGAGGCTTCCATCGGCAAGGATATTATCGATCTGGCTGTCAAGGAACTGGGCTGATGCAAAGGGTTTCAGCAGGAGAAATGGAATGACGAAAGTCGCAGTGATCGATGACTGGCAGGGCGTCGCCCGTACCAGTGCGGATTGGAAGCCCTTGTCTGCCCGCGCGGATGTGAGCTTCTTCGAAGATTCCCTCTCAGGGGAGGATGCCGTCGTCAGGCGTTTGCAGGATTTCGACATCGTGATGACGATGCGCGAGCGGACACCCTTTCCGGCAAGCCTGATCGCGAGATTGCCGAAGCTTCGGATGCTGAGCGTGACGGGCATGCGCAACCTCTCGGTGGATTTGAATGCCATGGCCGAGCGGGGCATCACCGTGACGCGCACCGAAGCAGGCGAGGGCGGTGAGGCAACGGCGGAGCTGGCGCTTTGCTTGATGCTTTCGGCTGCGCGTCGCGTACCGGCAGGTGACGCGGCGATCCGGGCGGGAGGCTTCCAGAGCGGCGTGGCTCCGGGCTTTGTTCTGCGTGGAAAAACGCTTGGCCTGATCGGGCTTGGACGGCTTGGAGCCCTCGTTGCATCCTATGCGAAAGCGCTCGGGATGAACGTGCTGGCCTGGAGCCCGAACCTGACGGCAGAGCGCGCTGAAGCCGCCGGAGTGGCTTATGCGACAAAGGACGAGCTTGTCGCGCGCGCCGACTTCATCAGCATCCATATGGTCCTTGCGCCGCAGACGATCGGCATCATCGGAGCGCGTGAGTTCTCGCTGATGAAACCAGGCGTCGTGGTGGTCAACACATCGCGTGGCCCCCTCATCGACGAGCCGTCGCTACTGGCCGCGCTTGCGGCAGACAAGGTCGTTGCCGCTCTTGATGTCTACAACCAGGAGCCCCTGGCGGCCGATCATCCTTTGCGCAGCTCCAAGAACACCGTTCTGTCGCCGCATCTCGGCTACTGCGTGCGCGAAAATTTCGACGTCTTCTACAAGCAGTCGATCGAAAATGTTCTCGCCTTTCTGGACGGAGCGCCGATCCGCCTCCTGACCGCTACGAAATAATATGGAAATTCCTTCAATCAAAGGGCACCGCAATGGATAAGATCGCAACGAAGCAAAGCCGCAATATCGTCAAACAGGCGGCCGCAACGCGGGAAAATATTCGGGGCATTCATCTTACCTTCCCTGCACCGACCATCATCGAGGTTCTCTCCTTGCTGGATCTCGATTTCGTCTATCTGGACGGCGAACATGGCTCCTTCGATACGAGGGACCTTGAGACGGCGTGCATCGCAGCCGAACGATATGACATGGTTCCAATTGCCCGCGTTCCAGATCGGTCTGCGGCAACCATCACGCGGTTCCTCGATCGAGGCGTACGCGGCATCATTATTCCGCATGTAGACTCGGTGGCCGATGCCAAGGAAGCGCTTGACGCGGTCTATTTTTCGCCGCAGGGCAGCCGCTCGTTCGGTGGTGGCCGGCCGTTCTTTACCGAGATCGACGATCTGCCCGGCCATCTTGCCGCCTGCAATGAAAATGTCTCGGTCGGCATCATGATCGAGAGCACCGAAGGGCTCGAAGCAGCAGAAGCCATTGCGGCGCTACCTGGCGTCGATTATTTCAGTTTCGGTCTCAACGATCTCGCCCAATCGCTTGGATATCCCGGCGAGCCAAATCATCCCGAGGTGAAGCGCATCGTTGAGGAGACGACCCAGCGCATCCGTCAGGCAGGAAAGCCTGTCCGCGAAGACTTCATGAATCTCGCATGGATCAATCAGGTTCTTCTTGCGGGTGCTCGCAAATTGCTCGTACAGCAATCGACGAAAGCCTACTGAGGAGGAATATCATGCAAGAGAAATACATTCATAACGCGGCGAACCTTCTGGCGAAGGCGCGTCTTCAAGGCCTATCCCTGAAGGAGTTGCCGGCGGATGCGAGGCCAACCACCTTTGCCGATGCGGCCGCCATCCAGAATGAAACGGCAAAGATCCTGGGCGAGAAGATTGTCGCCTATAAGGTTGCCGGCACCGATCCTGAGACCGTGATGTGGGGCGGAATCCTGGCGTCCCGCTTACTCGCGCACCCTGCGAAGCTGCCTGCCTCGGCTGTTCCGCTGCTGGGCGTGGAAGGGGAGATTGCCTACCGCTTGAACGTCGACTTGGAGCCCTCTCACCGAACGCTGACGCTCGAGCAGTTCGATGAGATGACGACCGTCGTGCCGACGATAGAAGTGGTGGATACGCGGTTCGTCAGCTACACGGACGCACCGCCCATGGATCGCAACGCGGATTTCATGTCCAACGGCGCGCTCGTTTACGGCGACCCGTGGCCCAATAGCAAAGCAACCGATTTCACCAAACTTCCGATCAAGCTTTCCAGTTCGGGAGAGGTCTTGTCGGAGACCGTGGGCGGCCATTCCGCGGTCGACTCCCGACTGCCGGCTTTGGCGTTTTTCCGGTCGAAGCACCGTCCTGATTATGTGCCTCAGGGAACGATCATCACGACAGGCACCTATACTGGATTGAAATTCGCCAAACCCGGCGACACCGTTTCCGTAGCCTTCGAAGGCTACGGCCCGCTTGAGATCACCTTCACGGTGTGACGCCAGGCAACAGGATGAATGTCTAAAGCTGCGAGCGAAGGAAGCCGGCTGCCGCTGAAACGCCAGACGGTTTCCGACGCTTCGACGGGAGGATGCCATGCCCTTAAACTTTGACCTGCAAAACACCACGAGGATCGTGTTCGGCCAGGGTAAGATTGCCGATCTCGATCATCTGCTGAGCCGAAACGAAAGGGTCCTGCTCCTTTTCGGTGGAGGAAGCATCAAGTCAAACGGAGTCTATGATCAGGTCATGCGCGCACTGGGAGACCGGCACGTCATTCCGTTTGGCGGCATCGAGCCCAACCCTGAGTACGATACCATCCTTGAGGCCGCGAGGCTCGCGCAGCATGAAAAAGCGACGTTCGTTCTCGGCGTCGGCGGCGGCTCCGTTATCGACGCTGCGAAGTTTCTGGCCGCCATAATTCCCGTCAAGTCCGGGGACGCATGGGATCTGCTCGTATCAGGTGCCGCCTTGCCGGATCCGCTGCCGAACGGCGCTGTTCTGACGCTGCCGGCAACCGGCTCCGAAAGCAATCCCGTGTCCGTCATGTCGCGTCGGACCCGCGGCCTGAAACTGCCTTTTGCGATTGAAAAGGCCCGTCCGAAATTTGCCGTCCTCGATCCCTCGACAATGAAATCCCTGTCCCGGCGGCAGTTGGAGAATGGCGTCGTCGACGCGGTGACCCATGTGCTTGAGCAATATCTGACGCAGCCGGCCAATCTCCCGATCCAATATGGCTTCAGTGAAACCCTGCTGACTGTCCTGTTCGAGGCCGGGCCGAAACTCATCGATGAGCCGACGGATGAAGTGCGCGACACGGTCATGTGGGCGGCCAATCAGGCGTTGAACGGGCTTATCGGCGCTGGCGCACAACAGGATTGGTCGACCCATATGATCGGCCACTCACTCACGGCGCTCTACGGCATCGATCATGCGCGGACGCTGTCGCTCGTCATGTCGCATCTGTTGCGCGACCAGCTGGAGCTCAAGCTCGCAATGCTAGCCCGCTTCGGCCGGAACGTGTGGAAGCTCGAAGGGAGTGACGACCGTGCAGTTGCCATGGAAGCGATCGCTTTCACGGAGCAATTCTTCAGCCGCATGGGCTGCCCTGTACGTCTGAGCGAATTGCCGAATATTGCCTTTGATGTGGAGCACATCATCGAACATCTGGAAAAGGCGCATCAGTTGCCTCTCGGCGAGAGACAAAACCTGAATGCAGAGGATGTCCGGCGGATTCTCAAAGCCGCTGCGTGAGCCCATTCACAGGAATCATTTCCAAACAGTTCGGGAAATTGACGATGAAGAAACTTATAAACGATCCCAAATTTGTCGTTCGGGAAATGCTCGAAGGCGTGGTTGCGATGTCGCAGGGGCTTGCCATCTTGTGTGACGAGAATGTTGTCATCCGCAACGATCTTCCGGGCAAGCTCAACAGGAAGGTCGCCGTCATTTCTGGCGGTGGTGCCGGGCATGAGCCTGCACACGCAGGCTATGTGGGTGCTGGGATGCTGACGGCGGCTGTGGTCGGCGACGTATTCACTTCTCCGAGCGTCGATGCGGTGCTTGCGGCCATCCGCGCTGTTTCAGGCCGTGCTGGCGCTCTGCTTATCGTGAAGAACTATACCGGCGATCGGCTCAATTTCGGGCTTGCGGCCGAGATCGCCACGTCGGAGGGCATCCCGACCGAGATGGTTCTGGTTGCCGACGACGTATCGCTGCGCAACACCGTTTCAGTAGAGAGGCGCCGCGGTATTGCCGGTACGGTGTTCGTCCATAAACTGGCCGGCGCGGCAGCCGACGCGCGACTGCCTCTTTCGGATGTAGCGCGCATTGCACGACAGGCAGCTTCCGAGGTTCGCTCGATGGGCGTCGGGCTTGGCACCTGCATCGTTCCTGCTGTCGGTCATGCCGGTTTCAGCCTCGGGGAAAACGAAATCGAATACGGACTGGGCATCCATGGAGAAAAGGGTGTCGAGCGAATGGCAATGAAACCGGCCGATGAGATTGTCGACGACGTGCTCAGCACTATCCTGTCGGATTTCGGCGAGGCCTCGCCGTCCAATGTTGCGGTCCTCGTCAACGGCCTTGGCGCGACGCCGCAGATGGAGCTTGCAATTGCCCTGCGCCACAGCCTTTTCAATCTGACGCAGCGGGGATTGAAGGTCGAGCGAGCCTGGTGCGGCAATTTTATGACCGCTTTGGAAATGCCGGGTTTCTCCCTTTCGTTGTTGCCGGTGGACAAGGAACGGCTTGAGTTGCTCGACGCCCAAGTGGATGCTGCCGGCTGGGCCGGAAATGGCCTGATCCGCTATCCCTTTGCAGTGGCTGAAGGCGAGGCCGTGGAAGCTGTCTCGCAAATCGATGCGCAGGATGGTCCGCTATCCGACAAATTGCGCACGGCCGCCCGGTCCATCGCCGATGCACTGGAGCAGGCAGAAGCCGAGCTCAGCGATCTCGACGGAAAGGCCGGCGATGGTGATCTCGGCGCAAGCATGGTTCGCGGCGCGGCGGCCATCAGGGAGCTTGCCGACGCAAGCTATGCGACGCCGTCGCGCTTCTTGGCCGATCTTGGAACGTCGGTGCGCCGCGCCATCGCCGGCAGTTCCGGTCCGTTCTACGCGACAGGCCTGGTGCGTGCCGCAACCCATCTGCAGGGGATAGATGATCCAGAAGAGATCGATTGGCTGAAAGCCTTTGCGGCTGCGATCCAGGCCATTTCGGATCTCGGAGGAGCAAAACGCGGCGATCGAACTATGTTGGATGCCCTCTATCCGGCACTGGATGCTTGGGCTAACGCCGCATCTGCCCCGCACTCGCCGGTAGCGGCATTTGCCGCCGCGGCGTCGGCTTCCACCAAAGGCGCGGAGCAGAGTGCAAATCTCACTCCCCGGGTCGGTCGCGCGAGCTATCTCGGCGAACGCGCGCTCGGATTTCCCGATGGTGGGGCCACAGCTGTCGCGATCTGGATGAATGCAATCGAACGCTCGTTGCAGTCCTCCGATTGCTGCCACTGAGGCAATGGGCACCGGGGAGGAATGCTTCGTGATGCGTGACAAAGGTTAGGGTCGGAAGATGTCAGTCCACGGCTTTGCGCAAATCGACCGGGAAAATAAGTCCGGGAACGGGAGCGGTCGTTCGCCTTGCGATCAACTGGGGTTCCAGTCGTATCTTGCGCATCGTCGTGCGACCCTTGAGCGTATCGAGCAGGAACCGCGCGGCGCCGTCTCCCATTTCCTTGGCCGGCACGTCCATGGTCGTCAGGGGGGGGCTGATGTGGGCGGTGAAGTCGAGATTGTCAAAACCAACGATCGAGATGTCATTCGGCACTGCAAGGCCCATCTCATGACATTCGATAAGCGCACCGAAAGCAAGAATGTCGTTGCCGCAGATGATCGCCGTCGGCCGCGGGATCAGCGCCTGCAGCACGCGCAAGGCTTCCCGACCGCTTGGAATGCTGTAGGGGCGCTCGATAATAGCGGACGGATCGAGTTCGATTCCGTGACGGGCAAGCGCTTCCCTGACGCCCGCCACGCGCGTGGCCGCACGGTCGTTGCCCTCCATCAATGCACAGATGACACCGAATGTGCGGTGCCCAAGCCCGTACAGGAATTCGGCTATGTCGAAGGAAGCTTGTCGGTTGTCAATGCCGACGCAGGGATGCGCCCCATCCGGCCTGAACACATAGGTGTTGATGTAGGGAATGTCGGCAGCCGCCAGCATCGGATAGAATTCAGGATGATGACATTCTCCAACCAGAACAAGGCCTTCGGCGCCCCGTTCTATCAGGACAGCGGTCTGTTCCTTTTCCCTGTCCAGGTCGTAGTCGAAGGTCGCGACAAGAAGAGAATATCCTTCGCTGGCAAAGCGCTGCTGCGCGGCGTCGACCAGGCTGGCATAGATCGCATGGTTGAGAGTCGGAATGACGATGCCGATCATGCGCGAACGATTGGAGCGGAGGGCCCTGGCGGCACTGTTCGGCATGTAGCTGAGCGCACGGATCGCGGCCTGTACTCGCTCGCGTGTTTCGGCCGATACGAGATCCGGCGTATTCTGGACTCGTGACACTGTTGCCGTCGAGCATCCCGCCAGTCGCGCCACGTCGCTGACCCGGACAGCTTCACCTTGATTTTTCTGTAATCGTTTTCTTTTTTCTGTCGCCATGATTGATCTTAATAGTCGTCCTCTGACGCCTTGACAAGATATCCGCAAAACTTTGCCGAGCAATGAATCCGGCATTCAGCCCCAAAATCGGCATTATCTAGGGAGTTTATATGAGATATCCGGACAATCTGAGGTCCTCTTTTCAGCTGCGGTTCCATAGATTCCGTTTGACGCATCCTGCAAAGAAATGTAATCCATTACATTAATGATCTCGACGGGCGGGAGGCCCAGACACGGAGACCAGGCGACGGCAGGTCGAAAAACCCCGTTCGCAATGGTGCGTGCACCAGGGAGGAATGCATGACAGTTGAGGTGGCTCCGGCCTATAGGGCCGAGGTTGACGGGGTTGAGGATCTGCATCCTGTTCCGCGCTGGCTTCAATGGATCGACGAGGCTGCGATCGCAGTCCTGAATATCTCATTGGTAGGGCAAGTTCTGCTCATTTTCGCGAGCACCATTCTGCGAAGCTATACCAATTCCCCGCTTGTGGTCGGCGTAGCCGAAACGGCTCATCCTTTCCTGGTGACCATCTCCTTCCTCGGAGGTGCCGTTTCCTACAGCCGCGGAAATTTCGTCGCCATCACCTTCCTGTCGGATCGGATGCCGGCGCATGTGAAGCCGTTCCTCGCGGCTCTGGTCGAGTGGACCGTTATTCTGGTCACCGCGCTCACTGCTTATTATTCCGTGCCCCTGCTGTTTTCCAATCTGGAAGAGACGACGATCGTTCTCGGCATCGGTTACGCGTGGCTGACAGTGCCGATCACGATCGGATGCGTGCTCTTCGTCGTACATGCCGCGGTCCGTCTGTTCCGGCTTCCCATTGCCGCCGCAATTTCCATGTTCTTCATTCCGGCGATCGCGGTCGCGTTGTTCCTTGTCAGCCAGGATGCGCTCAGCGCGAATCTTCCGGCCCTATATGCCGTGCTTGCCGGCATGTTCCTGGTGCAACTGATCCTCGGGATCCCGATCGGCTTTGTCCTTGCCACAACAGGTATTGTGTGTGTCTTGGGCTCGGAATCCTCGGACATGGTCGCGGTTGTCACGAATGCACAGCGCGGATCGGATGGGTTCATTCTGCTTGCCCTGCCATTCTTCATCTTCGCCGGCTTCATCATGGACCAGGCCGACATCGGCTCGAAGATCGTGAACCTGATCGTTGCGTTGATCGGCCATGTTCGTGGTGGATTGCTGCAAGTCATGGTGGTGGGCTGCTATCTAGGCTCGTGCATTTCCGGCTCTAAGGCCGCCGATATGGCCATGATCGGCATTCCGATGTCCAAGCAGCTCGAGGAGGAAGGGTATCCGGCGCCAGAGCGGGCCGCGGTGCTTGCGGCGGCGGCTGCGATGTCCGAATCCGTGCCCCCGAGTATCGCCCTGATCCTGATTGGATCTGCAACTGGCATATCGACAGGTGCACTGTTCGTTGCCGGTGTGCTTCCGGCGGCGACACTTGCCTTTTGCCAGATGGTGCTCATCCGCATCCGCGCCTCGATGTTCGGCTGGAAGCCCAGGCCGCGTGCGCCTTTCAGCCGGGTCGTCTCGACCGGCCGCAGCGCCATTCTTCCGCTGCTCCTGCCGGTCATCCTCATCGGCGGCATCATTGGTGGTTTCGGCACACCCACGGAAGTCTCGACTTTTGCCGTCATATACGGGCTGTTTCTGGGCTTCCTCTACCGCAAGTTCACGCCGGCCACCCTGTGGCAGACGCTGACCAACGCCTCGATGCTGAACGGCATGGTCTTCTTCACGGTCAGCATGGCGACGGTCTTTTCCTGGGCGCTGACACTAGAGGGCGTTACCAGCTCGCTCGCCGATTTCGTCGGCGGTTTCGGACCGACGGGATTTCTTCTGGCGGTGATCGTCATTTTCGTGCTGGTCGGGGCTGTTCTCGAGAGTTTCGTCACGATCATCATCCTGGCGCCGTTGCTTATGCCCGTTGCGGTGTCGCTTCATATCGATCCGCTGCACTACGGTATCGTGATGGCTGAGGCATTCGGTATTGGTGTCGTTCTTCCGCCGGTCGGCATCGCGCTTTACGTCGCCTGCAAGATCACGGGCGCCAGGGTGGAGGCCACCAGCCGCATACTGCTTTGGTATTTGAGCGTTCTGGTGATCGGCCTGCTCATACTGGTCGCCGTGCCTTCAATCACAACAATTCTGCCCACCCTGTTCAACATCAAGGGTTGATGGGCAGCGAGGGGAAACGAGAGGAGTGTTACTATGTCCGCATTTGATTTTCTAAACGGAGCAAGCTCCAACGGCGTATCGCGCCGACAGCTGTTGAAACTCGGCGGCGCGGTGGGAGCCGCCTCCATTCTCCCAGCCGGCATTGTGAGGGCTGCGGCAGCGAAGAAGCTTCGGCTCGCCCATCCGGCCCCCACCGAGCACGGCTGGCATCTCTGGGCACTGGAATTCAAGGCGCAGATAGAGAAGCTGACAGATGGCGGCGTGACCGTGCAGATTTTCCCGAATGCCCAGTTGGGAGGAGAGCGCGATATTGCGCAGGCGGTTCGTCGCGGCTCCGTCGAGATGGGTGGCATCGGCGTCGGTCTTTCGGGATGGGTGCCGGAAATGTCCATCACGGACGCTCCCTTCCTTTGGAAGACGCGCCAGCAGGCCTACAACGCATTCGCCGGCGAATTCGGCGACGATCTGCGCAAGCTTTCGCTCGATAAGGGATTCAAGCTCTGCGGCTGGACCGATCTGGGCTTCCGCTGCATGACCAACAACGTCAAGCCTGTGCTCAAGGCGGACGACATGCAGGGCCTGAAAATGCGCGTCCCCAATTCCCGCGCCTATATCGCCCTCATACAGTCTCTGGGCGCCTCGACTGTCGCAGTCGATCTGAGCGAGCTTTATCTGGCCCTCCGGCAGGGCGTCGCTGATGGCCAGGACACGCCGGCTCCGGTTGTGAAATCGACCAAGCTCTATGAAGTCCAAAAATTCGTGTCGAAGACCGACCACGTGCTGACGACGGCCTATATCGTGATCAATCCGGACGCCTACAGCAAACTTTCCGAGACCGAACAGGACGCTTTCAACAAGGCTTCGAAGGCAGCCGACGACCATGTCCGGATGCTGACGGTGCAGCAGGAGACCGAGGCCTACACCTTCTTTGCATCCAACGGCCTCAAAGTTTCGACCGACGTCGATCGCGAGTCGTTCCGAACCAAGACCGCATCGGTTCTGACAGGCAATCCCGACCTTTTCCCTCCCAAGTTGATCGAAATGGCCAACGCAACTGCTTCGTGACCGATCCGACAGATCTCCCAAGTCAACAAGAAATGAGGTTCACTCGATGGAGCAGACTAAGACCACCACCGCGACCCCGCCCCTGGCAAAGCAGGGGCGTCCCATTACCGATGAGATACGCGATATCGTCCGCAGGGATCTGCCTGAGATCGCGGAGATCAGGAATGACGATCTCCGCGCAAAAGTTGTCGAGGCCTGGGCCTTCGCATTGGCAGGAAGCAGCTATAATTCGCTGGTAGAGATGCCGGCCTGCGGTGTGCCCGGCATATTCGAAGCGATAAGCGGCAATCAGACGGATCATTTTCGTACCGTCACGCGCCAGGCCATTCTGGTAGCGGAAGACTTCATCCGGAATTTCCCGCAGCTCGACATAGACCGCGATCTGGTTGTCGCCGGCGCGCTCTGCCATGACATCGGCAAACCGTGGGAATTCGACCCGGTAAACCGGGAACGGTGGGCGTCTTCGCCCCATACCGGAAGGCCGGCATTGAGGCACCCAGCCTACGGCGTCTACATCTGCCTGACCGTCGGTCTGCCGGAAGAGGTCGCACACGTCGCGGCCGCGCATTCGGCGGAAGGCAATATGGTCGCACGCAGCATCGAAAACTGCATCATACATGCCGTCGACGAAGCCTACTGGCAGGTCATGACCGCCGGCAATCAGGTCAAGCCCGAGACGATCCCAGCCGCCTTCCGACGGCCATAAAAGAACGGGCGGCAACTAAAAACCCGCGACAGGAACGCCGAAGCGCTCCGGTCGCGGGAACGAACGTCTTTGGGGGGACGTCAATTGCGCAGATATTCCTCCATCGAGTCATCAAGGGCCTCGACCCAACGCGTGTGATGCGTCGGCGACATGTTGCCGGTCATCAGCGAGCGATAGGCATGGTCGCGGAAGCCCATGATGTTGTGGGCCTTGTGATGTTCCCACTCCATGAACGTCTTGTTGGTGCCTTCGATGTCAAAGCTCGGATAGTCGGTCTCTGCGAGTAGCTCCTTCACATAGTCACCCTGATACCAGATCATCTGCTCGGCATCTTCGAGCGTCTCCTCGCGGGCGCGCCACATGTCGAAATTCGCCTGCAGCTCTTTTTCGGGCGGCAGCTTGATGCGGCCCATCATGACGTCACGCGCCCACCAGGCCTGCACGTCGAACATGTTGAACGTGTAGAACTGGTCCTGCATGCCGATATAAAAGAGCTGCGGATTCTTGTCGAAGATCACGCCCTTGTAGAGGTGGTCGGCCCAGAGCCGGTTGGCCGTCTTCAGGCGCAAGTCGTCGGGCAAGAACGGGAAGTGATGCTGGTAGCCGGTGCACAAGATGAGGGCGTCGACCTCCTTGGTCGAGCCGTCGAGGAAATGCGCCGTCCGGTTCTCAAGCTTGGTCAGAAGTGGCCGCTCCTCGAAATTGTCCGGCCAATTGAAGCCCATCGGCTTGGAGCGATAGCTTGTTGTCACGGATTTCGCGCCATATTTCCAGCACTGCGATCCGATGTCTTCGGCCGAATAGCTGCGTCCGACGATCAGGATGTCCTTGCCCTTGAATTCCACCGCGTCGCGGAAATCGTGGGCATGGAGCACACGGCCGTTGAAGGTCTTCACGCCCTCGAAATAAGGCACGTTCGGCGTCGAGAAATGGCCGGTTGCGACGACCACATAGTCGAATTCTTCGTCATACATCCGGTCTTCGATCCGGTTATGCGCGGTCACCGTGAACTTCTTGGTCTCCTCGTCGAAGCTCACCATGCGCACCGGCGTGCTGAACCGCACCCAATGACGGACATTCGCCTTCTCGACACGGCCCTTGATGTAGTCCCAGAGCACGGCGCGCGGCGGATAGGAGGCGATCGGCTTGCCGAAATGTTCCTCGAAGGAATAGTCGGCGAACTCCAGGCATTCCTTCGGGCCGTTCGACCAGAGGTAACGGTACATGCTGCCGTGGACGGGCTCGCCATATTCATCGAGCCCCGTGCGCCAGGTGTAGTTCCAAAGCCCGCCCCAATCCGACTGTTTTTCGAAGCAGACGATTTCCGGGATTTCGGCACCCTTCTGGGCAGCCGATTGGAAGGCGCGCAATTGGGCAAGGCCGGATGGGCCGGCGCCGATGACGGCTACTCTAGTCATGTATCATTCCCCTTTTATTGGTAGGCTGTCTTCAAACGCATTCCTTTTGCGTCAATCCGGATAGATACCGGGGCTGGTCGGCGCCCCGTCGTCATAGGCCGAAAGCCAGTCGATCGTGTCCTGGCGAAAGCGGGTCAGTCCCTTGTAGTCGATGAGTTCGGGTGGCAGTGTCTTCAACACCCGCGGAAAGCGACGCGCCCATTTCGGCACGGTCACCAGTTCCTGCATGTTCATCAGGTAGCAGCGGATGACGAATAGGATGCCGTTGGAACGCGGCAGCCGCCAGAGGCTCTGGAGTTCGACACGCAGGTGCACCTTTTCGCCGACATTCTGCGGGGTGACCGTCGTGCGATCCGGGCCCCATTTCGGATAGTTCTCCGGGCTGGTGTCGAGCCGTGGATTGATCGTCATCGTCCAGTTGAAGCGACGCGTCGGCTTGCCCTGCTGCAGATTGAGCAGGAACTTCAAGGCGCGGTCGAAAACGCCCATCTGATGCGCCAACGGCACTGGTCCGTGCCATTCCATGAAGTTCATGCCGATGTCGAAATCGAGCGACCAGTCGGCCTGGGTCGTCACCATGCCGGCATCCATCCAGAGATTGCCGTCGCGCTGGTCAACGATGCAGAAGTCTCCCTGCGCCTGCCGTGTGATGTATTCGAACGGTTCATACGGCAGGGTGGATGGATCGCCGAAGGTGAAGGTATCGTCGATGCCGAGCGGCCGGTTGATCCATCTCCACCTGTCGCCGTTCCTGATCAGCGTGAAATGCTCGGGGTAGCCGGCGGCCTGTTCTTCCATCAGCAATTCAAGCGTGTCCCACTGTGCCGACATCATGTGGGGCAGGGCCTGATAGCGTAGCGGGTCCTCCTTCAGGACGAGCGCGCGATCGCGCATCTCCGCAACATAATGTTCGTCGACATCGATCAAGTTTTCGAAGACGGTTCCCGTACGTCCCTTCTCATGCGGTTCCATGTTGACGGAATACATGTATTCGTCCCGCTCGAAGGGAAAGGGAAAGCGGCGAATGTTTTCCGGGCTGTTGCGATAGCTGAAGTCGTCGCGGAAGGTTTCCTGTTTGAAGGCGATGGCCATGGTCATTCTCCCTGTTCCGCGTTTGTCGTCTTGGCTAGAGATCGAGATGCAACGTCTTTCCCTCGAAGCGGGAGACGCAAATCATCACCTTGCCGCCGGCTGCTTTTTCTTCGTCCGTCAAATAGATGTCCTGATGCAGAAGCTTGCCTTCGCAGGCGACGACTGCAGTCTCGCACTGTCCGCAGGCTCCGCCGCGACAGAGGAAGGGCGCATCGACGCCGGCAGTCTCGATTGCCTCCAGCATGCTTTCGTGATGACCGACATGGACGCTCTTGCCGGAGCGAACGAGCTCGACCGTGAATGGCTTGCCGGGTTGCGAAGAGAGGAAGCGTTCCGAATGCAGGTTCTGTTCCGGCCAGCCGGCCTCGATCCCGGCCTTGAGCACACCGTCGATCATGCCTGACGGGCCGCAGACGTAGAGATGCGTGCCGAGCGGCTGGCTGTCGAGAAGGCGCCCCAGCGGCAGGACGCCGCCCTCGGCGTCGCAGTAGAACTTGATTCGTTGCGAGCCGTAGCGCGCGACCAGCTCTTCGGCATAGGCGGCTCGATCGCGGGTGCGCACGGCATAATGCAGCTCGAAATTGGCGCCCTCGCGGGAAAACTGCTCCATCATGGCGATGAAGGGCGTAGTGCCGATGCCGCCGGCGATCAAAAGATGCTTGCGGCCGCGCCAGTCCGGCTGGAAGAGATTGACGGGGTAGCTGACCTTGATCTCGTCGCCTTCGCGGACCCTTTCATGCATGAAAGTCGAGCCGCCGCGCGACTCCTCGACATGCAGCACGCTGATCTCGTAAGCAGAGCAATCATGCGGCGCCGACATCAGCGAATAGGCGTTGCGCCTGACATGGCCCCCATCGTTCATCGTTACGATGACGTGGGCACCGCCCGAGAAATAGGGCATCGGCTGCCCATCCAGCCGCTCGAACCGGAAGCGCTTGATGCGGTCGGCAACAGGCGTCACCTTGGTCACACGAACCGGAATTTCAGTACCACCGCTCACAGGAACAATTCCTCCGGATCAGGGGCGCTGCCCGGCTCTTCCGCATCGATATTGACGCCCTGGAAGGCACCGAGCCGGCGAGAATAGTGGTCGCGCACCAAAAGCGGCAGGCCGCAATGGCTGCAGGTGAAGGGGCTGTGGGTCACATCGTCGGTGATGCCCTTGCAGTGCACGCATTGCACCCTTCGCGCCAGCGAGCCGCGATGCTCCGTGATGACGGCGGCGTGGTCCATGCCATATTCCAGCGCGACCATCATCACCTGGCCGATGAAGCCCTCGGTGCCCGAGATATAGAGGCGGGTACCCATACGCGCGCTTGACAGCGATCCCTTCAGCCGGAAGAGCAGCGTCGAGATCGTCGGCGCCACGTAGAACATATCGGCGCCGAGCTTGCGCAGCGCCTCGTCATGTCCCGCGCCTTGAGAGCCGCGGGCGACATAGAGGATTTCGCTGCGGGAGAGGGCGGTTTCGTCGAGCGTCGACCGTTGCTCCAGCAGCGCCTTTGCTCCCTCTCCCTCGAGTGCGAAGAGATGTCGCCTTGCGTATGGCTTGATGGCAAGACCGCTATAGACCGGCCGGCTCTTGATGCCTGCAACGAGCATGGGCACTCCTTAACCTATGGCTGTCCTCTTCTTCTTTTCCGGATCATCGAAGGGCAGCATATGTGCAATCGCGCTCGCCTTCACGGTCTTGCCGCGCACTTCGAGCTTCGTGCCTTGCACCGCTTTGTCGACGTCGAGGCGGGCGATCGCCATGGATTTTTTCGTGAGCGACGAGTAGCTGGGGCAGGTGATGACACCGACCTTTTTGCCGTCTGCGTAAACTTCGTCGCCAAGATCGGCCGGCCCGTCGGCATCGATCAGCATGCCGAAAATCTTGAAGCGTTCCTTGCCTTTGAGCCGCGCATGTTCCTCGGCGCCGCGGAAGCCGGTCTTGCCGGGGCTGACGGTGAAGTCGAGCCCGAGTTCCCACAGGCTGTCGCCCGGCTGCTCGTCAGCGAAGGGATACATCTGCGAATTGTCATAGGGATAGAAGAGCAGGTAGCTTTCGACCCGCAGCATATCGAGAACGGAGAAGCAGCAGGGAATGATGCCCATTTCCTTGCCTTCCGCGACGATCCGGTCCCAGACCATCCCGGCATCCTGGCAGCGAACGAAGATTTCGTAGCCGCGCTCGCCGGTGTAGCCGGTACGCGAGATCATCACGGGCGCACCGAAGAGAGTCGTCTGCATGTGATGGAAATATTTGAGATCGCGGATGCCGGGCACATATTTGGCCAGATAGTCGACTGCAAGCGGCCCCTGCAGCGACAGATCGTGCAGATCGTCGTCGAAGAGCACGGCGCAGTTGCGGCCCGCCGCCTGCTTGACGAGTTCCTCATGGCCGGAGCCGGAGCCGTGCACCAGCATCCAGGAATTCGGACCGGTGCGATAGACGATGCAGTCGTCGGTGAAATGGCCGCGGTCGTTCAGCATCGTGGCGTAGACTGAGCGACCGGGATAGATCTTCGTCATGTCGCGCGTGGTGATGTAGTCGAGAACGGCGATGGCGTGCGGGCCGACCAGGTGCACCTTCTTCAGGCCCGAGACATCCATGATGCCCGCCTTGGTGCGAACGGCGACATGCTCTTCCGACATGTCCTTCTCATAGGTCCAGGCGGTTCCCATTCCGCTCCAGTCCTCGAGTTTCGAACCCAGAGCCCGATGTCGATCCGCCAAGGCGGAGAAACGCCAAGATAAAGCCATTTCGTTCCCTCTTTTTCCTGTACGGAATATTTATTTCTTGACTATATTCGTCTTTCCCGTTGTGGCAAGCCGATCCAGACGATTTTATCGGCTTGTTTCGCTCTAAATTTCAAAACCTCGGGGCGCTTTTCAGGCATAGCGATGACAGCCGATCTCCCTGCGCTGCCGCTCACCCCATCCTCTCCGACGCATAGCTACCCGGGCTTGCCGGGAAGACGACGGTGCGGTTGCCGTTGATGAAGGTGCGGTGGTGGATATGGGCGTGGATGGCGCGGGCCAGCACCTGGCTTTCGACGTCGCGGCCCATCGAGACATAATCCTCGGCCGACTGCGCATGCGTGACGCGCACCGTGTCCTGCTCGATGATCGGGCCTTCGTCGAGATCGGCGGTGACATAGTGCGCCGTCGCCCCGATCAGCTTCACGCCGCGCTCATAGGCCTGCTTGTAGGGATTGGCGCCCTTGAAGCTCGGCAGGAAGGAATGATGGATGTTGATGATGCGGCCGGACATCTTGCGGCACATGGCGTCCGACAGGACCTGCATGTAGCGGGCAAGCACGATCAGCTCGGTGCCGCTCTGCTCGGCAAGGTCCAGAAGCTGGGCTTCCGCCTGCGGCTTGTTTTCCTTGGTGACGCGGATGTGGTGGAAGGGGATGTCGTGGTTGACGACGACCTTCTGGTAGTCGAAATGGTTGGAGACGACGCCGACGATGTCGATCGGCAGCGCCCCGATCTTCCAGCGATAGAGCAGGTCGTTGAGGCAATGACCGAAGCGCGACACCATCAGCAGCACCTTCATGCGCTTGGTGGCATCGTGCAGCTCGGCATCCATGGCGAATTTCCCGGCGACCGGCTTGAAGCCCTCGACCAGCGCCTCGGCGCCGACCCCTTCCTCAGAGATGAAGCTGACGCGCATGAAGAACTTGCCGGTGTCGAGATCGTCGAACTGCGAGCTGTCGACGATGTTGCAGCCTTGGTCGGCCAGATAGTTCGATATCGCCGCAACAATCCCGCGCGTCGACTTGCACGATACCGTCAGAACGTAGCTCTTCATGTCGTTTTCCTCGCCGCTGCGGCGTATATCGCATCCTTAAGAACCGGCGGTCGCCGCCGGTCCATGGCCCCTATAAATTTCGAAACCTCGGCGCCCGGCTCAGATATCGAGCGTCGCGTCGCGTTCCCACTGCGTGAAATGCGAGCAGTAGGCGTTCCATTCCTGATGCTTGAGCTTGAGGTAGGCGGAGGAGAATTCGGTTCCGATCGCTTCCTTCAAACCCTCGTCAGCATCATAGGCACGCAGGGCATCGAGCAGGTTCAGCGGCAGGCGCGGCGCGTCCTTGACCAGATGGCCTTCCGCATACATGTCGATATCGCAATGCGGACCGGGGTCCGCCTTGGTACGGATGCCGCCCAGACCGGCGGCGATGATCACCGCTTGTAGTAGGTATGGATTGACCGCTCCGTCGGGCAGGCGAAGCTCGAAGCGCCCAGGCCCCGGCACGCGCACCATGTGGGTGCGGTTGTTGCCGGTCCACGTGACCGTGTTCGGCGACCAGGTCGCGCCCGAAGTCGTTCTCGGCGCGTTGATGCGTTTGTAGGAATTGACCGTCGGATTGGTGATCGCGGCAAGCGAGGAGGCATGTTTCATGATGCCGCCTAGGAAGTGCTTGCCCTCCGCCGATAGCCCGAATTCGGCTTCCTTGTCGGCAAAGACGTTGGTCCTGCCGTCATTGTCCCAGACGGAGACGTGGCAATGGCAGCCATTGCCCGTCAGGCCCTTGAAGGGTTTGGGCATGAAAGTCGCGCGAAGCCCATGTTTCTCGGCGATCGACTTCACCATGAACTTGAAGAAGGAATGCTTGTCGGCCGTCTTCAGCGCGTCATCGAATTCCCAGTTCATCTCGAACTGGCCGTTCGCGTCTTCATGGTCGTTCTGATAGGCGCCCCAGCCGAGCTCCAGCATATAGTCGCAGATCTCGGCGATGACGTCGTAGCGACGCATGACCGCCTGCTGGTCGTAGCAGGGCTTTTCAGCGGTATCGAATTCATCCGAGATCTTCGAGCCATCGGCGGTGATCAAGAAGAATTCCGCCTCGACTCCGGTCTTGACGCGCTTGCCCTGTGATTGCGCCTGGGCAACCAATTTCTTCAGGACATTGCGGGGCGCCTGCGCCACCAGCTGGCCTTCCATCATGCAATCGGCAGCAACCCAGGCGACTTCCCTCTTCCAGGGCAGTTGGATGACGGAATCTGCGTCCGGCACCGCAAAAAGATCGGGATGGGCAGGCGTCATGTCGAGCCAGGTGGCGAAACCGGCAAAGCCCGCGCCTTCTTCCTGCATGCCCTTGATCGCCTGCGCTGGCACAAGCTTGGCACGCTGCCCGGAGAAGAGATCCGTATAGCTGATCATGAAATATTTGATGCCCTTGTCTTTTGCAAAGGCAGCAAGGTCCAGTGTCATTCTCGTTCCCCTTTGGATTTCTCAGAGACACTTTGGTTATGCATGCGAGACGGCCGGGCATTTTTGCCTCGGCCGGCAGAAATCAGTAGCCTCCCTTGCCTGGTATCCAGCTCGTTCCCGCGAGCGGTACCTGCGCCATGGCCGACGCTTCGATCGTCAGTGCGCACAAATCTTCAGGTTCCAGATTGTGGACATGGTTCTTGCCGCAGGCACGGGCGATCGTCTGTGCCTCCAGCGCCATGACCTTGAGATAATTGGCCAGACGGCGACCGGCGGCAACAGGGTCGACGCGCTTCATCAATTCAGGGTCCTGCGTGGTGATGCCTGACGGATCCTTGCCCTCATGCCAGTCGTCATAGGCGGTGGCGGTCGTATGGAGCGCCTCATAGTCGGCGGCCCAGCGCGGATCATTTTCGCCGATGGCGATGAGGGCCGCCGTACCGATCGATACCGCGTCGGCCCCGAGCGCCAACGCCTTGGCGACGTCGGCGCCATTCCTGACGCCGCCGGAGATAATCAGCTGCACCTTGCGATGCATGCCAAGATCCTGCAGCGCCTGGACCGCAGGGCGGATGCAGGCAAGCGTCGGCATGCCGACATTCTCGATGAAGACTTCCTGCGTGGCGGCCGTGCCGCCCTGCATGCCATCGAGCACGACGACGTCAGCGCCGGCTTTCACGGCAAGAGCGGTATCGTAATAGGGCCTGGCGCCGCCGACCTTGACGTAGATCGGCTTTTCCCAATTGGTAATTTCGCGCAGCTCGAGGATCTTGATCTCCAGATCGTCCGGTCCGGTCCAGTCAGGATGGCGGCTGGCAGAGCGCTGGTCAATGCCCTTCGGCAACGTGCGCATCTCTGCAACACGGTCGGAAATCTTCTGCCCGAGCAGCATGCCGCCGCCGCCAGGTTTGGCACCCTGGCCGACGACGATTTCGATCGCATCGGCGCGGCGCAGATCTCGCGGGTTCATGCCGTAGCGCGACGGCAGATATTGATAGACCAGAATCTCGGAATGGCCGCGTTCCTCTTCGGTCATGCCGCCGTCACCTGTCGTCGTCGAGGTTCCGGCGATGGTCGCGCCGCGGCCGAGAGCCTCCTTGGCGGGCCCCGAGAGCGAACCGAAGCTCATGCCGGCAATCGTAATTGGGATTTTCAGCTCGATCGGCTTCTTTGCATGGCGTGAGCCGAGCACGACATTGGTGCCGCACTTCTCGCGATAGCCTTCCAGCGGATAGCGGGAAATCGAGGCGCCGAGGAAGAGAAGATCGTCGAAATGCGGCAGCTTGCGCTTGGCGCCGGCGCCGCGGATATCATAGATGCCGGTCGCTGCTGCGCGGCGAATTTCCGACATCGTGTATTCGTCGAAGGTTGCCGAGGGGCGAGGCTTGGTGGGCGGATTCTGATAGCTCATTTAAAAACCTCGATTGGGCTCAATAGGCGTCGGCATTGTCGACGTGGAAATTGTAGAGCTTGCGGGAGGAGCCGTAGCGGCTGAACTCTTCCGGCCTGACATCGGTAATGCCGGCCTTTTCGAGAAGGTTACCGAGAAGCCTGATATGTTCAGGGCGCATTTCCTTGGCCACGCAATCGGCGCCAAGGGACTGGACCTTGCCGCGCACGAAGATGCGGGCTTCATAAAGGGAATCGCCGAGCGCCTCGCCGGCATCGCCAAGCACGACCAGATTGCCTGCCTGCGCCATGAAGGCAGACATGTGGCCGATATTGCCGCGCACGATGATGTCGATGCCCTTCATCGAAATGCCGCAACGCGAAGAAGCATTGCCCTCGATAACAAGCAATCCGCCGCAGCCGGTGGCGCCGGCATACTGGCTGGCGTCGCCCTTGATGGTGATCCGGCCGGACATCATGTTCTCTCCGACACCGGGGCCGGCCGATCCGTGTACGGTGATGCTGGCCTCTTCATTCATGCCGCCGCAGTAATAGCCGACGCTGCCGTGGATATCGATGCTGACGGGCGCATGTACGCCGGCTGCAACCGCATGGTGCCCGCGAGGGTTCACGACATCGAACTTGATGTCGTTGTCGCCCGTTGCCACGTCATGCAGGGTCTGGTTGAGGTCGCGAAGCGGAGTTACCGCAAGATCGAATGTGGGCATGAAATCGTCCTGAAATGAAATCGAGCCGATAGGTTGAAGTCGAAGTCCGGCTTCAGCGTTCCCAGAAATAGACGGTCGCCGGTTCCGGCTCCCAGACCCGTGCATCCTCGATGCCCGGCAGGTTGACGAGCGCGCGATATTCCGAGCCGAAGGCGACATATTGATCGGTTTCGGCCATGACTGCCGGCTTGCAGGCGATCGCGTCGCGCACGACACCGAAGCCGGATTTCGTGCCGACCACAAAGGTGAAGAAGCCGTCGAGATCGTTGACCGCGCCTTCCAGTGCCTGGCCGAGGTTCTTGCCCTTGGCCATCTCGGCGGTGAGATAGGCGGCAGCAACTTCGGTGTCATTTTCCGTCTCGAAGGTCATGCCCTCGCGTTTCAGTTCACGGCGCAGATTATTGTGGTTGGAGAGCGAGCCATTGTGCACCAGGCACTGGTCGGAGCCTGTCGAGAACGGGTGGGCGCCAAGCGTCGTCACGGCCGATTCCGTCGCCATGCGCGTATGGCCGATGCCATGTGTGCCCGACATGGAGTTGACCGCAAAGCGCGAGACCACGTCCTTCGGCAAGCCGGTTTCCTTGTAAATCTCGATTGCATCGCCACTGCTCATGATGCGGACATCAGGACGAAGCTCGGCAATCGCGGCGCGTCCCTCGTCAAGCATGTCTCTCGGTAGAGTGATGACGGCATGGGTGCTCTTGATCTCGATGGAGATGGGAGCGTCCAGTGCCTTTCTGAGGTCGGCCCCGAGGTCGGCGAAGTCTTTCTTCGGCTTGGCCGACTGGATCGTGATCTTGGTGTCGCTACCGCTGCTTGCGCCGTAGATCGCAATACCGGCGCTATCCGGTCCGCGGTCGGTCATCGTGACAAGCATCGACGATAGAAGCGAGCCAAGTTCGGGCTCCAGGCTTTTATCCTTCAGGAAAAGCCCCACAATTCCGCACATGATCAGACCCTCCATTCGCGTATGCGAAATGAGTAACAGGTCCAATTCTGGATTTCAACTTGGAAGAATAAATTTTTCTTTTAAGGCAAGTCAGCCGGACCCGTCGCGCTGTGGATAGCTGATGATCGACAGGTATCTGCTTGGAAGCTTGACCAATTGCTCCGGTCCGTGCGGCGCATCGGCGTCGAAGAACAGGCTGTCGCCCGGCTGCATCGGGAAAAGCTGGTCGCCGTGGCGATAGACCACCTCGCCCTCAAGCATATAGAGAAACTCCATCCCTTCGTGCTGGAAGGTCGGGAAGACATCGGAATCGGCAGTCAGGGTGATGAGATAGGGCTCGACGATGACGCCGCTGGAGTTGTTGTCGATGTGACCGAGAAGATTGTACTGATGGCCGGCGCGCGTCCCTCGCCGTTCAAGCTCGACGCCTTCGCCCGCCTTGACGAAAACGGCATTGCGGGGCTGCTCGTAACGGCGAAAGAATGCCGTCAGCGGTACGCCCAGGGCGCGGGAGAGGGCCTGGAGCGTGGTGAGCGACGGTGAGATGTTACCGTTCTCGATCTTCGAGAGCATGCCGAGCGATATCCCGGTTGCGGCGGCAAGGTCCGTCACTGTTATGCCGAGCTTCTTGCGATAGGCACGCACCTCGTGGCCGATCGCCATTTCGAGATTGTTTTCCTTGGGTTCGCGAACCGCATGCGGATCTTGCGTAAAAGCGGGCCGGGAGCCATGCGGCGGTTCCTGGTTCGCTGCCTTATCATGCTTGCTGCTCATTGGCGGTCCCTTGCGGCAGGTCTTCTGCAGCGCACCCTATCGTCAGGGTGAAATTTTCTCAACCGTGAAGAAAGTCAGGACTTACGCACGTCGCTCGGTGCCATGCCATAGGCGCGCCGAAAGACGCGAGAGAAGTGCGCCCCATTGGAAAATCCCGTCGCGACCGCGATCTGCGAAATCGAAAGCGGGCTTTGCTCCAGCAGGCGCCGGGCATGCTGCAATCGGATCTGGCGGTACTGATCAAGGAAACCTGAGCTGAGATGGGTGGCAAAAAGCCGATCCAGATGACGCGGTGTGACACCGGCAATGCGCGCCATGGCGGAGCGATCAAGCGGCATCTCGATCGTCTCCTCCATTTTCTCAAGGACGCTGAGAAGCCCCGGATGATGGACGCCGTAACGCTCTGCCAGCGATGCGCGTTGCGGCGCGGCGGGCTCGCCGACCTCGGTGTGCAGATACCAGTCGCTGACCCTGCGGGCGAAGTCCTGCCCCATCCGTTCAGCGATCAGGGCGTGCATCATGTCGAGGGATGCGATGCCGCCGCCGCAGGTTATGCGGTTGCTGTCGATGACGAAGCGCGCCTGGCGTGGAGCAAGATCGGGAAAGGCTTCCAGCAGCGCGGGTGCATATTCCCAGTGAATGGTGAAATCACGCTGCGCCAGCAGGCCGGCCTGCGCCAGCAGGTAGGGGCCGCCGGAGATGCCGCCGATGCGCACGCCGTCGCGGGACAATTGTCGGAGGCAGGAAAGCAGGGCCGGATATTGCCACTCCCGCGGCGAGCCGCCGGCGCACACAAAGACAGTCCCGAGTTCCGATCGCCGGCTGGGTAGCGGCTCGGCCGGAACCAACACGCCGCTGGAGGAGTGTGCATGCTTTCCTTCCGGCGAGAAGTTAGAGATGCGATAGATCTCCCGACCGGCGAGAAGGTTCGCAGCGCGCAGCGGCTCGGTCGCCGAGGCGTAAGACATCAAGGCAAATCCCGGGATCAGGATGAAGCCGACATGCTGCAGGTTTTTTGCATCGACCGAAGACATGTCTCTTTCATACCGGCGGACGTCCCGAAGAGGCAAGGAGCGCGGTAAGAGCGTCAGATCTCTTCTTCGGCCAATGCACCGCGCAGTGCGCGCACCTGCCGGTTCAGCGCTTCCATTTGCTGCGGTGTCATGCCCGAGCGCTCCACCAGGGTCTCACCAAGACAGTTGCTCTGGACAAGCAAGGCGTGACCGGCATCGGTGAGCCAGACGTGAACCTGACGTTCGTCTGCCTTGCTGCGCCGGCGTTCGACGAGGCCGGCCTGCTCCATCCGTTTCACCGGCGGCGTGATCGTACTCGACTCCAGTGCCAGCCGCTCGGCAATTGCGCCGATCGTCATGCCGTCCTCCTCTCCCAAAGCGCTCAGAACCAGATACTGCGGGTAGGTGATACCCATAGCATCCAGCATCGGCTTGTAGGTGCGATTGATCGCAAGGCTCGCGGCATAGAGCGAGAAACAAAGCTGGTTGTCTAGCGGGACAGGCATATAAGGTCTCCTGCAAATGTCAGGTCTCTTTCTACCACGAAAAATAATATCGCGATAATATTTTTTCTATGGACAGGCTCGAGAAGTGCCGCTATGGTCAAGTTATCGCGATAATAGATATTGCGATAATGATTTAAAGGAAGATCGAGATGAGCCAGTCGAACACTCAAGCTACCCGTCGCGGCGTCATGACAGCAGGTCTGGGCATTGCCGCTGCAGCGGCGGTCCTGCCCCTTGCACAATCCGCAGAAGCCTCCACCAAGCAGCCTTCGAAAGGGAAGAACACGATGAGCAGCAATACGATCACCACCAAAGACGGCACTGAGATTTACTACAAGGACTGGGGAACGGGTCAGCCGATCGTGTTCCACCACGGTTGGCCGTTGAGCGCCGACGACTGGGATGCCCAGATGTTGTTCTTCCTCGACAAGGGCTTCCGCGTTATCGCCCATGATCGCCGCGGCCACGGCCGTTCGAGCCAGACGGCGACCGGAAACGAGATGGACACCTACGCCGCCGACGTGGCCGAGCTGGTCGATCATCTCGGCCTGAAGGGTGCGATCCATGTCGGCCATTCGACAGGCGGTGGCGAAGTTGCCCGCTATGTCGCAAAGCATGGCGGTAACGGCCGAGTGTCCAAGGCTGTCCTGATTGGCGCTGTGCCGCCGATCATGGTCAAGTCCGACAAGAACCCGGGCGGCCTTCCGCTTGAAGTGTTCGATGGCTTCCGTACTGCCCTGGCTGCAAACCGCGCACAGTTCTTCCACGACATACCAGCGGGGCCGTTCTACGGCTTCAACCGTCCGGATGCCAAGGTGTCGGAAGGCATCATCGACAATTGGTGGCGCCAGGGCATGATGGGCGGCGCCAAGGCCCATTATGATTGCATCAAGGCCTTCTCCGAAACCGACTTCACCGACGACCTGAAGGCGATCGACGTGCCGGTGCTCGTCATGCATGGCGATGACGACCAGATCGTGCCGATCGCAGATTCCGCCCTTCTGTCCTCCAAGCTGCTGAAGAACGGCACTTTGAAGGTTTACAAGGGCTTCCCGCATGGCATGGCCACGACCCATGCCGATGTGATCAACGCGGATCTGCTGGCCTTCTTCAAGGCATAAGCCTTCAAAAGCCGTTATAGCGACTGAATGGAGCGCCCTTCGACGAGGGGCGCTCTTTTGCATTCGAAGCCGGGGACCACGGGCAATTGTATCAAAGTGTATCTTGGCCGCTGAAAGCTACATGGGTATTCAAAACAGGATGGATCGCGACACAACGGGGATACATGAGAGTCGTTTTCTTGCGGCACGACGAATTCAACTGGAGAGAAGACCATGTCTGACGAAATCAACCATCAACGCCGTCGATTTTTTGGTATTGCCGCGATGGCGGTCGCTGCAACTCAGCTGGGAGCGATCGGCATCGCCAATGCGCAGTCAGGCAATGAGACCCCGAAAAAATTGCCCACCATCAAGCCGGGCACGAATACCTCGTTCGCGCCACTGAAGCAGATTGATGCTGGCCTCCTCAATATCGGATATGCCGAGGCAGGTCCGGCCAACGGCCCCGTCGTCATCCTCCTGCATGGCTGGCCCTACGATATCTACAGCTTTGTCGACGTCGCGCCCTTGCTTGCATCGGCCGGCTACCGGGTGATCATCCCCTATCTTCGTGGTTATGGCACGACAAGGTTCCTCTCCAGCGACACAGTCCGCAACGGCCAACAGGCGGTTGTGGCTGTCGACATCATCGCGCTGATGGATGCGCTGAAAATCGAGAAGGCAGTCGTCGCCGGTTACGACTGGGGCGCTCGCACAGCCGACATTGTCGCCGCACTCTGGCCCGAGCGCTGCAAGGCCCTGGTTTCTGTCAGTGGCTACCTGATCGGCAGCCAGGAGGCTAACAAGAAGCCACTCCCGCCCAAGGCCGAGCTCTTGTGGTGGTACCAGTTCTACTTCGCCACGGAACGCGGACGGCTTGGCTACGAGGCCAACCGGCATGATTTCAACAAGCTCATCTGGCAGCTCGCCTCTCCGAAGTGGAACTTCGACGATGCGACCTATGACAGGTCGGCTGCGGCCTTCGACAATCCCGATCACGTGGCAGTTGTGATCCACAATTACCGCTGGCGTCTTGGCCTTGCTGAAGGCGAGCCGCAGTATGACGAACTGGAAAAGAAGCTCGCTGCATTTCCGGTTATATCGGTGCCGACGATTACCATGGAAGGCGATGCCAACGGTGCGCCGCACCCTGAACCGGCCGCCTATGCCAACAAATTTTCCGGCAAGTATAGCCATCGCACCATCGGCGGCGGCATCGGCCACAACCTGCCTCAGGAAGCGCCCCAGGCCTTCGCTCAGGCCGTGATCGACGTCGACGCATATTGATTGCCGATAAGAAGGGCGCGGGCACAGCGTTCGTCGCCGCGAAAATCGAGATGGCAATAGACCACACTTATTCCGCCGGCTGGCTATCCGGGCCTCGTGTCCGGGTAGCAGCCCAACAAACCAAGTACACGAAAGGATCCGACTATGGGTTCACTCAGCATCTGGCATTGGTTGATCGTCCTCGCGATCGTCCTTCTTATCTTCGGTCGAGGCAAGATCCCCGAGTTGATGGGTGATGTTGCAAAGGGCATCCGGAGCTTCAAGGCCGGTATCTCGGATGATGACGATGAAAAATTGCCCGCTATTCGCCATGCGCGCGAACAGGAACCGCAATGATCGGCAGGCTGCGCTTGCGCTTCGGCATATCAACATTTGAAGATATGGAACTTTTCGGACATCGATCGAAGAGTCTTCATATCAGATCGAATATCGATCATGACGGGCCTGCCTTCGTCGACAATTGATTCAGGAGCCGCAAGTGGAGCACATCGATCACATTCTCATCGTCGATGACGATCGTGAAATCCGTGAACTGGTGTCGAGCTATCTGACGAAGAACGGCCTTCGGACGACTGTCGCTGCCGATGGCCGGCAGATGCGCAGCTTTCTCGAATCCAATACCGTCGACCTTATCGTGCTCGATGTCATGATGCCGGGCGATGACGGCCTTGTTCTGTGCCGGGAATTGCGGGCAGGCAAGCACAAGGCAACGCCGATCCTGATGCTGACGGCCCGCACCGACGAGATGGACCGGATTATCGGGCTAGAGATGGGCGCGGACGACTATCTTGCCAAGCCTTTTGCCGCACGCGAACTGCTGGCCCGCATCAAGGCCGTGTTGCGCCGGACCCGCATGCTGCCCCCCAATCTGCAGGTGACCGAGGTCGGCCAGCTGCTGACCTTCGGCGATTGGAAGCTCGATACGGTTGCCCGCCATTTGCTCGACCGCGAGGGAACCGAGATTGCGCTCAGCGGTGCTGAATATCGGCTGCTCCGCGTCTTTGTCGATCACCCGCAGCGCGTTCTCAATCGCGATCAGCTGTTGAACCTGACGCAAGGTCGCGAGGCGGATTTGTTCGATCGCTCCATCGATCTTCTGGTCAGCCGTCTTCGGCAGCGGCTGGGCGATGATGCCCGTGAACCGACCTACATTAAGACGGTTCGCAGCGAAGGCTACGTGTTGTCGGTACCGGTCGAAATCTCAGAGTTTCGCAAATGATTGCGGCGAAGGCATTCCATCCTTTGCAGCTTTGGCCAAGGACGTTGCGGGCAAGGCTGTTTCTGATCCTGCTTGCCGGTCTTACGATCGCCTCCGGCCTGTCTTTTGCCGTGATTGTCACCGAGCGCTACCTGTCGGCCAAGGCGATCATGCTTGGCACGCTGGAGAGCGACGTGGCGACTTCGATCGCCGTTCTCGATCGTTTGCCGGCGAACGAACGCGCGAATTGGCTGGATCGGCTCAGCCGCGGAAACTATCACTTCGTCATGGGACCAGGATTGCCCGGCGTGGCTGACGTATCCGGTCGAGGTGCCGAGATCGCCGCGAAAATCGAGGAAGCCGTCGGTCATCGCTTTCCTCTCAAGGTCGAATCCATCCCGGGAGACGGGCGGCGGCTGCAGGCGCATTTGACATTGAGCGACGGCAGTCCCCTGACGATCGATGTCACGCCGACGGGTATCATGCCGCTCGCCCAGTGGCTGCCCTATGTCCTGATCGTCCAGCTCATCCTCCTGATCCTTTGCACATGGTTTGCCGTTCGACAGGCGATCCGTCCCTTAGCGGCACTTGCCGCGGCAGCGGACGCGCTCGACCCCAACAAGAAGGACCCGAGGCTGGACGAAAGCGGTCCGACCGAGGTCGCCCATGCGGCAAAGGCCTTCAATTCCATGCGCGACCGCATTGCCAGATATCTCGAAGAGCGCGTCCAGATCCTTGCGTCAATCTCGCATGATCTGCAGACGCCGATCACCCGCATGCGCCTGCGGGCGGAGATGGCGGACGATACGCCGGAGAAGGACAAGCTTGTGCAGGATCTGGCCGAGATCGAACGCCTTGTTCAGGAAGGGGTGGCCTACGCCAGAAGCGCTCATGGCAACGTCGAAAAATCATCTAAAATCGATATCGCCTCATTCATCGAGAGCCTTGCCTACGATTACCAGGATATGGGAAAGGCCGTGACCATCGCCAAGACGATTAGCGGCACGCTGATGACAAGGCCGCATGCGCTTCGGCGTATTCTATCGAACCTCATCGACAACGCCCTGAAATTTGCCGGCGATGCAGAGATCAATGTCGCGCGAGACGGCCAGGGACTTGTCACCATCACCGTTCTGGATAGCGGCGCTGGCATCCCCGACGATCAGCTCGAAGCGGCGATGCAGCCGTTCTACAGGCTCGAACAGTCCCGCAATCGCGGCACCGGCGGAACCGGGCTGGGTTTGGCGATCGCACAACAATTGGCAATCGCGATCGGCGGCTCTCTGAGGCTCTACAATCGCAGCGAAGGCGGCCTTGCCGCGGAAATCACCCTCCGCTGACGTTTCAGCGCAGCTTTCCAACAGGATCGCGATCGGCGTATCGCGTCTCGCCTCTGCGTGACCATTAGAGTAAGCTCGTGTCTTGCACATCTACCCTTTCAAAATTTCTTGGCAACATACCAGGCGATCACCAACAACTGGAGTAGCTGCGATGACCGTGAAGAGACCTGAAGGTATTGAAGACTATAACGAGCCTGCCGGCGGTTGGGGTGCGTTGCGTGCCGTCGCCAAGACGCTGGCGCACCAGCAGGTGATCGCTCAGGGAACCGCCACGCTTCTCAAGGCCAACCAGCCCGAAGGCTTCGACTGTCCGGGCTGCGCGTGGCCCGACCCGAAGCACACCTCTTCCTTCGAGTTCTGCGAAAACGGCGCCAAGGCCATTACATGGGAATCAACTGCCAAGCGTGTCGGCCTGGATTTCTTCGAAGCACATACCGTGAGCGAACTCTGGCAATGGATCGACCACAAGCTTGAAGATCAGGGCCGTCTGACGCATCCGCTGATCTATAATGCGAAAGCCGACCGCTACGAGGCGATTGAATGGAGCGCGGCCTTCGAGATCATCGGGGAGCAGCTCCGCAATCTGCCTGATCCTGATATGGCAGAGTTTTACACATCGGGCAGGGCGTCCAACGAGGCCGCTTTCCTCTTTCAGACCTTCGTACGGGCCTATGGCACCAACAATTTTCCCGATTGCTCCAACATGTGCCATGAGGCCACGAGCGTCGGGCTGCCACTGTCGATCGGTGTGGGCAAAGGCACCGTTACGCTTGAGGATTTCGACCACGCGGACGCGATCTTCAGCTTCGGCCACAATCCCGGAACAAATCACCCCCGCATGATGACGACGCTGCATGAGGCGTCCCGGCGAGGCGTCCCGATCATCGTGTTCAATCCGCTGAAGGAGCGCGCGCTTGAAAGGTTTGCCGCGCCGCAGAATCCGGTGGAAATGGTGACGCTGTCCTCGACGCCGATTGCCTCGGCCTATCATCAGGTCAGAGCCGGCGGTGATCTCGCGGCGCTCAAAGGCCTGATGAAGTCGATCTTCGAGCGTGATGCCGCAGACATCGCGGCCGGAGGGAAGGGGGTTCTCGACCGGGATTTCATCGCAGAACACACGGTCGGCATCGATGCGCTCAAAGCCGATGTGGAAGCCACCGACTGGGCTGCAATATTGGCTGTTTCGGGGCTGACGCGCGATGCGATCGAAAGCGCCGTCGACGTCTATCTCAATGCGAAGAACGTCATCGTCTGCTATGGCATGGGGCTTACCCAACACAGCAACGGCACGGCGAACGTCCAGCAGGTCGCGAACTTGCTGATGCTGCGCGGCAATATCGGCAGACAGGGTGCCGGCATCGCACCGATCCGCGGCCATTCGAACGTTCAGGGAGACCGGACGGTCGGCATTACCGAGATTCCCAACGACGCGCTGATTGACGGCATGGAGCGCGCCTTCGGATTTCGGCCTTCGGCGACCAAGGGACACAATGCGATAGAAGCCATCGAAGCTATTAGCGAGGGACGTTCGAAAGCGCTTATCTGTCTTGGTGGCAATCTTGCAGTGGCAATGTCGGATCCCGATGTGACCTTTGCGGCGATGCGCAAACTGGATCTTGCAGTCCATCTCGCAACGAAACTGAATCGTTCTCACCTCCTGACTGCCAAGACGTCCCTGATCCTGCCGGTTCTCGGCCGCACCGATCTCGATACCCAGGCATCGGGACCGCAGGCGATTACGGTTGAAGATTCCATGTCGATGGTTCACGCATCGCGCGGCTTCCTTAAGCCCCCGAGCGACCAGCTCAAATCCGAACCCGCCATCATCGCCGGCATTGCCAAGGCTACGCTCGGTGATCGATATGGCATCGACTGGGACGGACTGATCGCAAACTACGACAGGATCCGGGAAAAGATCGAAGTCGTGTTTCCCGACTTCCACGATTTCAACAAACGCGTGCGGGTGCATGGCGGGTTCCGGCTCGATGTGGCGGCCTCTGACCGCAGGTGGAATACTGAGACAGGGAAGGCGAATTTCCTGCTTGCGCCGGGCTTGGATGAAGATCCAAGGATCAAGGATCCAAATGTTCTCGTGATGACGACGATCCGCAGCCATGATCAGTATAATACGACGGTCTATGGACTGGACGATCGCTATCGCGGGGTATTCGGAAGGCGCGATGTCATCTTCATGAACAGGGACGATCTCGCAGCCCGAGGTCTCGCCGATGGCGACGTCATCGACGTCGAAGCTGCCTATTATGAAAGTGATGTCGACAGGCCCCGGAAGGCTGCGCGTCGCTTCACGGCGGTGGCTTACAATATTCCCCAAGGCGCGGTTGCCGGGTACTATCCGGAGATGAACAGCGTGGTCTCTCTCGGGCACTATGACCGGAAATCCGGAACGCCAGCATATAAGGGAGTGCCCGTCAGGATCGTCAGAAGTCTCTGAAGGCGGAATTTGCGAGATTGAGCGCGCAAGCTTTCGTGAATGGCTGCGGCCGTGGCTGGCGTTTGCGGCTGCTTCGGGCCATGAGAGACATACTTGAGATTCTCAAGGTCACGGTCCTAAACTGCCGTTGGCTTCATGCCTGGCTTTTCGAGCCGGGCCGCGTGAGACATTTACGGATCGCTTCTTTTCGCTGCACTGCATAAGGATAGTTCGCCATGGCACAGCCCGCTTTGTTCAAACCATTTAACGTTCGCAATCTCACCCTGCCGAACCGCATCGTGATTGCGCCCATGTGTCAATATTCGGCCGAAAACGGATGCATGACGGACTGGCATCTGATCCATCTCGGCCAGCTCGCGCTCTCGGGCGCTGCGCTGCTGACGATCGAAGCAACCGCCGTCCTTCCGGAAGGCCGCATCACCTATGCGGATGTCGGGCTGTGGAACGACGAGACCGAAGCTGCGATGGGTCGGGTTCTTGAGAGCATTCGGCGGTGGTCGGATATGCCGATCGGAATTCAGCTCAGCCACGCCGGCCGCAAGGCCTCAACGCTGGTGCCCTGGACGGGCAGCGGGCAGTATTCTC
Organism: Rhizobium sp. BK376; assembly: GCF_004341625.1. Classification (GTDB taxonomy): domain Bacteria; phylum Pseudomonadota; class Alphaproteobacteria; order Rhizobiales; family Rhizobiaceae; genus Rhizobium. The sequence goes on along the minus strand of NZ_SLZG01000006.1, from coordinate 210,016 downwards.
CCGAAGATCCGCATGGTTGGGAGACCGAGGCGCCATCAGGAATTCCCTTTGCGGATGGCTATTTTGCACCGATGGATTTGAACCTGGATGGCCTCCGGCGCGTTCGGGATGCTTTCGCAGCGTCTGCAGTCCGCGCCGCGCGGCTTGGGCTGGGCTTCATCCAGCTTCACGCTGCACATGGCTATCTCCTTCACCAGTTTCTTTCGCCGCTGTCGAACCGCCGCGACGATGAATATGGCGGCAGCCTCGAGAACCGCATGCGTTTTCCGCTGGAAGTGTTTGACGCGGTTCGCGCCGCTTTCCCTGCTGATAAGGCGGTGACCATGCGCGTCTCGGCCACCGATTGGGTCGAAGGCGGTTGGGATGCGGAGCAGACGATCGAGTTTGCTACCCGGCTGGAAGCCCATGGCTGCGACGCGATCCACGTTTCGAGCGGAGGGCTGCATCCTGCTCAACAGATCCCGATCGGGCCAAGCTATCAGGTGCCGCTCGCTCGTGCGGTCAAGGCCGCCGTCAGCATCCCGATCGTTGCCGTCGGGCTCATCACCGAGTTCGAGCAGGCAGAAGCAATCATCTCGACCGGGGATGCAGATCTGATCGCGCTGGCCCGAGGGATCCTCTACGATCCGCATTGGCCGTGGCACGCCGCTGCCGAACTGGGCGGACAGGTTCATGCGCCCAATCAATATCTTCGTTCCCAGCCGCGGCAATACAAGGATCTCTTCATCACCGAGCCTCGGTGACCTGACATCAGGAGAAGATTGAAACGGATTTCGCCGAATTGGCCATAAGTGGGTAGCGACGTTCTTGCCATATCGGTTGGAGCGTCGCATATCTCGTGCCCTGTCATCTGCTTCAGCCAGCGATCGGTCTTCACTGAAGACCGGGGATTCCTGCTGTCGCCTTTAACTCTGGAGAGGCGGCTTCGACTGAAGCCTTCAATCGTCAATACGGCCTGTTGCCGCGCTTTTGGTCCCGATGTCGAAATCCACAGAACCCTCTTCCGCCCCGAGCCGTCATCTTCGGCTGTTTCACCCGATGCTTGCCGGCGCAACATTGCGCGAACGCCTGCTTGCGTGTCTCGGCGCGCTCATCGGCATTGCCCTGACGGGCACGATCTGTGGCTATCTTTTCGGTCAGGGGCCGGCTCTCCCGCTGATCGTGGCGCCTATTGGCGCTTCCGCGGTGTTGCTGTTCGCAGTGCCGGCTAGTCCGCTGGCGCAACCATGGTCCATCATCGGCGGCAACACGATATCTGCGCTGATGGGTGTCATTGCAGCGTATTTCATCCATGAACCAATCCTGGCGATTGGCGTTGGCGTATCATTGGCAATCGGCGCTATGACGTTTACACGTTCCCTGCACCCTCCAGGCGGCGCGGCTGCCCTGACGGCAGTGCTTGGAGGGCCGGCGGTAGCGAGTTGGGGGATACTTTTCCCTCTGGTGCCGGTGGGGCTCAACTCCTGCATTCTGGTTGCCCTCGGCCTGCTGTTCCACAAACTCGCAAGGCGGCAATATCCGCATGTCGCGCTGGCTGCAGCCGTCAATACGCATCGGACTCAGGATCCCCCATCAGCCGAGAGGGTGGGTTTTCGGGAAGAAGATATTGATATGGCGCTCGCCGCGCTCGACGAGACGTTCGACATAGACCGCGGCGATCTCTCCCGCGTGCTGCATCAGGTCGAGCTACAGGCCGCAATCCGGTCTCATGGGGATATTCTTTGCAGCGATATCATGTCCCGCGATATCGTATCGGTCGGGCAGGAGACGCCAAGCGATGAAGCGCGCTCGCTTCTGTTGAAGCACAATATTCGAACGCTTCCGGTCAAGGATAGCACCGGCCGGCTACTCGGAACCGTCGGCCTTAGAGAACTTTCCGATGGTCACGGCCGTGTCAGTGATCATCTTTCGCCGGCCGCCAGTGCCTCCGCGAACGACCCGGCTCTCGGATTGCTACCGGTGCTGACGGACGGCCGAACGCATGCAGTCATCATCGTCGATGCGGAGCGCCACGTGATCGGCCTCATTTCCCAGACGGATATTCTGACTGCTGTTGCGCGCTCCCTGCCGAAAGCAAAAATTTCGGAAGCGGTGGCATAAGGCCCGGAAGCCAAAACTGAAAAAGGCCGGGCAAGCCCGACCTTCTTCTTTCATTTGAGCCCTGCTGCCAGTTCATCCGTGGTCAGCAAGTCGAAATGAACTGGAAAAAGCATACATCCGTTCATAAGAGATGTCGAATGGAATGCGCTGGATAGGCGAAATATGAGAGAATAGCGATCGCCATGTGGTTGATGGCGCGCAATCCAGATGTTCCCGATTTCTGAGGCGGAAAAAGGCGACCTGATGAGAGCAGGCTAGACATTTCAGGTTGATTTCCGGCAACATGCGCGTCAGGCAGATCAGATCAAGCCATCTGATGGGGGACGTGCGGTGATCATCGCTTTTTTGGCAGTTGCGGGCGGATGTTGGTTCGATGGCTGATACTGCTGTCATACACCCTGGTAATATCGGTCGTCTTGTACGCGAGGAATGGTTCCTGGGCGTCAGCGTCCTCACCAGCCTGGCCTTTTTTGCCTTTGAAGGGCGGCTGTTTCAGCATTTGTCCCAACCGGTCTGGTTTGCGTTTATCTTTCTTTGGCTTTTCAGCGCCGTGCTTGGTTCCGCACTTTCCGTCGTGCGACATGCGGATCATCTTGCCGAGCGGCTGGGTGAGCCCTATGGCACCTTGATCCTGACGCTCGCTGTCACCTCGATCGAGGTTATGGCCATTTCCGCGGTGATGCTCCACGGCGACAACAATCCGACGCTAGCACGGGACACGCTTTTCGCCGTCGTCATGATCATTCTCAACGGCATGGTTGGCCTATCCCTGCTGCTTGGCGCTTGGCGGCGGCCTGAGCAGCACCATAATCTCCAAGGCGCCAACGCTTATCTTGGCGTTATCGTGCCGCTCGCGACCCTAACTCTGGTTCTGCCCAGCTTTCTCTATGCCGAAGGCGGGCAGCATCCCTCCGCTCCAAGGCAATTCGTGCTGGGTGTTATTTCCGTTGGCCTTTACTGCACGTTCCTGGTGCTTCAGACAGGTCGTCAACACGACTATTTCACGGAAGCGGAAGAATATCATAACGCGCCGGAACGCATGCCGGCGCCCGAGCCGATATGGCTGCACGCGGTGCTGCTATTCGCCTATATGTTGCCTGTCGTCTATTTGGTCGAGCAATTGGCACTGCCGATCGACTATGTCATCGAAACCCTGCACGCTCCCGCCGCATTCGGGGGTGTCGTCATGGCCGTGCTGGTGGCGACGCCGGAGGCGATCAGCGCAGTGCGGGCCTCCATTGCCAATCATCTGCAGCGCTCGATCAATATCTTTCTAGGCTCCGTGCTTTCGACCATTGGACTGACCGTGCCTGCCATGCTCGCCATCAGCCATCTCTATGGGCATCCCGTGACATTGGGGCTGGAACACAGCGATCTGGTGATGCTTTTGCTCACTCTTGCAGTCAGCATCATCACCTTTGCCAGCGGCCGCACTCACCTCATGCAGGGCGCGATCCATCTCGTGCTTTTCGTCTCTTATCTGCTGCTTATCTTTCAGAGTTGAGACGCCGACCATCCTGTTCGTCGAACGATTGATGGAATCTGCCGGCGAAAAAGGTCGATTGTTCATACGAATTGCATTCGGTGGGTTATTGCAATTTTCGGCAATGGCGCTTCATATTGCCGCTACCTTGATCTTAAAGCTGTATGGCGAGGCAAGGTGCGCATGGGACTGGATCACGTAGGCATGTCGAGGGGGCTGCAGAATGCGTGGAACGTGTCGTCAATGCCCGCAGGTTTTTCTCGCGCTGTTCAGCGTCGCATTTCTCGTCGCCTGCGAGGGGAGCGGCAACACATATGCGCCGCCGCCGCCGCCCAAAGTGATGGTGGCGCAGCCGCTGCAACAGCCCGTGACGCAATATTTCGAACTGACCGGCAACACCGCTGCCATCAACTCTGTCGATATCGAGGCGCGGGTCCAGGGCTTTATCGAATCCATCGACTATCAGGATGGTACAGCGGTTACGAAGGGCACGCAGCTTTTCGGAATCCAGAGAAATACATATCAGGCACAGCTGGACCAGGCGAAGGCGACCCTTGCTTCCTCTCAGGCATCTCAGGTCGGCGCCAAGCAGGAATATGACCGGCAGGTCAACCTGCTGAGGCAGAACGTGACGACCCAGACAGCGGTTGATAGCGCCAAGGCGACGCTCGATCAGGCAAATGCCACCATCGCCAACGCCCAGGCGAGTGTCGAATTGGCAGAGATCAATTTGGGGTACACACAGGTCGTGGCGCCTTTCGACGGGACGATGACCAATCATCTTGTCGATGTCGGCGCGCTGGTCGGTGTCTCCGGCCCGACGCAGCTTGCGACCATCGTTCAGATGGATCCGCTCTATGCCTATTTCAGCGTCAGCGAAACGCAGGTGCTTGCGATCAAAGCCAGTCTCGCCAAGCAACATTCCACGCTCTCGCAGCTAGATCTTCCAAAGATACCAGCAGAAATCGGGCTGCAAAACGAGGACGGCTATCCGCACAAGGGGCATCTCGATTATGTCTCGCCGCAGATCGATTCATCTACCGGCACGCTCCAGGTCCGGGCACTCTTCGACAACAAGAACCGTGCCATGCTTCCGGGGATGTTCGTCAGGGTGCGCGTGCCGGTTGGCCACGATGACAAGGCGCTTCTGGTGCGGGACGACGCACTCGGCACCAACCAGCAGGGCAATTACCTGCTGGTGCTCGGCAAGGACGACGTGGTCGAGCAGAGACAGGTGAAGACCGGGCAGAAGGAAGGTGCTCTGCGGGTGATTATATCCGGTCTCGATGCCGACGAGTGGGTCGTGACACATGGCATTCAGCAGGCGATCCCCGGCAGCAAGGTCGCGCCTGAAAAGTCAGACATGAATTCTGTCACCGCAGACGCATCGGGCACTACCGCCACGACCGCCTCCCAATAGTGATTTCGCTACCGTCTTCATCCGAACACCGGAGGCAACAGTATGATTTCGCGCTTCTTCATCGAACGGCCGGTGCTCGCCAACGTTCTGGCGTTGGTCTTCGTGCTCATCGGTGCGGTTGCGCTCTTCCAGCTGCCCGTCGCGCAATATCCGAATGTTGTTCCGCCCACGGTGCAGGTCACGACGCGTTTTCCGGGCGCCAGCGCCAAGACGCTCATCAATACCGTCGCGCTGCCAATCGAGCAGCAGGTCAATGGCGTGCAGAACATGCTCTACATGCAGTCGACAAGCGCCAGCGACGGTACATATTCCCTGATCGTCACTTTCGCGATCGGCACGGATCCGGATCAGGCTCAGGTTCTGGTCCAGAACCGGGTGGCGATTGCGATGTCGTCGCTGCCGGATGCGGTGCAGGTTCAGGGCGTCACGACCCAGAAGAAGTCGACCGCGATCCTCGGTTTCGTCACCCTGACCTCGCCTGACGCCCGCTACGACAGCCTGTTTCTCTCCAATTATGCGGTCATCAATCTGCAGAACGAGCTGGCGCGCCTTCCAGGCGTCGGCAATGTGACCGTCTTCGGTGCCGGTCAATATGCGATGCGGATCTGGATGGATCCGAACCTGCTGCAGGCGCGAGGCCTGACCCCACAGGATGTCATCAATGTCGTCCAGCAGCAGAGCCAGGAAGTCGCCGCCGGTCAGGTCGGCACTCCGCCGGTGCCGAAGGGGCAGGATTTTCAGTATACGCTGAACATCAACGGGCGACTGAACGACGCTCCGGATTATGAGAACATCATCCTCAAGGTCGACCCGCAGCAGGGCGGCCGCGTAACCCGGGTGCGCGACATCGGCCGTGTCGAGCTGGGGGCCCAGACCTACAGCCAGTCCTTCATGCAGAATGGCAATCCGGCGACGGGCATTGGCGTTTCACAGTTGCCGGAAGCAAATGCAATCACGGTAGCCCAGGAAGTCAGAACAAAAATGGCGGAACTCGCCAAGGGCTTTCCGCAGGGACTTACCTACGAAATCCCCTTCGATACGACAAAATTCGTCAAAGCCTCGATCAACGAGGTCTATATGACGTTGATCGAAGCCGGCGTTCTTGTTCTCATCGTCATCCTGATCTTCCTTCAGGATTGGCGCGCAATGCTCGTCCCCGCCACAACGGTGCCCGTCACGATCATCGGCGCTTTCGCAGCCATGGCGGCGCTGGGGTTCACGGTCAACCTCTCCACGCTCTTTGCCATCGTTCTTGCCATCGGCATCGTCGTCGACGACGCGATCGTGATTGTCGAAGGGGTCGCTCGCCACATCGAGGAAGGCATGTCCGGCAGGGAGGCGGCCGAGAAGGCGATGGACGAGCTTTTCGGGCCTGTCATCGGCATTACGCTCGTCCTGATGGCGGTGTTCCTTCCAGCCGCGTTTCTGCCTGGCTTGACCGGTCAGCTCTATAAGCAGTTCGCCCTGGTGATTGCGGCGACTGCTCTGATCAGCGCGATCAACGCGATGACGCTGAAACCCACCCAATGCGCCCTCTGGCTAAGGCCGCCGGTGCCGCCGGAGAGGCGCAACGTCTTCTATCGTGGTTTCAACAGGGGCTATGCCTGGGCGGAACGGCACTATACCGGGCTGATCAGCGGAATGGTTCATCACAGCGCCATCATCGTCCTGGTTGGGCTGGCCCTGATTGGCGTTGCCGTTTGGGGGCTTACGCGCCTGCCGACTGCCTTCCTGCCGGTCGAGGATCAGGGCTATGTCCTGATTGCCGCCCAATTGCCGGATGGCGCCTCGAAGGAGCGGACCGACGCCGTCATGTCGCAGGTCGGCAAGATCGCGCAGGCGACGCCGGGGGTCGACCAAGTGCTGACGATCAGCGGCATCTCCATCCTCGACAACAACGCCAGCCTTCAGAATGCCGGCGTTGCCTACGTGGTTCTCAAAGACTGGGGCGAGCGCGGCAAGGTGAAAGGGCAGGACCTGTTGTCGATATATGAACACCTCAATCAATCGCTGCAGGTTGTCTTGAGCGCCAAGACCCTTGTGGTCGTGCCTCCACCGATCCAGGGCATCGGCAACGCCAATGGCTTCACGATGCAAGTCCTGATCAAGAATGGCGATTTCGATTATCCGCTGCTGCAATCCCTGGCAGATACGATCGTCAAGAGCGGCAATGCCCAATCATCGCTGCAGCGGCTGAGCACATCCTTCCGCGCGACCGTGCCGCAACTCTCCGTAGCCGTCGATCGTATCAAGGCGGAAAAGCTCGGCATCACGGTCGGCCAGGTTTTCTCGGCTTTGTCGAGCTATGTCGGCTCCAGTTATGTAACCCAATTCAACAAGTTCGGGCGCACCTTCCAGGTCTACATTCAGGCGGCATCCGATTTTCGCGTCAGGCCGGATGATATCCGCAACTACAAGGTCAAGGCCGGCGACGGCACGATGGTGCCGCTTGGAACCGTTCTCGATGTCTCGATCGAGCAAGGTCCGTCCCTGATCAGCCTCTACAATCTCTATCCAACAGCCACCATTGTCGGCGGCGCGGCTCAAGGCTTCAGCTCCGGCCAGGCGCTCGATATCATGGAGCAGATCGCCGACCGAACGCTTCCGCCGGGCACGGGCTATGAATGGACGGCGCTGTCCTATCAGGAAAAGATCGTCGGCGGGCAGATCTATTTTATCTTCGCCCTTGCAATGCTGCTGGTCTATTTCGTGCTCGCGGGTCAATATGAGAGCTGGATCCTGCCCCTGGCAGTCCTGCTTGCCGTGCCGCTTGCCCTTCTGGGAACGGTGGGCGCATTGACCTCGCTGGGTGTCGCCAACAATCTCTATACCCAGATCGGCCTCATTCTCCTGATTGCGCTCGCGTCGAAGAACGCCATTCTGATCGTGGAATATGCGCGCGAAAAACGGGAGGAGGGGATGGAAATCCTGGATGCCGCGGTCGAGGCGGCCCGCCTGCGTTTCCGGCCGATCCTGATGACTTCCTTTGCCTTCATTCTTGGCGTGCTGCCGCTCGTGCTCGCTAGCGGCGCTGGCGCCTCGGCCCGCAAATCCATCGGCATTTCGGTCTTCAGCGGCATGATCGCCTCGACCTGCCTTGCGGTCCTGTTCGTCCCCTCGTTCTATGTGGTGCTGCAACGCCTTGAGGAATACCGGAGGCGGCGGTCCGGGACCGTAAAGGTCGAGCAGGCCGCCAATGTCAATTAGGCGGTTTGCCATCATCATTTCGGTAGGATGCTGAGGCGGTCTATAGGCCCGAGGTCAGAATTTTCTGGCATCCCGGCGAGACGCGCGCAAAGTTTTCCTTCAGGCACGCGATGCCGCGGCCGCCACCCAGCGGAACCGCACGGCACAGTGCCCTGAAATCTGGGCCACAGGACCGGCGCATGACGATCAGCTCTTCCCGTGGAGAGAAATTATGCATCGCAGGAGGGGCGGCTTGCGCCGGTGCGGTCGCCACTGCGCCGCCACCTGCCGCAGTTCCCGCTCCACCCAATGCGGCGACCGACTGCTTGCATGCCGGCGACAGTGAAGTGCTGTGCGCCTGCAGACAGGATAGGGCTTCCTGTCCGCCAGGCGTTACGCCCGAACATTGCGCCATAAAATCGTTCCGGCAATTCGACTTGATGGCGCTCTTTTGCGCCTGCGTCGGGGCCTGCGCAGACATGGCTCCTGCAGCCGGAGCAGATGTTGCGGCTGTCGCTGGCTGTGTCGTCGTCGGTGCCGCAGAGCTGGACTTCTTGGCGCCTATGGCCGAGATGGCTTGCTTGCAGGCCGGCGACAGCGATGCGTCGTGCTCTTTCAGGCAATTCAGTGCCTCGATGCCACCGGGCTTCACGCTGGAACATTGCGCAATGAAGTCCGAGCGGCAGGCCGAACGGATCGCACTGCGCTGCTCCTCGGTCGGCTGCTGGGCAATGGCCGCGCCGGCAAGGACAGACGTTATGAAAAACGCATGCAACAGCACGCTGCCCGACGAAACCCTTCGTTCACGGTGTACGATAGCTGTCATTGAAGACGTCAATTTCCACATTTTCCCTCTCCCAAAGGATCTATCGAGTCTATCGCAAAGATCAGGCCGGCCGAGTTGGCGGGCATCTGGCATATGAAATGGAAGGAACCCGGGGGAATCCGAGAACATCCCGGCCGCCGCTGCGCTAATCTATATAATTTTAAGATGATTAGAAAGTATTATAGGAAAGATTGATAGTTGCCTCGGCTGTATTTAGTCAGCTTGGGAGCGGTTGAAGCTTACTTCCAGGTCAAGATGACGGACATAACGCTCCGGGACGTTGCCCCACTATGGCTGTGTCTGGCTGTGAGCGACTTCAGGCGGATTGTTTTTGTTCCTGTGATCGCTGGTCAGTTCATAGGCTGTGCATATGAAAAAGCCGATGGCGAGCACCGCGATCATGATCCTGTCGCCGAATTTCGAATCCACTGTCGTATCTTTCCAGAAGTTTGATGGAATTCGCCTACGCAGGAGAGCTCTGGCATTTCTTTACTATGGCTTCTGCGGCCACAACGCCAGTCTCAAATGCACCATGCGCGGTCGAGAATTTTCGCGGTGAACATGCTTCGCCGGCAAAGAAAAGGCGATCGTCGACGGATTCGGCCAGGACCTGTCGCTGGTTCGCCTCGCCCGGCTTTGCATAGGAATAGCCCCCGCCAATATTGACATCATTGCACCAACCGGACATGGCAGCGAACGAAAGTCTCTTTGGAAAGCTGCTTCCGAATAGCTTGGCGAGATCGGTCGAGGCGAAGTTTTGGGCACCTTCCGGTCCCGCCTTCTCCATGTCTTCTGCAAGCTGCCCACCGAAATAGACTTCGATGGCGGAGGAGCCGAACGGTCGGAGTTGATAGGTGACGCTTCCACCTTCGCCATGGGTTCCGAGATAGAGCCCGTCGACCGGGAGGTCCTCTGGATTGTCGACTGCGAGGAAGAGCTTGTTGACCTTTCCGAGCGGGAGGCTGGCTGCCGCTTCCGTTTTCTCGGGAAGCGCTGGAACGAATTTTATTCCCTCAGTCGCAAGTATGGTCGTCGACACCGTTACGATCACCGCGGCGGCTGTCATCATTCCTCGATTTGTTACGATCCGGATCTCGTTGCGATCCCGGTGGTCGATCGTCTGAACGACGGTGCCATATTCAATCGACAAGGGCGCAGCCGCAGCCGATATCAGCGAGCCATATCCGTTCGACGTCCGCAGATCCGGGCCGCGTCCGGGGGCATAGTGCTGGTAGTCCACGATCGAGGACTGCTTGAGGCTCGCGCCGTTCATCATGTTGGAGGACATTTCGAAACGGGACCGCCACTGTTCGCCAGGGGACACAGCTTCTGCCCAGCTGCTATCTCCTTGGCTGGCGTCATAATCGTGCAGCCGGTCGAAGAAATCGCCCAGAGCCTGCTGAGCCTTTTTCTCTGCATTCGCATCAAGGGCCAGACGACGCGTCGGATCGCTCCACGGAGCCGGTGTTTCATCGATCGCATATTCCAACTCGCGCGCCAGGGCGAACCACCTGTTGTCCCGCGAACCGTGGAACCACCCACATCCAAGGTCAACGGCCTGACCGTTGAGCGCAGGCGGCTTTACGCTCCAGGCCCGCCCGCCGGGGCGATTGGCTGCTTCGAGGATTGTCACCTTGAGATCTGGACGTCTTGATAGGAGATGCCGTGCGGCCGATATGCCCGCACCCCCTGCGCCGATGACGATTATTTGCAAGCAGTTCACTCCTTCGAGCCAGCGAATACACGAATGCTCTCGGGAAAATTTCCGGCTCGGCTGAGCGGAGGGACCGGGGCTTCAGAATCCATTCTGCCGGAAAATGGGACATTGATCCATGGTCGGAGGACCCGCCGATGCGCGCATCGCAGTCACGATATTCTCAACTGCGGTACTGATCATTGATGCCAAAGTCTTCGCCACAAGGCGAAGCCTTTGCCCATGAGTTGACTCAGGTTGCTCTCTTCCCTTCGCCGTCGAACACATGCACATACTGCGCCGGGAACGACACCGTAACCTTCGGCCCGGCGCTCAGCGCTTCGCGGTTGAGCGTGAAAATCTTGAACGGCAGCCCGTGCAGCGAAAGGTGAAGGATGATGCCGAAGCCGGTGGGCTCGATCAGCTCGACATTGGCGCTGATACCCGAGCCATCCGATGTCAACTGAACATGTTCAGGCCGGATGCCAAGGGTAACCTTCGCGCCAGCAGGCAGGTTCGGCGTCGACGCGATCGGAACCGCGGTCCCGTCCTTCAGCTTCATCACGCCTGCATCGTATGTGGCTTCAAGAAAGTTCATGCCCGGCGAACCGATAAAGCCGGCAACGAAGAGATTGGCGGGGCGGTCGTAAAGCTCGAGCGGGCTGCCGACCTGTTGAACCACCCCGCCATGCATAGCAACAATCCGGTCCGCCAGCGTCATCGCCTCGATCTGGTCGTGGGTCACATAGATCGAGGTCGCCTTCAGGTCGCCATGCAGCTTCTTGATCTCGGCGCGCATCTGTTCGCGAAGGCGAGCATCGAGGTTGGAAAGGGGTTCGTCGAAGAGGAAGGCTTTTGGCTGGCGCACGATGGCGCGTCCCATAGCGACGCGCTGGCGCTGGCCGCCGGAAAGCGCCTTGGGGCGACGCTCTAAGAGCGGATCGAGGCCGAGTTTCGACGCGGCGCCCGCGACAGCGCTCGCAATCTTTTCCTTCGCGGCCTTTCGAAGCTTGAGGCTGTAGCTCATGTTGCCGGCGACATTCATATGCGGGTAGAGCGCATAGGACTGGAACACCATGGCAATGTCGCGATCCTTCGGATGCAGCTCGTTGACACGGTTTCCGGCGATGCGGATCTCGCCGCCGGTGACATCCTCAAGGCCGGCGATCATACGCAGAAGCGTGGACTTGCCGCAGCCCGAGGGGCCAACGAGCACGATGAATTCGCCGTCCTTGATCCTGAGGTCGACATCGTGCAGCACCTGCACGTGGCCATAGGCTTTCTTGATGTTCTGGATATCGATCGATGCCATTTGACTAACCCTTGACCGCGCCGGCCGTCAGGCCCTGGACGAGATAACGCTGGATGAGCAGGAAGAAGAGGCCGGCCGGAATAAGCGCCATGACGCCAGCCGCCATCATCTGCCCGAAATCCACGGAGAATTTCGAAACGAAGGTGAGAAGCCCGACCGGAAAGGTCGCCGCCTGATTGCCGTTGATCAGCATCAGGGCGAAGAGCAACTCGCTCCACGCCGCCGTGAAGACAAAGCCGAGTGTTGCGGCAATGCCGGGCAAGGTCAGGGGCAGGATGATCTGCCGGAAGGCCGTGAACTGGGTAGCGCCGTCGATCATCGCCGCCTCTTCAAGATCCTTCGGAATGCCATCGAAAAAGGACTGCATCAGGAAGGTCGCGAAGGGAACGTTGAAGGCCGTATAGACGATGACGAGGCCGGTCAGGCTGTTCGTCAGGTGCAGCGGCGTCAGGATCTTGAAGATCGGCGCGACGAGCATGACAAGCGGAAACATCTGCGTCAGCAGCATCAGGCCCACGATCCAGTATTTGCCACGGAAATTGAAGCGCGACAGTGCATAGCCGGACAGCGATGCGCAAAGCGTGACCGCAATCGCCGTCGATGCCGAGACGATCAGGCTGTTTTCGAAAAAGGTCGGAAAGCTGCTGTGCTGCAGGACGAAGGAATAGTGCTCCCAGGTCGTGCGCGAGGGCCATAGCCGCACGCCCTCCGTATAGAGCAGGTCGTTTGGTGTGACCGAAACCTTCAGCAGCCAGAAGAGTGGGAAGAGAGCGAAGACGATGTAGCAGAGGATCGCCAGCCGATGCGCAATGGTTGGAAGAATGGATCGTTTCATGGGCTCAATCCTTGCTCAGCAGGGTTTGCCGAAGCACGATGATCAACATCGAATAGGCGAGCAGCAGGATCAGCAGCACCAGCGCGATCGCCGACGCATAGCCGAAATCCAGCCGCTTGAAGGCCTGGGTGAAGATATAGCTCGACACGATCTGGGTGCGGTCGGCCGGACCGCCGCCGGTCATGACGACGATCAGGTCGGCGAAATTGGCGATCCAGACGGTGCGCAGCAGAACGGTGATTGCAATGGTCGGCGCGAGGAACGGCAGCGTGATCGAACGGAAGCGATCGAACCAGCCTGCACCATCGATGGAGGCGGCCTCATAGAGATCGCGCGGGATCGCCTGCAGCGCGGCAAGCAGGGTGATCGCGAAGAAGGGAATACCCCACCAGACATTAGCGACGATCGGCCCCCACATTGCATATTGCGGATCCGACAGGATATTGGCGGGCTCGCTCATAAGTCCCAGACCGAAGAGCCAATGCGGGATCGGCCCGATGACCGGATTGAAGAGCCATGCCCAGGTAAGACCGGCGAGGAACGACGGTACCGCCCAGGGCAGGAACACGAGAGCCTGGACGATGCCCCTGCCGACGAAGGGCTTGTCGAGCAACAATGCGAGGATGAGACCAAAGATGAATTGCAGCAGGACGGATGCGACCGTCCACCACAGCGTGTTCTTCAACGCGCCGTAGAAGGCGGCATCCTTGGCAAGATCGCGGAAATGCTCCAGGCCCACGAAGCCGCCGGAAAATGGGTTGAGCAGCTGTATGTCGCGGAAGGCATAGGAAATACCCACCACCAGCGGCACCAGCATGACCGCGGCGATGAGGATGAGTGCCGGCGCGCTATAGAGATAGGGCTCTGAGGCGTCGGCCAGACGCTTCTGCCACGACCTGCGGTCGGGACGCATGTCGAGCGTTGCTGCAGGAGTGGTCATCGATTTGCAGTTTCCATAATCGTTTCCCAACCGAGGGTTTGGGCGGCAGGCCTTGACGGAGTGCCATACGGCCCCGTCATCGACCCTTCGGGCCACCTTCTCCCCGAGGGGAGAAGGGGAGCGGCGACGCTGCAGCAGGTCTCTTCTCCCGAGCGGGGAGAGGTGCCGGCAGGCGGATGAGGGGCCGCAATCCCGGCGGCCCCGCTATCCGGTTACTTCTTGGCCATGAACTTCTGCTGCGCCTTGGTCAGATAGTCAGCCCACTGATCGGCCAGATCCTTGGCGGAGATATCGCCAAGCATGGCCTGCTGCGAGGTCTTGATCGCCAGCGAATCCTTGAAGAAGGCGAATTCTTCGAGGTAGGTCGGCATGACTGTTGGGACCGTGTTCTTGTCGGCCAGTTCTTCGAACCAACCCTTGAACTGGTCGCCGGCGTAGAAGGGATCCTTCTCGGCGGACGTATAGGCCGGCAGCGCGCCGATCTTCTTGTTCCATTCGAGATTGCCTTCCGGGCCTTCCAGCGTCGCGATCAGTTTCCAGGACAGGTCCTTGTTCTGGCTTGTCGAGAACATCGACCAGCCGCCGTAGCCGATCGTCGGGAAGGACTTGCCGTCAGGCCCCTTCGGCAGCGGAGCGACGCCGAAATCGTCCTTGTTCATGCGCTCGGCAACGGCGATCAGCGCGTCCGGATCCTGGTCGAGGAAGGCGCAGGTGCCGGAATAGAAGCCGGCGACGACTTCATTGAAGCCCCAGTTGACGCTGTCCTTGGGCGCAAGGCCCTTCTTGTAGAGATCGACCATCCACTCGATGCCCTTTGCCCAGCCTTCGCTGTTCATGGTCGAGGTGCCGTCATCCTTGAAATATTTGTTGTCGCCGGCCATGGAGGCGGCGAAGATCATCCAGCCATTCAGACCGCCAGGGCCGCCGCGCATGCAGTAGCCGGACTTACCGGGAATCTTGGAGACGGCTTCGGAGGCCTTGACGAAGTCATCCATCGTCTTCGGCGGCTCGGACACACCGGCCTGCTGCAGGAGCTTCTTATTGTAGAACATCGCGCGCAGATAGAAGCCGTAAGGCAGCATATAGGCGGTGTTGTTGACATAACGGCCGAGTTCGAGGGCGCGCGGTGTCAGTTCCTTGGTGTGATCCCACTTGGCGAGATAGGGTTCGAGGCTTTCGAGCATGCCGTTGTTGCCATAGAGCGAAACCCAGGTGTCGGGCATTTCCATCACGTCTGGCGTATCGCCGGCCGAAACCATGGTCGCGAACTTCTGGAAGGCTTCGTTCCAGGGCAGCGAGATGATGTCGACCTTGGTGCCCGGATTGGCGGCTTCGAACTTGGAGACGATCGACTTCAGTGTCTCGGTGCGCTCGGGGCTGGTGATGACTTCGACGAGCTTGAGCGTCGTGTCGGCAAAGGCCGTTCCTGCCATCATCGTGGCGAAGAGTGCGGCGGTGATCAGTCTTTTCATGCTTCGTTCCCCCTCTTAGGTGTTTGTTTGGGTTGAAGGTTCTGGTTTTCAGGAGGCGGCGGCAATCGCCTCCTCGATATCTCTCCACAGCGCCTCGGTTCCTTCGAGACCGACATGGAGACGCACGGACCGCGCATTGATGCCAAAGGTATGCGCGGAATTCGGCTGTGCCTTCTGCTGAAGGACGACCTCGCCCGGTACGATCAGGCTTTCATGTCCACCCCAGCTCACTCCCAGTTTGAAGAGCTTGAGGTGGTCTGCGAAGGTTCGGATGTCGATGCCTTCGCGGAGGATGAAGGAAAACAGGCCCGACGTGCCGTTGAGGCCTGCCGGCAGGCGGTTGGCAAGGCCCGGATGGCAGACCTGCTCGACAATATCGAGGTTCTGCAGCCGCTTGGCGATCGTCATCGCAGCCGCCTCATGCGCCCTCATGCGCAGTGGCAGGGTGCGCAGGCCGCGGATCAGAAGCCAGGCGTCGAAGGGCGAGAGCTTGCCGCCGAGATAGGGATAGGCCTCGGATTTTACCCGCGCGATCATCTCCTTCGATCCTGCGACCACGCCGGCGACGACATCGCTGTGGCCGCCGAGATATTTGGACGCGGAATGGATGACGAGATCGACGCCAAGCGTCAGAGGCCGCTGGAAATAGGGGCTCGCCCAGCTGTTGTCGATCATCGAAACGGCGCCGTGCTGCTTGGCAATTGCGGCAAGCGCGCCGACGTCATGAGCTTCCATCACCCAACTGGTCGGGCTCTCCATATAGAAGACCTTGGCGCCGGGGAGCGCCTTGGCGACCGCCTCTTCGTCGCGGCCGTCGACATAGGTCACCTCGACCTTCATGCGCTTCAGGATCGTGCCGAACAGGCGGAAGGCGTCCGGATAGACATGCTTGACCGCTACGATGCGGTCGCCGGGCTCGACGAAACTCAACACAGCGGAAGAAATCGCCGCCATGCCGCTCGCAAAGCCAAGCGCATCTTCGCCACCTTCAAGCTTTGCCAGCATCTCTTCGAACATGCGCACGGTCGGATTGAGGCCGCGCGTATAGATCGGCCGCACTTTCTCGCCGCGATAGGAAGCGATCATGTCGTCATAATCGGAAAAGGTGAAAAGCGATGTCTGAAAAATCGGCGGCACTACGGCTTCGGCGTAGTTGCCGTCGTCATGGGCTGTAATCAGAGAAGCGAGATCGAATGGCTCAAGCCCATCAGTCATTTGGACATTTCCTTGATGTCTTCCTCGACAACGTCGAGAATTTTCAATGTCTCAGCGCGAGCCGCTTCGGGGTCCTGGGCGACAATCGCGTTGAAAAGCGTACGGTGAAACGGAAAGGACCGGCGAGCGAAGTCCTGCCGGTCGAAGGGATGGGTCCAGAAGCGCTCGAAGGTGCCGCGCATCTGCTCGAGAAGCTGCTTGAACAACGGATTATGGGTCGCGTCGTAGACAGCGAGATGGAAGGCGAGGTCTTCCGGGCCGGAGGCGCCCTTGGCAATATGGACACGCTCCATCTCGTCGAGCTTTTCCTCGATGATGGCGATATCAGCGGTCGTACGCTTCTTTGCGGCGACCATTCCGGCCTCGCATTCGATGCCGCGACGAACTTCCAGCGTCTGCAGAAGCGCATCACGGAGATGCGGTGTGTCCATCGACAGCGGCATGTGGATGGTCGCCTTGGAAACCGGTTTCAACAGATAAGTGCCGCTTCCCTTGCGGGTTTCCATGACGCCGAGGGCCTGGAAATGCGTGATGACCTCGCGGATCGTCGAGCGCCCTACCGAGAGGGCCACCATCAGTTCGCGTTCAGTCGGCAGCCGGTCGCCCGACTGGAGCTTCGATGTCTCGATGAAATTGGACAGCGCATCGATAACCTGCTGCGTCCGATCAATCGACGGAAGTGGTGTAAGCATTGCCCCTCTCTTATTGCCCCTAAATTGGTCTGACATCTGCCATCAGGTCAATCCATTTTCTTATCTGTCCGCTTTCTTTTTTTGAGTGGCCCTGCGTCGCTACGGGCTTCGTCGGGCGGGGCGGGTTGTGATGTCGGAAGCAGAGCGTGTGGGTATGCCGGTGCGCGGAGTGCAAAAGCAGGGTACGATGACGCAGGCGGCAATCTTCAAACGGAACGATGTACGAAAGTCCGCAACTGCAAGCTCGGTTGCTGTCCGCCGTGGGCACATGAATAGGAACGCCGCAGCTCGGAAAGCTCAATGGGAGACGCTGAAATGGAACAGCAAGTCGTCATGATTACTGGCGCTGGTGGTAACCTTGGAACTGCGATCGTCGAGCATCTGTCTTCCGAGGGGGGTGTGAACCTCATTTGCCTTGAGCGAAATACGGAAACTCTTGCGAATGTGGTCGCGCGCGTACCTTCCAGCGTTGAGGTCTTGGGACTCGACCGGATTGATCTCACGGACGTAGTTTCGTGTCAGGGTGCTGTCGAAAAGGCGGTCGCCCGATTTGGGCGCATAGACGCGTTGGTCAACACGGTTGGCGGGTTCTCGATGGGGCCGGTCGATCCATCTGGAATGGATCGATGGAACCACATGATGTCGATGAATGCCTTCACGGCATATGCGATAAGCGCCGCTGTCCTGACTGTCATGCAGCCACGCAAATACGGTCGGATCGTGCATGTGGCTGCTTCCCCGGGCCTGAAGGCAGGACGCCATCAGGCCGCCTACGCGGCGTCGAAGGCAGCGGTTATTCGGCTAACCGAGGCTATTGCTGCCGAAAACAGAAGCAATCGGATCACTGCGAACTGCATCCTTCCCGGAACCATCGACACTCCCCAGAATAGACAGTCCATGCCGAATGCAGACGTGAATGACTGGGTGCCTCCAACGTCGATCGCAAAGCTCATAGCATTCCTGATTTCGAAGGACTCGAGCGCGGTTACCGGTTCGGCGATCGCGGCAGGCGGCTTTTAACGGGATCTGAGTGTTGCTAGGTGCCTGGCGGCGGCCGCCACGGCGCGGGAAGAAGCTCGCGATCATTCAACCGGCAGAAGCTGAGAAGCCGATACGAACGTGTGATGGACAATGCACGTTCTTTCGTCGAGCATAGGACTCCGGCAGCTTGGCTTAAATGCCAAAGCAGTTGCTTTCCTTGGGAGATCGATATGGAAGAAGCCGCTTATCGACAGCTCTTGATGCGACATTGGAAGGCGTCGGACGAGGGCGACTTTGAAGTCGAACACGAAATCTATGATCACAAGTCGATGTTGTACTATCCTCAATCGGGAGAGCGAATTTCAGGGCGAGCCAACATTCAGGCGAGCCGTTATGCACAGCCGAACAGCAAGAGGTTCGCGGTCAGGCGCATTACCGGAAGCAGAGATCTCTGGGTGACCGAATTTCTGCTTTCCTATGATGGGAAGCCGAGCCACACTGTGAGCATAATGGAATTTCGCGACGCGCTGGTTGTCCGGGAGACGCAATACTTTGCCGATCCATTCTCGCCGTCGCCCTCTCGTTCAGCACTGGTCGAACTGGTGACCGAAGGGGACTTGGACAATTGACGCCCGTTCTCCGCGAATGACCGCCGGGACGCCGGATCAACCAGATTGGAATGCTTTCGACTGAACGGTCTTAACCTCAGGAACGCTCGCAATGCCAATTCTGACAAAAGAACTCGACACCGCAGAAGAAGTGATTGGAGAGATTCGCACCAGATCACTGTTCACGATGAGATTGGATGCCAGACCTTCCCGGATCATCGGCTCTACCCCGTCGACGTTCAGGCAAGTGCGTGTCATCGATGGCGGCCGTTTTGAGGGTGATCGACTCTCCGGAAAGGTTCTGGATGGAAGCGACGATTGGCAGACTATCCGTTCCGACGGCTGCACCTTATTGGACGCTCGTCTGACACTTGAAACCGACGACGGCGCCCTGATCTGCATGACCTATCACGGCCTGCGCCATGGCCCGCCCGAGGTCATGGCGCGGATCGAACAGGGGCTTACGGTCGATCCTGCGAGCTACTATTTCCGCATCAATCCAATGTTTGAAACCGCTTCCCAGAAATACGGCTGGCTGAACCGCATACTGGCCATTGGTGCCGGCCACCGTTTCGAAGATGGGCTGGTGTACAACGTGTTCGAACTCCTCTAGGGCGTCCCCTGCGTTGCTTTTGCTCGAGGCAGAACTGCCTGGAATCCGGGCCTTCTCCTGCTTGTCAGCAAAGATGGCCGCTGGCTGCGATTTGCCTCATTGCCGGCGGGATCGTGTCTTCCCGATCCAATTCGCCAATAAGGAGGCGAAGCCAGCTAAATCCGACCCAGAGCGCCAATTTCGCATCGATGTGATCTTGTCCGAATTCGCCGCGGCCGGCGGCCGCAAGAAGCATTTCGCGAACGTCAGCCGTCCGGTCGGGCAGGAATTTTTCTCTCAAGGCGTGGAGTGCTTCCGGCGTGCCCTGGGCCTCCGCAATCAGTCCGCGCAGTGCAGTTCCCGCGGGATGTGACGCCCAGAAGCGCCACAGGCTCGTCGTATAGCCGGTCAGATCGTCGACCAGATTGCCCGTGTCGGGAACCGAGACGAAGGCAGACCGCTCAGCAGTGTAGATTGCGATAAACAGATCCGCCTTGGTGGGGTACCATCTGTAAATGGTGGTCTTGCCTGAGCCGGCTCGGCGGGCGACTTCCTCGACTGAAAAGCCGACATATCCCTTTTCCCAAATGAGTTCCTTCGCAGCGGCTAGGACTGCGGTCTCCGCTTCAGGATTTCTGCGTGCGCCAATGGACGTACGCCTTTTCGCTGGCGCCGATTGTGATTTGCTGACCATTGAGAAGGCGTAGCTCAAATCGATGCTTCCAATCAATCGCGATCAAGCGTTGGAGACCGGCCCTTCCTGCTTTTCGACTTTTGGCCTACTTTTCGACTCTTGGAATGAAGCCGGGCACGCCAGTGCTCACCACGCCGTTGAATCGCACGTTCGTACTGATCTCGTTTCGAATCCGCCGCATCGCCTCCTCAGGCAATGCAGAAATATCAAAATTCTCTTGAATGCGGCTTGGCGTAACGGATGTCGTCAAGAACGCGGTGCCGCGCTGTACGGCCCATGCCAACGCGACCTGGGCCGGCGTCTTGTGAACGCTTTCGGCTATGGAGGTAATCACCGGATCTTCCAGGACCCTTGGCTCCATTGCGTGCCCCAAGGCCGCAAAGGCAAGCAGAACGATCCCTTGCTGGTGACAGTACTCAAGAAGCTCCCATTCGGGGAGATACGGGTGGGATTCCACCTGAATCACCGCTGGCTTTATGCGAGCTTCAGAGACGATTTCTTTCAACGTATCCAAAGAGACATCCGAGAGGCCGATGGCGCCGCAACGACCCTCGTCGACGAGCTGCTCGAGGGCTCGCCAGGTATCGATCAACCTGACGCCATTGTCATAAATTACGTTGCCTTCGACATCCCGGGGATCCTGATTGTCTCCAGGCTGAAACGCGAATGGGGTGTGGATCAAATAGGCGTCGATGAAATCCACCTGCAGGCGTCGGCGACTTGCCTCGAACGCAGCCTTGACGCGCTCGGGACGATGATTGGTGTTCCAAAGCTTGGTTGTTATGAACACGTCCTCACGACGAACCGTCCCGTCGGAGAACGCCTCCCGGAAGGCGTCGCCGATCACCTCTTCATTGCGATATCGTTCCGCGCAATCGAAGTGTCGGAATCCTGCGGCCAACGCAGCCTTGACGGCCTGCTTGGTTGCCACCGGGTCCGGAATGAGCGTGCCGAATCCGACGGCCGGCATCGAGCCGGTGCCGTGCACCAGCGGAATTTTCTTCAAACGAAGCGTGTCAGGGGATTCCACGGATAGTCTCCTTTAGTCAGGATAAGAGAAAACAACGAGCCTGATGCCGTCGACAAATGGACTGGCCCAGCGTTGATTTTCCAGGCCACTTCCTGTTCTAGGCGCGCTGATCGGTCGGGCCTATTGCACCTTGGTGTCGACCTTGGATCGCGGTGCGACCGATTGTTTGATCGGGTGGTGGCCAGAGCAAATGTCATGTCAAAGCTCCTTGTCGAGGTAGACGAGGAATTCGCGGATGGCCTGCTCGTTGCGTTGGTAGAGAACCCATTGCCCGATACGTCGCGAAGTAAGCAGGCCGGCCTTCAGCAACTCGCCAAGATGACTTGAGATAGTCGATTGAGATAGACCCAAACGCTCGAATTCACCCGCACACACGCCCATGTTCAATGGATGCTGTTGCGAAGAAAAATAGCGTTCCGGGTTCTTAAGGCGCGCCAGGATTTCAAGCCTCGTAGGGTTGGCCAGGGCCTTGAGGATCAGGTTCTTTTCCATCTGCGCTCTAGCCTCGCGAAGTCATGGACGCGGTCAGCGGATGCGCGGGAGAGGGCGCCATTAGGGAAACGACGACCAATCCAACAATCGCGGCCAGAAACGTGATCCAAAACCCGTCGATATAGGCCTGAACATTCGCTTCCCTTTGGACGATGCCCGCCAAGTTACCGAGCCCGCGCTTTATGGCTTCGGCCTGGGAGCCGCCCGAAGCCGATCCGGCGCCGAGTTGCAGGAGCAGGGAACTCCAGCCTGGCGTCGTGCCGGTCACATGCAGTCCGATCAGGTATGAATGCAGCTGTTCCCGTTGCCGGACAAACGTCGCCATCGTCGTCGCAACCGTCTCGGAGCAGATCAGGCGCATGACTTGGACATAGGCGGTGAGAGCGATGGCGCGCGACGGGTTCACATTGCTGAACAACGTGGCGACTGCCGCAAGGAACACGATCTCTTCTCCGAACGTCTGGAGGACGACGATCAGCTTGAACTCGGGAAGTGACCATAGGTTGGTCAATCCCGTCCCCAGCCATGCAGACAAGGCGAAACAAATGAATCCTATCATCAGCGTTGTTCGCTGCTTGACTGTCTGAACGAGCACGACGGCAGTGCCGGTCGCAGCCGCGAGGAGAAGCATCGCATAAGGTGCCGAAAAATCTCCAATCTGTTCGGGACGCAGATGCGCCACGGCGACCAGAAAGTTTGGCTCCAACAGCGAACTGCCAAGGCTGGCGGTCATGAAGCAGCCGATAGCGGCAAAGCCGAGGGCGATGTTTCTTGAAAACAGTATGGAGACGTGCGCCCAGGGCTCTTCGACACGGGATTCGTGCCAGACAAAGACGATTGCCTGAAAGGCGGCCGCGGCAAGGAGCGACAGGATCAGCCCGGACCTGAACCAATCGAGCCGATTACCCTGGTCGAGCGCCAAGTAAAGCGTCGTCAAGGCGCTGCCGAAGATCGCCATCCCACCCCAGTCCGCACTCCCAAGGAGCTTTCGATCGACATCGACCGGTTTGCCGCCAAACCAAAAGAGCACACCGATCACCGGGGCAACTATGGCGCCCTGCCAATACAGCCATTGCCAGCCGATGGTCTGAGAATAGCTGCCCGCGGTATATAGGCCGAGATTCTGTGCGAACGGGATTCTCAGAACATAGAACGCAAGCGCAAAGATCCAGAACCTGCGATCCAGATTTCGAAACGCGGTCATCAGCGTCGCGCCAACAAACAGGCCGAGCAACGCAGCCCTGAGCGCGTGCAGGGCGACCAGCAGTTCAAAACCGCCACAAAGCGGGATGGTGAAGGAGATGGCAGAATAAAGGAGCGCCGGCCCGATCATCACTCGCTTCACGCCGAAGGCCGCAATTAGCCAGCCGACGGAGGGGGCCACCAGAATTTGAGGCGCGGTCGCGAAGGTCGCAAGCCAGGAACCTTCATCCACCGTCAGACCGAACGCTCCGCGCAGGTCCGGCAGACCGATGCTGGCTGCGCGGATGTCGAAGGCGGTCAGTATCGACGCCATCACCACAGCGATGGCAACGAATCCCTGACGAGGCAAATCACTGGATGAAACTCTGCTAGACATGATCTTTGACCTCGCGCGTCGTGATGCGCGTAATGACCGACATGCCAGGCCGTAGGCGGTCGAAGTTTGCCTGGTTGGGATCCAGTTCTATGCGGACTGTCAGCCGCTGCGCCACCTTGGTGAAGTTGCCGGTCGCATTGTCCGGGGGAAGCAGCGCGAAGGTCGAGCCGCTGGCGGGAGAAACTTTAGACACCGTCCCCTGCAGGGTCGCGCCAGGAAGCATGTCGACCGAGATCTCGACCGGCTGTCCTTCCCGCACCCATGCCAACTGATTTTCCTTATAGTTCGCAAGGATGTAGATATGAGGAAGCGGGACGATGGAGATCAGGTTGGTGCCCGCGCCGACATAGTTGCCGAGCTGGACATTGCGTCGCGCGACGACGCCGTCGATCGGTGCGTGAACGTCCGTGTAGCTCAGCTCAAGTTCGTTTGCGGCAACTTCGGCGGAAGCGCTGTCGACGTTGGCCTTGAGGGCGTCGCGCTGCTTGGCAAGAACATCCAATTGTGATCTCTGCGCCGATACGGTTGCTTCAGTCATCTTTGCGTTGGCAAGAGCTCGCTCGTGAGCCGCGGTAGCTTTCTCCAGGTTTTGAAGAGAACTAGCTCCGCTCTCGAGACCAAGCCGCGTCTGCCGTTTCAGCTCCTTGTCGGTTTCGACTTCGTCAGCTTCTGAAGCCTGCTTCTGGGCGACGGCGACATCGATCTGAGCGAGCTGAAAAACGCGTTGGCTATCGTTGTTTGCAAGCTGAGCCTCTGCGGCCTCGAGTTTCGCCCTGGAGGCCCGGAGAGCCACTTCATAAGGAGCGCGATCTATCGAAAACAACAGGTCGCCGGCTTTGACGTGCTGATAATCATGGACGGTGACCAGTTCGACGGTGCCACCGACCCTTGTGCTGACCGAGGAAACGTCTGCGTAGACCGCGGCATCGTCCGTTGACTGAACCGTCCGACTGGCGACCCATGAGTCCCAGTTCGCGCTGGCGCCGGCCACTGCGGCAAGCGCGACGCCGATTGCAGTAACGGGCACAGCAAGCGACAGCAGCGAGTTCGTTCTTTTGGGGAGAGAGGGCGAGGCTGCGGCCGAAGGCTCCCTCTCTGGCGAAGGGGCGGACACAAGGGCAGGCCGTGGAGAGGTGGACGGCTCGCTGGCTTGATCTTCTTTGGATTGCATCTGAGGCATTTTGCTTCCAGTTCAAAACTGTCGTCGCGTCGCTCTGGGAGACATGCCCGAGACCACGCCGGCGATGCTCTGTGCATTGTCGACAGGCCCGGATGACTCCCTCGCATAACAAGTTCCGCGATCGGGTCGATCTTAAGGTTGGATCTTATATAAACGATCCGTATCGTTTCATCAAGAAGGCGTCGAAAATTCGATGGTCATTTCCGCCCCAACGACAGGAGATGCGTCAACAGGTGCGGGAACTGTAGACCGAGCGGGATGGAGTTTTGCGGATGCTTTGGCCTCAGGGGCAGATCGAACAATTGAAGCTTACAGGAACGGAGCCGATTGGGCCGTTCCAGTTTCACCCCTCTTCCCGATGCATGCGGCCGTTAAGAAGGGCGTGTGGCGGCTGAAGCCGATGCCGATCAATAAAGCCGAACGCGAGGCAGCGAGCCCATTTTAAGCTCGTATCTAGTACGCGATGGCGCGGCTACAGGATTGCGGTGACGAGCCGGTCGACGCGGGTTCCCTCGCGGTAGAGGACATTGACCAGGGTCGTCGCTGTCATGGCCATGGCAGCGCCTCCGATGATATCGGTGACATAGTGCGTTCCGACATAGACCCGAGACAGGCTGATCACCAGCGCTGCTGCGGCAGCGATTGCACCTCGCCTTTTCAAGCCTTGAATCAGAAGGGTCGTTGCTATCGCGAAACAGGCGGTTGCGTGGTCGGAAGGAAAGGATGCGTCGACGCTGCGGTCGATGATGAGATGCGTGACGCCCGCGTCGCAGGGCCTGATGCGTTGGAAGAACAAGATGACGATCTGGTTCATGCCGAGACCCAAAAGAAAGGACAGACCGGCAGCGATGCATGCATGTCGGACATGCGCGCGATCACGCACAGACCACCATTGCAACCCCACGAACAGCACTAGGAGCGGAACGCCGAACTGGGTTATGGCGATTATCACCTTGTCGAGCATGCCGCTCGATCCTGCCCAGCTGTTGATCCAACCGGTGATGATCACATCCATTTTATTGCCTTTGCTTGAAGAGGGAGTCCAAGGCCTCATTGAGAAGCGATGCCGAATAGGACCGTGCCGAGGAGCGAACCGTGTCGGGCAGACTGAGTTCGTCGCAGCGTGCGTCGACCAGCTTGCGCATCAGCGCAAACGTACCTGATCCTGTGAGAGTGTTTCCGCGCAGGAAGAGACATTGTGACGGGGCTGACATGAGCTGGAGAACAATCTGTCGTCCCAGAGCTTCGTCGTCTGGCGGGTTTGAATTGCTGAAGGGGAGTTCATTCTCAATCGATCGATGCATCGCTTTCATTCCGACGCGGGCATCCCGGCGCCCCATCGGACTGACACCGGGCCGCCCGACTGCGGCATTGACCTCGTCGCGTCTACAAGGTCGCAGTCGAAAGACGCAGGATGAACCATGAGAATTAGAACAGACTTAGATGCGGCAGTCTCCGCAATGTCATGTTCCCGCCACTTCATAAGTTGCAGCTAAGTTTCGCGGTCCATACTCCGTCCAAAAATCTCATGAGGAGTTTGGTATGGCGGTTGAATGGTCGCATGGACATGATGTCGTCAAGCGAAGCGGGCGAAGGTCCGCGCCGCGGGCGGTCGAATGGTCCAGCCGGATAGCGCCGCTTTTGGAGGTCCTGATCGCCGTGGCGATCGGCCTTGCCATCACCTGGTTTCTTGTCATCGTGTCGGTCTCTGGATGAGCCGTCGATTGCTGGGCGCCGGGACGGCGGATGAGATTTTGCGGCTTCCAATCGTGGGCGCTGTCCTTTGGCTTGCGGCCTGTTCGGCGGTGGTCGTTGAAAGCGACACCTATCGCTATGCCTGCGGAATTCTTGCTCTGACCGGGCTCTATTTCTATTTGCGCATGACCGATAGGCCCTCGATCAGCTGGGTAGGGTGGTTGTGCATGGGATGGGCGGCCTATGCGTTCGCCATATTCCTGGTGATGTTCGCCTTCTGGCCGGGGCATCCGATCGGCGAATCCGAGTTCCTTTACTGCTTCCCGCTATTCTTTCCCGTCCTCGGTTTTGCTCTTTCGATCTATTGGAAGTCGATGGAGCGCATCATCGCTGCATTTCACATCGGCGCGCTTCTCATGCTTCTTCTGACGACGAGGTTTCGCGAGGTCGCCTCAGGGGAAACCGTTCGTCCTCTGATCCAGAACAACCAGATCCACGGCGCGGTCTGCTGTGGCATCCTCTTTGTGACATCCTGCTTCTGGCTGCTTCATTATGTGACCGAGAAGCGATCGGATCGGACAATGGCGACCATCTCTTTCCTGGTGGCTCCCCCGGTGATGGCCCTCTCTCTGTTCTGCATCTACGGCGCGAAGTCTAAGGGCGTCTGGCTGGCGCTCGGGCTAACGCTGCCCCTGCTTGCGATCCTTGTTCTTCGCCGATTGAAGATGGGCAAGGGCACCCTGGTTTTCGCTGTCGCGCTGGCGGGACTGCTTTTGGGCACCTATGCCGTTCGCGCCAACCTGGACCAATTTGCGGGCCCGACGGTGCAGGCAGCCGAAACGATGCTGTGGAGCGCCGGGCATGACGGCGGCGCGGCGGCTGACGTCGCAGCGACTATTGCCTCGAGTTCAACTCCAATCTCGATGGATGAACGGCTTCAACTGTGGTGGAACGCCTCGGAACTCATTGCGTCATCGCCGATCCTAGGCTGGGGAAACGAATGGCTGAACCAATGGCACCACGCCAAATATGGATCGATCAAGTATGATCTGATGCACAATGGCTATCTCGAAATCCTGGTGCGCTACGGGGGCGTGGGCGCGCTCGTGTTCCTGTTTATGCTGGCGGTCTTCATAAGAAGCGTGCAGATGGCGTGTCGCGATGGCATCATCCCGCCTTGCGCCTTCTACGCCTACCTTACGGTTCTTGTGTTTTTCGCCCTTACCCTGTTGAGCAACTCGAACAATCGGCTTGCGATCGGAGAGAGTCTCGCGCTGGTCAGCTCAGCCTTCGCCTGCGCCTGTCACCTCTTCATCGAACAACGCCGGCGAGCCGTTGCAAATGGGGACGCCACGGAGTCTCGTGATATCGCGCAGTCGATTGCCTAGGCGCGATAGCGCTCGTCCCTACCGTGAAGTTCGGCCTTCATCTGAAGCCATGCCCGACAGGGCGCAGCCACATGGCGTTGGCCAACGCTCTGTCGAGTTTCATGGGGACAGCGCGACGCGCGAACTCCTCGCTGGTCCCTGGTGGCGATCCCCAAAAACCTTGTCTCCGACAGCGCGTCATGCGCTGGCGGGCAGCAAGGCCAAAGGGCTCATCCGTTGCGGTCGAAAGCGGTTTTGGACAACAGCTTACAGGTCGCACAATGGCGCGGTATTCTTAGGTGAGACTTAGAGTTTTTACCGTCCTTCTAATTCCGCGCTAAATTTTCGATGCAAAATGCTTGATAACGGACGGGCTGGAGCTTGGTGCAGATGAGAATTCTCGTCGTGGAAGATGACAGGATGCTGGCGATCGGGCTGCAGCGGGCGCTCTCCGACGTCGGCATGTCGGTGGACTGGATTGCCGATGGCAAACTTGCCGAAGAGGCGATGAAGAGCGACTGCTATGCCGCGGTCCTGCTGGATCTGTCTCTGCCTGCTCCCGACGGATTGACATTGCTTCGGGAGGCCCGTTCCCGAGGAGCCAGCGTGCCTGTGGTGATCATCACGGCTCGGGACGATCTCGATACGCGCCTGAATGGCCTGGATCTCGGCGCCGACGATTTCGTGCTGAAGCCTTTCGAACCCTCCGAGATTATCGCACGACTGCGGGCGGTGATCCGGCGCCATTCCGGTCACGCGACCTCCAAGATCGGAACGTCGAACATCGCTCTCGATCTGGCGTCCCATGAGCTTTCGTACGGCGGGGTTACCGAGGTTCTTCCGCATCGGGAGTTCGCGTTGATGCGGGCTCTTCTTGAGCGTCCTGGCATCATCCTGTCCCGGTCCCAGCTCGAAGGGAAGATCTATGGCTGGGGAGAGGAAGTCGAAAGCAACGCTGTGGAGGTCCTGATCTTTTATATCCGGCGTCGCTTCGACAAGCAGGTCATCCGCAATGTGCGCGGGGCCGGCTGGATGATTCCAAAGACATGATCTCGCTCAGAACCGCTACCGCCAGTTCGCTGGCGATCCTCTTTACCGCGATTGCGGTCGTGGTCGGTGCGACGTCCTATCTGTCGACGATGCGAGAGAGCGGAGATTTCCTCGACCTGCAGCAACGCCAGATCGGCCGTTATGTCGGCGATCTCACCTTCATTGCGCCAGGCGAGGCGGCGCTGCCGCCGCATGACAGCGAGGACGACTACGTCATCGAGGTGACCTACGCCGATGGACGCCCGGCAAAGACCTCAGACCCATCGGTCGTCATTCCCGATCAGCCAACTACGGGGTTTTCCGAATTCTCCGACCGAAACGGGCAATGGCGGGTGTTCTCCCTGGTGACACCCGGTCGGACGGTACAGGTCGCCCAGCAGGTCGTTGTCCGTCGGGAACTTGCGGCAGACGCTGCCGCAAGAGCGATCGTTCCGTTTCTTGTCGCGATTCCTCTTTCTTGGCTGCTGGTGGCCTTGGTGGCGGGTCGGATCTTCCGGAGCCTCGAACGCCTCGGCGACGAGATTTCGCGCAAGGCGACGACCGATGTCGAGCCGCTCGATCTCAGCACAATGCCACGAGAGGTCTGGCCGTTCGTGCGGTCCATGAACGAGCTCATCTCACGCCTGGGGGTCGCCTTGCGCCGCCAGCAAATGTTTCTGTCGGATGCGGCACACGAGCTGCGGACGCCGTTGTCGGCGCTAACCCTGCAGATCGGCAATCTCTCCCAGCACCGCGGCGCCGATCTCGAAGAGCGCTTGACAGATCTTCGCGCAGGCGCGCGACGGGTATCGGCACTGACCGACAAGCTCTTGAAGATCAGCCGATACGAAGGGCAGAATCCCGTCTCGACACCGGCGTGGCTGGACCTTTCCGAAGTCGTGAAGGACGTGGTGTCCGGACTTCTGGTATCTGCCGAAGAGAAGCAAGTCGACCTGGGCTTTTCGGGCCTCGCCGAGAACGCCCGAGTGCGTGTCGATCTCGACGACTTGCAAACATTGTGCGAGACCCTTGTCGACAATGCTGTTCGCTACACGCCGAATGGTGGCGCCGTGGACGTGACGGTCACAGGAGGCCCATCTCCGTTGCTCATCGTTGCCGACAACGGTCCTGGCGTCGCGGCCGGGGAATTGCCCCGATTGACCGAGCGCTTCTTTCGTGGCTCGTCGGGCGGCGAGGGGACGGGTCTCGGGCTTGCGATCGTCCACGCCATATGCGTCAGGCAAGGATTGTCCCTGCGGCTGCAAAATCGCGCCGAAGGCGGCTTTCTGGTCCAGGTCGGCTTTCCCCGCCCCAAGGACTAGCATCCTGCCGCCGGGGGCGATCGGCGTGCTTCAGATGGTTGTCAGCAAATAGGAGTATTGGTGTTCGCATCAACGGAGAATTGAGTTGCGAATACTGCTCGTGGAAGACAACGTTCTGTTTGGCGACGCCTTGAGGGAGCATCTGGTCTCTTCAGGCTGGGACGTCACATGGGCAACCGGGTTCAAGGCGGCCGTTGATATCTTGAAGCGGTCGACGTTCGATCTCGTTTGCCTTGATCGGCGGCTCCCGGATGGCGACGGCTTCGACATTCTGCGTCAAGGGTTGCCGAGGTGCCCTACGCTTGTCCTTTCGGCTTTCGATCAGTTGTCCGACCGCCTTGAGGGCGAGCGGCTGGGTGCATCGGACTATCTGGTAAAGCCTTTCAATCTCGACTCGGTGGTCCGCCGGCTGGAGGCGCTGCTGGCGCGGCCACCGCAAGCGCGGCGTGCATAAACGCACCATTTTCGCGCAAAAATCTCCTCGGACGACCCAGTGTGCCGCCAGCTTTCAGGTGCCTGTCAGCCTTATCGGGCAAGTGATGCTGACATCATCAGGGAATCTCGGAAAAGGCATGACACGGTTTCGTTTTCGTCGGTTTTCGATTGCTGTTGCGGCCGTCATCGGGTCCGTCGGCGCTGGCTGCGGCGCATATGCCGGATATCTGCAGCTCAGCGGCAATTTTCATCCGGTCATCGATGGTCAACTCTATCGCTCCGCGCAGCCGACGGCTGATGAGCTTGCTGCATATGTGCGCGCTCATGGGATCAAGACCGTGATCAATCTTAGGGGAGCCCATCCGGGCACCCCGTGGTACGATGACGAAGTGGCGATGGCTGGCGGCCTGGGCGTCAAGCATATGGACTTCGGGTTGTTTGCCTCCAAGGTCGTCTCGGCACAGAAAATCGACCAACTTGTCGCGATGATGGAAGCTGCCCCCAAGCCGATCCTTATTCATTGCCAAGCAGGCGCTGACCGAAGCGGGCTCGTTTCTGCGCTGTACATGCGCAAGATTGCCGGAATGGACGAGCGGCAGGCCGAGGGCCAGCTGTCGTTCTACTATGGTCATATTGGCATACCGGTCGTTTCTGCGGCATATGCAATGGATCAGACGTGGGAAGACATGGAATCCCGCGATAAGACGCAAGCACAAGCGGACCTCCCGGCCTATGCCGTTGTTCGCTGATTTCGGCCAAAGCCGAAGGAATAGACAGTCGAGGTTCTCATCGGGTAGGCGATTGGGTGGGGGCAAAACGCTCGATCTCGCCCTGATGGTCGGGTGACGTGACGCTGCCGTACCCCTAGTATTGCGTCACCCGATAGTGCGCCTCGCGATAACGAGAAAATTGGATCAGTATTTGCTAAGTGATGCCCATATTGACGAGGATGCCGGCCTGCATTCGACGCATTCATTGCCGAGGCTGTTGGCGGTCAGTCTGATTGCCGCCTCGCTTGACCTTCTGGTCTTTGCGGCGTTGCGGGGCCAGAATGTCGATCCGTTGACCGCCCAATTCTTCGGCTTTGCGGCCTCGGCGGTTTTTAGTGCTGCGTGCTTTGGCGGAACCCTGCTGTCGGTCGCTAACGCTACCGTTTCCACGATGCCGCGTCATATGATGTGGTCCGGTTTCGTTCTTGTGCAAGTGGTTGCGCTCGCAATCCGAGGAGGCATGCTCGGAGTGGAGCTATCCGCGCTCGGGCTTTCGCCGCGGGTTGCGATCGGCCCTGCGGTCCTCGCCGGGGCAACTATCAGCTATTTCGGTCAAGCTCATCTGCTCCTGAGGCGGTCCTTTGGCACGGGGCGATTGGCTCCGATCGCCGTTGCGACGATCTTGGCCCTGTTCGTGCTCAGGCTCCTTTACCTCGGCCTGATCGACCTGCTGCCGGAAGAGGCTTATTACTGGAATTATTCGCAGCACCTCGACATCGGGTATCTCGACCATCCGCCAATGGTGGCCTGGCTGATCTGGGCGGGAACGTGGCTCTTCGGCGTCAACGAATTCGGTGTCCGGATCGGCGCCTTCCTCGGCTGGCTTGTCACTGCGGGTTTCGCCTCCCTTCTCACACGCAACCTCTTCGGAAGGCAGGCTGCGTTCGTTTGCGGCGTGCTGATCGCCGCGATGCCGGTCTATTTTCTTTCCGGCTTCCTGATGATGCCGGACGCTCCGCTGACGGCGGCATGGGCCGGAACGCTCTATTTTCTGGAGCGTGCGCTGATCGGAAACAGGCGTTGGGCATGGCCTGCGGCAGGCGTCTGCTTCGGACTTGGACTGCTGTCGAAATACACGATCGCGCTCCTTGGACCGGCGGCCTTGCTCTTCATTCTGCTGGACGCCAGATCAAGGCGATGGCTGCTTCGTCCTGATCCCTATGCTGCCGCGGTCATCGCACTCGTGCTGTTTTCTCCGGTGATTTATTGGAATGCCACCCACGACTGGATGTCCTTTGCGTTCCAAAGCTCGCATCGTTTGGAGGAGGTGCGCCATTTCTCGCTGCCTGAGCTTTTAGGCTACGCTGCGGTCCTATTGACGCCCACGGGGCTCTTGGCTGCGTTCGTTGTGCTAACTTCCGACGGCATCGCCGCTTTCTCCCGGGCCTATCCGCGCGATGGCAAGCGGCTGTTTTCCCTCGTCTTCACGCTCGTACCGCTTTGCGTGTTCGTCGGTTTCAGCCTGTTTCATGAAACCAAGCCGAACTGGACGGGTCCTCTGTGGCTTTCCATCCTGCCGGGCGTGGCCGCAGCGTTCGTGTACCAGAGGGAGAAGGAGAGACGGATCGTCGGTCTGCTGAGAGCGGCGGGACCTCCGACAGTCGGGATCACGGTCGCCGTATTGGCGATTATTTTCCATTATATTGCGCTGGGCTTTCCCGGCGTCGGCTACCGGCACAACATCCGCACCTTGCCAGTCGCCTGGAGCGAGTTTGGCGGCACCGTCGCGGGCCTTGAGCAGGCAGTCGAAAGCCAAAGCGACAAGCCGGTCGTGCTGATCGGTATGGATCAATATTTTGTGGCGAGCGAGATGGCCTTTTACGTCCGGCCCGATGGAATCCCATCTACCAATTCTATCGGTCGAGGCGCAATCGGAACCGGCAGTCTGATGTATGACATCTGGTTCCCTCCGAGTTTTTCAAGCGGAAAGACAGCACTCATGGTATCTTTGGGCAAGGGAGAGTTGGAGCGGCCCGATCTGGCTAGCCGGTTTTCACGGTTGACCGACATCCGTAAACAGATCGTGGAAAAAAGAGGCCGGGAAATTGGGAGCTTTTATTACCGCGTCGGTTACGATCTCCGGACATGCTCCCCCAGTGACGGCGATTGTGGCACTCCCGACAGTGAATAATGGCCATCCACAGCAAATGTGAGCTTCGTCGCGCGTTCAGCATCCTGTCAGGGTTTCATGAAACGGTAAAAGAATCGATAGTCGCCCAGGCGTCATGGCGAGCCAGAACGCGACAGGATTCGTTGAAAGATCGGAAGCAATCGGCGGACGTTTATCCGTCTATCGGGCGCTGAGCCAATTCCATTGGCGTAAATCTTTCACGAACTCGTCGAGCAAACTCGCCCTTCCTTATTAAGTAAACTTGGGACGCAAATGAGTTCACGAAATTCCGCTTCGCTCGCCCAGAGAGCGGAGAAACTGACAGTCATCGAGGGGCTCTCACCCGGTCCTGAGCTTTCGATCATCATTCCGACGTTCAACGAGCGCGACAACGTCGTCCCGATGATCGAACGGCTGCGAACCGCCCTGCGGGGGATCGCCTGGGAGGTGATATTCGTCGACGACGATTCTGCAGACAGAACCCTCGATGTCGTCCGTGATCTTTCGACGCAAGACCGGCGTATCCGCAGCATTCGGCGCGTCAACCGGCGTGGTCTCGCCGGCGCTTGCGTCGAAGGGATCTTGTCGAGTTCTGCGCCAATCGTCGCTGTCATGGACGCCGACCTTCAGCATGACGAAACGCAGCTTGCGGGCATGCTCGAAATCATTCGCCAGGGCGAGAGCGATCTCGTCGTTGCGACCAGATATGGAGAAGAACAGTCGTCCGACGGCGCGCTGACGGCCATTCGCCAGGCTGGGAGTCGCGTTGCGATCCGAGCGGCCCAGCGGCTGCTCAATGTCAAGACCACCGATCCGATGAGCGGTTTCTTCATGGCCCGGCGCTCTGTCGTCGAACAAGCTGCGCCCAAACTCTCAAATCAGGGTTTCAAGATCCTTCTGGATCTCATTGCATCCTCGCCTTCTCCATTGAGGATCGCGGAAATTCCCTACATCTTCCGTCCAAGAATGCACGGCGAGAGCAAGATGGATGCTTCGGTCGTGATGGATTATCTCGGCCTGCTGATCTCGAAATGGTCCGGGGACCTGATTTCTGCGCGCATGGTGCTCTTCGGCCTGGTCGGATCGAGCGGGGTTGTCCTGCACCTTGCGGTTCTGCGCCTGCTGCTTTTGCAGGGTGCAACTTTCTCGGTCGCCCAGCTTGGCGCGATGTTGGTTGCGATGGTATCGAACTATACGCTCAACAACGCACTGACCTACAGGGATCGGCGCCGCCGGGGCTGGCGGTTCGTCAGCGGACTCGTGCTCTTTTCGCTGCTTTGCAGCGTCGGCATCTTCGCGGGCGTCGGCGTTTCCTCGTTATTCTACGGC
Organism: Rhizobium sp. BK376; assembly: GCF_004341625.1. Taxonomy (GTDB): domain Bacteria; phylum Pseudomonadota; class Alphaproteobacteria; order Rhizobiales; family Rhizobiaceae; genus Rhizobium. The sequence goes on along the minus strand of NZ_SLZG01000006.1, from coordinate 175,629 downwards.
AATCGGTCCCGCTGGTGGGTCGCGGGGCTTGCCGGCGCGATCATCGGCTCGGCGTGGAACTACATCACCAATTCGATGATCACGTGGCGCCATGCTCGGTAACGCGGCGCGTTCCGTGTTAAGGACCTACGGAGGCGTCTCGGTTGCAGTTGCGGTTACCGCGCTGACCTTGTTTCGATTGCTGGCAATCTCACATATCAGCCTGGTGCCCGACGAGGCCTATTACTGGCTCTGGTCCAAGGTTCCTTCGGCCGGCTATTACGATCACCCGCCGATGATCGCGTGGTGGATCTGGCTGTCGACAACTATCGCCGGCAACAGCGTCTTTGCGATACGGCTCCTGCCGGTCCTTTCCATCGCGGTTACCTCGGCAGCGACCTATCTGACTGCGCGCGAGCTTTTCGACGACAGACACATCGCCGCGAGAGCGGCGATGTGGGTCAACGCGATGTTCCTGATTGGGTTGGAACATATCTTTGCAACGCCGGACGCGCCGTCGACAATGTTCTGGGCGCTTACGGTCCTCGCTCTGGCACATCTGCGACAGCGAGACCGCCCGTGGATATGGGTGATCGTCGGCCTTCTTGCCGGCGCAGGCTGCGTTTCCAAATATACCAATCTCTTTCTCGGTCTGGGGATCGTGGCCTGGTTGGCCCTTGATCCGGCTGCTCGTCGATGGAGATTGGACCCGTGGGTCATCGTCGGGGGGATTGTGGCATTTGTCACTTTCCTTCCGGTACTTTTGTGGAACCAGGCGCATAACTGGATATCGTTTCAAAAGCAGTTCGGTCGAATTGGAGAAGCGGGAGCGGGAAACTCGCATTTGGCAGAGTTTCTTGGCGGACAGTTTGGTTTGATCAACCCGGTTCTCGCCGTCCTTGCCTCGGTTGCTGTTTGGACCTACTTCCGGCGGCGGCAATATGCTGCGCAAAGCCCGCTGACGTTTCTGATCCTGCTCAACGCGCCGCTTTTCCTCTACATGCTGGTGCAGTCCAGCCACGACCGCGTTCACCCAAACTGGATGGCGCCTCTTTATCCGGCGCTTGCCATCTTCGCGGCCGTGGCGACCTCGTCCGAGTTTGGCTCGGCCCGCATGTTGCGTCTTGGTCGTTGGGCAACGCCTGTTGGCATCGGTCTGTCCTCTCTGATCCTTGCGATCTTCGCTACGCCGCTAGGCCGCGAGATGCCCCTGCGATCGCCCGCCGACAATGTTCTTGGCTGGCGAGGCCTGTATTCGAGCCTTGACGAAATTCGCCAGCGGACCGGGGCCGAATGGATCGCGACGACCGACTATGGGCTGACAGGAGAACTTGCCTTTCAAGCGAAGGACGAGGTTCCTGTCCGGCAGATTGTCGACCGACAACGCTATTTCTTCGAACATACGGATCCGGCGATGCTGGAAAAGATCGGCTTGCTCGTCGTGTCCGCAAATGAGGAGGAGCGTTTTCTGAAGTACAGGAAATGCTTCCAGACACTGTCGCCCGTCGAGACTGTCCATCGCCAGGCAGGCGGACGCCAGATCGAACTCTATTTTGTCGTGGCGGTCTCGCATGCACCCGCGGACCTGTTGTCGCGTGGATGTCAACTGTCCGGTTGAAGCGAAGGCGAGGCGCACGCCTGTTCCCGTCGCTCTGCCCTCATTTCGGATTTGTAAGGTTCCGGCAAAGTTGCGTGCAAGATCGGCGACTAGATTGAGGGGGCTGGCGGCATCGCCGGCTGCCCACAAGGGCAAGCAGACTCAATCAGCAATAGGAGTGAGCAATGTCCAGGAAGTCGCTTATGATCGCCGTCGCCTCCGTCGCCGTACTGAGTGCGGGAGCGGCGCTTGCTCGTGACGAAACCGGTACGATCACTAACATCGACGCCAAGGCGGACCAGATCACGTTGTCGACCGGAACGACAATCAATCTGCCCGAGCATATCGAGGTCCAGTCATTCAAGGTCGGTGAACGTGTCGCCGTCAAGTACACCGTTCAGAAGTCCGGAATTGCGCTCGCGTCGAAAGTCCATCCGATCAAGAAGTCCTCGGCTCCCTGAGAAGGCGGAAGCCTGACGCGTCCAGGGGAGGCCGGCCGAGATGACGTCCGGCTCCCAGCCTCGTTGAGGAAGCCATCCTGCGCTCCGCTAGAGCTTTCGAAAATCCAGGCACGCCTTCAGACCCGGCTTGTTGTCCTCCAAGGTGATGGTTGCCGAATGGAGGTCCGCTATCGCCTTGACGAGGCTGAGGCCCAGACCGCTTCCGGGGGTAGTCCTGCTTTTGTCCAGTCGGTAGAGCCGCCTGAAGACAAGGTTGCGCTCTCCGGCGGGAATTCCCGGGCCGTTATCGTCGACCGCAGCGCGAAAGCCGATCTCCGTGGGACGCAACGACATCGTAATGACAGTCTGTGGCGGACAATGCGTGATGGCGTTCTCCACCAAGTTGACGAAGAGCTGGATGAGAAGTTCGTGATCTCCGTTGATCATACAGGGATCCGAGGGTTGCGGCTCCAGTTTTAGGCTCTGCAGGCTGTCTTCTGCCACATCCGCATAGATCTCGCAGACCGACACCATGACGTCCCAGAGGTCGACCGCCTTGAACCGCGTCTTCCTCGCACCGGCCTCGATTTGTGAAATCCGCAGCAGTGCTTCGAACGTGCCGTTGATGCGGTCGCTTTCGTCCCTCGCGTCGAGCAGAAGGTCTTCGACATCCTCGGCCCGCTCCTGTCGCGAAATCGCCTGTTCGATCGTCAGGCGCAGCCGATTCAGCGGCGTCTTCAGATCGTGAGCGATGTCGGTGCTGACCTGCCTCATTCCTTCCACGAGACCCGAGAGGCGGACGAGCGCGTCGTTCATATGACTTGAGACGACGTCGATGTCGTCTCCATTGCCGCGGGTCGGAATGCGACGCGAAAGATTGCCGGCCGATACTTCGATCATCGTCTGCTCGATCGACCGGAGCCGATGCTGGGTGCGGCGCGCGAGCACGGCGCCTCCGACGATGACGGTCGCGACGATGATGACCGACGCCCAGGCGAAGCTCATCAAGGCTATGCGCTCGATACGGTCGGTTTCCTTATAGCTCTGGCCGACAATCAGCCTGTTGTCGCCGACGCCCCCTGCCATGATCCGGATCGGATCGTTTCCTTCTAGCCCGAAAGCGGTAGAGGGGAGGGTGGATATTCCCGGCGTGACACTGATGGCAGGGACATTGCCGGCAAGCTTCTTTCCATTCCCATCCAGAAGCAGGAACACCTGATCCTCGGAGCGCTTCAGCGCCGAGTAGGTATCGACGGCTGCGACGAGATCCTCAAGATCGTTCGACGAATAGGTGGACTGGACGATCGAGTAGGTGTCCATGATCGAGACGTCGAGCGACCGCGCGAGCTCTCGCCTCATCAGCCCGTAGGCGACGAGACCCGTGATGAAAAAGGCAACGATGAAAAACAGGCCGAAGGAGACTGCGAGCCTGAGTGGCGTGCTTCGCAGCAGCCTAGCGCGGTGCATGGATGCAGTATCCGGTATTTCTGACCGTATGGAGCAGCGGCACCTCGAACGGCCTGTCGATTTTCGCCCGCAGGCGGCTGATATGGGTCTCGACCACGCTTGTCTTCGGATCGAAGTGGAAGTCCCAGACCCGTTCCAGCAGCATCGTGCGGGTCAGGACCCGACCTTCGCCACGCATGAGCACTTCCAGCAGCGTGAATTCGCGTGGCTGTAGTTCGATGGCAACGCCCTGTCGACAGACCTGTCGCTTGACGAGATCGAGCTCGAGATCTGCGACCTTCAAGACAGTCTTCTGATCGAGGACCGGCGGACGGCGCGCCAAAGCATTCAGGCGCGCGAGCAATTCGGAAAACGCAAACGGCTTCGTAAGATAGTCGTCGCCGCCGGCCTCCAGGCCTTCGACCCGATCGTCGACGCCGCTCACCGACGTCAGGAACATTGCCGGGGTCTTTATTTTCGCTGCTCTGGCCGCCTTGATCAATGACAGGCCGTCGAGCCCCGGGATCATGCGATCGACGACGAGCACGTCATATTGCTCCCGAGTCACCTGGAACAGCGCATCCGTGCCATCTGATATGGCGTCACAGATGTGGCCGGCTTCGTTCAGTCCGCGGGAAATATATTCGGCTGTTTTTTTATCGTCTTCGACGACGAGAATTTTCATGCCCCTGTCGCGGCTCCGGGTGCGTGGCAAAATCAGGCCTACACATGCTCCACAAAGGTGTCTGCAACCTGAACGGCGCCTTACAAATCCGTAAGCCCGGCGCGCAGAGAACCTCGTTTCTTACGAAATCGTATTTTCCGGGCAAAGGGTCGGTATGGCCAGCCGGCTACAACCGGCCTCGTCAGAGCGCACATCCGGTGCGGACCATGATCAACCAGGCCGCGCAACGGCCGCAAATCGGAGATCACCCGATGTATTCATTCAAGCCCTCCCACTATGTCCGCGCCGCGATCCTCGTTATGACGGTGCTCCCTCTGGCGGCGAATGCCGCATCCGTACGGCCCTGCGAAGACGTGTTGAAGGAAATGCGTGCGACCAAGGCGTCAGCCACGCTCGCGCCCGACGTCAAATCGAAGGTGGACGCACTGGAAACGAAGGCTGTCGAACGTTGCAACGCCGATGACGACAAACGCGCCGATGGCTTCCTGCAGGATGCCATGAAGCTCATGGCCAAGTGAGGCTCGGTCCTGCCATGGTGATCGAAATGAAATCGGATCCATCCTTCAGCACTGCCGGCTTGATCAATCGCGTCCCACGCGTGACCGTTGACTTCTGGCTGATCAAGCTCCTTGCCGTGACGATGGGAGAGACCGCCGCCGACTACCTGGCGGTCAATTTGGGGCTCGGACTGACCACGACATCGGCGATCATGACGGTCGTTCTCATCGCCGCGCTCATCAATCAGTTCATCCGGCAGCAATATGTTCCCTGGTCCTACTGGATCGCCGTGGTTCTGATCAGCGTTGTCGGAACGCTCCTGACCGACAATCTGTCGGACAATCTGGGCGTACCGCTCGAGGCCTCGACGATCGGCTTCAGCATACTGCTCGCACTCACTTTCTTCATATGGTGGAGCTATGAGAGAACGCTGTCGATCCACTCGATCTTCACGACGCGGCGCGAGGCCTTCTACTGGCTAGCGATCCTCTTCACCTTCGCTCTGGGGACGGCGGTCGGCGATCTGATCTCGGAGAAATTCGATTTCGGCTACATAACGACAGGGCTGATCTTTGCCAGCGTTATCGCTCTGATCGCGATTGCCTATTTCAGTTTCAGCATGAACGGCATCCTGGCATTCTGGCTTGCCTACATTTTCACAAGGCCGCTTGGCGCATCGCTCGGAGACTATCTCTCGCAGCCGTCGGAATATGGAGGCCTCGGCTTCGGCACGGTCTATACCAGCCTGCTGTTTCTCGGGGCGATCATCATCACCGTTGTCTACATGACGGCGCATTATGAACCCGAGATGTCCTCGGACGCCGAGCATCGTGATTTATAATTGAGGTCCTGCCCGAGACGGCCGCCCATTACAGCAGGTAGGTCGTGTATTTGCCGATACCACGAATATCCATTACCTCGCGATGGGCCGCCAACTGCCTGTCGCCAAGGGCGTCAAAGGTTGTTTCGGATATCTGAATTCGCCCCGGCATGCCGTAGGACTCCATGCGACTGGCGACGTTGACCGTATGGCCCCACACGTCATAGATGAATCGCTTTCTGCCGATCAGGCCCGCAACGACCGGTCCGCTATGGATGCCGATGCGCAGCATGAGCGGCGGTTTGTGATCGGTGCAGACAGACGTTTCAGCGATCAATGCCCGGGCGAATGCGACGCCGACGGCGGCATGATCCGGCCGTGGGTTCGGCAATCCCGCAGCCGCCATGTAGGCATCTCCAATGGTCTTGATTTTCTCGACGCCGAATTGGTCGGCAAGCTCGTCGAAGCGGTTGAAAAGATCTCCCAATCTCTGAACAAGATCAGCGGGCGACGTTCGCGCTGCGAATTCCGTGAAGTTGACGATGTCGGCGAAGATGATGGTTACAACGTCGATCCGATCGGCGATGACGTCCTCTCCTCCCGCAAGCCGGCTGACCACCTGTTTGGGAAGCACAGCTTGCAGCAGCGCGTCGGCACGCTGTTTCTCGAATTCTATCTGCGCAAGATATTGCTTTTCGCGTTCACGCCAGCGCCGGCGTTCGAGGCAGGCGGCGATGCGGGCGCGCAGCAGGACGGGATCGATCGGCTTTCGCAGATAGTCATCCGCTCCGGCCTCGATGCAGCGGGTAACGGCGGCATCGTCCTTAAGCCCGGAGACCATGACGACGGAGATATCCCGAAAACGCCTGTCGGATTTAAGCCGCGCCAGAAGCTCGATGCCGTTGAGATCGGGCATAAGTATATCGGCCAGCACGAGGTCGAAATCCTGCTCGCAGATGATCCTCAGCGCTTCTTCGCCGGAAGCCGCCGCGACGACGACATGTCCCTCGCGACCAAGGCGGCGGCACAGAAGGTCGCGATTGGAAAGCGTGTCATCGACGATGAGGATGCGGCCCGCCCGCTCTGCCGCGATCGGGGAACGATCCGCCATCGTTCTTACGAGATTTGCGGCAATCATGCCATCGAACTCGACGGAAGGCGCCTGCCCCTCTTTGAGGATCGAGCTATCGGGCGTCTCGTCGATCTGGGCAAGAAGCTTGCGTGTCTCATAGACCACCTTGGACAGATCGCTGAGCACATGGACGGGCAGTGCATCCGCGAAATCCTCGATCACCATTTCGGAATAGCCGAGGATGGCGGTCACGGGGGTCTTGAGATCATGCCGCAACACGGCATCAAATGCAGGGACGTTCCCAGCCTGCGGTGCCTCGACGTCAAAAAGCTTGCCAATCAACAGGTTCAATTGCCGCGCGGCGCTCAATATTCTCTCAAGATCCGGCAAGGCATCGCTGGGGCCAAGTTCCCTCACCTCCTCGGTAATCAGCTCTTGATAGCCAAGGATCACCTGTGCCGGATCGACGATGTTCTGAGCGAGCCTGGCGATATAGATGCGGCGATCGACATCCGGAGATTGAGCCAAGTTCGTCATCCCCCGGTCAGTCGAGCGATCTTGTCGAGCAGCCCCGGCAATTCGATCGGCTTGGTGTCATAGTCGTCGCAGCCTGCTTCCATCGCCTTTTCGCGGTCGCCGGACATGGCGTGCGCGGTGAGGGCTATCACGGGTATGGCTGACGTGGCAGGGTTCTCCTTGATCCGCTTCGTTGCTTCCCATCCGTCGATCACGGGAAGGCTCATATCCATCAGGACGAGATCCGGCTTGGCAGTGACTGCGGCCTCGACGCCCGCCAGCCCATCCGTCGCGCTTACCACCTCATATCCCCGTTTTTCCAGCCGGCGGGAGAGCATGTCGCGGTTCATCTCATTGTCCTCGACGAGAAGAATCTTGACCATTCTGTCCCTCCCTATGCCTCTTCGCGCAATGGAACATGCCGCTTCACGGCGGCGATCAGATCGGCGCGGCCCTTCGTGCCCTTCCTGACGATTTCATTTGAATGAGTGTGAAGCCAATCCAGCTCGTCTCGCGTCAGATCCTTCGAGGTCACGACCACGATGGGGATATCGATCAGGTCCGGTCTGCTCTTGACCGCTTTGAGAAAGGCGAAGCCGTCGACATTCGGCATCATCAGATCAAGAACGATGATCGTCGGCCGGCCGGCTTCCAGCTGTTCGAGACCGCGGCAGCCATCGACGGCCTCCCGCACTCGCCAGCCTTCCCTTATCAGCAGCCTGCGGAAAAGTTCGCGGGTCGGCGGATCGTCATCGACGACGAGCACGTCATGCCGGTCTTCACCGGCAACCGCGTTCAACGTGTCGATCAACTGCTTCGGGTCGATCGGTTTGATCAGGTGATCGACGGCGCCGAAGGCCAGTCCCATTTCGCGATCCGCCACGACGGTCGCCAGGATGACGGGAATATCACAGATCGTGTTGTCGGACTTGATCTCGCGCAGCACGGACCAGCCGTCTTGCCCCGGCATGATCACATCGAGGACGATCGCGTCCGGACGCAACTTTCGGGCCTTCGCCAAGCCTTCTTCTCCGCTGGCAGCCTCAACGACGTCAAATCCGGCGCTGCGAACCGCCTCGGAGACCAGTTTGCGAGCCTGCGCCTCGTCATCGATCACCATGACAACGGCACGAGAGCATGGAATTTCCGCCCCATCGTTCCGTGGCGGCGCTTCGGGAACGACCTCGGTCTTGCTGACGGCCGGAATTACGAACCGGAAAGTCGAACCCTTGCCGAACTCGCTTTCGACCGTAATCGTACCTCCCATCATCGTGATGAAATGCTGTGTGATCGTCAGGCCGAGCCCGGTTCCGCCGTAGTTGCGGGTGGTGGATGAATCGACCTGGACGAAGGCCTGGAATAGCTTCTGCTGCTGCTCTTTGGTCATGCCGATACCGCTGTCGCTGACGGCGAACTCCAACCAGTCTCCGCCTTCGTCACCGTAGCGTCTCACCGCAAGCCTGATCTCGCCGTCTTCCGTGAACTTTGCGGCGTTCGACAGCAGGTTGAAGAGGTTCTGCCGCAGCTTGGTCTTGTCGGTTTCAATCTCGTCCGGTTCGACCGAGGCAGTCACCACCAGTCGATTGCGTCTCTTGGCGATCAGGGGAGCAATGGTGCTTTGGACCTCGATCAGCAGTTGCCGCAGGCTGAGACGTTCGACATAGAGCTCCATCTTGCCGGCCTCGATCTTGGAAAGATCAAGCACGTCATTGATCAGCGAGAGAAGATGGCGGCCCGATCCCATGATCTTGTTGAGGTCAGCAACGAAATCGGTCTGTCCAAGCTCGTTTGCATCCTCCATGAGGATTTCGCTGTATCCGATGATCGCGTTCAACGGCGTGCGCAGTTCGTGGCTCATCGAGGCGAGGAAACGGCTCTTTTCCTGGCTGGCGACTTCTGCTCCTCGACGGGCTGTCTCGAGTTCGGTCTGACGGCGTTTCAGATCCGTTATATCGGTATAGACGGCCACGGTACCGCCCTCCGGCGTTTTGCGTTTGGCTATGCGCACCCAGCTCCCATTGGAGAATTGCCGTTCGATCATGCCCTGAGGCTCATGGTGGCGGTGTATGGCGTCAGCCACCCAGCTCTCGACCCCCGCACTTCCCACTTTGGCCGTACCGCGTTCGACCTGTGCACGAACGATGTCTTCAAAGGGTCTTCCGGGCGTCATGAACTCTGCCGTTTCCGGAAACAATTCCAGATAACGCTGGTTGACCATGACCAGCCGATCATCTGGATCGAACAAGGCGAAACCATCGGGGATGGTTTCCATTGCTGTCATGACAGTATTGCGCTGACGCTCTGCTATGGCCTCAAGTTCGCGCCGCCTTGTCTGGCTGTCGCGTAGCAGCCGCAGCGTCGTGGAAAGTTTCCCGAATTCGTCGGCGCCCTCAGGCGGCAGCTCGACGTCTTCCTGGCCCTTCGTCAATTGCGTCATTGCCCTGTCGACGCGGCCGAGCGGGACGAGGATCGAGCGAAGCACCAGCCAGGTCATGACAATGCAGGCGATCGTCGTCACACCAACGGCAATCAGGGCGCGGATGTAGGTGTTGCGCGCTGTCGCATCGGCTGCGTCCCGTGCCAGATCGGCCTCGTTCTCAAGCCGTTGTTCGAGGGACATGAGGACGGCATCGACTTCATCGCTGTGGGTTCTGGCGGCGGCCAGGCGCGTGTTGCCGACAACTCTATTGTCGTTGGTATAGGCATCGACCGCTTCCATCGCCTTGTCGTAATAGGCGTTCGCGCCCTCGAGGATGGTGTCCGCTTCGGCCGGTGCGAACAGCCTGACATGGGTCAGATCCCCTTCCAGTGCTTTGCGAGCCGCTTCCGCTCTCCGCTCGGAGAGTGTCAGAAGACTGACCGAGAGGTCCGTCAGCCAATAGCGCAACTCGCCGAAATGCCGGTGTGCCTTTGCCGCATCGTCGAACATGTGAAAGCGTGCGTTGGCTTCCTCCACACGCCGTTGATTTTCACGCAGGTCGTGCGCCATAAAGGCGATGGTCAGCAGCAGAGCGCCGAGAAGACCGGCGGAAAGACAGATCAGCCGGAGCGGTATCTTGCGATTTGTGAGATGTCCGATCCGTGTCGGAATGGTCGCGAGCGCACTCATTTGAACAGCGTGATGCTGACCGCACCGCCCAGATCACCTTCGGCTTTTCCCTCTTTGGGATAGCCCGTCACATCGACCTCGCCCTTGGGCTTGCCGTGGCATGTCAGACAGGACGGCGAATAATATTCGGGAATGAGCATGCGAAACGATGGGCGGCCATTCACCTCCACCTGCTCCGTGAAGGATTTGCCCTTTGGCCAATCGGGAGAGAGAAACTTGCTCTCGATGACATGCTGTTCCCAATTGTCGGGACGGGCCTTGCGGTTGCGGATCAGTTCCTCCGGGGCCGTCAGCTTTACCTTTGCAATATCGCCGACCTTTTCCTCGAACCGCTCGTTGACCAGGCGGGCGAAGGTTGAAGGAATGAACCCCTTGAAGCCGAGGCCCATTGTATTGATCAACCCCTGGTGCTCGTCGACGACCTCCTTGATCGAGGCGACCTGGGCATCGAACAATTGTTTGTCCAGCGGGTCGAAATTCTGATCGGTTACGGAATCGCCCTTGCGTTGCGCAAATATCGCCAGCGCCTCGTCGACGACACGCTGCCCGGTCAGGTTCTTGTTCCCGAGGGTTTCGTCGTTGATCAGTGTTTGATGGCTCGAAATGACGGCTCTTCCGGCGCTCAACATTGCAGCGAGCCGGCCGCCTGTAACGATATCGTCTTCGTTGGCAGCAACAAAACCTGCCAGAGCGCAGACCGCGACCCCAGCAAAAAGGACACCACATATCAGGCCGCGCCGCATATTGAGCCCCATATTGTCGTGATTGCAGCGCGATAATATCAGTATAAGCTAAACTTCAAAAGTTATTAATGCCGCGTTCTCCGATGGCAGCCTCATGAAATGGCACTGGTCGAAATCATCCCGATGGGCGGAAGCTGAACGGGTATTCGACTGATCGTCCGATAGCGACCACGTTGGAGATCGTTGCATTCCCGGTCGGACGATAACAACGGGCCCATCCATCGATCTAGATCAAAGGAAAGGTAGCGCGACCGGCATCAGTTGCTGCATCATGGTCGAATGGGAGAAGAGGGAGGACTTCGAGCCATGACATATACGGCAGCGCAGCTGATGGACAGGCTGCTCTCGATATCGCGTGCCTTTGCCGGCCATACCGATCCCGGTGCCGCGCTGGGTGAGGTCGCCGTGGAGATCAGAACGCTTCTGCCGCATGAACACATGGATATTGCGGTGATCCTGGACGAAGGACGCACGCACATCTGCTACGAAACAGGTTGCCGTACAAGTTGGAGCGAGCTTGCCCAGCGTCCTCTGCCGGTCGATCTCAGTCCCGTGCGCGCCGTGTTGCGCGGCGAGGTGCCCTACCTGATGACGCAGGATGCCTTGGCCGATCCACGCTTTCATTTTCCGGGCGCGCTCGATGGTCCAATTTTTGCCGCCAACCTGCGCAGTCGCATCGTCGTGCCGCTCAGGGCGCGCGCCAATATCATCGGTGCCCTGAACATCAGCCTGCACGAGCCGGCTTACTACGATCATTCCCATCTTGAAATTGCGCAGCACTGTGCCGAGTTCATCGCGCCCTATATCTTCGCCCTGATCCAAAGCGAGGAGGCTCGGCGGGCGATGCTCGCGGAGAGCGATGCACGCAATCGCGAAGAGCTTCTGCGGGTGGGTGCTGCCCGTCTCACCGAAGGTATGGAACGCGAGCGACGGCGCATTGCCATGGATCTCCATGACCAGACATTGGCGGATCTCGCCCGTGTTGTACGCCAGGTCTCGGCTCTCCATCGGCAAGGCGTCGCCGGTTCGGCGCAGCTTGCGGAACTGGAACGCGAGGTGGTCAATTGCCTGACGGAGTTGCGTCACATCGTCGACGACATGCGCCCGAGCGTGCTCGAACTGTTCGGTCTGCGCGATGCCATCGAGGCGCATCTGAACCGAAGCGTCAGTCGCGCGACGCCCTCGATCGCCGTACGGATGCATGATTCCAGCGATGGCGCTGCCGACGCGCTTCCCGAGCGCATATTGACTGCGATCTACCGAATTGCCCAGGAGGCGATCAACAATGCGGTCCGGCACGGTGCCCCGCGATGCATAGAGGTGCGGATCGACGCAACACCGACAATCCTGCGAGTGGTCGTCACGGATGATGGTATCGGATGCGACAATATCGACCCCGGAGCCGCCGGTGGCATCAGCCACATGCATACCCGTGCCGCGCTGATCGGCGCACGGCTGAGGATCGGTCGCGTCGGCCGCAAAGGTGGCACGCGGGTGGCAATCGAGATCACGCGGAGCTGGGGGGCAGCAGTATCGCCAGCATCGGAAGCCCCGTTCGCAGCGATGGAGAGCCTTTAGATGTTAGTGATGGTTGCCGAGGACGACAGTCTGCATCGCACCTTTGCGCGGACCACGATCGAACATCTGTGGCCTGGCAATGTCGAGGTCATAGAGGCAAGCAGCGGCGATGTCGCCATCGACATGGCGCGGCAGCGCAAGCCGCCCTATGTGGTGCTCGATCTTCAGCTGCCGAAGGCGACCGGTATCGAGGTCGCACGCTCGATCTGGGCAAGTCGAGCAGACACGAACATCCTGTTCTGGTCGAATTTCGCCGATGAGTCCTATGTGCGAGGCGTAGCGCGCATCGTGCCGCCGGGCACTGTCTATGGATATGTGCTGAAGTCGGCATCGGAGGAGGGGATGCGGTCGGCGTTGCGCGGCGTCTTTGCTGAGGGGCATTGCATCATTGATCGTGAAGTGCGCGGCATCCAGCACCGTGTTCAGGACCGATTGGAAGGCATCACCGACAGCGAGTATGAGAGCCTCATAGACTTGGCGCTCGGACTGACGGACAAGGCGATTGCGGCGCGCAGGGGGCTTTCGACGAGAGGCGCTCAGGCCCGCATCCGTCATCTCTATGAGAAGCTTGGCGTGGCTACGCTGGAAGAACCGGCTGACAACAACCTGCCCATATTCAATTCGCGGACGCGGGCAATCTATCTCGCACTGGCACGCGGCCTGATCAATGTCGACGCCCTCCGGCGCGAGCAGCAAAATCTCGAGGACTGGCTCGATCGGGTCGATGTGCTGCCGAGGGAACGGTGAGCCACCTTTACGAGTGTGCAAACACACAGTCGGCGATGCGTTTTGAAACGTATCGTGGGCCTGGGGATCGTGGTTAATCTGGCAGCAACAAAAAATAAAGCATGAGGGGAGGAGTGTTGCATGCCGTTCGTCAATATTCAGATTCTCAAAGGTCATTCCCAGCAGCGCAAGAACGAGATTGCGCGGCGCGTTACCGAGGCTGTCAGCGAAGTCGCCGAGCTGCCAAAGGAAGCGATATGGGTCGTATTCGAGGATGTGGCGGCGTCCGACTGGTATGTGGGCGGCAAGACGACCGAAAAGCCGGCGAACTGAACATGTCGAACGGTTCGCGCAATCCGGGCTTTGCCGACGTTGTGGGCGATTCCGCGCTGGAAACGCTTGCAAGCGGCCTTGGCTTTACCGAGGGGCCGGTGTGGCACCCTTATGAAAAATGGCTTGTTTTCAGCGACATGCCGGAAAACCGCATGTATGTGCGCCAGCTTTCCGGTGTCATCGAGGATTTTCGGCGGCCGAGCAACAAGGCGAATGGCAATACGCTCGATCGCGAGGGCAGGTTGCTCACCTGCGAGCATGCGACCAGCAGCGTCACCCGGCTTGAGCCCGATGGCTCGACGACAGTGCTTGCGACGCACTATCAGGGCAAGGAATTGAACAGCCCGAACGATATTGTGGTCGCAACGGGTGGGGCGATCTATTTCACCGATCCGACCTTTGGCCGGATGGAATATTATGGCATCCCACGCGATCCCGAGCTTTCCTTTCGAGGTGTCTACCGGGTTGATCCGGATGGGTCGGGCCTCACGCTCCTGGCTTCGGATTTCGATCAGCCGAACGGCCTTTGCTTTTCGCTCGATGAATCCAGGCTGTTCGTCAATGATACCGAACGCCAGCACATCCGCGTTTTCAACGTCACGCCGCAGGGCGAGCTGATCGGCGGGGCGGTCTGGGCGGAAACCAAGGGCGAGGAGCCGGGTGCGCCCGATGGCATGAAGATCGACAGCCGCGGGAATCTCTATTGCTGTGGTCCAGGCGGCATTCATGTCTTCGACCCGTCGGGCAACGCGCTCGGCGTCATCCGGACGCCGGAACCCTGCGCGAATTTTGCCTTCGGTGACGACGACTTGATGAGTCTGTATATTACCGCATCGAGCTCGCTGCACCGACTGAGGGTGCGCGTGCCAGGGCTGAGACTGTTCTGAGGCCGGCAAGCCGGTTGCAAGGCGTTACCGATCCAAGGATCGGTAACGGGGGTGCCTTTGGAATCGCGGATCGCGAAAACATCGGAAGAGGAGCCGATGGCCGAAGGGAGACAGAGAGAGGTCAATTACTCTAGGGAGGATCGAAATGCGTAAACTATTCGTTCTTGGCGTCCTTGCTGCGACGCTCGCTTCCGGTACGGCTCTTGCTGATACCAGCGGCAAGAAGATCGCCTTTTCCAATAACTATGCCGGCAATTCCTGGCGACAGGCGATGCTGAAGAGCTACGACATCGTCACCAAGAAGGCCGTGGCCGACAAGGCCGTCGGTGCTGCCGATGTCTTTACCACGGCGGACCAGGAAGTGCCGACACAGGCAGCCCAGATCCAGAATCTCATTCTGCAGGGCTATGACGCCATCGTCATCAACGCTGCTTCGCCCGATGCTTTGAACGGCGCGATCAAGCAGGCTTGCGATGCCGGCATCGTCGTCGTCTCCTTCGACGGTATCGTCAACGAACCCTGCGCCTACCGCGTCGTCGTCGACTTCGAGGACATGGGCAAGCAGGAAATCGAACAGATGAAGATGATCCATCCGGACGGTGGCAATCTGCTCGAGATCCGCGGCCTCGCCGGCACCTCGATCGACGATTCCATCCACAAGGGCCTACTGGAAGGCGTCAAGGCCAATCCGCAGTTCAAGATCGTCAACTCCGTAACGGGCAATTGGGACCAGACCACCGCGCAGAAGGCGGTCGCAACCGTGCTGCCGTCATTGCCTGACGTTGTCGGCGTCGTCACCCAGGGCGGTGACGGTTATGGCGCTGCGCAGGCCTTTGCTGCCGGCGGCAAGCCGCGCCCGACTATCATCATGGGCAATCGCCAGGATGAGCTTGAATACTGGAAGGAGCAGAAGGCGAAGGACGGATACAAGACCTGGTCCGCTTCGATCGCCCCTGGTGTCTCGACGCTCGCCTTCTGGGTCGCCCAGCAGGTTCTTGACGGCCGCAAGGACATTCCGCACGACCTGCTCGTTCCCTATCTTGCCTATACGCAGGACGATTTCGAGCAGCATCTGCCTGATATTCCGGTCGGCGGCGTCGCTAGCAAGGAATACTCGCAGGAGGATGCCATCGCAGCGATCAAGGCGAACATCAAGTGATGGCTGCTGCTTTGATCTTTGCCCTTCGTGATGACAGTTTGGGGTATGCAGGTGCTGGCTGACGCTCCCAAAAGCTTCATCAGGCTGAACGACGCCGAAAAGCATTTCGGCGCCGTTCGCGCATTGGACAGGGTCGATTTCAAAGTTGAACGTGGCGAGTGCGTCGGGCTTGTCGGCCACAACGGGGCCGGCAAGTCGACCTTGATGCATATGCTTGTCGGAACTCTGCCGCTCGACCGGGGCCAGATGACAGTCGGGGATGCCATAGAGGACAGCTATTCCGTCAGCCGCGCCAAGAAGCTTGGCATCCGCTGCGTATTCCAGGAGCTTTCTTTATGCCCGAACCTTTCGGTTGCCGAGAATACACGGATCAATCATCCGTCGCTGCGTGGCTTCGGTTGGCGCCGAAGGGCGTCAGCTCTCGTTGCTGCCAAACTGGATGAGATTTTCCCCGACCACACCATCGATGCGTCGGACATCGTTTCCGATCTATCCATCGGCCGGCGCCAGATGGTGGAGGTCGCCCGCGCCTTCACGGTGACAGACAGCCCGCTCAACCTCGTGATCCTGGATGAGCCGACCTCTTCGCTGGATGCGCATACGGCCGGCCAGCTTCTTTCCTTCGTCCGACGCTTCGTGGAAAGCGGCGGCAGCTGCATTCTGATTTCGCATGTTCTGGGCGAGGTGCTGCAGAATGCCGACCGTATCGTCGTGATGCGTGACGGAAAGGTCGTTGCCGCAGATTCAGCCGACAGGTTCGACCGCGATCGGCTGGTTGCGGCCATGGGCGGGGCGGAGCATCGCGAGAGGGCGGGCGCCGAGACCAGGCTCGACGACAGACCCGTCGGTGCGCTTCGTGTCAAAGCCCGGCCAGCGCGTCAAAGCGATGGGGTCGAACTTCTTGCCCATGCGGGCGAGATCATCGGACTTGCCGGCCTTGCCGGACATGGGCAGACCGATCTTCTTCTCTCGATCTACAAGGCTGCCAGCCGCCGCAAGGCCGGCGTCGAGGTCAACGCGCCGGTTGCGCTTGTTGCGGGCGACCGGCAGTCTGACGGCATTTTCCCGCAGTGGTCGATCGCCGAGAACATCGGCATCCGTTCGCTATCGCGGCTGCGCAATGGTTTGTTGATCTCGCCAAAACGGGAGGCAGAGCTTGCGCAACTCTGGCAAAAGAAGATCGGCATCCGCACGCCCGACCTGAACAACAATATCCTGTCGCTTTCCGGCGGCAATCAGCAGAAGGCGCTTTTTGCGCGCGCACTGGGTTCGGATGCGGACATTATTCTCATGGACGATCCGATGCGCGGCGTCGATATCGGCACCAAGCTCGAAGTCTACGACCTTATCCGTCAGGAAGCGCAGAAGGGCAGGACTTTCGTCTGGTACACGACCGAGACCGAGGAACTAGACAATTGCCATCACGTCTATGTTTTCAAGAACGGCCGCATCGTCGCCGATTTGCGCAGGGACGAACTGACCGAGGAGAAGATCATTCAATCCTCTTTCGTGGAGGCGGGCTGATATGACGGTTGTCTCTCCGTACAATACTTTCAAGACGGCCCGCGGGTCTGCCGGGCGCGCCCGGGCCCTGCGCGCGCTGTTGCCGGCACTGTCGCTGGCGCTGGTGCTGATCGCCATCGCCTGGCTCAATCCGCGGGCGATCTCCTATTTCGGCTTCAGCCTGATGCTCAACCTCGCCATTCCGATCGCGTTGGCAACGATTGCGCAGATGTTCGTCATTGCCGGTAACGAACTTGATCTGTCGATCGGAACATTCGTCGGTTTCGTCGGCTGCGTCACGGCGACGTGGCTGCGCGACGCGCCGCTGCTTGGCGTGGTCGTCCTGCTTGGCTCGATCGGGGTCTATGCGCTTCTGGGCGCGCTCATCCACCTGCGCAATCTTCCCTCCATCGTCGTTACCCTTGGCATGAGTTTCGTCTGGCAGGGTCTGGCGATCCTGGTGCTGCCCAAGCCCGGCGGCAAGGCGCCGGAATGGCTCCAGGCAATCACCTCCTTCAAGCCACCTTTCGTACCCTTTCCGATTGTCGCGGCCGTGGTGATCGCGGCTGTCGTGCATTTCGGGCTGATGCAGACCTCTTACGGGGTCATCCTGCGCGGATCCGGCGGTAATCCCGCAGCGCTCAGCCGCGCCGGCTGGTCGTTGCTGCGAACCAAGGTGACCCTGTTTGCACTCGCCGGCGTCTTCGGCGTTCTTTCCGGCATGACCCTGATCGGCATCACCTCATCGGGCGACGCCAATATCGGCAACGGCTACACGTTGCTGGCAATTGCCGGTGTCATCCTAGGCGGGGGGGAATTCATGGGCGGGCGGGTCTCGCCGATCGGCGCGGTTCTCGGCGCTTTGACGCTTGCGCTTGCCGCCTCCTCGCTTCTCACTTTCATGCATATTCCGCCGGACTGGCAGGTGGCAGCCAACGGCGCGATCCTGATCATCGTGCTTGCGGCGCGCGTTCTGATCAGCCGAAGGGAGGCTTGAAGAGCATGCGGCAGATCAAGGCACTCGCAGCACTGCCCTGGATATGGTCCTTCATCGGCGCGCTGGTGGTCTGGCTCGCCACGATCATCTTTACCGGCGGCTATGGTGCCGGGGGAATGATCACGGCAGCGCTTTCCCTCGCGGTCTTCATGGTCATTGCCGGCGTCGGCCAGATGTTCGTCATTACGCTTGGTCCCGGAAATGTCGACCTTTCCCTGCCGGCCAATATCGGTCTTGCCAGCGCCGTCGCCATGAAGGTCATGGACGGACAGGACAGCATGATCGCAGTTGGACTTCTGGCGGCCCTTGCCAGCGGCGCTGTGATCGGCGCCGTCAACTACCTGTTGATCTGGGCGCTGCGTATCCCGCCGATCATCGCCACGCTGTCGGCAAGCTTTATCATCCAGTCGATCGATATCAGCTATGGACGCGGATTGCAGATCAAGCCGCCGCCCGGCTTTGCTGCTTTCACCAATGTGCAGGTCCTCGGCATTCCGTTGCTTGCGATTCTCATCGCATTGTTCACGGTCGGGGCAGCCGTTGCACTCCGCCGGATGATCTACGGCCGCTCAGTCCTTGCGATTGGGCAGAATATGCGCGCCGCGTGGCTCGCCGGCGTCCATGTCGGCTGGGTGCGCTTCCTCACCTACACACTGTCAGGCACGTTGGCCGGGTTGAACGGAGCCCTTCTTGCCGGCTATTTCCGCGGCGCCAATGTCGATATCGGCAACGAATATCTGCTCGCTTCCATCGCCGTCGTCGTTATCGGCGGGACCTCGGTTGCGGGAGGCAAGGCAAATGTGCCCGGCGTATGGGGGGCGGCGCTCTTTCTGGTGCTGCTTCTGACCATGCTCAACACCTTCGGTGTCAGCGCAGGCGTCCGTCTTCTTCTGACCGGTCTTATCATCGTCGGCGTTATCACCGCGGCTGGCGGCCAGAAATCGCAGACGTGAAGGCCTGAGGTTCAGGCGAGCATCGTCAGGCCGATAAAGCCGAGCGCTCCGAGCAGAAGAACCATGACGGCATTGATCCGTGTCATCGTCAGTCCGACCGCTGCGGTGAGGCATACCAGTAACGCCTGCCATCCGCCGTCCATCGATCGCATCAGGACATAGGTCGAGGCCACGATCATGCCGGCCGCGACAGGACGCAGGCCCGTTTCCAGCGCGACCTGCCAGCGGGCGCCCCGATAGCGCGACCAGACATGCGCGACGCCATAGATCAGGAAGGCCGTCGGACCGAAAATTGCAAGCGTTGCAACGACCGCGCCCCAAAAACCGGCGACTTGCCATCCGATCAATGTGACCAGCAGCGAGCCCGGCCCGGGTGTCATGCGGGAGATGGCGAAGGCGTCGACGAACTGGTTCGGCGTGAGCCAGTGATGGAGATCGACCACCTGCCGGTGGATCTCCGCAACGGCGCTCTGTCCGCCGCCTATGGTGACGATCGACAGCGGCAGGAAGACGACGGCGAGGTTCCAGAGCGGATTTTGCATGACCGTCAGGCTCCTTCGGAGAAGTAGGAATGGGCAAACCCAACTGCGCCGCCGACAATGACTGTGTAGACGAGCGACCAGTGAAGAATGCCGATCGACACGAAGGTCGCAGCGGCGAGCCCCAGGGGAAAGAGTTTTCGCGGCAGATGCCGGCAGGCAATGAATCCCATCGACAGGGACAGGCCGATTGCCGCCGCGCCAGCACCCTCAAGCAGCATTTCGGTCAGAGTGAACTTCGTCAGCGATGCGAAGACGGTGGCAAGCAGAATGATGAAGATCGCCGAAGGCGCGATCGTCCCGAAGAAGCCGGCAACCGCTCCCCATCGTCCGCACACGCGATAACCGATCCAGATCGCCAGGTTCTTGACGTTGACCCCGGGCAGCGCCTGCGACAGCGCGAGGCCGTTCAGAAATTCATCGCGGGATATCAGCTGCCGGCGGTCGACGAATTCCCGCATGAACCAGCCGCTAAGACCTCCGCCGAAACTGGTAAGCCCAATGCGGGCGAAGATGAAAAAGAGGCCCCAGGCGGTGGGCCGGTCTTGTTGATTCTCCATCAGCGGATCCGATTTTCGGGATGTGTTGGAAGGCTTCGATAGCAGCTTCTGATGTCGCTGGCACGTCCAAGAATTTATGCATTCGAAGTGAAAATATGTAAATCGAAAATCGTTGACAATTTACAGACTACGATCTAATCCTTCTCGTCATGAAGACACCGGACCTCGACGTTTTGCGATTTCAGTCAATGACCAGCGTTCTCAAGCATGAGATCGAGCAGCTGGTTTTGTCGGGACATTTCGCAAGCGGGGAGCGGCTGAACGAAAATACCCTGGCGACCCGATTTCAGGTGAGCCGGGGGCCGATACGCGAGGCGTGCCGCGCACTCGCGGAGACTGGACTGCTGGAGCTAATTCCCAATCGCGGCGTCTTCGTTAGAAGCGTCAGCGAAGAAGAGGCGGCCGATGCTTACGAGGTTCGCGCCGCATTGTTCGGGCTTGCTGCCAGGCTTGCGGCGCAGCGCATATCGACAGACGACTTGAATACCCTCGAGGAGATGCTGGACGAGATGGACAGCCTCGCCGAGAAGGAACTGCTTGAAGATTATTATCACGTAAACCTTAACTTCCACCAATTGATCCTGAAAGCCTCGATGAACAAGCGGCTGGTGACCGACTACGCCGCACTCATCAAGGAACTGCATCTGTTTCGAGCCCGTGGACTGCTGCACGGCGGCGGTCTTCACAAATCAAATCTGGAACATCGGAATATTATCGCGGCATTCCGTGCCCGCGACGCTGAGATGGCGTTCAGGACTGCCTTCGAGCACGTCCAGAACGGAAAAGAACGCATGTTGCATGCCGAAGGCAAAGACCCCCGTCGATCGGGAACCGAAGGCTAGTCAACATCAATCATTGGTTCGAATGCGATGGGAGGAAAAATCGCATGAACAAGACATTTGGTATCAAGGCAATCTGTATTGCTGCCGCATTGGCCATATTGCCGGCAGGCGCTGTTTTGGCGCAGGAGAAATATCCGGCACCGCTGATCAAGATGGTCACGCACTCCAGCCCCGGCGGCGGTAGCGACGTTTTCCTTCGCGAGATGCTGCCGTATCTGCAGCACTATCTTTCGCCGAAGCTGATCGTCGAGAACGTGACGGGCGGCAGCGGCGCAAAGGCGATGTCGACGGTCGCATCGTCTCCGACCGACGGCAGCTGGCTCTATGCGACGACGCCGACCTATATCTACACCTCGCTGCTCAGCAAGCCGGATGCGAGCTACAAGGATATGGAGCCGCTGGTAAACGTCTTCTACGATCCTGAAGTCGTCTACACCTCGGTCGATTCGAAGTTCCAGACGCTTCCCGATGTCATCGCCGCCGCAAAGGAAGGCCGTGGCAAGTGGGGCGCCGCCAACCCGGCCTCTCTCGAGCGTCAGCTCCTGGAGCAGATGAAGCAGAAGACTGGCGTCAACGCCTCGATTGTCACCTTTGAAGGCGGCGGCGACATGCAGATCAGCGTCCTGAACGGCACGCTCGACATCGGCGTTGGCGAGATCGGAGAAATTCGCGCGCAGCTCGATGCAGGCAAGATCAGAATGCTGGCGGTCCTCGGCGATCACCGCCTGTCGCTGTTCCCTGACGTCAAGACTGCCAAGGAGCAGGGCATCGACGTTGCAGCCGTGAAGTTCCGCGGTCTGGCTGGTCCGAAAAACATGTCTCCGGCTGTGATTGCAGCATGGGAAGATGCCATCCCGAAGCTTCTCGAAGACCCGAAATACAAGAAGATCTATACGGAAAACGACCTCGAGCCGGGCTTCATGAAGCACGACGAGTACGTTTCCTTCATCAATAAATTCGGCGACGACACCCAGGCCTTCCTGAAGGCATCCGGCGTCATCAAGTAAGCCGGAGGGCCTAACGGCCCTCCCACGCACTTCCAATTGATCAAAGGGCTCCCGTAGGATGAAACGTGACCTTGCGTGCGGCGTGCTTATGCTCGCACTTGCCATTGCCTATTACAGTGTTGCAGCGGCGATACCGCAAAGCACGCTTGCTGATGCGGTTGGTCCGCAGGGCCTTCCGCTCAACTACGCGATCGCCCTTGGGATACTGTCCATTCTTCTGATCATCAACACGATGCTTGGCCGCGGCGGCGGCATCCAGGCGGTTGTCGGCGCGGCAAAGAGCGCTGAAAAGAGCGATCTCTATGCCGCGCTGCGCGCCATCGGCATGCTGGCGATCGGTGTCGTCTATGTGGCGGTGCTGCCGTGGCTCGGCTACATCGTCTCCATCGCCCTGCTGCTGCTGGCTATCATCTGCTACATGGAAGGCCGCCTGAACCGCTGGGCGATCCCGATCGCGGCCTGCGGCGGCGTGGCCTTCTGGATCATTTTTGTCGAAATTCTTCAGGTTCCCCAGCCCGCCGGGCTGTGGCCCTCACTGATCTGAGGGGCGTATCATGTCTACTCTTTCCCATTTGTTTGACGTTCTCACAACACCGGGCATCATCATCGCCGCATTTGCCGGCGTTGCCTGGGGCGTTGTCGGAAGCTCCATGCCCGGCATCGCCGCCTCGATCACAATGGCACTTCTTTTGCCTTTCACCTATGGCATGCAGCCGTCCATGGCGATCGTGCTGCTCGCTTCGGCCTATTTTGGCGCCGAGTATGGTGGTTCCATTCCCGCCATCCTGATCCGTACGCCGGGAACCAACGCAGCCGCAGCCACGGTTCTTGACGGCTTTGCGATGAAGCAGCAGGGGCGTGCGGGCGAAGCCCTCGGGATATCGCTTTATTCCGGTATTCTCGGCGGTATCTTCGGCCTGGCTGTTCTCGTCCTCCTGACCGAGCCGCTCTCGCGGCTGGCGCTCTCGTTTCATCCCGCGTCCTATTTCGCGCTCGGCATCCTCGGCATCAGTGTCATCGGCTCGCTTGCAGGAGAAAACCTGATCAAGGGCCTGATGGCCGCGGTGTTGGGATTGATGATCGCTGCGGTCGGAACCGATCCGGTGACGGGCCTCAACCGCTTCACCTTCGGCAGCCCGGAACTGCTTTCCGGCATTCCGCCGATCCTCGTTCTCGTCGGCCTCTATGCGCTGAGCGAGCTGATGACCAGTGCCAGTGAGCCGGCCTGGGACAAGGCCGACGCGGGTGCTGCCAAGATCAAGTTTCCGAGCGCCGCCATATGGAAGCGAATCTGGCCGGCGCAGCTGATCGGCATGATCGTCGGCACCATCGAAGGCGTCACTCCAGGTGCAGGCGGCACGGTAGCTGCCTTCCTTTCCTATAACGAGGCTCGCCGCTGGTCCCGCTATAAGGATGAGTTCGGCCATGGCGCGCCGGAAGGCATCGCCGCTCCGGAGACCGCCAATACCACGGTTTCAAAAACCGCGTTGATACCGCTGCTCGGGCTTGGAATTCCCGGAACGAATTCGACGGCCGTTCTGCTTGGCGGCTTCCTGATCCAGGATCTCATCCCCGGCCCGATGCTCTTCGTGCAGCACGCGGATATCGTGTTCGACCTCTATGTCGGTCTCGGCATCAGTGTCGTTGCGCTCTGGGTCGTCGGCTATGCCTTCATGCCGCCCTGCATCTGGCTGGTGAACAGGCCCAAATCCTATCTCATGGCCTTCATCTTCGCGCTGCTCGTCTCTGGTGTTTACGCCATCGAATACAGCCTGTTTCAGGTCGGCGTGGCGCTCTGCTTCGGTGCGCTGGGCTATGCCATGCGCTACTTCCGCCTACCTTTCCTGCCGATGGTGCTTGGTGTCGTCCTAGGCTTCCTGATCGAATCCAATTTCCGCCGCGCCCTTGTTCTGTCCGCCGGTGACTACTCGACCTTCCTGACCGACCCGATTTCAGCGGGTCTTCTCGGGGTCGCGGCAATCTTCGTCATAGGCTCTATCGTTGGTCACTTCCGCGCACGCGGAAAGGCAGCCCAGGGCGCATCAAATTCTCATATCGTGAAAGGCCACTCGTGAACCAGCATAGCCCCATCAAAGACACGGTCGCCGAGGCACTGGCCCATTGGATCGTGAATCTCAATGTTTCCCGCGTCTCTCCCAAGTCGCGCGAAATCGCCCGAATGCTTGTTGTCGACGTTGCCGGCCTGGCGGTCGCCGCACGCGGCGAGGAATATGTGACCTCCTGCGTCGGCGCTGCCGAACCGGGACTGGCGACAGCCATCGGCCACGAGGGCGGCTTCGACAGCTTCAGCGCTGCCCTTATTAACGGCACCGCAGCACATGGCGAGGATTACGACGATACCTTCGAAGGTGGCCCGGTGCACTCCGGCGCCGTTATCGTTCCTGCAGTTCTGGCAGCCTGCCAACGCGAAGGCCTGGGAGGCGAAGCTCTCCTCAAAGGAATCGTGGTCGGTGTCGAACTGCTGTGCCGTCTAAGCCTGGTGGCGCCAAAGGCGATCCACAAGGCCGGCTTTCATCCGACTGCAGTGATCGGGACGGTTGCCGCTGCTGCTGCCGTGTCCGCTGCACTGGGCCTCGACGAAAAGCGCACGGTTTCTGCGATCGGCATCGCCGGCAGCATGGCGGCAGGGATCATCGAATATCTGGCCGAAGGCACGTGGACCAAGCGCATGCATGCCGGCAACGCCGCGCAATCAGGCATCCGCGCAGCACTGCTCGCTCGCGGCGGCTTCCTCGGACCGCGATCGGTGTTCGAGGGCACGCATGGGTTCTTCCAGGCATTTGCTCCGTCGAGGGCGCCGGATTTCTCGCCGGTGCTGGATACTCTCGGCCAGGAGTGGGTAATGGAGACGATCGCCTTCAAGCCCTATGCCTGCGGAACCATGACCCAGCCGTTTATCGACTGCGCAATCCAGCTCGCAGAGCGCGGCATCGCAGCCTCGGACATTGAAACGATCGTTTGCCAGGTGGGCGAGGGCACTGTGCATCGCCTCTGGGAGCCGCTCGCTTCCAAGCACGCCCCCCAGACGACCTATGCAGCCAAGTTCTCGACTCCGATCTGCATGGCGCTGGGCTTCATCGATCGCAAGGCTGGCCTTGCGCAATTCACCGAGGAGCGGATTTTCGACCCGGCGGTACGGGAGCTTGCTTCGAAGATCAGCTACGTCATCGATCCGAACGACGAATATCCGACGAATTTCACCGGCCAGCTCAAGGCGCATCTCAAGGACGGAAGCGAGATCGAGATCCGTCAGCCCCACATGAGGGGCGGAAAGCATGCGCCGCTGACCATTGCGGAAATCGAAGAGAAATTCACCGACAACGCGATTTACGGCGGCTGGAAGCGTGAAACAGCAGAAGCCTTTCTGGCGCTCTCCCATACGATTTTCGGGAGCAAGGATGTCAACGGTTTCAAGGAGTACGCGCTGTGACGGAGCGGAATCTTGAGGGCCGTGTTGCTGTCGTCACCGGTGCCGCCCGCAACATCGGCCGCGAGATCGCATTGCGGCTTGCATCCGAGGGCGCGGCAATCGTCGTGAATACGCTGAGTTCGGTCGGCGAGGCCGAGGGCGTTGCAGAAGAAATACGCTCGGCTGGCGGCAAGGCAACGGTCGTTCAGGGTGACGTCTCGTCCGAAGAGGGGGCTGCCGCGATTGTATCGGGCGCACTCGATGCCTTCGGAAGGATCGATTGCCTCGTCAATAATGCGGCGGTGCGCCGCGAGACGCCCTTTGCTGAACTCAGCTTTCAGGAATGGCGGGAGGTGCTTTCCATTATTCTCGACGGCGCCTTCCTGATGTCAAAGGCAGCACAGCCGGCGCTTTCGAAATCCGACAATGCGGCGATCATCAACATCGGCGGCATGTCGGCGCACACGGGCGCCGCCAACCGCGCCCATGTGGTGACTGCCAAGACTGGCCTTGTCGGGCTGACGCGCGCGCTTGCTCATGATCTGGCATCCGACGGCATTACTGTAAACTGTGTGGTTCCGGGCATGATCGGCACCGTGCGCGGACGTTCGGCCGCCGCCGAGCCCAGCCATCACGCCGTGCACAATCCGCTGGTCGGGCGTCGCGGAAAACCCAGTGAAATCGCAGCGCTTGTCGAATTCCTGGCAAGCCCCGACGCCCGCTACATCACCGGCCAGACGATCCACGCCAACGGCGGCGTCTTCATGCCGTAACGGCTGTCCGCAGCTGCACCATTCGACCCTTATCGTTGCTGGCGCAAACGCCGGCCACTTGACCCTTGTTTGAAATTCTCTGCAGAGGAAAATCCATGACTGAAGTGACACGAATTCTTGCGCGCTATATTGTCGAAGCCAAGCCGGAAGATGTCCCGGCCGCCGTCAAGCGCGAGGCTTTGCGTTCATTCCTGAACTGGCTCGGATGTGCCGTCGGCGGTTCGATCCATCCGACTCTCGATCGGACGGTCGACGCGCTCGGCGCCTTCTTCGGTCAGGAGCAGGCGACGGTGCTTGGCCGTAGCGAGCGTGTCGATATCCTGAATGCTGCGCTGCTGAACGGCATTTCCGGACACGTCTTCGATTTCGACGACACGCATCTGAAGACGATCATCCACCCGGCCGGTCCGGTGGCGGCTGCGATCCTGGCGCTGGCCGAACATCAGCCGGTATCCGGCGTTGATTTCCTGCATGCCTTCATTCTCGGCGTCGAAACGGAATGCCGGATCGGCAATGCCGTCTATCCCGCCCACTACGATATCGGCTGGCACATCACCGGCACCGCCGGCGTCTTCGGCGCAGCTGCCGCAGCCGGCAAGCTCCTGGGCCTGAACGAACAGCAGATGGTCTGGGCGCTCGGTATCGCCGGCACACAATCTTCCGGCTTCCGCGAGATGTTCGGCACCATGTGCAAGAGCTTCCACCCCGGCCGTGCCGCTCAGAATGGTCTGACGGCAGCGCTTCTCGCAAAGCGCAATTTCACCAGCTCCGACCGCGTGATCGAAGCTCCGCGCGGCTTTGCCCATGTCATGTCGACGGCCCGGAATTTCGGCGAGATTACCGAAGGACTTGGCGATCATTTCGAAATCAGCCTCAACACTTACAAGCCCTTTGCCTGCGGCATCGTCATCCATCCGTCGATTGACGGCTGCGTCCAGCTGCGCAACGAGAACGGCTTGGTCGCCGAGGATATCGCCTCGATCGAGCTCGAAGTTCACCCGCTGGTTCTGGAACTGACAGGCAAGAAGACGCCGCGCACCGGCCTCGAAGGCAAGTTCAGCGTCTATCACTCCTGCGCAGTCGCCATCATCCATGGCGCTGCCGGCGAAACGGAATACGATGACGCCGTGGTCGCCAACCCTGAAGTCATTGCGCTGCGTGATCGCATCACTGCCTCGGCAAGCTCCAGCATTCGCGAAGACGAAGTAAAGATCCGTCTGACGAAGCGTGACGGCACCATCATCGAAAAGCACGTCGCACACGCGATCGGCAGCCTGGAGCGGCCGATGAGCGACGCCGATCTTGAAGCCAAGTTCACCCATCTGTCCGAGCCGGTCGTTGGCGCAGATGTTACGGCCAAGCTCATTCAGCTTTGCTGGGCATTGGAAGGTCTTTCGGATGTTGGCGAGATTGCCCGCACCGGCGCAAACCTCTCGAAGAAGAATTAGGCGAGGGCAGTCTGATGCTGAAGATTGGTGTTCTCAATGGTGACGATATCGGCCACGAGATCGTTCCGGAGACGGTGGCTGTCATGCGGGCAGCGGCCGAGAGAGTGGGGCTCGGCATAGAATGGGAAAACCTGCCCATCGGTCGCAAGGCCTATGACGAACTCGGCACGAGCATGCCCGGCGATACGCTGGATCGCCTGTCCAAGCTGGATGGCTGGGTGCTCGGACCGATCGGCCATCAGGCCTATCCGAAAAATCCGGCGGCCATAAACCCGCATCCCATCCTGCGCAAGCATTTCGATCTTTACGCCAATATCCGTCCGGCGCGCTCCTACAGGAGCCTGCCTTGCGTTCACCAGGACGTCGATCTCGTCATCGTCCGGGAGAACAACGAGGGATTTCAGCCGGATCGTAACGTCGTTGCAGGGTCGGGAGAGTTCCGTCCGAGCGAGGACATGACGATCTCGGTTCGCGTCATCACCCGGCAGGGCTCTTCGAAGGTGGCTCGCGCCGCCTTCGAACTCGCCCAGGCCCGGCGGAAGAAGCTGACGGCTGTTCACAAGGACACTGTCTTCAAGCTCGGCTGCGGCATGTTCGCAGAAGAGTGCCGCAGGGTCGCCGCGGAATTCCCTGAAGTCGAATATCAGGAAACCATGGTCGACACGTTTGCGATGCGGCTGGCAATGAAGCCGCAGCAGTATGACGTCGTGGTCACGACAAACATGTTCGGCGACATTCTCTCCGACGAAGCGGCCGGTCTCGTCGGCGGTCTCGGCATGGCGCCCGGACTTTGCGCCGGGCCTAACCTGGCAATGGCGCAGGCGACTCATGGCTCGGCACCTGATATCGCCGGTAAGGGCATCGCCAATCCCTTCGCCATGATCATTTCCGGCGCGATGCTGCTCGACTGGCTCGGCCGGAAGAAGCAGGAGCCCAAAGCGGTGGCCGCTGCAGAACTGATCAAGCGGGCAACCGATCACGTGATCGAGACCCGGGATCAGGTCACCCCCGATCTCGGCGGCACGGCGTCGACGAGCCAGATGGGTGCGGCGATCAGATCGCAGATAGTTTCGGGTGGGGCCTGAAATATTGACCTTGCCGGGATCGCTCGTTCCCTCGGCGATCCCGGCAGGAAAAACAGAGCGGCGCGGGATTGATTGTCCCGCGCCGCTCTTCTTCTTTATGGGTGTCTTTTGGACACCCGCATGTTGCAACGGTCTCCCGCAAAGGGACAGGATGCCGCTGCTACTCCTGATAGGGTTTCGGTTCCTTGCCGGTGAAGAACGACCAGAAGGCGTCATAGACCAGATCCGGTCGATGTTCGGCCGGGTAGTGGCCGGTCGGGATTGCCCACCCTCTAAGATCGGGGGCCCAGGGAGACCAGGCCTCGATCGGCTTCAGGTGGCGGCCAACATGGCTGTTGCTGCCCCAAAGGACCAGGACAGGGCACTGGATCTTCTTCTTGCCGAAATCCTCGGTATCAAGCGCGAGATCGAGGGTGACGGTTGCCCGATAATCCTCGCAGACGGCGTGGATCTGTTCCGGCGTCGTGCAGCGCGCATATTCCTTGAACGCCTCGGGCGTGAAGATCTGCAGGCCGACGCCCTTCTTGTTGAGCTTGTAGTTGATGTAATAGTCGAGATCGGCGCAGATGAGCTTCTCGGGGAAGGGCTCCTTCTGTGCCATGAAGAACCAGTGATAGCTCTCCAGCCCCCAGCCGAGCGTAACGTTCGTCAGCAGGTGGTAGGTCGGGATGATGTCGAGAGCGCAGAAGCGGGTCACTCTGTTTGGCTCATCGAGAGCCATTCGAAAGCCGACGCGGGCGCCGCGATCATGACCGGCGAGGGCAAATTTTTCGAAGCCCAGCTCGGTCATGACATCGAAGGCATCTTCGCCCATCGCGCGGAAGGAATAGGCGGCATGGTCAGGCCCGCCATCTGGCTTCGAGCTGTCGCCGTAACCCCTGATATCCATGGCAACGACGGTAAAGCTCTTTGCCAGCGACGGCGCGATGCAGTGCCAGCTGACATGCGTCAGAGGATTTCCGTGAATGAGCAGCAGCGGTGGACCGTTGCCGGCCATCGCGACATTGATCTCCGCGCCGCGGGTCTTGATGCGGCGATAGGAGAAGCCTTCCATGAGGCTTTTATGGTTGGTTTCGAGAGCCGGCATTTCCGACGGCATCGCGGTCTGAATCTGATCTACCATGCGTTCCTCCACGAGATGGCAGAGGTATCGTCGTCGTCCTCTTGAAAATTGTCAACAGTTTTCAGTTGACTTTTTATTCGTTCGCCTCAACATTCCAGAAGACGAGTTCGAAGCCGTCCTTCTGTAGGGATCATTTCATGGCGAGCACATCTTACGCCCCAACTACACTTCCTCGACTTGCGCTTCTCTTGGGTGACATGACCGGGATCGGTCCGGAGCTGGTCGCCCGCGTGGTGTCCGATCGCCGCCTGACGGATGTTGCGCGCATTGCGGTATTCGGTGATCTGCGCGTGCTGGAAATGGGCGCGCGCGACGCCGGCGTGCATCTGTCGGTGAAAAAGGTGGCGGATGCGGCCGAGATCGATTGGACCGCGCCGGAGACACCTGTCATCGATCTCGGCAATATTGATCCGCAAACGCTCCCGCGTGGGGAAGTTTCACCGGAATCCGGGAAGCTGACGGGCGATACGTTGGCGGCAGCCATACGGCAGTCGCTCGAGGGGAAATTCGAAGCGATTACTTTTGCGCCGCTGAATAAGGCGGCTCTGCATGCCGGGGGCTGGAAGTTCCCCGACGAGCACAAGATGTTTGCCCATCTCCTGGAGCACAAAGGCTATTTCTCGGAGATGAATGTGCTCGACGGGCAGTGGATGTCGCGCGTCACCTCGCATGTCTCGCTGCGCACGGCGCTCGACATGATCACACACGACAGCATCATCGAGGCGATCGAACTGGTAAACCGCACGATGCAGCTCGCAGGCATCGAAAATCCCCGCATTGCAGTTGCAGCCCTCAATCCCCATGCCGGGGAAAACGGGCTTTTCGGCCGGGAGGAGATCGACCTGATCGGTCCAGCCGTTCGCGCTGCTGCCGAAACCGGCATCGATTGCAAGGGTCCGTTTCCATCGGACACCGTCTACATCAAGGCATTTGCCGGCGAGTATGACAGCGTTGTTGCGATGTATCACGACCAGGGACAGATCGCGACGAAGCTCCGCGGCTTTAATCGCGGCGTGACGGTTACCGCCGGTCTCGACACCGTTTTCACGACGCCCGCGCATGGAACCGCCTTCGATATCGTCGGCAAGGGTGTCGCCTCTACCGGCGCCCTTGAGAGCGCGGTGCGTCTTGCAGCGCAGCTTGCGGGACGCAAGCGAAACGCAGCGGCAAACTAGCATTTCCATTCAACTGAAATCCTTGGACAAGCATCGATGTCACAATCCAACAGCTTTCGCATCGCAGTCATCCCCGGTGATGGGATCGGCAAGGAAGTCGTTCCCGAGGGCGTGCGCGTTCTGGAAAAGGTAGCGGCGCGCTTTGACATTGCGATGCAGTTCGACTGGTTCGATTTCGCCTCCCAAGACTACTATCTCAGCCACGGCAAAATGCTGCCCGACGACTGGAAGGAAAAGATCGGCTCGCATGACGCGATCTTTTTCGGCGCGGTCGGCTGGCCGGACACTGTTCCCGACCATATTTCGCTATGGGGCTCTCTTCTGCAGTTCCGGCGCGAGTTCGACCAGTACGTGAACCTCCGGCCAGTCCGGCTGATGCCGGGTGTGCCGAGCCCGCTTGCGGGTCGCGCGCCTGGCGACATCGATTTCTGGGTCGTGCGTGAAAACACCGAAGGCGAATATTCGTCCATCGGCGGCCGCATCTTCCCGGGAACGGAGCGGGAGGTCGTCGTTCAGGAAACCGTGATGACGCGTATCGGCGTCGATCGCGTGCTCAAGTTTGCGTTCGAGCTGGCGGCGACGCGAAACCGCAAGCATCTGACCTCGGCGACAAAGTCGAACGGCATCTCGATCAGCATGCCCTATTGGGACGAACGTGTCGTGGAGATGGCCAAATCCTATCCCGATGTCACCTGGGACAAATATCACATCGACATTCTGACGGCGCAGTTCGTGCTGCATCCGGATTGGTTCGACGTCGTCGTCGCGTCCAATCTGTTCGGCGATATCCTGTCCGATCTCGGCCCTGCCTGCACCGGGACAATCGGCATTGCGCCGAGCGCCAACATCAATCCGGAACGCAAGTTCCCGTCGCTCTTCGAGCCGGTGCATGGCTCGGCCCCTGATATCGCCGGCAAGGGCATCGCCAATCCGGTCGGCCAGATCTGGTCGGCTGCGATGATGCTCGACCATCTCGGTCATCCCGAGGCGGCGGCTGCCATCGTCGCGGCAATCGAGAAGGTTCTGGCAGACCCATCGCTGCGAACACGCGATCTCGGCGGTTCGGCGAATACGAAGGAATGTGGAGCGGCTATCGCAAGCGCGCTCTAATGACGACGGGGCACGCAATTTGAGCCGTTCCAATCCGGCAAAAGTTGCGTGTCCCTATGCGGAGGAGAGAGGTTGTAATGCCAACGACGCCGTTATTTCGGCGCGTGCGTATCCGGTATAGCCATACGCACCTTGCCGCTCAGCACGTGATTGAACGCTTCCTCCGTAGCGGCGGCCGGGTCCCGCGCCCGCAGGGCTGCAACAATCCGGCGGTGCTCGGCATTCGATACGGCAAGACCGCCATCGTGAAGCAGCGCTCGTTCGCGAAAGAGATGCAGCTCCCGGATCAGCTCGCCGTAAAGGCTGTGCAGGCGGCTGTTGCCGGCAAAACGCATCAGGGAGTCGTGGAATTCCAGGTTGAGCGGATAGTATTCGTCGAGCGACTGCGTGGCGGCCGCCTTGTCCATGCCTTGCAGCAACCCGTCCAGCACAGCCAGTTGCTCGGGCGTGATCTTGGTCGCCAGCAGGCGGACGGCGGAGGCAAAGATGCCCGCGCGGACGTCATAGAGAGCCGCCGCATTGCTTTCATCTATCGTCCGCATGAACACGCCGCGATTGGGAATAAGGTCGAGCAGGCCTTTTTCCGCAAGCGCGCGGCAGGCCTCGCGAACCGGACCCCGGCTCACGGAAAAGCGCGCGGCGAGCGCATATTCGTTCAGCCTTTCACCCGGCGCGAATTCACCCGAGAGGATCAGTTTTTCCAACTCGCGGCGGACCAGGCTGCTTAGCGAATGCTTCTTTAAAAATTCGAGCTCAGTGTTCATGAAAAGGCCAATCCATCATTTACTGGCAACTGTCAACAAACCCTCGCGGTTCCAGTCTGGGCCGGGTGAGCGCGAGACGCATTTTCCCACGGAGTCGGATTCTGTGCAAATCTCGGTTGAAATCGAGAACGAGACGGGGCGAACGGCGAGAGATAATGCGCCGCAGGGTGGAGCGCCCAGCCTTTGGACCCTTCTCATCGTCTTCACCAAGCTCGGGGTGACAAGCATCGGCAACGGCGTCAATGGCATGCTGCATGCGGAGCTTGTCGTTGCCAGACGCTGGTTGAGCGAAGACGAGTTCCTTTCCGGTCTTGCGGTCAGCCAGGCGATGCCTGGCGTCAATATCGCCAACCTGGCGCTTTGGCTGGGCTACCAGCAGCGCGGGATCGCCGGGGCGCTTGTCGCGCTGGCCGCCGTGGTCGTGCCGCCGGCCGTTATCATCGTACTTATCGGCGGGTCGCTTTTACGGCTGAGCGCCAATCCTGTCATCGGCGCGTTGCTTGCCGGTCTTGCGACGGCTGCTGCGGGTCTCTCGCTGTCGGTGGGGTATCGCGCCGCCCGCCATGCCTATCGCGACTGGTTTTCCGGCGTGCTTTTCATAGCAGCCCTGGCCGGCGGCGTCTTCCATTTCTCCGCAATCGCGCTTGTCGGCGTTCTGGCGCCTGTTGGCATCGGTATCGGTTTCCTGAGGGCCTGGCGTGAAGGACGATAATCTGCTGATCGCGCTCTGTCTGACATTTGCTCCGCTCTCGCTTCTGGCGATCGGCGGCGGCGCCTCGATCCTCGGCGAATTGCAGGCTGTTGTCGTCGACCAATCTCATTGGCTGACCAAGCAGGGGTTTCTGGACATCTTTGCCATCTCACGAGTTGCGCCCGGCCCGGGCACGTTGATCGTGACGCTGATCGGCTGGAAGATTGATGGCCTGGCGGGCGCCATTGTCGCGACAATTGCCATCTTCGCGCCCTCGTCTCTACTCATTCTGATCGTCGCGCATCTCTGGCATAGCAGGCCCAACGCGATCTGGCAGCGCGCCCTGATTTACGGTCTGTCGCCGCTTGCCGCCGCTCTCGTGCTCTCCAGTGCCTATTTCCTGCTGAGCAATGCAAGGGGTGGCTGGATCGCCTGGATTGTCGCGCTGGTCATTGCGGTTGCCGCGCAGAGGCTGCGGCTCGGAGCCCTGGCGCTGATGGGGGCGGGATCCCTGTTGTTTTGTGGTCTTGCTCTAGTTGCCGGGTGATCCATCGATGACCGCTTGCCCAATAGATTAAATCATTCTTACGTGACCGTTTAGTTAACTGTTGACAATTTTCTGAAAACAATCGACCATGAGTTATGTCAGGCCGCGCTGCCTGCAGAAAGGTTCGGGAGGAACGATGACCTTTGTGGAGCTAAATAAGCTTACCAAGCGCTATGGTGCCATGACGGCGGTCAACGGCGTCGATCTTGCCATAGAAAAGGGAACCCTCGTTTGCTTGCTCGGCCCTTCGGGGTGCGGCAAGACAACCACGCTTCGCCTCGTTGCCGGCTTCATCAAACCATCAGATGGACAGATCAGGGTCGGAGGCCGGGTCATGTCATCGGCGTCTGGCAGCGAGCCGCCGGAAGCGCGCAACATGTCGATGATCTTCCAGAGCTACGCGCTCTGGCCACACATGACCGTCGCCGAAAACGTCGCTTACGGCTTGAAGCTGCGTAAGCTCGGCAAGGCCGAGATCGAAACGCGCACCAATCGCATTCTGCAGGCAACCAAGCTTGCCAATCTTGCAGCCCGCTATCCGTCCGAATTGTCGGGCGGCCAGCAGCAGCGCGTGTCGCTGGCGCGTGCGCTGGTGGTCGAGCCCGAAACGCTCCTCCTCGACGAGCCGCTCTCCAATCTGGATGCGAACCTGCGCGAAGAGATGCGTTTCGAAATCCGTCGTCTGCACGACGAATTCCGCTACACGACCGTTTATGTGACGCATGACCAGACCGAGGCCATGACCGCTGCCAACCTCATCGTCGTGATGAAGCAGGGCAATATCGAGCAGGCTGGCTCGCCGGAAGACATCTATGAGCGGCCGCGGTCCGAATTCGTGGCCCAGTTCATCGGCGGATCGAACATCTTCAGGGGTAAGCGCGTCGGTGACAGGAGCGTCGACTGCGGTGGCCTGATCCTCGATTGCGGCAGCGGCGAGTTTGAGGGCAACGACGAGGTGGCGGTCTCGGTACGCCATCACGACATGCATCTGACAGCTGAGAAGCCCGCTGGCGATCCCAACAACTGGGCGACCGGCAAAGTCGCGCGCCAGGTCTATCTCGGCTCGCACCGCGATTACCTGATCAGTCTGCCAAGCGGCGAGACCGTGCGCGCGATTGCGCCCGTCAGCGTCGCGATCCCGGAAAACCAGCAAGTCTGGCTTCACTGCCCGCCTGATCGTTGTCGGGCGCTCGTACATTAAGGGAGGAGAATGACATGACGAGAATGAGGATTGCAGCTGTTGCAGTTATCGCGTCACTGGGATGGGGGCATGCCGTCTGGGCGGCAGCGCCCGAACCATACCAGGCGACGCCGGATCTGGTGAGTGCGGCCACGAAGGAGGGGCTGGTCGTCTACTACACCTCAACCGACGTTCAGGTCGCCGAAAAGCTTGGCGAGGCATTCGAGAAGAAATATCCGGGCATGAAGGTGCAGGTCGAGCGCGCCGGTTCCGAGCGCGTCTATCAGCGTATCGGGCAGGAATATTCGAGCGGCATTCACAATGCCGACGTCATCGAGACGTCTGACGCATCGAACTTCTTGGTCTTCAAGGATCAGGATTGGCTGATGCCGGCCGTTCCGGAAGATGTTGCCAAGCTCTGGCCGGAAAAGGATCGCGATCCCGACGGGATGTACGCTGCCTTCCGCGCGACGCTTACGGTCATGGCCTATCGTACGGACCTGGTAAAGGCAGAGGATGCGCCCAAGACCTGGAAGGACCTGTTGGATCCCAAATACAAGGGCAAGCTCGTCAAGTCGCATCCCGGCTATAGCGGCAACGTCATGACGGCGACCTACGCGCTCAGCCAGCTGCTCGGCTGGGACTATTTCCAGAAACTTGGCCAGCAGAGCGTGATGCAGGTCCAGTCCTCGACCGAGCCGCCGAAGGTGCTGGCCCAGGGCGAGCGTCCGATCGAAGCTGACGGCAACGAGTACAATGTCTTCATTCTTCAGGACAAGGGCGTGCCGATCAAGGCAATCTATCCGCCGGAAGGCACATCCATCGCCTACGGCAATGCGGCCATTCTCAAATACGCTCCGCACCCGAATGCTGCGAAACTCTTCTATTCGTTCATGTTCTCGCAGCAGGCACAGCAGCTTAACGACGATATCGGCGGATTACGCTCCGTGCGTCCCGACGTGAAGGAAAAGTCGACCCGCACGCCGCTGTCGCAGATCAAGATCATCGAGTCCGACCCCTCGGCTGTTCGCGATGCCGTCGAGGACATCAAGCAGAAATACGAGCAGTATTTCGGAACGTGACCTCTAGGGGAGGCGTCTGCTTCAGGCGGCGCCTTCCCCAAGGTCCATCGAGATCAGGCCCGGGAAGAAACGCATCCTGCGACACTGCGCCCGACTTCCCGGTGCCTGGTACTCACTAGCAGCCACTGACCCTGTGTCGGAACCGATCGGCCCTGCCGATGATGTTCCGCGAAAATTCGGATCGGCAAGCAATGTCTCGGATGAACGCGCAAACCACCAAAGGTGAAACGGTGACAAACCTCGCACTCTCTGCTGCGACCTCTAAAAAGCAGCGCCTCGTCAGGTTCGATCTGTCGACGCCGCTCTTTATCTTTCTGGCGCTTGTCCTGTGCGTGCTTGTCATCTTGCCGCTTTTCTGGCTCGGCTATTACGCTTTTACCACCAAGAGCGGATCGCCGACTCTCGCAAATTTCATCCGGCTCTTTTCCGATCCAACGATCCGCAAAGCCTTTTCGATTTCGGTGGCGATGGCCGCCTGCGTCGGCTTCTTTTCCTGCCTGGTCGCAACGCCGCTCGCTTGGCTGGTCGCGCGCACCGATATGCCCGGGCAAAAGCTCATTCGCAGCCTCGTCACCGCTTCCTTCGTGACGCCGCCTTTCCTGGGGGCGATTGCCTGGGCGATGCTGGCTGCGCCCAACAGCGGCATTCTCAACAATATCTATCGCTGGGCCTTCGGCCTCGATCAGTCGGAAGCGCTGTTCAACATCTACACCTTCACCGGTCTTGTGTTCACGATCACCTGCTATTCCTTTCCCTTCGTGTTCACACTTGTCGCGAATGCCTTCGACAAGGTGCCGTCGGATCTGGAGGAAGCGTCCGCAATCCTTGGCGGAAAGCCGGGAACGACGCTCTGGCGCGTGACGCTGCCGATGGTGCTGCCGTCCATGCTCGCCGGCTCGTTGATCGCAATCGTCCAGGCCTTCACCATGTTCGGCTCTCCGGCTATCCTGGCGCTGCCGGCTGGCTTCCATGTTCTGACGACGAAGATCTGGAGCTATTTCCAATTCCCCCCGAGGCTTGATCTCGCCGCGGCCAGCGCCGTGCCGCTGTTGATCGTGACAATGTTCCTGCTCTGGCTGCAGAAGTGGCTGCTCGGCCGCCGTGGCTACACTGTCGTCGGCGGCAAGAGCGGCGTGCCGCGGCGAGTCGAGCTGGGCGGGTGGAAGTGGCTGGCCGGACTGTTCGTGCTGGTGATCCTCTGCGTGACCATCATTTTTCCCTACCTCGCTCTGCTGAAGGTCGCGCTGACGCATAATATTTCCGAGCCGCTCTCCTGGAGCTCGCTGACCTTCCACAATTTCGAATTCGTGCTGTTCGAGCTTTCAAGTACACGGCTTGCGATCTGGAACACCTTTATCGTCGGGATTTTGACGGCGACGATCGGCACTGGTATCGCGCTTGTCGTGGCATATCTGGTGGCACGCCGGGCGGTGAGATATTCCTCGTGGCTCGGAGTGCTTGCCATGGCCCCGATCGCCGTGCCGGGGATCGTGCTCGGTGTCGGATTGTTCCTTGCCTATGCCAATACGACTTTCCATCTCTACGGAACCTTGTGGATTTTGCTGATCGCCTTCCTGACGCTGGAACTGCCGGCAGGCTATCAGCAGCTTTCCGCATCGTTCCACGGCGTGCATCCTGAATTGGAAGAGGCAAGCCGCATCCTCGGCGCGACACGCTTGCGCAGCCTGTGGCAGATCACGGCGCCGCTCCTGCGAACCAGCATCATCGCGGCCTGGTGCTTCGTCTTCATCGGCACCATTCGCGAACTGTCGGCGACGATCCTTCTGACCACGGCTCCGACCAAGCTCGTCTCGGTCATCATCTACGACCTGAACGAAAGTGGTGACTACGGCGCGATCTCGGTTCTCGGCATCCTGCTTCTGATCGTTTCCTTCGGCGTTGTCTTCATCGCCAACAAGATCCCGGTCCTTGGCGGCT
Organism: Rhizobium sp. BK376; assembly: GCF_004341625.1. GTDB lineage: Bacteria > Pseudomonadota > Alphaproteobacteria > Rhizobiales > Rhizobiaceae > Rhizobium. The sequence continues at coordinate 137,294 of NZ_SLZG01000006.1, read as the reverse complement.
CCGGACCGAAGAACAGCGGTGTTTGAGGCAGCAAGGCGTTGGACGGAGGAATATAACCTTTGATTGCGGAATGGCCCAAGGCGTTGCCGGCTTGCCGGATATAGGGAAGTTGGGTTAAGCCGCGCGATAAACTTCACGACGGATCTACGGCTCATGACGAACGGCACCGAAAAGACACCCGGGCTTTCGCCTATCGACTTCCTCAGGACGCGTTCCCTGGCGAACGCAGTCCAGACGGAGATCGAGCGGATGATCGTGGAAGGCGAGTTCACCCCGAACGAGCGGATCAATGAGAACGCCCTTGCGCAACGCCTGAAGGTCAGCCGCGGCCCCATCCGCGAGGCCTGCAGCGCGTTGGCCGCGCTAGGCCTCATTCAGGTCATCCCGAACCGGGGCTTCTTCGTCAGGGAACTCAGCGACGAGGAGGCCCGCGAAGTCTCCGAAGCGCGGGCCTATCTCTTTGCCTGCATCGTCATGGGCGTGGCAAAGAATGCCGGCGAGAGTGGTATTGCAACGCTTGCCGGCCTCGTCGACCGCATGGATCAGATCGCAGAGATGGGGGAGGTCAGCGAGTATTATCCAGTCAATCTCGCCTTCCATTCGGAGCTGACGACGCTTTGCGGCAACCGGCGCCTGGCACAAATGTATCTCGGGCTTGCGCGCGAGCTCCATATTCAGCGCTACAGGGCGCTCGCCAGCGGCGATGTCTTGAACACGTCCAATGCCGAGCATCGAGAGATCCTCGACGCCGTCAAAGCGCATGACGAACAGCGCGCCTTTGCGGCGGGCTATGCGCATATCGCCAACGGCACGGTTCGCACGCGCCGGGCAGCCTGGGCACGTCATCCCGCCTAAGCGCAGTCATCGGCGACTGGTCGGAACACTCCAACCTTCCTTGGCATCCTGAGCCTTCGAAAACCTATGCTCTTGCCCTGGCCGGCGCCGTAAAGGCAGCGATTGCCGTCTCGTCATGCCCTGCTTCCACGAGGAGCCGCCGAGCAAGTTCCATCGCCGGCCCGCTCAGGGCGCCGTCAGGCCGGACAAGGTGAAATGCCACGTGGTAGTCCAGGGTCCGGTCAGAAACCGGGACAAGGCGGCCGGACGCAAGCGCTGCATCCGAAAGCGGAGGCCGCGCCAAGGCAATGCCGACGCCCTGGATACAGGCATCGATAACGAGATTGTAGTCTTCGAAGCGGCGATCCTGGCCGCGAGGCAGATACTCGACATCCTCGGCCGCAAGCCAGCGGCGCCAGCCCTCGATATTTGAATCGTGCAGGATCGGCATCGTTAGCAGCGATCGTGCATCGCAGCCCTGCCCGAGCCGCTTCGCTATCGAGGGAGCCGCAACCGGAAACGATTTCTCGTGCCACAGGGCCACTGCGCGCACGCCGGCCCAGGGTCCCTTTCCGCAACGGATCGCAAGGTCCGTTCCCTCGCTGAACTCCGCCAGCCGGTGTTCGAGCAGGAGATCGAGATGAATGTCATCGCCTTCGAGATCAGGCAGTCGGGAGAAGAGCCAGAGGGAAGCCACGGACGGTATCAGCGAAAGACGAACCGTCGTCTTGTGCCGACGGGGGATCCAGCGCTCATCCGTGTCGCCGAGCAGGGCAAGCGCCTCTTGCGTACGGGCGAAAAAGCGGATGCCCTCCGGGGTAAGGCTGACGCCACGGGCCTGTCGCGCAAAGAGCCGCAAACCCAGCCAGCGCTCCAGCCGAGATATCTGCCGGGAGACCGCGCCATGGGTGATGCCGCCTTCCTCCGCCGCCGCCGAAAAGGAACCGAGGCGTGCGGCACGGGCGAAGGTCTCGAGCGTATCGAGTGGCGGCAGGCTTTGCGAGCTGTGAACCATAGGCACATCAGATCACTGATTGCGGTGCTTTTCAAGCCGTAGCCGAACGCCTATTCAGCTTTCCAAACGGGTGGGAGGAGAGCATGACCGCAATAACCGGTGATACCGGGGCAAAAAGCAGATTTGACGTCGTGGCCTTTTTGGCAATCGTCGTGACGATCGTCTTCTGGGCCTCGTCATTCGTCGTCATCCGTGTCTGCCTCGGGCCTTTGACGCCGGTTGAACTTGCGACCGCGCGTTATGTGACGGCCGGTCTCATTGCCTTTGGCTATCTGGCGTTCCGATGGATTGCGCCAAGCAGGCAGGATTTTCTGCGCATTTCGGTCGCCGCGGTTCTGTTCATCGCAGCTTACGCCGTTCTCCTCAATACCGGCGAGCAAACCGTGCCGGCCGGGCCTGCGAGCTTCATTATCAATACGATGCCTGTTTTCACCGCGTTGATCGCGACTTTTGTCCTTGGAGAGCGCTTCGGCCACTGGGGATGGTTCGGCACAGCCGTGTCCTTCGGCGGCGTTGCCCTGATTGCAGTTGGTGCGGATGGCGGGTTCGGGCTTGATCCCAATGCCGTCCTGATCCTCGGCGCTGCCCTTTGTTCCGCGGTCGCAAGCGTGCTTCAGAAGCCGGTTCTTGGCCGCATGCCGGCGCTGACCGTCACCGCCTGGGTTCTGCTGATCGGTTCGGTTCCGCTTTTCCCCGCGGTTCCCACGACCGTCAAGGCGCTCATTGCAGCGCCGGCGATCGTGAACTGGAGCGTCGCCTATCTGGTAATCTTTCCGACAGCGATCGGCTATGTGACCTGGGCGATCGCCTTGAAGCGGCTGTCCGCTGCGCGTGCCACCAACTTCCTCTACGGCGTGCCGCCAACAGCAACGCTGGTCGGTTTCCTGTGGCTGGGCGAAACCCCTTCGCTGATTGGCGCGATCGGCGGCGCCATGGCGATTCTCGGAGTCGTCGTCGTCAATGTGATGCGCCGCAGGTAACCGTAGCGAGTTCAGGCTCTCACAAAACAAGAAACCGCCCTTGTCGGGCGGCTTCGTATCATTGGGCTTCGCATCTCAGTGGAACAGGTTCTGAACGAACATGGACACGCCAGGGATGAGGGTCACGATCATCAGTGTCGTCCAGAGTGCCACCATGAATGGCCAGATCGAACGGACGACCTTGCTGACCGGCACTTCGCCGATTGCGCAGCCGAGGTAGAAGGCAGCGCCGACAGGTGGGGTGTTGAGGCCGATGGTGGAGTTCAAGAGTACGATGATGCCGAACTGGACCGGGTCCATGCCGTAATGCGTGACGATCGGCAGGAAGATCGGCGTGCAGACCAGGATGTGGGCCGCCATGTCCAGGAAGATGCCGAAGATGAAGAGCGCGATATTGACCAGGATGAAGATCACCCAGGGCTGGCTGGAAATATCGCTCAGCGCATCGCCCACCATGTCGGCGACACCGTAGATGCTCATCAGGTAGCCAAACATCGTCGAAATGCCGATCAGCAGCAGGACAACACCCGTCGTCTTCGTGGCCTTTGCGACCGCCTTCAGGAAGTTGTCGAGCGACAGGCTGCGATAGACAAAGATAGTCAGCAGCAGTGCGTAGAGAACCGCGACTGCACCGGCTTCGGCGGCCGTGAAGACGCCGGAGAGAATGCCGCCGACGATGATCACAATGATGAAAAGGCCCGGCACTGCCGAGGCAAGGCTACGGAAGACCTCTTCCCAGCCCGGAAACTCGCCGCGGGCATAGCCGCGCGAACGAGCGACGAAATAGGCCGTCAGCACGTTGGCGATGGTGAGGATGAGCGCAGGTACGGCGCCGGCCATGATCAGCGCGTTCATCGATACGACGCCGCCGGCGGCCAGCGAATAGATGATCATGTTGTGGCTGGTCGGCATCAGCGCGCCGACGAGCGACGAATAGGTGGTGACGTTGACGGCATAGTCGGAATCGATGCCTTCGCGCTTCATCAGCGGGATCAGCGCCGAGCCCATGGCCGAGACGTCGGCGACCGGCGAGCCGGAGACGCCGCCGAACATGGTGCAGGCGACGACGTTGGTCATGCCGAGACCACCCCGCACATGGCCGACCATCGCCTTCGAGCAGCGGATGAGGCGGTCTGCAATGCCGCCATACATCATCAACTCGCCGGTGAAGATGAAGAACGGAATGGTCAGGAACGAGAAGGTGCTCATGCCGGACGCCATGCGCTGGAAAACGACGGCGAGCGGCAGGCCTTCGTAAAGCACGGTCGCAATGGACGACAGCCCGATCGCGAAAATGACCGGCATGCCGAGCAGCAGCCCGACGATGAAGGTGGCGCAAAGAAGGATCAGTGCCATGACGGGATAACCTTGATATGCAGGACGGCAGCAACGATCCGCTCGACTGCGAAGAGGGCGATCAGCAGGCCGCCGACGACCAGCGGCACGTAGCTCCATGCTTGCGAGATCGGCAGGCCGGGATTGATATAGGCGGCCATTTCCATGGCAAGCTCACCGCCGCTCCAGGCCATGGCGAGGCCGAAGGCGATCATCCCGAGATAGACGATGATCTCGGCGCAGAGATGAAAGAAGGGCGGCGCCAGCTTCAGCAGCGAATCCATGCCGATGTGGCGACCATCGCGCACGCCGACGGCGGCGGCAAAGCAGGTCACGTAGAGCATCAGCACCAGCGCGAAGATTTCGGTCCAGGCCGGCGAGTCATTGAGAATGTAACGTCCGAAGATCTGGTAGAGCACCGCAGCGACGATCAGCAGCGTGCCTGCCACCGCGACCATGAGGCAGATCTTGGAAAGCCACGCGTGAATGGCGAAATAGACACCGAGGGCGCCTGTTGTATTGACGGTCGTACGGATCTCGCCGGATTCAATGCTGGCCCCATCGGGCGTGACATGCGCATGCGCGACCATAGCTTTCTCCTCGAATAGACTGAGAGAAGAGGAAAAGCCGGGGCCGCTTGTGTGCGACCCCGGCGGGCAGGATTACTTCGTGGCCTTGATCTGCTTGATCATGTCCTGCAGCTTGGGGTCGGTGACGAACTGATCGTAGATCGGCTTCATCGCCTGCTCGAAGGGTGCCTTGTCGAGCGTGATCACTTCGACGCCGGCTGCCGTGACCTTCGCCTTCGAGGTCGCTTCCATCGCGTCCCACTGCTGGCGCATGTAGGTGACGGACTGCTTGGCGAGCTTGCGGATCAGCTGCTGCTCGTCCGGCGACATGCTGTCATAGAGATGCTTCGACATCAGCAGCACGTCAGGAGACATGGAGTGTTCGCTGAGCTCGTAATACTTGGCGATCTCGAAGTGGTGGAAGTTGTAGAAGCTGGACCAGTTGTTTTCTGCGCCGTCGATCAGGCCGGTCTTGAGGCCGGTGAAGACTTCGCCCGTTGCCATCGGCGTAGCGTTGGCGCCGAGTGCCTTCATCATGGCGACCCAGACATCCGACTGCTGGACGCGGATCTTCATACCCTTCAGGTCTTCGAGCTTGCGAACCGGCTTGGTCGTGTAGAAGGAACGCGAACCAGAATCGTAGAAGGCGAGGCCGACGAGGCCGTGCGCATCGCAATCGCTGAGGATCTGGTCGCCGATCGGGCCGTCGAGAACGGTGCGCATCTGTGCCTGGTCATGGAACATGAAAGGCAGGACCGGGACCATCATGGCCGGGCAGATGGTGTTCAGCGTGCCGGCATTGACGCGGATGAAATCGAGCGCGCCGAGCTTGACCTGTTCGATCGTGTCCTTCTCGGAGCCGAGCTCGGAGTTCGGGAACACCTTGATCGTGTACTTGCCATCGGTTGCCTTGCCGAGCTCATCGCTCAGATACTGCACGGCCTTGACGGTCGGATAATCCGGCGGCTGAACGTCGGCCGAACGCAGCGGACGTGCTTCTGCGGCGGTAAATGCGCCGAGGGCCAGAAGGCCGGCAAACGCAGTGCTCAGGAGTGTATTGCGAAACATGGATGGTTCCCCTTTCCCTATGAAAAGACATGACCCGACCCCTCCGCGCCCAGCGAGGCAGGCGGCCGGTTGGAATGCTGCAATGATGATCGAAAGGATAGGATCGGCGCGGCTAGTTGCGATCAGCCGCCCGAACCCTTGAAATCGGGTTCGGCGGAACTCCCGCTACGCGGTCTATTGTCATGATGTCTTCCTCCCTTGGGCACCGGAACCCCCTCGTTCCGGTAAGATGTTGTTATTCCTGGTAAGCCGTCAGCCCGAAAAGCGCTTCCGGATTGTCGACCAGCGCCAGCTTCCTTGCATGCTCTTCCGGCAGCCAGCCGAGTACGGTGTCGGTCAGGTCGGCATCGTCAGGATAGTCGGCCTGTTGCTTGGCAAGATTGTGCGGCCAGTTCGTGCCCCAGACGATCCGCTCGGGCGCATAGGCGGCAAGTTCGCGCGCAACGGCCGCGATATCCTCGTAGTCCGGCCCGCCTGACTTGGACGACTCGTAGCAGCCGGCGAACTTGAACCAGCAGCGGCCCCTGTCGATCAGCCGCTTCAGCGCATCGATCTGCGGGCTGTCGGGTGTCACGCCTGAAAAGAACTTGCCGTGATGATCGAAGACCCAGCGCGACTGCATGTTCGAAAGCCGCGCTTCGTGGTCGAGAATGTTGCTGCCGTCGAATTGCACGGCGACCATCCAGTTGCGGGCGCTGGCCCGAGCATCGACGGCTTCCAGCGCGCTGAGGCCGACGGCGCCGCCCGGCAGATCCATGATCCGCGCGCCGACGACGCCGGCTGCGGCCAATGCATCGAGTTCGGCGTCCGGCACTGTCTCATCGATGACGGCGACGCCCTTGGCGACCGATCCCATCTCGGCGAGGCAGGCAATGAGGTTGCCGTTGTCACGCTGGTGCGCGTTGCCCTGCGTGACGATCACGCGATCGATGCCGAGCCAGGTCATGAACTGACGGTATTGCTCAGGGGTGGGCAGCGATCCGACTGGCAGGCCGGGACCGCCCGGCTGGGCGGGATAACCGGGCAGATATATGTGTATCTGCGTATCTACAGCACCCCTGGGTAGAGGAAGACGAGGCAGTCGGCCGGTAAGGGGACGAACGAGCATCTCAGGCGTCCTTCATACGGAATTCGGTGAGCGCATCGCGATTGATCTCGATGCCGAGGCCCGGGCCGTCAGGGATGGCAACCACACCGCCCACATGCTCGATCGGCGTCTTGACGATCGCCTGACGGAAGGGATTGTCGGTCCGGTCAAATTCGAGAATGGGCTCGATCGGATTGACCCGAACCGGGCTCGGGATCATGGCCGCCATGAATTGAAGGGCGGCCGCAATATGAACGGCCGTGCCCCAGACGTGCGGCACGACGCGAATGCCATGAAGTGCGGCAAGATCCGCGACACGCTTGGCCTCGGTAAAGCCGCCAACGCCGGCCAGATCCGGCTGGACAATGTCGACGGCGCGAGTTTCGATCGGCTCGCGCATGCCCCAGCGCGTGTGCCAGGTCTCGCCGCCGGCAACCGGGATCGGCTGGTTGGCGCGAACCTGGCGATAGGCGCCGAGCTGCTCAGGCACGACGGGCTCTTCGTACCAGTCGATCCCGTATTCCGCCGCGCGGCGGCCGAGCTCGACCGCCTCCATCGCATCATAGCCATGGTTGGCGTCGATCATCAGCCTGAGATCGGAACCGATCGCGTCGCGCACAGCACGGATGACGCGCAGATCCTCTTCGACATTGAAGCCGATCTTGATCTTAACGGCGTGGAAGCCTGCCTCCGCGTGGCGCTTGGTTTCGGCAGCGTTGTCCTCGACGCGGTCGACGCCGTCGCGTTTGAAGCTGCCCGTCGCATAGGCGCGCACACTCTCGCGAAAACGACCGCCGAGGAGGGTCGAGACCGGCACGCCGAAATGCTTGCCCTTGATGTCCCAGAGCGCAATGTCGATGCCCGACAGCGCCGTGATCGTCAGGCCGCGCTGGCCTTGGTCGCGTAGCGCATTGTAGAGAGTGGCCCAGATCTTCTCGGTTTCGAGTGGGTCGGCACCGATCAGCCTGGAAGCATAGGCTTCGACCACGGCCGCATTGGGCCGCGCCGGACCGAGGCATTCGCCCCAGCCCGTCGTGCCGTCGTCGCAGACGATCTCCACCAGGATGTGCGAGCGACGGTCGAAGCGCATGGAGGCGCTTTCGAACGGCGTCGGCATCTTGTAGTCGAGGAGATGGGTGCGGACGGCTGAGATCTTCATGGTCTTAGCGCTTCCAGGGCGCGATCAGCTTGTCGAGCATGGCGTCTTCTTCCGCTGTCAGGTCGTCGAGCGGCGGGCGAACCTTGCCGGCGGCAAAACCCTGCAGGCGCACGCCCGCCTTTATGGCGGCAACCGCATAGCCCTTGCGGCGGGCGCGGATCGCCATGAAGGGATAGAAGAAGTCCTTCAGGATTTCCTCGCAACGGGCACGTTCCCCAGCGCGCAACGCCTTGTAGAACTCTACGGCGAGGGCTGGCACGAAGTTGAAAACGGCCGAAGAATAGGTGGTGAAGCCGGCGCCGAGATAGGCTTCGGCGTAAAGTTCCGCCGTCGGCATGCCGCCGAGATAGGTCAGGCGATCGCCCATGGTCGCCGTGATCTGGCGCACGAGGCCGATATCGCCCGTGCCGTCCTTGAAGCCGACGAGGTTCGGGCATTCGTCGCAAAGACGCTTCAGTGTATCGACTGACAGCACCGAATTGTCACGGTTATAAACCATGACGCCGATGCCGACCGACTGGCAGATACGCTTCACATGGGCATAGAGCCCTTCCTGCGGGGCATCGATCAGGTAGTGCGGCAGAAGCAGGATACCATCGGCGCCCGCTTTTTCGACATTGCGGGCAAGCTCGACGCCGACATGGGTGCCGAAGCCGCAGCCGGAAACGATCGCCGTCTTGCCGGCCGCTTCCTTGGCTGACTTGACGATGCCGGGGATTTCATCGGGAGACAGCGAGAAGAATTCGCCCGTGCCGCCGGCGGCGAACAGGACAGGAGCATCATAGCCGGCAAGCCATTCAATGTGGCGCTGGTAGGTGTCCTGACGAAACTTTCCTTCGTCGTCAAAATGCGTCACGGGGAACGACAAAAGGCCTGCGCCGAGCGCTTCCTTGATTTCTTGCGGGGTCATTTGGCTTTCCTCTTCTGCCTCCTCAGGCAGGATTTGTCATATAGGCACGCAAGATTCCTGTCAATAATTTATCATACAGGTTTCCGCTGCTCGCGGAGCAGGGCGCGATAGCGCTCCTGGCTGCCGCGCAAGTGGCGCCGCATCGCGTTGCGGGCCGCCTCTTCGTCGCCGTCCGAGATGGCAACGACGATCTCGTGGTGCTCGGCGTCGATGAGCCGGATATAGTTGATCTGGTCCGCTTCGGTATCCCCGTCGCGGACAGCGGCGCGCGGAATGACGCGCGGGCCGATCATGGCGAGAAACTCCCGGAAGCGCGGGTTGTTCGTCGCCTCGGCGATGGCGAGATGGAGCGCGAAATCGGCCTCGCTGGTCGGAGCTCCGGCCTCAAGACATTGGCGCAGCGCGTGATGGTGCTCGAAGATCGTCTCCTCTTGCGCCGGCGAGCGTCGAAGCGCTGCAAGCCCTGCTGCCTCGACTTCGACAGCGGTTCGCAACTCCAGCAATTCGATGATGGAGGAGACCCGGGCTAGGTCGGGTTGTAGGACAGGTTGGGCCGGCTGCTCCAGAACGAAGACGCCGGCACCCTGTTGGGCTTCCACCAGGCCGTCAGCGCGTAGGGCCGCGATCGCCTCGCGCACCACTGTCCGGCTGACGCCATGCGTCTCCGTCAGCTGCGATTCGCTCGGCAGTTTCCCGCCCGGCGGGAATTGTCCGGTGACGATGGCATGGCGTAGGGTGTCGCTTAGCCGCGCAACCAGGGTCTTCGATCGTGATTCCGTCTGCGGCTTTGCCTGGATGGCCACGCTTGCTTCTCCCAAACCCAGTGTGGCTGAGAAGGAAAACACTGGGGGAACTCATATGTCAAGTTGATCTCATAAACCTCTGCACCGTCAGTTTGTTGACGGAGGCGTATCAACATGTATGATGAGTTCAGATAACAAGATTGCATATTCGAAGGAGGATTATTGTGCGACGTTTGCTGATCACGGGTGCAGGCGGGGGATTGGGCCGTGCTATGCGCAACAGGCTGGCATCCATGGCCGAAACGCTGCGTCTTTCCGACATCGTCGATCTCGGGGAGGCTGGTCCCAACGAGGAGATCGTCACCTGCGATCTCGGCGATGCAGAGGCCGTTCATCGGCTCGTCGAGGGCTGCGATGCGATCCTGCATCTCGGCGGCATCTCCGTCGAGGACAAGTTTTCCAAGATTCTCAACGCCAATCTTCTTGGGCTCTACAATCTCTATGAGGCGGCACGCGCCCATGGAAAGCCGCGCATTCTCTTTGCAAGCTCCAACCACACAGTCGGTTTCTATCGACAGGACGAGCATCTCGACGTGACCGATCCGATGAAGCCGGACGGGCTTTACGGCGTGTCGAAATGCTTCGGCGAAGCACTTGCGAGAATGTATTTCGAAAAATTCGGGCAGGAGACGGCGATCGTCCGGATCGGCAGCTGCATGGAGAAGCCGACCAACTACCGCATGCTCTCCACCTGGATGTCCTACGACGATTTCACCGACCTGATCGGCTGCGTCTTCCGCGCGCCGATGCTCTGCTGCCCTGTTATCTGGGGTGTGTCGGACAACAATAGCCGCTGGTGGGATAATTCCGCAGCAAGCTTCCTCGGCTGGCGTCCGAAGGACAATGCGGAACGTTTCCGCGCCGAGCTTGAGGCCACCGTTCCGAGGCCGGATCCGGATGCGCCGATCGCCAAATATCAGGGCGGCCAGTTCACGCAGGATCCGATCTTTTCGGAAAACTGACCGAGGGAGAGGAGGCTGTAGCTTCCGATTCCATCTATCGATTGCAGCGGCGCGGGATTTTGGTCCCTCGTCGCAAGTCTTTCTGGATGGCTCTGCCTCTTGCGCCTCAGGCTTTGCATCTGATCGCAGAATCGTCGAAATCCCGTTCAAAACAGCCCGCATTTGTCGCCCGATGTCTTGACATAAGCATTGGCGCCAGCCACGGTGAAACCGGTTTCAATCGGGATCGAGGAGGAGATCGTGCGGTTCGACCTTTCGATTCTTTGGCCCCATCTTGGCTTCCTTGCCAAGGGTGCGCTTCTGACAGCGGAAGCCTGCGCGCTGGCTTTGATAGGCAGCGTCGTGATGGGCGCTCTTGTCGCCATTGCCCGCACATCAGCCTCGAAGTCCGTCCGTAACGCCGCCTTCGTCTATGTCGATATTTTTCGCAATGTCCCGTTCATCGTCCAGCTGTTCTTCTTCTATTACGGCCTGCCCGAAATCGGGATCTACGTCGACGCCTTTACAACGGGGGTGATCGCGCTTTCGATTGCGGGTGGCGCCTATGCCTCGGATGTCATTCGCGCCGGTATTCTCGCAATAGACCAAGGCATTATCGAAGCTGCCGAGGTGAGCGGTCTTTCGCGGCGGATCATCTTCACGAAGATCGTGCTGCCGATCGCGCTGCGTACGTCGATCCGGCCGCTCGGCTCGGTGCTGATCAACATGATCCTGACTTCCTCGATCCTCTCGACCATTACGCTGAACGAGTTGACGGGCTCGGCGCAGATTGTGGTCTCGCAAACCTATCGGCCCTTTGAGGTTTATGTCGTGCTTCTGGTCGCCTACGCCGCGCTGACCTATCTCGTCTCGCTCGGCATTGCGCTGCTTCACCGCCGTCTCAACCGCGACATGATGGAGGCGGTGGACTGATGCGCTTCTCGGATTTCACGCCTTATGATATCTGGCTGCTGTTGCAGGGGCTTGGCGTCAGCGTCGGTCTGTTCCTTGTCACGTCGGCGATCGGGCTTCTCATCGGCACCATCTTCGCTGTCTGCCGCTTCTATCGCATTCCGATATTGACTGCGGTCATCGGCTTCCTGACCGAGCTTTTGAAGAATTCGCCGGTGCTGGTGCAGCTCTTTCTCGTCTTTTTCGGGCTTCCCGGCCTTCTTCATATCCGCGTCACGCCGGCGACGGCTGCTACGATCACGCTTTCGGCCAATACTGCCGCCTTCGTCTATGTCATCGCGGTCTCGGCTATCGAATCGATCGGCCGCGACCAGATCGAGGCCGCACGTGTCTTCGGCCTTACCCGATGGCAGGTGCTGCGCCATGTCGTAGCGCCGCAGGCTATGGCCTTTGCCATCGGGCCGTTGACGGCGCTCATGGTCAACCAGTTGCAGGTCACCTCGCTGATATCTGTCATCGGCGTTGTCGATCTGACGAAGATCGGCAACATCCTCAACATGCGCACGCTGAAGCCCTTCATCGTGTGGACCGCCGTTGGCTTGCTCTACTATGTCTGCGCGAAGCTTCTTGCCAAGCTCGGCACCCGATTTGAAAACCGGCTCAGGGCGCATGCCGCCTGGAGAGGGCTCTGATATGCTGAAAGTCGAAAATGTCCGGAAATCCTTCGGCTCCGCTACCGTTCTTGACGGAGTTAACCTGACGATCAATCCCGGCGAAGTGGTCTCTATCCTCGGATCCTCGGGTTCCGGCAAGTCGACGCTGATCCGCTGTATCAACGGGCTGGAGAAGCTGAATGGCGGTGCCATCACCGTCGACAATTTCGATGTGAGCAAGCCGAATGAGCTGGCCGAAGCGCGCAAGCGCTCCGCCACGGTGTTCCAGCTCTTCAATCTCTATCCGCACATGACAGTGATTGGAAACATCACGCTGGCGCCGATCGAGGTGCTCAAGAAGCCACGGGCCGAGGCCGAAGCTGCGGCGCGTGCGCTCTTACAGTCCGTTGGCCTCGGTGACCGCGCCGAGGCCTATCCGGCGCAATTGTCCGGCGGTCAGCGGCAGCGCGTCGGCATATGCCGGGCGCTGGCCATGCAGCCGCGCTATCTGCTGCTCGACGAAGTGACGAGCGCGCTTGATCCGGAAATGACGGCAGAGGTCTTGACGATCCTCGCCAAGCTGGCGGCTGAGGGGACGACGATGCTGTTCGTCACCCATGAGGTCGAATTTGCCAGGCAGATTTCCAACCGCGTCGTCTTCCTCGACAAGGGCAAGCTGCTCGTCGACCTGCCCACCAAGGATTTCTTTTCCGCCGAAGGCGGCATGGCGAATTCGCGCATCGCCCAGTTCCTTTCCAAAATGCGCAAAGATTAGAGGTATTCATGCTGCTCTTGGCCAATAAAGAAGCCTGGCCCGGTTTCCCGACAACGGTGCAGATGCTGCGAGATGGCGCCATCAGCCTCGACGCCATGGTCGCCGGCATCAGCAAGGTGGAAAGCGAAGTGAAGGTACGCAGCGTCGGCTACGGCGGCTGGCCCAATATGATCGGCGACATGGAGCTCGATGCGGCCGTCATGGACGGCAACACGCGTGATGTCGGCACCGTCGGCGCCGTACCGAACACGCTTCCCGTTGCCCGTCTTGCACACGAAGTGATGAAGCGCCTGCCGCATGTCATGCTGACGGGAAATGGCGCACGGCGGTTTGCAAGTGAAATCGGTTTCGCCGAAGATGACGTGTTGTTTGCCGATAGCAAGCGCGTCTGGTGGGAGCGGCTCGAAAAGGAATTGTCGCCGGAGGATCTAGCGAAGTTCCCGGATATCCCGCTCGCGCCGCTCAGCCGGGCGATCACCGATCCCGAGCGCGTGCGTGATACGACCGTCTTCCTCTCGGCCGACCCGGCGCGCGGCATTCATGCGGCCACGTCAACCTCCGGCTGGGCCTGGAAATATCCTGGTCGCCTCGGCGACAGCCCCATTCCCGGCGCCGGCTTTTATGCCGATAGCCGTTACGGCGCGGCGGCCTGCACCCATACCGGCGAGATGACCATGCGCTGCTCGACGGCACGGACGGTCGTTCTCGCGCTCAAATTCGGCTATTCGCTTTCCGACGCCGTCAAGCTGGCGGTCGAGGAGCTCAACGAACTGACCTCCGGCTTCTTGGCAGGCGTTGTCATTCACGCCGTCGATGCAAAGGGAAACCATGAGGTGGTGAATTTCAGATGCGAGGGCGAGATTCGCTACTGGCTCTGGGAGGACTCGATGCCCGAACCTGAACTGCGGGCAGCGAAATCGGCATAAACAAAAGAGGGAAATCAATCAATGAAACGCATTCTCACTGCTGTGGCAGCGCTGGCAATCGTTGTCGGTTCGGCACTGCCGTCCGTTGCCGGCATGCTGGACGATATTCGCTCCCGCGGTACGATCCGTATCGGTGTTTCGCTTGGCGGAGAGCCGATCGGCTTCCGCGACGATCAGAACAATCCTGTCGGCTATGACGTCGACGTCGCCAAGCGGCTGGCGGAGAAGATCGGCGTGCCTGTCGAATTCACCGACGTTTCCGGCGATGCGCGTATCTCCATGCTGGTGTCAGGCCAGATCGACGTGGCGATCGCCAATACCTCGGCCACGCTCGAGCGCGCCAAGGTCGTCGATTTCTCGATTCCCTATAACCGCGCCGGCCTGCGTGTCATCGTCCAGAAGGATGCCGGCATCAAGGATCTCAAGGATCTCGCCGGCAAGAAGGTCGTCGTCGGTCGCGGCACGACGGGTGAAACCTTCCTGAAGACGGCCGTGCCGGATGCGCAGCTGGTCTATGTCGATCAGTTCGCGCCAGATGGCGTTCTCCAGCTTCAGCAGAAGCGTGTCGATGCGGCAATCGAGGACTCTTCGCTGCTCGACTACCTTGCCACCAAAAACCCGTCGCTGGTGACCCTGCCGGGTCTTTATTCCAACGATCCGATCGGCATTGCCGTCGCCAAGGGCGACCCGGAGTTCGTCCGCTGGCTCGACATGTTCGTCTCCGACTACATTCAGTCGGGCGCCTATCAGGCAAATTACAAGAAGTGGTGGGGTCCGGAATCCAACCCGCCGGCATTGAACCCGCAGTGGTAATGTGAGGGGCAGGCCGCTTTCGGGCGGCCTGTCCCTCTACGACGTCAATCGCGGAAAGAAGCGCGTCGGTACGATGACAGGCGGCTGGCCGGCGTGGAATTCGCCGGGATTGGCGATGAATTCGACCATCTGGCGCGCATAGACATTCTTGTCGTAGCCGATGGAGGAAATCGGATAGGCGTCGAAATCCGTCAGCGACAGATTGTCAAACCCGTAAAGCCTGAAGCGGCTTGGCTTGTTCTTGGGAAAATCCGCGCGGCATACGTCGAGAATACCCATTGCCATCGCGTCCGACGTGCAGAAGATCGCCTCCGGACAGTCATCGCCGGTAAGGATAGCCGCGGCGGCATGACCGCTCTCATAGGAATAATCGCCTTGGACCGTCCTCACCAGCTCTATGTGGTTTTCGGCAAAGCCTCGTTTGTAAAAGGCTATGCGTGCCTGCTCGACGGGCGAGGATGCACGGCCGGTCACAAGCCCGGCGCGCTTGACGCCCTTGGCGGCTGCATCGGAAACTGCTTCCGCAATGCCGCTGCCCTCGTCGGGAATGACGACGGGCGAAAGGTTGTCGTGCAGTCCGTTCAGCATGACCACGAGATCAGAGCGGAACATGCGCCGCACGGTCGCCGCATCAGCGAAATCGGAAAAGACCAGTGCCGCGTCGACATGATAAGCGACACCGTTGCGCAAAAATTCCTCGACGTGGCCGACCGAGCCGATGCGGATGATGACGACCTGCTTGCCGATCGCCTGGATCTGGTCGATCAGCCGGTCGAAAAGATCGAGATCGGAAAGATCGTGAATATGGTTGACGACGACAGCCACCAGATTGACCGTCTTGGTGGTCAGGCTCTGCGCGAGCAGGTTCGGCTTGTAACCGAGCGAGGCTGCGGCCTGGATCACGCGCTCGCGCTTTTCGGCCGAAATCGGCCTCGGCTCGTTCGAAAGCGCCCTGCTTGCGGCCGCGCGCGAGACACCCGCAAGCTGCGCAACATCGGCAATCGTCGGAGCGGAGTGGCGGCCTGGTCTGTCGTTCATGCTACGCTTTCTCAATTGTCATGGCGTGATAGCACACGCACCAGTATCTCCGTCACCGGAAACACGCATTCATCCATAGAGAAACAGCGGAAAGCAACTCGCGCCTCGCTATCCGCTACATCTCATCAAAGTTCGAAGATCGCCTAAAGGGAGGAACCAATATGCCAATTAAGCTTGCCCCGGTCGCCTTGCCGGATTTTGGACCGCTCGGTGAACAGCCGAAGATACCGCCGCAGACCTATGCCGCCCGCGCCGATGCGGCGTTGAAGGCGTCCGGCACGGATTGGCTTGTCGTCTATGCTGACCGTGAGCATTTCGGAAATATCATATTCCTCTCCGGCTTCGAGCCGCGCTTCGAGGAAGCTCTGTTGCTGCTCGGACCGAACGGCAAGCGGATCATCATCACGGGCAATGAATCGGTCTCCTACACGGTGCTTGCCGGCCTGCCCGGCATCGAGGTCTTACGCGCCCAGACCTTCAGCTTGATGGGCCAGACGCGTGCGGACGATCCACGTCTCAGCGATCGCCTCCGCGACGCCGGCTTGAAACCGGGCGACTCGATAGGGCTCGTCGGCTGGAAATATCTCGGCGCAGACGAGGATCAGGATCACTCCAACCTGTTCTTCGTGCCGGACTTTGTCGTCGCGGTCCTTCGACGGTTGATCGGGCCGAACAGCACGCTGAAGGACGCGACCCCTGTCCTCATGCATGCGGAGAAAGGTCTGCGCGCGGTTGTCGATCTAGACCAGCTCGCTGCGTTCGAATGGGCGGCGGCGCGCTGCTCTACTGCACTCTGGCGCGTTGTGGCAGGCGTGCGCGAGGGCGATAGCGAGTTCGAGGCGCTCCGACGTCTCGGCTACGAGGGTGATCCGCTGAACGTCCACACCATGTTTGCATCGGTCAGTGCCGGAGAAAACATCGTCGGGCTGCGCAGCCCGACGGCTCGCCGGATGAAGAAGGGCGACGGTGTAACGACTGCCCTTGGTTTCTGGGGTGCGCTCTCCTCGCGCGCGGGTCTGCTGACCGATCACGACGAGAGCTTCCTGACGCCCGCCAAGGCCTATTTCGAGGCCTTGATCACATGGTACGAGACGGCCGATATCGGTGTCGAAGGCGGCACGCTTTTCAGCGCGGTCACCGAGAAGCTGAAGTCTGCCGGGCTCGATTCCGCATTGAATCCAGGCCATCTCGGAAGCCACGAGGAGTGGCTGCATTCTCCTGTGCGTCCAGGCTCGACGGAGAAGCTGCGATCCGGCATGCCGTTTCAGGTGGATGTTATTCCCGTGCCGATGCCGGCCGGCTGGGCATTGAATTGCGAGGACGCCGTTGCCTTCGCCGATACCGATCTGCGGGAGGCCATCCGCACGCGCTATCCCGAAATGCACGCCCGAATTTCCGCTCGCCGGGCCTTCATGGCGGACGCGCTTGGCGTGTCGGTCAACGAGAATATCCTGCCGCTTGCCAATACGCCGCTCTATCTGCCTCCCTTCTGGCTGAGGTCGAACCACGTTCTCACACGGGCCTGACGGTTCGAATCGATTGGCCACGGCCCCCCAAGGTTTCCGCCGCGGCTAATGGGTGTGTTTCAAGAATAAATGTGCGGGCTGAAGCGGATGCTGTCGCGCGATCAGGTCGCGTCAAGATAAGGCTTCAGCGGCATGTCGTCGTGCCTGGGTACGGTCTGCCGTTCAATCATATGGTGGATTATCGGCGACTGTTCACCGCAGTGCAGCGCGTTCAGCCTTTCGGCGATCTCCGCATCGGCATAGGTTTGACGTTGATTGTGTCGCACATAGTCTACCCATGTCGGTAAGTGATAGCTTTCCGTCCAGACGCTTGGCTTTTCGAGATCGCGGAGCAATGCCCATTGCTTCGCGCCGTCGCGAATTCTCGCCTTGCGCCGCAGGGCCATCATCGAGAGGAAGTCTGTAATGTCCTCCTGGTCGATATTGTAATCCACCATGACGAGGATCGGTCCGCTCCGCGATCGCAAATCGAGCTGCAATTGCGGTTCGCTGAACAGGTTTGCCGGATCGAGATTGAGCGACTCAAAATCGGGTTGGCGCAGGACAAGACCGAGCAGCCCGCCGACTGCCAGTGCGCAGCTGGCGACAAGAAGCGCGCCGGTCACGCCGTGAATGTCGGCGAGCGCGCCCCAGGCCCAGCTTCCCGCCGCCATGCCGCCGAAGGTCGCCGTCTGATAGAGCGAGAGCGCACGTCCGACGACCCAGCGCGGCGTGGATAGCTGCACCGTGACATTGAACAGGGAGAAAGCCTGGACCCAGGCGACCCCTGCGGGCATGAGAATAAGACAGCTCAGCCATAGCTGATGGCTCAGCGCCAGACAGGCGCAGCTGACTGCGAGCGTGAAGAAGGCGCCGCGGATGACCCATTCATTGCTCAGGAGATCGCGAATGCGCCCGATCAACATCGCGCCACAGATTGCGCCGAGGCCGAAAAAGCCGAGCATGATGCCGTAGGTGATTGCCGTGCCCCTGATGTGGTCGCGCGCCACGAGAGGCAGCAGCGCCAGGATGACAATCGCGGTCAAACCAAAGACGAATCCGCGGCACATGACCGTCAGAAGGTTCGGCGACATCAGGACATAGCGGAATCCCGCCGACATTGCGCCACCGAAGGGTTCGCGCGGGAGCGTGCTTCTCGAGGCGTTGGTTTTCCAGCGTAACAAAGCGAAAATGAGCGCGAAATAGCAGAATACGTTGAACAGAAAAGCGAAAGGCGCGCCTGCCGTAGCAACGATGACGCCACCGATCGCCGGACCGATGCTGCGCATAAGATTGTAGCTCATGCTGTTCAGCGCGACGGCGCCCGGCAGATGCTCCCGCGGCACGACATCTCCCATGGATGCCTGCCAGGACGGATTGTGGAGAGCGCCGCCGCAGCCGATCAGGAAAGTGAAGCAGAGGAGCAGCCATGGCGTCAGGGCATGGGAATAGGAAAGTATCGCCAGCGTCGCCGATACGGACAGCATCAGCAATTGGGCGATCAGCATGATCCGCCTTCGGTCGAAATTATCGGCAAGAGCGCCGGCGGCAAGCGAGAAGATCATGACAGGCAGGGTGGTCGAGGACTGGACGAGCGCCACCATCCCGTGGGAGGTCGCCAGGCTTGTCATCAGCCAGGCGGCACCGACGCCCTCGACCAGGCCGCCGAGATTTGAAATCAGCGTTGCCGACCAAAGCAGACGAAATGTGTTCGATTGGAACGCGACGAGCGGAGAGATTCTTTTGGGCATGAGGGATTGTCGTTGTTGCTGGTCCTCGTTGCTGCGGCGCAACGTCGCCAGCACAACCGAGTCGGTTACGAACGTAACGTGGTTTGCTAAGTTTGGGAACGATTATGGAAGAATATGCTCAGAAACCGGAGCCATGCGACAAATTGCGTTAAGGGACGCTAGCGGCGGGTGTGAGTCAGAGGGAAACCGTGCGGCGGCACCTTTCCGAGCCTCTACTAACTTACTTTCGACTCTATGATGACGAAATTCCCGCTGATTAATGCGATCAGCGAATCTGGCCCATGATGCTTCATGTGCCATACTGCCTGCTTCCTGCAAGCGCTGTCATGATTGATCAGATAGTTGCATAGCCGTCGCCATCCTTCATGCGAGAGCGCGATCTTTTCGGCCGTAGAGATATCCACCCCCGATGCGGCCCTGATCTCTTTGATCAGTGCCGGCCAGGTGGCCTTCTCCTGGAAAAGTCTGTCGACCAGCACTGCAACGTCATCTCGCATTTGCATAGTGAACGGCTGCTCCGTTTCAAAGTCAGTAAGAAATTCCAATCAAAGAGCATTTTGTCAACGCCAGCGCTTGCCCGGTGGATAGACCGGGAACCGGCAGTTGCCGGATTAAAGTTACGGTGCACCAAAGTGCCATTGGAACGGCTTGCAAAAGTATCTATGTTCAGGTTCGCAACCTTCCGATTGTGGTCGCCTCCAGGGACCGGCCGCTAACCAGCACGGGCATTCATCCATGACCAAAGGCTCTGATCTCCTCGTCGCCGCACTTGAGAACGAGGGCGTCGACCGCATCTTCGGTATTCCCGGCGAAGAGAACCTCGATGTCGTCGAGTCCATTCGCAAATCATCAATTCAGCTCGTGCTTACCAGGCATGAACAGGCCGCTGCATTCATGGCAGCGACCTACGGTCGTCTGACGGGAAAGCCAGGCGTGTGCCTGACCACGCTTGGGCCGGGAGCGCTAAACCTTTCGACGGGCGCTGCCTACGCGCTGCTTGGCGCGATGCCGATGGTGATGATAACCGGCCAGAAGGGCATCCTGTCGTCCCGTCAGGCACGATTCCAGGTGGTTGATATCGTTGCTTCGATGAAGCCGCTCACCAAACTTACGCGACAAATCGTTTCGCCGCAGATGATCCCGACCATGGTCAGGGAAGCATTCAGAATTGCGCAGGAAGAAAGACCCGGACCGGTTCACCTCGAGCTTCCGGAAGATATCGCGGCCGAAGAATGCGAAGAAGTAGCACTTATAGCGCCGCATCAGCTCGAACTGCCGACGGCGAGCGACGTTGCGCTGGACCGCGCAGCCGCGCTGATCACAGCCGCCAAGCGTCCATTGCTGATGTTTGGAGCGGCGGCTTCGCGCCCCCGCTCGACCTCGGATATCGCGCAGTTCGTCATCCGAACCCGCATTCCCTACTTCACGACACAGATGGGGAAGGGGACGGTTCCGGGGGGAACCGAGCTCTATATGGGCACTGCCGCGCTCTCGGAGCGCGACTATGTCCACGAGGCGATCGAGCAGGCGGACCTCATCGTTACGATCGGCCATGACACCATCGAGAAGCCTCCGTTCATCATGGGCAAGGGCGGTCCGAAAGTCGTGCATGTGGGATATCAGCCGGCGACCGTCGAACAGGTCTATTTCCCGCAGGCTGAGGTCATCGGCGACATGGGCCCGTCACTGAAGGCTCTGGCCGATCGCCTCGAAGGCAAGCTGCCCAACGCTGGGGCTCTCATCCACTTGCGGGAGCGCATTCTCGAGCGGATTGCGGCAAGGGCGACGGAGGATCGCTTTACGCCTCAACGCCTCGTCCACGACATCCGTGAAGTCATGCCGCATGACGGCATCCTTGCGCTCGATAACGGCATGTACAAGATATGGTTCGCCCGAAACTACCGGACGCGGATGGCGAACACCCTGCTTCTCGACAACGCCCTTGCAACGATGGGGGCAGGGCTTCCATCGGCCATGGTTGCCTCGATGCTCTACCCGGAGCGGCGCGTAATGGCGATCTGCGGCGACGGCGGCTTCATGATGAATTCGCAGGAACTGGAAACCGCCGTCAGGCTGAAATTGAACCTCGTCATCCTTGTCATCGAGGACGACGCTTACGGGATGATCCGCTGGAAGCAGGCCGTCGATGAGTTCCCCGATTTCGGGATGACGTTCGGCAATCCTGATTTTGTGAAATATGCCGAATCCTATGGTGCCAAGGGCACCAGGGTGGATGACATCGGTCAGTTCAAGCAGGCTCTTGAAAATGCGTTCACGGGCGGTGGCGTCCATCTGGTGAACGTTCCCGTCGACTATTCTGAAAACGAACGTGTGTTAGTGAAGGAGCTTCGCGAGCGGCTCCCTGCAATATTGGAGTCGTGAAATGTCACTTACCATTAAGGTTCACCAGGCATTTGATCGCGCCGTCATCGCGGAGGTGCCGGCAGACGATGCGGCCGCTCTCGAACGCAAGCTTGATATAGCCGCGAAAGCTTTTTCCGATCGCGATGCCTGGATGCCGGCGCATCAGCGTATGGCGATCCTGAGGAAGGCGTCGGAACTGCTGCAAAACAACCGCGACCGTTTTGCCGTGATGATCGCCCGCGAAGGCGGCAAGCCGCTGACGGATGCGATCATCGAGGTGACGCGGGCGATAGACGGGCTCGTCAATGCGGCTGACGAACTCCGCAATTTCGGCGGCAAGGAAATCCCGATGGGGCTGACCGCCGCCAGCGTCAACCGCCTGGCCTTCACCACAAAGGAGCCGATCGGCGTCGTTGCGGCGATCTCGGCTTTCAACCACCCGCTCAATCTCATCATCCACCAGATCGCTCCGGCGATCGCCGTCGGCTGCCCCGTCATCATCAAGCCTGCCGCAACGACGCCGATCTCCTGCATCGAAGCCGTCAAGCTGCTCCGGGAAGCCGGCCTCGACGAGCGCTGGTGCCAAACATTCATTACCGACGACAACGCACTGGCCGAGGCGCTCGCAACGGATCGTCGCGTTGCGTTCTTGAGCTTCATCGGTTCGGCCAGGGTTGGCTGGTATCTGAAGAGCAAGCTGCCGCCAGGCACGAGATGTGCGCTGGAGCACGGAGGCGCTGCCCCTGTCATCGTCGATCGAAGCGCAAAGCTGGATGCGGTCGTCGGTCCGGTCGTCAAGGGCGGCTACTACCACGCCGGGCAGGTCTGCGTTTCGGTGCAGCGGATCTTCGTGCACGAGGAATTGGTCGCGGAGTTCACCGAGAGGCTTGCCTCCAAGGTCGCGGCTCTTCATGTCGGCGATCCCACCCTGAAAGAGACCGAGGTCGGTCCGCTTATCCTGCCGCGCGAGACCGAACGGGTGGCAAACTGGATCAAGGAAGCGACGGACGCCGGAACAGTGCAGCTTGGGGGAGGGCGGTTGTCGGAGACGACGCTTCTTCCTTCGGTTTTGGTGAACCCTCCTGCAGACGCCAAGGTATCGCAGCTCGAGGTCTTTGGGCCGCTGACCTGCGTCTATGGCTACCGGGAACTGGACGAGGCAATTCGCATCGCCAATTCGCTGCCCTATGCGTTCCAGGCGAGTGTATTTTCATCGGACATAGCGGTTGCTCTGAAAGCCGCCAAGCATCTGGACGCCGCCGCCGTTCTCGTGAACGACCACACGGCGTTCAGAACGGACTGGATGCCATTTGCCGGACGTCGCCAGTCGGGATATGGCGTCGGTGGCATTCCATGGACGATGGAAGAGATGGCCGACGACAAGATGGTGGTGTTCAACGGCGTGGGATGAGTGAGGCCGGCTTGTTTCGCCGGCCCCGCCCTGATCAACAATCCCGGCAACAATTTTCGTCTCCGAGGACGGTGAGCGTTCATTCCGCCGCCACCAGCGGTTGACAAATTGCCGCAGGCCCATAATCTGCGTTCAGCTTTGGTAATTGTCGTTTTTCGGAGACGAAGACAATGCTGGTGCCTTTGAGCGGCATGCAGATCTGGCCAAGCATATGAGATGGCTGCGGCTTGCCGGTCTTGTTGGGTTCATGGCGGCCTCAGCTGCGAGTGCCGGGACCGTTGATGCGGTTACCCAGCGCGGCAGCTTGAGAATTGGCTACATCGCCGACGAGGCGCCATTCTCCTCCAGCAAGCCGAACGCAAAGCCGATGGGATACGCCATCGACCTCTGCGAAAAGGTGGCTAACGAAGTCGAGCACGCGGTTCCCAACGTGAAGCGCGAGTACGTCGAAATGACGCTCGCGAACGGCTTCGATGCGGTCAAGAGTGGTCAGATCGACCTGCTTTGCGGGGCGATCACCGTTAATCTGCAAAGGCGAGAAATCGTCGACTTCTCGCAGCCCATCTTCCTGACTGGCGCAAGCGCGCTGCTGCGCAAGGATTCGCCCGACTACCTGCAAAATCTTTTTCTCGATAGGCCCGGTGCCCGTGCCGTCAGCCAGCCTGTCGCCACCAGCGTCATCGGCGTGCGCGCAGACACGACGACGGGGGCGATTTTGGGTGAGGCACGCAGCATGGAGGAGTCGAAAACCCGGATCGCCGATTTCGACACTCATGAAGACGGGCTTAGGGCGCTGGAGGAGCACAAGATCGATGCCTATTTTGCCGATCAGGTGCTGCTTATGAGCCTGATCAAGCGAGCCCGCAATCCGTCGGCGCTCGAGGTTGGCGACCGCCTGTTCACCCATGAACCCTATGCAATCGCCCTGAAGCGCGACGACGCCGACTTCCGTCTGCTGGTCGATAGGGCGCTGACGGATTTCTACCTGTCGGATGATTTTCTGCCGCTGCTCAAGACTTATTTCGGCAACGAAGCGCCGATGTTGCACACGCAAATCCTGATGGAGCATGTGCCGTAGCATCCAGGACAGTCGTGTCTCAGGACGACGGTACGCGCGGATCCTCTACCAGGTAGAACTCGGGAACCGGTGTCAGGTCGGTGATGAAAAAGCCAAATGCCGCCCTGTCCATGGGATCGACATGACCATCGTCAAAGCGCAGCATGTCGGCGCTCTCGAAGTGGTTCTCAAAATGGGCGAACCGGTCGGACGAGATGAAGTCAGGATTGGGGTTCATCTGGTCGAATGACAGGCCGTCATAGAAGTCGCTCGGTTTGCCGCGAATCTCCTGAAGCTCGAAGTCGAATCCGATCCAGCCCAATCCGCTCTTGTTCCGAGTGACAACGCGCAGATGGAAGGCGCCCTCCGGAAATTTCAGAGATTCAAGTGGCTTTGCGGCCCTCATAACAAGCGTCACCGGGTTGACCGTATAAAGTTCCTCGCTGATTTCGATCGGATCGATTGCTGTGCCTGAGCCTTTGATCGACAGGATGCGAAAGCCGCCAAGCTCATCAGAGAAGGAATAGTCCCCGGCATACCAGCGTCCGTCGTCAGCCGGCCCGGCACTGATGAGTGACAGTGACAGCAATGCGGCCGGAATTCGCAAGCAACGCGTCATGGATCCGTTCCCCTGCTGGAGTATCGCACCGGAGCGGCGAATTTCAATACTGTTGCAGCGGGTGAAGTCGCCTAAAGGGCGCAATAGTGTGGAGCGAAATCCAAAACTCAAAGACGTGATAGGGCGGCATCGCTTTGATGGCGACGCCGATCTGCTTTATCGCTGAATTCGACCCTGGATGCTTCCCACAAAGCCTCTCGAAAGGATGCACCAAGAAAGAAGGCGTGGGAGCACAGGGCCTTATCTCTGAAATATTGCCAGTAGCCGACCTACCAGACCCGGCGGCCGCATAAGCGTCGTGCGGATGTGATGGGCAGCCGTCGCCGCGCTCACCGTCGTACCGAAATGGCAATAGCAAACGAGGTTGTGCAGTTGATTGTCCGAGAGTTCGAAAAAGCGCTTCGCTTCGCCGTAGCTGTCATTTTCCAGGCCGGCTGCTCTGAGAATTGGATCATCAAACGCGACCGATATCGGCGAACCGTTGCCGCGCATTGCGTAGCGTTCCGCGATTGGCTGATGTTCCGTCTGGTGCAGCGTCGCCAGGGCGCGGGTGGGATTGCGCTCGAGAAGCTCCGCCCAGCGTTCTAGACGTTCAATGCGTGTGGCGGCGCGTGGGTAGTCCTGATCGATCTTGGCGACAGTCTGCAGTTGCTCAATTGCATGGTGCTTCATCTTGGCCTCCTGTTCAGACGATAGCTGGTCCATCCATTTGGGAATTCATCCCACGATAAGGGTGACTCCATTGGGCTGCGAAGTCCAATCACGATAGCACCCGGCCGGCTCTCGGTTGGCTGACGCATCCAGTCCGCGGAGATTACACGGGAGTTCAGTGACCCGGGGCTACGTTCATCATTCCCCAAGAATGAGGCTTGCTGCGCCTATCAGACCGGCATGGGGGCCGAGTTTAGCAGGGACGATGGGAACGTCGCGATAGGCAGGCATGGCACGATCGCGAACCGTCGCGACAATGGCCTCGCTCAGAAGATCGAACCCATGGGAGATGCCGCCGCCAATGACCAGTATGTCGGGGGAATAGAGGTGAAGGAGGTTGGTGAAGCCGATCCCCAGCCACAGCGCCTCCTCATTCAACAGTTCGATGGCCCGCGCGTCTCCCTTTCGCCCGGCCTCGACGACATGCCGTCCGGTAATATCCGCACCGGCCGAGAGTTCGCGCAGCAGGGAACCGTCAGCGCATTTGGTGCAGGCCGTTGCTCGTCTTCCAAGCGCGGTGCCGGAAGCGACGGCCTCAAAGCAGCCTATTGCGCCGCAGAAACAGCGCTCTCCCTCACCGGTGATCGTCATATGGCCGATTTCAGCAGCCAGGCCGCGTCTGCCATGCAAGATACGTCCGTCGGCGATGACCCCGCCGCCGATACCGGTCGAGACGGTGACGAACACCATCGAGCGTACACCGCGACCCGCGCCGTATCGCCATTCGCCGAGCGCTGCCGCATTCGCATCATTTTCGAGGCGGACGGGCAGCTGGAAACGGGTCGAGAGAATATCGGCTAGCGGCACTTCGTTCCAGCCGGCCAATGTCGGCGCTGCAATCACGACGCCGGCTTCAGGATCGAGAGGGCCGGGCGCGCCGATGCCGATGCCGATCGGAGAAAGATCAGGTGCCTTTGTTAGTATCGCGGTCGCCAATTGTTCGATCTGATCGATTACGGCCGCCGGTCCGTCGGTCGCGCGTGTGGGTACCGCCGAAAATGACAGAAGGTCTCCCGCATCGTTCACCAGCGCAGCGCGAAGCTCGGTCCCACCAAGATCGAATGCGAGGGCGACCTTTGTCACTGGAATCTGGTCTCCAGTCCATGTAGCCAGGCTATCCTGCTTCCGAGATCCTTGTCACCGAACGCAAGCGAGCCGAGCACGACGGTCTGTGCGCCCGCTGCGCGCAGGAGCGGAACGGTCTGCTCGCGGATGCCGCCATCCGCGGCCAGAATGACTTGGTCTTCGCGGTTGGCGTCTCTCAGCAGTGCGCGCGCTTCCAGCAGCCTGTCGCACGCCTTTTCCGAGAGACTCTGGCCTTTGACGCCGATCGACGTTCCAAGCAGGGTCACGAAGGCGACCTGATCGAGAAATGGCTTGACCGCGGAAACAGGCGTTTCCAGCCGTAGCACCACGCCGGCCTCGGCGCCCAGTGTCTTTATAAGGGCGATGGCGCGCAGGCCGGCCTCGCCGTTCTCGGCATGGACGCTGACGAGATCCGCGCCCGCCTCAATGAACTGGCGCACCTGCTCTTCGACGATCTCGGCCTCTACCATCAGATGGACATGGATCGGTTTGGCGGTCGATTTCGCGATGCGCGCGACGAAGTCGGGAAAGAATAGAAAGCCCGGTGTGAAGCGCGCATCGGCGACATCGATGTGATGCAGATCGACGTAGGGTTCAATGCGTTTCAGGTCGGTTTCCATATTGGCAAGGTCAGCCGACCAGAGCGAGAACTCGCCCAGCAGCCGGTTGCGGGGCAATGCGGCGATGGCTGCCGGACCTGAAAGAGGTTTGGACGGCATCATGAAGTGAGGCTCCGGATTGTTTTGGACGCAAGGAAAAGAGCGATGGCATCCCGGACCTCGGCGAAATGCCGTTCCTTGTCGGCAGCCTTGGCAGCGACCTCGACGAAGGTCGCGTTGGGGATGGTCTCGGCAAGTACGCGCGCGTATGAGAGCGGATGAATGGCGTCCTGCTGGTTGCCGATGACAAGCGTGGGAATGGCAAGGGCCGCGGCTGCCGCTTGCGAAACGCCCGGACCGTCCGACGCGATATCCGCCAGCACGGAGGCAAATTCAAACCCATTTGGTCGGTCGAAATAGCCAAGCAGGGAGGCGAAGTTGTCGGGAGAGCCTGCCTTCATCTGCATACCGATTTCGGAGCGTTCGAAAAGGCTCCTGGCCTCCTCAGGAGGATGCGAGTGGATCGAGGAGGCGACAGCGCGGGCGGCCGCCATATTGTCCGGCGCGACGTCAAACATCCAGGCAGGGCGAACGAGGACGAGTGCGGCGACGCGCTCCGAATGGTGATGGGCAAGATGCAGGGCAAGCGCCGCACCCATCGAGATACCGCCAACGACGAAGCGATCGAGCCCACGATCCTTCGCGGCGGCCAAAACATCTTCGGCAAACATTGCAATCGAGAACGGCCGCGTGCTGCCAAGCGATGATGCGCCGTGTCCGCGGCACTCGACCGTGATACGCCTGATGTCCACGGTTTCAGGAAAATTTTGCGCCACTTGCGCCTCATCGCCGCCGAGGCCATGCTGGAAGAGGACCGGAAGCCCTTCGCCGTAATCATAAACGGCAAGGCTTGCATCGTCGCGCATGAGGGTTGTCTTTTCGCCCACTAGACAAGCTCCTTGAGGAAGCGTGCGACACCGGGGGCCTCTTCGGCCGACAGGCCGTGAGTGATAAGCGGTCCATCGAAACCGACGGACTTCAGCCGAGCGATGAAATCGGGAAAATCGACCACGCCTTGGCCAGTGGTCGCGAACCGTCCGTCAGCGTAGCGATCCTTGGCGTGCGCCATGGCGATATGCCCGGCAGCCGTTTCAACAGCCCGCTGGACGATCGAAAGTGCCTCGCGCTGCGTTGCCGTCTCGAAGAGATTGGCAGGGTCGAGGACGATACGCAGCCGCGCGGAGCCCATCTCGGCAATCAGTCGCCTGGCGTCAGTGGCCGAGGTGACGATGTTCGCCTGTTCCGGTTCGATGCCGAGATCCACGCCATGCTCTTCGGCCAGAGCCAGGGCCTTCGCCATTTCCCTTGCCATATCGGCCCATGCCAGCGGATCGCCATTGTCGGGATGATAGGCCCATTGATCGCTTGCATGGCGCGTCCCCGTGCACAGCGTCACCAGCGGAATGGACAAAGCCGCCGCGGTTTCAATGACCACGGAGAGCTGGCGCAGGCCTGCCTCTCGAACCGAGATATCGGGATGAGCCATGTTGTAGGTTCCAGACAGGGCCGCAAGCGAAATGCCCGCCTTCTCCGCCGCTAAGCGCACCGCATCGATGACGGAGCCCGGCACCGCCTCCGGCATGGATGGAAGTCCGCAGCAGGCAAGATTGAACTGCGAGGTGGCGTAGCCGCTGTCGCGCACGGCAGACAAGACTTCCAGAGGATCCGTTCCGGGAAAAGTCTTGGCGAAGATACCGATCTGCATCAGACCGCCCCCGTTACCGAGGCGAGTTCGATCCGTTCGCCTGTCTCCACTGATCGCGCGATCGCCACCATCGCGCGGATGGAGGCAATGCCGTCCTCGACATCGGCGCCGCGCATCGGCACAGCGTTCAGCACCGTGTCGGCGAGGCCTTCGAGCTGCCTGCGGAAAAAGTGTCCGTCGGCGCCAAGCGGCTTTCTGGTCGTTGCATCCTTCTCGTGGAAGATCTCGACCTCGCTTGATCGAAAATACCAGGGATTGAAGGTCTTTGCGAGAACGGAGCCATTTTCGCCGTAGAGCTGGAAACCCTCGTGCCAATCCATGCGCACGGCGACTGTCAGGTCGAGGTGACCCAAGGCACCATTGGCGAATTCGGTCTCGACAAACCAGCAATAGGCGCCGGCACGCTCCAGCAGGCGCGCTCGCACGGCGACGATATCGCCGCAGAAAAAGCGGGCGGTGTCGACCAGATGCGAACCATGTGCCAGCATGAAATATTGCCGCAGATCGGCCTTGGGATTGCCGGCCGGCTTTCGTGCCAGCTTGCTGGTGACCGGGAGGGGCTGGATCGCATCGGTATTGGTATAGCGGTGTGTGGAGTCGCAATACCAGGCCTTGAGTGCAAGGATCTGGCCGATATCGTCGCGGACGAAGTCACGCGCTGCCTCAAGCGCCGGATCGAAGCGCTTCATGTGCCCCACCTGCAGGACCTTGCCCGAGCGCTTGACGGCAGCCGCAAGCTTCTCGCCTTCTTCGACCGAAACGCCGATCGGCTTTTCGCACAGGACATGCTTGCCGGCATCGAGCGCCTTGATGGACATCGGTACGTGATAGGCATCCGATGTGGCGATGATCACCGCTTCCAAATCGGGGTCGGCGAGCATGGCGTCGAAATCGCCGAACATCTTCTGCGGCTCGTAGGTCGCTCCTATGCGTGCCAGCAGGTCGGGTGCGGCGTCGCAGATCGCGTAGAGATCGGAATTCCGTGCTTTCACGCAGGATTCCAGATGGGCAAATTGAGCAATCGGCCCACACCCCAGCACCCCGACGCGAAGACGGCGATTTTCTTTCTCGATCATGGTCCCTCCTCAGGCGCCATATGCACATCGCTTCGCGACGCTGACTGAACGGCCACAATGGCCGCTCACGCAAATCCAGACATCGGGATTTCTTCGAGAGAAACGGCTATCCGCCGATCATCAGTTTGACGACTTCGTCATGCGTCGTTTCGCTGATCTTCCGTTCTCCCGCTACGATCCCGCGGCGAAGGACGACGATGCGGTCGGAAACGGCGAATATGTCCTGCAGGTTATGCGAGATGAAGATGACGCCGTGTCCCTTCGCTTTCAGCGACTTGATCAGGGCGACGACTTTCCGCTGCTCGGGGACGCCGAGAGCAGCAGTTGGCTCGTCCATGATCAAAATGCGGGCGTTCCAGTAGACCGCACGTCCGATCGCGACCGCTTGCCGCTGGCCGCCGGAAAAGTTGCTGACCGGTGCCTTCAATCTCTTCACATGGAAGTCGAGTTGCTGCATCGTCTTAGCAGCCGCATCGGCCATCGCCTTGCGGTCGATGACGGGGAGAAAGCCGAAAAGCTTCTTCATCGGTTCGCGGCCGAGGAAGATATTGGCGCCGATCGTCAAATTGTCGGCGAGCGCCAAGTCCTGGTAGATCGTCTCGATCCCCTTTTCTCGCGCATCCTGCGGCGAGGAGAAGGTGACGGCCTGGCCGTCAATCAGGATCTCGCCGGCGGTTGGCGGATAGACGCCCGAGATCGCCTTGATCATCGTCGTCTTGCCCGCGCCATTGTCGCCTGCCAGCGCAACCACTTCGCCGGCATGAACGGTCATGGAGCAATCATCCAGCGCGCGGACGGCGCCGAAGTATCGCGACAGGTTCCGGACTTCGAGGAGAGGGGCTGCACTATTCATCCTGTTTTGCTCCGCTGAACCGGCGCTGCGCCTGATCGATGAGAACCGATATGATGATGACGATGCCGACGGCGATGAACTGCCAGAACGGTTCGACATTCATGAAGACGAGACCGTATTGAATGACGGCAATGACAAGCGCGCCGGCAATGGTGCCGATTATCGTGCCGGAGCCGCCGAACAGGCTGGCGCCGCCGATGACGACCGCGGCCACGCTGTCGAGCAGCAGCGGCTCGCCGGCCTGCGCAGCGCCGGCGGTAAACCGGGCGGCATAGAGCGCGCCGCCGAGACCTGCGCAGACTGCCGACAGGATATAGAGCCGCAGGATATGGAATTTTATGTCGATACCCGCGCGCCGCGCCGCCTGCACATTGGCGCCAATCGCATAATTGTGCTGGCCAAAGCGCGTCTGGCTCAAGATGTAATGCATGATCACCACGAAAAGGATGGTGACGATGACGAGATAGGGCACGCCGTAAAAGCGGCCGTTGCCGAGTTCGGCGAAATAGGAATTCTTGACCGGCACGGTCGTGCCGCCGGCTAGAAGAAAGGCAGTACCGCGGGCAACGCCGAACATGCCGAGCGTCCCGATGAAGGGCGGTACCCTCAGACGGGAAATCAGCAAGCCGTTGATAAGGCCCGGCACAGCGGCAGCAACCATCGCAACGAGAATTCCGATGATCATCGCCACCGGCAGCGGCATATAGAGGCCGGCAACATTGGTGATATGTGCTGCGACAACGGCAGCCAGGCCCATGATGAAGCCGGTCGAGAGGTCGATGCCTCCTGAAATGATGACGAAGGTCTGCCCTATTGCGAGCAGGAGCGGCGCCACGGCAAAGACTGCAACCGACTGCCAGTTGTAGGCCGAGCCGACAAAGGTGCCGCCGAAATCAATCCGCGCCCAGATCTCAAAGATAACGACCAGCGCGGCCAGGAAGAGCCAGGCGCGCAATTGGGCGATGTAGTTGACGATGGTGTTTGTCTGGTCGGCGTGGTCTGCCTGCGGCGCCACATGCTGGTCCGCCTTGCTGGCCTCGATGTTGTCGATTGTCATGGATCAACCCAAACTCAGGCGAGACGTACGGATCGCCACGCCCTTTCCTCTACTGTGGCCAAGGATGTGCCTCGCTCCGTGAGCGAGGCACCTGACGTCATCCGATCAATCGGAGTAGATGAATTTCGCGACGTTCTTGTCGGTGACATTCGATTTGTCGATGACCGTGAAACCGGTGCCGATTGCGGTCGGGATCGAGTTGCCGGTCAGATGGGCATAGGCTGACATCACCCCATAATAGCCGATTTCGGCCGGATGCTGGGCAATCGCAAGATCGACGAGGCCGGAATTGATGTTGTCGATGATTGTCGTCGGAGCGTCGAAAGCAACAACACGGATCTTGCCGGTCTGGCCCGCCTGCTGCACGCCGTTCGCAGCGCCGAGGGCCGAGAACAGGTTGGCACCGAACACGCCGTCCAGATCAGAGTTGCGGGCGTAAACTGCCTGCAGTTGCGACGCTGCCTTGTTGGCATCGTCATCATTGTACTGCGTTTCCAGAACGGTGATGTTCGGATATTTCTTCATCTCGTCCTTGAAACCCTGCTCGCGCTGGTCGGTTGTCGAGATGCCCGGCTTGACGTTTGAAACGTAAACCTTGCCTTTTTCACCGACGGCCTTTGCAAGTGCGCGCGCAGCAATTGCGCCGCCCAGCAGGTTGTCCGAGGCGATGTAGGCGAGCGGGAAATCGGCGTCGCCGGCACCCGTCTGGTATACACCGGTGCCGATGAAAGTATCGACGGTGATAACGGGAATGCCCGCATCGAAAGCCTTCTTCAACGGCTGGATCAGCTGATCCTTGTCGGTCGGCGCGATCAGGATCGCATCCGGCTTCTTGGCGATGACGGCATCGAGAACCGGCACCTGGGTAACCGGGTTGAAGTCCGGTGCGCCCTGGAATACGAGCTGCGCACCAACTGCCTTGGCGGCGGCTTCGGCACCCTTGCGCATGGTGATGTAGAAAGCATCGGTCGTCAGGCCCGGAATAAGGGCAATCGTGAACTTCTTATCCTGTGCCTTGACGCTGCCGGCGGCGGCCACGCCAGTGGCAAGCGTCGCCACAGCGGTGGCTTTTAGAAATGAACGGCGTTCCATAATTTCCTCCTCTGGAAACCGGACCTCCCCTGTCCGGCGGAATAAATAATCACGTAGCGGGCATAAGGTCGTCAAGTAATTTTTTTCTGTAATTAATTTCTTTCTGATGAATAACAGTGCGCTTAGCCGGCTTTTATGGCGCAATATGATTATGATCTGCTCGGCGGAAAAGCGCAGACGCATCCATGACGAGCTTTGGCTGACGGCATAGCGCGGCCGTCTTCAATCCGGATCAAAAACCCCTAAAATCCAGGCCATCACTTCGTCCATGTCCGGTTCTTTGGTCTGATCAAGCATCATCACGGGACTGCATCCCATGGGTTCTGCCTGATCTGCGAGCACCACCAGTTCCGAAACATATTCAGCGCCGGGGTGGCCCGGCAGTCTGTCTTTCAACCGGCTGGCGTACCGTTCTCCTGCGACCGTCCCGGGAACCTTGCACCAAAACTCTGCGACGCGATCGACACCTGCCTTTTCGATATAGGCCTCGAGCAAGGCTTTCGACTGAAAGCCAAACCATGCATCGACGATGAATGTGGACCCCGGTGGCGCTTCACGAATTAGTGACCAGATCGCCTGATAGCTGGCCTTTCCCAATGTGCGATTAAACTCCCGGTCCACACCGCCGATATGCTCCAGGAAAGGATTCTTGATGCCATCTAGGGAGATGACCGGCCATCCGGTGCGTTGCGACAGCAATTTCGCAAGGCTGCTTTTTCCCGATGCCGGCACACCGTTGACGAGTACCACGCGCTTTTCGGCAAGGTTGCGGTCAGGCGTCAACACCGATAGGCCAGCGCCGATCACGCCCGCGTCGTCTCCGAGTTTTGCGGGCAGGATCGTCGGCCGAAACCAGGGTGCTACCACGGGAAGACAAGCGACGGCTCGTGCGGCATCGGCGCCAAGGCCGCCGCCCAGAACAATGACCTCCGGATCCATCGTCGCTGCGATATTGTCGAGGGCAGCCCGTAGCGGCGACGCCCATGCCTGCAGGACTGCCTCGGCGGCGGAGTTTCCGCTCTCAGCCATTTCAAAGACTTCGCCCACGGATGAGGCTGCCAGCCCGGCCTCGGTAATGTGACGGCGCAACGCGGTTCCGGAGCTGAAGGTTTCTACGCAACCACGTCTTCCACATGGACATAACGGGCCTTCCTGCAGGACGCAGATATGGCCCAGCTGCCCGGCCGCCCTGTGGCCGTGATAGATATTACCGTTGCTGGCAACTGCGCCGCCGATGCCTGTGCCGATCGTCAGCATCGCGACGTTTTTGTAGCCTTTGGCAGCACCGATCCTCATTTCAGCAATCAGCGCCATGCTGCAGTCGTTTTCGATGACGACGCTGTTGCCAACAATTGCCTCGAGGCGATCGGCAAAATCGATGCCGGCCAAATTCAGAATACCGCCTGACAGGATCGTGCGGCTGGCACAGTCGACACGACCCGGGATGCCGATACCGACCCCGGTTACACCAGCCATATCGAGTTCGCCCACCATCGCCGCGATACGCTCGACGACCTGCAAAGGATCGGATGGTGTCCGCTCCGACAGCTTCCTCAGTATTTCGCCCCGATCGGAGACCAGAGCGGCACGAATGTTCGTGCCACCAATGTCGACACCGATGGCGAGTTCAGGCATTTGCTTTCTGTCCCCGGTCGATGCCTGCAGACCGGGCGCCTTTAAAATGGGCCGCGATCACAGCCTGAATTTCACGCAGTCGCGGAACCGCGACCGATTCCAGTCTATCCTTGGTGATCGACCGGTCCAGCGAAATGCAGTCCTTCCACAGAGAGCGGCCCGCGATCACGCCGGAGGCTCCGTTGCGCATGGCATCCTCGACCTGGCTCAGGAACGTCGAATGGTCGACGCCGGCCGACAGGACAGCCCACGGCACGTCGCCTGCGAGCCTTGTGACTTCCGCGCAGGCTTCCGGAGTGCCGGGATAGGGGATCTTTAGGACCTTCGACCCGCAATCCAGGCAAATTTTGCTCCCGCCGACGATCAGCGATGGCAGCTTCGCCTTGTAGTCGGCCTCGTCTTCGCCATCGAACCTGTATGTCAGGAATTCGACGACGAGCAGCAGATCCTCGTTTGCGAAGTCCTCGATGCATTGGCGCAGGATCTTGATGTTATGAACGTTGGCTTCATCCCGATCCGAGCGCAGATAGACCATGATCTTGCCGCCGGTTGCCCCAAGTTGGCGGACACGTCGGGCGGAAATGCCAGGAACCAGCTTGGAAAGGCGATAGCCTTCCGGCGACGTATCCCACCCGGAGGCGTCCAGGCCGATCAGAAGTGCGGTTTCGCGTTGAATGATACGATCATCCACCAGGGCTGGAACAGCGCAGATCGGATCGACAAGAACACAGGAGGCCTTGCTTGCAAGAAATTTCGCGATGTCGGCCTTTGTGTCACCGAGGGTTTGGTCGGAGATCGCCGCTTGCGCCTCCGGTTCCTTCGCAAGCAGGCTGCGCATACCGCCGCGCTGATCACAGGCGATAACCATCATGGCTCCGTCACTGCCGCAGATTTGCTGGTAGCCACGCATCTCCGCTGTCGTTAATCTCGACATCTGTTCCTCCCTGCTAGCTTATCCGAAATAGGACATTGAATGAACATCCCGCCCTCCTGCGCCGCATAGTCGTTGCGAGAACGGCCGTTTTGAGCGATAAATCCCTCATGTCCGGAATGTGTAACACATTGCAGAAAGGAATTTCAACCTGAATCCGTCTCAGACCAACGAGGCTGCGGCAAACCGCGCGCTTCTGCACATGGTTGCGAAGCTGCACTACCAATCCGACATGTCGCAGGTTGATATCGCCAAGAAGCTTGGCCTATCGACGGCTACGGTTTCGCGGTTGCTCAGCAAGGCGCGCCAGGCCGGGATCGTCCGGATTGAAGTCATTGATCTTTCCTCCTCGGAGGATCTGAGCGCGGGGCTCGTCGAAGGCTTGAAATTGAGCAAGGCTGCCGTGATAGACACGCCGCCTTCCAATGTTCTCAGCGCACTTGCCCAGCCGGTGGGAGCAATGCTTCGGCAAGCGGGGCTGCGTTCCGGTTCGACGCTCGGCGTCGGCTGGGGACGGGCGGTTCGGGAAGTAACGCTTGCCGGCTTACCGCGTTTTCCCGGCATAGCAGTCACCGCCCTGAATGGAGGAATGCAGCAGGCCGCCCCGCATTTCCAGATCAACGAATTCGTGCGCCAGGCGGCGGAACAGATGGGCGGTGTACCGCACTTTCTGCACGCTCCTTACATTTCGTCATCCGAATTGCGTGACGCGTTCCTCGCCGATCCGACGGTGCAGCAGGTGACGTCCCACTGGGACAGGCTCGATGCGGCTATCGTCGGCGTAGGTCTGACGCATGCGGCAAATCCGTCCGAGGCGACGGCGGCCCTCCCGGCGGAGAAGGCATTGAGCCTCGCGGCAGGCGATGTTCTGCGCCACTATGTCACCGAAGCAGGCGAAATCCTTCATTGGGATGGTGAAGACCGTATGATCGCCGCATCCCCGCAGCAACTGCGGCAAACGCCTTTGACCATCGCGGTTGCGGCGACACCTGCCAAGGCGGCAGGCATTATCGGTGCGGCTCGATCAGGGATGATCAACGCTCTCGTTACGGACGCTAATACGGCGCAGGCCGTTCTCGATCGCTTGTCGCTGGCGGAGAAAGGTTAGGGCCACATCTCGGAACCTCGCCTTCAGGCGATATCGTAGTTCCAAGGAAAAAACGGCCTGATAGGAGGATGCCAATGGAAATCGATCCGAAGCGGATCACGATCGGGTTCGTCGGGACGGGAACGATTACGGAAGCGGTCGTCACCGGACTGTGCAAAACAGAGTTTCGCGACACCCCGATCATAGTGTCGCCTCGTAACGAAAGCATTGCCGCCCGCCTTGCGGCGGCGAACCGGAACGTGTCGATCGCTTCAGGCAACCAGGATGTCCTCGACCGATCCGACCTCGTATTCGTGGCGGTGAGGCCGCAGATTGCCGAGGAAGTCGTCCGTGAACTCCGATTTCGGCCGAGCCACCATGTGATCAGCTTCGTCGCAGCCACGCCACTCGATCGACTGCTGGCGTGGATCGGTCAGCCTGTTAGGGTGAGCCAGGCCATTCCGCTTCCGTTCGTCGCCGATCTCCAGGGCGCGACCGCTATCCATCCGCCGGACGAGGTTTCAAACGCTGTCTTCTCGGCGCTCGGCACGGCGGTTCAGGTTGAAAGCAAACGAGAATTCGATCTTCTCGCTGTGGCGAGCGCCATGATGGGCACCTATTTTGGCATCCTGGACGCGACGGCGAACTGGCTGGAGAGCCAGGGTCTTCCGAGGGCCGCCGGCGACGCCTACCTCCGTCAGCTGTTCTCCGGTCTCGACCATGCCGCTCGATCAAGGCCAACTGCGAGCTTTGAAGACCTCATCGGCGAGCATTCGACCAAGGGCGGGTTGAACGAACAGGTATTGCAGGACTTTCGCGATTTCGGCGGGACCGCGGCGCTGCAGAAGGGCCTTGATCGCGTTCTTACGCGCATTCGTCCCGTAGAAAGCAAGCTCTCCTGAAGTCCGAACGAGGGTGCGTTGGCCTTGCTCGATCTGCACAGGGTCTGTTTCCCTGGGCCGTTGCGTGTCACAGGCAATGCGAACGCTTGCTATATCTCTCGCGATATCCTCAGCGCTTTATCGTCGATGCTCTGGCACCCGACGTGGACCACAGATAAGTGTGATTATGAGCAAGATAATCGTTATCGGCAGCGTCAATCACGACCGGGTCTGGACGTTGAACGGGCCGCTCAGGTCCGGCAGCCGTCTGTCCTATGCCAAGCGCACGGTCATGATCGGCGGTGGCGGATTTTATACTGCAAGCCAGCTTTTGCGCCTCGGCGAAGAGGTGGTGATCGTCACCAGGTTGATGGATGATGAACTCGGCCATGCAGCGCTCAAAGAACTCGGGACCATGGGCTTCGATGTCCGCTTCGTCGCGATGCATTCCGGTGAGACGGCGCTGGCTGAAATCCTCCTTGAACCAAACGGTGAGCGCACAATCATTGCCGATGCCGGTCGGCCAGGAATAGCTCTTTCAGCGCGTGAAAGGATCGCGGGAAATGCGGCCTATATCAATGCCTTGCTTCTCGACGAGACATTGCTTTCCAGTCTTGATCATATTCCTTTGGTCATATCGCAACTTCCGCTTCGTCCGGCAGTGTCTCGTCCGGCGGATATCGTCATTACGTCGAGGACGGATGTCGCCGGCAAGGAGATGGATGCCATCTGGAGGCAGGCTCAAGAAATCGCCGGAACCCGTTTGCGGACGCTAGTATTGACCGACGGACCTCGTCCTATTTCGCTCTACGATGGACAAAGCCTCACACACGTCGAACCGCCAACCAAGATCGACGTCGACAACACGCTCGGCGCCGGCGATAGCTTCGCCGGATGCTTCGTTTCAGAGTTGCTTCGCGGCAAAGATCTTGCCGCTGCCGCCGCCGAAGCGAGCCGGCTCACTGCTGAATGGCTGAGCCAGAGAGACGCTTCCGCCTGACGCGCGTATCAGGGGCCGGCGCCGAAAAAGGCGAGCCGGGTCAGCAGCGTATATTGCGATTCCGATACCATCAGCGCCACGAAGACCAACACAATGATTGGGGGGAGGAGGATGGCATATATCAGCGCCAGCCGCTCCCATGCCATATGCATGAAAATCGCGACGATGAGCCCGGCTTTCATGATCATGAACACAATGATCAGGAACCATCTCGGGTAACCCTGGATGCCGAGATAATCGACGAGGTAGGAGCATGTGCTGAGGACGAAGAGCAGGGCCCATACCACGAGATAGAGCTTTATCGGGTGATGCTGGTCTGCTTGTGCGTGCGGCTGCGACATGGTGCTCTCCTCACCAGAGATAGAAGAACGCGAAAATAAAGACCCAGACCAGATCGACGAAGTGCCAGTAGAGCCCGGTGATCTCCACCACTTCGTAAT
This sequence comes from Rhizobium sp. BK376, assembly GCF_004341625.1. GTDB lineage: Bacteria > Pseudomonadota > Alphaproteobacteria > Rhizobiales > Rhizobiaceae > Rhizobium. The sequence continues at coordinate 98,556 of NZ_SLZG01000006.1, read as the reverse complement.
TGCCTTTCCGGCTGGTGAAGAAGCCACGCCTCTGCTGTTCGAAATCTCCGCGCCAGACTTTCCGGGCAATGACGAGGAGGAAGATCACGCCGATCGTGACGTGGGTGCCATGAAAGCCGGTGATCATGAAGAAGGACGAGCCGAACTGCGCGGCTCCCCAGGGATTCTCCCAGGGACGGACGCCTTCGCGGATCAATTTGGTCCATTCGAAGGCCTGCATGGACACGAAGGTCGCGCCAAGGGCGGCGGTCGCGAGCATCAACGCGGCGGTCTTGCGCCGGTCATGACGGTAGCCAAAATTGACGGCCATGGCCATTGTTCCGCTGCTGCTGATGAGAACGAATGTCATGATGGCGATCAATATCAGGGGAACTTGGGTACCCCCGATCGTCAGGGCAAAGACCTCGCTTGGATTGGGCCACGGAACGACGGTCGACATCCGCGCCGTCATGTAGGCAAGCAGAAAACAGCCGAAGACAAAGGTGTCGCTGAGAAGGAAGATCCACATCATGGCCTTACCCCAGGAGACGTTCTTGAACGCCCGCTGATCCGAGGACAGATCGGCCGCGACGCCCTGCAGTCCCTGGGGGCGGGGAAGGGGCGTGTCAGTCTGTGTCTCCAGTGATTGCTCCATCATCGAAACTCCTCAGGTGACCAATTGGCGGCAGAGATCGGCGAAGCTGTTGGCCCATCCGGCAAAAAGCGCGAACATGACGAGCCAGATGATGAGCATGACATGCCAATAGGTGGCGCACAGGTCCACGCTGAGACGCATCTTCGACCATGTGAGAATGCTTCGGGCGCGGACCGTCGCGCGTCCCAGCACGAAAAGCCCGCCGATGATGTGCAGGCCATGAATTCCGGTGATCATGTAAAAGAAGCTGTTTGCGGGGTTATCGGCAAGCACATAGCCAGCCGACACGAGCTGCCACCACACGAGAAGCTGGCCGAGAAGGAACAGAAAACCCGTTCCGAACGCCATAGCCAACGCGGTGTTGAGGGTCTCGCCGCGGCTGAGCCTGGCCTCGGCTTTCGCCCATTCCATCGATGCGCCGTTAACCAGGAGAACTGCCGTGTTGACCCATAGCAAACGCGGCACGGGCATTCCCCACCAGTCGGCGCTGCCCATGCGTGTAAGGTAGGCGCTGATAAGCAGGGTAAACAGCGCACAGACGACAGCGAGAAAAATGCCAAGACCGATCTTGGCGGTCGGTAAAGGGGATCGCTGGATATCGGGCAAATCGCCAGCACGCTCGGTCTCCAGCCAGGGTTTGGACGTCAGCCGCTGTCTTGCCAGCCACCAGCCGACGATGCCAAAGATGCCCGCGAGGAAGACGAGGATCGCGCTCATGACGCGGCACCCCTTGCCGTTGCGCTTGAAGGTGGCTGGTTCTGCGGTATGAAGTCCTCGGGCGCACCCGGAACGCTGTAGTCGTAAGGCCAGCGATAGACGATGGGCAGCTCCTTGCCCCAGTTTCCGTGAACGGGCGGCGTTTGCGGCGTCTGCCATTCCAGCGTCGTCGCGCACCAGGGGTTGCCGCCGGATGCTTTGCCCCGGAACAGGCTCCAGCCCAGATTGAACAGGAACAATATTTGTGCCGCGCCGACGATCAGGGCGGCAACCGTAATGAACTCGTTCAGCGTATGCGCCGATGGCGGAATGAAGGCGGTCTCGCCCAGTTCGTAATAGCGGCGGGGCACGCCCAGCAGGCCGAGATAGTGCATGGGAAAGAAGATTGCATAGGCGCCGAGGAAGGTGATCCAATAGTGGATATGGCCCATCGTCACATTCAGCATGCGACCCGTCACTTTGGGATACCAGTGATGGATCGCGCCGAACACGACCATGATCGGCGCCACGCCCATGACCATGTGGAAATGCGCGACGACGAACATCGTGTCTGATAGCGGCACGTCGACGACGACATTGCCGAGAAAGAGCCCGGTGAGGCCTCCATTGACGAAGGTGACGATGAAGGCGAGTGCGAAGAGCATCGGCAGCGTCAGATGGATATCGCCGCGCCAGAGGGTGAGCACCCAGTTATAGACCTTGATCGCAGTCGGGATCGCTATGATTAGGGTGGTGGTCGCAAAAAAGAACCCAAAGTTCGGATTCATGCCGCTGACATACATATGGTGCGCCCAGACAATGAAGCTTAGCGCCGCAATGATGAGGATCGCCCAGACCATCATCCGGTAACCGAAAATATTCTTGCGGGCATGGGTGCTGATCAGATCGGAAACGATGCCGAAAGCGGGCAGGGCGACGATGTACACTTCGGGATGTCCGAAGAACCAGAACAGGTGCTGGAAGAGAATGGGACTGCCGCCACCCTGCTTCAACTGTTCGCCCATTTCGACAATTGCGGGCATGAAGAAACTGGTGCCCAGCAGCCGGTCGAACAGCATCATCACGGCGGCGACGAAGAGTGCCGGGAAGGCAAGGAGCGCCATGACTGTTGCGGTGAATATGCCCCACACGGTCAAGGGCATGCGCATCAGCGTCATACCGCGGGCGCGCCCCTGAAGCACTGTGACAACATAGTTCAGGCCGCCCATGGTGAAGCCGATGATGAACAGGATCAGCGAGGAAAGCATCAGAATGATGCCCCAGTCGCGTCCGCCGGGCGTGCCGGATAAAAGCGCCTGCGGCGGATAGAGCGTCCAGCCGGCGCCCGTCGGTCCGCCGGGCGCGAAGAAGCCGGCGACAAGCACCAGTACAGCCAGCAGATAGAGCCAATAGCTCAGCATGTTCGCATAGGGAAAGACCATGTCGCGCGCGCCGAGCATCAGCGGGATGAGATAGTTGCCGAACCCGCCAAGAAACAGCGCCGTCAGCAGATAGATCACCATGATCATGCCGTGCATGGTGATGAACTGATAATAATGTTCCGCATCAATAAAGGAGAAAGAGCCTGGAAATCCGAGCTGCAGCCGCATCAGCCAGGACAGAACCAGCGCCACCATGCCGATCGCAATGGCGGTCATGGCATATTGGATGGCGATGATCTTGGCATCCTGGCTGAAGACATATTTCGTCCACCAGCTCTTCGGGTGATAAAGTTCCACATCCTCAACTTCGGCAGGTGGGATCGCTTCCCCAACGCCCGATCGAATGTCGACCATGCTGCATCCTCCCTATTCCCTACGGCACGCCTTTCATTTCTGACCGCCTCATCCTCACTTCGACGGCAGATTTTCTATTGATGCTAAGGATTGCGAAAATGTCGGCTGTTGCTGCAGCCAGGTCCGGTAGGCGTCGTCGTCATCGATGACCACCGTTCCGCGCATTTGCGGATGACCGACGCCGCACAGCTCTGCGCAGAGAACTTCGAACGTTCCCGTTCGCGTCGGCGTGAACCAATAGTAGGTGACGGTGCCGGGGATCATGTCCATCTTGGCCCGAAATTCGGGAACGTAGAAATCATGGAGAACGTCGATCGAGCGCAGCAGAACCTCGACCGGCTTGCCGATTGGCAGATGCAACTCGCCTCCTGAAATGACGACGTCATCGAGGGAAGCCGGATCATTTCGGTCAACACCAAGCGGATTGTCGGACGTGACGTTGCGCGTCTCTGCCCGACCGAGCCGGCCATCCGCCCCCGGCAAGCGGAAGCTCCACTGCCATTGCTGACCGACGACTTCCACCTTGCTGGCATTGGCAGGGACGGTAACGAACTGGCTCCATACGAAAAGGCCGGGCGTCAGCATTGCCGAGACACCAAGCGCGGTTCCGCCGGCAAGCCACCACTCCAAGCGCTTGTTTTCGGGTTGATAGGCAGCCGTTGATCCCGGCCGATGCCTGAAGCGCCAGACGCAATAGGCCATGAAGGATATGACCGCCGCGAATACGAAGCCGGTAATCCAGAATGTTATGACGATGGTATTGTCGATGTAGCTCCAGTTCGACGCTATCGGTGTCCACCACCACGGACTAAGCAGGTGGAAGACGATTGATCCCACCACGACAAGTACAAGAATCAGCACGACAATCATGCGCTGCCCCCTGACCGCGACCCGGCGGTGGACATATCCACAATCTGTCGGAGAAGCTTATTAGTATTATCTCACACAAAGCCTGAGCGGACAATTAGGGGATGAAAACAGTCCGGCAGCGAAGCTCGCGGGATTTCGCCCTCTATTTGGAATATTGCTTCAGATAGGCGATGAGATTGGTGATCTCGGTATCATCCTTCAGGCCGACGAAGGTCATCTTCGTTCCCTTAACCTTAGTCTTGGGATCATGAAGGTAATCGCGTAGCTCCGTATCACTCCATACCAGTCCGCCCTTGCCTGCCTGTTGCATTGCCGGCGAATAGCTGAAGTCGGGGTGAGTGCCGGCCGTCCTGCCGAATAAGCCGTTCAGTGATGGCCCGATCTTGTTCTTGTCCGTATCGGCAATATGGCAGATGGCGCATTTCTTGAAGACGACGGCACCGGCTGAAACATCTCCTTCCTGAGCCACCGCGCAGTAAGGCGAAAGACTTACAATAAACAGGCTGATCAAAGCAAAACGGTTCCACATGGCAACTCTCCTCTCCAAAAGGCTGCCCTGAACGAAGCTGAATTCCATTTTATACATGAAAGACGAGTATAATTCCATTCACCGTTTAACAGACGGCGCGATATGGTGCGTTGCGAAAACAGGACCGGCATCTCTTTCGAGAACGAGCCGCCGTTCTATTCAATTTTTACTGAAGGTGGACATTGCGCGGGGAGGAACAGGCGGGACTTGCGACCGCGCATTTCGCAGTCGCAAGTCCGATTTTTCAGGAAGCGCAGCTCTTCCTATATCGGAGATCACTCGGCGACGCGCTCCATTTTCCCGACCAGGAAAATGTATGAAAACGCCGCGATGATCGCCAGCAAGGAACACATTGCTAATGCTGCCCCGAAACCGCCTGCCTGGACGAGATAGCCGATCGCGATCGGGATGATCACGCCGGAGAGCCCGCCGAAGAGGTTGAAGACCCCGCCGGTCAGGCCGATCAGGCGCTCCGGAGCAAGAGCGGAGACAGAGAAACAGAATGATGAGTTCCGGAGCATCGACGAATTGCGCGCCAATGATCAGCACCGATAGGGCGATGCCGACAAGGACTGGAATTTTGCGCGAAGCACCGAGCGTAAAGCCCCGACGAAGCAGAGCGTCGGAAAAGAAACCGGACACGAGCACCCCCGCGAACCCGGCGAGAAACGGTATCGATGCGGCCTTGATGAAATCAAGGTGTCGATATTGAACCAGATAGGTCGGAAACCAGGTCAGGAAAAAATTCGCTGATGCCAGGTAGCAGAACTGGCCGATATAGATGCCCCAGAGCTTCTTGCGACTGAGTACGATGGCAAGATCGTGCCAGGAAAAGGCATCGCGCTTGGACTGCTGTGCGGCAAGGCGCGTGCTGAGGTCAGGAATGCCGCCGCCCTCGGCGATAAGATCGCGTTCGGCCTGATTGGTGCCGCGAAAGCGATCCGGATCACGATAGACAAGTGCCCATATCGCAGCGACCGCAAGGCCAAGCACGCCGGTGAAGACGAAGACCGACCGCCAGCCGTAGCCAGCCTCCATCCAGACCAATAGCGGCGTGAGAAAGCCAAGTCCGACATATTGGGCCGAGGTGTAGATGCCGATCGTGCTGGCGCGCTCCCGCTCCGGAAACCAGGTGGTCACGATACGGTTGTTCATGATGTATGCCGACCATGCCCTTTGATTCCATGCGCTGAGCGTTGCTCTTCTGCGGATTGGTCCAGTCGTCGGCGGCCGCATCGAAGGTGCCGTTGACGACGCCGACGACGCCGAGTTCATGGCTGCCGGAGAAAGGCGTCTTGGAGAAGAAGGTGGAAGGATCGATGCCTGATTTCTTCATGAAGTAGAGCGGCACGGCATAGCCGGAGGTCGAGTTCGGGTCGGCCCAGGCAAGTACCTTGCCCTTCAGGTCGTCGATCTTCTGGTACGGGCTGTCAGCCTTGACGACGATGACCGAGTGATAGCCGGTCGAGCCGAAATTGTCTTCGCTGGTGGCAACGGCGGTGATGTTGTTGCCCATGACCTTGCGACCGAGCGCGTAGTTCGCGGCGCCGATCGTGGCGAACTGGATCTTGTTGGAGTGCAGCGCTTCGAAGACGGCGGCGTAGTCCGTGCCCCAGATGACATGGACGGGAACGCCGAGCTTCTTCGTCATATAGGCAGCGAAGGCATCGTAGCGGGCAACCGCATCGCGCTCGTTTTCCGAGCTCGAAATGCCGAAATTGAGTTCCTTGAACTGGTCATGCCAATCGGCTTTAGCAGGAACGGCGCCGATCATCAGGGCGCCGGCCAGGAATGCCGCGACCGTGGCGCGGCGGGTGATATTGGACGTCATTGAAAAACTCCATACATTTTAATATTTTACTGGACATATGACGGGCGGGTGCCCGTCAAGCTGTGGCGAGCGGTTCCGTCCAGACCGGGTGGGTCTGGGGACGCCCGAATTGACCGGAGGTGAGACGTTCGTCGACCGGTGCGCCGCCATCCTCTCCATAGATCCGTTGCAATATGTCGTTGGTCAGAGCTTCCGGCGCTCCGTCGAAGACGACGGAGCCCTTGGCGAGACCGATGATGCGGGTGCAATAGGTGCGGGCGGCATCGAGCGTGTGCAGATTGCAGATGACGGTGATGCCGTCTTCGCGATTGATCGTCTTCAGTGCCTCCATGACGAGACGCGCATTGTGCGGGTCGAGCGAAGCGATCGGCTCGTCGGCAAGAACGATGTCAGGCATCTGCACGAGCGCGCGGGCGATCGCTACACGCTGTTGCTGGCCACCGGACAGCGTATCGGCGCGCTGCAGGGCGTGCGGGAGCAGGTTGAGGCGATCGAGCGCCTTGGCCGCCATCGTACGCTCCTCAGCGGAAAACTGCTTGAAGAGGATCGGCAGGGTTCCGCTTGACGCAACGCGGCCGACGAGCACGTTGGTGAGCACGTCGAGGCGGTTCACCAGATTGAATTGCTGGAAGATCATGGCGCAGCGCGCACGCCACAGCCGAAGATCCCGACCCCTCAATTCGCTCACGCGCTTGCCGTCGAATTCGATCGTGCCTTCGCTCGGATCGATCAACCGATTGATAATCCGCAGCAATGTCGATTTGCCCGCGCCCGAGCGTCCGATGACGCCGATGATTTGACCCTTGTCTATGTCGAGATCGATACCGTTGACCGCTATAGATGAGCCAAAACGTTTCGTTACAGCGCTGAGTTTCAGCATGCTGTCTCCAATCCTATCGTACCTATCACCAAGAAGATTCGCGCGAGAAGCGAACATATATGCTTGGTGGTATGATCATAAAAATGTTTTATTCTGCAAAAATACAGGTTCTTATTTCGGATGGGTCCGTTTGTACATCCTGATGTGTTATCTTATACTTAGAAACGTGACATTTGTATTACGCGTTGGATTTTTGGATGCCGTGCGACGCATCGGCAGGCGCCTGCGCAGGCGTCGTATCGGCGCTTTAGCAGGACAAACTATCTTTAGAGGAGGGTTTTTTGAGCGGAAGTCGGCGCTGTTGCGCAGCCTGGCAGCCCATCTGATTTGGGCTTTGTCTCGGCTTCATGGCGCGTGACAACGCGCGAGAAGTCCATCATGGCTCGGATGGACTTCTCGCAATCTCGGATCCCGATCGCAGCCGGGTATGATCGCTTTGCGGAGCGTTATGCGGCGGCTACGCGTCGCGATGGGTTACCGCTTGACTGCCCGGCGAACACTGTAGGCGAGGATCGCGAGACAACCGACCAGGAGGAGAAGACCGCCGATCAGCGGAGGCAATGCAGCCAGCTTGATTGCGGCTGTTACGGCCAAAATCAGGATCACTGCCAATGCGGCAAGGCTGCCGTCATCGATGAACATGCCGATCAGTTCGGAAATTGCGATACGAATGACACTCATTTGGCGGCCTTTGCTGTAGATGTCTGGCTGGCGTTGCGCATGCTGCGGATGATGGCGTAGGACGCAGCGGCCACGACGGCGAAGATTGCGATGAGGGCGAGATCGGCACCTGGCCAATCCGCTCCCAATCCTTCTCCCGTCCAGAAAATCCCGAAACTCGTCAGCATGAGACCGACAACGAATTTCAGCGTGTTCTCGGGCACTGTCGCAAGCGGACGGTGGACCAAAAGGCCGATCAGCATGACGAGGATGAAAGCGGCCAAAGCACCGAGGCTGGCATAGAAGGTCAGGCCATGGGCGCCGCCGACCGCGATGACGATAAATACGACCTCGACCCCTTCGAGCAGCACTGCCTTGAACGAGGCAAGGCCGGCAAGATAGTCCGCGCGGCTATGCCCCGCCTGCTGCCGCAAGGCGGCCGTCTCTTTCGAAAAGGCGGCATCCTCATCGTGGAGCGCAATGACGCCGAGTGAACGCAAGATCGCTTTGCGCAGCCAGCGCATGCCGAACAGGATCAGCAGAACGCCGACGACGAATTGCAGCGTGGTTATCGGCACCAATGCCAGCAGCGGGCCGAAAACAACCACCAGCGCGGCAAGCACGGCGAGCGCAAGAGCCGCTCCCGTCAGTGCCGGGCGCCAGCTTCTGGTGATCCCGACGGCAAGGACGATGGTGAAGGCTTCGACCACTTCGACGAAGGAGCCGAGAAAGGACGCCGTGACGGTCGATAGAATGGGGGTGAGATTGTTCAATGCAATGGTCCTGGATTCAACTGAAAGACGTTAAGCGGCGAGCACGACGCAGCGTTCGGGCGGGAGGGAGAAGGTCAGCGGCGCTCCAGCGGGCATCGCCTGCGGCCAATCGAGCTTGATGCGGTGCGGCCCGATATCGAGTATCAGACGCCAGCAACGTCCCTGAAACGCCGAGGACTGAACGATACCCTGAACGCTGTTGTCAGGGAAGGCATCGCGGGGGCGAGCGTCTTCGGGGCGAACGACCAGAAGCGCATTGCCATTGTGGGCGCCGGATGTCCGCAACGGTTCGTTCGACGCATTCTCGATCTTGAACTGGCCGTTGCTGGCCTGACCGGGCACGATCGAAAAGCCGCCGATGAAGCTTGCCACGAAGGCATCAGCGGGTGTCTCATAAATGGCCTGAGGTGTGTCGAGCTGGGCAATGACCCCTGATCGCATGACCGCGATGCGGTCGGACACCGCCATGGCCTCCGCCTGATCGTGGGTGACATAAACGGCCGTGATCGCTTCCCGGCGCACCAGCTCCATCATTTCGACGCGCATATCTTCCCGCAGGGCTGCATCGAGATTGCTGAGAGGTTCGTCAAACAGCATCAGTGCCGGCCGCGCCGCCAGGCAGCGAGCGATGGCAACACGCTGCTGCTGGCCGCCGGAAAGCTCGGCCGGATAGCGATTGCGATAGGGGGCAAGCCGCGTAACCTCCAATGCATGCTCCGCCCGCATCGTCTGCTCGGTGTCGGACAGCCGCTGCGATTGAAGGCCGAAGGTCAGGTTCTGCGAAACGGTCATGTGCGGCCAGAGCGCATAATCCTGGAAGACCATGCCGACGCGGCGCTTTTCCGGGGGAACGACTGATCTGTCGCTCCAGACAACGGTGTCGTCGAATTTCACCAGGCCGCTATCGGGATTGATCAGGCCGGCGATGATCCGCAACAATGTTGTCTTGCCCGAGCCGCTGGCTCCAAGCAATGAGACGACTTCACCCGCATTGATCTTCAGATGCAGGTTGCGAAGAACCGGCGCGCCCCCAAGGCTCTTGTTGATGCCGACGCAATCCAGGGAAGCGGTCATGAGTGGCTCCTTCCGGCGATGAGGCGATGGTTCTGCGGTTGAAAGCGCCGCGCGACCATCCAGATCAACGAAGCGCTGCCGCCGGCAAAGATCATGGCGAGCAGCGCGATCGCGCATGCAAGCCCGTCCTGGTCGTGGCTGAACAATTTAAGAATGAGCGTCGGCGCGACCGGGCCGTTGAGCGGTATGAGCATCTGTGACATCGGCAGCTCGAATACGGTGCGAATGAACGTCAGCAGGAAAGCCGTCACCGTGCTCAGGAAGATCAACGGCACCGTTATTGCCCGCAGGCGACGAAATGCACCAACCCCCTGCAGGCGGGCCGCATCGGTCAGGCTCGGGGCGAGCTGGCCGATGGCCGACAGGATCACGACGAGACAATAGGGCAACGCCGCAGCGACATAACCGGTCACGAGCAGCGAGCCGTCGCCATAGTGCGGGAAAGGCCAATCCCGAAAGCCGGGCAGCCGGTTCCAGACGAGTATGTAGCCGAAGCCGAGTACAATGCCGGGGATGGCAACGGCGCCGAGCGACAGGCCGACGGCGATCGTTCGCATCACGGAATTGGCTTTGTCCAGTCGCACACAGAGGAGAAGGGCCAGGCAAGTCGAGATTGCCGCCGCCAGACCTGCGTATCCGAGGCTGCGCAATAGTCCCGCATGCGCTGGCGTGTCCGAAGCCAAGGCAGCACGGACATTTTCCAACGTGAAATTATCCCAGCTGAGCCCAAGACCCAGGGTCTGGCTTAGCGCGCGTATCGAAACGGCAATAATCGGCAAGAACAGTGCAAGGAAGACGACCGCCAGGCCTGCCCCGGCAGCGAGCCATCGAAAGGCGCCGAGCTCGTAACGACGAACAGGCCGGCCGCGCCCTGTGATCAGGCGTGGGTCCGCCCTGCGTCGCAAAAGACGATCGGCCATGACGACCAGAAGAACCAATGTCAGAAGGATAAGCGCCTGCGCCCCGGCGGATGCAAAGTCGACGGGGTAGTCGCTGGTTGCGGAATATATCCCATAGGTCAGGACGCCGAAATTCGAGGTCCTGGCGATGGTTGACGCCAGGCCGAAATCCGACAGGACTTCCGCGAAGGTGGCGATAATGCTGAGGGCGATCGCCGGTGCCAGCAAAGGACCATTAACCCTAAGCCATATCGTGGAGGGCGACGCGCCCGCGAGCCGTGCGGCGTCTTCGAGTTCACTGCCGAGCCCGGTCAGAGCACTTGATATGATGAAGCTGGCGAGCGGGAAGAGACCGAGCGTATGAACGAAAACAAGACCCGCGATACTGAAAAAAGCTTCGCTCCATCCTGAGGGCAGCAAGCCGATTTGCACAAGGTAGCCGCCGGGCGACATCAGCAAGACCCATGCAAGCGCCTTCAGATAGGAGGGCGTCAGGAACACCAGCCAGGGCGCGGCGCCGATGAGCCCACGCAAGGGGATATTGCATCGCTGGATGAGAACCGCAAACGCGCCGCCAAGTGCGGTGGTCGTGATCGCGACAGTTGCGGCAAGCTCCAGCGAATTCAGGATCGATTGCACGATGCGCGGCGAGGCAAAGGCTCTTTCCAGCGGTCCGAGGCTGAAAACCGCACTCGCAGCCTGGATATCGAACAGTTTCGGCATGATCGCCTGGACCAGCACGAGGGATAGCGGAAGCCCGACCAGCAACAGGAAGACGGTATAGATCGCAACGGGCGCGGCAAGCCCGCCGATCCGAGCGAATATCCGCCCCGGCAAAAGCCGCCCGATGCCGGCGCCGCGAACTGATGTCGCGGCGCTTCCGAAGTTCTGGAGAACTGTCATCTTTGACACTGTTCAATCACGGGACAAAGTGATCCTTATACCATTGCTTCCATTCCGCCTCGTGGCTGGAAGCCACCTTGTCGTCCAGCTTGATGAAGGCGATGTCTGCCGGACGGCCCGGCTTGCCCTTGACGCCGACGATTAGCGGCATGAAGTAGAAATCCGTATCCTTGCCATCCTGCATCGCAGCCTGGCCCTCGGCGCTCGTCACGAAATCGATGAACTTGCGGGCCGCGTCCATATGCTGCGTCTTGGCGCTGATGCCCAGGCCCTGCGGCAGTGCGATCGAGCCTTCGCTCGGATAGACCGCCTTGACCGGTTCGCCGCTGGCAATCTTGGAGAAAATCGCGCTGTCCTGATTGATGCCGACCGAAGCCTTTCCGGTCAGAACCGCAGCATTGACCTTGCCGCCGCTCGACAGGCCGGATTGAGACTTGTTGGTCAGGACTTTGGCCAGAAGATCCTTGCCCGTATCGAGACCGTTGGTCTGGAAGAACCCTGCCAGCCACTGATAGGCGGGGCCGGAAAGATTTGGATCCTTGGCGGCGACTTCGCCCGCGAAATTCTTCAAGTCAGCCCAGGACTTGGGGGTCTTGTCGTCTGCAACCTTCTTGGTGTTGACTTCGATCGCCGTGGTGCTGGCGCCGGTCGGAAGGAAAGCATGGCTCGTCGGTATCAGCGACTTGCCGAAATCCGTGAAGGCTGCCTTGTCGATGAGGTCGGCGGGAACCGGCTGCAGAATATGATCTGCTGCCATGCGCTCCATGACCGCCGATCCGTCGAGCCAGACGATATCGAATTGCGGGTTGTCACCCTCGGCTGCAATCTTGCCCAATACTTCGCCGGTGCTGCCGGGCTCGACAACGTCAACCTTCAGTCCGGTCTTGGCTTCGAATGCCTTTGCGACCTTGCCGCTGAAATCCAGCGCATCGTAAAGTACGAGATCAGCCGAAAATGCCGGGGCCGAGAACGACGTAATCGCCGCGCTCAACGCAAGCATAGTGATAGATTTATTTAGCATCTCCGCTCTCCATTACTTAAATTTTCAGGATTATGACAATTTTATACTAAAACATTACTTTAAACTATTTGTGTCAGTTCGGTGTTTTCTGAAGCTTTTTCTTCCTGGTTCCTCTTTTGGCCCAGGCCTTGTCGATGGAACCACGCAAAGCACTCAGTCGATCAAGGCTGTCGAAGGCTGCCTCAGGAGATCGTCCGGCAAGGGCAATGATCATGGCCTCGAGGAGCACCATGGTGCCGCCATGCATGGCGAGATGGTCGGCCTTGCCGCGAGGGACAGGCAGGATCTCCGCGACCTTATCGGCGACGAAGGGGCCGAGATTGTCGCTGATCAGGACAACAGGCAAGGAGAGGCGGCCGGCGACCTCAAGCACGACCTCGACCTCACGATAAAGAGGCGCGTAGGCCATCATCAAAATCGCGTCATCCGGGCCAAGGTTCAACAGATGGTCCGCGAGCGCTATGCCTGGGGAGGAAAGCGCATTGGTCGGAAGGCCAATTCGGTTGAACTGCAGAGTGGCGTAGTCCGCCATCGAACCCGAAGGGCCGATGCCAAAGACATGGCGGCGCTTGGCCTTTGCCAATATGTCGACGGCGCGCTCGAAGCCTTCGGCGATACTCGGCCGCCGCAGGACATCGAGAACACTCTCATGAATTCCGATGACATGCTGTAGCGCGCCGCCGCCGTCTCCATGCGTTGCAGCCAATGTTCGAGCCAGGCGATTTCCAGGCGATGCGCTGCCGGTCAGCTCCGACAGGAGTGCTGCGCGAAGTGTGGAGAGACTTTCGAAGCCAAGTGCTCGCGCGGTACGCACGACTGTCGCATCGCTTACGCCCGCAAGCTCCGCGATCTGCGCGGCAGATCCCAGAAGTGCCGCCTGCTTCTGATCGATGAAAAACTGTGCGACCCGCTGCTCCGCTGGCTTCAGTTCGCTCATCACGCTGTGCACGCGCTGTTCGAATGTCGTTGCCTGCCGCTCGGTGTTGTCGACCACGCTCAAATTCCTGTCTGTAGTATCTGCTACCAAGATCACAATTAGGTAGTAAATATTGCATGCGCATGACAGCCGGGCGAATGGCATCACAAAACCGACACCATTCTCAAGCGGCGAGCGACCGAGGTTTTGATCTGATAGTGCGGAACCATCCGCCCGATTGCTGACAGGCACCTGAAAATGTGCCTACGCGATAGAGCCGCACCACTATCTCGGGCTGGTGGGGGCAGGAATCGACGTCTTCCGTCGGCCACGAAATTTGTTAGCCCATGTCATATTTCTTGCGTCGAAAAATCATAGCTTGGGTCGCAGATCTTAACGACGTCAATACCTTATCGACCCCGGTCAGATGACTTGGGCCGCTGCAGATGGATTGTGCCAAACAGGGTTTCCGATAGCGCTTCGTCACGCCGCAGAATTTGAGCTGCTGCATCCGAGCGAACGGGAACGACGCTGGGTTGAATCGGCAGCGATGGCATTCGGACTGGCATGATAATCAAAATCCATTGATTAGAGGAGAATATCGTGGACGAGATGACCAACGTCGATGCAGTGCAGAAGCATCTTCAACTTCACGATTTCAACTCGGTTCCCTTCGTCGGGCGCGCCGATGCGATGTTTGAGCGCCATCTGCTATCCGACGCCCTGGTGGTGCCAGAGACTGCCTACAAGCGGCAGCACTTCGAGGCCGTGGCGCGATCCGTGCGCGACATCCTGGCGCAGCGCTGGATCAAGACCCAGCAGACCTACGATCAGGAAAATCCCAAGCGCGTCTACTACATGTCGATGGAATTCCTGATCGGCCGATCGCTGACCAACAACCTCGTAAACCTTATGCTCCATCCCTTCATCGAGCAAACCGCCCTGCAGAACAATCTGGATTGGTTGGGGCTGATGGAACAGGAGCCCGATGCCGGGCTTGGCAATGGTGGCCTCGGACGGCTGGCGGCATGTTTCCTCGATTCGATGGCGACGATGGAACTCCCGGCGATGGGTTACGGGCTGCGCTACGAGTACGGCATGTTTCGGCAATCGATCGAGGGTGGCTGGCAGCGCGAACAGCCGGATAACTGGCTGCGCCGCCAGGACCCATGGGAGATTTCACGCCGCAGTGAAGCCGTCGAGATCAAGCTGGGCTGCACCTTCGAGATGCATCAGGGCAATCTGCGGATTGTCGGCAATCGCCCCTCGACATTGATCGGCGTCCCCTATGACCGGCCGATCATGGGTTTCGGCGCAAAGACCATCAACAGCCTGCGGTTCTGGAGCGCCACCGCTCCGGATTCTTTCGACTTCCAGGAATTCAGCTCCGGGGACTTCGTTGGCGCGCTGGTTGGCAGCATTGCAGCCCAAACGCTGACCCGTGTCCTTTATCCTGATGATTCCACCGAGATGGGGCAGGGGCTGCGCTTTGCGCAGAAGTATTTCCTGGTCGCCTGCTCGCTGGCCGACCTCGTCCGTCGCTTCCGCCGCGACAACGTCGATTGGAACCGGCTGCCGGAAAAGATCGCCATCCAGCTCAACGATACCCATCCCGCCCTGGCAGTGCCCGAACTGATGCGCATCCTCCTCGATGAAGCGCAGCTTGGCTGGGAACATGCGTGGGACCTTACGCGGCGCACGCTTGCCTACACCAACCATACGCTGCTGCCCGAAGCCCTCGAGAAATGGCCGTTGCACTATTTCCAGCAGATGCTGCCACGTCAGCTTGAGATTATCTACGAGATCAACAGGCGCTTCCTCGACGACGTGCGCAACCGCTATCCCGGCGATGAGGCAATTGTCGAGCGGGTAAGTTTGATCCAGGAGGGCGCGGAAGACAAAGTTCGCATGGCCAATCTGGCCATTGTCGGCTCGCACAGCACCAACGGGGTTGCGGCTATCCATTCAGGCCTGCTGCGCACGACCACGGTCCGCGACCTCGCCGACATATTCCCGCAGCGCTTCAACAACAAGACGAACGGCGTCACGCCGCGTCGGTGGTTGCTGCTTGCCAATCCGGACCTGTCGCGCGTCATCTCCGACGCAATCGGCGATGGCTGGATGACCGATTTCGAAAAGATCGCCGCGTTGAAGCCAATCGCCGAAGACGCGGCATTCCGCAATGCCTTCCTGAAGGCAAAACGCGATTCAAAGGCAAAGTTCGCAGACTGGCTGCAGCAAACCTCTGGTCAGTCGGTCGATCCCGACAGCATATTCGATTGCCATATCAAGCGGATACATGAATACAAGCGGCAGCTGCTGAATGCGCTGAGGGTCATCGTGCTCTACAACAGACTGCGCGAGAACCCGCAACTCGATGTCACGCCCCGCACTTTCTTCTTTGCGGGCAAGGCAGCGCCGGCCTACAAAGTGGCAAAGCAGATCATCAAGTTCGTCAACAACCTTGCGATCAAGATCGACAGCGATCCCGTCATCCGCGACAGGATCAAGGTCGTCTTCCTCCCGGAATATTGCGTTTCGCTCGCCGAGCGGCTGATCCCCGCCGCCGACGTCTCCAACCAGATCTCGACAGCGGGCTTCGAAGCCAGCGGCACCAGCAACATGAAGTTCATGATGAATGGCGCGCTCACCATCGGAACGCGGGATGGCGCGACGATCGAGATGGCGGAAGAGGCGGGAGAAGAAAACTTCTACCTGTTCGGCCTGACGGCTGACCAGGTCGCCGAAAGCCGTGGCTGGTACAATCCGTACTGGCACTATGAAAACGAGCCGGAGACGCGACAGGCTCTGGACCTGATTGCCAGCGGCTATTTCAATGAGGACGAGCGAGGCGCGTTCACCTCACTGCACGACGTTCTGTTGAAGAACGGCGATCGCTACATGCACCTTGCGGATCTTACTTCCTATCTGGAGGCAGATCAGGCGCTCTTTGAACTCTACGGGGATCGCAATGCATGGGCGCGGAAGGCGATCCTGAATGTCGCAGGCTCCGGGAAGTTCTCGAGCGACCGTGCAATCGCGCAATACGCTTCCGAAATCTGGCAGGTAAAGCCCTGCCCGGTGCGCTGACATCTCGGTGCGATATAGTCGCTTAGCGGCTAAATCCGGAGCCGTTGACCTGCGGTAAGAATTGAAACTGCGCGTGATCCGCCCGTTGGGGGATCACGCGCAGAAAGGCCTTGTCGCAGGCGCTTACGAGGGTAGCGGTTTCCCGGCCTGTTCCTTCACAATGTACTCGGCGTACCAATCTGGCCAGTTCTCATCATGCTGGCCGCCGGTTCGTTTTTCGTGTTCGCCATGCGCGGTCGCAGCACGCCGGAGAGCCGATGCAAGCTCAGGCGAGGAGGTAAAGGTCGTGATCTCCGTATCCACACGTCCGGGCAATCGCTCGGTCACCTCCTGAAGCAACCAGCCGTTGCCATCAGGATCGGTGAAGGTGGCGTAGGAGCGATAGCTGCGCCGCTGAGGATCCCGGCCGCTGACCGCCGGCTGTCCAGGACCCTCACGGTGAAAGACTTCGCTGACATTAGCGCCGCGAGCGACGAGTTCTGCACGCGCGGTCTCGATGTCTGATACGACCAGATAGAGCCCGCTCGCCGAGCCGGGTGCGGCAGTCGTTAGCCCGATGCCGAAGTGTATCGATGCCGGCGAACCCGGCGGCGTGAACTGCACCACCCGGAACGCATCGCCGACCGGGAAGTCGGCGTCCAGCCGCCAACCCAGCCCATCGTAAAATCGCTTGGCGCGATCGACGTCCGAGACAGGGATCAAGACGACCTCGAGCTTCAGATCAACGGTTTGCACGCCTCTGCTGACGGTAGCTGTCATGGGTTCTCTCCTTGTGACTGGTAGCTGAAGGCGCGGGGCGCCCCTTCTTGTCTCAACTCGACTGACGCAACGACTTGAACGATCCCCGTGTCCCGGGGTGAAGACCTGCATTGTTCCCGGCCGTTTTATCGCGGCGGGTAATCGTGGACGAGCTTCAGAAACGCCCTCCGCCCGGAATTGCGATGCTTCATATGGTTCATCGGGAAAGGCACTGACGGCAGCAGATATCAACATAATCTTCCGAGCAAAAAAGGCGAGGTTGTTCCCTCTAAATGCTGGCCACCGAAGACGCGCGATCAATGATAACTGCATGATGCATGGCGCAACGCCTGAGAAGCTGACATCGCAGCTCGAACCATTATGATATTTTGGGGAACGTTTTGATCCATCCAACATCCAACTGGGTGATCGGAGCACCACGATGTCGATGAAGCCCATAAATGCACATCCAGCCTTGTCAAAGAATGACGCCGGCGAAAGCGACCTCATTCTCGCGGCGCTCGCAAACGATCCCAATGCCTTTCGAGCGATCATGCGTCGCCACAATCAAAGACTGTTCCGCATCGCGAGAGGGGTCGTTCGCGATGACAGCATTGCCGAGGATGTCGTTCAGGAGGCCTATCTGCTGGCATTCAGGCATCTCAAGGAGTTCCGCGGGCAATCATCGCTGTCGACATGGCTGCACAGGATCGTTCTCAACGAAGCGCTTGGCCGTGTCCGTCAATCGGCGCGACGCCGCGAGATTGCCATTCCGACAGACGGAAGCGGCGCACAGATCCTGAATTTCCCAAGCAATTCGTCCCTGGACGATCCGGAAAAGACAATGGCACAACGGCAGATCCTGCGTCTTGTGGAAGAGGCAACCGATGAATTGCCGGACGAGTTCCGGCTGGTTTTCATTGCCCGCGTGATCGAGGGAATGAGCGTTGAGGAGACGGCTGAACTTCTCGGCATCAGGCCGGAAACTGTCAGGACGCGATTGCACCGCGCAAGAAAACTGCTGCGACAGCATCTGGACCAGCGCATCGGACCGGTCCTGCTCGATGCCTTCCCTTTTGCGGGACGGCGTTGCGAGCGGCTGACAGAAGCCGTGATGAGCCGGCTCGGCCTAAAAGATTAGAGCGCGCAATTTCCTCAGGAAAACTCGCTGAATTGGGAACGTTTTCGACGCTTCGGCATCCAATGATGGTCGATAACGGCCCGGCAGCAAAAGCCGGCCAAGCAGGAGCCAAACCTATGTCTGTTCGATTGAGCGCAGCAATCGCCGTCATCTGCTTTCTGAGCCCAGCGGCTTATGCAGCCAGCCCAACCCCCACCGATCCAGAGATAGCGCATATAGCCTACACGGCCGGTGCCATCGACATCGAGGCTGCAAAGCAGGCGCTGAAGGTCTCCAAGAACAAGGAAGTCGTTGATTTCGCAAAGGACATGCTGCGCGACCATGAGGCCGTCAACACCCTGGCGCTCGATCTCGTCAAGAAGCTCAAGGTAACGCCCAAAGACAATGACACGAGCCGTTCCCTAACGAAGGCCGCCGCCGCCGAGCGGGAAAAGCTCGCCAAGCTTAAGGGCGCTGCCTTCGACAAGGCCTATGTCGAAAACGAGGTTGCCTATCACAAGCAGGTCAATGGCGCGCTTGAAACGCTGCTCATCCCTTCAGCTAAGAATGCGGAACTGAAGGATCTGCTGGAGACGGGTCTGAAGGTCTTCCAGGGGCATGAACAGCATGCCGAACACGTCGCAGCCATGCTGAAATAGGACCATCGCAATGCAAATGAAGCGCCTCTTTTTCTCGGCGCTGAGTGGGGCGGCCATCATCATGGCCTCCTTTCCAGCCCAGGCGGCCACGATCGAAATCACGATCGAGAAGCTCACATTCAACCCGCCCGCCGTCGATGCGAAGATCGGCGATACGATCGAGTGGGTGAACAAAGACATCATGGTGCATACGGCAACCGCTGACGGGCGCTTCGACGTGATGATCCCGGCCCATAAATCCGCGTCCTTCACCGTCACGAAAAGTGGGGCCTTTGACTACTATTGCCGGTTCCATCCCAATATGCGCGCCCGGCTGAATGTCGCGGCGAACTAGTCCTCGCGGACCGACTGCAATGCCGTCAGAATCTGGATCAGCCGTGGCGCCATGTCGCGAATCTCGGTCAAGTGGATGGAACTGAGCTTACGTAGGACCCGCTCTGCATGCTCCGTGAGGCGAAGAGCCTGACGGCGCTTGTCGATCGGATCGGGTTGGCGGGTAACGTAGTCTGCAGCGACCAGCCTGCCCACCAATTCCGTTGCCGTATGGGGGGCGATCAACAGCCGTTCCGCAAGGATGCCGATCGTCATCGGTTCTGTCGCCGAATGCGCCTTGATGGCAAGCAAGGCCTGATGCTGCTGTGTCGGCAAGCCCTCCTGCTGGGCCGCCGAGGTGCTGAAATCCAGGAATTGTCTGAGCGTATAGCGCAGATTTGCCAGGGCCTCGTAGTCAGCGGGGGTCAGTGCTTCATCTCTATCCTTCAAAATTCCATCCTCATGGCGGCCAACGGCGTTGCTTACCGCATCCAGGCGAATTGCTCCATCTTTCGGCGGTCCTGCAAAACGCGCAATGCCTGACGCTCTTGTGATGACAGCTCCGCAAAGCGTCCCGCCATGTGCATCGCGCATCTCATTTTGCCGACGACAACAGTATTGATTTATATCGTATCACGATATAAAAGCTCGAAACGCTTTGAACAAATATCGGAATAATGACGGCTGCGGCCGTTCGAACAGGCTTTCAACCATGTCGAAATCTTCCCAAAGGCGCCATGATTTTACAGGCGGGCTTGCGCGCCGTGAGGCGGGTGACTTTACGACCGACCGCAGAGTCCTTCTGTTGATCGGCATGTCCGTTATCGTTGGAACGGGAGGCGCCCTTGCCGCCTGGGTGCTGATCAAGCTTATAGCGCTTGTGACCAATCTCGTCTGGATGGGCCGGCTGAGCACGACAGCTTCATCGATCGCTGACGCCCCGCGCGGCCCATGGATGGTCGCGGCGCCTGTTCTCGGCGGTTTGGTGATCGGTCTGATGGCCCGCTACGGCTCCGAAAAAATCCGCGGACATGGCATTCCTGAGGCAATCGAGGCAATTCTGATCGGCGGCAGCCGAATGTCGCCAAAGGTCGCTGTCCTCAAACCCTTGTCATCGGCCATTTCGATCGGCACCGGCGGACCCTTCGGCGCCGAAGGTCCGATCATCATGACGGGCGGCGCGATCGGCTCGCTCTTTGCCCAATTTTTCCATATGAGCGCCGCCGAGCGTAAAACCCTGCTGGTTGCCGGTGCCGCCGCAGGCATGACGGCCATCTTCGGTTCGCCGATCGCTGCTGTGATGCTGGCTGTCGAATTGCTGCTTTTCGAATGGAAGCCGCGTAGTTTCATTCCGGTCGCGGTTGCAGCGGCCGTCTCGGTCTCCTGGAGGCCGTTTCTCCTCGGAACGGGGGCGCTCTTTCCCGCGCATTTCCAAATCAATCTTCCCTGGTGGGGGATCTTTCTCTTCGCCGCCATGGGCATTCTGTCGGGTCTGCAGTCGGGCTTGCTGACGACGCTGCTCTACAAGATCGAGGATGCCTTTGAACAGCTGCCGATCCACTGGATGTGGTGGCCGGCATTGGGCGGTCTCGTCGTCGGGCTAGGTGGACTGATCGAGCCGCGCGCGCTTGGCGTCGGCTACGATATCATCTCCGATCTCCTTGCGAGCCATATTGTCGCAAAGGCGGTTCTCGCAATCCTTCTCGTCAAGGCGGGCATCTGGCTCGTAGCGTTGTCGTCGGGCACATCAGGCGGCGTTCTTGCGCCTCTTCTCATTCTGGGCGGCGCGCTTGGCTGGCTTGTGGGTCTGGTATTTCCTGGCGACCCTGGTTTATGGGCGCTGCTTGGCATGGCTGCGATGATGGGCGGGA
Source organism: Rhizobium sp. BK376 (assembly GCF_004341625.1). Lineage (GTDB taxonomy): Bacteria > Pseudomonadota > Alphaproteobacteria > Rhizobiales > Rhizobiaceae > Rhizobium. The sequence goes on along the minus strand of NZ_SLZG01000006.1, from coordinate 77,284 downwards.
CCATGCGAGCGCCGCTGACCGGAACATTCTTTGCGGTCGAGATCACCGGAGACATGAGCGCACTTCTGCCGTTGCTTGTTGCTACGGTCGCTGCCTACGCCGTAACCGTGCTCCTCCTTCGCCGTTCGATCCTGACTGAAAAGATTGCACGTCGCGGACAGCATATAACGCGCGAATACGGCATCGATCCTTTCGAATTGTCGCGCGCCGGCGAGATCATGATCAAAGAGGTGGATACGCTGCCAGCCTCCATCACGCTCGAGGCGGCCTATGAATTCTTTGCGTCGCAGCAAAAGACGCATCGGGTCTATCCGGTCGTAAATGATGATGGCCGGCTGATAGGGGTCGTTTCGCGAGGCGACGCGCTGAGCTGGCAGGGGGACGATGATCTGGCGGGCCAAACGCTTGCCGAAAAGATCTCAGACGAATCCATTCCCGTAGGCCATCCCGATGACACCGTGGGATTCATTGCGGACCTGATGATCTCAGCCGACACCGGGCGCATTCCTGTGGTTGATCCGGATAGCGGCAGGCTTGTCGGACTTATCACCCGCAAGGATCTGTTGCGGCTGCGAAGCGCGCTGAAATCGTCGGAGTCCGAACGTCGGCCTTATCTTGGATCTCGATCCGCAAAGATTGGATAGGTTCCGTTTTCTCGTTGCCCATGCAGCCGCCTTGCATGGGCAATCTCTTCCGCTCTATCCGATAGCAGGTGCCACCAACCAGAATTTCGAGATGCGAAGGCATGGTCGCTTGCGGCGTGCGGAGGTATGATGGGAGTTGGAGACCTCGCATAGAGACGTCAACGGGCAGTTTCTGAGCGGCGCCGATGCAACTGTCATGGCCCGATAAGGGCGTCGTTGGCGTTGCCGGATTTTCTGCGCCTGGAGTGGTGGAGGATCGCGGTGCCAAAAACACGCGTCGGGTCGCAATCGAGACGGATGAGACGTCTCTTTTTCTATGCGCTGTACCAGCAAATTCACCTGCTATGGCCGATCTTTTCCGGGCTTCTTGTCCTCATGGCCGGATGTGGAGTCGTGATCGGGCGCATTGAAGACTGGCGCCTCGACCAAGCTCTTTATTTCACCTTCGTCACGGGACTGACCATCGGCTACGGCGATATTACGCCTAAACATCTTATGGCTCGGCTGCTGGCCCTGGTGATCGGCTTTTCCGGTATTGTGTTGACCGGCCTCGTGGCGGCCGTCAGCGTGCAGGCGCTCAAGGCGACAGATCCCGATCAAGAATGAAATGAATGCAATCAGCCAAGCCGCATCCGGAAACAACCCGGCTCGGCCAATTGTGGCAGCGGGCGGCCTCCGTTACTACGCACCCCCGGGAGGCAGAAGAAACAGCGTGAGCCCGAAAATGGCATAGACCGCCAGCGCCATGACACCCGCATACCATGCGCCGCGACCGCCGTTCGACAGGAGAGATGCCGCCATAGTGGCGATCAGCATCATTGTGACCGCGCCGGGCCAGAATTGCAGGGACATCGGCTGCGGACCGATGAAGTAGCTGACGAGCACCAGGACCGGAGCAACAAAGAGGGCGATTTGTGCCGCACTGCCCAAAGCGATGCCGACGCTCAGGTCGAGGCGATTTGCACGCGCGGCTGCAAATGTGGTCGTCATTTCTGCGGCTCCGCCAACTAAAGCGACGACAATGAAGCCCACGAAAGCGGGTGTCATGCCGAGATGCTGGGCGGCAACCTGGACCGAACCCACGAAGATTTCGCTGACCACGGCGACAAGGAGGGTCACGACAACAAGGATGACGACGCTCACCGAGAGCGGCCACAGCGCTTCATCTTCATCGGCGTGACTGACACTGGCGAAGAGCTCTCGATGGGTTTTCAGCGAAAACAACATGCCGAGCGCGTAAACGGCAATGAGAAGAATGGCCAGCCCCAGGCTTAGCTTTTGGAAGAAATCGGCAGCGGGCACCTGATCAACTCCGCTGATCAGGGAAGGGACGAGTATCGCGATCGTTGCGAGGAACAGCAGGCACGCCTGGAAGTGGGCATTTACCCTGTTGAATTCCTGAATATGATGCTTGAGCCCTCCCAAAAGGAACGCGCCCCCCAGCATAAAAAGGGTGTTGGTGACGATCGCGCCGGCAATCGATGCCTTGACCAGCAAATATTGTCCTGCCTGCAGAGCTGCCAGTGAGATCACAAGTTCGGTCAGGTTGCCAAGCGTGGCGTTGAGCAAGCCGCCGATAGCATCTCCCGTCTTGGCGGCAACCGCCTCGGTCGCGCGGCTAAGCACCGCCGCCAAGGGGACGATGGCGACCACCGAAAGGAGAAACAGCATGGTGTGGGCCTCGGGCGAGACGCGCTCGAGGATAATGACGATCGGGACAAAAACGAGGAGTGCCAGAAGCGGCATCTGTCGAAATTCGGACAGGATGGCCCTTCCGACGGCAGAGCCGCTCGGCGCGCTGGATTTTCCTTCTTCGAAGTTGCCCATGTCCTCCCCCCGGAGTCAGAGCACCCGCAGCGTAGCATGCCATTTCACAGCGACGGTGGAGCTTGCAGGGCTGCATCTTAGAGATGCCAAACTCAACCGTAGCACGGTGCCGAAAGAAATGCACTGATTTGGATCAATACGGTAGGAATAGGCACCAATTTTGCGTCTTTGCTGGAGCCGCGGCGGCGATAGTGAAAAGAAGGAGCGAGCGTGGAGTTCTGAATTCGTGCGAACACGACCGAGCCTTCCCGAAGTTAATCCGAAACCACAGAGGAAAGGACCGCATCCTTCAGCGCTTGCGAATAGGGATGCTGCGGATTGTCCAGAACGATTCTTGCGTTGCCCTCCTCGACAATCTCGCCCTTCCTCATGATGATGATGCGATCGCTGATGTAGTAGGCGGTAGCGAGGTCGTGCGTTATGTAGATGATCGAAAGGCCGAGGTCCTTCTTCAATTGGCTGAAGAGATTGACGATCGCCATCCTTAGCGACGCATCGACCATCGAGACGGGTTCGTCGGCGACGAGCAGCCGCGGCTGTGGTATCAGCGCACGGGCGATCGCTGTGCGCTGGAGCTGGCCACCCGAGAGTTCATGGGGAAACCGGCCCTTCACCTCCGCGAGCGTCAAGCCGATATGCGAGAGCGCGACATCGGCCATGCGCTCGATTTCCGCGCGGTTCGTCCGCTTGCCGTTGGGCGCGAAATTCCGCGCCGTTTCGAAGAGATAGCGATCTACCCGCTTTAGCGGATTGAAAGCCTCGAACGGATTTTGCAATACCGGTTGAACTTCTCGCATGAAGGCGCGCCGCTCAGTTTTACCGTGAACCGCCACCGGTCGCCCCCGAAAATCCAGTTTTCCTTCCGTCGGCGCCGTCTGGCCGAGGATCATTGCCGCGATGGTTGACTTTCCCGAGCCGGATTCGCCGACGATCGAAAGGATCTCGGGCTCATCCCCGAGCGTCAGGCTGACATCCCGGACCGCCGTGACGTGGCGGCGGCCAAGCATGCCGCCCTGTCGGTAGACTTTCGTGACATGCGAGAGCGAAAGCAGATCGTTCAACTCTGTTCTCCTGTCACGGCAAAGCAGGCAACACGTCGACCCGGCTCGACTGTGACCATCGGTGGCACCTTGTGACTGCAAATCTCCATACGCTTGGGACATCTCGGATGAAAACGACAGCCTTCCGGGGGCATGGCGAGATTTGGCGGCCGCCCCTCCAGCGAAGGCCGGGTGGTCATATCGCCGATACGCGGAAGGCTTGCGACCAGATGCTGCGTATAGGGATGGAGCGGCAGGTTGAAAAGCTTGCGGGTCGGTGCCTCCTCGACCAGACGACCCGCATAGACGATGCCGATGCGGTCGGAGACGGTGGCGTGCACGCCCATGTCATGGGTTACAAACAGGAAGGACGAACCCATCTCACGCTGAATTTCGCGGATCATCGTCAGGACGTCGCGTTGAACGATGACATCGAGGGCCGTGGTTGGCTCATCGGCGATGATGAATTCCGGCGTCAGAATGGTAGCGAGCGCAATGGTCATTCGCTGACGCATGCCACCGGACAATTCATGGGGATAGGCATCGAGCAATTGAGGATCCAGCTTCAGCCGCTGGAGGTGTGTGGCTACGCGGTCGAAGAAGACCGATCGTTCGACCTTCATGTGGCGAAAGGCAAAATCCGTGAACGAGTGGCGGATGCGTCGCACCGGATTGAGCACGTTCATCGAGCCCTGCATGATGTAGGACAGATGCCGCCACCGCAGGGCCGCCCTCTCGCCTGGAGTCATCGCATAGATATCCTGCGTGCCGCCCTTAAAGTGAAAGGTGACTGCGCCGGAAACGACCCTTAGCGGCGGACGGATGGCACCGGCAATGGTCTTGATGAGCGTCGTCTTACCGCTGCTCGATTCACCGGCAACACCATAAATCTCACCGCGACCGATCGTCAGGCTGATGTCGTCGACCGCGCGCACTTCGCGATCGACGCCGTAAAGGAATGCTCGATAGTAGGCCTTGAGATCTTTTACCTCGACCACCGCTTCCATGCTCAGCCTCCCATCCGGTTCAGTCGGCTGCGCGGATCGTTGTATTCATTCATCGACATCGACAGCAGGAAGAGCGACATGAAGAGAAGCACGATGGCGGCGACGGGCGCGGCCACCCACCACCAGTTCCCGGCGATCAGGGCGGAATGCGCGTTCGCCCAATAGATCATCATCCCCATGGTCGGGGTTTCGATATCGGTGAAACCAAGGACGGAGAGCGTGATCTCCATGCCGATCGACCAGATCATGTTGTTCATGGTCGTCGCAAAGACGATCGGCAGCACATAGGGCAGATGCTCCTGGACCAGGATCTTCCGCATGCTCATGCCGGAATAGACGCTCTGGGTGGTGAAGGGCCGGCTTTTTAGACTGACCGCGACAGAGCGGATGAGGCGCGCATCATAGGACCAGCCGAGACCGGCCATGATGGCGATGAGGACGGTCCATGTCATGCTGTCCTTCAGCACGAAATAGAACAGGATCAGCAGCGGAAACTGCGGAATGACCATGACGCTGTCGTTGATCGCCATCAGGGCGCGGTCGACTGCACCGCCGGCGTAGCCGGCTACCAGCCCCACCATCAGAGATATGATGCGCGACAGGAAGGCGACGCCGATGCCGAAATAGAGCGTGTTCCGCAGCGCGGTTGCCAACTGCCAGAAGACGTCCTGCCCGCGCGAGGTCGTGCCGAACCAATAGTCGCCATCCGGCGGCATGTCCGGGGGCAGGAGATAGAGGTCGGTCGCGCCGTAGGGCGAGAAATAGGATGCAATGATAAAAGCGACGATGATGGCGAAGAGCACAAGGCCGCAGAGAAATTCCAGGTTCTGCCGCGCGAGGTCGCGAACGATTGTGAGCATGCGTTATTCCACCTTGATGCGCGGATCGATCAGCGGGCTCAGGATGTCGATGATGAAAACGGCGGCGGCGACGCCGACGATCGACAAGGCGGCCAAGCCGAGCACGAGGCTGTAGTCGCCCGCATGCACGGCCGAGATGAGCAGGTTCCCGATGCCGGGATAGCCGAAGACGATCTCTGTTATGACGGTGCCGTTAAAGATTGCGCCGAGCGACATCGCCAGGCCGGTCAACTGCGGGATCATGGCGTTGCGGGCGATGTAAGATCTCAGGATGCGCCTCTTCGGCACGCCGCCGAGCTCGGCAAAGACCACATAATCTTCGGTGATGATGTTGGAGACGAGCGCGCGCATGCCAATCAGCCAGCCGCCCGTGCCGACCAGGATCAGTGAAAGCGCCGGCAAGATCGAATGCTTGAGGATGTCCAGCACGAGGGAGAAAGAGAGGTCCAGATTGGTATTCATCTCATAGCCGCCGTTGATCGGCAGGATCGGCCAGACGTAGCCGAAGATGATCAGGAGAACGAAGGCGAGGATGTAATAGGGGATCGGCTGCATGGCGATGAAGACCAGGCTGACAGCCTTCAGCAGCATGCTTTTCCTGTAGTAGCCGGCGAACGCGCCGATGGCATTGCCGAGCACGAACATTATCAGTGTCGCTACCGTCATCAGCCCGATTGTCCAGGGCAGGGAGCGCAGGATGATTGTCGAAACCGGCGTCGGGAAGGCGGATAGCGAAGGGCCGAGATCGCCGACGGCGAGCCTTTCCCAGAAATGCAGGTATTGCTGCCAGACGGAGCCTTCGAGACCGTAGAGTTCTCTCAGTGACTGGCGCATCAGCTCGACGGCGCGCGGATCGGATTGCCCCATCTGCTGCAGCGTGCCGATGCTTTGCTCGACGGGATCGATCGGTGTCAGGTGCGTAATGAAAAACGTGGCGGTAATGCCGAGGAACACCACCAGCAGAAACTGGCCGAAGCGTTTCAATACGAAAATCGGATAGGACGCCATCAGGCCTCTTTCCTTGCTATATTCTCACGCCGGATCATAGGGTTCGCCGGACTTGACTAGCGTGACTTGGCTAGGGTCCGGCGACAGGAGACCGACGCGGCGGACCGCGTCGGTGGCGGGAGATCATTTCTGGACCTGCTTCAGCTTGACCATCATCAGGCGCGAGTTCGCCCAATTCGGAACCGGGTCCGTGTAGGGATCGGCGATCGTCGGATAACCCGTCCAGTAGGTCGTATCCATCGAAGTGAAGACGTTATAGGACATCAGCGGAATGGTCGGCATCTGCTGCGCCACCAGCTTCAGATAGTCCTTGCCGAGTTCGACGCCCTGCGGATCGTCGGCGCTGATCGTTCGGATCTTCTCGATGATCTTGTCGAGATCCGAATTGGACCAGCGTTGCCAGTTGCGCGGCGGTTGGTTCTCGCCCTTCTTGGCCACGAATTGCGAATGCCAACTGTCGAGGAAGAAGGAGAGATCGGGATCGCCGCCCCAGGTTTCGACGCTCCAGGCGATCGCCACCTGGAAATCGCCTGTCGGCAGGGCGGTCTGGAACAGACTGGTCGTCGGCGTGGCCTTGGAATCGATGCCGGCGGCGGCCCATTGCTGCGCAATCAGTGTTCCGGCGCGCGTGAAGACCGAGCGCGTATCGCCCTCAACGGTCATGCGGATCTTGAAGGGTTGGCCGTCAGGCATCATCCACTTGCCGCCCACCTTCTTGAAGCCGGCCTTCTCAAGAAGCTCGGCCGCAGCCTGTGGATCTGGCTTCCACCAGCCATAGCCGAAGGCGCTATTGATGGCCGCCGGATCGGTCGGGATCTGGTCCTTGAACTTCGGCTGCTTGCGCAGGAGATCGGCAATCTGCTGGCCGATAGTCGGATCGTAGGGCTTGATCTTGCGCTTGCCGGTGTCGATCTCGAAGTTCTTCAGCCAGTCCTGCATCGGCGCCTGATAGTCCGTCATCGCGATCGCCGTCGGCGGCACGCCAAGGGCGGAGAGCGTCGCAGCACCGCGATAGCTCGCCATATCGACCGCCTTGATGTCGATCAGTAGTGCGAGCGCCCAGCGGACATCAGGATTCTGGAAGGTCGGATCCTGCGTGTTGAAGATCACGGCCGGCAGCGTCGGATCTGGATGGGCGAAGGGGAAGCCCGGGAACCAACTCTGCGACGTCTTCGACTTCTCCTTGATCGTGAACATGCCTTCCGGCGTGTTGTCGTGGATGATATCGAGATTGTGTTCGAGCTGCGCGATGGTGCGCTTATCCGGCGGGCCGGGATCGACATAGGTCACGTATTTCGGGGCCGGCTCGCCAAAGCGGGCAAGCGAGGTACGCTGCCAGTCGTCACGCTTTTCCCAGGTGTACCATTTGCCCTGCGGATCGAAGGACTTCAGCTTGTAGGCGCCGAGCGAAACGGGATTAGCGAAGTCGTAGCGGACAGGATCGGCCACCTTCTCGAAGACGTGCTTCGGCATGATCCAGGCGCCGTTCCAGCGCACCGTGAAGAGGGCGTGGAAGCGGGAATTCGGCTTCTTGAGCTTGAAGACAACAGTATAGGGATCGGGCGCCTCGACGCTTGCCACCTGCACCGAGAAGGCCGCGCTCCAGACCATGCCTGGATGGTCCATCTGTGTCTTGACGGTGTAGACCACGTCGTCGGCCGTGAATTCAACGCCGTCGCTCCAGTAGAGCCCCTTGCGCAACTTCACGGTCATCTCCGTGAAATCGGCATTGTATTGCGGCTTGTCGGCGGCGAGGGAATTATCCCAGGTGGAGCCGCCAAGGCCCTTTTCGGGATCGATGTACCAGAGCGTGTCCATGGTCAACTGCTGCAGGCCGGTGGAGACACCGCCGCCGCCGTTGACCCAGATATTGAACCAGCCGGGATTCTTGATCGTCCCTTCCGGATTTTCAACGATCAGCGTCTCCTTGCGCGGCAAGGAGGTATAGTCATCGGCCTTGGCCGTCGCCATGAGGCCGATTGCGGCCAGCGCGACACCGAAGGCAAGCTTCTTCCAATGCTGCATAATCTCCTCCCTAAATTGTTCCTCCGAGGGCGCGTCGAGCAACGTCAAGCACGCCGCAATCTTCCAATTTCCTTTGTCAGTTCGGCCTTGGACAGATCCTGCCCAAATCTGCCCTTATCCGGCGCATCTCGCCTCCTCGCGAGATAGCCTGATGTCATTACAGGCCGAGACGTGACTTATTTCGCGTCCCGGCGACCGGCGTCATACCGACAGCCGGATCACATTGTAAGACAGCGGCTTCAGCGTGGCGCGAAGCCGGCCGTCCTCGATCTTGGCATCCCCTGTTGTCGCGGGAACGACGGCATTGGGCTGCGAGGCCGTATTGACTGCCGCAAGATTTCCATGCGTCATCTCATGCTGTTCAACGACGCGTGCGGCGGGGAAGCCTTCCAGCCTTGTATCGAGATCGAGCGCGGTGTCCGGGTGGCGGTTCACCGCAAACAGGGTGACTGCATTCGAGTTGGCGTCGTGAACCGCGCTGACATCGAGATAAGGCACGTCATCGGCCTCGTCGCTGTCATAGGTCGGACCGTCGGTGACAAGCCGAAGCGCGTAGCCGCGACCATATTTCGAGGCGAAATAGAGCGGATAGTAAATGGTCTGCCGCCATGCGGGGCCGCCATCTTCGGTCATGATCGGCGCGATGACATTCACAAGCTGGGCGATGCAGGCGATGCGCACGCGATCGGAGCGGCGAATGAAGGTATTCAGAATGCCGCCGACCTGAAGAACATCCTCGAAATTATAAACGTCTTCCAGGAGATGTGGGGCGTCCGGCCACTCGTTACGTGCCAGAATATCCTTGTCCTGCTGGTTCGAATGGTACCAGACGTTCCATTCGTCGAAGGAAATACCGATCGTCTTCCTCGACCGCTTCTTGGCCTTGATATAGTCGATCACCCCGCCAATGGTGTTGATATAACGATCAAGCTTTTCCGCCTTGGCGAGATAGTTGAGCGTATTCTTTTCCCGGTTGGCGAAATACATGTGCAGGGAAATGTGGTCGGCGCTGTCGTAGCATTGTTCGAGAACCTGCGCTTCCCAATCGGGATAGGTCTTCATGTCCGAATTGGAAGAACCGCAGACGACCAGCTCCAGCGACTTGTCGAAACCGCGCATCGCCTTGGCCGTCTCGTCGGCCAGCCGGCCATATTCATAGGCCGACTTGTGGCCAACCTGCCACGGGCCGTCCATCTCGTTGCCGAGGCACCAAAGCTTTACATCGTGAGGCGCTGCCCAACCGTGCTTGCGGCGCAGGTCGGACCAATAGGTGCCACCGGGATGATTGCAATATTCCACGAAGTTGCGCGCAGCGTCGAGACCGCGTGATCCGAGATTAACGGCCAGCATCGGCTTGGTGTTGGCCTTCTTGCACCAGTCGACGAATTCGTTGACGCCGATCTGGTTGCTCTCACGCGTCCGCCAGGCAAGATCAAGACGCACGGGACGCTCGGATCGAGGACCCACGCCGTCTTCCCAGTTATACGCTGATACGAAATTGCCGCCGGGATAGCGGCAGTAGGGGGAATTCAGATCGCGGACCAGCTCGATGACATCCTGGCGAAATCCATCCGCATCGGCTGTCGGGTGACCGGGCTCATAGATGCCCCCATAGATCGCCCGGCCCAAATGTTCAAGAAAAGCGCTGTAGAGCCGATCGTCGATATCGGCAATTCGGAAGTCACGATGGATGACCACTTGCGCCTTCACGGCTAACCCTCCTGTATTGTATCAGATATTATGTTATAATGCGCCGATCCTGATATAACTTTGGGGATGCGTCAACGCCAAACTGTCGGCGATTTTATTCAAAAAATGCGTAATTTCGATGGAAAAGCCAAATTTCTGGAGCAATATCAGTTCGATAAAAAAGCGAGAAAAATAATATCTAATAGAAATACGGCTATGTATCAAAATTTATGATCTAAATTCAATCGAGATCGATCCGCATCAGGATGTCTTGACCGTAATTGCCGAAGCCGCGGCCAAAAATGTTCACGCCACCGGTGTGGCGCGCGTCGTCGGCGATGCCGATCCGCAGGCGAATGGAGGAGTGCTGGCCAATGGCGAGATCGCCTATGGTGACATCGGACGCGACGGTACCGTCGATGAAGGTCCCCTTCCTTGATATCCGCCATGTCTTCAACTTGCCGTATTGGGACCCTTCAAGCTTCCACCACCCGGGCGTGAAGGCGCCGCGTTTGTCGCCATAATCGCCCGGCGACGTCCATGTGCCGACGGCAACTCCGTTGACCCAGATGGTGATATCAGAAGGCCAGTCGGGATTGGTTCCGGGGACCTCGGAAGACAATTCCATCGAGAACTCTATGGCGTTGACATTCTTGTTCAAGATCTTGGCATTGTTGGGGAATTTGTATTCCACATGCCCACGCCCAAACCAAAGCAACCCGGCCTGCATGCGTTGCGGATCAAGAAAATAGTCCGGAACGTCGAGCAGCCCGATCACGCCTTCCGTCGAGCAAAGACCGCAAGGAGCATGGGTCTCGCAACTCGTATAGAGACCAATCGGCATCGCGACTTCGATCACGTCCTCGCTGCGCTTCAGGGTTGTGTCCTCGAAGCTCAGAAGGATCTCGTCGTAAAGTGCGGAACAAATCTTCTGGTAGCCTTTTTTGGCCTTTGCCGCCTTGGTCTCGACAAGACCGGCTTCTTCGAGGATCATGATCCCGGTGGCAACGGTCGACTGGGGCAGGTTCAGTGCCCGCGCTATTTCATTGACGTTCAGCGGGCCTTTGGAGCAGAGCAACTTTAGCATGTCTACGCGAGCCGGAATCGAAAGTGCTCGCAATGCCTCGGCATTTTCGCCGGCATGAATGGTCAAAAAGCTGCGTTTCATTCGTTTCTGAAGCCCCATCAATTGGCTTCATTTATATCAATAATCCTGATTTCACAAGTAAGACCTTCGTAGCTGGATTTTCCGGGACGTTCTTACGGCTTGGAAGCTGCTACAAGTTTCGAGAGATCGGCCAGCGTGTCCAGAGCCGAAATGTCGAAATCCGCGCTTGCGAGATCGAGACCATAGTCCTGTTCCAGAGCGACGATCAGTTCGGTTGCGGCAAGCGAATCCAGGCGGCCGGCTGTGAAGAGCGGTTCACTATCCGAGAAGGGATTGCGGTCGCCTCTTGCGGCAAGCAGGTCGGCAACAGTGTTGCGCAGTCGGTCGATCACCATGATGGTCATTAGATCACTCCAAATAGGCTGAGAAAGAATACGGCCCGGTCATGCATCGAAAAGAGCTCCGGCGTTTCGTTGAAGACTGCGACCAGGCAAAAGAAGAGGCCAACGCCGACACGCGGCAGGACCTCATAACGCAGGAAGCCATCTTCCGGCTTCGGTTTGCGGCCGCGCAGTTGGGAGATAATGAGGCCGCCTGCCAGCAACAACGAATAGACTGCATAGCTCTCGAAATGCCGCATGGCGCCGATAAGGCCGTATTCGAGCGTCAGATTGAGGTTCCAGGTAAAATGGAACAGCACATTGCCGAATGACGCCGCACATAGCGTAGCGAAGGCGACTCTTAGCTTTGGCTGCTTCTTGAAATAGCGAAGGAAGGCGGGAAAGAAGAAGAAATCGACCAATAGTTCCTTGAAATAGAAATAGTAGCGATTCCAGAATTCGGCGAGCGTGCGCGAGGAGAGGGGCCGTGCCGTGTTGCGTGGGATCGCATAGCCGGTCATGCGCACGATAGCGACCACGACATGGCTCCAGCCGGCGATGAAAGCGACATCAAGCAGGTAATGCACAACCAGCGATGTCCACGCCTCATAAGCCGGGATCGGCGTGCCGCTTGAAGAAAGCTCCATCGCATGGTGCAGCGTCGGCAGGCCGGCCGTCTCGTTGATGAGTCTCGACAGGCCGAGATAGAGGCCGGTCAGCATGACGCCCCAGACCAGAAGTTTCAGCGCCTTCAGCCGGGTGACGGCAAGGCCGGCGTCATCCTTGGCCTCGAATTTGCGCAGGTAGGCCGCCCCTTTGCCCGTCGGCAGAGGTGGGCCCTCCCAGAAGGGGTGAAAGAGACCGAGCCGCTTTGCGTTGGATGTCGGATCCTTTGCCTTTTGATCTGCCAGCGCATAGGCAAGAAACCAGAAGCCGGAGGCAAAGGCCGCGAGGAAGGTCCACAGGAAAGCAAGCGGCAGCGCCGGCAGGAAGCCCGATACCGCAACCAGAACCAGGCACCAGAAGACAATGACCATGGACAGCAAGGGGCGTTTGGCGGCTGACGTGTCGCGATAGCGACCCTGCAGATACAAGGCGAGCCAGGCCAGCACCATGAAGGCGGCCGTCGCCGCCCAGGCAAGATTTCGGGCGCTTATGTTTGTCAGACCGACGCGCTCGAGGATGGCCGGCGGTATCACCGCCAGTTCATAGGCATGGAACGGGCGCACCACCAGAAAGATCAGCGTCGAAACCGAAATCACAAGCGATCGCTTCGAGGGAAGGATCGCGCAGCCGGTGAGCCCGGCAATGGCGATTGCCGCGGTCCCGAAGCCGATGTCCGGCCCTGCGACGAGAAGGACAGCGAAGAAGGCGAGGTGAAGGACGGTGACGCCGCGCGCAGTGCCGGCAAATCGGATGGCATCCGGATTCTTGTCCATCTCCAGCCATGCGCGGCGCATAGCAAGGAGGCGCCCGATTGCGGAAGGGCGGCTAGTGACGCCGGGAAACGTGCTGTCGGTCATCAGGCGCGCTCCGCGACCGGGACGGCCGCCTCGAAATCGAGTATTGCCACAAGAGCCTTTCGATCGACCTTGCCATTGCTGTTGAGCGGAAGGTCATCGAGGTGTCGAATGATGCTCGGCACCATATAGGCAGGCAGACCCTTGCGTAGATCGTTCTTGATTGTCTCCGCGCTCTGCCGCGAGTTCGAGAGGAAACCGACGATGCCCTTGGCGGAGCCATCCGAAATCGGCCAGGCTACGGCGGCAACGTGGTCGGAGCCGGAGGCGGTGCGAAGATGCATCTCGATCTCCTCCAGCTCGATGCGATTGCCGAGAACCTTCACCTGATTGTCGAGCCGCCCGAGGTGGTGGAAGACGCCGTCGTCATCCTCGACGCCGAGATCGCCGGTCAGATACCAGCGCTTACCGTTGATCGTCGGAAATCGGCTGGCGGTAAGCTCTGCCTGTCCGAAATATCCTTCGGCGATCTGCGCGCCTGAAAGTGCGATTTCGCCGGGGACGCCTGGTAGCTGCGGGCGCAATGCAGCATCGACGATCTGGGCGGCCATGCCGGGATAGGCCCTGCCGATCGCCACGATCTCGCGATTGACTGTCACCGCAATGGGCTCGATGACTGGCTGTCGCAGGCAGGCGATCGTTGCCTCGGTCGGGCCATAGATATTTTCGACGCGGCTGTTCGGCGCGGCTTTTGCCCAGGCGCGGGCTGCACCCACAGGCAAGGCCTCTCCGCAGAAGAAGGAATGGCGCAGGCTCGGCAGGCTTCCCACTTCCAGCGTCCGGTTCTGCCGCATCATCGCGATGATTGACGGAACCGAGAGCCATGTCGTGATCGCACGGTCACGGATAAAGCGCGCGGGCGCGACCATCTGCAACGGGTTCATCACATGCAGCGAACCGCCGGCCTGCCAGGTCAGGAACATGTTATGCACGGAAAGGTCGAAGGTAATGTCGCAGGTCTCGGCGGCGCGATCGTCCGGTGTCAGACCGATCCAGTCCTGCATCACTTTCAGATAGTGATTGACCGCGCGGACCGGCACCATGACACCTTTCGGCAAACCCGTCGTGCCCGAGGTGAACTCGATATAGGCGAGATGATTGTCGGAAATTTCAACGGGTCGCGGCGAGCCTCTTTGCTCGATGGCAGCGAAAGAGACGAATGTCTTGCCCTCGACCGATGGAGTGACTTCAATATCGTCGGAAACGATGATTGTGCGCGGTGCGGCAGCCAAGGCTGCCGTACTCAGCAGCGCCATGCCGCGAGAGTCGACGATCAGGGCATCGAGGTCGAGTGTCGAAAGCAGGTGAACGAGCCTTGCTTCCGGCAATTTGAGGTTAAGAGGGACATAGGTCCCGCCGGCCCATGCCGTGCCGAGGATGCCGGCACAGGCAGCAAGACTGCGGGATGCCAGAATGCCGACGCGGCCAGTCTTTGCAACCTGCTCCAGCCGGCCGCCTATCCCCCTCGCCAAAGCCGCAAGCTCGCGATAGCTCAGATCCCGCCCGTTGACGGAAAGCGCAAGCGCGTCCGGTCTCTCGAGACTGTGGTTGTATAGCGGCGATGCGAGGTTGGCGGTCATGGCAATCGTGGTCCGGAAAGGACCTCCCGTTCGTGACCGGCGCAGTTTTTCCGAAAGCCGAAGCGATGCAACGCATTTCCGGCGGTATGGTTACCGTGGAGGGGGCGAAGTACTAACGTTCACCGCTTTGTGAACGTGGCCTTTGTGATTGCCATCTGCTTATTGAATAGGGCACGCCTGTCGATAGTCGCTTTCGACTTTCGACACGGTTTCCTGGCTGATGGTCGCGTTTACCGTCAGGCTGTATTTGGGCACCAGTATCGTCAAGTCGTGATTGCTGCCATTTTGGCCCCATATATCAAACAGGTCGCGAACGACGGTCTTGTAGCTTGGGTCGAGCACAAGTCTTTCCCGCTCCTGCTCGATCGGGACCGTAAATCCATGCACCGAAAACGGGTTGGCGGTCTGTTGGTCGAAGATTGCGACGACCTCCTCGGAGTTGCGAAATTCAGCAGGCGGGCGATCGAGGTCCACCGAGATCCCCGGATTGGGTTCCCCGCAGGAAAATTGCAACGTCAAGCCGACTGACGAGGTGGAGGACAATGGCACCTGGATCGTCTGTCCATAGACGATGGTCGAGAAGCCAAGCACTGTCAGCGCCGCAAAGGCCATGGTCTTGATACACATCATTCGCGCAAAAAAGCTCCCCGCTTTTGCCAGCCGTCCCATCGTCCGCAGTACCATTCTTTAACCGTGCCGACACTTGCCGGAGGGGTCATGACCGGGCCTTAACGACCGTTGTTTTAGGCTCGAAGCATGAAAAAGAGAACTATTCAATTTGCCGCCTGGGCAGCACTCGTTGCGATCGTGTTCGTGACGATATCACCGATCGAGTGGCGACCGCGGGACATTTTGCCCGTCGACATCGATCGGGCTCTCGCCTTTGCGGCAATGACGGCACTATTCGTCGCGGCCTATCCCAGGCACTGGTTTGCTCACTCCGTCCTCGCCGTCATGGGCGCAGGCGGTATCGAACTTCTGCAGCAGCTATCTCCGACACGTCACGCGAGATTGGACGATGCAACTGTCAAGGCCGCAGGAGCTTTGGCTGGAGCGCTGTTCGCCCAAGCCGCGAACATCATCCGTGAGCGCAAGATCTCATCAAGGCGAGGCCCGCTGAAATCCTCGCGTCAATCGCGGCCTGGGCGGCATTTACCGGCCTTGAGTGACGGGATCAACCCGGTGACGCGACTGGCCGTGGATTCACGGCTGATCGAATCGATCTATTTCGGTCAGGCCGACGGGCGCCTGCGCATACGGTTCAGGAATGGCGAGCAGCGTCTGTTCGAAGGCGTTCCCGAAGAAGAGGCACTCGCAATGGCCGTGGCCCCGTCGCCGGGCCGATACTATGCCGATCGGATCAAACCGAACTTTAAGCGCATCGCCGCGTAGAGATTGCCAGCACGCGCGGACCGCTGTCCTTGCACCTCCCGACTACGCGACGGGTGCCGCCAATCTCAGTTCTCAGTCGGGCTCGCGCAGGCGATATCCGACCCCCGTCTCCGTCGTGATGTAGTGGGGTTGATCCGGGCTTTGCTCGACCTTCTGCCTCAGTTGCCTGACATAGACGCGCAGATATTGCACATCCGCGGCCGGTCCCCACACCTGCTTCAGCAGAAACTGATGGGTCAGCACCTTGCCGGCATGCTGGGCGAGCACGCGCAGGATGTCGTACTCCTTCGGTGAAAGCTTGATCTCCTTGTCATCGATCTTCACGATGCGCTTGACCAGGTCGATCGACAGGCCACCTGTCTTGAAGATTGCTTTCTCGCCCTGCTGCTGCAGGCGGTGGCGAAGTGCCACGCGGATACGGGCGCCAAGCTCGTTCATTCCGAAGGGCTTGGTCACATAGTCGTCGGCGCCGGTCTCCAGCGCCTTGACGATACCGGCCTCGTCGGTGCGGCTCGAAAGGATAACAACGGGCACGGACAGACCCGCCTCGCGCCATTCCCGCAGCAAGTCGTGGCCTGGTTTGTCGGGGAGACCGAGGTCGAGGACAATAAGGTCCGGCGGGTCATCGGTTGCGGATTGCAGCGCAGCACCTGCGCTTGCAGCCTCGTTGACGTCATATCCTTGCGCGGTCAAACCGACACGAAGCAACTTGCGAATTGGGGGCTCGTCGTCGACGACGAGAATCTTGACGGCTGAGCCGGTCATGGCAGTTCGTCCAATTTGGGAATGTCGTTAGGTATGGGAAGGCGAATGGTGAATACCGCGCCGGACCGATCCGTGCGGTTGCCGGCAACGATCGTGCCGCCCATTGCCTCGATGAAGCCTCGGCTGATCGAAAGACCGAGGCCGGTTCCGGCGCGCACCTGATCGCCTTTGCGCACGCGGTAGAAAGTGTCGAATACGCGGTTCAAGTCCCCGGGTGGAATACCAGGTCCCTCGTCGGAGACCTGGATGATGACGTTTTCCTCATCCGCTCTCGCTGAGATTCGGATGACCGAGCCTTCAGGCGCGTATTTGGCCGCATTGTCGAGCAGGTTGAAAACCGCCTGCTCGAACAGGACGGCATCGACGCGGACCATCGGCAGATCCGAAGGGATCGACATGTCTGTCTTGTGATGCCCAAGGATTTTTGCTGCCCGACGCATTGCGCTGCCGGCGATATCACCGGCATAGTGCAGTGCGTAGTTGGGTTCCATCGCGCCCGATTCAATTCTGGTCATGTCGAGCAGATTGGCGATGAAGCGGTTCAGGCGCTCGGATTCGTCAATGACCGTCGAGAGAAGATCGTTGCGATCGTCCTCCGGCATGGAGTGGAAATACTCGCGCAACGTCCCGGAGGCGCCGAGGATAGCGGCGAGGGGGGTCTTGAGGTCGTGCGAGATCGAGGTCAGCAGGGCGGAGCGCAGCCGGTCGGCCTCAGCCGCTAACTTGGCGCGGTCCACATCTGCGACGAGCTGAATGCGTTCGACTGCAAGGGCTGCCTGGTCGGCAAGCGCATCGAGCAATCGCTGTTGTTCCGGCGTCAGGAGCGGGCCGTCGCGGCGGTCGCTGTCGAGCCCGATAACGCCGACGGCGGTACGCCCGGTGCGAAGTGGCACGTAAAGGCGTTGCGCGCCGGGCAAGGTATCGGCGCCGCGGCCTGCGGCATGATTGTGCTCCCAGGCCCAACGAGCTGCGGCTATATCGGCATCGACAAGCGTATCATCCGGCGGATAGCCTGCCTTGACGGCGATCGTATCGCCTTCGGGCAGCAGCAGCACGACGCGGACTTTCAACATGGAGGCAAGCTGGAAGGCGGTCGCCCACAGGACGTCGTCGAGCGTGCCCGTGCCTGCGAGCTTCTTGGAAAAGAGGTATAGGTCTTCTGTCGTGCGGGCGCGCTGCCGCGCCGCCGCGGCCTGCCGCTGCACCGTGGCCGTCAGGTTGCTGGCGATGACCGCGACGACCAGGAAGAAGACGAGCGCAATCACGCTCTCTGGATCGCTGATCGTCAGCGTATAGCGAGGCGGCAGGAAGAAGAAGTTGAAGGCGAGCGCGCTTGCCACGCAGGCATAGAGCGCCGGCCGTAGCCCGTGAAGAACGGCCGATGTGAGCACCGCCATCAGGAAGACGAGCGCGAGATTGCGGACGTCGAGCACCTGATCCAATATGACGCTGACGCCGAGCGCGATGGCGACGTAGGCGGTCGCCAGGAGATAACCTTTCAGATCGAATGGCTGGCCTGTCGACGCCGCCTCGACACCGCGGCTTTTCAGAGCGTCCGTTTCTCGCCCTGAAATGACGTGAACGCTGATGTCGCCGGCGCGCCGGATCAGTTGGTCGGCAAGCGAGCGCGTCATCATCTCGCGCCATGTTTGCTTCTTGGGCGCGCCGATGACGATATGCGTGACGTTGTTGCTGGTAGCATAGCGAACCAGCTCTTCGAGAATGCTCGATCCCGGCAACGTCAGGGCTTCGCCGCCGAGTTGCTCCGCAAGCCGCAAGGTCGCTGCTGCCGTATCGCGATCGGCCTCGCTCAGATGCAAGGAACTTGCGGTCTCGATGTGAACGGCGGTCCACGGTGCTCGCAGCCGCGATGCCATGCGGGCCGCATAGCGCACCAGCGAGGCCGAACGCGGATGGTGGTCAACCGAGACGAGGACACGCTCGCCCGCGGCCCAGGGACCGGGAATGGCATGGGCCTGCATATGGTTGAGCAACTGATCATCGACCCGCTGCGCGGTGCGCCGCAGCGCCAGTTCGCGCAAGGCCGTCAGGTTGCCCGGGGTAAAATAGTTGGTCAGCGCCCGTTCCGCCGTTCTCGGCATGTAGACCTTGCCGTCGTGCAGGCGCTTGATGAGATCATCCGGAGTCAGATCGATGATCTCGACATCGTCGGCCATGTCGATGACGGAGTCCGGGACGGTTTCCCGCACCCGGACGCGGGTGATCTGCGAGACAACGTCGTTGAGGCTCTCGACATGCTGGATGTTGAGCGTCGTATAGACATTTATGCCGCGCTCCAGCAATTCCTTGACGTCGAGGTAGCGCTTTGGATGACGGCTCCCTTCCGCATTGCTGTGCGCCAATTCGTCGACGAGCACCAGATCCGGCTTTCGCGCGAGTATGGCGTCGAGGTCCATCTCCTCCAGCGCTCTGCCCTTATAGTCGGTGCGAATGCGGGGAATGATTTCGAAACCCTCGACAAGGGCCTCGGTTTCCTTGCGGCCATGGGTTTCGACGATGCCGATGACGACATCCTGGCCGTCGGCTATTTTTGCGCGGCCCGAAGCAAGCATTTCATATGTCTTGCCGACACCGGGGGCGGCACCAAGAAAAATCTTCAAACGGCCGCGTGCTTCGGCGCGCGCTTTTTCGAGCAGCGCCTCGGGCGACGGCCTGCCGGCCTGTTCGCGGCTATCATCTGGCATCCACGTGATCCTTGTTCACTGGAAGAGGCCCTTGCGCCGGCTCGACAAGACGCAAGGGCCTGCAATTTTCACTGAGTCATAGAAGCATCAAGTGACTGATTCAATGCCAGAACATTGACCGTAGGTTCGCCAAGAATACCGAGCTCACGGCCCTGAACGGCATTGTCCACGAGCGTTTTCACCTTGCCTTCATCCATGTTCCGCGCCTTTGCGACGCGCGGCACCTGGAAGTATGCGGCTTCAGGCGAAATGTGCGGATCGAGACCGCTACCGGATGCCGTCACCAGGTCTGCCGGGACTTCGGCGTTGGGGTTCGAAGCCTTGGCCGTGTTGTAGTCACCTTTGACGCGGTCGATCAGCTTCTGGTTGGTTGGGCCGAGGTTCGAGCCGCTGGAGCTCGTAGCGTCATAACCATTGGTGCCGGCGGCGGAAGGACGGCCGTGGAAATATTTGTCGCTGGTAAAGGCTTGGCCGATCAGCGTGGAGCCGATCACCTTGCCGTCCTTTTCGACCAGGCTGCCATTTGCCTGGGTCGGAAAGATTGCCTGGGCGACGCCGGTCATTGCGAGCGGATAGACAAGACCGGTGATAGCTGTCGTTGCAACGAGCAGGACGATTGCCGGACGTAGTTGTTTCAACATGGATTTAACTCCTTAGGCGAGGCCGATTGCCGTGATGATCACGTCGATCGCCTTGATGCCAATGAAGGGGACGATGATGCCACCGACGCCGTAGATCAGCAGGTTGCGGGAAAGCAGCGCGCCGGCACCGATCGGACGATAGCGGACACCCTTCAGCGACAGCGGGATCAGCGCGATGATGATCAAGGCATTGAAGATGATGGCCGACAGGATGGCGCTCTGCGGCGTGCCGAGGTGCATGATATTGAGCACGCCGAGTTGCGGGTAGAAGGTCAGGAACATTGCCGGGATGATGGCGAAGTACTTGGCGATGTCGTTGGCGATCGAGAAGGTCGTTAGCGCGCCGCGGGTCATCAGCAACTGCTTGCCGATCTCGACGATTTCGATGAGCTTCGTCGGGTCGCTGTCGAGATCGACCATGTTGCCGGCTTCGCGTGCCGCGACCGTGCCGGTGTTCATGGCGACGCCGACATCGGCCTGAGCGAGTGCCGGAGCATCGTTCGTGCCGTCACCGCACATGGCGACCAGCTTGCCTTTCGCCTGCTCCTCGCGGATCAGCGACAGCTTGTTTTCAGGCGTCGCCTGGGCAAGAAAGTCGTCGACGCCGGCTTCTGCGGCGATTGCCGCAGCCGTCATAGGGTTGTCGCCAGTGATCATGACGGTGCGGATACCCATGCGGCGCAGTTCGGTGAAGCGCTCGCGGATGCCGCCCTTGACGATGTCCTTCAGCTGGATGATGCCGAGCAGACGTCCGTCACGGGAAACGGCAAGCGGTGTGCCGCCCGACTTGGCGATCTCGTCGGAGATGGCCTGCAGCTCGCGCACGGTCTCGCTGCTGTTGCGGGCAGACGTGTCGCCACTGACATGGGCAAGTATGGCGTCGACCGCGCCCTTGCGGATGGAAGAGCCTTCGACGTCGACACCGCTCATGCGGGTCTGGGCTGTGAAGGGCACGAAAGTAGCCTTCAGGCTTCCCATGTCGCGACCGCGAATGGAGTATTTCTCCTTGGCGAGAACGACGATGGAACGGCCTTCCGGCGTTTCGTCGGCAAGCGAGGCGAGTTGTGCCGAGTCGGCGAGTTCCTGTTCGGTGACGCCGCGGACCGGACGGAACGTGGTGGCCTGGCGGTTGCCGAGCGTGATCGTGCCCGTCTTGTCGAGCAGCAGCGTGTCGACGTCGCCTGCAGCTTCCACCGCACGGCCGGACATGGCAAGCACGTTGAAGCGGACAAGACGGTCCATGCCGGCGATGCCGATGGCCGAAAGCAGGGCGCCGATCGTGGTCGGGATAAGCGTCACGAAGAGTGCGACGAGGATGATGATCGGGATCGAGCCGCCGGCGTAGGCCGCAAAGCTCGGAATCGTCGCCGTAGCGAGAACGAAGATCAGCGTCATGCCTGCAAGCAGGATGTTGAGTGCGATTTCGTTCGGCGTCTTCTGACGTTCGGCGCCTTCGACAAGCGCGATCATGCGATCGAGGAAGGTGGAGCCGGCGGCCGCGGTGATGCGAACGCGGATCCAGTCGGAAAGTACCTGCGTGCCGCCTGTTACAGCCGAGCGGTCGCCGCCGGACTCACGAATGACCGGGGCCGATTCACCCGTGATCGCGGCTTCGTTGACCGAGGCAACGCCTTCGATCACTTCACCGTCTGACGGAATGATGTCGCCGGCTTCGACGAGCACGAGATCACCGACCTTGAGGCTGGTGCCGGGCACCATGCGGTAGCCGGTGCCATTGTTGGCGGTCAGCAGCTTTGCCTGCGTTTCGGTGCGTGCCTTGCGCAGGGAGTCGGCCTGCGCCTTGCCGCGACCTTCTGCGACGGCTTCGGCGAAGTTGGCGAACAGCACCGTAAACCAGAGCCAGAGATTGATCTGGAAAGAGAAGGCGAGGTTCCCGCCGCCTGTCACGAGGTCGCGCAGGAAAAGGACGGTTGTCAGGGTTGAAACCGCAGCCACGACGAACATGACCGGGTTTTTGGCAAGCGTGCGTGGGTTCAGTTTCTTGAAGGCGTCACCCACCGCCGGAATGAGGATGCGAGAATCCATGATACTCGCTGATTTTGCCTGGCTCATAAGAGAACTCCAGCTTGAATAAGAGGGCAGCGTGACCGGCGGGGCCGGTCAGCCGTGTAAAAATCGAAAGGCAGCAAGGGTGACGAGGAGCGCGACCATCATGAAGAGTATGATGTCGGAGGCACGGGCCATCCGTTCTGTTTCACGCCCCGGCAGTCCGGGGCGTGGATTGAGGGGCCTTCGAAGTCTGGTGAACATCAGACGCGACATGGCGGATCATCCTTAGAAAGTCTGACCGGCGAGCGCGACGAGGTGTTCGACGATCGGTCCAAGCGCAAGCGCCGGGAAGAAGGTCAGGCCGCCGACGATCAGGATCGTGCCGACGAGAAGGCCGACAAAGAGCGGACCATCGGTCGGGAACGTACCTGCCGAAGCGGGAACCGTCTTCTTGGTGACGAGCGAACCGGCAACCGCCAGGGCCGGAATGATAACGAGGAAGCGGCCCATCAGCATGTCGATGCCGAGCGAGATGTTGTACCAGGGCGTGTTGCCGGTCAGGCCACCGAAGGCGGAGCCGTTGTTTGCTGCGCCTGATGTATAGGCGTAGAGGATTTCGGAGAAGCCATGTGGCCCACCGGTGCCTACGGATGCCACGGCCGAGGGAAGAACGGATGCGATGGCAGTCAGTACCAGCATCGCAAGCGGCAGGCAGAGAATGGCAAGGACTGCCATCTTCATTTCCTTGGCTTCGATCTTCTTGCCCAGATATTCCGGCGTGCGGCCGACCATCAGGCCGGCAACGAACACGGCGACAACGATGAACATCAAGATGCCGTAGAAACCGGCGCCGACGCCGCCGACAATGACTTCGCCGAGCTGCATGTTGATCAGCGGAACGAGACCGCCGAGTGCCGTGAAGCTACCATGCATGGCATTGACGGCGCCGCACGAGGCAGCCGTCGTGATGACCGCGAACAGCGAAGACATGGCAACGCCAAAGCGGACTTCCTTGCCCTCCATGTTGCCACCCTGCAGGCCAAAGGCATGCATGAGCGGGTTGCCGGCAGCTTCCGCCCAGTAGGTGACGATGACACCGGCGATGAACAGAACGCCCATCGTGGCAAGGATCGCCCAGCCCTGGCGCTGGTTTCCGACCATACGGCCGAAGACGTTGGTCAAAGCAGCGCCGATCGCGAAGATCGTGACCATCTGGATGAGATTGGAGATGGCATCCGGGTTTTCGAACGGATGAGCGGAGTTCGCATTGAAGAAGCCGCCACCGTTCGTGCCGAGCATCTTGATCGCAAGCTGCGAGGCGACAGGCCCAACGGCGATCGTCTGCTTGGCGCCCTCTAGCGTCGTGGCGTCGACATAGGGTCCGAGCGTTTGCGGCACGCCCAGCCAGACATAGACCAGCGTCAGCACGATGCAGAGCGGCAGCAGAACGTAAAGTGTGGCGCGGATCATATCGACCCAGAAGTTGCCGATCGCCCTACCGGATGCGCGGGAGAACGCACGGATGAAGGCGATTGCAATCGCGATGCCGGTTGCCGCAGAGAGGAAGTTCTGCACCGTGAAGCCCGCCATCTGCGTCAGATACGACATGGTGCTTTCGCCGCCGTAGTTCTGCCAGTTGGTGTTGGTGACGAAGCTGACGGCGGTGTTGAACGAAAGCGCCTCCGGCACGGCGGCCATACCCGCCGGATTGTAAGGCAGCATGCCCTGCAAACGCAGCAGCGCGTAGAGCAAGAGGACGCCGAGCAGATTGAACATCAGCATGGCGAAGGCATAGGAGGTCCAATGCTGGTCCTCTTTTTCGCTGGTGCCGGCAATACGATAAAGTCCCCGTTCCAAGGGAACGAGAACGGGCGATAGAAATGTGCGCTCGCCATTGAAGACACGCGTCATGTAACCGCCGAGCGGTTTGACGAGCACAAGGACGATCCCGCAGTAAAGCAGGATCTGTAGCCATCCGTTGAGGGTCATGGGGTTAACTTTCCGTTCCCGGTTGCTTTGCGAAAATCAGAAGCGCTCGGGGCGAATGAGGGCGTAGACGAGGTAAACGGTGATAAATAAGGTCACCGCGCCGCTGAGGACATAATCGAGGGTCATGGTTGCTCTCCGCCTATAGGCTGTCGCAGGCTTTGGTATAAACAAAGCAAAGAACGAAAAACAAAACGCTGGCCCCGATAAGAATAATATCCATCATCGATGTTGACTCCTGGGTTGTTCTTTTCTGGAGTCAGACAAGACAAAGGGCGCCGTCAAAGAAAGCGCCTTTTATTCTCTCTGGCATGGAGATGATCTTGCCGATCTCTCGAGCATTAATATGCGACCGAACCGCATAAACGTTCGAGACGGAGGGACGGCGGCCAATATAAAAATCTTATAAATGCCCGTCGGTGAGACCAGCCTAGCTAGTCGGCCGACATCTTTGCGAAGTCTCCGCGGACGATCCCGTGGCGCTGGAGCTTGTCGTAGAATGTCTTGCGTGGAATGCCGAGAATTTCGATCGTTCGACGAACGTCCCCACCATTGGACTCCAAAGTCCTGCGGATGATCTCGGCTTCATACCGTTCTATGCGCAGAGGCAGTGGCAGCGTATCCTCGACGCTCTGGTTCTCGCCAGGGCCTGTATCTGTCGTGGGCTCGATGCCCAATATGAAGCGTTCCGCGAAATGCGACAGTTCCCGCACGTTGCCCGGCCACGTATGGTTCTGCATATAGAGGTGCAGATCGTGAGAGATCGCGGGGATCGGCCGCTTGAACTTCAATGCGGCGCGTTCGGCGAAATAGCTGAAGAGCAGGGGAATGTCGTCGCGCCGGTCGCGTAGCGGCGGAATTGTGATCGTCACGACATTGAGGCGATAATAGAGATCTTCGCGAAAATCGCCCCGCTGGCGCGGATCGCCGAGGTCTATCTTGGCTGCGGCAACGATCCGCAGATCGACCGGCCGAACCTCGTTGGTGCCGAGCGGCGTGACTTCGCGCATTTCCAGCACCCGTAGCATCTGCACCTGAGTCGACGCCGGCATGCTCTCGATTTCGTCCAGGAAGAGTGTGCCGCCGCTCGAATGCTCGATGCGACCGATACGTTTCTTCTGCGCGCCGGTAAAGGCGCCGGCCTCATGGCCGAAGAGTTCGCTTTCGATCACCGTTTCCGGCAGGGCGCCACAGTTCAGCGCCACGAAATTGCCCTTGGCGCGACGGCTCCAGCGATGCAGCAGGCTCGCAACCACTTCCTTGCCACTGCCGGTCTCGCCGGTCACAAGCACATCGACATCCGTATCGGCGATTTGCTGCAAAGTGCGCCGCAGGCGCTCCATGGCCGGCGTTTGCCCGATCAGCGGCAGTCCACCCTGCGCCTGATCTGCAGCCTCGCGCAGCGATCGGTTGTCGAGAATCAGCCGTCGCTTTTCCGCCGCCCGCCGAACGCTCTGGACCAGACGATCTGCCGCGAATGGCTTGGCGATGAAATCATAGGCCCCATCCTGGATGGCCTTTACCGCCATCGGAATATCGCCGTGCCCCGTGACGAGGATGACCGGCAGGTCCTCGTCGAGTTGGCGCACACGATCGAAAAGCTGCAATCCGTCGATCTGCGGCATGCGGATATCGGAGACGATAACGCCGGCAAAGTCTGCCCGCAGCGCTCGCAGCGCCTCGACCGCGGAATGGAATGGGGACACCGAAAACCCGGCAAGCTCTAGCGTCTGCGTCGTCGCCCTGAGAAGATCCTTGTCGTCATCAATCAGAAAAACGGGAATTGCGTCGCTCATTGAGGTGCCTTCAGGAGATGGATCGTAAAGCGGGTTCCGCTGTTGTCGCTTTCGACATCGATACGGCCGCCGTAATCGGTCACGATGTCCTTCGAGATGACCAGACCGAGGCCCAGCCCCTTTTCCTTCGAGGTATTGAACGGCGTGAAGAGAGAATCGAGGATTTCGTGCGGAATGCCCGGTCCGTTGTCGGCGATCGTGACCGCTACCTCGCTCTTACTCTCCCGGCAAAAGACCCCGACGCGCGCATTCTCGTGACCTTCAAGCGCTTCCAGCGCATTCTGGAAAAGATTGATCAGCACCTGCTCCAGCCGGACGCGGTTTCCTATGACTTCGAGTTCAGGCGGCGGCAGTTCGATTTTCAAGGCATCGAGCCTTCCGGCAAAGCGGCTTCGCAATAGCACGACAGCGCCTTCGAGGACCCCGCGAAAGGCGACCGGCTCGGCGGCGGTCCGGCCCTTGCGCGCAAAAGCTTTCAATTCCTCGGTTATTGTTCCGATCCGCTCTGTGAGCGAGGCGATTGCGCCAAGATTCTCGTCGGCGGAGGTCGGTTGCTGTCGTTGCAGAAAGATCCGGGCATTGTCCGCATAGGCGCGGATGGTCGCGACCGGCTGGTTGATCTCGTGGGCGACGCCGGCCGCGACCTGACCGAGGATCGCCAGCCGATTTGCCTGAACAAGTTCCTGCTGAACGACCTGCAGCCTTGCTTCGGTCGCCTGGTGATCCGCGATCTCGGCCTGGAGGTGGTCGCGGGCGCGGCTTAAATCCTCGGTTCGCTCGAGGACACGGCGTTCAAGCTCCGCGCGTGCTGCGCGATCGGTTGCTATTCTCATGACGGCAGACCGCCGACGCCAGAGTAGGAAGCCAACGATTGCCAGTAGCGGCACCAGGACTGCCAGCGTGAGGAACCGCGCTTCACGAACGGCTGAGGCGGTGACCGCTTCGGTCGGGACGAGATATTCGAGTTGCCAGGAGGTTGAGGGAACGGGCGCGCGAAGACGCAGAAACTCCCCCTCCTTTCCGCCGGGCATGATAACGTGGACCACCGATGCATCGGGGCTTCCGGCCTGTTGTTTGATCGGCAAGGGCAGGAGCGGAGCGTCGCCGAATTGCAGGCTTTTTCGGATGGTGGCGAGGCTTCCGGCCGGAATTGGCGCTGCGGCCATGAAACGCCAGGAGGGAATGCTGGTGATCAGCACGACACCGTGCTCGTCGGTGACATAGACCGGGCGTGCCGCATCCCGCCAATCGGATTCCAGCTGCTCGAATTCCATCTTGACGACGACGACGCCAAGCGGCTTTGCCGCATCGCCGACCCGTCGCGAAATATAAAGGCCGGGGCGATTGCTGACATTGCCGAGCGCGAAATGCTCGGCCGTTCCCGTCTCCATCGCGTGCCTGAAATAATCACGGAAGGAATAGTCGTTTCCGACGAAGCTCAGAGGCTCCTGCCAGTTGCTGGAAGCAATCGCAATGCCATTCGTGCCGGTGACATAGAGGACGGAGGCGCGGGTATCGGCCACGAGACCTTCAAGCTTGCGGTCGAGCGCGACGACGGCGTCGTTTCCCGGCGCGAGCAGCGTATCGCGAACCTGCTGGTCATCCGCCAGAAGAAGGGGCAGCGCGCGAGGGCCCTCCAGAACGGCGCGCAGCAAGGCGACCTTGAGGTTCGCGTCCGTGCGCCCCTGGTTTTCGAGCGCTTCCATCGCCAGCAGCCGACCGTAGACACCCGCGCCGTAAAGAGCGATCCCGATGGCAACCGCCGACAGTGCGGCAAAAACGAGCCAGATAAGCCGGGTTCGTCTGCCGAGTTGTTCAGGTGTCCAGAGTTGTCCTGTTCGATCTAGCATTCGCGCATTGTGCATAAACTCGCACATTTAGTAAATCGCTCTGTGCGGAAAACCGCACGTTTGCCGCCGCGATGACTGGTGTCCGGACATTATATCGTTTATTTTCAAAGCACTACTGCTCTTCCGAGGAGTTGGCACGCCCATTGCAAATCAAGCAGGAGCAGTCGGGGGGCTGCCGATATCGTAACTGTCCGCGGCAGCAAGAGCGCCCGGGCGCAGTGGAGGAAATCATGGATATTGCAATCAACGCCGCCGGCGAGCGCGGCAAAACTCCCCTTTACCGGCATCTTTACGTGCAGGTGCTCGTCGCCATCGCCGCCGGCATCCTGCTCGGCCATTTCTATCCTTCGATCGGCGCCTCGATGCAGCCGCTCGGCGATGCCTTCATCAAGCTCGTCCGCATGGTGATCGCGCCGGTCATCTTCCTGACGGTATCGACTGGCATTGCCGGCATGGCGGACCTGAAGAAGTTCGGTCGCGTCGTCGGCAAGTCGCTCATTTATTTTCTTGTCTTCTCGACGCTGGCGCTCGTGGTCGGCCTTCTCGTTTCGAACATATTGCAGCCGGGCGCCGGCATGCATATCAATCCGGCGACGCTCGATACCAAGGCGGTAAACAACTACGCTGCCCAGGCCCATGACGCCACGGTCGTCGGCTTCCTGATGAATATCATTCCCGACACCATCGTCGGAGCCTTTGCCAAGGGCGATATTCTGCAGGTGCTGTTCTTCTCCGTCGTATTCGGCATCGCGCTCGGTGCTGTCGGTGAACGCGGCAAGCCGGTGCTGGATTTCCTGCAGGTGCTGACCGCGCCGATTTTCCGACTGGTTTCGATCCTGATGAAGTTCGCGCCCATCGGCGCCTTCGGTGCCATGGCCTTCACCATCGGGAAATACGGTATCGCCACGATCGCCAATCTCGCTTTCCTGATTGGCACTTTCTACCTCACCTCGCTGCTGTTCGTTCTCGTCGTGCTAGGGGCGGTCGCCCGCTATAACGGCTTCTCGATCCTGGCGCTGATCCGCTACATCAAGGAAGAGCTGCTGCTCGTGCTCGGTACGTCTTCTTCCGAGGCTGCCCTGCCGGGCCTGATGAACAAGATGGAACGCGCCGGCTGCAAGCGTTCCGTTGTCGGTCTCGTCATCCCGACCGGCTATTCCTTCAACCTTGACGGCACGAACATCTATATGACGCTGGCGGCCCTCTTCATCGCCCAGGCGACGGATACGCCGTTGACCCTTGGCGATCAGGTGTTGCTGCTGCTCGTTGCGATGCTGAGTTCCAAGGGTGCGGCCGGCATAACCGGCGCGGGCTTCATTACGCTTGCCGCCACGCTGTCGGTCATTCCGTCTGTTCCGATTGCAGGGATGGCGCTCATCCTCGGTATCGATCGCTTCATGTCGGAATGCCGTGCCTTGACCAACCTTGTCGGCAATGCCGTCGCCACAGTCGTTGTCGCCCGTTGGGAGAACGAGCTGGATCAGACAAAGTTTGCAGCCGCGATGGCCGGCCAATTGTCCGGCGATCCGGAGGCAATACAGCCGGCTCTGCAAGCTGCGGAGTAATCGCAGGCATTGACTGCCTTGGGCTGCCCCGCGACGAATAACGCGGGGCAGCTATGCAGCGCTCATCAATCCGAAACTTCCTACTGCTAACATTTGCGCCAACGTTGTCGACATTGTCGTTTGTTTGCGGTCATTGGCTGAAGGTTTGGACGAATGCGCACTTTAAACAATCGTTTTGCAAAAGCTGTTCTTGTGAGTTTTTTATGCGCTGTAGCGCCACTTGGCGCGAATGCCGCGACGGAGTGGCTGGGCTCGGCAAGCCAATGGTCGGTCGGATATGTGACCGAGGGCTCGCAGAATTATTGTTCTCTCGTCTGGGACAGCGAGACCGGAAAGACAGCCGAGTTTCGCGAGGGTATGAAAAACGACGATAGCTGGGTCGTTTCAAACGCCGCTTGGAATCTCCCCGAAAATCTGTCGACGCAAGTGGTCATCAAAGGCCGCAAGAGCTCGATGACCATGCCCGCGGTTGGGGTCAGCAAAACAAGCCTGCGTCTGATGAACCCGAACGGAGAAAACCCCAAAGGAAGCCTTAAGGCGATTATTCGATCGGCTGTGGCTGGAACGGTGGATCTCGATCTTGACTTTGCGGGTACCGAACCGGACTGGGTGCTGCCGACGTCGCGTATCTATCCGCTTCATGCGACATTTACGTCCTGCCTTAGCCGTCTCACCGACCCGAGCGTCGACAAAACCGAGACTGGCGCAACGAAGCCGTTTTAAGGGACGTTTCCGCCTTCCCTCACAGATGGCCTGTGGACAAGGCGGACGCCAACCTTTCGGAAACACTTAGGCGCAATAATCCGGCTCAAAACGAGTCGGGAGTCAGTCACCATGGCGGCGAAGCGCGGAAATCGACGGAAATCGTCTGGCAGAGGCAAGAGCAGCGCAAGCGGTAGCCTGATGCCCTGGTATGCCGGAGCCGCTCTCGCGATTGGCGGTATCGTCGCCTATGATCACTGGCCGGCGCTGAAGCCGAAGCTTATCGCCACGGAGCGCGTCGCGACCGCATCAATTGCTCCGCGTGCCCCTGCGGAAAAGCCGGCACTCGCGCCGGTTCACGTTGCCGCCATGCGAGCGCCGTCCTTGCCGGTGCCGCCGGCGCCTATCCCGTCAGCCTCCATCCCTGTCGTGCCGGTTTCTGTCCCCAGGCCCTCGCCGACACCGGCCCCTGCGACGGCATCCGAAAGCTTCGGCTTTTGCGGCGATGGCCCGCATTTCAACTGCGTGGTCGATGGCGACACGTTCTGGGTGCGCGGCGTAAAGATCCGCATTGCCGATATCGACACGCCCGAGATAAACCCGCCGGCATGTCCAGAGGCTAAGAACAGGGGAACGGCTGCAAAGCTAAGATTGCTCGCGTTGCTGAATGACGGAGCCTTCACTCTGCAGGCAGGCTCTTCCGAAGTCGACAAGGACGGGCTCAAATTCAGAACGATCTACCGGCAAGGCCGCTCGATCGGCATGCAGATGGTCAGCGAAGGTTTGGCGCAGCCGTCAGGTTCGCATAAGCCTTGGTGTACCTAATTCATCTCGACCGCACTCAAGGCATTCAGATGGCGTTAGCCGCCTGATATCTAAAACGATCCCTCGACATTCACCTCGATCAGGTCCCGCGGTTTGATGGGTGTGTCGGGCGTGGCTTCGAACCGTTCGGTCTCGCCCTTGTCGTTCTGTCGCGCGATCATGATTTTCGGCGGGCTGTTGGCGTCATTGTCCAGCGCGCTCGATTGTTGCTGGCTCTCCTGATTGGTCTGGTTGAGCAGAGCCTGGGAGACGCGCATCTGCAAATCAGACTTCGCGATCTCGCGGAGGGTCGTGCTGAGTTCGTCCTGAATCTGTGAGTTCATGGAATTGACGACAGTGGCCGCGTCCCGCTTGTTTTCCGCGAGGGATTGGCGGGACTGGACCAGCTGAAATTCCAGATCGAGCAGCTTGCTTTCCGCATCGGAGTGAGCCTGGTCGAGTTCGAATTGGCGCGAACTCACCGTCAGACCCTTGTCCACCAGCGTAGCCACAGTCGCCAGTTGCTTCTCGAACAGCGACACCTGGTGCTCCTGGGACTGAATCTTGCTTTGCAGGGTATCGATGCTGTTGGAATAGAGCTTGCCGAGATCCTCGGCAGAGGCAATTTTGCTGTCGAGCTCGACCCGGCGAAACTTCATGAGGTTGAGTTCTTCCGCATGAAGGTTTTCGGCGCCATCGGTCTTCGTCAGAGCCGTCGGGGTATCGAAATTATCCTTTCCGGCCATCTCTGCGCGCAGCCGGGCTTCCCGCATCAGCAGGGTATTGTAGTCCAGTTCGGCATCGCCCAGCGTGCCGGTTGCCTGGATGCGGTCGCGATTGATTTGTGCGCTACGGCCTTCGCCGTCCTTTTCAAAGCCACCCGCCAGGCTGATCGCCTTCATGACGGTCAGATCGGGATTGTAGGGATACTGGCCTGGCGAATGGACTGCGCCAAGCAGGTAGATGGGACCATATTGTGAGATTTCGACTGAAATGAACGGCTTGTTTGCCAGACCGGCGCGCTGCTGGAGGGCATAGGCGATTTTCGCCGCGAGACTTTCCGTCGTCAGGCCGGTCGCCGGCACTTCGCCGACGAGCGGAATTGAGACCGACCCGGACTGGTTGACGACGTACTCGCCGTCCAGAGCCTCCCAGCTCTTGTAATCCCCCTCACCGGAGCGCCATTCAACGACCCGCAGCTTGATCTTGTCCTGCGTCACCAGCTGGTAGCTGTCAGCCAGGGCTTGTCCCGCGCCTGCCGTTAGACCGGCGAAGACGATGAGGCCAAGCATCGCGTTCCAGAGGGACCGTTTGCTGAGGGCGGAAGGCGTCGGCGTCCTCGCCATATCGGGCGTTGCGAACTTGGTAGCGGAGAAATGCGTACTCATCGTCTCACCTATGGTCGTGGCGTTACAATTCGGCCCGGCGCGGAGCTCGGGTCGATAAAGGACAGGAGGATATTTGCCATTGCGGCAAAGCGCGGAGGCAATGCCGCGATCAGCCGATGTGCCACCGCAATGTCCTGCGGGTCGACGGCGCCGAAGAAACGCAGGCACAGTGCGTACACGAAGGCAGCGCCCAGGATGGCCAAGACCAGGCCATGAAATCCCGGAACAAGCGTGACGACCACGAAGGCTGCCAGCGAGGCGACCAAGGCCGCCAGAAGGATGCGCAGAAGTGCCGCAAAGGGATAGGAGAAACGCAGTCGGGTGGTGATGAACCAGAGCCCTATGCCGATCATCGCGAGCTGTGTTGCCGTTCGAGATATGGCAGCACCGAGCAACCCATAATGCGGGATGAGAAGAAAGCCTCCGGCGATCGACAGCGCAGCGCCGATGAGCGAGGTAACGAATATGACGTCGCTGCGGGCAAGCGCATTCACCAGATGTGTGCCGATGACTGTTGTTATCGAGAAGGCTGCTGCCGTCGCGATGATCGTGGCGGCGGGAATTGCCGGTGCAAAAGATGGTCCATAGAGGAGCTGGACGAGGGTTGGAACAATGGCCGCCATTCCGAAGCAGGCAGGGAAAGCTGCTATGGCCAGGAAACGCGTACCGCTGGCGAAAGCCATCTGAAGACCTTGCCTGTCCTTCTGCCCATGCTTCTCCGCGAGCATCGGAAGAAAAGCGCCCGTCAGGAGGAGCGGGCCCTGCGACGCTATCGCCGACAGTGCCAATGCGACGCTGAACAAGCCGACCTCGCGATAGCCCCAGAAGCTCTGAAGGAAGAGGATCTCGATCCTCGACCAGACGAAGGTATTGCAGAGATTGGCTGCCCAGGAATAACGCCCGTATGTGCGGGTTTCGCTGATGAGCTCGGCCGTCACCGTGCCGTTTCGCGTCATCAGCTTAGCGCCAGCGACCGTGAGCAAGATCTGCCCAGCGATATAGCCCGCAATCGCGCCTGGAACATGGAACAAGAAAGCGCCGAGATAGACGCAGACGATTTGAGCGACCATCGAGACGAACGACACAGCCGCGAGCGTTACAAAATCCTGCGAGCCTCGATAATGCGCCATTCCGAATGTCGCAAAGGACTGTGTGAAGGTCAGCAGCGCGACAAAGAAAACGAGATTGGTCGCGGCATCGCCATCCGTTTCGCCAAAGAGCCGACGAAGGGAATCTGTCGCCGTCCCTGGATCTGCAAAGTAGAACACAGCGAATGCCGCGATACCCATGGCATTGTAGAGCAGGAGACGACGGGCGAGCCTGCCGGAAAGCGAATAGGCGGCGGCCTTATCTCCCTGACCATGCAGATCTGCCGTAAAGCGGCCGACGCACAGCGACGTCCCGCCATCGACAACCTGTGACGCTATGAGCGCCAGCCAAACGGCGAATGCGACGAGACCGGTTCCTTCGACACCGAGCAGGTTGGCGGCAATGATTCCGCTAATGAAAGTAGCAAAAACAGTTGCAAAGCCAGATATGGCCGAGTACATCGATCTTTTTGCAAATATAGCCAGCATATTCGTCCTCAATACTTTCTTTTTTTCTTAGATTTCTCGAATAATATGATGGATATATCATGTGATCTGTTATACGATGCGGATGAATGCATGGACGCAGTGAGCGGGGATTGAAAATGAGGTCGGTTCTTGTAAAGAGTGCGATCGCAGCCTTGGTTATATACATTGGCGTCAATTTGATCGTAACCGGACCGGACAGTCCGGCGACTGCGCAATCGGCGCCCATCGATCCGACTTCCCTGACCCCGACTTTTGACGAAAACTTCGATAAGCTTGATGTATCCGCATGGGGACCGGGAACGCGATGGATTGCGCACACCCCCTGGAACGGTGACTTCGGCGATGCGCGCTTTACCGACCCTGGCCCGGATTTCCCCTTCACCACCCGCGACGGGATGCTCCGGATCGAAGCACGAAAGGGCGACGACGGAAAGTGGCGCTCCGGGCTGCTGTCCTCGACCGATCAGAAGGGAAATGGGTTCAAGCAGAAATACGGTTATTTCGAAATGCGTGCCCGCTTTCCTGCGGGCGACGGCATGTGGCCCGCCTTCTGGCTGGTCAGCAATACAGAAAAGAAGGGGATCGAACTTGATGTCGTCGAGTACTACGGCCAGTTTCCGGGACAGTACGTGGCGTCGTTGCACATTTGGGATCACAAGACCCCCTCGCTCAGCCAGAGCTTTCATCAACGCGTCGCGGTGCCGAGCGGAAGCCTGACCACCGACTTTCATACTTACGGCGTTGCCGTCCAGCCGGATAGAATTCGGTTCTACCTCGATCGCAAGCAAATTTGGGCAATCGCGACGCCGCGTGAACTCGATGTTCCCTTCACTGTCCTCGTCGATCTCGGATTGGGCGGCGGATGGCCAATCGACAAGGCGCCGAGCCCATCGGTCATGGAAGTCGACTACGTTCGCTCCTGGGCCTTCCCCGGCACTTAAGGAGCAACCGGCAACTGGCGCACTGAAACCGGGTGCGGGATGGCTGTATTGAAGTCTCATGCCGCGACCCGCTCTGTAATGTCGACAAATTGCTCCATCTGGCGATCGACCATGATCTCCGGTCGATCGGCATAGGCGAAAGCGGCTTCACGTTTTTCCTGATAGACGGTTGGGTCGTTCCATAGGAGGCGTAGATGCTCCGCCCAGATGATCGGCGATGCGTCGGCGTTGACGAGAATGCCGCCGGGGCCGACGGATTCGGATAGACCTCCGAGGTCGCTGGACAGCACTGGAATGCCGCTGAAATGGGCTTCGCTGACGACCCTTCCCCATGTCTCCTGCCACTGGGTAGGAACGAAGAGAATTCTAGTCTGTTTGTAGATGCTTGCCATGTCCGTTGTGCGATCAACCAGCCGGACATTCGCAAGCATTGCCAGACGCCGCTGAAGCTCTGCCTCCTCCTTCTTGGAGAGCGGCCAGGCGCGAACAAAGAGGAAGGGGATATCAGGGCAGAGCGTTGCAACGGCGAGCGCAATGTCCAGCCCCTTTGCCTGGATAGGATTGATGAAGGTGACGTGCCGCCCCTCGCCATAGGTCCGGTAGACATCCGGCCGAAATATGGGGGGAATGACCGCGGTATCGATGCCGTAACGTGCCTTGAACCTGGCCGCGGTGAAAAGTGAATTGCCGATATAGGCTGAGAATGGCAGATCCTCTGCCTTATCAGGCCAATTACCCGACTCTCCGTCGAATTCCAGTCCGTGCAGATAGGCGATACTGGCTATGCCTTTCTCTCGAAAGGCGCGGCCCATCTGCACCATGTTTCCGTTCTGGATCACCACGACTTGCGGCAAGACGAGACCGCGCAAATCCTTCCATGGTCTCAGACAACGATAGACCTCATAGCCCAGCGACCGATCGACGACCACATTCTTGAATTGCGCACAACTCGCGGCAAAACGCATCGCGCCGAAAGAATCCCGGAGCGAGAGTTTCGAGAGTACGCCCGTGCTGCATCCGCGCTCGTTAAGTTCGAGCGCGAGGTGATGCGTGTTGATCTCGAGGCCGCCGATAAGTTGCGGCAAGTGCGGGGTTCCGCTGGCAAGAAGGATGCGCATGGGGGCCATCCTCCTATTGCTTGTCCGTCTCCCCGGTCCGCCGGGGTGTCATGAACAGCCATTCCTGAACACCTGTGCGCCGCTCGTTCATGAGTTCGACTGCCGTGCCCGACATCCATCTTGCCAGGAAAGGCAGTTCCCTGGCGGGGAAGTCAGCCATCGTGCGTGGGCGCGCGTAGACAGACTTTATGTCGTGGGTCGCACTGAAACGCTGGACCAGGCGCTCGGTGCATCCCCGAACGAGGCCGTCATGGGTTTCGACGAGGATATCGGCCCTGTTGAGTTCTGGAATGGCGGAATTGTCGAGCAATTCCTTTTCGCCGCCTTCGATATCACAAAGGATGAAGGGGCGGGGCCCAGCTCTATCCAACGCATCGCGCAGGTCCGGCGCCGTGCAGAACCCCCTGAGAGTAATTCTATCGGCGACGCCGTTTGCACGGGCGGTTTGCCAGAATGGCTCATGATGTTCCGGGAGGCCTTCGAAGCCGATGACAGGCGTAGAGGGCATGCGCCGTGCCAGACCGATCGCATAGTAGCCGTCGGCAACGCCGATGTTGATGACGGTGCTGTAGGGCCGGCTGACGATGTCCTCGATGATGGGAAACAGCTCCAGTTCCTGTGTCCCGAGCAGATATCCTAGGAGCTGCCGCTTCGAAAGCGGGCTGAGGTGGAGTTTCATGCCGCGAAACGGTCCTGAAAGCACCTCGTTGCCTGCAGTCCGCCTGACGATTGCGCAGGCCGCTTGCCAGCGGGGCGTCACCACCCAGCGGGTGGGCGCCCGGACTTCTTCCGGAAGCCGTCGGTAGGATTGATAGATCCGCATGGCAAAGGGATTTGCCTCGATCGCATTCCATGTCGCATGACGCATCTGATTTCCTCCGTTAAAGCCGCGGTGGATGAAATTTTCCGTGCAAGCGTATTCTTCGAATAGACGATGTGGTCATTGCTGCTGCAAAGCGCGCGCCGGCGTCATGCGTTGCAGCACGAGGTCCATCACGGCCATTGCGTTGCCGCGCAGACGTCCTCTGCGATCTATCGCTTTCTCCTGTCTCAACGTGCCGTAGATGTTGGCCGCGAGATTCCTTGCCATTTGCAGGAGGCCCATTTTCCAGGAGCATGTTCCCTTTGCGATCAGGTAGCAGGGATTGGCAATCTGCGAATATCCCAGGCGAGCGCCGGGTTGCCGGCCGGATTTTACGCCGAGGTGCACCCCGCGTGCGCGCTCGACGCGAACGATCCAGCCAAAGGGCGCCATGCTGCGGCTGAAATCGACATCTTCTAGCCAGGCATAGAGAGGCAGTTCCTCATCGAAACGCAGCCGCTGCGTCCGGACGACCGCCATGCGGACGGCCATGTTGCAGCCGTAGCCGTTATAGACAACCGACAGGGGAACGGGTCGCGGAGCGCCGGCCGCCGCAAGTCGTTCCTCGGCTTCGTCAGCTGATAAGCCGGCTCCCGTGACGCCGTCCGCCACGACGCGTCCCGTTGTCATCACGACCTCGGAATGCTCGCGGAAAATAGCTTCCATTTCCGCGAGATAGTCTGGCGCCATGATGAAGTCATCATCGAGGAAAAGGAGGACGTCGATAGCGCTGGCGGCGTCCATCAGGCGATTGCGCTGATGGGGCAGCCCCTTCGGCGCAAGAAGGCAGCTGATTTTCGGATATGCCGATCGTAGCCCGGCTATATCGGCTTCGCTCGGCGCGCATACGAAGATAGCGTCCGGTGCGCGCGTCTGTTGTCCGATGAAAGCTATGGTTTGCAGCAGGACGTCAGCGCGACCTGCCGTCGCTATTGCGATCCCGATCCGCATCTGTTTTGCAGCCGATCGCAGAACCTGGTCAGATATGAACTCAGCACCCATACTCGTTGTTACTCCGTCGGTTCATGCAGGTTTTCGTGCGAAGGCCCACACCATCACAGGAAAGTCCGGCTCGTTTTTCATGGATCCCAGGAAGCCGCCCTTCGGCCAGCGCTTGAAATTTGCTTGAACGCAGCTGCGGTTGCCCCAGGATTTCGTCGTGATCGCATCCTCGGGAAATCCGGCTTCCTGCAGGAGGCAGGAGAGACCGGTTTCGGTCCAGCGGTTGCAGTCGATCGGCGATGCGTGCACCCGAAGCAGGAAGGGTGTCGCGATGATAAAATATCCGCCTGGCCGCAGCATCTCGTAGACATTGCGCGCAGCCCGCATCGGCCATTTCAGATGCTCGAAGACCTGGTCGGCGATGATGAGGTCGAAACGGTCTGGAAGAGTTTCGCTGCAGATGTCGAAGCCGGGATATTCGGTTGCCAGATAGGATTTGAATGTGAACTGGCGCTGCCATTGGACGCCGCCCGATACTTCCATGACATCGAGATTTTCGGGACCAAGTTTGCGAATGAAGGCAAAGGCGTCGCGATAGAGCATGACGCGAACCCAATCATCGGTCTCATAACCGATGGAATGCAATGTCTTGCGAAGGCGATCCTTGAGTTGGGGATGTCTGCGAATGAGCTCGATATTCATATTACCGCCTTCCTGTCTTTCTGGACGAAGTTGCATTCAGGACGATACCCAGGAGTTCGGCGTTGACTTCGCGAAGAGCGTCAACAGCGCGATCGAGCGCATCGAATGGTGTCTGGCCGCTGCGGACCACGATAATCGAGCCGTCGAGATGCGGCGCGACCGCCTTGGCATCGGACGAGCCCGGCATGGAGGGAAGGTCAACGAGGATGAGATCGAAGCGATCCTTCAGGTCGGCGAAGCTGAAGGCGATGCGTTCGGAGCCGATCCGTTCGCCCGGCGTCACATCCTGAAACGCGCCGACGGGAAGTATCGTAAGCCGTCTTTCCACCCGGCTCATGAAATCGATGTAGGCCTGCCGGTCGTCCAGCATTTCCATCAGGCCGATCGACTGCTCCGCCGTGAAGGTTCTGCTCAGCGTCGGGTTGGCTGCGCTCGCGTCGATCAGCAGCGTCTTCGAGCCCGAGGAGGAGGCAAGAATTGCGAGATTGTAGGCGATCGTCGTTGCGCCGGCCTTGGAATCCACGCCGACGACGCCGATCAGATTGGCTTTGCGGCTGCGACGCATTCCCGTGACGGTCGCTTTGAGATTGCGCAGGTCGCGGTTGAAGCCGCGGTTCCAGGCGGCATTTTCCTGGCCTAGTCCCTGAACGCGCGGCAGGCTCAATATGGGGCCGTTCTGGTTGGGTTTGCCTCCCGCCAGCGCTACCGCGCCGATGCAGGGCACTGCGGTCTCAACCGTGATGCGATCCATCGATGTGACGACGCGGCTCGCAAAGTGTCGGATGATGGCAACGATCAGGCCGGTGCTGAGGCCAAGGACGACAGCAAATGCCATCAGAAGAACACGCTTCGGCTGGCTCTTGGACACCGGCACGATCGCGCGCGAGACAAACATCGCGTCGGATACAGGATAGGAAATCTTCTGCTTGGCTTCCGTCCAATTCAGAAGATAGGTCTCGTAAAGGCGCCGGTAGGTGTCCGCGACGCTTTTGAGCTCGGACAGCTTGAATTGGTCACCGGGATTACCCGAGGATTGGAACTGGACCACCGCACGGTCGGCGGTGAACACTTCCTCTCTAAGGGTCGCGACGCGTTGCTCCAGCCATTCGCTCGCCTGCTGGGCGGACTGCGATTTCATCAGCACGTCATGGGCGATATACTGTTCAGCGATCGCATTTGCGAGCTGGGCCGACTTCTTGGGGTCGATGGAGCTTGCAGTTATCTCCATCACATTCGACTGGCCTACCTGGCGCACCCAGAGTTGGCCCCGAAGAGCGGAAATGATGTAGTTTTCGGTGGGATCGTCGAGGTTGAAACCTGTCTTCTCAACCTTCACCTCCGGCGTACCGCCAGAGGATATGGCAGAGGCAAGGGAGCGCAACCCACTTGAAACCGAAGCGCGGCGGGCCGTGAATTCCGGGTCTTCATCCAAGTTCATTTCCCGGATGACGCCTCGCAGGACATCGCTGGATTTTACGATTTCCAACTCGCCTTCGACGAGTGCCTCATCGAGCGAGGGTCGTTGAGAGCCCTCAGCCTGTACGGTTTGCGGGCTGAAAAGAAGCTGCACGCTTGCGACGTAAGTGGCGGGCGTGATGATGACGTAGAGCAGCATTATCAGCGAGAAGAATACGGTGCAGCCCGCAATAAGCATCCAGTTGTCGAACAGGAAGCGAATGAGCCGGCTGATCTGAAGCGGCTTCTCGCGAACGGTTTCCGTCGATGTCGGATAGGCAAGGGTAATGGGCTGATTATACACGGCTCACCTCCCGGGTTCGGGGCGGAAGGCCAGAAGGTGCTTCGATGGTTGCCGCAATGGAGGATTGAAGCACGGGATTGGGCGGAGGCCAGGGAAGGCCGTGCCGACGCCGGTCATCACGACCGCCATGTGCCAGGCTTGAAACGGGGCCGAGGCCGTAGCCGGCCGCAAGGCCGGCGGTAATGCCGAAGAGCGGCCCAAGATCGATCGCGCCGGCGGCTATGGACGCGGCGACGAATTGGGAGATGCAGGAAAGGAGAGCGGCAAGGCCTATTATGCCGTCCGGTCCTTCCTTCTGGTCACGCTGGAGGACGAAGCGGATGAGGCTGAGGAAGAAAAATAGGCAGATCACTGTCCCGGGAATGCCGACATTGGCGAGCAGGGCAATGAGAAAGCTTGATGTCCTGATGCTGCCAAGCCCCGCACCCATTCCGCTGGTATCGAAGAAGGACGCGATCGCCTGCTGGTTCCACCGCATCCTCTCCTCGCCGGATTGTGATTCCAGCTTCGTGGTCATCGTGGCGTGGATGAGGTTGCTGACGCTCTCGGAGACGGAGGGGATCAGCATCACGGCCATGACGAGCAGAGGTAAGGCAAGGAGGCATGCTGCAATATAGGTCAGGTGTCGGTAGCTGGCTTTGCGTTGCAAGACGCGGCTAATGCAAAAGGCAAGCACGATCAGCCCTGTCAGCCCGGTCGCCAGATAGGCAGTCGTCGAGGTGCACAGGACGAGAGATACCGCTAGTGCCGCGGTGATCGTCCCAAGAAAGCGGGCTTGAAAGCCCTCGAGCTTGAGAATGAGGAGGAAAGAAAACAGCGCCAGCGCCGCATAGCCAAAGGCGCCCGCCTCGGTGTACGAGCCGACAATGCGCTTGAAGCCCTCGACATCGCCGTCGTCCAGCATGCGATAATTGGCGTTGCGGATCGGCGAGAGGAGAAAGCTGGTGCCGGTCACGTAAGTGGCCATGTCGGCGATTGCGAAAAATATGCAAACGCCGCCCGCGACGATCAGCGCCCGCGCGAAAATGACAAGGCCGCCCAGCCGGCTGATGCCGGCGACGATCGCAAAACAGGCAAGCCCGCCCAGCATGTAAACGGCCTGGGTCAGATTGCTCGCATTCGGTGTCAGCGGGTTCACGACAATGCCGTGCATGCCTTCGCCACGTGCCAACGAATAGACGAGGGTCACGCCGGTGAAGATTCGCGGAAGAAAGAAGGCCGTCAGAACGCCGTAGATGATGAAAAGCGTGTACCAGAAGCCCGGCCCCGGATAGGAAAGAGAGGAAAAGGACGCCGACAGCGTCCTTGGCCGCAACGCGACCGCGAAGGCGAGAAACAGCAGAACGAAGTGAAACGGCTGAATACTGGTGCCGCCTAGCCCCGGCATAAGCAGAGCGGCGGCGGAACCGAGAAGCGCACTGAGGCAAAGTACATAGGCGCCTAAGTTCAGGCCGAGGAAAATCGTAGCTATTCCAAGTATGGCGACAATTATTCCGATCGGCTCAACACTCATGTCCTGACCTGTCGTGAGAATTCAAATGAAGACTGCGTCGGCGGGGCCCTAACGGGCCCAACCATCTCAATAGGAACCACGTCTGAAAAAGAGAACCGGCAAGGTGCGAAGCATGATGTTCATGTCCTTCGCTCCGGACCAGGTCTTGCAATAGTCGGTATCCAGCCGGACGCGCTCCTCATAGGAGACGTCGTTTCGGCCGCTCACCTGCCAAGCTCCTGTCAGACCGGGCCTGACAGCCAGATAATAGACCGCGTCGCGGCCATACCTGCGCAATTCGTCGGCTGTTATGGGGCGTGGGCCGACGAGGCTCATTTCACCTTTGATGACATTGATCAGCTGCGGCAGCTCATCAAAGCTTAGGCGGCGCAGAACGCTGCCCGCCACCGTCACGCGCGGGTCTGTCTTCAGCTTCTGCGTCGTTTTCCATTCAAGAGCGGCTTGCGGATTTGCGTGCAGATATTGATCAAGACGGGCCTCGGCGTTGCAGCACATGGTCCGGAATTTGAGGCATCCGAACATGCGACCTTGAAAGCCTATTCGCTGGTGCACGAATAAGATTGGGCCGCCGTCCTGAAGCTTGACGATGAGTGCAACCATGATGAGAATTGGCAGGATAAAAAATAATGCTAAAGATGCAAGAAAGACATCCATAGTCCTTTTGAATAGCCCACCTACCGCAAAGGAAGTATTCATCATACCTTTGCCTGTTATTTTGCTCGTAATATATCCCTCGGAGGGCTTGGATACGGAAGGCTCTCGAAGATTTCTTCTCACGCGAAACCTCCTATTTTCTACACACTTACTATCGGTCACCCCATACATAACGTCATTCCACTTCCCCTGTCTGTGACCAAGGTCATAGTCAACGGCAAGATTCACCTTTATCTTCTACGGGGTTGTGCCAACCGTCATGCCAAATTTATCCCGTTGAACTTCAGAGTCTGCAACTTAGGCGTTTGTGACTCCGCAATATGTTGAGGAGATTGTTATGCAGGATGATGTTCAGAGCACCCAGGATCGGCTCCGTATAAGTCAATGTGGATTCTTTTCTGTAATAGGCTCTGATTTGACGGAGAGGCTGCTCAAGACGCGAACTGTCCGCTGCTATGAAAAAGGCGCGTTAATCTCCCAGCGGGACGAACCTTCGAACCATATCCTGTTTATGCAAAGTGGTGCCGTGAAGGTGCTAACATACCTCCTCGATGGGCGGGAATTCGTGGTCGACACGCTGATGCCCGGCAGCATATTTGGCGAGATCGATGTCCTGCGGCGCACGAAGCCGCTTTTCCAGGTCCACGCTTTGACCTCCTGCGAAATCTGGTCGCTAGATGGAAAGCTCATTCGCGATGCGGTCGAGACGGACCCGAGCCTGTGCGCAAGTCTTTTATATTATGTGGTACGCCGGGTAACTGAACTGGAAGACCGGCTCATCAATCTTGCGAAGCTGAGTGTTTCATCTCGCCTCGCCAATACGCTGCTCCGCTTATCGGCCGGCGAGACGCAGTACGGCACCGGTGAGGCATCATACGGTCCCGAATGCATGACGAGGACGATCAACCTGTCGCAGCACGAACTGGCGTCCATGTTGCCGGCGTCGCGCGAAAAGGTGAACAGGTGTCTGAGAGAGTGGGAGCGTAGTCGGATAGTCGATCTGGCGCCCGGCGCAATCACGATCACAAACCCACGCGCATTGCACGCTTACGCGGTCTGTTGATCCGGCTGGAGATGGCAAAGCCGCGCCAGCACGTAGTCAGCATCTACAGGAAAGCCATCGTGCCGAAGCACGACACCGGTGGCTTTTCAGTATCGGACGATTCCTCAGCCTGGTTCGCCGGGCGGAGTATTCCAAGTCGAACATCTTCCTGATAGCCACGGATCGCCCGATGTCACAACCAGTGTTGCCCATGGTCGTACAGCGTGAATATCGCCGCACCGGCGAAGCCGCCCGTCCTTCCATGATGCATACCAATTTTCACGGCGTTATCGACGATGAGGTTGGTGCGGACGGTGCTCAAGCGGCAGTTCGCGTGGCTGATATCGACCGGGTCGTCATTATCAACGACTTTTCGGCAACGAATGGCGGCTGCAGCGGCCTGGCGCTGCTTTCACTGCGGCTGTTTAGGCAACTCGGCATTCCGATCACGTATATCTGCGGCGACGAGGGCGATCCACAATTGGCCGGTCCGGCCGTCGAGGTGGTGGCGCTCGGCGGTGAATCCATTCTGACGGCAGATCCGGGCTCGAGCATTGTGAAAGGCATTCACAATGCCGCTGCCAAGGCGATGGTTGCCCGGTGGATCGAGGCACATGATACGCCGCGCACGATCTATCACGTTCACGGTTGGGCAAAGATATTGTCGCCGGCAATTTTCGTCGCGCTGTCGCGGGTGGCGGCTCGAACCGTTATCCACGCGCATGATTTTTTCCTGGCCTGCCCAA
Organism: Rhizobium sp. BK376; assembly: GCF_004341625.1. Lineage (GTDB taxonomy): Bacteria > Pseudomonadota > Alphaproteobacteria > Rhizobiales > Rhizobiaceae > Rhizobium. The sequence goes on along the minus strand of NZ_SLZG01000006.1, from coordinate 33,136 downwards.
ATGGCGCTTTCTACGATTATCCTTCCCAGAAGCTATGCGATCTGGAGCCACTGAGCCTCAAGTGCATCACGACCCAGTGCGATAAGCGCAATTACGCCCAAAAGTTGTGGAGGGCGGCCCGTTCGTCGAGATTGCACGCTCTGCTGTCGAATGGGAAAGCGCCTTTTAGCAATATCATTCTGATCCACGAAAAAATGGCGCCGCTCTTCGAGCGTTCGGGGTTTCCCGAAGCTTCGCTTCATACCCTGCGCAATCCGGTCGTTCCCTTCACCAAGGAGCGGGTTCGCGCCGAAGAGAATTCGGAATTCTTCTTCGTCGGCCGGCTCGACACGGAAAAGGGAATCGAGGATGTCGCTGCTGCCGCGGTTGGAGCAGGCATCAGGTTGAATGTCATCGGAAATGGGCCGTTGGCAAAAAACCTTGCTAAATACGGCCCGTCCATCCGTCTCCTCGGTTGGCACACGCACCAGGAAATCGCCGCCCGTATCCGAAAGGCGAGGGCGGTTATCTTGCCGACACGGTATCCGGAGCCTTTCGGTCTCGTGGCGCTGGAGGCGTCGCTCAGCGGAATTCCGGTCATTTTATCCGACAAGGCATATCTGGCGGACGAAATGGTCTCAGCCGGTGTCGCGATAGGCTGCGATACGACCAATTCGGAGGCATTCCAGGCAACGCTACGGCGCGTTGCCTACATGCCTCGCGAGGAGATCCGGGCAATGAGCATCAGGGCCTTTGAAGCAGTCGTGCGACCCGCCACGACCCCAACCGAATGGCGGGATGGACTTATCGGGCACTATCAGAACTTGCTAGAGCAGAAGGATCCGGCATGACTGACAATCCCGGTTTGGCGTCTGTTTCCAATCTGCCATCGGTCACCGGCCGCAAGGAAGACACCTGGGCTGTTCAGACTGATATTGCCGGGTTGCGATATGCGCGGGGTACCGACGAGCCACGCCTCAGGCTCCTGAATGTGAAGTATAGTCCCAATCTCGGCGACGGCCTCATCGCGGAATGCCTGGAAAGAGCAGCTATTGCGCTGGGTGCCGGCAATGATACCTGGTCGGTCGACCTCGCCGGACGCAAGCGCTATGGCGAGGCATCCGCAGGTCGCGCGCAGATCCTGCTGGCGCTCGACCGCATGCCGAAAACATTGCGCCATCGGATCATCCGCCCTCTGCTTGCAGCGCAGGCCCGGCGAAAGTGGCGTCCCCACTATGCCGATGGCCTCAAGGGCGCAACGGGCGCCGCGATCGGGGGCGGCAATCTCATATCGGATCTGGATCTCAACTTCCCGACAAAGCTCACCTTCGCCGTAGCGGAACTGGAACGGTTGTCACTGCCATTCGTCATATATGCCACTGGCGTTACTCTGGGGTGGACATCGCAGGGCACGAGCATGTTGAGGGAGGCATTTTCAAGCAGCCTCCTGCGCAAGGTCTTCATGCGGGATCACCAGTCCAAGGTATTGTGGGATCAGAGATTCGGCGAATCTCTTGGTATCGAGGCTCGGATCGTGCGCGATCCCGGCCTGCTGGCGTCGGATTTCTTTCCACGCTCGTCCCAGAGCAGCGAGCGACGGTCGCCTGTGGCGGGCATCGGCGTGACAAGCCATCTTGCTATCCGATACCACACCAACTCCGCGCCGGATCCGGCCTATCTGAGAGATTGGTATATCGAGCTCGTGCGGTCATTCGTCTCCAAGGGGTTCCAGACCGTTGTCTTTACGAATGGCAGCCCGGAGGATGTGTCTTACCTGGAGCAGTTGCGGCCCTACCTGGCTGCCGCTGGCGGGGCCGCTGTCACGTTTCAGCAGCCGCGTACGCCGAAGGAGCTCTGCGCGGTCATTTCCGGCCTTGATGTTCTTATAGCCCACAGGCTGCACGCGATAATTGCAGCATATTCCTACGGCGTACCGGCACTTGGTCTCTCCTGGGACCGAAAATTGCGTTTCTTCTTGATGTCGGTCAGTCGAGAAAATTGGCTTTGCGACCTGGAGAAAACGACGGCGCAATCAGCGGTCGAGCTTGCTTGCCGCACCGCCGCGGAAGGCATTTGCGAGAAGAGGCGCAAGCAGGTGCTTTGGGAGACATGGGAAGGCGTTTCACAGCTCTTGGAGGCAGTCGCCGGACCGTCCTCCCACGCGAAGCAGTTTGAATGGGGAAGGGAAGACGTCGAGACCTCTGCAATGCATTCCTGAGGGAGAGGCATGCGCCTCGATCTTGGAAGCATGAGCAAATGGGTCTTGGTCAAACGGCTTCTGCATTTTGTTTCTAAGCGATAACTTCAATGGAGAATCGAGCATGCGCGTGGCGATCGTTCACTACTGGCTCGTCTCGATGCGGGGCGGAGAAAAAGTCATAGAAGCCCTCTGCGACCTCTATCCCGAGGCCGACATCTTCACGCTCGTCTATGACAAGGAGCGCGTCTCCGAAAAGATCAGAAGCCGCAACGTAAAGACCTCCTTCCTTCAACATATCCCGGGTGCAGTGCGCAATTATCAATCGCTGCTCCCCTTGATGCCCTTTGCTTTGGAAAGCTTCGATCTCAGCGGTTACGACCTGATAATATCGAGCGAATCCGGCCCGGCGAAAGGGATCATTCCGCCGCCGCACGCGCCGCATATATGCTACTGCCACTCGCCGATGCGTTATCTCTGGGATCACTACCAGACATATCGCGCCAATGCCGGGCATCTGCCGCGCATGATGCTGCCGATTGTTGCGCCCATGCTTCGGTCATGGGACGTCAGCACCAGCATGCGTGTGGATCGGTTCGTTGCGAATTCCTATCATGTCGCTGCGCGCATCCAGAAATACTACCGTCGCTCTGCAACGGTCATCTATCCACCCGTTGCCGTCGGCGATTTCAAGCTGTCCAATGAATCGGATGATTTCTATCTCTGCGCCGGGCAGATCGTTCCCTATAAGCGCATCGATCTTGCCGTGGCCGCGTTCACCAAATTAAATCGCAACCTCGTCGTCATCGGCGAGGGCAAGGATATCGACCGCCTCAAGCAGATGGCCGGACCGACAATTCAGTTCTGGGGAAGGGCGCCGTTTCCTGTCCTACAGGACGCGCTTGCGCGTTGCCGCGCTCTCATCTTTCCGGGTGAGGAGGATTTCGGAATGGTGCCGGTCGAGGCGATGGCAAGCGGCAAGCCGGTCATCGCATTCGGACAGGGCGGGGCATTGGAAACCGTCGTTCCCGATCTGAGCGGTGTGCTATTCTACGAGCAATCTGTCGATGCGCTGATGACGGCAGTTCAGGAGTTCGAGGAAAAGGAGGCCGTCTTCCGGCCCCAGCGAATTCGCTTGCATGCTACGCACTTCAACCAGGAGCGGTTCAAGGAGGGAATGCGAGCTGTCGTCGACGAGGAGCTTCATGCCGCAAGAGCCGGTCGCCCCGAAAGAGCGGATGGGGTCTCTCACCACACCGTCACTCTGCCCGTCGGCGCGGTGCAGGCGGTCAGGACAACGGTTGCTTCTTCGCACTAGATTCGTTCGGCAGTATGGTTGGAACTGGCGACATGTGCCTTCCGCCCTGCTGCCGTCTCGGGGCGGATGTCGCTGGCCGTCTCAACGATGGATAGGGTCTTTCCATAAAACCTCTTCCGGTTTTTCGACCGGATCTATATCGAGGTTTACGACCACGGGCTCCTGACCGGTGCGAACCAGCACGCATTCCAGTGTCTCGTCGCGGCTGGCATTGATTTCCTGATGCGGGACGTAGGGCGGCACATAGATGAAATCGCCGGGACCGGCTTCAGCCACATATTCCAGGCTTTCGCCCCAGCGCATCCGCGCCTTTCCCTTGACGACGTAGATTATGCTTTCCAGATCGCCATGATGATGTGCGCCGGTCTTCGCATTGGCGTGGATGGTTACCGTGCCGGCCCAGATCTTCTCGGCACCGGCCCGGGCGTTGCTGATTGCGGTTGCGCGGTTCATGCCGGGCGTCTGGGCGGTATTCGGATCAAGCGAATTGCCGGGAATGACTTTCACGCCGTTATCACGCCAGTCGATCGGTGCGTGGTGATCGTGGTCATGGTTGTGATCGTCCGTCATTTTGTCCTCCGAGTCAGTAGATATATCGATCGCAGATAGCGCAGGCGAGATGCGAAACATCAGGCTGCCTGCCTATGCTCGGCCACGATCTCTTCGATGATCCGGCGAGCGCTGATCTCCGCTGGATGTGCCCTGCCACCATTGGCATATGTAATCAAAGCCTTCCACAAGGCCCAGCCACGAGCGCGCGCCCATGTCGCATCATCCGCCGACATGGCCGCACGAAAGGCTTCACGGCTCTGGCCTCTCAGAAATGTCCACGTAATGGCCAGGTCGCAGGCAGGATCGCCGACCGCTGAGCTGCCAAAATCGATGACGGCGCTCAGGCGTCCATCCCTGACAAGGAGATTGCCGACGCTAACGTCTCCATGCACCCATACAGGCTTACCTCGCCATTCCGCCGACAGGGCGGCATCCCAAGCGCTTGCGGCTCCGTTCACATCGATTTCGTCGCGCAACCTTTCGATTGCCGCTCTGGTTTCCGCATCGTAGACGTTCAACGGTCCACCGCGAAAGAAGTTCTGCTGGCCCGCGGCCGGCCCGTCTGTCGCGTCGACCTTCTGAATAGCGGTCAGGAATTGGGCGATGTCGACGGCGAAGTCAGGGAGATTGCCGATGCGCTCGAGGCAAGCCGTATCACCGTCTATCCATTCATAAATGGACCAGGGCCAGGGATAGCCTTCGCCCGGTATGCCGATGGCGACAGGAACAGGAATGGGAAGCGGCAGATATGGCGCCAGCTTCGGCAGCCAGAGATGTTCCTTCTCGACTTGGGGAACATAACGCTCAGCGCTTGGCAACCGCACCTTCATGCGGCCGCCGAGATGGAATGTTGCGTTATCCCATCCGTTCCATTTGACTGCCTGTATGGGCAGGTCGGCCCATTGCGGAAATTGCCTTGCCACCAGACTGCGCACGAGCGGAACGTCTATAGAGAGCCTTCCGCTTCCTGCCATCGAATGTCCTTCCCCTCAATTAGCCTGCACTCGATCAGGATTGATCGAGCGCCAACTTGATCTCGGAGACGGCGGCCGAAGCGGGCAGCAAGGGGGTACGGATTCGCTCGCCGAATTGCCGCTTGAAGCCGAAGACGTTGGAAATGAGACCCTTGGTAAACAGTCCCGGCCCGCTCGAATAAGTGCGCCAGCCGCCGTCGACGGCGATCGTCCCGCTCTTGACGCGATCCCAGTCGCTTGATGCCTTGTAGCGGTCATGAAAGGCTGCGTCGCTGCTGCTGAAATAGGTATTGCGCTGGCGCAACGAGGCATTCGGCAGACGGTCCGTCACGGCGATTGGATTGGCCAGCGCCAACGCGTTCCAGACCTCTTCCGCGTCGCCATCCATCACAAGCGCCTCGCAATAGCGAAGATGTGCGTGGACATACATCAGGCCGATCTCGCGACCGAAGAAGGACGAGGATTCGGCGCGGCGGAATAGCGTTTCCGGGCCGCCGGCATAGGTGGCGGGCTTTTCCATGAGCCGGGTGCCGTCGGGGAAGAGCAGATGCTCCCCGATCAGCTTCAAATGGCTGTGTCGCTGTTCCGGCGTGAACAGGCCGCCGATCATCGCCTGTGTCATCGAGATCAGGGAATAATTCAGGCCCGTGCGCTGATCTTCCGGATGCAGCAGCAGCTCCACGCCGTCATGGCTCGGATCGAACAGGCCATAGCCGGCAACGATGCCGTCGCGGATGAGGTGGCGGTTGAAATCCAGCTTCATCGCCGCCGCCGTCTCGGCGAGCGTCTTTGCCTGTTGGTCGTTGCCGATCCGGTCCATCAGGACGGAGTAGCGAACAACCTGCTCGTAGAGTAGCGACACTGTCCAGCTGCTGACCATCCAGTCGCGCAGATGCGGGTCGGCGGGCTGCAGGGAGTCGTTCCAGTCGCCTTCGCCATATCGGATCAGCGATGTGCCGGGAATGAAGCGGTCGCGGACCGTCGCAAGCAGTTTGTCGATATGGTCCGCGATGGTGGCGGTTTCATCCGTTTTCTGCATGGTGTCGTCGGCGCGCCATGAGACGGCCTCGTCGAGGAAGCCGAGATCGTCCGTCGCTTCGAGATAGTCGCAAAGCGCCTTCAGCGGCCAGACGACGATATCGCCGTGGCTTTCACCTGCGCGGATGTTGGCATAGGGCTCCAGCATGAACCATTGCGGCCAATCTCCGCGGTCGCGGTACTGCTCCGAAAAGGTGGTACGCAGGATGTCCTTGACCTCGGCATCATGTTCATAGGCCAGCAAGAACTCGATCGGTCCCTGGCACACATCGCGGGTGCCCCACGCAGCGCCCGTATATTGCTCAAGACCATGCGGCACGGTGAGATGCACGAGGGCATCATGCGCAAGCCATGGGACCATCGTCGCCTGGGCAGCCGCATGCTCCCCTGTGCCCGTAAGTTGGAAGCCGCGCGTGACATGGTCCCAGAAGCGCATTGCTGGCTCCAGCATAGCTTTGCTGTCCACGCCGGCCGCATAGCGCTGGGCGAGATCTCTGGCTTCTCCGGCATCGGTCATCGAGCCGGTGACTGCGAAGGTCAGCGTCCGCGTCGCGTGGGATCTGAGTGCAACGAAGGGACCGTTGCGAGCGACGCCATCCGTATAGAGAAGCTCGTCGCCACCGATGACCTCGATCGCGTCAGGCGTCGACGTTACCAGCGAGTAGGAGGCCTCGGGGTAACGCTGGCCCCAGAGCCAGTTCGGGTCCGGCGTGAAGGTAACGCTCTTCCGTCCGGCCTCGAATTCGATGCGGCTGCTTGCCTCATATTCGCGCTCGCCAAGCACCAGTTGGCCGAAGACCAGGAAGCGGCAAGGATTACCCTCGACATTGACCGTCCATTGCATCGCCGGATCGTCTCCGGAAGCGATTGCCGTCACGGTGATGGTGCTGTCTGCAAGTTTGTATATCCAGCGGCAATCGCTGAGGCCCATGTCGAAGACGGACGGCACGCCGAGCAGCTGCCAGCCCTGCGCTGTCTCGACGAGGATGCGCAGGCCGCTTGCGCGCGTCAGATTGTAGGGATCGCGCGAAACGGAAAACAGCTTGTGGAATGAGGTATTGCCGATCGTCAGCTGTGCCGCGAAGATGCCTTGCATCCAGCAGGTCGCAGCCAGCGTCTTGTCGTCGAGCAACATGTTGTGGCCGCTGCGCACGATCGAGCCGTGCCGCCGCGCAACGATCAGTTCCTTGTCGCGCAAGACGATATGACGGTTCTGAAGGCCATCGGGGACGAAGAAGGAAAGCAACCGGCCATCGACACGCTCCTCCAGCTGCCGGGCCGGATAGAGCCGCCCAATCGCCGCCTCGTCCAGCGACGATGCCTGCGCCAGCGGTGCGTCCTGCACGAGGCTGCGGACAGTAACTGTCTCGGCGGTGCTTGCAGTTACGGGCGTCTTCGCAGCTTGCGAGATCCCATCGAGACGCGAAAGATCGGCATCGGTGGATGCTTCTGGATGGTCCGCAAGGAACAGCGCGAAAAATGCAGTGGAGACGGCTTTGCCGGGCGCAAGCGTCAGCGTCTTCGACTGTATCGTGGGGCAGGCGACTTCATGCTGGCGGCGCTCGCTCGGCAGGCTGGTGCCGAAAGCCGGAACCATCTCACCGTCGTTGCTGCCCGCCGGAAAAACCAGCTGGATCGCATCGGTCGCATAGGCTGCCGATCCGTCGATGCAGCCCTGGGCCAACCAGGGACTGCGTCCGCCGCCTTGCTTCAGGTTCTGGCGGTTCATGATGACGGCGCCGAAGGTCGGATGCACGGCAATATGATGATCGACATACTGCGAGGCATAGGCCTCGCTGTTCATCAGGAAGCCGCGGTCGCCGAGGCCGACATCCTGTACGAGGATGAGATCGGCCGGTACAGCCGTCTTGCCCTGGTTTTCAAGTGAAACGCGCCAGAACCAGGTCGCCTCCTTCGCAAGCAGCTCCAGCCGGACGGTGTGGCGAACGCCGCTGGTCTCGCCGGTCCAGGAAAAACCACCTGCATCCTTGCTGAACTGGACCGCCGCCTTTGGGCCGACGATTTGCGCAACGCGGGGTTCAGCCCCGCCAATCCGCAGATAGAGCCGTCCGATACCACCATAGATCGGCGAGCCGAGCACCTGGTTTATCATGACGGATCCCTTGGGATCGCCATAATCGATCGAAAACAGGGTGCCATTCGGCAATGCTGATACCGACAGGCCGGCTTCGTTGTTCAGCGTGAAGAGACCAAGCTCTTCACGGCGGGGCGTTTGAAAGCTGCGACTGGATTCGGAGGACATGATCAAGGTCTCGCTGATTCAGGATGGGGGAGACTAAACCATAGGCACTCATGCCATAATAGAAGGAAACGCACGTTTTTTTAAGACAGGGAGCGCATCCGCTTGAGCAGCTCCGCGACCGGTATCGATCTTGTGCCGGACCCGATATGATGAGGCTGCAGCATATTATCGCATGGAGGCGCTTGGTCCTCGCGCAAATTATCCAGCACAGGCAATATCACAACGCAGAGGACTGGCCGAACGGAGGAGAAGGGCATGATCAGCACATCGACTAGTGAGGCGTTTGCCGAAAAGCTAAAGAAGCGTAAGACCGACGGCATGATCTCCGCCTGGATCGGGATCCCCGACCCGCTTCTTGCAAATTTCTTTGCCCAGGAGCCGTTCGATGCTGTCGTGATCGACCTGCAGCACGGGATGTGGGACATCGCCTCCGCGGCCACCGCTATCGGTCAGGTTCGTCTTGCCGGCAAGCCGGCCGTAGCACGCATTCCGGTCGGCGATTTCGCCTCCGCCTCGCGCCTTCTCGATGCCGGCGCTTCCGGCATCATCGCGCCGATGATCAATTCGGCCAGCGATGCGGAGCAGTTCGTCAAGGCGACGAAGTATCTGCCGCTCGGCGAACGGAGCTGGGGACCGGCGCTGGCGCTCAACTACAACGGTTTTTCGCCGGATGCCTACCTCAAATCAGCCAACCAGCTAACAGTCACGATCGCCATGGTCGAAACGCGCGCAGCGCTTGAGGCCATCGATGAAATTCTTGCCGTCGACGGCATAGACGGTATCTTCATCGGCCCCTCTGATCTTTCGATCGCGCTATCGGACGGTGCAGCACTTGCCCCGAACTCGGCCGAAATCGATCGTGTCATGGCTCAGGCGCTGGAGCGCTGCCAGCATCATGGCAAGTTCATCTGTGCGTTCGGCAGCGACGGGGTCAGGGCAGGTCAGCTCCTGAAGCTCGGCTTTCACTTCGTCATCGCTGGCGGCGACAGCGCCCAGCTTCGAGCAGGCGCCCGCGCGGCAATAACGACTGCTCGCGAGACGGCTGCAGGCGGCTCAACTAAGCAGGCCTAGGTATCACAGACGCCGACCGGCCGATCGACATCGCAAATGCGTGCTAGCCGATCAGAAGGGCGTCGTCGTCCAAGGTCTGGCCGCGCATCTTGCGGAACATGTCGATCAGGTCTTCGACCGTGAGCGTCTTGCGGTTATCGCCATGGACGTCGAGAACAAGCTCGCCGCCGTGCAGCATGATCGTCCTGTGGCCGTAATCGAGCGCCTGGCGCATCGAGTGTGTCACCATCAATGTCGTCAGCTTTCGCTCCGAGACGATCTTCTGCGTGAGGGTCATGATGAACTCAGCCATGCCAGGGTCGAGGGCTGCCGTATGCTCGTCAAGCAGCAGCACTTCCGATCCGGCCAAGGTCGCCATGACAAGCGATACCGCCTGCCGCTGACCGCCCGAGAGAAGGTCCATGCGGTCCTTCATGCGGTTCTCGAGACCGAGGTTGAGCTCCGCAATTCGGGCGCGAAAATGGTCGCGCCGCTTTGCGCCGAGCGCCGGCACCAGGCCGCGCCGTTCTCCACGTCTCGCCGCAAGCGCCAGGTTCTCCTCGATGGAGAGAGCACCGCAGCTGCCCGCCAGTGGGTCCTGAAAAACGCGGGCCACCAGGCCAGCGCGCGCAGACGTGGTCTTGCGCGTGACATCGGTATTGCCGATCAATACCTGGCCTTCTGTTGCCAGCACGTCGCCGGCCAGCACACCGAGCAAGGTTGATTTGCCCGCGCCGTTCGAGCCGATGACGGTGACGAAGGAGCCTTCCTCGATCGTCAGGTTGACGCCGTTCAGCGCCTGTTTCTGCAGAGGTGTGCCGCGTCCGAAGACGACCTTGATATTCTTCAGATTGATCATGCTGCGGCACCTCCGCGGCGAAGCCGGGGCAGAACGAGTGCGACTGTGACCAGGAAAGCCGTCACGAAATTCAGATCCGAGGCCTGCAAACCCAGGACATCAGACGAGAGGGCAAGCTGGATAGCGATACGGTAGAGGATAGAGCCGAGCACGCAGCCGATCAGGGCAATCAGCAGACCGCGGCGACCAAGCAGCGTTTCGCCGATGATGACAGCGGCAAGACCGACGACGATCGTGCCGATACCCGATGTCACATCGGCAAAGCCGTTGGTCTGGGCAAAAAGCGAACCGCCGAGGGCAACCAGCGCGTTCGAGATCGCCATGCCGAGATAGATCTGGCGACTGGTATCCACGCCTTGCGCGCGGGCCATGCGTGCATTGGCGCCCGTTGCGCGCATGGCAAGCCCGGCATCGCTTTCGAGAAAACGCCAGACCACAATGACGGCGACAACAACCAGAACGCCCACGAAGAGCGGGCGCACGTAGAAATCCCTAAGGCCATGGCCGAAGAACGGACTGATCATCGTGTCGGCGTTGATCAGCGCGACATTGGGTTTGCCCATCACCCTCAGATTGACCGAGAAAAGCGCGATCATGGTCAGGATCGATGCCAGCAGATTGAGAATGCGGAAGCGGACGTTGAGCATCGCCGTGACAAGGCCGGCAGCAGAACCTGCCGCCATGGCAACGAGGGCGGCCAGCCACGCATTGACGCCGGCGGTGATCAGCACTGCCGTGACTGCGGCGCCCAAAGGAAAGGATCCGTCGACGGTTAGGTCCGGGAAATCCAGGACACGGAAGGCTAGGTAGACGCCGAGTGCGACAAAGGCATAGACCAGCCCCAGTTCAACAGCTCCCCAGAATGCGATCTGACTCAAGTTGTTCGCCCTTCATCCCTTCCCGGCCTTCGGGAAGTAAGCTCTTAATACCATCAGCCGTTCCCGTCGGAAAACGGAAACGGCTGTATTTTATCGATAGCGGCAGTCGCCAGGCGTTATTCGATAACCTTGGAAGCGCGCTTCAACACGCTGTCAGGAACGGTCACGCCCATCTTTGCGGCAGACGCCTTGTTGACGACGAGATCGCTGCCGGAGGCGATCTTGACCGGGATGTCGCCCGGATTTTCGCCCTTGAGGATACGCACGACGATATCACCCGTCTGCTTGCCGACGTCGTAGTAATTGAAGCCGAGAGCGGCGATCGAGCCGCGCGAGACGGAGTCCGTATCGGCGGTGAACAGCGGCAGCTTTGCTTCCTCGGCAACGGCGACAGCACCTTCGAGCGCCGAGATGATCGTGTTGTCGGTCGGGATGTAGATCGCATCCGCGCGGCCGACGAGCGCACGAGCGGCGCCCTGAACGTCTGCAGACTTGGCGGCTGCGGATTCGACGACGGTCACGCCGGCCTTTGCTGCTTCGGCCTTGAGGACGGCGAGCAGCGATACCGAATTCGCTTCACCGGCATTATAGAGATAGCCGATCTTTTTGACGTTCGGCAGGATCTCCTTGATCAGAGCGAGATGCTCGCCGACCGGCGACATGTCGGAAAGGCCGGTGACGTTGCCGCCGGGCTTGTCCAGGCTCTTGACGAGCTGCGCGCCGACCGGATCGGTAACAGCGGTGAAGACGACCGGAATGTCGTGGGTCGCCGAGACGACCGCCTGGGCAGACGGCGTGGAGATCGGCACGATGACGTTCGGATTGTCGCCGGCGAACTGACGGGCAATCTGGGCCGCCGTCGCGGGGTTGCCCTGCGCCGACTGGAAGACGAACTTCAGGTTCTGTCCCTCCTTGTAGCCGGCTGCCGTCAGCGCATCGAGAACGCCCTTGCGGGCCGCATCGAGGGCCGGATGTTCGACGATCGCCGTGATGGCGACGGTTACGGTGTCGGCGGCCTTTGCCGAGACCGACAGGGCCAAGGTGGCTGCAAGCGCAAGCAGTATCGATCGCATTGATAGTCCTCCCAATGTTGTTTTTGGCTTCATAGGCAAAGCTCTGCTTCAAATCAATCGTTGCGCTCGACTGCAAGGATGAAAGTTTTTGATCTGTGATTGACGACCGCAAGTGATGGGGAAATCTTAAGCCGAGAGTTGCTTTTTCGAGGCATGGCAGGAGATTTTTGCATGAAAAGGCTTGTTGGCGCTATCGCCATCCTTCTCTTTCTCGCGGCTGCGGGGGTTACGGGCCTTTTCCTTTTCCAGCGTGAATCCGCAACCGTTCCTATCGAGCAGGGTTATGGGCCATCGCCGACCCTGCCCGGTCCCAATCGCACTCTCATCCCCACCGTCAATGCGGCGCCGGCATCCGCATGGCCTGATGGCGTGACGCCGAAAGTCGGTGACGGGCTCAAGGTTGAAGCCTTCGCGAGGGGGCTCGATCATCCGCGGTGGCTGCATGTGCTGCCGAACGGCGATGTGCTTGTCGCAGAGAGCAACGAGCCGGCGGAACATGACGATACCGGCTTCAGTCTCAAGCATTGGATTGCGGGGCTGGTCATGAAGCAGGTGGGCGCGAAGGTAGAGAGCGCCAACCGGATAACGCTGCTCAGAGATGCTGACGGCAATGGCGTCGCCGAGTTGCGCACGATTTTCCTGAAGGGACTGAATTCGCCTTTCGGAATGACGCTGTCGAACGGCATTTTCTACGTCGCCAACACCGATTCCATCATGGCCTATCCCTACAAGGATGGAGAAACCGAGATCACTGCGCCAGGCGAAAAGATTGTCGATCTCCCGGCCGGCCCGATCAATCATCACTGGACCAAGGATGTGATCGCCAGCCCTGATGGCAAGAAGCTCTATGCCACGGTTGGATCGAACAGCAATGTCGGCGAGAACGGCCTCGAGGTCGAAGGCGACCGTGCCCGCGTGATCGAGATCGATCTGGCGACGCGTCAGATCAGGCCGTTTGCGACCGGACTGCGCAATCCGAACGGATTGTCATGGCAGCCTCAGAGCGGTGAGCTGTGGGTAGCAGTCAACGAGCGCGACGAACTCGGCAGCGATCTCGTTCCTGATTACATGACTTCGCTAAAGGACGGCGCGTTCTATGGCTGGCCATACAGCTATTTCGGTCAGCACGTCGACGGCCGCGTCAAGCCGCAGGACCCGGACATGGTTGCGAAGGCCACCATGCCGGACTATGCGCTCGGTCCCCACACGGCCTCGCTTGGACTGACCTTTAACACCAGCAATCTCTTCGGCAAGGCCTATGTCGGCGGTGCTTTCGTCGGCCAGCATGGCTCCTGGAACCGCAGGCCCCGGAGCGGCTACAAGGTCATCTACGTACCCTTCACGGACGGGAAACCCTCCGGTCCGCCACGCGATATCCTGACCGGCTTCGTCGGGGCCGACGGAAAGGCGATGGGCCGGCCGGTCGGCGTCGCCATCGATCTCAAAGGCGCGCTGCTGGTCGCCGACGATGTCGGCAATACCATCTGGCGCGTCACGCCGGCAGCGGCGCAATAGTATTCCGTTGCCCGGATTTGTTGCGATCTACCGTATTATTTCAGCGAACCCCGCTTATAATCGCGGGATAGTCACCACAGATAGGCAATATGGCAAACAGATCAGGCAGTGCGGACCTTCCACTCCATGGAGGCAGGGTGCCGAAATGGCTCGGCGACCGCATGACCAAGCTCGGCGCCGTCATGACCGAGGCGATCGTCATCCACTATGGTCGCGACGAATTGCTGCGCCGTCTTGCTCATCCCTTCTGGTTTCAATCCTTCGGCGCCGTCATGGGGATGGACTGGCATTCTTCCGGGATTACCACCAGCGTGCTCGGTGCCCTGAAGCGGGGACTGACGCCGCTATCCGGAGAGCTCGGCATCCATGTCTGCGGCGGACGTGGCGCGCAATCGCGCAAGACGCCGGGCGAGCTCCTTTCGATCGGCGACCGCGTCGGTCTGGATGGCAACCGGCTCGCCAATGTCAGCCGGCTAGTGGCCAAGGTCGACAGCGCGGCTCTGCAGGATGGCTTCGATCTTTATCTCCATGGCTTCATCGTGACAGACGATGGGCATTGGGTCGTTGTCCAGCAAGGAATGAACGAGGACAAGCGGCAGGCGCGACGATACCATTGGCTGTCAGAGGGTTTGAAAAGCTTCGTCGATTCGCCCCATAGCGCAATCGAAGGCCGGACCCAGGGCGAGATCATCAATCTTGCCGACGTGCGAGCCGAACGGTCCCGCCGGGGACAACTGGACCTTTTGGCCACGCTCGGTCCTGATCGAATTGTGCGCGAAGCTGCCGCTCTCGCCATTGACGCCAGGAGCGCATTGCCTCTTCCCGAGCAGCCGCTTCTGCCGCACCTGATCATGCCGGCCCATCACGATGTCAGGGAAAGCGACGTCAACATGAAGCGCTTGCATAGCAATCTTGCCGCTGCCGCCGACCGCGGACCGCGGGACTTTGAGGAATTGCTGCTCACGCCGGGAGTGGGCGCCCGCACTGTGAAGGCGTTGGCGATGGTCGCTGAAGTCGTGCATGGCGCTCCCTGCCGTTTCTCCGATCCGGCTCGTTTTTCGCTCGCCCATGGTGGCAAGGATCGTCATCCTTTTCCGGTGCCGCTGAAAGTCTATGACGAGACGATCAAAGTGATGAAGTCGGCAGTCTTGAAGGGCAAGCTGGGGCGTGAGGAGGAGTTGCAGGCTCTGAGGCGACTGGATGACCAGTCGCGTCAGCTCGAGCGCTATGTGACCGGCCCGGATCTCAAGGAAATCGTTGCGGGCGAATTCCGTCAATCGGCAGCCTTCGGCGGGCGCAGCGTCTTCGGCTGGGAGCCGCCTGCCGACGAGACGTAAGCTATTCAAGATCTCCTGGAAAAACTCGACGCTCCATTGCCCAATCTCGACATTGGCGAGTGTGTCATCGTTGCGAGACACGTCATGCAGGATTGACAGTCGGCGCGGGTTAGATATCGACTTCAAGCGTCTCTGCCGGAACGTGAAAGAGCCTGAATGCGTCTCGCAAGCCTTGCCATGTACACAACCTCTCCGCCTGTTGCCGCTGCCACCAATGCCCTATGGAATTTCCTCCGTGACGGTCTGCGGCAGGAAGGTTTTGCGGATGTGCCAGAGGCACTGGATGCGGAGTTGCCCTATAACGAAGCGTGGCTCCATCCAGACCTACTGCTCGCCCAAACCTGCGGCTATCCCTATGTAAGGCATCTGCGCGGTAAGGTGCGTCTCGTGGCAACGCCGGCCTATTCGCATGCCGGCTGCGACGGGCCGAACATGTGCAGTTTTATCATTGTGCGCAGCGGCTCCGAGGTGCGTTCACTGGAGGATTTGCGCGGCGCCAGGGCAGCGATCAATGATCCGGGCAGCAATTCCGGTGCCAATCTATTTCGTGCTGCAATCGCGCCGATTGCCGGGGGGCGACCGTTTCTCTCCTCAGTCATCGCGACCGGCGGCCATCGCAGCAGCATCGATGCCGTGAGGACAGGCGAGGCGGACGTGGCCGCCATCGACTGCATCACATATGGCAATGTTCAGCGTTTCGATCCGCAGGCGCTTTCCGGCATCCGCGTGCTCTCGCAGACCGCCAGGGGGCCGGGACTGCCCTTGATTACCCGGGCGAACGCCTCCGACGAGGAAGTCGCCGGCCTGAGGCGCGTGCTCGAAAAGGCGGTCACCGATCCGGCGCTTGCAGAAACCCGCGCCACGCTTTCGCTCACAGAGTTCGCCGTTCTTTCCGATGCCGACTATGAGCCTCTTGCGGAATTCGAACGCGAAGCCGATCGCCTGAATTATCCGGCTGTCGCGTGATTTCTGACGTCGTCGGCTGACGCTCAACGGCAGATCGTCATGATCCGATAGTGGGCAGCATGCTCCAAACTTGGTCGACCTTAGCCAGCCGGACGGCCGCTAAGGCGGAACCTGTATCAATTTGAGACATCGATCGCGATTTTTGGCGAAGCGTTAAGGCCGAGTTCAATCGCAATTTTTGTGACTTTCTTAACTTGCTAAGACGTGGAAACTATTTGCGAGGCCGCGCCGTCCAAAGTGCGAAGCCTGACGAACCGACTCCGCCGGCGGCATCGCCGCCTCGACCTAGCGTCACGTCTCGTGTTCGTTTTCTAAGCGACCGGCGTGATAGAGACCGCCGCACTCGTGCCGAGATTACAATAGCTTGCCGGCACGAGGCTGACAAAAAAAGGATTGAAGCTGCGTGATTGCTTCTTCAAGAAGACTGCCTTCCACTTTCTTTGCCGCCGTTCTCTCTTCACTTCGGCAAGCCTGCCTCAGTCTCGCTGCCGCCAGCGCCGCCATAAATGTGCTGGCGCTAACAGGCTCCTTCTTCATGCTACAGGTCTACGACCGGGTTATTCCCGGCCGCAGCCTTCCGACGCTTGCCGGGTTGGCAATCATCGCTGCCACGCTTTTTGCATTTCAGGGCGTGCTGGAACTATTGCGCACTATGCTGCTTTCGCGGATCGGTATGTCCCTGGACGAGCGATTGAGCGGAAGTGTCTTCGACTCCCTCATCTTTCCGGCGACGTGGACGCAGAATGGGGGGAGTGGGCTGCAGCCCGTCCGCGACCTTGATCAGGTGCGGTCGTTCCTTTCCGGGGTCGGCCCAACGGCTCTATTCGACCTGCCCTGGATTCCGCTCTATCTGGTTCTGTGTTTCCTGTTTCATTTCTGGATCGGCTTTGCGGCGCTCGCGGGAACTGTCGTTCTCATTGTTTTGACGGTTCTTGCCGAGGTGCTGTCGCAGCGCCCCAATCTCGAATCCGCCCGACTTTCGACAGAGCGCCTTGCCTTTGCCGAAAGTGCGCGCCGCAACTGGGAGGCGGTTGTCGCGATGGGTTTCAGTGGCCGGCTGGTGGGCAAGTGGAATGCCATGAGCGGGAATTATCGCAGAAGCCAACTCTCCGCCGGAAACGTTGTCGGCAGCCTCGCCATCGCATCGAAAATTCTGCGGATGATGCTTCAGTCGACCGTACTCGGTGTCGGGGCAATACTGGTCATCAGGCAGGAAGCAACCGGTGGCATCATGATCGCAAGCTCGATCCTGGTGAGCCGGGCCCTTGCTCCGGTCGAGCTCGCGATCGGCCAGTGGCGCGCCTTCGTCTCCGCCCGGCAGAGCTGGACACGCCTTCGCAAACTGCTGGAGCAGATGCCGACAGAGCATCGGGGCATTGCGTTGCCGAACCCGACTAGGGAACTGACGCTTGAACATGTCAGTATCGCTTCGCCGGGCAGCCGCGAATTGATCGTTCGCAACGTTTCCTTCAAGGTATCGGCCGGAACAGTGCTCGGCGTCATCGGCCCAAGCGCCTCGGGCAAATCGTCCCTTGTCAGGGCTGTTGTCGGGTTATGGCCCACTGTTATCGGAACGGTCCGCCTTGATCAGGCTGCTCTGTCGCAATGGAAGCGGTCGGATATCGGTCGGCATGTCGGCTATCTTCCGCAGGACGTCGGCCTGTTCGAGGGCTCCATTGCGGAAAACATCTCCCGTTTCGACGAGCAGGCGACGTCTGAGGCGATCATATCGGCCGCGAAGTCCGCCGGCATATATGAAATGGTCGTGCAGTTGAGCGACGGCTTCGATACGCTGATCGGAGAGGGCGGCGCCCGGCTTTCCGCCGGCCAGCGGCAGCGCATCGCGCTTGCCCGGGCACTCTACGGCGATCCCTTTCTTGTCGTGCTCGATGAGCCGAATTCTAACCTGGATGCCGATGGCGAGGCGGCCTTGACATCGGCCTTGCTTGGCGTGCGCGCCCGCGGCGGCATCGCCATCGTCGTCGCCCATCGGCCCAGCGCCCTTGCCGCGGCCGACAAGGTGCTGGTCATGACTGACGGGCAGATGCAGGCGTTCGGACCTAAGGACGCCGTTCTCAGAAATACAACGAGGCCATCGCTGATGCCCGGACCTATCCGTCTACTTGTTGCCGGAGAGGAGCCAAGCGCATGATTTTCGCACCAATCTCGGCCTCGGAACGAGCCATTCGCCGCCTCTCAATGCTTGCTCTTGCGACAGTGCTGCTTCTTTTCGGAGTGATGGGCGGGCTTGCCGCGACGGTCCGGATTTCGGGCGCAGTCATTGCGTCAGGCACGCTCGTCGTCAGCAGCTATGTAAAACCCGTTCAACACCTCAAGGGGGGCATCGTCAGCACAATCAATGTCGGCAACGGCGATCATGTGGATGTCGGCCAGATCCTGATCCATCTCGACGATACCCAGACCCGGACGAGCCTTGCGATCGTGCGCAAGCGACTGAACGAACTGGCTGCCAGAACGGCGCGGCTGGTCGCAGAACGCGACGGCAAGGAGACGATCACCTTTCCCGCCGCGCTGCTTGCCAAGGCTGGAGAGTCCGAGGTTGCGAGCATGATGGCCGGTGAGCAGCGCCTGTTCAACGACCGGATGGCGTCGCAACAAGGGCGCAAGGCCCAACTGCACGAAAGGATCGGCCAGCTGAACCAGGAAATCGATGGGCTAATCGCGCAGCAAAAGGGCAAGCAGATCGAAGTCGATCTTGTCAACAAGGAGTTGGCGAGCCTCCAGCGCCTGTCCGATCAGGGCAGCGTTGCGGCGACGAAGGTATATGCGCTGCAAAGGGAGAGTGCGAGCGTGACGGGAGAACTCGGCACGCTCGTCTCCGAAATCGCGCAGGCGCACGGAAAAATAACGGAGACCGAGCTTCAGATCATCCAGGTCGACGACGATCACGGCAGCGAGGTCTCAGATCAGCTCCGGCAGGCGCAAAGCGACGAGGGGCAATTCCTTGAGCGGCTGACGGCTGCAGAGGATGACCTGAAGCGCATCGACATACGTGCACCGCAGGCCGGTATCGTCGATCACTTGACCGTCCATTCCGCTGGCGCCGTGGTCGGGCCGGGGGAAACGATCTTGCGGATCGTTCCGGACAAGGATGCGCTCGTAGCAGAACTGAAACTCTCGCCGCGGGATATCGATCAGGTCGCGGTCGGCCAGCCTGTCATCCTGAGGCTTTCCGTGTTCAACCAGCGTGCGACACCTGAGCTTAACGCACGCGTCAGCGAGGTTTCGGCCGATCTCACGACCGACCAACATTCGGGCCAGAGCTACTATATCGTTCGCGCCGAAATCCCCGTCTCGGAATGGAGCCGCCTTGGAAAGCTGACGCCGGTTCCGGGCATGCCGATCGAGGCGTTTTTGCAAACGGGTCGGCGAACCGTAATGGCATATCTCACGAAGCCTTTGACCGATCAGATGCACAGGGCGTTTCGCGAGGAATGAACGAAGAACGGTGTGGCGGCCTATGCCGCCACACCGCTTGTTTTGGCGCTAGATGTGCCAGTCCGACGTATGCGTCGTATTCGCAAGTGCGCTGACAGTCGGGTCGTCAAGCGAATAGGCATGGATGTAGTCGATCTTCATCTGTGCCCCGTCCTTCATGCCATCCCCCGGGTCGCCCGCCGGACCGCCGACCGCGAGATTGACAAGCATATACATGGGCTTGTGCATGTCTGCGGGGGTGGCTGCATGGGCAACGGCAACGTCGTCGAAATACCAGACGATCTGGTCCGCATCCCAGAGCACACCGTAATTGTGAAAACCGGCCGTGCTCGGAACCTTGACCGCTGTCGATTCCATCGTGTGCTGCCCGGTCTCGTTCGTATGAGCCGTCACATTGACCGTCGTTGGATCCTGCCCACGCATTTCCACCACGTCCAATTCCGGCGGCCAGGAACCGTCTTCCGGCAGCAGCCAGAAAGCCGGCCATGCGCCCTGGTTTTCCGGCATGTCGGCGCGCATTTCAAAGTAGCCATAAGTCTGGGAGAAGGTGGAGTGCGTCGTCAGCAAGCCGGACGTATATTCATGGCCGTCCAGCGCCCATTTCATCGGGTCCGTCGTCGGCTTCGCCGATATGGTCAGTACGCCGTTTTCGACGGAGAACGGATTTGCCGAGGCCGTCGGGGCATAGGATGGATTGACGTACCATTCCAGTTCGCCGACGTTGAGCGTGCTCCCCTTGTCGGGCGCCCAGAAGAATTTCGGATCCCACGTGCCGGTGGAGCCGTTCCTCAGCGACAGCGTGTTGAAATCATCAGAAAAGGTTGGCGTCAGATGGGAAAGATCGATGCTGAGATCGAACTGATTGGCATGCAGGTCTGCCGCGGTCTTGTTGGCGAAGACAAGGCTTTCGCCGCCACCAAGGTCGAGGTGCAGATTTGCGCCCTGCTGGGTAAGATGGCTGGCCAGCTGGTCGAATGAGCTGAAGCCGTATTGGTTCAACCGGACCGTATCGTCAGCGCCGAAATCCGTGATCAGATCGCTTCCGTTGCCCTTGGTGAAGATGAAAGTGTCGGCGCCTCCGCCGCCGGTCAGAACGTCATTGCCGGCGCCGCCGTCGATAGTCTGGCTGCCAGTCCCGCCGGTAATGATGTTGTCTTCGGCGTTGCCGAATGCGTGCCTGTTATCGCCGGTTACAACAAGGTTTTCGAAATTGGCCGGCAACGTATAGTCCATCCAAGTGTTGATCGTGTCGACACCGCCATTAGCTGCCTCAGAGGCATGGTTGATATCGGAATAGAGATAATAGATGTCATCTCCGGTGCCGCCGATCATCGTGACGTTGACCGAACTGTCGCCCCACATGGAGTCGTTACCGGCGGTTCCGTAAAGCTGCGCACCGGATCCGGTTGCGGAAAACCAGGCCGTTGAGGTTCCGCTATAATAAAGTGGCTCGCCCAAGGCGTTTAAAATCGTTTGGGTCATTTACACTTCCTCTGTTGCATCAGATACCTCCCGTACGTTCCTCCAAAGGTACGGTAGCATCCGACCAACATGATCCATCAGCTATGGTTCGCCGATTTGCAGCTTGATCCGGTCACGACTGCCGCTAGCGTAAAAATTTCGGCGCATCTTTTGGCGGCATGCCGCCCGGCATGTCCCAATTTCGCGCGGAATTGTTCGGAATGAGCCAGATCGGCACTCGCCGCTAGCCAGCGAGGCGGCCGCCTTGCATCGGCGCCGGCACGCCCGTGGTTGCCGGGAAGCTGATCGGCAGGCCTCTCAGAACGCGAACCGCAAGATAGGCAAAGCATTCCGCCTCGACGGCGTCGCCGCGCCAGCCGAGCGTTTCCGCCAAGGTGGTTTCCACACCGGCGCGTTCGGCCAGCATCGCCATGATCGTCGGGTTATGGCGACCGCCACCGCTGACGACGAGCTTCTTCGGGCGGCGGGGCAGCAGATCGAGCGCCTTGCCGACCGCCGAGGCCGTGAAGGCGGAAAGCAGCGCTGCCCCATCCTCGGCGCCGAGGCCGTCGGCCATCGAAGCGGTAAAATCGAAACGGTCCAGCGACTTCGGATAGGGTGCGCTGAGATAGGGGTGCTCAAGCAGCTTGGACAACCGCGCCTCGTCGACCTTGCCCGCCCGCCCGAGCGCGCCGTCATAGTCCATATCGCCGAGGCCGAGGGATTTGACGAAGTCGTTCAGTGGCGCGTTTGCCGGGCCGGTATCGAAGGCAACGAAATTCTCGCCGCCGTCCCACCAGGTGATGTTGGCAACGCCGCCGAGGTTGAGGATTGCGCTGTCGCCGCTGGCATCGGCCTGGTGAAGGAGTGCCGCATGATAGGCGGCGGAGAGCGGTGCGCCCTGACCGCCGGCCCGCATGTCGGCCGAGCGGAAGTCATAGGCGACCTTGGTGCCGAGAAGTGAGCTCATCAATTCACCGTCACCAAGCTGGCGTGTCTGTCCGAGCCGATCCTTCTGGGGTGCGCGGTGCAGCACGGTCTGACCGTGAAAGCCGACGATGCCGATATCCGCCATGGTCATGCCGTTTGCTTCGACGAATTCCCTGACGGCGGCGGATTGGGCTCGGCTTAAAGCTTCCTCGGCTTCGCGGAAGATTGAGGGCTCGGGTCCATTGAAATTCCAAGTCCTTGCTTCTGCCAGCGTCTTCTCCAGCAGGGTCCTAACAGATTGCTCGTAGGGCATCAGGGCATAGGGGCCAAAGCTTTCGATGCGCTCGCCATCCGTCTTGATCAGGGCGACATCGATATTGCCGTCGAGAACGGTGCCGGTCATCAGGCCGACGGCCCAGATTGGTTCCATGATCAAGCTCCTAGGATTCGTTGATGCGATTGCCGACCGCCTGACGAAGCGGCAGGATGCCGCTGTCGAAATGACGGGTCGGATGGATACGGTTGGTCAGCAATGTCCAGGCTCTGCCCTTGGCGAAATCCACCCAGAGGCCGGTGCCGGTAAAGCCGGTATGGCCGATGGTTTCGAGCGAGCAGAGATCTCCGCCGGACCAGTTTTCGTAAGGGCGCTCCCAGCCATGCGTGCGTGTCGACGACAGAGGCGTTCGCATCAGCGCGATGGACTGCTTCGAGGCCCCGGTGCAGTTGAGCAGTCCCTCCGCAAAATCAAGGACGGATGCCGCCGTGCCGAACAATCCGGCATGGCCGGATCCGCGCAGCGCCGAGCAATTGTCGTCGTGCACTTCGCCGCAGAGAACGCGGTGACGCCAGGTACAATCCTCTGTTGCCGCGGACATTTCCGGGGCCGCGGAGAAGGCGAAGCCCGCGCCGGGATCCAGCTCCCGAAAGGTCTTTTGCTCCAGCCTCTCCAGCGCAAAACCAAGCAGGATAAAATTGATGTCGGAGTAAACCGGCGGCCCGGCCCGCCATTCCCGCTGCAGGATGAAGGCCCGCAGCAAATCCGGATCCTGGCCGTAGGTATAGATCGGCTCGACTGCCGGAAACGGCGTCTGATGACCGAGGCACTGGCGGAATGTCACTCTCCGTTCCCAGGCGTTCGGATCATATTGGCGCAGATCCGGTAGGACCGAGACAAGCGGTGCATCCAGGTCGATGATGCCGGCTTCAGCCAGCGCCAGAATACGCGGCGTCGTGAAGATGACCTTGGTCAGGGATGCGAGGTCGAACCAGGTGTCGGTCTGCATCGGCCTTCTGATGGGAACGATTTGCGCGGAGCCGACGGCGCGGATGAGGCGTCCGCGCTTCAGATCGACAATTCCAAGCACGCCGCCGGGAATACGCGAGGCGGCAATGGCTGCCTCCAAAGGTTCAAAGGCCCGGTCGAAGAGCTTGATGAGATCGGCATCGGCTTCGTATTCGGTTTGATCGACTGTGCCCATGGCCTTCCTTCCTCTCCCCCGATTGGCTGGCCTCAGCCTTCGGCCTGCGCCATGTGGTCCGCTCCGAATTGCTTCCAGTCCGCTGGAGCGGGTTCAAAGCCGATCGGGCGCACCAGCGAGGGAACCTGCCGCGTATCCAAGGTGAAGTTCTCATTGCGGCGATCGATGGTCGGCACGGCGGAAATCAGCCTCTTCGTGTAGGAGTGCTTTGGCTCCGAGAGCACCGATGCCGCATCGCCGATTTCGACGATCTCGCCTGAATAGATCACGGCGATCCGATGGGCAATGCGTTCCACCACAGCCATGTCATGCGATATGAAGAGGTAGGCAAGCCGATATTCGCGCTGCAGGTCGATCAGCAGTTCGAGAACCTTGGCCTGCACCGACACGTCAAGCGCGGATACTGCCTCATCCAGCACAAGCACGGACGGATTGAGCATGAGCGCGCGGGCAATGCAAAGCCGCTGGCGCTGGCCGCCCGAAAATTCGTGCGGATATCGCTCAAGGCTGTTTTCCGGCAGGCCGACGCGCTTCAGAAGCATGGCCATGCGCTCCCGCGTCTTGGTCGAAAGGCGTTCACCTGCGGCGATCACGGGCTCGGCCAAAATGCCGTCGACGCGAAGCCTAGGATTGAGCGATGCATAGGGGTTCTGGAAAACCATCTGTACCGGACGCTGACCCGTTCGGGATGCCCTTTCGGCATGGGCGGAAAATTTGCCCCGCGTGGATTTGACCAGCCCAAGGATAGCGCGCGCGGTCGTCGATTTGCCGGAACCGCTCTCGCCGACGATGGCAAGCGTTTCGCCGGGCACAAGGTCGAAGCACACATTCTCGACGGCATGAACCTGCCCTGCCTGTCTTCTGAACAGACCCGAGGACACCGGGAAACGAACGGTCAGGCCGTCGACCGCAAGGGCCGGGGCGACGATCTTTGTCTCATCACGTTTGAAGTCTTCCCGTGTCGCACGTCCGGCCGCGAAATGCGGAACGGAATGCAGGAGATGTTGGGTATAGGGATGGTTTGGGTGATCCAGCACCTGGTTCAATTCGCCCTGCTCGACCGCTGTGCCGCCCTG
Organism: Rhizobium sp. BK376; assembly: GCF_004341625.1. Lineage (GTDB taxonomy): Bacteria > Pseudomonadota > Alphaproteobacteria > Rhizobiales > Rhizobiaceae > Rhizobium. The sequence continues at coordinate 8,733 of NZ_SLZG01000006.1, read as the reverse complement.
CATGACCATGACCTTGTCGGCGATCCCCGCAACCAGGCCGATATCGTGGGTGATGAAGATCATCGACATGTCGGTCTCGCGCTTCAGCTCGGCAAGCAGTGCCATGATCTGCGCCTGGACCGTGACGTCGAGCGCCGTCGTCGGCTCATCGGCGATCAGAAGACGCGGATTGCAGGCAAGCGCGGTTGCGATCATCACCCGTTGCAGCATGCCGCCGGAGAGCTGGTTGGGGCAATATTTCAGCCTGCGCGCCGCATCCGGAATCCGCACGCGGTCCAGCGCATCCTTGGCTGCCGCTGTTGCCTGGCGGCCGCTCAGTCCGCGATGCAGCCGGAAGGATTCCTCGATCTGCCGGCCGATGGTCAGCACGGGATTGAGCGATGTCATCGGCTCCTGAAAGATCATGCCGATCTCGGCGCCGCGGATTTTCTCGAGCTGTGGTTCGCTCGCCGTCGTCAGATCGAGAAGGCTATTGTCGGAGCGCTTCAGCTTGATCGATCCGCCGATGATGCGGCCGCCATTGAAGTCGACCAGGCGGTTGATGGAAAGAGCAGTGACCGATTTGCCGGAGCCGGATTCACCGACGATGGCCAGCGTCTCGCCTCCCGCGAGATCGAAGCTCACGCCGCGCACGATCTCGTTCGCTTCAGGATTGCGGCCGAAGCCAACGCGCAGGTCGGAAACGGAAAGGAGCGGGTTCACGATGCCGTCCTCCGCATTTTGGGGTCGAGAATATCGCGCAACGCATCGCCCAGCAGGTTGAAGCCCAAAATGCTGATCATGATCGCCACGCCGGGGAAGATCAGCAGCCAGGGTGCGGTCTCCATCAGGTTGCGGCTGTCGCTGAGCATCAGCCCGAGCGAGGCGGCTGGCGGTTGCGTGCCGAGACCGAGGAAACTGAGGCCTGCCTCCGTGAGCAGCGACCATGCAAGCGCAAGCGTGACCTGCACGGTCAGCGGCGCGACCAGATTGAGAAGGAGATGCCGCGTCAGGATATAGCGTTTCCTGCTGCCGAAGGTGCGGGCGGCATCGACGAAATCGCGGGCCTTAAGTGACAGGGCCGGGCCACGGACGACGCGGGTGAAGATCGGCGTATAGACGATGGCGATGGCGGTAACGCTGGTCCAGGTTCCCGGGCCGACGATCGCAATGATGAGCAGGGCAAGAAGGATAGCCGGGAAGGCAAGCAGCACGTCCATGAGGCGCATGATGATGCCATCCCAGCGCTTGCCGAACCAGGCGGCAGTCAGCCCAAGTATGGTGCCGATCAGGCTTGCGAGGGCAACGGAGAGGAAGGCAATCGTGAAGGACTGGCCGATCCCCTGCATCAGGCGGCTTGCCACATCGCGGCCGAAGAGGTCGGTGCCCATCCAGTAGACCACGCTCGGCGCATGCAGGCGGTCGATCCGGTTCTGCGTCAGTGGATTATGGGGCGTCACACCGAGCATCCCGAGGATGGCGACGACGAGATAGATCAGGACGATCACACCGCCGATCCTGCCGCTCATATGGCTAAGGATTGCACGAAGGATACGCATCAGCCTTCCCCCAAGCGGACACGCGGGTCGAGCGCGACATAGGCAAGGTCGACGAGGAGGTTGATGACCATGAAATTGAAGGCGATGAAGAGGACACAGCCCTGAACCAGCGCATAGTCGCGCTGCAGGATGGCATCGAGCACGAGGCGTCCGAGGCCCGGAAGCGCATAGATCTGCTCGACCAGCACCGCCCCGCCGAGGAGATATCCGAACTCGACGCCGCTCAAGGTGACGACCGGGATCAGCGCATTCGGCAGCGCGTGCCGCCAGATGACGCCGCGCGCCGGAACGCCACGGCTGCGTGCGGTCCTGACATAGTCGTCGCTCAGCACATCGAGCATGGCGGAGCGCGAAATCCGCGTTACCGATGCGGCGAAAGCAAAGCCAAGGGTGATGGCAGGCAAGATCATCTGCCCGAGATTGCCGATCGGGTCTTCCCAGGGCGGCGTGAACGCCCCCATGGTCGGCAGTACACCGAAGCCGGCTGAAAGCGCATAGATGATCAGCAATCCCAACACGAAATTCGGGGTCGACTGACCGATCATCGCGATGACCCGGACGCCGAGATCGGAGAATTTTTCCTTGTGAGTGGCCGCAAACACGCCGGCGGGAAGCCCGACCAACAGGGCGATGATCATCGAAAGCAGCGCCAGCTCAAGCGTCAGCGGAAAACGCTCGATGATGACCCCCAGCACCGGCTTTCCGTAGGTGACGGAAATGCCGAGATTGCCCTGAAGCACGCCGAGCAGCCAGCGCCAGTACTGGATGAACCAGGATTGGTCGATGCCGAAATAGGCGGCCAGCGACGCCCGCTGCTCCGGCGTCAGAAGACCGGCCTCCGTGCCGAGCATCGCCGTGATGGCGTCGCCCGGCACAAGGCGGATCGCAACGAATACGAGGATCGAAACCCCAATCATGACCAGCGGAAAGGTCGCCAACCGGCGGGCCAGATAATTCATGGGACCATAAACCTCGCGACCGTTCGCACTCGAGCCCTGATCGGATCAGGACTTGATGGAGACCTTGCTGAGGCCGAAGAGAGAACCCGTCGGAGACGGCACGAAGCCTTCGATGTTCTTCTGGGCGGCGGTGTAGCCATAGGACGTGTAGAGCCAGACCCAGGGGGACACTTCGGCAATGTGCTTTTCGAAGTCGGCAAAGATCGCCTTGCGCTTGGCGGGGTCGGTTTCAGCGCGGCCCTTCTGCAGCAGGCTGTCGAGCGTATCGTCGGTATAGTTCGCGACCTTCTGCAGGTTGCCGTTCTTCGTCCAGTAGCGGTTGTACATCGTGTAGGGATCAGCACTGCCGCCGTTGAGCGCAACAGCCATGTCGAAATTGCCCTTCAGCCAGGCGTCGACATAGACATTCAATTCCATCAGCTTGATATCGAGCTTGATGCCGATTTCGGCGAGTTGCGCCTGGATGACCTGTGCTTCGGAAGCGGCAGTCGGCGGCTCGCCGGTTGCGGCGATGACGGTTGCGGAAAAGCCGTTGGCGAAGCCGGCATCCGACATGAGCTTCTTGGCCTTTTCAACGTCGCGCTTGTAGCAGAAAAGCTGGCTCGGATCGGCAGCATAGGCAGGCATGGTGAGCGGCCCGGTCACCTTGCCTTCCCCGAGTGCTGCCGTGTCGAGTACGTCCTGGCGGTCGATGGCGCAGGAGATCGCCTGGCGTACAGCGAGCGTGTCCATCGGTTTATGGGCAGGATTGAGCTGCAGGACATTGTAGGAAAGAACGGGTGTGCGCGTCAGCACCAGGCTCGGTTCCTTGGGAACGAGCGTGGCAACCAGCGGGTCGTTCAGAAGCGCGAAGTCGACCTGCTTGGTGCGCATTGCAGCCAGGATCGCGGTTTCATCCGGCAGAACGCTGACGTTGATGCCATCGACGCCGACTGCGCCACCGGCCCAATCCTTGTTGGCGGACAGTACTTCCTTGGAATTCGGAACCCAGCTGTCGAGCTTGAAGGGACCGGAGCCGATCGCCTTGGTACCGATCGTGCCGGCCGTGATATCAGCCGCCGGAACGATGGCCGCGTTGATATTGGACATGGCGGTCAGGATCGGGACGTCGGGCTGAGACAGATGGAAGACGACGGTCGTCGGATCGGGCGTATCAATGCTTGATATCGACAGGAAGTTGGCGCGCGCCGCTGCCCCTGTCGCCTGGTCGAGAATGCGCTGGAAGGAAGCCTTCACGTCGGCAGACGTTACCGCAGCGCCGTTCTGAAACTTGGCCTTCGGGTCAAGCTTGAAGGTCAGGTCCTTTCCCTCGGCGGAGAAATCCCAGGACTGCGCGATGGCCGGAGCGATCTGCAGATTGCTGTCGAGCCTGACGAGCGGTTCATAGATGAGTTCGAGCAATCTCAGCGAGGAAAAGGCAGTCTGCTTGTGCGGGTCGAGGCCCGTTGCATCCTGCGACCAGGCCAGGCGCAGCGTTGCGGCGGCTGCGGGGGTAGACACGGTTGCGACACCCATCAGCGCTGCCAGCGCGATGCACGACATCATCTTACCTGCGAAATGCCTTCTCATTTTTCTCACCCTCTGCACCTTCGTTGATCCTGCGGCTATGCTGCCGCTTATGTCTATGTTGACGAATGCCCGAACAGCTTAAACGATCTTGGCGCTGATCGCCTTTCGCAGGAATCCTCCAGCGTTTTGCAATGCGTCGCGCGCTTCTTCAATGCCTGCGCCGGTTATTTCGATGAAAATGGCAAGTTTCACGTCATTGCCTGTCAGGTCGAGAACACGCCGCGCTTCCGCAGGCGTGCAGCCGGTCGCCTGCATGACAATCCTTGAGGCGCGGGCGACGAGCTTCTGGTTGCTCGCATTCACGTCGACCATCAGGTTCTGGTAGCTCTTGCCGATGCGGATCATGCTGGCCGTCGTCAGCATGTTCAAAATGAGCTTCTGCGCCGTGCCGGACTTCAGCCGCGTCGAGCCGGTCAAAATTTCAGGGCCGACGACCGGAGAAATGGCAAGATCCGCAATGCCGGCTATGACCGAGTTGGGATTGCAAGAGAGTGCCACCGTCTTTGCGCCGACGCTCCTGGCATAGTTCAATCCGCCGATCACATAGGGCGTGCGGCCGCTAACGGCGATGCCGACGACCACGTCCTTGTTGGTCAGATTTATCTCTTCAAGCGCCTGTTTGCCAAGCGCCGGATCGTCTTCCGCCCCTTCGATCGAGCGCCGCAGCGCGTCCGGGCCGCCTGCAATGAGGCCAACGACCATCGTATCCGGTACGCTGAAGGTCGGCGGGCATTCCGAGGCATCCAGGACGCCAAGCCGACCGCTGGTGCCGGCACCCATATAGACAAGCCTGCCGCCTTTCTGGAAGGCGTTCACGATCTCGTCGACGACGGCGGCAATTTCTGGAATGACCTTTTCGACGGCTACAGGGACGCCGCGATCCTCGTAGTTGATCTCGCGCAGGATGTCGAATGTCGGCAATAGGTCGATATGCATCGTATTGGGGTTCCGGCCTTCCGAAACCAGCTTTTCCAACTCGGATATCAACCTTTGCTCAGTCATCGACCTGTTCTCGAATTGTCATCTTGGACAAATGAAGATTGTAAAGCGAGGCACGCAAGCACTTGTCCGCTCACAATAAATTGGCGCCGATCCGGCGATTTACGAGATCACGGCTGATGCTTTATCCCGCCCTGCGACGTCACCGTCGCTGGCCGTCCGCCTCTGCTCCTCTCCCATTTCCCTTTCGTTAAAGTCTTAGGATCGTCTATTCCTTATGTCAACACGAAAAGGAATAATATATTCCAAATCGGCGACGATGAAAGCCTTACCTCGACCGACTAGGAAGCTGGCTGTGATTTCCTGGCAAGTATGATTGCGCCCGACACGGCGTCGCCGTCTGCGGGCTTCAAGCGACGGCGGACATCAGGGGAAAGCCATGGCTCCAGTGGACTGGCCAGTCCTCCGAGAAGCGACACGCGCGGCGCGCCCTTGTCGAAAAGAGCGCGGACCAGAGTGTCGATATGCTCGGCGGCACCTTGGACGATGCGGCGGGCCGCGGCGTCGCCCTGGTCGGCATGGCGCATCACCATCGGCGCGAGTGCGGCATAGTCGGTCGCCGACGACCGATCCATCCATGCGACTGCCTCCATCGGATCGTTCTGGAACCGCTGCATGATCTCTGCCAGCAAGGCCGTGCATTCCTGGCGACCGTCATGGGCGCGCAACGCCGCCTGCACCGCCTTCAGTCCGAGTTCGGCGCCGCTTCCGTCATCGGAGATGGGAAAGCCATAGCCGCCGACGCGCAGATCATGTCCATCCACGAAGCCGAGACCGATCGAGCCTGTTCCGGCAATGACGATCGCGCCGTCCTTGCCCGAATGGGCGCCGAGGCAGGCCCCCATTCCATCGCTGACAAATTCGATGCCGGCGAAACGATGAGGAATCGCCTTCAATGCTTCCAGCGCACCTTTGCGGCCGATGCCGGCAAGGCCGATGCCGACATGCGTGCGAGCGATCTCGCCATCGGCGAACCCTGACTCCTCGATAGCAGCACTAAAGGCTCTTGCGATCGAAGCCCATGCCTCCTCAATCCCGAGCCGGGTCGTGGCCGGACCGGAAAGGCCCTGTCCTAACACGGTACCCGAGTGATCCTCGATCCGGGCCCGACAGCCCGTTCCGCCGCCGTCGACGCCGAGAAAATATATCGGACGATCGGGTGCCTCGCTCATGGGCTCAGCCGCTCGATGTCGGCGCCGCAGAGACGCAGCTTGCGGTCCAGCTGTTCATAGCCGCGGTCGAGATGGTAGACGCGGTTGACGATCGTTTCGCCCTCCGACACCAGTCCCGCCAGAACGAGCGACACGGAAGCGCGCAGATCGGTTGCCATGACCTGGGCGCCCCTAAGGGCATTGCCGCCCCGTACAAGTGCGGTCGTTCCCTGCAGTTTGATATTGGCGCCGAGACGCATCAGTTCCGGAACATGCATGAAGCGGTTTTCGAACACCGTTTCGCGGATCAGGGAGGCGCCGTCGGCACAGCAGGCGAGGGCCATGAATTGCGCCTGCAGATCGGTGGGGAAGCCCGGATAGGGTTCCGTGGTGAGATCCGTCGCTTTCAGCGGTCCATCCCGCGAGACGACCAGCCCGCGATCGCTCGGCCACAGGCTGACGCCAACGGTCTCCAGCACCTGCACGACCGAGGCAAGATGGTCGAGGCGAGCGTTGATCAGTTCCAGCCTGCCGCCCGTGATCGCGGCCGCGACTGCATAGGTCCCGGCTTCGATCCGGTCAGGGATTCCGTGGTGTTTGGCGGGTCGCCATGTCGTGTTGCCCTCTATAAGAATCCGATGCGTGCCTGCTCCCTCGATCCGGGCGCCCATCGCGACAAGACAGGCGGCAAGGTCGGCTACTTCAGGCTCTCGGGCGGCGTTCAGGATTTCCGTCTCGCCTTTTGCCGTTGTGGCGGCCATCATGGCGGTTTCGGTTGCGCCGACCGAGGGCGAGCTCAGGACGATCCTTGTTCCGGTGAGACCGGAGGGTGCCGACGCGACAATCAGGCCGTTTTCTATCGCAATATCGGCGCCGAGGCTCGCGAGCGCCTTGATGTGAATATCGACAGGTCGCGCGCCGATCGCACAGCCTCCGGGCAAGGAGACGCGCGCCTCGCCGAAGCGCGCAAGCAGCGGCGCCAGGACCAGAACGGTGGCCCGCATCTTGCGCACCGTGTCGTAGGACGTTTCCTTCGATACGATCGCGCTTGCATCGATCGTCGTGCTGTGCGCGGATCCGGTCACGTCGGCGCCGTGAAGCCGCACCACACCCAGCATGTTTTCGACATCGGTGACAGCCGGAAGATTGGTCAGCTCCACCGGGTAGGGGCTGAGAAGGGCGGCCGCAATCTGCGGCAAGGCAGCATTCTTTGCGCCGGAAATCGTCACTGCACCCTGTAGGCTTTTTCCGCCGATGATCCGCAATCTTTCCATGAATATGAGTTCCACCAGGAGGAAGGTAGAGGGAACACCGATGGGATTCCTCGGAAGGGAATGATTATTGGGTCATTCCTTTCTGTCAATAGGAGAGGAATTTTTTATTCCAGATCATGGTTTGCCGGCTTCGGTTCCGATGTTATGGTGACTGCGCGATCATCAAGCCAAAACCGGCAGCGGCATCGCGAAGGGGCGAATGTCTATCCTGAAGAAGATCAGTGCTAATCTCGACGTGATGGCGCCGGCGGATCGCCAGATCGGCCAGTTCATTGTCGAGAACCCCGATCAGATGCTGCGGCTTTCGTCCGCTGCTCTGGCGGCCGAAACAGGCCGCAGTCAGTCGAGCGTGGTGAAGTTCAGCCAGAAGCTTGGTTACGCGGGCTATCAGGAACTGAAACTCGCCGTCAGCGAGGCCAAGGCGCAGGAATGGCAGGCGCCGGCCGGCATGATCCACGGAACGATCGAAGCGGGCGACGGATATCTCACGATCCTGCAGAAGCTGATCGGCAGCAAGCTGCAATCGATGCAGCAGACGATCGCCGTCAACAACGAGCAGGACATCGACGCAGCACTCACGACGCTCAACGAGGCGCGTCGCATTCATCTCGCGGGCGTCGGCGCCTCCTCGCTGGTGGCCCGCGACTTCTCCTACAAGCTGATGAAGCTCGGCCGAAATGTCCTCCATGACAGCGATAGCCATGTGCAGATGGCCAATGCCTCGACGCTTGGATCGGGCGACGTTCTGTTTGCACTTTCCTATTCGGGCGCGAGCATCGAGACCTTGCGCATTGCCGAGCTGGCAAGCCAGAGGAACGCCACGGTGATTTCGGTAACGGGTCTTTCCGACAATCCGCTGGCGCGGGCCGCCGACATTCGTCTTTATACTGTCGGTGACGAGGAGCGTGTCCGCTCTTCGGCGATTACCGCGCGCGACGCCCAGCTCATGCTGACGGATTTGCTGTTCATCCTGCTGGTGCAGAGACAGTCGGATGCCAATGAATATGTTCACAATAGCGAAATGGCCGTCTCCGTCCTCAAGGCCAAGCAACTGTCCTGATATTTCATGACCGGCCCTTGCGCGATATCGATGCGCGTACGAAAAGGGCCGTCAGGACGACAGATCAACATGACAGGGAGGCCGCGCAATGACTGAAGCCTTCATTTGCGACTACATCCGAACCCCCATCGGCCGCTTCGGCGGCTCGCTTGCGGCTGTGCGGGCGGACGATCTGGGCGCGCT
>NZ_SLZG01000005.1 GCF_004341625.1 Rhizobium sp. BK376 | reverse complement strand
AGCGCGCCCAGATCGTCCGCCCGCACAGCCGCAAGCGAGCCGCCGAAGCGGCCGATGGGGGTTCGGATGTAGTCGCAAATGAAGGCTTCAGTCATGGTCTTCTCTTTCAAAGTTCGGGAACGACGAGGTCGGCGACCGGTCCATCGGTATGAAGCTTGGCTCCTGTCATCGCCTGCAGCTCATCCATGGTCATGGCCGCGAGCTTCTCGCGCACGACGAAACGCCCCTTGACGATATCGATAACGGCATGGCTGGTGTAGACACGCGTGATGCAGCCGACGCCGGTGAGCGGGAAAGTGCATTTCTCGACCAGCTTCGGCTTGCCGTCCTTGGTCACGTGTTCGGTGATGACGAACACCTGCTTGGCCCCATGCACCAGATCCATGGCGCCACCGACGGCTGGCACGCCCTTGCTCCCCACGCGCCAGTTGGCGAGATCGCCGCTCTCGGCAACCTGATAGGCCCCAAGAATGGCCACATCCAGATGGCCGCCGCGCACCATGGCGAAACTATCCGCATGATGGAAGAAGGCCGCACCCGGCTTCAGCGTGACCGCCTTCTTGCCGGCATTGATCAGATCCCAGTCTTCCTCACCCGCCGCGGGTGGCTCGCCGAAATCCAGAATGCCGTTCTCCGTATGGAAGATCGCCTGCCGGCCGGGCGGCTGATAGCGCGCCACCATTTCCGGGAAGCCAATGCCCAGATTGACGTAAGCGCCATCGGCAATGTCTTGCGCGGCGCGCCAGGCGATCTGGGCGTTCGAGAGCTTGATGTCATCTCGCGTGTTGATTGCTTGTGCGTCGACGGTCATACGTAGGCTGCTCCGGCTCGAATGAGTTCTTCTTCCTGGCTTGGATCGGCGACTTCGACGACGACGTTCACGAAGATGCCGGGAGTGACGACCTGTTCGGGGTCGATGCCGCCGACCGGCACGATCTTCGAGACTTGCGCGATCGTCTTTGCCGCGGCCATGCACATCAGCGGATTGAAATTGCGTCCCGCCTTATTGTAGGTCAGGTTGCCGTGAGCGTCGCCGAAACGGGCCTTCACGATGGCGAAGTCCGCCTTCAGCCAACGCTCCTGAACGTAATGCCGGCCTTCGAATTCGGCGACCGGCTTGCCGTCGGCCAGCTCCGTGCCATAGGCCGTCGGCGTGTAGAATGCCGGGATGCCGGCTCCGCCCGCGCGGATGCGCTCGGCGAGCGTTCCCTGAGGCACGAGTTCAAGCTCGATTTCGCCGGCAAGATAGCGGTCTGTAAACGCGCGCGGATCGGATGAGCGCGGAAACGAGCAGATCATCTTCTTGACCATGCCGGCGTCGATCATTGCCGCAATGCCGATGCGTCCATTGCCGGCATTGTTGTTGATGACTGTCAAACCGGTCGGCCGCTTGTCGATCAAGGCGTGAATGAGTTCGATCGGCGCACCCGATCCCCCAAATCCGCCGATCATAATGGTCGCACCGTCGCCGATGTCCTTCACCGCGTCGGCAGTGCTGGTGATCGTCTTGTCCATTCATATCCTCCGTAGCCAAGCCGATCCAGGAGTCCGGCCCGCAATAGATTCGTAGCCCCCTCGCGGCTCGACGGCAATGGATTCGTGCGATATAGTGCATTTGTTGCAATACCGCACATCGAAAGATCGTCTCATGGAAACGAAGCAGAGCGACATGATGGGCGGCCTGGCCAAGGGCCTGCGCGTCATCGAGGCCTTCACCGCCGACAATCCTCGGCTCAGCATCTCCGAGGCTGCCGCCATTACGGGACTGGACCGGGCAACGACCCGGCGCTGCCTGCTGACGCTCGCCGAGCACGGCTACTGCGCCTACGACGGAAAGTTCTTCACCGTGACGCCCCGGGTCCTGCGGCTGGGGACGGGTTGTCTGGCGTCCATGCCGTTGCCCCGCATCGTTCAGCCGTGGCTGGACCAGCTTTCCGACAGGATTGGACAGAGCACATCTGTTGCGATTCTCGACGAAGGCGAAATCGTGTACGTCGCGCGGGCGGCCCAGCGGAAGGTGATGTCGATCGCGCTTATGCCGGGGTCCCGTCTTCCGGCCTATTGCACCTCCATGGGCAGGGTCATGCTGGCGGCCTTGCCGGCAGATCGAGCGCGCAACATTCTGGCATCCTTCCCCCTGAACGCGAGAACGCCACATACCCTGACCGATATCGAGGCCGTGATGGAAGAGCTGGACAAGGTCAGGCAACAGGGGTTCGCCTCCGTCGACCAGGAGGTCGAGATCGGGCTTAGATCCATAGCCGTCCCCCTCAAGAACGCACGAGGTGCCGTGGTCGCCGCCCTGAACACCGGCCTTCCCGTTTCTCCCGAAACGATGCCGGCCCTTGTCGAAAGATACCTCAACCCGCTTGGACAGGTCGCGAAGGAACTCAGCGGGATACTGACCTGAGCTGATAGTAACGAACGATCGCGTTACTCGCCAGCAGATGGCCTGGGCAGAAGGACGTTGAAGAAGGGTAGCAAGGCCGCTCCCAGTAGAACGCTGTCGCCGGCAAAGGCGGCTGGCGACACCGGCGGCAAGGTTGGCGGCGGGCTTTCCGGACGCTGATTTTCGGCAACCTTTTGCATTGCCACGATCAGGGCATCGACGACATCAGGGGGCAGATCACCGTCGAGTATGATCTTCCCAGGCGCGACAAAGCTGGCGATGGCCATCAGGACGACAAATAGATGCTCGGCAGCATTCTCGATCCATGCCTTTGTCGCGGCTTCGGCCGAAACGTCGCCGCGTCGGCTCTTCAAGGCCGCCTCGTAAGCGTCTGCGGAGCAGACCTGGTCCAATGGCCGGCGATCCGGGCCGGTCAGCATGCCGCCGATCCCCCCGCCTTGCCGCGCGCGCCGGCAAAGGCGATGGAGTGCAGGAGCAGCCCCGAGCGGATACGATCCTCAAGCAGCACCATAACCATCCCGGTCTCCGGCACGCCGGCGCGCGCTCCGCCAGCACCGCCCAATCGGTCGCGAGCTCGGCAACGACGAGTTGATCGGGAATGGCCTCCCTCACCAGCGCTGCATCTTGGGCACCATAGTCTTCCAATGCTAGGCCGATGCCTACGAGGTTGGCTGAGGCCCCCGCTACTTCCCGCAGGCTATCGAGAACGGCTGCAATCGCCGCCTTATCCGATCCGTCCCGCCTGACCTCCTGGCGAGCACGAATCATGCCGGCAAGGTCAATCCCCGCTATCGTCTTCCGGCGCAATCGCAGGCCGATGGCGAAGGCACCGTCCGGTCGCGGGGCGTATTCAGCCGAGGGAACCTGGGCACTCTGCGTGCGGCGATGGCCTTCGACGATCTGGTACGGAGCTCCCATTCGGCACATCCCCGTGTCCGGTTGGCTGTGATCGAAGGGACTTCGATCAGTCAGGTCGAGGCGCTCCGGTCCGGAAGGCTCGACTTCTGCATCATTCGAGCAACGGGTGCTGGGACACCTTTCCTGTCGACCAAAGTTCTCATGAGGGAACACATGTTGATGGCATTGCCCAAAAGCCATCCCCTGGCGAAAAGCCTGAAGATCAGGCTGGCGGAGCTTTCACAGGACAAGTTCGTGCTATTTGCACCCGCGGGTCCCGCTCCCATGCATGCAATGTTGGTATCGGCATGCCGGGAAGTGGGATTCGCGCCGAATTTCGAATTAGAGGTGCAACATCAGCCGAGCGCGGTCGGACCGGTCGCGTCGGGTGACGCGGTGGCGATGCTTCCAGCGAGCCTCGCCGCTGTGCGTCACCGGGATGGAATCTTCAAGCGGCTCGTCGGGAACGGTTCGGAGATGACCTTCGACGCACTGGCCGCCTGGTCTCCAACGAATGAAAATCCAAGCCAGGAGCAGCTCCTGGCCACATTGCCCGATCACCGCACGTCAGCAATGGGTGCCGAGTAACACGCCCCGCGCATATTTGCGTGAGGCATTCGATCGTTCATCCCGAGTGCATGAAGTCTAGTCGGCGCGTTGGCCAGCTCTCCATAGGCGATGTGGAGAATTGCTTTCGTAACCAAGCTTGTCGAAGCTCGCGACTTCAAGGATCAGCCCCCAAGGCGACCGGAAATAGATCCAGTTGAAGCCGGCAAGAGGACCTGCCTCTACCAGATTAGGCCCGTCAAGCATTTCGATGCCGAGCGCGCGCAGACGCTCGGCCGAAGCATGCACATCTTGGACTTCAAAGCATAGATGCATGCCGCCGACTTCGGAAGACCGCCTGGGGCGAGAGGCCTTGTCGCCGCTATATTCGAAGAGCTCGACGCTCGTTCCCTCGCCGCAGCGCAGAAACACCAGATCGCGGATTTTCGAATCCGCCGAGGCGCCGAGCTTGTTCTTCATGAAATCCTGATCGACATCGAACGGACCTGTGCGGAAGACCTCGACGGCGCCGAAGACCGCCTGGAAGAAGGCGATGCCCTCTTCAATGTCGGGCACCGTAATGCCGATATGGTGCATGCCAAGAACTTTGTTCGACATGTTATCCTCCCCATAGATATGCGGTAAATGGTTGAAATTGTGATGTTTCGCAGTGAAGCCCGTCGGCCCGAAACAGAGATTTCTGTTGAGATCAGGCCGTAGCTCGTCTGCGCACCCCCGCGTAGATCAAAGCTGCCACGACGATCAGAATGCCCTGGAACAGATACTGATAGGTCTGGGTCAGGCTCAGGAAGGTAACGGCGCTGAGGATCTCGGTAAGCAGGATGGCGCCCAACACAGTTCCTATAAATGTGCCTCTGCCGCCGGTCAGGCTGGTGCCGCCAAGCACGACTGCGGTAATGCTCGAGAGCGTGTAGCTGATACCCTGACGGGGATCGCCGACGCCGATCTGGGTCATCAGCATTATCGCTCCGAGACCAGTCAGCAACGAGCAGGCAATGTACCCGGCGATGTAAGTCATATCGATCCGGATACCCATTCGGCGGGCCGATTCCTCATTGGAACCAACCGCGCGCAGGCGCCAACCCGCCCTTGTCCGGCGCAAGACATATTCGCCACCCAAAGTGACGGCTACGAGCACGAGGAAGGCGACGGGGAATGGCCCCCACTGCCAGTTGACCCAATCCGTCACCGTGGAGCTGATATAGCCGTCAGGATTGTCGCGCAGCAGGAAGCTTAGACCTTGTATCGCGATATACATGGCAAGCGTGGCCGCAATCGGCGTAAAGTTCGCATATCGGATCAAAATGCCGTTCACCGCGCCTGTGATAAAGGCCCCGGCGAACATCAGCACGAAGCCTGCCAGGATCATTGGCGTCGACACGTCATCATTGACGAAGAACGATGCAACGACGACGAGGAAGCCCGCGAGCGGCCCGACGGAGAGGTCGATCCCGCCCATGAGCAGCGCAATCGTCTGCCCCAGTGCGATGAAGCCCAGTGCCGTCGCCAGCAGGAAAATGTTGTAGATATTGGAGACCGACAGGAAATTGTCGTTCTGCCCGTTCACATAGAGCCCGAGCAGCAGAGTGACCAATGCCAGAGGCACGACCGGCGCATTGTCGGACTGCAGGAAATGGCGAAGCCCCTTTGATTGCGCAGCGTCCGCTTTCTCACCGCTATCGACATCATGCGTTTCCGCCTTGAGGGCTGCGGCAACGATACGTTCCTCGGTAACATCATCGCCGACAAGCGTCTCCACCACCTGCCCACGCGACATCACCACGACCTTGTCGCAAAGCCCCTCGAGTTCCACGGCATCGGACGAGTTCACGATAACAGGCGTACCGCCCTCCGAGACATCCCGCAGGATGCGGTAGATTTCGAAACGAGCACCGACATCGACGCCCTGGGTCGGCTCGTCGGCAATGACCAGGCCTGGCTCCGACAGGAGCGCACGCGACATCACGACCTTCTGCTGGTTGCCACCCGACAGGGAAAGGATCGGTGCGTCCATGCTCGGCGCCTTCACCGCCAGTTCGCCGAAGATCGCCTGAACTTTCTCATGCTCCCGGCTGCGGCTCATCACGCCGCCAACCGCGAATTTTTCAAGCGCAGAGAAGGTGGCGTTTTCGCGCACGGTCAGGCCGCTGGCGACGCCTTCGCGGTGCCGGTCGGAGGGCATGAAGGCCGCTTCGCGTACAAGCGCCTGCTGGTTGAGCGGTCGGCCGCGCAAAGTGATTTCGCCTTGCGCCGGCTGCAGTCCGGCAAGTGTGCGCATGAGCCCAGTCTGGCCATTGCCCGCCACACCGGCAACGCCGACGATCTGGCCGCGCGGCACATCGAAGCTGATATTGCGAAGTCCCTTTCCACTCAGGCCACAGACCGAGAGACACGTTTCCTCGACCATGCGCGTCGATTTGGGTGGAAAGGCAGATTCGAGCGTCCGACCAACGATGAGGCCGACGAGATCGGCGTCGCTGACATCGCTGACGCGCGCAGCGCCGCGCACGCGTCCGTCGCGCAGGACGGTCACGCGGTCGGCGATTTGGCGCAGCTCCGCGAGCCGGTGGGTAATGTAGATAACCGACGTTCCGGCTGCCACGGCGTTGCGGATGCGGCCGAACAACATGTCCGTCGCTTCCTGATCGAGGGAGGCCGTGGGCTCGTCCAAGATGAGGACCTTGGGCTTTAGCGCAAGCGCCTTGCCGATTTCGAGCAGATGTTTCTGCGCCACGGTCATGCGATCCGCGCGCATGCGGAGCGGTAGTTCCAGCCCCACTTCATCAAGCATTTCCTGCACAACGTCCTGTGCGGGGCGATCAGAGAAAACGGATGGTGGCAACGCGACGCAGAGGTTTTCCTGAACCGACAGATCTTGGAGGATCGCCGGATGCTGGAAACAGATGGCAATACCAAGAGAGGCCGCGACTTCAGGCGTCATCTGTTGGATACGCTCGCCCTGGAAGCTTATTTCACCTTCGCTGGGCTGAAGTGTACCGGCGATGATATTCATCAAGGTCGATTTTCCGGCACCGTTTTCCCCGAGGATGGCATGGACCTCGCCAGGCAGGAATTCGACGCTGACATCGCGGAGCGCCGGAACTCCCGAGAAGTATTTAAAGATCCCGGCCAAACGGATCGTTACGTCGTCATATGCCGATCCGCCTGTCTCGATCGCATTCATCTCAACTGCACTCATAGCCTTCAATCCGGTCTAGGGAGCGCACGCCCGGAGTTCTTCTTCCGGGCATGCGCTGCATGTTGTGCCAATTACTTGCCGACGGCCTTTGCCTGATCTTCGGCAGGAAGCTCAGAAGACAGGTAGATGGCGCCAGGCAGATCGCTGCGGCACTGCACCGCATTCGGCTTTCCGGAGACCGAGTCCTCGAAGGTCGGCGCCTTGAATTCCTCGTCCTTCGGCGGCGTTCCACCGGTAGCAAGCGCGACGGCCCACTGGACGGCGAGGCGGACATTGTCATTGCCGGTCGCGACCGTGAACAGCTTGAAATCGGCGTTCTTATCCTTGTTCGCCTGCCAGAAGCAGCCGAGCGAATTGCCGTCAGATGTCGCAAGCGCCGGGATAGACTTGCCCTGCTTCTCGAACAGCGGCAGTGCGCCGACCATCGAAGGGCCGAAGTCGGAGATGATCACATCTATCTTCGGATTCTTGGCGATTTCCGCCGTCAGCACCTTCTGCGTCAGCGCCGGGTCCCAGTTCGTGACGTCGAACGGTTGCGGATTGACGAAGACATATTCCGGACCCAGAACCTTCTTCAGGCCCTTGAGTTCGTCCAGACCCTGGCTATTGCCGGCCGGGCCGCTGAGGAACAACAGGTTTCCACCCTTCGGCAGGACGCTCTTGATCCACTTGCCCCAATTCTCGCCGTCGTTCTCGAAAGATGCGCCGACGAACTTGGAATAGTTCTTGCCATCCTTGCCACCAACGGCGACACGATAGGGCACGACGATCTTGCCCTGCTTGTAAACGCTGGTAAGCGCGGGAAGGACAGCGGGACCTGCATCGCCGAAGACGACGAGCGCGTCGATGCCCTTGGCCGCCATGCTCTTGATATCCGAAATGGACTTTAGCGTATCGCCCTGGCCATCGGCATATTCATATTTGGTGATGCTGGGGCAAAGATCGACGGTCTGCTTACCCGAGGCGGTCGTTACCTGGCGCCAGCTGTTGCCGCCGTAGCCGTCGAGCAGGGCGAGCGACGCCTTTTTCGGTCCGCACCAGGACGGGGTATCCGCCGCCTTCGCAATGTTTGCACTGCTAAGTGCCATGACCGTGGCCGCAACTGACAGCGCCAGGCCCTTGGCGATAGAAGTATATTTCATTTCTGTTCCTCCACTTTTTTTGTTCCAGTCGATTTCCTGAGGTTTACCGTCCAGCGGATCGAGTAAACGCCGATGCCAAAACCCAGAGCCAAGGCCTGGATGATGGTTTGAGCCGAAAACGGCACGCCGACCGAGAGTGCGAATTGGCTCAATTGGTTTAGAAAGAAGGCCGCGATGACCGTCGAAATCGGGAAACCCCGACCGCCCAGCAGCGAGGTGCCGCCGAGCACCACGACAGCGACGGATGGCAGCAAGAGACTATCTCCCTGAAAGGCGGTCGGCTCGCGGGTGATGCCTGCGATCAGCGTCCCGGCCACGCAATAGAGCAGTTGCGCGAAGACATAGGCCATCGTCTGGTGTGTCCGCACGCGAAGGCCCGCAGCACGCCCGGCGCGCGGGTTGGCGCCGATCGCCTCGAACCTGCGGCCGGCAACCGTTTTCTTCAGCACGAAGGTGACGACAGCCATGGCAACGAGCGCGAAAATAACCGAGTTCGGCAGGCCGAGGAGTTGGCCGCCTGCGATGTTAGCCAACAGGTCTGTCGTGATCGAGGGAACGCCGCCGGACACAGCAAAGACTGCGCCATAGAGCAGCGCATTGGTGCCGATCGTGGCGATAATCGCGTTCAGTTGGAAAAAGCTGACAAGAATGCCGTTCAGGAAGCCGGCCGCGAGCGCAAAGCCAAGCGAGATAAGGACAGCCTGATAAAGCAGCGCGTCATCCTGTTGGGGATAGTGGGTCGCGACGACGACGGCGAGCGAAACGGCTCCGGGCAACGATAGATCGAAGCCGCCCTGCTGCACGACAAGCAACTGTCCCAGGCCGACGATGGCGATAATCGCAGCAAAAGGCAGGCTTCCCGACATCGCACCCCAGGAGAGGCTGGAAGGTGCATAGAGTGCGCAGATCATCAGGAGAACAAGCGTCGAGAAGACGACAGTGACGAAGCTTCGCGCCAGCGGCATCGGCAACATTGTCCGCCTGGGGCGCATGTTTGAAGCGATGGGGGTTGCGTTCATCATCGAAGCTCGTCTTTCACGCTGAAATTCACGACAACATCGTCGAGCTCGCGACGCGAAAGCCGCGGAGCACGTTCGGCAGATACCTACAGGGGAGATCGAAGACCGGCGTTAGAGGTCGCTGTTGCTAACTACCCAACCTGTCGCGGCGTCAGCCTTTGCGGCGCGTCCCGGCTGATCGAACCGTCGGCGGGGCAACAGTTTCGGCCGGGAACCTCGCAATTCCTGATAATCGACATAGAATCCGCCGCACACGCTTCCGGCTTCAGCGAGCCAGTTGCGGATCTTGTCCCAATTGAGAGTGCTTATCGCTTTCATGTTCCCTCCTCCTCAGAAAATCAGCTGCGGCAATCGCCTTACCCGCGGTCGCCGATCGTTGGCCGCCATTCATAGATGCTGATGCTCGAATAGATCTCGTGAAGGACAAAAGGATCGTCCGCACTGAATTGACGCATCTCTTCGAGCGAGCCGACATCGGCGACGACCACTCCTCCGCTGCCCTCACCGGTTTCGTCCAGAATTGGTCCGGATTGGATAATTCGAACTCGGCCGGATCGTAGATGGCGCTTGTGATCCTCGAGATGGATCGCGCGAGCCGCCGCCTTCTCGGGATTCGATAGAGCGACGCGAACTGCAAGCATGACCTCTAGCTCCTCACCAGCCAAACCGTCCTTTTGTCTTCCTCCGCGACGCCGGTATTCCGGATATCGCAAGACTAATGGTAGACGGAGTAAAGCCAAAGAAAACAACGGATTTATCCATTTTGGACTTATGGATCATCGCGCGGTCTCCCACGAAACTTCCCTGGGGCGCCGCTCGATTAGCGGCGCCCCGCATCCCTCATGCCGCCTTGGGAGCGTCTCCACGGAATGCGCGTTCAAGCAGATCGGTTAGCCCGCGTTTTTCCAGCGCACGCGGGTTCCAGTAGGCGTTCGACATCGCCTGTTCGACGGCAGCATCGATACTGCCTTCGGGCATGCCGAGCTCCTTCAGCGACATCGCGGCGCCAAGCCCCTTGGCAAGGTCGAAGAGCCCGGAGGCCGGGTCGGCGACGCCAAGCGCCCTGCTCAGCCGCGCCGTCGCCTGCGGTGTCGCCTCGGCGTTATAGGCGACCGCATGCGGCAGCACCGCCGTGTGCATCTGGGCGTGCGGCAGATTGAACATACCGCCGAGCGTGTGGCAAAGCTTGTGGTGCAGCGCCATGCCGACCGAGCCCAGGCAGACGCCGCAGAGCCAGGCACCGTAGAGCGCGTCTGCGCGAGCAACCTCATCTTTGGGGTTCGAATGGATGCGCGGCAAGGCGCGGGCAATGGCGCCGATCCCCTCCTCCGCCATCAGCGAGATGATCGGATTGGCCTCTTTCGCATAGAGCGCCTCCACGGCGTGGGCGACGGCGTTGATGCCGCTGGTGACAGACAGAGAGACGGGCAGCGTCATCGTCAGATCGACGTCATAGACGATGACCTCAGGAAGAATGCGCGGATCGGATTTCGTGACCTTGCGCCCTCCCTCGGTCTCGCCGAGGATCGGCGTGGCTTCGGAACCGGCATAGGTGGTCGGAACGACGATCTGCGGCAAGTCGGTGCGAAAGGCGATCGCCTTGCCGAGGCCCGTCGTCGATCCACCGCCGATGGCGAGCAGAGCATCGACAGCATGCTCTTCGACGACGCGCATGGCATCCGCAGTCACCTCGACGGGCGTATGCATCTGCGCCTTCGAATAGGTCGCAACGACGCTTGATCCCATATGCCGCGCGATATCGGCGGCCTGGCCGGCCTGCTCAGGCGTGGACAGCACAAGAATGCGCCGAGCCTTCAGCCGTTCGGCCTCTTCAGGAAGTCGCGCCACGGTGCCTCGTCCGAAGATGACTCGGCCGGGATTTCCGTTGTAGGTGAAGTTATCCAATTCTCCGCTCCTATCTCGTCTGATCGGGACGGGCGAGCACGAAGTCGTAATCGGAGCGCCAGAGGGTCTCGCCGCCCTCGACCCGCGTAAACGGCGCGACAAGCGTCTTCTTGACGCCGAACACCGTGTCCGATTCCAGATAGGGATCGCCGCCGACGAAGGTGTGCGTCACCAGCTTCTGGAAGCCATCTGCGCGAACCATGTAATGCATATGCGCCGGGCGATAGGGATGACGCCCGAGGCTCGCCAGCATCTTTCCGACCGGACCGTCATCGGGGATCGGATAGGAGACGGGCTTGATGCCGACGAAGCTGTAGCGTCCATCGGCTCCCGTCACGAAGACGCCTCGATTGTTCCACTTCGGCTGGATATCCGGCTGCTGGACGTCGTAATAACCCTCCGCATTGTCGGACCAGACGTCGATCTTGGCGCCTGCGACGGGATTGCCGTCGAGATCGAGCACGCGGCCGATGAAGAGACAGCTTTCACCCTTGCCATCCAGGCAGATCTGGTCGCCCATCTCTCGAACCGCGCAACCCTCGACGTGAAACGGCCCGAAGACCGTATTCTCCGTCGCGCCAGCCGGCCGCCTGTTGTTAATCGCATCGACCAGCATCGACAGGCCGAGCGTATCGGAGAGAAGGATGAATTCCTGACGCTCCTGCGTGCAGATCTGCCCGGTCCGCGTCAGGAAATCGATGCCGAAGTCCCATTCATCCTGTGTCAGGTTGATCTCGCGCGCGAAGTTGTGGAGATGCTTGACGAGACAGGCCATCACTTCGGCGAGCCGCGGATCGACATTCCCGCCCATGCGGGCGTTGACGGTCGCAACCGAATTCTCCTCGGTGAAAAAGCCTGAAGGCGATGCGCTCCCGCTCGCTTGGTCCGACATGTGCTGCACTCCTGACATCTTAAGGGATGATCCGATCCGCCCGCAGGCGTTCGAACGCATCTATGAACGAGCCTGTCGTATCCTGATAGTCAAGAAAACCGAGCTTACGGCTGCGGCCCATGTCGTTGAATGTCTCGATCTGGCGGCCGAGATCGGCATCCGAATGCCAGAAGGATGCAACACGCGAGAGCGCGTTCGACCGCAGATCGAACTTCTTGACCATTTCGTTCCAGATCGACTCTGCCCCCACCATCTGCTCTTCCAGCGGCGTCGGCACGCCGGAATAGGGCGCGGCCTCGATGCCGAAATAGTTGGCGATACGCGGCCAGAGCCACTTCCAGCGGAACACCTCGCCGTTGACGACATTGAAGGCGAGGTTGGAAGCTGCCTTCGTCGTCGCGGCCCATTTCAGATGCTTCGCCAGCAGACGAGCGTCGGTGACGTCCGTCGCGGCCTGCCACTGCTCCGGCGAACCTGGAAAGACGAAAGGCTTGCCGGTTTCACGGCAGATCGAAGCATAAACTGCAAGCGTCGCGGCCATGTTCATAGCGTTTCCGACCGCATAGCCGATCAGGGTATGCGGTCGGTGGATGGACCAGGTGAAGTCATCCCTCGCCGCCGCTGCGAAGACCTCGTCTTCCTGCACATAATAGAAGTTCTCTCCGGGAAGACGCTCCTGCTCTTCGCGGAACGGGGTCTCGGGCTGCGTCTTCGCGTAGGATTCGAATGGTCCGAGATAGTGCTTCGTGCCCGTCGTCAGGGCGACATGCTCGACGCCGCGTCCCTGCAGGGCATCGAGCACATTGCGAACGATCGCACCGTTGACCTCGCAATTCTTCGTTTCAGTCTCCTGCCGCGACCAGGCGGTGATGAAGACATGACTCGGTCGCGCATCAGAAAGCGCGGCGCGAACCGAATTGCCGTCGACGAGATCGCAGCTCAGCGTCTTGACGCCGGCGATCGGACTTTGCGAGCGCGACAGGCCCGATACCGTCCAGCCGCCTTCGGCGAGGAGATTTTCGGCGAGATTGCTTCCGGTAATGCCGGTCGCGCCGACGATCAGTGCATGTTTGCTCATGGTCTATCCGTTCAACAGCGTGATCTTGATGCTCTTCGTCGGATCCTGCCCGAACGCGAAGGCATTGACCGCGTCGGTCAGGGCGTAGTCGTGCGTCTGGATCGGCGACAGGTCGATGCCAGTCCGCTCCAGGAAGCGGATGGCCGCGGGCCAGACACCGGGAGAGCCGATGCAGCCGCGCACCGTCAGGTTCTTCATCTGGATCTGGCCGATCACGACCGGTACTTTCCGGCCGATATTGATCCCAACCATCGACATCCGGCCCTCTTCGCGGGCGTAGTCGAATGCGGCGGCGAGCGATGCGTCATGGCCTGAAGCTTCAATAACGAGATCGGCACCGTGGCCTCCCGTCAATTCGCGGATCTTTTCGGCAGCGCCGCCATCGGTCGGATCGATCGCGACGTCGGCGCCGAGACGTTTGGCCACCTCACGACGCGAGGCCAGGGGATCGACGACGATGACGCGGGCGCCCATGCCGATCGCCGCCGCAGCCGAGACCAGGCCGATCGTGCCGCCGCCCGAGACCACGACGGTCTCGCTGGCATTCGTGCCGCCCGAGCGCAGCACCGCATAGAAGCCGCAGGTGAAAGGCTCGATCAGCGCCGCCTTCTTATCGTCGACGGCGTCGGGCAGCTTGTGCAGCCATTCGGGATTGACGGCAAAGAATTCGCGATCGGCACCGCTCATCGAAAAGCCGAAATGATGCAATCGTTCCGGCGTGCGCACCACGCATTCGCCGACGACCCGGTCGCCCTTCTTGAAGCCGGTAACGTTGCGGCCGACCTCGATGATTTCGCCGCTCCATTCGTGGCCGGGGGTCACGGGATAGGAAATCGGAATGATGTAGCGCCCGGCCAACAGTTCGTAATCGGAGTGGCAGATGCCCACTGCCTTCGTATGAACCAGAACCTCGTTCGGCGACATTTCAGGCATGGCAACATCGACGATGGTCGGCCGTTCCGGCGCTTCGAAAACCAGAGCTTTCACGTCTTCCTCCTCACACTTCGACCAGCGCGCCGCTCTTTGACGAGCGTACGATGGCTTCCAGCAATGCGATATTGTTGATCATGTCCTCGCCGGTGATCGGATAATCGGCCTCGCCGCGGACAGCACGGGCAAAGGCTCTCAGATTGTCGCGAACCGGTTCGGCTGGCGCCACTTCGCGAACCGTGATCGGCTGGTTCTTCCAGCCCTCGGTCACGATCCAGCCATCGGGTGCCTCGACATGCGCCTTGTCACGGACTTCGATCCATCCATCGGTGCCGAAGACGGCGAAACGGGAAATGAAGGGCGTGGCAAGGGTCGCCGAGACATAGGCCGTGCCTCCGCCGGCAAAGCGGATATGCGCGCTCATCGTATCGCCCTGCGGAATTTTTGAGGCGAGGTTCTCGCACACGACGCGAACATCCGTGGCGCGGCCCATCAGCTTCACGGCGAGGTCGGTCAGATGAATGCCTGTCGCCGTCATGCCACCGGCAGGTGCCTGGTCGGCCTTCAGCCGCCAGTTCGACGGGTCGAGGCCGAGGAACTTGTCATGGCTGAAATTTGCCTCGATCTGCAGCAGCCGACCGAGTCTTCCCGACTTGGCGGCTTCCAGGATCTCAGCGATCGGGGGCTCGAAACGACGCTCGTGACCCATGCCCAACACAAGCCCCGCCTTGCGGCAAAGCGCAACGGAGGCTTCGGCGCCGGCTCGGGTCAGATCGAGAGGCTTTTCGCAGAATACATGCTTGCCTGCGGCGACGACGCGCGCGATCTGCTCTCTGTGCAGCGAATGCGGTGTCGCAAGCACGACCGCTTCGATCGTCGGATCGTTCAGGGCTTCATCCATATCGGGCGAATACTGCAGGCCCATCTGGGCAGCAAAGGCGGCCGCCTCGGGGCTGGGATCAACGGCGCGCACGAAATGCATCTGTGCACCGCCGGCATTGACGAGGCTCGCCATCTTGCGGCCCCACCAGCCGAGGCCGACCAGAGCCGTCGCGACCGGGTTTTTCTCGACCACGGTCATCGATTGTCCACTCGCTTGTTAAAAGGGTGGATGTTGACGGTCTTCCACACGCCGGCCTTGGTGAAGGGATCGGCTTGGTTGAAAGCGACGACCTCTTCCTTGGTGTCGGCTTCGAAGACGAACAGCGAGCCGATCATGGTTTCGTTATCATCCGCCAGCAATGGGCCGGAAATCACGGTCTTGGTCTTGCCCGTCGAAAGATAGGCCTTGTGCGCATCGTAATTTGCGAGCCGCCTTTCGACTCCGCCCTCGTGATCAAGGCAATGGACAACGTAAAACATGGTTAATTCCTTTCGAATTCAAGCGATGGAGTAGCCGCCATCGACCATCAACAATTGGCCCGTAATGCCGCTCGCCGCATCGGAGAGCAGGAACGCGACCGTGGAAGCAATCTCTTCGGGTTTGATCAGCCGGTTGATCGGCGTGTCGTCGAGCCATTTCCGCATGACGGCCGGCTGCGCGCGGCCGACCTCCGCCAGCATCACGGTATCGGTGTAGCCCGGGCCGACAGAGTTGACGCGCACGCCGGATCTCGCCCATTCGGCCGCAAGCACCCGGCACATATGCGCAACACCAGCCTTCGACACGTCGTAGCCGACATGCAACTCCGGCCGGACGGCTTTGACACCGGCGATCGAGGCCGTCATGACGATGGCCCCGCGCCCGGCCGCAATCATCGATCTTGCGAAGGCCTGAACCGTCCAGAAGACGCCATCGAGATTGACAGACATAACCGTGCGCCAGTCCGCTTCACTGTGCTCCAGCGCCGTGCGCTCGTAAGACATGCCGGCATTGGCAAAGATGCCGTCGAGTGCGCCGAAGCGCTCAGAAACCTTTGCCGCCGCGGCCTCGACCGAGCCCTTGTCCGTCACGTTGAAGATTGCGGCTTCCGCCGTTCCTCCCGCCGCGCGAATGTCGTCGCGGGTCTTCTCGACGGAGGCGTCCCGATCAGCAGCAACGATCGTCGCTCCGAGCGAGGCCAGGTAACGGGAGGTGGTGCTGCCGATACCGCCGGCAGCACCGGTGACCAGGAATTTCCGACCGCTGAGATCCATCGGATTGTTCATGATCAGGCCTTCATGTTGACGAGAATCTTCATGTGGGTGGCCTTGGGATCGAGCAGCGCTTCGAAGCCCTTCTCAACCACGTCCTCAGGCGCGATCTCCGCCGTGACGACTTTTTCGACCGGGAAGATGCCGGCGCCGATCATCGAGGCGATGCGCGGCCAGATCGTGACCGGGTAGCACCAGGTCGCCTCAACGGTGATATCCTTCAGCGCCCAGAGCATCGCATCGACCGCGGCCGGTTTCACATGCAGACCGACCTGCACCACTGTGCCCCGGCGGCGCACGGCCTTGGCGCAAAGGTTCAGCGACGCTTCAGCGCCGACGCATTCGAGCGCGACATCCACGCCAACGCCTTCCTCCGTCTGATCGCGGAACAGCTTGTCGGTATCCGTTTCGCGCGGATCGAAGACGACCGCTTCGGGCACGAGCTTCTGTGCAAGCGCGCGACGGTTCGGATTAAGCTCGGAGACGAAGATCTTGGTTGCACCGGCAGCCTTGGCTGCCAGCAGGACCAGCGCGCCGATCGGACCGACGCCGGAAACAAGCACGCTGCTGCCACTGGTCACGCCACCGCGATCGACACCGTAGAGTGCAACGGCAGCCGGCTCGATCATGGCAGCCTGAACATCCGAGACCGTGTCCGGCACCGGAATGGCGTTGTAGCCATTGACGACGGCGCGCTCGCCCATGCCGCCCCAATCCCAGGAGAGCCCGACAACAGCCATGTTTTCGCTGAGATGGAAGAGGCCGCGGCGGCCATAATAATCATCGCGCGGCGAGATCAGCGGCTGGATGGAAACGCGCGAACCCGGGGAGACGTGCGTGACGTTCTTGCCCACTTCCAGGACACGCGCCGAAAACTCGTGGCCGAGGATCTGCGGCAGAGTGGCGCCGGAATAGGAATTTGGGGTCGCCGGGGTCACGATCGGACCTGCGATATACTCGTGCAAGTCGGTGCCGCAGATGCCGCAGACCAAGGGCTCTATCAGTACCATGTCGTCGCCGAGCGGGCCGCTAGGCGCGGGCACGTCTTCGACGCGGATGTCTTTCTTGGAGTAGTATCGTACAGCCTTCATTGCCATGCCTTTCGTGATTATTGTGCTGTCTGTCCGCCGTCGCGGGCCAAACGTGTTCTTCTCAGTTCAGCACCATGCCGCCGTCCACCATGACTGTCTGCCCGGTGATGTAGTCGGATGCATCTGATGCGAGGAATGTGGTGACACCCGCAATGTCCTTCGGAGACGAGACACGGCCGAGCAGGATCGCTTGCGAGAACTCGTTGAGCGCCTGCTCCGGCTTTTCAGTCAGTCCGTGTTGCATGAATTCGCGGTCGAGCTGTTCCCACAGCTCCGTCTTGACGACGCCGGGCGCGAAGCAGTTCACGGTGATCTTGTGCTCCGCGAGCGCCCGGGCCGCGGCCTGCGTAATTGCGACCACCGCGAATTTCGAGGCGCAGTAGTGCGCAAACAGCGGATAGCCCTGTTTGCCGGCGATAGAAGCGGTATTGACGATCTTGCCGCCGTGATCCTGTGCGATCATCTGCCTTGCAGCTTCCTGGGTTCCGATGAGAACGCCAAGCCCGTTGATCTTCATGATCCGGTTGAAATCTTCTTCCGTCACATCGAGGAACGGGCAGGTCTGGCTGATGCCGGCGTTGTTGAACATGACGTCCAGACGGCCGAAGCGCCAGACGGTCTCCTCGATCAAGGCCTTGACGCTTTTGCGATTGGAGACGTCTACGGCAACAGCAATCGCGCTCCCGCCAGCCGACGAAATCTTCGAAGCCGTCTGCTGTGCCGCGTCGGCATTCAGGTCCGCGATGACGACATGGGCGCCCTTTTCGGCGAGATCAGAGGCAATGCCTGCGCCGATACCCCGGGCTGCTCCAGTGACGATAACGACCTTATTATTGACCAACCCATTCATAGCATTCTCTCGTATTGAGCCAGACTTCTATGCCGCCGCGCAGCTTCAGGCCGCGCAGCAATTCACGGCAATTCATTCGACAGATTGTGAGGAGCTGTTCGCTCCCGCCGGCGCTTTAGGCGCAGCGGTCGAGCAATGTACGATACGGGATGATGGGTGCGTAGAAGATGCGATGACGCTCTCCGCCTTACATCTCATCTCGAATCCTCCTCCGAAAGACTGATTAGAGCGCTGGCAACAAAGTACCGCTTGCGGAAACACATCGCGTCCGCAGCATCTATAGTTTGTTGACGGCTTATATTCCTCCCATAGGAACCGCCGTGCGATCCGAAAAGAAAGCTAGAGGATGAACCTGTGCTTCGACAAACCTTTAATTATCCAAAATGGATATTTTCAATGCAGCAATCGATCTGGTTCAGACGATAAGATTTCAAATGGGAGGAAGCGGCGCTTGCGCCGAACGATACAAAGTATTCAACTCAGCTCATACGCTCCTCCATGAAATAACGGCATTGGATATTTCTGGCCGGCAAACGCCGCGAGGGAAGGAAGGTTGTGCATGAGTGAGACGTTGAGAGTGGGATGGGCCGGCATCGGAAAGATGGGCGCCCCGATGAGCAGACGTGTCCTTGAAAACGGATTTCCTCTGACCGTCTACGAGCCACTTCCCGAGAACCGCGCCTCCGTTGTCGCGCAGGGCGCAAACGTGGCGCATGCACTGGAAGATCTGGTCGAGGCGGCCGACGTGGTGATGCTCACCATCCCGAACGACGCGGTTCTCCGTCAGCTGACATTGGCTCCTTCCGGCCTCGTCGAGCTGCTGAATCCCGGTCAGATTCTCGTGGAGATGAGCACCGTTTCTCCCGAGCTCTCGGCCGAAGTCGCCGAAGCGCTCGGCCGCAAGGGTGTCGCCTATCTGCGCGCGCCCGTTTCCGGAAGCACCGTGACCGCATCGTCCGGCATGCTGTCCGTCATGGTCTCGGGGCCGGATGAGGCCTATCGCAGGATCGAGCCAATTCTTGCAAGTTTCTCGTCCAAGCAATTTTATCTCGGCGGCGGCGAGGAGGCACGTTATCTGAAGCTGGTCCTCAACGCCCTGGTGGGAGCGACAGCCGCTCTGCTCGGCGAAGCGCTGACGCTCGGGCTGAAGGGCAATCTCTCGGTCGAGACAATGCTGAACGTCATCTGCGAAAGCGCGGTCGCCTCGCCGTTGATCGCCTACAAGCGGGATCTGCTGGTCAATCGCAATTTCGACCCGGCATTCTCTGTCTCTCAGATGATGAAGGACTTCGATCTGATCCTCGGAGCGGCGAAATCAGACCATGTGCCCATGTACCTCGCCTCCATGATCCGGCAACAATATGAGGCGGCATTTGCCGAGGGACTTGCCGAGAAGGACTTCTTCGTTCTTTTCGAGCAGTACGAACGGCTTGCGGGCATGACGCGGGAAAAGACATCAGGGTCTCAGACCCTGAAAGCCATCTGAGCGGACTGGCGAAAGGAAATATTGCCAGCTAATCTGATCGTCGATAGCGCGACGGTTGGGAGGCCGACGTGAACGAATATGAAATGCTGCGCGTCATCGATTTCATCGAGAAAACGCGCCGCCCATTCAGGGAGGTTGTCGAGGCGGCCGACGAGGATGCGATCTGGCTGATCGTCACCTTCCTGATCAAATCGCATATCTTGAGCCAGACTGTCTCGATCTCGACGCTCGGGCAGGAATCCGGCCTGCCCTATGCAACGTCAATGCGGTTGATCAACCGTCTCATCGACGGCGGCTATATTCTCAAGGTCGCCAAGGGCTCGACAGGCAAGAGCTTTGCGCTGCAGCCGAGCGAGCAACTGCTTCGATCCTTCGAGGTCTATGCCCGCAAGACCAAATCGCTCCTCGCCCAGACCTTGGGACTGCGCGCTGGCGAGGAGGAGGACGAGTATTACTTCGGCGGCACGCCGCTCGGTTCGCAGATCATCCCGCCAATGCGGCTTGTCCAGAAGCGCGCCGAGTCGCAGATCGAACTCCGTTTCCTGTTGAACGACGACAATTACTTCTCGGCAATGCGGAACATGTGGGCGGACTTCCGCAACAATCTCGCATCCCGCAAGAATTTCGATCTTCTGCCGCTCCCGGATCTCTACTTACGGGCGCGCGAAAACGGCGCCAAGCCGCTTTCCGACTACGATGTCATCGCCATCAACATGCCCTGGCTCGGCGAGTTCGCCGAAAGCGGCGTGATCCGGCCGATCGATCAGTACATTCAGAAGACCGGCATCAATCCGCTCGATTTTCATCCGTCGATCTGGTCCTCGGCGACCTGGGAGGGCCGCGACTACGGCGTTCCGGGCTATTGCACCGTCGAGCTTCTCGCGGCGCGCAAGGATCTGTTCGCCGATGCGGGCCTCTCCTTTCCCAAGACGTTCGACGACGTCATCAGTGCCGGACGCAAGTTCCATGCGCCTGACGAAGGGATGTTCGGCGCGGTGTGGGACGGTGCGCGCGGCATGCCGATCGCCTCAAGCTTCCTGTTCTTCATGGGCGCCTGCGGTCAGCCGGCAATCTCGCTGCGCAAGACCCGCTCCGGCTTCACGCTTGACGGCGCCAATCTGGAAGAGCTGAGCTGCACCATACTGTCCGACGCCGGCTTTGCCGCGCTCGACTATATGCGCCGGCTGATGGAAATCTCGCCGCCGAAGATCCTCGAACTGGCCTGGGACAAGACCCTCGAAGTATTCCTCAAGGGCAAGGCGAGCCTCGGCTATTTCTGGACCATGCGGGCCGCCCGCTTCGAATATGACGTCCAGTCCGTTGTTAAGCGTCGCGTCGAATATCTGCCGCAGCCCTATGGCCCCGGCGGCACGCGCGCCTCACCCATCGGCGGCTTTCTCTTCTGCATTCCGACCAATCTGCCGGAAGAACGGGTGGAGCTTGCCGCGGATGCGATTGCCTGGATGGCGTCGCGCGAAGCGATGAAAGCGCATGTGAAGAACGGATTCCCGGTCGCGCCGCGCTTTTCGGTCAGCGCCGATCCGGAAGCAGCCGCCAGCTCGCCTATCGTCCGCTTCGTGGATCAGCTGGCAAAGAAGAACCTGCTGCATACCTGGCAGCGGCCCAAGATCCCGCAATATACGACGATCGAGAAGGTTCTCGGCGAAGAGATCCACGATGCGCTGCTCGGCAATAAATCGCCGAGACTTGCGCTGGAACATGCCGCCGCGCAGATCGAAGCCAGCCTCAAATCCGCTCACAAGACCTGGCCGAGACAGAGCGTCGTCTGACGGACGTGGCTTAAGCGGCAGCCCCTTCGAGCAACCGCCTGTGCGCATCTGCATCGGCTGCGCTGTAGTGCAGCCGAGCAATCTTACTTGATGATGCCGAGCTTGCTACGGTCCGTGGTCAATGCGACTGCCACCAATGCCGTCAGGCCGAAGACGATGTTCTGCGCCGTCGGCTGGACGCCGATGATGACGGTCACGATGCGCAGCCATGCGGTGATCAGGCCGCCGACGACAGCGGGAAAGAGGCCACCCACGCCGCCTGAAATCGCGGTGCCGCCGAGCACGACGCCGACGATCGACAGCAACAACAGATTACCGGCAAGTGTCGGCGAGCTGAAGGTCGTGATCGAGATCAGGAAAAGACCTGCAACCGCAGCACAACCGGCCGAGATCGCGAAGATGATGGTTCGCGTTGCGACGACGTTGACGGCAGACATGATCGCCGCTCTTTCGCCGGTTCCCAGCGCATAGATATCACGCCCGAGACGGAGATAGCGAAGCAGGAAACCCAATACAGCGATAATGACGATCAGCGCTATGATGGTATTCGGAATGTCGCCGGTGCTGTTCGACAGATAGCTGACGAAAATATCGTTGTCGGGAATGGGCTCCGCCGTCGCGTTCGACAACAAGAGTGCCAGGCCAGATAACATGCTGAGCGTGCCGAGCGTGACGATGAAGGACGGCAGCTGCAGCCATGAATGCAGGAAGCCCTGCGTCGCACCGAACGCCATGGCGATCAGAATGACGACGACCGACGTCCACGGTCCGAAGATCGGATTGAGGACGACGACCAGAACCCCCGTTAGCGACGCGACGCCGGCGACGGAAAGATCGATGCTTCCCGCAAGGATCGGCAGCGTTCCCCCGATGACCAGCGCGATGATCGGCGCCGCATCGGATAGGAAGCTGACGAGTGAATCCACCTCGATCACCCCGGGAGCGATCATGGCGCTGATCGCCACGAGCGCGATAAGCACGAGCAGGGGACCAAATCCTCGCAACACGGCCGATCGGCCCCGGAGGGTGGCGATCAATGTGCTGTCCATTGCATTACTCATGGTCGTTATCCCTTATTCCAGATTCATTTCGCAAGACGGAAGGCGGCTCATGTCAGACCATGGCTGCGACGACTTCCTCTTCCTTGGGCATCTCGCCGCTTGCCAGATCGAAGTGCGCGGTGATTTCGCCATCCCGCATGACGACGATGCGGTCGGAAAGCTCCAGCAGCTCCGAAATCGTGTCGCCGACGAAGACGATCGAGAGGCCCTTCTCTGCCTGCTCCCGGATAACCGCGAAGAGATCGTCGCGCGCGCCGGGATCCAGCCCTCGGCTCGGATGGTCGAGAAAGAGAACCTTCAGCTTCTTGGCCATCAGCCATTTGGCAAGCACGGTCTTTTGCTGGTTGCCGCCGCTGAGGCTCGAAATCGGCGCATAGGGTGTGTGCATCTTCACCTTGAGCCGCTTCATCCACTCCAACGCCGCCGGGCGCTCCTTACCGCGCTGCAGGAGGAGGGAGCGCCAGCCGTAGTCGAGGCCGAAGGTGAGGACGGCATTTTCGAACAGCGACCGGCTCGGGAGCATGCCCTCGGCGCGACGGTCTGCGGGCAGATAGCCGATGCCTTCGCGAACCGCCGTCCGCGGGCTGCTCGGCGCCACCGCCCTGCCCTCGATCGCGATCTTTCCCGTGTCGACGCGTTCGGCGCCGAACACTGCCCTGCAGACTTCCTCGGCGCCGGAGCCCAACACACCCGCGACGCCGAGAATCTCGCCGCGGCGCAGCTCGAAATTGACATTGCGGAAATGCTGTCCGCTGCCCAGCCGCTCAATCTTGAGAACCGGCGTCGAGCCGGGTGACACGAGTTTCCGGTCAGATCGGACATCGGTCGCACGTTGCCGCCCAACCATCAATTCATAGAGCTCGTTGCGATCCACGGAACCACTGTCCCGCTCGGCCACCTTGCGGCCATCAGTCATGACGACGATGCGATCGCTGATCTCAAGAACTTCCTCCAGCCGATGCGACACGAAGACGATCGTCGCGTTTCCGCGCAGGCGGTTGATCTGCTTGAAGAGCAGCTTGATCTCTTCAGGCGTCAGTACCGAGGTCGGTTCGTCGAAGAGGATGATCGGCGGGCGATCGACGAGCTCCTCGATCGCCAGCACCTTCGCAAGTTCGACCTGCTGGCGCTCGGCAAAGCGCAGATCCTCGACCAGCGCGCGTGTCGGCAGTTCGACGGAAATCTTATGCAGCTGTTCCTGGGCGGCCTTGTTGAGCGCGCCCCATCGGTAGAGCCCGTTCTTCTTGGCGGGGTGCGGTTTGTCGAGGAAGATGTTTTCCGCAACCGTCAGATTGGGGATCAGCGACTGCTCCTGATGGACCATGCCGATGCCGTAGCGGCCGGCTGTCGCGGCGGAATCGAGCACGATGGGCTGCCCGTCGAGAATGATCTGGCCTTCATCGGGCGAAGTCAGCCCCGCCAGGATCTTCAGCAACGTGGACTTGCCGGAACCATTCTGGCCGATCAGGCCGAGCACCTGGCCGGCCCGGATTTCCAGATCGATGCCTTCAAGCGCAACGACGCTGCCATAGGTCTTGCGGACACCTTTGAGAACGAGCGAGCCTGTCATTTTACGACCCTCAGTTTGCGACGGCGATGCCAGCCGCCTGCAGCGACGGCGACGACGATGACCGCGCCGCTGATGATATGACGCGTATAGGGACCGGCACCGATCTGGATCAGGCCGTTATTCAGCACCTCAAGCAGGAGGGCACCCAATGCGGATTGAACCGCGCCGCCCCGTCCGCCCGTCAGAACGGTGCCGCCGAGAACCGCAGCACTGATCGCGGGAAACAGAAGTCCGTTACCGATATTCGCGTTGCCGGTGCTGAGCTGCGCAGACAGCAGCACGCCGCACATGCCCGCGAGCAGACCGCAAATGGAAAAGGCTGCGATCTTTACCCACCGAATGCGCAGGCCGGACGCGACGAGCAGGCCTTCATCTCCGCCGATCGCATAGATCATACGGCCGAGCCGCGTGAAATTCAGGACCAGCTGACTGATTATGATGATGGCGATCGCGATATAGACGACGAGGCTCAGATCGAAGACGCGGACACGCGCCAGGTTGAGAATGAGTGGATCGTTGATCTGCGGGACGCGCGACGGAAAGAGAACGGCGGCGATGCCGAGCCCGACGAACCAGGTTCCGAGCGTCACGATCAGCGACGGCATCTGCAGCACCGCATTGAGCACAGCGTTGAAGAAGCCGAAGCCGAGACCGACCGCCAGCGCCGCCAGCAGGCCGACCATGCCGTAGTCATTGCCGTTGACGCCATTGGCGACCAAGAGGGCAACGATCATGCTCGTCGTCGCCATGGTGCCTTCGACCGAGAGATCGATGGAACCCATGATTACGACGAAGCTGATAGCAGCGGCGAGAATGGCTGGAACCGCCGCTGCCTCGATCACGGATTTGAGGTTGTCGATCGTAAAGAAGCTACCGCTGACCAGCTGGAAGCCCACGGACAACACGATGAGCGCCACAATTGTGCCTGCAAACTGCGTCCATGACGACTTGCTTCTGATTTCGCCGAAAAGCGTCAGCGAGCGAGCGCCGGTTTTGGAGTTCATACTGGTAGCGGCGTCCATCGACCCCTCCTCCGATTACTTGTTCTCGTTTGCGCCTTCCGGAATCTGACCTGCCGAGTCCTTCCAGAAGTCCTTCTTGATTTCGTCGTAGGTGTATTTCGGCGCGTTCTTCTTCAGGTCGAGATACTTGTCGACGTTATCCTTGGTGACGACGTCCTGCTTCAGATAGAAGTCCCGCTGGGCATGCGTCAGCTTTTCGGGGTCGATATCGCCGATGGCTGCTGCATAGGCGATCGACATGGAAACCGCGCCCTGGAGTACCGGATCGTTCCAGACGGTCGCCAGCATGTCGCCGTTCTTGACCATTTCCAGACCGATGTTCGAACCGTCGGAGCCGGTAACCAGAACCTTACCGTTCAGGCCCTTTTCCTTGAGCGCAGCAACGGCGCCGCGGCCCATGGCATCGTTCGATGCGAAGATGCCCTGCAGCTGATCGCCATAGCGGGCGAGCCAGGTGCGCGTGATATTCTGCGCCTTTGTTTCCTGCCAGTCACCCACCTGCGTGTCGACGAGTTCAAGGCCCGGGCATTCCTTCAGACCTTTCTTCAAGCCGGCGATGCGCTGATAGGCCGGCGGCGTGGACGGCACGCCTTCGATCGCGGCGATCTTGCCCTTGCCGTTCAGCGCCTTGCAAAGCGCCATGACCTGATAGTAGCCGGACATCACGCCGTCGAAAGAGGTGTGGGCGACCCAATATTTGGAATCCGTGTCCCAGGGATGGATATCTTCCGGGCGGTTCCAGATCGTGACGACATGTACCTTCGACTTGGCCGACCGGTTGACCACCGCCTTCACGAAAGCATTCGACGACGGGTCCGTGGCAAGAGCGCACTGGTTGCAGCCGGCGGAATAGGTGGCGCCGAGCTGCGCCAGCAACTGGTCGCCCTGATAATTGCTGGTGAGTACGGTCGGATCCTTGCCGAGCGATTCACCGATATCCTTCACGCCCTGTAGATATTCAGACCAGTATTCGGACGCGGTCTCGTCGATACCGACGATCAGCTTGCCACCCTTTGCCTCGTCGGCGTTGGCGTGCACAGCCGGCAGCGCGATGCCCGCACAGATGGCCGCCGATGTTACGAGCCATCGCGCGACGGCTCCGAATTTCAGATGCGATTTCATGCCATTCTCCTCCTCAGGTTAAAAGTTCATGCTCATCCGCAGCCCACCGCCGACATCTATCGGCGGTCAGCCACAGTCTGGTATGTCTCGATCAGCAGGGCTGAGTTTTCCGGCCGCGCTTCGATCCGGCCGGCCTCGATGTCGTAGGCAACCTCCATCACGCGCTTGTTAACCGGCGCCTGCTGGCCATGGGCCGCAAGGATATCGACGACCCAGCCGTTGACTTCCTGCACCTCCGCGCGGCGCCCCTTGCGCCAGTCCTGCAGCGATGTCGTCAACGTGTCGGCCTGCGAGAAAGTCTTCAGAACTTCTTCGAATATCTGGTCGACATAACGCTCGGGATGATTGGTGGTGACCGGCGGCATGCCGATGATCGGAATGATCTTGGCGCCGTCCGCCAGAGCGGCGTGCATGGCTTCATATCCGGCAGCCCGCATGACTTCGAGCATGCCGGGCGCACGCGCGGCATCCGCCAGCGGCAGGTTGATGATCGCCGACGGAATGAGTTCCGCCGCGTTGACGACAAGCTTCATCCACTTGGCGGAGCGAATGTCTTCCATGACTTCGACCGTGCCGGAATTGCGTAGGAGCTCGGCGACGGCTTCGACCCGCGGCTGCGTCTTCGGATCGAGCGCACCAAGCGCGAACCAGGACGTTTCAGGGTCGTTCTGGCGGTTGGTGACACCGGGCACGAACATGTTGGAGGCGATTTCGATGACCGCACCGATCGTCCGCTCGCGGCCGACGACATCAGCGATATCCTCATGCGTCATGCCATTTTGCAGACCGATGATCAGGCCGTCGGGCGCGAGGCAGGGCTCGATCAGCTGGCAAGCCCACTTGGTGTCGTAAGCCTTGACCACGAGAAAGACGAGGTCGAAAGGTTCCTTGATTTCCGCGACCTGGCAGAGATGCAGCGCCGGAACCTTGGCATTGATCGTCCGGCTCGGCAGGTTCACGGTGATCCCGTTTTCACGGATGGCGTTGACGTGATCCGGCCACTGTTCGATGAAGGTAACGTCGAGGCCGGCCAATGCGAAGTCGGCTCCGATGGACGCGCCCTGTGCCCCGGTTCCCAGAAATGCGATCCGCGGGCCGCGCGCCTTATCCCAACTCATGTGTCTCTCCTTCTCCAGTTGCGTGCGGCTCATGCACGCGATGTTTTTGCAAATCTTGCCGATCGCCCCCGCCCTTGTGGCCGGCGCTTTCAAACCGATGTCATGTTTCGAAAAGCGCGCTGTTCGACGCCTGCGCCGTCAAATATCCCCGCTCGATTGAGCGGGCGAGTTCGACGATCCGTTCGTTGACCGGCGCAGCCTGCCCCGCTCTCTTCAGCGTCTCGACAACGTGACCGTTGATATCGAGAACCTCGGCGCGCCGTCCCTTGCGCCAGTCCTGAAGGACCGTCGTCAACGTATCCGGCATCATGAATGTCTTGAGCACCTCGTCGAAGATCGCATCGACATGGCGCTCCGGATCGTTGGTCGTTGTCGCGGGCATGCCGAGGATCGGAACGATGCTTGCGCCATCCGCCTGCGCGGCGCGCATCGCTTCATATCCAGCAGTTCGCATCACCTTTTCCATGCCGGGCATCCTGACGGCCTCAGCAAAGGGCAGGTTCAGGATCGCCGACGGAACCAGCTGTGCCGCGTTGACGATGAGCTTCATCCACTTGGCAGAGCCGATGTCGTCCGTCACTTCGACGCGGCCGCTCACCCGCAGCAGCTCTGCAATTTTCTCGACGCGCGGCCTGTTTGCAGGCTCCGCCGCGCCGAGTGCAAACCAGGACGTATCGTGATCGTTCTGTCGGTTCGTCACGCCGGGCACGAACATATTCGACGCCATGTCGAAGACGGCACCTACCGTGCGCTTGGCGCCGACGACCGATGCGATCGCATGCTGCGTCATGCCGTTCTGCACGCCGACGACAAGGCCGTCAGAAGCCAGCACCGGCTCGACCAGCTGGCATGTCCAGCGGGTGTCATAGGCCTTGACAACCAGAAAAATGATGTCGAAACGCTCACGCAATTCGGCCACTTGGCACAGATGCTTTGCGCGAACGTTTGCATGAAGAGATCGCGTCGGCAGATTGACCGTGACGCCGCTCTCGTTCATGGCGTCAACATTTTGCGGCCACTGCTCGATAAAGGTTACGTCGAGGCCTGCCAGCGCAAAATCAGCACCGATCGACGCACCTTGCGCGCCGGTTCCGGCAAATGCGATCTTCAGATTGCGCTCTAAATCCCAGGACATCGTGCGTTTCTCTCCATTCCCCGGCACCGCACCGTGCCGCTCCATGGGAAGCATGGTTAGAAGCCGTTGCCGATTGAGTCAAGTGCAAACGTTTGCTCATCTGTGCAACTATTTCTGAGATTGAAGGGTGACTTCATCAAAATTATGTAAATTTAATAATGGCTTGATATGATTGAAATGACGCGCAACCGTTTGTCAAAAAATCTTGTATGCACCGAAATCTGAAACGAACCAGCGTGCTGCAAGGCAGTTTCAGTTCAACAAATCGTGCGCAAAATCAACCATGAGGGGAAAGGTTTGTAGTTTTTATGTATTTATAGTCGCACACCCCGGGAAACGGCTACCCTCGAGGCGAGATAACCATCAAACCAGGGAGGTCCGATGAGCCATCTTGTGTGCAAAGGTTTGATCGCATACTTTCCCAGTCAGTCGAATCCTGATGTGATGTAGCCGGCCCCGAATGAGCGATACCCCGCAACGCCAGCAAAGTAAGCGCCCGCGCGTGACGATTGTCGACGTCGCGAACAGCGCTGGCGTGCATGTCTCGACGGCGTCGCGCGCGCTGAACCCGGGAACGAGCCACCGGATATCGAGCAAGGTCGTCCGCAAGATCGAGAAGGTTGCCGAGCAGCTTGGCTACAAGCGCAACAGTCTCGCCTCGAGCCTTCGGACACAGAAGACCGGAACGATCGGCCTTATCGTCCCCAATCTCAGCGACCCCCTGTTTTCTCCCATCATTGCATCAGTGGAAGAACGTGTAGCCCAGGACGGCTACGTCACCTTCGTCGCGAACTCCGACTATAGTCCAGCGAAACTGCGCTCGATAGTCGAGCGCATGAGCGGCCAGTTCGTCGCCGGATTGGTCGTTGCCAGCTTCGAGCTGAATGACCCTTCGGTCGATCTCTGCCTGGAACTCGGCATTCCGACCGTTGCCGTTCTTCGCGACCCGCGCGATGCCCGGATATCATCCGTCGCGATGGACGATGCGTCCGGCGTTCAGGCGATGGTCGAGCACATTCTCGATCTTGGCCACAGGGATATCACTTACGTCACTCCGCCGCTCGCCGCTTCCACCGCTCAAAACAGGTTGGTCGGCTTCAACGCGGCAACACGCCTTGCGAAGGCGGCCGGCTGCCGTTTCAATGTTGTCGAGGCGCGAGCCTATGATGTCGTCGAGGGTGAGCGGATCATGACGGATATGCTCGCATCCGGGCTGACCAGCACCGCCGTCCTAGCCTTCAACGATCTTCTGGCCGTCGGCTGCCTTGTTGCGCTGAAATCGGCGGGCGTCGCCTGTCCCGGGCAGATCTCGCTCACCGGCGTCAACGATCTGCCCTTCATGAACATGCTGTCACCGCCGCTGACGACTTTGCACACGGCCGGCCGCGATCTCGGATTCGAAAGCGCGGACCTTCTTATGAGCCTGATCAAAAATCACGTGCAGCCGGTGAAGCGTGTCTTGCTCACACCTCATGTCGTGCTGCGGGGCAGTACCGGCCCGGCACGCAAGTCCGAACCAACTTCCGATCCTTCATCGATTGCAGCCCGATCTGGCGCGATCACCGTTTGAGCCGTATGGACATCATCGCGGCGAAATCATCGTCAGCAGCCGAATGTCCGGATCGACTTTGAAGAATTCCGCCTTTCGCGCGACCAACTCCCGCAGATACGGCGTCTCCATATGCTCGTCCAGCGCTTCACGGCTGGTCCAGTTTTCATAGAAGGCGAAATTCGCGGGATCTTCTTCGCTTTGATGCAGATGATAATCGAGGCAACCTGCTTCCGCGCGCGTCCGCTCGATCAGCGACATCAGAAATGCCTTCGTGTCCTCGATCTTATCGGGACGCGCCACCAGATGCGCAATGACAGTAAGCTGCTCCGACATTCACTCTCTCCCTTCGATCGTCCAAGCCGTTCCGGTCGCCGCTTCATCAGGTGAAGCGGCAGCCGCCATTGACGTCTAGGGTGGCGCCGACGAAGTAGCTGGCATCGTCGGTGGAGAGGAAATGAATTGCGGATGCGATCTCCGCCGTCTCCGCGGGGCGCCCCATCGGGATCTTCGCCCACTCGATCTTGCGCATCTCGTCTGCGGAAATTCCACGCTTTTCGGCCTCGACTGCCAGCGCATTGAAATGCATCGGCGTGTTGATGTTGCCCGGCGCCACGCAATTCACGCGAATATCAGGCGCTAGTTCCGCGGCGACGCTCTGCGTCAGAGAAATCAATGCAGCCTTCGATGCGCAATAGGGGGTGAAAAAGGCATGTCCCTCCCGGCCCCAATAGCTGCCGACGTTCACGATAGACGCATTGCCGCCCTTTCGCAGCAGCGGCACGCAGGAGCTGATGAACTTGACGTTTGCCCGCAGATTGATGTTCTGAACCCGGTCCCAGAGGGCCATATCCATATTTTCAATGGCGACGGCCGGATGATTGATCGCTGCCACCAGCCCCAGGAAACGCAGGGGAATACCAGTTTCGCCGGCTGTCGCCGCGACACGATCGACCTCCTGGTCGTTGGTGATATCCATCTGGACACCCAGGCAGGTCCGTCCGAACTCGTTCGAAAGGTCTTTCGCCAGGCTTGCGATATCTGTGGTCCGGTCACAAAGGATCATCGACCAGCCGCTTTGCGCGAAGCGCCTAGCAGTTGCTCGCCCAACCTCACCCGCAGCGCCCGTGAGAATGCAAAGCTTCGTATCTGTCATTATTCTGTAGCCCTCCCATGCTCGCCGGAAAGGGTACAAATAAATGTCGGGATGAAAACGGCGCAATTATCCATTTTGGACTTAGCGTGTGGAAGCTCGCCTTGGGTAGCCAAATCAGGATTGGGAAATTGGCAGCGTGGGACGGCGGCGCTCCTCGACTTCATTCGAGCCGGCGCCGCCATCTTCTGGGTCGGTAAAATTCAATGCCGAGGCGGCACATTGCCGAATAGAGGCCCCAGGCCCTCGGCGATAGTCAGGTGAACGATGACCGCCTCGCGCAGCTTTGGATACGGCAACTCCGCGAGCATTGCGACCTGAACTGCAGCGGCAACTTCGCCCGCTTCCGAACCGATCATCGTGAAGCCGAGAATACGGTCATCCTCCGCGCTGACGACAGCCTTCATGAAGCCCTCAGTCTCGCCCGTCGCTTCCGTACGCAACACGTTGCTCATCGGCAGCGTGGCGACACGAACAGCAGTGCCACGCCGCTTCGCCTCGCCTTCGCTCAAACCCACGCGCGCAAGCGGCGGATCGGTAAACATGACATAAGGAACAAGCCTTTCATCCGTACGGCGGTTGCCACCGGCCATGTTGTCGCGGACAATGCGGAAATCATCGACGGAAACATGGGTAAATTGCGGGCTGCCGGCGCCCTCGCCGATTGCCCAGACACCGGCGGCCGTGGTTTCCAGCCTTTCATTGGCACGGATAAAGCCACGCGCATCGACTTCGATGCCGGCAAGCTCAAGGCCGATGCCATCGGTATTCGGCACGCGGCCCACGGCAACCAGGAGATCGCTGCCCTCTACCCTGGTCTCGCCATTTGCGGTGCGCAGGCTTACCGCGACCTCGTCGCCGGAAAGACCGTGCACCTGCAGCGGCTGAGCCCAAAGCAGCACTTCGATGCCTTCGTCCCTCAAGATACGCAGCATTTCCTCGGCCACATCGGCATCTTCACGTCCCATTAGCTGGCCACCGGGCTCGATTATCGTCACGCGACTGCCAAAACGGCGATATGCCTGGGCCATCTCGATACCGACATAGCCCCCACCCAATACGATCAGATGCGCAGGCAGATAGTCCAATTCGAGCGCTTCGATATGGGTTAGTGCACGGGCGGCTTCGAGGCCGGGTATGTTGGGGATCGCAGCGTGCGTACCGACATTAACGACCACCTGGGTACCCGTCAGCAACCGGGTGCCGCCATCGTTCAACTGTACTTCGATCGTGCGGGGCGCTACGAAACGTCCGCTACCCATGATCAGCTCGGCGCCGCTAGTCTGGTAGGCGTTGAGGTGGAAGGCTATCTCGCCTTCAATCATCGCCTGCTTGCGCTGGCGCACCTTCGCCATATCGACGCTGATCGGCCCGGTTATCGTACCATATTCCCCTGCCTTCCGCGCGGTATGAGCAACGTGGGCGCTCCACAACTCATTCTTGCTCGGCAGGCAAGCGACAGCGGGGCAGGAACCGCCGACCCACCGGCGCTCTATCGTTGCAACCTTTTGCCCCGAGCGCGCCAAATGCCATGCGAGAAGCTTGCCGCCCTGGCCGCTGCCCAGAATGACGACGTCAAAATGTTCCGGTTCCTGCATGAGATTCCTCCATCGATCTGATGTTGTCGATGGAGAGAGGCTACGCGCTCCGCTCGAGCTTGTTAATGCCAAATTAGCTCGATATTATGCTCAATCATCTCAAATCAGGAGCGCTATGTAATGGATTGGCTCAGCCATCTTCTCTCGGCAATGCCTGTGAGCGGGCGCCTCGACTTGCGATGTCTTTATGGTGCGCCCTGGCGCATCGACCAGGCGGCCGCAGAACAAGGAGCGATGGCCTATCACGCTGTTTTGTCCGGATCGGCGATCGTGGAAGATCCGTTTAGTGGAATCCCGCAGCGGCTCAACGCGGGCGATATTCTCATGATCCCCAGCGGCATCGCGCACAGCCTCCATGACGGCAGCGGCGAGCGCCCGGTCCCAGCCGTCAGCCGACCGGCTCTCAATCTCGTTTTCAGCGAGAATGCCGGGACGGGTGAGCGCCTGGATATGCTCTGCGGCCATTTTGTTACCTCACCCCCGCACAATCGCATGCTGCGAGCCTACCTGCCATCTCTTCTGATCATAAGGGAGCCCCAGGAATTCGTGTCGGGTGCTCGCAGTACGGCCGCAGCCCAGGTGCGCAGCCTTATCGCCTTGATGCGAACCGAATCCGGCGAGGAGAGTTTGGGAAGCCGGGCCATGTTGAATGCGTTTTCGGCTGCCCTGTTCACTTTGGCGCTGCGACTGGCGAGCGAGGCCGCGGACACGCCGGTCGGCTTGCTGGCGCTGGCGGGGAACCCCCGCCTTGCATCAGCCCTGACGGCGATGTTCGAGAACCCTGCGCACCCTTGGACGCTGCCAAATCTGGGGCGCCTTTGCCACATGTCGCGGGCCACGCTTGCCCGGCATTTTCAGGGAAGCCTTGGGCGCTCCGCCAGCGACCTCCTGCTCGATATCCGCATGACTCTGGCCGCCAATGAATTGCGGAAACCGGGGCAATCCACCGGCGCGATCGCCGCCATGGTCGGTTATCAATCGGAAGCTGCCTTCC
This sequence comes from Rhizobium sp. BK376, assembly GCF_004341625.1. Lineage (GTDB taxonomy): Bacteria > Pseudomonadota > Alphaproteobacteria > Rhizobiales > Rhizobiaceae > Rhizobium. The sequence continues at coordinate 386,142 of NZ_SLZG01000005.1, read as the reverse complement.
AGCGCGCTTTCAAGCAGCACGCCGGGATGACAGCGTCACAATGGCGGCGTGCGATGAAGCCAAGGGAAAATCTATCGGTGGCGCTACGTCAGAGATCGCATTCCCGCGGACGGCTCAGTGAATCCGCATCAAGTGACGAAACCTCGCTTGGCGGCGATCAGGGCAGCAGCAGCGCGTGTGCTGACACCAAGTTTTCGGTATAGGTTCTCGACATGCGTTCCGGCGGTGCTTGGAGAAATGCCAAGTTTCCGCGCTATCTCTCTGTTCGAGCGGCCCCTTGCCAGATGCGACAGGACCTCCTGTTCCAGCGGTGTGACGGGCACGGCTGAAATAGTGGTTTGGGACGGGAGCAAACTGCGGGACATCCCGCGGGCGGTCATGACCGCCTTGACGGACTCGACATCAAGCCTGCCCGCAGCGACCTCCTCTGCGATCGGATCCGAGGCAGCCGGCGCGTGGCTCCGAGGCTCTTCCGCGGGCTTCGTAACCGTTGCCACCAAGACGCAGGCTTGCAGGGCTCTGGCCGCCTTCTGCTGGGATAGTCGCTGCCGTCTAGTCGCTCAAAGGCGCGGCTGGCGAGAACGGCTTCATTTTCAAATATTGGAGCACGCTTGAGAGTGCGCTCGGTCCAATGCAGAATGAGCGAATGTGCTCCTCGTCCGCTTCACTGATAAGTCCTCTGCGCCCGAGGGTCGTGTTCGGAACCGCAACGCGGCCCAAGCCGTGGAAGAGAGCAGCCCGGACGAGGCGCTCGCCGGTCTCATGATCGAAATCCAGAACGGGCCGTGCGCGCGGCAATTTCAGCCACTCGCCGGGAACGCTATTTCGCTTTTTTTTGACGGAAGGGAGGGCTATTGAGTCGCTGCAGTAAACCCTCCCGCTCAGGCCGAGGGCGGAAGGCTTGCTTCTTCAATAACATCGCTCAAGGACTGATCATGTCCGAAGCCGCCGGATTTCGTGATCAGATGAGCGGTTGCGTCATTCAGCGTGAAGGCGGAAAGTGGAAGGCCTGTTTCGATTTCACCGATCGGATGGATCGTCTCGACGCCCGCAGCCCCCAGGATCGCAGCAGCAGTGTCTCCGCCGGATGCAATCAGCGTCCCTGGCATGTTGCGCAACATCATCGCGGCGATGCCCGTTCCGAGCCGCTCCGCGACGATTTCACTGCTCTCGGCTGTTTCGGTCTCGACACATCGAACCAGAGTGATGTCCGGCACCTGATCCAGGTCGGCGGGCACGTTACCGTTCGGGGCGATAATGACCGCGACGCGCTCTTCCGAAGCGATGAGATGCTCGACCTGCCGGATGGTGATCGGGTCACGCGACCCTATGACGATCAGCAGGGGAAATGTGAAATCCAGCGCCGCCTGTGACCCTGAGCCGATCGACAATCGATCCGCGAGCGCCTGTCCGAGACCCCTTGCACCAACGGCAAGCACCGCAGGGTTCTCCAGGATATGGTCGGCGACAAGCCCGAGATCAGAGTCCTCGATCACATCAGGCGCATAGACGTCGACATCATCAGGAAAGGCCGGAAGCGGAATTGGCTGATCGACCCCCCGCCCCGTGACATGTCCATTCTGCAGCAATCGTCCCTGCTCGGGGATGGCTGGAGCCAGGACGACGCGACCGCGCGCTAATCCCTCGAGCATCGCAACTGTCTCGGAGACGACATTGCCTTTGAGTCGGCTGTCGATCTTCTTGAAGTAAAGCTCCGGCGAGAAGCGGCGCAATTCCAACGTGATGTCGAACAGCCGCGCCCCGGCGGCCGCGGCGTTCATATGCCGCGTTCCCGTGGCAACGGTCAGCACGTCAGGATCTTCCGCAAGCGCGCGCTTCAAATGGTCGCCGCTCAGCGCGACCGTGACCTTCAGACCCAGCTTCGCAAACGGCGTCGCGGTATCGATCGCGCCGGTCAGGTCGTCGGCCACAATGGCAATTTTCAATGGCATGGCTGTCCTTCCGGGCAAGCGGGCTGGGAGTATTCCTAGGCAAAGCGCGCAAGCGCGTCAAATAAAATGATCCAATCGATCATTTTTTGGCAATTTGATTGAAAACGTCACAGAATTGGGATTAATTGCGTCACGGAACCGGCGTCGTGAGATCGCTGCGATCATGAAAGGCTACAGAATGACGAAACCGATCATCGCGATTACTATGGGGGATCCCGCGGGCATTGGCCCCGAGGTCATCGCCAAGGCACTCTCGACCCCCGCGGTCGAGAATTTCTGCCGACCGTTCGTTGTCGGCGATGTGGATAGGCTGCGGAAGGCGGCCGCCATCGTCGGGACGACCACCGAAATCCGCCTGCTGGACGCGATCGGAGACAGGAAGGAAGGCAGCATCAATGTGCTGCAAGCCGTCGAAATGCCTTCCGATCTTCCCTTTGGCGCAGTCAGCCGCGAAGGTGGCGAAGCGGCCTATCGATGCATCGTGTCCGCGGTGGAACATGCCCAGGCCGGGACGGTCGACGCGATCTGCACCGCACCTCTGAGCAAGGAAGCATTGCATCTGGCAGGTTACCGTTACCCCGGCCACACCGAACTCATCGCCCACCTGACAAGCACGGCTGAAGTATCGATGATGCTTGCCTCCCCCAAACTGCGCGTGGTGCACGTGACAACCCACATCGGTCTCATCGACGCGATCGCCAAGATCGAGCCGGGGCTTGTGCTTCGCACCATCGAGCGCGGTCGGGCCGCCCTGCTCGGCATGATGGGACGCGAGCCCCGCATCGGCGTTTGCGCGATCAACCCGCATGCCGGCGAAAACGGACTCTTCGGTCACGACGAAGAGGCGATCAAGATCACGCCCGCGGTTACCGAGGCAGTGCGCCTCGGTTACGACGTCACCGGCCCGCTTGCCGCCGACACGCTTTTCTTCAGGGCAGTGCGCGGCGATTTCGACCTGGTCGTTGCCATGTACCACGACCAGGGCCATGGCCCGGTCAAGGTTCTCGGCATCGAGGAAGGCGTTAACGTCACCGTCGGCCTGCCGATCGTGCGGACGTCCGTGGATCATGGCACCGCCTTTGATATTGCCGGAATGGGCAAGGCCGACGAGCGCAGCCTGATCTACGCGCTGCAGCAGGCTGCGATTCTGTCTGGTAAAGCAGCCTGATTGTGATATCCGGCGAATGAATATCGATCAGCGCACGATCTCGTCGCCGCGCTGATCGAGGAACCGACCCGAAACGTGAGGGAGGCTACATGACCGGTTTCAACCGGCGAAAGGAAGCCTTGCTTCGGCTGCTCCAAACGGGAGCGCCGAGTGTCAATGCTCTCAGCGCAGCGCTCGACGTCTCGGTCGCGACAGTGAGGCGCGATCTGGCGGCGCTCGCCGACGAAGGCGTGATTGCCCGCACCTATGGCGGAGCAACGCTGCTACAGCGAGCCGAGTCAACTTTCGATTTCAGAAGGCAGTTGGCGGCAGCAGCAAAGCGTAAGATCGCTGAGGCAGCATTCGAAGAGGTAAAGGGCGCCTCGACCGTCTTTCTCGATGCCGGAACGACAATCGGCACCTTTGCTGAAACGCTCGCCCTAATGCAGGATCGGCTGAACGGCCTTGTCGTTGTCACCCAATCGCAACGCGTCGCAGCCAGCCTCGCAAAGGTCTCGTCTATTGAGCTGTTCCTTCTCGGCGGCCGCTATCAGGCCCATTCGGAAGGCGTATTCGGTCCATTGGCCGAAAAGACGATCGAGGCTTTCCGCTTTGACAAAGTCTTCCTCGGTGCTGATGCGGTTTCGGCACGGTTCGGGCTGGGGGAAACGACGCTGGAACAGATCCGCCTGAAGGAGATCGCCATGCAGCGATCGACAAACGTTTGCGTCCTGGCAGACGATACAAAGTTTCATGATCAGGATTTGCCATTTTGGGTGACGCTCCCTGTGGGCGCAAAGGTCATCGCCAACGACATGGCTCAACAGTTGCGAGATGAATTCCGAAGAGCCGCCATTGAGATCAAGGCCTGAAACCTCGTTTGAACTGAAGGCTTACCGAAGCGAACCAGAGTTCGCTCCCGTGAAAAATTTCATCGCGATGACGAGCCATTGCTTTGGAAGCACGATCGGCCAGTTGAGCCAATCGGTAAGTCATCGCTTGCAACGAAACTGAATAGCTGCTTATCTGGCTGCAACTCTGGGAGGGGAAAATCATGAGGGCATTTATCGATCGTCATATGACGAGGATGCTGACACTTGCCGTCGGCTGTTCCGCGGTAGGCGTTATCGCAGAACTCGTACTGCTCAAATAGGATAAGCGCTGGGTTATGTTCTCCTCCGCGTTTTGCTAGTGTTCGAAACAGCAATGCCGTGGAGGCCTGAAATGACCCCTGCTCGATTTACCGAATGCCTTCTACATATCCGCTGGACGCCGATCAATCTGGCGAGCGCGCTCCAGTGCGACTTGTCGTGGATTGAAGCTCTCGAGGCCGGAAATGCCACGGTACCAGCAGATCTTGCCGCCTGGCTTGAGACGCTTGCCCAATGCCATGAGGCAGCCGGCATCCCGACAAAATATCGCGGGCATGGGCACGACTGACCACGCAACGTGAACGGCTACGCATGTAGACTTGGGCGCAACCGAAGCTGCGCCCAAGCAAAATGTTGCGATCAAACGAGGTCGAAACGGTCGGCGTTCATGACCTTGTTCCAGGCCGCAACGAAGTCCTTGACGAACTTCTCCTTGGCATCGGACTGGCCGTAGACTTCCGCCAGAGCGCGAAGCTGCGAGTGCGAACCGAAGATCAGGTCGACGCGGGTACCCGTCCACTTGAGTTCGCCAGACTTGCGGTCACGGCCTTCATAGACGCCGTCCTTGCCGGCAAGCGGAGACCACTGCGTGCCCATGTCGAGCAGGTTGACGAAAAAGTCGTTCGTCAGCGCCTCGGGACGCGATGTGAACACACCATGCTCCGGTGCACCCGCCCTCAGCACGCGAAGCCCGCCGAGGAGAACCGTCATTTGCGGCGCGGTCAGGCTCAGCAGCTGTGCGCGGTCGACGAGAGCCTCCTCAGGCTTCATGAACTGCGGGCCGCCGACATAGTTGCGGAAACCATCGGCACGCGGCTTCAAGGCTTCGAACGAATGGGTATCGGTCTGCGCCTCGGAAGCGTCCATGCGGCCCGGCGTGAACGGCACTGACACGGCGTGACCGCCGGCCTTTGCAGCCTTCTCGACACCGGCTGCACCGGCAAGGACGATCAGATCAGCCAGCGAGATCTTCTTGCCGCTGCTTTGTGCGGCGTTGAAGTCCTTCTGGACGCCTTCGAGAACACCGAGCACCTTGGCAAGCTGCGCGGGCTGGTTTGCATCCCAATCCTTCTGCGGCGCAAGGCGGATGCGCGCGCCGTTAGCGCCGCCCCGCTTGTCGGAACCGCGGAAGCTGGAGGCGGAAGCCCAGGCGGTCGAGACGAGTTCCTGTACGGAAAGGCCGGTTGCGAGGATCTTTTCCTTCAACGCAGCAATATCCGCGTCGTCGATAAGCTTGTGATCCACGGCCGGGATCACGTCCTGCCAGATCAGATCTTCAGCCGGCACTTCCGGACCGAGGTAGCGGACCTTCGGTCCCATATCGCGATGGGTCAACTTGAACCAGGCACGGGCGAAGGCATCTGCGAACTCTTCCGGATTTTCAAGGAAGCGACGCGAGATCTTTTCATAGGCCGGGTCGACGCGCAGCGCCAGGTCGCTGGTCAACATGGTCGGCAGATGCTTCTTCGAGGAATCGAACGCATCGGGGATGGACGCGTCGGCATTCTTGGCTTTCCACTGCTTGGCGCCGGCCGGGCTCTCGGTCAGCTCCCATTCAAAAGCGAACAGGTTTTCGAAGAAGTAGTTGCTCCATTTCGTCGGCGTCTGCGTCCAGGTGACTTCCAGGCCGGAGCCAATGGAGTCCTTGCCGACGCCCGTGCCGAACTTGCTTTTCCAGCCCAGACCCTGGTCTTCGATAGCGCTGCCTTCCGGCTCGACGCCGACGAATGACGGATCGCCAGCTCCGTGGGTCTTGCCGAAGGTGTGGCCACCGGCGATCAGCGCCACGGTTTCTTCGTCATTCATCGCCATACGGGCAAAGGTTTCGCGGATATCGCGTGCCGAAGCGAGCGGATCCGGGGTGCCGTTCGGGCCTTCCGGGTTGACATAGATCAAGCCCATCTGCACGGCGCCGAGCGGCTCCGCAAGCTCGCGTTCACCGCTGTAGCGCTCGTCGCCGAGCCAGGTGCCTTCCGGACCCCAGTAGAGCTCTTCCGGCTCCCATACGTCGGCGCGGCCACCGGCGAAGCCGAAGGTCTTGAAGCCCATGGATTCAAGCGCGACGTTGCCAGTCAGGATCAGAAGGTCTGCCCAGGAAATCCTGTTGCCGTATTTCTGCTTTATCGGCCAGAGGAGACGGCGGGCCTTGTCGAGGTTGACGTTGTCCGGCCAGCTGTTCAGTGGCGCGAAACGCTGCTGACCCTGACCCGCGCCGCCGCGGCCGTCGGTAATGCGATAGGTGCCGGCGCTATGCCAAGCCATGCGGATAAAGAGGCCGCCATAGTGGCCGAAGTCGGCTGGCCACCACTCCTGCGAATCGGTCATCAGCGCATGAAGATCCTTCTTGAGCGCATCGAGATCGAGCTTCTTGAATTCCTCGGCATAGTCGAACGTCTCGCCCATCGGATCGGAACGAACCGAATGGCCATGAAGCATCTGCACATTGAGCTGGTTCGGCCACCACTCGCGATTGCCTCTGCCGCGTGCGCTATTGCCATGCGGGACGGGACACTTGCCGGCGCTGTCGGGTTTTTGGTCGTCCATTAGCGTTCTCCTTGGATTGCTTCGATTTTCTGCCGTCGAAGGGAGCATCATCCGCCAAGCGGGCCGGGGCAATCCCACGCATCCTCCCTTGCATTCTTCTTAGCCGAAGCGTGTGATAAATTTAAGTTGGATTTACTGATTGTTGCGATAAGTTCCGGTTATGAAGAACCTAACATTGAAACAGCTCCGATATTTTGAAGCCTTGGTCCGTCACGGCCGTTTTCGTCTCGCAGCCCATGCCTGCGCGATCTCTCAGCCGGCCCTGTCGATGCAGATCAAGGAACTCGAGGAAGACCTCGGAAACGAGCTTTTTGAACGCAGCGCACGGGAAGTGAAACTCACCGCCTTCGGCCAGACGTTTGCGTCGCGAGCCCGTGAAATCCTTCGCGCCGTCGACGAGTTGGAGGATCTCGCCCGCGCCGCCCACAATCCCTTTCTTGCGCGCCTTCGCATCGGGATTATTCCAACCGTCGCTCCCTATCTTCTGCCTGCCATTATAAACGAGTTGAACAGGACATTCGATGGCATTCAAATCGAGGTGCGCGAAACCCAGACGGCGAAGCTGATCCAGGAATTGGCACAAGGCGACCTCGATCTTGCGATCGTCGCCCTCCCGGTCTCGGAACCGTCATTGACCGAACTCAAGCTCTTCGAAGAAGAGTTCGTCCTGGTCCGGCACCTCGAAGACGAGGGCAAGCCGGTCCCCGACCGGGATATGCTGCGCGAGATGCGATTGCTTCTGCTGGAGGAGGGCCACTGCTTCCGCGATCAGGCGCTATCCTTCTGTCGAATCGGCTCTGCGCGGCCGCGCGAAATCATGGAGGGCAGTTCTCTTTCCACCCTGGTTCAGATGGTGAGTGCCGGCATCGGCATCACTTTGATCCCTGAAATGGCGATCCCGATGGAAACACGCTCGGCCCAGATCTCGATATCCCGGTTTCGATCTCCCCAGCCCTCGCGCACGATCGGAACGATCTGGCGCAACTCGACGCCGCTGGTCAAACAGCTGCTGGAGATATCGGAAGTAATTCGCCATGCGGCTGATACCATGCGCGGACAGCCCGGATATAGTCCCTGAGCCATCACGCCAGCTTCATTCACATCTTCCGTCTTGAATTTTGGCGCTGATCTTGCCAACTCTCGGCGCGATCATTTGATTTTCGAAGGAGAATAAAGACACATGACCACTGCAGCAGAAAAGCCCGCCGAGAGCCACGTCTTTGAAGCCGACGTCGCCCGTCTTCTGCATATGATGGTTCATTCGGTTTATTCGGACAGAAACGTCTTCCTACGGGAGCTGATTTCGAATGCCGCCGACGCCTGCGAGAAGCTGCGCTACGAGGCGATCGAAACGCCGTCTCTCCTTGGAACCGATGTCGAGAGCCGTATCACGATTACGCTCGACGAGGAGAAGCAGCAACTCATCGTGGAGGATAACGGCATTGGCATGAGCCGCGAGGAGATGGTCGAGGCGCTTGGCACCATCGCCCGATCGGGAACGCGAGCTTTTATAGAGCGGATCGAAGCAAGCAAGGCCAATGAGGGCGCCCAGCTGATCGGTCAATTCGGCGTCGGCTTCTATTCCTGCTTCATGGTGGCCGAGCGTGTCGACGTGATCTCGCGCCGCGCCGGCTCGCAGGAAGCCTCGCACTGGTTCTCCGACGGCAAAGGCAGCTACACCGTCAGCCCTGTAGACACCGCGGAAGCGCCTGCACGCGGCACCCGCATCACCCTCCATCTGATGGAGGATGCGAAGGAATATACGTCTCGCTGGACCGTCGAGCGCATCGTCAAGGAACAATCCGGCCACGTGCCTGTTGCAATCCGCCTCTTCGACAAACCCGGCAGCGAGCCGGTGCAAGTGACGGATGGCACCGCCCTTTGGACCAAGTCGAAGAATGAAGTGACGAAGGACGAATATACGGATTTCTACCGCGGCACTTCAGGCCAGTATGACGAACCGGCACTCACCGTGCACTTCCGAGCGGAAGGACGGCACGAATATACTGCACTGGCATTCGTTCCAAGCTCGCAGCCTTTCGACATGTTCGATCCCGATCGCAAGGGGAGAATGAAGCTTTACGTCAAACGTGTCTTCATCACGGACGATGCCGAACTCCTGCCCCGCTATCTCCGCTTCGTACGCGGTCTCGTCGATACCGCCGACCTCCCGCTCAATGTTTCGCGAGAGATGATTCAGGAAAGTCCAATCCTGTCCTCGATCCGCAAGGGTGTCACAAGCAGAATCATCAGCGGCATCGAAAAGCTCGCGGAAACCGAGGCCGACAGCTTCCTCAAGCTCTGGGAGAATTTCGGGCCGGTTCTCAAGGAAGGCATCTACGAGGATTTCGAGCGACGCTCCCAGCTCCTGGCACTCTCACGATTCCGCACGACATCCTCGGGCGAAGGCTATCGCTCCCTCGGCGACTACGTGAAGGACGCAAAGGACGGTCAGAGCGCTATCTATTATCTCGCCGGCGGCAGTCTGGAGCAGCTGAAATCATCGCCGCAGTTGGAAGGTTTTCGCGCCCGCAGCGTCGAGGTTCTGCTGCTGACGGATTCGATCGATAGCTTCTGGGTCATGAACGCGCCGGAGTTTGAAGGCAAAACGTTCAAATCGATCACACAGGGCTCGGCGGATCTGTCTCAATTCCCCAAGACGGACAGCCAGCAAGCCGCCGAGCCGGAAATGGCCGCAAGCACGCAGGCTTTCATTGCTTTCGCCAAGGATAAGCTTGCCGATCAGGTGGCCGATGTGCGGGCATCCGATCGTCTGACCGAAAGTGCCGTCTGCCTCGTTGCCCCGGAAGAGGGCTACGACCGCCAGATGGAAAAGATCCTGCAGGGCGCCGGGCGACTCCAATCCGTCACCAAGCCGATCCTGGAGATCAATCCGGATCATCCCACGATCAAAGCGATCGCGGCTGGGGAAGGCGACCTGCCGTTTCGCGAAGACGCAGCACTGCTGCTGCTCGATGAAGCGCGTATCCTCGACGGCGATAAGCCGGCCGATCCCCGCGCTTTCGCCGAGCGCCTGGCACGCGTATTCGAAAGGGCTGTGCGGTAATAGCTGATGAGGCAGGGGCGATATCGCACCTTGCCTCATTTGGACTTAAGTGGCCTGCCGATGGGATTGCTTCCATCAAGCGAGATATTTCACGCAAAGGGCTCGGTCGGGCTCTTTGACGGGAGCGTAAACCACTCCGGGCCATTTTCCGTCATGTGGATATGGTCTTCCAGGCGAATGCCGAAGGCTCCAGGGCACACGATCATCGGTTCCACGGAAAAACACATGCCTTCCGCCAGCGGCAAGCGGTTTCCGCGCACGATATAGGGATGTTCGTGAATGGAGAGACCCAAGCCGTGGCCGGCCCGGTGCGGCAGGCCGGGAAGGCGATAGTCGGGTCCGAGGCCTTGGCGCTCGAGTACGGCGCGCGCGGCATTGTCGAGACCTTCACATGGAGCCCCGATTTTTGCGGCGTCAAAGACCGCCCGCTGTGCTTCGCGCTCCAGGTTCCAGATGCGGGCGACCTCTGATGTCGGCTCTTCCAGCGTATAGGTCCGCGTCAGGTCCGAATGATAGCCGTCGAGACGGCAGCCGGTGTCGACGAGGATGACGTCGCCTGCTGCGAGCGTCTGGTCGCCGTCTGCACCATGTGGCAGCGAGGTCGCAAGACCGAAGGAGACGATGCAGAAGCTTGAACCTTCGGGAGCGCCGAGGAGGCGATGCTGCTCATCGATATAGCGGACGACTTCGGAGGCCCGAATGCCGGGCTTCATCAGGGCATGCGCCCGGCGATGCACTTCGAGCGTCAGCCCCATGGCATAGCGGATGATATCGATCTCGGCCTTCGATTTTCTGACGCGGATATCGCGAACGATCGCGCCGCCATCGACAAGACGGTCAGCACCGAATACGCCCGCCAGCGAATGATAGACGAAAAGTGCGATTTCCTCGTCGAGCCCGAGCTTGCCGTTCGCAGGGATGAGATCGGTAATCAACTGAGAGCTGCTTTCGTGCTCTTCCCAGGCGGCAATCTCGCCGGCCAGACGGGGAAGCGTCTCGATGCGGGAGCACTCGAAACCGGGTGCGATATAGATGAGCTTGGTCGGCGTAACGAGAGCGCCGACCAAGCGTTCGCTCGGGTGCCAGACGAGGCCGGTAAAGTATCGCAGGCTCTCGGTAGAGCCAAGAAGGAAGGCGGCTAGGCCCGCAGCCTCCATGCTCTGGCGAAGATGCGCAAGACGCTCCTGCCGCTCTTCGTCGGTGATGCGGGCTACAGGATGCGACCAGTTCGAAACGTCGGTCATTGGCTGTCCTTTACTTTGCTGAAATCCTGACGTGCGTGCGGCGGGTAGACATCGCGGTCTCCGCTAAAATCTGTAGGGAGAAAACGGTGAAAGATCGATGGCAGGCTTCTCTCCCGCAAGCAGGTTCGCAACGAGACGAGCCGTTCCGGCAGACTGTGTGAGACCCAGATGGCCATGACCGAAGGCATAGATCACCGCCGGAGTGCTGCGCGCGCGGCCGATCGCGGGCAGGCTGTCGGGTAGTGACGGCCTAAATCCCATCCACTGCACGCCGTTCTCGGGCTTCAATCCCGGCAGAAAAGCCTGCGCCTTCTTCAGCATTGCTTCCGACCGCTTGAAATTTGGTGGCAGATCAAGGCCACCCAGTTCCACCGCGCCACCGACGCGGATGCCGGTGGATAGTCGCGTCACGACGAAACCATGGCCGCCGAAGGTGAGCTGTGTCCGCAGATCGAAAGCGCCCGAGGGCAGCGTGGTGTTATAGCCGCGCTCGGTTTCAAGCGGGATTCGGTCTCCGATCGTTCGCGCGATCCGGTGCGAGAATGCGCCCGCCGAAACCACGACCTGCTTCGTGTGCCGTGTTGTCCCCTCCTTGGTCACGATATCGACGCCGCCCTCGACGGACCGCAAAGCGACCACTTCCGCCGTTTCTATCCGACCGCCTCGTTTGCGGAAATGATCCGCCAACGCGAGCGTATAAAGCTTTGGATCGGCGATCGAATACCAGCCGGGCGTGAACGTGCCATGGGTGAAACGGGAGGCGAGACCCGGCTGTATCTCTGCCATACGGGCGGCATCGAGATGTTGGAACTCGATGCCGTGCTGCTCGCGGACCTTCCAGCCTGGCAGTGAGGCATTCAATTCCGCTTCGCTTTCATAAAGCTGCAGATTGCCTTCCTTCCGCAGCATCGACAGCGTTCCGGTTTCCTGCAGGAACGGCTCAAGCGCGGCCTTCGACAGGTCCATCAAAGCGGTTTGCGCCGCCGTTGAATGCGCAACTCGACCAGGCGAGCAGGCACGCCAGAACTGAAACATCCAGGGAGCGATCCTGAGCGCATAGGCGGGCGGTATCGTCAGCGGGCCGAGCGGATCAAGCAGCCATTTCGGCGCTTTCTTCAAAATACCCGGAGAGGCGAGCGGCAGGATGTCGGTGAACGCAAATGCGCCGGCATTGCCCGCCGACGCGCCGGCGGCCGGGCCCTGTCGATCCAGAACTGTGACCGCAAATCCGCGCTGTTGTGCGACAATCGCAACGGATAGTCCGACAACACCTGCACCAATTACAGTAAGCTGAGATTCGGTCTGACTGGTCATCATGCCTCTCTGGAGAGCCAGCGAAAATTGCTCGCGTCTGATTTTCGTATACTTTATGTATGCAGACATCAACTGCCTTTGCCATCGCGGCAAGGCTCTAATCGGTGGAAGACCCATGAGGGAGAAAATGAATTTGACCTTTGATGAGCTACGTGACCGCGTCGAGGCAATCTTCCGCAATGCGGGCCTCAACGCCATTCAATCCGCCTCGCTTGCCAGCGTCATCGCCCGTGCAGAACGCGATGCCTGCAAATCGCATGGAATCTATCGGGTCGAGGGCATCCTGCGCACGGTGAAGGCAGGGAAAGTGAAACCGGATGCCGTGCCGGAACTAGCCACACAGCCGGATTCCGCGATCGTCAGGGTGGACGCCAAGGGCGGGTTCTCCAACCCGGCAGTCGAGCTCGGCGTGCCCGCGGTTGCCGTGCAGGCGCGTAAACATGGTCTGGCCGCCCTCGTCATCAACGATTGCACTCATTTTGCGGCCCTGTGGCCGGATGTCGAGGCTTTGACGGAACAAGGGCTTGCGGCGCTCGCCATGTGTCCCAGCTATTCGACGGTCGCTCCATCAGGAGGCAAGCTGCCGCTTCTCGGCACCAATCCGTTTGCGTTCGGCTGGCCGCGCGAGGGCAAAGAGCCCTATGTCTTCGACTTCGCCACCTCCATGGCCGCTCGCGGCGAGATCGAATTGCACCGGCGCGCAGGCAAGGCACTCCCGGAAGGCTGGGCGATCGGGCCGGATGGTGAACCGACCATCGAACCGGAAGCCGCACTTGCCGGCGCCATGCTCCCATTTGGCGGGCACAAGGGCTCGGCGATCGGCACGATGATTGAATTGCTTGCCGGGATAATGATCGGCGACCTGACGAGCCGGGAGGCGCTGGATTATCTCGGCACCACCGCGCTCGCGCCAGCGCACGGCGAACTCATTGTCGCCTTTTCTCCGCAAGCCTTCGCCGCCGGCCGGCCGGGTGATCCGTTTGCCCGTGCGGAGCTTCTGTTCGAAGCGATTGCAGGCCAGGGCGCCCGCCTGCCCTCTCAACGTCGATTCGCCGCCCGCGCGATGTCCGAGACTGATGGCATCGTCCTGAACGAGCAGGAGATGCAGCAACTTGAGCGTCTCCGCACCCTCGGGCTCGATGCCGTCGATTAGTCGGATATCTCGGCCTGCTTTCGACTGCACATCAAACAAAAAGGCCCGCCGATGAGGCGGGCCTTGATTCATTTCGCCATCAGTTGAAGCTCAGGGCTTCGACTTCTCGACTGCACCCGGAAGCTTGCTCCACTCGGCGTACCAGCTGTTGAACAGTTTGAACTGAGCTTCGACATAGCCGCGTTGGCTTTCGGACAGTGCATCCGTCTCGTTGAAGTGGAGCGTATATTCCTTGGCACCCTTCAGCACCATCATGTGCTTGAAGTAGAGAACGAGGTCCGGTCCTTCATCGAAGGACGAGAGGACGGCAAGTGCCTGTTCCAGTTCCTGCGCACGCTGGCGAGCGTCGACGTCGCCTGCTGCAGCAGCCTGCGAAAGGTTGCAGAGGTGGATGACTTCCTTCGGAAGCACGTTTCCGATGCCGGTGATGGCGCCGGTCGCACCGCAATTCACGAAACCGTGGAACACTGCGGTATCGACGCCGATCATCAGCGAAACGTCATCGTCGCGGCTGGTAATGTTTTCGGCCGCATAGCGCAGATCGGCAGGGCCGCCGAATTCCTTGAAGCCGACGAGGTTCGAATGCTCCGCGCGCAGTGCGAAAAACAGGTCAGCGCGCGTGGCAAAGCCGTAATAGGGGCTGTTGTAGATGACCGCCGGGAGGTCTGGTGCTACAGACAGGATCGCCTTGAAATGGGCCTTTTGCGCAACCAGCGACGGACCGCGAGACAGAACGCGCGGGATGACCATCAAGCCCTGTGCGCCGACTTTTTGCGCGTGTGCAGCGTGGGCAACTGCCGAGGCCGTGTTGACCGCGCCCGTGCCGACGATGACGGGTATGCCGGCTTTGACGAGACGTTCGACGCCTTCCATGCGCTGCTCGTCGCTCAGAAGCGGCCAATCACCCATGGAGCCGCAATAAACGACAGCCGACATGCCTGCAGCAATGAGCTCCTTGCCCTTGCGAACCATCGATTCAAAATCCGGGCTGCGGTCTTCCTTGCAGGGGGTCATGAGCGCCGGAACGACGCCGGAAAAGATCTTGGCTTTCATTCTAATTCCTCTTGGACTGGCAGGCCTCATGACACGATTGTCCGCCTGGAAGGCTGAGCCTTGCGTTACTAATAGCGTCTTGTATTCTATTTGTCGACAGAAAAGGTGCGCCAGCTCGAAGATCGAGGATTCCGGCGACGACGACGGTTATTGGTCTTGGTTTGGATGGCGGCTTGACTAGCCTGCGACCTTCGTCGACAAATTGCATTCAAGCCCGTGGTTGGCTATCGGAGAAAAATATCAGGCATGGCGCATATCGAACCCGAGGAAAGCGATGTTCGCCGCGCGCGCGGCACCGGCACTCAAAGTGTCTATACGGTGCTGCGCAAAGAGATTCTCGACATGACCCTGCCGCCTGGAGACGCACTGGAAGAAGTCAGGCTTTCGGAACGTTTCGGTATGTCCCGCACCCCGGTCCGCGAGGCACTGCTGAGGCTTTCCGGCGAGGGCTTGGTCACGACGTTGCCGAACCGCAATACGATCGTCTCACAGATAGACTTCGCGACGCTACCAACCTATTTCGATGCCCTGACGCTGATGTACCGCGTGACCACCCGTGGTGCAGCGCAACGTGCAAGACATGAGGCCATGGCCGACATCAGGAGATGGCAGCAGGAATTTGCCGCCGCCGTTGTCGCCCATGACGCCTTGGCGATGATCGAGGCGAATCGTGAATTCCACGTTGCGATCGCCGAACTCGCCGGCAACCCCTATTACACGGTTTTCTTTAGCCGGCTCCTCGATGAGGGACGGCGCATCCTCAGGCTCTATTACCGCACCTTCGACGATCGCCTGCCTCGGCAGTATGTCGACGAACACGAGGAGATGATCGCGGCGATCGAAGCTCGGAACGTCGAGCTTGCCGACAAGCTTGCCGCCAAACATGCCGAGCAGATCGTCAAGCAGATCCAGGATTATCTGGCGCGCGACCTTGCAGATCCGATCGATCTTTCCGCCAGCTGAGCGAGTGAACGCCCTAATCGGGGCGTCTCATCTCTCGATCTGCGAAACGTGATTGAGCGCGATTACCCATTTGTCGTCGCGTTTGCGCATCAGCCGGGTGTTGACCCCCGTCTGGCCGCCCGCGGCACGCACGAGATTGTAATTGCTGATGAGCTGCGCGGCATCCGGAGCCAGCATCTCGATGCGGATATTCGAGAAGGCTAGTTCCCCCTGCGAGCCCGGGGAGCCGCCGTAATCCGCGATATAGTGATCCAGCGTCGACTGCCAGTCCTTCTGGATGCGGCCGCGGGATACGAACACCACATCAGGATTGGCAAAGCCGGCCATGTAGCCGTGGAAATCGCCACGGTTCCAGGCTGCCTGCATGTCCGAGATAACGGTGCGGATAGCATCTTGTTCAGCATTCACGGACATTTCGAACTCATGCCTCTTCAATAAGATTGGTTTCAGTGACGAGGTCTTCTTCCTGTCGCTGGCGCTTGATCAGAACTTCCTGCGCTGCCGAAACGAGATGCCGGCGCAACGCATTTTCGGCTGCCTTCGGATCCTGGTCGAGAATCGCGTCGACGATCTGCTGATGCTCGTTGCAGGAGCGCTTGAGGCGACCCTTGTCCTTGAGCTGATACTTGCGAAAAGGCGCAAGCTTCAGCCTCAAGGTCTGAGCCGCAGCGATCAGATCACTATTATGGCTGCCCTGGAAAAGAAGGCTGTGGAAACGGGTGTTCAACTCATTATAGGCGGCGTGCTCGCCTTCTTCGGCGAGCACATTCATTTCGCGATGGATGTTTTCGAGCTCCGCGCGCTCGCTCATCGTCATTCGATGGGAAGCGAGCCGGCCGCAGGTCGCCTCGAGCTCAGCCATGGCTTCGAACATCTCATCGATCCGCTGGGCCGAAATCTGCGTGACAACGACGCCCTTGTATGGCTCTCGCTCTGCCAATCCGCGCCCACAGAGAATATGCAATGCCTCGCGCACCGGTGTCCGCGATACATTGAATTGCGCAGCGATGGATGCTTCATCAAGGCGCGAGCCTGCCGGAATTGCACCGTTGATCACGGCATCTTCGAGCTGTTCGGCGATGAAATCGCTGCGACTTTTCCTGCCGGGAGCCCCTGTATCCAGCATTTTCTTATCCTTTGTCGTGGCGCTTACCCCTCGTGCGCCCGTTTTTTATGATTATGCGAGCGCACAGAATTTTACACAATCTGCTTGCAACCGGCACAACAAATATACAATATGTCCACAGAGATCGCATGGCAATGATATTTTTTTGGCCCTCCCGATATGAGGGCTTGTATATAATTTGGCGGCTAACGGCTTACATTGTCGACAAACTCTGGAAGGAGGCGACATCGGGCCGGCGGCGGCCGATAGGGAGTTGGAACTAAAATGACTTTTACCACACGGCCGGAACTGAGGGGCACGTTCGGTGCTGTTTCCTCCACGCATTGGTTGTCATCCGCCGTCGGCATGTCGATGCTCGAAAAGGGGCACACAGCCTTTGACGCAGCGGTCGCAGCCGGTTTCGTGCTGCAGGTCGTGGAACCGCATTTGAATGGTCCGGGCGGTGAAGTACCGATCATCGTCACGCCGGCCGGCGCGGATAAGCCAATCGTGATCTCCGGGCAGGGACCTTCTCCCTCCAAGGCGACGGTCAAGTATTTCAGGGATCTCGGTCTCGACATCATTCCGGGCACCGGCCTGCTTGCAGCCTGCATTCCCGGCGCATTCGGCGCCTGGCTGACGCTCCTGCGTGACTATGGCACCGCCGAGCTCGAAGACGTGCTCGCTCCCGCCATCTACTATGCGCAGAACGGCCATCCGCTGGTGCCGCGCATCGCCAATACGATTGCGTCGATGCGTGAGCTTTTCGAAACACATTGGCCGAGCTCCGCCGAACTTTACCTGCCGGGCGGCAACGCACCGCAATCCGGCAAGCTCTTCCGCAATCCATATGTTGCCGCGCTCTATCAGCAGATTATCGACCAGACCAAATCGGCAAAGACGCGCGAGGCGCGCATCGATGCCGCCCTCGACTTCTGGTATCGCGGCCCGATCGCCGAGCGTATCGAAGAATTCTGCGCGACCGAAGAGGTGTGGGACGTTTCGGGCCGCCACCACAAAGGCCTCATTACCGCCCAGGACATGGCCGACTACAAGCCGCTGATCGAGCAGCCGGTTTCGGTCACCTATGGCGACTACGAGATCTTCAAATGCGGTCCATGGTCGCAAGGTCCGGTGCTTCTGCAGATGCTGCAGATCCTGAAGGGCACAGATATCGCCGATCTCGATCCGATGAGCGCCGATTTCGTGCATCTCGTCGTCGAGACCGCCAAGCTTGCCATGGCCGATCGTGATGCCTGGTATGGCGACAGTTCCGACGTACCGCTCACAACGCTGCTGTCTTCCGGCTATGCCGATAGCCGTCGCGCATTGATCGGCAGCACCGCATCTATGGAAGTGCGCCCCGGTTCGCCGGACGGGCGCAAGCCCACTCTGCCGCCGCTGCGTGCGGTGGGTACCATTCCGCAGCCGGGCCTCGGCGGCGGCGAACCCACCGTGGCGCGCGAACCGAAGCTTCCGAACGACCGGGAAGGCGAACCGAGCCTCACCCGCGAAGGCGCACAGCGCGGCGACACCGTGCAGGTGAGCGCGGTCGACCGCTGGGGCAACATGGTTTCGGCAACGCCTTCCGGCGGTTGGTTCCAGTCGAGCCCGGTCATTCCGGGTCTCGGTTTCAGCCTCACCACCCGCGGCCAGATGTTCTGGCTCGAGGAAGGCCTGAATTCCACGCTGATGCCGTCCAAGCGGCCGCGCACCACGCTGACGCCATCGACCGCTTTCCGAAATGGGCAGCCCTATATGGCCTTCGGCACGCCGGGCGGCGACCAACAGGACCAGTGGCAGCTGACCATGCTTCTGCGCCACATCCACAAGGGAATGAACCTGCAGGAGGCGATTGACGCCCCCTCCTTCCATACCGACCATCTGCCGAGCTCCTTCTGGCCGCGCGAAATCAGTTTCGGCGCCGTCACGCTGGAATCCCGCTTTCCGGAAGCGATGCAGAAGGAACTGGCGGCACGCGGACACAAGATCACGATCGGCGACGCCTGGTCGGAAGGACGACTTGCCGCCGTCGCAAGAGAGATGGACGGCGAAATGCAATTGGTAAAGGCCGGCTCCAACCCGCGTGGAGTGCAGGGTTACGCCGTCGCTCGGTGATGCCGAGACAGCAATGAAAACAAGAGAGGAACAAAGATGAAGCCATTATATGTTGCACTCGCAGCCGGCCTGACCCTGAGCGGCCTTGCGGTATCTGTCGCCCCAGCTGCTGCGGCTCAATCGGTGCTGCGGATCGGCCTTCAGGACGATCCGGATACGCTTGATCCGGCTTCCAACTGGAGCTTTGTCGGGCGCCACGTCCTGCAGTCGCTTTGCGACAAGATCGTCGACGTCGATGACAATGGCCAGATCATCCCGATGCTTGCGACGAGCTGGGAATGGAATGCAGACAGCACCGCGCTGACGCTCAAGCTCCGCAAGGACGCACTCTTCCACGACGGCACCAAGGTCGACGCGGCTGCGATCAAGTACAATCTAGATCGCGACCTGAACCTGAAGATCTCCCGCCGCAAGCCCGAGATCAGCGCAATCAGCAGCGTCGACGTGGTGGACGACTACACGGTCAAGATCAACCTCAAGGAACCCTCCGTTCCCTTGCTTGCCGCGCTCAGCGACCGCGCCGGCATGATCATCAGCCCGAAAGCCGGCGAAGCACTTGGCGAGAAGTTCACCAACGCCCCGGTCTGCTCCGGCCCTTACAAATTCGTGGAACGCCTCCCGCAGGATCACATCACGCTGGAGAAATTCCCGCAATATTACGACGCGGCGAAATACCATTTCGACCAGATCATCTTCAAGGGCATGCCGGACTCCAACGTCCGCCTGCTGAACCTGCGTTCGGGACAGCTTGATCTGATCGAGCGTCTGGCAGCGACCGACGTCGATGCCGTCAAGGCCGACCCCTCGCTTGCCGTCGATCCCGTCGTAGGCCTCGGTTACTATGGCATCACCTTCGACATCACCGGCGAGGGCGCCAACCTCGATGCCGGCAAGAAGGCGGCTATCCGTGAGGCCGTCAGCCTTGCGATCGACCGCGACGCCATCAACAACGTCGTCTTTGCCGGTCAGGCAAGCCCCGGCAACCAGCCTTTCCCGCCGACGAGCCCTTACTACGACAAAGACTACCCGGTTCCGACGCGTGACCTGGATGCTGCCAAGAAGAAGATGGAAGAGGCCGGCGTGAAGTCCGTCAATCTGGAACTGCTCGTTCCGACTGACGCCGAGCGCCAGCAGGTGGCCCAGCTCGTCCAGGCGATGGTCCAGGAAATCGGCATCACCGTCACGATCAAGCCGACCGAGCTGATGACGCTGCTTGATGTCGCCCGGCAGGGCAAATTCCAGTCCCACCTTGTCGGCTGGAGCGGTCGCGTCGATCCCGACCTCAACATCACGCCGATGCTGGCCTGCGGCGCAGCCGGCAACGACGCGCATTACTGCAACAAGGAGCTCGACGAGACACTGACCAAGGCCCGCGCCATCAGCGATGTCGAGGCCCGCAAGAAGGAATACAACAAGGCAGTCGCGATCCTGCTCAAGGACCTGCCGATCGTCTACATGTATCACTCGCAGTGGATCTTCGCGCATAACGCCAACATCACCGGCTTCAAGGCCAACCCGGACGGCATCATTCGCCTGACTGATGTCAGCCGCAAGAACTAAGTCTGCGCCTGGTTTGATGAGCACATCCCAACCTTTGGATCAAAACCCATCAGCCCGATCTCCTCGGGCTGATGACGCTGCTTCGTCCATCCTCGATATCTCGGACCTGGGCGTCGTCTTCCAGGGAGACGACCGGACCGTGACTGCTGTCGATGGCGTCAGCTTTTCCGTCAAGAAAGGACGCAACCTTGCCATCGTCGGTGAATCCGGCAGCGGCAAGAGCGTCACATCGCTTGCCGTCATGCGACTTCTGCCCGAGCACACGGCGCGCATTACCGGCAGTGTCGATTTCGACGGCCAGCAGCTTCTGGACCAGACGAAAGGCGCCATGCGCCGCCTCCGGGGCAACCGGCTGGCAATGATCTTCCAGGAACCGATGACCTCGCTCAACCCTTCCTACACGGTCGGCGAGCAGATCAACGAAGTCATCCTGCGCCATAGCAGCATGTCCAAGAAAGAGGCGACGGAACGGGCGATCGCCATGCTGAAGCTGGTGCGCATCCCCTCGCCCGAGACCCGATATCATCAATATCCGCACAATCTCTCCGGCGGCATGCGTCAACGCGTGATGATCGCGATGGCGCTCGCTTGCGATCCGGAGCTTCTGATTGCCGACGAGCCGACCACGGCGCTGGATGTGACCATCCAGGCGCAGGTGCTTGAGCTGATGCGCGAACTGCAGCAGAAGACCGGAACCGCCATCATCCTCATTACCCACGATCTCGGCGTCGTTGCCGAATCCTGCGACGATGTGGTCGTCATGTATGCCGGGCAGGTTGTGGAGCAATGTTCCGTCGAGCAGCTTTTCACCTTCCCGCAGCATCCCTATACGGTCGGCCTGCTCGGCTCACTGCCGCGCCTTGACGAACGGCGCGAGCGGCTTGTCGCGATTACCGGCACCGTCCCCGACATGGCCAATCCGCCATCGGGCTGCCGCTTCCAGGCGCGCTGTCCGTTCCGCGTCGAAAAATGTGCCGACATGCCCGATCTCATGGAAATTTCGGCAGGTCACTTCAGCCGCTGCTGGCGTGCGCCCATGGAGGATCTCGTTCCATGACCCAACCTTCTTCCTCCTCATCGGCCGCAAAGCCGATCATCGAAGTCCGCGGGCTCGGGAAAAACTTCATCATCAAGCGCAGCCTGCTCGGCCGTCCGCTGGCGCAAGTGGGTGCCGTCGATGATGTCACCTTTTCCCTGATGCCGGGCGAGACGCTGGCGATCGTCGGGGAATCCGGCTGCGGCAAGTCGACCCTTGGACGGCTCCTGATGCGTCTCATCCGGCCGACCGCCGGCGAGGTCCTGATCGACGGGCAGGACGTTACAAACATCAGCAATGCGGCGATGCGCCAGCAGCGGCGGCATATTCAGCTGATCTTCCAGGATCCCTATGCCTCGCTCAACCCGCGCATGACGATCGCGCAGACGGTTGCCGAGCCGCTGATGCTGCATAATATCGTGCCGGCAGGCCAGCGCGCCAAGCGGGTCGCAGAACTTCTGGAAATGGTCGGCCTTCGCCCCGAACAGGCAAACCGTTATCCCCACGAGTTTTCGGGCGGTCAGCGTCAGCGCGTCGTGATCGCGCGCGCGCTCGCTTCGGAACCGAAAGTGATCATCTGCGACGAAGCCGTTTCCGCTCTCGACGTCTCGATCCAGGCGCAGATCCTCAATCTGCTGAAGGATCTGCAGAAGCGGCTCGGGCTCGCATTCGTCTTCATCTCGCACGACCTCGGTGTGGTGAAGCACATTTCCGATCGCGTCGCGGTCATGTATCTCGGCAAGGTGGTCGAGATCGGCGCATCTGACCTGATATTCGAAGCGCCACGCCACCCTTATACGCGCGCGCTTCTTTCGGCGATTCCCGTTGCCGCGCCGCCCAGCCGTCAGCGCTCTCGCGCAGCACGGCTCCATGGCGACCTGCCAAGTCCGCTGTCCCCGCCGTCGGGCTGCTGCCTGCATACGCGCTGCCCCTATGCCCGGCCGGAATGTCAGACCGTCAGCATGGCGCTGCATACCGAAGAGAACGGCCACGCCAACGCCTGTGCCTTCTGGAACGAATTGCCTGATGAGGACGCGACAGGACCCGTTCGCGAACCCCGAAATCCAAAGCTCGAAAAGCTGTTTGCAGCCTTCGAAGCCATGGCCATCAAGCCAGTGCAGCCCACGGCAGGAGGTTGAACCATGTCATCGCTTCTTTTGCGCCGTCTGCTGCAACTCATCCCCACGATCATCCTGCTGTCGATGATCATCTTTTCGCTTCAGCACCTCTTGCCGGGCGATCCCGCATTGATCCTGGCAGGCGACAATCCCGATGAGGCGACGCTCGCGGCCATTCGCGCCCAGTATCATCTCGACCAGCCGCTCGTCGTCCAGTATCTCTTCTGGATGAAAGGCGTGTTGTCGGGAGACCTTGGCGAATCCATGCGCCATAACTTACCCGTCCTCAGCCTTATCCTCCTAAAGTTGCCAGTGACGCTGCAACTCGCGGTCATGGGCATTATCGTCGCACTCGTGCTCGGCATTACCGGCGGTGTCATTTCCGCGCTGAAGCAGAATACGGCGATCGACTATGTGACGAATGTCGTGTCGCTCGCTGGTATCTCGGTGCCGAACTTCTGGCTCGGCATCATGCTCATCCTGCTCTTTTCCGTTCATCTCGGATGGCTTCCGGCATCGGGCTTTGTCAGCCCGTGGGAAGACTGGCGGATGAGCCTCGCGACGACGATCATGCCCGCCTTCGTGCTTGGCATGGCGATCGCCGGCGTCATCATGCGCCATACGAGAGGAGCAATGTTGCAGGCGCTCGAGAGCGATTACGTGCGCACCGCGCGTGCAAAGGGCCTGAGCGAGTGGGTCGTGGTCTTCAAGCACGCGATGCGCAACGCGCTGACGCCGATCATCACGCTCGGAGCGCTTGAATTCGGCGCACTTCTATCCGGCGCGGTCCTGACGGAGCAGATCTTCACGATCCCAGGCTTCGGCAAGCTGATCGTCGATGCGGTCTTCACGCGCGATTATCCGGTCGTGCAGGGCGTCGTCCTCGTCACCTCGCTCTTCTACATCATCCTCAATCTGCTGGCGGATATAGGATATATTTTCGTCAACCCGCGATTGAGAGGCTGATCATGCTGACGGTTACGCAATCCAAGGCCTCGACCAATTCGGTGACACGTTTCTTCCAGAGCCGCCTGTGGCGGCGGCTTGCCAGGCGGCGCAGCGCGCTTCTCGGCCTCGTCGTCGTGCTGTTCATGGTATCCGTCGCGGTCTTGGCACCGCTTCTTTCCCCCTATGACCCGGCGGCACAGAGCTGGACCGCCGTGCGCAAGGCGCCGTCCGCCCTTCACTGGATGGGAACGGACGAGGCAGGTCGCGACATTCTTTCCCGCATCGTCTGGGGCACGCGCGCTTCACTGTTGGCGGGCCTGACATCCGTCGGCATTGCCATGGCGATCGGCGTGCCGCTCGGGCTTGCCGCCGGCTTCCTTGGCGGCATCGTCGATGGTTTCATCAGCCGATTTACCGATGCGATGCTCGCCTGCCCGTTCCTGATCCTAGCGATCGCCTTCGCCGCCTTCCTTGGTCCGAGCCTGACCAACGCAATGCTGGCGATCGGCATTACCGCCACGCCGCTCTTCATCCGCCTGACGCGTGGCCAGGTTCTGTCCATCAAGGCCGAGGAATATGTGGAGGCGGCAAGTGCCGTGGGCAACCCGCAATGGCGCATCGCAGTCCGGCATATCCTGCCGAACATCCTGCCGCAGTTGATCGTTCAGGCAACGCTGACCATTGCTTCCGCAATCATCGCCGAGGCCAGCATGTCCTTCCTTGGTCTCGGCCTGCAGCCGCCGGCTCCCTCCTGGGGATCAATGCTGAACTCCGCACAGCGCTTCCTCAGCAACGCACCATGGATGGCGATGTGGCCGGGTCTGGCGATTTTCATGACGGTGCTATCGTTCAATCTGCTCGGCGACGGCCTGCGCGACGCGCTTGATCCTCGTTCCAAATAACCAATGCGACGCTCCCCATAAACAGACGAGACGTGCCTAGGGAGCGTCGCCGATAGACTGGCTGATGCGCACACCCGCCGTCGCAATGTGAACATGCATGGCCTGCTCCGCAGCGTGGGGATCTCGGGCCGCAATCGCAGCGACGATCGCTTCGTGCTGGCGGACCATTTCTTCGCTGACGCCTTTGGTGAAAACCCGCGTTCTTGAGCTGACCCAATGATGCTCCTTTCGCACCGAATTGATCAGCCGGAATACGCCCCAGAACATGGTGTTTCGAACGCTCTCGGCAATCTTCGTATGGAACGCGCTGTCCCATTGCTCGTATTCTCGCGGGCTTGTGGCCTGCGCGGCCTTTCGAATGAAGAGCCTCATCTGATCGATGTCATTTGGCGTGGCGCGTGTTGCCGCAAAACGGGCAAGCACAGGCTCGATTTCCAGTCTGACCTCAATGAGGTCATGCGGACTGGTGCGGTTGGTCAATGACTTCAGGCTGGTGGACTTCGGGCCGACTTCGCGGACGAAGGTGCCCAGTCCCTGCTTTCGAAACAGCAGCCCCTCTCCCTCGAGCTCGTTCAGGGCTTCTCGGACAGCGCGCCGCCCGATTCCGAAGTGCTCACTGAGCTCCCGCTCCGGCAGCAGCCTCTCATCCGTAATGAAACGCTCGTCCGTCGTCGCGATCGCCGCGCGCAGTTCATCGAGCAGATTTTGCTTGGCTTTCACGGGCACAATCATTCCTCATATTGGGGCCCGCATCCTGAACCATTACAAACCAATCCGCAAGATAAGCACGGTGCCAATTTTTGGGGCAATTCAGTATCCATGCCTTCTTTATTCGGCAAACTTCGCCCAAAACCGCTTGACTAACCCACATCCATGACCAACAAATACTTCAATCGCAGTCTCAAGACTTAACGAGATCGCCAAAAATTTCATGAACCAATTTAAATTGGTTCGCTAAAAAGGGAACGAAATGGACAGACGTACTTTCATGAAGCTTACGGCTTCGGCCGCATTTGCCGCGCCGGTTTTGGGCTCAGCCAGCCTCGCTTTTGCGCAAACGAAGCCTGAATCGCTCGCCATGATGACTTGGGGCGGACTGTGGGGCGACGGCATGGCCAAATATGTCGACGCGCCTTTTGCCGCGAAAACGGGCGTCAAGATCACACAGGATCGTGGGTCAAGCCCGGTCGAGCGCATCACCAAGCTGAAGATCAGTCTCGACAACCAGGTCTACGATCTCGTGCAACTGCATGACGGCGTAGTTCCGCTGGCAGAGGCGCAGGGCGTCCTGGAAGATCTGGATCCGAATTCACCGAATCTTTCGTTCCTTGCCGGGGTGCCGGATCGCTTCAAGCGCAAGGGCTGGGTGGCGATGATCTACTCTGCGCTCGGCATCGCCTATAATCCGGACCTCGTGAAAAAGCCGCCGACAAGCTTTGCCGATTTGTGGAGCGAAGACTACCGCGGTTCGATCGTCCTTCCGGAAATCACGCATTCCATCGGTCCCTACATCATTCCGATCGGCGCGCTGGCCGCCGGAAAGGATGCGAAGGATGCAGATGCCGGCTTCGACATGCTGAGCAAGATGGCTGCTCTTGACCCGATCTGGGCCAAGGATACGGACACGATCATGAGCGCGTTGGTAAACGGGGAAGCCGCCGTCGGCCTGCTCTACAAGTTCCAGACCTACACCGTGCTTCAACAGGGTGGCAAAGTGGAATGGGTCTTCCCGAAGGAAGGCGCGATCTCATACATGTCCGGCACGAGCATTGCCAAGAACGCCAAGAACAAGGCGCTTGCCGAGCAGTATGTGAACATGACGATCGATCCGTCCACACAGGGCTGGGTCGCCCAGGTGTTCAACTACGGCGGCACACATCCGGATACGCTGTCCAAGCTCCCGGTCGAGCTACAGCAGAAGGTGCAGTTCTCTCCGGAGGAGACGGCACGCATCATCGACCTTGATCAGGAATTCATGTCCGCCAACCGCGGTCAGTGGACCGATCGCTGGAATCGCATCGTTTCCGGCGGCTGAGAACCCCATACGCGGCGGCTTGGCGGCCGCCGCGCCGAACAGCAGGAATACTAATCTCATGACGATTTTCAGGCTGGCTGACCGCGGCGCGTTCACCGGTATCCCCTTGGTATTTCTCAATCGGTGTCGAGCGCATCAGCTTCCGGCAGATGATGACGCCGGCGGCTTCGCTGTCGGTGGAAGAGCGGCAGAGGCCGCCGGGAAGCTCGGCTTGACTGGCGTAGCCGGTGATGGCGCGCTCGCAACCCATGCGCCGCCACGCATCGCGATCTATAGCGGCGAGGCCATCGGTTATCCCTATTGGGCCTATTATGCCCACGCGTTGCTCAGTCTCGGGCTGACCTTCTCTGCCCTTGACGGCAGGCAGATTGTCGAGGAAGCGTTATCCGAGTTTGATCTGCTCATCATGCCGGGCGGTTTTGCAACCTGGGGACTCGACCGGGCAGAAAGTCTCCCCGGTATCGATGCGGCAATTCGTGCCTTCATTTCCGAGGGCGGAGCCTTTATCGGCTCCTGTGGTGGCGGTTTCTATGCCTCCGACGGTCGGCCTGGCTGGCTGGGCGCGATCGACGCAACGCCGAACTATACGCAGGAATATCTTTCCACCGGCGCTGCGATCCTCGGCATCTCCATTACCGATCCAGTGCTGGGGCGCGGCCTGCCGGAGGCAGTCGAACTGCCCTATTATCACGGACCCGTCTATTCGAACTCGAAGCGGTCGGCCGTCTCACTCGGGCATTTTAGAAACTTCATTTCCGAAAGCCGGCTCTTCATCGACAATCCGCTGGCGGCATCGCTATTCGACCGCGAGATGAAGAACTCGCCCGCAATCCTGTCCGGCGATCTCGGCAAAGGCAAAGTCCTCGTGTTTTCGCCACATCCCGAAATGGGCGAATTCCTGCGCAAGGGCATCGTGCTGGAAGCCTATGTCCGGC
Source organism: Rhizobium sp. BK376 (assembly GCF_004341625.1). Lineage (GTDB taxonomy): Bacteria > Pseudomonadota > Alphaproteobacteria > Rhizobiales > Rhizobiaceae > Rhizobium. The sequence continues at coordinate 358,797 of NZ_SLZG01000005.1, read as the reverse complement.
GGTTCCTGCCCATACGCGGCTTCAAGGTGATGGACGAGACGCTGCGCTTCTTCATGAAGGAAGACTGTGCGGGTTTTCGGCTGATCTATAATGCGCTTGTCTATCTCGGCCTGTTCGCAAGGCATGATGGCACCGCCCCTGCAACGGTCGAGACGACGTCGCCGGACGAACTTCTGCAGCTGCTCGACGGGCTGGATGCAGTACTGAAAACGTCCTTTGGTGCGCTGGAGGCTCTCTCGCTCGCGGAAACGGATGAGATGACTATTCTGCTCTCGGCCGAATTCGACAGGCTGAAGCAGGAATGGCAGGACGTGCTGGCAGCTGTCCGCGACGAATGTGCCGGCGGCGCCATCGATGCGCAGTTGGCCCATGCCCTTATCGGCGTCCTGCAGGCGTCGATCGCCTCGCTGGATATCCGGTCGAAACTTACCGAAACCCTTGTATTGACTGAATTGCCGGTCAGGCTGTGCGCTGCGGGACTGCGTGTCATGCGGTGTGACAATGCCTTGGAGAACATGCCATGAAACCCGATAATCTGGCGCAGGCAAACGCATTCGACGTCCGGTTCGTTTCAGTCGAGAAGTCTTTCGCGACAATAACCGCGCTGCACTCACTGGATCTCGAAATCGAACGCGGAACGCTGTTTGCACTGCTGGGACCAAGCGGATGCGGCAAGACGACCACGCTCCGCCTTATTGCAGGCTTCGAACAGCCGACTGGGGGACACGTATTCATCCGCGGCAAGGATGTGACGGGAATCCCGGCCTACAAGCGAAGCTTCGGCATGGTTTTCCAGAACTTTGCCCTCTTTCCCCATCTAAGCGTGGCTGAGAACGTAGCGTTCGGCTTACAGATGCGGCACGTCGCTAAGGACGAGATCCGCCGGAAGGTCGGCGCTGCGCTTGATCTCGTCGCGCTCGGCAAATTTGCCGACCGTTATCCGCGTCAGCTATCCGGCGGTCAGCAGCAGCGCGTCGCGCTAGCGCGCGCCGTGGTGTTCGAGCCTGACGTCCTGTTGCTCGACGAACCGCTCAGCGCGCTCGACAAGATGCTGCGCGAGCAGATGCAGGTGGAGATCCGTCAGCTACAGCGGCGCCTTGGCATGACCACTGTCTTCGTTACCCATGATCAGGAAGAGGCGCTGACCATGTCGGACCGGGTTGCTGTCATGAACCATGGCCGCATCCAGCAGGCAGGCGCGCCCAAAGACATCTACGACCGGCCACGCACCGAATTCGTCGCAACCTTTCTCGGCGCCAGCAATATTCTCGAAGGGCAAGTACGCGGGCGCGAGGGAAATGCGGCCGTGGTCGATCTTGCCGGCAATCTCGTACACATTGCGGGCACGGCGGCAAGCGGAGGAAAGCTGCGTTTTGCTCTCCGCCCCGAGAAAATCGTGCTCGATCCGCAAAGCGGCATTCGCGCGGTGGTGAAGGACGTCATCTATCGAGGGGCTCAGACATTCCTCTACCTCGATATGGGCGGAATAGCTCTGAACGCGGTCCTGCAGAATACCGCAGCCGTGCCTGCGGAAATAGAAGCAGGGGCTTCGGTTGGGCTCTCATGGGAAACGGCAAGTGCGGTTGCGCTGGAGGAAGCGGCATGAGCAAACTCTTGCCGAGTTCCGCCCTGTTCTACGCCGTTGCCTTGCCGCCGCTCATAATCCTTGGCCTGTTTTTTGTCGTTCCGCTTTGCTATCTGCTCTTCGTCAGCTTCATGACGAATTCGGGAACGTCGCTCTTCGACCTGAAGCCGACGCTCCTCAACTACACCGAAATATTCACGGACTCCTTCTACCTGCTGATCATCGAGCGGACGCTGCTGTCGACGGCCATCGTCCTCATTCTATGCCTGCTGATCGGGTATCCCGTCGCATTCTATGCGGCCCGGCTTTCTCCGCGCGGCCGCATGCTCATGCTGATGGTGATGATGGTGCCGCTGATGGTGAGCAATGTCGTCAGGGCCTATGGCTGGGTCGCCATCCTCGGGCGGCGCGGCGTGGTCAGCAGCGCCCTCACGGGCGTCGGCCTCATCGAGCGACCGGTGCAATATCTCTATTCGTTCCAGGCTGTGACGCTCGGCCTGCTGACGATCCTCCTGCCCTTCATGATCGTATCGCTAACCAACTCGCTGAGCACCATCGATCAGCGATACACGGAAGCCGCCCATTCGCTTGGCGCCGGTCCGTGGCGCTCGTTCCTGCGGGTTACGCTGCCGCTCTCAAGCCCCGGCATTGCATCGGGCCTCATGCTGGTGACATTCCTGACGCTGAGCGCCTATGTGACGATCGCCCTCCTGGGTGGGCCACGCTACAAGCTTCTGGTCAGCCTGGTCTTCGACAGCGTCACCACCTTCCGGTGGCCGCGGGCCGCTGCCCTCTCCTTTGCATTGCTGATTATCGCGCTGATTATTGCGGTGCTCATCCAGCTTCTCATTCGGCCGCAACGCGTACAGGGAAAGGGTTGAAGCATGGGTGGCTTCCTTCTTCGCCTCGTCGTCGGCATTGCGCTTGCCCTGATCATGGGGCCGATCCTCGTGGTGCTGATCGTTTCGTTCAGCTCGGGGGACGCGCTGGTCTTCCCACCGCCGGGCTTCTCGCTGCGCTGGTTCGTCGAGTTCTTCGGCATTGTCGAAATGCGAGACGCCTTTGTGCTCAGCATCTTGCTCGCGCTGACCTCGGCCTGCGCCTCGGTCCTGTTGGGGCTCTTGGGCGCGATCTATGTCTCGCGCAATCGCAACGGGCTTTCGACTTTCCTGCAAATGCTCATCATCGCGCCGCTGGTGTTCCCGGCACTGATCCTCGGGCTTGCCTTGCTGCTGATCTACAAGACGGTCAACATGAGCGTCTTGCCGGGCCTCTTCATTGCGCATGTCGTCGTTTGTCTTCCCTACGCATTCCGTGCGGTGCTGACATCGCTTCAAAGTTTCGACACGACGCTCGAAGAGGCCGGCCAGAGCCTCGGCGCCGGTCCGGTGCGTTCGTTCATGCTCATCACGCTGCCGATCATCTGGCCAGGCGTCCTGTCCGGCTGGCTCTTCGCATTCGTCGTATCCTTTGGCGAGCTGAATACTGCGCTCTTCCTGACCGGCCCGGGGGTGGTGACGCTGCCGATCGAGATCTTCAGCTACCTCCAGTTCCAGGGCAATCAGCTCGTCGTCGCCGCGGCGTCCTCATTGCAGATCCTGATCATCCTTGTCGTTTTGGCCTTGGCCGAGAGGTTGGTCGGAGCGAAACAGATCGTCCAGAGATAGGCAGACAGATATGGTGAGTTTTACCACGCGTCCCGAACTGAGCGGCACTTTCGGTGCGGTCAGCTCCACTCATTGGCTTGGCACCTCGGTCGGCATGTCGGTGCTCGAACGCGGAGGGAATGCGTTTGATGCGGCCGCCGCCTGCGGCTTCACGCTTCAGATCGTAGAGCCCCATCTGAATGGTCCGGGTGGCGAAGTGCCCATCATCCTCAAGAGCGTCAAGGAGGATGAGCCGGTGGTCATATGCGGTCAGGGTGTGTCTCCGGCGCTGGCAAGCCTGGAAGCCTTCCGATCGCTGGGGCTTGAGATGGTGCCGGGTACGGGCCTTCTGCCCGCCGTGGTACCGGGTTCCTTTGACGCCTGGATGCTGCTCCTGCGCGATTACGGCACCCTGCCGCTGGAAGATATTCTCTCCTATGCAATCGCCTATGCCGAAAGCGGCTTTCCGCTTCTGCCACGCGCGGTCGCCTCGATCATCCCGGTAGAGGACCTGTTTCGAAACGAATGGCCGAGTTCGGCAGAGGTCTGGCTGCCGCATAATCGCGTGCCGAAACCGGGTGCTGTCATGCACATGCCTGCCATCGCAGCGACCTATCGGCGGATATTGGCCGAAGCCAAGGCAGCCGGATCGGATCGCGTCGTTCAGATCGAGGCGGCGCGGCGCGCCTTCTACCAAGGGTTCGTTGCCGATGCGATCGACCGCTTTTACCGAACGGCAGAACTGTTCGACACGACGGGCCGCCGCAACCCCGGGCTTCTTCGAGGCGAGGACCTTTCCAATTGGTCAGCGACCAAGGAAAAGACGCTGTCGCGCGACTTTCACGGGTTGACGGTCCACAAGACGGGTCCGTGGGGACAGGGACCGGTTTTCTTGCAGCAGCTTGCCCTGTTGTCGCAGCTCGATATCGGCAGCTTCGATCCCTATGGCCCAGATTTTGTCCACACCGTCGTCGAAAGCGCCAAGCTTTGCTTTGCGGATCGCGAAGCATTTTACGGTGATCCGAACACGTCGGACATTCCGATCGATATCCTTCTGTCCGATGATTACGTCCGCGAGCGCGCAAAACTCGTCGGCCCCGAGGCGTCGCAACAACTGATTGCCAGCCATCTGCCCGGAGCGGCGGAGCGTCTTGCGCGGATCGCAGCCCGCGCCGGCAGCGAAGTTCCTCAGGGGCCAGGCGGAGGCGAGGTTACCTTCGCGGCTGTCCCCGAGATCGAAGGCGATACCGTGCATCTCGATATCGTCGACCGGTTCGGCAACATGATTTCGGCGACCCCGAGCGGCGGCTGGCTGCAGAGCTCGCCCGTCGTTCCCGGGCTCGGTTTTCCGATCTCGACGCGCGCCCAGATGTTCTGGCTGGACGAAGGTTTGCCATCCACTCTACGTCCAGGAACAAGGCCACGCACGACATTGACGCCGACGCTCGTCACTCGCGACGGCGAAGGTTATCTTGCCATCGGAACGCCAGGAGGCGACCAGCAGGATCAATGGCCGCTGACGGTCTTCCTGCGCCATATCCTGCATCGACAGGGACTTCAAAGCGCGATCGATGCACCAATGTTCCACAGCAAGCACTGGCCAGGATCATTCTATCCGCGCGAATACGAGCTTGGCCGTCTGCTAATCGAAGATCGTTACTCGGCTTCCACACTCGCTTCGCTCCGGGAAAGAAGCCATAGGCTATCCGTTCAGGACAGCTGGTCGCTTGGGCGCGTCTGCGCGGTTGAGCGCAGCAATGGATTGCTCTACGGCGCGTCGACACCGCGCCATATGCAAAGCTACGCCATAGTACGGTAATCACGATCGCGTTGACGCCGGCCCGTGTTGGACCGGGCCGGCGTCAGGAAATGCACACGATGAGGCTGCTGGTATTCTTCAGCCGCCGAGATGCAGCGCGACGTATTCAAGCTGCCGGTTGTCGGTCGACCAGAGATGCTCGACCTGCTGCGCCATGGGATCAGGGAAGATGTAAGTCTGCCCTTGGGCGATGCCATCTACTATATTGGCGGCGGCATATTCGGGGGTTGCCTTTTCCGGATAAGGCACTTCCTTTGCCAGATCCGTTTCGATCGGTCCCGGATAAATGCCGATGACGGTGATGTTGTGCTTTTCCAGCGTCCCGCGGAGGGACTGCGTGATGGAATGTACGGCGGCCTTGGATGCTGAATACCCGGCCATCATGGGAACGGCCGAGAGGCCGACGACGCTGCTCACATTCGCGATCGTGCCGGATTTACGGGCGACAAACTGCGGCGTGAAGGCTCTGAGAGCCCGAAGGGTGCCGAAGAAATTAGTCCGCATATCGTCTTCGAAGGTCTCCCAATTGCTGTCGAGATAATCGCCGAAGGCCAAGGTTCCTGCATTGTTGACGAGAACATCGACATCCCCGGCGGCTTCGGCTGCCGCATTCACCGACGCATCGTTCGTGATGTCGAGCCGCAACGGGACAACCCGCTGATCTCCAAACGCCGGCAGGGTCTCCGGATCGCGAGCGGTGGCGTATATTTTCGCCACTCCGGCCTTAAGCATTTCCCGCACTATGGCTGCGCCGATGCCGCGATTGGCGCCGGTCACCAGGGCAACTTTGTTAGAAAGGGTCATAGTCTTCTCCTGAGTCTGATCACTTGCTGTTGGGATGCGGAAGACCGCTCGGCTCGGAGCCGACGGTTTACAAATGGACCACGGGTTCGAGCGAGCATTGGATCGCCGCGCTCATCCGATAAAGTAAACGCTTCCGTTTACCTGAAGCGGATGTAAACGAAGTCGTTTACTTCGTCAACGGGGACCGCTATAGATCAGAGGCGGACATTCATGAGGATGATGCGATGGTCCAGAACATCGAGATCGAAGGCAAGAAGCTTGAGATCGTGAAATACGCTTTCGATCGGTTCTACGAAGGCGGATTTCATGCGACGGGAATGGAAGCCGCATTGGCTGGCAGCGGCATATCCAAGCGGACGATCTATAAGTATTTTCCGTCCAAGGAAGACCTGATCGAGGCGGTGCTGCAGCGTTATAGCCAGGTTATCGTGGATGACCTCTTCGGTCCGGTGGCGGATATCATCAGCGACCCCCGCGAGCAGATCGTCGCATTCTTCGATGTCAGCAGGATACCCGGCCGCATGCTCACCCGCGGCTGCCTGGGGATGAAGGCGGCGCAGGAATTTACGGGCAAGCATCGCGGCATTGTCGAGCTCGGAATAGAGGCGAACACTCGCGGCGAAGCCAAGTTTCTCGAACTATGTCGGCAGGCGGGTCTTGCCGAGCCTGCTTCGGTCGCAAAGCAGCTCAGCCTGATCTTTCAGGGCGCCCTGGTGCTTTCGCACACGTCGGGCGAGACATCACCATTCCTCGTGGCGAAGGAGGCAGCCTCGGCCGTTCTGGAAAAGGCGACCGCAGCAGGTCGCAAGGATGCGATGTCGAAACACTAACAGGCTGGCGCCGCGGAATGCCTCGTCCAGCCATCCTTGCGAACTGAGAGATCTCACCCTACCCGTCTCACCGTCACCCTGCCAAGCATTTTCGTGCCAGGCATCGAACCCCTCCTCCCTTTACTGTCGGCCTGCGGCTATATTCCTCCTCGCTAAAGCAAAGCTCCCGGGGGGAAAGTATGAGCCAGCAACCCATTCCGCTCAAAACGACTGCCGCCAGGTTTGTCCGCGCGGTCAAGGTCTTCCTGACTTCCCATGTAGGCGGAAGGGCAAGGCTGCTTCTCTTTGCCCTGGTCGCACTCTTTTGCGGCATCAGCGCGCTCAACGTCGTCAATAGTTTCGTCGGTCGAAACTTCATGACGGCCATTGCCGAAAGGCGAACCGCCGAGTTCACGCGCCAGGCATTTCTCTACACCGGCGTATTCGCTGCCTCGACCATCGTTTCCGTGATTGCCCGCTTTGCGGAGGAACGTCTCGCCTTGCTCTGGCGGGAGTTCCTGACCCATCGGGTCGTCGGCTCCTATATGAGTGGCGGCACCTTCTATAGAGTGAGCGTCGGAGGTAAGCTCTCGTATCCCGACCAGAGAATTGCCGACGATATCAACGCGTTTACAGTCACAACGCTTTCGTTCGTCCTGATGCTGCTCAATAGCGTGCTGGCAATTTTGACCTTCTCGGGAGTGCTGTGGCTGATCAGTCCGCTGCTTTTCATCGCCGCCGTCCTTTACGCGGCATTCGGATCCTACATGACCATTGCGTTGGGCCGACCGTTGATCAGCCTACAATATAATCAACTCGACGCCGAGGCGGCCTTTCGCTCCAGTCTGATCCGGGTGCGAGAGAATGCTGAATCGATCCTGTTCGAGGGAGGGGAGCAACGCCACGCGAACCTTTTGCTGAAGCGGTTCGATGAAGCTGCCGGCAATTTCAGACGGATCATATCACTCAACCGCAATGTCGGCTTCTTCACCACGGGCTATAACTGGATGATACAGATCATCCCTGTCATCATCATCGCTCCGGCCTTCATTCACGGCGACATGGAGTTCGGGGTGGTCACCCAGTCCGCTGCAGCGTTTGCGATACTTGTGGCCGCATTTTCCTTTATCGTCAGTCAGTTTAAGTCGCTCTCCAACTTCGCAGCCGTCGTTGCCCGCCTAAGCTCGCTGGTGGAAGTTATGGAGGAGAGGCAACCATCAGGAACATCCAATGTCGAACTCCTTGAAACAGATGGGCAACTTGCCTTCGATCAAGTGACGTTGACGTCACCCGCAAAAGGCCGCTTGTTGGCGGATCTATCGGCATCCGTCCCAACCGACGTCAGAATGCTTGTGGTCGGAGACGACGAAGTCGCCGGCGTCGAGCTATTCCGGGCCGCGGCCGGTATCAGCATTTCCGGCAGCGGACGCATCACTCGTCCGCAGCAGGATCAGATCCGCTTCATCCCCCAGCGCCCCTACCTCATTCCCGGAACACTGCGCCAAGCACTCGTACCGGTCGATAAGCCGCCCGGCATATCCGATGAGCAAATTCTCGGGTTGTTGGATGAACTCGGGCTTGGCCATCTGATCGACCCGGAGAATCCGGACAGGGAACAAGACTGGGGAACTGTCCTGTCGCCGCGGGAACAGCAACTCCTGATAGTCGCCAATGCGATTGTTGCCTCACCCCGATATGTCGTCGTGGAGAAGGGCGAAGTGACTTTTGGTCATGAACTGATGGACCGGATCCTCGGACTTTTCGCCGAGAGATCAATCGCCTGCCTCAATTTCGGAGAGCCCGGCACGCCGCGCGGCCGGTATGACATCGTTCTGGAATATCACAAGGACGGAAGCTGGGCGTGGATCGATCAACGAGGCAAGCCCTGAAAGCCAGTTGATAGCATGGTGCGATAGATATTCTCGACTTCGGGGATGCTCATCGACACAATTATCCCGTGTCATAATGCTTACGGGGCCGTTGCGGAAGAGTTGTAAGAGGTTTATCATTTCCACCAGAGCCACTTCGGAGTGAAACCGAGATGCTGGTCAAAGATGTAATGACGGCTACGCTCGTCAAAATATCACCTGACAATAGTGTCGAGCACGCGGCTCGAACTATGCTGGAAAATAGCGTAAGTGGCCTTCCGGTCGCTGATGATATGGGCCAGCTCGTCGGCATTATCAGCGAAGGCGACTTGATCCGTAGAACGGAAGTGGGAGCAGGCGAACTCGCCCCGCTTGCCGGCACCAAAGTTTCCCACGAAGACAGAGCCCACGACTACATCAAGCGTCATTCCTGGCGCGTGGGCGATGCGATGACCGGCAATCCCGTAACCATCCATGCGGATGCCTCTCTTGCCAAAGCCGCGCAGATGATGGCGGAGCACGGCATCAAACGCATTCCCGTCGTAAAGGACGGACAATTGATCGGTATCGTCAGTCGCGCCGACCTGCTCCAGGCATTTCTTGTGGCTCGGCAGGATAGAACAATGATCGGCGACGACGCCATTCAACGCATCATCTCGACCCGCCTGGGAGAAAATACGGGACTGGAGGGATTTGAGTTGAAGGTTACCGTTACAGACGGAATTGTGCATCTCTGGGGAAATGTCGACACGGAAGAGTGCAAGAAAGCCGCACGTGTTGTTTCCGAAAGTGTCAATGGCGTCAGAGGCGTTGTCGAGCACTTCTCATAGTCTTCTTCCTGAATACGCAGTCGTCCGACTACCGACATAACCACCTATTCCTTCACAGAACATTCTGAAGTCTCTGGATTACGTCGCTGGCGAGGATCGCTGTTCTCGAGACACTATCGAGACCTATCATCTCAGGCGGTTCGATAGTGGCGGCTCAGCATGGGATCGTCGCAAGTCCGATGGGCGGATTGCAACAAGCCAGCATAGGTCCTTTCACAAAGATGCGGTGTCTCAAAGCGCTAGGGTAAAACGAGCAACGGGGGCAAGGGGCATGACCAGCAAGCACACAGCCCTTCCGGGCGACCTTCCGCAGCCCGGTCCCCTGGAAGACCTGCTGCTGCAATACGGCTGCGGGCCGATCAAATTCAACGGCGGCAACAACGCCCTCTATGAACGACATCTGCTTTTCGACAACGCGCTCATCCCGTCCGAAGTTGGAAACCGGGAGCGATACGAGGCGGCCGCCCGCTCCGTTCGGGATATCCTTTCTCAACGCTGGCAGCAGACCGAACAGGTCTATGGTCGGGAAAATCCCAAACGCATCTATTATCTCTCGATGGAATTCCTGATCGGCCGGTCGCTGAGCAACAACATCCTCAACCTGCGCCTCGACCCACTGGTCCGTCAGTTCTTCAAGGATAACCAGTTGGATGAACTGGCGATCCTCGCGGAGGAACCCGATGCAGGCCTCGGCAATGGTGGGCTCGGGCGGCTGGCGGCATGCTTCCTGGATTCGATGGCAACCATGCAATTGCCGGGCATGGGATATGGATTGCGCTATGAATACGGCATCTTCAAGCAGACGATCGTGGACGGCTGGCAGCAGGAGCAGCCCGACAACTGGCTGCGCCGACCTGACCCCTGGGAGGTGGCGCGCCCGCAATTTGCAGTGACGATCGATCTCGGCTGTTCCTTCGAGGTGCGAAGCGGAAACCTGAAGGCGATCACCGGCAGGCCATCGAAGCTGCTCGGCATTCCCTATGACAGGCCGGTGGTCGGGTATGGCGGCAAGACCATCAACACGCTGCGGCTCTGGGCTTCCGCGGCCCCCGACAGTTTCGATTTTCAGGAATTCAGCTCCGGGGAGTTCGTCGGCGCATTGGCCGAGCGTTTGACCGCAGAGACCGTCACCCGCGTGCTCTACCCGGACGATTCCACAAGCATGGGTCAAGGCCTGCGCTTTGTTCAGGAATATTTCCTGGTCGCATGCTCCCTGGCGGATCTCATTCGTCGCTTCCGCGCGAATAATAGCGACTGGAATTGCTTGCCCGACAAGGCCGCGATCCAGCTTAACGACACGCATCCGAGTCTGGCCATTGCTGAACTGATGCGCATCCTGCTGGACGATGCTGCTCTGGGCTGGGACGAGGCCTGGGATATCACCAAGCGCACGCTCGCCTACACGAACCACACTCTTCTTCCCGAGGCATTGGAAAAATGGCCGCTCCGCTGGTTCGAACTCATGGTGCCGCGTCATATGGAGATCATACTGGAGATCGACCGCCGGCTGAGGCAGGAGGCGACAGCACGCTGGCCTGACGACAACGATCGTGTCGCACGGGTGGGCATCGTCGAATCCGGCAACAATCCTCTGGTCCGGATGGCGAACCTTGCGATCACGGGCTCCCACAGCATCAATGGCGTCGCTGCGATACACTCAAAACTATTGCGAGAGGTGACGGTAAAAGATTTAGCCGAACTCTATCCCGATCGTTTCAACAACAAGACGAATGGCATTACGCCGCGGCGCTGGTTGTTATTGTCGAATCCCGATCTCGCCAGCTGCATAACCGATGCCATTGGTGATCGCTGGATCACGAAGGCAGAGGATCTCGAAAGGCTGAAGCCGCTTGCCGATGACGGCGAATTCATTGCTGCGGTGCGTGCGGCGAAGCGCCAGGCGAAGTCGCGTTTCGCCGAATGGCTGAAATCGCAAGCAGGCATCCAGGTCGATCCGGATACGATCTTCGACTGCCAGATCAAGCGCATACACGAATACAAACGGCAACTGTTGAACGGGCTGAGGATTGTCGCGCTCTACAACCGGCTTCGCGAGAACCCGGATATCAACATGCCAGCACGCACTTTCTTCTTTGCCGGAAAGGCAGCGCCCGCCTATCACGTGGCCAAGCTCATCATCAAGTTTCTGAACAATCTTGCCGATACGATAGATGGCGACCCTGCGGTGCGTGGCCGTCTCCGGGTCGTGTTCCTGCCGGAATATTGCGTCTCTGTGGCCGAACGCCTGGTTCCAGCAAGCGACGTCTCGAACCAGATCTCGACCGCCGGATTTGAAGCCAGTGGTACCAGCAACATGAAATTCATGATGAACGGCGCCTTGACCCTCGGCACCCGAGACGGCGCAACGATCGAAATGGCCGAGGCAGCGGGCGAGGAGAATTTCTTTCTCTTCGGGCTGACCGCCCAGCAAGTCGCCGAGAGCCAGGGCTGGTACAGTCCCTGGTGGCACTACGAGAACGAGCCGGAGATTCGCTCCGTTCTTGACCTGATTTTGTCAGGTCATTTCTCTCGCCATGAGCCTCAGCTCACCGATGCAATCCGCAACATATTGCTCGTCGGCGGTGACACATACAGGCATTTGGCGGATCTCACGTCCTACATGGAAGCAGACCGCAAGCTTCAATCACTCTACGCCAAGCCGGAAGCATGGACCAGGAAGGCAGTCTTAAACATCGCGAGTTCAGGGAGATTTTCCAGTGATCGCACAATATCGGAATATGCGAGTGAAATCTGGAATGCTACGCCATGTCCCGTTCCGTGAGGGGACGGCACAAGCAATGAGAAAACCACACGGAGAAGTGGCGTTCGTCCGACCCCTTCGGGTTATTTTTTGTGACTCGGCCTGAATTTTATGCAATACTAAAATACAAGATTTGCATGTAGGGCGAGGCGTTGCCTGCTGGAAATCTCTCCAGGGGCATAGCTACCACCCATTATCCTTAGCCTGCATGCACCAGGCGCTACAACGTAGCTTCCATTTCGTTGAGCATCGCATCTGCAATCTTTGAAAATCGTTCTCAATAACAGTCCGACATCATCAGGGAGACTTCGATGGCTTCGCTTGAGACGGCAGTTAGCAGGCAATCTGCAGCAGACGGTACCCGAACAGAAAAACCCCTATCGACCGACGAACTTCACTTGGTCGATGCCTATTGGAGAGCTTCCAACTATCTTTCGGTCGGCCAGATATACCTGCTCGACAATCCACTCCTAAAGAAACCTTTGAAACGCGGACACGTAAAGCCGCGCCTGCTCGGGCACTGGGGAACATCCCCGGGCCTGAACATGCTCTACACGCATCTAAACCGGGTCATCAAGCGTGACGACCTCAACATGGTCTACGTGATCGGCCCCGGCCACGGCGGACCGTCGCTGGTGGCTCACGCCTACCTGGAAGGCACCTATAGCGAGGTTTATCCGAATATCGGCCAAGACAAGGAAGGCATGAAGAGACTGTTCAAGCAGTTCAGCTTTCCAGGCGGCATACCGAGCCATGTCGCGCCGGAAACGCCCGGCAGCATTCACGAGGGTGGAGAGCTTGGATATGCCTTAAGCCACGCCTATGGCGCAGCCTTCGACAATCCGGACCTGATCGTTGCCTGCATTGTCGGCGACGGCGAGGCCGAGACAGGGCCACTCGCGACCGGATGGCACGGCAATAAATTCCTCAACCCGGCCCGCGACGGCTGCGTTCTGCCGATCCTTCATCTCAACGGATACAAGATCGCCAATCCATGCTTCCTCGCCCGCATCCCGAAGGAGGAGTTGCAGAAATTCTTCGAGGGCATGGGATACAAGCCCTATTTCGTCGAGGGGCATGATCCCGACAAGGTTCACCAGCAACTCGCCGGAACTCTCGACACGGTCATCGCCGAAATCCGATCGATTTGGGCCGAGGCCCGTACGAAGGGCAACGTCAAGCGTCCCGCCTGGCCGATGATCGTATTCAGAACCCCAAAGGGATGGACTTGCCCAAAGGAGATCGACGGGAAGAAATGCGAGGATTACTGGCGGTCGCATCAGGTGCCCATGGGCGAGATGGACAAGCCGGAGCACATTCACATCCTCGAGCAATGGATGAAGAGCTACCGGCCCGAAGAGCTCTTCGAGGAGGATGGTAGCTTCAAGCCGAAATTGGCTGCGCTGGCGCCCACGGGCCATCGCCGGATGAGCGACAATCCCCACTCCAATGGCGGGTTGCTGCTGCGTGATCTCAAGATGCCTGATTTCCGCGACTATGCGGTGGAGGTCCCGAGCCCCGGCGCAACGATGGTTGAATCGGCACGCGTGATGGGGAAATTCCTGCGCGACGTGATGAAGGCAAACCTTAAAAGCAAGAACTTCCGCCTGTTCAGTCCTGACGAGAACAACTCCAACCGCTGGCAGGATGTGCTCGAAGTCACCGATCGCTGCTACATGGCCGAGATCTATCCGGAGGACGACCATCTTTCGCCCGATGGCCGCATCATGGAAGTTCTCAGCGAACACCAATGCCAGGGGTGGCTGGAAGGCTACCTCCTGACGGGTCGCCACGGCTTCTTCTCCTGCTACGAAGCCTTCATCCACATCATCGACTCGATGTTCAACCAGCATGCCAAGTGGCTGAAAGTCTGCAACGAGATCCCGTGGCGGCGGCCGATCGGCTCGCTGAACTATTTCCTGAGTTCCCACGTCTGGCGACAGGATCACAACGGCTTCAGCCACCAGGACCCAGGCTTCATCGACCACGTCGTCAACAAGAAGGCTGACGTCGTCCGTGTCTACCTGCCGGCGGATGCCAATACGCTCCTGTCTGTCACCGACCACTGCCTGCGCAGCCGCAACTACGTCAACGTGGTCGTTGCCGGCAAGCAGCCCGCGCCGCAATGGCTGACCATGGAGGAAGCCGTCAAGCATTGCACCATGGGCCTTGGCATCTGGGAGTGGGCGAGCAACGACAAGGGCAGCGAGCCGGATGTGGTCATGGCATGCTGCGGCGATGTTCCAACCCTCGAAACACTCGCCGCAGTCCAACTCATCCGTGAACATCTGCCCGAGCTGAAGGTGCGCGTCATCAATGTTGTGAACTTGATGAAATTGCAACCAAAAGAAGAGCACCCTCACGGACTGTCGGACGCTGATTTCGACGCCCTGTTCACCAAGGACAAGCCGATCATCTTCGCTTTCCATGGCTATCCGTGGCTGATCCACCGGCTCACCTATCGCAGGCACAACCACCACAATCTCCATGTGCGCGGCTACAAGGAAGAAGGCACGACAAGCACGCCCTTCGACATGGTGGTTATGAATGAGCTCGATCGGTTCCATCTGGTCGAGGACGTCATTGACCGGTTGCCGCAGCTCGGTGCTCGTGCCGCCTATTTCAAGCAGGCACTCCATGCCAAGCTGATCGAGCATCGCGAGTACATCGAGCAATATGGCGATGACATGCCGGCGATCAGCGGATGGAAATGGGGTCTGAAGAGCCCCGCGGAATCGTCCCGCACGACATCTACGGAGGGGGACAACGTATGAAAGACGCAGAATGGCGGCCCTCACGCGGCGTCCTAGCGATTGCCGGCCACCTATGACCCAAAGGCTCTCGACCAATTCCGATCTTGATCGCATGCCTACCGAGGAGGACCTCGGTAGGCTTCAGTTCACGACGATCCTCTACTATCTGCAATGCACCAACCCGGACAACGGGCTGGTGCGCGACAAGACGCAAATCGATGCGCCGGCCAGCATCGCCGCTATCGGAATGGCTTTGGCGACGCTTCCTGTCGTGGTGGAGCGCGGCATCATCATCCGGCCGTTCGCTGCCAAGATTGCCCGAAGGCGCCTAGCATTCCTGCTGTCATGCCCTCAGGGTCCGGAGCCGGATGCATCGGGCTACAAGGGCTTCTTCTATCATTTCCTCGACATAGAAACCGGTCGTCGGGTCTGGCAGTGCGAATTGTCCACTATCGACTCGGCCTTCCTGTTTGCCGGAGCACTCACGGTGGCCGCCTATTTCGACGGCGACACCCCGGATGAGATCGAAATCCGGCGGATCGCCAATGAACTCTACGAACGAGTCGACTGGAATTGGGCTTGCGATAACGGACTGACCCTCACGCACGGCTGGCGACCGGAAAACGGGTTCATTCCCTATCGTTGGCGGGGATATGACGAAGGGCTGCTGCTCTATTTTCTCGGCCTGGGGTCGCCGACCCATCCCTTGCCGCCCGAAGCATATGCCGCCTATACCGAAAGTTACGATTGGAGAAACATCTACGGGCGCGAGCTGCTCTATTCCGGGCCGCTGTTCACGCACCAGCTCTCGCATATGTGGATCGACTTCCGCGGCATCCGCGACGAATTCATGCGGGATCACGATAGCGACTACTTCCAGAACAGCCGTCACGCGACCTATGTCCATCAGGAATACGCCATCCGTAATCCGAAGAAATTCGTTGGTTATGGAAAGCACTGCTGGGGATTCACGGCAAGCGACGGACCTGGTTGGATCAAAAAGACGATCGACAGCGTGGAGCGGGAATTCTTCGACTATGTCGCAAGGGGCGCACCTTTCGGACCGGACGACGGAACCGTCTCGCCGTGGGTAGCGGTCGCCTCCCTGCCCTTCGCCCCCGAGATCGTCATTCCGACCATCCGGAGCTTTTCGAAAATGCGCCTCGGCATGGCGCGTCTATACGGCTTCAAGCCCTCGTTCAATCAGACTTACCCGCTGGAAAGCAGCGAAACCGGATGGTGGGTCAGCCCCTATCATTTCGGCATCGACCAGGGCCCGGTCGTCCTGATGATCGAAAACTACAGGACGGGGCTGCTGTGGAATATCATGCGCCACTGCAAACCGGTTGTGGTCGGCCTGCGCCGGGCCGGATTTACCGGGGGCTGGCTTGGGGATTAGTCACGCCTAAAGAATGATCTATGATCAGGCGACACCAACGCGCCGCCTGAACGCTCGCTCTCTTCAAGGCCGCCGCTTGAACGTGTTTTCCAGCGCCGGAAATCGACGTCCCCGGACATCCCCGGCATATTCCGCGACAGCAGCGGCAACCCGTTTTCCAAGTTCGTCGTAGCGCTTGACGAAGCGCGGCGTGAATTCATTGAAAAGCCCGAGCATGTCGTCCGAAACCAGAACCTGGCCATCGCAGGCCACCGACGCGCCGATACCGATCGTCGGCACATGCATTGCGGCTGTGATTTCGCGGGCCAGGGGCTCCACCGTACCCTCGACCACGACTGCAAAGGCACCGGAATTCCCGATCGCGTTCGCGTCACGGCGGATTTTTGCAGCCTCCTGTTCCGAATGGCCGACCGAGCGATAGCCGCCGGCCGTATGAACCAGCTGCGGCATCAGGCCGATATGTCCGAGAACCGGAATGCCCCGCGCCGTCAGGAAGGCGATGGTCTCAACCATCTCTTCGCCGCCTTCGAGCTTGACCGCATCGCAGCCGGTTTCCTGCAGGATGCGAACGGCATTGCGAAAGGCGACCTCTTTCGATTCCTGATAGCTTCCGAACGGCATGTCGACAACGACGCATGCGTGGCCGACGCCGCGCATGACCGCCTGGCCGTGCGCGATCATCATGTCGACCGTCACGGCCGTGGTGGTTTCCATGCCGTAGAGCACCATGCCGAGCGAGTCGCCGACCAAGAGCAGATCGCAATGCTCATCGAGCAGACGCGCGATCGGCGTCGTATATGCAGTCAGGCAGACGATTGGCGTGGTTCCCTTCATGGCCGTAATGCGCGATGGCGTCAGGCGCTTTTGGATCCCGGTTGCACTCATCGACTAGCTCCTTTCCTTACCATGCCCTGTCCGCCGAGAACGCGGTTATCGAGAAGCCGTGTCGTGCCGATCCGCACGAACAGGGCAACGACGACCGGGTCCTTGATCTCAGTAACAGGGCGCAAAGTCGAGGCATCCCTGACGGCAACGACCTCCGCATTGGCCAGAGGTTCGCGGCCGAGGAAAGCCGTCAACCTGTCCTCGAGATCTTGCGGATCCGTCATCCCGTCCGCGACCAGTCGCTCCGCCTCGTCAAGCGTCTGCGGGACGATAATGGCGGCACGGCGCTCCGTCTCGCTGAGATAAACGTTGCGCGAGGAGAGCGCGAGGCCGTCCTTGTCCCTCACCGTTGGCACGGCGATAATCCGCACCGGCATCGTCAAATCCTCGACCATGCGCTTGATGACGACGACCTGCTGATAATCCTTCTCGCCAAAATAGGCCCGCTGCGGCTGTACGATGTTGAAAAGCTTGGAGACAACGGTCGCGACTCCGGCGAAATGCCCCGGCCGCACGGCGCCTTCAAGTTCGCTGCCGATCTCAGGGACATCGACCACCGTCAGCATCGGCTGCGGGTACATGTCTTCGACACCAGGGGCAAAGAGCATGTTGACGCCTGCCTCTCTTAGCATGGCGGTGTCGCGTTCCAGATCGCGGGGATACTTGCTGAGATCCTCCGCTGGCCCGAACTGCAACGGATTGACGAAAATCGAGGCGACGACAATGTCGTTTTCGGCCCGTGCGCGCGAGACGAGTTCCATGTGTCCGGCATGCAGGTAGCCCATGGTCGGAACAAGCCCGACCGCGCGCCCGTGCCGTCTCAACGCATCGAGCGCTCTGCGCAACTCGCGTATGTTCGAGAAAACGCGCATTCTTCCTCCATCACTCCACCTCGGGCGCATAGAAATTGCAACGAGCGCGCAACGTCAATGAGCTGCGGCTGATAAAAACGATTAGATGACCGATGGACGTGCTGGAGATGCCCGTCCATCGGAACACCTTCAAAGCTTTTATATCAGCTATCGAAATCAAGGCCGATATCGAGGACAGGAGCGCTGTGGGTAATCCAGCCGACGGAGATAAGGTCTACGCCCGAGGCAGCTATCGCGGCTGCGGTTTCCGGAGTGATGCGTCCTGAGGCTTCTGTGATTGCCCGTCCGTCGACGATGCGAACGGCCTCCCGCAATTCGCCAGGCTGCATGTTGTCGAGCAGGACCGCATCGACGCCATCCTCCATGACCTCGACCAACTGGTCCAGCGTATCGACCTCGATTTCTATTTTCACCATGTGCCCTACCGAGGTCTTGGCGCGACGAAGAGCTTCACGGACACCACCTGCAATCGCAACATGATTGTCCTTAATCAGCATGGCGTCGTGCAGGGCAAAGCGATGGTTCATGCCGCCGCCTGCTCTGACCGCATATTTTTCAAGCGCGCGCAAGCCAGGCGTCGTCTTGCGGGTGCAGGCCACAGCAGCCTTCGTTCCTGCGATTGCCGCGGCGATCGACGCGGTAACGCTGGCGATGCCCGAGAGATGGCCCAGGAAATTGAGCGCCGTGCGCTCTGCCGTCAGCAAGCCACGCGAAGGTCCGGAGATGGTTGCGACGACGTCGCCCGGCCTGACCGCCATACCGTCTTTCAGGTTGCGCGTCATGACGATGGTGGGGTCGACGAGTTGAAAGGCGAGGTCCGCGGCATCGAGCCCAGCAATCACGCCCGGCTGGCGTGCAGCCAAGACGACGGTGGACCGGTGGTCTTCCGGAATGACGGCAGCGGAGGTTATGTCGCCGGAAAGGCCGAGATCCTCGATGAGTGCAGTCCGCACTATCGGTTCGATGACCACACGTGGAAGGGGGACGAGGCTCATGTCATGCGCTCCTTGCAAAGTCTTGGGATGTCGCGGCACGGGCTATTGCCAGCGCCTCGTCGAGCGCCATTTTGCGGCGCCGGGCTACGAGCTGTTTCAGCGGAAAATCGGTGCGCGCATGGGCGCCGCGCGACTCCGTACGCAGGCTTGCGAAGACGGCGATCAGCAACGCCACGATCGCCGGATCGGACGACGCGCCATCTCCTTCTGCCAGCGGCAAAAGCGAGGCAATCGCGCCATGCATGGCGCCTGCATTGCGCAGCACGCCGAGATGACGTGAGACTACGGTTCGAATAGATGCGCTGTCGGCTATCGGAGGCGTCGATGGAATGTCGCCGAGTGCCGGCTGCGAGCGGAACAAGCTCATATTGCGGGCGGCACGTGCGCCCATAACGGTCGCTTCAAGCAAGGAATTGCTGGCAAGCCGGTTGGCGCCATGCAAGCCGGTCGACGCAACCTCACCTGCGACCCACAGGCCGGCTACGCTGCTTTGCCCCTCTTCGTCCGTCGCAACGCCGCCCATGTGATAGTGGACGGCCGGACGGACGGGGATCAGTGCGCTACCGGGATCGATACCTGCCTCATGGCAGAGCGCCGCGATCGCCGGAAACCGGACACCAAAGCGAGGACCAAGAGCCCTGCGTGCGTCGAGAAAGACGCGACCGCCCCGGGCGATCTCGGCGCTGATGGCACGGGCGACCACATCCCGCGGCGCGAGTTCCTCGCCGGGAGTATCCGCCATGAAGCGCTCGCCCCTTTCATTGACGAGTTCGGCGCCTTCGCCACGCACCGCTTCACTCACAAGTGCCAGCGGCCGGCGGCGACTATCGAGCGCCGTCGGGTGAAACTGCACGAATTCCATATCCGCAAGCACGGCGCCGGCTCGCGCTGCAAGCGCGATGCCCTGACCAAAATTCGAGGCGGGATTGGTCGTGGCCTCATAGAGGCCGCCGAGGCCGCCGGTTGCCAGAAGCACGCGCGATGACGGCAGGACGATATCGCCGGTGGGGCCAGAGCAAAGCAGACCGCAGACGCTGCCATCCGCTGTCAGTATCCGCCGTGCTTCAAAGCCTTCAAGCACGGCAATCGAAGACCTCTTGGCAACAGCTGCAATCAGAGCCCGGATGATCGCGGCGCCCGATCCATCGCCCCCGGCATGGACGATGCGGCGGCGCGAATGGGCGGCCTCCAGGCCGAGTGCGAATTCGCCGCTGGGGTTCTGGTCAAAGCGGACACCGTAGCGCTGCAGGAGGGCAATGGCGTCCTGCGCTTCGCCGATGATGCCGCCGGCGACACCGGGATCGCAAAGGCCGTCGCCGGCCGCAAGCGTATCGGCGAGATGCAGGCCCGGATTGTCATCGGCGCCAAGGCTGGCGGCAATACCGCCCTGAGCCCACGCGCTCGAGGTTTCAGCGCCAAGCGCACCGCGCGTGACGATCACGGTCGGTTCCGGCGCAAGCGTAAGCGCCGCGATCAAACCCGCAAGCCCGCTGCCGACAACGACCGGGCGGCCCTTAAACTGATGCAGGATCTCGGTCATATCGCCAACATCCTTTCGACAGCCCGGCGCGCCGCCGCAGCAATCCCCGCATCCACTGTCACTTCGTGACGGTTCTCCTCCAACGCCGTGCGGATATTCGCAAGCGTGATGCGCTTCATGTGCGGGCAGAGATTGCAAGGGCGGATGAACTCGACATCCGGATAATGGACGGCAACATTATCGCTCATCGAGCACTCGGTCAGAAGCACCACCCGCGCCGGCTTGCTTGCGCCGACATAGTCTGACATCGCGGCCGTCGAGCCGGCAAAGTCCGCCTCCGCCACGACATCGGGCGGACATTCCGGATGCGCGAGCACGGTTACGCCGGGATGGTTTTCGCGAAGTTGGCGGACATCATCGGCACTGAAAAGTTCGTGCACCTCGCAATGCCCGTGCCATGCGATGATCTCCACCTTGGTTTCCCTCGCAATGTTGCGCGCCAGATATTCGTCCGGGATCATCAGGACTTTCGGCACTCCAAGAGCCTCCACGACCTGTCTTGCGTTGCCTGACGTGCAGCAGATATCGGAGGCAGCCTTCACCGCAGCTGACGTGTTCACATAGGTCACCACGGGAACGCCGGGATGGGCCTGTCGCAACAGCGCGATATCCTCGGGTGTGATCGACTCGGCGAGAGAGCACCCCGCGGCCATGTCGGGGATCAGCACAGTCTTTGCCGGATTGAGAAGCTTTGCCGTCTCCGCCATGAAATGCACTCCGGCAAGAACGATGACGTCGGCGTCGACATCGATCGCCTTGCGGGCAAGCGCCAAGCTGTCGCCGACGATGTCAGCCACACCATGGAAGATTTCCGGCGTCTGATAGTTATGCGCGAGGATGACGGCGTTACGCTTGCGCTTGAGTTCAAGAATTGCCTGAACGTCGTCTTCGAACATCATCCATTCTGCTTTTGGAATGACCCGGCTGACCCGTTCATAGAGAGAGGAAGTGGAAAGGGGGAGGTTCACAGCAATCTCCTTTATACTCAGTTTGAGCATATCACGAACGCGGAGATATTCTCATTGTGAGCATATGTCAATTGCGGGAGAGAGGCAGTTTTGTTCCAGAGAGCGCGCGCTCTTCGACGACCGTCGGCCGGAAGCGGAAAAGCTTGGCCGGGCGGCCGCCGGTTTCACCGGTCATTCCGCCGGTTTCCTCGACTAGGTCTTGCTGCTCGATAAGGCGGCGGAAGTTCTGCTTATGGAGACCCAGCCCCGCGAGCGCCTCTACGGTGTGCTGGAGTTGCAGCAGCGTAAATGTTTCCGGCATGAGCTCGAAAACGACCGGGCGGTATTTGATCTTTGCGCGTAGACGCGCCACGCCGGTCGCAAGAATGCGCCGGTGATCGGCAAACATCGGCCGGCCGAAATTGCCGCCCTCGCCGCCGGCCTCCGCGACAAGCCCGGCTTCGTAAAGCAGCTCATAGCGCTGTAAGGTGAGATCTTCGTTCCAGCCGCCGCCATCAAGCCCGAAGATGAAGTCGGCCCGCTTGTGCCGGTCTCCACGCCGCGCGGGATCCGCGTCAGCCCAGAGTCGCAGCTTGTCGATGAGGCTTGCCAGCACTTCGGGCGGCCCCTGCCGTTGGTCTTCCCAGGGCAGGTATTCGTACCATCCATGCCAGGCCGGCCGTCCGGTGCCGGGTGCGTCCTGCTCGCGAACGAGACCGAGATAACTGATCGAAATCGTCCTGCCACCGAGGATCTCGTTGTTCCTGTCGCGGTCGGCGAATGTGTAGAGCTGCTCTAGATAACCGATCGGATGGCCGGTCTGCTCCTGGATCCATTCGCGCAGACCGCTCTGCAGGGTTCGGTGACCGAGTTCGAAGGGACCGGATGGCAGCGCTTCTCCGGATCGGACAGTCATGATGCGCGGCTCATCCTTAGTCACCGCCGTCACGACGGCCATGAGTTCGGCATGGGCAAGCCCGATCGTCACATTGATTCCCTTGGATGAACTGACCGCAAATCTTTTGACACAGCCGCAGCGCTTCGCCAACAGCAGCGGCAAAGTTCGCAACCAACAATGATCTTATCGAAAGGCCATAGTGACAATACAGCGGACCGCGAAATACAAAATCATCGATCGCCGCATCGAAAAGCCGCGATCGATGATACGTGGGATATTAACGTCAAGCCTTCGTCACGCTTGCTTTATAGCTCTCGTCAATGCTGCGAACGAGCGCTTCATCGACCGCCGCATCCGTCATGTCATGGCGGAGTTCTTCGATCAGTGCGCGCGAAAAACTCGCGATCATGCCCTTGTTCTGACTGAGCAGCGCGCACGCCTCGTGACGGCTATAACCGCCGGAAAGCGCAAGCACGCGTACGACATTCGGATGCTCGACCAGCCCCTTGTAGAGATCGGCGACCGTCGGGATCGTCAGCTTGAGGATCACCTTGACGTCGGCAGGCAGGAGCGCGAGCTGTTTGCTTATCTCCTCGCAAAGGATCGCCTCGGCACCGGCCTTGTCGGGGCTGCTGATCAACACTTCGGGTTCGACGATCGGCGTCAGGCCGTAACTCGAAATCTGGCGGGCGACTTCAAATTGCTGAGCCACGACGGAAGCAATCCCGCTGGCGGACGGAAGTCTCACCACCGATCGCATCTTCGTGCCATAGATGCCCTTGTTCACGGCACGCTCAAGCAGCGCATCGAGCCGCGGCATCGGCTTCATCATCAATACGCCGTCGCTCTCTGGCTCACGACCGCTGTCGACCTTGAGCAGGGGCACGACACCGCGATCCTCCCAGAGATAGGAAGGGATCGGCTTGCCGCCGATATCGCTGTCCATCGTCCGTTCGAAGAGGATTGCCCCAATGACCTTTTCGCCGGAAAAGGACGGAGCTGTAATGATGCGCAAGCGCATCTGATGAATGAGCTCGAACATTTCGGCATCGCTATGATAGGCCGTGTCCGGGATACCATAGAGACGCAACGCCTCCGGCGTCGATCCGCCGCTTTGGTCAAGGGCTGCAACGAAACCCGGCTTGCCGGACATCTGGGCAGACATCTGCTGAACGTTCATGACTTTCTCCTTGGCTCAAGGGAAAACTCTTAGCGCCCTGCTTTGACAGGACGAACACGGACTAGGTCCTGGATTCGCTTTCAGGGGCGCCTCTGCAAATAGAGAAAATCAGCTTATCGGCAAATCACTTTCCTTGGCGAGGCGCCGATAGACTTCGACCGCGTGTAGAACCGTGTTCATTTGTGCATCGTGTGTATCGATGAAATCCTGTCCATAGACGGTTTCGTCGGTTGCCTCAGTGATGATCGTCAGCGGCGCCTGATAATATTCGCTCACCTGACGGATGCAGGGAATGCCGTAGCGCACTTCGAACGGCGCTTCCGGCATGTGAACTTTCACACATGCCAGTTGCTTGGCATTGAATGCGACGAGGTTCTTGTCGGCGGAAAGCTTGAGCGCCACCTCGTCGATGAGGGCTTCGCCGATTTCTTCCCAGCCCGGATGGGCGCAAAGGATGAGGAAGAAGCCCTTGGGGATCGTCCACATTTCGAAGCCGCGCGGCAGATAGCCAGACATGGGACGCGTCCACTCATGCGAGGGATAGCCATGCAGGTTAAGATGCAGTTTTGCCCCGGAAAGGGCCAAAGCCTTGTTGCGTGCCGCACGCTCGTAGATCGAGTTCGGATCCGGCACGGTGAAGGAGAGATCGTCGCCCATTGCCGTGTAGCGGGCGGCATGGTGCATATGGAAGGGGTTCTCCACGATCAGGCGCTGGTGCAGCTCGTAGCCGTCGACATTCTCGACAGGGATGATGGCGAAATGGGCTTCCGGATCGGCGGCGAGCTTCTGCGTCGCGCGAAGTGCGCCGACAGGGCCGCTGGTCTCGTTGGCGTGCTGGCCGGAGGAGATCAGCACCGCGGGGCCGGAACCCTTCTTGTAGCGTCCGACGACATTCCGGCCTTCGCGGGAGACAGCATGGATTTCCTCGCCATCGATACGGGAGACTTCCTGCCTGATCTGGCTGATCTTCAGGGGGCGGTCGGCGGTTTCCATCGGAATGGCAGCACCTTCGGTCTCGCCATGCTCGCCGAAATCCTCCACCGTCATGACAATGCGCGGCGTGCCGTCGGTGCCCTTGATATCGGGCACGACCTGTCCCGGGCGAGCACCGCCGCGGCCGGCCATGGCGCCCATGGTCGCGTTCAGGCATTCGCGCACGCTGAAGAAAAGGTCTTCATGCATGGCTTCGCGCAGGCTGATGACTTCGCTGCAGAAATCAAGCGTCAAATCCTTGGCAGGGAGCTCCACCACGATGCGCAGGCGATCGAAATAGGGTTCCTTGCGCTGCCATTCATGCGTCTTGATGGCATCGATGGCCGCCAGAAACAGCGTCTCGAAATCCGACTTCAGACGCTCGCCTATCTCGCCTTCCGTCCGCCGCCAGCCGCAGCAGCGCAGTACCGTCGTGCCGACATGATCGTCCTCGACGACATTCGGGGCGAAGACATGATGCGTCGCCGTTTCGCCGCTCTTAGTGACGAGCTTGACGTCGTAGGTGAGGTCGAGATCGTTCGTGTAAAAGGAGATTTCCGCATCGCCGACGAGTGCCGCCAGCGGATAGGCCTCGATCAGGAAGCGCGAGGGTGCTGCGGCAGCATGAACGGGATAGCCGATCTCGATGCGGGCGAGCGAAGCGATGTCCACCTCTTCCAGGAAGAAATAGACGAGCGGCTTGTAGGCGCTGCGAATGCGGGCCTTGAGGCCTGATGCGGCCAGCTTTTCCTCTGCTGCCCTGCGGGACGGACCGTCATCGAAGAGCCAGGCCTCGACCGGAGCGACGGGCTTCTGCTGCAGCAGATCGGAAACGAGCACGTCGAGCGTGCGCGGAACGGCGAGATCGAGAAGCTTGGTCATTTTTCCCTCGTAGGATCGAGATAGTCGCGCAGCCAGTCGCCGAGAAGGTTGAGGCCGAGCACGGTGAACATGATGGCGAAGCCGGGGAAGACGGTGACCCACCAGGCGGACTGCACATAGGTGCGCCCGTCGGCGAGCATTCCGCCCCAGCTCGGGATCGTCGCATCGACGCCGAGGCCGACGAAGGTCAGGCTGCTTTCAAGAAGGATGTTGGTCGCGATATTCAGCGTCATCAGCACGATCACCGGGCCGATGATATTCGGCACGATGTGGTGGACGATGATGCGCAGATTGCCAACGCCGATGGCGCGAGCCGACTGGATGAATTCCCGATCCCTGAGCGAGAGCACAAGACCGCGCACAAGGCGGGCATATTGCACCCATTGCGCCACGATCATAAGCAGGATCAGGATCGACAGGCCGGGGCCGACGATGGCGATGAAGGTGATTGCCATCAGGATGAAGGGCATGGCCAGCTGGATGTCGGCAATGCGCATCAGGATCATGTCGGCTATGCCGCGGAAATAGCCGGCGATCAGGCCAGCGATGGTGCCGATCACAGTGGCTCCTGCGACGGATACCAGGCCGACGATCAGCGAAATCTTGCCGCCGGCGGCGATGCGGGCAAGCACGTCACGTCCGAGAGGATCAGTGCCGAGGATGTGGTTAAGGCTGACGAAGGGCGGCAGCAGGCGCGCGCGCAGGTCCATCATGTCGGCCTTGCTGCCAAAAATGACGTCCGAGAAGACGACGAGCAGCACCATGCCGATCGTGAAGATCAGGCCGAGGATGAGTTCGAGCGGGGTGTGGCGGAAGACGGAAGCGGTCTTGGTCGTCGAGGTCGCCATGCTCAGCCTCTCCCGATGCGAGGGTCGATGATGCCGTAGGCGACGTCGATCAAAAGGTTGGTGATGACGATCAGCAGCGCCATGACCGTGATGACGCCCTGCAGGACAGGATAGTCGCGCGACGAGATGGCATCGAAGGCGAGGCTGCCCATGCCGGGCCAGTTGAAGACCCGCTCGACGATGACGACGCCGCCGAGCAGATCGCCGAACTGCAGGCCGACGAAGGTGAGCAGCGGGATCAGGCAGTTGCGCAGCGCATGCTTGTAGAGCACGACCCGGTCTTTCAGGCCCTTGGCGCGGGAGACGAGGATATATTGCGTCGACAGCGTTTCCAGCATCGCCGAGCGCACGATGCGCACGTTGACCGCCGAAAGGATGAGGGCGAGCGTCACCACCGGCATGACGAGGCCGGTATATTCGAGGAAGCCGCTTGCCGGCAGCAGGTTGAGTTTGATCGAGAAGATCAGGACCAGCATGATCGCCAGCCAGAAATTCGGGAAGGAAAGGCCGACCAGCGACAGGATGCGGATCAACTGATCCGAGAGGGAGCCTGCCTTGACCGCCGCGTGAATGCCGAGCGGGATCGAGATCAGAAAGGAGAGGATGAGCGACAGGAAGGCGAGCAGCAGGGTCGCGGGAAGCGCCTGTGCGATCATGCTCCAGACGGAGCCCCCGCCAAAGAAGCTCCTGCCGAAGTCGCCCGTCAGGATGCCTTCGAGGAAATGGATATATTGCATGTGAAACGGCTGGTTTAGCCCGAGGCCGTCGCGGATATGCTGCAGATCGTCTTCGCTGATGGCGCCGCCGCCGCTCATCAACATGCTGGTCGGGTCCCCCGATAGCCTGATGGCGTAGGAGACAAGCAATGTCACGACGATCACAACGAAGAGCGCCTGAAACAGACGTCTCAATATATAGACTGGCATGATTGACCTCTGCCGAAGGAATGACTGCCCGCCACCAGGCAGACAGTCACCTGGCGTTGTTTACTCGACAGTGGTATCGACGAAGCGGAAGCGGATATCCGGTGTCGGCGGTAGGTTGTGGATGCGCTTGCTTACGCCGTAGAGCGTGTTGTTGTTGTAGAGCGGAATTTCGTAGGCTTGATCGGCAGCATAGGCGGCGACTTCAGCTAGGATCTTCTTGCGCTCGTCGACGTTATACGTCGCGCGCTGAGCCTCCAGCAGCTGGTCCATCTTGACATCCTTGATGTACGGATTCCAGAATTGGCCGCTGTGGTAGAGGAGATAGGCCGTATTGTCGAAATCAAATGTCCAGCCGCCCCAGTTGTACTGGAACAATGATCCGGTCTTTGCGTGGGGGATGACGTCCGAATAGAAGACGCTCGCCTCGTATGATTTCAATGTCGCCGTGATTCCAACGCCTTGAAGGTAGGCGGCGACTGTCTGTGCAACTTCTCGGAACGTGGCGTCGGCGCCGACATAGGACAGTTCGACTGTCGTGCCGGGCTTAACGCCCGCTTTGTTCAGCGCCGCCTTGGCGGCGGCGGGGTCAAAAGGCAGAGGCTTGAGGGCCGGATCATAGCCGAATGAGAGGGAGCTTTGCAGGCTGGCGATGGGCTTGCCGTT
The DNA here is from genome assembly GCF_004341625.1 of Rhizobium sp. BK376. Taxonomy (GTDB): domain Bacteria; phylum Pseudomonadota; class Alphaproteobacteria; order Rhizobiales; family Rhizobiaceae; genus Rhizobium. The sequence goes on along the minus strand of NZ_SLZG01000005.1, from coordinate 330,915 downwards.
GCCCTGCAGAATCTGGTCGATGATTGCGTCGCGATCGATCGCCTCGATCAAGGCCTTGCGCACGGCCGGATCCTTGGTAATGCCGTCGGCGGTGTTGAAGCGCAGCATGGTCACCGTGGGGCCGACGATGCTTTCGATAGCAAGCTTCGGATCGTCGGCGATGGTTTTGACCAGGCTGATCGGCACGAGCGTGGCGATATCGACGCCGCCGGACTGCAGCTCCGAGACCTGGGTCGCGGCTTCAGGGATGAAACGGTAGACCAGGCCACTGAGCTTCGGCGCACCGCCCCAATAGTCCGGATTGGCTTCGAGCGTCAGGCTGACTTTCGGCTTGTAATCGACGAACTTGAACGGGCCCGTTCCAACCGGATGCAGGTTGAAATATTCGTCGCCCTTTTCCTGGATGTATTTCGGCGGAACGATCATCGCGCCATAGCCGGCAAGCTTGGTGATCAGCACTGGATCGGGCGACTTCAGTGTGAAGTCGACCGTATAGTCGTCGACGACAGTCACGGAGCCGATCGAGGTATAGTTTGCCTGCTGCGGGCCCTTGGCGCCTTCCGGTCCGAGAAGGCGGTCGAAAGTGAACTTCACGGCCGCGGCGTTGAAATCCTCGCCGTCGTGGAATTTCACGCCCTGGCGCAGGTGGAAGCGGATGCGCTTGTTGTCGTCGAGGAAATCCCAGCTCGTCGCCAGGCCGGGCTGGAGCTTGAGATCGGGCGTGCGCATGACGAGGCCATCATAGAGATTGCTGCCGATGCGGCCCCAAGTAAGGGTAAAGGTATCGATCGGATCCCAGCTTCCGTCATCCCGCTCCAGGGCGACAGTCAGGGTACCGGCGGCATGGGCGAGGTTCGCCGTGGTTGCGAGCGGAAGCAGCGACACGGCGGCTGCCAGGAGAAGATGTCGATATCGGTTGGCTTTCATTTCTTTGGTTCCCCAGTGTTTTTTAAAGATTGGCGTTCGGGTCTGCATTTGTCCTATGGGAGGGTTTCGGACAACTTCTGCGGATTGGCCGCAACGAAGTGGGATGGCGAAAAACGGCGATATTCCACGAGAGCTGGCTCGTCGCCGATTTCGCGGATCGGGCTCGGTATCGTCCCGGTCAAAAGCGAGGTGTCGATGACGCGATCCGGGTCCGGCACCGGGATCGCCGAGAGCAGCTTGCGCGTATAGGGATGCTGCGGGTTCTCGAAGATCTCCTGCCGCGTTCCGATCTCGACGATCTGGCCGAGATACATGACCGCGACACGATGGCCGATCTTCTCGACGACCGCCATGTCATGGGTGATGAAGAGGTAGGAAAGACCCCTTTCCCTCTGCAATTCGAGCAGGAGGTCGAGGATCTGCGCCTGGATGGAGACGTCGAGCGCTGAGACGGATTCGTCGGCGATGATCAGTTCCGGATCGCACGCCAGGGCTCTGGCGATGCAGACGCGCTGGCGCTGGCCACCGGAAAGCTCATGCGGGAAACGGGTGCGATAGTCGCGCGGCAAGCCGACGCGGTCCAGCAGTTCATCGACGCGCGCCGAGATCGCGGCCTTGGTCGGCAGGAGCTTATGCACGATCATCGGCTCGGCGATGCTGGAACCGACGCGTTGCCGCGGATCGAGCGCGGCGAAAGGATCCTGGAAGATATACTGGATCTTCTGCAGCAGGGAATGCCGGTCGCCCGCGCTCATTTCGGCGACGTCGCGGCCGCGATAGCGGATCTTGCCGCCGGTCGGCTGCATGATTTGCTGCAGCATACGTCCGGTGGTGGATTTGCCCGAGCCGGATTCGCCGACCAGCGCCAGCGTTTCGCCCGGACGGATATCAAAAGAGACCTGCTCGACGGCATGGACGCGATGGGTAACGCGGCCGAACATGGTCTTGCGGGCCGAAAAATGCGCGGTCAGCCCGTCGATCTGCAGCAGCGGCTGCACGGCCTGTGTGCGCTCGGCCGAAATCGCGGCGCTGTTGGGCGAGGGCTTGCCGGTCATGCTGCCGAGGCGGGGGACGGCTGCGAGCAGCGTCTTGGTATAGGGATGCTGCGGATTGGCATAGAGCTGGCGGACGGGCGCGTCCTCGAGCTTTTCGCCATTGCGCAGGACGATGACGTCGTCGGCCATTTCGGCGACCACGCCCATGTCGTGAGTGATGAAGATGACGGCCATGCCGAGCTCTCGTTGAAGCTCGCGGATCGTATTCAGGATCTGCGCCTGGATCGTCACGTCGAGCGCCGTCGTCGGCTCGTCGGCGATCAGCAGTTGCGGCCGGCAGGAGAGCGCCATGGCGATCATCACGCGCTGGCGCATGCCGCCGGACAGCTCGTGCGGATAGCGCTTCAGCATGGTCTCAGCGTCGGGGATGCGCACCTTTTCCAGCATCTCGCGGGCGATGCGGTTCGCGTCCTCGCGGGAGGTCTTCTGGTGCAGGAGGATTGCCTCGGTGATCTGGTCGCCGATCGAGAAGACCGGATCAAGCGAGGTCATCGGCTCCTGAAAGATCATGGCGATCTCGCCGCCACGAATCTGTCGCATGCGCTCGGGTGACGCCTGCATGAGATCGAGCGGGCCGTTGCGGCTCTGGAAGAGCACCTGTCCGCCGCTGATCGTGCCGCCGGAATAATCCGTCAGGCGCATGATCGCTCTCGATGTCACTGACTTGCCGGAGCCGGATTCGCCGACGATGGCGAGCGTCTTGCCGGGCTGGACGTCGAAGCTGATCGACTTGACGGCCTGGAAGACCTGACCTCGGGAGGGAAAATCGACCGACAGTGAGCGTACAGAGAGGACTGGTGGCAAGGTGGGCTTCTCCGGTGTCACGCTCATAGGGTTGCTGCCGACCTCGCTGCCTGCTCGTAGTAGCCCGACAACGCCCTGAGATGCGAGGCGATGTCGGACAGGTCGTCCTGGGAGAGACCGGAAACCTTCGTCGCCTCGACCAACAGCCGTTCGCGGATTTCGGAGTAGCGCTTCAGCGCCTCCAGACCCTTTTCGGTGGTCTGGATCACCTTTTCCTTGCCGGACTTGCCCGTCTTCACGAGGCCGGCGCTCTCCAGCTTCTTCACGGCATAATTGGCGATATGCGTGTCTTCGATATCGAGCACGAGGCAGAGATCGGACAGCGTCTTCGGCCGGTCGCGGTGACGCACCGAGTGAATGATCAGGATTTCGATCGGGGAGAGACCAGGCGCGCCGGCCGCCGACATGCAGCGGACCATCCAGCGATTGAAAGCGTGGGAGAAGAGGATCAACCCGTATTCCAGCTCGGAAAGGGCGGGAGAACTGCCGACCGCCAGATGGGCGGACGATACGATCAATTCGCGCGGTTTCTTGTCCTTCGGCTTATCCAATGAGCCCTCTCACGCTAGCCCCTCGGGGTAATGGGCAGGTTATCGAACAGCGACATTTTGTCAACAAATTATCGCTAAGATTCAATTGTTAACCTTTGGTCCGCGAGAGCCGCACCCGAGGCGGCTCCAGCGCTCCAAAGACCTCTCTCAATTTTCCGCTTTTCCGTACCCACCACCCGTCGGGGTGACGACGATGAAGGCCTCGCCGGAATCGAGAACCGTATGGGCGCTGCCGATCAGTTCATCGACGGTGCCGTCATTGCGACGCACGAGATTGCGGCCGGTCTGCCCAGCTTCCCCGCCTTCGAGGCCGAAGGGCGCGACGCGGCGATGACCGGACAGAACAGCGAATTCCAGCTTTTCAAGAGTTCGGATGGTGCGCTTGGTGCCGTTACCGGCCGACCATTTTCCTCGCCCGCCCGAGTTCGGCCTAATGTGGAAGTCCTCCAAGACGACGGGGAAGCGGGTTTCGAGGATTTCGGGGTCGGTCAAGCGCGAATTGGTCATGTGCGTATGAACCGCATCGGCGCCGTTGAAGCCGGGGCCGGCCGGCGCGCCTGAGCAGATGGTTTCGTAATATTGATACTGGTCGTTGCCGAAGGTCAGGTTGTTCATCGTCCCTTGCGCCGCTGCCATCGCGCCGACCGCGCCGAACAGGCAGTTCGTCACGGCCTGGCTGACCTCGACATTGCCGGCGACCACAGCTGCCGGATATTTCGGCGTCAGCATGGTGCCCTCGGGCATGACGATGCGGATCGGTCGGAGGCAGCCGGCATTCATCGGAATGTCGGCCTCGACGAGCACGCGGAAGACATAGAGAACGGCGGCGCGGGTCACAGGCTGCGGCGCGTTGAAATTGTCAGCACGCTGTTCCGAGGTGCCGGTGAAATCGACCGTCGCCTCGCGCTTCTCCTTGTCGATCGTCACCTTAACGACGATCTTGCAGCCCTGGTCCATTTCATAGCTGAACTCGCCGCCGGGTAGGCGGTCGAGGACGCGGCGCACGCTTTCGGCGGCATTGTCCTGGACGTGGCCCATATAGGCATCGACCACGTCTTCGCCGAAGAGGGCGATCATCTTCTTGAGTTCGGCGACGCCCTTTTCATTGGCGGCGACCTGCGCCTTCAGGTCGTTGACGTTCTGGGCGAGCTGCCGGACGGGGTAGCGGGCGCCGGTGAGGAGATCGGCGAGCGCGTCTTCTCGAAAATGGCCGCGATCGAGGAGCTTGAAATTGTCGATATAGACGCCTTCTTCCTCGATATGGGTTGCGAGCGGCGACATGGAGCCCGGCGAGATGCCGCCGATGTCGGCGTGATGGCCGCGGCTCGCGACCCAGAAGCGAATGCGGCTGCCGGTCTCGTCGAAAACAGGCGTGCAGACCGTGAGGTCGGGAAGGTGCGTGCCGCCGTTGTAGGGCGCGTTGATCAGGAAGACGTCGCCGGGATGGATGACGAGATTTTCGCGGATCGCGGTCGCGACCGAGGCATCCATAGAGCCGAGATGCACCGGCATATGCGGCGCATTGGCGACGAGATTGCCTTCCGCATCGAAGACCGCGCAGGAGAAATCCAGCCGTTCCTTGATGTTGACCGAATAGGCGGTGTTCTGCAGCGTCACGCCCATCTGCTCGGCGATCGACATGAAGAGGTTGTTGAAGATCTCCAGCATGACCGGATCGGCCTTGGTGCCGATCGCAGTGCGATCCGGTAGGGCCTTGATGCGGCTCATGACCACATGGTCCTTGGCTGTCAGCGTCGCCTGCCAGCCGTCCTCGACGACGATGGTCTGGTTCTTCTCGATGACGATCGCCGGGCCAGTTACGGTCTGACCGGGCAGGATCTTTTCGCGCAGCACCACGGCGGCGTCGTGGCTCTCGCCCTGCGAATGGAAGCGGGTGCGGCGGGCGGGCGTTGCCTCGCCCTTGCCGTTTGCCGCCGTCTCGACTTCGATCTCGGCCGTGGCGCCGCCGATGGTCTCGACCTCGACGGCCTCGACAACGAGCGGCTTGTCCTCGGCGACGAAGCCGAAGCGGCGCTTGTGCAGTTCCTCGAATTCCCGACGCAGGCGGACAGCGTCATCGACCGCGGGGAAGGTCGCTTCGACCGAGAGCAGCGTGTCGGTGCCGGCATAGCGGATATGGGCGCGAAGCACCGTCTGGATCTCGGCAGATGCGACGCCCTGCGCTTCCAGTTCCGGCTTGCATCCGCTTTCGAGCGCCTTGCCGAGCGAAAGGATTGCCGATGGGGCGGCATCGTCGAGCGGCACGCCGAGCGCCTTCTGGCGGGTGGCACGGATGTCCGCCAGACCCATGCCGTAGGCCGAGAGCAGGCCGGACATCGGATGCAGCAGGATGCTCTTCATGCCGAGCGCGTCGGCCACGAGACAGGCATGCTGGCCGCCGGCGCCGCCGAAGCAGTTCAGCGCATAGCGGGTCACGTCATAGCCGCGCTGGACCGAGATCTTCTTGATCGCCTCGACCATGTTGGCAACGGCGATGCGGATGAAGCCGTCGGCGACTTCTTCCGGGCTGCGACCGTCGCCGATGCGGGTCGCAAGCTCCGAGAACTTGCTGCGAACCGTCTCGACGTCCAGCGGCTGGTCCTGATGGGGGCCGAAGATGGCGGGGAAGAATTCCGGCAGCAGCTTGCCGGTCATGACATTGGCGTCGGTGACGGCGAGCGGTCCGCCATTGCGATAGCAGGCGGGACCGGGATGGGCGCCGGCTGAGTCCGGGCCGACGCGAAAGCGCTCGCCGTCGAAATGCAGGATCGAACCGCCGCCGGCAGCGACGGTGTGGATCAGCATCATCGGGGCGCGGACGCGCACGCCAGCAACTTCGGTCTCGAAGGCGCGTTCATATTCGCCGTCGAAATGCGCGACGTCGGTGGAGGTGCCGCCCATGTCGAAGCCGATGACGCGGTTAAAGCCCGCCTGTTCGCCTGTTTTGGCGAGGCCGACGACGCCGCCAGCCGGACCCGACAGGATCGCATCCTTGCCCTGGAACATGTCGGCCGCCGTCAAACCGCCCGACGACATCATGAACATGACGCGGGCGCCGGTGCGGGCGACATCGAGTTCCTGCGAGACCTGCTGGACATAGCGGCCGAGGACGGGGGAGAGATAGGCATCGACGACGGTCGTATCGCCACGGCCGACCAGCTTGATCAGCGGCGAGACTTCATGGCTGACGGAGACCTGCTCGAAGCCGATCTCGCGAGCGATCCGGGCAACAGCAGCCTCATGGGGGGGAAACTTGTAGGCATGCATGAAGACGATGGCGACGGCGCGATAGCCTTCGTCGCGCAGCTGCTGGAGCGCCTTTCGCGCCGCATCCTCGTCCAGCACCTGCTCGACGGTGCCGTCGGCGAGCACGCGCTCGTCGATCTCGGTGACAGTATCGTAGAGCGCTTCCGGCTTGACGATCTCGGTCGCGAAGATCTTCTTGCGTTCCTGATAGCCGATGCGCAACGCGTCGCGGAAGCCCTTGGTCGTCACGAGTGCGAGCCGCTCGCCCTTGCGCTCGAGCAGCGCGTTGGTGGCAACCGTCGTGCCCATGCGGACTTCGCCGATGAGACCGGCAGGGATCGGCTCGCCATTGGTGAGGCCGAGGTGAAGGCGGATGCCCTGGACGGCGGCGTCGGAATAGGCGGCGGGATTTTCGGAGAGCACCTTGCGGGCGTGTAGCGCGCCATCGGGGTCGCGGCCGACGATGTCGGTGAACGTGCCCCCGCGATCGATCCAGAAATCCCAGCGCTTCATTTCACTACCGCTCAACGCCCAACCTCCGCCAGGATGCTTATTTTTATCGAGACAAAATATCGATAAATCGTCAACGTTTTGTCGTCAACAACAATCATCTCCGGCGATACTGTTTCCCCTGTTCAGCTCTGCCGAGAGGCAAAGCGTCCCCACTCTGTGGCCAAACGCCTGCGGCGACAAGACGGCGTGGCCATCAGCGCATTGCTGCTCGGTTCCGTTCAAACGCGAAACGCCTGTTTCCCGGTGGACACAAAATTTAGAATTAATAATCTACAAATAACATAGACAATATGGAAACCTATCTGTCGTTCCTCGCCACACCGGCCGATGGATGATTTCGAGAGGGTAGAACCATGCATATCAAGAGATTTCTCGGGGCCGTCGGCTTGCTTGCCTCGCTCCTCACATCCGCTCACGCGGAAGACGCCAAGAAGGTGGTCATCGCCTATCAGACCGGTGCGGTTCCCTATCTGGTCGGGATCGCAAACGGCGAGCTCGCCAAGCAGACCGGTTGGAATATCGAATTCCGCCGCTTCAACTCCGGAGCCGATATTTTCGCGGCCATTGCCTCCGGCGACGTGCAGCTTGGCGATGTCGGCTCCAGCCCCTATGCGGCCTCAGTCAGCCGCGATCTCGATGTCAAGGGCATTTACATCACCGCCGGCGCCGGCGACAGCGAAGCGCTGGTCGTGCGGCCCGAGATCAAATCGGCTGCTGACTTGAAGGGCAAGAAGTTCTCGGCCGCTCCCGTTTCCACCGACCATTATCAGTTGCTCGCCTATCTGAAACAGCAAGGGCTGACGGAGAAGGATGCGCAGGTCATTGCAATGCCGCAGCCACAGATCGTCGCGGCGTGGAAACGCGGCGACATCGACGGCGCTTTCGTCTGGGATCCGGCACTGACGGAACTCAAAAAGGACGGCAAGGTGCTGGTGACCTCGGGCGAAGTCTCCAAGGCCGGCGCCCCCGTTTTCAGCTCCCTCGTCGCGACCTCCGATTTCGCTAAGAAGAACCCGGAATTCCTGACGAAATATGTGAGCCTTATTGACAAATATTATGTCGACTTTGCCAAGCATCCGGACGCCTGGGGACCGACCTCCGACAACATCAAGCTGATCGCCAAACTCCAGGGCGGAACGCCCGAGGAGAATGCCGGCTGGCTGAAGACGACGGTCGTCGTTCCGCTTCAGGAGCAGGTAACGGATGCATGGCTCGGCGGTGGAGACAAGGGAAACATCGCCAAGACACTCAAGGACACGGCGCAATTCCTCAAGGAGCAGAAGAAGATCACTGCCGTCAAGGACAGCTACGCCTCCTTTGTCGACCCGCAATTCGCCGCGGCAGCACTCGCGTCCAACTGACGTAACCCACAAGCACAGGACGGCGGCTCAAACCTGAGCCGCCGTATTCGGGCGAGGACAGGCCATGCTTTCAATCAGAAACGCCACCGTAAAATTCCAGGCTACGGACGGAACGGAAGTCCATGCGCTGGATAATGTCTCATTCGACATTCCGCCGGCTTCGATCGTCGTTGCGCTCGGGGCATCGGGTTGCGGGAAATCGACCTTGCTCAGCGCTATCGCCGGGTTTCAGCCGCTGACGGATGGCGAAATTCTCATTGACGGAAGATCTGTGGAAGGCCCGGGCGGGGATCGCGGCGTCGTATTCCAGAAGGACACGCTGCTGCCCTGGGCCAATGTCCTCGACAATGTCGCGCTTGGCCTGCGCTATCGCGGCGTCGCGAAGGTGGAACGACATCGCCAGGCGCGCGCGCTGCTCGATCTCGTCGGCCTCGCCGATTTCGAGAAAAAGCCGCCATATGAATTGTCGGGCGGCATGCGGCAGCGCGTCGGCATCGCGCGGGCGCTCGCCACCGACCCCAAGGTGCTGCTGATGGACGAGCCCTTCGGCGCTCTCGACAGCCTGACGCGGGAGAACATGCAGCAGCTGCTCGCCTCCATCTGGGCAAAGACCGGAAAACAGATCTTCTTCATTACGCATTCGATCGAGGAAGCGCTGACGCTCGGCACGCATATCCTGGTCATGTCGCCAAGGCCGGGCCGGATCGTTGCCCGATATCAGGCCAATTTTGTTCGTGAATTCGCTGTGGCCGGAGATATTGGCCCCGTGCTGGCAAATCCCGAATTCGTCGCGCTGCGGGGGGAAATCCGCTCGCTGATCCATAAGCCCGCGCGGTCCCAGTTCGAAGTGGCCTGATGGCACCACGAACCGGCCGATATCATCGAGACAAAGGATTTTGAAATGACCGTCGCAACAGACACCGGCCTGCCGACCGCGGAAGAAAAACAAAAGCGCTCGCCGGTCCGCTCCTTCGGCAAACCTGGTGGCACGTTGGCCATAAGCGCAGCGACCCTTGTCGCGCTGCTCGTGGCTTGGGTCGCGGCGACCAGATATCACCTCGCCTCCCCGCTGTTTCTACCCTCGCCGAAGGAGGTCCTCACGCAGACCCTGGCGATCGCTTCCGACGGCTATGCGAATGGGACGCTTCTCGACCACGTCCTTGCCAGCCTCGGTCGCGTCAGCGTGGCCCTGGCCTTCGGTATCGGTCTCGGCGTACCCGTGGGGTTGCTCATGGGGCTCAATCGTTGGGCCAGGGGCATCCTGAGCGTTCCCATCGATATCTATTGGGGGCTGCCGCCGCTTGCCTATCTTCCGCTCCTCATCATCTGGCTCGGCATCGGCGAGTCATCGAAGATCCTGCTTCTGAGCCTCGCTGCCTTCGCACCCATATGCTACGCTGCCCAAGCCGGCGTCCGCTCCGTGCCGCAGGAGCGCATCAACGCCGCTCGCTCTCTCGGAGCGAACGCAAGGCAGATCTTCACAACGATCGTATTACCGTCGGCGCTTCCCGAAGTGCTGACCGGAACTCGCATCGCGATCGGCGCGGTGTTGTCCACATTGGTGGCCGCTGAGCTGATCGCGGCACAATCCGGTGTCGGCTACATGATCATGTCGGCCGCCAATTTCCTCGCCACGGATGTCGTCTTTGTCGGCCTGATTGTGATCGCGGTTTTCGCCTGCGCCTTCACGATGGCTATGCGCTTCCTGGAGCAGCGCCTGATCCCCTGGAAGGGGAAGCTTTGAAGTCGAGGACACAACGCGTTTAGCGCGTACCATCGCGAACCATGGCTGCTCATTAGAGAGGGGCAGTCACACCACGAAGCAAAGCAAAGACCTGTCGTGTGAGGCCACTCGACAGGTCTTTTGATTCCTGGAGAAATCTCGCTTCTCAGGCTCCACCTGCAAAGAGGCTTCCCTTCCGAGAAAATTATAGATAAAAACGATAATTATCTACAGACTCAGGGCAGGGGAACGTTTTGGATCAATCTTTCGACAAGCCAGTACATCAGGGACAGCATTCGAAGCCCGATTCTCGCACCACCTCCATTCAAGAAGCGAATTTTATCTATAATTTGCCATTCAACGATCTGCTTTATCGAGCCCAGACCGTTCACCGCGACAATTTCGACCCGAACGCCATCCAGATAAGCCGGCTTCTGTCGATCAAAACCGGTGGCTGCGCCGAGGACTGCGGCTATTGCAGCCAGTCTGCGCACTATCCGACCGGGCTGAAGGCCTCGAAGCTCATGGAGGTCGAGCGCGTGCTGACAGAGGCACGAAAGGCAAAGGAGAGCGGGGCGACGCGCTATTGCATGGGCGCAGCCTGGCGCAATCCCAAGGACCGCGACATGGATAGTCTCGTCGCCATGGTCGAGGGCGTCAGGGCGCTCGGCATGGAAACCTGCATGACCCTCGGCATGCTGACATCAGAACAATCCGCACGGCTCGCCGATGCCGGCCTCGATTACTACAATCACAATCTCGATACCTCCGAGCGCTTCTATTCGGAGATCATCACCACGCGCACTTTTGAGGACCGGCTGGAAACACTTGCCAATGTCCGGGATGCGGGCATCAAGGTCTGCGCAGGCGGGATACTTGGGATGGGAGAAACGGCAGAGGATCGCGTTTCGATGCTGGTTACGCTTGCCAACTTGCCTGCGGCACCGGAGAGCGTGCCGATCAACATGCTGATTCCGATCCCCGGCTCCAAGCTGGCGAATGCCGAGCCGATCGACCCGATCGAATTCGTCCGCACCATCGCGCTCGCGCGAATCCTGATGCCGACCTCGCATGTGCGCCTGTCTGCCGGCCGCACCGACATGAGTGACGAGTTGCAGGCGCTCTGTTTCTTTGCCGGGGCGAATTCTATCTTTGTCGGAGATACGCTCCTGACTGCGGATAATCCTGGCGAGGATCACGATACGGCTCTTTTCCGCCGGCTCGGCTTGAAGCCGATGGAACTGGAGAGATCACGATGAATTCTCCGGCACTCGCCCGCTACGAGGCTAAGCTTGCCGGTTTAACGCGTAGATCGCGGTTTCGCACTCTCGCCTCGCAGCAAGGCGTAGATTTCACCTCCAACGATTATCTCGGGCTAGCCAATGCCCCGCGTCTCAAGGCGGCGACAGCGGCCGCAATCGATCGCGGGGTTCCAATGGGCGCGGGCGGATCCCGGTTGCTGCGGGGCAATCATCCCGAACATGAAGAACTCGAGGCGGAGGCTGCAGCGTTCTTCGGAGTGGAGAAGGCCCTTTATTTCAGCAATGGATTTGCGGCGAACGTCTCGCTCTTTTCAACCTTGCCGCAGCGCGACGACCTCATCGTCTACGACACGCTGATCCATGCGAGCGCCCGAGATGGCATTTCCGCAAGCAAAGCCGAGGCTTTGGCCGTCCCGCACAATGATGTGGGGGCCTTCGATGTAGCGATCCGGAATTGGCGGGCACGCGGCGGTAGAGGTTCTCCCTGGATCGCCGTCGAAAGCCTTTATTCGATGGACGGGGACCGAGCGAAGGTATCCGAGCTTGCGGAGCTCGCCGATAGGTACGAGGGATTTCTGGTCGTCGATGAGGCACACGCCACGGGCGTATTCGGTCCCGGAGGTCGCGGCCTTGCATCAGGCTTGGAAAGCCGCGGCAACGTGCTGGTGTTGCACACTTGCGGCAAGGCTATGGGAATGTCCGGCGCGCTTTTGGAGCTGCCGGCGGTTCTCGCCGACTATATGATCAATCGCGCGCGCAACTTCATCTATTCGACCGCGCCGTCTCCGTTAATCGCAGCCGGCGTGCGCGAGGCGTTGCGGATCATCGACACTGAGCCTGAGCGCCGCTTGCGCCTCAAAAACTTGATCGACTTTGCCGGCGAACAATTGAAATCGAAGCTCGGCATCGATCCCAGCGGTTCGCAAATCATGCCGGTCATCGTTAACGACAATGACCGCGCGCTCCGAATTGCCGAGCGCATGCGGGCTGACGGTTTCGACGTAAGAGCCATTCGGCCGCCGACCGTGCCTGATGGAACCGCGCGTCTGAGAATTTCCATCACTCTCAACGTTGATGAGGACCAGATTGCTAGCATGGTCGAGCGACTTGCCGACGCGTTCGAGGGAGTGAAATCGTGATCCCGAGGTATGTCATCACCGGCACGGATACCGGCATCGGCAAGACGATCTTCTCGGCCGCGCTGACGGTCGCCCTGGATGCTTTTTATTGGAAGCCCGTGCAGTCGGGTCTCGATGAGGAGACCGATAGCGAGGCCGTGCTGCGGCTCTCAGGCGCGCCCAGAGGACGTATCCTGCCGGAGGCCTACCGGCTTGCGACACCCGCTTCGCCGCACCTCTCCGCCCGCATCGACGGTATCTCGATTGATGCCGACAGTCTTACTCCACCGCAAACCAGTGGCCCACTGGTTATCGAAGGGGCGGGCGGACTTCTGGTGCCGCTCTCAGACAAGATGGTCTTCGCCGATATTTTCGCCCGATGGCAGCTCCCAGCCATCCTGTGTGCCCGAACATCACTGGGTACGATCAACCATACGCTTCTGTCGCTCGAAGCGATGAAGCGCCGCGCTATTCCGATATTCGGCATTGCGTTCATCGGCGACGAAAACCACGAGACACAACGCATCATCATGGAAATGAGCGGGATTCGTTCACTTGGTCGCCTGCCGCCGCTTCCGGTCATAAATCATCTCACGCTTCGTCAGGCATTCCTGCAGAATTTCGATCTGGCGACCTTTGTCGAGGCATCGCAATGAACCGATCAGCGGTCTGGCACCCCTTCACACAACACGCACTCGAACCGCCGATGAAACGCATCGTATCGACGAAAGGCGCCTATCTCGTCGACGAGGAGGGCAAGCGCATTCTCGATGCCATTTCGTCATGGTGGGTCATTACGCATGGCCACCGGCATCCTGTAATCATGGAGGCAATTCGCGCTGCGACCGAGAGTTTCGACCAGATCATTTTCGCCGAGTTCTCGCACGAGCCGGCCGAGCGGCTCGCCAGCGGTTTGATCGAGATTGCTCCGCCCGGACTGAAGCATGTGTTTTATTCCGACAGCGGCTCCACCTCGGTCGAGGTGGCTATCAAAATGGCGCTCGGCTACTTCCACAATCAGGGCGAACCGCGCAATCGCATCGTGGTGATGGAGAACAGCTATCACGGTGATACGATCGGTACGATGTCGGCTGGGGAGCGCGGTGTTTTCAACGCCGCCTACGAGCCGCTGTTGTTTGACGTGGATCGGATTCCCTTTCCAGAAAGGGGACATGAGCAAGACACGCTCGATCGGTTCGAGGCGTTCTGCCGCAAGGGACGCGTCGCGGCCTTGCTGATCGAGCCCCTGGTTCTCGGGGCCGGCGGGATGAGGACATACAGCCCGGCCGTCCTTGCAGGATTGAAGCATATCGCCGCGCGATATGGATGCCTTTTCATTGCCGACGAAGTGATGACTGGCTGGGGCCGGACCGGCACGATGTTCGCCTGTGAGCAGGCAGAGATCGTCCCTGACATCCTGTGTACATCCAAGGGACTGACCGGCGGCGCGATACCGCTCGCGGCCACGCTCTGCACCGCCGATATCTTTGACGCCCATCTGTCGACGGACAGACGGAAGACCTTCTTTCATTCGAGTTCTTACACCGCCAATCCGATCGCCTGCGCTGCGGCGGTCGCCAATCTCGAGATCTGGCGTAGTGAGCCGGTTCTGGATCGCGTTCGGAATCTTGAAGTCGCGCATCGGCAGATCCTGGCGCGATATGCCGAGGATGCGAGGTTCGACAACGTTCGGCAAATAGGGACGATTGCAGCACTCGATTTGTCAGTACCATCGTCCGGCTATCTGGCCGATGTTGGTCCGCGTATGCGCAGATTGTTCCGCGAGCGCGGCCTGCTCATCCGTCCGCTCGGCAACGTCCTTTACCTCATGCCGCCTTATTGCGTTACCGACGATGAGCTTGCGCGCGCCTATGAGGCCATCGACGAGGTGGCGTCAATCATCGGGAATAGCGTCTGATGGTCCCGAGCCCTTCTTCCCATATGGCCGGCTTCGGACACGCGGTGCCGACAAGATGCGTCGACAATGAGGAAATCGAAGCCCGCCTCGGGCTTGAGACAGGGTGGATCGAGCGCCGGACCGGTATCCGCACGCGCTATTGGGCCGAGGACGGCGAAACGTTGAGCGGCCTTGCTGCGGCAGCCGGGCAGATGGCGCTCGATGATGCGGCGCTCACCCGGTCGGACGTCGCACTGACGCTACTCGCTACCTCAACGCCCGACCATCTTCTGCCGCCATCGGCGCCGCTGCTCGCGCACAAGCTGGGTCTTGAAAAATCCGGTGCGATCGATCTTGCGGGTGCCTGCTCCGGGTTTCTTTATGCACTCACGCTGGCAGATGGCTTCGTAAAAGCACATGGCTGCCCGGTGCTGGTGGTGGCTGCCAATATCCTCAGCCGCCGCATCAATCCTGCCGAAAGGGCAAGCGCCGTACTTTTCGCCGATGCGGCAGGCGCAGTCGTGCTCGTGCCGGATCGAGATATCAAGCGCGGCCTTCTCTCTGCGGATCTTTCGTCGGATGGCAGTGGCTATGATCTGATCCAGATACCAGCCGGCGGCAGCAATCGGCCTTTTTCCGCGGAGATCGGTGCGGTCGAATTTCTGATGACGATGCGGAACGGGCGCGAGGTTTTTTCTCGCGCGGTCGATCTGATGACTAGGACGTCGCGGAAGGCGATGGAACAGGCAGGCGTGTCCGCGGGGGATATCGACTGCTTCATACCCCATCAAGCCAATGCGCGAATGTTCGACGCAGTTTGCGACAATCTCGGCATCGAGAAAGCCACGATCGTCAGGACGATCGAAACCTACGGCAATTCATCCGCGGCAACCATCCCGCTGTCCCTGTCTCTTGCCAACCGCGAAACGAGATTCGCCGAGGGTGAAACTTTGCTTTTGACCGCTGCCGGCGCGGGCCTTTCGGGAGGATCCGTGATCATTCGGGCTTAGGGTCGGGCGGCGTTGTCCAATACCTTGCCGAAACTGGCCCGATATCTCTTGCTATCCAGCTGTGAGATGCATTCCGCTGTCGATGACAAGGCACTGACCGGTCACTCTTGTCGCCCGGTCGGTCAACCAGAGAATGGCGTCGGCGATGTCTAGCGCATCTGGAATGCTGTGGAGCGGCGCGGCTGCGATCAAGCCCTCTTTGAAAACCCTGTAGGATTCCTCGTCGTGCCAGGCGAGCGCCCATGTCGTATCGACGAAGCCGGGGCAGACCGCATTGACGCGGATTGCCGGCGCCAGCGTCCGCGCCAATCCGATCGTCATGGTGTTGACCGCACCCTTTGAGGCGGCATAGGCAAGCGACGAGCCATCGCCGGAGAAGGCCGAATCCGAAGACACGTTCACGATGGAACCGCTGTCGGTCTGCTTGAGAAAGGGGACGGCAGCGCGGATCATCTGATAGGTGCCGGTCACATTGACGCTGAAGATATGTTGGAAATCCACGGCGTTCGATGCGGCGAGATCAGCCGCCGGGGCATGGCGCGTCACACCGGCATTGTTGACCAAGGCATCGATGCGGCCGAAGCGCCCGAGGGCAGCATCGACGATCGCCCGGCACGCTTCATCATCGGCAATATCGCCGACAGCGGTGATCGCTTCGCCGCCTTCTGCCCTGCATTGCTCGGCAACGGCCTCGGCGCCATCGCGATTGCGGCTATAATTGATGACGACGTCATAGCCCGCGCGGGCAAGGGCGCGGGACGTCGCCGCCCCGATGCCGGACCCCCCGCCGGTGATAACCGCGCATTTTCTCTGGCTATCCGCCATGGGTTATCTCCTCAAGACCTGATCCGCCGGCCGTCGCTGTCAAACAGACACACCTTGGCAGTGTCGATCGCCAGGCAGACCTGTTGTCCGGGTTGAAGGTGCAGGCGTTCGTGCGCGGTAAGGGCAATCTGCTGGGCGCCTGCCTGGACGATCACTTCAGTCGAAGCGCCGGTCGGCTCGATGATGTAGATCGTGCCGGGAACGCCCTCATCCGAAAGCCGAATGTGTTCCGGCCGGATGCCGTAGGACACTTTCTGGCCGTCGACGACATCAGAGACGGGCAGAGCAAGTCTCACGCCGTCCTCCGTTTCGAATGCCCCGGCACTGATCTTCCCTTCAATGAGGTTCATGGCGGGCGAGCCGATGAATTGTGCGACGAAGATATTCGCCGGATCGTCATAGAGCTCGAGAGGGACACCGGCCTGCTCGACGACACCGGAACGCATGACGACGATCCGATCCGCCATGGTCATCGCTTCGACCTGATCATGCGTGACATAGACCGTCGTGGTCTTCAGCCGCTGATGCAGGGCCTTGATCTCCGCCCGCATCTGGACGCGCAGTTTCGCATCGAGGTTGGACAGCGGCTCGTCGAACAGAAATACCTTGGGGTCGCGCACGATCGCCCTCCCCATGGCAACGCGCTGGCGCTGGCCGCCGGAAAGCTGCCTCGGATAGCGTTCCAGCAGGTCGCCGAGGCCAAGGATTGCGGCGGCCCGTTTCACCTTGGCGTCGATCTCCGGCTTCGGCACTTTCTTCAGCGAGAGGGCGAACTCCATGTTCTGCCGGATAGTCATATGCGGATAGAGAGCGTAGTTTTGGAATACCATGGCGATATCGCGCGATTTTGGCGCGACGTCGTTGATCACCTTTCCCGCTATTTCGATTTCGCCGCCGGTGATCTCTTCCAGACCCGCGATCATCCTTAGAAGCGTCGATTTTCCGCAACCGGAAGGGCCGACGAGAACGACGAACTCGCCATCGGGAATATCGACCGAAATGTCCTTGATGATGCTGGTCTGGGCATAGCTCTTGCTGACATTGCGAATTTGGACAGAGCTCATGGAACTTCCTTGTTGGGCAACCTACTTCACCGCGCCTTGCGTGATGCCGGCGATGAATTGCTTGGAGAGGACGATATAAAGCAGCGTGATCGGCAGCGCCGCGAGCGTCAAGCCCGTGAACATGACGCCCCAATCGGTGGTGAATTCGCCGATGAAGACAGTAAGCCCCTGCGGCAATGTCTTCAGGTCATCGGAGGTGATCAGGATCAGCGGGAAGAAGAAGTCATTCCAGATCGGGACGGCGTTCTGGATCATCACGATGACCATCGCGGGCTTTGCCAGAGGCAGCATGATGCGAAGCATGATCAACAATTCGCTCGCACCGTCCATGCGGGCGGATTCTTCCAGTTCGCGCGGCAAGGTCCGCAGAAAGCCGGTGAGGATGAAGACGGCCGACGGCAGTCCCATTGCAACATAGACAAGGACGAGACCGGCATAGGTGTCGATCAGATGCAAGGCGTTGAGCTGGATGAAGAGCGGAATGATCGCAAGCTTCAGAGGCACCGTCATGCCGCTGATGAAGAACATCAGCACGGCGCCTCCAAGCCGGAACTCGTAGCGCGCAATCGCATAGGCCGCCATCGTGCCGAAGATCAGGATCAGCGCGATCGAAGCAAATGTAACGCCAAAGGAATTCAGCATGTAGCGAAGGAAATTCGTCTGGTCCCAGACCTTCTGCAGGTTTGCGAAGGAAAGGCTGTTCGGCAATGCGAAGGGCGAACTGAAGATCTCCGCATTTGTCTTGAAAGCCGAAAGCACCATGACAAAGAGCGGATAGAGCATGATCAGCGCATTCAGCGCGAGCAGCGCCTGAATGAAGCCGTTCTTCACCCACTCGTTGGAATTGTTCATGTCTTGTCTCGCAGGGTTGAAAGGGACGACAGCAAGGCCCGATCTCTAGAGCTGAATTTCGCGGCGGCGAAGGAAACGCAAGGCAACGAACGAAAAGCCGGCCACGAAGATGAACATCAGGACCGCGAGGGCGCTACCCTGCCCGAAATCCTGGATCCCGTTCGTCACGCTGCCGAATGCCGTGCGGTAGAAATAGAGACCCAGAACGTCGGTCGAACCGCCAGGCGAACCGGTGAGGCCGGCCATGACATAAGGGATTTCAAACCAGTTGAAGCTGCCAATGAAGGTCAGGATGCAGACGATCGTGACGCTCGGCGCGATCAGCGGCCAGATGATGCGTCGCAAGAGAACATAGTCGCCGGCGCCGTCCAGACGGGCGGCCTCGATCACTTCCGCGGAAATCCGCTGCATGCCGGCAAGAAGGACGAGCGTCGGGAAACCGAGCCAGTGCCAGATATTGGCAAATATGATGCTGCCGAGCGCCGTGTTTTCATTGCCAAGCCAGGCTGGCCCCTGAATGTGAACAAGTGCCAGTGCGCCGTTCACCAGACCGAAGATCGGGTTCAGGAAAAGCTTCCAGAGAAAGCCGACAATGACCGAAGACAGAACGACCGGCAGGAAGACGATCACCTGGTGAATGCGATGTCCCGGCAGGCCCTTCAGCAGTGCGAAGGCAACGAGAAAGGCCGTGCCATTTTCAAAAATCATCAGCGAGACGAAAACGATGACGTTATGCCAGAAGGCATTGTAGGTCCAACCGCTATAGGGCTCTTCGAACAGCACCTTTCGGAAGTTTTCGAGACCGATGAAATGCGACGGCAACAGACCATTGAAGTCGTAGAACGCGAAGCGCAGGGCCGACAAGAGCGGCCATACGACAAAGAGCGTCATGACGGTCAGGGCCGGCAGCAGCAGGAAGAGAATCCACAACGACCGGCGCCGCGGCCAAAAGGATCTGGAGCGGCGGCGGTCGTTGCTCATCTTACTTCCCCTGGAAAGGCTTGTACCACTTGGCGAGACCGTTGGTGAGGTCGGCGCCGAGCTGGTCCGGCGTAATCGATCCACTCATCATCTTCGTAATGTCGGTCTGCAGCAACTCGGAACCGGTCGGCTTTTCGAAACGGAAGTAGACCACGTTGATATGCGGCATGGCCGTCTCGTTGAGCTTGGCAACCTCGGCAAGCAGCGGGTCCTTCACTTCGACGCCCTTGATCGGCGAGATATTCCCGAGAAGAGCGGTGAACTTGTCGCCGAATTCCTTGGTACCCATCCAGGCCACCAATTTCAGGGCAGCTTCCTTGTTCGGTGAGGCGGCATTTACGGCGTAGCCACCATCGAAGAACTTCGTCGCCTGCGGAATATCACCGGCCTTGGCGGCTGGCGGGGCGACAAAATCCATGTCGAGCTGCGGATTCTGGCTCTTGTAGGTGGCGATGTCGAAGCTGCCGCCGGCAAGCATGGCCGCGCGCCCGCTGACGAAAAGCTGACCCGCGGTATCGTAATCAACGCCTTCGAAGCCGGTCGGCATGTAGTCGCGCAGCTCAAGCAGTTTGTTGAGCGCCGCGATATAGCGCGGGTCCTTGAAGGTTGCCTTGCCGGTCTTCAGATCCGAGACGAAATCCTGTCCGAGGAACGGGCCGGTGAAAGCGGCGACGAACATTTCGTTGAACCAGCTGGTGCCGAGGCCGTTTGCCAGCGGAGTGATGCCCTTTTCCTTCAGCGCCTTGGATACGGTGATGAACTCATCCCAGGTGGTCGGCGGCGTCAGGCCGGCCTTCTGGAAAACGTCCTTGTTGATGAACAGGCCGAGGGTCTGAGATGCGAAGGGGAGAGAATAAACCTGGCCGTCGCCACGGTAGGTGCCGGCAAGCAACGCGTCGGCCGACATATTGGCGAGCGAGGGCATGTTCGAGCTGTCTTGCTTGACGAAGTAGCCGGATTTTACGAATTGCTCCAGCCAGCCATAAGCGTGGGTGTGAATGACGTCGCCGCCCTTGCCGCCCGCAAGCGCAGTGGAGACGATCGTCGGATAATTCTCGTCCGGGAAGGATTCGAACTTCACGTGGATGTCCGGATTTTCCTTTGTGAAATCGGAAAACAGCTCGTTGTAAGCAGCCTTGTCTTCCTGGCGCCATGTCCAGAAAGAGATGTCAGTCGCGTAGGTAAGGGGCGCCGAAACACCCCAGGCGATTGTCGCTGCGGTCAGCAGCCCTGCGATCGATGTCAGTTTCATTGTGCTCCCCTTTTTTCGTTCTAGAGCATGTCCACGATCATTAACAAATCATAGTTCTTGCGTTCTGGCTAGATAGTTTGTAAATTTGCCGAACTATATTTTTTATTCACAGGCGCCAGACCATATGAAGCAAGCTGACCTCATTGCAGGGATCGATATCGGCGGGACAAAAACGCACGTCCTCATCAAGGACGCGAACCGCGTTATCGCGGACAAGGTGGTCCCCTCTTCCGACTGGCGCGTATGGGAGCGCGAAAAGGATGCCGTGGCGCTTGCCGCGCTCATCAAGGAGATTGCCGGCGGCAAACTCTGTGCAACGGCAATCGGCGCGCATGGTTGCGACACTGATGAGCACTGCAAGCAACTGGAAGCCGACCTCGCTTCCGGCCTTGAGGGAAGAATAAAGGTCGTCAACGATTCTGAACTGCTCGTTCCGGCAGCGGGTTTCGTCTCCGGTATCGGCGTCGTCTCCGGGACCGGTTCGATCGCGGTTGCCCGCACGGCAAACGATGAAATGCTTGTGGCCGGCGGATGGGGTTGGATCCTCGGAGATGAAGGTGGTGCCGCAGCCCTCGTCAGGGAGGCAGCCCGTGCCATTCGCGGCGCGATCGATCTCGGCCAGATGGACGACCCTCTGATAGCGGAATTGATGGCAAAGCTTGAGACAGAAGATGCAACCAAAATCGGCCGGCTTTTGAACGCTACCCGAAGCGCTGCCATCTGGGGCGGATATGCAGATGCGGTGTTCGATGCCGCGCGGCAAGGGTCGGCACTCGCAAATCGGGTGATCCGCGAGGGCGCGGATGCGCTCGCCGGTCTTATCGGGGTCCTGATCAGCCGTGGAGCGGATGCGAGCCACGTGGTGATCGGCGGCGGCGTTGTCGTCGAACAACCCCTGCTCTTCGACGCATTCGTCGCCGCCATGTCGAAAGTATCGCCGGCGAGCGAGATCACGCTGCTGCGGGCGCCGCCTGTCAACGGAGCGCTCGCCATAGCTGAACGCCTTCGCGCCGAGATTCGTGAAATGGAGAAATTCAATGGCAAATGAACGGATAGGCTATCGCAGCGCGGTTGCCCGCCAGCCCGAGAGCCTTGCGCACGGTCTCAAGATCGTGACGGCCGCATTGGAGACGATCGATATCCGGCCGTTCCGGGGCAAGTCGATCGGTTTTGCGGGAATCGGGGCCAGCTATCAGGCTGCGATGGTCGGCGCCAGTTACCTGCGGCTGCTCGGTATTCCGTCTTTTGCCTATTGCCCGACGGACCTCTATGAAGCCGTGGACAGCGCTGCGCAGGCTTTCGTGGCGCTCTCGGCCTCGGGCCAGAGCAAGGAGATTTCCGATGTCATGGCGCTGCGGGCTCTTATGCCCCGCATTGCGATTTGCAGGAGCGCCGAAAACCCGCTTGCGGAACTGACCGGCGCCGTCATTCCGAGCGGTTCGGGAGCGGACAACGGAGCAAGCTCGACGGGCTATACCGGCATGGTGCTTGCGATCGGACTTCTCTGCGATGCCCTTGCGGGCAAGACCTTCAGCGGATGGGCCGATCTGCCGGCGGCTGTTGGCCAAATGCTGCAATCAACGCGCAATATGGCCAACGCCGCCGCGGCAAGCCTGCAAGCCTGCAGCTCGATCGATCTGGTCGGTGCCCGCGCCGGATTTGCGACTGCCGGCGAAGGCGCCATGCTGATCCGGGAAGCTGTGCGCATTCCCGCGGCCGGCTGGGATACGATGAACTATCTTCACGGGCCGATGGAGTCGCAGGACAGCCGTACCGGTGTGATCGCTTTCGGCAACGGCCGCGAGGTGAAAATCGCAGAAGATATGGCAGGCTTCGGCTGCCCATCCGTTTTGATCACCGATCGATCCGACATGCCTCACCGCCCGAACCTTACGGTCATCACCGTTCCGGGGTTCGACAATCCCGTGGCCGACGCGATCATCCAGATCGTCGCGCTCCAGATGATTGTCGGCGACATGCAGGATTCGGCGGGACTGACCGACATCACGTTTCGCTACAGACAGACCGACACGAAACTGAAGGCATGGTCGCCGACGGAGGTCTAGGATTAGCCGAACGACGGCTGCGGCTCGTCGCCCGCAGCCTCGTTCGAGGAGAGAACAACGGTCGCATCCGGAGCCTCTCCGAGAATTGTCGCCAGGGCGTAATCCGCCGCCAGCCGTGTCGCGCCGATAACCGTACCATTCGCGCCAAGGGTGCTGCTGGCAATTTCCGTTGCCCAGGTCAGCTCACGCGAAACATGCCGGACCTCCTCCAGGATGAACGGATTCTGCCCAACGCCGCCACCGAGCACCACCAGACCCGGATCGAACAAACCGATGCAACCACCCACCATTCGTCCAATATCGGCAGCGTGTTTATTGACCCAGGCCAGGGCTTCCTTTTCGCCTTGCTCGGCCCGGTCGAAAAGCTCCCTCGCTGAGGCTGGGGGCTCGTTCGTCGACCAGCCGGCGATACAGCGCTCCATCAAAGCATCGGAGCCGAGGTAATGTTCAATGCCTTCGCGTTCCGGCACCTCGTTTGCAGACCAGGGGAAAGGTATGCGGCCAGCCTCGCCGGCCGCACCGTTGAAACCGCGAAACAATTTGCCGCCGATCACGATGCCGAGACCGATGCGAACGCCGACCTGAAGGAATATGAAGATATCGCGGCCTTTCGCGACGCCATTGTGGAGCTCGCCAAAGGCTGCGCAATTGACGTTGTTTTCAAGCAGGATCGGTGCATCGACCGAGTGGCGCAGCCGCTGCAGCACCGCTTCGGGGGAGCGGCGCTTGTTCTGGCCAAGCCGGCTTTTCGAGACGATGCGCGGAACCGCGACCGCGACGCTGCGGAGAACCTGGCCGCGACTGCCGACGGCAAGGATGGCCGCTTTGGCCGCTTCATCGACGATCGAGGCCACCTCTTCGATAGTGGCACGCTGCTGCTTGCCGATTTTCAGTTCGACGGCGGCAAGCGGACTTCCGTCAAGCCCTTGCGCGACCGCGCGGACCTGCGCCACACCGACATCGATACCGATGACATAGCCGGCGGCAGGGCCGAGCGCATAGACCGCCGCCGAGCGGCCCATGGCGCCCTGTTGCGAGCCGATCGGGGCAACCAGACCAAGCGCGCCGAGCTCGTTCACGACGGCGGTCATCGTCGGCTTCGACAGGTTGAGAATTGCCCCGAGCCGCGGGCGGGTAATCGGCCCCGAGGACGCAACCACACGCAGTACCTGGCGCGAGCTTTCCGTCAGGGAGGGAATGGGACTGAGGGGCATCCTGGCTCTTTTCGATGGAAAACCGGCGGTTCTTCGCCACAAAATGCAAATCACACCCGGCAGTTTCAATCATTCTCCACAGCCCGGTGTCAATAAAGGTGTGATTCCATGTCGTCGACATCCGAGCCAATTCAGCAAAACCAGAATGCGCTCAATGCCACGGTTGCAAAAACGCCGCTGGCGACAGTGGCAGCCATCGCCTGGGAACATTTCGGCGTAGCCGGCAGCGCCGTCACGTTGTCGAGCGAGCGGGACGAGACCTTTCTCATCCACGCAGACAGCGGCCGCGGCTATATTCTCAAGATCGCCAATCCGGCCGAGCGGCTCGACGTGCTCGAATTCCAGACGCAGGCCCTGGTTCATCTCGAGGCAAAGGGGCTGCCCTTGCCACTTCCAAACGCTGTCCCGACAAGGAAGGGAGAAACGCTCGTTCTCCTGCCTTTCGGAAATGAGCAGCGCATAGGGCGCATGCTGACCTTCCTCGATGGCCAACAGCTCTACAAGGCACCACGGTCCAGCGGCCAGATGCGGGCGCTTGGCGAGGCACTTGCCCTTCTCGGAAAGGGTCTGGCCGATTTCAAACCGCAGGTACCGCAGCAGGATCTGCTTTGGGATATCTGCAACGCCACGGCATTGTCCGAATTCGTTACCGAGGTCGAGCCTTCGCGGCAGTTGATGGTTCGGCATGCGCTCGATGGCTTCGTCAGACTTGCGGATCGGGGAATCAATGCCCTTCCCCGACAGGTCATCCACAATGACTTCAACCCGCACAATGTTCTCGTTTCCCAAGCCGACCCGGAGGTCGTCACAGGTGTGATCGACTTCGGCGATATGGTGGAGGCGCCCCTGATCAATGATCTTGCGGTTGCTCTCTCCTATCAGATCGGCGCTGAAACAGGCTTTGAGGACGCCATTGCCATGCTTTCCGCCTATCACCGCATAAGACGGCTCGATCAATTCGAGATCGCCTGCCTGCCGACCCTGTTGCGTACGAGGCTTGCCATGACCGTCGTCATCACCGAATGGCGAGCCAGCCTCTATCCGGAGAATCGAGACTATATTCTTCGGAACCACCCGATCGCTCTTTCAGGGCTGACGCGCCTTGCCGACTATTCCGATAAGGATCTTGGCACCTTGTTTCAGCAAAAAATTGGAGACTTGTCATGACGATGGCCAATGCATTCGGCGCCGCGGATTTTGCCAGGCTGAGCGAGGAGGAGCAGGCGATGATCGCGCGGCGGGAACGCGTGCTCGGGCCAGCCTACCGCCTGTTTTACGAGAGACCGGTGCATTTCGTCCGTGGCGAGGGAGTCTGGCTCTACGACAGCCACGGTCAGGCCTATCTCGACGCCTATAATAATGTTGCATCCGTCGGCCATGGCAACCCGAAGGTCCTCGACGCTATAAGCCGACAGGCGGCGACCCTCAACACCCACACCCGCTATCTTCACGACGGTATCCTGACCTATGCCGAATCGTTGACGGCGACCTGCCCGCCCGAACTCAGCCAGGCCATGTTCACCTGCACGGGAAGCGAGGCCAACGATCTGGCAGTCCGTATTGCACGATCCTACACGGGTGGAACCGGCATCATCGTCACGTCGCATGCCTATCACGGCGTCACCAGCACGGTTGCCGAGTTTTCCCCGTCGCTCGGGCCAAGCGTTGATCTCGGCGTCCATGTCAGAACGGTAGCAGCGCCGAACCCGAATCTGCCTGCTGACGCAATCGAAGCGGATTTCGCGCAAGGGGTGGAAGCTGCCATTGCCGATCTCAAAAGGCACGGCTTGAAACCCGCTATGCTCATCGTCGACACGATCTTTTCAAGCGATGGCGTGATCGCCGAGCCGCCCGGCTTCCTCAAATCCGCCGTTGCCGCTATTCGCGAGGCTGGCGGCATCTTTGTCGCCGATGAGGTCCAGCCCGGGTTCGGGCGGACAGGGGATGCCATGTGGGGCTTTTTGCGGCACGGCATCGTTCCGGACTTGGTGACCATAGGCAAGCCGATGGGCAACGGTTATCCCATGGCCGGCCTGATCGCGCGGCCTGAGATCATCGCTGACTTCGGCCGAAACGCCCGCTATTTCAACACATTCGGCGGTAACCCCGTCGCGGCGGCAGCGGGCCAGGCAGTGCTCGACGTCATTTCAGAACAAGGGCTGATCGCAAATGCCCGAACCGTCGGGACTTATCTCAGAGAGAAGTTGGCAGAATATGTAAACCGCTCGCCGTTGATTGCCTCCGTGCGCGGCGCCGGCCTTTTCATCGGAATGGACATTGTCGAAGACGGCAAGCCTTCCGCACAGGCAGCAGCGCGGATCGTCAATGGGCTTCGCGAACGCCACGTGCTCATCAGCGCGAGCGGACCGCAGGCAAATGTTCTGAAGATTCGACCGCCCCTCGTCTTTTCGCGGGCGAATGCAGACACCTTCATCGATGCCCTCCATGCGGCCTTGGCGGATATGTCTTAGGAGGCATGTCGCGGATGGCATGGAGCGCCGCACGACTGGCGGCGCTCCGGATTTGGCATCAGGGGCGAAGCAATTCGCACCTGATACTGCTTAGAAGTTGCGCTGGAAGCGGAGAATACCAGCCCACTGGTCGTTGTCGGTAGAATCCCAGCGCGTGTAGTTGACTTCAGGCTCCACGGTCAGACCCTTGACCGGGTTGTACTTCAGGTTTGCGGAAGCAGCCAGGATCTTCGAGTCGGTGTAGGCGACCTGGAAATCGGCCTTCAGCTTGTCGTTGATCTTGTAGGCACCACCGCCCCAGAGAGCCCAGTCACCCCAGCCGCAAAGCTCTTCGCGGTCAGCCGGGCAAGCGCCGTCGACGACGTAGCCGGATGCAAACTTGTTGAGCTTGTCGCCATCCGTGTTCCAGCCGCCCATGAGGAAGAGGGAGAGAGCACCGAGATCGGCGTCGACACGTGCCTTGATGGCACCTTCTTCGACGATGGAATCATAACCGCCGACGACGCCGAACTGCCAGATGCCAGTCTTGTAGAGGACACCGACGACTGCATCGGGAGCGTAGTGATTTTCCTTGCCGGTCTGCCAGCTCTTGCCGTTCTTCTGGACGAAGGAGCTGTCATAGAAGGTATCGGATCCTGAATCGGTGTCTTCCAACGAGACCATGGCCTGGAAACCGTTGCCGGCGTCGTAGGTGTAGGTCAGCTGATTGAGTTCAGTGTTGGTCGGGCCAGGGCCGTAGGAGACAACGTCGTCCTGGATGATGTCGCCGGCGTAGCCGAGGAAGGACGAGAACTGCGAGTCGGCCTTACCGACCAGGAAGCCACCGAGGCTGATGTTGGACCAAAGCAGCTTGGTGCTGTTTGTGCCTTCCTGGAAGTCCCAACGGAAGACCGTATCTGTCTTCAGCGGGCCCCATTCGGTGTCGGTCGCCGTATCGATGTCGAGTTCAGAACGGGTATGCCAGAGCGTTCCGATCCGGTGGTCAGGCTGGTACGCGTCGCCCCAATAACCTTCGGTGCGCACCATGCCGCCGACCTTCAGGCAGGTTTCCGTGCCTGGAATGAAAAAGTAGCCGGCGCCGTAGGCATCGCAAACGCGGACATATTCCACGGGTTCCGGCTCTGCTGCCACCACTGCATCGGCGGCGTAGGACGCTGAAGCGGACGCGAGAGCCGCCGCGGTACCTAGGAGTAGCATTTTGAGATTCATTGTTATTCCTCTATCAAGCGGGCACAGCTATCCGCGCCGTGAATCGACGTTTTGAGCTTGCCTTCCTTGTTAACGAGCCCTTACGGGCGATACGGCGAGCGCCGCAGCGTAGTCATCGCACTGCGGTCGAAATGTATCAATAAAAAATACATTTATGGACTTACTAATTATCCGCTTGCGTCGGTGATGTTGCCTAAAGATCACAGCTGCCAAACAGGATCGGATTGTCCCTCGCAGCCTGCCCGCATTCGCAAATCATCGAACGCGGAACTCGATCCGAAGCGTCGGTGCATGGTCGCTATCGCTTGCGATTCCGATCATGTCGTAACGAGTCTCGCACCCTTGGTCAGGCACTACCGAGTACCAGCCATCGCTTGCCGCATACCAATTACTAAGTAAAGCATATTTTTTATCGTACCCACTATTGATACATTTAGCGCAATCTATATAGTCCCGCCATCAAACGAAGTTGGCGGGCGCTGCAAGGCGCTTCGTCCATACGTGGATTTTCAGGATGAGTGCGACGGACGCGATGTTGATGAGACGGAATTTTATACCGTCGTCGGTGCATCAGCCGAAAGCAGCGCCCGGTTCAAGCGCATCGCTTACAAAATACAATTGGCCGCAAATCCCGCGGCGACAGCGTAACCATCTGATCCGATTTGACCTCCGATCAGATAGGGGGGAGGCTGGAGTTCCCTACCGGCCTCCCCTTGCCATTCATCAATTCGGTTTATGCGATTTAGGGGTGCGGAGGCTCGATTGATGCCTCCCTTTCCTCATCCAGACGCTGCAACTCAACGATTGCGTCCGCGACTGTTACATTGTCGAGGGTCTCCAGAACGGCGTGCTCTGCCTGCTTGGACAATGAATTAGAAAGACGCTCAATATTGTTGGAAACGAAACAAATACCGGGCACATCGTCCCTTGCGTTCCAAAGGGGACTATCGGCGTTGATCGATCGATAGATCTCGCTCAATCGAATATCGGCCGCCTGCCGGGCAAGCTTGATACCGCCGCCATTTCCGGCTGCGCTGTTCAACAGCCCGTTGGTGGTCATCGGCGATAGAAGCTTCCGAATAAAACTCGCGTTCGTGTTCAACCGCTCGGCCAAAGTCAGGCTCGTGCTGCGCACTCCGCGCTGCCCGTCGACAGCGACATTCACAACAATTTGAAGGGCCGTTGTAAAACGAGTGTCAATCATGACAGTTTTATATAGCGAAATCTCATGGAAATCCACTTCCCTTCTGATGGCGGGGAGGGGCGCATGATTGGGCTCCGCGACCGGCTGACCGAACAAGCCCGCCCGGAGTTATTGGCGGCACGACACCGTTCGCGCCTTCATACGGACCGGTCGCCGCCATGCTAAAGCGTGCGCGGCCTGACGACGAACTGTCACTAACCTTCACCGAATCCGAGCGCGGAGTGAAGACGGCATTACGGCCGGTGGTCATCCCTCTGAGCGCAAATGACGACGCCCGATCTATCGAACCCAGCGGCCATTTTGACCTGATGCATCTTCTGGTCGACACATCGCGGCTTGTTCGCGAGCAATTTTACGACGCCATGCGTCAGGCGGAGCTGGACATCACCTTCACCGAATATCGCCTGCTGTTGGCCGTCGCTGATCAAGGGACGGTGAGGCACGCGGATCTGCTCACGAATCTCTTCCTCAACAAGAGTACGCTGAGCGCTTTGACGGGCCGATTGAGGAGCCAAGGTCTGATCGAACAGCAGTTTCTTCCCGACGATCGCCGCGCCAAAATTGTCAAGCTAACGGAGACCGGCTACGGTCTGGTGGAACGGGCCGCCGCCGTACTGGACCGAGTCGGTTTCAATATCGGTGGTTCACCGGAGACGAAAGCAATGCTCGTCGCATTCAGAGAGTCCCTGTCGCCGCTCGCCTGATCCGGCGTCGACCTCCGATACAGTCCGGCGAGCAAAGCCGCCTTTCCCAACCTTTGACGGCATCATCAATGCATGTACAACGCGTCATCCGAAGCTTTGGAGTGCCGCATATGCCCCTCGACATTCTCGCGACAGGCCCGGACGATGCCGACGTTACGATCTTGCTTGCGCACGGAGCTGGCGGCGCGATGGACACTCCGTGGATGCAGGCGATTGCACTCAGTTTTGCGACTAACGGCATCAGACTTCTGCGTTTCGAATTCGGCTACATGGCCGCAAGGCGTTCTTCGGGAAAGCGGACGCCTCCGCCGCGTATGGAAATATTGCAGCAGGAGTACAGGGCAGCGATCGACGATGTCCCGGCGTCGCATGCCCTAGTCATCGGCGGCAAGTCGATGGGCGGGCGCGTTGCCAGCATGATCGCCGATGACCTTTATGATTCCGGAAAGATCCGCGGCCTCTTGTGTCTGGGCTACCCATTCCATCCCATCGGCAAGCCCGACAGCCTCCGCACCGCGCACTTGGCGGACCTCAGGACACCTACCTTGGTCTGCCAGGGAACCCGGGATCAGTTCGGATCGCGGGAAGAAGTCGATGGATATCATCTATCCAATCACATCGAGATGCTATGGCTTGAGGATGGCGACCACGATCTGAAGCCGCGCAAGACTGTTTCCGGATTCACTCAGGCCGAACATATCGAGACCGTGGCGAAACGCGTGGCCGCGTGGAGCCGTCGGCTCTAGCCTATTGCTTTGCGAGGCGACCGGACGAACACATTCGCCCGGTCAATATCTATGCAACCGAATTAGGCAGCGCGCTTGTGATCGGCGGGATGTTGCAGCCGGAAGCCGATTGCCAGCCTGTTCCAGGCGTTGATCATTGCGACGCCGATGGAAAGCGTCAGAAGCTCGTCTTCCGAGAACTGAGTCCGTGCAGCCTCGTAGTCGGCATCCGATGCATGACCCTCTCTGATGTTGGTGAGCGCCTCGGCCCAGGCGAGTGCGGCACGTTCCTGCTCGGTATAGAGCTGCGATTCGCGCCAGGCGCTGAGGAGCAGCATCCGCTCGTCGGTCTCGCCCATTTTGAGTGCGTCCTGACGATGCATGTGCAGGCAATGGGTACATCCGTTGATCTGGGACACCCGTACTTTAATCAGTTCCATCAACTTGGGATCGAAGCTCTTGGCGATCCATCCCTCGACGGCAGCGAGGCCTTCGATGCCGTCGTTTTTCCTGGCGAATATGTTTAGGCGCTTAATCATTGCAATCTCCGAGAAGTGGTTTGATCGGGCTTGATGCCACAGGGCTCTCACCCGCGACGGAAAGTAACGTGCTGCTCCTGCCCATCCATCTGGCCAGACGGTGCGTTCGGCTAATGCTGAACGGAGTGGAATCCTCGTGAGCGGTCGAGCTTCCCATCGTTTGGGACAGCTATTCCTATACTTCCGGATTAGATGACCGCTCCCCCCGTAGAATGGTCCGGCATCGCGATCCGACGCATTCTCCCGTGGGGCAATCGAGCCTTCAATCAACCACGACAAGGAGACTGGACATGAAGATCGTCGTCATTGGTGGCACTGGGCTCATCGGCTCGAAGACAGTCGAGCGGCTCAGAAAAAAAGGACACGACGTTCTCGCCGCCTCCCCGAATTCCGGCGTCGATACGCTGACCGGCAAGGGGCTGGACGAAGCGCTGGCTGGCGCAAATGTCGTGATCGACCTCGCCAATTCGCCCTCCTTCGAAGACAAGGCCGTGATGGATTTCTTCCAGACCGCCGGACACAACCTGCTGAAGGCGGAAGCAGCGGCAGGCGTTCAACATCATATCGCCCTTTCCATCGTCGGCGTGGAGCGGCTGCAGGATAGTGGCTACATGCGCGCCAAGCTGGTGCAGGAAGATTTGATCAAGGGTTCTCGGATCCCCTACACGATCGTACATTCGACGCAGTTCTTCGAATTTCTCCCCGGCATCGTCCAGTCCGGTACGGTCGGCGACACGGTCCATCTGTC
Organism: Rhizobium sp. BK376; assembly: GCF_004341625.1. GTDB lineage: Bacteria > Pseudomonadota > Alphaproteobacteria > Rhizobiales > Rhizobiaceae > Rhizobium. The sequence continues at coordinate 299,594 of NZ_SLZG01000005.1, read as the reverse complement.
GTCGGCCTATGTGCAGCCGATTTCTTCGGAGGACGTGGCCGACGCGATGGCCGACGTGGCAACCAGCGCGCCGATCAACGGCACGATCGAGATTGCCGGTCCCGAAAAAATTCGCCTGAACGAGATCGCGGCGCGTTTCATGAAGGCGACCAACGATACCCGCAAGGTCGTGGCCGATCCTAACACGCTCTATTTCGGCACGAAGCTGCTTGACGGTTCGCTTGTGCCCATTGGCAATGCTCGGCTCGGCCATATCGGCTTCGAAGGCTGGTTCAGCCACTACCAATCGAGAAAGTAATTGCTCGGCGTGGCCGCAGCTGAAATGGCGCGGCCACGACGCTTTTCGAGCAGGAAGAGTTCGAGGAGCATGCTGGCCGACTATATCGCGGGGTCGGCTATCGATAGCCGAAGAGATGTCGGCCAGCCGGAAAGAGCTTCCCTCAACGTGCGATCAGCAGACCCACCTAATCTCAGCATTTAGAGAGAATATCATCGACAACGCTGGCGAGCGGAGCATTGGCGTCAATCCTCGTCGCGTTCTTCGGAACATCCTCCTGCGTTGCGTGCAGCCGCCGAATGAATTCTCGTTCGGCCGGCTTTCCGCCAAATTCGTCTTCCGGTCTGCTGGCAAGCCGTCTGTCCAGCGTGTCCAGATCGACATCGAGAACGAAAACCCCATCGAACAGATCAATGAAGCGATTGAAATTCCTGGAGCCTCCGCAGAAGAAGGAGATCGCGTGGCTTCGGTCAGCGACCAGGGATCTGACTTTGTCGACATCCCAAAGGTGGTGCTTATGGCCAAAGCCTACATCCAGAATGGACTGCTCAAGCACCGAACCGTCCATTGGCTCACCCGTTTCTGAATTGCCTTTATAAGCCAGCTCGCGGTCGCCATGGATAACGTGGTAGCCGCGTCGATGCAGTTCGGTGGCAACCGATGTCTTTCCGGTCCCAGAAACACCCTCGATCAAATAGTTCTTAACGCCCATCTCCAACCCGATCTCAAAAGCTTGTTCGCGACGCCGGGAGCGTCAACAGCAGGCATAGGGAGCTTATGTGACAGTGTTTTGTTTTGGGCTTAAGCGCGATGCGTTTGCCGTCCGGGAGTGACGCCCGACACCAATTCCCAAGAGCAACGCTCCCTAATCATTCGACCTGGTGGCCTAACCTTTCGCACAGCCGGGAAATGCTTCGGTCCGATAGTTTTCCGCAGCCGCGGTCGGCATCCTCCTTCCCTAGTCATCTCCATAGCAAAGGATAGAGAATGCGAGATATTTCAGATCTGTCGACCGCAAGCGCTTCCCGCCGAGGGCTCCTGCTGGGCAGTATTGCCGCGAGCGTTGCGATCGGCGTGCCCGCTGCGGCAGCAGCCAAGGCCGCGTCGAAGCAAAATGCCCCCTCGCCCGCCGGCGGCCCCATAAAGCAAGCCGGGAGCACCATTATCACCGCGGACGGCACAGAGATTTACTACAAGGACTGGGGTACCGGTCCGGTCATCACATTCTCCCACGGCTGGCCGCTGAACTCCGATGCATGGGACGGGCAGATGCTGTTCCTTGCCCAGCAGGGCTTTCGCGTCGTGGCGCATGACCGACGCGGCCATGGCCGCTCCAGCCAGGCAAAGTCCGGCAACGACATGAACGGTTATGCCGACGATCTGGCGGCCGTTATCGAGGCGCTCGATCTCAACGACGTGACGCTGGTTGGCCATTCGACCGGCGGCGGCGAAGTCGCTCGCTATATCGGCCGGCACGGCACGAGCCGCGTTGCCAAGGCCGTACTGATCGCCGCGGTACCGCCGATCATGGTGAAGTCGGCGACCAATCCAGAAGGCCTGCCGATCGAGGTCTTCGACGCGATACGCGCCGGCCTGGTCAAGGACCGCTCGCAGTTTTACCGCGATCTGGCTCCGCAATTCTACGGGGCCAATCGGCCGAGCGCTGTTGTCTCCCAGGGCACCCTCGACCAATTCTGGCTCTGGAGCATGCAGGCCGGGCTCCTGAACGCCCATGCAAGCGTCAAGGCATTCTCGGAAACCGACTTCACGGAAGACCTCAAGAAATTTGATGTGCCGACGCTCGTCCTGCACGGCGAGGACGATCAGATCGTTCCGGTCAAGGATTCCGCCGTCAAGTCTGCCCGGCTGATCAAGGGTGCGAAGGATATTTATTATCCGGGCGCGCCGCATGGCATCACCGCGACGCATCAGGACCAGGTCAACGCCGATCTGCTCGCCTTCATCAAGGGCTAGCAGCGCCTAGCGCCTACGGAACGGATCGCCGCCCCGTGCTCCTGCTCCGCTACGCCTCAGTCGGGATCAGCATGTTTCTGCTGATCCCGACACCGAGCATGCAGTTCATTCTTATTGGAACGCCGGCCCCGTTGCCGGTCATCAACGTGCATACCTCTTCGTCCCGCCGGCGATATCACGACAGGCTGCGAGCGGACGTCGGACATCATGGAGGCTCGTCGGCCTTCTATCAAAGCGACGAAGCGATCACGTGGTCGCCAATACATGGATTTCCATAAGTTGCGGCGGCGCGGTGGCCAGACTAGGCTGCAGCGTGGGCTCATCAGCGTCAATGTCGAGACTAAACCATTCGAAACGCTGGCGATCCCAGGCTTTCTTTGTCCTGCAGGAGCAGCCGATGACGCCCGCCTGGCCGTACCGTCCCAACCTTCGGCATCTGGGTCTCTTTTTTATCGCTTATGTCCTGGGTTGCGGTTTCGCTCAAGCGCTTGCAATCGTTCCCGGAACGGGTATTTCCATCTGGCCTCCGAGCGGGCTTTTTATCGCAACGCTGATCCTCGCTCCCATGCGGAGCTGGCCATGGTGGGTGCTGGCGGGCTGTTTTGCCGAGCTACTCAGCAACGTCCTGTGGTTCCATAGTCCATTCCCTGCGGCCGTTCTCATCTATGCCGGGAATGCCCTTGAAGCGATGCTTGGCGCATGGCTGGTGAACTGGGCCTTAAACCGATCCGTGCGATTGGAAACCTTGCACGAAGTCATCACCTTCATCGTGCTGTGCGCAGGAATTGCACCTGTTGTGAGCGCGACGATCGGCAGTGCGACGCTGGCCTGGTTCGGCATATATTCGCAGACCTTCACGGGCGCCTGGCCCCTCTTTTGGATCGGGGACGCCACCGGTGTCCTGATCGTCGCGCCGCTGGCATTGCTCGTGTTTCAGGACTGGCGTGACAAAACCGAATTCTCGCCGGCGCGATGGGCGGAAGCCTCGGTTCTCGGGCTGATCTTCCTCGGCATTGCCGTCCTCTCGCTCAGCGGCTACCTGCCCTTCGCTTACATCATCATGCCTCCCCTGTTATGGGCAGCAGTACGCTTCGAGTTCAAGGGAGCGGTTGTGACGCTGGCTTTGTTGGCGCTGCTTGCAGCGGTCTTCACGATATCAGGCGCCGGCCAGTTTGTTGGCGATCCCGAGACTCAGCGCCATAGGCAGATCATGCTGCAGCTCTTTCTGGTGATCTCTGCGTTTTCGGCACTCATCGTCGCCGCCATATCCCGTCAACATCAGTTGGCGTTATCTACCCTGCGCGAAAGCGAGCGCTCGCTACGTGAGCTTGTTGAAACACTCCCGGCGCGTATCTGGTGCACGACACCAACCGGCGAGCCATTCTACTTCAGCAAGCAGTTGCGTGAGTTCTACGGCTTCAACATGGACGAAAAGGATCAGGCTGACCACGCTCGGCTCTCCAACATCCTAGCCGCGACCATTCACCCGGATGACCTTGAGGTCGCGGGAACATTGTTCGCCAAGAGCTTGGCCACCGGTGAGCCTTATATGGTTAGGCATCGCCAACGGCTGTTCGATGGCACTTATCGGTGGGTACAGACACATGCCACCGCCATGCGTGGCGCCAATGGCGAGATTACGCGATGGAACGGTATAAACTTCGACATCCACGACTTGGTGATCGCACAAGAGGCATTGCGGGACCGGGAGCGGGAGCTTTCACAGCTCATCAACATGGTTCCCGCCCAGATCAGGCGTCTGACCCCCGAGGGCCAGCCGACTTTCTTCAACAAACGCCTGCTCGATTTTTTCGGCGTCGACAGTCTCACGCAACTGGACAATCCGGACCGCAGTCGTTTGGCAACCGCCATGCACACCTACGTGCACCCCGAGGATTCGACCAGGCTACTGGACGCAGTCCGCCACTCGGTTGCGACCGGCAAACCCAATGCGATGAAATATCGTATGCTTCGAGCAGATGGCGTCTATCGCTGGGTTGACGGTCGATGGGAACCATCGCGGGATGATGACGGCACCATAGTGGAATGGTTTGCAATCTCTATCGACATCGATGACGAGGTGAAGGCCGAGGAGGCATTGCGCACGCGGGAGCGGGAATTCTCGCAGCTCGTGAACATGGTGCCCAGCTACCTCTGGCGGCTGACGCCCGACGGCGTGCCTAACTTCTTCAACCAACGACTCATCGATTTTCTGGGTCTGGATTTGGGCGACGTCGATGTTGAAGGCGTCCATCCCTTGGCGGCTATCATTCAGGCCGCCGTACATCCGGACGACTCAACACGCATGACCCAGGCGCTGTTTCACAGCGTAGGAACCGGCGAACGCTTCTCCATGAAATATCGCCTGCGACGCGCAGATGGTGTCTACCGCTGGGTGGAAGGCAGCGCAGAGCCGATGCTGGATGACGACGGCCGCATCGTCCAATGGTACGGGCTTTCACACGATATCGACGACCTTGTGCAGGCTGAAGAAGCGCTACGGAACAGCAAGCAGCAGCTGGAGCAAATGATCGACGCCGTGCCCTTCAGTATTCTGAGCTTCGCCCCTTCAGGCAGGATGACCTATGTCAGCAAGCGATATCAGGAGCAAGCTGGTACGCCGATGGCGCAGATCGAGGACTTCGACATGCTGGCCCGAGACGTAGCGCATCCGCAAGACTTTCCGGCAATGTTTGCGAAGGCAAAAAATGGCTTTGCGACCGGCCAACCCTTCGTCAACCGGTTTCGCAGACGCCTCATGAATGGGGGTTATCGCTGGATCGAAGCGCGTGCGCAGCCGCTGCGTGATGCAAATGGCGCGGTCGTACAATGGTACATCGCCTCGATCGACATCGAGGATGAGATGAATGCGCAGGAGGCGCTGCGCAACCGTGAACGGGAGTTTTCGCAGCTTGTGGCCATGGTGCCGAGCCTTCTCTGGCGGCTTAGTCCGGACGGTGAACCGACCTTCTTCAACAAGCGCCTGATGGATTTTTTCGGCGTGGGTATGGCGAAGGCAGACGAGCTCGACGCGCACCAGATGGCCGCCATCATCGAGGCAGCAATCCATCCGGACGATGCGGCCGGATGGGCGGAGGCGCTTAAATACAGTGTCAATACCGGTGAGCGCTTTTCGCGACGCTACCGCCTGCGGCGAGCCGATGGCGCCTACCGCTGGGTCGAGGGAAGCGCAGAGCCGCTGCGCGATGAAAGCGGGCGCATCGTCCAATGGTACGGTCTTTCGCACGATGTGGACGACCAGCTGCGCGCCGAGGAGACGCTCAGGGAGAGCGAGAAGCAGCTGAGAAGACTTGTGGACGCGCTACCGACACTGATCTGGGCGGCCGAGCCTGACGGAGAGCCCTCCTATCTCAACAGACGCCTGGCAGAGTATGTCGGGCTGACATTGGCCGATCTCAATTCGCCCGATGCCAGCCGGTTGCAGATGGCCATCCAGAATTCCGTCCATCCCGACGATGCGGCGTCCGTCGGACACGCGCTCGTTCACTCGTTTGCTACAGGCGAGACCTTCGCGATGAAATATCGGCAGCGGCGGGCCGATGGTGTCTATCGCTGGATCAACGGCCGCGCCGAACCCTTGCGCGACGCGAGCGGCTATGTGCTGCAGTGGTACGGCGTGAGCTTTGACATCGATGACGACGTGCGCACCCAGGAGGAATTGCGGCGCACGCAGGAGAGGCTGGCTGTCGCCTCGCAGGCGGCAAGCCTTGCAGAACTGTCGGCATCGATCGCGCATGAAGTGAACCAGCCGCTGGCTGCGATCGTTGCCAATTCGCATGCCTGCCATCGCTGGCTCTCGGTCGATCCTCCGAATGTCGCGCGCGCTAAAATCGTCGCCGAGCGCATCATCCGGGACGCCAATGCGGCGGCAGACGTCGTCGGCCGCGTTCGTGCGCTGTTCAGGCAATCCGTGGAGGCAAGGATCAGCACGACGCTTGCTGGTGTTATTGCCGAGGCAGGTAGCCTCATGGCCGAAGAGGCCGCTCGCCGCCGCATTCGCATGGATATCTATATCGAGAGCAATCTTCCGCCCGTCACGCTCGATGTCATCCAGATTCAGCAGGTCCTCATCAATCTCATCCGCAACGGCATGGAGGCTATGGATCCGACAACAGGCGAAAAAATTCTCGAAGTGCGCGCGCATCGCGCCGGGAATGAAATTCAGACGGAAATCAGCGATCACGGACGCGGCATCGAATTTCCCGACAGGATATTCGAGCCTTTCTTCACGACCAAGGGAACCGGAATGGGCATGGGGCTCGCCATCTGCCGCTCGATAGTCGAGTCACATGGCGGGCGGCTGTGGGCCGAAAACAATGAACCGAACGGCGCTCGGTTCATTTTCATCTTGCCAATAACAGCGAAAGCCGCGCCATGATGACAGACGATCGTGTTGTTTTCATTGTCGATGACGACGGACGTGTTCGGGAAGCGCTCGGCGAACTCCTGGAAGCCCACGACATACGCGCCATCGGCTACGGCTCGGCAGGCGAGTATGTGGGCGCTGAGAAGCCGGACATCCCCGCCTGCCTGATCCTTGACGTCGAGTTGCCCGATATCAACGGCCTCGAGTTGCAGCGGCAGATCGCCGAGGGCGATCATCCGCCCATCGTCTTCATTACCGGACATGGTGACATCCCCTCTTCTGTGCGTGCCATCAAGCGCGGCGCGGTGGATTTCCTCACGAAGCCGTTCAGCGATGCGGATCTCATGGCAGCCGTCCATGCGGCCATCTGCGAAGATCGGAAAAAGCGGTCGGAGCGGGCCGAACTGAGCGAGCTGAAACAGCGATATCTCGAACTGACGCGGCGCGAGCGGGAGGTGCTGCCACTCGTCATCAGCGGCCTTCTGAACAAGCAGGCGGCGTCCGAGCTGGGGATCAGCGAAGTTACACTGCAGATCCATCGGAGGAATGTGATGCAAAAAATGGCGGCGGCATCGCTCGCCGATCTGGTGCGGATAGCGGAGCGACTGGGAATACCCATAACCCACTCGCGCCGGGCAGGAGGAAATTAAGCATGGAGAAGACAAGGCCGATGGTCGCGATTGTTGATGACGATCCGAGGCTGCTCGAGTCGCTGGAAGAGCTTCTGGAATCCGCCGGATATGCGGCTTGCTGTTTCGGTTCGGCCAGGGGGCTGCTCGACTACGGACTTTTGGATCTGGACCTACTCATCACCGACATCGGCATGCCCGGTATGAATGGCTTCGAACTTCGTGACGAGGTGAAGAAGACGCGACCGGGATTGCCGGTATTCCTGGTTACCGGTCGTCATGAAATCGCAGACCAGGGCCGCGCTCAGGGTATCAACGGCTTTTTCCGCAAGCCGTTCGATGCCCCTGCCCTGCTGATCGCCATAGGCGAAGCCTTGCAAAAATCGAGAGATGGAGGGTGACATGAGAGTTGATCAGCCGTTGCGAAAATCGGCGCAGCTGTTACCGCAGCATAAGAACGATACAAACGAACCCGTCGTCATCATTGTCGATGATGATGCAGCCGTGCGGGAGGCCTTGTCGGAGTTGATCCTCTCGGCAGGTTTTCATCCCGTCAGCTTTGCGTCCACGCGGGAAGTGCTCGACGCTGCCGATCTATTGGACAGCCCGGGCTGCCTGATCCTGGATGTGCGTATGCCGGGAGCAAGCGGGCTCCACCTGCAGCACCATCTGGCTGAGAACGGCATCGCCAAGCCCATCATCTTTCTGACCGGTCACGGCGATATTCCGATGACGGTTCAGGCAATGAAGGCCGGCGCAGTCGATTTTCTCACCAAGCCGGTACGGGACCAGACGCTACTCGACGCTGTCATCGCCGGGATCGAGCTCGACGCAACGCGGCGGGCAGACGCGCTTGTCGTCAAGCGCAATATCGAGCGCCTCGAGACGCTGACCCATCGGGAGCGTGAAGTTCTCCGCGAGGTGACGCGCGGACGCCTCAACAAACAGATCGCTTTCGACCTCGGCATCAGCGAGGTCACGGTCAAGCTGCATCGCGCCAATGTCATGCGCAAGATGGAAGCCGGCTCGATCGGCGAGCTGATCAGGGCCTGGGAGAGATTGCCCGCAGAGCTAAAGGCAGCCTAGCGCGTCTGGACCATCAAAGGGCTCAGGATCGCGGCCGTGTTTTCTGCGGGTCGTAATGCGATAGCGGCACGATCACCGCCGGCAAGCGCTTCTGGTGGCCGTCGAGCTTGCCGATCTCCACCGCCGTGCCGACTGCCGCATGGGTGACATCGACGCGGGCAAGCGCAATCGTCTTGCCGAGGATCGGAGAACGTGTCGCGCTGGTGATCACGCCGACCTGGGCGCGGCCGATATGGATGCAATCGCCATGGCCAACCGCCTCGTTTGCCTGGACATCCAGGCCGACCATAATGTGTCGCGGATTTTCCCTGCGGCGGATCAGCGCCTCGCGGCCGATAAAATCGTCCTGCTTGGATTTCAGCGGAACGGTAAATCCGATACCGGCCTCGAAGGGGTCGGTCTGGTCGTCAAATTCATGGTGGGCGAAAACGAGACCGGCCTCGATGCGGACCATGTCCAGCGCTTCGAGCCCCATCGGCTTCAGCCCATGGGGCTCGCCGGCGGCCCACACAGCATCGAGGACGATCAGTGCATCCTTCGGGTGACAGAAGATTTCATAGCCGAGTTCGCCGGTATAGCCGGTGCGCGAAACGACCACGGGCGCCCCTTCGAAACCGCCGATGCGGCCGACGGCGAAACGGAACCATTCGAGCTCGCCGATCTCGGGCTGCCGCGGCGCGGTCCAGATGATCTCCTTCAGGATGTCGCGGCTCTTCGGTCCCTGTAGCGCAATATTGTGCATCTGGTCCGTCGATGAGCGCACCCAGGCCTTGAACCCCTTCTTTTCCGCCTGCTCCCGCAGCCATATGCCGCTATAGTCGTCCCCGCCGATCCATCGGAAGTTCGTGGTCCCGAGACGAAACAGGGTTCCGTCATCAATCATGCCGCCGTGCTCGTAACACATTGCGGAATAGACGACCTGGCCGGTCGATAGCTTGCGGACGTCACGCGTCAGGCAATATTGCAGAAGCTCCTCGGCATCCGGGCCCGTCACCTCGAATTTGCGCAGAGGCGAGAGATCGATCACGACCGCCTTTTCCCGGCAGGCCCAATATTCCTCGACCGGGCCTTCGGCGGTAAAGCGGTTCGGCAGCCAGTAGCCGCGATATTCGGTGTAGTCCCGCGTCAGCGCCGAAAAGCGCGGATGGAAGGCGGTTTCACGCGTCAGTTCAGCGTCTGCTTCAGGGGTCATGCGATAGGCCACCGCTCGTGAGAATTTCTCTTTGCCGGAAAAGGTGCGAACATGGATATCCGTCGGATCCCAGCCGTTCGCCGCATCGATATCGTCTGGACAGGAGGAAGACACGCAGACGAGATCGGTCAGTGCCCGCATCAGCACATAATCGCCCGGCCGCGACCAGGGCTCATCAAGATAGAGCTGATTGTTGTGGTCGATATTGGTGTTGTAGAAATAGTTGATTGCTTCCCAACCCTTGCGACTGGCAATGCCATAGGGTGCGAGCGCGCCGTTGAAATTGTCCGTGCAGTTCACATGGCCGGGATAGCCCATGTCGTCGTAATAGCGCGAGTTGCAGGCGGTCGCGAAAGCATCGTGGCGACCAACGGTGTCTTGCACGATCTCGATCAACGGTTCGAAATCCCGATCGAACGCCTTGGAAGGCAGGCCGGGCGTCGGGTAGCTGCGACTTAAGAGGGTCCGCGTCACCGTCGAATCCAGCGCGCGGTCGAGACCCTTGTCGACCTTGCGCGCGGCAAAGGCCTGGAAGTCGGTGCATTGCCGGCCGTAGACATCGATGATCTGGATGAACTCGCCGGCGCGCACGAAATAGGCGGATGCCGTCGCTGCCTTGATCCTGATGTCCTCGATCGGATCCGCGATCGGTTCGGGCAACGCCCAGCTATAGTCACGGATCAGTTTGCTGCGCCTGATCCTGATTTCGACAGGCGTTGCGGTATCCTGCGTCTCCGGCGACATGGCACTTCCTGGCGCAACAGCAATCAACAGCCCCCTCATCGCAATCGTGAACTCGGCCTTTTCTCCCGGCGCGGATGTCTCGCCAAAGATGCGCAGCGCTCCTGCGCTCGAAAGATCGGCGCCGCGGCGCTGGAGTGCTGTGCGAACCCGCGCGGCACTCTCTTCATTCGACGCGAGGATGGCTTTCAACCCCTCCGCACCATTGGTGAAGGCCGCACCAAGACCGGCGGATTGAAAGCGGCCGGTTTCGTCGAGAAAGGATAGCTCGCAGGGCTGGCCACCCTCGCTATCAATCACTGTCACATGGTCGCCGGGCTCGACGCGCACGACCAGCGATCCGCCGCCCTTGCAGCGGTAGCGCTCTGTGTCCTTGGGCAGTGTCGGCATGCCGGGGTAGCGGACGATGCTTGGCAAAACTGGTCGCGCCATGGCCATCGCCGGATGGAGATCTCGCATTTGACCCTCGTTGCGGATTGAGTTGCCCGAAAGCATCCACAAGCACGTTACAAAATGCGACCGTAAAGTAAAGGCATGTTGACTATAAAGAAAATATCTTCACTATGCAGCAAGGGTTCAGACCCGGAATCCATGCGGGAACATGGATCACCAAAGCACCGGGCAGCCCCGAAATGCCATGGGAGGCACCGTTCAGGGAGACGTACGATAGATACGTCCGGAACAATTTATGGGGAATTCATCGATGACGGATATAGTCGACGCCGGGGTCACGACCGGCAGCGAAGGAAAACTTATACGTGCACTCGACTGGAAAGGCGCCTTTTGGGTAGCCGCCGGGGTGCCGCCGCTTGTTCTCTTCTCCATCGGCGGCATCGCAGGGACCACCGGCAAGCTCGCCTTCCTGGTCTGGATCATCTCGATGGTCATGGGCTTTCTGCAGTCCTTCACCTATGCTGAAATTGCCGGCATGTTCGGCAACAAGTCGGGCGGCGCCTCGGTCTACGGCGCGACGGCGTGGCTGCGTTATTCCAAGTTCATCGCTCCGCTCTCCGTCTGGTGCAACTGGTTTGCCTGGTCGCCGGTGCTTTCCCTCGGCTGCGCTATTGCGGCCGGCTATATTCTCAATGCCTTTTTCCCCATCCCGGCCGCGGATTCGCATGCTGTGCTCGATTGGATCAGCGCGCATGCCACGTCGATTGCGGCCGATAGCCCCCGGGTTACGGAATACATCGCCGCTCACGCAGGAACATCGGCGCCGGACGCGGTAAAGGCGCTGCTGAGTGCCGATGGCGTTGCCGCCCTGACGCCGGCCATTCGCAACTGGTCGCTGCTCACCTTCAACATTCCCCTTCTCGCGACCGCCAACATCAACGCCACCTTCTTCATCGGCGGCATCCTGATGCTGATCATCTTCGCGATCCAGCATCGCGGCATCTCCGAGACGGCAAGCGTGCAGAAATGGCTGGCAATCATCGTTCTGGTCCCGCTTCTGATCATCGGCATCTATCCGATCATCAGCGGCCAGATCGTTTCCACCAATGTCACGGGTCTCGTGCCGCCGACGGCAGCCTATGCCGTCACCGACGGCAGCTGGAGCAATGGCGGCTGGACACTGTTCCTCGGTGGCCTCTACATCGCTGCCTGGTCGACATACGGCTTCGAAACCGCCGTTTGCTACACGCGTGAACTCAAGAACCCGAAGACGGATACGTTCAAGGCGATCTTCTATTCCGGCCTCGTCTGCTGCCTGTTCTTCTTCCTCGTTCCCTTCGCCTTCCAGGGCGTGCTCGGCCATGAGGGTATGCTGGCAACAGGCATCGTCGACGGCACCGGTGTCGCCGAAGCACTCGGCGGCCTGATCGGCGCCGGCCGCATCGTCACCCAGCTCCTCGTCATCCTGATGATCCTGGCGCTCTTCCTTGCCATCATGACGGCAATGGCAGGCTCGTCGCGGACGCTCTATCAGGGCTCCAAAGACGGCTGGCTGCCGAAATATCTCGAACACGTCAACGAGAACGGCGCCCCGACCCGCGCCATGTGGACGGACTTTGCCTTCAATCTCTCCCTGCTTGCAATCGCCTCCGACGTCAGCGGCTACTTCTTCGTGCTCGCGGTTTCCAACGTCGGTTACATCATCTTCAATTTCCTCAACCTGAATTCCGGCTGGATCCACCGCATGGATTCAGGCCATGTCGAGCGCCCCTGGAAGGCGCCGAGCTGGCTGATCGGCCTCAACACCATCCTTGCATTCGTCAACGCCCTCTTCCTCGGCGCCGGTGCGAAGGTGTGGGGCTATGCCAACGCGCTATGGATCGGCTTCTTCTTTGCGGCCCTGATCCTGCCTGTCTTTGCCTATCGTCACTATGTCCGCGACGGCGGCAAATTTCCGGAAGGTGCCATGGCCGATCTCGGCCTTGTTGGACAGGATCTCGGCGTGAAAAAAGCGGGTATCCTGCCCTATGTCGCGCTCGCTGGTGGTCTCGCCATCGTGCTGATCGCGAACTGGGTATTCCAGCTCCCAGCTTGACCGCTTGGATTGACGGGGCTGCGACACAAGTAGCCCCGTCAACTTGATAGATTGCTGACGCGCAACGGGATCACTTCCGCAAAATCGACTGCTTGCGTCTTTTGAAAGCATCATGGGAATATCGGTCTTTCAAGAGAAAGGCTTCTCTCCTAAACGTGTCTCTGAAGAGGCTTTCCGTCGTCACGACCGGAAACCAACCACGCTTCTCGGGGAAAGAGATGAGACCGATCGGAAAGCTTGATTGCGGACGCAAACTGTTTCTTTTCCTCGCCTTGCTGCTTGGGATGGCTGGCTCCGTCGCTGCCCAATCAGACAACGCGAACGTGGCCACCCAGCAGAAGGTCGATCAGCTCATCAAGCTGCTCGACGATCCTGACATCCGCACCCTTCTGGCGACACAGACAAAGGAACAGGCAAAGCAGCAGCCCGAGGCTTTGCCGAAAATGGCCATGCAGGGCATGTCCGCGAGCGATCTCACGGTTTGGCTCAATTCCGTTCAGGCGCATCTGCTCAACGTAAGACAAGCGATTCCGCTGGTGCCGGGTGAGCTCGCGCGGATCGATCAAAAAACCATGGCCAGCCTCAATGGCCGCAGCCCGGGCAGCCTGTTGCTATTGTTCTTCGGCCTGGTTGCGATCGGTCTTATCGCGGAATGGGCCTTTAGCCATGTCGCCCGGCATATCCGGGCACGAAGGGCCAACGCCCAAACTGAAGCAAGCGTGACTGATCGTTTCTACGCGATCGGGCGGCATGTGTTCATCGAGCTCGCGCCGCTCGTCATCTTCGGCGTTGCCACGGTCGGCCTGTTTCTGACGATGAGCTGGCCACCGCTTCTAAGCCAGCTAATCGTGCCGACGCTTCTGGGGTTGATCGCTGGCCGTCTCGTCATCCGGCTCAGCCGCGTAATATTGGCGCCGTTTCGAGCGGCATCGGGTGAAACCTTCATCCGGCTTGTTCCTATCGAGGACAAGGCCGCGCGTTTCTGGTTCTGGCGCGTCGTGCGTTTCACGTTGATTTTCTTCATCGGCTGGGCCTCGGATGGCATCATGCGCGGGCTCACCTTCCAGCCAACCGTCGCAGCCGTGGTGGGCTATGCAATCGGTATCCTGCTTTGGGCCGTAACAGTTGAAACCGTCTGGAACCGGCCTCGCAGCGTCGAGCAACCAACACGACGCACCGCAAAAGATTGGATGCTGATCTTTTGGCTGTCGGTCATCTGGTTGCTTTGGGTGGCAGACTTGAAGTTCGCCATGTGGCTCGCTGCCTATGTCATCCTGATACCGGCGGCATTGCCTCTTGCAAGTTCCATCATTCGAACGGCCTGCCGGAGAGAGGAAATGGCCACGTCCTCAGACAGCGCCGTCTATGAGGTGCTGGTCGAACGCGGTGTGCGTGCTGCCATCATCGGCCTTGCGGTTCTCTGGCTTGCAGCGGTTTTGCAAACCCACTCGGCCGAGATGATGCAGCAGGCCGCGGCAAGCCGCATCACCCGAGGCATATTGAGCGGTATCGCAATCCTGCTTGCCGCCGATATTCTCTGGCAGGTGGTCAAGGCGCTGATTACCCATCAGTTGGAGCGCGCCCGGCTGGGAGAGGGAAGCGCCGCGGACGCTGCCCGGAGCAGCCGCCTTTTGACGCTATTGCCGATCCTGCGCAATTTCCTGGCCGTATTGATCGCCGCCATCGCCATCATGATGGCGCTGTCAGGTCTCGGCGTGGAGGTGGGGCCGCTGATCGCCGGCGCCGGCATTTTCGGTGTCGCCATCGGCTTCGGATCGCAGACCCTCGTCAAGGATGTAATCAGCGGCATCTTCTACATGCTGGATGATGCTTTTCGCGTCGGCGAATATATCCAGAGCGGAAACTACAAGGGTACGGTCGAGTCTTTCAGCATCCGCTCGGTGAAACTTCGTCATCACCGCGGACCGATCTTCACCGTTCCCTTTGGCTCGCTGGGCGCAGTCGAAAACATGTCGCGGGATTGGGTGATCGACAAATTCCTGATCTCGGTGAGCTATAAGACGGATATCGCGCTTGTGAGGAAACTGGTGAAAGGCGTCGGCGCCGCGCTTCTGGAGGATCCGGAGCTTGGCCCGATGATCATCGAAACCGTGAAGATGAAGGGCGTCGAACAATTCGGCGACTACGGCATCAATCTGAGCTTTGCGATGACCACGAAGCCAGGGGAGCAGTCGACCATTCGCCGGCGCGCCTTTGCGATGATCCGAGAAGTCTTTGACGCCAATAATATCGAATTTGCCTCGCCGACCGTTCAGGTGGCCAATGACGAGCGCGTCGCTGCTCTGGCCGCGGCAGCCGCGACCAACAATGCGATCGTCCAGAAACGGATATTAAACGAGGAAGCAGGCGGGGAAGCGGCTTCCTAAGCCCGGACTCGATGGCCGCTTTCGTCAAACAGGCAAACGCGGTCGACCTCCGGCGCGAGCCAGATGGTCTCGTCCGGTTGAACGCGGACGCGCTCGCGAAAGACTGCTACGACCGTTTGATTGGCGACCGACACCATCACTTGCGTTTCCGAACCAAGCGGCTCGACCACAATGACCTTGCCGGCAACGCCCTTGCCGGGCTCGGTGAGGTGCAGATATTCCGGTCGTATACCGTAAACCGTGGCCTTGTCGAGAGATGAGCCCTGGCCGTTGGGCATCAGCAGCGAAGCCTCCGCACCAAGCCGAAAAATCGGATTGCCACCGGACGTTTCGACCTTGCCATTGAGCAAATTCATCGATGGCGAGCCGATGAAGGCGGCGACGAAGACGCTGCCGGGATTGTCGTAGAGTTCGAGTGGAGCCCCGATCTGCTCTATCTTGCCCTCGTTCATGACGACGATGCGATCGGCCATGGTCATCGCCTCGACCTGATCGTGCGTCACATAGACCGTCGTGGTCGCAAGGCGCCGGTGCAGGTTCTTGATCTCCGCCCGCATGGCGACGCGCAGCTTCGCGTCGAGATTGCTCAGCGGCTCATCGAACAGGAAGACCTGCGGGTTGCGGACGATCGATCGCCCCATGGCCACTCGCTGGCGCTGGCCGCCGGAGAGCTGACGCGGATAGCGTTCAAGCAAGGGCGTAAGCCCGAGGATCTGTGCAGCCTCACCTACCCGTTTCTGCTTCTCCGCCTTCGGCGCACCGGCGAGGGTGAGCGAGAAGGCCATATTCTCGGCGACAGTCATATGCGGATAGAGCGCGTAGTTCTGGAAAACCATGGAGATGTCACGCTCCTTCGGCGGCAGGTTGTTAACCACCCGTCCGCCGATGCTGATCGTACCGCCCGAAATATCCTCAAGGCCGGCGATCATCCGCAGAAGCGTGGACTTGCCGCAGCCGGAGGGGCCGACAAGAACGACGAACTCGCCGTCCGATATGTCGACCGAAACCCCGTGCAGCACCTCCAGAGCGGCATAGACCTTGCGGGCCTTGTCGATCGTGACTGTTGCCATTGCTAGTTTCCTTTCCAGTCACGCATCGTCACTGAACCGCTCCAACGCGGATTTCATTTGAAGACAGTGCGCCCTCGTGAACGAGAAGTCCGACGCCGCCGTCGCCAAAGGCTTCTGGACTGTTGTCCCGCGCGGAGATCGATACGCCATCGGCTTCGAAGACGATGCTATCGCCCTTGGCCGAAACACGCATGGAAATCGGCTTCTCAAACTCGGTGTTGAAGGCGGTCTCGGCGAGCACCTTCGTGTCCTCGTCGCGAACCCGCACGATCTGCATCCTGCCGTCCCGGGTGACGCGAGCGCCGTAATAGCGGCGCAAGCCTTGGGCGCGGATTGCAAGGCCGCCGTAATTGCCGAGATGCAGCATGACATTGCCGGCCGCCTGATAATCAGTCCACTGGCGCGTCCCGTGGATGATGATGCCTTCACCGCTGTTCTGCGCGATGCGGAATGCGGCCGGAAAGCGCTTCGAGAAGAAGCTGGCACCGTTCACCCAGGACATCCGCCAGAAGTCGCAATCGCCGGAGGGACGCTTCAGTGTAAGCGCCGGAGCGCCGTCCCACCTGAGATAATCGACCAGCAGCCGACCGTCGGCGCGCTTGCCCTTTGCCGATATCGTAATCCCGATCTCGGCGATCGGCTGGCCGCCGGTATCCGGCAACGTCCACTGCAGAACCGCTTCCTTTCCGGGCTCGATGGTGACAGCGGTCGCATCGATATTTCTCAGCTGATCGCGCTCATCATAGACGCGGACACGGAGTTTTACGTCCACGATGCCGCGGTTTTCCGCCCCGGCCCGAACGCGCGCCTTTACGATCTGGCCGGGATAGACGAGAGGCGTGGCCATAAGGTCATAGGTGCGCATGTTGAGCATTTCGCGCGGCGAGAAGGTTGGGGTCGTGGCTGCGGCGATCTGTGCCGGACCCAGTGCCTCGTAGTCGATCGCGAGCGCCCGGCTACCTTCAAATTCGGCATTGCGAACACGGATCGCATCGCTGACATCCAGGCCGGTCTGCGGGCGGAAACCCTGCTGGCTGCCGGGCAAAGAGAAATGGAACTGTGCGCCGTCCTTCGGCGCATCGAGCTTCTGGCCGCCGCTGAGCTGCAGGCCGAGATTGGTCAGGAAATAGGCTTGGCGGACGGCATCGTTGATGGAGTTACCGCCATCTGCAGACGAGATCAGCATGCGGTCGGCGATCGGGCCGCGCCAGTCCGGGCCTTCCTCCAGCCCTTCGAGACCGTTCATGATGCCAAGCAGGCAGCCGACATTGCCGGCGTTGCAGTCGGTATCCCAGCCTGATGTATTGACGATCATCTGCGCCTGCTGGAAGTCGTGCGGCGCGTAGAGTGCGGCCATCACCATCAGCGCATGGTTGGGCACGACGTGGCAATTGCCCGGATATTTGTCGTAGCCATACTCGTCCTCGATCTTCTGGCGGGTATCGCGCCAGTCCGGATTGGCCTTGTGCCAACCCCTGATGTCGGTGATCAGCTTGGCGATGAGACTGTCGCGCGGGATTTGCGCAAGGCCGGTGTCGATCAGATGATCGATATCGGAGGACCGGAAAGCCTCGGCTTCCATGGCCGCCCAGAGCATGGCGGCGTAAACGGATTCACCGTCATGGCTGACCTTGCCGGCCTGCTCCGCAAGCCTGGCGGCAAGTTCCGGCTGGCATGGAGCGACCATCGCCCAGCCGTCGATGAATATCTGTGCGCCGATCTGCTCGGCAACGGCCTGTCCGTTGGTGGCAATCGAGCCGGACGCCGGAGCGGCAACACCCTTCTTGAGGTTAAGCCACGCAGTATGTTCGGTGGAATTGCCATTGCCACCCCACCACAGGATGGAACGCTCCTCGACGATATAATTCAGCCAGGCCTTGCCGATCTCTTCGGCCGAAAGGTCCGGCTTGATGCCATAATCTTCGAGCGCGCGAATGAAGGTAAAAGTGCCGGCAACGTCATCGTCGGTGACCACAAGCGGCTGGTTCAGGCGCTCATGCACGTAATATTCGATCGGGCCCAACTCCTCCATGATCTTCTGATAGGTCCAGCCTTCGAATGGGCGGCCGAGATAGACACCAACCAGTTTGCCAATGACGCCGGCATAGACGCGTTCCAGGTAATCGTTCGGAAGTTGCATGCGAATTTCCTCCATATATTTCAAAAGGTCAGCCCTTCACCGAGCCACCGGCCATGCCTTCGATGAAGCGTCTCTGCATGAAGACGAAGAGGGCGACGACCGGGATGACGATGATGAGGGCGGCGGCCATGATCTCACCCCAATCGGAGCTGTACTGGCCGGAAAGAAGATAAAAGGCGATGACGGCTGTGACGTTCTCGGCCTTCTGCAGGAAGGTCGTGGCAATCAGGAATTCGTTCCACGAATTGAGCCCGATGATCAGCGCGACCGTCAGAATGCCGGGCGAGACGATCGGCAACATCACCTTGGAAAAGACCTGCCAGGCGGTCGCGCCGTCGACGATCGCGGCTTCCTCCAGCTCCTTCGGAACGGCCAGAAAATAAGTCCGCAGCAGCATGACCGCAAAGGGGCTGTAGAGCGCGGTGTAGATCAGGGCGACAGCAAAGACGTTGTTGATCAGTCCGAGTTTGGCAAAGCCGAAGTAGAGTGGGAAGATATAAAGCTGGATCGGCGCTGTCGTTGTCGCCATCAGATAGAAGGTGAAGATCTTCCAGGATTTGATCTTCCTGCGGGCGAGCACATAGGCCGTCAGCGACGACGTGCTGCACACCAGGACGATGGTGGTGCCGCTGACCATGACCGAATTGATGAAGGTCTGGGAAAACTTCGCGTGCTTCCAGGCATTGGCAAAATTCTGCCAGCGGATGGGATTGGGCATGCCCAGCGGATTCTGCACGATCTGGGCGGCCGGCTTCAGCGAATTCAGAACGAGCAGCGCGATCGGAAAGAGTGCGATGAATGCGAAGAGAGCAAGCAGGATATAGGACAGCGTCAGCGTTGCACGGCTTTCGACCAATCTCATTGCTCGGCCTCCCTGCCCTGGATGCGAACATAGAAGAACGTGCCGACCAGACCGAAGACGCTGATGACGAGCGCGGCCGCCGCTGCCTGTCCGACATTCAGGTCGTAGAAAGCGTGACGATAGGCGAGCGTCGACAGCATCTCGCTGGAATAGGCCGGACCGCCTTGTGTCAGGATATAGACGAAGTCGAAAGCCAGGAACGACCAGATGACCGTCATGATCATCAGCAGGGTAATCGTCGGCTTGATCCCCGGCAGAAGTACATAGCGCATCATCTGAAAATAGGTGGCGCCCTCGAGGCGAGCGGCCTCAATCTGCTCCTGCGGAACCTGGCGAAGTGCTGCGAAGAAGATGACGCAGAGAAATCCCCACCAGTGCCAGAGGTCGACGGTCGCGACGCCGAAAAGGGAAATCGAGGGCTGCGTCAAAGGATTGGGAAAAGGCATTCCGTATTTCTTGAGAACCCCGAAGATGCCGGTGACCGGGCTGTAGATCATGCCCTGCCAGATGCGCGCGGTGATCGGCGTCGCGATGACGACGGGCAGAAAGTAGATGACCTGGAAGACATTACTGCCGCGACGAACGACGAGCAGCATGGAGGCGGCGAGCAATCCCATCGCGATTGGGACAGTCAGGAAGATGACCGTCCAGATGATGTTGTTACCCAGCGCCGACCAGAATACGCCATCGGCCGCCAGTGCCCGGAAATTGTCGAGTCCGGCGAAGGTCGGGGTGGAAATGCCATCCCAATTATAGAAGGCGAGCACGACCGTCAGGAGTGCCGGTACCAGCACGACGACCACGTTGATGATCATCGTTGGGACGAGATAAAGCCGATGCATGGGTTCTTCTCCAGGAAAAGAGCGGTGCGGCAGGCACCGCTCCTCTGCTGCTTAACGTTGATCAGGTGCGCGCGGGGACGGCTGGAGCCTTGCCGGCGTCCTTCTCCTGCTTGAAGGTTTCATTGAGTTTCTTCAGGAAATCGGCCGAAGATTGCTTCTTGAGCCAGACCTCTTCCATGCCGCTGACCAGATAGGTGTCGGTCGCCGGGGGCAGGAAAGTCCAGGTCGTGTAGCCGTACTTGCCGGCGTTGACCGCGGACGACAGATTCTTCATCACTTCGATGTAGAGCGGCTGCACATTATCGGCGAGCTTGACCTTGGAGAGGTCCTTCAGGGGCAGGTTCCATTCGCCCTGCCAGACCGAGTTCATCTTGCTGTAGAAATCGTCCTTGAAGATGTAGTCGAGGACGGCGGCCGCGCCGTCGGCATTGCCGGCTTTGGCATTGACCGACAGTGTCGAGCCGATGCCGAGCGGATAGATCGGATCGCCACTCATGCTCGGGAAGCCGACGAAGCCGGGTTCCGCGTTGTTTTGCGGGAAATAGGTCGGGATATTGGTGAAGTTCCAGGTGCCCGTCGGCGCCATGCCGGCTTGGCCGGTCGCGATCTGGGCAAACGCCTGTTCCAGCGTCAGCGAAAAGTAATTGTCGCCGAAATAGCCCTTGTCCCACCACTGCGCCAGCTTGTCGATTGCAGCCACGAAGGCCGGGTCCGTCCACGGGATCGCGCCGGTCAGCGCCTTGTAGACCGAAAGGCACAAGCCCCTTGGCTTTCATTTCATCGGCCAGGCTTTCGAACTCCGCGATAGTGGTCGGCGCCTTCCAATTGTTTGTGTTGAACAGGGTCTTGTTGTAGAAAAGCCCCAGCGTTTCATAGGTCTTGGCCAGCGCATAGAGCTTGCCGTCATACTTGCCGAGCTCAAGGAAGAGCGGCAGCAGGTTGTCGTTCCAGCCGTATTTCTTCGCATAGTCATCGAGCGGCAGCAGCTGGCCGGCCTGGGCCATTGCAGCCACATAGCTCGGACCGGCGGTGAAGACGACATCCGGACCGGTTCCCGACAGCATGGCGATGCGCAGTTGCTTGTCGAGATCGGAACCGCGGAAATCGATGCTCAGCATATCCTCGGGATGCGCGGCGTTGAACGAATCGACCAGGATATTCTTGAGATTGTCCTGATTTTCCGGCGATGCGGACTCATACCAGAAGCTGACGGGCTTCGGGTCGGCTGCGAACCCGAAGCGGGCCATGAACGGCAGGGTCGCAAGACCAAGCCCGGCTTTCAATACAGTACGGCGTTGCATGTTTTCCTCCTCCAGCTTGCCTCAGGCGGCCTTCGTCGAGCCCCTTTGGATTAGATTGAACGGCATTTCGACCGCGGTTCCGGGACCGGTTTTTTCACCTCGCAACCGTTCCATCAGCGTCTGGGCCGCTCGTTCACCCATCTGCCATTGAAACTGAGCAACCGTCGTCAACGACGGCGTGACCAGCTTGGCAGCGGAAATGTCGTCGAAACCGACGACGGCGATATCCCTGGGGATCTCTATGCCGCGCTCGCGAAGCGCCTGCATGACTCCGATCGCCATCAAGTCGTTGGCTGCGAAGATCGCAGTGGGCTCGAAGCCATTCGCGAGAATGGCTTCGGCCGCTCGCGTGCCGCCGATCTCGCTGAATTCCTCGTCGACAACGACATGGTCCTTATGGCCGGCCGCGGCGAGCGCGGTGCGATATCCCTCGATCCGGGTGGATTGCGGGCCACCCCGACCGGCCACCATGGCGATGCGTTGATGACCCTGCGCGATCAGATATTCGGTAACCGCATAGGCCGCGGCACGGCTGTCGACGAAGATATCATCGACGGCAATCTCGCCGCCCTGCTTCTTCGAGGATTCGATACGCACGACCGGCACGCCGGCTTCGATCAGAGGACTGAAATCCTGGGCACGCAGCGTGAAGAACACGCCGATCACGCCATCCACACGCCCTTGTCGCGCCCAGTCCAGGAAATGCCGCTCGCGTTCGGGCGAGCCGTCGGTGTTGACCGAGATCACGTCATAACTCAGGCCATCGGTGACCGACTGTATGCCGCGGATCAGCGACGGATAGAACGGGTTGGTTATGTCAGGCACGATGCAGGCGATCGTCATCGATCGGCTCGTCTTCAATGCCTGAGCGAAGCGGTTCGGCACATAGCCGAGGTCCTTTGCCGCCTTGGTTATTCGCGCCCAAGTCTCCGGCGGAATGGATGGTGCGCCACCGCTGAGGACCAGCGAAACGGTCGCCTGCGAGACGCCCGCTGCTTTTGCTACATCCTTCTGCGTCGCCCGCGTGCCCGTCAATGTAATCTCACTTATACGTATTAGTGATACGTATCAATAATCAGACAGCGCCTAATTCGTCAAGTCCCTCTCGCAATTCTGAAATGGTCAGGGGCGCCAGATGAGGGACCCCCACGGTGGCGAGAACGAGCATCGGTGCTCATCGGGACCATAGTCCGAAGCGTCTCGTTCTAAGTCTTCGTTCTGGTGTACACCAAATCCGGCAGGACGATCCACTCGCCTGTCCGCAGATCCTCGACATCAAGCCGCCCGCTCCCATCCCGGCGCGCCAAGCCGGAAAATCGATATCGTCGGCCGTGCCCATCGACAACGGAGCCACGGACCGGTCGGTCGGCGACAAAACCAACGACCGGGCCATCCGGCTCGACGTTGCTGAGGATGAAATACTCGAAAGGCAGGTTTCGGCTTACCATGGAATTGGGATTCAATTTCAGAGATGGTCGGGACTACAACGAAGCGCGTTGAAGCAGTTGAAGTCCCGCAGCAACGAAGGCGAGCCATAGAGCCTCGCTCCAGTGATTGAACGAATCCGGCGAGTATCGCTGGCGGGTGAGAACTGCGATCGCGGCCATCAACAGGGCGTAGAGTTGCAGACACCGCGACGCGGAAAGAAGAAGGCTGGATTTTGAGAACAGCGCGATCAACAGAGACAAATTGACCTTGACGACAAATCTGCCGACGGTTGCCCGTGAGACGCTGTCGAGTTCAATCGCCATGAAGAGATACCGTCGTTCGCTCGCGAGATGACGCCGAAACTTCCGCATCGGCGTCGGCCGAGTTCTTGTCATCGCTGTTGTCGGAGATCGTCATCGGCCCTGCCGCAGACTGCTCTCGCAATCGCTGCTTCATCCGGATTTTGACAAGCCGCCGAGAGGGCCTGATCTCGATGATAAAAGGCTTGGCGCCAGGCTTCATGAATTCCTCGCAGGAAGGATGTCGGACACAACTACCTTTGACGCCTCCTTAAGCAGGGGAGAGCGCCAAGGCGACATGAGCCCATTCGCCGGCCCTCTTTCGCTCGGCGGACGGTGCGTGAGTTGTGAACTCTTTCGCTTGTGGATGTAGGCCCGAGGGACGTAGGATTTCCATTACGGAAATAGCGAGACTGTATAAGAATCTCATAGTAGACCACGGCGGGCTTTGTCTTCTGACGGCGTTTCTATGGTGGAGAAATCTACATCCCGTCCGGCGGCCGGACTGAAATTCGCCGCTCGGTCGACCTCAAATAATATTAGCCGGATGACCTTATCCGAGCGCGAAATAACCCGCCGTTCAGAAGTCGTGCAGCGGTCGACACACACTTCGGAGTTCAGTAGTAGCGCTTGCAACCGATCGCTCCTACCCTACCTCATTGCCTAGGGTTTGCTCGGCAAACGACAACACCAGAGATCGAGATAGAGATGAAGCCCTTTGCAGCCCTTTTCGTCGTCACGACGCTGCTGACCGCCTGCGCCCAGGCTTCAGGTGGCATCTCCCTGGAGCCTATCCCCGGCAGTATCACCTATGGTGGCCAACCGACACAGAAACTTACCAAGTCTCCGATCGGAAGCCAGGTGCCACATATCTTCACGGATCAGTGGGGTGAAAGAGTTCGTGAGACGTACATCATCCAGCCGGACCGGACGTTGAGGCTTGTCAGCCGCGTCTATATAGAATCGCCGTTCGATTAGCTGATCTCGCAGACCCGATCATCGGATCTCAACTCCAGGTGCGTTGCTGTGGCGAACTTGTTCTGACCACCGGAGATTCATTTTTAGCGGCGTCAAATACGCGCCGAAAGATGGCGTCGGATTACGGGCGGGCTTTCGATGCCTTGCTCTTCACTGCATCCGAGACTTCCGCAATCGACCACACGTCAAGCATAGCGGCTGATTGCAAGTCCATGCACGTCGATTTCGGGTGCTTTGCCGCTGACGATGTCGCTGAGGACTTTCGCCGATCCGGTGCTCATGGTCCAACCCAGGGTTCCGTGGCCGGTGTTGAGAAACAGGCCTGCAATTCTGGTCGCCCCGATGACCGGGGTTCCGTCCGGCGTCATCGGCCGAAGTCCCGACCAGAACAGTGCCTTTGAGACGTCCCCACCGGGGAAGAGATCCGTTACCGAATGCTCCAGCGTACGACGGCGCGCTTCGCCGAGATCGTTGGTATAGCCTGAGATTTCAGCCATGCCTCCGACGCGGATACGATCGCCGAGGCGCGTGATCGCAATCTTGTAAGTCTCGTCCATGATCGTCGATTCCGGAGCTCTGGAGGCGTCCGCGATTGGAATTGTCAGCGAATACCCCTTCACAGGATAGACCGGCAGTTTGATTCCCAGGGGCTTCAGCAAAAGCGGTGAAAAGCTCCCAAGCGCGACGACGATGATGTCCGCATCGAGACGCCCACGATCGGTCGTGATGCCACGGACACGCCCAGCCTCAACATTCAAGCCTTGTATCACCGTGTTGAAGAGGAAACGGACGCCAAATTTACCGGCTTTCTCGGCCAAGGCATTGGCGAATTTGAAGCAGTCGCCGGTCTCGTCCATGGGCGTCAGCAGCCCTCCGACGAATTTTTCGCGCACATGCGTGAGAGCCGGTTCAAAGTGAGTGCAGTCGTCTCGTCCCAACAATCTGTAGGGAATTCCGTCCGCGGCGAGTGCCTTCATATCCTTTGCGCAGGCATCGAGTTGCTGCTGCGTGCGGAACAATTGCAGCGTACCCTTCATCCGCTCGTCATAGCGAATGCCGGTTTCTTTTCGAACATCCGCTAGCGTCTGCCGGCTGTAGTCGGCCAGCCGTAACATGCGGCTCTTGTTTATCGGGTACCGCTCCGAGGTACAGTTCGAAAGCATCTTGAAAAGCCATGAGACCATGGCCGCATCAAGCTTCGGCCTCAGGATCAGCGGCGCGTGCCGCATGAATATCCACTTCAGCGCCTTTTGCGGGATCCCAGGGGCGGCCCAGGGAGAGCAATATCCAAACGAAACCTCGCCGGCATTTGTATAGCTTGTCTCGAGCGCAGGCGCCTTTTGCCTATCAACCACGGTGACATCGTGACCGGCTTTTGCAAGCTGATAAGCGAATGTCACGTCGATGATGCCGCCCCCCCAGTACGATGACTTTCATGTTTTCCTCGACGGATGGGACACGTCCATTGCGCTATCGGCGATGATGGATTGCAAAGGGGGAGCGGCTGCCGGGAGGTCCGACGCTAGCCCTGGAGTTCCCAATGACTGCGACGACCTCCCTGGGAGGTCGTCAGACATTTTGTTGTGGTCAAGCCAGCGTGTATGCTGTCTTGACCGTTGTGAAGAATTCTGCGGCGTACTTGCCCTGCTCGCGCGAGCCGAAGGACGATCCTTTGCGGCCGCCGAAGGGCACGTGGAAGTCGACGCCCGCCGTCGGCAGGTTGACCATCACCATGCCGGCCTCGGCATTGCGCTTGAAATGCGTCGCATGCTTCAGGCTGGTCGTCGCGATGCCCGACGACAGGCCAAACGGCGTGTCGTTGGCGACGGCCAGCGCCTCTTCGTAATCCCTAACGCGAATGACCGATGCGACCGGCCCGAAAATCTCTTCGCGGGAAATGCGCATCTGGTTGGTCGCTTCGGTAAACAGCGTCGGCTGCAGGTAGAAGCCGGGCGTGTCACGCTTGATCAGTTCGCCGCCAAAGGCAAGCTTTGCGCCTTCCTGTTTGCCGATCTCGATATAGTCGGTATCGGTCTTCAGCTGCTTCTCGTCGACCACGGGGCCGATATGCGTGCCCGGCTTCATCGCGTCATCGACATTGAGCGTCTTCAGCTTCTCGGTCATGGCAGCGACGAAGCGGTCGTGTATGCCTTCGGTCACGATCAGGCGCGAGGATGCCGTGCAGCGCTGGCCGGTCGAGAAGAAGGCCGAATTGGCGGCAGCCTCGACGGCGACGGCAAGGTCGGCATCGTCGAGAATGACCATCGGGTTCTTGCCGCCCATTTCGAGCTGATACTTGCGATTATGCTCGACGGACGAAACCGCAACGCGCTTGCCCGTGCCGACCGAGCCGGTAAAGGTGATGCCCGCCAGCTCCGGGCTGTCGAGCATGGCCTGGCCGACGACCGAGCCTTTGCCCATGACGAGGTTCAGCACGCCCTTCGGCAGGCCGGCGCGATGCAGGATATCGACGATCGCCCAGGAACAGCCGGGCACGAGATCGGCCGGCTTGAAGACGACGGTGTTGCCGTAGCAGAGCGCCGGCGCGATCTTCCAGGTCGGGATGGCGATCGGGAAATTCCAGGGGGTGATGATGCCGATGACGCCGATCGGCTCGCGAGTGATCTCGACGCCGATATTGGGACGCACGGAGGGAAGCACTTCGCCCGCAAGGCGCAACGCCTCGCCGGCAAAGAATTCGAAGATCTGCGCGGCGCGGATCGTCTCGCCGATTGCTTCCGGCAGGGTCTTTCCCTCTTCGCGGGCAAGCAGCGCGCCAAGCTCGTCCTTGCGCGCCATGATCTCGTCGCCCGCCTTCTTCAGGATGACATGGCGTTCCCAGATGCCCGAGCGCGACCAGGCCGGGAAAGCAGCCTTGGCAGCTGCGATCGCGTTGGCCACATCCTTGGCATCGGCGCTCGCATAAAGCCCGACCACTTCATTCGTATTCGACGGGTTGATGTTCTCCGCGCCGTTCGAACCGGTCCACTCGCCGGCAATCAGGTTCTGAAACATATCTGCTCCCTCACGCTGCAACGGCGGGCTTGGCGTAGGCCGCGACCACCTTGCGGATCGCGGCGCCAATCTGCTGCAGATGGCGTTCTTCCAGGCGGTCCGTCCACCACATGCAGATCGTTTCCTTGCAGGCGCGTTCCGCCTCCGGGCAAAGTCCGTCGGCATAGTCGATCTTGCGCACGCCCTCGAGCGTGAACGGCCATCCTGATGCGCCGAAGGTCTTGTGCTCGCGGATAACAGGATAGGCGTAGAGCGGGATCTGGCCGGGATAGCCGATGAAGCCGTCGATGCCCTCGGCAGTCAGTGCCTTCATCACCTCGGTGACGGGGACGACGAGCTTTGCCGGATCGAGCCGGAACGAATAGAAGAAATAGACGCCGGTCGTGCCTTCAAGCGGCAGCACAGGCTGCACACCGACGCCGGCAAGAAGCTGCGTCAGCCGGTCCGCGGACGCGACGCGGGCGTCGACAAACTGTTCCAGCTTCTTCAGCTGTTCGAGGCCGACGGCAGCCTGAAGTTCGGTCATGTGGTAGTTCGGCGCGAGAAACAGGTGATCGCGCCCGCCTCGCTCGCGCGGCCAGCCCTTGTCGCTGCAATGACGCAAGCCTCGACCGAATTGTTCGTCCTTGTTGCTGATGACCATACCGCCATCGCCGGTCGTCATGTGCTTCGATTGCTGGAAGCTGAAGCAGGCGACGTCTCCGAAAGTGCCGCAGAGCTTGCCCTTGTAATAGGCGAGATGCGCCTGGGCGCAGTCCTCGATGACGAAGAGGTCGTGCTTGCGGGCAATCGCCATGATCGCGTCCATGTCGGCTGGGTGGCCATAAACATGCGTCACCATGATTGCGCGGGTCCGTGGCGTGATGTTGCGCTCGATTGAGGCCGGATCGATGTTCTGGGTAATCGGATCGACGTCGGCGAAGACGGGAATTGCGAGCTGGGCGACAACGGGAATGACGGTGCCCACGTCAGTGACTGGCGAGAGGATGATCTCATCGCCCGGCTCGGGATTGAGATAGATCACCGCGGTGTGAAGCGCCGCAGTGCCGTTTGCGACGGCGACCGCATGTTTGACACCGTATTTCTCGGCAAATGCCTGCTCGAATTCCGCGGTCTTCTTCCCCGTCAGGAAGGACAGGCGCCCCGACTTTATGACCTCCGCCAGCGCATCGAGTTCTTCCTGCCCGAAGGTGCGGCCAGAGGCGTCACGAAAACTCGGCAAGGTGCCGTCGATCGCGCGCGGGCCGCCGTTGATTGCCAAATCCTGCATTCCGATGTCTCCCAAAACTAAAAGTGAGGCCGTAGCCGGCTAAAAAGGCTCAGAGTCCGAGAAAATTGGCCATCAGCTGAAGCTGGTGGTCGAGCATGTGGCGACCGAGATGTATGCGGCATCCGACGTCGCGGGCGGCCTGAAGCAGCGGCGTGATTTCCGGTTCCATGATGACTTCGGCAACAATCATGTTCGGTTCGAGCAGCGAAGCATCGAGCGGCAGGGGATCGGTGACGTTCATGCCGAGAGTGGTACCGTTGACGACGAGATCGTGCCCGCGCGGATCGACAGAGCCGATTGCGACGTCGATTGCCGGATAGGCGGTGCGCAGCTTGGCGGCCAGCGTCTCGATCTTGTCGACCGTGCGGTTGGCCAGCGTCAGCTTCGTGATCCCAGCCTCGGCGAGCGCGAAGGCGACGGCGTTGGCCGCCCCGCCTGCCCCGACGAGATAGACGGAGCGTCCGCGCACCTCGATGCCCTGACCGCGCAGGCCCTCGACGAAACCTATGCCATCGAGCTGGTCGCCGACGAGCCGGCCGTCCGCTTCGCGTCGCACGACATTTGCGGCGCCGACAGCCAGCGCCTGCGGGCTCACCTCGTCGCAAAGCCGGATGATGGACTGCTTGTGCGGCACGGTGACGATGGCGCCATCGAAGCTTTTCAGCACACGCAGGCTGGCGACGAAACCGTCGAGATCGGCCGGCGCAACATTGAGCGGCACCATGACCGCGTCCTTGCCGCGCATCATCGCGATGCGATTGATGCCGGGAGGCGCCTTCACGTGTTCGGTCGGATGCGCAAGGATGCCGAGGACGCGCGTGCGGCCGCTGATTTCAACGACCTTGGGGATTTCAGCGATCTTGGGCTCTTCAATGATCGACATGCTGCCCTGCCCTCACTTGCCCCAGGAGAGTGCCAGGGGATTGACGCCGCCTGCGAGTTCCAGGAGGCCAGCCCGCGTTGCTGGATGAAGCGGCTCGAGCGGATGGCGGACGTGATCGGACTTGATGACGCCCCCCTCCATCATGACAGTCTTGGCAGCCCGAAGACCGCACTGCCGGTTTTCATAATTGATCAGCGGCAGGATGCGCTCGTAGGCATTTGCGGCCTGCTGGCGGTCGCCGGCGCGATGATATTGGATCACAGGGCGGATCAGATCGGGCAGCATTGCGCTCGACATGACGCCGGTCGCACCAGCATCGAGATCCGCCATCAGGGTGATTGCCTCTTCGCCATCGAACGGTCCCTCGACCGCCTCGCCGCCGAGTTCGATGAGCTTGCGGAGCTTCGCGGCCGTCCCCGCGACCTCGATCTTGAAGTAGCGCACGAGCGGCAGGTCGCGCGCGATGCGCGCCATGAAATCGGCTGAAAGGGTAACGCCGCTCAAGGGGGCGTCCTGGATCATGATCGGAACGCCGGCAGCATCGGCGACCCGGGCGAAATGCTCGCGGATTGATGTCTCATCGAGCTTGATGCCTGCGCCATGATAAGGCGGCATCAGCATGATGAGCTTGGCGCCGTGCTTCGAGGCGTGCTCGGCGCGGGCAGCGGCGATCTGTGTGCTGAAATGGCTGCAGGTCACCATGACAGGTACGCGGCCTGCGACATGAGCGAGGCTGAGCTCGGTCAGCTGCAGGCGTTCTTCGTCGGACAAAAGAAACTGCTCGGAATAGTTCGCCAGAATGCAGATACCGTCGACACCCTGGTCGATCATGCAATCAAGCACGCGGCGCTGGCCGTCGAAATCGACATCTCCCGTTTCAGTGAAAGGTGTCGGCGCCACTGGGTAGAGTCCGGAATAGGGTCGATCACTCGCCATCTTTAAAAATGCCCCGCAAATTTTCGTGTAACTCAAGTCTGCACTTGACTTCTGAAGCGGTATCACGAATGATTTTTGCACGCAATGGTCAATTTCAGGAGATATCGATGCCCGAGCATCAATCCGGCCCCGCCGTCATCCGCCTGCATGACATGGACAACGTGGTCGTCGCCACGCGCCCTATCGTGGCAGGCGAGGCGATCGGGGAGGTCTCGGCGCTGAGTGCTATCCCGAGCGGCCACAAGATCGCCGTGCGCACGATCCCTCAAGGTGAGGTCGTCCTTAAGTACGGGCAGGTCATCGGTCGCGCCAGCCGCGACATCGCTCCCGGTGAGCATGTTCATCTGCAGAACCTTGCGATGCTCGACAGCGCCGTCTCGCACGAATTCGCCGCCGACGGTCGGCCGACGCCGCTTCTTCCCGAGAGCGAAAGACGAAGCTTCAAAGGCTATCTGCGCCCCTCGGGCCTCGTGGGCACCCGCAATTACGTCGGCATCATCACTTCGGTGAACTGCTCTGCCACCGTCGCCAGGGCGGTTGCCGACTACTTCAAGATCAACGGCTTCGGCAACTATGCCAATGTCGACGGCGTCGTCGCGCTGACGCATGGCACCGGTTGCGCCATCCCGACCAACACCGAAGGCTACGCCTATCTGCGGCGCACGCTGAACGGCTATGCCCGCAACCCGAATTTCGCGGCCATCCTGATGATCGGGCTCGGATGCGAGACGAACCAGATCAGTCATCTGGTCAAAGCCTTCGAACTGGAGGAAGGCCCTCTCTTGCGCACGATGACCATCCAGCGCATGGGCGGGACGAGAAAGACGATCGAGGAAGCCGTTTCGATCATCCAGGAGCTTCTGCCGGAAATCGATGCCGTGAAGCGGACCGAGCAGCCATTGTCCGGTCTCAAGGTCGCGCTGCAATGTGGCGGCTCTGATGGCTATTCCGGAATTACCGCCAACCCGGCGCTCGGCTATGCCGCCGATCTCGTGGTGAAGAGCGGCGGTACGGCCGTTCTCAGTGAGACCCCTGAAATCTATGGCGCCGAGCACCTTCTGACACGGCGCGCCGCCACGCCTGCCATCGCCGAAAAGCTGATGACGCGCATCGATTGGTGGCGCGATTACACGGCAAAAAATGGTGCTGAGCTGAATAACAATCCCTCGCACGGCAACAAGGAAGGCGGCCTCACGACCATCCTCGAAAAGTCGCTTGGCGCGGTTGCCAAGGGCGGTTCAATGCCGCTGATGGAAGTCTACGAATATGCAGAACCCATCACCGAACCCGGTTTCGTCTTCATGGATACGCCAGGCTACGATCCCGTCGCCGTCACAGGGCAAGTCGCCGGCGGCTGCAACCTCGTCGTCTTCACCACCGGCCGCGGTTCCGTCTCCGGCTTTAAGCCTGCGCCCTGCATCAAGGTTGCGACAAACAACGAGATGTACGAGCACATGAGCGAGGACATGGATATCAATTGTGGCGGTATCGTCGACGGCAGCGACAGCATCCAGCTGGCGGGCGAGCGCATTTTCGAGAGAATCATTGCCGTCGCCTCCGGGGAGCGGACACTGAGCGAGGGATACAATTATGGTGACCTCGAATTTGTTCCTTGGCAAATAGGTGCGGTGACCTGAGACGGGAAAGGACGAAATGGCGCACCGAACACTCGCCTACGAAGCCATCGCCGACACGCTGCGCAAGGCTGTGACGTCGCGGAGCCTTCCGGAAGGCACGGTCCTTCTCGAGGGACCGATCGCGGCGCTCTTCGATTCGAGCCGCTCGCCCGTGAAGCAAGCGCTGGCGACGCTGGAAGCCGAGGGCCTCGTGCGTCGTTTCGACGGACGTGGCGTGCTCGCGGGCAAGACGGGCGAGCCGCAGCGCCTCAAGATAACGCCTGACATGCTGAAGCTGGAAGACGAAACCATAACGAGCCCCAAGACGTTCGCCTGGCAGAATTTCTACTACGACTTCGAAAATACCGTCATCCTGCGCGCCGTCTTCGGCAGCTTTCGCATCAACGAACTCGCTTTGGCCCGCCATTACAATGTCGGTCGCACCGTTGCCGGCGACATCCTCAATCACGCCGTAAAAAACGGCATCGTTACGCGCGACGAGAAGTCCCGCTGGTGGATCAATCCCCTCAGCGAGGATCGTTTTCACGATCTCTACGAGGTCCGCATGCTCCTCGAGCCGGCAGCGCTCAGAACCGCCATGCTACGCATTCCTGCGGAAGCCTTAAGCACGATGCGAAAGCGTCTGGTTGCGGCATCGGAACATTTTCCGGCGGTAGCGAGCGCCGAACTCGACACGCTTGAAGAGGACCTTCACGTCGCCACGCTGCAATACAGCGCCAACCCCGAGATTCTCGAAGCCCTAAAGCGCACGCGATGCGTGCTTGTTGCCGGAAAACACATCCAACGCGCTGTCCGGGGCACTTTGCCGATCGATGCCTTTATGGACGAACACCTGGCGATCATGGACGCGGTCGCCGCGTACAACTACCCGCTCGCCCAACAGGCCCTGACATCCCACCTCGAACAATCCAGCATCAAGGCCAAGGAACGCCTACAGGCCTATCTCGCCATGTCAGATGTTACACCGATATCCTATGTGCTCGACTGAATCGGACCGTTTAGCTGCCCTTCCCTTTCGCCTGCTGCTCGGAGATGATCTGCTCCTTGATCACCTCTCGAAGCGTCTGCGCAAGGTTCGGCGTGGCGCTGGAGCAGCAGACCATGATAGAACTGCTCGGCGCCTCAAGCGACATGTAGCCGTGCTTCATGGTGCTATCGAGATAGACGCTGTCGCCCTGTTCGAGATCGGTCGGCTCATAATACTCGCTGAAGAGGCGGATTCTGCCGCTGAGGACGAGAATGAACTCCTCGCCGACATGGGCAGTCAGCGGCCCCATCTGCTCCGGCGTCAGCGCGCGCACCTCGATATGAATCGGGATAATGCGTTTATGGGCGACGTCGGAAGACAGGTAACTGTAACGATAGTACTGCCGGTCGAGCTGCTGTCCTTCGAGATTGCGATTGATGCTGCGGCGCGCGACGACAAGGGGCGGCGTCGGCTCATTCGGCGACGAGTTCAGCAGATCGCCGATTTCGACACCAAGCCCATGCGACAGCTTGAGGATCGTATCGAAATTCGGTGAGATATGTCCGTTCTCGACTTTGGACAGGGTGGAGGTGGCTATGCCCGTCATAGAGCTGACTTCAGCAAGCGTCCAACCATGGTAGGCTCGACGATCCTTCAGTAGCTTTCCGAGGTTTTTTACTTTTTCATTCATGTCTTGCCGTGTTTTCCAATCTTGCCGGTGCCTCTTGCAGAAGTCATGATTTCCGCTCGATGCTCTTGCGCAGAGACATAGCGCCTAGAGCCGCAAACAGAAACGTCACACAAAGCACAACGGAAACAAGCGCATTGATTTCCGGGGTGAAGCCAGTTCGCATCATTGCCCAAAGCCGCATGGGGAGTGTTGTTTCCCCTCCGACGAGAAAAAACGTTACCAATGTTTCGTCGAAGGAGAGGGCAAAAGCAAGTAGGGAACTGGTGACCAGGGCTGAGCGCAACTGCGGAAACACAACATATACAAAGGTTTCCCAGCCGTTCGCCCCAAGATCGAGGGAGGCTTCGATCTGCGAATTTTCCATCGCGTCGAGCCTGATCGTGACCATCCTGTAGATCACCGCCAGAATCAGAACGACGTGGCCGGCGGTGACAGTGACCAGGCTGCGTTCGATGCCGATCTCGCGGAAGGCAACCAGCAGCGAGATGCCGGTGATGATCGCAGGCAGGACGAAAGGCAGGAAGATCACGAATTCGACATAGGAACGACCACTGCGCGCGCCGGTCTTCATGTAGTATGCGAGACCGAGCGAAATCGCGCTGGCAATCAAAACGGCGCAGACGCCGACGATCAGCGAATTGGACAGAGCGTCGATCAACTGACTATTGCTTGCGAATTTGCCGTACCATTGCAGGCTGAAGTCCGACCAGTCCAGCTTGCGGTCTTTGATACCCACGAAGGAAAGCAGGATGACGATAGCCGCCGGTGCATAGAGCACCGCAAAGGTGATGCCACCTATTATCCAGAGCAGGGTGATGGTGATTCGTTCGAGCAAGGTCATTTGATCCTCGCGGTGCGTGAAATGAGAGATGCAAGCGCAATCAGCGCGACGACGGCAATCAGCAGCATAACGGCGAGAGCCGCGCCGAAGGGCCAGTTGAAGGCCATGCCGAACTGGCTCCAGACGGCGCGACCGAAGGTGAATCCTTCGCTGCCGCCGACCATCTGAGGCGTGAGATAATCGCCGAGAGCAATCACCATGACAAAGAGCGCCGCGGCAATCGAGCCGGGCAGGCTGAGCGGCAGGACGACCGTCAGGAATATCTGCCCGGGCTTTGCACCGAGATCCGCGGCCGCGGCGATCAGAGATTGCGGAATTCGCTCCAACGCCAAAAAGATCGGCAGGATGCCGAAGGGCAGATAGATCACTGCCATCGTCATCATCACCGCTGTCTGGTTGAATATGAAGAGCTTGCTGGGCACGTCGATAATGCCGAGGGACAGCAGTATGGAGTTCAGGAAGCCATTGAAGCCGAGGATGCTGCGCATCGCATAGATCTTGACGACATAGTTCATGACCAGCGGAAGCGCGCTCAAGAGCAAAAGCAAGTAGCGAACGGAGCCGTCCAGACGCCAGATCAGGTACGAAAGTATATAGCCGAAGACGAGCGATATCAGCGCCACGACGAAGGCGAGCTTCAGCGTGCCGAAGAAGACGTAGAGATAGCTCCCGCTCGTGAAGAAGGCGGCATAGTTGGCGAAAGTCAGTGCGCCCGTCAGCTTGCCATTGTCCTGCTCGAGAAAACTGGAGGCAAGGAAGGACACGAGCGGCAACAGGATCATCACGGTCGGCAGGCCGTAAACCAGCACACTCGCGACGAGTTTGCCGAGGCTGCGGGATGGCTTTGAGGCTGCCTGCTCGATTGCGATATCGGAGGGGGCTGTCGCGATGCTCATGGCGTCACCCTTTCGATAGGAAGCTGACATCGGTCTCAGACCATCTGAGCATAACATCGCTTCCCGCCACGAGATTGCGGACCGACAGCGCCGTCGGTATCCGCACCTTGATCCGATGTTCGCTGCCGGCGCCCACAGACAGCGAGAGCTGCGTGGTCGCGCCAAGGAAGGTGACGGAGTCCAGCCGCGCTTTCGCCATGCGTTCGTCGTCACGCAAATTGTTGCCGTCATGAAGGCGAAAGCTCTCGGGACGGATCGCCAGAAGCAGGTCGCCCTGCTGACCGGAAGAGGCCGTATGCTTGCCGAGCGGGCTCTCGATCATGGGGACGTGGCGGCCGGCGGATGCCGGCAGGATATTGTTCTCGCCGAAGAATTTCGCAACGAACTCACTCTTCGGCTGGTAATAGATCTCCTGGGGCGTGCCGACCTGCACCAGGTTGCCATGGTCCATGACCGCAATGCGGTCCGACATCGAGATGGCTTCTTCCTGATCGTGCGTGATGAACACGAAGGTCGTGCGGATGCGCCGCTGCAGATCCTTGAGGAACTCCTGCATCGAGCGGCGAAGTTCCGCATCGAGCGCCGCAAGCGGCTCGTCCAGCAGGATCACCTGTGGCTCGCAGACGATGGCGCGTGCAAGCGCCACCCTCTGCCGCTGACCGCCGGACAGCTCCGCCGGATAGCGACCCGCCTTGTCGGCGAGATTGACCGTTTCCAAAACCGCCTCTACCCGCCGCTTGATTTCGCCGGGCGGCGTCTTTCGGATGCGCAAGCCGTAGCCGACATTCCGGGCAACCGTCATATGAGGAAACAACGCATAGTCCTGGAAGACGGTATTGAACGGCCGCTTATAGATCGGGACCTGCGCGATGTCAGCGCCGCGCAGCAATATCCTGCCTGACGTCGGCGGTGTGAAACCGCCGATCATGCGCAGGATCGTCGTCTTGCCCGAGCCGGAAGGACCGAGGATGGTGAGAAACTCACCATCCCGGATATCGAGATCGACGGGCTTCAGCACGTCGACGGCCTTATAGGATTTGGTCACCCGAACGAGCTGGATGACGTTCTGTCTCCCGGCGGCCAAATCCGAACTATCTGAAACCAACGCAACCATTATTGTACCGGAGTAGCCTTAATCTCGTTCCAAAGCTCGATGCGCTTGGCAAAGTCTTCGGGCGCCTGCAAGAAGACCAGCTTGTCGGCATAGGTTAGGCCGGCGTCGATATTGACTGCCTGGTTCGTCGTGTTGCCGTAACCTGTCTTCGTGCTGATATAGGTCCCGACGGCGGGCTCAAGCATAGCGTCGATCCAGGCGTGCGCGAGGTCGAGATCACGCGCCTTAGCGCTGATTGCCCAGCAGTCGATCCAGCCGATTGCGCCTTCCTTCGGAATGACGAGGCCGACATTGGCGCCCTGCTTCTTGAGCATCGGTGCCTGCGGCTCGCCCATCGACATCATCAGGTCGATGCCGCCCTGGGCGAAGATACTGACGCCGTCATCGAAACCGGCATAGTAGCTGGCAACGTTCGCCTTCTGCGCCAGGAGCTTCTTCTTCACCTGATCGAACTGCTCATCGGTGAGATTGAAAGGATTGCGGATGCCAAGTGTCAGCGCCGCCGTCACGATCGCATTGTTGGCGTCGTCCATGACGATGATGCGGCCCTTGTATTTCTCATCCCAAAGCACTTCCCAGCTATCTGGAGGCGTCTGGAAAGTGTCGGCACTATAGATCAGTGGGATCGAGCCCCATGCGAAGGGCGTGGCATAGGTCTTGCCGTCGAAAACGATGGCCGAAACACGCTTGAAGGCGCCGGCGAGGTTCTTGATGTTGGGCAGCTTGGCGCTATCCAGCGGCTGGATCAGCTTCTCCTCTGTCAGGCGCTTGTAGGATGACGTCTCTATCGCGATCACGTCGAAATCCGCGCCTTCGGAGGCTGTCATTTTTGCAAAGATTTCATCGACGCTGCCCGTATAGCTGACGCTGACGGTTGCGCCCGTCTTTTCCTCGAAAGCCTTCACCCACTGATCGTCGGCATAACCCTCCCAGGTCAACATACGCAGCTCCTTGCCGGCCGCGCGCGCCGGACGCACGAGCGCCGGAGCCGCAAGCGTACCGACAGCAACCGCTGCTGAAGCGGTCAGAAATTCACGTCTTTTCATTGTCGTTCCCCTTAGAACGTGGTTGTTTAAATTGAATAGTCGACCGGCGTGCGGTGCCAGCCGGCCTTATGTTTTTCCCAGTAAGACGACTTGAGCCTGAGACTGACCGCACCTGGCCTGTCGTTGCCCATGATATGGTCGCCGATCCTCGATACGGGCATGACGCCGCCCGCTGTCGTCGTGCAGAACATTTCGTCTGCCGATTCCAGATCCTCTCTCCTTAGAGGCGCGATGCGGGCAGGAATGCCCAGCAATCCGCAAAGTTCGAGCACGGAGCGACGGGTGATGCCTTCCAGGGCACCACGGTCCGGCGTCAGGGCCTCGCCGTCCTTGACGATGAAAACGTTGAATCCAGGCCCCTCTGTTACGAAGCCCTCGGCGTCCAGCAGAACCGCGGTATCCGCGCCCGCATCATGGGCTTCGAAGAGGCCGCGGGTGAGATCGCCCCAATGATAGTTCTTGATCGTCGGATCGATCGAAGCCGGAGCGATGCGGGGGATAGACGCAATATGGAGATGCGCGCCCCTCTCCTGCACGTCGAGCGGGATCACGTCGATCCATGGGATCGCGTAGACGATCAATTTATTGTCACAGTCCTGCGGCCGCCGCGAACCGAAAATGCGGGGCTTCCCCCGGGTGCAGATCATGGCGACATAGGAATCACGGAGGCCGGATAGAGCCACACAGCGCATGGCAATCTCGCCAATTTCGACCATCAAATGCTGAGGTGAGAGACGCAGGCTGGTCAGCGAGCGCTCGAACCGGTCCAGATGATCCTGCAGCCGAAAGAACCCGCCATCGCGAACATGGACAACATCATAGGTCACGTCCGACCGGGTGAATCCCCAATCCAGAACGGAAATTGCCGCTTCAGCGATCGGGACGAATTTCCCCTCACAAAATGCGGCGCCCTTGGAAAAGTCGGTGGTCATGCTTGAGAACTTCTATGTTCGAAACCGATATTCGGAAGCTGACAAAAATTTTGCAGATACGCAAGCAAATTTTCTCAAAAGAAATTTATTGACAGAACGGAAAGAGAATGAAAATTAAAAAGCAGCCTGGTTTTCGGCACTTTTCGGGATGGAATTTTCATGGAAGAAAAATTTGAGAAACGCCGCCTTGGCGCTACAGACCTGTCGGCGACGATACTGGGCTTTGGCACGACCGCAATTGGTGGTCTCTATTCGGCAACCAGCGAAACGGTCGCCGAAAAGACGATGGAGACAGCCTGGGAACTCGGCGTACGTTTCTTCGACACCGCCCCGCAATATGGCAACGGCATGGCCGAGCAGCGGCTCGGCGCCTTCCTGAAAACCAAGCCTCGTCAGGACTATGTTCTCTGCACCAAGGTCGGACGCCTGCTCCGTCTGCCGGAGACACCCGAAGGGGAAGACGCGTACTACAAGGGAACTCCGCCCGAGCGGCCTGTCTTTGATTTCAGCTATGATGGTGTGATGACCTCCGTCGAGGAAAGCCTAAAGCGCCTCGATACCGATCGCATCGACGTGCTGCATATCCACGATCCGGACAACCATTATGCCGAAGCGATCGACGGCGCTTACAAAGCGCTCGACCGGCTTCGGAGCGACGGGACCATCGGCGCGGTAGGCGCGGGTATGAACCAGAGCGAAATGCTCGCCGAATTTGCCCGCAACGGAAATTTCGACTGCTTTTTGCTTGCCGGCCGCTACACACTGCTGGAACAGGGAGCGCTTTCGGATTTCCTGCCGCTCTGCGTCGAAAAGAACATCTCCGTTATCATCGGCGGGGTCTATAATAGCGGTCTTCTCGCCGACCCGCGGGCCGGCGCGAAATTCAACTATCAGGATGCCGACCAGGCCTTGATCGAGCGCGCACACCGGCTGGAGACGGTCTGCCTTCGCCACGACGTGCCGCTGAAAGCCGCTGCCATCCAGTTTCCGCTGGCCCATCCGGCCGTTTCCAGCATCCTCACCGGCGCCCGCAGCCCCGAAGAGATACGGGAGAACGTCGCCCGGTTCCGTCAGCCCATCCCAGCGGCTCTCTGGCAGGAGTTGAAGGCAGAGGGCCTGATTGCTGCCGATGCGCCGACCGCATGAGCCGCGAGATGGTGAACCGGGTGATCGACGCGCATCAGCATTTCTGGGATTTGACCTCCGGAACGTATCCCTGGATGGAAGGCGACGGGATGCTACCGTTGCGGCGCAATTTCGGTCCCGCCGACCTCCTGCCGCTCATGGCCGGATCAGGCGTGGATGCGACCATTCTCGTGCAATGTCGCCACGATCTCGACGAAACGCGCGACTTCCTGGCGATAGCCCATGCACATAGCTTCGTTGCCGGCGTCGTCGGCTGGGTTGATCTCCAGGCTGATGATGTCGCTGCGCAAATCGCGGCACTGCGGACGCTTCCCGGTGGACCGCGCCTCGTGGGCATCCGCCACAATGTCCACGACGAACCGGATGCCGATTGGCTCCGGCGGCCCGCTGTCCATCATGGCGTCAGCGCCGTTTTGCAGGCGGGACTGAGCTTCGATCTGCTGGTGCGAACGCGTGAGCTGCCCGCCGCGACCGACCTCGTGCGCCGCTTTCCGACTGGACGCTTCGTACTGGATCACATGGCCAAGCCGCCAATTGCAGCCGGCTTCTTAGCCGCCTGGGAGAGTGCGTTCAGGGAACTTGCAGGATGCGGCAACGTCTGGTGCAAGGTCTCGGGCCTCGTCACCGAAGCCGACTGGAACGGCGCAGTACCAACCGATTTCGACCCATACATCAAGATTGCCTTCGAATGCTTTGGCCCCAACAGGCTGATCTTCGGTTCCGACTGGCCGGTCTCGACGCTTGCGGCCTCCTATTCTGACGTCAAGGCGATCGCCTCGCGCTTGAATACCGTCGCGCCGGATATCAGTGACCGTTTCTTCGAACGCAATGCAATCGACGCCTATCATCTTTCAACGGACGGAATTTCGAAATGAGCATCAATTTCAAAGACGGCAAATGGCTGAATACCCCGACGAACTGGGACGCTTCTACTTCTGGTCTTACGATGACGACCGACGAGAAGACCGATTTCTGGCGGCAAACCTATTATGGCTTTACGCGTGACACGGGCCATTTCCTCGGATTTCCCACCGCCGACGGCTTCACTGCGAAAATTCGCATCAGGGGCGAGTTCCGCACGCTTTACGACCAGGCCGGGCTCATGGTGCGCATCGACGAGAAGCGCTGGGTCAAGACAGGCGTTGAATTTACCGATGGCGAGTTGTTCCTCAGCACCGTCATTACCGATGGCACCTCCGACTGGTCCGTCTCGCAGCCCTTCAAGGAGCTTGAGGATTTCTATATTCGCATCACGCTTGCCAAGGGCGCGATGCGCATCCAGGCTTCGCGCAACGGCAGCTTCTGGCCACTGCTGCGGCTTGCACCCTTCCCCGTCGCTGATCGTTACGATGTAGGCCCGACCGCCTGCACACCGGAGCGCAGTGGACTGACCGTCCATTTCTCGGAATTCGAGATCGGCCCTGCGATCACCAAAGACCTTCACGACCTGACCTGAGGACGAATAATGCTGATAGGTATCGACCCGATCCTGAATGCCGACATTCTCTACGCACTGCGCGCAATGGGCCATGGCGACGAAATCGTCATCGCCGACGGCAGCTTTCCAGCCCAGACTGTCGCAAAACGCCTCATCCGCATGGAGGCCGCGGATCTGCCCCGCATGCTGAAGGCCGTCCTTTCCGTCATGCCGGTCGATGAATCGGAGCCTGATCCGGTGATTGGCATGGAAGTGATCGGCGAGCCGGACACGATTGTTCCGGCACATGTCGCAATCCAGGAGGCGCTCGATGCCTTGCCCGGGCAACCGGTCAGACTGACGCGCATCGAACGCTTCGCCTTTTACGAACGCACCAAGGAAGCCTTTGCGGTGATCTCCACGGGTGAAACGCTCTTCTACGGCAACGTGATCATCCGCAAGGGGACGGTCAATCTCGGCGGCAATTAAAAGCAGGTCGCAGTTTAGATCTCCGGCCGCGCGTTATTGGGCGCTGCCGGAGATAGCTTGGGGCTCCGGGATCGACGGGTCACGCGACGTGCGGTGCGTTCGAAGCTCCGAAAGGATTTGTTCGACCCTTGGACCGGAACAGCCTTACGCGTGTATCCAGAAAGCACTTTCGGCGAATCTGTCATCAGACCACCAGTTCAGACGGCCGACGCCGCGGCGAAAATTGACGGCACCGCAAAACTGTCAAAAGGCGACCGACGTCTTTGCAGAACCATTTTGTTATCCGAGGACATCGTCAATCAACGCTCTATTCAATAACAGACACTGACGATTGCTTTCGCTTTCGAGTGGTAGCGTCTCTTGGTCTCTAGTCCGACTTTGAAGCGAGGATATTTCAGCAAGCGG
The DNA here is from genome assembly GCF_004341625.1 of Rhizobium sp. BK376. Lineage (GTDB taxonomy): Bacteria > Pseudomonadota > Alphaproteobacteria > Rhizobiales > Rhizobiaceae > Rhizobium. Next base: position 257,828 of record NZ_SLZG01000005.1, on the reverse strand, counting down.
TCCTTGAACGGCGAATCTATTTCGTTGAATTGTTCTTTCGTAACGTGGAAACTGAGATTGAGGCTTGGCGCCTTTTGCGGCTTGTGCACAAAGCCCGGTTAGTTCGAGCCATCCGAGGGACTTTTGATAGGAGGTGGAACGCCGGCCGGAATGCTATTGATGGCAAAGAGGATCGTGAGATATTGCGATTTCTGCGTCTCGTCGGGAAAATGCCCTTTGAAAAGTCTCTCTATAGTGCCGTCTTCGAACATCCCATAAAGGGCCAGAGTAAACCTCTCCGGAAAAGCAGGAATGTGCTTTGACGACAGAACGACCGCGTATGGCTCATAATCCCCGTTGCCGGTACTGGAGAGATCCGCCGGGCATTTGACCCCAGCTCGCACGCGCTGCACCGGGCCTCGAGCCCGCGGCGAGCTTGGCATCCAGCACTCCTATGACCAGCAATCCCAATTCGAAAAAGCGACGCCACCCCCCAGGAGACAAGAAAAACAAGAACCATCTGCGGCAGGCGCATGGTCCAATGCGCTTTTTTGCCGTACCAGCTTCGTGATTGGAGGCCCGCAGCGCGCAGCGCAAGAGCCAACAGGACAGGGATGAAGAGACTGATGGACCCATCAAATATATAGTTCAGCGACCTCCAGTATACGTCGCCCGCCGCGTTGAACTGCAATTCGTATTGATAACCGCCAAGGAACAGGCTCCAGAGGAGCAGGACCAACACCGTCACACCTGCCTGTCCACCCTACGCTCACCAATGTGTAAGAACGAATTTGCCCGGGCATCGCGTGGTGGCCGAGAACTTCCTCTAATTTTTCCAGCGAAGATCCTGTTGGCGGGACGACTTGTCCAGTGCGGTGCCGCCCCGGGATTGGCCGCCAAGGCGGCGTCAGAGGTCGATAATGTACGGACCCAAAGGTCCGTCGCCTGGTCGAAACCGTTGACAAGACTGTTCGCCGTCTCGGAGGAGTCGGTCGGGAGCTTGCTAGCGCCGACCTCCGCGGACAACAGATTTGGCCCCCCGAGGGCGGGCAGCGGCTTCGCATAAATACACAGGAAGAAATAAATGACCTCAAGTGCCAGCGCATAGAACAGATAGGCATTCACCACGACGCGGCGCGCTCGTAGCCTGTCGGGTGACAGTATGGTGATGAGCCGTTTCAACTGCGGGCCGCCATCATATGTCACGCGATTGAAGCGCTCGTATGAGAAGAACATGATTATGATTGCCCCGAAGAACAAGGCCGCGACGTCTTCCATCTTTTGCCCCAGATCGCTGGGGTCTATCGACAACCGGTCCGTGCAGGGTTGCACGGAACCTCCGCGGAAACCACGGTTGGGACCGCGGTCAAAATGATCAGCACAAGAAGCATCTACCTCATGACTATATCTCCTTGGACGAACGCAACTAGGGATGCCAGCGTTGATATGGTCGAAGTTGTATCGAATTCGCGCAACCGCGTGCCAATTTGCGGTGAAAGGCCGTCGGCGATTCCGCGGTCTTTAGGAACTTTAAACCATCATCGGTGACGACAACCTATGGCATCATAATGCCCACAATATTTGCAAGAATACTCTTTCAACCCCTCCACCTAAGAGGGTGCTGGGAGTTTCTCTTTTTGCCGGGCACAACGGCGAAGCCGCAAACTGGGCGTCCGTTACTTCGCTCATCGAAACATGCAGGCTCAACGCAATCAATCCGTTTGCTTGGCGGTAATCGGATTGAAAGGATGTGAACCGCCGATGCCTGCCGATCAGACTTATTTATGAATTTGTAGCCATTCGACCTGTACATTGGCCCTTATGATTGCGCGGGAACGAAACCGATCCATGAGCGGTGGTGAAATTACACGCGCCTTTCGAAACATAGAGTAATCGACATGTCGAAATTTCGGGAAGTCGCGAGGAGCACTTTGATAGCCGGTGGCTGTGCGGTGTTATTCGTCGCCTCGCTGTATGACGTGAGATATCTTGACTCGTTGCAGGCCAGAGGCCCGAACTTTGCATCGTGGCAGCTTAGAGGAACTATCGCAGCAGAGTAATGGTTCTCGCGCGTTGTATCGGCGACCAACGAGATCAGCAAATGCCCCGGCCCCTATGGAGTCTGCAGAACCTTCAGCGATGGATATCTTCGCCGCCCGGTGCAGCCGATGACTAACGCCGATTGCTCTCCGCATTAGGGATGCTACGCCCAAGATCGGCGCCGACCAGGCCTCAGCTTTGTGCAAAAGCACCGGCTCGGCGACAATCCCGGCTCATGCGCGCACAAAGCCCATATCGTCGCCAATTACCGTGGTTGGCCCAATGGGCAATGGCACCGGATTGACGATATCGAGTTTCACGAACTCTAACTTATCCTTCCATGTTTTGCGCAGGAAGGTTTCGAAGACTTGAATGGTCAGCTGCTCCCCCGGACAGCGACGATACCCGAACCCGAATGGCGCAAAACCTGCGTAGTCGCAAACGGGAAGGGGCTTGCCATCGACAACGCCGAAGACGGTGCCGAAGGCACTGTTGTGCATCGCGCCCTTGCGCCCGTCCTGAAGGTCGAAGGATGTCGGGTCGAATGGACACTTGGCAAAGCCCATCGACAGCGCCTTGGCCTCGTCCGCATCGTGGCTGGTGGGTGCCTTTTCGTAGCGCGAGGGATCAAAAACCTTCGGGTTTTTCCAAAGGACAGGGTTGTGGCTTGTAGAGGTGTGTGGGCTGACAATGTAGCCGAACCGCTCGAAGGGCGGCGTTTGCGTCTCGGTCAACGCGGATATGCTTCCCCCGTTCGGGGATATCGTACGGAACAGCTCCATCGTAAACCGCTCTAATGGTGTGAATGGAGCGCCGTCGGCATTGTCGAAATCACCCTGCATCGTCTTCCGGAACCAGTCCTTGGCAACCGGGTCGCCGGTATCCCGGCCGAGTGTCTGCATGATGTTGTAGAGCGTGTTGCCCCACTGGCTGAATGCAACGAAGTTATGGAAGCACTCGAATACAACGTCCTTCGGGCTAAAGTACTCGCCATCCCCGGCATTCTTGATCCAGAACCAGACGAAGGTTTTTTCGCCGCCCGGCATTTTTCCTTCCTTGATCACCGTGATTTTTTCATCGATCCAGGATTTGAGAAAGTCCAGATGAGAGCGGACGATCATGTAGTTGTCGTGGACGATCCTCTGCGTCGGGTCACGATAGGCCAGAACGGTGTTGAAGCTTTCACCAATCTCGCGGACGCGGTCGGGAATGTCGTCGCCTTTCACGCCGAGATGGAGATCCCAATAAATATCCCAGTATCCACTGAGATAGGGCCGCATTAGCGGCTTGCCCATATTGGCCTCGGACATCAGCTCGTCAAAAAAATGCTCAACCTTTTCACGGTAGTTGGCGTCATAGAGATCGGGGGTTACTGCGCTCATGTATATGCGCTTGCGGCGGTTATCGGGACCGCGCTTTTCAAGACCCTGGAGAAATACGGTTACTCCATCCTCAGGGGCGGGCCGCCAATTTTCGCTCAGAAGCCCCCACAGGTCGTTTGGCAAGGCATTCTCTTTTGTGAGTTCGACGCCGATCATCGGAAGCATTGGTTGCTCACCGTGGTAGACGCTCACAAGGAAGTAGGGAACAATGACATTCTCGATATAGTCCGGCTCAAACTCCTTCGCGAACTGGGCCCGATATCGCGCCGCGGCTGAGGCGATATCGGTTGGCGCGAGCGGCTGACCCGGCGCCGGCGGCGATTGAGCAAACACTGTTTGGGCAGACAAGGCTGCTACACCTGTCGCTCCGCAGGTAAGGAATTCGCGTCTTTTCATGACTTATTCCCCTCTCTTGATTGGCTTTCACAATCTCATACCGACGCGTGGAACCTGGTAGATGCCAGGGCCTATCTCGTCGAAGCTATTGAAGCGCATTAGCGAAGGATAAATGCTGTCGAAGTCGTCCTATCCGTTGAGAGAGCTGCCAGCGCGAATATAATTCTGACCAAAGGCTTGTGGTCAGAATCCCTCCCAAAAATAACCAAGAAAACCGGCTCGCAGAGCTAATAAAGCGATTATTTATATACAACCCTGACGTACTCCTAGCAAGCTTCATAACGGCGTGCCCGAACATCCATGGCCGCATCCGGTGCTTGGCAGGCATCTGCCAGGAGCAGGATCGCGCGAGAGTAGCAGCGCATCTACGTGGTAACTTCATACACTCTTATGTTCGAAAGACCGTTAGATGGTAGACTGAAAGACGCGCTGAAGATTGTGAGATTGCGAAGGCGGTCCAAGCGATGAAAATTGGCATTACATTCGATCTCCGGGAAGACTACGCAAGGGAAGGCTACACCGAGGAAGAGATTGCCGAATTTGACAGGCTGGAGACGATCGAGGCAATTGAATCGGCGTTACACACACTTGGTCACTCGACGGAACGCATCGGTACGGCGAAAGCGCTGGCAATGCGCCTGAGTAAAGGCGATCGATGGGACCTCGTTTTTAACAGCGCCGAGGGAATGTACGGTTTCGGCCGCCAGGCGCTGGCACCAGCCCTGCTGGATGCCTATGAGATTCCCTACATGTTTTCCGATCCGCTCACCCTTGCCGTCACCTTGCACAAGGCGACCGCAAAACGGGTTGTTCGCGACAACGGTATCCGGACGACCGATTTTGCTGTCGTAGAGATCCTTGCCGATGTTGCAAATGTCGCTCTGCCGTTTCCTTTGTTCATAAAACCCATTGCCGAGGGCACCAGCAAGGGCATCTCCGGGGCATCGAAAATCCACGATTGCGGAGAATTGGAAGTGGGATGCGAGCGGTTGCTTGCCCGATACAGACAGCCGGTGCTTGCAGAGGTCTATTTGCCCGGCCGTGAATTCACGGTGGGCATTTTGGGAACGGGAATGGCCGCCCGGGTGCTTGGGACAATGGAAATACTCCTCAAGGACGGGCCTGAGCCTGAAATATACTCTTACGACAACAAGAAATATTTCGATGACAGGGTTGCTCCGCGGCTGGTGAACGACACGGTGAGCAAATCTGCCGAGGAACTGGCGCTTAGGGCATGGAAGTGTCTCGGCGGGCGCGATGGAGGTCGTGTCGATGTGCGCTGTGACAATGCCGGTGACGTCAATTTCATCGAAGCCAATCCACTCGCCGGCATGCATCCCAAGGATTCAGATCTCCCGCTCATCGCCCGAATGGTCGGTCTGTCTTACCACTCGCTGATCGAAGAGGTTGTAGTTTCTGCATCGGCACGTGCAGCTAGATAGTTTTTGAACGGCTCTCCTTTATTTCCAAGATGCACGGCATATCGGAGATTTGGACCTCATTTTTTAGAGCCGTCAGTTGGTCACGCCCCTCAAATTTATGGTATATTAGCATAGGGGAAGATACGATGCTGCAGCGCACCCTTGTAACGATTTTAGCAGCTGACGCTGTCGGGTACAGCCGCCTCGTCGCGAAGGATGAGGAGGCCGCACTCGCGCTGTTCAAGGATTGCGCCACAATTATCCAGGAACGCGTTCAGGCACATAACGGCCGCGTGTTTGGCGGCGCTGGCGATAGCGTGATCGCAGCATTTCACAGCCCTGTCGAGGCCATGCGCTGCGCCGTGGAAATTCAACACCATATTATGCGACTGGATGAGAAATTTTCCGAAGACTGGCGGATGCTTTTCCGCGTAGGCCTCAATCTGGGGGATGTTGTTGTCGAACAGGACAATCTGCTCGGCGACGCGGTGAATGTAGCAGCACGGCTGGAGGGATTGTCCGAGCCGGGCGGAATTTGCGTCTCGAGCAGTCTTTACGAGCAGGTGAAACACTTACCCGACTTAGGCTTTCAGGACCTTGGCTCAAAGAGACTGAAGAATATCCCCGTTCCGGTCCATGTTTACTCGCTCAAAGGCATAAGTCCGGGCCACTCTCGCAGGCGCGTTGCCGCCTGGGGACTCGCTGCAGCAGCAATGGTTCTTCTGGCATCGATTGCTGCACCTCTCTGGTGGAAATACAAGCCCGAGATAGTGGGCAAAGGAGAAAACACACCGCAGCCCCTCGTCGCTGCGCAGCCTTCGATAGCCGTGTTGCCGCTTGACAATGTCAGTGATGACCCGCGGCAAGATTATTTCAGCGATGGCATCACCAACGATATCACCAGTGATCTTTCCAAATTCTCCGGTCTCTTGGTCATCGCCTATAACTCGGCGTCAACATTCAAGGACAAGCCGACAAAGGTTCAGGACATCGGGAAAGCGCTGAGCGTCCGCTATCTGCTCGAAGGCACGGTTCAAAAGACCCCCCAGCGGTTGCGGATCAATGCCCAGCTTATCGATGCCGAGACCGGTTATCACGTATGGGCAAACCGCTACGACGAGATGCTTGGAGACACGTTCACAGTACAAGAGGATATCACCAGCAACATCGTGACTGCGCTCGCGGTAAAGGTGACGGCGGCCGAAGAGAAGCGCTCAAACCAGAAGCCGACCGAGAACATGAGCGCCTATGACTATTATCTGAAGGGCAAGGCGATTTGGGCCGATCCCACCAAAGTCACGCCCGAGGGAAATGAAGAGGCCCGCCAGCTCTTTGAAAAGGCGATCGCGCTCGACCCGAACTATTCGTCCGCCTATGCCGAACTGTCTTACGTGGAAGTCCGGGCCTATCAGAGCGGCTGGGGCGATGGCGCAGCCGCCCTCCAAAAGGCCGAAGAGCTTGCGAACAAAGCCCTGGAATTGAGCGATGATTTTAGCAGCCACTGGTACCTGGCAATTGTCGCCTGGAACAAGGGCGATTTCGACAAGAGTTTCCGGGAATACGAAACCGCCCGTCGAATAAACCCCAATGATCCGGACCTCGCTGCCGACATGGCGGAGGCGCTGATCTACGGTGGCGAGCCCAAAAGGGCGATAGAACAGATCGAAGCCGCCAAGAACCGCAACCCGTTTTATCCTTTCTGGTACGATTGGAACGAAGGCAAGGCCAGGTATATGGCTGGCCAATATCAGGCGGCTATCGACGCCATAGCCAGGATAAACTCCCCACCGAACGATGTTCGCTTGATCACCGCCGCCAGCAAGGCGCAGCTCGGGGATATACCGGCGGCTCGGGCAATCATGGCCGAGTTCAGCAAGGTTGATCCAGACTGGTCGATCGCGAAGTCAGCCGCTTATTTCTATGTAAAGGACAGTGACAGGCAGCACTGGCTGGATGGTTTACGGAAAGCCGGGTTGAAGGAGGAGTAGAGCCGAACGCACCCGAAAGCTCTGTCATGTTGGCGGAAAATTCGATCGCCCCGGCGGAGAGTGGGTCGCTTCACAATTGACCAGGAGTACAAACAAAGGGGGTAAAAATGACTACCGAACAAGCCAGGGTAACTAACCGCCTCGCGAGGCGACAACCGCTCACTCTGGAAGGAAACAGAGAGGCAAAACGACTCTTCCGGGCAGCAATCGATGAGGATTCCGATTTCATGCTCGCTTACGCCGAACAGGCCTACGCCTTGCTGCGAGACTGCGAGAACGACTGGGACCGATACTCCGATTCACTTGAAGAGGCCGCCCGACTGGCCGATAAGGCCGTCGAACTCAGCAAGGATGCAAACAAAAGCTGGTTCAACGACTTCAGGGCCCTATGGTATCGCGCGATGGTGACTTGGCATCAGAACGACTTCCCCAAGGCTTTTCAGGAATACGAGGCCGCCAGGGCCCTTATCAGCAATCCTGAATTTCTCGACAAAAACACCGCCGAACTGGACGCAGATATGGCGGAAGCCTTGATCTATTACGGCGATCCAAAGCGGGCAATTCAGCTTGTTCTCGATGCCAAGAAGCGCTTTCCCGGGCACGCCTGGTGGTTTCACTGGATCTTGGCCAGGGCCTATTACCAGGCGGCGCGCTACCAGGAGGCAATAGACGAGATCGAACAAATCGCCAGCGAAAAAAAGCCTAACGATGTCCGTCTGATATTGGCTGCAAGCAAAGCCCAGCTCGCGACCCTGGACGATGCGAACCCGGACACGGCGTTGTTGGACGAGGCGAAAACGATCATGAAGGATTTCAGCGCCATTGAGCCAGAGTGGACATTGGCAAAGTCGGCAGCCTATCCCTATGGCAGTGCGTCCGAACGATACCACTGGATCGACGGACTTCGCAAAGCAGGACTGAGGCCGAACTGAACTCCCTGGGATCTGAGACCGACCAAAAAAATGACGCGAGAGTGCCAACTTTCTTTGGGGTCCAGCAAAACAGGGGACGGAACAGTTGCTGTTCCGTCCCCATCCATCACGCCAAACCAGGACATTTCTTTCACGTCGCCGTTGGCATCCTGTCGAATTTCGGGATTGCCGGATCGAGATGATCCCAGGCATGTCCGGCTGCGGTCCAGGACACCAGCTGTGGCTTATAGCGACTGGGGTCATCAAGGCTTGCCGGCGTTACGATGAAAACATCCGGCATATCGGGAAATGTCATGTAGACGGACGAACCGCATGTCGGGCAGAAGCCGCGCCGCTTGATGGTTCCGCCATCGCCGACGGTCTGCCAATGCGATGCTTCTCCCTCAAGTTTCACCTCGGCCGCCACGAAAGTCAGGTGTGATTGGTGTCCGGTGCCGCTGTCACGCTGACATTGCCGGCACTGACAGTCGACCATGACGGCCGGTTCGGCTGAGATCTCGTAGCGGACCGCGCCGCAAGCGCAGCCGCCGGTATAGGATTTGTTCATGTCGCTCCCCTCTTACTTCAATGCTGTGTTTGCGGAGACGCCTCTTCGGCGACCAATGTGTCGAGCCTCTTGACCACCGTCTTCCAGCCTTCGCCCATATTGCGGTAGGCAGCCTCGTTCTTTGGAAGCACGAAGCCGGAATGGACCAGGCGCAGGCGCGTGCCTGCCTCGGTCATGGAGAGGGTAAAGGTGACCACCGTCTCCAGTTTTGAGCCGTAGCCCTCATTGGCCTCATGGCCGCCTTTCCATGCGTAGGACAATTTCTCATTTGGCAGGACCTCCAGCACCTGGCAATGAATGGTGCCGTCCCATTCGCCCGCCGCCACCGTCTGAAAGGTGAAATGGCAGCCAGCCACCGGCTCGAAGCCCGTCGGCGGCATCAACCAGCGGCTCATCAGCTCGCCGCTGGTCAGGGTTTTCCAGATGATGTCGGGCGCATGCGGGAAGACTTCGTCGACCACGATGGCCCGCATGTCCGGGTTCACAGCTTGGTTCATGGGTCTATTTCCTTCAGCAGGTTTCTCAGATTGGCGAAGCGTTCGGGCCAGAAGACACCATAATGGCTCATCCAGTCGGCCAGCGGCTCCAGACCGCCCGGCTGGGCACGATAGTAGACATTGCGGCCCTCAGGTCGTTCACTGACAAGGCCAGCCTGTTTCAGCGACTTGAGATGCTGGGATATGGCGCCCTGCGTGACATTACTGCCGCGCGTCAACTCGACAACGGTGATCTCGTCGGAATTGACGATGCGCTCGAACACGGCCCGCCGCGTTGGGTCGGCGAGGGCGCGCATGACAGTGGTTATGGTTTCAGCTTCGATCATGGGACAATAAATAGCGGACACTAATCAATTAGTCAAGACTATTTGATTTGCTACACGTAAACGCACGTAAGCGTGCTCCAAGCGGATGGAAAGCAGGTCTGCCCGGAGGCATTCGGAAGCGTTCATATATTCCGCATTTCCAGCGCCCTTACCGCAGTTGCGCGCAGGTTCGCCGCAAACAAAGGTAGGGGTTTCTGGGCGCGCGTGAGGACAATTCGAGCAAGTGGACGCAAGATTGTCCATCGATATCCAGGTCGAAACGCCGGTATGTCCATGCTGAAGATGGATTTTCGTTGTTCGCGAAATTGTCACCAAACCGTCAACGGCAATTCGTCTGAGCACTTTACCCATCCGCTCCATTCCGCTTGCCAGCAACGCACCACCACGGCGACGGCTTCCTCGAAAACGCTATCCCTCTCGGTGACCACCAAGGATTGCCAGCCCCGCCTTTACCAGACACCATCACAGAAGCCGACGCGACCACGTAGGCCACAACGACCCTGCATGGTTCCCGTCCTCGCCCATTTCAGGGAATTGCGTCCGAGCTCCGATCCCACCATTCCCAAGGAGACTTCAATGCTCAAACTTCTCGCTGAGAACGCTGCCGGAGTTCATGTCTGCGGCCACCGCGGCCATTCGATCGGCGCACCCGAAAACACTATTGCCGCCTTGGTCGCGACCCGGGAACATGGCGGCAATTCAGCTGAGATCGACTGCGTGTTGACTGAGGACGACGAGATCGTCCTTATGCACGACCAGACATTGGACCGGACCACTAATGGCACCGGCCTCGTCTCGTCTCAAAGCCTCGCCGACATCCGCAAGCTGGACGCCGGCAGCTGATTTGACGGCCGATTTGTCGGAGAGCGCGTGCCGACGCTTGCCGAGGCAATCGAATTTGCAAAGACATATGATTTCGGCCTCGTCGTCGAGATCAAGGAGGCGCGCCAGATGGACCGGTTCGTCCGGCGTCTCGGTGCGGTGCTTTCTGAAACCGGCGGCGCCAACCACCTCGTCATGATCTCCTTCGATCATGTCATGCTGCGCGACCTGAAGGATGCGCTGCCCGGCATTCGCACCGAGGGCATTACCCATGCACGCCACGCCGATTTCGTTGGCGTCGCAAAGGCAGCGCGTCTCGATTCCGTTTCGATGGAGCATCAGATGTTCGTGCCGGAAGATGGAGCTGCCTTGCACAAGGCAGGCGTTGCGGTGCGTTTCCATCTCCAGCGGCCCGCCTACTACGACCGCCACAAGGCGCTCGGCATCGATCTGCTTGCACCGGTGTCAGGTTATATCGCGGACGGCGTCATCGATACCATTTCCGGCGACGACGTCGGCTTCCTGGCGGCGCTCAGGGCAGCGGCTATCGCGAAATGAGCGACTGAATCTCTCTTCCGCCGGCGATCAAGTGCCTGGACCGTCGGCGGTTGCTCTTGATGAGCGCGAGGCCTTCTCGGGTAATCGGTTGAGATCGCGACCGGACAGGTTGTGCGCTCGCCTGGCGTTTCGTTGCCCGCATCGAGAAACCGGAAAAACCGATGCGTTCGCCATCCCTATCGCGTCCGATTGACACGATCGCGACCTTGGAATTCAACCACCGTCGCCGGTGTTTGTTCCCAATCCGGTATTTCCGGCCATTGGCTGCGGCAACAACTCATTTGCGGCGCTGGTAAGCCCATGCGTCGCGATGGTTGTTCAGCCGGCAGGAGACGCCAGCGTGATCATTGCGACCTGTCAGCTACTTTCAAGGCGGGAACAACTAGCTAATTACGGCCGTCCTGGCCATCGCGAGAAGCTGGGCAGCATTGCGAATTCCTTGCTTGTAAAAATGGATGATGTGCGACGCTAATAGATCGGATTTGGGGCTGCCCGGCGCTATTTCCGCTTCCGCTCGCACGATATCGAATATTTGCTGGCAAAGATCCAAATCCTCAGAAAAAAGCGGAAGGTCTGAAGGGTGTAAATGCTCCCTGATCATTCGTAACCTCAAGCACTGCTCGTTATCTCCAGATGGGATTTAGGGCAGGATTTGAAGGAAGCAATAATTCAGAAATTACCGGATGCCGACAGGACGAGAGGTCTCCGTCTTCAGCGAACCAAGGGCTTCCGCCGCCTCTGTGGCATGCGGAAGCTCGCAATGATCCGCAAACAGATGTTTCCCGACATAGTCTACGAATACGCGCACCTTCGGCGACAGGTTTCTGTTGGACGGCCAGAGCAGGCTGAATTGAGCGGGTCCATTGACATGGTCTGCCAGGATGACTTGCAGCGTTCCCTTCTCGACCGGCTCCTTCACCAGGAAATCCGGCATGGCTGCGATGCCGAGCCCGCTTACCGTTGCGCCGAGGATCGCCTCCATATTGTTGCAGGTCATGATCGTCTTTATGCGAAGATCAAAATCCTCGGTGATCGGCCAGTCCTGTATTCTGCCGCCATCCGGAAATCTGAACCGGATCGCTCCGTGACCACAGAGATCGTGGAGCTTAGCCGGCGTACCATGACGGGCGAGATATGCGGGCGAGGCGCACAGCAGGATGCGGATTGGGCGGAGAGTTCTCGCCGTCAATCGGGAGTCCGGCAGCTCGCCGCTGCGGATTGCAACGTCGACACCGTCCTCGATCAAGTCCACAAGGTGGTCGTTGAAGTCGAGGTCGAGCTCGATCTCGGGATACATTTCCATGAATTTCGGAAGGATCGGCAACAGCAGGTGATATGTGACAACCGGCGTGCTGACGCGCAGCCGACCTCGCGGGCACTCCTGGGATCGCAACATCGTTGCGTAGGCGTCATCGAGGTCATCGAGGATTCGACGGCATCGTTCGAGAAACACCCTGCCCTCCTCGGTCAGGCGCAGGGTTCGCGTCGAGCGCTGAAACAACCTGATCCCGACCTGCTGCTCAAGCCTCGCAACGGCCTTGCCGACCGCCGACGGCGACAGGCCGAGAGTCTTTCCCGCCGCAACGAAACTGCCAAGCTCAGCCGTCCGGACGAAGGGCATCAGCCCGTTGAACTTGTCCATGCACACATCCAATTCGAGCGTTTTATTCCGCATTATGCGGAATTCTTATCGTTTTCCCCTAAATTGTAGCTGATATATCTTGCAATGCAATCCCATCGGTTCACCGATTGCTGCCCGGTCGGATCGGAATCGAGGGATATTGCCGCCCTTCAAGCTTTCATTCGATATCGGAAACTCATGATGACGAACACCAAGAGTCTCGCTGGTTCTGCCCAGCAGAACCTCATACTTCTCGCCGTCTGCATGGCCGCAGCTGCCATGCCTTTGACATTCACTGGCCCGGCGGTTGCGCTGCCCTCCATCGCCCATTCCCTCGGCGGATCGCCAATCGCCCTCAACTGGGTGACCAATGCGTTCATGTTGACATTCGGAAGCGGGCTGATGGCTGCCGGAGCTCTTGCGGACAGTTACGGCCGCAAGCGCACGTTCATTGCCGGCGTCGCGGCATTCGCACTCTTCTCGTTTGCCCTCGCCTTCGCTTCCGGCATTGTTTCGTTCGATCTTCTCAGGGGCGGTCAGGGCATCGCGGCGGCTGCCGCGTTTTCCGCCGGAATGGCCTCGCTGGCGCAGGAATTCGACGGAACCTCCCGGGTCCGCGCCTTCAGTATCGTCGGCACAAGCTTTGGAGTGGGACTTGCCTTCGGCCCGATAGCATCGGGACTGATGGCGGATGCTTTCGGCTGGCGCACGATCTTCTATCTAGTCTTCGCCCTGGCCACAGCGTCCCTCCTGCTCGCAATCTCGTGCCTGCGTGAATCCAGGGACCCTGACGCAGCAGGCCTCGACTGGCCCGGAACGATCACCTTCACTCTTGCCCTGACGTTCTTTACCTATGCCGTCCTGGAAGCTCCGGAAAGCGGATGGACGAGCCCGGCAGTAATCGGGCTGCTCGTCGGCGCTGCCCTTCTGATGGCCGCATTCGTCATCGTCGAGGGTAAGGTGGCCCGGCCTATGCTCGATCTTTCACTATTCCGCTACCCCCGATTTGTGGGCGTGCAACTGCTTGCGGCTGCTCCGGCCTATGCTTTTGTCGTCCTGCTGATCCTTCTTCCGATACGCTTCACTGGCATCGAGGGCATGAGCGCTGTCACGGCGGGTCAGATGATGATTGCCCTGTCCGCTCCTCTATTGATCCTGCCCCTTGTCGCCGGATGGCTGACCAAATGGCTCTCCGTCTCGACGATCTGCGGAACCGGACTGCTGATCTCGGCCGCAGGCCTGCTTTGGCTCAGCTATTTTCCCGCAGGTCAGTTCGAACTGTCGATCGTGCTACCGATGCTGACGATCGGCACGGGCATCAGCCTTCCCTGGGGGCTGATGGACGGACTCGCGGTCAGTGTGGTGCCGAAAGAGCGGGCGGGCATGGCGACAGGCATCTTCAGCACGACGCGCGTTGCCGGCGAAGGTCTGGCTTTGGCAGTCGTATCTGCACTCCTCTCGGCCCTGTCGGCGTCGGGTCTGCCGGACTCAGGCACCTTCGGCCCGTCTGTCATCAGCGAAACCGCACAGTTCCTCGCCACGGGCAACCTGGACCGAGCAGTGTTGTCCATGCCTTCGCTTGGCCAAGCTGGCCTGACGCATGCATTCAGCAACGCATTCGGATTGCTTCTGATGGGGCTGGCAGGCGTCACTGTCGTAACAGCGACCGTGGTCTTCCTCTTTCTCGGAAGCGGCGAGTCGGCGGAGGAATCCGCGGCCGCCGAATCCGCGTCCTAAAGATTGCTCGCGGCGCTTCCGCTCAGCGTAACGCCGGATAATCAACGAGGTTTGGGCCGCGAGAAGGAACGGCCTTCAGCCATCGAGCAGGGTAAACACGTCGCAACGATCTCGAATGCCGCGTAGCTCGTGTCTTCCAAGAAAAGACAGTTGGAAGCCGGCTTTCGACGCTGCATCCCCCGAGACGAGAACGGTATGCTGAAGCTGTTTGCACAATCCCTCCAGCCGGCTGACAAGGTTAACGGCAGATCCGATGGCGGTGAAATCCAACCGATCGGCCGCGCCTATGTTCCCCCACAGTATCTCACCGAAATGGACCGCCACTCCGAACGGCAAGGGGGAGAGACCGTTGGCTTGCCTTGATGCGTCGAGGTGAGCCATCCCTGCCCGCGCCGCGGTGACAGCGTTCAATGCCGCATCGCAAGCATCGCCAGGCGTCGTAACGACCGGAAAGATGGCGAGGACGCCGTCGCCGATGAATTTCAGTACCTCGCCGCCAAAAGCATGGACCGCTCCGGCCACCCGCTCGAACCACGCATCCAGTGCTGCAATCACCAACAATGGTTCCGTGGTTTCGGACATGGCGGTAAAGTCGCGAAGGTCGGCGCAGAGTAAGGCTGCTTGAATAGTCTCACCAGTGCCGCGGCTAAGATCGCCCGATTGCACGCGCGCCGCGCTGCGGCGACCAAGGTAGGTTTCGAGAAGGGCGGCTTTGGCCTCTTTTGCGGCGATGGCGGCAAGAGGCGCGGAGGCGAAGCGCGCTGCCTCGCGCAGCCTTCTTTTTTCATCTTCTTCGAACGACCGCGCGCCTGCCCAAGCCAAAATCGCACCCTGAAGCATCGGGATGGCGATTTCCTCAACCGGGCCGAGTGCTGCAAGCCCGCTGCTCAGCGCTTCACCGCCTAAAAACCCCAGACGTTCGCCGACGGCTCCGGTTTCGGGCCGCCAGAGCAATGTACGGCGCGCAATGATCGGATGTGGGACCGAGATGGTCAGAGCACTTCCGGTCAGCAAAAGGCCGTCGGCCAAGAGGCGCTGACTGAATTCCGTCAGAAAACTCTCGGCATTGGGCGACGCCGCAGCTTCGTCGACTAACCAGGCGATGGAATTTGGCAGAAGCATGCCTGATCATTGCATGCGAGCCAACAGCTGTCATCCATTCGAGCGTCCTGGCATCAGCGTTTCTGCACCTTTGGCAAGGCTGTTGCGCCACGATCGGCTTGCAAGCCTAAACAGAAAACCTTCTCACTTCCTGCCTGCAAATGTGTCGGGACCCGGGTCACGACCCGATGCGACCGTGGCAAGTCGATCAATATAGTGAGCCCAGCCCTCCGAGTGGCCGGCACATTGGTCAGCATTCGGCAGGCCCGAATGGGTGAGCCTAAGAAGTGTCCCATCCGGCTTTTCGATCAGATCAATCTCGACGAGGCTGGATCCGGGAGGAACGATGTCGCTGCCATCCCACCCGAAACTGTAGGCCAAGCGATGGACGGGCACGACTTCTCGAAACGAGCCCCGGGCAATCCGCGCGCCGGTGACATTGACGAGATATATTCCTCCCGGTTGCGGCTCGATTTGTGCCTCAGTGCCCATCCAGCGAAGAATCCTTTCCGGGTCAGTCAGCAGTGCAAACACAGCCGAGGGCGGAGCGGGGATATGAGCCTCCTTACGAACAACCATAACTTCCTGCATCGAACTCTCCTCGTCTCGATGTCCAAATGAATTGTTTCGCACGATAATCTTAGCCTACTGACGGCGACTGCGTGAGTAACAATATCGATCGGAGCATCAAGGCGCCGTCGAATCGCGGCGCTTTCACCCTCCCCCGCACGATAAGTGTCAATTTGTGCACCCGCGTCGACGGCCCATTCTCCACACATCGCACGGAAGAATTTTACGGGATTCCAGAGCTATTCCTTGTGCAAGTGATGCAGAAAGGCCTTCAGCTCCGACTCGTCGATGCCGACAAGATGCCGACGCTCGGGGTAGACGCCGGATTTCACGTCCGCGGCGAATTCCGAGAAGGCTGCGATCCGTTCCCGCTGCAGCCGGTCGTATTCCGCGGCCAAATTGCGGTAGACCTTCGCGTGCCGGGGATAATGTCCCCTGTTGATGCCGAGCACATCCTCGGCCAAGAGATATTGCGCATGACAGCCGCTGCCGGCGCCCATCGAGATTCATCAGCATCGAGGTACGTGAGGCTATGGCTGAAGTGACATCACCAGGAACGACTTCGATTTCGGCGGCAAACGCGCCCGCCTCTTCCAACGCCTTCGTCTGCCGCCACACTTCCAGCGCGCTGGCGACCGTTCTGCCGACCGCACGAAAACCGCCGGTCCAGGTAGCCTTCGACGGGATCAACCCGAGGTGACCACAGACGGGAATACCTTCGTCTCGCAGGCGCCGTATGGTCTGCAGACTGGCAGCGCAATAGACCGCATCGCCACCTGCTTTCAAAGCCTTGAACGCACCCCGCAGATAATCTTCGGCCGTGACGAAGTCTCCATATTCGAGACCCGGGGACAGCAAAGCAATGTGGCGCGGCCTCGCGAAACTCAGGCCCGAGCAGAGCCGGCGGCACGGAGACCATGTCGATGCCGGCGCGCTCGGCGGCATCGGCCTCGTCAAGCGTCGTCACACGCAGCATGGTCAGTTGTCGCTTACCTTTCATGTCAAGAAGATCGGAAACGGTTGGACGGCTAGACTTCTTCATCGGAGTCCCTCTGGAATGATCGGATAGAATTAAGCGGCAAGAAGCGATTTCAGCTTCACCGTGCTCGCCATCAGCGCATCGGGCGATGGGCATGCGCGCTTTGCAATCAGCATTTCCGCCAGGCGAATATCGCGTGCGACGACATTGCCCTGACCGATGCCGCTTGCCGCGACGAGGCGGCCGGTCTCATCCAGATGGAAGAGAAGGAAGGCACCATCGCCGAGGTCTCGGCGCAATGTGGTCACCGCAGTATCGGCAAGGCCGGCGATCTGGAGCGTCAGATCATACTGGTCCGACCAGAACCAAGGGACGGCCGAGATGGTTTGGTTTTCTCCCAGCATGTTGGCCGCGGCCAACACGCCCTGCTCCTGCGCATTGCGCCAGGATTCCAGCCGCACACGCCGTCCCCCATAAAGCGCCAACGGGAAAGAGCAGCAATCGCCGGCAGCGTAGATATCGGCGGACGATGTTTCCAGAAGCTCATTGACGGCAATGCCGTTTTCTATCCTCAAGCCTGCCGTCTCCGCGAGATCCGCATTGGGAATGGCGCCGATACCGACAAGAACAAGATCCGCCGTGATGATCTCGCCGGACTTTAGAAGGACGCGGGCCCTATCCGGCTCTTCCTGAAGCGATGCAATTGCTTGACCGCAACGCAGATCTACACCTCCGTCCGCATGACGTTGTGAAATGACCTCGGCGATTGCCTCAGGCACCCCACGCATCAACACCCGCGGCAGACCTTCGATGACAGTGACATCTGCACCAAGCTTCCGCGCAGTCGCGGCGAACTCCAGCCCGATGAAACCACCACCGATGACCGCCATATGCTGCCCCGGACGCAACATCTCGGACAAAGCACAAGCATCCGCATGCGTTCGCAGCAAGCGAATGCGCTTGCCAGCGCCTTCCATGCCCGGAAAAGGCCGAGCCCTGGCGCCCGTTGCCAGGAGTAGTTTGTCGTAAACCAGATTCCGACCATCGGAGAGCGCGATCGTCTTGCCCATCGCGTCAAGGGTCCTCGCGGTCACGCCGGTCAGCAGGTCAATTCCGGCTTCGTCATATCGTTCCAGCGTTGCGACAGATTTTGGCTCTAGCGCGAGGGCAAGTCCGTCCTTGGACAAAGGCGGTCGCTCATAGGGCGCCACCGGTTCGGTGCCGAGCAACGTGATCTCTCCGTCGAAGCCTTTTTCTCTAAGAGCGAAGGCTGCGCGTGCGCCACATTCTCCGGCCCCGACAATGACGAAATGAGACATCGCACGCTCCCTAGAGAGAAATGAAAACGGAACCGGCTTCGACCTTCACGGGATAGGTTTTGAGATTGACGCAGACCGGCGCGCCCTTGGCCTCGCCGGTCCGATAGTTGAAACGCCCGTTATGCTTGGGACATTCGATGATCTCGTCCATCACAAGCCCATCGGCGAGGTGAACCTGCTCGTGGGTACAGAGGCCATCGGTCGCGAAATAATCGTCCTCCGGGCTGCGATAGATCGCAAAGGTGCGTCCATCGTGATCGAAGCGAATGACATCCTCCTCGTCGATCTCGTCTGCCGCGCAGACTTGAATCCAGTTTCCGCTCATCTTGTCCTCCCAATTTTATTGTCTGGCTGCTGTCTATTGCGCTGCTGGCGCCAGTTCCTGGTGGAACTCCTCGCGGTAAGGCCGGGCCGTGGGCGGCAATTCGCGCTTGAGGAAATAATCCTCATCGCGAAGCTGGCGCAGAAAAGCAGGGATCATTTCGCGATAGCCGGACCATATCGACCGGTTAGGAGCGGGCAGATCGTGCTTGATCATCGCATGCAGCCTCGGCAGCGCGTGGTACGGCACCATCGGGAACATGTGATGCTCGACGTGATAGTTCATGTTCCAATAGATGAAGCGGCTGACCGGATTCATATAAACGGTGCGGCTGTTCAAGCGATGGTCGATGACGTTGTCGGCCAGTCCCCCGTGCTGCAGGAGGCCTGTAAGAACATGGTGCCACGCCCCGTAAAGGCGCGGCAGGCCAATCAGAATCAGCGGGAGCAGAGACCCCATCATGAGAGCGGTCGCGATGGTCACGAGATAGATCGCGAACCAGATGCGCGCGAACCGGACGACCTTTGGCTGTTCCTGTTCAGGAATGAAGCTTCGCTCGGCAGCGCTGACATTGCCAAAGGCGTTGCGCACCACGTCCATCATCGCATAGCCGGCATCGAGAATGCCGAAGAAATTGAGGACTAGGCGGAAAAGATCCGGTGGCCGCATGACGGCGATTTCAGGATCGCGACCGACGATGACCGTATCCGTGTGGTGGCGCGCATGGGTCCAGCGCCAGGTAACGGGATTGCGCATGATCATGAAGCAGGCGATCTGATAGACCGCATCGTTCATCCACCGCGTCTTGAAAGCGGTGCCGTGACCGCATTCATGCCAGCGGCTGTCGGAGGCGGAGCCATAGAACACGCCGTAGGCCAGGAAGAAGGGGATGCATATCCACGAGCCCCAGAAATATATCCCAAGGCCCGCAAGCACGACCATGCTGCCAAGCCAGATTGCCGTATCGCGAATGGCAGCTTCATCGGACCGCTGCATCAGCGCCTTCATGTCCTTGCGCGCGACGTCGGTGTGGTACCACTCCGCTGCCGCAAGCCCGGATTCGACTGCGGCCCGACCGCTCGCTCCCAACAGGCTATAGTCGCGCTTGTTCCCTTCCACTGTCATCAATCTCCTCCACCGATACGACGGCTCCGCCTCTGCCATGTCGTGAAGGATAGGTTGACTTTCCCCTCGCCTCAATGCAGCAATGATATAATCTATCAAAACACATCAGAACTTGGTTTCATTTCTGATAGAAACTCTCAGGATTCGACCATGCGGCGACCGACCATTTCCGATCTTGCAAAGGCATCCGGCGTTAGCGTCGCGACGATCGACAGGGTACTCAACGGTCGCCACCGGGTCCGTGAGGAAACAGCCCGCCGTGTCTACGATGCCGCGCAATCGATCGGCTATCATGCGGTGGGTCTGCTTAGGCAGCGCGTATTCGAAGACCTGCCGCAATATCGACTAGGCTTCGTCCTGCAGAAGCCCGCACAAGCCTTTTACCAATCTTTTGCGCGAGAGATAGAAATCGCCGCGCAGGCAGTAAGCAATGCCCGTATTCAGCCGCATGTGGAATTCGTCGCAGCCTCGACGCCAACGGCGATCGTGGAGAAATTGAAAGTCGTTGCCGCAAGAAATCAGGCCGTCGCCTTAGTCGGGCCTGACTATCCGGCAGTCACAGCCGCAGTCGAAGAACTGAAAGACAAGGGAATTCCTGTCTTTTCATTGCTCTCCGACCTCGCGACCGGTGTGCGCGAGGCTTATGTCGGCGTGAACAATCGTAAGGTGGGGCGCACGGCGGCGTGGCTGATCAGCAAATCGGCGCGGCGTCCGGGCAAGGTCGCCTGCTTCGTCGGCAGCCACCGCTTTCATGGCCACGAACTCAGGGAGATCGGCTTCCGATCCTATTTTCGCGAGAATGCGCCGGAATTCGAGGTTCTGGAAACCTTGATCAATCTCGACACCGCCGAAATAACCCATGAGGCAACACTCAATCTGCTGCAGAAGCACCCGGATCTGGTCGGCTTCTACGTTTGCGGCGGCGGAATGGAAGGCGCGATTTCCGCCATCCGAGAAGAGAACCTTGCCGGCAAGCTGATCATCGTCGTCAACGAACTCACCCCGGAATCCAAATCTGCATTGGCGGATGATGTCGTCACGATGGTGATCGGGACCCCACTCCCGGCGCTTTGCAAGGAACTGATGAGCCTCATGGTCGGCAGCGTCGAGCGGGGCGAAGCCGTCGTACCAGGCCAATCCTTCCTTCCCTTCGATATCTTCGTATCCGAAAACATCTAACTCGGCGGATGATGGATTTCTTTCATCGCGCCTCGATTTCTATCAACGATGATAGCGAACGACCAATGCGGGCCGTGGATCGGCGAGAGGATTCTCGATAGGCATTTTGAAAAGGCGGATGGGCTGACCTGCCTCCACCGCTACAGACAAGCCCCTGAGAGGAGACCCCCAGCCATGACGTCCGTTCGCTTCGCGCTCAATCATATGTCCGCCCCCTCGCTGCCGATCGAAACATTTTTCGCGACTGCAAAGTCGTTGGGTATCGATGCCGTCGAGATCCGTAACGATCTCGATGGCAATGCGATCCTTGATGGAACATCGGCGACTGAAATCCGGGCGGCAGCCGCCCGTCACGGCGTGACGATCATCTCGATCAACGCACTGCAGCGCTTTAACGAATGGAATGAAACCCGTGCCAAGGAGGCCGCGGACCTGATCAGCTATGCGCGCGATTGCGGCGCAAAAGCACTGGTCCTTGTACCGAAGAACGACGGCACGGGGCGCGAGGATGGCGTCCGGCAGGCGAACCTGCGCGACGCACTGAAGGCTTTGAAACCAATGTTGGATGCAGCCGGGATCATCGGCCTTGTCGAACCTCTTGGTTTCGAGATCTGTTCGCTGCGTTCAAAGACGGAAGCCGCCGACGCAATCGAACAGATGGGAGCGCAGTCGACATTCAGGCTGGTGCACGACACCTTTCATCATCATCTTGCTGGCGAAACCCCGATCTTTGCCGATTTGACCGGGCTGGTGCACATATCCGGCGTCAGCGATCCCGCAGTTTCCGTCTCCGACATGGGTGATCCCCATCGAGTATTGGTTGACGAGCGCGATCGACTAGACAATGTCGGACAGATCCGGGCGTTGCTGGAAGCAGGCTATGTCGGCCCGCTTTCCTTCGAGCCCTTTGCACCGGATGTGCATGCGTTGAAAGACCCTGCGAGCGCATTGAAAGCGAGCATGAACTACCTCACTGCGCGCCTCTAAATGCGTTGAGACCGCCGGGTTTGCGCAGCCCCTGGAGACAGGGCTGCGGGTCAGATTACGGCAGTGTTCAAGAGGGGAACTGGGCAGAAAATGCGCCGTCGACATGACGGAAAGGAACGGCGACATAGGTTCCAGATAGATAAAATTTTAATTGAAAATCAAAAACTTGCCGGGAGCGAATTTTCAGCCGTTTTCAAGCCTAAGACGCTACTGATTCTTTTTTCAAACTATCAGAATGTCGAAAAACAAGCCAGAGCGAGGAGCCTGAAGGCCAATTCTGAGTTTACCCACGCTTGGTTTATAAACCCGTAAACGCTTGGACAATGAGCGCACTCATCGACGCCTATTCCCGCCCCCTGAATCGCCGCTGATAGGCGGGGTCGTAGAGCGAGCTATCGCGAAAATCGCTTGCGGCCAGTGATCGCCCAACAAAGATGATTGCTGTTCGCTCGATCGGGTCCGCTTCGACCTTGGTCACGATATCGGCCAAAGTGCCTCGAACGATCCGCTCGTCAGCCCAGGATGCCTTTGCGACAATCGCAACAGGGCAATCAGCTCCGTAGAGCGGTGTCAGGTCCTTGACCACGTCGCCAAGGGCATGAATGGCGAGATGGATTGCAAGCGTGGCGCCCGTCGCCCCGAATTGCTCCAGCGTCTCCTTGTTCGGCATGGGCGATGCTCGGCCGGAGACCCGCGTCAGCACAAGGCTCTGGGCAACAGCCGGGATGGTCAGTTCACGACCAAGCGCTGCCGCCGCTGCCGCAAAAGCCGGCACGCCCGGCGTCAGGGTATAGTCGATGCCGTGTCGATCCAACCGCCTGATTTGCTCGGCGACCGCACTCCAGACGGAGAGATCGCCGGAATGCAGACGCGCAACATCCTCCCCTGCTGCGAAAGCTTTCAGATATTCCGCTTCGATCCCGTCCAGCGACATCGGCGCCGTGTCGACAATGCGCGCGCCGGGTGGGCAATATTGGAGCAATTCCGGCGATACGATCGAACCGGCAAACAAGCAGACCGGGCATTTCCCGATCAGGTCCCTGCCCCGCACCGTGATCAAATCAGCCGCTCCCGGCCCCGCGCCGATGAAATGCACTGTCATCTCTAAACCTCAATTTCGCTTACGGCTTGGTCCAAACCCATTGGGTCACCGGCATTGCCGGCCGCCAGCCTGTCATTGTTCCCACGGGTGCTGCCCGGGCGATATTGATCCGGACCAGCGATCCTCCCCGGCGACCATGTTCGCCAAGCAGGATCAATTCCATTTCGGTCGTCACTGCATTAGCGACCAGACGCCCGCCCCTTTTCAGCGCCGATATGGCAGTATCGACGACACCGGTCTCGCTGCCGCCTCCGCCGATGAAAATCGCATCCGGAGCCGGCAAACCGTTCAAGGCGTCGGGTGCCTTGCCTTCGACCAAAACCAATCCCGGAACACCGAACGCGACCTTGTTCCGCTCGATACGGGCAACGCGCTCGGCCGCCGCCTCGATGGCTATGGCTCGCATCGCTGGATCTGCCAGCATCCACTCGATGCCGATCGAGCCGGAACCGGCGCCGATATCCCACAGCAATTCACCTCGACGAGGTGCCAGCGCAGACAGCGTCATTGCCCTGATCTCGCGTTTGGTGATCTGACCGTCATGCTCGAACAGACCATCATCCAGTCCTGATGTCAGCGGCAGGACGCGCGCCCCATCTTCCGCCAGAACTTCGATGCCGCAGATATTCAAAGGATTGATGCCTGTCCCATCGAAGCTTTTAGCAACATGGTCGGAAATCCGCTCCTGCGGACCGCCCAATGCTTCCAGCAAGGTCAGATGCGATCGGCCAAATCCTGTCTCAGCCAGCAATTTTGCAAGCGCCGCTGGCCCGTTCTCATCGGATGTCAGCGCGAGTATCTTTCGACCTGGATAAAGATGAGGACGGATAAGATCGATCGGCCGTCCATGCAGTGAAACGATGGCCACATCCTGCAATGGCCAGGCGAGACGGGACGCCGCCAGGCTGAAGGATGAGGGCGACGGGATGACATTCATCTCGGCCGCCGGCACCCGTCTCGACAAGGTCGCGCCGATGCCGAAAAAGAATGGATCCCCCGAAGCAAGCACGACAACCGGCTTGCCTCTATTGGCAAGAATGATGTCGATGGACCGATCGATGGGGCTCAGCCACGTATGGACTTCACCGCGGATGAGGGATGCGGCAAGCTCGACGTGGCGTTTCCCGCCGAACACGAGCGGCGCTTCCGCAATCAATCGCTTGGCATGATCTCCAAGTCCGGCTGGACCATCTTCGCCGATGCCGATAACAGTAAGCCAACGTTGAGCGGATGACTGATCAGGCATGACCAAGCCTCGCATTTTGATCCTGGGCGGCACCACCGAAGCCCGCCGGCTGGCTGAAGCGCTGGTGGGACGGGAAGACCTCGATACCACTCTCTCCCTTGCCGGCCGCACGATGGATCCACTGACCCAGCCGGGGTCGGTCCGCGTCGGTGGCTTCGGAGGCAGCGACGGACTTGCCAGCTACTTGGAAACGGAGGCTATCGACCTGCTTGTCGATGCCACGCATCCCTTTGCCAACAGGATATCGGCCAACGCCGCCGTTGCCGCGAAGTCCGCGAATGTTGCGGCAATCGCGTTGCGGCGGCCGGCATGGCGCACAGTCGATGGCGATCGCTGGCATCTGGTCAGCGCGATGCCGGAAGCGGTTCTGGCCCTGGGTTCCTCTCCGCGCCGAGTGTTTTTGTCCATCGGGCGGCAGGAGGCCCATCATTTCAACAGCGCCCCGCAGCATAGCTATCTGATACGCAGCATCGATCCCGTCGATCCGCCGCTGCAAGTCCCCGACGCGGCTTACATCCTCTCCTCCGGTCCATTCACCCTTGAGAGAGAGCAGCATCTGCTGAAGGATCGTGACATCGATGTCATCGTCACGAAGAACAGCGGCGGAAGCGCCACCTATGCGAAGATCGAGGCGGCGCGTAGTCTCGGTATCGACGTCATCATGGTCGAGCGCGCACAAGTCGCCGACATGCTGACGTTCGAAACGGTCGAGACGGCGCTTGCCCATATCGCTCACTTCGTTTCTCCGGCAGTGAAGCGCGGCGTATAGACCAGGTCGGGTTTTCCGTCGCGGCTGATGATACGCGTCTCTGCCGAGCCGATGATAACGCATGTTGCCATATCGGCATCGGCAGCCTCTGCTGTCCCCAGCGGCGTCACAGCAATGCGTTCGTCCGGCCGGCCAGCGGCGCGGCCGAAGATCACCGGCGTCTGCGCAGGAAGGATCTCCCGGAGAATGTCGAAGGCTTTGCCAAGCTGCCAGGGCCGGGCCTTGCTGATTGGATTGTAAAGCGCGATCACCAGGCCGGCCTTCGCCGTCAATTGAAGCCTTCGTTCGATCACATCCCAAGGCTTCAGATTATCCGATAGCGAGATGGCGCAGAAATCATGGCCGAGTGGCGCACCGATTCTTGCGGCAACGGCCAGCATGGCGGTAATGCCTGGCAAGATGACGAGATCGATATCCCGCCACTCCGCAGGACCGTTGTCGATCGCCTCGCAAACCGCCGCGGCCATCGCAAAGACACCCGGATCGCCGCCCGATACCACACACACATTCACTTCAGAAGCCGCCCGATCCAGGGCGGCTCTTGCGCGATCGAGCTCCTCCCGATTATCGGAAATGCGGCGTTGCTGATCCGGCCTGAGTGACAGGCGATCGACATAAGGACCGTAGCCGAAAAATTCCGTGCTGTTCGAAACCGCGGCCAAGGCCTCCGGCGTCATTTGCTCGGGATTGCCGGGGCCGGTGCCGATAACATAGAGGCGGCCGCTCATGGTCTACCGTCCCAGCCAGGAACGAGGATGAGAGAGAAATAGGGCGCCTCGTCGTCACCTCTTTCGCGAAGGCGGATCATCGCCCCGTGCTGCATCGTTCCACGTTCAACGTAAATCGCTTGATCGAGACGACCCGACGCATCGAGTGCGCGACGTATCTTCGGAAGATTCCGCCCCACCTTCATGATGACGGCAGCCTGGGTATCGCCAAGACGACGCGTCAGTTCGACCTCCGCCATCGTTCCCGGCAATACCGACAGAACGTCATCTCCCTGCACGATCGGCATGCCCGCCAGAGACCAGCAACCGGACATCGCGGTTATGCCGGGAATGACGTCGGTCTGATAACGATGCGCCAGCCGCACATGCAGATGCATGTAGGAGCCATAGAAAAGAGGATCGCCTTCACTAAGGATCGCGACCGTTCGGCCGGCATCCAGATGCCGCGCGACGGCGTTGGCCGATTCATCGTAGAAGGCTGTTATCTGCGTCTTATAACCGTCCTGGTCTTTTTCAATTTCGGTAGTCACAGGATAGTAAAGCGGCAAGAGGACGATGCCGGGTCGAAGCAGATGCTCAACGACTGCACGGCCGTTGCCGCTACGCCCCTGCTTGGCGAAATAAGCAACAACATCCGCTGCCTCCAACGCCTTGACGGCCTTGACCGTCAAAAGATCCGGATCACCGGGGCCGGTGCCGACACCGATCAATCGGCCGTTATTGCTTACCCTCATAGTCCCGGCCTCGCCAGTGCATTGACGGTCGCAGCCGTAATGGCGCTTCCCCCAAGTCGCCCTCTGACAATCGCATAGGGCACGCCAAAGGAGTTTTCCGCCAGCGCATCTTTCGATTCCGCCGCACCTACGAAACCGACCGGCATGCCGATGATGGCCGCAGGCTTCGGCGCGCCATCCCGCAGCATTTCAAGAAGCCGGAAAAGGGCTGTCGGAGCATTGCCGATCGCGATGACGGAACCGGCCATTCGATCCAGCCAGAGATCCATGGCGGCTGCGGAACGGGTATTGCCGATGCTTTCGGCAAGCTCAGGCGTGCGCGGATCCCGCAATGTGCAAATGACTTCATTGGCAGCCGGAAGGCGGGCTCGAGTGATGCCGTGCGCCACCATCTCCGCATCACAGAATATAGGGGCACCCTCATTCAACGCGTCTCGGCCAGCAGCCGCGAAGTCCGGCGAAAAGGCAAAATGCGCTGCCGCTTCCACCAACCCGCAGGCATGGATCATCCGAACGGCAATATCGGCCTCATCCGGTGAAAAGCGCGAAAGATTGGCTTCCTCGCGAATGATCGCGAAGGAGCGCTCATAGATCGCGTTGCCTTCCCGGATATAATCGTATTCAGGCATTCCTACCCCTGTCTTAGTGCACTCGCGATATAGTCGCTGCCAAGCCGTGTAAGGCAGGCATCAACCGATTCGCCAGCACCTTTCTCGTTGAGCACCAGACGCGAAAGATCGTCGAGTGCCGATTTCAGATCGTTTTCGTGAATGTATGCGACGGGCGCGTCGGAGGCAGAACCATTTACGACAAGACCGTAGCCCATCGGCGCACCGACAAATGCCAGGCTGGCTCGAGCCGGGCGGGCACAGCCTTTCGAACAGCCGGACAGATGGATGCTGGTCGATCCATCCAAAAGTCCTGATGCCGTAAGGAGCCGGGCAGCGAAGGCCTTGGTATCATAGAATGCCGAGGCACAGCCCCTGGTCCCTGCGCAGGTATGAATATGATTTCTGGGGTCGTCGGTGGACATGGAAAAACCAAAGTTGGCCGCGGCCAACTTTGCCGAGGCCAACGCCTCCGGACGCATTCCCACAAGCATAAGGCAATGCTCGAGGGCCGGTCGCACCTCATACACGCCCCACTCTTCCGCCCTGTCCAAGAAGGCAATCAACTCGGCAGAGTGAATTTGCCCGTAGGGAAGCCGCAAACCGAAAACCAAATTGCCCGAACCAAGGTCGTGCAGACCGATCGGCGAGGCGACTGCCCTGCCGGGATCCGTCATCTCGATCATCTCAATATCAGGGAACGAAGGCCGCAACCGATCGATGGAAAGATCACGTCCACGCGCGCGAGGACCGATTTCCGCTAGTAACCGAAGAATTTCCACCGTCGCGGAAATCGCCCTTTCGTTCGGGAGGATCGCAAGCCTGCGGTCCATCCGACTGGCGCCGCCGACAGCAACAATCCATTCGGGGTCTCCACCTTCCCTTCTCGTCGCCGTCAAGCGAATATCCGCCGGCAGCGAGCCAAGACCGATCCGGTCGCGTCCATCAATGACAATGGAAAGCTTTGGTGCGAGAGCTGGCAACGGCATGCCGGCGATTGCCCTTTTGAGGTTCTCCGCCATCACACCCGCACTGCTTAGTTCTGTCGGATCGAGCCCAGATAGAGATGGGATCTCAATTACAATTCCTGAATCTGGGACAATGCCGGCAGCGGCGATATCCGCCTCAAGCGCCGATAGGGTCTCTTCACGCAGCCCGCGAATTTGAAGGCTGCCCCGGGACGTGATCTCGAGCAACCCGTTGCCGTGACATGCCGCGGCTTCGGCCAGCTGCCGGATCTGTTGGATACTCAGCGCAGGGTCTGATGGACGGAACCGCACGAGCAATCCGTCACCTGTATGCATCGGTGCCGCCAAAGAAGGACAGGCGCCGCGCACAGAGGAGGGGGATTGGACGGACGACGGGATAAGCCGAGCGGGATCACGCTGATCTGCATTGTGCTCGGCTTCTTCGGTCATTGGTCCGGCGTTGACGACCATGTGAACATCCTTCCTCGGAACGTCCTTACATGATCCTGTCGCGCAGGCAAATATTTTGAGGGAAAGCGCCTAGTCCTCGAAGTCGCGGCCTTTGCGCAGGAGGTAGATATCCATGATCCACCCATGCCGCTCGCGAGCCTCTCGGCGCATCTCGCGAATGCGATCGGCAATATCGACAACTTTCCCCGACAGGATGATCTCGTCTTCCGTGCCGAGATAGGCGCCCCAATAGATATAGGCATCCGGATCATCGATCTTGCTGAAGGCCTCTTCGCCATCGAGCATAACCACTGCCGTTTCGACAAGACCTGGAAAGCTCTCGGAGAGACGCCGCCCTGTAGTAATCTGAACCGGCTTGCCGACGAGATTGAGCGGAATTCGATGGCTGGCCGTCAACGCCTGAATGCTGGTGATGCCGGGAATGACCTCATAATCAAAGGCGACATTGCCGCGCCCTCTCACTCGCTCAAGAATGCGAATTGTGCTGTCGTAGAGGCCAGGATCGCCCCACACCAGAAACGCGCCAGACTGGTTTTCACTCAAACTATTTTTTAGAAATTCCTCATAAAGCAAAGATATATCGGCATGCCACTCGTCAACGCTGCCGCTATATCCCCGCCCGACGGTCTGTCGTTCAGGCAGATCGTATTCAACGATCTCCGTCTGCTCGCCTGTTATGAAGCGAGCACAGATCTCTCTGCGCACCTGTGCCAGCCCATTTTTGGCCTCGCCTTTCCTGGGGATAAACACGACATCGGCCTTGTTCAGCGCGGCGATTGCCTGCACGGTCATGTGGTCTGGATTACCCGTACCAATACCGATGACGTAAAGCTGTTTCATTTTTTCAGATCCTCATTTCCGAGCTCTGTTTGCAGAAACCATTTGCGCATTTCAAGAGGCTTGCTGTCCCGCAGCAGAGCTCGGTGAGTGCGTAATTTCGCGTCTTAATAGCTAATATTGCTGCCAATCCCGAATCGTGTCATTTTCGATACGCTTTTTGACAGTACGCTGACAAAAAAGCGCATCAAAAAGGATCGAGTGTTTTGGACAGCTTAAGCGTATCCACGACGGACGTGCGAATTGAACGACACGCAAATCAGTTGTCTCGGCAGCTGAAGCTTTTGCGTGACAAGCTTTTCCCGCCCTTATCTCAGAAGACGCTTCGGACGTTCACGTCCGGAGAAGCCGCGCAGATGATTGGTGTCTCCGACGGCTATCTGAGGCAGCTCTCTCTGGATGGCAAAGGCCCCTCTCCGGACGTTTCTGCCACCGGTCGCCGGTCCTACACTCTGGCGCAGATCAATGAACTTCGCCAGCATATGGCAAAGTTGAAGCCCAAGGATGCGCTTGCCTATCTGCCCTGGCGGCGGCCGGGGGAAAAGCTGCAGACCATCGCCGTCACCAATTTCAAGGGCGGTTCTGCAAAGACGACGACAACTCTTTACCTGGCTCAGTATCTTGCTCTGAACGGTTATCGTGTGCTCGCCGTGGATCTCGATCCGCAGGCGTCGCTGTCGTCGATGCTCGGACTGCAGCCGGAGTTCGATCTTGCGGAAGGCGACACCCTTTATGGCGCCATCCGGTATGACGAGAACCGTAAGCCGCTGCGCGAGATCATCCGCAAGACCTACATTGATGGATTGGATCTTGTGGCAGGCAATCTCGAGCTCATGGAGTTCGAGCATGAGACGCCAAGAGCCCTGAGTGATCGCCGGCATTCGAGCGGCGAGATGTTTTTCAACCGTGTTGGAGTGGCCATCAACGAAGTCGAGTCAGACTATGACGTCGTCGTCATCGACTGCCCTCCTCAGCTTGGATATCTGACGCTCGGTGCAGTTTGCGCGGCGACATCGCTTCTGATCACCATTCATCCCCAGATGGTGGACGTGGCCTCGATGTCGCAGTTCCTCTTGATGACCGCTGATCTGCTCTCGGTGGTTCGCAATGCAGGCGGCGATCTCCGGCACGACTTCATTAAATATGTCGTGACTAGGCATGAGCCGTTCGATGCGCCGCAGTCGCAGATCGTTGCCCTGCTGCGCAGTCTGTTCGGCGAGGATGTGTTGACGGCAACAATCCTCAAATCGACTGCAATCGCTGACGCCGGCCTGACCAAGCAGACGCTTTACGAAATCGAAAGAGGCCAGGTACGGCGCTCGACCTATGACCGGGCGCTCGAGTCAGTCAATGCAGCGAATGGTGAGGTCCTCGCGGGGCTTCACAAAGCGTGGGGTAGAACATGAGCAGACGTGATCGGCTGAAAGGTCTCTTCGATGACACCGCACAGGAGTTGGCCGCGGCCAACTACGAAGACGCGGCTGTACGCGGACCCGCAGGGCCGGTGCGTTCCATGGCCCTGACGCTGGGACGAATGGAGGAAGAGACGAGGGCAATGCAGGAAGCATTGCTCTCCGGCGAGCGTGTCGTCGAACTGGATCCCGATCTTGTCGACATCTCGTTCATCCGCGATCGCCTGGTCGATGCGCCGCTTGATATGGAAGACGAGCTTGTTCAATCCATTTCGGAGAACGGGCAAGAGGTGCCGATCCTTGTTCGCAATCATCCGACGGTGGAGGGCAGGTACCAGATCGCCTACGGCCACCGGCGCCTGCAAGCAGTCAAGCTGTTGGGTCGCAAAGTCCAGGCCATTATCCGGAAGCTGGACGACACAGACGTTGTCATTGCGCAGGGCATCGAGAATTCGGCGCGAAGGAACCTCTCCTACGTTGAGCGTGCAGTCTTTGCAGAGAACCTAGAAAATAGTGGCTTTGAGCGCGCGGTCATCATGAAGGCGCTCTCGACTGACAAGACGGAACTTTCCAAGCTCATCTCAGTCGCGAAAGCTGTGCCCGCCGAAATCATCAAGGCCGTCGGTATTGCGCCCGGTATCGGGAGACGCAAATGGCTGGCGCTTGCCCAGGTCATCACCGGCAATACCCTGGCAAAGCTGCAGAAGCTCATGGTGACCGAGAGTTTCCAGAAGCTCGATTCCGATCAGCGCTTCGAGATGGTTTTCGCGGAACTCACGCGGAAACTTCGCACGACTGATATCACTGAATATGAGTGGAAGCCTAAAACCGGAGATCAGATCCGCGCGACCATCAAGGCCTCGGCCAACACATTCACACTCGCCTTGAAGACGGCCGCTGCGCCTGACTTCGGCGACTTCATTTCCAGCCGCTTGGATGAGCTTTACCAAGCATACCGGACCGACAAACTGAAAGCAGGAGACTAGGCCGCAAAAGAAAAAAGCCCCCAAACGTTGCCGTAAGGAAGCCTTTCTCATATCTGGACAATCTGAGAATTACACTTCCTCGAATCACTGTCAAGCGTCTTGGCACCGATTTCGGTGAGCGGATTTCTTTTGCCTTGGAAAAGGTAAAAATGATGCAATCTGTCGCTGTGACGACGCCCTTTGGGCGGCGGTCAATGACGCTTGCCATGCTGTCAACTCAGCTTGAGGCAACCGAAATTGATTCGCGAAAGACTATCGATAAGTGGAAACTGTTCCGGACCATCTATGAGGCCAGAGGCCCGCTGGGCGTCTCCGATCGTACTCTTGCGGTCCTCAATGCGCTCCTAAGCTTTTATCCGAAGACCGAACTTGGTGAGGATAACAGCCTCGTGGTTTTCCCCTCCAATGCCCAGCTCTCGATGAGAACACACGGCATGGCAGGCACCACCTTGCGTCGGCATCTGGCAGCCCTTGTCGAGGCTGGTCTGATCATTCGCAAAGACAGCCCAAACGGCAAACGCTATGCCCGGAAGGGCCGGGCTGGAGATGCACGCGAGGCTTTCGGTTTCAACCTGGCGCCGCTGCTCGCCCGTAGCGAGGAGATCGAGCGTCTGGCAGCAGAATGCATCGCCGAACGCCAGCAGCTCAGATGGCTGAAGGAGCAACTTTCCCTTTGCCGTCGCGACATCGCAAAACTTATCGAAGCCGCCGAAGAAGCCGAGGTCCCCGGCGACTGGGCTGACGTACAAGCGCAGTTCGACTCCATTTCGCTATGCCTGCCTCGCTCTGCCTCACAGCAGGAAATCGAGCGAGTTCTCTCCGAACTCGACAATCTGCGTCAAACAATCGTTAACTACCTTAAAACATTCGCAAAAACAGAAAAGATGGTCGCCATTGAGCACCAGAATGGCGGGCATATACAGAATTCAGATATTAATTCTAAAACTGAATCTGAAGCCATCGCCGATCGCGACGCCGAGAAAACCAGCATCTCATCGTTAGTAACACCCAATCAGCATGACGCTCCGCTGAACGTCGTGCTGAAGGCGTGCCCGGAGATCGCATTCTACGGCCCAGCCGGCACGATATCGACCTGGAACGATCTCTTGAGAGCCTCGTCTATCGTCCAGAAGATGTTTGCTATCGGCGAAGGCGCCTACCATCGAGCCTGCGAAGTGATAGGCCCGAAAGGTACAGCCGTTATCATCGCATGCATGCTTGAGAGAGCTGATCAGATTAATTCGCCCGGAGGCTATCTGTGCGACCTCACTCGAAAAGCCGAGCGGCGGGAATTTTCCCTGGGACCGATGCTCAACGCGCTCATGCGGGCCAAAGCCGAGAAAGATCGCGCACCTTGTATCCCTGACGGCAATCTGGCGCCAAATGCCGACGCGCCGTCAGTCGGTGCTAAAGACCTGCGCGCGCATACCGGCAGGATTGCACGATCCGAACAACAACCCTCAATCTGGTCGACGATTGCACATCGAGGGACATCCAGCCCCCTTTCGAACCATAGGCGGTGAAAACGTGGACAATTCTCCTCCTCCACAGGAACACATCAAGCCCGAAGCAATGTGCATCCACGATCGTCACCCGACCTGAAGACGCCTGCGACAGAGGAGCGTTCAGGATCGACCCGTAATATTCAGCACCTCCCGCACGAGGCTTCCCTTGGATTACGTTTCGCATGATCGAACTAACGACGGTGCTGGAAAAACAGCGTTTTCATTTCTGTTTTTCAGGCTGCCGTCAGCCAGCAAATCTAAAGCACTCAGTGCTGGATCCCCACTTTTCCGGCGATCGGTTTGTGTCCAGTTGCAGCAGGCTTTGAACAAATGCATGAATACGCTTCCGCATCGAAGAGATCGCTGCCATACAGCCAACCTCTCTTTTCTTTTGTCGCGCTGTTCGTGATTTGGTGGGCGCTGCTGCTCATTTTCAACAGGGCTCCGGCGATCGATATCGCGGTTGCTCGCTACTTCTTCAGCAACGGCCTCTGTCACAGGGCAAAAGAGATCGGCGATACCTGTGGCGTTTTCGCCTACGACAGAAACCTGCTGTTCGTTTCCCTGCGCTCGATCACGCTCATCCTGCCATATGTGGCGGTCGCGGTTCTAATCGCTATCCCGCTGGTATCGTGGCGGCGCTTAGGATCGCGCTGGCGGACACGGGAGGCTGAACAGAGTATCGTCGCTTTGACATCCCTTGCACTTGGATGTGGACTGATCGTCAATCTGTTCCTCAAGGAATTTTCAGGCAGGCCACGTCCCCGCGACACCGACCTCTTCGGTGGCGCTCTCGATTTTGTTCAGGCTGGATCGTTTGCCGGCAAATGTCTGCAGAACTGCTCCTTTGTTTCCGGAGAGGCCTCATCCGGCGGATGGCTCCTTTGCCTGGTATTCTTGCTGCCGCCGCGCTGGCGTCTGCCGCTGGGAATCCCGCTTGCAATCATATCCGTTGCGATGCCTGCGATGCGCGTCATGACAGGCGCACATTATCTGTCTGATGCGGTTCTCGGTTGGCTCTTATCGCTCGTGATATTCGCAGGAGTGCTGGCCGCCTTCGACGCTTTTAGCCCAGCACTGCGGCGGAAGTAGAGCGGATCTTTCAAGCCTTCGACCAACAAGAGATGCGCCCAAGCCCTTTCCGAACGCATATTTATAATCCGACAAATCTGACGGACGCCTAAAGATCGCCCGAATTTGTCAGTGAATGACCGATGGCGGACGCGGACGTCGCGTTTCAGAAATTCACAATTCAGGTTACTGTCAGGAAAGGGCACTAGCGATGTGCGTTTAACTGACCGACGGAATATTCGATCCCGCGGCCTGCGGTGTTGCGCTCTGCTCTGACCAGGCAGGGCTTGGAGAAAATCGCATTGAGCAATCAAACCAATCACCCGCGCGCGCGATACGCACGGCCTGCAATCGGCAGTGTTACACTCTGCCTTATAGTCACACTTTATATACTTCTTGTGACAAACCAGACCTTCTGGGTCAGGGCCTATGGTTATTTCGTCACCGAACAGGCTGCTTTTGGCGCCTTCGTGGTCGGGATTGCTGCAACGACCATGGCACTTCTGACAATGTTTTCGGCGAAGTATCTCACAAAGCCGGTACTGATCTTCTTCATATTCGTTGCATCCATCTCTTCCTGGTTCAACGACCAGTTCGGCGTGGTCATCGATAAGGAAATGATCCGCAATGCGGCGGTGTCAACAGGAGCTGAAGCCGGCCACCTGATTACGACGCGCTTCGCCATCCACGTTCTGCTGACGGGCGCGATCCCCGCTCTGCTGATTGTTTGGGTACGGATCAAGCATCGAACCGTTTGGAAAAAGCTCGCCTACAACACGGCGGTCATTTGTTCATGTGTGGCGGTTTTCCTGGTGGCGGGCAGCAGCTACTACAAGACCTTTGCAGGCATCGGTCGCGCCCATCGCGACCTGATGGATACCCTCAATCCGATTATGCCTGTCGCCAGCGCGGTTCGCTATACGATCGACTCGCAACGTGACTCTGACATCGCTGCCCAGCCTCTGGGCACTGATGCGCACAAGGTGGGGCGAGCCGGCAACGCCAAGCCCCGTGTGACGATCATCGTTGCCGGCGAGACCGCTCGTGCGCAGGATTTCTCGCTCGGCGGCTACGACAAGATGACCAATCCGGAGCTCGCAAAACAGAATGTCGTTTACTTTCCCCAGACAACCAGCTGCGGCACAGCAACAGCAACCTCAATCCCATGCCTGTTTTCCGTCTATACGCGAGCGCAATATACGCATCTGAAAGGTCTGCAAACCGAAAATCTGCTGGATGTGCTGACCCACGGAAAGGTCGATGTCACCTGGCTCGACAATGATACCGGCAGCTATCACGTGACGGATCGCGTATCCTACACTTACCTGCCTACCTCGGCCGATCCTCGCTTCTGCAAGGATGGCGAATGCCTTGATGGCATCTTGTTGGACAAGGTCGACAGTTGGCTTGACCATGTCAAAGGTGACAGCGTCCTTGTGCTGCATCAGCTCGGCAGTCATGGCCCGGCCTACTATCAGCGCTATCCCGAAGAATTCAGGCACTTTACACCGGATTGCCGCGCTAATGATTTCGGCAGCTGCTCGCCGGAAGAGATCACCAACGCCTATGACAACACGATCCTCTACACCGATCACGTCGTTTCAACCGTCATCGACAAGTTGAAGCAGCGCTCCGCGTCTATCTCTGGAGCCGTCGTCTATTTCTCTGATCACGGGGAGTCACTCGGCGAAAACGGGATTTATCTCCACGGGACGCCGTATCTGATCGCCCCGACACAGCAAACGCATGTGCCGTTCCTCGTCTGGGTGGCTGACGATCTTGCCAAATCAGCCGGATTCGACATGGCCTGTGTCGCGAAGGGTGCAGGCGAGGGCCATTCGCACGATAACATCTTCCACAGCGTTCTCGGTCTTATGGACATCGCAACCAAGGTCTACGATTCCGATTTGGATGTCTTTGCGAAATGTCGCCGGCCGCCGAATACATTGGCGCTGCGTTGAACGAGCGGGGCAGCCGAAAGCTAAGTCTTTCGGCCGCCCAATTGGGAGCAATCACAAGAGCGCCGGCCTGCGCCAAGACTGCCGTAGCGATACCTAGCCTGCTTGTGGCGCAAGGTGCAGAGCGGCAAGCGAACGGCTTTGAAGCTCCTCCTGTACGGCAGCGTTAAATTCGAAGATCTGGCTGGAAATTTCGGCGTCGTCGGCTCCAGCCGCTTTGAGAAGGCCGGCGAGCGAGCGCATCTCGGCCTTCCAAAATGCGTTGGCCGCCTCGCCATGAATAGCGTCCAACGCGTCAGCGCAGCGGATGACTTCCTGCCTGCGCCGGTGAAGTGGAAAAAATGTCAACAAAATCAGCGGTCTCCGAATGCGAATCAGCCGCCATTCTTCTCGACGAAAGTTAACAAGCTATCCTTGACCCTATCATTGGCGCCCTACCTTTCACCGAAGCAACACAGGGGAGAAGGCAAAATGTCATCCGACAGGGAAGAGCGCATCAAACAGAGAGCCTATCAGATATGGGAGCAGGAAGGCCGCCCACATGGAGCGGATCTTCGCCACTGGCTCAAAGCGTTCGAAGAAGTCGCTGCCGAGCACGCATCCGAGCATAAGGCAAAGGATGCAGGAGCTGCCTCAGGCCGCGCGCGCAAGACACGAGCGAAGGAAGAGCCGGCAAAGCCTGCAAAGAAAAGCGCCGCTGCGACCGCAACTGCCAAACCGACAAAGCCCGCTTCTTCCAAACAGAAATCGCTGCACTGAAGTCGGATTTGATCCAAGTCGACGGCAGCGCGTATTGGCGTCCGAAGGACCGCCAGACGCTGTGAGCATCTTGACGATGCCCTCGGTTGGCCTCAGCCCTATCGCGATCGACCGTCGGTCACGATGCAGGCCGGTGGCGGGGATTGACCGTTCAGTATTGCAACCACCGACTGCGCAGCGATCATGTTGGCGCGGGCGGGCCCCTCGCGGGAGGAGGCCGCAGCATGTGGTGTTGCGATGACGTTGGGCAAAGCGATAAGTTCGCTCGAAATCTCTTTGAAGGTCGGGTCGCTTTCACTGATGAATACGTCCAGTCCCGCTCCGGCGATCGTTCCGCTCTTTAACGCGTTCACAAGATCGGCGTCCTCGACGAGACCGCCACGGGCCGCGTTAGTGAGGATGGCGGTTGATTTCATGCGCGCGAGCCTCTCCCTATCGATGAGAAACCGTGTTTGCGACCTGAGGGGGCATGCAGGGTCACATAGTCGCTTTGCCGGAGGAGCGTATCGACAACGACATAGGTGGTGTTGTTATTCCTGCCGCACACTTCGTCTGGCTACGGCTGGTGAACGAGGATCCGGGCTTCGAAACCACTCAGACGCTTGACCAGGCTCTTTCCAATCCGCCCCAGGCCAATAATGCCTACCGTTTTTCCGGAAACCGTGCAGCGGCCGCTGACGCCTCGTGCCCCCATCTACCCACGCGCCATCTATCGCGCATCGGAACCCCTGTCAC
Source organism: Rhizobium sp. BK376 (assembly GCF_004341625.1). Taxonomy (GTDB): domain Bacteria; phylum Pseudomonadota; class Alphaproteobacteria; order Rhizobiales; family Rhizobiaceae; genus Rhizobium. Next base: position 220,111 of record NZ_SLZG01000005.1, on the reverse strand, counting down.
GAATAGCAGAGGGTTTTCTGAAGGCATTGCAGCACGAGATCGAAATCTCGCAGCACTAGGGTTGCGCGCGGTTCTACAGGAGCAGATAGCCCGCGCCGCGCGGGCTATCTGACTTGGCAAGCCTTCCTCACCGACCGTTTCCCATCCGCCACTCGGCGAATTTAGCACGCGGCGCGTCGCTCGTGGCCGGATAAAGCCCGATGATCGTTGCGCCAGCGAGAACCTGTTCGGTGACGAAGTCTTCGTAAGCCGTCATCTCGACGGTCTCGGCCGCGATCTCGTCGGCAAGATGTGCCGGGATAACGATGACGCCTTCATTGTCGCCGACGATCACGTCACCGGGAAAGACAGCAACATCGCCGCAGCCGATCGGCACGTTCATTTCTATCGCCTGATGAAGCGTCAGGTTCGTCGGAGCGGAAGGCCGGTTGTGATAGGAACGGATTTCGAGATTGGCGATTTCGGGACTGTCGCGGAAACCGCCGTCCGTGACGACACCGGCGACACCGCGCACCTGCAGCCGCGAGATGAGGATCGAGCCGGCCGAGGCAGCCCGCGCATCCTTGCGGCTGTCCATCACGAGCACGAAGCCCGCTGGGCATTTCTCGACGGCGGCGCGCTGCGGATGCTCGGGATTGCGGAAGACGTCGAGGGTATTCAAGTCTTCGCGCGCCGGAATATAGCGCAGCGTGAAGGCCTGCCCGACCATATTCTGCGCCTTGGCAGACAGCGGCCGGACATCCTGGATGAACTGGTTGCGCAATCCGCGCTTGAAGAGGGCGGTTGCGATCGTCGGCGTTGCTACCCCCATCAGTTTTTCGCGGGTTTCACGTGTCAGCACAAATTCGCTCATGATCCTGTCCTTTGCCGTCAATAGATATCGGGTTCGGCAGCCGTAGCGCCGAACGTCGTTTCCAGAAAATCGAAATCGCAGCCGGTATCGGCCTGCCCGACATGGCGACCGAACATCCAGCCATAGCCGCGTCCCGTCTTCTCAGCCGGCTTTGTCCAGGCCGTGCGCCGGCGCGCGAGCTCATCTTCATCGACCAGCATGTCGATGCGGCGGGCATCGAGATCGAGGCGGATGATATCGCCATTCCGAAGCAATGCCAGCGGGCCGCCGACATGGGATTCGGGAGAGACATGCAGGATGCAGGCACCGTAACTCGTCCCGCTCATCCGCGCGTCCGAAAGGCGCAGCATGTCGCGATAACCCTTCTTCAGCAGGGCTTTCGGCATTGGCAGCATGCCCCATTCCGGCATTCCCGGTCCGCCCTGCGGGCCGGCGCCGCGCAGCACCATGACATGGTCCGGCGTGATATCAAGGTTCTCGTCATCGACGGCAGCCTTCATGTCGGGATAGCTGTCGAAGACTAGCGCAGGTCCCTGATGCTTGTGAAAGCGCGGATCGCAGGCCGCAGGCTTGATGACGGCACCCGTCGGCGCAAGATTGCCCTTGAGCACCGCCAACGAACCCTCGTGATAGACCGGATTGTCCAGCGACCGGATGACATCGTCGTTATAGCACTTCGCCCCTTGCAGCGTTTCCCCGAGCGTGACGCCGGAAACGGTAAGGGCGGAGAGATCGAGCCTGGAAGAAAGCTTCGCCATCAAGGCGCGCAAGCCGCCCGCATAGTAGAAGTCCTCCATCAGATAGGTCTTTCCGGTCGGGCGGATGTTGGCAAGCACCGGCGTCGTGCGCCCGGCGTGGTCGAGGTCGTCGAGCGTCAGCTCGATGCCGGCGCGGCGTGCCATGGCGATCAGGTGAACGACGGCATTGGTGGAACAGCCCGTCGCCATGGCGACTGCGACCGCGTTATTGACGGCGGCAGCCGTCACCACCTTCGAGGGAACGAGATCCTCCCAGACCATCTCGACGGCGCGGCGGCCGACGGCAGAGGACATGCGGATATGGTTCGAATCGGCAGCAGGGATGGAACTCGCGCCCGGCAGCGTCAGGCCGAGCGCTTCGGCGATTGCCGTCATCGTGCTTGCCGTGCCCATGGTCATGCAATGGCCATAGGAGCGGGCGATGCCGGCCTCGACTTCGACCCATTCGGTGGCAGAAATCGTGCCGGCGCGGCGCTCGTCCCAGAATTTCCAGGCGTCTGAGCCCGAGCCCAGATATTCGCCGCGATAATTGCCGCGCAGCATCGGACCGGCCGGCAGATAAATCATCGGCAATCCCATGCTGATCGCGCCCATCACGAGACCAGGCGTGGTCTTGTCGCAGCCGCCCATCAGCACGGCGCCATCGACCGGATGCGAGCGCAACAGCTCTTCCGCCTCCATGGCGAGCATGTTGCGGTAGAGCATGGTCGTCGGTTTGACGTAGCTTTCCGAAAGCGACAACGCCGGCAGCTCCAGCGGGAAGCCGCCTGCCTGGAGGATGCCGCGCTTCACATCCTCGACGCGATGCTTGAAATGCGCATGGCAGGGATTGGCGTCCGACCAGGTGTTCAGAATGGCGATAACCGGCTTGCCGGTCCATTCTTCCGGCGCGTAGCCCATCTGCATGGTGCGCGAGCGGTGGCCGGAGCTTCTGAGGTCGTCGGGCGCAAACCATCTGGCGCTGCGCAATTGCGCCGGTATCTTCCTGGCATTCATTCTGTTCAGGCCCTGTATTCGAACGATGAGAAACGAAAACACGCCTTGATTTCCATCCGGCGGGTTTTGATGATCAACTAAAGCACTAATGCATCAGTGCATCAAGCCATAAATTATGTTTAATGATGCCAACGTTTTTGAAGGATGGCTGCGCGTGAAAGTAAACCGGAAGGAATTCGCCCTGGACCGCACGCGGCAAGTCGCGCCGCAAATTCTGGAAATCCTGCGTTCCCGCATCCTTTCGATGGATATGCCGCCGTCTACGATCCTCTCGCGCATTTCGCTGCAAAGCGAATTCAATGTCAGCCAGACGCCGGTGCGCGATGCGCTGATTCGCCTCGAAGAGGAGGGGCTTGTCGAGGTTTATCCTCAATATGCCACCGTGGTTGCCAAGATCGATATCGGTCACTCCGTCCAGGCGCATTTCCTGCGCCTTTCGATCGAGTTGGAAGCGATTCGTCGGCTGACGTCGGAAAGTCCCGAGGAGACGGCAGCCGCCCTCCAGCGCGTGCTCCTGCGGCAGGAGCAGGAACTCGCTCCGGAAAGATATGACGTCTTCGATTTATTGGACAAGGATTTTCACCGCACCCTGTTCGAGCGTGTCGGCATTCTCGGCCTCTGGACCACGGTGCGCCGACAAAGCGTGCATCTCGACAGGCTGCGGCGGCTGAACCTGCCGATGCCGGGCAAGATGGAGGCGGTGCTTGCCGATCATCGCGCCATCATCGATGCCGTGCGCTCCGGAGATCCCGAAAAGGCGGTTGGCGCCATGCGCAAGCACCTGTCCGGCACGCTCTCGATCATCGATCTTATCTGCGAGCAATACCCCGATTATGTCAGCCGCTGACCGTACCGGTCAGGGCAGGGTGCCACGCAGCAGATGCCCGGAAGGATGGGTTTCATCGTCGCCGGCCATCCGGCGCGTGGTGACGAAGACCGAGCGCGGGTTCTTCCGGTTCATGACGATCTTGGTCGGGTGGCTGACCGGAACGGAAATCGGCTCCAGCGCCTCGCCTGATGGCGCAAAGCGCAGAAGCTGTGCGCCGCCGACGCCGGCGATCCAGTAGACGCCGTCCTCGTCGATGAATGCTCCGTCCGGCCGCCCCTCCAGCGCATGCGTCGTCGCAAAGACCCGTCGATTGGAGGGCGTGCCGGTCGACACGTCATAGTCGCAGACCCAGATGGTCTGAACGGTGGGATGGGAATCGGAAAAATACATCCGGTTTCGCTTCTGATCGAAGGCGATCCCGTTCGGCGTCCAGAAATGATCGAAGATCCGGCGATGGCCAAAATCCGGCTCGATGCAGAAGATTGCGCCGGCAGGCTCCGTGATCTCACGATGTATCGTGCCGGCCCAGAACCGGCCGGCGGGGTCGAGAGCGCCATCGTTGAACCGCACATCGTTTCGGCTTTCCGGCGAACAGACCAGTTCGAATTGCCCGGAGACGGGATCGAACAGGAAAATGCCGGTGGCGAGACCCGCCACCAGCATCCCGTCCGCCCGCAATGTGATGCAGCCGACCGCCTCCGGCGCATCCCAGACCTCCGTCTGGCCCGTTGCGGCATCGGTTCGCAGGAGGCGGCATCCGTCGGTATCGACCCACCAGATGCAATTGCCGCTCTCCGACCAGATCGGGCTCTCGCCGAGATGCGCCCAGCGGTCGGAGAAAACGTCGAATGCGATCGTCATTTCGTACCCAAGTTGGTCGTACCCATGCCGTTCGTACCCATGCCGTTCGTACCCAGGCCGGCCTCGCCGCGAATGACAGCACCGCCGGATAACTCGCCGATGAGATCCTTCCACCTGCCCAGGCGCGGAGCGGTTTCCGGCAACGCCGCCGTGCAGGCGATGGTGATGATGCAGCCAAGGCCGATATAGGCTGCGAGGGCCCAGGGCGCACCATTGGCGATTTCCAGGAGCCAGCCAGCCGCAAGCGTGCCGACCGAGCCGATCAAGGCGCCGATCTGCTGGATGAAGGAAACGCCGCTCGCCCGGATCTGGGTCGGGAAGAACTCCGAATAATAGGCGGCCTGCGGCCCATACATGGCGCTATGGCCAAGGGCGAGCGCGGCTGCAAGGCCAACCCAGATGTAGCTGTCCATACGTTAATAGATCAGCGCGAAAGCCGGAAAGGCAGACAGCAACACCATGGCCGCGCCGAATATATAGACCGGCTTGCGTCCGATGCGATCGGAGAGCGCGCCGAAGAGCGGCATGCTGACCAGTTCGAGCACGATCGCGACGAGAGAAGCCGAGGTCATGACTGGACGAGACACACCGCGGCTGGTCGCATAGGCTGTCACCAGCACTGCAAAGCTGGTGAAGGCAACGCTTTCCGCGAACTTGCTTCCGCAGCCGAGGATGAGGAAACGCGGATATTTGCACAGGATTTCCAGCAGCGGATGCGCGTCGTCGGCGCGGCGCTTGCGCATCTCGAGAAAGAGCGGTGATTCCGTCAGCGACAGGCGGATATAGAGGCCTACGCCGACGAGCACGACGCTGAGCAGGAAGGGAATACGCCAGCCCCAGCTGAGAAAGGCCTGTGGCGAAAGAAGGCTGGTCAAGACGGCGAAGATCCCGAGCGGCAGGATGAAGCCAGCGGGCGCGCCCATCTGCACCCAGGAGCCGAAGAAGCCACGCTTCTTCGGTGGCGCATGCTCGCACATGATGAGAATGGCGTTGCCCTGCTCACCGCCGATGCCGAAACCGTGCAGCATGCGGATGAAGAGCAGGATGAGCGGCGCGGCGATGCCGATATTGTCATAGGTCGGCATGAGGCCGATGATGAAGGTGGCGATACCGACAATCAGAAGCGTCGTGACCAACGCGCTCTTGCGGCCGTAGCGGTCTCCGAGATAGCCGAACAGTAAGCCGCCGATCGGACGAACGAAGAATCCCGCGGCATAGGTTGCCAGCGCGACAAGCGATCCGACCAGCGGATCGAAGCTCGGAAAGAAGAGCTTGTTGAAGACCAGCGCCGAAGCGGTGGCATAGATAAAGAAATCGTACCATTCGACTGTGGTGCCGATGCACGAGGCAATCGCAACCCTGCGCATCATATTGGCGGACGGCTCGGCGGCCGCAGTTCCTTTATTTTCCATAGAATCCTCCCAACATCGGCGTGTCCACGCTTGTTGAGCGGGACTAAAGCACTAATGCATCAATATATCAATAGCATCGGCACGACATTGACCTCCATGTTCGCCAACGATCCTAGCTTGTCTCAGACAGGCAAAATCCGCCTATCTGATTTTCATAGCCACTGTCATGGTTTTGCGGGCGATCTCTCGCGTTGGCGGTTTGGGATTGTCGCATGTTTATGCAGGCGATCCCGACACGCAAAAATGTACGAGAGCGAATTTCGGCTGGATATCCAAGCCCCTGAAGAACCTTTTCGATATCGTGATCGCGCTCTTCGATCACCAGGCCCGGTAGACCTGCTTTGCCGGTTGTAGACGGCGCCCGGCTTTAGGCGATCTTCAACAACAATACGCCGAGAGCGATGATGATGGCCGCAATGCAGCGCGTCAGCGTTGCCTTTTCCTTCAGGACCGTGACCGAGATGATCAACGCAAAGACAATCGCCGTCTCGCGCAATGCCGCGACGGTGGCGACCGGCGCTCTCGTCATTGCCCAGAGTGCGGCGCCATAGGAGGCTATCGATCCGGCCCCGCCGATCAGACCGCGCCACCAGTTGCGACGGACATGTTGCGCGACAGCGAGCGTGCCGCGCCGCGAGAACGCCCAGGCGAACAGCAGGATTGGCGGCAGCAGCGACATCCACAGCGTATAGGAGATGGCGTTGCCCGACAGTCGGGCGCCGACGCCGTCGACATAGGTATAGGATGCGATCACACAGGCATTGACCAGCGCCAGCATTATTGCGTGTCGGCTGCCATTCCGTGCCTCAAAGGCGAGGGTCAGAATCCCGGCACAGATCGTCAACGTGCCGGCCCATGCCGCGAAGGACAGCGTTTCTCCGAGTATAAGGCCGCTGGTCGTCGCTATGAGAAGCGGCGCGCCACCGCGCATCAACGGATAGACAAGGCCGATATCGCCTGCCCTGTAGGCTCCGGCAACCAGCTGAAAATAAGCAAATTGCAGGATGGCAGATGCTGCGATGAACCACCAGGCTGCCGGCTGGGGCAATGGCAGGAGCGGCAGGAACGGTAGCGCCGTGATTGCTCCGCCGGCCGATATCAGGCTGGCGTCCAGCGACTTATCCGTCCCGGCCTTGATGATGGCGTTCCAGGTCGCGTGCAGCAGTGCGCCGAAGAGAACGAGAAGGACAATGTCGAGGGGCAAGATGGGACAGCCTAGGGGTGAGCGCCGGAGAGCGAATGGCGTCACACAACTGTCATAAATCGTTCTTCTCGGTCAAGACCCCTATCTCTCGCATTGCCAGGCAGGGTGGATTATTCCGGCTGATCCATTGAGGAGGGCTTCAAGCGGAAGACCCGAATACCGGTCTTACACCGCGTTGGCGCTATCGGCGACCTCGTCGCCGTTCGAAAACAGCGGGCGCCAGGCCGAGACGCCCCGTGCGACATCCGGTCCGCTGACGGCGCTCGAAAACGCTTCGGCGCCGATGATTTCGCTGTAATCATTCTCCTTTAGGAAACGCAGCATCGGTCCGAAATCGATCGCGCCGCGATCCAGAAGACCGCGGTCGTTCTGGTCCAGTTCGAAGTATTTCAGGTAGGGCAGGGCGCGCTTCAGCGCCGCCATCATGTCCGTTTCTTCCATGTTCATATGAAACGTGTCGAGATGGAGGAACAGATTGTCCGAACTGCTCATTTTCAGGAAGGCCACGGCGTCGGCCACCGTATTGAACATGCTGGTCTCGTAGCGATTGAGGATTTCCATCGCGAGGCGCACGCCCATGGTCTTTGCTTCCGCTGCCAGGATGGCGAGCGCCTCGGCGGCGGCTTTACGGTTCTCATCGGTCGCGGCGTTCCCCGCCTTGCCAAAGAGGCCGTAGATGATCCCTCCCATGTGATAGGCACCCATGTCACGGGCGAGCCTCAGCGAGGCCCGGTGCCGGTCCATGCCACGCCTGCGGATCTCAGGATCGAGGCTGGAGATGTCGGCATCGGCAATCTGGGTGGCTGTGGCGACAGGCGTCAGATCGTGCGACCCGAAAATTCGTGCGATGTCCGCTGGATGGATCGTCGAATGATCGCGCATCGGGATGACGACGTGGTTGAACCCCTTTGCTGCTGCCTTGGGCGCCACATCTCCCGCTGCCTTGGGGGTCCAAACCTTGATCCAGGCATAGGAATGGATGCTCTTCTTCATGGAAAATCCTCTCATGCCCGCTGATCGCGCCGCGCTTCTATGGGAACTAGCGGTTCAACTCGGTCGCAATGGCTGTCATCTCGTCGCGCACGGCGGATTGCCACAACGGATTGTCCTTCAACACAGCGGGAAAGAGACCCGGCAGATCGAGGAAAGGCAAAAGCGGATCGCCTTTATTTCCAGCCCCCTGGGCTGCCGCGAGCAGCTCGGCCGCGCGGGGGTCGTTGAGACTGTCCTGCCGCAAGATGAAGGTCAGCCAGAGGGCCGTCACAAAGGCGAAACTTGTAATCTCGCCGCCAGCCGAAAGCATGTCCACGGTCGGCGCAAAGATGCGCTGCGGCATTTTCTGGGTCCCGTCCATCGCAATCTGCGCTGTCCGATGGGCGATTGCAGGGCTTGCGAAACGCGTAAGCAATTGCTCGATATAGCCGCTGATCTCGATGCCGGGAACGGGATCAAGGGTTTTCGCCGCGGCCTCCATGTGACGGCGCACCCGCGCGGCGTGAGCCGGCACGGCCATCACGTCTCGGACATAGTCGAGGCCGTGCAACTGGCCGAGATAGGCAATCAGGGAATGCGCGCCGTTGAGAAGACGCAGCTTCATCTTCTCATAGGGCGCAACGTCCTTGACGAAGAGCGCGCCCGCTGACTCCCAATCGGGTCGTCCCGACACGAAGTGATCCTCGATCACCCACTGGGTAAACTCTTCCGATTCCAGCGCCAGCCGGTCCTCCGCGCCGAGCAGTGCTGCGGCGCGATCCCGGGTTTCCTGCGTTGCGGCCGGAACGATCCGGTCGACCATCGTATTGGGGAAGGCGCCCTCCTGCTCGATCCATTCCGCAAGAGCTGCATCGCGGGTCCTCGCCATGTCCAGAACGAGCCGCTTCACGACATCGCCGTTCGACGGAAGGTTGTCGCAGCAGAGCACCGTGAAGGGCTTTTCTCCGGCACTTCGGCGGCGAGCGAGGCCCTCGACGACATAGCCGATCGCCCCCACGGGACTTTCCGGCGACTGGAGATCGTGCGCTATGGCTGGATGATTGGGATCAAGACCGCCGCTCGCGGCATCGAGCCCATAGGCCTTTTCGGTCACAGTCAGGCTGACGATGCGGATACGGGGGTCTGCGAGATGGTCGAGGACGGCTTGAGGATCGACGGATGCCGCATGGGCGCTAATGATCGATCCGACGATGCGGATGCTGTCGCCCTCGGCCCCCCGCGTCGTGACAGAATAGAGCATGTCCTGGGTTTCGAGGTCGTCGACGATCTCGCGGGAACGCAGGCTGACCCCGACGATGCCCCAATCGCCGCCTGATTTTGCCATTGCGTCTTCGGTATAGATCGCCTGGTGGGCGCGGTGAAAGGCACCGATCCCGATATGCAGGATGCCGGGCTTGATCCTGGCCTGGTCCAGGGCGGATGTCTTGATGGCGCCGGAAAGCAGGGCGTGTTTTGAAAGTCTCTGCAAGGCTATTGTATCCCGTGGGATGAGTGGGTGAGGGCACGTTCGATGCCGCGAAGCTCGGCTAGCCCCTTCAGACGGCCGATGGCAGGATAGCCCGGCTGCGCGCCACGGGTCAGGTCGTCGAGAATTTCCTGGCCGTGATCCGGGCGCATCGGAATCTGATGATCAGCACGGCCTTCCGCCTTGCGGCGCTTCTCTTCTTCGAGAACGGCTGCGATGACCGCCACCATGTCCGTGTCGCCTTCAAGGTGTTCGTCCTCGAAGAAGGAGCATGGCGTGCCTGCGTCCTCGCGGTGGACGTTGCGCAAATGAAGGAAGTGGATGCGTGGCGCGAGTTTGCGGATCATCGACGGCAAATCGTTGGCCGAACGGGCGCCGAGCGAGCCAGTGCAGAAAGTGACGCCGTTTGCCTTGAGATCGACCGCCGAAAGCATGGCCTCGTAGTCTTCCAGCTTGGAGAGAATGCGTGGCAGCCCAAGTAGCGGCCACGGTGGGTCGTCGCCATGGGCACAAAGCCGCATTCCGAGTTCTTCGGCAACAGGCGCTGTTTCCGACAGGAAGTTGACGAGCCGGGCATGCAGTGCTCCGGCGTCCACACCGGCATAGCGCTTCAGATGCGCGCGAAGTTCCTCGAGCGAGTAGACATCGGTCGAGCCAGGCAGACCGGCCCCGACATTCCTTGAAATGGCGAGCTTTTCGTCATCGCTCATCGCCATGAAACGCTCAGTTGCCTTTTCCACCAAGGCGGGCTCGTAGTCGTGGGCAGCGTCAGACCGTTTCAGGACATGCAGATCGAAGGCGACGAAATCGACCAGGTCGAAGCGCATCGTCCTTGCGCCATGACGTGTCGTCCAGCGCAGATCCGTGCGGGTCCAGTCGAGCACGGGCATGAAATTGTAGCAGACTGTTTCGATGCCGGCCTTTTGCAGGCGACGTAGCGTTTCCTTCCAGGCAGCGATATGAGCCTTGAACTCGCCGGTGCCGCTCTTGATGTCCTCGGAAATCGGAATGCTCTCGACGATCTCCCAGGTGAGCCCGCCGGCTTCGATTTCCTTCTGCCGCTTGGCGATCTCGTCTTCGGGCCAGGCCGTGCCAGTCGGGACGTGATGCAGGGAGCTGACGATGCCCTGCGCACCGGCTTGCGCGGCGTCTCTGACACTGACCTTGTCAACAGGTCCAAACCATCGCCACGTATGTCTCATTCCAATATCTCCAAATCTCAAAATTCCTGTGCGACCGGTGCTTTCAGCTAGCCGTTCCAGCCGAGGTGGCTGAGGAAATCACGCGTCCGGTCGGCCTGCGGGTGATCGAATATCTGGGCCGGTGGACCCTGTTCGACGATGCTGCCCTTGTCGAAAACGATAACCCAGTCGGCCACGCGCCGGGCAAAGGTCATCTCGTGGGTGACGACGATCATCGTCATGCCTTCCTCGGCCAGCCGCTTCATCACGTTCAACACTTCGCCGATCGTCTCGGGATCGAGCGCCGAGGTCGGTTCGTCGAAAAGCATGACCTCGGGTTCCATGGCAAGCGCGCGGGCGATTGCGACGCGCTGCTGCTGGCCACCTGACAGGTTGGCGGGGTATTTGTCCGCCTTATCGGACAGGCCGACCTTTTCCAGGAGGGCGACGGCGCGACGGCGTGCCTCCTCTTCGGAGATCTTGAGAACGGTTAGCGGGCCGACGGTGATGTTTTGAAGAACCGTCTTGTGAGGGAAGAGTTCGAAATTCTGGAAGACCATTCCCATGCGCCGGCGCACGCGGCGTATGTCGGCCTTGGCGGTCGGAAGCGGCTTTCCGTCGAAATACAACTCGCCGCCATTGATGCTTTCGAGAGCGTTTGTTGTGCGCAGAAGCGTCGATTTTCCCGACCCCGAAGGGCCGATCAGGCAGACGACTTCCCCCTTGTTGACGCGCGCGGTCACGGAGCCGATCGCAACGAATTCGCCGTAGAGCTTGCGGATCGCGCGATACTCCACGACCGGGGTCTGGCCGGCGTTCTTGCGGCTCTCAAGTTCTGTAGCCAAGGTCATTCCTTCACTCCCCATTTCCTGTAGATGACATCGACCAGCTTTGCCTGCGGGTAGCCGAGCACCCAGTAGATCGCCGCCATCGCGGTCAGTACTTCCAGCACGCGATAGGTCTGCGAGCGTATTTCAAGCGCCGTATGGGCGAGATCGCCGACCGCGATGACAGACACCAGCGACGTATCCTTGAAGAGAGACACCCAGGTGCTGGCAAGCACTGGCAGGACTCGCCTGGCCGCCTGCGGCAGGACGATCTTCAACATTGCTTCGGTATGGCTCATGCCAAGCGCGAGCGCCGCCTCCATCTGCCCCTTGCGGATGGAGTTTATGCCGCCGCGGAACGTCTCGGCGTTGTAGGCCGAAACGTTGAGCGCTAGGGCAAGCAAGGCGGTTGCGAAGGCCGAGATCGTCACGTCGGTAAAGACGGGCAGCACGTAGAAGGTCCAATAGATCAGAAGAATGATCGGGACATTTCTGAAGAATTCGACGAAGCACGCGCTCAAGCCGCGGAGGATGACGTTTCCGGACAACCGCATCAGCGCCAGGACGACACCGCCAGGGATGGCGATCAGCATGGTCAGAACCGTCAGCAGGACCGTGACCAAAGTCCCTTGCGCCAGCGCACCGGAATATTGCCAGACGACACTCCAATCGAGAGTCATGAGCGCCCCCTGTAGGAAACTTTCTGGTAGAGGTGGTCGATCAGCCGGGTCGTCGGGAACAGGATCAGGAAATAGACGACCATGATGACCGTGAAGACCTCCATCGGCCGAAAACTCTGGCCGGAAACCGTTTCGGCGCGCTTCATCAATTCAGGAACGGCGATGACGGCGGCGATCGCCGTGTCCTTGATCGCGATCGAAATAATCGAGCCGATCGACGGCAACATGCGCACGAAGGCCTGCGGCAGGATGATCTTGGCGACGACCTCGGCCTGAGACATGCCGAGCACCAGGCCGGCCTGTGTCTGGCCGGGGCGGACCGAGCCGATACCGGCGCGGACGATCTCGGCGACATAGGCGGAGATATGGAACGTCAGCGACACCAGCGCGGCCCAGAAGGGCGGCAGGTTCAAGCCGGTGACGAGCGGCAATGCAAAATAGATCCAGACGAGCACGACGAGGACCGGAACGGCGCGCATCGAGTCGATGTAGAAGACGAGCGGAGTGGCGAGCCAGCGCGGGCCGTAGATGCGGCCGAGCCCGACCAACGTGCCGAAGACGAGGCTCAATGCGACGGTCAGCAGGCTGAGCGCGATCGTCAGGCCAAGCCCGCCCAGGAGATATAGCCGGCTGTCCCAAACGGCCGAGAAGTCGAAATCCATGACGCAGTTCTCCGTGCCCGCGCTTTGGCGCGGGAACATGCTTGCGGAGGTGGGGGAAGCGTCCGCGACCTTTGGATCGCGGACGCGGGTGTCCTTACTTCATCGTGTCGACGATGCGCGCCTCGTCGGCGGTGAGCTTCGGCTGCATTTCCTTTTCGACGGCGTTCAGCCAGTCAAGGAAGGCCGGCTGGCCCTTGTCGATCGCAAGACCGACGGGTGCTGCCTTTTCAGACGAATCCTGGCAATTGTTTTCCTTGGGCAGCGCGGCCAGGCCCGGTACCTTCTTGTTCAGCAACACCCACTGGATGCGGTTGATCGGGGCGACGTCGGCGCGCTTGGCCATGATTTCCTCGATCGGCGCAGGCGCGCTCGAAGAGGTGACGCCGCGCAGCTTGGCCTTGGGGAAACGCTCCTTCACCCAGTCTTCCTCCGCGCCGCCGATGAAATAGGCGACGGTGACATCAGGGCTGTTGATCGCATCGATCGAAGCCGCGTCCGCGAGCTTCTTGTTGTCCTTGCGACCGAAGATGCAGATGCTGGTCTTCGAATAGAGGACGAAATCGACGACCTTCATGCGTTCCGGCGTTTCGGCAAGCGGCGTAATGCTGAGGTCGACCTGGTTCGAGGCAAGGACAGGGACCTTCGTTTCATGGCTGACCGGAATTGGCTGGAGCTTCACGCCCAGCTCCTTTGCATATTCCTGAGCAAGCAGCCATGCAGGGCCTTCCCAAGGCTCGCCGGAGCCGGTCGTGTTCTCAACGAGCCAGGGCGTGTTGGCGAGCACGCCGACACGCAGAACGCCAGACTTCTTGATGGCATCGATGCGAGGGCTGGCGCCCGGTGCCGGCACATCGGCTGAGAAAGCCGCTGTCCCGAAGCCAACGATGGACACAGCGAGTGTCAGTGCCGATATCAATTTCGAACCAAACAAGATTTTTCCTCCCAATTCAAAGGTTATGGTGTCGATTTGGCTGATGACTGTTGGCCGAGATGGCCTTCAAAGAGCTCGGGCTTGTTTACGGCCAAGCGCTCGATGGTCAGGAAGACGGATTGCAGATGCTCACGCATCGCGGCCTCGGCGCCGGCCGCATCGGCCTCGATCACGCGGGCTGCGATGACTTCGTGCTGCTCGAATATGCGGTTGAGCCAGTCGCCGCTTTCCAGCGAAAGATAACGGACGCGGTCGAGCTGGGCCTTGACGCCCTGGATGAGATCCCAGATCGCCGGATAGCCGCCAAGGCCGATCAGGTAGGTATGCATCCTGTCGTCGGCGTCGAAGAAGCGCTCAAGGTCATTGTCGCGTATTGCGCGCTTCTGCAGTGTCAGAAGATCCTGCAGTTCGTCGGCCGCGCGGACATTCATGTTCGCGGTCGCCAGAACGATCGTCCGGCATTCCAGCGTCTCGCGAACGAACTGACTGTCATAGACGGCGCGCAGCTGGATTGGGGCAACGAATGTCCCCACCTGCGGCACGATCCTCAGGAGGCCTTCATCGGCAAGCCGCCGGAAGACTTCGCGTACCGGTGTGCGGCTGACGCCCAGCTGTTCGGACAGCTGAACCTCGGAGATTGCTGTGCCCGGCATAAGCTCCGCCAGCATGATGCGGTGGCGCAGCGCGGAATAAATCTCGCGGGCGGCCGGACCGGATCTCTGCAGCGTGATGTCGGTGATCTTGGGCATTAACGTCATCTCTTCTTGTATACTAGTAAGCAAGTTGGTTTTTGCTGTCAAGCGATAGGGCGATATGCCGGATAGTTGCGCCATTGCGCAATTCCGCACCGTGACTGGATATGAAGGGTTGATTGGCTCAAGCCCGGCGTAAGTGAACGACCGGACGGTACGCGCGAAAGCGGCCGGGGAGGTTTGGCGACTTGCTGAGAAAACAAATAAGACGCACCGATGGGATCGGACATATCGCCAGTATCTGAGCGAATGACGAGTATCCGCTCGGACGTGCTGAGCCCAAGATTCCGCCGCTTCGGTTTCGCGGCAACGGACGCTATGAATAGTAGTGTCGCTGGGTCTATGCCGCGATTAGCTCGTCAAAATCCTTCAGACGCCGTGCCGCCGCCTCGGACAACTCGTTCCAAATGTGGCCGAGCTGATCGGTGACGAGCGCAAACGACGATGGCGCTCCGTCGGCCGCTATATTGGCCTGGATCATGTCGAGCTTGGAGCGAATTGAGGCAATCTCAGTCAGCAGGCGTGTGCACTGATCGAAAGAAAGGCCCGGGTGAGACAATATACGAGGCACCAGTTGGACAGCGCGTCTGGCTCTGTCTGCATGCTCCATCAGAAGTCTATTCCAATCCATCATACACCCCACCTTGCACGATGGTGGCATTCAACATTGGGATTGCCGGTGCGGTCAATATCGATACGCACAATTCCCCATAAGATGCGAGGGTGTCTGCAGATCGAGGCTCCCCGGAGATCAATCATCCCAGGCGGGCGATTTGTCCGGATTGATCCGCCGGTAGCCGCGATCGAGCCGGCGGATGTCGGTCATTTCCTGATCGCTGAGCCGGACCTCCAGTCCTTTGAAATTGCCGCGCAGATTTGCTGGGCTGCCGGATGCCGGGATGACGATGTGGCCTTCGGCCATGAGAAAGGCGAGTGCGGCGGCCGATACCGGGCAATCGTGGGCGGCGGCGATCCGCTCCAATGTCACGTCGCCGGAGATCTCGCCTTTGGCGAGCGGCTGATAAGCGGTAAGCTGCAAGCCTATCTTGCGGGCATAGTCGCCCAGGTTCGGCGCCTGCAGATAGGGGTGGATTTCGACCTGGTTGGTGGCGATGGCATCGTTGCCGAGCAGCGCTCGCGTCTTTTCCAAAAGCGCGATCGGGAAATTGGAGACGCCGATCAGGCGGGCGTAACCTTGCTGCTGCGCCTCGGCCAGAGCCGTCACATATTCTTCCAGCGGAACCACGCCGCCGAAGGACGGCCAGTGGATCAACAGCAGGTCCACCTGATCGACGCCGATCGTCTCCAGGCTCTTTCTCACCGACGGCATGAACTTTGTCCTGTCGAGATTGTAGTCCGCAACCTTTGTTGTGACGAAGAGATCACGTCTCGGCAGGCCGGACCGGCGCATGACCTCGCCGACATTTGCCTCGGTATTGTAGGTCTGCGCCGTATCGAGATGGCGGTAACCGATCTCGATCGCCTCAAGCATGGCGGCGATGCCCTCGCTGCCGGTGCGGCCATAAGTGCCGAGGCCGAGCTGAGGAATGGATTTGTCACTCGTCATCGCGGTCATCCCTTGGTTGCGCCGGCCGTCAAGCCGCCGACGAAGAGGTTCTGGAAGAAGAGGAAAAGCAGGGCGATCGGGACGGTCATGACCATCGATGCCGCCATGACACTGCCCCAGTCGGTGTTGAACTCGGTCGAGAATTCGGCAAGCCCGATCGGCAATGTCTTGACCGAGGAGTCCGTCGCGAAACACAGCGCGAAGATGAATTCGTTCCAGGTCGTGACGAAGGCATAGACGATGACGGCAACGAGCCCCGGCGTCGACAACGGCAGCGTAATGCGGAACAGAATGCCGAGCCGGGAGGCGCCGTCGATCGTCGCCGCTTCTTCAAGCTCGACGGGAAGCGCCTTGAAATAGCTGGTCAGCATCCAGACGCTGAGCGGCAGGGTGATGATCATGTAGACAAGGATCAGCCCCCAATAGGTGTTGACCAGGTGCAGATAGCGCAGCGTGATGAACAGCGGCACGATGATCGCCGCGGTCGGCAGCAATTGCCCGATCAGGACAAGCGACTGCAGCAGACGTTTGCCGCGGAAATCGAAGCGGGCGAAGCCATAGGAGGCGAAGATCGCCAGGATCAGGGCGAGCCCTGTCGAACCGACCGAGATGATGACGCTGTTCAGGAAATAGCGCGGAATATTCGAGTTGAAGATGACGTTGACGTAGTTGCCGATCGTCGGCACCGAGGGCAGCCAGTGCGGCGGCACGGTATAGAGTTCGGGCAGTGTTTTGATCGAGGATAGCGCCATCCAGGCGAAGGGAAACAGGCAGACCAAGGCCAGCACGATGGACGAGAGCGCGATCGCCAGAGAGCCGAGGCCGCTTCTTCGTCTCATCGCGCCTCTCCCGGAGTGGCCGAGGACACTTTCAGATAGATCGCCACCAATATCCCGGCGACCACGAAGAAGATTACCGAAAGCGCTGCCGCCTGGTTGAACTGGAAGCTTTCGAAGGCGAGGCGAAAAATCTGGATCGGGGTGATCAGCGTCTTGTTGGCCGGGCCGCCCTTGGTGATCGCATAGATCAGCGTGATGGAATTCAGCCCCCAGATGACGAGAAGCAAGGTCACCGCGACGATGACGGAGCGCACCTGCGGCAGCGTCACGTACCAGACTTCCTCCCAGAACCCGGCCCCATCGACCTTCGCGGCTTCATAGAGTTCCTTCGGAATCGCCTGTAGCCCGGCCAGCACCATGATCGCGACGAAGGGGAAGAGCTTCCAGACATTGATGGCGATCAGGACGGGCATGACCGTGTTGCCATTGGTGAGCCAGCTGATCGGAGCGGGAAGGATGCCCGCGCCGGTCATCATATAGTTGATGATGCCGAACTCGGTGTGGAACATCCATGCCCAGGTGGTCGCGGCGACGATGCCGGGGACGACCCAGGGGATCAGCGTGATGGAGCGCAGCAGCGCCCGGCCGGTGAAATGCTGGTTGAGCAGAATCGCTGCCGCCGTTCCGAGCGTGACCTGAAAGACGATCGAGCCGCCGACGAAATAGATGAGATTGACGAAGGCCTGCCGCGTTACCGGCGGGCGCAGCACATTGACGAAATTGCGCGTCGTCAGCGCCCCATGCGCATCGGTCGCGCTGAGGAAGACGGTATAGGCAATGGGATAGGCGATCAGCATCGCCAGCACGATCATCGCAGGAAGAACGAACAGAAGACCGGTTGACTGGCGACCCATGGATCGACCTTTCCTGTCAGATGGCTGCGGATACGGGCGCCGTTCGATGCCGGCTCAGCTGTCGAGCAGGGCCTGGATCTCCTCGTTTGCCTGGTCCATCGCCGCCTTGGGGTCCTGATCGCCCGAAAGGATCCGCTGCACGCCATCGAAAACGGCCTGCGAGATCTCCACCCAGTGCGGCGTATTCGGCGCCGGGCGGCCATAGGGCAGCATCGCCGCGAATTGTTTCAACATCGGGTCCTGGAAACGCGGCAGCTTCAGCGAAGATGCCCTTGCGGGGAAAGTGTCGGTGAAGAAGCCCTGATTGTCCGACGTATTCAGAAACTGGATGAATTTCTTGGCATCGTCCGGGTTCTTCGCATCCTTGGGGATAACGTAGCTCCAGCCGCCTATGACGCCCGCCGTCTGCTTGCCATCCGGATGAGGCGTCGCCATCGCGCCGAGCTTCAGGTCGGCCTTTGCCTGCATGATGGGCGCGATATCGTATTGCCCGGTCTGGTACATGGAGACCTTGCCGGCAATGAAGAGCTGCCGGTTAGCGATGCCGTCATTCTGCAGGGTCGAGTCCGGTGAATACTTGTTCTTGTAGAAATCCGTATAGAATTTGACCGCGGCCACTGCTTCCGGCGAATTGACGACGGCGCTCTTGCCATCGCCGCTGATGATGTCGCCGCCGTTCATCCAGATCAGCGGCAGCAGGCGCGTGATCGTGTTGCCGACCTCGCCGCCCCCTGTGATCGCCATGCCGAACTTGCCGCCCGTCGTCATCTTCTTGGCGGCATCCATCCATTGATCCCAGGTCTGCGGCGGATTGGCGGGATCGAGGCCTGCGCCAGTGAAGTCGGCGAGATTATAGAGAACGCCGACGCATTCGATGCGATAGGGAATGCCGTAGAGTTTGCCGTCATAGGTGTCGTAGTTGATCGACGCCTTGTTGTAATCGTCCTTGTCCTGGATGACGTCGTCGAGCGGCTGGACGAGATCGGATTGGGCATAGCCTTGTACCCAGGGATGCTGCACCTCAATGACATCGGGAGCGGCGCCCGATTGCAGCGCCGTCAGGATGCGCTGCGGCAGGCCGTTCGAGGTCGTCACTTCCATCTTGATGGTGATGCCGGGATTGGCCTTCTGGAAATCGGCGGCCAATTTCTCGGCGCGCGCCTGGCCCCAATTGGGCGTCCACCAAACCACCTCGCCGGCAAAGGCGCTGCCAGCCATCAATGCAAATGCCGAGACCGTGGCAGCCGCTATCCTCAAACCCTTCATCGCTTGCTCCTCCGTCGCGCGGTCTCAGCGCCGCGCCTGTCTCCTCAATTCACCACTGTCTTGCGCAGGGATCGAGCGGCTGCTCTTTCCGCCCCGGAGGATGCGACCTCCGTTGATCGCGACATCCAATCTCCGTCTGCTTCAATCGTCTTATTCACATTTGAATAATGCAATTTCTCATAGAACTTGGCGCAGTGCCCCGTGGTGTCAATCGCGGGGGTAGGTCGCAGCGCCCGCCGCAACGCCGCTCGTATTCATGCTGCCGTCGAAAAGCGGCACGTTATAGGGCTCGTAGGGATAGCGGGCGCAGGCCTCCTCGATGAGTTCCACGCCGAGCCCCGGCGCGGTGGGCGCAAGGATCGCGCCATCCTCGAATTGCAGCGTCTCGCGCACCAGTTCCTTGCGCCAGGGCACATCGACGGAAACGGTTTCGAAGACGGAGAAATTCGGGATCGCCACCGACATGTGCAGCGTCATCGCGTTCATGACCGGTCCGACGGGATTGTGCGGCGCGACCGGGATCAGATGATGATGCGCCATATGCGAGATGCGCTTCGTCTCACCGAGCCCGCCGGCATGGGAGACGTCAGGCTGAAGGATATCGACGGCCTTCTTGCTCAGCGCCTCCAGGAATTTCCCAGGCTCGAACCAGCGCTCTCCGGCCGCGATCGGCACCGGGCTTGCGGCGCGGACGTCGACCAGCGCATCGATGCTTTCAGGCGGCGTCGGCTCCTCGATCCAGCGCAGATCATAGGGGGCGAGTTCACGGCACATGGCAATCGCCGTCGGCACGTTCAGCCGGCCGTGAACGTCGAGCATCAAGTCGACATCGGGGCCGACCGCATCTCGCACCGCCGCGACGATATCGATCGTCTGGCGCCGCTGCTTCCGATCCATTTCGAGATCGGCGACATCGAAGGGATCCCATTTCAGCGCGCGATAACCCATGGCGACCGCCTTGCGGGCATTGTCCGCATATTGCTCCGGGGTGACCGCGCCGAAGAACCAGTGATTGGCGTAACAGGCGACACGGTCGCGATACTTGCCGCCAAGAAGCTCGAAGACGGGGACGCCGAGCGCCTTGCCCTTGATGTCGAGCAACGCAGCCTCGATCGCCCCCAGCGCGGTACGGAAGACAGCACCCGTGCGCCAATAGGAATCGCGGTGCAGCTGCTCGACGATCGCATCGACGGCAAAGGGATCGCGGCCAATGAGGACGCGCTCCAGCTCTTCCAGCGCGGAGACGATCGTCAGCGTCTTCCACTCGAGCGTCGCTTCGCCCACGCCCTCATAACCTTCGTCCGTATAGAACTTCACGAAGACGAAGTTGGTGCGCGAGACATTGGCGACGAAGACTTTCTGTGCCGTGATCTTCATGCTTCCTCCCAGCCGGCTATCCCGAGCTCAAAGCCGCCCATATTTCGCATAGATGTCGGCGACATCGCCGCCGGCGCGGATCTCGTTGCGCGAGCGGTTCTCGATCGTCGTCATCTCCTCCGCCTTGGCAAGGACGGTGTCCACCTTGTCGGCGGGAATGACGACGACGCCATCCATGTCGCCGAACAGCCAGTCGCCGGGATTGATGCGGATCTGCGCTGTCAGCGTGCCCGTCACGGCGATCGGAACCTCGACACCGCTGATGCGCGTGCGGCCGCGGGACTCGATCGGCGAAAGATAACGGGTAAAGACCGGCCAGTCCTCCATGCCTATCAGGATATTGCCATCGCGAATGCCGCCATCGACCACGACGCCGGTCGCCCCGCGTGCCTTGGAGGCCGTGCTCATCAACTCGCCCCAATGGCCGGCGTTTCGCTCGCCCGCTGCCGATATCAGCACCACGCAGCCGGGATACATGCGACGAAAGAAGGTGAAGGTCTTGACCTCTTCGAGATCATATTCGGCGTCCGTACGCATATCGGCTGTGACAGCGACCGTAAAAGCCGGGCCGGCAATCCGCATCGAGCGGTCGAGCCCTCTGATGCCGAGATCCATGCACTGATTGGGCAGACCCATCTCGTCCATGATGTCGTAGACAGCGGCCGTATAGAGTTTCTTGAACCGCTCGGCCTTGCCGGCGATCTCCCGCGCATGCTCGTCCATGGCTTGCCTCCTCAGGCGGAACGCGCCGCAAGGCCCGCTCCCGGATTACCCGACCTCCATCGGTCAATCCATATTTGAACTTCCTCTGTTCAAGATTGCATGGTAATGGGATGGCGAGAACCTTGTCAATCTCCATCCGGAGCTTGCCTGCGGCAATGATGCGCAATGGACGACGCGAGCGAAACCGGTGCGGCCAAGCACACGATCCCTGTTATCGAGCGGATGATGGACGTGCTCGGCCAGATCGAGCGCCGGCCGAACGGCGCGACGATCCGCGAGCTGACCGCGCAGCTCTCGCTGCCGCGCACGACCGTCTACCGCATCCTCAACACGCTATATGAGCATGACATGGTGCGCCGGGACGATGCCGGCGCCTATCATCTCGGCCGCCGGCTTCTGGCACTCGCCGCCCATGTCGTTGCCGGCGTCAGCGATATCGACCTTGCGAGCCTCGCGCAGCCCTTTCTCGATAAGCTCTCGGCCGATCTCGGCGAAGGCACGAAGCTATCGGTCATCGATCACGAAGGCATTCTCGTCATCGCTGTTTCGCAGGGCCGGCGCGAATATGCGCTGACCGTCGCTCCGGGCCAGCGCATGCCGATCCATGCCGGAGCGGCGAGCAAGCTGCTGCTGGCGCATCTCTCCGCCGACGAACTGGCCATCTGGCTTGCCAAGCCGCTCATCGCCTATACCGCCAAGTCGATCACCGACCCCAGGAAGCTGGCGGCGGAACTCGCCCGCATCAAACGCGCCGGCTGGGCGCAGGATCGCGGCGAGAACGCACCGAGCATCCACGCTTTCGCCGCGCCCGTCTTCGATCGATCGGGCCGGATGGTGGCGGCTGTCAGCGTGCCGTTCCTGGCGGGGGCGGAGCCCGCGCGCATGGAGGAAATCCGCATCGCGGCGATCGATGCCGCCCGCGCCATCAGCGAGGCGATGCCGATCTAGAACAGATTTCAGGGAGGACGAGGAGTGAAGATCGTTGATCTGAAATGCGCCGTCATCGGCAAGAGCCCGATCGTGCGTGTCGTCACCGACGAGGGTATTTCCGGCTATGGCCAGGCGGAAACCTGGAAACCCTATCTGAAGAGCCATATCCTTGCATTCCGCGATGCGCTGATCGGCGAAGATCCTACCGATGTCGAGCGCGTCATGCTGAAGATCCGCCAGCGCGGCGGCTTCAAGCCCTGGGGTTCCGCCGTCAGCGTCATCGAAATGGCGCTCTGGGATGTGGCAGGCAAAGTCGCCGGCGTGCCGGTCTACAAGCTGCTGGGCGGCAAGGTGCGCGATCGCATTCGCGTCTATAACGGTGCGATTCGCTTCCCGATGGCCGGCTATCGGCCGGAGGATTATGCCGACGACCTGAAGAAGATGATGGCCCTACCGGAAGGCTTTTCCATCATCAAACAGCCGATCGGCTTTCATTCTCCCATGAAACGCGAGGTGCCGGGCTTCTACTACGGCGAGCCATCGAGCAGCCCTTTCCATGGCGCACTCGATCGCGGTCCGATCACCGAAAAGGGCCTGCGACATCTCGTGGACTGCGTGGCGGCGATGAAGGAGGTGGCCGGCGACGCGATCGGGCTCGCCCTCGACTGCGGGCCGGGCTGGATGCTGCCCGATGCCATTCGCCTGGCGCGGATGGTCGAGCCCTATCATCTCATGTGGCTGGAGGACCTGATCTCAGGCGACTATACGCCATGGGTCAATGCCGGCGTCTATCGCGAACTGACGCGCGTCAGCACCATACCGATCCACACCGGCGAACAGATCTATCTGCGGCAGAATTTCAAGGAACTTATCGAGACCCATGCGGTCAATATCGTTGGCCCGGATCCGGCCGATGTCGGCGGGATCGCCGAGTTGAAATGGATCGCGGAATATGCCGACCTGCATTCGATCCTGATGGCGCCGCATGGCACGGCGAACGGTCTTCTCGGCCTCGGCGCACTGATCCAGGTCTGCGCCACGCTGCCGAACAATTTCATCGCCTTCGAATACACCACCGGCGATCCCGACTGGTGGTACGAGATCGTCGAAGGCCTGCCGCAGACGATCGTGAAGAATGGCTTCGTCGATATCATCGAGCGGCCGGGCATGGGCGTCGATCTCGTGCCCGAGAAGGCAAAACAGTACCTCACGGAAGACGATCGCGATTTCTTCGACTGAAGCGAATGTCTCGGTGGTAGCCACTCGTCAAACCGGCGCAACCGGGAAACGGGGCCGAAATCCGATTGACATCGCCGGTTTTCGATTCCTATAGTTGGTCCGTTATGAACAAGAGGAAGTTCATATAAAAACTGGTTGCCGGTGTTTCAGAGGAGTGAAGCGCTTGCGGCCAAAGGAGGAGGCTCATGGGAATCCGATGGAGCCGCGTCACCCCGCATCTGGCCGTTGCGCCCGCGGCCTTGCTGACGCTTGTCTTTTTCATTGGGTCCATCGGTTGGACCGTCTATCTTTCGTTTACGGCGAGCCGGCGCTTTCCCGATTATGAACTGGTCGGCTGGAAGCAATATTGGCGACTGTTTCACGATGCCTCCTGGCTCCTGTCGCTGCAGAACCTGGTGATCTTCGCGCTCGGCAGCCTGCTCTCCATCGTCGTCGGCTTCATCCTTGCGGCGCTCATCGACAAGGAAGTGCATGGCGAGGGCATCTTCCGCACGGTCTTCCTCTATCCGCTGGCAGTCTCGCTGATCGTGACAGGCCTCGTCTGGCGCTGGCTGTTCAATCCCGGCCTCGGCGTTGAGAACGTGCTCCACTCCATCGGTTGGCAGAGCGCCTCGTTCAACTGGCTTGCCAGCCAGGACACGGTCATGTTCGGCGTCATTCTCGCCGCCGTCTGGCAATCGACGGGCTTCTTCATGGCGCTGATGCTGTCGGGGCTGAAATCCATCAATTCCGAGATCTGGCAGGCAGCACGGCTCGATGGCGTGCCCTTCTGGCGGCTCTATATCGAGGTGATCATCCCGATGATGAAACTCACCTTCCTGACCTGCATCATCCTGCTCTGCATCGGCGTCGTGAAGGCCTATGACATCATCGTCGCCATGACCAATGCCGGTCCCGGCGGCGCTTCGATCATGCCCGCTTATTTCGTTATCGACGCCTATTGGCAGAAGCAGAATCTCGGCTTCGCCTCGGCCGGCGCGACCGTCATGCTGCTGACGACGCTCGTCCTGTTCCTGCCGCTCGTCATCATAACGGCCATCCGGCAGAGGAAAGCGACATGACGGCCATTCCCGTGACATCGCACTCCGCAAGTCGGACGAAGGCTCGCCGCCGCCCGCTCATCCGACCGCATCGCGTCGTGATCTTCGTTTTCCTGCTGATGGCGGCCGCCTTCTTCGCGGTGCCGCTCTACGTCATCGTCGTCACATCCTTCAAGACAATGGACCAGATCCGCGAAGGCCAGATCTTTTCATGGCCGCATCCATGGACAGTGGATGCCTGGGTCTATGCCTGGACGCAGGCCTGCTCGGGCATGAACTGCAGCGGCGTGCGCGTCGGCTTCGTCAATTCACTCTATATTCTTGCGCCAAGCCTCGTGCTGACCATCTCGTTGTCGATCATCACCGGCTACGGGCTGGCGCTCTGGAACGTCAAATGGGCGAACGGCTTCCTGTTCGTGCTCTTCATCTGCGCCTTCGTGCCCTTCCAGATCATCATGTATCCGCTGATCAAGATCGCGGGCACGCTGCATATCTACGGCACGACATTCGGTATCGCGGTCATTCATAGCGTGCTGTCGCTTCCCTTCTTGACCCTGATCTTCCGAAATTATTTCCGCGGAATGCCGCCGCAGATCATTGCGGCGGCGATGATCGATTCCGGTTCCTTCTGGCGCATCTTCTTCGAGATCGTGCTGCCCATGTCCGGCAACATCATGATCGTCGTGCTGATCCTGATGATCACAGGCATCTGGAACGACTTCCTCGTAGGCCTGACCTTCGGCGCGCAGGACACGCAGCCGATGACGGTAGTGCTCAACAACATCACGGTCACGACGACTGGCGCCAAGAACTATGCCGTCGACATGGCCTCGGCGCTTTTGACCGCGCTGCCGCCGCTCGTCATCTATTTCGTTCTCGGCAAGTTCTTCGTGCAGGGCATTACGGCCGGCGCCATCAAGGGATGAAAGCATGCCATCGATCGCATTCAACAATATCGTCAAGAAGTTCGGCGCGCTGACCGTCATCGAGAACCTGAACCTCAGCATCGGCGACGGCGATTTTCTCGTGCTGCTCGGGCCATCCGGCTGCGGCAAGACGACCCTGCTCAATCTGCTGGCCGGCCTGCTCGAAATCGATGGCGGCGAGATCCTGATCGGCGATCGCGACGTCAGCTATCTTGATCCGAAGGACCGTGGCCTTGCCATGGTGTTCCAGTCTTACGCGCTCTATCCGACCAAGACTGTGCGCGGAAACATGAATTTTGGCCTGTCCTCGCGCGGCATCACCAAGGCGGAAGCAGACCAGCGCATCGCCTGGGCGGCGAAGCTTCTGCAGATCGAGCATCTGCTCGATCGCAAGCCTTCCCAGCTCTCCGGCGGTCAGCGCCAACGCGTCGCGATCGGCCGCGCGCTCGTCAAGCAATATGGCGTCTGCCTATTCGACGAGCCGCTCTCCAATCTCGACGCCAAGCTGCGAAACGAGATGCGCATAGAGATCAAGAAGCTGCACAACCAGCTGAAGAACACCGTCGTCTACGTAACCCACGACCAGGTCGAGGCGATGACAATGGCGACGAAGATTGCCGTGATGAACAAAGGTGTCATCCAGCAGTTCGGTACGCCGGATGAGATCTACAATGAGCCCGCCAACCTCTTCGTCGCCGATTTCGTCGGCTCGCCGGCGATGAACGTGCTCGATTGTACGGTCAAGAGAAATGGAAGCGCTCTTGTCGCCGTGGACGACAAGAGCAATGTCGAGATTGGCCTTGGGCATTATAAGTGGAAGGGCAAGTCGGCCGAGGGCGGCTCGGTGAAGCTCGGCTTCCGCGCCGAGGAATTGCTGACCGAAGAGCGCGGCGATGCGGGCGAGACCATCCGCTTCGATTGCCCGGTCGAATATTTCGAGAAATCCGGCCCCGATGCCTTCGCTTTCCTGACCATGTCCGGCCAGAGCATCGCCGTGCGCATCGATGGTCGTGATGCCAACCGCTATCGCGGGCGCCAAACGCTGCCGGTCTATCTGCCGCTAGACAAGCTGAATGTGTTCGATGCGCCGACGGGCCAGCGGCTTTAGCCGAAGTCCAAATGCCAGAATTTCAACGGGAGGAATGACGCATGAGGAAATGGAAATCTCTGGCGGGGGCATCCCTGCTGCTCGCGGCCACCGCGCTTGCCGGCACCGCGCGCGCCGATGAAGTCGTCGTCTATCATACCTGGTCGAAACCGTCGGAAATCGCAGCACTCGGCGTGTTGCGCGACGCCTGGGCGAAAGATGGGCACCAATGGAAGGATCTCTCCATCGCCCACGATTCCGGCGCCAATGTCAGCCTGATGAACATGATCACCGGCGGCAATCCGCCCGCGATCTTCATGAATTCCGACCCAGGTATCTATCGCGATCTGAACAAGCAGAACCTCGGCGTGCCGCTGACCAAGCTGTTCGACAGCATCGGCGCCACGAAGAACTTTCCGCCCTCCGTCTTGAAGAACATCACCGTCGATGGCGAGATCATGAAGGCGCCGGCGACGGTGCATATCGATGGCATGATTTATTACAACAAGCATGTCGCCGACGCCGTCGGCGTCGATCCGAAATCCTGGAAGTCGCTCGACGATCTTTTCGCTGCCTTCGACAAGGTGAAGGCGGCCGGCTACATCCCGATCGCCCAGGGCGGCGACCAGTTCCAGAAGGCCTATCTGCTGCAGGCGCTGATCGCGGCCGAGGATGGCCCGCAGATCTATGATCGCTTCTACGGCGAAAAGCCTGACAAGAGCGTGATCGACACGCCGGAAATGCGGGCCGCGCTGAAACGCTTCCGCCAGATCGCCGAGCACACCGATCCGGGCTCGCCGAATCGGCAGTGGAACGACACGACCAACCTCGTCATCACGGGCAAGGCGCTGCTGCAGATCCACGGCGACTGGATGAAGGGCGAATTCCTGGCGGCCAACAAGAAGCTCGGCACCGATTTCGATTGCATGAACATTCCCGGCACCAAGGCGGTCGTCGTGACTGTCGATGCCTGGGGCTTCCTCAACACCGGCAATGCCGATACCGCCAAGGCGCAGGAAGACTTCGCCAGGCTCGATGTCGATCCGAAGCTGAATGCGGACTTCGTGTTGAAGAAGGGCGCAAGCCCCGTTCGGACCGACGCCGATACGACCAATCTGGATGCCTGCAACAAGCTGGTGCTGGATACGCTGAAGGACCCGAACAAGCAGGTCTCGAACCCGTTCAATACCGCCGATGCCGATTGGTACCGGACGATCTGGGAAGAGGCCGACAAGTACTGGAGCGACCCGAAGCGCACGGATGACGATTTCATCCATGCGATGCAGGATGCCTACGATCAGATCTTCTGATCGTAGAGTCTTGCTGGCCGTCATCAGCAGAAGGCCGCCCTATCGAGGCGGCCTCCTTGTCCATAGCAACCGTTCGCATCCAGTCAGACGGTTTCTGCGCGGAGCTTCTCGATCGCCTTCAACTGGATGCAGTCAGGCGCCATTTCCATGACCTCGATCTGGGTGCCGTCGGGGTCTTCGATCCAGCCGCCCCGGTTGCCATCGATGCCGATTTTCGTCGGGCGCGGCTGGCTGGGATGAATGCCGACCTTCGCAAGCTCCTCGAACGTTTTGTCAATATCTTCGACCGTGAGGCAAATATGAAAGATGCCAATCACATCCGGGCCGGTCTCCGGCCGCTTCACGCCCTTCGGGAAGAGTTCCAGATATTGGTCGTCGTTGATCCGGAGGTAGACGATCCACGCCTCCCCCTGATCGTTGAGCAGGCGCGTCATCTCGCGAAAGCCGAGCTTCTGGTAGAAGGCCAGCGACTTGTTAAGATCGTTCACGCGCAGGGCGATATGCCCGAGATGTCTGAACAGATCCATGGCTCAGGCCTGTCCCTTGATCCGGCGGATCGCGGCCGTCTGCATGGCATCTGCGCCGAGCTGCATCAGCTCGATGCGATTGCCCTCGGGATCGGCGATCCAGGCCTGGTAATTGTGGTCGACGCCAAGCTTCTTCTCCGCCGTCAGCGTCACGCCGCGCGCCGTAATTTCGGCAATCGCGGCATCGATATCATCGACCTCGAGGCAGAGGTGGTTATAACCGACATTGGCAAAGGGCGGCGCGCTGTCGCCAACGCCGTCGGGGAAGAGCTCGATGAACTGCGTATCGGTGATGCGCAGATAGACGATCCAGAGACGGCCGTCACGCTCCAGCCTGAACATCTCCTCGAAGCCGAGCTTGTTGACGTAGAAATCCATCGACCGCTCGATGTCTTTTACGCTGACCGCAATATGTCCGATCGCTTTCACATTCTTCATTTCACATCCTCCTCGTTGAATTCCTCTGTAGGCCCTGCTCCCCGGGAAACGCGACACTCCTCCGCCGCGCCAAGGCGACCACCGATCAGATCGGACAATTCGTCGCCTTGTTTACATTTGAACTGATACAGGTTCATTTATGAATTTATCGAAATTTTGATGCTGGAGTCAACCGAAACGAGCCGCGATTGCGCGAAAACAAAGCATTGCTTATTGAATGCAAAGCATCGCCCGATCAGGCCAACCAGGGTTCCGAATGAACGAGATCAGTGAAGACGCCTCCCAGAAATATCGCATCCCTGTCATCGAGCAGATGGTGGAGGTCTTCGCGCTTCTGGAACGCACGCCCGAGGGCGCGACGATCCGCGACGTCGTCAAGGCGGTGAAGCTCTCGCGCACGACCGTCTATCGGATGCTGAACACCCTGAGTGCCTATGATTTCGTCCATCGCTCGCCCGCCGGCAGCTATACGCTCGGGCGTCGTCTTCTCACTCTTGCCGCCCATGTGGCGCCGAATGTCGCGAGCTACGATCTGCTGGCGATCGCGCAGCCGCATCTGAACAGGATCTCGGAGCTGACAGGGGAGGGCAGCAAGCTCACGGTTCCATCAGGCGACAATATCCTCGTCGTCGCGGCCGCGCAGGGCCATGGTCAATATGCGCTGACGGCCGCGGCCGGCCAGCGATTGCCTTTCCATGCCGGCGCCGCCGGCAAGGTCCTTCTGGCCTTCTCCGCACAGGAGGATATCGATCGCCGGCTGACCAAGCTCGAGCGCTTCACCAGCCAGACGATTTCCGATCCTGATCGCATGTTGGAAGAGCTGGAACACATCCGCGCCACCGGCTGGGCGCGGGACATGGGCGAGCAGATGTCCGGCGTTCACGCGATCGCCGCTCCGGTGCGCGACTATGAAAACACCGTCATTGCAGCCGTCAGCGTTCCCTTCGTCGCCGGCGTTGACGAGAAGAGGATCGAGGAGATCAGGCGGGCCGTGCTTTCGACGGCGGAGGCCATCACGAAAGAGATTGGCTTGGCCAAGCCTTCGGCCCTTGCCCTCGATGCTGCAGCGCTCGACACGGATGGGCAAGGTGCGTCAGCGAAAAAGAAGCGCGGCAAATAGGAACAACCGCGCCGATCCGCGCGATGAAAGACAAGTCGGTAAGTCCGTTTTCGGTTCGTCGAGGCGGAGGCAGCTGGATCTTCCACGTGAGAGATGATCCTCCATGTCGACGGCGGCATGATCGATGGTCACTGAGCCTCATCGGCGCGAAGGCCCCTCAGCTGACGGCCGACGGCGAGGGGCCAATACGAAGCGCAACTCGCGACAGACTTCGCTCGTCGAGGGACCCACGAAGACATTCATTGCATCAATGCAGCCCAAGGGAGTCCTCCAACGGGCTTTTGATTCCCCACCGCGATTGCATGAGGCTGCTTTCACGATCGGGGAGGGGAAAATGTAGGTTTGATCGCGGTCGCTCTGCGCTTGCCATGGAGGGCTTATCAGGCAGCAGCCACTTCGCTGTTGTGCGAGGTGTTTGCTGCGTTGATGCGCCAGGTCGCCAGTTCGACGATCCCGAAAGCGACCAGTGTCACCGCGCCACCGATGAGGCCGAGATTGTGGGCGCCGATCGTCGGGATGAAGAACGCGCCGAATACGCCGCCGGCGGAAATGCCGAGATAGGTGCAGGATGTATTGAGCGCCAGCACCATCGGCGCGGCATGCGGGGCCACCGTCACAAGTCTATGCTGTTGCGCAACGAGGATGCCCCAGCCGCACGCACCCCAGAGCGCGATCGCAATGGTCGCCGCCGGCAGATTTGCTCCGGCGAGCGGAAGCAACCCGGTGACGACGACGCTGACGACAAGGAGAAGCACAAGAACCCTCCTGTTGCCGACGACGTCGATCAGACGGCCCGCGAGAAGGTTTGATGCAGTGCCATCAAGGCCCCACAGGACAAGCAGGCAGGCAAGCGTGATCGCATTGCCTCCGTGAGCGCGATCAAACACGACCGGGAAGTAGGTGTAGACAACGAAAATTCCCGCCAGATTCAAGAGGGTCCCGACGAGCGTCAGGCTGGCGCGCGGGTCCGTCAAAGGAGCAAAACGCTTGGCGAGCGACACCTTGGGCGAAAGCGGCATGTCGCCGATGAAGGCCTGGACGCCGATGGTGGCGATAGTCGCCAGCACCGCGACAAATACCATGGCCCAGCGCCAATCCACGAAGCTTCCGATGATGGCCCCCATTGGTGAACCAAGAGCGGTCGAAGAGGTCAAACCCGCGACAGCAACGGACAGGGCGTAACCGCGGCGCTCCGGGGCGACCAGCATGGGAGCCGCTCCGGTTGCCGTCGGCGCAAACATTGCGGCTCCAAGCCCTGCGACCGTACGCGTGATCAGCGCGAGCTCGTAGGTTGGGGCGAGGGCGGTAGCAATGTTTGCGAGAACGAAGATTATAAGCCCGGAGATCAGGAGGCGCTTGCGCGGAACGCTGGCGGCCGCTGCGGTCACCAGCGGCGCCAGGACCGCGTAGGTCAACGCAAAGGCCGTGGTCATCTGACCAGCCGCACCGACCGTGACGCCATATGTGTTGGAAATCTGGGGCAGGACCCCGGCTACGATAAAGCCGCCGGTTCCCAGCGAAAACATGCTGAGAGCCAACATAAGAAGGCGCCGATCCATGGCGATACTCCTAAACTGAAATTGTGACGCAGGGATCGTCCCCAGCGAAGTTGCGTCATGAAACCACGCAAAAGAGTTGCTTCACGCAACTGTATTCTGATATAAACAGCGCATGCAAAGAAAAAGCCTCTCCGACATGGCCTGTTCACTGGCCCGCGCCCTCGACGAAGTCGGGGAATGGTGGTCTCTCCTCATCATTCAGGAGTGCACATACGGTTCCATGCGCTTCGATGAATTTCAAAAACGGCTTGGCATCGCGAGGAACGTGCTTACGGCAAGGCTGGAGCGCTTGACCGCACTCGACATCATCGAGCGCTTCCCGCTTCCCGAGAAGCCGGGCATCAGCGGCTACCGACTGACCAGTAAGGGCGAGGAGCTCTACCCTGTCCTTGTCGTGCTGAAGCAATGGGGTGACAAATGGCTCGCTCCCGGTGGAAAGCCGCATATTTCGCTGGTTGACGAAGCGTATCGCGAAGCCGTCGAGCCTGTATCGATTATTGCCCAGTCGGGCGAACGACTGTCCTTTCGTCAGATTCGCTTCGAGCCCGGTCCCAACGCGTCAGACGCAACGAAGGCGCTCATCATCGACAGAAATGAAAAAATCCTCAGACAAAAGTGACGGTCGCCAACTACGTCGAGGAGCGCCGGACTGATCAGTCTGGTCGAGGCGATCCGACCCCCAAGGTGCAAGCGCGGTGGTGCGGGTCGGTGGAACGCATGTGCTCACGCATCAAATAGCGATCGCTCTTCAGCAAATATGCGCGCGACATAATCGGTAACAGCACGAATTGGCAGGTCTTTTCGGTCCTGGCGGCGCGTCAGCATCCAGATTTCGCGTGGCGGCGGCGCGGGATCGAACAAGCAGCGCTGCAGCTTCGGATCCGACCTGCCGATATAATTCGGAAGCAAAGCCAGCCCGATACCGGACCTTGCCGCCATGGCCTGCGCTACCTGATTGTTTGCCCGAAACACAAGTCGCGCCTGCGGGAACTCGCGGGCGAGCCAGGCAGCCTCCGGCACGTAGGAGTTTGCCTCGTCAAAGCCGATGAAGAGGGGTTCGCCGCCTGCCTCTACATGTCGGCAGGCCTTCGGAGTGCCGTAGAACCCGAACCCCATCGACAAGAGCAGCTTGGCCATCAAGTCTCCGTCTTGTGGCCGGCCAAGGCGAATCGCGATGTCCGTTTCGTGCCGTTCCAGGCTGACGGACCGCAGATCCGTCGCAAGATCGATATCCAACCCCGGAAATTCATGCGGGATGGCAGCCAGGCGTTCAGTAAGGAAGCCCAGCGCAAGGCCGGGCGGGGCGTTGACGCGAACCAGGCCTTTGGGGGAGCCGTCGGAGTTGCCTCGGCCAAGCGTCTGGATCGCGGTTTCCATGTCGCTGGCTGCAGCGAGCGCCTGCGTCCCCGCAGGTGTCAGCACATAACCTTCGGGTCGCCGCTCGACCAGCTTCTCGCCGAGGGTAGTCTCCAGCGATCGGATGCGCCGCGCGATGGTGGCGTGGTTCACCGACAGGGTCCGCGCCGCCGCGGACAAGCTGCCGTGTCGGCCGAGCGCCAAAAATACTCGGACATCCTGCCAATCTGGCTCTGTGCGTTTTTTATCAGCCATTGAGAAATAATAGCGAATTACACACAGAATGCCAGCGTACTATTTTCAGTCGGTAACCAAGTGAGGCTGGCTCAAATGGCATTGAAAGATCTAAAACTGACACTGATCGGAGGTCCGACCGTCCTGATCGAATATGGTTCGCTCCGGATACTGACCGATCCAACGTTCGATCCACCGGGGCTCTACCGCGAGACACCAGTTCGGTTTGAAAAGACGTCTGGTCCCGCCCTGAGCGTTGAGAAAATCGGCAAGCTCGATGCCGTTCTGCTGAGCCATGATCAGCACTACGACAATCTGGACGCGTCCGGCCGCGCCATGCTGCCGACGGTCGGTCGAATCTACACGACCAAGGTTGGCGCGGAGCGGCTTGGCGGCAACGCGATTGGCCTAGCGCCCTTCGAAACCTGCGGTTTCGAAGGACAGGATGGTGAGAGGCTGTTCGTGACGGCAACGGCGGCCCGCCATGGTCCAGTCGGGATCGAGCCCATTTCCGGAGACGTGGTTGGCTTTGCTCTCGGCGCCGAGAAGCCGGGAGATCTCATCTATGTCACCGGCGATACGGTCTGGTTCGACGGCACTGCGGAGGTGTCGCGACAATTTTCACCGAGGGTCGTTCTGATGTTTACCGGCGCGGCGGAGCCGCGCGGACGCTTTCACATGACAATGGGCAGCGAAGACGCGCTGGAGGCGGCACATGCCTTTCCACGAGCGAAGCTGGTGGCCGCCCATAACGAAGGCTGGGTCCATTTCCGGGAAAGCCAGGATCAACTGGCCCAGACCTTTTCGACATTCAAACTCGCCGACCGTCTGACCCTCTTCGAAAAGGGAAAGCCGGTTGTTTTCGAAGCCGGCTGATCCCGTGCCCGTGTGGCGGATCAGTCAAACAAGGAAAGAAGCATACCATGAGCAATGAACAGAAAGTCGCCATCATCACCGGCGCATCGCAGGGCCTCGGCGCAGGTTTCGTGCAAGGCTACCGCGAAAGAGGTTTCCTCGTCGTCGCCAATTCCCGCAACATCAAGCCGTCCAGCGATGACGGTGTGATTGCGGTTGCGGGCGATATCGGTGACCGGGATGTCGCAAAGAAGGTTGTCGATACGGCTATCGAGCGCTTCGGTCGCGTCGATACGCTGATCAACAATGCCGGCACCGGGGCGGTTGATGGTCCGCCGCCCCGGTCGGCTTTTTCGGGCGAGTAGATTTCCATGTCGAGCTGACGATTGCCCGACATCGGAGCCGGCCTACATTGACCGGGCCTGCAAGTTGGAATGCGACGGCAATGACACCGTTGCTGTCGAAGATCAGCAACCGTCACGTCGGACAAAGCGGCCGAATGACAGAACCAGGGTGAAGACCATGCCATACGTCAATATCAAGGTGACACGTGAAGGGACTGCGCCAGGTGCCAGTGCTACGACTCCGGAGCAGAAGAAGGCCCTGATCAAGGG
This sequence comes from Rhizobium sp. BK376, assembly GCF_004341625.1. Taxonomy (GTDB): domain Bacteria; phylum Pseudomonadota; class Alphaproteobacteria; order Rhizobiales; family Rhizobiaceae; genus Rhizobium. The sequence goes on along the minus strand of NZ_SLZG01000005.1, from coordinate 185,846 downwards.
CGTCAGCGACCTTTTGTTCGAGGTCATGGGCAAGCCACATAACTCGACCTTTGTCGTGATCGATGAGGTAGAACTGGAAAATTGGGGCGTGGGCGGCGTGACAACGCCGGAATATCGCCGGCAGCAGGCTGCCGCCAAGGCGAAGTAACAATCTAGGATGCGGCCGGCGCCGCACAGTGGAAGGGAGTGCCCACCAATGGCCAACTGGAAAGACAGCCGCATCCTCGAACTCTTCGGCATAGAATTGCCGATCATTCAAGCGCCCATGGCCGGTGCCACCACACCAGAGATGGTGATTGCGGCGAGTGAGGCCGGCGGCCTCGGGTCCTTGCCCGGAGCGATGCTGTCGATCGAACAGATGACGCAGGCGATGGATCAGATCCGCGCCGCAACCCGCAACTCGATCAACGTCAATTTCTTCAGTCACGTCGATCCGGAACCAGACGCTGCCGCTCAAATGAAGTGGCGGGCGGCGCTAGCACCCTATTATGTCGAACTCGGTTTGAACCCAGCCGATCCTGTCCCGTCTTCCAATCGTGCGCCGTTCGACGCCACTTATTGCGGCTTGGTCGAAAAGTATCGACCAGAGGTCGTCAGCTTTCATTTCGGCCTGCCGAATGCTGAGCTTCTCGGCAGGGTAAGAGCCACGGGCGCAAAGATTATCGCATCCGCGACAACGGTTGCGGAAGCGCGATGGCTTGCCGACCACGGAGTCGATGCCGTGATTGCGATGGGTTACGAGGCCGGCGGTCACCGCGGGAACTTCCTGAGCGACGACATGGGTACCCAGGTTGGCACGATTGCTCTCGTTCCGCAGATCGTAGATGCGGTGAACGTTCCTGTGATCGCCGCCGGTGGCATCGCCGATCCGCGAGGTGTTAATGCTGCATTTGCACTGGGTGCGTCGGCGGTTCAAGTCGGCACGGCCTATCTCCTGACACCGGAGGCGAAGGTAAGCGAATTCCACCGCAAGGCGTTGCTTGCTGGCGGCGATGACAAGACGGCGCTGACCAACCTCTTTACCGGTCGGCCGGCCCGCGGATTCATGAACCGGCTGATGAAAGAGATCGGGCCGCTCGCCGACATCGCGCCGGCGTTTCCGACCGCGGGCGGCGCTCTCACTCCCTTACGGGCCATCACTGAGAAGGCGGGCCGCTCGGATTTCAGCAACATGTGGTCTGGGCAAAGCGCAGCACTCGCCCGCGTCATGACGACCCGGGAGCTCACTCGCTATCTGGCGGGACTTTGACCAAGCAGGAAACGAGATACGGCAGCCGCCTTTACTGCGGTGGGGCGCCAGTATTCGACTTTTCTCGTCAGCGGGCTGTGGGTGGCGTGTCGCTCAGGGAGCAGACAGATCGGATCAACGACGAGAAGTTTGCGACAGATATTCCCTTGAAAAATCGGTGATCCCTATTTTGTCGCGAAAATCAGGATTTGTGCGACACGATCATTCAGGTGCTTTGCAAACAACTTCAATTTCGTATCCATCGGGATCGATGATGAAGGCTGCAAAATAGTTAGGTCCATAATGAGGCCGTAGACTTGGCCCTCCATTGTCTCGACCGCCATGAGCCAGTGCTGCCTCGTGGAACAAGGCGACGGCGTTTCGGCTGGGAGCGGCAAAGGCAAGATGGAAACCCAGCCCCGGACACCGAGCATCCTTCCCTCGAAGTTTGATGGTGAATTTGTCGCCATCATCAGGAGGACCGTAGCCAACCGCTTGGCCTGAGTCGGGATTTAGGTCTTCCCAAACTCGTATATAGCCGAGCGGCGCAAAAGCCGCGTCATAGAACGCGGCTGATCTTTCGATGTTCGAGACACCAAACGAAATGTGATGCAGCATCCGTTCCCCCGCCCTTGTCGCAAAAATCTCAATTAAAGCGACAGTTTTACGACTGAATTTTTCGAAGTCGCAAAAACCAACGTTTCACGACAGGTGGCCGCACAGAATGCTTCACGAAGATATTCACAGCAAGATGAACTAGGCGACGCACCCACGACACAGCGGGCCCAGCACCGGTATCTATTTGGATTTTACGTCTCGATTGGGGGGTGGGGAGGGACCGTCGACCGTTTGGCATTTCCACGACGCTTAGGTTCTCAGGGGCGGCGCGGGTTACTCCCCACTCCTCGGCTTCATCCAATCGATAGAGGACGGGCGGTTGGCGGAAAATTGGTCATTCTCTCAGCCATTGTGAAAATATGCACAGGATTTCGGGGGCGAGAAAATTCGCGCGGATCTCGTATCTCTGCATGTCGGCGACGTAACCCACCATCCCTTGATCTCGGGCTGGATGGATGAAAATACGCCGAGGTTGCTAAAACTGACCTTCTATGCTTTTTGCCTGTTATAACTGCTACATATTGGAAGCGCTACGAAGCAGTTGGCCAGCGGAGTGCTTGAAATCATGTCGTCCGGTGATGCGCTCCTGAGCCCACTGCAATCCAGGTTTTGACATCAGCATGGTACTGCCGATGAAGCACAGCAGTCTCAATGTCCTTGTCATAGACGAGAATCGAATTCGCGCTTCGATCATCGATGTCGGGCTGCGCGAGGCCGGCTACGATCGGGTGACGATCATCGATGACATGCACGGCCTGGCTCGACGCATTGCCGAGATCAATCCCGATGTGATCGTGATCGACCTCGAAAATCCGAACCGCGACATGCTCGAAAGCTTCTTCCAGATTTCACGCGCGGTTCAAAGGCCGATCGCCATGTTCGTCGATCGGTCGGATGAAGCCTCTATCGAAGCGGCGGTCGAAGCCGGGGTCTCTGCCTATATCGTTGACGGGCTGAAGCAGGAGCGTGTGCGGCCGATCCTCAAGATGGCAATCAGTCGGTTCAACGCCTTCTCACGCTTGAGCCGTGAACTGGAGGAGACGCGCGGCGAGCTCGAAAACCGCAAGGTGATCGATCGCGCCAAGGGGCTGCTGATGCGTTCGCGCGGTCTCTCCGAAGAAGCCGCCTACGGGCTGCTGCGGAAGACCGCCATGAACCAGAACAGGAAGATTGTCGAGATTGCGCAAAGCCTCATCACGGCCGCAAGCCTTCTCGATCCGGGAGAAGATGTATGAGCGACAGCTATCAGATAACCGCCGGCTTCCTGCCTCTTCTCGATAGCGCACTTCTGGTTGTCGCAAAAGAGAAGGGATTTGCGGCAGGCGAAGATCTCGACCTGACGCTCGTGCGCGAACGCTCCTGGGCAACGATCCGGGACCGGTTGGCGGTTGGACATTTCGAGGTTGCCCATATTCTTGCGCCGATGCCGATCGCCTGCAATCTCGGGCTGACGGCGCCGGCACCGCGGATGATCGTGCCGATGGCACTCGGTCTCGGCGGCAACGGCGTGACTGTCTCCGCCGAACTCTGGCGCCAAATGGTCGCTCATGGAGCGACCGACGATCTCGACGCCCGCACGAATGGAATGGCGCTTCGAAAGGTCGTTTCGGAATCCAGAGCTGAGAGGCTGCGCTTTGCCGTCGTTCATCCCTATTCCGGCCATAACTACGAGCTCCGCTACTGGCTTTCGGCGAGCGGCATCGATCCCGATCGGGAGATCGAGATTCTCGTCGTGCCGCCTCCCGATATGGGCGATGCGCTTCAGGAGGGCGCGATCGACGGCTATTGCGTCGGCGAGCCGTGGAACAGCTTCGGCATATTGAAACGCGGCGCGCATCTGGCAACCGTCAAGGCGGAGATCTGGAAGTCGAGCCCGGAAAAAGTGCTTGGCGTGAACGGCCGTTGGGGCGACGCGCACCCGGAAGCATTGGCGGCGCTTCTGCGATCGCTCTACAAGGCCTCGCTGTGGTGCGCCGACCCAGGCAACCGCCAGGAGCTCGCAACTCTTCTCGCCGCACCGATCTACATCGATCGGCCGGCCGAATTGCTGCTGCCGGCGCTGACAGGCGTTTTGCCGATCGGCAGCGGCGAAACAAGGACCATCAAGGACTTCTTCGTTCCGAACGCGAAGGCGGCAACCTTCCCCTGGAAGAGCCACGCCCTCTGGTTCTACACCCAGATGGTACGTTGGCAGCAGATTGCCCACAGCGCCTCGCATCAACAGGTCGCCGGCAATACCTATCGTCCCGATATCTACCGCGAAGCACTGAAGACGCTCGGTATCGCGATGCCGGCGGCAAGTGCCAAGGTCGAAGGCGCGCTGCAAATTGAGACCCCCGTCGGTTCAACTGGTTCGCTGACATTGGGGCCTGACGGCTTTTTCGACGGCAATCTTTTCGATCCCGACCGTGTGGACGACTATGTTGCCGCTCAAAGGCGCAGCGTGCTCAAAGCCTAATTTATAAGCGCTGCACAATTTTTGGCATTTTATGCGACCGCTTTTGCGGCATGGCATTGTGCCGGCGGCGGGCATCTCAATCGAAATCGCTGAAAACGTTGCAGTTCTAAACTTGGCACGTGCCTTGCATCTAAAACTACCAGGCCCCATGGGCCACAGGATTTCGGTGTCCAACGACGGGCGCCTCAAGCAAAGCCGCTGACCAGGTTTATACGCGCGCACCTTCCGTGCCCGTGCACCCTGAGCAGCGGCTTTTTGTTTTCAACCGCAACGATGGATCGGCACGACCTTGTCGGGCCTCGGAGAAGCCATGTCTGTCATAGAGAAATCGCAATCCATATCCGCCAACGAACCCGCCAAGGCACTCTGGATCTCCACGGTCGCCTTCACCCTCTGTTTTGCCGTCTGGACGATTTTTTCGATCATCGGCATTCGTATCAAGCAGGATCTGGGTCTGAGCGAAGCCGCGTTCGGATTGCTGGTCGGCACGCCCGTGTTGACGGGCTCGCTCGTCCGCATCGTTCTCGGGATATGGACGGAGCGTTACGGCGGGCGCCTCGTCTTTACGCTCACAATGCTGGCTGCTGCTGTTGCAACATTCCTGCTTTCCTATGCCCATACCTATGCGCAGATGCTGCTTGCAGGTCTCGGCGTTGGTCTTGCCGGGGGAACTTTCGCCGTTGGTATCGCCTATGTCTCGCCGTTCTTTCCCGCAGAGAAACAGGGAACGGCGCTCGGCATCTTCGGCGCTGGCAACGTCGGTGCAGCCATCACGAAGTTCGCTGCCCCATTTGTCCTGCTGGCTTGGGGCTGGCCCGCCGTAGCTCAAATCTGGGCTGGCGTCCTGGCGCTGATGGCGGTCATCTTCTGGTTCACCACGACCGACGATCCTGCCTTTCGCCATCGCCAGCAGAACGGGCGCGCGCCCAAAAGCCTGGCAAAGGAGTTCGCGCCTTTGAAGAACCTGCAGGTCTGGCGTTTCTCGCTCTACTATTTCTTTGCCTTCGGCGGGTTCATTGCCCTCTCGCTGTGGCTTCCGCGCTATCTGGTCGGCGTCTACGGCTTCAATCTCGAAACGGCCGGCATGGTCGCCGCTGCCTATTCGATCCCCGGCAGTATCTTCCGTGCTTTCGGCGGTGCAGTCTCGGACAAGAAGGGCGCCCGCAGCGTCATGTATGTGATGTTCGCCGTTGCCGCCGTCGCGACGCTCATCCTGTCTTTCCCTGCCGCGACGAGCACTTCGACCGGCATCACGCCCGCCGTCTTCATCGTCGTCATCTTCGCTCTCGGTTTCGTGATGAGCCTCGGTAAGGCAGCGGTCTACAAGCACATCCCCGCCTATTATCCCGATAGCGTCGGCGCGGTCGGGGGCTTGGTCGGCATGATGGGCGGCCTTGGCGGCTTCGTCCTGCCGATCGCCTTCGGCTACCTCAAGGACATGACTGGCCTATGGTCCAGCTGCTTCCTGCTGCTCTTTGCCATCATCATCGTCTCGCTCGTCTGGATGCACCTGTCAGTCAAGCAGATCGAGCGCCGCAGTCTCTCCGCGCACTCCGTTGCAGCAACCTGAGCCAAGGATTTCAAACCATGACTGAGAAACTTGTCATTATCGGCAACGGCATGGCGCCCGGCCGCATGCTGGAACACCTCTTCGAAAAGGCACCCGGCCGCTACCAGGTGACCATTTTCAACGCCGAGCCGCGCGTCAATTACGACCGCATCATGCTTTCGCCGGTGCTCTCCGGCGAAAAGGACTACGAGCAGATCATCATCCACGGCGACGGCTGGTATATTAAGCACGGCATCGTGCTCTACAAGGGCCACAAGATCGTTGCGATCGATCGGACCGCCAAGACCGTCACTTCGGACCACGGCATCACGGAGAGCTACGACAAGCTGGTGATCGCCACCGGCTCCGTTCCCTTCATCATCCCTGTTCCGGGCAAGGATCTGCCCGGCGTCATCACCTATCGCGACCTCGACGACGTGCAGGCGATGCTGCTGGCCGCCCAGTCGCGCGAGAAGGCGGTCGTTATCGGCGGCGGCCTCCTCGGCCTCGAAGCCGCTGCCGGCCTTGCTTCCCGCGGTATGGACGTCACCGTCGTGCATGTCATGCCGACGCTGATGGAGCGCCAGCTCGACCCAGCCGCTGGCTATCTTCTGCAAAGGGCCGTCGAGGAACGCGGCATCAAGGTGATCTGCAAGGCCAATACCAGGGCGATCGTCGGCAAGGAGCGTGTGGAAGGCATCGAGCTTGATGACGGCCGCATCATTCCCGCCACGCTTGTCGTCATGGCCGTCGGCATTCGCCCGAATATCGGAATCGCCAAGGACGCCGGCATCGCCGTCAACCGCGGCATCGTCGTCGATGACGGCATGCAGACCTCGGACGGCAGCATCATGGCGCTCGGTGAATGCGCGGAGGTGGGCGGCATGGTCTACGGTCTCGTCGCCCCACTTTATGAAATGGCGCGCGTGGCGGCCTCGCATCTGTCCGGAGACAGTTCGGCCGCGTTCGTCCATTCGGACACGCCGACCAAGCTAAAGGTGACAGGCATCGATCTGTTCTCGCTCGGCGACTTCGCCGATGGCGACGATCGCGAGGAAATCGTGCTGCGCGACGCATCCGCCGGCGTCTACAAGCGTCTCGTGCTGAAGGACAACAGGATCATCGGCACTGTGCTTTACGGCGAGACTGCCGATGGCGCCTGGTTCAACGATCTGAAGAAAAAGCAGACCGACATCGCCGACATGCGCGAGACGCTGATTTTCGGCCAGGCTTATCAGGGAGGGTCACCGCTGGACCCTATGGCGGCCGTTGCAGCCTTGCCGGATGATGCGGAAATCTGTGGCTGCAACGGCGTTTGCAAGGGCAAGATCACCTCTACGATCACGGCCAGAGGCCTGACGTCGTTGGACGACGTGCGCGCTCACACCAAGGCCTCCGCCTCCTGCGGCTCCTGTACGGGCTTGGTCGAACAGCTGATGACGCTGACGCTTGGCGACAGTTACAACCCCGCTGCCGTCCAGCCGATGTGCACCTGCACCGAGCTCGGTCATGACGACGTTCGCCGGCTCATCAAGGCCAAGGGGCTGAAGACCATCCCGGCCGTCATGCAGGAGCTTGAATGGAAGACGTCGTGCGGCTGCGCCAAATGTCGTCCCGCCCTCAATTACTACCTCGTCTGCGACTGGCCGGACGAATATGCCGACGACTACCAGTCGCGCTTCATCAACGAGCGCGTTCACGCCAACATCCAGAAGGACGGCACCTTTTCGGTCATACCGCGCATGTGGGGCGGCGTCACCTCGTCGAGCGAACTTCGCGCTATTGCCGATGTCGTCGACAAGTTCGAAATCCCGATGGTGAAGGTAACAGGCGGCCAGCGCATCGACCTGCTCGGCGTCGAGAAGGAAGATCTGCCTGGTGTCTGGGCCGATCTCGGCAAGGCCGGTTTCGTCTCCGGCCAGGCCTATGCAAAGGGTCTGCGCACCGTGAAGACTTGCGTCGGCTCAGACTGGTGCCGTTTCGGCACGCAGGACTCTACCGGCCTTGGCATCCGCATCGAAAAATTTATGTGGGGCTCCTGGACGCCCGCCAAGCTGAAGATGGCGGTGTCAGGATGTCCGCGCAATTGCGCCGAGGCAACCTGCAAGGACATCGGCGTGATCTGTGTGGACAGCGGGTTCGAAATCCACTTTGCGGGTGCCGCCGGCCTCGACATCAAGGGCACCGAAGTTCTCGGCCTCGTCAGGACCGAAGACGAGGCGCTGGAGCATATCGTGGCGCTGACGCAGATGTATCGCGAACAGGCGCGCTATCTCGAGCGCATCTACAAATGGGCAAAGCGCGTCGGCCTCGACGAAATCCGCCGCCAGATCATGGGCAATGCGGAGAAGCGCAAGGCCTATTACGACCGCTTCGTTTTCTCGCAGACATTTGCCCAGGTCGATCCCTGGTCGGAGCGTGTTTCCGGCAAGGACAAGCACGAGTTCAGGCCGATGGCGACGATCGGCTATCCGCAGGCTGCCGAGTGAGGAGATGGACATGAACTGGCCAAAGGAAACCTGGCATCCGATCGGCGATGTCGCCGATATTCCGCTGAGGGGCGCGCGCTGCGTGAAGACACCGCAAGGCAAAATTGCGGTCTTCCGGACCGCTGAAAACGAGGTCTTCGCAATCGAGGATCATTGCCCGCACAAGGGCGGGGCGCTTTCGCAGGGCATCGTCCATGCGAAAGCCGTGACCTGCCCGCTGCATAATTGGGTGATCTCGCTCGAAACGGGCAAGGCGCTCGGCGCCGATCACGGCGCGGTCCGCACCATCCCCGTTCGCAACGAGAATGGGGCTCTCTCCATCGCCCTCGGAAGCATAATGATGGCGGCCGAATAATGGAGAAAGAGGTCAGGACAACGTGTCCCTATTGTGGTGTCGGCTGCGGCGTGATCGCCAAGGTCGCCGAGGACGGCACAGTCTCCGTGCGGGGCGATCCCGACCATCCCTCCAACTTCGGAAGGCTCTGCTCGAAGGGTTCGGCGCTCGGCGAAACCATCGATCTCGACGGGCGCGTTCTCCACCCCGAAATAGCGGGAAAACGGGTCGAATGGGACACGGCGCTTGACCTCGTCGCGCAGCGATTTTCGCAGACGATCGTCGAGCACGGACCTGATTCCGTTGCCTTCTATGTCTCCGGCCAATTGCTGACCGAGGACTACTATCTCGCCAACAAGCTAATGAAGGGCTTCATCGGCTCTGCCAACATCGACACCAATTCACGCCTCTGCATGTCCTCCTCCGTCGCCGGCCATCGGCGCGCCTTCGGTTCCGACACGGTGCCAGGAACCTACGAGGATATCGAGCTCGCTGACCTGGTCATCCTTGCGGGCTCCAACCTCGCCTGGTGTCATCCTGTCCTCTACCAGCGGCTGGCTGCTGCCAAGGCAGCGCGTCGGGCCATGAAAATCGTCGTCATCGATCCGCGCCGGACGATGACGGCCGATATTGCGGATATGCATCTGGCGATCCGGCCGGATGGCGATGTCGCGCTCTTTGCGGGGCTGTTTGCGCATCTGATCTCCGAAAACGCGGTCGACCAGAATTATATCGCCGAGCATACGGGTGGCTTTGCGGACGCCTTTGCAGCATCCGCCACGATTTCCTTCAGCGATCTCCTGGATCTCACCGGCCTGCCGGCGATGCAGCTGCGCGAGTTCTATCACCTCTTCGCCACTACAGAGCGGGTCGTCACCTGCTACAGCCAGGGCGTCAACCAGTCGGCGTCAGGGACCGATAAGGTCAACGCCATCATCAACTGTCACCTCGCGACCGGCCGCATTGGCCGGCCGGGCATGGGACCGTTCTCCCTGACGGGCCAGCCAAACGCCATGGGAGGACGCGAGGTTGGCGGGCTTGCCAACATGCTTGCCGCCCATATGGATATCGAAAATCCAGAGCATCGCGACCGTGTCCAGCGCTTCTGGACCGCGCCGAGGATCGCCGAGAAGCCCGGCCTGAAGGCCGTCGACATGTTCAAGGCGGTTGCGGACGGACGCATCAAGGCGATCTGGATCATGGCGACCAACCCCGTCGTCTCCATGCCGGATGCCGATGCCGTCGAGGCGGCGATCAAGGCCTGTCCCTTCGTGGTCGTTTCCGATGTGCTGAAGAACACGGATACGACGCGGCATGCCCATGTCCTACTGCCGTCGCTCGGATGGGGCGAGAAGGACGGAACGGTGACGAACTCGGAGCGGCGGATTTCCCGTCAGCGCGCCTTCCTCGAAACGCCGGGAGAGGCGAGGGCCGATTGGTGGCAGCTGGCGGAAGTCGCCCGCCGCATGGGCTTCTACGCGGGGTTTCAATTCGCCTCCAGCGCCGAGATTTTTAGCGAGCATGCTGCTCTGTCCGCCTTCGAGAATAATGGTGGACGCGATTTCGATATCGGCGCCTATGCCGGCATGGGTTCCAGCAGCTACGATGAGTTTCAGCCTTTCCAGTGGCCGCAGCCCGAGGGCGGCAAGGCGATTGAAACGCGCTTCTTCGCAAAGGGTGGTTTCTACCACGCCGACGGCAAAGCCCGGTTCGTCGCGGTCAATCCAGTCCTCATGGACCGGACCGATCCCAATTACCCCTTCACGCTGAATACCGGGCGGGTTCGCGATCATTGGCATACGATGACGCGCACGGGCAAAAGCGCGCGTCTCTCGTCTCACATCGCCGAGCCTTTTGCCGAACTGCATCCGCGCGATGCGATCGACATCGGCGTCGGCAAGGCGGATCTCGTCGAGATCGAGAGCCCTTATGGCAAGGCGGTCGTCCGCGCCCTAATCACCGAACGACAGGCCCGGGGCAGTATCTTCGTTCCCATGCACTGGAACGATCAGTTTGCCGCCAGGGGACGCATCGATGCACTCGTTGCACCGCGGACAGACCCAATCTCGGGTCAGCCCGCATCGAAGAATGTCGCGGTCACCGCACGACCGTTCAAAGTGGCACGCTACGGCTTCGGGCTCTCGGTCGAACAACCGGCGCCGCTTGATGCCGCCTATTGGGCGATCGCGAAGGCCGATGGTGGATGGCGGATGGAGCTGGCCTTCGATGAGGCGGAAACCGATTGGTGCTCATGGTGCCGCGCGACCTTTGCCATAGCCGAGGACATCGAGCCTCTCGGCTACGCCGATGCGCAGACTGGCGTGACGAGACTTGCCTTCTTTGCCGGCGATCGTTTGCTCGCGGCTCTGTTTCTGGCGCCCGAACCGGTACCAGTTGCCCGCAATTGGACGATCTCGCAGCTTGTCGCCAACCACACGGATATTCGCAAGCGCTTCGCGCTCATCGCCGGGCGACCGGGCGCGGACAAGCCTGATCCGGGCGCAACCGTCTGTTCCTGCTTCGGCGTCGGCGTCAACCAGATCGTCGCCGCCGTTCGTGGAGGTTGCCACAGCGTTGAGGCTGTCGGCAAGCAACTCAACGCGGGCACCAATTGCGGCTCCTGCCGCGCCGAGATCAGGGGGATCATCGATGCATGCCTTACCCAAGCCGCCGAGTGAAGGTTCCTCGCGCATGGAGCCGCTTGCGAAGCTTCCTGTCTTCTGGACGCTAGAGAAAAAGCGCGTGGTCATCGTCGGCGGCTCCGACGCTGCCGCCTGGAAAGCGGAACTGATGTTAGCCTGTGGGGCGCAGGTCGAGGTCTTCACCGAGGAGGCGGGCGATGGTCTTCAAATCCTTCTCACGAGTCCGTTGCGCCACCCCAGCGCCAGCCTTGTCCACCACCGCAGACGCTGGGCGCCGCCCGATCTTGTGAACGCCGAGCTCGCGATCGCGGATTTCGACGAGGACGCCGAAGCCAGGTGCTTCTTCGATGCGGCACGCTCGCTCGGGGTACCGGTGAACGTGATCGACAAGCCGGCCTATTGCCAATTTCAGTTCGGCTCGATCGTCAATCGTTCGCCCGTCGTCGTCGCGATCTCGACGGATGGTGCCGCGCCGATATTGGCGCAGGCGATCCGCCGGAAGATCGAGACGCTGCTGCCGCGCGCCATTCAGTCCTGGGCGCAAATCGCCCGGTCCCTGCGAGACCATGTCAATCGGCAGCTGAAAACGACTTCGGAACGGCGCATTTTCTGGGAGAGGTTTGCAGATGATGCGTTCAGGGATGTGCCCAGTCATGACGCCGAGAAGCAGCTTCTCGAGTCAGCGCGCGGGATAAAGGCCGCTGCCGCGAAAGGCGGCTGCGTGACGCTCGTCGGGGCAGGGCCGGGGGACGCGGAACTCCTGACCCTGAAGGCGGTGCGCGCGCTGCAGGCGGCCGACATCATTCTCTTCGACGATCTGGTATCGGCCGACGTGCTGGAACTCGCTCGCCGCGAGGCAAAACGCATGCTCGTGGGCAAGAGAGGGGGTCGCACCAGCTGCCGGCAGGAGGACATCAACGAGATGATGGTGAAATTCGCCAGGGCAGGCAAACGCGTCGTCCGGCTGAAGTCCGGCGACCCGATGATCTTCGGTCGCGCCGGCGAAGAGATCGCCTGCCTCGAGCGGCAGAATATTCCCGTCGACGTCATTCCGGGCATCACAGCCGCAAGCGCGATGGCAGCGGGTCTCGGCCTGTCGCTCACGCACCGGGACCACGCGCAATCCGTTCGTTATATCACCGGCCACTCGCGCAGCGGCGTCTTGCCCGACGATATGGACTGGCGCTCGATCGCTGATCCGAAGACCACCAATGTGTTCTATATGGGCGGGCGGACGGCATGCCTTATCGCCGAGCGCCTCGTTGAAGCCGGCGCGTCGCCTTCAACACCTGCAGTCATCGTCAGCAATGTCAGTCGTCCTGCCGAACGTCAATGGCACGGAACGCTAGCGAGGCTCGGAGAAGGCATCAACGAGATCGGCTACGATCATCCGGTCCTGATCGCCGTCGGCCGAGCCCTGGCGGAGCGCCAAACCGCAAGAGACGCGATTGACGTCCAAGGCAATTCGACTTCGATGAGGGCGCCTGATGCAGATACACGCCATCGCCCCCGTCCTGCTTATCATTTCGATCGCACTGAGCTGGAACTGCTTCATCGCTATTTTCGACGGCGCAGCATCTGTCGCAAATGCCACGCGGCCACTCCCGATGTTGGCGTCTGCCGTCTGCATCACGTCCCTCGGCCTGGCCTTCAGCGGCGGCACATGGCCGGTTAGTATGCTGGTAGTCGCCACCGGTCTTCTGCTCGGCCGATTTGCACAGGGAACCAATATGCCCCTCGCCGTATCGCTTTCCGCCGCTCTTCTGCTCGCCTACCTGCGATATGGCGCGCCTGGTTTTCAATGAGCAAGAATGTACACCTCCGCACAGATGGTATCTGGACGGTTGTCATGGATCGACGGATCAGTTCCGTTGTTCAAGAGCAGGGTATCGAAAATCCATTCGACGCCTCCTCGCGGCATCGTTCATACCGGTGGCGAGCAGCGATGCCAACGAAACAGGTTGGGAAGCGTTTCCAAATGAGCTATGGCGTCGTTGAGATCAGCTGTGGATCTCTCGTTGAGATTCGAGGTGTGCAGAATTTCATGAAAACGGAAATGAACCGACCGCTCCGTCGTATAGTTCTCGTCGTGGCGCTTTTAAACCTGGCTTACTTCGGGATCGAATTTGCGGTTGCGCTGGCGATAGGGTCCGTATCGCTTTTCGCGGACAGCGTTGATTTCCTCGAAGATGCTTCAATCAATTTGCTCATCGTGGTCGCGCTTGCGTGGACTGCCCGATCGCGTGCCCAAGTGGGCATGCTGCTTGCCCTGATTTTGCTCGTTCCCGGCCTGGCGACTGCCTGGACGGCCTATGAGCGCTTCATGAATCCGGTGCCGCCGCAGCCTCTTGCCCTTGGCCTGGCCGGTTTGGGCGCATTGGCAGTGAATGTCACCTGCGCGCTTTTGCTGACCGCATATCGGCATCATAGCGGAGGTTTGACACGAGCCGCCTTTCTGTCGGCGCGAAATGACGTCTATGCGAACCTTGCAATCATCGCAACCGGCCTCGTCACCGCGTTTGTCTGGCATTCCGTGTGGCCGGATATCGTGGTGGGCCTTGGCATTGCCGCGATGAACGCCGATGCGGCATGGGAGGTCTGGGAGGCCGCGCGTGAGGAACATCGCACGGCCGAAGCGTGAAATTTGCCGATCGGCAGTTCAGCTCTGCTGGCCATCTGCAAGAGTGAGGCCGCGGAGCGGTTCTGCGTGATAACGAGCGTGGAAGGTTTCAGGAGCCCGCATCCAGTTTCCGACATCGATGTTGAGGAAGCGGTCCGGCTCGACGAATTCGTGGCTGTGTTTATCTCCAGCGAGCGTGTGGACGAGATAACCGGTGCGGCGGATGCCATGCAGGGGATGGAGCAAACCGTCGCGATCGATGACGAAGGCCGTTGACGGCGCCCAAATCTGGTCGAGACCCTCCCATGATGCCGTCTTGTAATCGTGGATGTGGCCGCTGCAGATCAGCGCGTTTCCGGCTGACGACAGGGTGTCCTTCAATCGGGCTCGATGCTCGGGATAGAGCGCGCTCTGGGTCATGGCCGTTTCGTCGGGTTGGCGCACGTAGAGCGGCTTGTGTTTGAAGACCATCAGGCGGCGTCCTGCTGCACTCGCGACAACCTCCTCGATCATTGCCTGTTGCTGCGCTTCGCCGTCGAGACCGCTTCCCGGAAGCATCGAGTTGAGGCCGACCAGCCGCCAGTGGCTGCCGATGTCGCGAGACCAAAAATCAGGCCCGAAATACCTGACAAAGGCGTCGCAGCGGGCGGCGGTGATCGCCGTTTCGCCGCCGCGCACGTCAGGCAGACTGTTGCCGATATCGTGATTTCCCGGCGTGAAGAGAACCGGGCCTCGGATACGCTCGAACTGCTGCGCTGCAAAGACAAGCTCGTCTTCAAATTCTGCGCCTTCTATCGACATGTCGCCGGTGCAGACGATGAGATCGTAGGTCTCCGCGTTAAGCAATTCTACGAGCACTTCCCAATTGTGCTGAAAGAAGGGCCGGCGACGACCGAGATGCGGATCGGAAATCTGGATGATGCGGAACTGATCGGCAGTCATTTGCATAGAAAAACTCGTTGCTCGTAGAGAATGATATCAGGCGGCCGGATCGTCGGCCCGCGTGGCTGTGACGACGCGGGTTACGTAGTCGATCGGCAGGATGCCACCGTCGGAGTGAGCATCCATCAGCCGCGCCAGCCTTTCGAGATAAGCGGTTTCGCTGATTGCAGCGATGGCGCGCTGGGTGATCGTCGAGGAAAGGCTGAAGCTGACGAAATCCTTTTCCGAAAGCGTGGTGCGCCATTCGAAATCCTGCGTCATGACCGACGAGACCCCCTCATGCGCAGAGAGTTCTGCGGCAACGTCGAGCGCCCGACACTGCCCCTCAGGAGCAGGAAAGGTGCCTCGGCGATAGTTGCCCACGGTGGATTCATGCAGGTCCTCGTAGGCAGCCAGCCAATCGCTGTCCCACCATCGGCGGATATTCTGAAGGATGACCAGGCGGCCACCCTTTCCGAGGCACCGGAAGGCCTCGGCGTAAAAGACCGGCCGGTCGAACCAGTGGGCTGCGGTGGCGGCCGTAACGATTGCAACCGTTTCATCGTCGAAGGGCAGTTTCTCCGCCGAACCGATCTGGAACGTGACGTTGCCCAGATGACCCGAGGCGGTCTGCGCCATGCGCCGCATGTCTGCGCTCGGCTCGAGGCCGATCACCTCGGCTTGCGGCACGGCACGGGCGAGTTGACGGGTGAAGATGCCGGTGCCAGCTCCCACGTCGACGACAAGGCCGGTCGTTCCGGCGAGATCTGCAATTGATACATCCGGATAGCTCGGGCGTGCTTCGTTGTAGTTGGAAGCCAGCCCCTCATAGGGGCTGGCGGCTGCGTCCTGTGCGGTATTGGTTTCAGTCGAGGTCATGGCAGCAGAGCCTGGACGTCGCGGTTCATGGCAGAGGCAGTCTCCGTGGCGGTCTTTTTGCCCATGACGACCGCTTCGAGATGGTTCTTGATGACGTCGATGATCTTCAGGCCGTTCGGTCCTGGAAATGCGTACCAGCCGGTGAGGATGGGGATCTGCTTGATGCTGGTCTGATAATTTGGCTGCGATGCATAGTAGTCGCCGAGCAGATCGGCCGTCTGGATGGCGATATTGTTGCTCGGCAGGTAGCCGGTGTGGCGTGCCATGATCGTCTGGCCGATCGGACCGGTGGCGAACTTGATGTACTTCCAGACCGCCTTCTGCTTTTCGGCATCCTTCGTCAGCATGACCGCCGCATTGCCGCCGGCCGGCAGCTTGGCGTCGGCTGATGGCAGCGGGAAGGGATAGGTCCGGAACTGGAAATTCTTGCCAATCATCGTCGTTGCCTTGCCGAGATTGGAACTGGAGTCGCCGAAGATGGCAATCTTGCCGGCCGCGAAAGCCGGTCGTGCCTGGGCGGACGGAAGATTGGGCATGCCGGCCTTGGCGAAGCTTTCCAGCGTTTCCAGTGTCTTCATTCCGGCGGGGCTGTCGAGCGTGGCGGTCTTTTCATCGGCGCTCAGCATCTGGCCGCCATAGCTGAAGTCGAGGCTCTGGAACATCCAGTTACCGGTGACGTCCCACTGGAAATAGAAACCCGTCACGCCCTTTGCCGGGTCGTTGAGCTTCTTGCCGAGTGCCACCATGTCCGCCCAATTGGTCGGGAAGTGATCCGGATCGACGCCTGCCGCCTTTACGAGATCCAGATTGACATAGACGAGCGGTGTCGAAACGGCAAAGGGGATGGCGTAGTAGCGATCTTTCAGCGTCCCGATGCGCAACATGCCGGCGTCGTAGCCGAGTTTCTCCGCGCCGCCATCGGCCTCGATGAAACTGTTCAGCGGTACGGCAAGGTTGCGATCGACCAGACTGCGGATCAGATTCTGGCCCTGGAAGACGACATCAGGCAAATCGCCGATCAGCGCGCCGCGGAGCAGGTTCTGTGTCGCGGTCTCATAGCTGTCGGCAGGTGCCAGGAAGCTGATCTTGATGCCGGGATTCTCCGCTTCGAAACGAGTCTTGATTTCCTCGTGGGCCTCGGCGGTGGTGCGGTCATTGGCATAGAGAACATTGATCGTGGTGTCTGCGGCGTGGGCGAACCCGGCCGTCAGGCCGAGCAGACCTGCAAGCGCGATGGATCTGGCAAAGGTTTGCATGAAAAACTCCGTGCTGAATCTATTTGAGTGAAGAGGAAGCGAGCCCTTCGATGAACCACCGCTGGGCGAGAACGAAGGCAAGGAGAAGCGGCAATACGATGACCACTGCGCCGGCCATGAGCGGACCGAAATCATAGCCCGCCTCGACATTTCTGAAGGCGGCTGCGCCCAGCGAGGGCGGCATGAGATCTCTGGTCTTGATGACGATCGACGGCCAGAAGAGGTCGTTCCAGTGGGCGACTACCGAGAAAATCGAAAAGGCGATGAGCGCAGGCACCGCCATCGGCACCATGATGCGCCAGACGATCGCGAATTCGGAAAGACCATCGAGCCGCGCGGCCTGGACGATGTCGTCCGGGATCGACTTGAACGACTGGCGAAACAGGAAGATGCCGAAGGGGGAGACGATGAAAGGCAGGATCAACGCGGCATAGCTGTCGAGAATGCCGAGCTTGTAGCAGAGGATGAAGAGCGGCAGCGCGAGCACCTGATGCGGCAGCAGAAGTCCGATAAGCACCAGGCCGAAAAGCAGGTCGCGGCCAGGAAATTTCAGCTTTGCGAGCGCATAAGCACAGGGCGCGCAGAGGAGGATTTGCAGGACGAGTATGGCGAAGCAGACGAGGCCGCCATTCAGCATGAAGCGTGCCAATGGCGCAGCCTTGAGCGCCTTGCTGTAATTCTCGTAGGCATCCCAATGCTGCGGCAGCAGAGCGAAGGGCGAGCCGAAGATTTCTTCCGGTGGCTTCAGCGAGAGGCTGAGCATCCAGATGAAGGGAACCAGCGCAAAAAGGGTCGTCGGCAACAGGGCCGCATGCCGGCCGAGGCCGCCGAGATAGGAGCGGGAAGGGCTCATGAATAATGCACCCTTCTGTCCATGATGCGGGCCTGGACGAGCGTCAGCGTGACGACAATTGCCAGGAAGACGATGGTGACGGCAGCGCCGTAGCCGGTGCGCAGATAGTTGAAGCCTTCACGATAGAGCGTGTAGAGCAACACGTCCGACGCGTGGTTCGGCCCACCCTGGGTAAGGATTTGGACCGTGTCGAAGACCCTGAAGGCATCAAGGGCGACGACGATCACGACGAACATTGTCGTCGGCCCGAGCATGGGCAATGTCACCGTTCTTAGCCGATCAAGCCAGAGATCGGCGCCGTCGACGCTCGCTGCGTCATAGAGATCCCCAGGGATTGCCTTGAGACCCGCGAGAAACAGCACCATGGCGAAACCGAGATTCTGCCATATGCCGATGACGGCGAGCGACGCGAGCACGGTGTTTTCATTGCGCAGCCAGTTGGCGGTCGGAAGACCAAGGGCAGCGAAGACGTGATTGACCAGCCCGATTGTCGGATGGAGAAGTCCTTCCCAGGAAATCGCCATGGCGGCGAGCATGGCCATGTAGGGAAGGAAGTGCACTGCCCTGTAGAAGGACCGCAGACTCTCGCCGCTCTCGACCAGAATTGCGACCAGCAGGCCGAGAATGACGGTCGCAGGCACAACGATCAACACGTAGACGAACGTGTTTGCGATGGACGTACGAAAATCCGGATCGTCGAATACCGCGCGGAAATTGGCCGATCCGACAAAATTCAGGCTCGTTGCGCCGAACTGCCAGTCGGTAAGGGCAATGCCGAACACGCACAGAACAGGCAGGATGAAGAGCGCGATCAGCGCGAGCGTTGCGGGCCCGGCGAGCATCAAGGCCGCCATCATTTCGTGGAGCGCCACAGCTTTCGCCGCAGCGCTGGAGACGCCGTTTGGCGAAGATTGCTCCTTCACCATAATGTCTGCCGTGACCGTCATCGGACATACCCCCGAACCGTCACGATCTCTGCGCTCGGCCTGAGGCGTCGCCCGGTCTTATCGAAGACCAGCAAGCGGTCAGGCGCGACCGTCATTTCAAGCATCCTGCCAATTGCAGCCTCCGATGTCTGTTCCACCGGCAGGCGTGCGATGAGCGGCTCTTCGAGGCCTTCGGCGTCAAGATGCACGAAGAGGTCGGAACCGAGATGTTCGACAAGGCGGACGCGTCCGCGAAAGGCATCCTTACCGTCGCGAGCGCCGAGCTGGAACGCTTCGGGCCTGATACCAAGCGTCAGCGCCGTTCCCGCTGGCTGGCCGACTATCAGCGGCAACGCCATGCCAGCGGCCTCGACCCGACCACGCTCGCGGACAACTGCCGTCAGCATGTTGATCTTCGGCGAGCCGACGAATTCCGCAACGCGCCGATCTGTCGGATCGGCATAGATGTCCTGCGGCTTGCCCACCTGCAGCAGCTCGCCGTCGAGCATGACAGCCACACGGTCGGACAGCGTCATGGCTTCTGCCTGGTCATGCGTGACGTAGACGAAGGTGACGCCGAGCCGTTTATGCAGTTCCTTGATTTCAGTGCGCATCTGGACGCGCAGCTTGGCATCCAGATTCGAGAGCGGCTCGTCCATCAGGAAGACAGTGGGATCACGGACCATCGCACGCCCGACCGCCACTCTCTGTCGTTGCCCGCCGGAGAGTTGCCCGGGTTTGCGACCGAGGAGATGGCCGATGCCGAGCGCATTGGCAGTGGTGGCAACGGCAGCATCGATCTCGGCGCCGGTCCGACTTGTACCGGGAAGAAAACGACCGATGAGCGGCAGGCGTTGCCCAGCCGAAAGGCGTCTCATCCTGAGCGGCAACGCCATGTTGGCAGCGACCGTCATGTGCGGATAAAGCGCATAGGACTGGAAGACCATGGCCACGTCGCGGGCGCGAGGGCGCAGGCCATCGACGTTCCTGCCGCCGATGGAAAGGCTTCCGCCATCCTGGACGTCCAGCCCGGCGATAATCCTCAAAAGCGTCGACTTTCCGCAGCCGCTCGGCCCGAGCAGCGTCAGGAATTCGCCATGCGCAATGTCGAGCGAGACGTCGCGAAGCACTGGCGTCAGGCCATAGTTCTTCGTCAGATTGGATAGACTCAGTTCGGCCATGTCGCGATTGTCCGCAGCTCACTCAAAATTGTCTTTGACAGAAATCTGTCTAGACAGATTTTGTTTCAGCTTCGTGACAATGGCCTGCTAGATACCAGCGGCAAATTGAATGGTTTCGGGTGGCGTCCGGTCGCCATAATATGACGGCGAGTCGACCAGAGAATGACGGGTGCAGGAATGGCAGCGGAACAGGTGCGGCATGACGGGCGAGACGGGCCGCTATGGAAACAGATCGAGGCGGCTCTCTTACAACAGGTGAAGGACGGGCGTTTCAAGGGAAACGGCCGGCTTCCATCGGAGTTCGATCTCGCCGAGGAATTCGGCGTCAATCGGCATACGGCGCGCCAAGCGATCGCAGCTCTGGTGCAGCGGGGCCTGCTGTTCAAGCGGAAGGGCGGCGGCTCCTATGTCGTTCCGGAGATGCTGGACTATGAAATCGGCGAGCGGACGCGCTTTAGCACCAATGTCGCAGCACAGGGCCGCGAACCGGCCCACACGCTCATCGTCGTCGACGAACGGCCGGCCCACGGCAAGGCGGCCGAGACGCTGAACATGGCCGAAGGCGACCTCGCCGTTTTTATCTCATTGATCGGCGAAGCCGACGACATCCCGATTTCCGTGGCCGAGACCTATCTTTCCGCCGAGCGGTTTCCGGGTTTCGGGGAGAGATACCGGGAAAATTACTCGATGACCAAGGCTTTGGCGCACTACGGCGTGACCGATTACCGACGCGACGTAACGCGCTGCACTGCCAGGATGCCATCGCCGGAGGATGTGAAACATCTGAAACAGTCGGATTCATCGCCGGTGTTGTTCGTGGAGAGCGTCGACATCGATCTGGAAGGACGGCCGATCGTCTACCACGAAACCCGCTACGCAGGAGAGCGGGTGCAGTTTGTCATCCGGCGCGGCGATCTGTGAGCGGCGACAGTATAAGAAAAATCGGCGGTCGACATGAGTGGCGATCGGCCGGATGGAGTGTGGCGTGACGTCAGAGACTTTTCCCGCGGATATTGAAACGACCGGGGATCGGCCGGACATAGCCCTGATGTTCCGCGAGGCCACCTTATTGGCGGCCAATGGTCGATATGACGAGGCGAAGCAGGGTTACCTGGCGATCCTTGCCGTGGATATCAATCATTTTGGAGCCCTCAACGACCTCGGCAATCTTCTCGAGAAGACCGATTTTCGCAGCGCCGCGCGTCTTGCCTATGCTGAAGCAGTGAGGCGGCACCCGGACAATGTCATCGGCCGTGTCAACTATGCCAATTCCCTGATCGCAAATGGTGAATACACCGAGGCGGGCGCCGAACTCGAAGTCGCGCTTCGTCTCGCTCCCGATCATCCCGACGTCCATCGCAGCATGGCCCATCTCCTGCAGAATCTCGGTGATTGGGAAGCTGCTGAAGACCATCGGCAGAAAAGCTATCGGCCCGCCGAGCTGACCTTTCAGCCCTATCGAGGCGAAGGTGTGCCGTGCCAGGTGCTCGTTCTGGTGTCGGCCGTCGGCGGAAATATCCCGACGCGCTTCGTGCTCAGCGACAAGCTGTTCGCGGTCTCTATGCTTGTCGTCGAAGGCTTCGACACGGCAACACCGCTTCCGCCGCATCAGGTCATCTTCAACGCCATCGGCGATGCCGACATCTGTCAGGCCGCACTCGATGCGGCCGACCGCGTCCTGGCTTTGGGTAAAGCCCCCGTTGTCAATCCGCCGGATCGCGTTCGTGGGACGGACCGAATTTCCAATGCCAACCGCGTGAGGAACCTGCCGCATGTCAGGGCACCCCGCATGGTGCTGGTCAAACACGCTCAGGTGCCGGAACAGGCTGAAATCTTCGGCTATCCCCTGCTGCTGCGCAGCCCAGGCTATCACACTGGACGATACTTCCGAAAAGTTGACTGCGGCGCCGATCTGGATGCGGCTCTCGCCGAGCTGCCGGGCGAACATCTGCTGGCGATCGAGTATCTCGATGCCCGAGACGCGGAAGGGCAGGCGCGCAAATACCGGGTGATGATGATCGGCGGCGAACTCGTCCCGCTGCATCTGGCGATTTCACGCGACTGGATGGTGCACTATTTCACCGCTGACATGGCCAAGCATCAGCGTTACCGCGACGAAGAGGCAGCCTTTCTCGCCGATATGCCGGCGGCGATCGGACAAGGGGCAATGGAGGCTCTGGAGAGCATACAGACCACTCTTGGCCTTGACTACGGCGGCATAGACTTTGCGATCGACGAGAATGGCGATCTGCTCTTCTTCGAAGCCAATGCCACCATGATCATCATGCCGCCACCGGATGAACCGATCTGGGATTACCGACGAGCACCGATCGCGCGCGCCATTGCTGCGGCCAGTAGCATGATTGCCGATAAAGCTTAGAGCGTTGCCCGCTGTTATTCAGCGGGCGCCCGGGCATCCTGTTGCCGAGCTGCCGAAACCAGCCGGCGCTGCGCGCGGATCGCGTTCCATTGCTGGTCGATGAGTACGCCGATCAGGATGACGCCGCCCATGACGGCAAAGTTGAGCGACGAAGGAATGCCGAGCAGGTTGACGAGGTTCTGCAGTTCCTGCAGCAGAACCGTACCGAGGATGACGCCAATCAGCGAGCCTTCGCCGCCGCGCAGCGAAAATCCGCCGAGCACGGCCGCGGCGATCGCATAGAGTTCGTAGAATTGAGCGTGGCTCGCCGGCGAGATCGAGCGGGTGTACATGGCAAAAAAGATGGCCGAGAGCGCCGTCAGCACACCGCAGATGATATAAGCGATCGTCACCATCTTTCCGGTGCGGATACCGGAATATTTGGCAGCCTCCTCGTTCTTGCCAATGGCATAGAGATAGCGGCCGAAGACGGAGCGATGCAGCACGACCCACATAACAATCGCGATGATCAGCAGCGCAATAAATGTGTTGGGAATGCCGTATGGCCGGCCGGCGGTCAGGAATTCCAAAGAAGGGAAATTCTGGCCGAAGGCGAAGCCGGCGGTGCCATCAGCTGTGTAGAACCGCGCAGCACCGCGATAGATCAACAGGCCGCACAGCGTCACGACGAAGGGCTGAAGATTGAGCCGGGTAATGAGCCAGCCGTGGATCGCGCCGAGCACGCCGCCAAGCGCGAGGATAACCACAAGCGCCTGCGCCCACGGCATGTTCTGATTGGCGACGAAATCGATGAACAGCACGCCGAGCAGGGCCACCATCGAGCCGACGGAGAGTTCGATGCCGCCGGTGATGATGACGAAGGCCTGGCCGATCGACAATATCCCGAAAAGGCCGATGAGGTTCGACGTGTTGGCAAGGTTGATCGGCAGCAGAAAGCGCGGATTGATGAGCGTCACGACGATGCCGACGACGATGATCAACAGGAGCAGTCCCAAATCTTTCTTACTCATCGGATATCCATTCGATTTGGCCGCGGCCGTTAGTGTATCGCTTTGCCGACGGCCAGCAGAAGCACGTTCTCCTGGCTGAAGTCGTCCTTATCCAGAATGCCTGATATCTGCCCCTCATGCATAACCGCGATGCGATCGGAGACGCCGATGACCTCCTCCATGTCGCTGGAGATCATCAGGATCGCCACGCCAACATCCGCGAGATTGCGCATCAGCGTATAGATCTCGCTCTTGGCGCCGATGTCGATACCCCGTGTGGGTTCATCGAAGATCATAACCTTGGGGTTCATCGCCAGCCATTTTGCCAAAACGACCTTTTGCTGATTGCCGCCCGAGAGCGTGCCGGTGCGGGTTCCGACCGAGGGTGCCTTGATGGAGAGCCGCTTGCGCTGGACTTCGGCGGCCGCAGTCTCCCGCTCCGAAGACACGAGGAACCGGCTGGCATGAGCGGGAAGGTTGGGCAGGGAGATGTTCTGGGCGATCGGCAGATCGAGAAGAATGCCGCTGAGCTTGCGATCCTCGGGCACGAGGAAGATGCCGGATGCGACCGCCTTTGTCGCCGAGGTCAGCTTTATGTCCTTTCCGTCCATTTCAGTCGTGCCGCCGTAGCTCCTGTCGATGCCGAAGAGCACGCGGGCAAGCTCCGTCCGGCCCGATCCGACGAGGCCGGCGAGGCCCAGAATTTCACCATATCTGATGTCAAGATTGACCGAATGGCCGGGATAGGCCGCGGTCCTGAGGCCGGAGATCTTCAGCGCCGTCTTGCCCGGTGCTCGGCTCGCCTCCACATTGCGCGCCGCGAGCGCGCGGCCGATCATAAGCTTGACCATGCGGTCGTGGTTGATGTCGCTCTTTTGCAGCGTGCCGACGAGATTGCCGTCACGAAGCACAAGAACGCGGTCGGCGACGCGCTCGATTTCATGCAGCCGATGGGAGATGAAGATGACGCTGATGCCCTCGGCTTTCAGCGCATCGATGACGGCCAGCAATTTTTCCGTCTCGGCCAGCGGCAGGCTGGAGGTGGGTTCGTCGAGAATGACAAGGCGCGCATTGATGGAGAGCGCCTTGGCGATCTCGACCATCTGTTGCTGGGCAAGCGATAGCGATGCGACCGGCGTATCGGCCGAGAAATTCGCGCCAACGCGCTTCAGCAAAGGGGCGACCAGTTGGCGCAGGCGGGCGCGATCGACGAGCTTCAGCGGCCCTGCACGCAACGGCTCGCGGCCGAGAAAGATATTGGCTGCAACATCCAGATTTTCGAAAAGATTGAGCTCCTGGTGAACGAAGGCGATCCCCGAACCCAGGCTGCTTTCGACCGTCAGCGCGGCGTGCTCCGCACCGTCGATCGTGATTTTTCCCCGATCCGGCTTCACGACGCCACCGAGGATCTTCATCAGAGTCGATTTGCCGGCGCCGTTCTCGCCGACGAGGCCGATCACTTCGCCGGGACTGATCTCCATGGAAAAGCCGTCGAGCGCGACCACGCCCGGATAGGTCTTGCCGACCCCGGAAAGGCTGAGGAACGGCGATGCAGCTTCGGCCGAAGCCAAGGTATCGGAAAGTTCGTTCATGACGGATCCACAGCCTGCAGGGCTATCGGCACGATCTGGGCACCTGGCGGCAATCGACACATGAAACAGCGCCGGGGCTTGAAGCCGACGCTGTTCCTTTGCCGCATTTATTTGCCGGCCATTGCCTTCAGATTGGCAGCATACTTGTCGACATCGTCCTTGCCGATGATCACGGTTGGGATGATCTGCAGCTTGTTGGCCGGGATGGCCGACTTGTCGCCCTTGGTGTAGGCAGCCATCATCTTCATGCCCTGATAGGCCCAGAGGAATGGCTGCTGCACGACCGTGCCGGCGATCGTGCCTTCCTTGACGCCGCCGAGCGTGATCGGATCGTCATCGAAACCGACAACGGTGATCTGGCCGAGCTTGCCGGCTTCGTGCAGCGCTTCGTAGATTCTCGGTGTGTTGTAGGAATAGAAGCCGACCATGCAGGTGACATCAGGATTGGCGACGAGCGCGTCCTCGACATTCTTCTTGGCGCGAGTCTGGTCAATATCGTCGCCGCGCACATCCGTCAGTTCGATCTTCGTTCCGGCGATGCCGTCCTTCATGCCCTGGATGCGTTCCTTGGCATTGTCGGCGCCGAGCAGACCGACAAAGCCGATGCACTTGCCACCGTTCGGCATCGCCTTCTTGGCGATCTCAGCCGCCTGCTTGCCGGCATCGACGTTCGAGGAGCCGATATAGGCGATACGGTTGGTATTCGGCGCATCGCTGTCCGTCGTGAAGAGCGCGGTTTCGGAGGCGATCTTGTTGAGACCATCCGTCGAGGTCTTGGGATCTACGGCCGAAACCATGATGCCCTTGACGCCTGCTGAAACCAGGTCTTCCATCAGTCGCTGCTGGATCGCAACGGAGGACTGTTCGGGATACTTCAGTTCCAGATCGAAGTCCGGAAGTTCTGCCTGCGCCTTCTTGACGCCGGCTTCAGCGGCCTTCCAGAAGTCCGAAGCACCGTTGACCACGAAGGCCAGCGTCGGCTTGTCGGCAGCGTAAGAGGCTGTCGACATCGCGGTAGCCAGCATCAACCCCGCCGCAAAAACGGCAGCACCACGCAATGCATGTCTCATGATAGTCCCTCCCATAGACCCGTCTCCAGGGGTCCAGTTGCGAATTCGCGATCAACCGTCGTGCGAACCCCCTCCTAGGGTCTCTCGCAAAGCGAGATGAAGCGCAACGTCCAATCACGGAAGCAACGCTATACGACTAATTTTGATTAGTAAATAGAATTAGCAGCTTCGGAATACGAGATTTTTGCAAATAATCATATTATTGAAATTGCATCATAATTTAGTGAATTTTGAGAAATGTGTTAAAATTCCTCAATTTTTGCCGTTTATTTCGGCAGTGGTTGCCGATGTCTTGCGAATAATGCTAATAAAAATTAGCGCTATGGAGGGCGGCGCGAGCCGCGAGGCTTTCGCCCGAGGGGATGAGATAGTTTGATGAGAAGGACAATTGCCGCGAACAGTGACCGCGAGCCGGAGGACGGCAGGGAACCGAGGAGGCGAGGTCGGCGTCTCGGCAACAGGGTCACCATGACGGATATCGCCAAGGCGGCTGGATGCTCGCAGGCCGCCGTTTCGTTCGTGCTCAACAACACACCCGGCATGCGTCTCTCGCAGCAGACCCGCGACCGGGTCACCGAAGCAGCCCGCCAGCTTGGCTATGTCGCCCCCGTCTTTTCTACGCCGCCGGGGTTGGTCACCGCCTCAAAGCTCGACGGCATCATTGGCTTTGCGGTGGATCAGCTCGCCACAAGCCCCGAAGCGGTCGTTGCCATCGAGGGCGCACGCCAGGCGTCCTGGAATGCCGGAAACGTGCTGCTCGTTGCCCAGACCATGAGCGATCCCGTCATGGAGCCGCGTGCGATCAAGGCGCTCACCAGCAGTGGTATTTCGGCTCTGATCTACATGACGATCTTCACCCGCGAGGTGGAGATGCCGGACTATTTCCAGGACCTCAATATTCCGATCATCCTGCTCAATTGCTATACGGCCGACTATGCCTTTCCCGCCGTCGTCCCAAGCGAAATCGCCGGCGGCCAGACCTCCACCAAACATCTGATCGCGCATGGTCATCATCGGATCGCGACGATAACGGGCGAACCCTGGATGCAGGCAGCACAGGATCGCTTGACCGGCTATCGCCGGGCGCTCGCCACGGCCGATATTCCCTTCGATCCGGAATTGGTCATCGAGGGCGACTGGTCGGCCAGCGCCGGCTACTCGGCGACGATGAAGCTGCTTGCCCTTGCCGATCCTCCAACCGCGATCTTCTGCCAGAACGACCGTACCGCCATCGGATGCTACGAAGCGCTGAAGGAAGCGGGCCTGCGCATACCCGAAGACATGTCCGTGGTCGGCTATGACGACGAGGAAATCTCCCGCCATCTCGTCCCGCCGCTCACGACATCGATCCTCCCGCATCTGGCAATGGGGCAATGGGCGATCGAACATCTCGATACCTCGACTTCGCAACGGGAGCGCCGCTACCCGATCACGAAGCTGGAATGCTCACTCGTCAAACGCGCTTCCGTGACTACCCCAGCAGGCGTGCGCGTCGCTGCAGAGGCGAAGGCGGCCGGGCATCAGAGGGCGCGAGGAAAGCCGCCAGCTGCTTGAACGATTGTGCCCGCCCCTCCGTCGATTGGTCTGGGACCTAGCCGAGCTCTCCCTCTGCCGTTACAAAGCTGCCGCGGCTAACGAGGGCGGGGACGACACGCTCATTGGCTGGCGGCAGATCGGGATCCATCAAGCGCCGCTCGACAAGCTCCACTGCGCATTGAGCCATGATCTGCGGATCCTGGCGAAAGGTGGTTAGCCGGTAGCTGAGCCAGCCGGCTTCAGGAACGTCGTCAAAGCCGATAACGGCCACATCTTCGGGAATGCGCAATCCGACTTTCGCGCGCACGAAATCCATCAGGCCGAATGCGATCTGGTCGTTGGCGCAAAAGACGGCGTCAGGGCACGGCTGCTTTGAAAACAGAAGACGAGCAGCGCTTACGCCACCTTCGTAGTCGGAATCGGCGCCACGGCCGAGCGAGACCTCAAGGCCGAGTTCACGCCCCGCAGTTGTGAAGGCCGTCTCGCGCTCGGCAATACTCGGCGTGCCGGACAGAGAGCCGGCGACGGCCAATCGCCGACGTCCCTGCCGAAAAAAGGCTTCTGCCGCCTTGCGAGACGCCTCCGAATTGCCGGCGCGCACATGGTCAGCCCCCGGTTCCGAACGTCCGATCACCACCAATGGCTGGCCATTGCGATGTGCCAGTTCGAAAAAGCTCGCGGGCGGGGAGCCGGAAAGAATGATCGTCGCCTCAGCACGATGGCCGATCAATATCTTCTGGGCCGCGAGCATCTCTTCTTCGGTCTGCCCCGTGTTGATCAAGATCGGGACGCTGCCTCGCTGGATCAGCGACTTCGTAAGGGCGGCCACCAGATGCGCGCGGAAACCGACTTCCGGGCGCGTTGCAACGATGCCGACAAGACGGCTCTGGTTGGCAAGCACGCCGCGCGCGAGATCATTGACATGATAACCGAGCATATCGGCGGCGCGCAGCACCTTCTCGCGGGTTGCGGGCGCGACGCTGGCACCCGGCGTGAAGGTACGCGAAACCGCCGAACGGGATACGCCGGCGAGACGCGCCACCTGTTCGGCGCTGACAAATCGCATGCGCTCCCGGCGCGTCGGCTTGATGGAATTCGTCGCGTCGTCGGTCATTCCCGTTCCGTCAATGCCCGACCCTGGAGAGCACATCGGCCTTCAGGAATCGTTCGACGATCAACATAAAGGCGATGGATGGGACCAGCAACAGGAGGGCCGTGATCGAGGCGATCTGGTAGTTGCCGCCGGCACCGGCGGTGTAGAGCAGCAGCGGCAGCATATTGACGTCGGGCGCGCCGACGAAATAGCTGCCGGTGAATTCGTCGAGACTTTCCAGGAAGACGAAGATCGCGCTCGCCATCAGGCCCGGTGCGGCGAGCGGGAGGGTCACATCGAGGAAAGCACGCAAGGCGCCGGCGCCAAGCGAGCGTGCCGCCTGCTCGAGTTCCTGGTCGACCGCGGAAAAGGCCGCGGTCGCGATCCACACTGCATAGACTAGGCCATGCGACACATGCACCAGCACCACGCCAGGGATCGTGCCATTCAGACGAATTTCGTAAAAGATACGCGCGACGTTGACGTAAACCGTCAAATTGGGAAAGGCCTGCGGGATAAGGAAAGCGAGAAGGATAAGGCCGCGCAGCGGCAGCTTCACTCGTGCCAGCGCATAGCCGGCAGGAATGGCAAGCAACAGCGAGACGACCACCGTCAGCAGCGCAACGATCAGGGAATTGGTGAGCGATTCCACTGCCCCGCCACGCGGCGCGAACACGCGCGTCCAATAGCTGAAGCCATATTGCAGCGGCAGGTTATGCGGGAAATACCACTTCTCCGCCACGGTCCACAGCAGCATGTTGGCGATCGGACCGAAGATGAAGAAGGCCATCAGGCCGAAGATGATGCCACGCGGAAGCCACCAAAGAACGGCCGGGCGCCATTGCGGCACGCTGGTGGGTGAAGCCGATACCATCATGTGCGCTCCTTGATGTTCTGGCGGAGATAGATCCAGGCGACCGACGAGGCGAGCACCAGCGAGACGAGGCCGAGCGCATTGGCGACGCCGTAATCGCCATAGGTGTTGATGCGAAACGCGATGTCGGCGGTCAGCATGGTCGGTGACTGCGCATTGATCATCAGCGGTACGGACAGAACCGACATCATCGTCACGAAAGAGAGGATGAGGCCGACCGTCAGCGTCACGGCGACCTGCGGCACGACGATCTCGAAGAGCAACCGCAGGCGCGAGGCGCCGAGATTGCGCGCCGCCTCGATCGTGTCGCGGTTGATCGAGGCCATGGCGCCGGCCACCAGCAATGCCACGAAGGGCGTCTGCTTCCAGACGAAGGCGATGACGATACCGCGCCAGTCGAGCAGGCTGACGGCATCGAGCGGCGTCATCAGGCCGAGGCTGATCGCAACATTGTTCATCATGCCGTTCTTGGCAAGGAACGTGCGCAGGATCTGACCGACGACAATGAAGGGGACGAACATCGGCCAGCGATAGAGCCAGCGCAGGATTGCGACGGCGACCGGATGCTCGCCGAGCGTCAGATAGCCACCGATGGCGATCGAGGCGAGCCCGATCAGTATGGTCGAGAGGCCGACGATCAGCATCGAGAAGACGATGTCGTCGGTATAGAGATCAAAGGTCTTGTAGAAATTGCCAAGGCCATATCCACCCTCGACTTCAAAGGCGCCGACCGCTGACATGACCAGCGGCAGGATGAACAACAGCCCGATCACCGCCAGCGCGGGCAGCACGAGCAGGAGAGCGAGAAGACGTTTGGACATGGCGTTCGAACTCGAAGCGACAGCAATGACGGTTGTCTCTTCTTCCCGCCGGGGGATCGGGCAATCATTTGGAGAAAAAGACCCCTTCTGGCCTACCGGCCATCTCCCCCGCATGGGGGGGAGAAGACTCGCGGCAACCGCTCGTCCTCACTTGAGGTTTCGGCGGTGCGACGAGCTAGCCCTCCCCCTTGTGGCGAGGGTTGGGAGGGGTCTTTTTACTCGTGTGCGATTACCTGCTTCCCGCCCGGGAAGAAGAGGGATTTCTTACTTCACAGACTTCTCATAGGCTTCCAGGATCGCATCATTATACGGAGCGATCGGGAAAGGCTTGCCCTTGGTGGCGAGATCGTCCGGCGTGATGTCGACGAACAGCTTGTTCCAGGTCGCCTGGTCCAGCTTCGGCTTGACGAAGTTGGCGTCGATGCCCGGATACCAGTTGAACTGCTTGACGATGCCGTTCGCCTGAACATCAGGGCTGGTGGCGAGCGCGACGAACTTCTCCGCCAGGTCCTTATGGGCGGCCTCGGCCGGAACGACGTAATGCATCGGCTGGCCGGGCATGCCCGGAGCCGGCAGGACGAGTTTCAGGTCGGGCGACAGCTGGCCGTTGGCCTGCCAGGAGTAGAACATGTCGACCCAGACCGGACCCATGGCGATCTCGCCGCGGTTCAGCATGTCGAGCGTGCCTGCATTGCCTGGCGTCAGCGTGACGTTCTTGTTGAACTCGGCGAGGCTCTTGAAGGCATCGCCCCACTTGGTCGTTTCTTCCTGCTTGAACGGGCCGGTCATCAGGTTGTTGGCATCGCCCGCGCCGAAAGCGTAGATCCAGCCCATGACGAAGCTGACACCGGATGCGCCACCCTTGATGCCGTTATAGCCGAACTGCTTGGGATGCTGCTTGACCCAGTCGACAAGCTCGACATAGCTCTTCGGCGGATTCGGAACGACGGCAGGATTGTAGGCGATCGCCGTCTGGCTGTTGAACATCGGCATGACGTAACCGCCGACGTTGGAGCCGAGGGCGTTGTTGGCATTGTCGCGGGTGACGAGCTTGCCGGTGTCGATATCGCTGCGATACTTCTCGAGATAGCCCTTCTGGACCATGGCGCGTCGAAACGCTCCAGGATTTTCTGCGAGCCGGCATCGCCGGGGCCGGTGCCGACGGCGCGAACCGTGTTGCCCGGATAGGTCTTCTCGAAGAGCGGTCCGAGATACTGGTTGATGTAGTCGACCATGTTCTGGTCGCCGGCGGTAACGACCGTTAGCTCCTCGGCCTTCACGGGGAGGGCGGCAAGAGCGATGGCGATTGCTGCATAAGTCAATCTCTTCATGAGTAATTCTCCAAGAGTTGAAGGATCAGGCGTGAACTTCCCCGGCCGGTGCCCGGGAAATGGAGGAGACCGGCGCTGCGTCCGGCGGATTGAAAAGGAAGAGGGATTCGGCGGCGACATGGACATCGGCCTTCTCGCCGGGCGCAAACGCCCTTTCGGCATCGGCCAGGACTTCGTGTTCGCCGAGGTGTACGGCATGGCGCCAATGGCCGCCGGGATAGCTGACCGCTGTCACCTCGCCGTGGAAGACGACCTGGCCGGGAAGCGCCGCTTGGCCAGCCGGAACGAGCCTGCCCGCCTCGGGGCGGAACCGGGCCTCAACGATGCCGCTGACAAGCGGCCGGTCGAGCAGGGGGACGGCGGCAGCGAGATTGGCTGTCCCCCCCGCCAATAAGGAAACGATCGGTCTCGGCGGTTCCCTGCAGATACAGCACGTTTTCCGCGCCCATGAAAGCGGCAACGAAGGAGGAGGCCGGCCGATTGTAGACGTCTTCCGGAGTGCCCTGCTGGGCGATGCGGCCGGCATTGAGGATGACGATGCGGTCGGCCATGACCATCGCCTCTTCGCGGTCGTGCGTGACATGGATCGCGGTGATGCCGAGCCGCTTCTGCAGCACTCGCAATTCATGGCGCACGGTCAGGCGGATGCGGGCGTCGAGATTGGACAAGGGTTCGTCGAGCAACAGGATCTGGGGATTGACGGCGAGCGCACGGCCGAGCGCGACACGCTGACGCTGGCCGCCCGAAAGTGCCGCCGGCTTGCGGGCACCCAGCCCCTCCAGTCCGAGGAGCCTTTCGATGGCGGCGACCCGATCGTCGATCTCCCGCCGCGGCACACGCTTCAGCTTGAGGCCATACCGATGTTTTGCGCAACCGTCATATGCGGCCAGAGCGCATAGGATTGAAATACCAGCGCCATGCAACGCTTGTTGGGTGGCTCGTCGGTCACAATGCGATCATCGACGCGAACCTCGCCGGCCGACGGTTTGACAAAACCAGCCAGCACGCGAAGCAGCGTTGTCTTCCCGCATCCCGAGGAGCCGAGCAAAGCAACGAATTCGCCACGGCCGACGGAGAGATTGATGTCGCGAAGAATCGCCGCCGAGCCATACGAGCATGTAACATCATGCAGCGTAAGAAACTGCTCTCGGCTCATCGCGATCCCCTCTTTGCACAGCTGTGCAATCCGGGTTGATTTCTATTGCTGCCGATTAACAGCCTGATGACATCGATTGGATTTCTGCATCACGCAGCGGCAATTACCGGGGCGTTCCTTCCGCACCTGTGAACGGATGTTTGAGACCATAGCCTGCATCGTCCTTTCGCGGTCCGCAAAGCCCGTTCCGGACATTCCCGTCCGGAACACCACTTCGAGACTGCGGACAACACCTGTCTGTCCTCCCTGGAAACACCGGCCTTAGCTCGCGATGCCCCTTGTCAGCTCCAGCGCCTGGCGCTCGAATAGCCCGCGATAGATCCCGCTCTTGCGGCGAATGAGGCTGGCATGGGTGCCCTCTTCGGCGATCTGTCCATGCTCGAAGACCAGCAGCCGGTCGAGCGCGCGCACGGTCGACAGCCGGTGAGCGATGACGAGTGTCGTGCGGCCTTCCATCAGCCTCTCCATTGCCTGCTGGATGAGCATCTCCGATTCCGAATCGAGGCTCGAGGTCGCTTCGTCAAGAATCAGGATCGGTGCATCGGCCAGGAATGCGCGGGCGATGGCGATGCGTTGCCGTTCGCCGCCGGAAAGCTTGATGCCGCGTTCGCCGACGAGCGTCGCATAACCCTTTGGCAACGCCTCGATGAAATCATGGGCGCTGGCAAGCCGCGCAGCCGTCCTGATCTCCGCCTGGGTGGCCGTCGGCCGCGCATAGGCGATATTTTCGGCCAGCGAGCGGTGAAACAGGATAGGTTCCTGCTGCACGATGGCGATCTGGCGGCGAAGGGATGTCTGCGCCACTTTCGATATATCCTGCCCGTCGATCGACACAGCGCCCTGGTTGACGTCGTGCAGGCGCTGGATCAGCTTGACGAATGTCGTCTTTCCCGAGCCGGAATGGCCGACGAGACCAACCCGCTCGCCCGGTTCGATGGTGACCGAGAAGTCCCTGTAAAGCGGCGCATGATGGTTGCCATAGTGAAAGGTGACATGATCGAACGTGATCAGGCCCGCCTTCACATGGAGGGCTGGCGCGCCCGGAACGTCTTCCACGCCCAAAGGCTGCGCATGGATGGTGACGAGTTCCTCCATGTCGTTCACCGAGCGCTGCAGGTTGCGGATATGCATGCCGATTTCACGCAGATAGCCTTGAAGGATGAAGAAAGCCGTCAGTACGAAGGTGATGTCGCCGGCATTGGCCTTGCCATTGGCCCAAAGCCAAAGGGCAAGGCCCAGCACGCAGCCGCGCAACAGGGTAAGCAGCGCGTTCTGCGAGGTACCGTTGAGGGTCGCCCGTGACCAGGTGCGCGCCGTGCGATCCTGCCACTTGCGGATCACCGAGGAGAGACGCTTGTCTTCCCGGTCCTCGGCACCAAAGGCCTTGACTACGGCATTGCAGGTCACGGCATCGGCGAGCGCGCCGCCAAGGCGTGTATCCCAGCTATTGGCCATGCTGGCCATCGGCGCGACATAGCGCAAAGCCATGGTCGCGGTGAACGCGATGAACAACACGGATCCGACGCCGACCAGCAACCCCATCACCGGCCAATACCATGTCATCAGAATGGTCGAGCCAATGAGCATCACCAGCGACGGGAACAGCGCAACGAAAACGGTATCGTTGAGCAGGTCGAGCGCCCACATGCCGCGAGTCACCTTGCGAACGGTGGAGCCGGCAAAGCTGTTGGCATGCCAGTCGCTGGAAAAGCGTTGAATATGAAAGAAGGAATCCGCTGCGATCTCCGACATCGACTTCAGCGTGAAGCCAATGATCGCCGTGAATGTGACCTGCCGCAAGATGACGGCGCCGATCGACAATGCCATCAGCCAACAGAAGGCGTTGAAGGCGTCGTTCCACGTTGTGACGTCGCTCGCCTGGCCCGACACCACGGCATCGACCAGCCGGCCGGAGAATAGGGGTGTCAGCACATCGGCAAGTGTCGACAGCATCGCTGTGAACAACATGAAAGAGGCGCAACCAGGCTGATGCTTCCAATGAGCCCAGCAATAGCGGAAAACGCTGCGAAAAGCCCCGCCGCGGCGGGATTTGAATCCAAGAGACATTGATGTATCCGGCTTTCGCCGGCCCCGTCATAATGAAATGGATGTCCGCGCAAAACCGCGCGAAATGGTTTGGTGGGGAACGATCGACCGGAAGGTTAACACTAGTCCATCAGGTTCTGTCGCGTTGGAAAACGCCGACGGCTTCAGGCGATAGTCGCGGAAACCACTGGGGAGTTGGAAAAATTAGCCATCGAAAACCCCCTAGAACCGTGTTGATGATGATCAACCCTAGATCGGTTGTGCCCGCGCGCCAAGTCAAATCTGGCGAAATTTTCGACTAAGCTTCGAGATGCGGCATAGTTGCAACATCGGTCAGACCGATCATGTGCCTGCAAGTGACGTCAATACAAATTGCGCCCGTACATGGCAGACTTATTTTTGGCGAAATCGCTTCGATATTCCTGCGGGCTCTTCTGATAGACGGCACGAAATGCACGGTAATAGGCGGAAGGGGTCGCAAAACCGCTCGCCAATCCTGTCTCCTGAATGCTCATCGAACTATAAAGAAGCAGTTCTTTTGCATGCTGCAGCCGGAAGGCCATGTACATCTTTTTGGGATTGGTATTGAGATACCGTCGAAAAAGATACTGAAGCTCGCGCGCTGAAACACCGCATCGCTCGGCCACCGTCTCCATATCCAGGGGATCTTCAACCGTTTCCTGCATGATGCGTTGCGCCCGCAGCAAGGTCGGATTGGCCAGCCAGGACTGCCCGTTCACCATGTCTCGCTGACGTGTCTCCGGTGCACGGGGCGCCGTATAGACCAACTCGTTGCAAACGAGATGATAGAGCGTATCGCCACTCATTCTTCTCAGCAGCGACATCGAGCAATCCAGGCTCGCTGCCTGCCCCGCACATGTCGACCTGTTCCGATCCGTCACATAAAGCTGCTCGACGATGCTGCTGCCGGGAGACAGTTCTTTCAGCGAGGCCATCCCGGTCCAATGGCCGGTTGCGGTGTAGCCATCGAGCAGCCCTGCCTCGGCAAGCACGAGCGGTCCCGTATCCATTCCGCAAAGATGCGCGCCGCTCGCCGCCTGTCTGCGAAGCCAGCGAAAGAGCTTTCCCTTGGCGTCGTCGGCAACCGTGTAGGTTATCATCAGTATGACGAGATCGTATTTTCTCGTGTCCTCCAAGGTCGTCGTCAGCGGTACGGCAATGTCCATGCTCGTCGGCGCTTCAGCCGGATCGGCGGATAGAAAGTCGATGCTGAAGAGGTGCGCTTTTCCGACCCTGTTTGCCGCCCGGAACGGTTCGACGGCGACGAGAATACTGTGAAGCGACGGTTCTCTACCGATGATTACGGCGATCGATTTTTTCCGCTCCGCCCCTGCGGGAAGCGTACTGACCAGGCTGTTGGTGTCGTCCATTTTCCAACCGAAAGACGTCGCAAACATGTTGCGCACAGCAATAATCTTCTTCGTAAATTGCACGATATGGTTCGTATTTGTCAATCTCGTCCGCTGGGATCGATGCCATTATCCCTGCGCGCAAACAACATCAGGCAAGCAAGATTGTTGCGCTTGGACCCCATTGGTGGAACGGGAGAATATTAGATGTCATTTGTAAGGTCGGATATTTCCTTAGGGAAAACACGCCGCCGGACGGCTTCGGTTGCGCTCGCTGCGGCGCTTCTTGCCTCGGTCTTCGGGGCCCCGATCGCAGGTTTTGCGCAGGATGCCGGCAAGCCCGTCGTCATTGCTCGCGATATGGATCTCAACTCGCTCGATCCATCCAGAGCAACCTGCGACACCTGTCAGATCTACCTCAGCTCTGTCTATGATCGCCTGGTCGATCTTTCGCCGGACAATAAATTGGTCCCCATGATTGCGAAAGAGTGGAGCACGAGCGATGACCAGAAGGTCGTGACGTTCAAGCTCGATCCTGCCGCCAAGTTTTCCGACGGCTCGCCCGTCGAGGCCAAGGACGTCAAATGGACCCTCGAACGACTGAAGAACTTGAAGGGAGGCATGGCCTACCTCTTGGACAATGTGAAGTCGATCGACGCGCCCGATGCCGCAACCGTCGTCATCACCCTTTCGGTGGCAGATTCGGAATTCGTTGGCTCGCTGACCGCTCCCTATACGGGCATCATCAATTCCGACGTCGTCATGGCCCATGGCGGCGATGCGGATGCGGACGCAAGCACCAAGGACAACGCCGAACAGTGGCTGCTGGCCAATTCGGCAGGCGCCGGCCCCTATACTCTGTCGAGCTACAGCCCCAACAGTGAACTGCGCCTGAAGCGGAACGAGAATTACTGGCGGAAGAAGCCCTCGGTCGGCGAGTTCGTCTTCCTTCAGAGCAAGGATGCCGTCAGCCAGACGCAGTTGCTGCAAAACGGCAGCGCCGACATCGCCATGCAGGTCGATCCGACCACGGCAAAGGACATTACCGACCCCAATATCGTGGTCGAGACCAAGCCGTCCTTTAACATGGTCTATCTCGCCGTTAGCCCTGGTGCGAAGAACCTGCCGCATCCGCTGGACGCAAAGATCCGTGAGGCGATTGCCAGCGCGATCGACTATGACGGGATCATCGATCTGACCGTCGACGGCAAGGGCAAGCGCCTGAGTTCTCCCCTGCCGATCGGTTTCCCCGGCGGCGGCGTCGGCGAGCCGATCAAGCACGATGTCGAAAAGGCGAAGAAGTTGATGGCCGAGGCGGGCGTTGCCGATGGCTTCACGCTGAACGCGACCTATCCGAACGTCAATCAATACGGCGTCGACTACTCGCTGATGATGCAGAAGGTCCAGCAGGACCTGGCTGAAATCAACATCAAGCTCGATCTGCAGCCGGTCGAATTCTCCGTCTGGCGAGAAAAGATCAACGCGGACGGTATTCCTGTGACGGCTGTCTTCTTTGCGCCGGACTACTACGGTTCGTCGCAATATGCGCAATATTTCGCGATGATGGACGGCAGCGTCTGGTACAAGCGTTCCGGCGGCAAGAATGATCCGACGCTCGCCAATCCGGAAACGCCGAAACTTCTTGCCGAAGCCCTGTCTGCAAAGGGCGACGAGAGCAGCAAGTTGTTCGGTAAGCTTGGCGAGATGATGGCGAATGATCGCGTGATCCTGCCGATCGTCAGTCCCGATGCCGTTTTCGTTTCCCGTAAAGGCGTCAGCGGTCTGCGTTTCTCGGCCTGCTGCAATATCGTACTCTCGGACATCACGGCCAAGTAAGGACCTGATGTCGCCGATCAAGAACCTACCGGAGGCTTAGGCCTCCGGTGCGTGGGCGCTGGTTGTCTCGGATCTAAATCGTCTTCCCGAGAAGGGGATCGACGTCGTCATCGTTGGCGAAGCCGTGCCAATGTGTACCATCGGCTCCGTGCGCCTGACGCGGGGTTCGAAACCCTCGCTATTCCTCGTCCGTGTTTCTGGCATGGTTGCAGGCCGACGAGGGAAAATAACAAGGAAATTCCGAGTGCCATGACCCAATATGTCCTTCGACGATTGATCTCGATCCCCCTGCTGCTGTTGGGCGTGGCGACTGTCGCTTTCTTTCTGTCGCACTTTACGCAGGCGGACCCTCTTTCCGCTCTGGTCAGCGAGCGGCAAATGAACAATCCCGAGGTCGTTGCCGCCGCCAAGCAAAGATGGGGTCTCGATCGGAGCTTGCCCGAACAGTATGTCGTCTATATCGGGAATCTCGTGACGGGCGATCTCGGGACATCCTTCCGAACGCGCCGGCCGGTGCTGACCGATATCGCCGAAAAACTTCCCGCGACGCTGGAACTGGTCATATTCGCGATGCTCTTCGGTACGCTGAGCGGCATCGCGCTCGGCGTCCTCGCATCGCGGTTCCGCGATCGGCCAGCGGATTATCTTGCGCGATTCGTGGCCCTGTTCGGGTCCACCGTGCCGGTCTTCTGGTCAGGACTGTTGTTCCTCTATCTGTTCACCGTGAAGTTCGGGGTCATACCGGGGCCGGGCCGACTCGACGCCCGTGCGATCCCGCCGGATTTCGTGACCGGGATGTATACGGTCGATGCGCTGATTGCCGGGCAGTTCGGCACCTTTCTGAATGCGCTTCATCATCTCATCCTGCCGGCCTTCGTCCTTGGCTGGTCGGTGACGGGCATCATCTCGCGGCTGGTGCGCGCAAGCATGCTCGATGCCCTGGGGCAGGATTACATCCTGGCCGCACGGGCCAAGGGCGCAGGTGAGGCAAGGACCCTTCTACGCCACGCACTTCCGAACGCCATGATACCGACCCTGACCATCATTGGATATTCCTTCGCCTATCTCATCACCGGAGCCGTTCTGACGGAAACGGTCTTTGCGTGGCCGGGCATCGGCTCCTATGCGGTCGATTCCGCACGGACGCTGGACTACCCGGCAATCATCGGTGTTTCCCTTATCGGGGCTTCCGCCTTCCTCCTGGCGAACCTGGTGACCGATGTCGCCTACGCCTTTGCCAATCCGCGTCTGGAGCTGGGGTGATCGAATGTCCATCTCTGCGAGCGCAAGAACATCAAAACAGTCGGGTATTACAATGCGGCCGGTCTTGATCATCGGCCTGGCGATTGTCGTCTTCTGGATCTTCGTCGCCCTGACCATCGATATGTGGAGCGCCTACGATCCGCTGAAGCTCATCGGCCGGAAATTGCAGGAACCGTCGCTGCAACATTGGCTGGGCACGGATGCGCTGGGCCGTGACGTGCTGACGCGCACACTCTATGGCGCGCGTTACTCCATCGCGATTTCCGCCGTGGTCGTGATCTGTTCGGTGCTGATCGGTTCGGCGCTTGGGGCAATTGCCGGCTTTTTCGGAGGCTGGGTCGACGGCGTGATCATGCGTCTCGTCGATGTGACGCTTGCCTTTCCACCGGTTCTGTTGGCGATGGCCGTTGCGGCATCGCTCGGGCCTGGGCTGCAGAACGCCGCGATCGCCGTCATCGCCGTATGGTGGCCGGTCTATGCCCGGCTGATGCGAGGGCAGGTGCTGGATGTCATATCACGCGATCATATCGAGGCTGCGCGCGCCGGCGGCGCGACATCTTTCCGATTGCTGACCAAGCATATCCTCCCGCTTTCGTGGACCCCAACGATCATCAGCGCGACCATGGACTTCGGGCAGGTGGTGCTGCTGGCAGCCTCGCTGAGCTTCATCGGGCTTGGCGCCCAGCCCCCAAGCCCCGAATGGGGTGCGATGATTTCCGACGGAGCCGCCCATTTCTATTCCTGGTGGATCGCTTTCGGGCCCGGCATCGCAATCCTGTCCCTTGGCCTCGGCTTCAATTTCATTGGCGACGCGCTGCGCGACATACTCGATCCGAGGGAGCATTGATCAATGGTAAACAATGAACCATTGCTTGACGTTCGCGATCTCCGCGTGACCCTCAGCAACGGCGTCGAAATCGTCCGCGGCGTCGATTTCGTTGCCGAAGCCGGCAAGGTCGTCGGGATCGTCGGCGAGTCCGGCTCCGGCAAATCCATCACTATGCGCGCGGTGATGGGATTGCCGCCGTCACAATCGAAGCTCTCGGGCTCGATCAAGCTTCACGGCGAGGAACTTATCGGCGCTTCCAAACGCCGGCTTCAGCAGTTGCGGGGCAGCAAGATCGGCCTGGTTTTCCAGGACCCGATGACGGCGCTCAATCCTGTCATCACCGTCGGCAAACTGATCGCCGAAGCGCTGCGCCTCCATAATCCCGGCATGTCGGCAGCAAAAGCAAAGCAGAAGGCGATCGAGCTTCTCGAACTCGTCTCCGTTCCGCAGCCGGAGGTCCGGGCCAACCAATATGTCCACGAGTTCTCCGGCGGCATGCGCCAGCGCGTCATGATCGCCATGGCTGTCGCAAACAATCCCGAAGTCCTGATCGCCGACGAACCGACCACCGCGCTCGACGTGACCGTGCAGGCTCAGATCCTCGAAGTCCTCAAGGATCTGCAAAATCAGTTCTCGATGGGGCTGATACTGATCACGCATGACCTCGGCGTCGTGGCGGGCGCGGCAGACACTGTCATCGTGATGTATGCCGGCAAGGTGATGGAAAAGGGACCGGTTCGCGAGATCTTCTATCGATCGAGACACCCCTACACGCGCGGGCTGTTGTCCTGCCTTCCGACCATCAGCGGCAGGGAAGGCACGCTTCAGCCCATTCCCGGTAGCCCTCCCTTGCTGAGCACGCGGCCGCATGGCTGCCCGTTCCATCCCCGCTGCTCGATGGCCCGCGATATCTGTCGGTCGGATGAGCCTCCGCTAAAGCAGATCGATGGCGTCATGAGTGCGTGCCATTTCGCCGGGGAGCTCCACGGCAGCGCCTCCGATCAACAGATTTCGAGCGTGGGACGATGATGAATTCCACTGTTTTATCGGAACCCCAAAACGCCGAGGCGGTCCTTTCCGTCCGTGATGTGACCAAGGATTTCGCAATCAAGGGCGGGTTGTTCGGATGGCAATCCGTCCGAACGGTCAAAGCGGTCGCCGGTGTCTCCTTCGATCTTCTCAAGGGTGAGACGCTGGGCGTGGTCGGGGAGTCCGGTTGCGGGAAATCGACACTTGGCCGCTGTCTGCTGCGGCTCGTCGAGCCGACATCCGGCGAGGTGCGTTTCAAGGGCACCGATCTCGCCACGCTTTCCGCCGACGAGATGCGTCTGTTCCGGCGCCATCTGCAAATCGTATTCCAAGACCCGCTCGCATCGCTGCATCCACGCATGCGCATTCGAGACATCATCGCCGAGCCGCTGCGTCTCATAGGCACTACCGGCAAACCGGCATTGGAGCGGGCGGCGGAATTGCTGGACCTCGTCCGGCTGGCGCCAGAGCACGGACAACGCTTCCCGCATGAACTGTCCGGCGGGCAGAGGCAGCGCGTCGGCATCGCTCGCGCCCTGGCGCTCAATCCGGAAATCCTCGTGCTGGACGAGCCGGTCTCGGCGCTTGACGTTTCTGTGCAGGCAGGCGTGCTCAACCTGCTTGAGGAGTTGCAGGAAAAACTTGGCATCGCTTATGTCTTCATCGCGCATGATCTTGCCGTCGTCCGGCATGTGTCCGATCGCGTCGCGGTGATGTATCTCGGCAAGGTCGTAGAGATCGGCAAGGCCGGGCAGATCTATGAAAACCCGGCCCATCCCTATACGAAGGCGCTGCTTTCCGCCGCTCCCTTGCCTGACCCGGATGCCGAGCGCGTGCGCCAGCGCATTACGCTGAAAGGCGATGTGCCCAGTCCGCTCAATGTCCCCTCCGGTTGCCCTTTCCGCACGCGCTGCTGGAAAGCGCAGGAGATTTGCTCGACGGTCGTTCCGCAACTCGGAGACATCGAAAACGGACACAAGGCTGCTTGCCACTTCCCCGAAACCAATCTCGGAGAGGTGGCGTGATGGAAACGAACAACGGCACCCGACCCGGCCTCGTGTTCGGCGTGATCGCCGACGACCTGACCGGCGGGCTCGAACTGGCCTCAATGCTGGTCGCGCGCGGAATTCCGACATCCCTATCCGTGGGGATCGAGATGCCGGCGGATATTCGGACCGCCCACGTCATCGCTCTGAAGTCACGTGTTGCCCCCGTGGAGGATGCCGTCCGGTCGACGCTTGCAGCCCTCGACATATTGCTCGACCGCGGCGCCCGGCAGATATTCTTCAAATACTGCGCGACCTTCGACTCCACGCCGGCTGGCAATATCGGGCCTTGTGCTGAAGCCATCATGGAGCGGCTGCGCACGGATCAGGCCTTCTTCGTGCCGGCGCTCTGCGAGACCGGGCGAACCGTCTACCAGGGGCACATGTTCGCAGGCGAGGAACTCCTCGGAGAATCGTCGAAGCGCTTTGATCCACTGACGCCAATGACGGATTCGAACCTCGTGCGCGTGCTGCAGGGCCAAAGCCGGAGGTCTGTCGGGCTGATCGACTACACCGTCGTGGACCGAGGGCCGGACGCTATCAGGTCCAACGCCCAGGACCAGGCAGCCCGAGCCGGAAAGTCGCTCTTCATCGCGGATACGCTTTACGAACACCATCTTGCGGCCCTGGCACGCGCCAGCGCCGATATGCGCTTCCTGACCGGCAATTCGTCGGTGACAGCCCATCTGCCGCCGATATGGCTGGAACGCGGGCTTGTCGAACAGGCTTCAGCGATAAGACTTGCACCGGTGGATGGCCCGGGCGCAGTGCTGGTCGGCAGTGTTGCTCCACAGAGCGCCGCCCAGCTCAAACGGTTCAGTGCAACGAGCCCGGTCTGCACCGTCGATATCGCACGGGCCTATGCCGGCCATGACCTCGTGGAGGAAGCCCGGCGGTTTGCCGTTTCCGCCATCGCCAGCGGAGGCAATTTCGCGATCAGCACTGCGTTGCCGCAGCATCGTATCGATGAGCTGCAATCGGCCCATGGGCGGCTCGAACTTGGCGCGCGAGCAGAGGCCATCCTCTCCGAGATCGCCAAAGTCATCGTCCTGGAGCTCGGCGTTCGCCGATTGGTCGTTGCTGGTGGAGAGACGTCGGGGGCCATCGTCAGGGCGCTTGGTATTCGCGACCTGCAGCCCGGGCCTTATCGCGAACCGGGCTTTTCCCGTGCGGTTGCGACGGAGCCTTTCCCGATCGCACTGATGCTGAAGTCAGGCAAGCTCGGCAGCATCGACCTCTTCGCCACGGCTCTGGAGGACATGTGTCACCCCATCGCCGAAGACCCCCTTCTAACCCGCTGGCCCCCGAAAGGCTGATCCATGAACGCTAGTGCTGAACGACTTCGCCAATCCCTGGTCGATGCCTCGAACGAAGCCGAGGCGCTTCGACTGAATGCAGGGACGTCAGGCAATATCAGCGTCAGGCTCGATGCCGGCATGCTGATCACGCCGACGGGCGCACCCCCAAAGTCGCTCCGGCCGGAGCTGATCGTATCAATGGATTTCGATGGCGCCTGGTCGGGCGAGGTAACGCCCTCAAGCGAATGGGCGCTGCATGCCTCGATCTACAAGGCTCGCCCGGAAGTCCAGGCGATCGTCCACGCCCATCCGGATCACTGCGTGGCTTTATCCTGCGCGCGCGAATCTCTGCCGGCCTTTCACTACATGATCGCCGGCTTTGGCGGCGATGACATTCGCTGCTCCAAATATGCCGCTTTCGGGTCTCCCGAACTTGCCGATGCGACAGTCGAAGCGATTGAGGGCCGCACGGCCTGCCTGCTTGCAAATCATGGAATGGTCGCGGTCGGCACGTCAGTCGCCGAGGCTTTCGGCCGGACGCTGAAATTGGAAACGCTGGCACGCCAATACATTCTCTGCCGCTCGTTCGCGCAGCCCGTGGTTCTGACCCCAGACGACCTGGTCGAGGTCAAGGAGCGTTACAAAACCTACGGTCGACAGGCCGTGCGTGCATCCTGAAATCCATCCTTCGCCAACTCTTCAGCGGCCATCCGACCGAACCGGAGAAACCGTGATTACTGCGCCGCCAGCCACCTAGCTCGAGACTATTCCGGATCTGCCGTCGGGGTTGGTCTGGACGCCCTTCGTTTCACAAAAACAGGCGCTGCGGCGCTAGACAGCAATACAGGGAGAATAAAATGGAACAAAGCTTGACCAATAGCCGGGACAGCGAGCTTCTCGCACGCGCAAGCAAGGTCGTGCCGAACGGTATGTGGGGCCATATGGCGACCCGTGCTATCGGCCCAGGGTATCCGCAATTTTTCTCGAAGTCCGACGGTTGCCGCGTTTGGGATGCTGAAGGCAACGAATATATCGATTTCATGTGTGCCTGGGGCCCCAATATCCTTGGCTACAGACATCCGGAGGTCAATACCGCCGCGCTCGCGGAAATCGCCAGGGGTGATATCGCCAATGGTCCGACGGAGCGGATGGTCGAACTCGCCGAGCTGTTCGTCGATACGATTGACTATGCCGACTGGGCTCTTTTCCAGAAGAACGGCACAGACGCGACAACGACCTGCGTAACCATAGCCCGCGCCACCACCGGCAAGCGCAAGATCCTGGTCGCGCGCGGCTCCTATCACGGTGCGGTTCCGTGGTGTTCGCCCTCGGTGGTCGGCGTGACGGCAGAGGACCGCGCCCACGTTATTTTCTTCGACTACAACAACGC
Organism: Rhizobium sp. BK376; assembly: GCF_004341625.1. Classification (GTDB taxonomy): domain Bacteria; phylum Pseudomonadota; class Alphaproteobacteria; order Rhizobiales; family Rhizobiaceae; genus Rhizobium. Next base: position 140,943 of record NZ_SLZG01000005.1, on the reverse strand, counting down.
CCAGAGCCTCGATGAAGCGGTTACCGGCGCCGGTGACGATCTGGCTGCCATACTGCTCACGGCATTTCGCCATGACTTGAACCGGGATCAGGAGATGCCGGATCCGGCGTTCCTCAGGCATGCCCGAAGCATATGCGACCGCACCGGTGCTGCTCTCATCCTTGATGACGTGCGCGCGGGCTTCCGCCTCGATGTGCGTGGCAGCTGGGCGATGCACGGGGTCAAGCCTGATCTCGGCGCCTATTCGAAGGCGATTGCCAATGGCTGGCCTCTTGCGGCCGTTGCCGGAAATCGCCGCATGCTGGACGGGGCGTCAAAGATCTTCGTTACGGGTTCCTTCTGGTACGGCTCGGCGGCGATGGCCGCCAGCATCAAGACCATCGGCATCCTCAAGAGCACCAACGCTCTAGCGCATATGGAAGCGATGGGCCTAAGGTTCAGAGAGGGGCTGGCATCCATCGCTGAACGGCATGGTGTCGTTCTGCATCAGACAGGACCGGCGCAAATGCCGATATTGCGCTTCGAGAACGATCCCGACCTGAAGATCGCGAACACCTTCTGCGCGGCAGCGCTCCGGCGTGGCATCTACCTCCATCCGAAGCACAATATGTTTCTGAGCGCCGCACACCAGCCGGCCGACATTGATCGGGCGCTGGAAGCCGCCGATGCCGCGATGAAGGATACTGTCGCGGCCAATTCCGGCATATCGCACCGAACAGGTGCGTGAACCGAAAATGCCGTAGCCGCTACAGCTGGGCGTAGGCTATTCGCGCTTGCCACCGGCGCGGCATTTACCAGTCAGGAGCGTTTCGGCGCCGTCGAGGGATCGACGGCCTGCCGTGCGGGTTATCTCCGAAGGAGCGGTTGCTCGGCGACGTTGTTCATCGATTTGAGTGCGGCGTGGATCTGGGCGACGACTGCCGCGCCCTCGCCGACCGCCGCCGCCACGCGCTTCGTCGAACCCGACCGGACGTCGCCGATCGCGAAGAGGTTGGGGACGCTTGTCTCCAGGGGATGGGGATGCTGGCCGGACCGATCTGTCGCCGCGTCCGTGCCGGTCAGGATAAAACCGCTTTTGTCGCGAGCCACGCGGCATCTGACCCAATCAGCGTTCGGATCCGCTCCGATGAACAGGAAGAGGTGCCTCAGCGCGAGCTCTAGGCTTCGTTCCGCCGCCGCATCGCGCAAGACAGCGCCCGACAGTCCCGTACGATCGTTTCCGGACACGGATGCGATCTCGCAGCCGACATGAAGGACCACGTTCGAAAGGGCGGCGATGCGGTCGATCAGATAGCGCGACATCGTCTCTTCGAGTGGCCTGCGCACGACGAGATGGAGCGTTCTTACCTGCGGCGCCAGATATGCGACAGCCTGCCCGGCGGAATTGCCGCCGCCAATGAGGGCGATCTCCTCGCCCTGGCACAACCGTGCCTCGACGGGCGTCGCCCAGTAGGAAATTCCCGCTCCTTCGAAAGTGTCGATGTTCTGGACCGCCGGGCGTCGGTAGCGTGCTCCTGACGCGATGACGACAGTCTTGGCGCGGACGGATCGCTCCCCAGTCAGCTGGAGGAAATGCGGCTCCCCCGGTTGCTGGGCCGGCCGGAAGTCGAGCACGGCAAGGGGTAAGGCGATATCGGCGCCAAACTTGAGCGCCTGATTGAATGCGCGTCCGGCAAGGGCGTGGCCTGAAATTCCCGTCGGGAATCCAAGATAGTTTTCAATCCTCGCCGATGCGCCTGCCTGTCCGCCTGCCGCACGCTCGTCCACGACAATGACTTTCAGACCCTCGGAGGCGGCATAGACCGCGGATGCCAGCCCGGCAGGACCCGCGCCGACGATCGCGACATCGTAGAGCGCTTCGGGGTCGATGTCGGGCGTGATGCCAAGACACATGGCCGCTTCGAGCTCAGTCGGATGTTTCAGAACAGTGCCGTTCGGACATACCATTACCGGGACATCCTCGGGTGCGACCCCCAACCTCTTGACGAGGGCCTGCCCCTCTTCGTCGACCGTGCAGTCGAGGACCAGATGCGGATAATTGCTCCTGGTCAGGAAGCCCTGAAGGCGGGTCAAGGCTGAACTGCCCGGCACCCCGAGAAGGATGGAGCCCGCGCCGCCCGTGTCGATCAGCGCCACCCTACGCAGAATGAAAGCGCGCATGACCAGCTCGCCGATATCGGCCGAGCCGATGACCATCGCGCGAAGATGTGCGCCATCGAAGGGCAGGGCGACGCATCCTTCGGGACCCGCGACACCCCTGACGAGCGAGGGCCGGCCGGCGAGCTGGCTGACCTCGCCCGTGAAGTGACCGGGCTTGTGGACGACGACCTCGGTTTCGTTCAACGGGCCGTCGTGGCGGAAGACTTCAAGTGAGCCTTCCAGAATGATCCATATGGGTGCGGCTTTTTCGCCGAAGCCGAAGATGGTTTCGCCCGCTTCGAATTTGCGGGCATCCGCGCTCGCGAAGCGCCGGGCCTTCGCCATCTGACGGGCGGTGAGAACGGGGAACATCTGCTCAATGCGGCTGCTAGAAGTCGACATGGCGGCCCTCCGATAATCGTGTTCGGTCTCAAATATATCGCGGGATGGGACCGCTCTGTGGCGTCTGGTTCGGCAGCTCCACCACCGTCTCGTCGATATAGCACCATCCCCAGCCCTCTGGCGGGTCGTAGCCCTCGATGATGGGATGACCCGTCTCTCGGAAATGCGCCGTCGCATGACGGCCTACGGAATCGTCGCAACAGCCAACATGGCCGCATTCCCTGCAGAGGCGGAGATGGACCCAACCCTGATCGATTTCGAGGCATTCTTCGCAACCAAGCGTCCGGGGAGCAACATTCCGGATCAACGTCAGATGTCCGCATGATTTCATCGAAACGCGTCTCCTCGGTATTTCACCAGCCGTGCTTTCGGTCGAAGACACAAGTATAGCTACTATCAGTGTCTCTGCTTGTCCACGCTGACAATCTGATATCAATTGCTATCTATGACCATCAGCCCCAATGGGCCTAGAATTTCGACCATCAACACAATCGTTCGCAGGATCTCAACAATGATTGGTTGCGTGTTTCCGGTTCTTCTGCTCCTGATTGGGGGAGTTCTCGGCGGCGTGCTGGGTGGGACATCAGGCGAGGTTTGGGGCGGGTCGATCGGTTTCCTGTTAGGGGTCGTGCTCTTTGCCGTACTTCTTGGAGTGCTCGCACGCTCCCGCCACCGATAATTGACGGCGCTTTTCTGTTGAATGGTCTAGGTGCAGCGCACCAGCTGTCGCGACCGGATTGACGATGCGATCGCATCTTGCGGGCAATGGAACGTTAGCGCCGAGGCCTACTTTCCCAAGTTCCTCAGTGGCGCGCAGCTCTCCCCGACGACGAGCGAGGGTTGGAAGACGACGTTGCGGGCATCCACGCTGGTCCCGCGATTGATCCGGTCGACAAGCAGCCGTAGAGCTTCGTTGGTCATGTCGATCACAGGATGCTCGGTGCGGGTCAGCCGCGGACGCAGTCCGCCGATGCCGGGAATGGTGTCGGTGGAAGCGATCGAGATGTCGTCGGGACATTTGAGGCCGAGATCCGCCAGAGCGCGCATGACGCCCAGTGCCATGACACCGTTCGCGACATACAGCGCCGTCGGCGGTTCGGCCTGCGTCAGCAGCTCGCGGGCGACCGAATAGGCCGTGTCTTCGCGAAATTCACCGGCCCTGACGTGATTGGGCGCCGGCTCCAGCCCGCGGGCCCGCATGGCCTCCAGCATGCCGTCGAGACGACCACGTCCTGTCGTAAGATGCAACGGGCCCGTGATGGTGCCGATCCTAACATGGCCGAGATCCATCAGGTAATTGGTCACTTGACGGGCCGCGGAAATGTTGTCGATGGTGATCGTATCCGTCTTTTGTCCCTCGACCGTGCGGCCGAACAGAACGGTCGGGATTTGCTCGCCCTCGCTGTCGCGCTGCGGCTGCGCCGTGACCACGTCGACTGGAACGAGGATGATGCCGTCGCAGGAGAGTGCGCGGATGCGGGCGAGGATTCGGCGTTCGTTTTCCGGTTTCTCGTCGCTGTTGAAGAGCACGAGCGAATAGCCCCAGGCGGCCACCGCCGCCTCCGCCGCCCAGACCAGACGCGCGAAGAAGGGATTGGCAAGATCGGCGACCACGAGCGCGATCAGCTGGCTGCGCCCGCGCTTCAGGCTGCGCGCCGCCTGCGACGGCGCATAATTGAGATCGTTGATCGCGGCAAGCACCCGGGTGCGCAATTCCGGGCTGACATAGGCGGAATCATTGACGACGGCCGACACCGTTGCCGTCGAGACTTGCGCCCGGTTTGCCACATCCCTGATTGTCGCCATTCGCCACCCGGAGCATTGTAACTAATCGTTTCGCTGATAAGGCTGTGGCAATTCGGCGAATTTGTCCAGAAAAAACTGAAAATCCGCTTGCGAAACCAACAGAAATCGAGAATGCTAGCAAAACGGTTAGCTGGTGTTTGCCAAACAAAGCCGGCTGGATGGGAGGAGGAGTTCCATGAAATTCGTTGGGTTTGGTTTCCTGGTCGCCGCAGCGGCCATGGCAGGCTTTCAGGCACATGCGGCGGACAAGCCGCTGATCGGCATCGTCTCGATCGCCGCAACCGAAGCGAACAACGTTCGCTATATCAACGGCGCCAAGAAGGCGGCGGAAGAACTCGGCTATGATGTTTCTGTGGTCGATGCCGCCGGCAGCGCCGACCAGGCGAATGCGGCAATCCAGAATTTCGCGCAGCGCAGCGCCTTCGCGATTGCCGATCTCGTCTTTCCCGCCTCGTCGATCGGCGCGGGTCTCGATGCGGCAAAGCAAGCCAACATTCCTGTCGTCACCTGGGGCGGCGGCCTCGGCCTGAGCGTGGCTGCGACCAATGGATCCGGTGCACCGATCGCCGAACCGGTCATCCAGAAGATGATCGACGACATGGGCGGCAAGGGCGAGCTTCTGGCATTGACCTATCATACCGGCGAGGTCTGCCGTAATCGCGAAGCGCTGATGGATCAGATGCTGCAGAAATATCCTGACATCAAGGTCACGAAGAACGAGGTGCGTATCCCCGGCTATTTCGAGGATGGCGCGCAATATGCCAACGCATGGCTGGCATCGCATCCCCCCGGTGATGGCAAGCTCGCCATCTGGGGCTGCTGGGACGATCCGGCGATCGGCGCGATCGGTTCGCTTCGCTCCCAGAGCCGCGACGACGTGACCGTTTACGGCGTCAACGGCAATGCGCAGGCTATCGAAAACATCAAGAACGGTCACATGACCGCGACCGCCTGGGAAGACAGCTACACCGAAGGCTACAATATGATTAAGCTGGTGGCTGACATCAAAAAAGCCGGCGCGGACTGGAAGCCAAAGGCGGTGGAAGTGCCTGCCGTCCTGATCACCAAGGATACGGTGGCGGACTTCCTGAAGCAGCATCCGGACGCGGTGCAGTAAGCCGGCTTGAAACAGGAAATGGAAGAGTAGCGATGCTCGCGTCCAATCCGGAAAAGGAGGCGTCCGTAACGCCTCCGCTTCTCGTTGCCCATGGCATCAGGAAAGCCTATGGTGGCGCACAAGCGTTGAAGGGCGTGTCGCTGACGCTGCGCGCCGGTGAAATCCACGGGCTGGTCGGCGCCAACGGCGCCGGGAAATCAACCTTTATCAAGGTGCTGGCGGGACTGACCCATCCCGACGCCGGCGAAGTCCTGATCGATGGCAGCCCCGTAACGATTGCCAATCCGGCTGCCGCTACCGATCTCGGCATGAGTTTTATCCATCAGGAACTCGCCTTCATTCCGGGCATGACTGTCCTGGAAAACATCATGCTCGGGCTGCCGAAGAAGACACGCTTCGGCTTCGTCGACTGGAAGGCGATCGCGCGGGATGTCGAGCCCATCGCCCGGCGCGTCGGCATCACCGCGCCGCTGAATGCGGAGGTGAAGGATCTATCGACGGCCGAAAACTGGCTCATCAACATCTGCCGGGCGCTGATGCGCAGGGCACGGCTGATCGTGATGGACGAGCCGACAGCCTCGCTCTCTGCGGCTGAAAGCGAAAAGCTGTTCAGGATCGTCGAGGATTTGCGCGATTCCGGCGTTGCGATCCTCTATGTCTCGCATCGGCTTGACGAGATTCTGAGGCTCTGCGCCGCCGTGACCGTTTTCCGAGACGGCAATTTTGTGTCAGTCATCGACAAGCCCGATCTCACGCGCGCAAGCCTTGTCGAGGCAATCGTCGGCGGTGCAGTCGAAAAGCTCAGCCACGACAAGGACTATGTGCGGAACGAAGCTGTCCTCTCCGTCGCTGGGCTGACGCGGCTTCCGAAGGTCAAGGACGTCTCTTTCGATCTGCATCGCGGTGAGGTACTCGGTATCGGCGGCCTTGTCGGTGCCGGCCGCACGGAGCTTGTCCGCCTGATCTATGGTGCCGATCGCGCCGATTCCGGTGCGATGACGCTGGAAGGAAAGCCTTTCCTGCCGAAGAGCCCTGTGCAGGCTGTCAAGGCCGGGCTTGGGCTGGTGCCGGAAGAGCGCCGCGCCGATGGCCTACTTTTGAGCAAGAGCGTCGCTTTCAATCTTCAGCTTGCAAACCTTCTGAACATCATCCGCAATCCGGCGCTGCCGCTGATCGATTATCGCCGCCGCGAAAATCTTTCGGCGCAGATCGTGCGCGATCTCTCCGTCAAGACGCAGTCGATCGAGACGCCGGTCGGCCTGCTTTCCGGCGGCAACCAGCAGAAGGTGGTGATCGGTCGCTGGCTGCTGCGGCAGCCAAAAATCCTCATCCTCGACGAACCGACGCGGGGCGTCGATATCGGAGCCCGCGCCGACATCCATCGCCTGATCCGCAATCTCGCCGCACGCGGCATGGCCGTCATCGTGGTCTCCTCGGAGCCGGACGAACTGCCCGATCTCTGCGATCGCGTCCTCGTCATGGCGGAGGGACGGATCGTTCGCGAACTGACCGGAGCGGGCATCACGCGCAATGCGATCGTCGAGGCAAGCTATGCCTTCGACGGCACGGAAAGGACATGACATGAGCGACGTCGCGGTTTCGACACGCAGTCTTTCGCCGGGTGCCAGGCGCGCCCTTGGCGCTTTTGCGCGCTATGCGACGATCATAGGTCTGGTGGCGATGATCGTCGCCTTCTCGATCCTATCGCCGCGCGCCTTTCCGACGATCTACAATTTCACCAACGTGCTGAACCAGACCTCGCTCGCGATGATCATCGCCGGCGGGCTCACGCTCGCCGTGATCGTCGGCGAACTGGACTTGTCGATTGGGTTTGCCGCCTCGCTGCATGGCGTGCTGGTGACCGGCCTGATCGTCTCCAACAAGCTGCCGATCGGCTTGGCGATACTGATCGTTGTCGTGCTCGGCGGCCTGATCGGGTTGGTCAACGGGCTGATCGTGACCAAGGTGAAGGTCAATTCCGTCATTGCGACACTCGGCGTCGGCACGATCCTGACAGGCCTTTCCTTTGCCTATTCCGCCGGCGTACCCATTACCGCCGGTGTGCCGGAGGCCTTTCTGCAGGTGTCGCTCGGCCGTTGGCTCTTCGGCATCCCGAACAATATCGTCATCATGGCCGTGGTGCTCGGCGGGCTCTGGGTGCTGGTGGAGCGGACTGCGCTGGGCCAGGAAATCCAGGCGGTCGGCGGCAATCCGTCGGCAGCGCGGCTCGCCGGCATCAATGTCGATCGCATCAAGATCCTCGGCTTCGTCATCTCGGGGATGTGCGCCGCACTCACAGGCATCCTGCTCGCCTCGCGGCTGGGAAGCGGCACGACCAGTGCCGCTGATCCCTACCTGCTGACGGCATTCGCCGCCGTCTTCCTTGGCTCGGCGACGCTGCGCGACGGCGAGTTCCATGTCTTCGGAACCTTCATCGGGGCGCTGATCATCGCCTTCGGTTTCAACGGGCTGAATATCTTCGGCGCACCGACCTATTCGCAATATATCTTCCAGGGCGCCATCCTCATCATCGCCGTCGGGCTGTCGAGCCTCGGCCGAATTCTCTCGCAGCGTTAGGAGCATACGATGTCCAATCATTGGGAGGTCCATGTCATCGAATTCGCGCGGTCGAAGGACCAGCCGCTGATCGACCTCGTCAACGGGGCGCCGCCTTCCGATGTGCTCGACCTGCCTTTCGGCTTCGTGCTTGCCCAGAACGGTGAAAAGAATGTGCTGATCGACACCGGCTTTCTCAACGAGGGCAGCGGGGCGGATTTCTCCAGGAAGTTCGGCATTCCCTATTGGATCTCGCCGGTGCGCATGCTCGAAGAGCTCGGCGTGAAGGCTGACGATGTTACGGACATCGTTCTCAGCCACGCCCATTTCGATCACATGGGTTCGATCTCGGCGTTTACAAAGGCACGGATATTCATCCAGAAACGTGAATGGCTTTCCTGGAACGAGGCGATGGCCCTGCCGCCGCAATACGGCTTCCTGACCGCCATCATCAATCCGGACAATATGCGCTCGGCCTTCGATGCAGCCGTCGAGCATCGGTTGATGCTTGTAGACGGCGACAAGGACAATATCCTGCCCGGCATCCATGTCCGGCTCGGAGAAGGGCACACGCTCGGCCAGCAATTCGTCATCGTCGAAACCGGCCGCGGTCGCTTGGTGGCAGCGGGAGACTGCATCTATTCGAAGCTCAACCTCACCGGCCACAATCATGACGGCGTCTTTGCGCCGCTCAACAACGGCATTGGCAGCATCTGGAAGCAACTGGAGACGATGGACCGCATCAATGAGGAGATCGCCGGCGATCACTCGAAACTGATCATGATGCATGACAACGATCGCTGGGCGCATCTGCCGCTGGTGAGGGAAGTCGAGGGCTTCAGGATCGTCAAGGCGTCATAAGACGGTGGAAGTCACCAATCGGACTTTCGTGGACGACCGTGGGATCCCGGCCTGGGACGAATAGCAGACCTGGAATTCAGCCTGCAAAGAGCTGTTATTACTTGCAGACACGCGTTCCATGGCTATCGACATAGCAACGTCCCTTCGTCTGGTCTGACCTTTTCGGCAAATTCGTCGCAGGCCGGCGTAGATAAGCCCCGGGCCGATTGGTCTCTGTAATCGCGCAGTTTGAACCGATGCAGCCGGGTCGGGCAATGCGTGTGCTGGTCTGCGCATATCCGGTCGAAGAGCCCAGGATGGTCAGGAGGATCACGAGTGCGTATCTCATTTGCCGTCTCTCCGGATATGGCCATGGGGCAGCATGCCCGGCCAAAGCAATAGCATGACTTTTTTCACCCACCCAGATGGGAGATGCGTTTGCCTTGCGACATAAGCATCCACTCGGCCGGGCGACGAATCTGCCGGCGACCCGTTTGCAATCGGCGTCTCGCCAAAATATTTTCGCACCCATGTCGTTTTATGTCGTTCTGCATCGTCGACGTGATGAGCGGGCTCATTGAGCTGCGGTAATCTCAGCACCCGTCTCGGAGGGATACAACATGCGTTTCATGTCTATCATTACTTCTGCCCAGACCGCCCATCCGACGCCCGAACTGATGGAGGCCATGGGCAAGCTCGCCGACCGCGAGACCAAGGCCGGCCGGATGATCGATACGGCAGGCCTGATGCCGCTTTCGACGGGCGCCCGCGTCACGATCAAGGAAGGCAAGCTCAACGTCATCGACGGCCCCTTCGTCGAGGCCAAGGAAGTCATCGGCGGCTATGCAATCTTCGAGTTCCAGAGCAAGGAAGAGGCGGTCGCCGTCGCCGTCGAATTCATGCAGCTCCATATTGATCACATGCCCGGTTGGGAAGGCACCTGCGAAGTGCGTCCCTACTGGACCGAGGAGATGCAAAGAATGTGTGATCCGCGGGTGATTGCTGCGCAATGATGTACGAGCCTGATTCAGGAAAACGGCGGCCTTGACGGCCGCTGATACCCACCGCGCGATCCTTGCGGTCTGGCGCGTCGAGCAGCCGCGGCTAATCACCAGCCTCGCAAGGATGCTGCGCGACGTGACGCTTGCCGAAGACATGACGCAGGAAGCCCTCGTCGCAGCACTGGAAAATTGGCCTCGCACCGGCGTGCCGGAGCGGCCGGGCGCCTGGTTGATGGCGACGGCCAAGCGCCGTGCGCTTGATCACCTGCGGCATCTGGCCGTCAGGGACCGCAGGCATGGAATGATCGCCCGCGAGATCGAAGAGGAGCAGATGATCATGCCGGATCATGATGCAGCGCTCGACGACGATATCGGCGACGAGATGCTGCGTCTCATCTTTACGGCGTGCCACCCCACGATCTCGCGCGAGTCACGCGTTGCCCTGACGCTCAAGATGATCTGCGGTCTGACGACGGAGGAAATCGCGCGCGCTTTTCTGCTGCCCGAGGCGACCGTGGCCCAGCGCATTTTGCGAGCCAAGCGGTCGCTTTCGGAATCCGGATTGGCCTATGAGACACCACGCGGTGAGGAACTGTCGCAACGTCTCGCCTCGGTGCTCGAGGTCGTCTATCTGATCTTCAATGAAGGATATACGGCAGCTCGTGGCGAATGCCTGTTGCGGCCCCAGCTTTGCCATGAGGCATTGCGCCTCGGCCGGCTGCTGACGGCTGTTGCGCCGGCAGAGCCGGAAGCGCACGGTTTGCTGGCGTTGATGGAGCTGAACGCCTCGCGAGCCGCCGCACGCACGGATGCGACGGGTGAGCCGGTCCCGCTTCTCGACCAAAATCGTACTCTGTGGGACCAGTTCCGCATCCGCCGCGGCCTGCAGGCGCTCAAGCGGGCGCGCGAGCTTGGCGGCGAAGACGGTGTTTTCACGCTTCAGGCGGCGATCATTTCCTGCCATGCGAGGGCGGTCCGCGCCGAGGAGACCGATTGGCATCATATTGCTGCCCTCTATGGTCGACTGGCCGCGATCCAGCCATCGCCTGTGGTCACGCTGAACCAGGCCGTTGCAGTCGGAATGGCCGAAGGCCCGGCAGCCGGCCTTGCTATCATCGACGTCCTGCTCGGCGAGCGTCAACTGCAGTCCTATCATCTGTTGCAGGCAGTGCGTGGCGATCTGCTTTTCAAGCTTGCCCGCTATGGCGAGGCTACGGAGGCTTTCGAAACCGCCGCCGAAATGACCGGGAATGGCGCGGAGCGGGCATTATTGACGCGCCGTGCCGCAGAAGCGGCGGCTGCAGCAAGGCAAGAAGGAGGCGACTGACGGCGCGCCCGCAGTTCCCGTCCCATCAAGGCAAACTCGTCCATGTTGGAGAATTGCGGCATGCCGCTCTCACATACCACCGGCAGGACTGGGATTTGCCGCATCCTTCCATTCCCACGCGCTAGGAGGCGCATATATGGCCAAGATGATCCACTCCATGATCCGGGTGCTGGACGAGCGGCGTTCCGTCGACTTTTATCGGCAAGCGATCGGTCTTTCCGTTGCCGAACGCGTGGATTTCGACAGCTTTACGCTTCTCTATCTCAGCAACCCCGACACAGGATTCGAACTTGAGCTGACGGTCAATAAAGGGCGGACTGAGCCCTATGGGCTCGGCGACGGCTATGGCCATCTAGCCGTTTCGGTCGACGACATAGAGAGCGAGCACAAGCGCTTCGTCTCGCTCGGGTTCGCTGTCGGCAAGATCGTGGGTTTTCAGCACAATGGCGAGCCGCTTGCCCGCTTCTTCTTTGTGACCGATCCCGATGGTTACAAGATCGAAGTCATTCAGCGCGGTGGTCGCTATTTGTGATCCTGCAGTCCGAGCACATGCTTGTAAACCGTCGTGCGTGAAAGGCCCAATTCGCGGGCCGCTTTTGAAATATTTCCATCCAACCGACGATGTACTGAACGGATTTCTTCGCATCTGGCGCGACTGAGCGGCCGGTTTCGGCATTCCTCACAGCAATCGCCCACGCTCTCGGCCTCCGATTTCGCTCCCTCGAAACAATCCTCATCGAGATAGTCGGCGTGACGGCCCACCAGTGCGCGCTGCAGGACGGACCTCAGCTCGCGCACATTGCCCGGCCATTTTCGTCGTGAAAGTCCGGCAATGGCAGCGTCCGTGATCGGTGTTCCCGGCGCCATAGCCTCCATTAGGTGGCGAACGATCGCAGCAAAATCGGTGCGGGCTCTGAGCGCCGGCAGATGAACGGCAAAGGCGTTGAGCCGATAATAGAGATCGGCGCGAAACAGCCGTTGCGCGACCATCTCCTCCATGTCGCGATTGGTGGCGGAGACGATCTGCACATCCACCTTCTCGGTTTTATGCGCACCCACCGCCCGAACTTCCATATTATCGAGGAAACGGAGAAGCGAGGTTTGCGCGGCAAGCGGTATGTCGGCCACCTCGTCGAGAAACAGCGTGCCTCGATGGGCCGCGCGCGCAAGGCCCGGCGCGCCCTTGTCGCGCGCATTGGTGAAGGCTCCCGGCTCGTGACCGAATATTTCGGAGATGAAGAGTTCCTCCGGCACCGCGCCGCAATTGATGGCGACAAACTCACCCTTTCGCCGGCTAAGGTGATGGATATGGCGGGCCATCAGTTCCTTGCCTGTCCCGGTCTCACCGGTGATATGGACGGGCATCTCCAGAGCAACGGCGTCCGCCAGGTTGGCGATTGCCCGCCGCAGCACGCCGTCTTCGCAAACGAACTCTGGCAGGCCTTGCTTAGGCAGCAATGTCGGGACGGACAGGGAGCCTTGGCGGGGCGGCGAACTTCGCCCTTGGGCGATCTGCCGGCAGGCCATGAAGACGCTGCTGCCGGCCCGGTCGCGAATGCGGATGATGACGCCGCTGAGCAGCCCATCCATCGCAGCGCCGAAGCCGGATTCGAAGAGCGCATCGAAATGGCTGCCAAGCGTTGCCGGCAGGCCAGCGAGCAGCGCCCGGCCGGAACGATTGATCGAGGTGATGTCGCCGCCGGGCGATACAGAGATCAGCCCGGCCGAGAGCGTGTCCAGATATTCGACGCGTGGATGGAAGGCAAAAACGAAGTTGCCGGAAAATTCCTGGAAAACGAGGCCGTTCTCGATCTGCGATGCAGCCATGCGGACCAGCGCATGCGTGTGTTCCTGTCGGGCCTCATGGGCGCAGGAGGCATCGAGCAGGCCGAGAAGCTCGCCCTGCGAATTGAAGACAGGCGCTGCCATGCAGCTCAGATGGCCATGACAGGCGAAATAGTGCTCGCGTCCGTAGATAGCGACCGGCTTTCCGGTCATGGCGGCGAGGCCGAGGGCATTGGTACCGCGCTCATCCTCGTTCCACATGCTGCCCGGAATGATCGAACGGCCGGCAGCGCTGTCGGCGAATTCCTGATCGCTGATCGTATCGAGAACGATGCCGTCTGCATCGCCAAGTGCGATCATGAAGTTCGATCCGGCGATCTGCGAGTGCAAAAGCTGCATCTCAGCGAGCGCCAGACGGCGCATGGACGCGGCAGCCTCACGCCGTCTTCGGACGTCGGAAAAGGCCACGACGCTATGAAGCGGCATGCCGCGCGGATCGAGACCGCCTTCGCGACACCGCTGCCAGCTGTCGGCGACGACAGCTTGAAGCGCGCCAACAGGGAAGCGCTCACCCTTTTCAAGCGCGTTGCGCGCTCGGTCCATTCCTGAAAGATGCTGCATGGCTCCTCCTCATGCATCATGACGGAAGGATAACAGTCGTCACCGGGATGACAATAGACAGAAACTGGACAGTTTCGTTCGCGGCTCCGTCCAGCCGATGAACAGAGATGCGTCGGCCGCTTCCAGCTATATATATGATAATAAAAATGAATCTGATCTGGAACGGCGATTGCTTCTTCCTGCTTCGCAACAGGCATCGATCTCTGCGATGGAGGAGACATCAGTATGAAGGCGCAGGTTCTGAACAAATATGACGATCATCTGAAAGCCGATCAGTGGGTTTCGCTACAGGACGTCCCCGATCCGCAGATCAAGAAATCGACCGACGTCATCGTGCGTATCGGTGGCGCCGGCGTCTGCCGCACCGACCTACATATCATCGAGGGCGTGTGGCGGCCGCATATGGATCCGAACGGCCATGATCTTCTGCCCCTGATTATGGGGCATGAAAATGCCGGCTGGGTAGAGGCCATTGGCAAGGAAGTGGAGGGCATCAAGGTCGGCGATCCCGTCATCGTCCATCCCAAGATTTCGGGCGGCACTTGCCTTGCCTGCCGGCGTGGCTTCGACATGCATGGCCCCGGTAAATTTCCCGGGCTCGACAGCAACGGCGGCTATTCCGAATATCTCTGCACCTCAGAGCGCAATATCGTGGCTTTGCCCAAGACCTTGGCGCCGAAGGATGTAGCACCCTATGCCGATGCCGGACTGACCGCCTATAGAGCCGTCAAGAAAGCGACGCGGCATCTGCTACCCGGCGAGAGCTGCGTCGTCATCGGAGCGGGCGGGCTCGGCCACATCGCCATCCAGTGCCTGAAGGCCATGTGCGCTGCCGACGTCATCGTGGTCGATACGTCAGAGGATTCCCTGGCATTGGCACGCAAGATCGGCGCCGACAAGCTGGTCAAGGCTGACGGCAACGAGGTCGAGGCAGTGCTGCAACTGACGGATGGGCAAGGCGCCGAAGCCGTTATCGACTTCGTCGGCGAAAAAGGCACCACCACCAGGGGGCTTGCGATGACCCGGCCGATGGGCAGCTACTACGTCGTCGGCTACGGCGAAGATATCCGCGTGCCGACGGTAGACATGGTGATCACGGAAAAGAACATCATCGGCAACCTCGTCGGAACGTGGGCCGAACTCGTGGAGCTGATGGCGCTCGCCGATCGCGGCCTCGTGAACCTTACGACCGTGGAATACCGGCTCGCCGACGCCAATAAGGCGCTCAAGGATTTGCACAACGGCAAGATCCATGGGCGTGCCGTGCTGATCCCTTGAACGTTCGGCTTCGACAATTTCGCAAGCGCTCTTCGTCCGGTTTCCGGGCGGAGAGCTTAGTCATGTGCCAACAACTATCGCGATGGAGGAAGACATGATGTGTAGGGTTTTGACGCATCAAGGGCAGGGCC
The DNA here is from genome assembly GCF_004341625.1 of Rhizobium sp. BK376. GTDB lineage: Bacteria > Pseudomonadota > Alphaproteobacteria > Rhizobiales > Rhizobiaceae > Rhizobium. The sequence goes on along the minus strand of NZ_SLZG01000005.1, from coordinate 125,940 downwards.
GGTTTACGAAGATCAGCCGCTCGGTCCGAATTGGCGGGCATTCGACGAGTATCAGATTGGAATCGGCTTTCTGGAATGCATTGGAAGACATGGCAGCCATGGAGGGCCTGTCGATGCCGAAGCTCGTAGGCGAACTCTACCGCGAAGCGCTGGAGCAGCATGACGACATGTCCAATCTCGCCTCGATGCTGCGGACTGTCTGTCTTCTCTATCAGCAGGAGCGCGTGGAGGCATCGCGGCAAAGGGCCTGATCGCCAAGAGGCCGTGCCGGAAGCATCGGCCTTTATCCAAGCCCTACATCATCTTGCGGGAAGGTTCCTTGCCGCCCGCATCGGCCTTGCCTTCGGCGATCCAGCGCGCGCCGAGCACCAACGCGCCCATGCTGAAGTCCCTTCCATGGGCCTCGACCATCTCCTGAGACAATCTGGCGATCCTCTCGAAAAAGGCGTCCTTGCTCTTTTCCTCTTCGGAAAGTTCGATCTGCATTCTGTCCTCCATCATTTGAAAAGCTGTGCCGGGAAGGTTGCGATGGCGACGTTGCCGAGCGCATCGCCCATGGCGAGATGTCGGCCATCCCTTGTCCATTGAAGCGCCGTGACCGGCCCTCCGGCGGGGCGCACCACCAATTCTTCGCCTGAGCCGATCGGCGCGACCACCACCTGCCCATTGGAACGGCCGGCGGCGACCAATCTGCCCTCTGGCTGGGCCGCAACCGCGTCGACAAGCACAAGACCGACGCGCCCGGTGGCGAGCGCGCCCGTTGCATTGTCATCGAACGGCGGCGTCTTCATCGACCAGCCGGCTATGCGATAGGCGCCGGCGGCAATGAGTACCTTTTCCTGTGCGCTCCAGGTTACGGAACGAACTGGCGCCGGGAAATCGCCAAGCACGACATTGCGGCCGGCATTGGCATCGAGCAAGCACAGTCCTGCACCATCGAGGCCGACGGCCAGCCAGTTTCCGTCATCACTCCATTTCAGCGAAAGTGGCGGAGCGGGCAGGTAAATCCCCACCAAGGGTTCCAGCTCACTGCCGCCCCGAAACACGATCAGTCTCTCCTCGGTGGCAACCGCGATTCTGGTCCCGTCTGTGGCAAACGCCACGTGCTCTGAAGCCATTCCGGGCAGGTTTGCCTTTGCGCTCGAGGGATCTTTCCCGGTGTGAAAATGAAGCCTATCGCCGACGACGATCGCCGTCGCATGCGTCGCGGCGCAATAGTCGAAGGCCTGAACCGGCTGATCGATCGAGAAGAGTGTTTCGGCGATCTCGCCGGCCCGACTGAGACGCAACAGGCCGCCGTTTGCGCCTGCGGAGAGGAAGCCGCCATCACGGTGAAGCGAGACGGACCTGGCGCCCTTTACCCGCGTAATGATCAGCGGCGCTGCCTTGCCCTGACGTGGGCTGATCGTCGCCTGGCCCCTGTCGACCGTGATGCGGGCCTCCGGCGGCTCGTTATCCGCCATTCGCGCAAAGGCGAGCGAGCCGTCTGCACAAATGACGGCAAGAAGCGTGTCGTCGTCGTTGAAACAGATTTGCCTGATCGCGGCGGGGCGTTGCCAATTGCGGGCGAGAAGGTCGAACAATGTGAGATCGGGAACGGACTGCTGGTTCATCACCGTTTTTCCTTTGACGCTGCGATCAGACGATCGACCTCGCTGACGGCGGCTTCCGCGACCTCGATTTCGGCCGCGCAGTCCTCCTGCCTTGAGCGGATCGCCTCGGCGTCCGCTTCCGCTTTCGCCAGGGCGTGCAGAAGTTCGCCTTCTGCCGGGCTACGCCCCAAGGCAAGTTCCAGGCGAAGAATTTCCATCTCTGCGCCAGAATGTTCCTGAATCAGCCTGTGCGTCTTTGCGGTCAGCGCCGAAATGGTCGAAACGAGCATCAGGCGACGCTGCAGCAAATCCTGGATCGGGTTTGAAACATCGGCACTCATGGATTGCCTCTCGAAGGTGCCTTCCAGACCTCGAGCGTGGCCGGCAGACCCGGCAGCTGCGTCCGGAACCGCTGCTCCGCCATGTCGATGTGGCTGCGAATCTGGTCCCACATATCGACGCGGATCATCGTGTCTCCCGTCAACCGTTCGAGCTCTTCGATACGAAGCTGCCGTGACAGGGAAACGCCCGAGAACACGAAATCGCGCAGCAGGATTGCGTGCCGTTCGGCAAAGGCATGGATCATCGGATGGGTCTCATCGGTGATCCCTGAGGCAGAGAGTTCGCGCAGGATGAATTGCTGGAAATGGCTTTGCATCAGATATTGGCTCTCTCCCAGAAAGCGCGCCACAAAGACGAGGTCTCGCTGCATAAGCCTCGCAATATCTGTGGTCACGTCGCCTTCGATAGGTCCGACCGGCGTCCTCTGTTCATTCTCGTCCGACATGGATCTCTTCCAACCGGGAAATAAATACCCTCGGAATGAAAATATATGCCGTGAAATTTTAAATGTCGATCTTTGTTTATCTCGCACATGCGAAATATTATTCGCGCTAAATCAAAGTATAAATTAAATTACATTTGTAAATTACGACTGTAAAATAACTTTACAACATTTCGATATTCCGCTTCGGCAAACCCTGGAAACAGGGAGAAACTGACTTGGCATGCCGTTTGCACTCTCAATTCTCATAAAATTATCGCGCTGACTGCGACGACAGAAGAACGAAGGAGTTGGGGAACGGTTTGGCGTATCCGGCCGAGGAGTCCGGAACCTCCCCGAAGACCTTTGCCTCGATCGAACTGAATGGCCGGCCCACCGGGGCGCGTCGTCGCGTCATCCGTCCCCGTGCCGTTCCAACTTTCGCTCGCGGCGTTTCTGGCGCCGTTCCGGCCGGGACCTCAGGTCTGCGGCGAACCATAGAGGAGGCTGAGGACGATGTCGTCTTTGACACTCAATAAGATAACCTCGCAGCGAGGTATTTCCGTCGGCGAGGCAACCAAGCGGATTTCCGATCTTGGTTGGAATCCCAGCTACGTGCAGGAAGCGATGACGTTTCCGACGGACTACAAGATCAGCAAGGCGCCGCGCGATCCGATGAAGCAGGTGCTGCGCTCCTACTTCCCCATGCAGGAGGAAAAGGACAATCGCGTCTATGGCGCTCTCGATGCGGCGCTGCGCGGGGACATGTTCCGCAATGTCGAGCCGCGCTGGGTGGAATGGATGAAGCTCTTCCTGGCGATCATCCCCTTCCCGGAAATCTCCGCCGCCCGCTCCATGGCGATGGTCGCCCGCATCGCACCCGGCGAAGACCTGCGTACCGGCTTCACCATGCAGATGGTCGACGAATTCCGCCATTCGACTATCCAGATGAACCTGAAGAAATGGTACATGGAGAACTATATCGATCCTGCGGGCTTCGATATCACCGAGGAGGCCTTCGGCAAGTGCTATGCCACGACGATCGGTCGCCAGTTCGGCGAAGGCTTCATCACCGGGGACGTGATGACATCGGCCTGCCTGTACTTGACCGTCGTCGCCGAGACCGCTTTCACCAATACGCTCTTCGTTGCCATGCCGTCGGAAGCCGCTCGCAACGGCGACTATGCGCTGCCGACCGTCTTCCTGTCGGTCCAGTCCGACGAAAGCCGGCATATCGGCAACGGCCATTCGCTGCTGATGGCAGCGCTCAAGGAGCCGGAAAACCACCTGCTTCTGGAACGCGACCTGCGCTACGCCTTCTGGCAGAACCACGCGATCGTCGATGCCGCCATCGGCACCTTCATCGAATACGGCACCACGAACCGCGACAAGAACAAGGAGTCCTACGCGGAGATGTGGCATCGCTGGATCTTCGAGGACTATTATCGCACCTACATGCTGCCGCTCGAAAAATACGGCATCAAGGTCCACCACGACGACGTGCACGAAGCCTGGAACCGCATCACCAAGAAGCACTACGTCCACAAGGTCGCGCAGTTCTTCGCAGTAGGCTGGCCGGTCAACTTCTGGCGCATCGAAGCCCAGCGTGAAGCCGACTTCGATTGGTTCGAGAACAAGTATCCGGGCTGGTATGCCGAGTTCGGCGAGTTCTGGAAATGGTACGACAAGCTCAGCCGCCCCGGCGAAACGCCGATCACCTTCTCGACGGAAACCGGCTACGTCTATCCGCATCGCTGCTGGAGCTGCCTCGTTCCCTGCCTGATCCGTGAGGACATTGTCGTCGATGAAATCGACGGTCAGCTTCACACCTTCGCCCACGAACTCGACCGCTGGACGGCCATCGAGGCCTTTGCGGACGAATATCAGGGCCGGCCGACGCCCGCGATGGGCCGCTTCAGCGGCAAGCGCGAGTGGGAGACGCTCTATCACGGCTGGGATCTGGCCGATGCGATTAAGGACCTGAACTTCGTCCGTTCAGACGGCAAGACCCTGGTGCCGCAACCGCATCTGCGCTTCGACGCGAAGGATATGTGGACACTCGACGATGTTCGCGGCCACACGCTGATGTCGCCGCTGACGCTGCTGCGCGAAATGTCGCCGGCGGATCGGGAGAAGCACCTCGCCGAGTATCGCGCAGGCTTCACCATCAATCCCTGCAATTGAACGCATGAGATCAGGCGGAGGCCGACTATTCGGCCTCCGCATTCCGGGACGAGGCCGCTTCCTTCAGTCGGGAGCGGGGGAATTGGGAGAATTTCCATATGGCTGACGCTCAGAAAGTGCATGTGGCAGCGCACAAGGTCCGCCTTGAGCCTGTTGGTGTCGAATTCGAGGTCGAACACGGCGAGACGGTGCTGAACGCCGCTTTCCGCCAAGGCATCACGCTGCCTCACGGCTGCAAGGAGGGGCAGTGTTCCGCCTGCAAATGCGTGCTTCTCGATGGCGAAGTCGACATGCTCAAATATTCGACCTTCGCGTTGAACGACATGGAGAAGGATACCGGCCATATCCTGCTATGTCGGGCGCTCGCCTTCTCCGACATGGAAGTGGAGCTTTTAAATTATGACGAGGAGGTGCTGTCGAAGGCGATCGCGGTGAAGACGTTCAGGGGACGGATTTCCCACATCGAAGCGCTGACCCACGATATCAGAGGCATCGAGATCGAGCTTGGTTCCCCGATGAAGTTCTGGGCGGGGCAATATGTCGACATCACGGTCACCACCGAAAAAGGGGAGACGATTACACGCTCGTTCTCCATGGCAAATACGCCGCGCGAAACCCAGAAACTCTCCTTCATCATCAAAAAATACCCGGAAGGCAAATTCTCCGGAGAACTCGATTCCGGAGGCATCCGGGTCGGAGCCGATGTCACCGTCGTCGGACCCTACGGGACCTGTTTCCGACGGGAGGAACGAGAAGGACCCCTGATCCTGGTAGGCGCAGGATCGGGTATGTCGCCGGTGTGGTCTATCCTCAACGACCATGTCCTCAGCGGCGAATCCCGCCCGGTCTATTTCTTCTATGGCGCGCGCACGCCAGGCGACCTCTTCCATCTCGATCGCATCGAGGAGCTAGTCGCGCGCCATCCCGAAGTGACCTTCATTCCGGTCCTCTCGCATGCGTCAGATGACAGCGGCTGGACCGGTGAGCGCGGCTTCGTTCACGAACGGGTCGACGCCTGGCTCAAACAGCTCGATGTGGATGGCAACGGCGACGTCTATGCCTGCGGCCCGCCGCCGATGATCGATGCGCTTCAGCCCGTCCTCTTCATGAACGGCTTCGAAACCGAGCGCATCTTCTTCGATCGCTTCACGACGTCTTCGTCGGCAGCTCCGGCTCACTAGGGCCGGAAGAGACAGACACCTACAAATCAGCTTGCAACACGGGAGTGAGAACCATGCCAGCATTATCGAGTTCTGTCGGATCAGGTGCGGCCGGAGCGGCAATCTTTGCCGATTCCGACAGCCGCAGATATCGCTACTTCGAACCGAAGGGCCAGCGCGCCACCCATTATGAAGATGTGACGGTCGACGTCCAGCCCGATCCGGAACGCTATTTGATCCAGAACTGGATCATCTCCTTCGCCAACGGCAAGGGCGCCTATGTGAAGGACAACACCGCTGTCAAAAGCTCCAACTGGCACAGCTTCCGCGCGCCGGACCAGGAGTGGGAGCGCACGCACTACCAGCGGCAGTCCAAGATCGAGACCATGGTGCAAAGCGTTGTGTCGAATGCGCGGCGCGCCGGTGCGCCGAAAACCTTCGACAAGGTATGGCTCAAGATCCTGCAGACGCATCTGGGAGCCTGGAAGCATGTGGAGTTCGGCCTCGGCACGTCGCTGATGCAGGCGCAGCGCTACGGCTATACCCAGATGATCAACAACGCGACGCTGACCAATTCTTCTTACAAGCTGCGGCTCGCCCAGGACATCACCCTCTATCTGGCCGAGATCGGCATGGATATTCAGGGCTGGGATGACGACCTCGGCAAGAAGACCTGGCTCGAGGACAGCGTCTGGCAGGGCACGCGCGAAGCGGTCGAAACCATCATGGGCGCGACCGACTATCTTGAGCAGTATTTCGCGATCAATCTCATATTCGAGCCGCTGGTCGGGGAACTGTTTCGTTCTGGCTTCCTGATGCAGGTGGCAGCCGCCAACCACGACTTCGTCACGCCGCCGGTCATCTCTGCGGCCGAAGCCGATTACGAGCGCAATCTCGCCAACACGATCGACCTTATGTACCTGCTCGCCAACGACAATTCCTACGGCGACGACAACAAGAAGGTCTTCCAGGGATGGATCGCCAAGCATGCTGCCCTTGCCGACAAGGCTGCCAAGGGTCTGCAGCCGATCTGGTCGATGCCGCATTCCAAGCCCGTAGCCTTTGCCGATGTCCAGGCCCAGTCGCAGGAGCGGCTCGGCAAGATCCTCGGCGAACTCGATCTCTAGCGCTAATCGAAGGAGCTATTTCATGTCACTGGTTGCACGCGACACATCGCACGACAACATCTTCAAATCGATGAAGGATATCACCTTCGAGCAGACGATTTCCCATCAATGCGGCGTCACCATGAACGATTCCGTCGAGGCGCGCGCCATCGCCGAATTCATGGGCCAGAAGCCGGGTGTGGTCGTCACCTATCAGCCCGCGCTGATCCGCATCGACGGCGTCGGCAAGCTGATCTTCAAGATGGACGAGATCAGCGAATATCTCGGACGGGAGATGACCGCAGAAATCTTCGAGGTCAACACATCGACGCATTATGGCCGCATGGTCCGCGTCGACGACAACACGGTGATCCTCTTCGGCGATATGGACGAGGTGTTTGACTACATCTGAGGTCTGGCAGGGCGATTGAAGGATGCGCCCCGCCAGGGCGCACCCTTCGGAACACGGCAGTTTTGGAGGAGAAAACCATGTACGTTACACCCGAAGGCAAAGAGATTTTCATCGTCGATGGGCATACGCATTTCTGGGACGGGAGCCCGGAAAACCAGCGCAATATTCATGGCAAGCAGTTCGTCGAATGCTTCTATGCCTATCACACCGGGCTCAGCCCCAAAGAGCAGCTCTGGGAGAAGAGCAAGTTCGAGAAATATAGCGCTGACGATCTCTATCAGGACCTGTTCATCAATGGTCCTGACGACGTGGCGGTCGTTCAGTCCACCTATCTGAAGGATTTCTACAGGAACGGTTTCAACACGATCGAGCGCAATGCCGAGGTGGCCAAGCGTTATCCCGAACGCTTCATCGTCAACGGCTCCTTCGACCCGCGTGATGGCGAAAAGGCCCTCGAATATATCCACTACATGAAGGAGACTTACGACATCAAAGGCGTGAAGATGTACACGGCCGAGTGGAACGGGGCCTCCAAGGGCTGGAAGCTGAACGATCCAGACGCCTACCGCTGCTTCGAACTCTGCGAGAAGCTGGGCATCAAGAACATCCACGTTCACAAGGGCCCGACCATCATCCCGCTCAGCAAGGATGCCTTCGACGTTCATGACGTCGATTACGCCGCGACCGACTTCCAGAATCTCAACTGGATCGTCGAGCATTGCGGTCTTCCGCGCCTCGATGATTTCTGTTGGATCGGCGTGCAGGAAACCAATGTCTATGGCGGACTTGCCGTTGTCCTGCCGTTCATCCATTCGCGTCCGCGGTATTTCGCCGAGGTTATCGCCGAGCTGCTATTCTGGATCGGCCCGGAAAAGATTCTGTTCGGTTCGGACTATGCCATCTGGACGCCGCGCTGGCTGGTGGAAAAGCTTTGGGCCTTCGAACTGCCGGAAGACATCAAGCAGGAACGCGGTGTCGATCTGACCCCCGAGATCAAGGAGAAGATACTCGGCCTCAACGCAGCGCGCCTCTACGGCATCGATATCGCCGCCAAGAAGAAGGCACTCGCCGGATCGCCCTTCAGCGTTGCTGCGGAGTGAGCCGATGAGCATCGACGGTCTGTCTGAAAGCCGCCAGAGGGAGCTCTGGCGGCGGTTGGAAACGGTGAACGACCCCGAACTGGATGAGCCCGTCACCGAGATGGGCTTCATCGAGCGAGCCGAGATCGCGCAGGATGGCGGCGTCGAGGTGGATTTTCGGCTCCCGACCTATTGGTGCTCGCCGAACTTCGCCTTCCTGATGTTGGAGGACATCAGGGTGGCGCTTGAGGCTCTCTCCTGGTCGCCGCGTTTTCACATTGCCCTGCATGATCACATGTTCGCCGAGGAGGTGAACCAGGGCATCGCCGCTGGAAAAAGCTTCTCGGAGATCTTCGACACACTGACGAGCGAAGGCGAGATCGATCTAGAAGCGGTGCGCGCGAAGTTTCGGCTGAAGGCGTTCAAGCGCCGGCAGGAGGCCGTCATCCTCAGTCTGAGGGCAAACGGATTTTCCGAGGACGCGATCGCCGCGATGGCGCTCGCCGACTTCGATGCTTTGCGGGGAGGGCAGGCAGACACCGTCAAAGTCAGGCTGCGCTACCGCGAGGCTCTCGTTGCTCGCCGTCATGGTCTGCGCCCCGATGACAAGGTCATTGTCGATTGGGAAGGCAAGCCGGTCGATGCCAACAGGCTCGCCGCCTATCTCGGCGAGTTGCGCAGCGTGCGCATCAACATGGAGTTCAACGGCGCGCTCTGTCGTGGGCTGAAACAGACGCGATACAAGGAGATGGAAATGATCGATGGCGAGCCGACCCTGGTCGATTTCATCGTCGGTCGGGTGCCTGCTCCCACAACGCTGTCGCATACCACGGATCATTGAAACACGCCTGCATGGAACGGCAGGCAGGGCACCCGCCATTGGGCGGCAGGAGGAGGAGCCATGCCAAAATTGATGTTGCACAATTCCGAAGCCCGGCGGGCGCTTGCCCGTGGCGTCGGGCATCTTGCCGCCGCAGTCGAGTCGACGCTGGGGCCTCGGGGGATGAATGCCATGATCGACCGTCCGATCGGCACGCCGCTTGTGACCCGCGACGGCGTCAGCATCGCATCCGAGATTGAGTTGTCCGACCGCTTCGAGAACATGGGTGCGCAGGTCGTCCGGGAAGTCTCGATGCAGACCAACGAGGTTGCCGGAGACGGGACGACCACAGCGATCGTCCTGGCGAATGCGCTTGTTCAGGACGGCATTGCAGCGAGCGAGCGGGGTGCGAAATCCGTCGATCTCTGCAAAGGCATCGATCTGGCCGTCGACAAGATCGTGGAGGCCTTAAAGAGCAAGGCGAAACCTGCCAAAGGAGACGGCGTACTGGCCGCTGTCGCCAATATCGCTGCCACCGATCCGAAGCTCGGGGCGCTTGTGACCGAAGCTTATGAGCGCGTCGGCACGGAAGGCGTCATCACGACCGATTTCAGCGTGACAACGGAGACGACGCTTGATGTCGTCGAAGGAATGTCGTTCGATCGCGGTTACCTCTCCCATCATATGGTGACGGATCAGGAGAAGATGGAGGCTGTTCTGGAGCGTCCCCTGATCCTGATGACCGATCTCAAGATCAAGGATCCTTCCTCCCTGGACGCGGTGCGCCGCATTGCCGATGCGGCGCACCGGCCGCTGCTAATCCTCGCCGAGGAAATGTCGCCGGAAGCGGTCGTCATGCTGCTCGGCAAAGAGGGTGCTGGAAAATATCTCGTCATCCATCCGCCGGAATACGGTCATTGGCGTAAGGCGCTGATGGAGGATCTGGCGATTCTCACCGGCGGCCGCGTTATCGCCCGCGATCTTGGCGGTCGGCTGGAGGATGTGACCGCGGAAGACCTCGGTTCTGCCGAACGGGTGAGAACGAGCGCAAGCCACACCGCGATCGTTCGCGGCGGTGGCAATCCGGAGGCGATCGCCGCCCGTCGGGCGCAGGTACAGCGCCAGTATGAGATCGCTCCGCCCAATATCGAGCAGGACAAGCTGCGGGAGCGGTTTGCCAAGCTCTCCGGCGGCACGGCGGTCATCTATGCAGGAGGAGTGACGCCCGTCGAGCAGAAGCGCACGATCCAACTCATCGAGGATTCGCTCCATGCCGTGCGGGCGGCCGTAGAGGAAGGCGTCGTTGCCGGCGGCGGTTCCGCGCTCGCCCAGATCGCGCCCGTCCTCGACGACCTATTGCAGACGATGAGCGGCGATGTGGCGGAAGGTGTGCGGCTCGTCAAATCGGTGCTGACACGGCCGCTGTCGCGCATTGCCATCAACGCCGGTGCGGATCCCGTGGCTGTCGTGGGCGAGGTCACCCGCGTGAACGGCGGTTACGGATACAACGCCTCGACCGGCACGTATCAGAATATGATCGAGGCCGGAATCATCGACCCGGTGCGCGTCACCTACACGGCGCTGCGCAACGCCGCCTCCGTCGCCAAGCTCATTCTGACGACAGAGACGCTGATCGGAGACCTGCATGAAGACGAAGTGGATCCCACTGCCGGTCCGGCGCTCGGGGGCGGCGCCGAACGGTTGGGAAGAGCCTGATCAGTGGAACCGGGCGGCGGCCCTGTGCCGTCGCCCGGAATAATGACTATGGGAATGCCGGTCGGGGCTTGTCTCGCCGCCTCAGGCGTAGCTGCGCTTGATCCCGAATTGCTCCATTTTCCGATAGAGCGTCGGTCGCGAAATGCCGAGCCGATGGGCGACCCTGCTCAAATTGCCCTGTTCGGCCGACAGGGCCGTTATGATCGCTTGCCGCTCGGCCTCGGCAAAGGTGAGGACCTCAGTCTCTGTCCCCATGGCAATACGGCTTTCGATTGCCTGGTGTTCGGCTATCTCGGGCGGCAGATCGTCCACGGCGATCAGCCGATTGCGCGCAAGAAGATGTAGCCGCTCGACGAGATTTCGCAGTTCCCGCACATTGCCGGGCCATTGATAGGCAAGCATTGCATCAAGCGCCTCGTTGGTGAAACGGAGCAGCGATACGGCTCTTCGATCCGCCATGTTGCGATTGAAATGGTCAAGCAGCAGCAGACAGTCGTCCCCGCGCTCCCTGAGGGGAGGCACCGCAATGGTCACAGCACTGACGCGATAGAAGAGATCGCGGCGGAAGCGGCCGGCGGCGACTTCCTGCTTGAGATCGCGATTGGTCGAAGCCACGAGCCTGACATCGACGTACCGGGCGCGGCTGTCGCCAAGCCGGTGGACGACACGTTCCTCGAGCACGCGCAGCAGAAACGGCTGGATGTCCAGCGGCATTTCACCGATTTCGTCGAGGCTCAGGACTCCGCCGTCGGCAAGTTCAAAGACACCGGCCTTGCCGTCGCGCAAGGCGCCGGTAAAGGCACCGGACACATGCCCGAACAATTCGCTGCCGAACAATTCCTTCGTCACCGCCCCGCAATTCAGCGCGATGAAGGGACTGCCGGCGGATTTTCGGCTGCCGGCATGGATAAGGCGCGCAAAGAGCTCCTTGCCGACGCCGGTCTCGCCCTGGATCAGCAGCGAGGTTACATCCTCCGTCTCGGCCACCCTGCAGGCAATATCAACCGCCGCCCGGAGCGTCTCGCTTTCGCCGACGATCTGGGCACAGGCTTCTTTCAGCCGATCGGACACGCGGCTGCCGATCGACACGGTTCGTCCACGTGCGCGATTTGCAAAGACCAGCGCCGCCCCGCGAATGTCGCCGTCGAGTTCGAGCGGACAGACGTCGCAATTGCGCATCGTCTCGGGAAGGTTGGTGGCGACGCTGTCGAGGAAGCCGGAGCCGGAGAGCTCCGGCGACCAACAGTTCACACCACCGCGGCGAACGACTTCGCCCAGCCGTCGCCCTTCCGGCAGCGGCACATTGTTGTGATAGATCGCGCGACCCTGGCGATCGATGATCAGAAGTCCGTCACTCGCATGATAATTGTTGGCAGACGCAATGAAGGCTTCGAGAAGCCTCATCCGCTCCGCCGTCTGCGAGTCCGCGAGTGCCCTCTCTATTTCACGGGCGGCGGCGGCGACGAGCGCAATATTGTGTGGACGAAAGATATCGGGGTGTCCGGAGAGATCGACGACACCAATCACCTTGCCGTCGAAGGGGTCGCGGATTGGCGCGCCAGCACAGGTCCAGCTCTTGATGCCAGCGCAGAAATGTTCCGCTGCGTGAACGAAGACCGGTTCGCCGGTCCAAAGGGCCGTGCCGATGCCATTGGTGCCGACGACATCTTCGGTCCACTTGCCCCCGACGCCGAGGTGGATATCCATGCCGTCGAAGACGGTCCTCTTGTCGCCCATGACGTTGATCAGGACGCCGTCGCTGTCGGCAAGGGCGAGCATGGCGCCTGTTCCATCCAGCATGCGGCCGATGGTGGAAAACGGACGCATCGCAGCTTCCAGCAGTTCCGAACTGCCGCGCGTCAGCGCTTCAACGGCATCCCTGTCGGTCTCGATCGGCGCCTCGTTGCGCTGGGCATCGATGCCTCCCTCGGCACAGCGAGACCAGGAGTCTTGAATGGTGGAGCGTACCGGCAGGGTGGGGCGCCTGGTCTCCTGTTTTCCCTCCAGAAGTCTTTCCCACGCTCTGGTCACGCCGACCTCGTCGTAGTCGGTGCGAATGATGGCGGCATCAGGCATCAGTGCTGCCATCTGCCGTGACCGCTCGAGAGGAAATTCATTGATGCCATGCGGGGGGTTACGCTTCATTGGCTCTCACATTTCATGCCTCGGAGAAATCGGGTGCTCGCATGCGGCGAGTCAGTTTTCCGACGGCATATCGAGACGACTACCGATATCGGCAGCGAGATCTTTGGCGCCATAGGAGGAGCCGATGGTGACGCCGTCCATGTCCGCAAGCATCTCAGCGGTCGCCTCGTCCAGCGGCGCGATATAGCGATTGCGTGGGATGGCGAGGGCGAAGGTCTTCCCGGCAGCGGTCTCGCGAATATCGCCGAAATGCTGAAGCTGCCGACCCGAGGATTCGTCAACGGCAATGACACGGCCGTTGGGCGTTACCCTGATTTTCGGCTCAGGCTCGGCTTTAGTCGCCTGCTTGTCGCCGATGTGGATGATGAGACCCTTTGCCTGCGGGCGTTCGCGCGGCTTCTGGGATTGGGAATATCGACCATTGCTGAACTGGTCGGCAAGCCTGGTAATCACGCCGCGATTTTGCTCGATCAGGCGTTTGACGTGGACGTCCTCTCGACGAGGCCCATCCCGCTTAGAAAATATCTCGACCATGAATCCTCCCAGATCATGATTGCATTTTCTGACGCGTTCTATGACGAAAAGCGTAGCACATTTCCTCCAATGCACCAGCTTAAAGCCATATCACCGGCTAACGGATGATGGTGGTATCCGACGGCAGCAGGGCGATTATTTGTCACTGCCGACGACCGACGCCGCGAGGTCGCGCAAACCTTGGCATTGAATCTTCGCAACATCGCGCCGTGCGTTCTCAGATGCCCGACCCGTCAAGCTCCTGGGCGTCCTCGCCTTCCCAGGGTGAGGGCATCGAGCTGCGATTGGTATTGGCCGAGGGCATGGGCATCCAGCACTTCAATTCCGGCTCGGCATATTCGACGATGCGGCCGGGCGAGGAATCAGAAGAGCGCCAGCCCGCTGATGCGAACTGATCACCATTCGACCAATAGGCAAGGTCAACTTCTGCCGGCCCCTGTTCGGACGGGCGGATTGTAACGAGGAACCGACTGCCGTCTTTCGGTGCGCTAGCCATGTGGCGCCAGCGGTCTGGCTCGTCCATCGTTTTTCCTCCTGCCTCGCTTTGGACCGCAAGTGTCGCCTCGCCATCGAAAACGGTCAACTCAAACTTTGCACAATCATTCTCGATCGAGTGACTCCGATCAAGGGATCAAACGTGGCGGGTTCCGAGTCCTTTCAAGAGCTTTGGGTCGTTCAGGCTGTTCCTGGCATTAAGCGACCTTTCTCATCAATTCGATGCAGCGATGAAAACCGCCAATTGAGCGGCGAAGGCGCGCTTGTATGCGGACCTCATTTCGCCGCGGGCGACATAGGCCGAGAGGTTCGGATATTCTTCCACTATGCCCGACCCTTTCAGCCTGAGGAGCACACTGATCATGAGAAGGTCGCCGGCGCTGAACTCGCCATCCAGCCAGTCGGCATCGCCAAGGCGGCTGGAGAGGCTCCCGAGCTGTTTGCGAATACCATCCTCGAGAGCATGCAGGCGCTTTTCATACCAGGGCTCGTCGCGCTCGAGGATCATGGCGAGACTGCGATCGAAGACCGGCGGCTCCACGGTGTTGAGCGCGGCAAACATCCAGGCAATCGCGCGCGCCTTTGCATTTTCATCCGGGGGCAGCAGTCCCGCATGGCAGGTAGCGATATGAAACACGATCGCTCCTGACTCGAACAGGACGAGATCGCCTTCCTCATAGGTGGGGATCTGCCCGAATGGCTGAATTGCAAGATGCTCGGGTTCCTTTATCGCCTTGAACGAAAGAAGGCGAACGTCATAGGGTTGCCCCACTTCTTCGAGCGCCCAGCGAACACGCATGTCACGCGCCAACCCCCGGCCGCGATCAGGCGAGTGTTCGAAGGCTGTGATCGTAATCGTCATGAACCGGCTCCTTTTGGTCTCCCACCGGGATGACGCACGAACTCGTCGGAAACCTACATCGTTCCGTCCATATTTCTCGCGTGCGAACGTTCGGTCGGAGAGGCCGCTTTCCGGTCAATGGCCGGCACCGCGCAATGGCCGTCGCCGGTCGTCTTGTCTTTTTGAGGGCAAGCCCATTCTATTGCTCGCGCTCAAGGAGCGTCCGTTTTCGACGCACACCCCAACGATAGCCCGAGATCGAGCCATCCTTCTTGATCACGCGGTGGCAAGGGACGAGCACGGCGATCGGATTGCTCGCGATCGCCTTCGTCACGTCGCGGGCATCCTGGGTGCCGAGTTGGGCTGCGAGCGCCCCATAGCTGGTCGTCTCACCGACCGGGATCGACTGCAGCATCGTCCAGACATTGACTTCATAAGTCGTGCCGCGGAGATCGATGGGCAGACCTGGATCGTATCCGGGCCGCTCGACCGCTTGGACGACCCTATCAAGGACGTCGGCAAGATCAGTCTGACTTTGGACGAGCTCGGCAGCGGGAAAGCGGGCGCGCAGCGCGTCTTCCATCGCTGCGCGGTGCGAACTGAATTCCAGCGCGACCACGCCCTTCTCGGACATCGCAACGATGAAGTCGCCGAGGGAACTCATCCCCCAGGCAAAATGAATGATTTCAAGCATGACAGCGCCTTTCGAATTTGCGTGCGGTCACAATAGGAGGAGACGAAAACGGTGCCGATCCGGTCCTTGCTTTCAAATCGAACATTCGCGGCAGCAGAGCCATTGCACCAACATCTATGACGACGAAAGCCCCGCGGGACATGGTGGCCGCGCGGGGCAGTGTTGCAGATAGTGGGAGATCACTTCGCGTCGTGGAAGATGATGCCGACAGTGTGGCGCATCCCCGAGTGAACGCGGCTGACGCCATGGCGAAGATTGACGCGATAGCTGCCCCTGGTGCCCTCGACCGGACGGTTGTGAACGGCAAAGGCGACGGCGTCGCCATGACGAAGCGGAACGACCTCGACCCGGCTTTGCGCGCGGGGCCGCTGCTCCGTCATGCAGAATTCGCCACCGGTGAAGTCCGCTCCGGGCTCGGAGAGCAGGATCGCGACCTGGATCGGGAAGACGAGATCGCCATAGAGATCCTGGTGCAGGCAATTGAAGTCGCCCGGGATATACTGCAGCAGCAGCGGTGTCGGCCGTGTCTGGCCAGCCCGGTGGCATTGATCGAGGAAGGCGGCGTGCGTGTCGGGATATCGCTGTTCGATCCCCATGCGTTCGTTCCACTGATCCGCGAGTCCCGCCAGATGCGGGTACAGAGCCGTGCGTACGCCTGAGAGCAGATCCGGAAGGGGATATTTGAAATAGCGGTACTCTCCCTTGCCGAAGCCGTGCCGGGCCATGATCACATGGCTGCGGAAGTGACTCTCGTCCGGATAGAGCGCCGAGATTCTGCGGCACTCTTCGAGAGACAAGAGTTTCGGCAGGACGGCGCAGCCGAAGCTGTCGAGTTCAGACAGGATCGCCGCCCAATCGTAGCCGGCAATCCGCGCTATAGCGGATACATTGGCTCCTTCAGGAGCGGCGAGGTCGAGGAGCGGCTTCATCATGCCATTGTCTCCCTCGGCACGAAGACGGCCAAGTCCTGGCTCGCAGCCGGGTCGGAAATCATTGGGTTCACTGGTCTGGCTCCTTTTGTTGATCTGAGGACCAGAAGCTATCGACCACTCGCGGCGGTCGAACTCCGATGCTTGCTCTTAAATCGACGTATGTTGGCCGCCAGCAAATTGGGGATATGCCGCGGAGGCGCCGTCCGCCTCATGCAACTTGTGCGGCTTCGCGGTCGAGAAGGGCGCGTTTGCGCTCCACACCCCAGGCATAGCCCGACAGCGACCCATCCTTGCGGATGACGCGGTGGCAGGGGATCGCGACCGCGAGATTGTTGGAGGCGCAGGCGTCGGCGACGGCACGCGAGGATTTCGGGAAGCCGATGCGGCCTGCGATCTCAGCGTAGGAGACCGTGGTCCCCACGGGAATTTCCCGCATCGCCTGCCACACACGTTGCTGAAAAGCCGTGCCTCGGACATCAAGGGGAAGGTCAAGCCCCAGGCCGGGATGCTCGATGAGGCCGACGACCTGTGCAACCAGCGCCTCGTAATCCCTGTTCGCTCCGATGAGATGCGCCTTCGAAAAACGATCCTGCAGATCGCGCACCAGCATGTCCGGATCGCTGCCCAACAGAATTGCGGCAACCCCTTTCTTGCTTGAGGCGACGAGAACGGCGCCGAGCGAAGTCTGCCCGACCGCAAACTTGATCTCCTCGTTTTCCCCGCCGGCGCGATATTGCGTCGGGGTCATCCCGAGGATACCGGTCGATTGCTCATAGAAGCGGCCGCTGGAATTGAAGCCCGCGTCGTAGATCGCCTCGGTGACAGTGCCTCCGGAGGCCAGCCCCTCGCGCACCTTCCTGGCACGCTGCGCTGCCGCATAGTCCTTCGGCGTCAGGCCGGTCGTCGCCTTGAACATGCGATGGAAGTAGCTGGCGCTGCAGCCGAGCGTCTCCGCCAGTTCGTCAAGCGAGGGCTCTTGTTCGCTTTCCTCGATAATGCGGCAGGCCTTGGCGATCAAAGCCGCATGTTCGGTTTCGAGCGATTGGCCCTCCGGGTTGCAGCGCCCGCAGGGTCTAAATCCCGTCGCACGGGCGCTCTGCAGCGTCTCGTGAAACTGAATGTTCTTGGGATTGGCCGTGCGCGAAGGGCATGACGGCCGGCAGTAAATGCCCGTCGTGGAAACGGAATACCAGAATTGATCGTCTGCGCTCTTGTCGCGAACGAGCACGCGAGCCCATCGCGGATCGTCCGCGACCGGAAGCATTTTGCGATTTTGGAAGATCGGAGCGTTCATTCGTTGTCGTCTTCGGATTTGGCTTGTAGCCGCAGCATTCCTGCCCGTCATTCTCTCGCGGCACACTCCTAAGCTTGCTCTCAAATCGGATTGCCGCCACCCGATTCTTGCGGAGGGCCACATCTGGAGATGTGACCCCCCCCGGTTCATCCGGAACGTGCGCGGTCAGGAAGCCTTGACGAGCAGACCAAGCTGCGTGAGCGTGGTCACGCCGTCATCAAGGCCGATCTCCTCTACGATCTTGCCGTCGATCACCTTGAGCACCGTGGTGCCGGTAAAGTGCATCTTGCGACCGCTCGCCGCGGGCAGGCCGAGATCCATGATGAAGTCGTGGAAGGCCGGGCCCGTATGTGTGCCGCCACCTTCCCATTGGCCGACGACATAATCACCTTCGGCGATCAGATCGGCTGTGCCCCAGAAATTGAGGTCGGGGAATGCTGCACGGAAGTCCGTCATGAAAGCCCGGATGTCGTTGCGACCGCGGCGGGCCTCATGCAGCGAGTATTTGAGGAGCATATCGGGCGCGGCGATCTCGTCGATGACGGCGAGATTGACGGTTTTGCCCCAGAATTCGGTGAACCAGCGCACCACGATGGCCTTGTTATCTGTCTCCTTGCTCATCCTATCGGTCCTTCTCTTGGTTTCGCGAGGATCGTCGACGCCGGTCGATGATCCGCGAGAAGGTCTAGATGGCCGGTCCTCACGCTAAACTCCGGATCTTGCCCTCGATTTGAAATCCTCCGGAAAGGGTTGGTAAGGTTGTCTGATATCAGCAGGCGTGGCCATGGCCTGCGTCTTATTGATGCGCAGGCTGAGGAGAGGTCGACTTTGGCAGGAAACTTTTGGCGGCTCTGCTAGTCTCGCCGTCTAGCGGGGATTCGGGATCCAGCGCCCGGGTATTGTCGCTCGGCAAGCCTCGCTTATCGGCTTCCATTCAGCCCATGATGCGGTTTCGCTCATCCTTCTGATGGAAGAATCAGGAAAGGACCAATCCATTGACCATTCAGCTTTACGGCTTCTGGCGTTCCAATGCGGCATTCCGTGTCCGCGTTGCGCTCTCGTTGAAGAAGCTTCCCTTCGAGGAAATCGAAATCGATATTCTATCCGGACGCCAGTTCGATGCCGCTTATGCCGACGTGAATGCGGAGCATGTGGTGCCGACCTTTGTTCATGACGGTCATCGCATATTCCAGTCGCTTGCGATCATGGAATATCTCGACGACATTTGGCCGGAGCCCCGGCTTCTACCGGCCGATGCGAAGGAGCGCGCTTATGCCCGTTCGCTCGCGCTGGTTTCGATCGCCGACTCGCATCCATTTATCGTCCCGCGCGTCCGCAAACATCTCGGGAAGGCATTCGAGGCAGACGCGACTGCAATCGAATCCTGGTGCAGACATTGGGTGGAGGAAGGGCTTGCGACCTACGAGCGGTTGCTTACGCGGCGCCCGCCTGCTCCGTTTGCGCTGGGGTCCACGCCGACGATTGCTGACATCTGCATCGCTGGCCAGATCGTCATGGCCAATCTTTATGAAATGGATCTCGCGGCGTTTCCCTCCGTCGCGGCGCTCGGGAAACGCTGCTTCGAGCTTCCGGCATTCGCCGACGCGCACCCTACCCAGCAAGCCGGCTACAAGTCCGGGAAGGGGCAGCATTAGCGATTGCTCGCATGTGCTGCGGCGGACCTTCCGGATCGGTATGCAACCCGGAAACGCTGCTTTTCCGGGTTGCAAGTACTATCAAAAACTGGCGGCTATGAACCGCCGTTTTTCGTTTCAATCCAAGGGCTTGTAGGCGATCACGTCCATTTCGACCTTGACGTCGACCATCATCGGCGACTGGACAGTGGAGCGGGCCGGCGGATGATCGATGAAATGCTTTTGGAACACGGCGTTGAAGCTCGAGAAATCGCGGGCATCGTCGAGCCACACATTGACCTTGACGACATCCTCGAGCGTGCAGTCGGCGAGCGCCAGCACGGACTTGATATTGGCGATCACCTGCTCGGTCTGGGCGACGATATTGCCGACTATGACTTCGCCGTCGACTGTGGGCACCTGGCCCGACACATAGACCATGTCGCCGGCGCGAACCGCCTTGGCGAAGGGGCGGCGCTGGCCGCCAGCCTGGTTGTCGGCCACGTCGTAACGGATGAGTTTCTTGCTGCTCATGAGACTGTCTTTCTATTCAAAATGGCTAGGAGCGTTTGACGCGTTCTAGTGCATGTCGTGCACGAAATGCCCAGACGAGACTTCACGGTAGGTGCGCCTCGGGGCGACATAGTCGAATGGCCGGATAGGGCTCTTTATCTCTTCCGAAAGCGGCGGTGGCGTCTGGCCGCGGCGCGATGGATCCGGGATCGGTACGGCCGAAATCAGTCGGCGTGTATAGGGATGCTGGGGATTGTCGAAGATCGCCCCCCGCG
Organism: Rhizobium sp. BK376; assembly: GCF_004341625.1. Lineage (GTDB taxonomy): Bacteria > Pseudomonadota > Alphaproteobacteria > Rhizobiales > Rhizobiaceae > Rhizobium. The sequence goes on along the minus strand of NZ_SLZG01000005.1, from coordinate 105,751 downwards.
GGCCTATCTCGACGATCTCGCCGAGGAACATCACCGCGACGCGATGGCTCATCCGCTCCACCACTGCCATGTCGTGGGAGATGAAGAGATAGGCGAGCCCGCGCTTTTCCTGCAGGTCGAGCAAAAGGTTGGAGACCTGCGCCTTGACCGACACGTCGAGCGCCGACACGGCTTCGTCGGCGATGATGAACTTCGGATCGAGGGCCAGCGCGCGGGCGATCGAGATTCTCTGGCGCTGACCGCCAGAGAATTCGTGCGGATGGCGATTTGCCATCGCCGCCGAGAGACCAACCTGTTCCAGCAGTTCGGCGACGCGCGCCTTTGCCTCGCGCCGGCCCGCCAGTCCGTGGGCAAGCATCGGCTCGGCGATGGCGGAGCCGACGGTGATGCGCGGGTTGAGCGAGGCGAACGGGTCCTGGAAGATCATCTGCGAGGTACGGCGCATACCGCGCAGCTCGCGCGTGCCGGCCTTCGTCACGTCCTGGCCGTCGATGACAATCGAACCGGCCGTCGGGGTGATCAGACGGATGATGGCGCGGCCCGTCGTGGACTTGCCGCAGCCGGATTCGCCGACCAGGGACAGCGTTTCGCCCGGCCGCAGATCGAAGGACACATCCTCAACCGCATGGACGCGGCCGTTCGACAGATCGAAACGGACAGCGAGATTGTCGACCTTAAGGATCGGCTCGACAGTCTGCGCAACGGTGGACATTTCGCGGCCGTCCGCAGCGTTGCCGGTTGACGCATCGACTTCCGGGAAACGCTTAGGCGCGACGGCGGCACCCATGGTGCCGAGGCGAGGGATCGAGGCGAGCAACGATTTCGTATAGATGGCCCTCGGCGCGGCAAAGATCTCGTTCGTCGGGCCGGTCTCGACCATGTCGCCTCGGAACATGACGACAGTGCGGTCGGCGATCTCTGCCACCACGCCCATATCGTGGGTGATGAAGAGCACACCCATATTCTCCTCCCTCTGCAACTCGCGCAGCAGATGGAGAATTTCCGCCTGGATCGTCACATCAAGCGCCGTCGTCGGCTCGTCGGCAATCAGAAGCTTCGGCCGACAGGCGAGCGCCATGGCGATCATCACGCGCTGGCGCATGCCGCCGGAGAATTTGTGCGGATATTCGTGAAGCCGGGTTTTGGCGGCCGGGATGCGCACCCGTTCCATCAGCCTCAGCGTCTCGGCTTCCGCTGCTTTCCACGACATTCCGCGGTGCAGGACCAGCGCCTCGGCAATCTGGTTGCCGATGGTGAAGACCGGGTTGAGCGATGTCATCGGCTCCTGGAAGATCATCCCGATCGAGCCGCCGCGCACCGAGCGCATCTCGGCTTCGGTCGCCTGAAGCAGGTCCTTGCCGTCGAGCAGGATGCGGCCTTCCGAGCGCGAGCGGCCTGGCGGGAGGAGCCGCATGGTCGACAGCGCCGTGACGCTCTTGCCCGAGCCGCTCTCGCCGACGATCGCGACCGTCTCGCCGGCATCGACATGCAGGCTGATATTGCGGATGACGGCCTTCCAGCCTTCCGGCGTCTTGAACGAGGTCGTCAGGTTCTCGATCGAAAGCACCGGCCGAACATTGGTCGTTGTATCGGTCATGTCAGCTTTCCTTGGCAAGGCGGGGATCGACGAGATCGCGCAGGCCGTCGCCCAGCAATTGCAGGGAGAGAACCGAGAGCACGATGGCGAGGCCCGGAAACACCATCAGCCACGGGGCGTTGTCCATATATTCGCGGCCGGAGGCCAGCATCGTGCCCCAGGTCGGCATGTCAGTGGAAACGCCGACGCCGAGGAAGGAAAGGCTTGCTTCCGCCAGCATGGCCGAGGCGAAGACGAAGGTCGCCTGCACGAGGATCGGCGAAGCAAGGTTGAGCAGCACGTGGCGGAGCAGGATCTGCCAGGTTGGCAGGCCCATGGCGATGGCCGCCTCGATGTAGGGCAATTCGCGCAGCACCAGCGTCGAGCCGCGCACGATGCGGGCAAGCCGAGGCGCATAGGTGATGCCGAGCGCCAGAATGACGGTCGAAACCGATGGCCCAAGCGCTGCGACGAGTGCAATCGCAAGCAGGATATCAGGGAAGGACATCATCGCATCGAGCAGGCGCGAGATCGGCGCATCGAGGCTGCGGAAAAAGCCGGCGGCAACGCCGAGGATCACGCCGAGCACGGACGAGATGATCACGACGCCGAGGCTGACGAGCAACGAAACCCGTCCGGCGAAGATGGCGCGGGAGAAGATATCGCGACCGAACTCATCCGTGCCGAAGAGATGGGGCATCGACGGCGGCTTGAGCTTGTTGACGATCGAAAGCTTGTTCGGCGCGTAGGGTGCGATCCAGGGCGCGAAGATTGCCGCAAGCAAGACGATCAGCAGGATGACCGCACCAAACAAGATTGCGCGATTGCCGAACAGGCGCCGGAGGCTCGATGCGAAGGGCATGGAAACGGAGGCCATGGTGGTCATAGGCGCACCCTGGGATCAACGAGAATATAGAGCATGTCGACGACGAAATTGATGAGCACGTAGATGGCGGCAATGACAAGCAGCGCGCCCTGGATGACCGGATAGTCACGACGCAGAACGGCTGACACGACGAGGTTGCCCACGCCGGGCAGGCCGAAAACCGTTTCCGTCACCACTGCGCCGGCGACCAGCATGGCGACCGAAAGGCCGATGACGGTGATGATCGGGATCAGCGCATTCTTGAGCGCATGCTTGAGGATGACGCGACCTTCGCCCGCGCCCTTGGCGCGCGCCGTGCGGACATAGTCATCGCCGAGGACGTCCAGCATCGCGGCTCGGGTGAAGCGCGTGATCAGCGCCGAATTGACGATGCCGAGCGCGGCCGCCGGAAGAACGAGATGGTCCAGCCGTTCCAGGAACGGCGTTTCGGGACCGCCATAACCGGAAGCCGGGAACCAGCCCTGGCCGACGGCGAAGATCTGGATCAGCATCAGGCCGAGCCAGAAGCTCGGCACGCTTGCCGCGACCATGGTCAGCGTCACGACCACCTGGTCGAAAAGAGTGCCGCGCTTGACGGCCGACAGGATCCCGACCGGCAGCGCGATAGCGACCGCGATCAGGATCGAGAACAGGGTCAGGAAGAAAGTAGGCTCGGCACGCGAGGCGAGCGCCTGCGTGACCGGCTGGTTGAGGAAAATCGACTGGCCGAGATCGCCCCGAAGTATGCCCAGCACGAACTGGCCATATTGGACGATCAACGGCGCATCGAGCCCCATCTTGGCGCGCAATTGCGCAATGTCTGCCGGGGTCGCATCCGACCCCAGCATGACGGCGGCAGGATCGCCGGGCGTCACTCGGACGATGACGAAAACCACCGTCACGACAAGGGCGAGCACGATGACCATGCCCCCCAGTCGTTTTAAAAGTGCCCCAGCGATCGGTGCCATCGTCAGTCCCTTACTTCTTTGGCGTCACGTTCCAGAAATGCGGCCAGTAGGTGGGGTCATAGCCGGAAACGCCGTTCGCAAGACCCGAAACTGCATTGAAGTTGCCGACCTTGTAGAGCGGCGCGTCGTCGTAGATGACCGTCTGGATGCCGTCCCAGGCCGTCTTCTCGGCATCGTCGGTCGTCGCATTCATGTAGGCGGCAACGGCTTTGGTCTTCTGATCCGAAACGTACCAGCCCGGATAGGCGTCGGTGATCGTGTTGATCGTGGTCGGATCGCCCGGGAAGTTGGAATGGGTGATGAAGATGTCCCATTCCTTCGGGTCGGCGCGGCGGGTGGTCAGTGTCGCCCAGTCCACCACCTGCATGTCGACCTTGAAGCCGGCGGCTTCGAGATAGGCCTTGGCGACCTCACCGATCTTGTAGTGGAACTCGTACTGGCGGCTGGTCAAGAGGCGCAGCGGCTGGCCGTTGTAGCCACCTTCCTTCAGCAGCTTGGCAGCGGCTTCCGGATCGCCTTCGCCATAGCGCGCAACGCCGGCTTCGGTGTGCCAGAAGGAGCCCTTCGGAAAGATCGAGGCGTCGACGCTGAAGAAGCGGTCGTCGGAGAAGGCGGCCAGCATCATGTCGTTCGGGTTCAGAGCAGCCTGCACGGCCTGGCGAAGAGCCTTGTTGGTCAGCAGGCCCTGCTTCATGTTCATGTTGAGCGAGGCCCAGCCGGCGTCCTTGAAGATGACGGGCTTGGCATTGCCGCTCTTTTCGACGCGATCATAGGCGCTGACCGGCAGCGAGTCGGCATAATCGAACTGTCCGGAGATCAGGCCCTCGACGCGGGTATTGGCGTCAGGAACCGGAACAAAACGGATTTCCTTGGCGATCGCCTCGCGCTTGCCGGCGTAATTGTTCGGCGCGCCGTCGGGCGACTTGTAGCCATCGAAGCGGACAAGTTGGGTGTACTGGTCGGGCTTGCGCTCCTTCAGCATATAAGGGCCGGTGCCGACGAACTCGGTCAGGGTGTCGGCGACCTTTTCGGACGGCATGATGACCGAAGCCTGGGAGAGGGTCGCGAGCAGCGGCGCATAGCGCGACTTCAGCTTGATGATGACCGCATGGTCCCCGTCTTCCGTCATGCTCGCAACGATGTCTGCGACCTGCTTGCCCTTGGAGTTGATCGCCATCCAGCGCTTCAGCGAGGCGGTCACGTCCTTGGCATCAAAATCGCTGCCGTCATGGAACTTGACGCCTTCGCGCAGCGGAATGCGGTAGGTCAGGCCATCCGCGGAAATCGTAGGCATGGCTGCAGCGAGCAGCGGCACGGACTTCCACTGGGCGTCATAGGTGTAGAGCGTTTCGAAAATGTGCTGATCGATGGTCAGCACGATATCGGTCGGCGTCTGCATGACATCGAGGGTCGGCGGCTCGCCGATCGTTGCCACGGTGAGGACACCATCGCTTGCCTGGGCGAGAGCCAGGCTGCTGGTGCCGGCAAGTGCCGCCAGCGTCATCAGAACGAATATACTCTTCTTCATCTCAGTTCCCTTGTTGTTGTCAGTTGCTGACGGAGTTCCGTTTCTATCTTGTTCAATGAATTCGGCCGGCTTTCCGTCCGGCCGGGTATTCAGGTGTCCAGCCCCAGCGGATCGGCAACGCGCGGCCAGAGCTCAAGGCTCGCCTTGCGATAGGGCGTCGTTGCGGGATTGGTGGGATAGGAGGTCGGTGCGGCGATATAGACGATTTCTGACGAGACCGGCTGAAAGCCCGCATGGAAATGGTTGGTCGACTTGACCAGCATGAACGATTTGCCGGCGAAATCGACACCCTGATTGGTGAAGATGTCCGGCTCGTAGGTCTGGGTGCGGCTGGTGATCAGCACGATATCGATATTGGTGCCGACCGGACGGATGACGGCGGTGCTGCCGAGCGTCACACGGCTGTTGCGGAAACTCTGCCAGCCGGCATCGAAAACGCGCTCTACCGTGGCGCGTAGGTCGAGGGGATTGCCGCCCTCGGGGCTCGACTTGCCGCCGACACGCAGGCTGAGTTCCGCGCCTTCTCCGGCCGCATGGCAGAAGGTAACGGCGATGGGATCCCAGATGGTTGCGACGACGAAATCGTCCATGCCGCGCTCCATCATCCGGCGCAGGATGTGGGTCGCGTCGCCCGCGACGCCGCCGCCGGGATTGTCCCAGACATCGGCGATTGTCACCGGCTTTTCAGGATGCGCCGCGCGGATCGCCATGGCCCGGTCGAGGCCGGCCTCGGTATCGAACATCGGCATCGCGGTCTCCTTGCGAAGGCCGTAGAGTTCGCGGCCGAGTGCAGCAGCCAGCGCGTCGCCCTTGGCTCTGTCGTTGTCGGTCACGACGACGATGCGGGTGCCCATGTCGGGCAGGTCACCGGCCATGAAGCCGTGGATGACGGAGGCAGACAGGATGCCGTCCTTGCCCTCCATTGCCTGCATGCGGTCGACGAACGACCGCATCGGCTCGCGGCTCGTCGGGAAGATGGTGATCATCCGGCAATCGAAGGTGGAGATCACCGGCTTGATCTTGCCCCTGAGCGCCTGCAGCGCCAGCTCCACGACATGCTCGCCGCGCTGTTCGAAATCCGTATGCGGGAATTCAAGGAAAGCCGCCATGAGGTCGAGATTGGCGACACGCAGTGCCGTCAGGTGGCTGTGGGGGTCGAATTCCGCGGCAATCAGCACTTTCGGACCGACGATCTCGCGGGCGCGGGAGAGGAAATCGCCTTCCGGATCGTCATAACCCTGGGCCGCCATGGCGCCATGGAGACCAAGCACCACACCATCGACCGGAAGGGCTGCTTTCAGCTCCGCAAGGATCTGGTCGCGCAAAGTCTCATAGGTCTTGCGCTGGATCAGCCCGGCCGGCTCCGCCCAGCAGGACGTGCCCTCGATGACGGTAAAGCCTTCCGCCTTGCCGCGGCGGCGCAGGATCGGCACGACGGAAGAGCAGAGCGTCGGCGTATCCGGATGCTCGCCCGGCCCGGCATAAAACGCCGCCTTGAAGGCATTCATATCCGTCGGGACGGGTGAGAAAGTGTTTGTCTCAGTCGCCAGCGAGGCGGTGAAAATGCGCATGTCTGTTACCCGAGCAAGCGTCAGTTCTCGCGGCCGCCAAACTGGTCAGAGCCGATCGCTGTCGCCGCTATTGTCTTGAATTGCGTTCTTGGTTGCCGGAGCGCCTCTTGGACATCACCGTTCTTACGGCTGCCGCGTCGCTCTTAAGAAATCTGATTTCCCGTTTCCCTCAGTTCACCCATTCACCGTTTCGGTGTAATTTATTTTCTTCATAATGCGTAAAATCGCGCAAAAGTCAACGTATTTTCAGATTTTGCGCCAAAGTATGTAATTTATTTTCTAAATTGCGAAAATGAGGGCAAATTTTCACGTCGAAGCAATACAACGAAAAGCTTCGCCGACGACATCGGGCGCCGCTTTGCATTTTGGAATCAAAACCTTCCGGCGCGGCAAGCTGCGCGTCTGAAGGCGACGGGCGGCCGCTCGACATGAAAAAGGGCGCCCCTCCGAGGCGCCCGATTTTCATGATGCCAAGAAAGCCGCCCTGCTGCGGCCATTATCCGCTAACTCGATGCGACAAAAATTTTCAGGACGGTCGCTTACCAGACCGTTCCGCGCGCATCGACTTTCTCGACCCGCGTGACGATCCCATCACGGTGGAACACCATGTGATCGAAAAGATTGGTAACGACGCAGGTATGGTTCGGCACGATCTTCACCATCGCGCCGATCTCCGGGAACGGCTTTATGCAATCCTTGAGATCGACAACGGCATGCTCCTCCGAGAGCGACACGATACGTGCGCTCTCGAAGCCGTCGATCGTGCCGTAGTCCGTGAAGCCGAGCAGGTCGGATGTCAGGGCCTTCGAGCCGCAATCCAGAACGGCGCGATCCGGGGCCGGGCGCGACACCACTGTTGCCAGGATGTGCATGGCAAGGTCACCCGCCGTGCAATGGCCGGCGCGAACCATGCTGCGGTCGTTGTAGACATAGGTGCCAGCGCGATGTTCGGTGGCAGACGGCACGAGATGCGCGGCAAAGAGATCCGGCGAACCACCGCTGGAGCGGACCGGGCAATCTATACCTTTGTCCGCCAGGAGCCTCATCGTGCGGGCCATGAAATGCTCGACCGATTCCGCGCCGCCGATTGCCGGATAGGTGAGGATGCCGCCGAAACGCAGGCCGGGTGCCGCCGCGATCTTCTCGGCAAGCGCTACCGCCACCTCCGGCGTCTGCACGCCGCAGCGCTTGCCCCCGGTGTCGCATTCGACCAGCACGGTGAGCGGCCGGTCGGCCCCAAAGGTCGCGGCGAGCCCTGCAACAGTGACGTCGCTATCGGCCACCACGGCGAGCTTTGCCACTCTAGCGTTCAGTGCCTTCAACCGGGCGAGCTTCGCCGCACCGAGAATGTTGTAGGTGATCAGGATGTCGTCGAAGCCCGCATCGGCGAAAACTTCCGCCTCGGTCACCTTCTGGCAGTTGATACCAACCGCGCCGGCTTCCAACTGCTGGCGCGCGATCGCCGCGATCTTGTGGGTCTTGATATGCGGTCGGAAGCGCTTGCCATGGGTGTCGCAATAGGCCTGCACGCGGGCAATATTGGCAGCAAGCCGGCTTTCGTCGATGACAGGCATCGGGGTTGCGACCTGGTCGAGGGGCGTTCCGGCTTCGGGCCACGGATAATTCATGATGAAACCTCATTAAGGGAGAATGCGCCTTCGCAGGAACTCGGGCACAGAGGGGAATTGCTTTTATTTTCGCGGGGACGGCTAGTTTCGTTGATGCTTGTCCGCATTATGCTATCAAAATACGATCCAGTGAAATTCATTTTCATTGGTAGATGCATTTTTCTGGCTCAGGCAATGTGAGGGGAAGACCGAATGGATCTGTTTCACGCCCTTTCCGACGAAGGCGGCAGGCTTTCGAGCCTCGAAGCCAAGCTTGCGCAATTCGCGTTGGAAAATGTGGATTTCGTCGTCAACTCGTCGATCATAGAGCTGGCCGAGCGAGCGGGAGTTTCCCCGCCGACCGTTACCCGCTTCTGCCGGCGGCTGGGCTGCCAGGGCTATTCCGACTTCAAGGTTCAGCTTGCCAAGATGGCCTATATCGGCTTGCGCTACCTGAAGCCTGAGGCACCGACGGCGACTGCCGAGGAGGTCGCCCACGATATCATCTCCAAGGCGCAGAACGCTCTCTTTGAAGTGCATCGCCAGCTTGATCTGGCGGTCATCGAAAAGGCGGCGCAGATGCTCAGGGCAGCCGATTTCATCCAGGCCTTCGGCGCCAGCGGCAATTCGGCGATGATCGTCAACGAGTTGCACAACCGCCTGTTCCGCCTCGGCTGCCATATCAATGCATCCAACGACCACAATATGAACCTCATGATCTCGGCCGCGGCGCAGCCGGGCACAGTGATCTTCGGTTCCTCCTACACCGGCCGGGATATGGGCCTCGTCCATTGCCTGGAGCTTTTGCGGCAGCGCGCTATCCCGACGATCGTGATGACGCAGAACGGTTCACCGGTGGCGACAGCGGCGGATCTGGTGATTGCAATCGAGATGCCAGAGGGCAAGAACATCTTCCGCCCGACCTCGACCCGTTACGCCTATCTTGCCGCAATCGACATCCTCGCCAACATGGTCGCCTATGCCGATCGCAACAGGGCGTTCAAGTCGCTGCGCAGCATCAAGGAGGAACTGGTGCGCAACCGCGACGGCGACGACCGCCAGCTCCTCGGCGATTGATCCGGCGCGCCCAGAGCATCTTTTGGTCAAGTCACGAGCCCGGACCGTCCTGGGGGCCACGGCCAAGGAGATGCGCTGCCGAGCGCCAGGCATGATGCGCAATCCGGTCGAGTTGCCGGGCGTCGTCGATCCGCGCAAAAGCGTCGGTGACGGTCAGTTTTCCGGGCGCGACGGAAGCCAGCGTCGTGGCACGATGGACCCGCCGCAGTGCGTCGAGTTCCGACGCTGCGGCCTTCACCTCCGCAAGCGCGGCGGCGACCTCAGGCGAGACGTTCCAGCCGATGGGTGCTGCCTGCGCGCTGAAGGCGCACTCTGAAGTGATCGAGCTGCCGACCATCTTTGCGGCGCGCATGGCTCGTGTGCAAATCTCGGCAGCGCCAGGATCGGGCGTGGTCTCGGCAGGTTGCCCTGGGAGTTCCTTTTCGGCCACGACTTCCACGAGGCGCGAGACGTGATCGAGCGCGTGCAGCGTACTCGTCATGCGAAGCCGTTCGGTCTCCGTCTCGGGCGGCTCCTTCAGTTCAGACAGGAAATCCCGCACTTCCTCCAGCGTAGCGGCGGATGTCGCAGCGTTTTGCGCGGTCGGCGCGGCACCACCCGAAAGCGCTGCGGAAACCGCGGCGCTGGTCGTCGCGAGAACGTCCGCCACCACGCGCCGCGCGGTCTCGATTGCGACGACGGCGCTGGCGAGCGCGCTCGGATCAAGTGCGCGCTGAAGCGGTGTCTGTTTGGAGGGGAGGAGCCGCTCCACGGCACGGGCGAACCATTGCGTTGCCGGAAGGAGCACCGCGACTCCCACAACGTTATAGGCCGTATGGTAGGCGGCAAGGAGCGTCATTCCGTCGATTGAACCGAGAAGTGCTTTCATCAATGCCGCTGTGAACGGAAAGGCGATGATGGCGATCAATGCCGCTATAAGCTTGAATAGCACATAGGCCAGCGCAAGCCGCTTGGCCGTCGTCCCGGCGCCGATGGCCGCCAAGGCGGAGCTTGTTGCCGTTCCGATATTCTGGCCGATGATCAGTGCGGCGCCCTGTTCGAGGTTCACTGCCCCAGCGTAGAAAGCCGAAATGGTGACGGCGATCGCTGCCGTCGAGGACTGCATGACAGCCGTCATCGCAAGGCCGACGGCGACGAGGGTCAGAAGACCGACCGAACCCGTGACCCATCCAATCCCCTCTGTGCCGATCACCGCGGGCAGATCGGATGGATGCAGGCTTTCGGCTAGGCCTCCCATGCCCTGCTGGAGGGACGTTAGCCCGTAGAGCACGAGCGCGAAGCCGGCGAGAGCGCCGCCTGCCGCCGCAATCCGTCCGCCCCCAAGCAGCTTGACCAAAGCGCCGACGAAGATCAGCGGCAGTGCATAGGTCGAAAGCGAGACGCGCACGCCGATCAAAGCGACGAGCCAGCCCGTGCCCGTCGTGCCGACATTGGCGCCGAATACGAGGCCGAGCCCTTGCGGAAAGGTTAGAAGCCCGGCGCTGACAAGCCCGATCGTCGTCATCGTCACCGCGCTCGACGATTGCACGAGCAGCGTGACGATGGCGCCCCAGAAGGCTCCCGAGAGCGGGGTCGCCGCTGCCTTGCCGAGGACCGTGCGCAGGGCGGATCCTGCCAGTACCTTCAGGCTGTCCGTCATGACGGTCATGCCGAGCAGAAACAGCCCGACGCCGCCGAGTATGGCAACTGCTGTCGACATGCACGCCTCTTTCGGCTGGGCTTCGGCTCGTGCTGCAAACGAACCCTAGACCCTTAGCCGCCTTACCGCAATGACACTCCCGGCATCCGAACGAGGCAGCGCCGAATAGTGAGATAAGCAATCTGCAGTAGATTTAGCTGATGCGAAGTGATACGTTCAATCACGGCGTTTTCGGAGCGAATGCCATGTTGCGATTGGGTTCGAAGTACCAACACCTCATCCACAACGCAGGCTGCGGCTGCAGCAATCCTCTTCTTCAGCGACGATCCCAGTACCTTAGCGATTACTCGCGACGAAATTTTCTTGCGGGCATCGGATCCATTGCGGCCGCCGGCATCGTGCCGGGGGTGGGCAACGCGCAGGCGGCGAAGCCACCCTCCAAGATTTTGTTGAGACAGATCAAGCTGTTCGACGGCAAATCCGACTCGTTGCAGACGGGTGCACAGGTTCTGGTTGAAGAAAACAAGATCGTTGCCGTAGACAAGGCAAACAACCCTCCGCCAGGGGACGTGACGATCATCGATTGCGGCGATCGCATGTTGATGCCGGGCATGATCGATGCGCATTGGCACACGATATATGCCGCGGTTCCATTGCAAGTTCTGATGTCCGGTGATCCCGGCATCATTTTTGCGGCATCCACGGCGGAAGCCGAGCGCACGTTGATGCGGGGCTTCACCACCGTCCGCGATCTGGGCGGTCCGGTCTTTACCTTCAAACAGGCAATCGATACCGGGATCATTCCCGGCCCTCGCATTTTTCCCTCCGGGGCGATGATCACGACATCAGGCGGTCACGCCGACCTCAGAATGCCGTTTGAAATTCCCGCGAGGGAGGGACAACTCAGCCTGAGCGAAATGATGGGAAGCGCCGCGATCGTCGACGATGTCGGCGAGTTGAAGCGCCGGATACGCGAGCAACTTCTCCAGGGCGCATCGCAGATCAAGCTTGTCGGGGGAGGAGGTGTTTCGTCTCCGCGCAGCCCGCTTGATATGACGACCTTCAGCGAGGACGAAATTCGCGCCGGCGTTGATGTGGCACAGGACTGGAACACCTACGTGGCCGTTCACGCTTACGCCTCGCATACGGTCCAGCGCGCCATCGCCGGAGGTGCGGCCTGCGTCGAACACGCTCATTTGATGGACGAGGATACGGCAAGGATGTTTGCCGACAAGAATGTCTGGCTCAGCACTCAACCGTTCCTGTCGATGGAAGATACCGGCCCGCTGACCGGAGTAGGGGCCGAACGTGCCATGCAGCTTTTTGCCGGGACGCCCAAGATTTACGGATATCTCAAAAAGTATGGCGTCAAGACCGCCTGGGGTTCGGATGTTCTGTTCTCTCCCGCGCTGACATCCCGTCAGAATTTCATGCTCACCCATTTGGGCAATTGGTACACCAATGCGGAGGCGCTACGCATGGCGACCTCGGACAACGCAAGTCTTCTGGCACTTTCCAATTTGCGCACGCCTTATGCGGGCACCTTGGGCGTTATTCAAAAAGACGCGTTTGCCGATATCCTGGTCTGGGATGGCAATCCGCTCGACGATTTGAAGCTGATGGAGGATCCGCAGCAAAATCTGAAGGTCGTCATCAAAGACGGTCGGATTTTCAAGAATACTCTTTGAGCTGGCCAGCCGAGGACAATGATGCGGGCAGGGAAATATCGAGCAGTTCCTCCGGCCCAAGTCGTAATAGCAGTTCTTTTGTTGGTCGCTATACTCCCGGCAGCCGCAACGGTTCTCGCGCCTTTGGCGTTCGCCCTGTTGGCCATTGCGCTTCTATGGCCCATTCAGCATGGCATACAGACGTTTCTCCCGAAATACCTGGCGCTTCTGGTCAGTTTGGCCGTCATGGTCCTGGCCTTTCTTGCGTTTGGCTGGATCGTCACCTGGTCGTTCGGCAGGGTCGGCCGATGGATGATCACCGATACCGCACGCTTCCAGCAGCAATACGAGGAAATTCGTCAATGGCTCGAAGGGCACGGCATCGATGTCGACGTGCTCTGGTCCGACAATATCGGCACCGCTTCCATGCTACGCGTGGTTCAGACCCTGACGAGCCGCATCAACAGCACATTCAGCTTCTGGCTCGTTGCTTTGACCTATCTTCTTCTCGGCGTGATGGAAGTGGAAGATTTCGAGCGCAGGATCAAGCGAATGCGCAGTCCGGCAGCAAGGAAGCTGCTCCTGGATGGTAGCCGGCAAACGGCGAGGAAGCTTCGCCGCTATATGATTATCAGGACGATCATGAGCATCGCGACGGGATTGTTCGTCTGGTTGCTCACCAGCGCTTTCGGACTGCCGCTCGCCAAGGAGTGGGGTGCTATCGCCTTTGCCCTGAATTACATCCCCTTTATCGGTCCACTCGTGGCGACGATGTTTCCGACAGCATTTGCACTCGTCCAGTTCGACGACTGGCAGTCGGCGCTTGCGATCTTCATCGGGCTCAACGTGATACAGTTCACGCTGGGCAGCTATATAGAGCCACGCGTTTCGGGCAATGCACTTTCCCTTTCGCCTGTCGTCGTTCTTCTTTCCGTTTTCGGCTGGGGTTATCTTTGGGGAATTTTCGGCGCATTCATCGGTGTCCCGATCTCGATTGCGCTGGTCACGTTCTGCCGTCAGCATCCCTCCAGCCAATGGGTGTCCGACCTTATCGGCCGCGACACCGAAGAGGCTTTTGATACGCCTTCGACCTGAAACTTAAACTTGGTAACGATAGTTATCGACCGAGGCAAATATACCCGCTGGAGCCGTAGAAGCACACGCCGCCTCTACGGCTGCGGCTTCCGGAAACGCGATCGAGGAACCGGGAATTGACCCAGCCGCTGCGCGAATGCCGCGGCTCAATGCGGCACCATCTGCGCGATGACGAACAGCGGTTGACGAACACCCTGTCCCCCCTTCGCACCTGACCGACGGAGCGATACGAGGTGCCGGGGCCTGATCGAACTTGCGTTGTGCCGGTCACGCGCGCCGTGGCCGCTTCTGCGGGAAGGGCTCCTGCCAATGCGACCGCACTTGCAAAGAAAGCGGCCACTATTATCCGTATAATACGCATCGATCACTCCTCCGTTGATCTGGCGCCAGAATACTGACGGTTCCATGCTTTCGCTAACGTATTCTTCCTTCCCTTGAGGCAGCGAGCGTGGGCTCGCGGCCCCATCGATTTTCTATTGCAGCATTGCAAGGACGCTCGCGCTTGCCTCCTGTAATGTCAGGCCGTGATGGAATGCGCCCTGTTCAAGGAAGTTGACGGTTTCGACAACCACGATCGGGTTGAACATCATGAAGGTATGCGTGGCATGGACGACCAGATGATCATCCGCGCCGTCCAGTCGTGTCGACGCAACGGAGACCTTTCCGTCATTCGGCCCTTCGATGATCGAATTGAATACCGGATTGACGGATATGTCGCCGGCGATGATTCCCACCGAATAGTCGGGGTTCGGCAGACGCTGCGGCACGGCCGCCGGATCGGTTCCAAGTTCAAGACCAGCAGGGCCGTTGATCCAAAGGAATGGTGGCATCTCGCCGAAGACGTCCACGATCTCCGAACCGTGGTTGGGTGGCGCGAGCATGACGACGCGGCCCAGATCTGGTCGCTGCGCGTGCGCCAGCCAATAGCGAACCAGAATCCCTCCCATCGAATGGGTAACGAAATTGACCCGCCGCGTGCCGCACAATTCGATCGACGCTCCTATGTAGCCGGCCAGGTCGTGGATTGGTGCGCGCGTTGAAGGATATGCCCGGTTGACGACCAGAAATCCCCGTCGCGCCAGCACTTTCTCGATAAGCCAAAAGGATCCGCTGCTGCGAGCGAGGCCATGCACCAGCACGACATATTCCGCCTCGTCTTCATTGAGATGGACCGCCATCACTCACTCCAGCAAATGAGCATAGGACCGCCGACGAGCACGGAAAAAAGATCGTCGCGACCGGTTTGGAAGCATTTGGGACACCTCTTCAGCCTCCTCGCCCTTCATAGCCCGGTTCTGGAGTATCCTTTGTCGACGTCGCACCCTTTTCTTCCGCGGTTTCGAAATGTTTCTTGAGGGCGGCTAGTTGATCCTCGGACCATCCCCTCACATCCGTCACGGCGACCCAGGCATCGATATAGTGCCAGGGCGCATAGACGTGACCAAATCCTATCGGCGTTTTGTTGGCGACAAGCATATCGAGTATCAGCTGGAAGCCGGTGACGATCGGATACCATCCAAGTCGCGGTGACACGTCATGCCCCAGCGGCTCCCGCATCCAGTCGGGCTCTTTGTAGAAATCGTCGAAATTGAAGAAGACGATCGGATCGCTGGCATATTGGAGATAGACGATCCGGACTGGCCCCCAAGGGCTTGTCGTCTCTTGTTGAGGAAAACCGCTTTGGTCCATGAAACGGATCAGCCTGCCGTCGCGAAACTGCGGGAGCCGCACGAGCGATCCCGCGTTTCGCTCTTTGGTGACGGTTCGCCAGGTGGCGCTGACAAAAGGCGGGCCGCTCCAGAGCGCACCCTGTATCGGGTCATCGATCATTTCGAAAAGCCGGGCCGATAGCTGCGAGTTCATTGCCCCCAGGCTCAGCCCGTGAAGATACAATCTCGGCCGCTTGTCCTTCGGCAGCGTCGTCCAGTAGCCGTAGATCTCAGAGAACAATGCTCTTGCCGTCTCCGCGCCGTATGCGGACTGGGCAAGCAATGAAAGCGGGCTGCTGAGATAGGAATACTGGACGGCGACGCTCGCGATATTGCCATCATGCAGATACTCGACGGGATCCATCGCTGCAGGATCGATCCAGCCCGTGCCGGTCGGGGTTATCACGATCAGGATCGAACGGGAAAAGGCGCCCTGGCGTTTCAGCTCATCCAGGGCCAGCCGCGCCCGGTCCTCCGGTGTCTGGCCCGATTGCAGCCCCACATAGACGCGGATCGGTTCAAGGGCTGGTCGCCCGGTGAAAGCGCTGATGTCGGCCGCATCCGGACCGGATGCCACGAATTCTCGTCCGGCTCGGCCGAGTTCATTCCATGCCACGAGCGAGGCGGAGCTTCCGGTCTTGCCACTTTCGAGAGGCTGGGGCCGTTCGGGTTCAAGCAGCGCATCATATTGCCGATAGGACGCATCGAGCACCCGGAACACTGCCCGGGCCAGGACATCGTTTGCCAGCGACCAAAATAGCAGAGCCGTTACCGTGATTGCCAGGATCATCGCAACTCGCGGCGGGATGTATCGTTGCATCCGCCTGTCGAGCATTAAGGCCAGCCATTTTGCCAGACGCCCGAGCGTCAGCAGCACGGCAAAGGTGAGGATGGCTACTCCGCAGACCACGAAGGGATTGATGCTGTCGACCGGCGGCATTCCCATGGCTGCCCGCACGGAATTCTGCCAGGCGGCCGAGCGCCAAAGCGAATTGACGACGAAGCCGATACTGAGCGCCGCCGCCACGTAGCGGATCGGCGTAACACTTCGTTGCGGCAGTTCCAGGTAGGTCCAAAGCCAGGTGAAGAAGACGCCCAGTGCATAGCCGATGAAAAAGCAAAGCCCGGCCAATGCGCCCTGCGGCAGCCGGTCACGTGGCACCAGCGTCGGCGTGAGCGCCGACGCAAAAAGAACAGCGCCCAAAAGCAAGCCAAGCCAGGAGAATCGGCCGAAGACCGCAACCGCAATCTCTGCCCAACCCGATTTCCGTTTACCTATCGTATTCACACTCATGCTCGCCCCAGTCCTCCAACCCATCTCGGAGCCGTCGTGGACTTGTCGCTTGAGGCGAGGCGATCGGCATCGCATCGCCTCCGCTGATTTTGGCGGCTATGATGCGACAGCGGCGCCTGATTCAGGGGAAGCCTTGGGGGAAAGCGCCGCCTGAAGTTTCATTTCCTGGTCTGGGGACAGCGAGGTCCGCAAGATGCGCGCCCTCATGTCCTTGAATTCTGCAAGGACCTTTTCCGGCTGGGCTTTGCGCACGAGAAGGAAGAGGGCCGAGCTATTGGCGGGGATTGTGTCGGCGAGCTTCTTGATGAGGTTGTCATCAATGCCATAGTCTGTCATCGAGCCCGCAAGCGCTCCGGAACCTGCGCCGAACGCTCCGCCAAGCACCATGCCGGCGAGAGGGTTTAGAAACAGCAAGCCCACGAGAGATCCCCAAATCGCGCCCGACAAGCCGCCGCTGGCAGCTCCCGTTGTCGTGAGATTCACGCTCTGCTTCAGACGAACCTTTCCGTCGCCGTCGCGGACAGCAACGACCGCATCCTCGAGATCTATCAGATACTCTTTCTCGAGGGCCACTAATCGGTTGAGTATGACATCCGCCTCGTCGGCTTTATCGAAGCCGAGCACGATAAGTTCAGACATGATTCCCTCCTGGTGTGAGTTAACCCGGAGATAGGACGAGCAGAGGTTTCGTCCAGAGGTAGGCCTCACGCCTTCCTGCACTTTCAGTTTCCAAATGATGAGCAATCGACGACCCAAACATCGGCGTCGGTTTTCGGCCTCCGCTAAGGAGAGGTTCGATCTGAAGTATGTCATTAATCATGCGGGCGGAGGCGCAACACCTAATCCGAGTGCCCCTTGTAAAGAGTCTCCTAGGGGTTTATTCTTGTACCACACAGCAAGAAAATCTCCTTAGTCGCGAATACAGCTCTCCAATTATTGGCAGGGAAGTAGTGATGGAGCTTTTAAATCCGCTTGTCGACCCGCAGACCTCGTATGTTTCGACGGGGCATCTTCCTTCCTCGGATACCGTTGCGAAGCTCGTAACAGAGGCCCATGACCGCTTCGCCGACGTCACACTCGGACGAAATTCCCAAGTCTATCCGGCCCTCGCAAACGTTTCGAGCAAACTGTTCGGGATTTGCGTTGCGGGCATTGACGGCCGCATCTTCGCGGTGGGCGACGCCGAGCACGAATTCACGATCATGAGTGTCTCGAAGCCGTTCATTTTTGCCCTGGTCTGCGACATCATCGGCGCGACGGGCGCCCGTGAGCGCCTGGGGGTGAATGCGACCGGTTACGCATTCAATTCTCTCGCTGGCGTTGAGCGGAATAGCGAGGGGCGCACGAATCCAATGGTCAATGCCGGCGCCATCGCCACCACAAGCCTCGTCCCAGGAGCGAACCCGGAAGAGAAGTGGCGTTTCATCCATCAGGGATTGTCTCGTTTCGCGGGCCGGGAGCTCGCAGTCAACGAGGAAGTCTATGAGTCCGCGTCGAAGACGAACTCCCGAAACCGCAGTATCTCATGGATGCTGCAAAGCTTGGGCCGCATTTACTGCGAGCCCGGCGAAGCCGTCGAACTCTATACCCGCCAGTGCTCCCTGAATGTCAGCGCAAAGGATCTCGCCGTGATGGGAGCGACCCTTGCCCATGGCGGTTTCAACCCCGTTACACGCGAGCAGGTCGTCAACCCGGATGTCTGTCACTATGCATTGGCGGTGATGCTGACCGCTGGCCTTTATGAGACGTCGGGTGATTGGCTCTATGAAATCGGGCTTCCGGGGAAGAGCGGCATCGGCGGCGGAATCGTGACCGTGTCGCCGGGAAAGGGCGGCCTCGGCACGTTCGCGCCGCAGCTCGACGAGGCAGGCAACAGCATCAAAGGGCAGCTTGTCGCGCAGTTCCTGTCGCAGCGAATGGGGCTCGACCTGCTGATGTCCTCGCCGGACGGTTAGAAAGCCAGCTGCCGGAACTGCGCTGTATCTATCGCGATTTCTTCAGGGAGCCGGTCAATGTCTGCAACCGTAACGTCGCATCCAACTCACATGGAAGAACGTGCATCGTGGATCCCGATGGTCGCGATTGCATTTGGCCAGGCGATCATGTCGTTCAACGTGGCGTCCCTGCCTGTGGCTTTGGGCGGCATGGTTCACAGTTTCGGGGTTGCACCCACGGTCGTTGCAACGGGCATCGTCGCCTATTCCATGATCGTTGCCGGCTTTGTCATGCTCGGCGCAAAACTCGTGCAGCGCTTCGGCGCGTTGCAGGTGTTTCGCATTGCGGTCGTCGTCTTCGGTCTGGCCCAGGTTCTCATGACGTTCAGCCCGACCGCGTCCGCGATGATCACCTCCCAGGCGATCTGCGGAGCGGCGGGCGCCGTCATCGTTCCGGCGCTTGTTGCATTGATTGCGGAAAACTACCACGGCAGCCAACAGGCAACCGCGCTCGGAGCCTTGGGATCGGCGCGGGCTGGGGCAGGCGTTCTGGCATTCCTGATCGGTGGAGTGCTTGGTACTTACATCGGCTGGCGGCCGGTATTCGGCATACTGATTGCGGTCTCGGCGCTTGTCTTGTTTCTAAGCTTCCGGCTGAAATCGGATGCCGGACGACCGGATGTGCGGATCGATTTCGTCGGTGTCCTGCTGGCAGCCGGTGCCATCGTTCTCATCAGCTTCGGGTTCAACAATCTCAATGGCTGGGGCCTTGCCTTGGCGCGGCCGGCAGCACCATTCAACTTGCTTGGACTGTCGCCGGCTCCCATCATGATTGTTCTCGGCGCCGTTCTCGGTCAGGCATTCTTCCTGTGGACGCGCCGACGCGAGGCGGCTGGCCGCACGCCACTATTGCCGCTCGAGGTTCTGGATTCGCCTCAGGAGCGCGCTGCCGTCTATGCCATGTTCACCGTCGTGGCATTGGAGGCGGCGCTCAATTTTTCCGTACCCCTTTATATCCAAATCGTGCAGGGGCGCTCGCCCTTGGCTACGGCGATTGCAATGCTGCCTTTCAATTTGACTGTATTTTTCGCAGCCATGCTGATTGTCCGTTTCTACGAAAGGCTGACGCCGAGGCAAATCGGTCGCATGGGCTTTGCCCTATGCGTTGTGGCGCTCCTGTGGCTGGCCTTCGTCGTGCGCAACGACTGGAGTTCGGTTCCGGTGCTCTTCGGATTGATCCTGTTCGGTATCGGACAGGGCTCGCTTGTCACCCTGTTGTTTAATGTCCTTGTCACGTCATCGCCAAAGAATCTGGCCGGCGATGTCGGATCGCTTCGAGGCACGACCAACAATCTTGCGGCGGCAGTCGGGACCGCTGTCGCGGGGGCGCTGCTCGTCGGGCTCCTCAGTTCGGCGGTCATGCGACAGTTGGTGGAAAACCCCACATTGCCGATCGAAATACAATCCGAGGTAAATTTGGACAGCATCACCTTCGTGAGCAACGATCAGCTTGCAGCTGTGATCGGCAACACAAGTGCCACGCCTGAGCAGAAGGCTGAGGCGCTTCGTATCAACACGGAGTCCAGGCTGCGGGCGCTGAAGATCGGCTTCCTGATCATGGCGGGCCTTGCGCTATTGGCGTTGCTGCCAGCCGGTCGGCTTCCCGACTATCGGCCGGGTGAAATTCCCGAGAAGCCGTAAGGTCCGGTAACGCCCTCTTCCGGGAAAGCGATCAGGCATGACGTGGCGCCTTGCCGTCCATCTGGCGGATCTGGCCGAGGCGATAGCCCGTCATGCGGCCGCACCATGCCCGGATGCAACAGAGCGTGGCGATGGCGCATAGCAGGAGCGGTATGGCTGCGAGCGAGAAGATGGTGTGGAACTCGAGCTGGGCCGCCAGCAGCGAGCCGACCACCAAGGGGCCGATAAAGCCCCCGATGCGGCCGATGCCCTGGGCGAAGCCGGCGCCTTTCGAGCGGTGCGCGGTCGGATAGAGCAGGCCAGCCAGTGTGCTGTAGCCCAGCTGTGAGCCCAGGATCGAAAAACCGTAGAGGAAGACCAGCAGCCGAATGACGGTATGGTCTGCACCGATGGCGCTCATGACAACGGCAGTGACCGCACCGATCAATGAGGTGATCACCAGCGCGACCGGCCCCAAAGTGTCGAGCGCGATGCCGATCGCCAGTCCGCCGCAGGCGCCGCCGATATAGTAAAAGGAGTTGGTGGCGGCAGCGGCGGCGGCATCGAAGCCTATCGAGCGCAGGCCGAGATTGAGCCAGCTGTTCACATAGAAATTGACGAACATGATCGACATGAAAATGATCCAGAGGAACGGGGTTGCCAGCCTCATCCGTCCCTCGAAGAGCTGCGGCAAACCGCCTGCCTTGCCGCTTTCATTGATTATAAAGGTATCGTCCGTGCTGATCGTCTGGTCTCGGGAAACCTTGCGGAGAATCCTTGCCAGCTTGTCTTTGCTCCTGCCGGTAATCGCCATGTATTTCAGCGATTCCGGCATGAGAAAGATGAAGAGAGGCACGAGCATCACCGGAATCAGGGTGCCTACCAGATAGAGGCTGCGCCAGGATTCTCCGTTGAGACAGTAACTCACCCAGCCCGGAAGCATGCCGCCGAAGCTCAGCCCCATGAAGCTCAGGGTCGTCAACGTTGCGCGCCGCTTGACTGGCGCATATTCGACCATCATGGCCGTGACGTTGGGGAGCATGCCGCCGAGGCCGACGCCGGTAATGAAGCGGGCGACGATCAGGCTGTCGATACCGCTGATGAAGCCTGACATCAGGCTGCCCAATCCGAAAGTCAGCAGCGCGACGATGATACCGAGCTTGCGACCGTACTTGTCGCCGAGATAGCCTTCTCCGATCGAGCCGAACAGCATGCCGATGATGGCGGCACTGAAGGCCGGGGCCATCTGCTGGTGCGTGAGGTGGAAGTCCTTGATGATCCCTGGCGCGGTCAAACCGACCACGCCGAGGTCGTAACCATCGGCCAGCTGGCCGGCAAAACAGAGCATGCAGACGAGCACGGTTGTCCAGGTAATCTTCTGTTTGTCAATGATATCAGATACATTGACTATATTTCGCGTTGCCATGGATCCTGCTCCTCACCATTCCTGTGAAAACCCGGTTTCCGCCGCCGCCGCGGAGGCAGAAACCGGCCGTTTTCGAGGTTGCGCAGATCGCTTGTGAGTTGAGACAGGACATATCTTGGAAAAGCTGAAGCATCCGGCCCAGGGCCGGCGGGCTCTCGACGGAAACACAACTTCAAACCCGGATTACGTGTGCCTCCCAAACCGCTGTCGTCATGGCGGCGAATGGGATCGCTGAGATATCCGATCAAATATGCGGTCTATGGTCTCCAACCCGGTTTGCTACCGGCTGCCTTGATGGTGCCGAAAGCAAGCGCCTCCTCTGCGCAGTCCTCCTACTACCGACGATAGTGCAATTATTTGCGGTTTTGGTGCAACATGACATTCGTCAAAACCATCTTGCCCAATTGGCCGGATTAGAAGCACTTGCTCCTAGCGCCGGTGATGATCGGTATCGCGTTTTGGGAAAAGCATCCTTGCTGGCAGTTGGAAATGGAAGGTTGCGTCTTCTCTCGGTGCGGAGTGCCGCATAAAGGATAGCCATCTATAGCGCCGTCGTGCGGCCATATTCTTAACCAGTTGTTTTTCCGCGATTATATCGACCTCGGTGGGCCTGTTGTCTCGTCGGCCGACAGGCCGCAGCCGCGACGAAAGCACGTTGCGGGAGCCCGCATCCGGGCATGCTTCCAATCTTGCCGTTGCTTTTCGGCGGCCGGTCGCTCGGTTGACGGAGAAATGCCGGTATGACTATCATCCGAAATGTTCATATCACTGGCGCGGTTGTCGTCAGCGGCCTCCGGGGAGGGAGCCGCGACAGTGCGTGTGCGCGTTCTTGCGGGAGGTTTTCATGCATATTCCGGACGGCTATCTTAGTCCCTCGACCTGCGCGGTCGCCTATGCGGCCGCATTGCCCTTCTGGTACACCGGCCTGCAGCGCATCAAGCGGCTGCTGCAGAGCCGTGTGGTGCCGCTGCTGGCAGTGGTGTCAGCCTTCAGCTTCGTGGTGATGATGTTCAATCTCCCCATCCCCGGCGGCACGACGGCCCATGCCGTCGGCATGGGCATCGCCGCCATCGTGCTGGGACCGTGGGCGGCGTTGCTCGCCGTCTCCATTGCGTTGATGATCCAGGCCCTGTTCTTCGGCGATGGCGGCATCACTGCCTTCGGTGCCAATTGCATCAACATGGCAATCGTTGGCACCCTCGTTTCCTACGGAATCTACCGGCTGATTTCGGCCAGGGCTGAGATCGGCTCGCCACGCCGCGTGGTGGCGGCTGCGATTGCGGGCTATGTCGCCATCAACGCCTCCGCTTTTCTCGCCGCCTGTGAATTCGGCTTGCAGCCGCTGCTTTTCACCGACGCCACAGGTGCGCCGCTTTACGCGCCCTATCCGCTCAGCATCGCCATTCCTTCCATGATGCTCGCTCACATGACGATTGCCGGGCTTGCCGAGGCGATCATCACCGCCGGCGTCGTTGCATATCTTCAGCGCTCCAATCCGGCGCTGTTGCAAATGACGGCGGGGAAAGGCGGCCGCGCGAGCGTGTCGGAAGGCGTCGCAACCGCGGGAGGGTGGCGCGGCACGCGCGCCCTGTGGCTCGGTCTCGGCGCCCTGATGGTGGCAAGCCCGCTGGGTCTGCTTGCCGCCGGCACGGCATGGGGCGAATGGGGGGCGGCGGATTTCCGGGATGCCGGCATGCGCGAACAGATTTCGCAGGCGTCGGCGAATATGGCGCCCCCGACCCGTGTACCGCTGGGTCTCGAAAAACTGTCAAGCATCTGGACCGCGCCGATGCCAGACTATGCTCCTTCCTTCATGCATGACGCCAATTTCGGTTACATCATGTCCGCCGTGATCGGTGCCGGTCTGATCATCCTCGTCTGCGCTGGCCTCTCCTGGCTCTTCGGCCGCAGGATATCAGGCGCGACCGTGGCATGAGCGAACAATCCTTTGTCTGTAGCGGCCATCACGGCGGCTTCCTCGACCGCCTGACCGGTGGAATTCTGCACGCGATAGATCATGCCCTCGATGCCGACGATCTTGCCCGGCGTGACGGCTTCCTGCAAAGGCTGGATCCCCGCGTGAAGATTGCCGGCCTGATGGCGCTAGTCGTCACGGCGGTTTCGGTTCACTCGTTGCTGGTTCTCGCTGCCTTGTTTCTGGTCTCCGTGGCGCTGGCGTTACCGTCCCATGTGAATGTTCCGCGCTTGGCAAAGCAGGTCTGGGCGAGCGTTCTCGCCTTTACCGGCACGATCGCCCTGCCGGCGATCTTCCTTGTGCCGGGCGATGTGCTGCTGCGGATTCCCATTCTTCAGTGGCCGGTGACCTTGCAGGGGCTGCGTAGCGCTGCCTTTCTGCTTGGCCGGTCCGAGACCGCGGCCACGCTCGCATTGCTGATGATCCTTTGCACGCCCTGGCCGCATGTGCTGAAGGCGTTGCGGGTCTTCCGCCTTCCCGTCATGCTGGTCGTCATTCTCGGCATGACGCACCGCTATGTCTTCACCTTCCTGCAAAGCGCATCGCAGATGTTTGAGGCAAGGCGCAGCCGCGTCGTCGGCAAGCTGTCGCCGAGAGACCGGCGGCGCATCGCCACGGCGAGCGCCGGCGTCCTGCTCGGCAAGGCATTGCACTTGAGCACGGAGGTGCATCTCGCGATGATTTCACGAGGTTATCGCGGCGAGGTACATTTGCTCGACGAGTTCCGGATGACGCTGCGCGATTGGCTCGCTGTTGCAGGTTTTGCCGTCGTTGTCGCGGCCGCCCTCTTTCTGCAATCCACCTAGATCAAATCCGCCAGGGAGCCTCTCATGGCCGCCGCTTTTGAAGCTATCGATGTCCATTATGCCTATAACGAGGTCGCCGCGCTGAATGGCCTCAGCCTGCGGATAGAGCAGGGGCAGCGGATCGCTCTTTTGGGCGCGAACGGTTCGGGTAAATCCACTCTGCTGCGGCTGCTCGATGCACTCTATTTTGCAGAGCGCGGCCAGATTCTTGCTTTTGGTGCTGAGCTCTCTGAAGAGGCGATGCAGGACGACGCACTCGCCCACCGATTTCGCCAGCGTGTCGGTCTGGTCTTTCAGAACCCCGATGTGCAACTGTTCAACCCGACCGTCTTCGACGAGATCGCCTTTGGGCCGCTCCAACTCGGCTGGAGCAAGCCCGACATTCGAGCGGCCGTGGATGCAGCCGCACGGGAATTTCGCGTCGAGCATCTGAAGGATCGTTCGCCCCACCGGCTTTCTGGAGGTGAGAAGAAGCGCGTCGCGCTCGCCTCCGTGCTGGTCATCAATCCAGAAGTGTTGCTGCTTGATGAACCGACGGCTGCCCTCGATCCGAAGAGCACCAGTGAGATGGTCGATTTTCTCGTCTCCTGCCGCGATAGCGGCAGAACGGTCATCACCGCAACGCATGATCTTTCCATTATCGAGGATATCGCCGATCACTGTTTCGTGCTGCAGGCGGGCCGCGTCGTTGCATCAGGTACGCCAGCGGAAATTCTTGCAGACGAGGCGCTTCTACACCGCGCCCATCTCGCCCATGTCCACCGGCACGTGCACGAGGACGGGACGCAGCATTCGCACCATCATCTGCATGAGCATTGAAGGCGGCGGCCGCATCGCGCGGGCGGCGCTCAGCCGTCGCCGACCTGCGGTTTTGGTCGGTCCTCATCCTCCTGAATCGCGGGCATCAGGTGCAGATTGCCGTATTTGACGGCCCGTTCCGAGATCACGTGTTCGGCAAAGTGCTGCACCTCGCCTGTCGGTCCCTTGAGAATGCCGACCTCAAGGCAATAGCGGCTGTTCAGATGCACATGCAGGCTCGAGACGTTCAGGTCGTGATGATGGTGGAAGGCCGTCGTCAGCCGCCGGGCCAGTTCCCGTGCCTCGTGCTCATAGACGAAGCTGAGCACGCCAATGGAATTTTCGATGCTACCGGTTTCTATCGCCGCCTGCTTCAGCCCGGCTCTGGCCAGGTCGCGGATCGCTTCCGAGCGGTTCTGATAGCCGCGCGTGGCGATGATCCGATCCAGCTCCGCCATCAGATCGTCATCGAGGGTGACCGTTACTCGCTGCATACCGCTTCCCAATCGCGTTGTGATTTCAAGAGCAGGCATTCGCGCCGCAGACTATTCTTCGGGAAGGGTGCCGCGCCGTTCCATGGACGGCACCACCGCTTCCATATTCTGTGTCCCTGCTCAGTCCCGCGCCAGTGTTTTCGACAGGACATTGGCGCAGAACACCAGTTGTTCGGCTGCCTGCTCGATGACTCCAGCATTGGCTCGGGATTCGCGCATGGTAAGGCTGAGGCTACCGATAACCTCCGTCCGGGCGTCGAAAACTGCCGCCGCTATGCCGAGTGCGCCCGGTGTCACGTCGCCCGTCGTGCTGACCCAGCCCTGCTCGCGATATTGCCGAAGCGTATTTTTGACATCCTTCAGCGTGGCTCCGAAGCCTGCGAGTGCGAATTGCTCCTGTGCAAGGCCATGGAATTTCCGCAACTGGTGGTCGGGCAGATAGGCGAGGATGGCGACGGAGGCAGCGCCCTGCAGCAAAGGACGCCTGCGGCCGCGGTCGTAATTGCTGTGAATGGCGTCCGGGCCGATCTCCTGATGCACGCAGAGCACTTCGAACTTGTAGCGGCGGCAAAGCAGGGAGACCGCTTTGAACCTGGCCGCCAGCTCTTCCATCATCGGCTTGGCCGCCTTTATCAGCACGTCTCCGGTTCTGATCTTGTAGTCCAGTTCCACGATGCGCGGACCAAGCATGTAGCCGACGCTTGGCAGCGAGGTGAGCAGCCCGGCATCGGTCAGCGTCTTCAGGTAGCGATAAAGCGTCGAACGCGTATAGCCGAGCCTCTCGTATAGCTCGTCGAATGAGACGGCAACGGCATCTTCCCCGGCATCGAAGATATCCAGCATGCCGATCATCTTTTCCAGGCTGTTCAAACGGTCACCTCTGCCTTGCCGGGGCATTCCGGATACGCCTGTGGTCTGCTGGGGCAATCGGGTAACAAGTTCGAATCTCCGCATCGGCAAATCTGACGCGGAACTATAGATCGGTCCTTGGTCCGCGCACAATCGCGGACCAACACCTACATGGCCGTCAGACCGCCGCGTTCCAATTTTCCGGAAACAGGCCATCGCGGATGGCGCCGCCGGCATAGTATTTCCAGAGCTTGCGGATGTGATGCTCGCGGCGGAAACTATGGGCGAAGGAGGCAATCTCCTCTTCGGTCAGCGGCTTGACCTTGCCGATGGCGGCAGCGCGATAGGCGGCCTCGGCGTTCTCGACCAGATGCACGGCGTCGATGAAGACGCCGCGCACCGTCTCGGCTGTCACGATCTGTCCATGAGCGCGGATCTGCAGGGCGTGATGAGCGCCGAGCGTGGCCGCGATACCGCGTCCGCGTTCCGGCGTGTCGACATGTGCAGGGTCCGGATGGACCGGAATGCCACTCTTCCAGCGGATGGCGTGATTCTTGAAGGGCAGCAACGGCACATCCTCGACCAGCGTGAACACATTGGTCGCATCGTGGTGGAAATGCGCGACGGAATGGACATCTGGACGCGCACGATAAATCTCACAATGAAGGAATATTTCAGACGGCGGTTTCACTCCTGGAATGCCTGACAGAATTTTACCATCCAGGTCCAGAACCATCAGGTGGTCGGGAGCAACATCGGCGCGGCTCTTGTCCTGCGGCTGCACCAGGAAGGTTTTGCCGCCCGGCAGGCGAGCACTGACATGCCCGCTATACTCTAGAATTTTCTGGCTGTTGAGAAGCCGCGTTACCATCGCCACATCGTGGCGAAGCGCGTTTTCGGATGGACCTTCCGCCTGGCTGACGGAATGCTGGACTGACGACATAGAGAAAACCTCCCGTTATAATAAATCCCACAATATACGATTTTTTATGACTCACAAGTGATGCGGCCTAACGAGCTGATTTCTCAGACCTCGATCATCACCTGCTGGTCTTCGACGACCACCTTGTAGGTCTTGATCGGGATCATGCAGGGCGGCGCAACCACCTCGCCGGTGCGCACGTCGAACTTCCCGTTGTGAAAATCGCATTCGACGGTGTGGCCTTCGAGATAGCCCTCTGCCAGCGAGCCGGGCCCGTGCGTGCACAGATCATCGGTCACGTAGAATGTGCCGTTGATGTTGAAGACCGCCAGCACGAGGTCTCCTTCCTCAACGCGGATGGCGCTGTCCCAATCGACGTCATCGGTGGAACACAGCCTGATCCTCGAACATGTGTCTGACATTTTAAGTCTCTCCTCCATTGGTGCCCTCGCCGCTTGACGAGCTAGTTGTCAGCATGTACGTTCTAAAAACGAAACAGCGTTCTGTATAAAGGAACGCTCGTTAAAAATACCCGATCGAACGAGGACGTCAACCGCTAATCGGAGATCTTCCAAGACCAGGGCTCAGTTCAGCCACAGGATTCCCGCCTCGTGGCGGGCTGCAATTTTTGAGGAGAAATTGCCATGCTTAGAAAAGAACAGAACGACCTTTTGACCCAGACCGGTCCGGGCACGCCGATGGGCGACATGTTCCGCTGCTATTGGATTCCGGCTCTGCTTGCCGAGGAACTGCCGGACAATGATTGTGCGCCGGTGCGCATCAAGCTGCTCAGCGAGCGCCTGCTCGCTTTCCGGGATAGTGAAGGCCGCTACGGCCTCATCGACGAATTCTGCGCCCACCGCGGCGTGTCGCTGTGGTTCGGCCGCAACGAGCAGGGTGGTCTGCGTTGCCCCTATCATGGCTGGAAATACGACCATACCGGCCAGTGCGTCGACGTTCCTTCCGAACCGAAGGAAAGTGGCTACTGTCAGAAGATCAAGCTCAAGTCCTATCCGCTGATCAAGATCGGCGACATCCTGTGGACCTACATGGGTCCGGCCGACAAGCAGCCACCCCATCCGGAATGGGAATTCGCCCTGGTTCCGGCCGAGCAGACGTTCACCTCCAAGCGCTGGCAGGAAAGCAACTGGCTCCAAGCCATGGAAGGCGGCATCGACTCCAGCCACGTTTCATGGCTGCACAGCGGCAGCTTGAACAGCGACCCCCTCTTCAAGGGCTCCCGCGGCAACCAATACAACATGTCGGACGCCCGGCCCTTCTTCGAAGTGACCGATAGCGAAGGCGGCCTGTTCATCGGCGCCCGCCGTAATGCAGAAGAGGGGCACTACTACTGGCGCGTGACGCCCTGGGTCATGCCGTCCTTCACCATGGTGCCGCCGCGCGGCGGCCATCCGGTGCATGGCCACTTCTGGATCCCGATCGATGACGAAAACTGCTGGGCCTGGAGCTTCGACTACCATCCCGTGCGGGCGCTGACGACCGAAGAGCGCCAGGCCATGATCGACGGCAAGGGCATCCATGTCACCTATGTCCCGGGCACCTACCGACCGGCCGCCAACAAGGACAACGACTACCTGATGGACCGCGAGGCGCAGCGCTTGGGCACCACCTATTCCGGTGTCGAGGGTATCGCCATGCAGGACGCGTCGCTGCAGGAAAGCATGGGGCCGATCGTCGACCGCACCAAGGAGAACCTGGTGTCGACGGATAACGGCATCATCATGGCGCGTCATCGCCTGATGAAGGCCGTTCGTGCCCTGAAGGATAAGGGCGTTACCCCGCCCGGCGTCGATCCTGTCCATCAGCGGGTCCGTTCCGCCGCCATCGTGCTGCCGGTCGACAAGTCCTACATTGACGTGGCGGATGAGGCGCTGACGGTCATCGAGGGCAAGGCGCCGACCACGGTCTGACACCGCCGGTCCAACCCAGGAGAGACATCATGCTGCTTGGACTGAGCGAGAGCGCTCGCGCAACGACGGCGGAAGAGGCTCGCTTCCGCATCGACTACCCGAACTCCCGGCCGCGTAAATCGCGTATCATCGCGCTCGACGCGGCCGGCCTCGAAGCCTTGCAGGAAGTGGTACGACAGCGTTCTTGGGACGGTGCGCATTTCCTGCGTTACATCGAGGCGAAAGGTGCGACGGATTCGCTGAAGATGCTTCCGGTCGACGCCGTCCTGGAGAATGCCGAGGGCAAGCGCGTCAGCCTGGCCGACGAGCTCGATGAGGCCGACGTGATCGTCATGGTGACGACGGCCGGCGCTTCGGCGGCGGCCGCGGAAGTCATCGGCAACGCCTGCTTCGTGCGCAACAAGATGACGACCGGGCTGGTCTTAAGTTCGGCCGACGTGTCGACCATCGATCTTGCTCGTACGCTGACGGCGATGCGCCCCTTCGCAGCCATGCTCGTCATCTCCAACGGTGACGAATATGTGCTTGAAATGCTGAGCGCGTTGAGGGTCTGAGCATGGCATTCAGCTGGCGTGAGAATTGCGGGGAGCTGTGATATGGACGATCCTGTATTTCCAGCGATCACACGGAACAATCACGCCATGAATGCATCTGCCAAAGAAACGAGCCGCCCAAAAAAGGCGGCTCCTGCCAAGCGTAACCGCCTGTCGTCGGTCACGACCGCCATTCGTCTTCTCAAGGCATTTTCGGAGGACGAGGTCGAAATCGGCGTCAGCGCGCTGGCGCAGAAGCTGAAGGTCGCCAAGAGCACGGTGCATCGGCTGGCGGTCACGCTCGTTGCCGAGGGCCTGCTTGAGCAGAACCCGGAGACCGAACGCTACCGGCTGGGCGTCGGCCTGTTCGGATTGGGTACGCTGGTTCGCCGGCGGATGAACCTTTCCAACGAGGCGAGGCCCTATCTCTTCGACTTGCGCAAGCACACCGGAGAGACGGTCATCCTCGGTATTCCGAGCGATATCGAAGTGATGCACGTATACGATCTCGAAAGCCCGCAGGCACTCGGCATCAAATCGGATCTCGGTGCCCGCAAGCCGGCCTATTGCACGGCGGTCGGACGCGCGATCTTCGCGTTTTCGCCGGATGAAATGATCGACCGGTTGTTGGCGGGACCACTGGTGCGCCGGACGCCTCGCACGATCATCGATCAGGCGAAGCTTCGGGAGATGATGGCGGAGGTGCGTCAGCACGGCTTCGCCATCGAAGATGAGGAAAGCGAACCCGGCGTGCGCGCGATTGCAGCGCCCGTCCGCGATTCGAGCGGCAACGTCGTCGGGGCCGTCGGCATCGCCGGACCGATGCAGCGCCTGTCGATCGAAGCGCTGGAAGGATTTGCGCCGACGTTGCTTGACGCGGCTTCAGCCATTTCGGCCCGGCTAGGCTACGGGCACAGATAAACAGGAATATCAGGAGGAGGAACGCATGACCGTAATTATGTTGAAGGGGACCGACGTCAGTTGGTCCTGTTCGGATGGAGATACGATCATGCGTTCGGCGCTGCGCGCTGGGCTCGGTTTCCCTTATGAATGCAATGTCGGTTCCTGCGGCAATTGCCGCTTTGATCTGCTCGAGGGCGAGGTGGAGGATCTGCGCACCGATCCGCCAGGTCTCAGCGATCGCGATCGGGAACGTGGCCGGCGGCTCGGCTGTCAGGCGCGGGCGATGTCGGACTGTGTGGTGAAGCTGCGACTGATGCCGCAATATGAAAGCCGGTTCGCTCCGGTGCGCCAGGCAGCGACCCTCGTCGCGATGCGCGACATCACCCACGACATCCGTGAATTCCGTTTCCGGCTGGAGAAGCCCGTTCGCTTCCTGTCCGGCCAATACGCGCTGCTTGCGCTGCCTGGTGTGGACGGCGCACGCGCTTATTCCATGGCCAATACCGGGGACAACGAGAGCGAATGGCATTTTCAGGTCCGTCGGGTTCCGAATGGTGCGGCGACGACCAAGTTGTTCGAGGGCCTTGCCAGCGGCGACCGGATCGAGATCGACGGTCCCTATGGCATGGCCTATCTGCGCGAGGATTCGCTGCGCGACATCGTCTGTCTTGCGGGCGGATCGGGCTTGTCGCCCATGGTGTCGATCGCCCGGGCGGCGGCGATGTCGCCGGAGCTGAAAGGCCGCAGGGTCGACTTTATCTATGGCGGCCGCGCCGCTCGCGACATTTGCGGCCGCGAGATGCTGGAGGAGCTACCGGGCTTCGGCAGCACAATATATTATCACCCTGTCGTGTCAGGTGCGCCTGAGGGCGATGACGGCTGGGACGGTTATCGCGGCTTCGTGCACGAGATTGCAGCCGAGCTTTTTGGCAAGCGCCTTCCCGAATGCGAGATCTATTTCGCAGGACCTCCGGCGATGGGTCGGGCCATTCAGAAAATGCTGCTTGATCTCGGCGTGCCTTCAGCGCAGGTCCATTTTGACCAGTTCTACTGATTTGCACGGGGCAGGGACGGCCGGAAAGGGCCGGAGGCGGTCATGAAGCTTCGTCAGCTTGTCTATTTCGTGAAGGTCGTCGAGGTCGGCAATATTACCAAGGCCGCGGAGCAGCTAAACCTTGCGCAGACGGCGCTTGGCATTCAGATCCGCAATCTCGAAGATTCTCTGCAGATTCAACTGCTTGACCGGCATTCGCGTGGTGTCAGCGCCACGCCCGCCGGCATGCTGCTCTATGAGAGGGCAATCGAGGTTCTGCAACGCATCGAAGAGACCAAGCGGGATCTCATATCGCTCGGCGGGGAGAAGGTTCGTGTCCGGCTGGGCGCGACGCCGAGTATCCTGAAGCTGCTCGGCACGGATCTCCTGGTGGCTGCGCGGGAACAGCTTCCCAACATCACACTGCATGTCGTCGAGGAACTGAGCTTTGTGCTGACGGATGCACTGGAGCGTGGCGAACTCGACTATGTGCTGGCCTTCGACATCGAGGACAATCCCGGCCTCCGGCGCATTGCGCTGATGGAGGAGGATCTGCTCTTCATCTCCTCGCCCAATGATAAATCATCTGGAGAGGACGTCTCCTTCCGCCAGGCCGTGAGCGGTGATCTGGCGCTGGTGTCGAACCGCGACATCATCTGGAAGCGTGTGCACGAAGTGGCTGCAAGGCTGTCGCTCGACGTCAAGATCACTTACCAGGTTCAGTCCATGGAGGCGATCAAGGCACTGATCCTGCATGGCGTCGCTCAGAGCCTTATGCCCTACGGCATCGTTTCGGAAGAGATAAAGAGTGGGGAACTGATCGCGCGGCGCGTCGAGCGACCCAATGTTAAGCTTACACTCTTCCTGGCATATCCCGCTCACAAAGGCCTTGCCGACGAAAAGCAGTTCCTCAGCTTCGTTTTCGACATGGTCAACCGATTGGCAGCGGCGATCGGCCCCCATGCGCATCTGATTGACCATGCCGATCTGTAAGCGGATTTTCTTTGGGCTGGACACGGCGATTTATCTTGGACATTCGCTGTCGCGCCGTCGAATATCCCGTTTCGTACGATGAAAGTTGCATGACTTCCGTCCTCTCACGTCAGAGACCTCGGAGGCATGCCATGATCTGCATACGGAATTGGTATTGCCGGCAAGGGTGCGATTCGTGTCCGCGATCGGGAGATCGTGGATCTGGCAGGAGGTAGCCAGGGCGGGTCCCACCGCAGCCTCTATCGTGGGAGAGAATTCTGAGTTCGTCGCTTCGTTTGTCTTTCGGGTGCTGGAATTATGACCGGACCCGAGCCCTCATGGATCGAACCGTCGTTCCGGACGGTATCGATCTCGTGTATCTCAACATGCCGGTGGAGGAGACTTTTTTCCGCATGCTGCGTCACCGCGAATTCGATGTCGCGGAAATGTCGCTCTCATCCTATGTCCTGTCCCATTTCACGGATGCCGCTCCCTTCGTGGCGATCCCGGTCTTTCCGTCGCGCTATTTCCGTCATTCGTCCATCTATGTGAACGCGGAAGCCGGTATCTGCGAGCCACGCGATCTGATCGGCCGCCGCATCGGCACACCAGAATATCAGATGACGGCACCGGTCTGGATTCGCGGGATCATGTCCGATGAATACGGTGTGAAGGTCGATGACGTGACCTATTACGCCGGCGGCGAAGAGGAGCCGAACCGCCCCGAGAAGCTGCCGCTCGATCTGCCGCCGAATATTCGCGTCAATCGCATAGGCCCGACGCAAACGCTCTCGGCGATGATCGACAGCGGTGAGATCGACGCGCTCTACACCGCCCGCAAGCCGTCGTCCTATACCGGGCCGACAGGGCGGGTGCGCCGCTTGTTCGAGAACTATGCCGAGGTCGAGCGCGCCTATTTCCAGAAGACCGGCATCTTCCCGATCATGCATACCATCGTTATCCGACGTGAGGTTTACGAAGCCAACCGGTGGATTGCGCAATCGCTCTATAAGGCCTTCGCGGAGTCGCAGATGCGCATGTATCGCGATCTGGAGGAAACAGCCGCTCATAAAGTGATGCTGCCGTGGCTCAGTGCCCATGTTGAGGAAGCGCGAAGCATCATGGGCGACGATTATTGGAGCTACGGCTTCCGCCCCAATCGCGAGGTGCTGGATACATTCCTGCGCTATTCCTACGAGCAGCGGCTGTCAAAGCGCAGGCTGCGGCCGGAGGACATCTTCGTGCCGGAAACAATGGAGAATTTCGTCATCTGAGGTCGCGTTCGAGGCGACTTTCCCAAGCCGACGCTTACCTATGCAGGCCTCGAATATCAGCCTTCCCGCAAAAGCCCTTCCGGTGTGTGCACTGCGG
Source organism: Rhizobium sp. BK376 (assembly GCF_004341625.1). Taxonomy (GTDB): domain Bacteria; phylum Pseudomonadota; class Alphaproteobacteria; order Rhizobiales; family Rhizobiaceae; genus Rhizobium. The sequence goes on along the minus strand of NZ_SLZG01000005.1, from coordinate 71,528 downwards.
CGTTATATGCAGTGCACAATAATCGCGGGAAGGTCGTGTCATGGCTGTTCTGACCCAACATCAGTTCTCCTCTTCTTCTTGGCTTCGCACCGTCTTCGGCGGTGTGGCCGACACCATGGGCATGGTACGCGCCGCCCAGGAATGCTCGACGGCCCGCAGGGAGCATCGCAACGCTTCCCCAGCCGCACTGCGCACGCTCGGCATCGATGAAATGGCTTTCCGTCAGGCGCTGAAGCGTCGCTGATCGGTCGGCACCGCCTGGTAGCATAAGCGGTTGCGTCCATTGAAACGCCGGCATGTTTCAAGGCAGTTGAGCGATCCCCGCCGCCGACGAAAGGCGTAAGCTTCTTCCTACATTGGGCATCATTCTGAAGAACCTCCGGTTACAGCCGGAGGTTTCGTCTTTTGAGCTCTGCCATATCGTCGTGCCTTTACAGGCGAGGCGGGATTTTCTATTCTAACATAATGAAAAATATCAGCTTTCGACAGCTTAAAGCGCTGCTTGCCATCGAGGCGAGTGGTAAGGTCGTCGAAGCTGCCAAAGTGCTGGGCCTCACGGCACCGGCCGTAACCCTGCAGCTCAAGCAGGCTGAAGCTGAGGCCGGTGTCCAGCTCTTCGAGCGCAGTGCGCATGGTATGCGACCGACGGAAGCTGGACGCGCCGTTCTGGCGGCAGCCAGGGACATTGGGGAGCGGCTGCGACTTCTCGATATCGAGATCGATGCTTTCAAGGGGGTACGGCGCGGGCGCATCGCGATCGGTGCGGTATCGACGGTGCGCTATTTCGCAGAGCCCATGCTTGCGGCTTTTGCCGAAGCGTTCCCCGATGTCGATTGTGATTTCATCATCGACAGGTATGCCGAGACGATAGATCGGTTGAAAAACCGGACCATCGACATCGCCCTCGTGGGGCGACCGCCGCGTAGTTTGTCGGTACGGGCGACAACCTTTGGCGAGCATTTTCTTGTCGCCGTTGCTGCTCCCACCCATCCGCTTGCCCACCGTCGCGGCATTGCCAAGACGGATATTGCAGGCGAGCATTTCATCCTGCGGGGTGCCAGTTCGGGTATCCGCTTGTTCTTCGACCGGTTCATCGGCGATGCAGCGGTCCGCGCCGGCGCGACAACGACTGAAATGGAGTCGGTCGAGGATATAAAGCGGGCGGTCATGGCCGACTTTGGCCTGGCATTCCTCGCTGCGCACAGCGTTGCCGGCGAAGTGCAGGACGGCCGCCTTGCCATTCTCGACGTTGCCGGCCTGCCCATCAGGCGACAATGGTTCGCCATCAGCCGTGCAGACCGGGTGCTGACGCCTGTTATGAGAGCCTTTCAGGATTTTCTGACGAAGCAGGGCGCGAGCTTCCTGCCCGATGCCCCGCTTCATTGAATCGAGCCTTAGGCAGCCTTGGCGGACGCCTGCTGCAGGAATTCGATCACCTTGGCGTTGGTACTGACGGAATCCTGGGCGGAGACCGGCACATCCCAATATTGCGAACCGGGAATGCATTCCTGAAGATAGCGCGCAGCCGACGTGGCATGCGAGAAATCGGCGCCCGGGACAATCAGCGTGGGGATCTCGAGGCGGACCAGATCTTCCGGCTCGGCGCCCGGCGAGGTGTCGCGGTCAAGCAGCGTGCGCGGCATGCCAGCGATGATCGCCTTGTAGTGATCGACATTCTGGCTGATGTAGCGTTCAGCGAAATCGGCATCGTGGCGAAGGACCGATACCCATGGCCCGCCACGCGGATCGGCGCCGAAGGCCTTGTTGCTTTCCTTGGCGAGGGTAAGCACCGCTTCCAGCCCGTTTTGCTGGACGAAGGCCAGATGTTCGGCAAAGCGCTGGTGTCCGGTCATACGGTAGCGTGCGCCCCCGACGGGCCAGAACAGGACCTGGCTGAGGACGCGCTCAGGGCGCTCGACGCCGAAGCGCATGACGACGCTGCAGCCCATGCAGCCGCCCATGATATGCGCCTTCTCGATGCCGAGGTGGTCGAGCAGGCCGATACCCTGGTTGACATAGTCGGTCCAGGTCACGCGCTCGACGCGGCCGCCGGAAAGCCCAGTCTCGCGGCGGTCAAAGGTGATGCAGGTGAAGTGATCGGGCAGTTGGTCCAGGAACTTGATGTGCTGGTAGATGCCCTGCGTGCGCCATTTTTCGAGCGTCGCATCGAAGCCGCCAGGTGAATACATCAGAAGCGGCGGGCCGGAGCCCAGCACTTCATAACGCGTCGAAATACCGTCGATGATTGCTGTTGCCATCGTGATCTCCAGAATAAGGGTTCAGAGGCCTTCGCAGCCGAGCCGCTTCAGGCTTTCCTCGACCCAGAGCTTGGGATCGAGCTTGCCGGCAAGCGTGTTCGCTACGGTCTTGGCCTCGGCCTCGTTCTTCGCCTTGGCCTGTGCATAAAGTTCCTCGGTGCGGTCATAGGGCACGCAGAGCAGACCGTCATCATCGCCGATGATGAGGTCGCCCGGCTCGATCACCATGCCACCGAAGGAGATCGGCACATTGATCTCACCGGGACCGTCCTTATAGGGGCCGCGATGGGTGATGCCGGCTGCAAAGACCGGAAAATTGCCGGCCTTGATCCAGCCGTAGTCGCGCACCGCGCCGTTGATGACGACGCCGGTGACACCGACCATCATTGCATGCGAGAGCATCATCTCGCCGACCAGTGCATTGGTGAGGTCGCCACCGGCATCGACGACGATGACGTCACCCGGCTCTGCCATCAGCAGAGCCTTGTGGAGCATCAGGTTGTCGCCGGGACGGGTCTTCACGGTGAAGGCCGCGCCGGACATCTGGCCGCCGGCATGCAGCGGCCGCAGCGCCGGGCCGCCGGCCGTCATACGGGACATGACGTCGCTGACATTGGCGACCGGCAGGGTGCGATATTTCTCGATCGTTGCCGCATCGACGCGACGCGTGCGCGGAACGATCCTAAAACCGATAGTCATGAGGCTCTCCTTATTCCCAGGGCAGAAGCGAGGCGTGGATCACATCGGGAACGCCCTGGCCGCCGACGGACTTGATGGCGAGCGCCGCATCCTTCAGTCCGAAGCGGTGTGTCGTGATCTTTTCGAGCGGGAAGCGATTAGAAGCGATCTGCTCCAGCGCCAGCTCGCAAGCCCGGTAGCTGTGGCCGCGGGCGCTCTTGATGGTGATCGCCTTCGTTGTGACCTTTTCCAGCGGGAAGTTCGGGAACTCCTTCATTTCGCCCTGGACGAGGATCGTGCCGGCCTTGCGCACCAGTGCCTCAACGCCGAGCGTGATCGGGATCGTACCGGCACCTGCCGTGCAGTCGAGCGAGATGTCGACGCCCTTGCCGCCGGTGATTTCCATGATGCGGGCGAGCGGATCTTCCTTCTGCACATCGATGACGTAGTCGGCGCCGAGCTGCTTTGCGACTTCGAGACGCGCTGTATCCTTGGTCGTGCCGGTCACGATGATGAGCGCCGCGCCTGCCTGCTTGCAGATCACGGTCTGCGACAGGCCCTGCTGGCCCGGACCCTGGATGAGCACGGTCGAGTTATAGCCGACATTGGAATCGAAGAGCGACCATTCCACACCGTTCGCCATCGGCGTCACGAGGCCGGCGAGCTCCGGCGTAACGCCCTTGGGCACGCCATGCACGACGGCATTCCACGGCAGGTAGACATATTGTGCGAAACCGCCCCACAGATGCGGCGCGCGCTCGGCAGAGGTATAGCCGTAGCGAATGCTGTCCGGGTTGTTGCGCCAGTCGGTGTTCTCGCAATGGCGATACTGGCCGGCATGGCACCACTTGCACTTGCCGCACATGACATAATGTTCGACGAAGACGAGGTCGCCTTCCTTAAAACCCTTGCGGCGGGTGAATTCGCGGCCGGCCTTGGCGATGTAGCCGATATTCTCATGGCCCATGATGGTGGGTGCATTGTTCGGCGGCGTCTTGAAGAGCTTGACGTCGGTGCCACAGATGCCGGCGACTTCCATCTTCAGCAACGCGCCGTCTTCCGGCACGTCGGGCATCGGATATTCGCGGATTTCCATCTGGCTTGGTCCGGTACGAACCGCGGCGAGAACCTGTTCTGTCATGTCTTTCACTCCTTAGGGATTGGCTGGCATTGAAACCGTTTGGCTGTATGCGCGACCGGTCACCGTTGCTTTTCCGTGATCTGCTTTGACAAGCGCGGGACCCGCGCCCTATTTATTCCTCGACTTGGCGCCACACGGGCGCCGGCGTTTCCCCGGTTCGAAGCCATGCTCAAGACAGCCACCAGAAACACCGAACAGCTTGCAGCTATCCGCCGCCTGAAGGACTGGACGCGCGAGCGTTTTTCGCTCGGCGACGATGTCCCCGTCATGGTGTCCGAGCTCGCCTGCGGCATGCCGGGCTGCCCACCGCTGGAGACGGTGGTCACGTTCTGGACGACGCCTGAGACGCGGCATGTCTTCAAGGCATTCAAGCCTGTCGCCGAGACCACGCAGGACGACCTGCCTCCCTACTGGATGAAGAACGCGATCATTTCCGACAGCGACGACCTCTGCTGCTGCTAAGCGGAGGCTGGCGGGAGCCGGCAACGGGCGCATCATGCTTTGCCCGGTCGGCCGCGCTTTGCGAGCTGGGCGTCCAGCCGCGGATAGACCCGACGGGCATTGCCCTCGAAGATCTTGTAGCGGCTTGCCTCATCAAGCGTATCGAGTTGATCGATATAGCGCTTGGTGTCGTCGTAGTGGTGGCCGGTTTCAGGATCGATGCCCTTGACCGCACCGAGCATCTCCGACGCGAAAAGGATGTTGTCGACCGGCACGACCTTCGCCATCAGTTCGATGCCGGGATAGTGATAGACACAGGTGTCGAAGAACACGTTTTTGAGCAGGTGGTCGGCAAGCAGCGGCTTCTTCATTTCCTGCGCGAGGCCGCGATAGCGACCCCAATGGAAGGGAACAGCGCCGCCGCCGTGCGGAATAACGAATTTCAGCATCGGGAAATCCCGGAACAGATCGCCCTGCAGCAGCTGCATGAAGGCGGTGGTATCGCCATTGATATAATGTGCGCCGGTGTGATGGAAATTCGGATTGCACGACGAGGTGACGTGAATCATCGCCGGGACTTCCAGCTCGCAAAGCACCTCATAGATCGGATACCACTGGCGGTCGGTCAGCGGCGGATCGGTCCAGTAGCCGCCTGATGGATCCGGATTGAGGTTGACGCCGACGAAATCGAGTTCGGTGACGATGCGGCGCAATTCGGGAATGCAGTTCTTGGGCGGGGCGCCGGGATGCTGAGGCAATTGGCCGACAGCGGCAAAATTGTCCGGCAATAGCTTGCAGATGCGGTGGATCAGGTCGTTGGACATGGCCGACCATTGCATGCTGATCGCCTCGGTGCCGACATGATGGGCCATGCCGGCGGCGCGTGGCGAGAAGATGGTCAGGTCGCTGCCGCGTTCCTGCTGGAATTTGAGCTGCGGCGCCACCGATTCACGCAGCATGTCTTCGGATATGCCGAGATCGCTGGTGGTCGGGCGCCGCATGGGGTCGGCCAGCCCGGCAAGCTGCTTGTCACGGAACTGGTGAAGCGCCTGCGGTTCTGTCGTGTAATGTCCGTGGATATCGATGATCATGATGGGATGCCTTTGCATTCGAGGCGCGGATCGTCAGACCCACGCTGTGATGTCGTGATCTCAGATCGGATGGAAAAGCTCGCTGACGTCGTAGACGCGCGGCGTAATCAATTGCTGGGCGGAGAAATCGAAGGCGAGCTGAAGGGAACGACGATTGGCTTCCAGCCCATAGGCCGGCGGTGCGGCGGCGCCATCCGCTTCGGCAATGCGGCGGGCTTCGTCGAACATCTCCATCAGCTCCTGGGCCAGCCAGGGATGGGCTTCCAGGATGGGGGTCCGCACGGTCAGGATATGATTGATCGGATAGATGCCGGTGCGGGCTATCCATGCCTTGGCGGCCGTTTCCGCCTCCGGGATTACGGAGCGGATGCCTGATGGATCGACCTCGCGCTCGCCCATGATCGCCGAAAGCTCGCCCGCCCTCATCAGCTGGCGCAGACCGGAAGACGACTGGTTTCGCACGGCGATGGCCGGATCGTCGTATTCCTCCAGATGCGCATCCTCCATGGTGAGCCAGATGATGCTGTTGAGGTCGACGCCATATTCGGATTGAAGCACGCCGCGCACCCAGACGCCGGAGGTCTGTGCATAGGCGCGCACGCCGACCTTGCTGCCCTGCAGATCCAATGGCCCGGCAATGCTCGAATCGGCGGGACTGACGAGATTGGTGTGCGGCAGCCTGCTCCAGAGGGGAATGGCTATGCCGGTGATCGGCTTGCCGTAGTGGTGCGCAAGCAGATGCGTGACGACAGCCATTTCGGAGACGTCCAGTTCGTCGCCGCGCACCATGGTGCGAAATGCCTTGGGAAGCGGCTCGTAGTCGCGGAATTCCAGGCTTACGCGCTCGGAGCGAACGCGACCGTCTCTCAATGGCTGAACATGAGCGTGCTTTCCGACGGAAGTCCGCAGGACCAACGGGTCTGTCATATTGATTTACCTCCTCCGAGCGTCAATGTTCTTCTATGTAGAACGACGTTCTCCTATGGAGTATAATAACGCGAAATGACAGCCGGTCAATTCGGGTCCGGCGATTTTTCGATGAGAGGGGTTTGCGGCTGTCGTGCGAGGTCGCGGCTGGCGGATGGAACCCGAGAAATCAGGCCATGCCGCCGAGAGCCAGAAGAAAGTAGAGGACGGCAGCCGCCGCCAGCAGAGGGTAGGCGCCGATCTTGCTGCGGAACAGGACCGCCGTTCCCACTCCCACCGTGGCCATGTCGATCAAGGTAAGACCGGCGGCCACCGAGACGGCAAAAGCGCCGGCGAAGATCAGGCCGGCGGCCACTGGGGCCAGCCCACGCTCGACGGCAACTGCCCATGCCGCGTGGCGATGGCGTTGCCAGATACTGCCGAAGATGCAAACGACGGCGGAGGACGGAACGAAGATGGCGAGCATTGCGGCGAGCGCGCCGAGGATGCCGGCGATATGCCAGCCGATCAATACGACGATCAATGTTCCAGGTCCGGGCGCCGCCCGTGAAATGGCATAGTAGTCGGTAAATTCACGGGCAGTCAGAATGTGCTGAATGTCGACGGTCTGATGCTGCAGTCCGGCGATGATCGATTGCCCGCCGCCGAAGGAGACCAGCGAAAGCGGTACACAGAGGAGCACGAGGTTCAGAAGCTTTCCGTCAGCCATGATCGCACTCAGCTCCTTGCCTGCAGGAAGGCCGCCGCGATGCTGACGGGAATGGCGACGGCGACTACGGGAATAAGCGGCCAGTGCAGCGGTCCGACCATGACAAAGACCGAGAGAGCAATGGCGATTGAAGCGGTTTCCCTCCGCAGCCGTTTGGCGGTCTTTATCCCCATTGCCAGCGTCGAGGCGATGCCGATGCAGGCAAAGCCACGCAGGACGGCGTGGGTTTCGGCATAAGGACTGAGCTGAACATAGACGAGACGGATCAGCAGGATGGCAACGAATGCGGGTGCGATCATGCCAACGAAGGCAATTGCCGCGCCGACGACACCTCTGAGCTTCAGGCCGATATAGACTGCAAGATTGACCGGGTTGGCACCGGGAAGGATTTGCGCAATCGTCAGCGTCTTCAGGAAATTGTCTTCATCGAGCCACTGCCGGCGCTCGACGATCTCGCGATGCGTCCATCCCGACATGCCGCCGCCGAACGAAGAGGTGCCAAGGCGCAAAAACGAGGCGAGCAGCGCCTGCAGCCGCACGTGCGGAGGCGATATTGCAATTCTGTCGTCGACTGGCTTGTCCATTACGATTCCTGCTGAAAAAGGCACTCCGAAGCGGACGATTTGACCGGCGCATCGGGCCAATGGCGGAATGCTATTCTGGCTCCATGGGAAGTCCATGGCATTTCGGCTTAGTTTGGAATTAAGAAAAACTTACTGCGCCAGCAGGGCGATCTCCTCTCCGTTGCGCGAAATATCAAAATTATTACAGCAGGTTGGCGCGATGCGATGGATGCTGAGTGGCTATCTTCCGCGTGCCTCTAATGCGAGCCAGCGTAAAAACTGTTGGACTAAGCATAAATTTTTGCTTTGGACAAAATTTCGAGGCGTGCCTCAAATGACGAGAGGGTGTCGGAGGACATGACGCTCGCAATATCGCCATCTGAGTTGCGTGGGAGCGCCGCGGTATTGCGAGGGCGGACAGCCTTTGCTGCCCGAAATTGGGAGGATCGGAATCTGAAATGATTGGAACTATGTTCGGGGCGCTCTACGGTCTGGTGAGCTCTCCCCACATCATGGGACTGATGTTGATCGCAGTCTTCTTCGGGCTGCTGGTCGGCGTCACCCCTGGAATCGGGGGCAAGCTGTCGATTGCCATGGCCATACCGTTCGTCTACGGCATGGATACGGTTTCCGGCTGCGTCTTCCTGTTGACGATGCATGCCGTAAACGGCACCAGCGGCCAGATATCGAGCATCATGTTCGGCATTCCCGGTGATGGCGACGATGCGGCGACCACGCTTGACGGCTATCCACTCGCAAAGCAGGGACAAGCCGCGAGGGCTCTCGGCGCCAGTATTACTGCATCAGGCGTCGGCGGCATCATTGGCGCAATCGTTTTTGCGATCATGATCCCGGTTCTCGAACCTGTCATCATGATGTTCAGTCCGGCGGAATTTTTCCTGATCGCCCTGCTCGGCATCAGCTTCATTGCTTTCCTTTCAAGCGGCGACAAGATCGTCAAAGGCCTGATCGTCGGCTTCTACGGATTGATGCTGTCGACCATCGGCATGGACTCCATCACCGGTACGCCGCGTTACGCCGGCCACATGCTGTTCCTGTGGGACGGCGTCAGCCTCGTGACCGCAGTGCTTGCCATGTTCGCCGTGCCGGAAATGATTTCGCTCAGCACAAAGGGCGGCTCGATCTCGGCCGTGCCGATGGACAAGGGCTTCTCATACCAGCAGCTCCTGTCGGGCGTCATGGAAGTGCCGCGCAACTGGTGGCTGGTCGTGCGTACATCTATTATCGGCGCCATTATCGGCATGATCCCGGGCCTCGGCGGCTCGACGGCAGCCTGGCTGTGTTACGGTCATGCGGTGCAGAGCTCCAAGCATCCGGAGCGTTTCGGCAAGGGAGCGATCGAAGGCGTTATTGCGCCGGAAACCGCCAGCAACGCCAAGGAAGGCGGTTCGCTGCTTCCGACCCTGTTCTTCGGCATTCCCGGCAGTTCCGGCATGGCCGTGCTGCTCGGCGCTTTCCTGATCCTCGGCGTCCAGCCGGGTGCCCTGATGGTGACCAAGCATCTTGATCTCGTGTGGACGCTGATCTGGGCCCTGGTCGTCGGCAATCTCATCGCCGTCAGCCTGCTCCTCGTCATCTGCCGCTGGGTTGCGGTCCTGACCTTCGTCGATGGCCGTGTGCTGGTGCCGTTCATTCTCGTCTTTGTTTCGCTGGGCTGCTTCGTCAGTGATTTCCAGTGGCAGAATCTCGTCGTTCTCGTCGTCTTCAGCGCCATCGGCTATGGCTTCCTGAGAGCGGATTGGCCGCGTGCACCCTTCGTCATCGGGCTGGTGCTCGGCGGCAAGGCGGAGGCGTCGCTGCATCAGGCGTTGCAGCTTTGGGGTTTCAGCTTCTTCCTGCGTCCCATGTCGCTCGTCCTGATCGCGATGATCGTCGGCCTGATTGCCTATGCGTTCTACAAGAATTTCCGGTCGACCAGCTCCAACGCTGCGTCTCGCATGGAGGTCAGCTCATGACCCTGAAAAACATCAGCTTCAGCACTTTTCTCACCGCCGTCATGCTTGTGATTTTCTCGGTTATGGTCGGTTTGGCCTTCGGCTTTCCCGCCAAGGCGCGATTCATGCCGCTGATCGTCGGCATACCAGGCATGGCGCTCTGTCTTCTTCAGCTCGGTATGGACCTGTATTCGCACAAGGCGTCGTCTTCCCATGGCCGACACCATCATGTGCCGACGCAGGCTCCGGCGGCTGCGGCAGCATTGGCTGTCCAGGAGGCTGATCCGGAGCTTCCGGAGTTCGGGCCGCATACGGTGCCGCAGGAAATGGCCATGTGGGGCTATTTCATCAGCTTCATCGTCGCGATCCTTCTTTTCGGCTTCTATGTCAGCGCACCGATCATGCTGGCAGCGACCCTGCGCACCCAGGCAAAGAAGAGTTGGAAATTCTCGCTGCTCTTGGCCGTGATTGCGACTGCGGTGCTTTACCTGGTGTTCGGCGCGTTTCTCGGCATCGAACTGCATGAGGGCTTCGCGACGAAATGGCTCATGCAACGCTTCCAGAATGGAGCGCTCTGAGCGGTCTTCCGGCTTCAACCGGCTGCGCCCGGAGTGTTCCGGGCAACGATACGACAATGAGCGGGTCGGCATGAATGCCTCAGAGGAAGGCAAGCCCACCCGTATTTTCCGACAACACGAGGGAGGACTGCAATTGACTATGAAATCACTTCGCACGGCGGTGTTGGCGATCGCCGCCCTGGCCGGCGCCTGGGCAGGCGCTGCCAGGGCCGATGACGGCCCCGGCTTCTTCAAAGGCAAGACTGTCAATTATATTGTCGCGACCGGTCCCGGCGGCGGTTACGATACCAACGGCCGCCTGATCGCCCAGTTCATGCAGAAGCATCTTCCGGGCTCGACCTTTGTCGTGCAGAACATGCCCGGTGCGGGTCATCTGATCGGCGCGAACTTCATCTACGCTTCCGATCCGGATGGATTGACCTTCGGCACCTTCAACACCGGGCTGGTCTACGGACAGCTGGCTGGCAATCCGGGTATCAGGTTTGACCTGACGAAGATGTCGTGGATCGGCAGCTTTTCCTCCGATCCGCGCGTGATCGTCGTCTCCAAGGATTCCGGCATCAATAGCTATGACGACCTGAAGAATCTCAAGGAGCCGATCAAGTTTGCCTCCGCGGGCGTCGGCAGCGCCTCGACCACCGAGACGACCATGCTGATCAAGGCGCTCGGTCTGAAGATCGAGATCGTTTCGGGCTATAACGGCAGCGATGATCAGCTCGCCATGCGCCGCGGCGAGGTTCAGGGCATTATCGCCTCGCGCTCCAGCTTCCAGCCTTTCGTTGATGCCGGAAACGGCAAGATGATCGCTCAGATCGGCGGGTTAGATACGGATGTGCCGCAACTGTCGTCGCTTGTCGACAACGATGCCGCCAAGAAGGTCATTGCCCTGGTTCAGTCCCAGAGCGACATTTCGCGCTTGACGGCCGGGCCGCCGGATATGCCTGCCGACCGTCTGAAGACACTGCGCGACGCCTATGCGGCAGCAGTCTCTGACCCGGAATTCCTTGCCAAGACCAAAGAGCTGGGACTGCCGGTCGATCCGAAGGTCGGCGACAGCGTGAGCGGCTTGGTCAAGCGGGCAATGGACCAAACGCCGGAGATCGTCAGTTTTCTGAAGGAGTCCCTTCAGGACCAATAGGCAAGCCGCTTTCGCCATCGGACGCCACCCAATGTGGCGTCCGATGGCGCTAGGACATTCGATTGCGTAAGGGCGACGGTCGAGGAGGACCACAAATGAGGGTCGGAGTGGTCGGAACTGGCGAGATGAGGTTCGCCGTGGTGGCCCGGCATATGTTCGATAAGGGGTACCTGATCTCAGCTTTCGATATGAATCCGTTGCCGCGCACAGAGGGCGGGCTCGCGTGAGAGGACCTGCCACATTCCTGCCGGCCTCCCGTTTCACGCCCGCGCATGCGTTCGGACCGCTCCGGAAAATGCGTATCCGCTCAGCGGCGAGGTGTTGCCCGTGTTTTCCGCCTCCATCCGCATCATTCAATCATTAGCCACCAGAAAGTAGACCGATGGCCAGTACAGACCAGCTAGTCCAGAGTAACGACCCGACGCCGGTGCCGGATCCGGACAACAAGAAATTCCTCGTCGACCCCTATGCCGACTGGTCGGGCGGCGAGGGTATCCCGGTGCATTTTGACTATGGCCACGATCTTCTGGCCCTCGAAACCGCGGCATGGGATCGCTATGACGCGCGCGGCTGCTTCGCCCATACCGTCGGCATGGGCGATTTCATGGCCAATTACGTCATCGAGGTTCTGCCGGGCAAGAAGACCAGGCCCGTCAAGCATTTGTACGAAGCGTTCTTCTACGTGCTGTCCGGTTACGGCTCGACGACCGTTTGGCTTCCCAACGGTGAAACGCGGACATTCGAATGGGGTCCCAAGGCACTTTTCGCCATCCCGCTCAACTGCGAGTACCAGTTCCACAACGGCTCGGGCCAGGAAACGGTCCGGCTTTCGTGCACCAACGATGCGCCGCTGACCATCAATCTCTACCATAACCTCGATTTCGTCTTCGCCAACAACTTCGCCTTTGAGGATCGGCTCGGCGGATCGCGCTATTTCGAAGGCGATGGTGCGCTGTACACCTATGGCGGGGCGTCCGTTCGCAAGGTACAGAACGTCTGGGAAACCAATTTCGTCCATGACCTGACAGGCTTCAAGCTCTACGAGTTCGAAGGTCGCGGGAAGGGATCGCTCAACGTCAATTTCGTGCTTGCCGATGGCACCATGCACTCGCATGTCTCGCAGATGCCGGTTGGCCGCTACAAGAAGGCGCATCGTCATGCTGCCGGCACGCACGTTCATGCAGTCGACGGCGAAGGCTATTCGCTGATGTGGTACGAGGGCGATTCCGAATTCAAGGAAATCCCATGGCGTCATGGTTTCATGTACACGCCGCCCTTCTGGATGTACCATCAGCACTTTAATACTTGCGATCAGCCGGCGCGTTATGTTGCCTGCAGTCTCGGTAGCCGCCGCTACCCTTTCATCTCGCTTCGTCGCAAGAGCGCCGAAGGCGGTGGTGCCACTTCGGTCAAGGATGGCGGACGCCAGATCGAGTACGAGGATCAGGATCCGCGCGTTCATCGCAAGTTCCTGGAGGAACTGCAGAAGACGGGCGTTCCCTCGGCCATGGGCGATGTCTTCGACGAGCCCGCTATCCTCGCGATCCCGAAGGAGCAGCTGACAGGGGTTATCCAGACGCCGATTCTCGCAGGTCCCGCGACCTGAGATCGACCCATTGAGATGCAAACGTCCCGTGCGTCGTCGCGCGGGGCGTTTGCCTTTTTCATCGTCCGCGATGGATATGAAGGCAGCAGACTTGCAAGTAAGGAGGTACCTACGTGCACGATATGGATCTGGACCACGAACATGAGGACATGACCGAGGAGGAGCGGCAGACGATTTCCGACTGGCTCTGGCGGCAGGAGACGGTCGAGCTTCTGACTGTTGGCATCGATATCGGCAGCTCCACCTCTCACCTGTTGTTTGCGCGCGTGACGCTGCAGCGCGAAACCGAGGAACTGTCCAGCCGCTTCGTCGTGATCGATCGTCAGATCGTCTGGCGTTCTCCCATCCTGCTGACGCCTTTCTTGCCTGATGGCACCATCGATGCACATGAGCTGCGGCACTTTTTCCAGCACTGCTATCACGATGCCGGTTTCAAACGCAGCCATATCGATACAGGCGCCGTCATCCTGACCGGCGAGGCGATCAAGCGGAAGAATGCCCGCGCGATCGACGAAATCTTCGCCAGCGAATCCGGCCGCTTTGTCTGCGCGACCGCGGGTCACAAGCTGGAATGCATGCTGGCCGCCCATGGGTCGGGAGCGACGGCGCTTTCGAAAAAGCGAAAGGGGCGTGGTCTGCACGTCGATATCGGCGGCGGCACGACGAAGCTTGCCATGATCGAGAACGGCGAAATCGCCAGCGTTGCCGCCTTTGCTGTCGGCGGGCGTCTGGTCGCGCAAGACAAGAACGGAGTGTGGACGCGTGTCGACGATTCCGCGCGGATGGTCGCCGAGGAACTCGGCATTTCCATCGATCCGGGTACGCTTGCCGATCCTTCCGCCCGCCGGGCGATCGCCAGGCGTCTTGCCGCCGTGGCCGTAGACGAGATACTCGGCGCTCCGCTGGACGAGCTTGGCCGGCGGCTGGAGCTGACCGAACCGCTCGAACGCAAGGGCGCACCCGATTACATCACGTTTTCGGGCGGCGTCTCCGAATATATCTTCAACTACGAACAGGCCGAGCACGGCGATATCGCCCAGCTCCTGGCGCGTGAAATCGTCGAGCAGCTGAAGCCGCGCATCACCATTCCGATCGTCGATGCCGGTCAACGCATCCGCGCCACTGTCATCGGTGCCTCGCAGTTCACTGTGCAGGTGAGCGGAAAGACGGTCTATCGACGCGGATCGAAGGGGCTGCCTTCGCACAATATTCCGGTCATCCATCTGGGCATGCCTCTTGAAGAAGAGATCGACGTGCAGGCGGTGGCTGAAGCTTTTCGCGCGGGTATCGACCGGCAGGATCGCGGTATCGCAGAGCCCCTGGCGCTTGCCTTCGCATGGACCGGCCTGCCGGACTATCAGCGCCTGCTGGCGATGGCAAAAGCCATCAAGCTTGCCCTGGCTCCTGAGGGCCAGCGCGAGGAACTCCTGGTGTTGATGATCGATGGCGATATCGGCCAAACCATTGGGCGCATCCTGGATCGCGAACTAAGTCTCGGCACGAATCTCATTTCTATCGACGGGGTCCAGCTGAAGGATCTCGATTTCGTGGATCTCGGCGAATTTATCGATCCGCCGGGGGTCATTCCCGTCGTCATCAAGTCATTGTTGTTCTCGTGAGCGACGGAAAGACTGTGTTGCCGGAATGGGCCTACCGCCGCGTTGATTTGCGAGGGCGCTCGCTGTAATTTCAAGACAAGAACAATGTTCCTTATGAAGGAACGTTTTTAAATCGCATTCCAGGGGAGGAGCGGTGCAGTTCGGCGATTGCGATTGCCCGCCCCGTATTGAAGAGGAGTATCTATATGCATCAGGATCCACTTGGCGGCGGCACGGGCACGCACTGGCATGAGCCGGCAGGCACGAAGAAGGCAGGCTTCGGCGAGTTCAAGAAGCAGCCGACCCCCTATGACCAGTTCATGGAAGAAGAGGGTATTCCGGTCTTCCGCGATCTCGGCGTCGACAGCGTCAAGAACCTGCCGCTGAAACCCTGGAAGCGCACCGGCGGCCGCGGCACCTATATCCAGCTTTACGGAACGGAAACCAAGTGGGGCTGCCACCTCGTCGAGGTTCCGGCCGCAGGCGCGCTCAATCCTGAAAAGCATATGTACGAGGAAATCTACCTCGTCGTCGAAGGCCGTGGCTCGACCGAAGTTTGGATCGAAGGCGAAGGCAAGAAGCACATCTTCGAATGGCAGGAAGGATCGATGTTCTCAATCCCGATGAACGCCATGCACCGCATCGTCAACGCCACCAACAGCCCGGCGCTTCTGCTCGGCGGCACGACTGCCCCGAACGTGCTGAACCAGATCCAGAACGTCGATGCCGTCTTCAGCAATCCCTTCATTTTCCGCGACCGCTTCTCCGGCGCAGATGACTTCTACAAGTATCGCGAAGAGATCGAGCCGGATCCGGTGCGCGGCCTTGCCATGCGCCGCACCAATTTCATGCCTGATGCCGTCAACTGCGAGCTGCCGCTCGACAACCGTCGTTCGGTCGGCTATCGCCGCGTCGAGCCCTTCATGACCAACAACGCCTTCTACTACTGGATCGGCCAGCACGAGAACGGCCGTTACTCCAAGGCGCATGCGCATACTTCGGCCGCAATCCTGATCTGCCTCAAGGGTCAGGGCTATACCTATACCTGGCCGGAAGAATGCGGTGTCAATCCGTGGGCGAACGGCCATGCCGACCGCGTCCGCCGTCTCGACTACGGTCAGTACGGCATGGTCACGGCGGCTCCGGGCGGCGCACGCTGGTATCACCAGCATTTCAGCGTCTCCAAGGAGCCATTCCGTCTGACGGCTTGGTTCGGCCCGCACAATCCGGGTCGCGATCCCGGTGCGCCTGGCGAGAAGCACACGGACTACACCGCGATCGATGTCAACGAAGGCGGCACTGCGATCCCGTACTGGATGGAAGATCCGCATATCCGCGAGGAATATGAGGCGCTTCTGAACAAGAACGGCGTCGAGGTCCGCATGAAGCCGGAATGGTACGAAAAGCCGTCCGACACGACCAAGAAGCTGTCGACCGTCGTCTGATCCAATGGCCGATGACGAGGAAGAACAGGGCGGCCGGATATTCTTCTCGAATATCGGCCGCAGCATGGAAGTCGAAGACGAAATCGTGCTGGTCAGCGTCGGCATCGATATCGGGTCTTCGACCTCCCATCTCGCCTTTTCACGTATCGTGCTGGAGCGGCTCGATACGCGTTACATGGTCGTCGAACGCACGCTGCTGCATCAGTCCGACGTGCTGCTGACACCCTATCGCGGCGAGGACGAGATCGATGCCGACGTGCTCGGCGCCTTCATCAAGGCGCAATATGACGCGGCCGGCATCACGCCTGAAACGATCGATACCGGTGCGCTTATCCTCACCGGCGTTGCCGTCCGGCGCAGCAATGCGCGGGCGATCGGCGAGATCTTCTCCGAACAGACCGGCAAGTTCGTTGTCGTCAGCGCCGGCGATGGGCTGGAGACGACGCTTGCCGCCTTCGGCTCGGGGGCGGTGGCGCGCTCGGGAGAAACGGGAGCCACCGTTCTCAACGTCGATATCGGCGGCGGCACGTCCAAACTTGCGCGCTGCGCCAATGGCGCCATCCGCAATATTTCCGCGATTGACATCGGCGCCCGTATCGTTGCATTCGACGCCGATCGCAGGATCACCCGCATCGAGGAGGCCGGTCGCTATTTTGCCCATCGGGCCGGCATCGTCCTCGAACGCGGGAGCGTGCTGTCACAGCGGGATGCGCGCAAGCTTGCGGCATGCATGGTCGACCAGCTCTTCGAGGCGATGACCGGCGGCGAGATGCCGAAGGAAACGCTCGATCTGCATCGCCTGCCGCCGCTGCCGTCTGCTCCCGCGCCCGACATTGTGACGATCTCAGGCGGTGTTTCGGAATTCTTCTACGGCGAGACGCAGGAGGAGTTCAGCGATCTCGGTCCGCTTCTGGCGGAGGCGTTGCGTGAGAAATTGCGCCAATGGCCGCCGCGTCTGGAACGTCCGGCGCAGGGCATCCGGGCGACCGTTGTCGGGGCATCGCAATACACCGTGCAGGTCAGCGGCAGCACGATCTTCGTGCATCCGCTTTCGCTATTGCCTGTCAAAAACGTCCCCGTCATCAAGCCGGAACTCTCCTTCGACGAGGTGATAGATCCTAGCGATGTGGCCGCAAAGGTCAAAGCCGGCCTGGCACGGCTTGATCTTGCGGCAGGCGAAAGCCCAGTCGCGCTCTGCTACGAATGGCAGGGGTCGGCCAGCTATCGTCGGCTCGACGATTTTTGCCGTGGCGTGATTGATGGATTGTCCGATGTTCTCGGCAAGGGCCATCCGCTGATCCTCGTCGGTGACGGCGATGTCGGCGGTCTCGTCGGGATGCATTGCAAGGCGGAAGCCGGCGTCGCCAATCTCGTCTCCATCGACGGCATCAAGCTCGATGAATTCGATTTCATCGACATTGGCGGCATGCTGGAAACCTCGGGCGCCGTGCCCGTTGTCATCAAGTCCCTGGTCTTCCCGACCAAGGAACTCGGCCGGGCGGGAATGGCCGAACGGAATTGAACCATCCGGTTGGCGCGATCCGCAAGGCGGATCGAGATCGAAATGCTCCGGACCTTCAATCCCAGGGAGCAGCAGGACACCATCCTCCTGGTCCCTGGGAGGATGGTGCGCCCCTCAGCCGCGCTTCAGCCGACGGACCAGATAGGCGAAGGTCGCCTTGAACATTTCCTCGCGGAACATGTGCTTGCGCTTTGCCTTGATATCTTCCGGCTTGCCCAGCGCCTTGGCGCCTCCGGCTGCCTCGACCCATAGCTGCATCATGCAGGCGTTTTCGAGGGAAAGCGCCAGATAGATCGCCTGCTCGATGCTGGGGGCGGCCGTGACGATGCCGTGATTTTGCAAAAGCATGGCGCCATATTCACCGAGTGCTGCAGCGACCGCACGTCCGCGTTCTGCCGTAGTGATGAGTTCGGTCGTCTCGGCAAACACCGGCAGGCCCTCCGCGAAGATCGAGCCGGGGTGGCCGATCGGCTGCAGCGGCTTTCCGAGCGCGGAAAAGCTGACGGAATAGGGCGCGTGGGTATGCACCACCGCGTTGATGTCCGGCCGGGCGCGCAGGACCTCGGAATGGATATAGACCTCGTTGTGGCGCCCGTGGTCTCCCTCGATCTTTTCGCCGTCGAGGCCGACGGTGATGATGTTGTCGAGGGTCATCTCTTCCAGCCCGATCTTCGACGCCTTCATGTAGAAGCGATCCGGCTGATCGGGGACGCGTACGGAAATATGGCCGCGTGTCCAGTCGCCCTGGCCGGCCTGTTCCAAGATTCGGCCAGCCTCGATCATTCTCTGCTTCAGGTCGTCATGCATCTGCTTTCGCTCCCCCATGCCCTCGCAATGGAAAGTAGTTTCGCTCCAGGCCGGTTTAAAATCGGCCTTCCCATTCGCCGCGTCGCAGTCGCTACACACGATGCTTGTCCCCGCGCTTTCGGCCCTGCGACATGTCCAGGAAAAGTTCGGAAAGCGTCACCTGGCGGTCGATCAGCCCTTGCTGATGGGCGTAGCCGATGACCGTTTCCAGCGTCTTTCGATTCTGTCCCTCAACTCCGTAGGCCCAGGGATCGTCGCCCATGATCTGCTGCTGTTCCTCCCACGCTTCGCGATACCAGGCGAGCGGCACGAGGCGGGGATTCTCCATGCGCTTCATGGCGATGCGCTTGGCCTCGTTGAAAGCATGATAGAGATTGATCGGAACCCAGGGATGGCGCTCGACGATCTCCGGACGGATGCCGAGCACATGCATGATCGGGAAGATGCCTGTGCGCTCGTAATAGGCGATCTCCTCCCGCTTGTAGTCGGGAAAGAGGCGGCCGACGCGCGGGTCGCGCTTCAGGATCGGCTCGATCAGATCCGGGTGCAGCAAGGCGTCGATCTCTCCGTCCAGCAGCATCTGCTCAACCGATTTGTCGTCAGGCAGACGATGCAGCCGCAATCCCTCCGGCGGCTTGAAGTCGACGTCTTCGTCGAGTTCGGCATACCAGTCGATGGATTGATGCGGAACGCCGTATTCGCTTTCGAGAAGTCCGCGCTGCCACAGCGTTGCCGTTACCAGATAGCTTTTCACGCCAACCTTGCGGCCGATCAGGTCCTTCGGCTCGCGGATTCCGCTCGCCGAATTGACGAAGATGAAGCCGTGTCTGAAACGCCGGTGCAGGAAGACGGGAATGGCAGAAAAAGGCATCCCGCGCGTCTTGGCGGCCATATAAGACGACAGGGATACCTCTGCTATGTCGAACTCGCCGTTTCTGAGAAACCGCCAGTGCCTTGTCGTGGAATCCATCTGCGTGAGGATCGTCAATTCGATGCCATCCGGGGAGACCGTGCCCTCAAGCAAAGGCCGCACGATCTCGTAATCACCGCAGGCGAGCGTGAGCTCGATTTTTTTCGTCAAGATATTCCTCCCGCAGCTTCGTCCGCCGCGCTTTCTTTTCCGAACGCACCATGCGCCAAAGCGCGATCTCCTGTCCAGCGTTTTTGAAGATATCCTGCATTGTGAGATTTATTTTCTATCTGCATCATTCCGGCGGTGCGCATTCTCCTGCATGCATGAAGATGCCGTGGCCCATGCCAGCTCACGCCGACAGGCTGATGGGCGTATTTATTAGAATTCAGTTCCCGGCTGTTCCCGGCAGGGCCGCAGCTAGGAGGCGCTGTCCTTGCCGTGGACCGATTCGGCGAGACGGGTTTCGAGGATTGCCAGGAAGGCGCGCAATTTCTTCGGCACGAACCGGCTGCGCGGATAAAATGCCTTGATAACGCGGTGAGAAACGATCTCGCCGGCGAAAAGCGAGATCAGGGAGCCGGAACGCAGTTCGTTCATGACGCTGTAAAACGGCAGGCGGGCGACACCCGAGCCGCGAATTGCGGCAAGGAGAATGGTGCTTTCCAAATTGGAGTGGAACGTTCCCTCCACACGGACCGCGATCTCTTCACCGTCGATTCGTGCAGCCCAATGACGCGGGTTAGGCTTCTGTGTCGTGTGGATCAGACAATTGTGCTGTGCCAGATCCCGAAAGTCTTCCGGCCGCGGGTGCCTTTCGAGATAGGCTGGCGCGGCGCAGATGACATAGGGGGCCGGTCCCAGCTTGCGCTCGAACAGGCCGCTGTGGAAGGATTCGTCATCATCGAAATTTCGGCTGCCGACCACGACGTCGACACCACGCTCCATCAGGCTGGCGGAATTGGCGCTGATGGTCAGGTCGACCGTGACTGAAGGATATTCCGCGATGAAATCGACGATCGCCGGGCTGACCAGAGCCTGCCCGACGCCGGGTGTGCTATGCACGCGCAATGTGCCGGCGAGATCGTCGCTCAGCCCGACGGCGTCGGCTTTGGCGGCTTCCAATTCCTTCAGGATACGCACGCAATGGTCGAAAAAGACGCTACCTGCGTCTGTCAAAAAGACATGATGGGTAGAGCGGTGCAGCAGTGTCAGGCTGAGCGCGTTTTCGAGCTGGGTGATGTGCTTGCTCATGTAGGACGGCGACTTGCCGAACAGCTTGGCCGCAGTCGTGAAGCTGCCGTGCTGCACCACTCGCGAAAAGATCACGATGTCGTTGAGATCGAGCCCGTCAAAACTCGATCGTGTAATGTTGGGAGCCTGAGTCATCACCATCGTCATCGCATAACCCGGCCCCTCCTGTAAATTGTCAAGCTAAGATGGGGCTAGTCGGAATAACGATGCGGCTCCACTTCTACGCGGCTCAGTATTGGTTGGGGATTTGACTTTGCCGTCAAACCATCCGCTACGGTCTGACACCCCTTTAAATTTCGTCAAGACCATTTTGCTGAACGCGATATTGCGTCCGGCGGCCGCAGCATCACAAATTCGTGACGCAGGAGGAGGGGTAGGGAAGGCCGGTTTGAGGCAGGCTTCCTGTACCCCGTTTTTAGGGGATAATCATGACATTAAGACGACTTCTATTGAGCGCGGCTGCGTATGGCGTGGCTGCTTCCGGGGCCTTTGCGGCTGACGCGATCGTCGCAGCATCGCCGGAACCGCTCGAATATGTCCGCATTTGTGATGCGTTCGGCAAAGGCTATTTCTTCATTCCGGGCACGGACACCTGTCTGAATATCGGCGGTCGTGCCCGAAGCGAAGGAGAGTGGAAGGATGCCTATAATCCCGATAGCCGTATCGGAACATTCTGGCATACGCGCGCCGAACTTTACTTCAATACCGCGACGGACACCGAATATGGTGCCTTGAAGACCAATACCGAGCTTCGCTGGGATACCCAGGGGGACGGCAGCGTCAAGATGAAGCTGCGCGCGGCCAATATCAGCCTGGGCGGCTTCCTGGTCGGCAAGCTGGATTCGCAATACAATCTCTACACGGGCTTCGCCGGGAACGTCATCAACGATGACGTCGTCTATGACGGCCCGAAAGAGCTGAACCAGATGACCTACAGGTTTGATGCCAACGGTTTCTCGGCGGTGATCTCGCTCGAAGATTCCAATAGCTCCGCCGACAGTGATTCTTTTGATGGAGCGTGGCAGACGGGGAAAGAAAATCACTACGCCCCGGATGTCGTCGCCGGCGCAGGCTACAAGAGTGGCGCCTGGAGCCTCAAGGTGGTCGGCGGTTATGATTCGATCGTCGAGGAAGGCGCGATCAAGGCGCGCGTCGATGCCGACTTCGATGATTTCCAGGCGTTCGTCATGGGCGGCTGGAATACGGACGGCGACAAGATGAACAAGTATGCCGCCACCTATCTTGATCCCTCCGCATGCCCTAACAACGGCGCCGACTGCGGCTGGGGAGACTGGGCTCTGTGGTCCGGCTTCAGCTATCAGCTGACGCCGAAGCTGCAGACCAACTGGCAGGTGGCCTACACCGACTCGAAGATCTTCGCCGCCACGGCTGACCTTGCCTTCCGGCCGGTCAAGGCTCTGACGATCGAACCGGAAATCAGCTACACTCGCTGGGAAGATGCCGACGCCGATACATGGGCCGGCATATTGCGGTTCGACCGCAAGTTCTAAGGCAACATCAGCAATCCCTCATATCGATACCAAAGCTCGTCTTGCGGCTGCCGCCGGACGGGATGGCGTCGATGAACCCTATATCCCGCCGATCGCTGATCGGCGGGATATGCAAATCGTCCGGAACGGAGCGCTCAGCGCGGCGATGTGTCGGACGGATCGATCAAGACTGTTTTGCCGAACGCAAGGTTGCGTTGCGGCAGGGCAAGGCGGCAAATTTGCCTGATGGCAAGCGTGGCTGGATCGGAGGAGAGCGAGTTTCCAGGCGCCGCTTCAATAGCATTGTGGGATGGAGCATAAGATAGTGCCTGCTTATCTGGATCACGCGACGATCTCGGCCTATTTCGAAGTGGTCATGATCAACCTCCTGTTGTCAGGAGACAACGTCATCGTCATCGGAATGGCGGCGGCGGGCCTTGCAGCGGACGTGCGCGGCAAGGCAATCGCGATCGGCATCGCAGCTGCAGCGGTTATCCGCATTTTGTTTGCCGTTATCGCGGCAAAGCTGCTGATGGTAACAGGCATCACTCTTGCCGGCGGGCTCATGCTCCTCTGGATCTGCTGGACGATGTTCCGCGAATTGGTCGGTGAGAACGAGGTCGAAATCCACGCTGACGGTTCGGCAGGCGTGCGGCATGCCGCCGGCCATCCCAAGCGCTTTCAGCAGGCAATAGGCCAGATCATTTTCGCCGATGTGTCGATGTCGCTGGACAACGTGCTCGCGGTCGCCGGCGCGGCCAAGGAAAACATGAATGCCCTGGTCTTTGGCCTCGTCCTATCAGTGGTGCTGATGGGAGCCGCATCCTCGCTCGTAGCGAAATTGCTCAACCGTTTCAAATGGATCGGCTGGGTCGGCCTTGCGATCATCGTCTACGTGGCGCTCGACATGGTGGTAAATGGCAGCGAGCAGTTGATGGCGGCGTATCATATAGCCGGCGCCTGACTGCAGGAAGACGGCTTCGATTTTTTGGGCGGATGATGTGGAGGAACATGATCCGCCGATTGCGAGTGACGGGGGGGACGATGATGACCGAGTACAATCATAAGGATGCTTCCATTCCGGCTCCGGCAGGGCCGAGAGATGGCGGATCGACCATCAGGGTCGGTGAAAGCCTTGTATCAGGATATGGCGTTCCCTCAATCCGTGGTGGTCGGTGCCGGAGAGCTACTGGCCATTTTGAGGCGGAGCTCTCGCTCGTCAAGGCCAGACAGGCCAAGGCGGGACGAACCATGAATTTCGTACGACACGTCGGAACCGTTCTGTAAGCCGCGGAGAACATTTCCAGACTCGCACTCCGCGTTCCCGCACAAGGCGGGATGTTTCGCCCCTGCGGGCAGCTGAGGCAACCGGCTCTATAATCCCTCAACTTCCGTCAGGCTGGCTTCGGCTCCTTTGCGCGACCTGCGAGCACGTCGCCTGCACCTGCCGGCAATTGGAAGAAGGAAAGGCTGGAGGAAGCCGAAACCAGGGCCACGATCAGGAATGAGATCAAAAAGGCATGGTTCGTCAAAGCGGTAGACGTTGGAGAGAAGAACTGCAGCAGCGAGGCAGCCGTTGCCACTCCGACGCTCTGGGAAATGCGTTGCGCCATTTGCGATAAGGTCGTCGCGTGGCTCATTTCCGCTTCACTGACCTCGGCAAAGGCCAGGGTGTTGATGCTGGTGAATTCCAGCGCGCGGAAGACGCCGCCCAGCATGATGATGACCACCATGACGGCCGGCGCGGTGCTGGAGGTGAAACTGCCGCAAAGAGCCATGGAAAGACTGGAAATCAGTGCATTCCAGAACAGGATCCTGCGAAATCCGAAACGGCGCAGAATGCGCTTCGTCACGGTTCGCATGCCGAATGCGCCGATCGACGATACGAAGGTGATGGCTCCTGATTGCAGCGGTGAATATCCGAAGACTTCCTGCATCAATAGCGGCAGCATGAAGGGTAATGCGCCAAAGCCAAGCCGAAACAGGGATCCGCCGAGCAGGCTGGTGCGGAATGTCGCATGCCTGAAGAGCTTGAGATCGAGGATGGGATCCGGCCGGCGACGGGCGTGGAGGATATAGAAACCGAGGATCGCTACTCCTATGCCGGCAAGCAGCATCGCGCTGCTGCTAAGCCCGTGCGATGCGGAATCAAGACCGGAGATAAGCGCGCCGATGCCCAGGGCCGAGAGCACGAAGCCGGTCATGTCGAAGCGCGGCCGTTCAACCGGCGGGATTTCCTTGATGAAGAGAAGCGTTAGGATGATGCCGATGATGCCGACCGGCAGGTTGATCCAGAAGATCCAGCGCCAGGAACTGACACTGGTGATGAAGCCGCCGAGCAGCGGGCCAACCGTCGGACCGACGACCGCCGGCATGCTCATCATGACCATGGCCGAAACGAGTTCCGCCTTGGGGACCGAGCGCACGAGGATCAGGCGCGCAGTCGGCAGCATCAAGGCGCCGCCAAAGCCCTGAAGGAGGCGGGCAAGCACTAGCATGGTGAGGCTCGTCGAGGCCGCGCAGAACAGCGAGGCAAGCGTGAAAATCCCGATCGCTGAGCAGAAGACCCGGCGCGCACCGAAGCGATCCGCAAGCCAACCACTGATAGGCAGGAAGATGCCGAGCGATAGAAGATAGATCGTGATCGTGGAATGGAGATTGACCGGCGGCACCCCGAGAGCATTTGCCATCGATGGCAGCGCTGTCGCGACGGCGGTGGAATCGATCTGCTGCATGATGAGTGCGCAGGCAACGATCAGGGGGACGCTTTTTTCCAATTTCATTTTGTTTTCAGGACTGCAGGACTTGCGTCTATACAATAGCTGGAAGGCGACCCTGGATAGAAATATCCGTGCGCCTGATGAGCGATAGATAAGGTGATGCCATGGGCGCAATCGACCACGGAGCCTCGCTATCTACAGACAGAACAGGGCTGACTGCAATACGCTGGTTTTTGGCCAAAGGCAGAATGGCGCTTCGCCGGACAAATGGCGCCCAGGATAGGGAGCCGGCTATAAGTTTATTCCATCGGGAGGAAGGCAAATGAAGACTATCAATCTGAAAATAGGCGGTTCCGAAAGGCCGGCGACCGATGGTCGCACCTTTGAACGTCTCAATCCAATCGACGGCAAAACGGCGTCTGTAGCGGCAGCAGCGACGGTCGCCGATGCGCTTGCCTCGGCCGACGCTGCAGCGGCAGCGTTTCAGGCCTGGTCGGCACTTGGCCCGAATGCGCGTCGTGCAATTCTGCTTAAGGCAGCCGATGCGGTTATGGCGAAGGGCGATGAATTCGTCGAGGCAATGGCGACCGAAATCGGCGCGACAGTGCCTTGGGCGCGGTTTAACGTCGGTCTGGCTTCCTCCATGCTGAGGGAGGCAGCGTCGCTGACGACACAGATCACCGGACAGGTCATCCCCTCGGACAAGCCGGGCTGCCTTTCCATGGCCTTGAGAGAGCCGGCGGGCGTCTGCCTGGGCGTCGCGCCGTGGAACGCACCAGTCATCCTGGGTGTAAGAGCTTTGGCAACGCCGCTGGCATGCGGCAACACCGTTATATTCAAGGCTTCGGAAATCTGCCCGCGTACGCATTCGCTGATTGTCGACGCGCTGGAAGAAGGCGGAGTTCCTGCAGGCGTGGTCAGCTTCATCACCAACGCGCCGGAAGATGCAGCCGAGATCGTGGGCGCTCTGATCGACCATCCCGAGGTTCGGCGCATTAATTTTACCGGCTCGACCAAGGTTGGACGGATTATCGCGGAACGTGCGGCAAGAAACCTGAAGCCGGTCCTGCTCGAGCTTGGCGGCAAGGCTCCGCTGCTGGTGCTGAGGGATGCCGATATCGACGAGGCGGTCAAGGCTGCAATCTTCGGCGCGTTCTTCAACCAGGGCCAGATCTGCATGTCGACCGAGCGCATCATCGTTGTCCCCGAAATTGCGGAGGAGTTCGTTTCGAAATTCGTGGAGCGCGCGAAAGTCCTTACCGCAGGCAATCCAATCGAGGGAAAAGCGCCGCTTGGCGCCGTTGTCGATGTGAGCACGGTTCGAAAGGTGGAGGCGTTGATCGCGGATGCATCCTTGAAGGGAGCAACGGTAACTAGCGCCGGTTTGACGGAAGGGGTCTTGATGCCCGCGCAGGTCGCCGATCGGGTTACCCGGGAGATGCGTCTCTATTCGGAAGAAAGCTTTGGGCCGGTGGTTGCCATCGTCCGGGCAAAGGACGAAGAGGATGCTATACGCCTTGCCAATGATAGCGAATATGGGCTTACGGCCGCAGTCTTCAGCCGCGATACGGCGCGGGCGATAGCGGTGGCGCGGCGCATTAGGTCAGGCATCTGCCACATCAACGGCGCGACGGTACATGACGAAGCGCAGATGCCTTTCGGCGGCACCAAGGCGTCAGGATACGGTCGCTTCGGCGGCACGGCGGGAATTGCTGAATTCACCGATCTGCGATGGATCACAATGGAGACCATGCCGGGACAGTTTCCGCTTTAATTCCCCGAGGCTTCGACTGAAGGCGATGTTGAGATCGCCTTCAATTGTCGTTCGGCCGGATCGCAGGGCAGCGGACGCCATCGACCCCGAGCAGGCACTCGCGTCAGATCCTGTCCGACGCGAGATCGCCAACATTATGCGGCATTGCCGATATGATTATAGTTCCCGGAATAAGCCTCGCGGCGCCCGCGCGTATCTTGCGCGACATTTCCGTTCCGCGACCGTCCTGTGGACATGCTGGAGCTTGGCTTCATCTTGAAGCGATCGATGAGATCCTTCAGATGCGCGGCCTCTGCCGCCAGGGTCGCACTTGCGGCATTGGTCTCTTCCACCATTGCTGCATTCTGCTGCGTGACCTGGTCCATCTGATTAACCGCGGTATTCACTTCGGAGAGGCCGGTCGACTGCTCCCGCGACGAGGTCGCGATCGCATCCATATGCTGGTTGATGGTAACGATCAGGCTTTCGATTGCCCTCAGCGCATCACCCGTATCTCTTACGAGCTTTACGCCGCCCTGAACTTCTACCGAGGACTTGCCGATCAGATCCTTGATCTCCTTGGCGGCCTGTGCAGACCGCTGCGCCAGTTCGCGAACCTCCTGGGCGACGACCGCGAAGCCCTTGCCTGCCTCGCCGGCACGTGCCGCCTCGACGCCGGCATTGAGGGCCAGCAGGTTCGTCTGGAAGGCGATTTCGTCGATCACACCAATGATGTTGGAGATCTGGTTGGAAGATTGTTCGATCTTGTGCATTGCCTCGACCGCAGCGGCGACGACGGCACCCGACTGGGCGGCGCTATGGTTGGCCCGCAGAGCGATCTGGCGCGCCTCTTCAGCACGCTGCGAGGAGTTCGAAACATTGACGGTAATCTGGTCGAGAGCCGCCGCAGTTTCCTCGAGAGATGCCGCCTGATGTTCAGTCCGCTTGGAAAGATCGTCGGCTCCCTGCCCGATTTCCCGGGTACCGCTGCCGATCGTAGCAGCAGCATTTGCGACGGCGCCAAGTGTCGCGTCCAGCTGAGATACGGCATTGTTGAGATCGTGGCGAAGTGTTTCAAAGTCCGGCGCGAAGGGCTCTGACAGCTCAAAGCTAAGATCGCCCGCTGCAAGAAGGCGCAGACCTGATGCAAGGCCAGCCGTCGCTTCCGTAAGGCGTGCCTGCGCCGATGCTTCGGCTTCGGCGGTCACCCGTATGCGCTCGTTTTCGGCCTCGATACGATTTGCCTCGGCCTCCGCTTCCAACCGCTTGTTGGAAATTGCGGCCTGGCGAAATACTTCGACGGCTCTTGCCATTCCGCCAATCTCGTCGGCTCGATCGGCTCCGGCAATCGTCGATGCGGTATCGCCGGATGCGAGATTGAGCATTGCCTTGGTCATTCTGCCGATGGGATTGGCGATACCCGTGATGCCGAAGATCGAAGCGCCGCAGATGAGGAGGGCGCTCACACCGAGGATCGACCAAAGCAACAGGATTGCGTTGTCATATTGGGCGCGGCTTTCAACCAGGGCTGCGTCCGCGCCATCCTGGTTGAGCTTCGTGATGTTATCGATGTCCTTCGCCAAAGCATCCGCGATCGGTCCGAGGTTGGTTTTGAACTCGATGGTCGCTTCATCACGCTTGCCGGCTTTTGCCATCGAAACGATCTTCTGGCCTTCCGCGGTGTAGGCGTCGATGGATTTTACTACCCCATCAAAGGCCTTTTGCTCATCCGGCGAATTCACCAGCTTCTTGTAGTCATCGGCGGATTGGCGAAGCGCGGCTTCTTTGTCGGTAATCTTCTTGATGAACACGGCCGTGTCTTCGGGCGAGCTGGCCGGAATAATATCGAGATAGGATCCTCGCAGCGAATATCGCGCGATCTGGATGTCTTTTGCCTTCGATATGCTGGGCTGATAATCGGTTGCGAATTCTTCCGTATTGCCGGCCAGCGTCGTCAGCGCGGTCAAGGAAAAATATGCGATTGCGCCGAACAGGATGGCGAAGACTGAGAATATGGCAATCAGTGCGGATTTGATATTTGGCCGTTTCATTTGAAGTCCCAAAAATTTACGGCGGCCGGCATGACGACGCCACCGAGTAAATGGAAATTTTTTGCTTGATTCATTCAGCGGTGCGCGTTCGTCGTGATGACGGATTTAATGAGAATTAAAGCAAAATTTCTAAGGTCTCGTTAATATCGAAGGCGAGAAATTCTGTTCTATTTTCGCGAAGGCGCTCGCTACATTAGTATATGTAGAAGAATCTGGGGGAATTGATCTTATTTTTTAATATATCCACCAGGTATGCTCAAGATCTTCTAGATATATTGAAATGACTAGCCGGACCTGTTTCGTCAGGTCGGCTTCAGGCCGAGGCGGCCAGCTTTCTCAAGCGTGAGAAATATGTGACAAAAGGGTCATTTTGTCCAGCGGATTTTTTGGTTTATCTCATAATGTAAGATTTTTGCATGCGTTGGCATGCCGCCGACCGCGCTGCACGGCTGGCGGTGCAAGAGCCGGCATCGTGGATCAATGCCGGCTCTTCCTCGGTTCGTTTGCGGCCAGTCAGTGAAGATCGCCGAGTCCGAACAGCGTTGCGGCGTTGCGGAAGCAGATTTTTTCCATATCTCCCTGCGACAGGTCGAGGCCATTGAGGATCCTCAGCGTATCGCGGATATAGCCGGGGCCTTTTTCCGGATCGAACGGTGAATCCGAGGCGAAGAGCACGCGATCGACGCCGTAGAATTCAAGTCCGCAAAGCGTGGCGGCGCGAGAACCGAAGACGGCTGTATCGGCGTAAAAATCCTTGAAATAGTCGAGCGGGCGCTTCTTGAGGCTGTTCAGCACCAGTGTCAGATCCTCGTCGGAGGTGCGCTTGCCGAGCTGATCCCATCCGGGCCCGACGCGTCCCTCGAAGAACGGAACCATGGCGCCCATGTGGTGGGCGACGATCTTGAGGTCGGGCAGTCGGTCCATGAAGCCGGAAAAGACGAGGCGGGCCATCGCGGCGCTCGTCTCGTATGGCCAGCCGAAGGTCCACCAGATCTCGTACTTGGATTTGGTCTCTGTCAAATAGTCGGGCATGTTGGCGCCGCGCGACGGGTGCAGCAACATAGGCTTGCGATGCTTGGCGGCGACTTCGAATATCTGGAAGAAGCGTTCCTCGTCGAGCGGCGCGCCGTTGATGTTGCTATGGATTTGCAGCCCGTTGGCGCCCAGCTCGGTAAAGGCGCGCTCGGCCTCGCGTGCGGCTGCCTCCGGTGCATTCATCGGCAAGGCTGCGACGAAACCCGCGAAGCGATCCGGATGGTCGCGCACGAGCTCGGCAAGGCCGTCATTGCCGAGGCGGGCAAGCTCGGTGGACACTTCGCCTGTGCCCATGGCCTCAAGCGGCGGCATGCCGAGCGAGAGAATCTGGCGGTAATTGGCAAATTCGTCCATGACACGGAAGCGTGTCTCGAGGTCGAAAATACAGGGAATGCCCTGCATACGCTTGCCGATATCCTTGCCGGCGCCGTCCAGCCGCTGGATGCGCTCCCAAAGCGCTTTCGGGAAAAAGTGATTGAATGCGTCGATATATTGCATGGCAATTCCTCCTGAAGTTCCGGGGCAGACTAGGAGGCGGCGAGCTGGTGGGCCAATACGGTTTACTTAGCTGAGCTATAAGCCTAGCTTATATCGAAAATCACGCGGTATGCCATGAACCTTCGCCAACTTCGCTATTTCATCACCGTCGCCCGCCTGGGTAGCCTGAGTGCCGCTGCCCGTATTCTCAACGTTTCACAGCCGGCACTTGGCTATCAACTCAAGGCTTTGGAGGGGGAGATGGAGGTGGTGCTCCTCCACCGCCATTCTCGAGGTGTGCGGATGACGGATGCCGGCCGGGTGTTATTCGAGAGCGGAATGAAGGCGCTGGAGGCCTTCTCGGAGGCAGAGCGTTCGCTGGCGCCTTTCGGCCGGTCGGCGGGTCGCCGACTGTTGCTCGGCGTGGCGCCGACGCCCGGGCGGGCATTGCTGCCCGATCTGTTGCCGCTTGCCGCCGGGGTCGGCCTGCAGATCGTCGCACGGCAGGGCATGAGCGATGAATTGAGCCAGGGGCTCCTGCAGGGGGATCTCGACGCGGTGCTCTGTTACAACGTTCCCGGCCTTGCGCAAGTCGATATCAAGCCACTCTACAAGGAAGACCTTTATCTGGTGGGCGAGCCTTCCGTCTTCGATGGCGCGGAGGAACCGGTGCCCTTCGACAGATTGGCGACACTGCCGCTCGTCCTCGATGGGAAAGTGCGGTCCATACGGCGCCTGATCGACGAGGTTGCGGCGACGCGCAAGACGCGCCTGGACCTGATCGAGGTCGAGCCGGCCAACGTCAAGCGCGAGATCATCATGCATCATGGGCGCTGTACCATCGTTCCCTACGGGCTTTTTCTCGATGAAATCAGGGAGGGGCGGGTGGCTGCGCGACGAATCGTGGAGCCGGCGCTGGAGCGCGTTGTCATTCTCGGTGTCCGCCAGGATATCGCGGCGAAGGCAGCGTCGATGCTGCAGGCGCTGATGCAGCCGATTGTTGCGCGGATTCTGGACGGCGGCGCATTGCGGTGGTCCGCCCTCGACGGCGCGACAGACAAGGAGCATTCTTAAATTTATCCCACAATATAAGATTCATTATTGACGCGAAAATCTCGGCGACTGTACAAAGGCTCATCGAAGCTGCGGTTCGGCGAGTGCAGCCGTGCGGGGCGGTTTTGCGGATAGCTGAGTATGGGGATAATGATGAATCCAGATGTGCTTATCGTGGGCGCAGGCCCCGTCGGACTTACGCTGGCAATAGATCTCGGCCAGCGTGGCGTGAACTGCATGCTGATCGAGCAAAAGCCCGGACCGCAGTACCTTCCCAAGATGGAGCGCTGTAACGCGCGCACGATGGAGATCTTCCGTCGCATGGGCTTGTCGAGGAAAATCCGTGCTGCCGGGCTGGATGCCGATGTGCCGATGGATGTCTACGTCGTGCTTTCGATGAACGAGCCCCCGCTCCTGCATTTGCCCTATCCTTCGGTCAACGAGGCGCTTGCTGAGATCGACAGGGTCAACGACGGAACCCAACCGTTGGAACCTTATCAACTGATTTCGCAATATACGTTGGAACCGCTTCTTAAGTCGGTGGCGGAGGAATTGCCGAGCGTCACCGTCCGCTACGGCTGCGAATTCCTGTCGCTGGTACAGGACGAGAACGGGGTGAGCGCCAAAGTCGTCGATGCCGACGGACAGGTACAGGAAATTCGCGCAAAATATCTTGTCGGATGCGATGGCGGCGCAAGTCCGGTGCGCAAGCAGCTCGGCATCAAGCTTCGCGGAGAGGGCAATCTGCTGCAATTGCGCCAGGCCCTTTACTATAGCCCCGATCTCTACGACAAGATCCCGATCGGTCCCGGCGCGGGCAGGGGGCGGCACTACCACGTCGCCGATGGGCAGGCCACTTTCCTCATCATGCAGGACTCCACGAACCACTGGACGCTGCATGCCGTCGTGGAAAAGGACGAGGACATGGCGGCCCAGTTCGAAAAGGCCGTCGGCGTGCCTGTCGATTACGAGATGCTTTATGTCGGTCAATGGAAGCAGAACCTGTTGCTGGCCGACAGCTATGGCACCGGCCGCGTGTTTCTCGCGGGCGATTCCGCCCATCTCGTCATACCGACGGGTGGTCTCGGCATGAATACGGGCGTCGGCGACGCGGTCGATCTCGGCTGGAAACTGGCGGCCACCCTGCAGGGGTGGGGTGGGGCGAACCTGTTGCGCTCCTACGAGATCGAGCGCCGTCAGGTCGGCGATCGCAATGTCGGCGCTTCGCGCTATGCCTCGCTCGGCCGGCGCAAGTGGCGCTCGCAATATCGGCCCGATATCACCGAGGATACGCCCGAAGGGCAGGCGACACGCGACAATCTTGCCCGCATTGCCGATATCGAGCAGCGCAAGACCAACGAGATGATCGGCGCCGAACTCGGCTATCGCTACGTGGGCTCGCCAATCATCTGGGAGGAGCCGGGCGGACCGGAGCATCTCTTCCGCGACTATGTGCCGACCACATGGCCCGGCGCGCGCCTGCCGCATGTGTGGCTTGCTCCCGGCGAGCCGGTCCAGGACAGGATCAAATCCGGCTATACGCTGCTGCGGCTCGGCAATACACAGGCCGATACATCAGGCATCGAGAAGGCCTTCCGTTCGATTGGCGCACCGTTTGATGTCCTCGATATCGCCTCCGAACAGGCCCGCCAGGTCTACAGCCATGACCTTCTGCTTCTGCGGCCCGACATGCATGTCGTCTGGCGCGGTAACCAGGCACCGGAAGATGCCGCCACACTTGCCGCGGTCGCTACGGGCCACTGAGCCCGAGACCGGGTTGCTTCCACGACGGGGCCTCCGGGCGATTGCGATCATCCGAGAGGTCAAACTGCTGCTTGGATCCCGGGTGATCGGCGGAATGCGCATCCTTCGGTCACCCGATAATTCGCCGCGCCTGCAGCAGCAGCTATTGGGGCTGCTACCGCGAAAAACTTAGGGCTTGCTAAATCCTATTATCTTGGACAGGCAATCCGCGTAGCCATAGGTTTCCTCAACTCGCAGCCCGATGCGCGACATCGGACGGCAGCCATACTCCGCTTGCGGGGTGAGGCGCGAGCGGAATTCGTCTCAGGAGGAGGAGACTTGTGAGGAACCCATTGGTGGCTGCACCAACAGCCGCGCCCGCTATACCTACATCATCGGTACTGCCGCTGGCTTCGTTGAAAGCTGAGATGTGGGCGGCCGGGCCGAGCTGTCGGCTTTATCGGGA
Organism: Rhizobium sp. BK376; assembly: GCF_004341625.1. GTDB lineage: Bacteria > Pseudomonadota > Alphaproteobacteria > Rhizobiales > Rhizobiaceae > Rhizobium. The sequence goes on along the minus strand of NZ_SLZG01000005.1, from coordinate 38,119 downwards.
ATGGAAGCCTCGCGTCCTGCCTTTTGATCATCCGCACAACCATGAACGTCGCCACGGCCATGATGGCCGTCGTCGCGACAGTGGCTGCGGCCGCTCGCAGGCTTATGCGCCTGTGAACGGCGCGCAGGCCGCGGGGCCATCCGAAGCGACGCGACAGGCATCCATAGCCGCCGCCGTCGCCTTGGAGGCGTCGGCCAAAAGACATGTACCAGGAGGAAGTGAATGACGGTGCAACAGGAATATGCAGAGGAGACGGTTCCGCTGAACGGTCCACGCTTCGACGCTAAATGGATCGTCATCGGTATTGTCGTCGCTGTTATCGCGTGGCTCGCGCTTGTGCCGCTCGTCTTTCTCATCTGGCAGAGCTTTTTCACGCCGGGCACCGCGACCTCGCCTGCCGTTGCCACTTTTGGCAATTATGTAGAGGCCTATTCCAATCCTGAGACGTTCCGCCTCTTCGTCAATTCGTTGATCTTCGCCTCGGGCACGGCCACGCTGTCGCTGGTTGTCGGCGGCTTCTTCGCCTGGCTGAACGAGCGGACGAATACGCCGTTCAAGATGCTGTTCTACGCCGCCTCGATCGTGCCGCTGGTCATCCCGAGCATCCTCTTCACCGTTGCCTGGATCATGCTGGCAAGCCCGAAGATCGGCATTTTCAACCTGCTCGCCCGCAGCATGTTCGGCATCAAGGAGCCGATCCTCAACATCTATTCGATGAGCGGGATGATCTGGGTGGACGGGCTGCATTATTCGCCGATCGCCTTCCTGCTGATGTCGGCGGCGTTTCGTGCCATGGACCCGTCGCTTGAGGAATCCGCAATGATGAGCGGCGCCTCCATTCGCCAGATCGCGATGCGCATCACCTTCAGGCTGGCCTGGCCGGCGGTTCTCGGCTCCTTCCTGATCCTTTTCGTGCGGTCGCTCGAGTCCTTCGAGGCGCCGGCGCTGCTCGGACTTCCCGTTGGCATCCAGGTCTTCACCTCGTCGATCTACAAGGCGATCCACGAATATCCGAGCAATGTCGGGCTGGCTTCCGCTTACGCGATTACGCTTCTCGCCATCGCCTCTATCGGCATCTACTTCCAATCCCGCCTGAGCGCCCGGGGCAGTCGCTACTCCACCGTTACGGGCAAGGGTTTTCGGCCGCGCCCGATGGATCTCGGCGCGTGGCGGGTTCCCGCTGGCTGCGTGCTCGTCTTCTATATGCTCCTGGTCGTGGTGTTGCCCTTCCTCGTATTGCTGTGGTCGTCGCTGCAGAAATATTACAGCGTGCCCAGCTGGGCGGCACTGAAGAACGTCTCCTTCGCCGCCTATATCAAGATGATCAACTACCCGACGGTCGATCGCGCGGTCTTCAATAGCCTGCTCCTCTCGCTGGGATCCGCCTTCATCGTCATGCTGATGACCTCGATCATCTGTTGGATCGTCGTCAGGACGAAGCTTCCAGGACGTTGGCTGCTCGACAATCTCACCTCGCTGCCGATGGTCTTCCCCGGCCTCGTCCTCGGTCTGTCGGTGATGATCTGCTACCTCTATCTCGACATCGGGATCTACGGGACGCTGTGGATCATGCTGATCGCCTACGTCACGCGCTTCATGCCCTACGGCATGCGTTACAACATGACGTCGATGCTGCAGATCCACCGCGAACTCGAGGAGTCGGCAGCGATGAGCGGAGCGGGCTGGCTCACGACCTTCTGGCGCATCCTTTTGCCGTTGCTGAAGCCCGGCTTGCTTGCCGGCTGGATCTACGTGGTCGTCGTGTCAGTACGCGAACTGTCAAGCTCGGTGCTTCTTTACAGCTCCGGCTCGGAAGTCGTGTCGATCGTCATCTGGGAGCTCTGGCAGAACGGCCAGTATGTCGAGCTTTCGGCATTCGGCGTCATGCTGATCGCCGCGCTCTTCGTCATCGTCATGATCGCCCAGCTCGTCGGCCGCCGTTTCGGGGTCAGCGAACGCTGATCTGCGCAAAGCCCCATCAGCCGTCGTCCCGGCGGCGACCGGGACGACGGCTGGCAAGGAACAGGCCGACCTCGCATACGCATGCCGCCCAATCAGGAGGAGCTCGCCGCCGGCAAAGTGGCGAGCAGAGAGAGGCGATGCGGCAGAAAGCCCCGCATCTGGTGACTACACAACAAAAGGAGGACATGACCATGCATTCTACCCGGACCGACAGGCGTTCCACCCGCTACACGCTCCGCCTCGCAGCTGCAGCGCTTGTTTCGCTGGCTGCGGCAGCCCCGGCTTTCGCCCAATCCACCATAGCCGATCTTGCCAAATATGATGGCGCGGACCGGATGGAGAAGCTGATTGCCGGCGCCAAGCAAGAGGGGACGCTGACGATCTACACATCGACGCCCGTGGACGACATCAATGCGATTACCGACGCCTTCACCAAGAAGTATGGCATCAAGGTCGACGTCTGGCGCGGAAGCTCGGAAGACCTGCTGACCCGCGGCGTGACCGAAACCAAGGCCGGTCGCTACACCGCCGACGTCTACGAAACCGACGGTCCCGGATTGGAAGCACTGACACGCGAACAGATGCTGCAGCCGGTATCCAGCCCCACGTTCAAGCAGCTGATGCCGCAGGCGGTCCAGGATCACAATAACTGGGTGGGCACGCGCCTCAACGTCATGACCTCGGCCTACAACACCAATCTCGTGGACGCCTCTTCCGTTCCCAAGACGTGGACGGATTTCCTCGATCCGCAATGGAAGGGCAAGCTCGGCGTCGAGGCCGAGGATTACGACTGGATGGCTGCAATCGTAAAGCGCTTCCCCTCGGAACAGGAAGGCCTTGATTTCTTCCGCAAGCTCGTCAGCACGAACGGCCTCTCTGTGCGTTCCGGCCATACGCTGCTGACCAATCTGGTCGCTTCCGGCGAAGTGCCGCTCTCGATGACGGTCTACGAATATAAGGCGCAGCAGTTGAAGGCGGATGGAGCGCCCGTCGACTGGTTCGGCATCTCGCCGATCCCTTCGCGCGTCAACGGCATCGGCGTCTCCGCCCATGCGACGCACCCGAACGCCGCGCTGCTCCTCCAGGAATTCGAAATGACCGATGCGCAGGCGATCCTCGTCAAGCGGGGCTTCACGGCAACCAACCTTACTCTGTTCCCGCTGCCGAAGGGCGTCAGCCTCGACGTCATCGATTCCAAGGTCGTTCTCGACGAAGGCAAGAAGTGGCAGGACCTCTTCGAGAAGATCGTCCTCCAGCAGCAGAAATAATGCAGCGGGCCGGAAGGGGAGGAGCATCGCCTTCCGGCCGTAAGACCATTGATGATCCACACTTTCGGGTGTGCCGGTTCCGATCCACCGGCACACGATCCGCCAGGAGAAGAAATCGCCATGCTTTCCGTCAGAGAACTCTGCACCGAATATCCCGACAAGAACGGAAACGTCGTCAAGGCCGCCCAGGACGTTGCCTTCGAAATTCCCGAAGGCAAGCTCTTCACATTGCTCGGCCCGAGCGGCTGCGGCAAGACGACCACTCTGCGATCCATTGCCGGTCTCGAGCGACCGGTCGGCGGCACGATCGCGGTCGGCAATTCGATCGTCTATTCTTCCAGTCGCAAGGTTTTCGTGACGCCCAACAAGCGCAACTTCGGAATGGTATTCCAGAGCTATGCCATCTGGCCGCATATGAGCGTCTTTGAGAACGCCGCTTTTCCGCTGCGCGTCGGGCGAAAGCGCTTCAGCAAGCAGGAGATCGACGAGAAGGTGGGTCGCGTCCTGTCGGTCGTCGCGCTCGAAAATTTTTCAGGCCGAGAGGCGACAAAGCTTTCCGGAGGCCAGCAACAGCGTCTTGCTCTCGCACGCGCGCTGATCATGGAGCCGCGATTGCTGCTGCTCGACGAACCGCTTTCCAACCTCGATGCCAAGTTGCGCGACAAGATGCGCTTCGAGCTCAAGCGGCTGCAGCGAGAACTCAGCCTCACGACGATCTATGTGACGCACGATCAGCAGGAAGCGTTGGCTCTGTCTCATCAGATCGCTCTCATGAGCAGCGGTCGGATCGTCCAGCTCGGCACGCCGCGTGAGATCTACGAGAAGCCGGCGTCGCACTTCGCGGCCGATTTTGTCGGCACGACCAATTTTGTAGACGCCACCGTGCGGGGACGCGACTCTGAGAGCGACGCTTGGGTGGTCGACAGCCAGGTCGGCACGCTCCGTGTCCTGAATAATGATGCTCTGAAAGCGGGCGACAAGATCAGCCTTTCCATCCGCCCGGAAAACGTGCGCCTGCTGGAGCACGTGGAGCGCGACGCCACCGGTCATCTGTTGCAAGGCAGCGTCGACAGCAAGCTGTTCCTCGGCGAATTTGTTGACTTCCAGATCGATCTCGGGGGTATCAAGCTTCTCTCGCGTGCTCATCCCTCGCTCCGCACGCCGATCGGCGAGAAGATCTTCGTCGACATCCAGCCGGAACATTGCACGCTCGTCCGCAATTGAGGTGCTTTCCGAGGTATCACGGAAAGGCAGGAAGGAGCGGGGTTGCGCGAAACTCGCAACCCGCTTCTATTCGCGTGTCTCGGGAACGTACTTAATCAGCAGGCCGACCACGGCCACTGCGCATATCGATATGAACAGGAAGGACGCCCCGTAGTCCAACCGTGCCAACGTTACGAAAAGCATCGGGCTGAGTGTCGCGCCGCCCTGGCCGACAAAGCGCCATACCCCAAGAAATCGTCCCCGCGCTTCCGGGGGCGCGACATCGGCGCCGACGGTCTGGATTGAGCCTCCCGTTAGCGCCTGCAGAATAACAGCGATAAAAAACAGGACGATATACCAATCCAGCCCCAGCCCCATCCCGGTGGATACGCCGAGTGCGGCCATGGAAAGTGCAACCCCTCCGAAACCGGGGATCATCGTCCGCAGTCGGCCGTAACGATCCATCATCCACCCGGCAAGAAAGCCGATCGGCCATGCCAGCAAGGCCGCTCCGGTCGCCAGATACCCGATCTGCTGCGGACCCAGATGGTAGGCGAAGGCTGCGTAAAGATGCAGGAGATCGGCAAAAATAGGTCCCCTGGTCAGGCCGGCGAACAATGCGACGCCAAAGTAGGGCAAACGGGGAAGAATAATCTCTTTCCACGAAATGCCGGTCGCAGCACTTTTTTCGGAAGACTTTAAAATCGTTCGGCGTCCCCCGGCATCAGCGAAAAATAGGGTAGGAAGAAGCGAGACGAGCGCAAGGGCACCGAAAACAATGAAGGGTGACCGCGCCCCCCAAATGCTCGTTATCATGCCCCCCATGATGGGGCCGGCAAGCGCGCCTGTATTGTTCATGCCGAACATCCAGCTGACATGCTTGCCGCGTTCACGGGGAGCCGAACCTTGCGAAATCGCAGCCAGCCGGCCCATCAGCCACATCTGTGCTGCAAAGCCGTCCAGGAAGCGCAGGAGCAAAAGCTCCTGGAATGAGAACGCAAAGGCACAAAGAAAGGCCATGAGCGCTGTCAGCAAGGGACCAGCGATCATGATCGGGCGCCGGCCGAAGTGGTCGATGAGCCAGCCGCAGGGGAGGGTTCCGACGAGGTTGCCGAGAAGAAATGCTGTTATGATGCCACTTGCCGCGCCGAATTCGACACCGAATGATTTCGCCAGAGTGGGGATAGCCGGAACGGCGATCCCCGTACCAAGCGCCAAGACAAAGGCTGGCAGGTATGTGGAGTAGATCGCGTTTTTAGATGTGGCTTTCGGCTCGAGCTCCGGCGAACGCATGGTCGCTGAATCGCTGGAGGCGCCTGAATAACTCTCGGTCATCTGAAATTCTATTGTTGGGAAATTTGTAGATATCGAAGTTGACTACCCCGACCTAAGCCTCGGGGGCGCCGGATGTCCAGAAATTGGGTTTCCACGCCAATCAACTTCCCGTGTTGCGCGAAGTACTCCTTGTATCTGCCCGATGGGCGCTTCGAAGCCGCCCGCGCCGCTATTCCAACCCGCCAACGCCCAGCAATCGTTCGACTGCATCGCGATCCGCCGAAAGTGCTTGCGGTGTCCCGCTCCAGGCCAGCCGGCCACGTTCGAGGATGATTACCTGATCGGCGAAATCCAACGCGCTCTGGATCCGCTGCTCGACGAGCAGGATCGTCATATCGCCGCTCTTGGCGAGTTGCGCAAAAGCGGCCATCAGCTCCTCACAGATGACGGGCGCCAGTCCTTCCAGGGGTTCGTCGAGTAGGAGCACGTTCGGCCGTCCGAGAATGGTGCGGGCCGTCGAAAGCATCTGCTGCTCCCCGCCGGATAGCTGGGTTCCGAGGTTCTTGCGTCGCTCGCGCAGCCGCGGAAACATCTCGTATGCTTCGCTGATCGGGCTTTTCGGTCGCCCCTTCAGGCCGACGAAGAGATTTTCTTCGACCGTCAGCGTCGGAAAGATCGCCCTGTTCTGGGGCACGTAGCCGAGGCCGCCATGGGCGCGTTTTGCGCTTGCAAAGGCGGTGACGTCGGTGCCGCCGAGACGGATCGATCCACTATAGCGCCGGGTCTGACCGGCCAGCGTCGCAAGCAGGGTCGTCTTGCCCATGCCGTTGCGGCCGAGCACGGCAAGGCGGGCGCCCGACGGCGCGGAGAAGCTGACGCCCTCCAGCACCCGCGTCGGCCCATAGCCGGCCGAGAGATTGTCGACCTCAAGCGGCGTGGCCGGCATTGGCGTAGCTCCCCAGATAGGCTTCGCGGACGCGCTGGTCGCGGGTAACGTCGGATGGTGATCCGTCGAAGATGATGGTGCCCGCGGCCAGCACGATGACGCGCTTGGCGAAGCGGAAGACGAGGTCCATGTCGTGCTCGATCATCAGCACGGCGAGATCGGGCGGCAGATCCGCAAGCGCCCGCTCGATGCGCGCCGTATCGCTTTGCGGCACGCCGGCGGCCGGTTCGTCGAGCAGCAGCACTTTTGGCTTCAGAGCCATGGCGACGGCGATCTCGAGCAGCCTTTGCTGGCCATAGGCGATCTCGCCGACCTTGCGATGCATCAGCTCGCGAAGGCCGAGTGTGCCAAGCAATCCATCGACCTCGGCCATGACGTCGCCCATGGCCAGGAAATTGCCGAACATGCGGCCCGATCGCCCGGAATGCTGCAGGATGGCGAGGCCGACATGCTCGGCCGGCGTCATGTCGTGAAACAGCCGCGTGACCTGGAAAGAGCGGACGAGCCCGCGTCGAACGCGGCCGATCGCATCGACGCGCGTTACCGTCTCCCCATTGAGGCGCACCTCACCAGAGTCGGGGCGAAGATTGCCGGTCACGAGATTGACGAAGGTGGTCTTACCGGCGCCGTTCGGGCCGATCAGGGCGACGCGATCGCCCGGCGCCATCGACAGGTTGACGTCGTTGGTGACTGTGAGGCCACCGAAGGCCTTGCGCAGCCGGTTGACTTCGAAGACTGCGCTCATCGCGGCGCCTCCCTACGTCCGTTCAGGTAGGCAGCGGCGGTGCCATAGATGCCTTTGGGTGCAAACAACACGACGGCGATCAGCAGCGCGCCGACGATCGTCAGCCAATGGAAGGGATTGACCGAGGAGACGTAGTCCTCAAACAGCATGAAGACGATGGTTCCCGTCAGTGCGCCGAACAGCGATCCCGTGCCGCCGAGCACGAGCATGACCAACGCTTCGGCCGATTGCGTGAAGGACAGGCTGTCGAGGCCGACAACCTGCGTCGAGATGGCGTTGAGCGCGCCGCCGATGCCGGCGACCGCGCCTGAAATGACGTACATTTTGATCAAGGCAAGCTTGGGTGAGGCGCCCATGGCGCGGATGCGCAACGGGTCCTCCTTGATGCCGCGGCAGAGCATGCCGAAGGGTGAGCGCACGAGCAGGCGCAGCAGGAGGATGACGATCAGCAGGAGTGCTGCGCCGAAGAGATAGGCGGTGTGTCCATAGAGATCGAATTCGAAAATGCCGAACAGGGGATCGGTGGAAATGCCGGAAAGCCCGTCGCTGCCGCCCGTCCAATCCGAAGCCTTGTTGGCGAATTCATGGAACAGATAGACGAGCGCGATGGAGAGAACGAGCTGCGGCAGGCCATGCGCCCGCAGAATGATCACGCCGCAGATCAGCCCTGCAATCGCGCCGCCGGCCATGCCGGCCAGCGTCATCAGCAATGGATCGGTAATGCCGAAATGCGCCGAGGCAATGCCAGCAGCATAGGCGCCGGCGCCGAAAAGGGCGGCATGGCCGAGGGTCGCGATACCGCAATAGCCGACGACGAGATCGAGCGACAGGACAAGCAGCGCGATCGCGATCAGCCGCGTCAACAGCGCCAGATTGTCGGGAAATAGCAGGTAGCCGAGGCCTGTAAGCGCCGCAACGACGACGACAGCGATCAGATCGTGGCCGATGGAGCGACGCTGGCGGGAGGCGGCCGCATTGCTGGAGTTGAGGGTCAGCGCCATCATTTTGCCCTTCCGGCAAGGCCGCCAGGGAAGAGGCAGATCACCACGATGACGGCGAGATAGAAGAAGAATTCTCCGTATTCCGGCATGATGTAACGGCCGGTCGTGTCGATTGCGCCGAGAATCAGGCAGGCGGCGAGTGCACCGGGGATGGAGCCGGTTCCACCGACGGAGACGACGACGAGGAAGGTCACCATATAGCGTAGCGCATAATAGGGCTCGACCGGCAGCAGCTCCGCGCCGACCACGCCGCCGAAAGCGGCAAGCCCGACGGCGATGGCGAAGCTCACGGCATAGACGATCTCGGTGCGCACGCCGAGCGCGGCCGCCATTGCGGCATTGTCGACCGAGGCGCGCAATTTCACGCCGAAGCCGGTCTTTTCGATCGCATACCAGAGTACCGCCGCGACGATTAGGCCGCTGATGATGGCGAAGACGCGCTGGGTGCCGATGCTGCGGAAGCCAAGATTGACGGAGCCTTGCAGCTCAGGCGGCAGCGGGATTGTTTTTAAGGTTGGTCCAAAGACATAGTTGGCGATGCCGATGATGCAAAAGGTGATGCCGATGGTCATCAGCACCTGCGTCAGCTCCGGCGCCCCATAGATCCGGCGATAGAGCAGGCGCTCGATCGGAATGGCGATCACGATGGTGCCGACGACGGCGAGGATCACGGCAACGCCATAGCCGAGCCCGAGATCGCGCGCCGCATAGGAGGCGATATAGCCGCCGATCATGGCAAATCCGCCATGGGCCAGATTGGTCACACGCATCAGCCCCATGGTGACAGACAGCCCAATCGAGATGACGAACAGCACCATGCCGTAGGCCAGGGCATCGACCGCTATGCTGAGGACAGTTTGCATGTGGTTTAGCGTGTTCCTTGTTTTATCGAGAGCGGGCGTCTTGGGCCTGATGCCGCGCGGCCCCCTCATCCGCCTGCCGGCACCCGCCTGGGTCGACCCACCGGTCTCGACCTGTCCTTCGGCCCCCCATGGGGAGAAGAGACTCGCGACTCTGGCTTTCGCCCCAACTGGCGGTAATCACCGACGTTTCCCGCTCTCCATTTGGGGAGAGGGTAGGGTGAGGGGGCTCACCCGCGACGATCGCCGCTCTATCTCACTTCCCGGCCTTCAACCCCGGATCCCCCTGCTTCTCGAAGGTCTGGATCTCCTTGTTGTAATAGGTCCCGTCGGCGGCCTTGGCGACCTCGCGCAGATAGATGTTCTGCGTGATATGGCGGCTGTCAGGATCGATCGTGACCGGCCCGCGCGGGCTGACCCAGGAGAGGCCCTTCACCGCATCGACCGCCTTCTGGGCGTCCTGTTTGCCGCCGGTCGCCTCGATCATCTTGTAGATGACATGCATGCCGTCGAAGGCGCCTACCGCCGGGAAGGTGAGTTCGGCCGGGTTGCCGATCGCCTTGTCGGCGGCGGCGACGAAGGCCTTGTTTTCCGGTGAATCATGCGAGACGGCGTAGTGGAAGGTCGTCTGCATGCCGAGTGCCGCGTCACCGAGCGCCGGCAGATCGCTCTCCTGCGTCAGGTCGCCGGGGGCGATCAGTTGCACGCCAGCCGCCTTCAGGCCGTTTTCGTTGTAGGACTTGACGAAGCCGAGCGTGGTCGGGCCCGATGGCAGGAAGGCGAAGACCGCCTGTGCGCCGGAATCCTTGATACGCTGCATGATGGGGCTGAAATCATTGGTGGAGAGCGGCATCCTGATCGCGTCGACCACCTGACCGCCGGCGGCGGTGAAGCCGGCCTTGAAGGCGCTTTCCGCATCGATGCCCGGACCGTAGTCGCTGACGACGGAGATGACCTTCTTGATGCCCTTGTCGAAGGCGACCTTGGCCATCGGCGTCGAGGTCTGCCATGTCGTGAAGGAAGTGCGCACCACGAGCGGGCTCTTCTCAACGATCGCCGAGGTGGCGGCGTTCATGATCACCATCGGCACGTTGGCCTGCTTCAGGATCGGCGTGACGGCCATCGCATCGGGCGTAAAGTAGAAGCCGGCGAGATATTGTACATGCTCCTTGACGACGAGCTCCTGCGCCGAGGATTTAGATTGGGCGGGATCAGCCTGCGGCACGTCGCGATAGATGATTTCGACCGTGTCGTTGCCGACCTTGTTGCCATTCATGGCCATATAGGCATCGATGCCGGCCTTGAAGTTCTTGCCCTGGAGGGCAAAGGGGCCGGAAAACGGCCCGATGACCCCGACCTTGATCGTGTCGGCATTGGCGATGCCGCTCAATGCGAGCGCCGCTGCGGCGGCGATGATAAGACGCTTCATTTTCCCTCCTCCGGGGCACTGGCTCTTCTTTTGTCCAGGCCTCTCCAAATAGTCCGACCGCCGGCCAGGTGACGATATCATCCGTCCGCCGAGGGCAAAATTTCTAGTCGGCATTTCCGATCCGAATGATGCTCTTTATCAGTTCCTGCGCCAGTCGCAGCGCCGCGCCGCACGCGGTCGCCATTTGCGGCAGCACCAGCCATTCCAGGGTCCAGGCCGCGCCGGAGCGCTCCTGTTCATGAACCATCGACTGATGAAGCGCCGAGATCTGGACCGCATTGAACCGAGCAAGCGCCACCAGCGTCTCAGCCGCAACCGGGTTCTGCTTATGCGCCATCGCCGAGGAGCGGCCGCCGCCAGAAAGCGCGATCTCCGTTCCGCCCTGCGCCATCAGCGCGATATCCTGGCCGATCTTTCCGAGGCTACCCGATATCAGCGAAAACAGTCCGCCCAAATCGGCAATCCGGTCGCGTTGGCTCTGCCATTGCCGGGCGTCGGTGAGGTCCAGCTCCTGCGCGAGCGCCGCGCGAACCGCCGCGGCCTTGTCGCCCAGCTGATCGAGCGTACCGGCTGCGCCGCCGAACTGCAGCGGAAAACTCTCGTTGGTAAGCTGCTCGCGGTACCGGCTCAAAGGATTCTTCCAGGCGCGCAGCCGGTCCGAAACGCTCATCGGGATAGCGGCCTGCATGCGCGTATGAGCCATCAGCCTGTGCTTGCCGAACTGCCGCTCAAGCTCCTTCAGCATCTCCTCCAGCACGGACAGCCTTGCCGAGAGGAGAAAGCAGACCGCCTTCAGCCGGATCATCAGGCTGGTATCGATGACGTCCTGGCTCGTCGCGCCGAAATGAACGAAGCGAGCCTCATCGCCGCCGACAGCCCCGCGCAGCTGACTGACAAATGCGGGTACGACCACTCCGTCCGATGCCGTGCCCGCCTTCAGAGCGCTGATGTCCGGCTTGAAGGACGAACAGACCGCTGCGATGCGCGCCGCCGCTCCCTCAGGGATAACGCCTTTGCGCGCCTCGGCCTTCGCCAGCGCCGCCTCGAAGGAGAGCATGGCGCGGATATCGGCATCCGCAGAAAAATAGATGCTCATCTCCTCGTCGCCGAGCAGTCCGGACAAATAGGGATGATCGAAGGGCGAGACGCTCATGACGGGTTTCAGATGTCCAGGAACACCGTTTCCTTTTCGCCTTGGAGATGAATGTCAAACGTATAGGTTGCGCCGTCCTTCGTGGCAATCATCGTTGCCACACGCTCGCGATGTTCGATGCGGGCAAGCAGCGGGTCGGCCGCGTTCGCTTCTGTCTCCTCCGGGAAATACATGCGCGTATGCAGGCCGATATTGATGCCGCGGGCAACGATCCAGAAGGTGATGTGCGGGGCCATCCTGCGGCCGTCCTTATAGGGCACGATGCCGGGCTTGACCGTCTCGAAGCTGTAGACGCCATCTTCGGCACGCGTCGGGCAGCGCCCCCATCCGGTAAAGTTCGGATCGGCGGTGCCGCGCATTTCCGATGGGCTATTGTAGAGCCCTGACCTGTCGGCCTGCCAGATCTCGATGACGGCGTCTCGCACGAGGGAGCCGGCGCCGTCGAGGACGCGCCCGGTCACGGTGATCCGCTCCCCGAGCGTCTTGTCGTTCACCATCGTAGTGCCGAGGTCGCTGTCGTAGACACCGGATATATTGCAGAAATTCGGGGTCAGGCCGATATGGACATAGGGGCCGGCCGTCTGCGACGGCGTTTCCTTGAGGTAGCCGAGTTCCTGGGCCATCAGTTTCCCTCCGGTCTGTTTTCGAACATGGTCGAGCGGCGGCCGCGAAGGATGATGTCGAATTTGTAGGCGCGGGAATCCATGGGGATCGTATTGCCCCAGTCCAGCGGCGCGATCAGCTGCTCGATGGCGGCCCTGTCGGGGATGGTGCCGACGATCGGACATTTCCAGATCATCGGATCGCCCTCGAAATACATTTGCGTGATCAGCCGTTGCGCGAAACCGTGGCCGAAGATCGAGAAATGAATATGGGCAGGACGCCAGTCGTTGACGCCGTTCGGCCAGGGATAGGCGCCGGGTCGGACGGTGCGGAAGAAATAGTGTCCATCCTCATCGGTCACGGCGCGGCCGCAGCCGCCGAAATTCGGATCGATGGCGGCGAGATAGGTTTCCTTCTTGTGGCGATAGCGACCGCCGGCATTGGCCTGCCAGAATTCTACCAAAGCGCCCGGCACTGGCCGGCCGCGTTCGTCAAGTACGCGGCCATGAACGACGATGCGCTCGCCGATCGCGCTTTCGCCCGGCTTGGCGAAATTATGAATGAGGTCGTTGTCCAGCTCGCCCAGCATGGAGTGACCGAAGACCGGGCCAGTGATTTCTGAGATCGTGCTGTCGAGCGACAGGAGTGCCCTTTGAGGGGAGCGCAGTACCGAGGTCTTGTAGCCCGGTGTCAGGGCCGGCGCATGCCATGCGCGATCCCTTGCAAAGAAGGCGCCCGTTTCGGGCTTGCGGTTCGGTCTGTCGCTCATCTCATGCCTCGCCTCGGGTCGTCTGATCGGCGTCCATTTGCTCGAAAACCTGCTTCGCGATCTTGATTGCATGGTTGGCGGCCGGCACGCCGGCATAGATCGCGACGTGAAGCAGCGCCTCGCAGATATCGTTTCGCGAGGCACCCGTATTGGCCGTTGCGCGTACATGCATCGCCACTTCTTCGTCCTGCCCCAGCGCCGCGAGAAGTGCGATCGTGACGATCGACCGCTCGCGCTTCGTCAAGCCGGGCCGTGACCAGACCGTTCCCCAGGCACTTTCCGTGATCAGCTCTTGGAATGGCCGGTCGAAATCCGTCGATACCGATTGGGCACGGTCGACATGGCTGTCGCCGAGAACGGCGCGGCGCGTTTCCATGCCGCGGCGGTAGCGTTCCGAAATGGGCGAGGGTTCGTTCATGAGCCTTTGTCTCCATGCATGGCAAATTCGATGAAGGCGCGAATGACCGAAGTCAGCGCCTCCGGCTGCTCGACACAGGGGATGTGGCCAGCATCCTTTATGACTTCGTAGCGGGCATCGGGAATGAGCCGCGCCAGGGAAAGCACGAGGTCGGGCGGGGTCGAGCCGTCCTGATCGCCGACGACGCAGATCGTGGGAACCGCAATCTTTGTGGCGGCCTCGGTAAAGTCGGCGTCGCGGACCGCCTCGCAGGTGGCGATATATCCCTCCACCGGCTGGCGCTCGAGCATGTTGCAATAGCCGGCATAGGCGATGTTTTCCGGGCGGCGGAAGGCGGACGTGAACCAGCGCGCCATGATGCCGTCGGTGATGCTGGCAATGCCGTTTTCGCGGATAGCCGCGATCCGCGTATTCCAAGCTTCGGCCGTGCCGATCTTATGGGCGGTATCGCAAAGGATGAGGGCGCGAACCAGATCCGGCCGGCCCTGATAGAGCGACTGGGCGATCAGCCCGCCGACCGAGAGGCCGCAAATGATCGCCTGCTTGACCGAGAGCATATCGAGCAGGCCGGCGAGATCGGAGGCATGGTCCTCAATCGTGCAAGGAACCTGTCCGACATCGGAAAGCCCGTGGCCGCGCTTGTCATAGAGCACGATTGCGAAATCGCCCGCCAGACGCACGATAACGTCCCGCCAGATACGGAAGTCCGTGCCGAGCGAATTGGAAAAGACGATGACGGGCTTATCCGCCGGCCCGCCAATGAGCTGGTAGTGGATCGTGACATCGTTGATCCGGGCAAATTGCACTTGAAAATCTCCTCTTGCCGAGACTGGCAGTTTCATCTGGTTAGGTAAAATGATATTTTCTGACGCTTTGATAACTGATAGGTTATGTTTTGCGATGCTGGATAGCCGCATAAAGTTTCGCCATCTGCAGACCTTTGTCGAGGTTGCGCGCCAGAAGAGCGTGCAGAAGGCCGCCGATCTCCTGCATGTCAGCCAGCCTGCGGTGACAAAGACCATTCGCGAGCTGGAGGAGGCGTTGGGCGTGGCTGTCCTCGAACGCGACGGCCGCGGCATCCGGATCACGCGCTATGGCGAGGTCTTCCTTCGCCACGCCGGCGCGGCCCTGAGCGCGCTGCGCCAAGGGCTCGATTCCGTCAGCCAGGAGCGCTTCGGCGAAGCGCCGCCAATCCGCATCGGCGCCTTGCCAACCGTTTCGACGCGCATCATGCCGCGGGCGATGGAGCTGTTTCTCAAGGAGGATACGTGGAGCCGGATCAAGGTTGTGACAGGCGAGAATGCGGTGCTCCTGGAGCAGCTTCGGGTCGGCGATCTCGATCTGGTCGTCGGGCGTCTGGCGGCAGCAGACAAAATGAGCGGTTTCTCCTTTGAGTATCTCTATTCCGAGCAGGTCGTTTTCGTCGTGCGCTCGGGTCATCCGCTTCTCGAAGCTGGCCGGTCGCTGTTTTCCGATCTCGGACGCTATACCGTTCTGATGCCGACGCGGGCCTCGATCATTCGGCCTTTTGTCGAAAGCTTCCTGATTGCAAACGGCGTTGCCAACCTGCTGAGCCAGATCGAGACCGTCTCAGATTCCTTCGGACGCGCCTTCGTCCGGTCTAGCGATGCCATCTGGATCATTTCAGCAGGCGTAGTGGCCGGCGATATCGACGACGGATTGCTGAAAGCCTTGCCGATCGACACCAGCGAGACGAAGGGTCCGGTAGGTTTGACGATGCGCACTGACGCCATTCCCTCGCTGCCGCTGTCCATCCTCACGCAGACGATCCGCCAGGCGGCCGAGGAAATATCGAAGAGGCTTTAGCCCTGAAGCGCGCCGCCAGGGGAGGGAAGCCCATGAAAGGCATCGGCTCCTTTTCAGTAGGGCAGCCCCACGTAGTTTTCCGCCAGCGCGGTCGAAGCAGCCCTCGAATGAGTGAGATAGTCGAGTTCAGCCTCCTGGATCTTCTGGTCGAAATCGCTCGTGTCGGGAAAACGATGCATCATGGTCGTCATCCACCAGGAGAAGCGAACGGCCTTCCAAACCCGGGCGAGCGCCCGGGCGGAATAGGCGTCGAGTGCGGCATCCGATCCGTCGCGATAATGCTCGAGCAGGCCAGCAAATAGGTAATGAACGTCACTGGCAGCAAGGTTCAGACCTTTGGCTCCCGTCGGCGGGACGATATGGGCCGCATCGCCGGCGAGAAAGAGACGGCCGAAGCGCATCGGCTCAGCCACAAAGGAGCGCAGTGGCGCAATCGATTTCTCGAACGACGGCGCAGGCTTCAAGGCTTCGGCATGATGGGCAGGCAGGCGCCGGCGAAGCTCATCCCAGAAACGATCATCGCTCCAATCCTCGATTTTTTCGTCCAGCGGGCACTGGATATAGTAGCGGCTGCGGGTCATCGATCGCATCGAACAGAGCGCGAAGCCACGGGGATGGTTGGCATAGATCAACTCGTGGCTGACGGGTGCGACCTCCGACAGGATGCCAAGCCAGCCGAACGGATAGATCTTTTCGAAGGTCTTGATCGCGCCCTCGGGAACTGCCTTGCGGCTGGTACCATGGAAGCCATCGCAGCCGGCGATGAAATCGCAATCGATGCGATGCGAGATGCCGTCCTTCACATAGGTGACATGGGGCCTGTCGCCGCCGAAATCGTGCGGGCAGGTATCGGCGGCGTCATAGATCGTCGGCGCGTTTCCGGCTTCCCTGCGTTCCATGAGATCGCGGGTCAGTTCTGTCTGGCCGTACACCATGACGCGCTTGCCGCCGGTAAGCTCATGGAGATCGATGCGATGGTCGCGACCATCGAAGGTGAGCGAGAAGCCGTTATGGGGCAGGCCTTCGGAATGCATGCGGCTGCCGACCTTCGCCCGGTCCATCAGCCCGACCGTTCCCTCTTCCAATACGCCGGCCCTGACACGGCCGAGGATATGGTCCTTGCTGGCGCGATCCAGGATGACGTTGTCGATGCCGGCCTCCGTCAGCAACTGACCAAGCAGAAGCCCCGCGGGACCGGACCCGATGATGACGACTTGGGTGCGCATTCTTTCCTCCCGCGCTTGCTTTTATTGCAATTGTGATGGCAGAAGGAGGCCGCAGCAATGGACTTTTCGCGCCTGAAATTGCAAAAATCGAACATCCGCGGTGGGAGTACAGGCGATGAATTCCGTGCCAACCTATGATCTCTATGGCGAGATCAGCGGTGCAAAAACCGAACTCTGGCTACATTGCGAAACGATTCCCTCGCGGAGCCGGCTTCATCACTGGGAGATCCGGCTCCATCGCCATGAGCGCTTCTTTCAGATTCTCTACATCAGCGCCGGTGCAGGCGATGTCGTCTTCGGTGACAACAGGCAGGCCATCCGTCCGCATTCCGTCGTGACGGTTCCGCCGGGCTTGAATCATGGATTTCGCTTTTCGAAGGATATCGACGGTCTCGTCGTCACCACATTGCTTTCCAGTTTGAAGACGATACCGGGTGACGCGAGCCGTTTCGGCGAATGGCTCGCCGAGCCGCATGTGACATGGCTTGATCCCAGCAATGAAGACGCGGCCTATATCGCCATGACGCTTCGCCGTCTCGGGCGGACCTTCGACGAGCGCCGCCAAGGGCGCAATGATCTGCTGGACGCCTATCTGACATCGGCCCTGCAACTAACCTTTCGCCTGTCGTCGCAGGAAGGGGAAAGCCAAGGCTCGGCGCGGGAGAACGAGCGGCGGATCGAACTTCTGAACGATCTCATCCAGCGGCACTTTCGATCCCGAAAGCCCGCCTCCTTTTATGCCGAAGCGCTCGGCATCTCACCCACGCATCTCAATCGCATCGTCCGGTCGATGACCGGGCAGGGGACGCATGAACTGATTACCCGCAAGCTTATCGACGAAGCAAAGCGGGAGCTGGTTTTCACCTTCGCAAGCGTGCAGGAGATCGGTGATCGTTTCGGCTTTGCTGATCCGGCTTATTTCTCCCGCTTTTTCCTGAAGGAGACCGGAGAGACGCCGCGGGCCTGGCGCATCGCGCAAAGGAAGACCCTCGGCCTATAACCGAGGGTCCGTTGACCGTGGCTGGCCCAGAGATCAATTGGGTGGCGTCGCGCCATCGAGACCCACGGAAACGCGGTCTGCTGCGACCATGTTATCGCCGCTCATGACGCCCTGTACGGAGACACCGGCACCGGCCTTCAGGTCGTCTTTGGTCGTCGGGGCGAGTGCGACGATCTTCGTGCCATCAGGAATGCTGATCTTGCGCTCTCCGCCCTTGTAGGCGAGCGTCAGGGTGGGGCCGTTTACGTCCTTGACGGCGTTCGCAACGGTGGCGTTAGTCATCGAGCCGTTTGGCTTGACGTCCCAGGGACGGTCACCTTCGCCCGTACCCTTCATCGAAGCCGGGAAGATGACCACCTGAACCGCACCGTTGACGCCGCTGGCGGTCGGCTGCGAGCCGACACCGACAAAGTCGCCCGGCTTGATGTCAGCGGCAGAGGCGTTCTTGACCCCAAGGACGTTCATGCCGGACTTCATCGTGACCGTCACGTCCTTGCCATCGGGGCTCTTGATCTTCAGCGTGTCGCCGTCGAGGCTTTCAACTGTGCCATGCATGCGAATTCTGTCTGCGGCACTGGCACCATGAATTGTTGTGAGCGCAACGAGGGCGCCGCTCGCAAGCATGAGGGCAGTCTTGCGAAAATAGGTGGGACCCATGGTATTCCTCCCCGATGGCCGCCAATCGGCAGGCCGTTAAATTAAATTGTGCGGCCGACCGAATAGCGATGAGATCGTCGAAATCGATCCTAAATAAACAAAGCCATTCTAGCGGAGCGTTTCGGCTGCGCCAATCAAAGCTCGATCAAGGAATAGTGAGGAGAGGCATCAATTGCGAACCGAAGCGGGAAGCTTCGGTTCGATTGGCGATCTCATCAGGCGATTATTCAGCCGGCGCTCCTGCCATCCAGATCAGTTCCCATACATGGCCATCCGGGTCTTCGAAGCTGCGGCCGTACATGAAACCATGATCCTGCTTGGGATTAGGATCGGCAATGCCGCCGGCCTTGACGGCTTGATCAACGACATTATCCACGTCATCGCGATTTTCGACCGTGAGGGCAAGCAATACCGCGCTGGATTTTTTGGTGTCGGCAATCGGCCGCTCAGTGAACATCTTGTATTTGTCATGCGTCAGCAGCATTGCGTAAATCGTCTCGGAAAACACCATGCATGAGGCAGTCTCATCCGAGAACTGCGGGTTTTTGGTTCCTCCTACCGCTTCATAAAACGCTGTCGATTTAGCAAGATCGCGAACCGGAAGATTCACGAAGATCATCTTGGTCATCTGTCTATTCCTTGTGATCTGTTGACGAGTACTGGTCAGTCCAGTACCGTGTCGCACGACTAACATTAGAGTACGGTACTGTCTAGTACCGGTCGAAGGATTTCATGAAAATCGAGAATGAAACCAGATCCGCACGTAAGGACCGCGAGATCATCCAGGCAGCTACGCTAGCCTTTGTCAGCAAGGGTTATGATGGAACGAGTATGGAGGAAATCGCCACCAATGCCGGCGTCTCCAAACAGACCATCTACAAGCATTTCAGAGATAAGGAGACGCTTTTCAGCGAGGTCGTTCAATCGACGGCGACCCAAACCAACGATGTCGTCGAGGTCGTGACAACACTGCTGTCCGAAGTGACCTATATGGAAGGCGGCCTGCATCAGCTCGCCCGACGCTTGATGGCGATGCTGATGGATGACGAATTGCTGAAGCTGCGGCGTTTGATCATCGCCAATGCCGATCGCATGCCTCAACTCGGTCGCAGCTGGTACCAAAAGGGCTTCGAGCGGATGCTGGCTTCAATGGCATCCTGCTTTGAAAAGCTCACAAGTCGCGGGCTGATGCAAACCAGTGACCCCCATTTGGCAGCCAGTCACTTTTTCGGAATGCTGCTTTGGATCCCCATGAACGAGGCAATGTTTACCGGAAACAGCAAGCCTCGTTCAAAGGCAGAACTTGAACGGCATGCGGATGCCTCGGTCGAGGCATTTCTTGTCATCTATGGGAGCGGGCGAAATAATCGCTAATCGGATACAAAGATGATCAGACGCACAATCCAGCACGACTGCTTCGCCCTGGATGCATCCAACTCCGGCGAAATCGCCAATGTCAGGGCCGCTCGCCTTTGCTAAGCCGGCTTTCGATTTCCTCAATGACGGGGAGCAGATCGGCGACTGTGTCGATGATGTAATGGGCTCCTCGTTCTTTCAGGGCGGCAGAAGCGCGGCTGCAGACTTCGGAGCGTTGATCTGGTGACTGGGCCGCGAGTTCGCTCGGCGTCAAGCCGGCTTCGTTACCGCTGAGCGCGACGCCGACCGTCCAGCATCCGGCCGCCACGCCTTCGTCGATACCGACGCCGGTGTCGTCGACTTTGACGACGGCATGGGCCGGCCAGACGCCGAGATCGAGGAAGCATTTGTACATGTTCATCGGCGTCGGCCGGCCTTGCGGAAGGTCACCGGCGCAGACCAGATTGTCGACCTCGTAGCCCTGTGCCTTTGCCAGTGGCCTCCGACGCTAATCCAAAAGGATGATCGCGTTAACCGAACCAGACGCCCACGCCACAACCGCGCCCTTCGCAGTCCCATGCTCGATATCCACTTCACTGGGTTGAAGAGGAAGTCTCCGTCGCCGCCCGGAAAGGCTTCGCAATCGTCGATGCGAGCGCGCGTCTCCGTTCCCCTCAGAGGATTGGCTTCCCGCCCGTAACTGCAATCGTCGCGCCGGACACGTAGCTGGAGAGCGGGTCCGCCAACATGACGTACGATGTCGCAAGCTCGGCTGGCTGTCCCGGGCGCTTCATCGGAACCTGCTTGCCGAAGTTCTTGACGTTTTCTTCGGGCATGGTCGACGGAATGAGCGGGGTCCAGATGGGGCCGGGAGCGACTGCGTTTGCCCGGATGCCTTTATCCGCCAGCATCTGCGCGAGACCCGCCGTGAAGTTCTGAATCGCTCCCTTGGTCGTCGCATACGCGAGGAGATGCGGGCTTGGGCTGTCGGCGTTGATGGAAGCCGTGTTGATGATGGCACTACCGGGCCTCATATGCTCGACCGCGGCTTTCGTCAGATAGAACATCGCATGGATGTTCGTTCGGAATGTCAGCTCCCATTCCTCGTCTGAAATGTCCCCGATATCGGAAAAGCTCGCCTGATGGGCAGCATTGTTAACAAGTATGTCTATGCCGCCGAGCTCCGCCACGGCCGTGTCGATGATGTGACGGCAGTGATCGGACTTCTGGATGTCACCCGAAACGAGCACTGCTTTACGCCCGGCCTTCTCAACCCAGGATTTCGTCTGCTCCGCGTCACTGTCCTCTTTAAGATATGCAATGAGCACGTCCGCTCCCTCGCGGGCGAAGGCGATCGCAACGGCGCGCCCGATGCCGCTATCGCCGCCTGTGATGACTGCCTTCTTGCCGTTCAGCCGTCCGGAGCCTCGATAGGTCTCTTCGCCATGATCGGGTAGCGGGGACATCACATTCGTTATGCCCGGCATCGGCTGGCGCGGCGTGTCAAATGGCGGGCTCGGATAATTGGTCATATCTCTTCTCCTTGGGGTCTACGGTGGAAGCCGGACGCTTCCGATGCGTCCGGGGGGCTTTGCGATCAGGCGCTGCGGGCCGGGGCTTGGTGCCGTCCTTCGGCGAACTCCTCGACTATCTTGGCGCAGAAGGCTGGAAGATCCTTCGGGTTGCGGCTGGTCACGAGGCCCTTGTCCGTGACCACCTCCTTGTCGACCCAGTTTCCGCCGGCGTTGCGGATATCGGTGGAGACGGTCGGGTAGGAGGTGAGCGTGCGGCCCTTGACGACATCGGCTTCCACCAGAACCCATGGCCCGTGACAGATGACGCCGACCGGCTTTTGCTGCGCGAAGAAGTCGTGCACGAAAGAAACGATCTTCTTGTCGCCACGCAACTTGTCGGCGCCGACGCTACCGCCCGGAATGACCAGGCCGTCGAACTCCGTAGCCGAAACATCGGCAATGGCCTTGTCGATCGAAAACGTCGATCCGGGGTCGAGATCGTTGTTGACGGCCTGGGCTTCGCCTGCCTCAAGACCAACGACAACGACCGTCGCTCCGGCATCCTCGACGGCCTTTTTCGGCTGCACGAATTCCGGCTCCTCGGTGCCGCGGGGGGCGAGCAGGATTGCGATCTTTTTGCCTTCCAAGGTCATGTCTCTCTCCATTGTTGTCGTGAAAGAAGTGCTCAGCCGAGATCCATCATTTGTTCAGATCTGTGGCCATCTGCAGGTGATGCTCAAGCGCCGGGCGGGTGCTTGCGGCCCAGGCCTTCAGCTCCGCGTTGTCGCCGCCATCCCCATAGCGTTTGAATAGATCGACGGCGTCCTTGTGGGCGCTTTCCTGGTCGGAGTGGTACTGCTTGGTGAAGTCCGCGCCCTGCAGGCTCTTCAACTTGTTCAACATGTCCTGTTGCGAGGATGTCATCGCTGTCGGAATCGTCGCCTGAACTTTGCCGCTCGACACCAGCCCCTTGAGTTCGCCGGTCGTCTTCTCATGGTCGGCAATCATCTGCTGGGCGAAGGTCTTGGTGGCGGCATCGGAACGTTCAAGGGCGAGCTTGCTGGATGAGATTTCGAACATGTCGCTTGTGGCTGCCTCGGACACGAAGTCCTGCGTCTTCGGCGCCATGCCGAGAACCGAATTGACGCCGGTCTTTTCTGCTGCGGATTGAGCAAATACAGGGGCCGCGATCAAAAGGGCGAGGCCAGCAAAGGCGATGGTCTTCTTCATCATGTTAAAGCTCCGGTTAGCGGGTTGCCGAGCCAAAACCTCTTTGCAGCGACAATGTTCCGATGGCGCGGTGCCAACGCGCGGTCGGAAGACAGAGTCGACAACAGCCAGGGAACAATCGTTCTGCAGCGCTGTTTCCGCACTAGAAAGCAGGGATCCCGGACATCACAGGAGTTTCATCATCATGCAGGCTGTTCGCATTCATCGCTTCGGCGGACCGGAGGTCATGACGATCGAGGAGATCGATCGTCCCATCCCGTCCGCGAACGAAGTTCTCATCAAAGTCCTTGCCGCAAGCGTCAATCCCGTCGATGCGAAGATGCGTGAGGGCAAGTATCCGGTCGTCACTGAAAAGGACTTGCCTTATGTGCTCGGCCGCGACGTCAGCGGACAAATCGCGGCCGCTGGCGACAACGTATCAAGCTTCCTCATCGGCGATGACGTCTTTGCATTTCTCTCCCCGGATCACGGGGGGTACGAGGAATTTGTACTGGCCAGAGCAGACGAGGTGGCCACCATGCCAAAATCGCTGGATGCGGTCGGCGCGGCCGCCGTGCCGCTTGCCGGGATCACCGCGTGGCAGGGTCTCTTCGATCACGGCGGTCTTCGCTCGGGCAAACGTGTTCTCATCCATGGCGGTGCTGGCGGTGTCGGTCATTTCGCCATCCAGCTCGCCAAGGACAAGGGCGCCTGGGTCGCAACCACCGTATCCACCGCCGACAGGGAATTCGTAAGCGACCTCGGGGCCGATCTGGTGATAGACTACAAGTCCGAAAAATTCGAGGACGTGATCGAGCCGGTGGATCTGGTGTTCGACCTGATTGGTGGGGAGACACAGGATCGCAGCTTCGATGTGGTCAAGCCGGGAGGTGCGCTTATTTCGACACTGAAGGAGCCGGATAAGGCCCGCGCCGCGGAATTGAGCATTCGCGTGGGCAGATACACGGCGCAACCAAACGGCAGCCAGTTACAGGAAATCGCGGAATTGATCGATCAAGGCAAGGTCAAGGTCGTGGTCGCCGGCACATTTAAGCTTAGCGAAGTTGGACAAGCCCAAACGGCCCTGAAGGAAAACCATATCCGCGGCAAGGTGGTCCTGAAAGTTGCCGACTGATTGCGAGAACCCCGAGACGGCTGCGCCCAACGAGGGATTCGACCAAACTGTTGAAGCCCTCTTTCCGTTTTCCCTACTGCGTAGAGGCACTTTGCGGTAACGATTGCAATGTTCCCTGTGAGTGCCCATATGGATGACTTGCTAGACACCCGTAGGCTTGTCGCTGTGATTGGCTACAAGGCAAATGTGCGCCCACCGAACGTTTCGCGACGGGTAATTCTCCAATCAACCTGATGACGTCTGCTGACTGGCAGGCAAGGAAACATATTGAATAACACAAAGATCACTGCCGCACCCGCGGTCGTGAAGCCGCGTGAGCGCGATGAGACCGTCGTGCCGCCGACCATGAACAGGAAAATATCCCCCTGTCTCCTCACCCGTCGTGAACTGCAGGAGCTCATCGCCGAGCAGCTCGGCTGACCGGTGGCACCTCAAACAAGAAAGAAGGAGAATTCGATGCAAGTGCTCGTCAGAGACAACAATGTCGACCAGGCCCTTAGGGTGCTGAAGAAGAAGATGCAGCGCGAAGGGCTGTTTCGGGAAATGAAGGAACGGCGCGCCTATGAAAAGCCGTCCGAACGTCGCGTTCGGGAAAAGGCGCAGGCGATCAGCCGTCATCGCAAGGCCGCACGCAAAAAGTTGCAACGGGAAGGGTTGATCGCCGCGCCGAAGCGCAAAGCTCCCGTTCGCTAGAACTAATCTCGTCGCTCCGCTTTGGGCGGAGCGGCATTGTTTGAAAGGATAAAGATGGAAGAGCTCACCAGCATAACGATCTCCGAAGAGCGCCTGGAGGATTGCCGTGACGTCATCGAGCCGGAATTGCAGGACTTGATCCTGAGTGCTTTACGGACGGGATTTTCGCGTGAGGAAGTCCTGATCGCCGTCAGCGAACTGGTCGCCGAGGACTTTGCGACCGTGATGAAGACGCCGAGCGTCCATTGAGACGACAGGCAGCTTGAGAACTAAATATGAGCATGACGAAACAGCATACACATTCCTGGGGCGGGCGACCTAACCTCGAATCCTGACAGGGATTCCCTTCGATGCTGGCGTCTTCGACAGTTCGTCGTGATGGTCGATGGCATTGAGCACGTTGCATTCCGGATAATAGGCAGCGATCGTGCCTGGGGGGAGGTCGTGGAGCGTCACGACGAGCCCGCCGAGTTCGCGTCGCTTTCCATCGCCGAAATCGCTGACAAGCGTAACGGTCTGTCCGGGCTGCAATCCTGCATCGGCGACATCGTCCTCGCACATGAGCACGACGTCGCGTGTACCCTCGATACCCCGGAACCGATCGGAATAGCCGTAGATGGTCGTGTTGAACTGATCGTTCGATCGAATGGTGATCAGCCTGAACCGACCCGGTTCGTCTTTGAATGATAGCGCATTGAGGCGGTCGGGCGTTGTGAAAACCGCCTTCTTCTCTTCGGTGTTCCAGACACGATCATGGGCGCTGTTGCCCCGATAAAAGCCGCCCGGCTGGAAGAGCCTTTGGTTGTAGTCCTTGAAATCCTTCGGATAGGTGAACTCGATCAGGTCACGGACGAGGCCATAGTCTCCCGTCCAGTCGTCCCACCGAATCTTCGGGTTTGGATCGAGAGCGGCCTTCGCGATACCCGCGACGATGGCAAGCTCGCTTTTCAGGTGGGGCGAGGCAGGCGTTCTTTTTCCAAGGCTGCCGCTAATATGGGAAAAGCTGTCCTCCGTCGTCACCGCCTGCCGCCCTGTTGCCTGCTGATCGAACTCCGTGCGCGACAGACACGGCAGGATGAAGGCTTCCTTGCCCGGAAAGAGGTGGCTTCGGTTAAGCTTGGTGGAGATCATCACCGTCAGGTCCTGGGCGGCCCAGACGCACTCCATCTCCTTCTGGTCCGGCACGGCGCGCAAAAGGTTGCCGCCGAGACAGATAAATCCCTTGATCCGGCCCTCCATCAGGCCCTTCACCGCATCGACGATCGTGGTGCCATCCTTGGTCGGCGGGTCGAAGTCGAAGAGCGTCTTCAGCTTGTCCATCGGGATCAGCTTGGTTTTTTCGGCGATGCCGACCGTTCGCTGGCCCTGCACGTTCGAGTGGCCCCTGACCGGACAGCAGCCAGCGCCCTTGCGACCGATATTGCCGCGAAGCAGCAGCAGGTTCACGACCATGGCGACGTTCAGCGCCCCTTGCGCATGCTGGGTCAAGCCCATGCCGTAGACGCCGATGACGTTCTTCGCCTCGATATAGGTATCGGCCGCCTGGCGAAGCGCTGCTTCCGGCAAGCCGCTTTCACGTTCGATGTCGCTCCAACGCACATCACGGACGACAGCCGCGAATTTTTCGAGGCCCGTCGTGTGTTCG
Organism: Rhizobium sp. BK376; assembly: GCF_004341625.1. Lineage (GTDB taxonomy): Bacteria > Pseudomonadota > Alphaproteobacteria > Rhizobiales > Rhizobiaceae > Rhizobium. The sequence continues at coordinate 12,225 of NZ_SLZG01000005.1, read as the reverse complement.
GCGATGAAATCGCAATCGATCACCCTGTCTGTTCCGGCCTCCTGGGCATGGTCGTCGGCTTCGATCACGCGCTTGCAGAGACCGAGGATGGCCGCGATGTCGCCGCCGGCCTTCACTTGCAGATACTGATCCGAGATCTTCGTCTCGTGCCCGGTCAGCATGGCGATCGGATCCTGAGGATTGACGAAGGAAACGAGGCCCTGTTCGATGATCGGATTGAAGGTGACGATCTTCGCTCCGCGCTTCTTGGCCTCCTGCAGCGGGTGGAGGAAGCGGGGGCTGTTCGAGCCGGGGTTCTGGCCGAAGAAGAAAAACGCATCTGCCTTCTCCAGGTCTTCCCAGACGATGGTTCCGACGGGCGAGCCGATGACCTTGTTCAACCCGACGGACGTCGTCTCGTGGCACATATTGGAACTCTGGGGCAGATTGTTGTTGCCGTAGGCGCGGGCAAGAAGTGCGTAGAGATAGGATGCCTCCAGTCCGGCATGTCCCGAAGAATAGAAGACCACGCTCTCCTTTTCGAGACGCTTCAGCGCGGCTCCGATGTGCTGAAAAGCCTCGTCCCATGTGACTTCGACATAGCGGTCGGTCCCGGCATCGTAGCGAAGAGGATGGGTCAGCCGGCCCGTCATTTCCAGGTCGTGATCTTTCCACCCCCGGAGTTCTTCGACGGTATGTTCGGCCCAGAAGTCCGGCGTGCATCGGCTGTTGGTGAGATCCCAGAGCGTCGCTTTCGCGCCGTTTTCGCAGAATTCGAAGGGATGGTAGTTCACGGGCTTCGGCCAGGCGCAGGAAACGCACATGAAGCCACCCGGCTTGTTCTGGCGGCGCAGGGTGTCGATTGCTGCTGGTGTCGGCCAGCTCTCGCCATAGATGCGGGCAATCGATTTCAACGAGCTCCAGCCGCCAGCCGGACCTTCGGAATGGGTAGTCGGATATTGATCTGCCATGTTCGCCTCACGGACATTCGCTTCTGCAAATCAAATCTCCGAAGCGATCGTAGGTTCCTCAAGCGTCCGATTGCGACCCAGATAAATGGCAGCGGGCGGCCGCGAACCTGTCTGGTGGCGAACGGAACAAGAGAACGTGTCACTGGTTAAGTCCGGCAACGTAATGACCAGGAGAATACGGATGCCCCTCACTGCGCTCGCTCTCAACGGAACGCTCAAGTCCAGTGGCGGAGAAAAATCCTCGACGGATCGTATGTTGGGACTGATTGCAAACGGCTTGGAAAAGCAGGGCGTTGCGACCAGGACCATCCGTCTTGCCGACCACGACATCAAGCCGGGCGTAACGTCGGATGAAGGAAAAAGCGATGCGTGGCCGGATATCCGTGAGGCTGTGCTGGCGGCCGACATCCTGGTGGTCGGAACGCCGATATGGTTGGGCCAACCGTCGTCGGTCACGAAACGCGCGCTGGAGCGCATGGACGCGTTTCTCTCAGAGACGGACGACCAGGGCCGGATGGTGTCCTATGGACGCGTCGCCGCGGTCGCCGTCGTCGGCAACGAGGATGGGGCGCATCATGTGTCCGCTGAACTTTATCAGGCGCTGAACGACGTCGGCTTCACGATCCCGGCTAATGCTGTCGCCTACTGGGTAGGGGACGCGATGGGCAGCACCAATTTCGTCGATCTGAAATCGGTGCCGAAGGTCGTGACGAAGGCCGTCGACATGCTGGTTCGCAACACCGTGCATCTCAGCCGCCTGCTTAGGGAAGAACAGTATCCGGGCGAATGATCGTCGACCGCCCCCGAGATGAAGGAGAAGTTACCATGGAAGATCCCACCACGAAATATCCGAAACCGACCTTCGAGAAGCAGTCACAGCCCTTTCCCGGGCTTGCTGGCAAGATGAATCCTAAGCCGGACCATGGCGAAGCCTCCTATCGGGGATATGGACGCCTCGCAGGGTTGAGAGCTCTGATTACGGGCGGTGATTCCGGGATGGGGCGAGCCGCTGCTATCGCCTACGCGCGCGAGGGAGCCGATGTCGCCATCAATTATCTTCCCGACGAGGAGCCCGATGCCAGGGAGGTAATTGCGCTGATTGAAAAGGAGGGACGCAAAGGCGTTGCGCTACCGGGGGATCTTCGCGACGAAGCTTTCTGTGAAAGGCTTGTTGCCGACGCCGCCGAAGCTTTGGGCGGGCTTGATATCCTCGTCAGCAATGCCGGTCGTCAGCAGCAGGCTTCGTCGTTGTCGGAGATCACGACCGAAGGATTCGACGCGACCATGAAGACAAACGTTTACGCGATGTTCTGGATCACCAAAGCTGCCCTGAAACACCTGAAGCCGGGTTCCGCGATCATCGTCACGACCTCAGAGCAGGCCTACGATCCGTCCAAGGATCTCGTCGATTATGCGATGACGAAGGCGGCCGGGATGAGCTTCACGAAATCGATGGCCAAGCAGTTGGGTCCGAAGGGTATCAGGGTCAATGGCGTCGCTCCGGGTCCGATCTGGACGCCGCTGCAGGTGGCGGGTGGAGCCACCATGGAGAAGCTTGAGAAGTTCGGCGCGATGACGCCACTGGGACGTCCAGGCCAACCTGCCGAGCTCGCCTCGATCTATGTCCAGCTTGCCGATCCGACCGCAAGCTACGCGACCGGGCAGGTCTATGGCGCTGCCGGCGGCAGTGGCCAGCCCTAACTGGCCGTGCTCGCCGGGAGAGCGCCCGCAGCCTTTTCCGGACAGAATGAAGCGGTCGGGTCTTCGCCTGCCCACAATTCCAGCACGAGGCGGAACTCCGACGTGTCCGAATGGTTTTGCTTCCGCGCTGCGCTATATGCGCCCGAAAGCTTCGAGGAATTCATGAACCCCACAGTCGCCGGTCTCCAGCAGGCCTCCACCGAAGGCCGATACCGCATTCTGGTCGATGCCATCACCGACTACGCCATCTATCTCCTTGATCCGGAGGGCTATGTCAGCAGTTGGAACCCCGGAGCGCAACGGTTCAAGGGCTACAGCGAGCAGGAGATCCTGGGTGAACATTTCTCGCGCTTCTACACTCCCGAGGACAGGGCGGCGGGAATTCCGGCGATGGCATTGGCAACGGCGGCAAGGGAAGGAAGGTTTGAAGCCGAAGGCTGGCGTGTCCGCAAGGATGGGAAACGCTTTTGGGCACACGTGATCATCGATGCGGTTCACGACCCTCGCGGACAGCTCGTCGGCTTCGCGAAGATCACACGCGACCTCTCGGAAAGGAAAGCGGCCGAAGAAGTCCTGAAGCGGAACCAGGAGCAATTCCGCCTGCTGGTGCAGGGGGTGACCGACTATGCAATCTACATGCTGGACCCGGAGGGCCGCGTGTCCAGTTGGAACGCAGGCGCGCAACGAATTAAGGGCTACGCTCCCGACGAGATCATCGGCGAACATTTCTCGCGCTTCTACACGGACGAGGACAAGGAAAAGGAACTTCCACGAAATGCGCTTGAGACCGCGGCGCGGGAAGGCCGCTTCGAGAGGGAGGGCTGGCGTGTACGCAAAGACGGAACGCGCTTCTGGGCCAGCGTCATCATCGACGCCATTCACGCGGACGATGGGAACCTAATCGGCTTCGCAAAGATTACCCGGGACGTGACGGAAAAACGCAATGCACAAGAGGCGCTGGATAGGGCGCGGGAAGAGCTGTTCCAGTCACAGAAGATGGAAGCCGTCGGGCAATTGACCGGAGGCATCGCCCACGATTTCAATAATCTCCTGACGGCGATCCTCGGAAGTCTCGAAATCGCAAGGAAGAGGGTCGCCGAAATGCCCGAGGTCCTCGGGCTCATCGACAACGCCATGCAGGGCGCCCGTCGCGGCGCGTCGCTGACGCAACGGTTGCTCGCATTCTCCCGCAAGCAGGAATTGAAGCTGGAATCGGTTGACCTCCAGAACCTCGTCAAAGAGATGGCCGAGCTGTTGCAGCACTCAATCGGGCCGGCGGTCGAGATCAGCACTGTATTCCCCCTGTCGCTGCCGCTGGCCAGAACCGACCCGAACCAGCTCGGAAGCGCGTTGCTCAATCTTGTGGTGAATGCCCGAGACGCAATGCCACGCGGCGGCATGATTACGGTCTCGGCGCGCAAGCATGTACTGGATAAGGGAGACGTTCCAGATCTCCCCGCGGGGGAATACGTCTGCCTTTCCGTCAGAGACGAGGGCGAAGGCATGGATGCGGAAACGCTGGAAAAGGCGACCACACCATTCTTTACGACAAAAGGAATCGGCAAGGGGACTGGCCTTGGTCTTCCAATGGTCCAGGGCGTGATGGCGCAATCGGGCGGCAGACTGACGCTGAAGTCTGTGCGCAGTCAGGGAACGACGGCGGAACTCTGGATGCCAATAGCAGACAAGCAGAAGGTCGAGAATCCGCCCGCCGAGCAAACGTCAGTCGATCCCGTGGGACCGCTCACCGTGCTCGTGGTCGACGACGATAGCCTCGTTCAGATGAACACGGTCCTCATGCTGGAAGACCTCGGGCACGCGACAATGCAGGCGCAGTCCGGCAAGGAGGCACTGGAAGTTCTTGAGCGCGGACCGGTGCCCGACGTCCTGATTACAGACCATGCCATGCCCCACATGACAGGAGCGGATCTTGCCAGAGAGGTGGCGTCTCGTTACCCGAACGTAAGGATTGTCCTTGCGACCGGATATGCCGAGCTTCCGGATGGCGCCGAGGTGGACGCCCAGCGTCTGTCAAAGCCGTTCAACCAGCGGCAGCTAAATGCCGCCCTTGCGACACCGGTTGCGATAAGTTGACGGCGCCGTCTTCATTGAAATCTATTGGATGTGTTCGCGGCCGGGCATAAGAACGGTTTCGGATTCCGAAAGCAGCGGCGAACGGTGCGGCAGCGGGCATGGGTGGCGAACTTCATGCCAGCGCGTTACGCGAACGATCAATGGCCGGCATGATGTTCGTTGCGCTTGCGTGTTGCCGCAGCCTTCTTCGCCGATGCCGACCTATCAGCCTCGGATCGGGAGGCCGCGGCGTGACCGCCGATCTTTCCGCCTTTCTTCGATGAGGAAAGGTCTTCCGCCTTGCCGCGGCCTGATCCGGACTTCTTGCCGCCGCCGCTTTCCTTATTGACGGTTGCCCACGCGCGGCGCTCGGCCTCGCCATGGGACACGCCACGATCCTCGTAGCCTTCCTCGATATGTTCGGCCTTGCGCTTCTGCTTGTCGGTGTACGGGGATGTGTCTCCCTTTGGCATTGTCGCCTCCGTGTTCGTCGGTTTCCTTTGCTCTCGCTAAACTTCCGGGTACGGCACAGGTTCCCAACCGTCGACTTGTGCGGATTTTGCAGCTTCCTCCTGGATGGTGATTCAGGCAGTCGGGTTCAGCACTTCGAAGCTATCCAGCTGGTGGGATTTTTCGATGACGGAAATGATCCGCTCCGGGTCGTCTTCGGCAGTGCCGGTCCATTTGAGTTCGTAGGTCAGCAGCAGCACGCCTTTCTCGGAGGAGCGGCGTTTTTCCATGAAACGCGCACGGCACCCGATCGATTGAAGCGCAGCGATCAGATCGGCAACCCGTCCAGTCTTCGAGCTGATCACCATTCGCGCCTTCTGACGTCTCGGCAGTTTTTCATCGAGCCACTTGAACGGTGACAGCACCAAAAAGCCCACCACCGCGCCGACGCATCCAAGAATGATCTGGCCTCCGCCGACACAGAGGCCAATCGCGGTGACGATCCACAGCGTGGCAGCGGTCGTCACCCCCGTCACCAAGTCGCCGCGCTTCAGGATTGCGCCGCCGCCGATAAAGCCGACGCCGGTCAGAATTCCAAGCGGAAACCGCAATGTATCCATGACGGCAAAGGACTGTTCGGATTTTCCGACCGTCGCCAGAAGAAGATTCGCCTGGATCATCGCAAGACATGCAGCAAGTCCGACGAGTATCGTCGTGCGGAATCCAGCTGCGTGCCCGCCGACCTGCCGGTTCATTCCGATGACGCCCCCGGCAAGCACCGTCAACAGAAGCCTCAGGCCGATATCCCACCAAGTTGGCACGGTTGGCATCAAATCGAACATGGATCACATCTCCTTCCGAAGCCGCGACGTCGCGCTCTACCGCGATCAGCAGATCGACGATCGCGACCATTCTGGTCGGGACCTATGTCGGCCCATGGTGAGCACGGGTGAACGCGACAGCCTCAGAGAGCTTCACCGACGACGACGCGGACGATCACTCACATCGATGAAGAAGGCACGAGACCGATCGTAGGTTTCCGGCCGTCCGGCTCGCGTGCGGGATTCAAGGCGATTATGACCTCTTCCTCGTTCCACCCGGCCCCGATCGCGGAGGAAATGATCTCCGCTTCTTTCTCGACACTTGAAGACTTTGACACTTCGTCCAGACGCCTGCGCGCCGTTTCCAGACACTGCCGAAGATCGTCTGTTCTGGCGGGATCATTGATTGCGTGGCTCGGGGATGCAACGTAGGTCATCGCGGTGTCTCCAGCGAAAATTCTTCAGGCGGTTCCGTGCTTTGGGCGCTCAAGCTGGCGCTCCAGTTCAACGCTCTCCGATGGACGATAGCCGCTTCTCAATTTGCGCCGAGCCTCCTCGATCTCCTTGTCCGACGCGGTGACAGGCGCGCTGCTGTCGTCAGGAATGCCAGGGCCGCTCTGCGCGATGCTTTCGTCCCGCGGGCGGTCGTTCGGGCCGTTTGTGATCTTGGACATCTTGCTCTCCTTTGTCGGACAACGCCGAGACCAGCATGGTGTTCCGGAGGGCGGGAAAGCGCACGGTTTTCGCCCCGGCGCGCCAAGTGTTGGAACGATGATGGCGATGGGAGGTTTAGGCTCCGAAACCCTACCCAGGAGAGAATGATGAGCGAGGAAGAAATCCGAAAGGCAGCCTATCGGAAGTGGGAGGCCGAAGGACGTCCTGACGGCGCCCACGAGCGCCACTGGCTGGAAGCAGAAGAGGAACATCGCAAGACTGGAGGAATGCCGCAGACTATGCCCTCGGATCACAACAGCGGCGTGTCGGCGCCATCCGGCGACGACCTGGAAACGAGAACGCATAAGCTTGCCCAGGAATATCTGTCGCTGGGCGGCAGAAGACTATCGAAGATCGATGACAACATCACCGATGTCCGGCAATGGGAGTCCGATTCTCCTTCAGCTGAGGAATTCTGGCAAAACCGGATCGAGACGCTTCCGGTAGGAGATCGCAAGCAGGTCGAAAATCTTCTTCCCAGCATCAACGCCCGCTGAGGATTGAAGGTGACCGATCCGCTCGCCCCCGTCCCGCCTGGTGTGTCCGGATGAGGCACAGCTTCGAAGTCGAGCGGAGTGCGCTTGTCCTGCCGGGAACTATGAGAGCGGTGGTCGCATTTCGACTCTCGATCGCGATCGAGAAGAGCCATGGCCGATAATCTTTCAAAATACCGTGCAAAACGTGATTTCAAGAAGACCGCCGAGCCCAGCGGCGAGGTGACAGTCAAATCTTCGAACCGCCGCCGCTTCGTCATTCAGAAGCACGACGCCACCCGCCTTCATTACGACTTGCGACTCGAACTGGACGGAGTCTTCAAATCTTGGGCGGTGACCAAAGGTCCATCACTTGACCCTCAAGACAAGCGGCTCGCGGTTGAGGTCGAAGATCACCCGCTCGACTACGGCGACTTCGAAGGCACGATCCCCAAGGGACAATATGGCGGTGGCACCGTCATGCTTTGGGACCGAGGTTATTGGGAGCCGGAAGGAAATAAGAGCCCCGCGCAGGCTTTGGCCGAAGGCGATTTCAAATTCACTCTGGAGGGTGACCGGCTTCATGGCAGCTTCGTGCTGGTCCGCATGCGCGAACGCGAGGGCGAAAAACGTACCAACTGGCTCCTGATCAAGCATCATGACGATTTCTCCGTGGACGAGGACGGTGCGGCGGTCCTGGAGGAGAACGACACATCCGTCGCATCCGGCAGAACGATGGAAGCCATCGCGGCAGGAAAAGGGAAGAAGCCAAAGCCCTTCATGACCGCAGGCGGCGTCGTCGAAGCGGACGCTGTATGGGATAACAGTGAGGGGCTGGCGGCCGATGAGCGGAAAGCAGGGACCAAGGCGATGGTCAAACACAAGCCAGGCGAAAAGGCCGAAGCTTCTGCCATGCCGGATTTCATCGCTCCGCAGCTTTGCGAAACGCTGGATCGACCGCCTTCCACCACGGGGTGGGTCCACGAAATCAAGTTCGACGGCTACCGCATTCAGATGCGCGTTGAGGATGGCAAGGTAACTCTGAAGACCCGCAAGGGTCTTGACTGGACGAACAAGTATTCTGCGATCGCTCGATCGGCGTCGAGCCTTCCCGACGCCATTATCGATGGTGAGATCTGTGCCCTCGACGAGAATGGCGCCCCGGATTTCGCGGCTCTGCAGGCAGCACTCTCCGAAGGCAAAACCGATGATCTCGTCTATTTCGCCTTCGACCTGATGTGTGACGGCAGTAACGACCTAAGGCAGTTGCCGCTGTCCGAGCGAAAGGAGCGTCTTTCGGCTTTGTTGTCGGAAGCTGCTGGCGACGATCCGCGTTTGCGCTTCGTTGAACACTTTGAAACGGGCGGAGATGCTGTCCTGCGGTCTGCCTGCAAGCTTTCGTTGGAGGGGATCGTCTCCAAGAAAGCTGATGCCGCCTACGAGTCCGGTCGGACGAAAATCTGGGCAAAATCAAAATGCCGGGCAGGGCATGAGGTCGTCATTGGCGCCTACGCCACCACAAACGGCAAGTTCCGGTCGTTGCTGGTGGGTGTCAATCGTGGCGAGCATTTCGTGTATGTCGGCCGGGTCGGGACCGGATATGGCGCGAGCGTCGTCGATAAACTGCTGCCACGCTTGAAAGAGATTGAGCGGCCGAAATCTCCATTCACCGGCATTGGCGCTCCCAAGAAGAACCCGGACATCGTTTGGGTGAAGCCTGAACTGGTCGCAGAAATCGAGTTTGCCGGATGGACTGCCGACGGCCAGGTCAGGCAGGCGGCGTTCAAGGGACTTCGCGAAGACAAGCCTGCGGAGGAGGTCGAAGCCGAAAAGCCAGCCGCCCCCGCCGAAGCGAATGTCCCTGATCCCGAGCCAACGCGCGCGAAACCGTCGAGGCTGCGCAAGGGCGCAAAAGTCGACGTGATGGGTGTCCTGATTTCGAGTCCCGACAAAGAGCTATGGCCGGACGCCCTTGGCGGTGAGCCGGTCACGAAAGTCGACCTGGCGCACTATTACGAGGCCGTGGGTTCTTGGCTCATCAATCATATCAAGGGGCGGCCCTGTTCGATTATCCGGACCCCTGACGGTATCGGTGGCGAGCAATTCTTCCAGCGTCACGCGATGCAAGGGACATCCAATCTGATCGAGCAGGTCAAGGTGTCCGGTGACAAGCAGCCCTATCTGCAGATCGATCGGGTTGAAGGATTGGCGGCGATCGCCCAGATCGGCGGTACCGAACTTCACCCGTGGAACTGCGAACCAAACCAACCGGAGGTTCCTGGGCGGTTGGTATTCGACCTGGACCCTGGACCGGATGTCGATTTCGCGGCGGTGATCGAGGGCGCACGCGAAATCCGGGACCGCCTGGAGGAGCTCGGTCTTGTCAGTTTTTGCAAAACCACAGGCGGCAAGGGGCTCCATGTGGTGACGCCGCTGCTGGTGCCGAAAGGTAAAAAGCTGACATGGGATGAAGGAAAAAGTTTCGCGCATGATGTCTGCGTAGAGATGGCACGCGATAATCCCGACCTGTATCTCACCAAGATGTTCAAGGCTGAGCGCAATGGGCGCATCTTTCTGGACTACCTGCGGAATGACCGAACGTCGACAGCGGTAGCGCCGTTGTCGCCTCGTGCGAGACCCGGAGCGACGGTCTCGATGCCGCTCAACTGGACACAGGTCAAAGCAGGACTCGATCCGAAACGGTTCACGATTCCGACCGTACCGGCCTTGCTCAAACAAAGCACGGCATGGGAGGACTACTGCGACGGCCAGCGGTCACTTGAGCAAGCGATCAAGCGTTTAAACAAGGGCAAGACGCGAGCAGCCCGCGGATAGGAGCTTTGACAGGACTGTTATTGCTGTGAAAATGGCCATGCAATCCATAGTCGGTTTATTTTGCAGTAGCTACGCTGCAGAGTTTGATGTGCCGCGAGGCGGGCGACGACTCCAGGTTGAGGTCGGTACTGCGGAATTGGCAGCGTTAGGAATTTTCCCTCCAGGACTCTCCGCGATATTGTTGAACTTCCGTGTGTCTTTAAAAGTATCGAACAAGATCTCAAGATTGTCCCGCACCGAGAAGTCGACCGTACCCGCCTCCGACGTTCCGTTGCGGTGGCATGTCGCGATGACCGCAACGTTTGCTTCCTCAGGAATTCAAGAATCATGTCCTTTCGTGTGATCTTCGCCCATTGCCTCGTCCCTCGCTTGCGAAAAGCGAGAGCATAGGGCAAAGCATTGCTCGAAATGAGAGGCTACTGTCGCGATTGTCCGGCGAGACTTGCGAGGCATCCGCTGATGAACGCCGCAAGAGGCGGCACTCGAACTGTCAGGTTTCGGAGGTCGTCGCCGTCATCGTTCAATCATCTTGCCAGTCGAGCAATGAAGTAGCCGATATAGCCCGCTGCCACCACCATCATTATGTCTCGCTCTATGGACGGACCTGAGCGTGGGGTCGTGGACCTCACGGCTTCTCGCACAGCGCTTGCTGCCTCGCTCGCGTCTGCGGCCCGACCAGCATCGCGAGCGCAGGAATCCGTAGATCTTTCATCATCAGTGGCTGCACTGGATGTCTGGTCATCGACCGCGCCTAGATCATAATCCAGTGGGCCGACTCCGTTTAGGATGTCTTTGTCATCTAATGAGTCCTTGGGCATTGCGTTCTCCTTCGCTGCAGGGAGAACTCCATACCGCTGCCTCGGTTCCCGGACGAGCAAACGAGCTTGTCTTAGTCCACAGCCGCTCGATTTCGGACCTGTTGGCGGCGGCCACATCCTCCCGGCTATAGGGAAGACCTTCGAAAGCAGGCGGCCATTGAACGGTTTCGCTCAGCCGACCTCGGTTGCAGGCAAGGGCGATTTCGACATGGCAGTTCATCAGGCGAATAGCAGCGAGAGCGCTACCCGAAGGTCTTTGATATCGCAATCATTCTGATGTGAAACTGTGTCGGTCCATGGTCTGCCCCGGTAAATGCTCCCACTTCAGCATGCCTTTACCGAACACAAAATCGCCTGCTACGACTGTCACATCGATGACGTGGGCGCGAGACCGATCACAGGTTTTATACGATCCTGCTCGTGTTCGGCAACCATGATGCTCTCCTTTCGAACACAACTCCCTGGTCGTGGTGGTGTTCCAGGTGGAGGAAATGCGAGGCAATTCCTGCGAACAGGCACATTTCTCGCAGTCGCGCATCGAGGCCGTTATCGACACAGCGATTGGATCGGTGGCACCGCAAGAATGCTGGCGCATGAAAATTTGCGCCTCTGGACAGCGAGCCGTGCGCGCAAAGACTCTCGGACAGTGCCGATGGTACCCCCAGGTGCGATTTCCAACTGGGGGCCGATCAATTGTTCGGGATACCTGCCCGAAGCCACCTGCGTTGGTGCTGAGCTAGAGTGGCTGGCACTTTCGAGAGCGAGCGGGCTCGGCCCTGACTTAGCAGCCGAGCGACGGAACAACTCGTTTCCTGACCGGTTAGCTTGGCGACCGTCGAATCGAGAGAGATCTCGAAACAGACTTGGAGATTCCGTCCGAGATGATCAGACATAGGATGGCCATCCCTACATGGTCAGGTCAGGGCAGTTGTCCATTTCCCTTCTAAGTCGGGAAGCGAACGTTGACGGGTCCCATTTGTCCGTCAGAGCGAGAGCAACAGCCGCTTGTAGCGCGAACCTGCCACGCTCGTCGTGAATGTCGTGATTGTGCTCGTCGCACCATTGCCGGACGGTATTGGTGACGATTTCGATTTGCTCATCTTGCGAGCTGAGAAGGGTCAGCAAAGACATCACGGTGCTCCTACTTGGACTGGACCACGATAAATCTCCGACGGTCACTGCTGAGGTTTACGCCTACCGACATTTGCGAGCTTATGATTGCCTATAAGAAATGCAAGTGCATTTAAAAATGACAGCTAACAGCCTTGACCCCTCTGGCCTCGCTGAGCGCCCCGTCGAGATTGGCTTCCACAAACCGGCGCTTGGTCCGGTAAATCGTCGATCCACTGACGTTCAAGGTTGCCGCGATCACCTCGTCGCTGAAGCCTTC
>NZ_SLZG01000004.1 GCF_004341625.1 Rhizobium sp. BK376 | reverse complement strand
CGAAACTCCAGAGCGAGGCAGTTCGTCGCCAGCAGCGCCGCCGCCCTCGTCAGTGATCGGGCTTATAGACCCTACCCAACGAACTAGTCAACAGCGCCAAACAAAGTTTTTTGACATTTTTGTAACATGCTGTTTTCGTTGATCTTTTTTCTGCACAATCACAAGCCTCCCAGTACTCACCTCCAAATGAGTAGGAATCCGGGTACCGTTTTCTATCTGATGCGCCGCTCGGTAGGGAGATAGCGTTCGGAGACGCCAATTCAATCCTCGCGCCTCTTCTCCATATTGCGCTGAGGGCAGCATTCGCTAGTTTGCGCTGTCGCCGGACATAGGGAAAGAACCGGCATTCTGGAGGCTCGCCATGTTGGTACTCGACCAAGACGCAACCCGATCCGCCCTCCCCTGGCCTCAGCTGATCGCCGCGATCGCGGACATGTTTGGAGGCGACTGCGTCATGCCGATCCGCCATCACCATGAGGTGGAGGTTCCGGGCGAGCGTTCCGCAACCCTTCTCCTGATGCCTGCCTGGGTGCCTGGCCTATATGCAGGGATCAAGATCGTCTCGGTCTTTCCGGACAATACCACACGTGCACTCCCGGCGATCTTCGGCACCTATCTCTTATCTTCCGGCAAAACGGGTGAGATGCTGGCGGCCATCGACGGCGGTGAGCTGACGGCGCGGCGGACAGCGGCGACTTCTGCGCTCGCGGCCCGTTATCTCGCACATCCCGAGGCGGAAGAGCTTCTTATCTGCGGCACAGGGCGGCTTTCACTTAATATGATGCAGGCGCATGCGCAGGTGCGACCCCTCAAACGCTTCCTTATCTGGGGCCGCAACGGCGACAGCGCCCTGAGAATGGCCGACGAGGCCCAGGCTCTGGGACTGAATGCGCAGGCCGTCAGCAATCTGGAAGCAGCGGCAGGGAGCGCCGACATCATATCCTGCGTCACACTCTCCAGCGAACCGCTGGTAAAAGGCGCCTGGTTGAAGCCCGGCGCCCATCTCGATCTCGTCGGCGGCTTCAAGCCGGACATGCGCGAGACCGACGATGTAGCGATCGGCCGGGCGACCGTCTTCGTCGATACGCGGGCGGGAGCCGTGAAAGAGGCGGGCGACATCGTCCAGCCGCTGAAGAGCGGTGTGTTGAAGACACATGACATTCGTGCCGAACTACAGGATCTGATAGGGGGTGCTCACTCCGGACGCTCCGGCAGCGAGGAAATCACGCTGTTCAAATCGGTGGGTGCGGCGCTAGAGGATCTGGCAGGCGCCATCCTTGCCTATGAACATGTCACCGGTGGGCTGAAATAACAGGTGGACTGAAATAATAGAATGACGATTTCTCTTCCGGAGCTTCCGGTCTCGCATGTCCTGCCCGATATTGCCGAAGCGCTGGCGAGCGCGGGCCGGGCGGTGCTCTCGGCCCCGCCAGGTGCGGGCAAGACGACGCTCGTGCCGCTTCATCTTCTTGGCGCTCCCTGGCGCGGCGACGGCCGGATCATCCTGCTTGAGCCGCGGCGGCTTGCGGCACGGGCGGCAGCGGCGCGGATGGCCTCGCTGCTTGGCGAACAGGTCGGAGACACCGTCGGCTACAGAATGCGCCTCGACAACCGCATTTCGACCCGGACCCGGATCGAGGTGGTGACGGAAGGCGTGTTTGCGCGGATGATCCTCGACGATCCGGAGCTTGCGGGTGTGGCCGCCGTCATCTTCGATGAGTTTCACGAGCGGTCGCTGGATGCGGATTTCGGGCTGGCCTTGGCGCTCGACGTGCGGTCGGCGCTGCGCGAGGACCTCAGGGTCCTCGTCATGTCGGCGACGCTGGATGTGGAGCGCGTGGCCGCCCTGCTCGATCATCCGCCGGTCATAGAAAGCATGGGCCGCAGCTTTCCGATCGATATCCGTTATCAGGAGCGGCCGGCCGGCGAGCGGATCGAGGATACGGTGACGCGCGCCATCATAGAGGCTCATGCTACGGAGGCGGGTTCCATACTCGCTTTCCTGCCGGGACAGGGTGAAATCACCCGTACGGTGGAGCGGCTGGAAGGCCGTTTCGATCCTTCGACCACGATCACGCCGCTTTACGGCAATCTCAGCCAGAAGGAACAGGACGCGGCGATCAGGCCTGCGCCGACCGGCTTGCGCAAGATCGTGCTGGCGACCTCGATCGCCGAGACCTCGATCACCATCGATGGTGTCCGCATCGTCATCGATAGCGGCTTGCAGCGGCTTCCCGTTTTCGAGGCTTCGACGGGGATCACGCGGCTGGAGACGGTGCGGGTGTCGCGCGCGTCGGCCGACCAGCGCGCCGGCCGTGCCGGCAGAACCGAGCCGGGCGTTGCCGTCAGGCTCTGGCATCAGGGGCAGACGGCAGCACTGCCGGCGTTCACGCCGCCGCAGATCCTCTCCAGCGATCTTTCGGGACTGGCGCTCGACCTTGCTCATTGGGGCGTTCAGGATCCGGAGACCCTTTCCTTTGTCGATCAGCCGCCGGCGACAACGCTCGGAGAAGCGCGGGCATTGTTGCGCCAGCTCGATGCGCTCGACGACGACAATATGCTGACAGTCCATGGCCGGCTGATGCGTGACCTTGCCCTGCCGCCGCGGCTGTCGGCCATGGTCATATCGGCAGCGGAGATCGGCCAGGGGCGTGAGGCGGCGCTGCTTGCGATTTTGTTGACGGAGCAGGGGCTGGGCGGCCCCAGCGTCGATCTCGAAGACAGGCTGCGGCGCTTCAAATCTGAAAAAGGCGAGCGGGCCGAGGCGTCACGGCGGCTGGCGGGACGGCTGGCGGCTTCGGCGGGAGCGAAGGACCCCGGAGCAGCGGGCGCCGTGACGGCCGGCCAGTTGTTGCTGCATGCCTTCCCGGATCGAATCGCGCTGCAGCGCGGAGGCCGCGGGCGGTTTGTCATGGTGAATGGACGAGGCGCCGAATTGCCCGAGACGGAGCGGCTTTCCGGCTCGACGATGCTCCTCATAGCCGACCTGACCGGCCGGGCAGCGCAGGCGCGCATTCTGGCGGCGGCGGAGATTTCCCGCGGCGATGTCGAGGCCTATCTGCCGGGCGCGATCAAGACCGAAGAGCAATGCATCTTCGACAGGGCAAGCCGGCAGGTGCGGGCGCGGCGCGTCACGCGGCTCGGCGCCATCATCTTCGACGAGACGCCGCTGCCCCAGCCCTCGGGCGAAAGGGTTGCGAAGGCGCTAGCCGAGGGCATTGCCGATCTCGGGCTCGACGTCTTGCCCTTCTCCAAGGACGCGGCGCAATTGCGGGACCGGATCGGCTTTCTCTATCGGACGATCGGCGAGCCCTGGCCCGACATGGGAGACGAAGCCCTGCTCCAGCGGCTCGACGACTGGTTCGTTCCGTTTCAGGCGGAGGCGCGCGGCCTCTCGGATATTTCGTCCGGTGGGTTGTCAAATGGGCTGATGTCGCTGGTGCCTCACGAGTTGCAGCGCGAACTGAGCAGGCTGGCGCCGACGCATTTCGAAGCGCCCACGGGACAGCGCCATCCGATACAATATGACGGAGAGGAGCCGACACTTACGATCCGCGTTCAGGAGCTCTTCGGGCTGAGGGAACATCCGGCAGTCGGCGGCGGACGGCTGCCGCTGCTGCTCGAACTGACCTCGCCGGCGCACCGCCCGATCCAGACGACCCGCGACCTGCCGGGATTCTGGGCCGGGTCCTGGAAGGATGTGCGCGCCGATATGCGGGGGCGCTATCCGAGACATCCCTGGCCGGACGATCCGGCAGGGGCTGCCCCGACGACAAGAGCAAAGCCGCGTGGTACATGATGGACATGCAGTGGCTTCGCAGAGGATTCGGAATTATTACTGAAGCGGACGCAAAGGCGCCGCACGACTACAAGACCAGCCGGAGACTGCGTCTGCAGACGATCGTTCGTCTGCGCTGGCTCGCCGTCGGTGGCCAGACCGTGACGGTTGCGATCGTTGCCTTCTGGCTGAAATTCCCGCTGCCCCTGATGCCGTGCTGCGTGCTGATCGCATGCCTTGCCTGGATCAATTTCTTCCTGACACTGCGCTATCCGGCGACGCACCGGCTCGAGCCGCCGGCAGCCTTTGCCCTGCTCGGCCTTGACCTGCTTCAGCTTTGCGGATTGCTGTTTATTACCGGCGGGCTTGCCAATCCCTTCTCGGTGCTCGTCTGCGTGCCCGTCATCATATCCTTCGCCTCGCAGCCGATCCGCTACAGCATGGTGCTGATCGTGCTTGCGATGATCTGCATCACGGGACTTGCCTTCTCGCCCTTTCCCCTCCCCTGGTACGGCGGCGTCGAAGTGAATGTTCACAGCGTCATGCAGCTCGGCGTCTGGTGCTCGATCGCGTCCACAATGGCATTCGCGGCCTTCTATGCGTATCGCGTGTCGATGGAAGCAGGCCAGCTTGCGGAGGCGCTTGCGGCAACGGAGCTTGTACTGCAGCGCGAGAAACACCTTTCCCAGCTCGATGGACTGGCGGCAGCCGCCGCCCACGAACTCGGCACGCCGCTTGCGACGATCAGCGTCGTCGCCAAGGAGATGGAGCGGGAACTCAGCCATGACGAGCGCTACCGTGAAGACGTGGCGCTGCTTCGAAGCCAGAGCGAGCGTTGCCGCGACATTCTCCGCCGATTGACGACGCTGTCCTCCGATGACGAGGCGCATATGCGGCGGCTTACTCTCTCCTCCATGATGGAAGAGATCATCGCGCCGCATCGCGAATTCGGCATCAATCTCGAGATTATCGAGAAAAGCCCCCGTTCCGGCGAGCCGATCCTGAGCCGCAATTCGGGTATCATGTACGGGCTCGGCAATCTCATCGAAAATGCCGTCGATTATGCACGCAGCAAGGTGACTGTCACGGTCGAGTACAACCCCGAACTGCTAGTCATCGTCATCGAGGACGACGGCAACGGTTATTCGCCGGATGTTCTGACGCGGATAGGCGAACCTTATGTGACCAGCCGGCAGCGCGACGATACGGCAGGCGGGCTCGGCCTTGGTCTCTTCATCGCCAAAACCTTGCTGGAGCGATCAGGTGCGGTGCTCAACTTCGACAACCGCGACCCGGAAACGCCGGGGGCGAGAATTCGCATCGAATGGCCGAGAATGTTAGTAGACAGTAATTCGACAAATTGATTTTGGCGGCTTACAACAAGTTCGTTGAAGAGCAGCAGTTTATGCAGGCGGAACATGCCGCCGGGATTGTGTAGGATGATTGACATGCATGAAGACACGCAAGCCGCGCCGATATCGGGCGGCAGCGTCGAGGATCACATCGGCCCCGACAAGACATTGCTGATCGTCGATGACGACGGGCC
Source organism: Rhizobium sp. BK376 (assembly GCF_004341625.1). GTDB lineage: Bacteria > Pseudomonadota > Alphaproteobacteria > Rhizobiales > Rhizobiaceae > Rhizobium. The sequence goes on along the minus strand of NZ_SLZG01000004.1, from coordinate 512,318 downwards.
TTTTCTGCGCAGGCTTGCACGTGCCATGGAAACCCGCGGCTTTGTCGTCGAAACCGCCGAATCCGTCGCGGAAGGCGTTATCAAATCCAAGTCTCATCCGCCGAAATATGCCGTGGTTGACCTCAGGCTCGGCGACGGCAACGGCCTCGACGTCATCGAGGCGATCCGCCAACGCCGCAGCGATACCCGCGTCATCATGCTGACGGGATACGGCAATATCGCAACCGCGGTTACAGCCGTTAAGCTTGGCGCCGTCGACTATCTCTCCAAGCCCGCCGACGCGGACGAAATCTATTCGGCGCTGACGCAGCGGCCTGGCGAAAAGGCGGAAGTACCGGAAAATCCGATGTCGGCCGACCGGGTCCGCTGGGAACATATCCAGCGCGTCTATGAAATGTGCGAGCGCAACGTCTCGGAGACCGCACGCCGGCTCAACATGCATCGCCGGACGTTGCAGCGCATCCTGGCCAAACGCGCGCCGAAGTAACGACCCTTATTCGATCGGGAATGGTTTGCCGCTGGCCCACTCGGCCATCAGCAGCCGCTGGGCTGCCGCGCGCGAGAAATTCAGCGTCACCGATTTGCGCGTCGCAGGCGGCAGGCGATGCTCGGGCGCCTCGCGGATCATGTAAGCGCCATAGCCATCCGACAAGAACAGCCCGCAATCTTCCGGGAAGATATCGAGCGGCACGTCCTTGTGCGTCGCAAAGAACAGCCGGTCGCAATGCAGACGGTATTCGGGCCACTTTCGGTCGACCCGGAAGTCCTCGATCGACGTCTTGATCTCGACAATCCAGATTTCGCCCCTATCCGACAATGTGATCAGATCAGCGCGGCGGCCGCTGGCAAGGGACAGTTCAGGCAGCACCGCGTGGCGCATCTCGTGAAGCAATATCTGCGTTCCACGACGTACCATCATTGCTCGATCGGACTGCCGTCCGTCTATTAACGGATTGTTATTGTAAACGTTCAAAATCGTCATGATTTGCGGTCTGTTCCGGGCATGTCTTGTTGCAAAAAAGCCATGCGAATCTTAATTGCGCCGATCACGAATATTTGTGGCGCCACTGCGGCTTGCAAAGGCGATTCTAATGGAAAATAAACCTTAGTGAAAGACGTTCGAAGCGTCGCGATATCCTCCCTAAACAAAACCAAAGAGACTGCTCATGCGCCTCCGCAATGCAATGACCGTATTCGGCCTTGTCGCTACGCTCGCCGTGGCCGGCAATTCCGCCATGGCTGCACCACTCAGCTCGGCTGCCGCTTCGGCAGAAACGCTGAAGACCTTCGACAGCGATTATGGCGTCGTCACGGATTCCGGCTTCTCCCTGCCGGCGATCCCGATCCAGAAGGTCAAGCCGGAATTCCGTCGCCAGATCGTGAAGTACGATTCCGATGAAAAGGCCGGCACGATCATCGTCAACACCCGCGAGCGTCATCTCTATTACATCCTCGGTAATGGCGAAGCGATGCGCTACGGCATCGGCGTCGGCAAGCAGGGCTTCGCCTGGTCGGGCACGGCCTACGTTGCCTGGAAGCAGGAATGGCCGAACTGGCACCCGCCGAAGGAAATGGCTGTTCGCCGTCCCGAGATCGCAAAGTTCGTCGACGACGGCATGAACCCGGGCCTCGAAAACCCGCTCGGCGCCCGCGCCATGTATCTCTACAACGACAAGGGCCAGGACACGCTGTTCCGTCTGCACGGCACGCCGGAATGGGCCTCGATCGGCACCGCCGCTTCCTCGGGCTGCATCCGCCTGATCAACCAGGACGTCATCGACCTCTACAGCCGCGTCCTGCCGGGCCGCGAAACCAAGGTCGTCGTGATCCAGTAATTGCTGGACGCTTCCATAAGAAGGCCGCCGAGAGTGATCTCCGGCGGCCTTTTTTGTTTTTCGAAGCGCATCCGCTGGTGGGTGCGGCTCATATCGAGCTTGAATCACAGGTATTTAGAGCGGTAAAGCTCAATCGAAATCACAATTATTGATTTTGACAATCCAATCGTCATCCAGGTTCAAAAGCGCTTCAGCAACCTCGATATGGCCTTTTGCGACAGCCAGTGCTGCGGCTGCTGAGAGCACCATCGACTGATCCCAGGCCTCGTTGCGATGGATGCTTACACATTCAACCAATCGGCCTATTGCACTATGATAGTCATCAAGGTCTGGCGTTGGAATCTCAGGTCCCCGACCGGCTACGCGAGCCACCTCAATGGCAGCCGGCATATGGTAAAAGGACGAGTCGATTGGTCCAGTCGACCTGGTAGCCATATCTACAAGGTGCGGAACGGCTGCATAGGATGCCGTGTAAACGTCGCCTTGGTGGCATAGGCTCGACCACAGCGTAAACCAAGGTTCGTCCTGCGCACCTGACTTAGGCTCGCGCGATGCTTTAAGCTTACGCAACAGTTCCGGAATGTCACCTGCCCTGCCATAGGCGTGGCCCAAATCATTCCAGCGCGGATCATCAAGCGAAAGCATATCGTACCTTACCCCCAGCGCGCAGCCGTCAATATGCGCGAGTGCCGCTCAATACCCATTTATGAGTTCACGACCTAGATGGCGTTACACCACACCCCAGCCTCACCCCGCCTGCTTTGCCTTCAGCTCAAGGCGACGGCGATGCAGGACCGGTTCCGTATAGCCGTTCGGCTGCTCCCTGCCCTTGAGCACAAGTTCGAGCGCCGCCTGGAAGGCGATGGAGCCGTCGAAATTGCCGGCCATGTTGATATAATTCGGATCGGAGGCGTTCTGCCCATCGACCACGGCGGCCATGCGCTTCATCGTCTCGATGATCTGAGCTTCAGTGACGACCTTGTGGTGCAGCCAGTTCGCCATGTGCTGGGCGGAAATGCGCAGCGTGGCGCGATCCTCCATCAGGCCAACATTGTTGATATCGGGCACTTTCGAGCAGCCGACGCCCTGGTCGACCCAGCGCACGACATAGCCGAGGATGCCCTGAGCGTTGTTGTCGAGCTCGCGCTGGATTTCCTCAGGCGTCCAGTTCGGGCGGACGGCGACCGGGACCGAGAGGATGTCGGAGAGCTTTGCCCGGGCGCGGGATTTGAGGCCCTGCTGGACTTCGGCGACGTTGACGCGGTGGTAGTGGGTCGCGTGCAGCGTCGCGGCGGTCGGAGACGGCACCCAGGCCGTGTTGGCGCCTGCCTTGGGGTGGGCGATCTTCTGTTCCAGCATGGCAGCCATCAGGTCAGGCATCGCCCACATGCCCTTGCCGATCTGGGCGTGGCCGGAGAGGCCACATTCCAGGCCGATATCGACGTTCCAGTTTTCATAGGCCACGATCCAGGCGGCCTGCTTCATGTCGCCCTTGCGGATCATCGGTCCGGCCTCCATCGAGGTGTGCATCTCGTCGCCGGTGCGGTCGAGGAAACCGGTGTTGATGAAGACCACGCGCTCGCTGGCTGCGCGGATGCATTCCTTGAGGTTGACCGTCGTGCGGCGCTCCTCGTCCATGATGCCCATCTTGATGGTGTTGCGCTTCATGCCGAGGACGTCCTCGACCCGCAAGAAGATCTCGACGGCGAAGGCGACCTCTTCCGGCCCATGCATCTTCGGCTTGACCACATACATGGAGCCGCTGCGGGAATTCTTGTGGCGGCCGTTCGGGCCGATGTCGCGCAGGGCGATCAGCGCAGTGATCATGGCGTCCATGATGCCTTCGGGCACTTCATTTCCGTCGCGATCCAGGATGGCCGGATTGGTCATCAGGTGCCCGACATTGCGGATCAGCATCAGGGAACGGCAATGCAGCTCGAAGCTCGATCCATTAGGCGCGGTGTAGGCGACGTCGGCATTGAGGCTGCGGGTGAAGGTCTTGCCGCCCTTCGAGACCTCTTCGCTGAGATCGCCCTTCATCAGGCCGAGCCAGTTGCGATAGACGACGGTCTTGTCTGCCGCATCGACGGCGGCGATCGAATCCTCGCAGTCCATGATCGTGGTGATCGCCGATTCGAGCCTAACATCGGCGATATTGGCCGGATCACCCTTGCCGATATCCGTACTGGCATCGACGACGATCTCGACATGGATGCCGTTGTTCTTCAACAGCACGTGCGTCGGCTTTGCAGCATCGCCGAGATGACCGGCAAAATGCGCTGTATCTTTGAGACTAACGGACTTGTTGCCGGCCATGAGCGACAGGGCGCCACCTTTGACGGCGATACCAGTCACGTCCTTCCAGCTTGCACCGGACAGAGGTGCAGCGGAATCCAGGAAGTCACGTGCCCAGGCGATAACCTTTTCACCGCGCTTCGGATTGTAGCCCCGGCCCTTTTCGGCGCCATCGGTTTCCGGGATCGCGTCGGTACCGTAGAGGGCGTCATAGAGCGAACCCCAGCGGGCATTGGCTGCGTTCAGCGCATAGCGGGCGTTCATGACCGGGACGACGAGCTGCGGGCCGGCAATCGAGGCGATCTCGGGATCGACATTCTCGGTCGTTATCTTGAATTCCGCTCCTTCCGTCAGGAGGTAGCCGATCTCCTTCAGAAAGCCCTGATAGGCTTCCATGTCGGTCGGTGCGCCGTTCTTGCGGTACCAGTCATCGATTTTGAGCTGCAGCTCATCCCGCTTGGCGAGCAGCGCGCGGTTCTTCGGCGCGAGATCGTGGACGATCGCGGAGAAGCCGGCGAAGAAAGTATCGGGATCGATGCTTGAACCCGGCAGCGCCTCGCTGACCAGGAAATCATGCAGCTCGGTGTCGATCGCAAGCCCGTTTTTATCAATGCGACTCATGAACTTTCTCCTCATGCCGACCGGCGGCTCAGATCTCTTATCGTGCCAGTTTGCGGCTGACGGTGCGCCCAGTCAATTTGGCAATAGTTCGAAAGATTTATGTCATATGGGAAACAATCAATGGGCGATCCGCGGCCGTCCGCTTGCAGTCGCCGTAAAGCGCGCCTCAATGAGCTTGCGATTGCCTTCGATTTCCGGCGCCCTGATATCCTCGACAACAGAGACGACCGGATCTTCCGCGCCATTCAGGCGCGCCTGGGCGATGGCTGCGGCTTCAGCCCGTTCCCGGGCGACGGCAAAGCTTCTCTCTTCGTCCGTCAGGCGGATGGGCTCGCCGGCGCCGCTCAATATATAGATGCCGTCCTCCGGCATGGTGACGAAAACGGAGATCGTGGCACGCACCTGGCCGACGACAGCGCCGATGGCATTGGCAACATCCGAATCGGCGGGGATGGCGCTGTCACTCGCGAGCAGGTCGGCAATGGCCGGATAGTAGACGGGCGCGGAAGCGCCAAGGCCGACCAGCGGCCGATCCAGTGAAACGGCAAAGCGGACGATGCCGGGGGACCTGTGGAGCGCACGGTCGATCGGCGTCGATCTCGCCGGATCGAGATCGATACCGTCTTCCGACAGTACCGCCGACAGGATCACGTCGGCGGATTGACGGGTCAGGCGATCGACGATGCGCTGCGCCAGATCCTCTGCCGATGCCGAAATCGACCGGCCGGAGCCATCGCGGATGCGCAGTGCGAGCGAGAGACCAAGCCTCGCCGCTTCCGCGTTCCACAGTCCCTGTCGGCCGAGCACGTGCATGGCGTCTGATGGGGTCAGCCCGCAGAGATGGACGAGGCCGCGGGCGACGAGGCGATCGAGCGTCGCCTTCTGCGGCGTCGACGTCAGAAGCTGGTCGAGCGCCACGGGGGTCGCGCCGATCTTGTCGAACAGCGCCTGCTCCTGTGGCTGCAGTCCGCTTGCCAGATGATCCGGCATGCCGGTGCGAACCGCAAAGCGACCGTCGTTGCGGCCGAGATGGGGAGCGCGCAGCTGCCGCTCGAGAACGCGCAGCACGGCATCGGGATGGACATGGGCCGCAAGGCTGAGCGGCAATAGACGCCGCGGGCCGAGTTCGAAGGACGCGGTCAGGCCGCGTTCGTTGATCTTCACCTCCGAATCGCCGCCAAGCCCATAGGTGCGCATGGCGACGGCCTCGACCATGGTGCGATAGCCGCCGACCACAGCACCTTCGGCATCGAGGCGGGGGCGGCCATTGTCCAGCACGGCAACGTCAGTGGTCGTGCCGCCAATATCCGACACGACCGCGTTGTCGAGCCCGGTAAGGTAGCGCGCGCCGACCAGGCTTGCGGCCGGGCCGGAGAGAATCGTCTCGATCGGCCGCAACTTGGCCTCGGCAGCCGAGATCAGCGCGCCGTCACCGCGCACGACCATGACAGGGGCGTCGATGCCGCGAGCAGTAAGGAAGCCTTCGCAGGCGCCGACCAGCCGGTCGATCATCGAGACAAGACGGGCGTTCAAAAGCGTGGTCAGGGCGCGGCGCGGGCCGCCGAGCTTCGAGGAAAGCTCGTGGCTGCAGGTGACAGGCAGATGCGATATTTCTCGGATCCTGTCGCGCACCCTGATTTCATGAGCCGGATTCCGGACAGCGAAATAGCCGGCGATGGCGAAGGACGAGACTGACTTCGCAAGCTCCGGCAGGGCCGCTTCCAGCGCCGACATGTCGAGCGGCGTTTCACTGCCGTGGACATCGTGGCCGCCCCGCAGAAAGATCACGGGGTCGGAGCCCAGGGCTTCCGCAAGACCGTCGCGTTTCAGATCTTCGGGTCCAAAACCGATCATGACGAGGCCGGCGCGGCCACCCTGCCCTTCGACCAGCGCATTGGTCGCAAGCGTCGTCGACAGCGAGACCAGGCTGATTGCAGAGATGGGAACGTCGGCCTTGGCGATAACAGCATCGACCGCGCCTGATATCCCGATTGCCAGGTCATGGCGGGTTGTCAGCGATTTGGCCTTGGCGATAACGCCGTCGGTTTCGTGGAAGAGGACGGCATCGGTGTAGGTTCCACCCGTATCGATGCCGAGCAGGAAATGCGAAGTCACGCGCTTATCGAGTCCCTGAGGCGGAAAGTCATACCCTTATGACACTCTTGCAAGCCGCGCCGCTAGCCGGGAAACGGCAAAATCGGACCTCTCTACGGAGGAATTATGCGGCAGCGCGCGGCGTGACCAGCATCGGCAGGCCATTTTGCGGCTGCGTCGTCAATTTCTGCACCGGCCAGGGATTGGTATCTGCGGTCACGTCGAATCGAAAGCGATGCATCATGACGGCAAGCGCGATCACCGCCTCCTGCAACGCGAAGGTCGCGCCGATGCAGACGCGCGGACCGGCGCCAAAGGGGAGATATTGGAAGCGATTGATCTTGCCGCGATTCTCCGGAAGGAACCGCTCCGGCATGAAAGCACGCGGCTTTTCCCAATGGAGCGCGTGGCGATGCAGCGTCCAGGGCATGACGAGAACGGTGATATCGGCCGGGATCTCGACACGCTCTCCCTTGGGGCTCACCCAGACATCGTCGGTGATCGCAGCGCGATTGATCGACGGTGCGGGCGGATAGAGCCGCATCGCCTCCTCGAAGGCTGCGCGGACATTCGGCATGAGATCGAGCCATTCGACGGGCTTCGCGCCGGTTGCGAGCACGCGGTCGATCTCTGCCTCCATGCCGGCGCGGATATGCGGCGAGTTGGCGACGCAATAGACCGTCCAGGCAAGCGCCCTTGCCGTCGTTTCGTGGCCGGCGCCGATGAAGGTCAGGATATTGTCCTCAATCTCCTCCATCGTCAGGCCATCAGGTCCGGCCTGTTCCAGAAGAAGCGTCAGGAAATCCTCCGGCGCCGAGGTCCGATCCCTTCTCATCTTGTCGAGACGCTGGTTCATGGTGTCGCGCACGATGCCGCGGAATTTGTCGAGAACCTTCTGGCCGCCGATGCGTGTCACACGTGGAACCCAGGACGGCGCGCGCAGCAGATCCATCGGATCGACGCGGCCCATGCGATGCAGCAGTTCATTGACATCGTCGGCGAAGTGACCGCTGGCGCTGACGATCTCGCCCGAGAACAATGTATCGGCAAGGATCGCAAAGGTCAGTTCGGTCATGTCGATGGCGATGTCGGAGACCAGGCCGTCTGGGCCCGGTCCCTCATATTTCCGGACGTACTCCTCCGTCTGGGATAGCATCTGATCGGCAAAGCCCTGAGCATGGCGGGGCGTGAAAACAGGCGCAACCGCCTTTCGCGACCGCTTCCAGACCTGCCCTTCCGCCGTCAGCAACCCGTCGCGCAGGATCGGCCGCAGCACGAGCTGTCGGATATCCGACATGCGGTAATTGGAGGCATTGTCGACCAGCACATGCTTGATGAGGCCGGGATCGTTGACGATCAGCGTATGCGCCCCGAAGAAGCTGGTCGCGATCCAGGGCAAGGTATAGGAAGGCTCACCCCAGAGCTCCAGCGGATTGCGCAGGATGGTGCGGACGATCTGCAGCCGCGACGGCGGCTTGTTACGGGGGATCGGCGCAGGCGGTGTGAAGGGCTCGGGACTCATATCCATGAGATCGCCTCTGTCTTCCTGATTTAAGGCAATTCCGGATGCAACGGAATTGCCTGAAGTTATCGTCCGCCCACAGCGAAGATTAGAGCAGCGATTTCAGGTCGTCCAGCTTGTCGTTGATCAGCCAGCCGTAATAGTTTTCCTCGGGCCAGACGGTCTGTCCCGATGCCTTGTTCTTGGCGGCAAGGGCGGCGGCGCGCTGGCGGGTATTGCCGACATTATAAAGCGTCGCCGTTATTCCCGGATTGTCGGAAATATCCATGCCGGCTATCGAACGATAATCGTCGATCGACTTGCGGATCGAGGCGGCAACGAAGGCGAGCGAGAGATCGGGATCCATGATCGCCTTGTAGACGTCGCCGGCCTTCTTTTCGTTGAGTTTCGGTATGCCGGAAACCCTGCTCACCAGATCCGACAGTTCCAGCGCGGTCAGCGGATTGACCTGGCCAAGACCAAAGGTCTGCCCGGCATAAAAAGGCTGGAAGAAGACGGCGCTGAAGCGATTGTTCGGGAAAGACTCCCCGCCGACGGTCTTGCTGCGGAAATCGCTCTCCCAGACATCATCGCGACATGTCCAGAGGCTGTAGGAGTCGGACTTGCCGTTGCAGGCGGCAAATTGCGGCCGCGCCACGAAATCATCGACGCTCTCGCCGTTATAGGCAAAGCGGAAGCTTTCGCCGGCATAGGAGGCTGCCTTCACATAGTAGCTCTGCAGGCCGTCATAGGCATCGACATTGTAGGTGTGCTCGCCGACCAGCGCGCCGATGACATGGATCGGAGCGATGCCGTAGGCGGCGGAGACCGACTTGATCTTCGACATCAGCTGCTTGTCTGTCGCAAGCAGCTCTCGCACCTTCTGATATTTCCGCTCGAAGGTGGAGTTGGTGCCCTTCGTGCGGCGAACCGATGCTCCTGGAATATCCGGCTGCTCGGCGTTGCGATTGCCTGGCGGCACGGTCTGGATGGCGTAGGCCGCAGGAATCCAGGACAGGCTGACAATGGCCACGAGAAGGGAAATCAGGATGCGTCGCACGATCGGCTACCCTATCGACAAGTTCATCGGGTGTTTCGAAGCGGCTGCGTGGACCACAATCTTGGCCGAAAGATGCCGCACTCGAGCTTTTCACGCACAAGGAAACGGGCCTTCACTAAAAAGTAAAAGGCCCGTTGTCGAGTCGTTAGAGTGCTTTCGCTTGCCGCACTAGAGGATGTAGCGCGACAGGTCGGTATTGTTGGCGAGATCGCCGACATGCTGGCGGACATAGGCGGCATCGATATTGACCGCCTGGCCACCGCGATCCGGGGCATCGTAGGAAATCTCGTCCAGCACCCGTTCCATGACCGTCTGCAGACGGCGAGCGCCGATATTCTCGACGGTCGAGTTGAGATGGACGGCGACTTCGGCGAGCGCATCGATCGCGTCTTCGGTGAAGTCGAGCGAGAGACCTTCGGTTTCCATCAGCGCCTTGTACTGGCGGATGAGGCTTGCCTCGGTTTCCGTCAGGATCCGGCGGAAGTCTTCCTTGGTCAGAGGCTTCAGCTCGACGCGGATCGGCAGGCGGCCCTGCAGTTCAGGGAGCAGATCCGACGGCTTGGCGACATGGAAGGCGCCCGAGGCGATGAAGAGGATGTGATCCGTCTTGACCGGGCCGTACTTGGTCGAAACCGTCGTGCCTTCTACGAGCGGCAGCAGGTCGCGCTGCACGCCTTCGCGCGATACGCCGGCGCCGACGCCGCCGTCACGGGCGGCGATCTTGTCGATCTCGTCGAGGAAGACGATACCGTCATTCTCAGCCGAACGCACGGCTTCGCGCTGGATCGCCTCATTGTCGATCAGCTTGTCGGATTCGTCGCGGATCAGCTCCTTGTAGCTATCCTTGACCGTCGTGCGCACCTTCTTGGTACGGCCGCCCATCGCCTTACCGAACATTTCCGACAGGTTCAGGACACCGATATTGGCGCCGGGCATGCCGGGAATTTCGAAACCGCCGGGCATGCCCGAGCCGGTATCGGCAACTTCGATGTCGATTTCCTTGTCGTCGAGCTCACCATTGCGCAGCTTCTTGCGGAAGCTGTCGCGGGTGGCGGGCGATGCGGTGGAACCGACCAGCGCGTCGAGCACGCGCTCTTCGGCGCTGTCATGAGCCTTCGCCTGTACTTCGGCGCGCTTCTTGTCGCGCACGAGGCCGATGCCGACTTCGACCAGATCGCGGACGATCTGCTCGACATCGCGGCCGACATAGCCGACTTCGGTGAACTTGGTGGCTTCCACCTTGATGAAGGGCGCGCCGGCAAGCTTGGCAAGACGGCGAGAAATCTCGGTCTTGCCGACACCCGTCGGTCCGATCATCAGGATGTTCTTCGGCATGACTTCGTCGCGCAGATCGGGCTCGAGCTGCTGGCGGCGCCAGCGGTTGCGGAGCGCAATCGCGACGGCACGCTTGGCCTCATGCTGGCCGATGATGTAGCGGTCGAGTTCGGAAACGATCTCGCGGGGTGAGAAAGTAGTCATATTGTTGGTTTCCCGTCAGGGCTGGATACATTCAAGATAGGAACTCAGGCGTCGGCGTCGAGCGTCTCAACCAGGATGTTGTGGTTCGTGTAGACGCAGATGTCGGCGGCGATATCGAGGGCGCGGCGGGCGACATCTTCGGCAGACTTGTCGGAATCCATCAACGCGCGGGCTGCCGCGAAGGCATAATTGCCGCCGGAGCCGATGGCGATTGCGCCATGTTCCGGTTCGAGAACATCGCCATTGCCTGTTATCGCGAGCGTGATCGACTTGTCGGCAACCAGCATCATGGCTTCGAGATTGCGCAGATATTTGTCGGTGCGCCAATCCTTGGCGAGTTCGACAGCGGCGCGCATCAACTGGCCGGGATATTGTTCGAGCTTCTTTTCGAGGCGGTCGAGCAAAGTAAAAGCATCGGCGGTCGCGCCGGCAAAGCCTGCGATGACATCACCCTTGCCAATGCGGCGAACCTTGCGGGCATTGCCCTTCATGACGGTCTGGCCAAGGCTGACCTGACCATCGCCGGCCATCACTACCTTGCCACCCTTCCTCACAGTAATAATCGTTGTCATAGAACACCTGTTTGCCCCCGTTCTGGCGGGCCTTTTGTCGGGCCGCGCTTCGGCCCCGTCGAGACCTATGTAAGAGGGGTTTTCGCGATTGCAAATATCCGGCTTAGGCAATCACCGAGGCCCGGATGGCCGGCGCTAAATAAAGCGCGTAACTTCTGGATATTTCTGGATGTGCCTGATATGGAACGGCCTTCATTCCGATGGAGCAGCCCCATGGCAGAGACCGCAGCGAGCCGCACGGCCAGCGTTTCCCGCAAGACGAACGAGACATCGGTTTCCGTTTCTGTCCATCTCGACGGCACCGGCAAATCGAAGATTTCGACGGGTGTCGGCTTTTTCGACCATATGCTGGACCAGCTGTCGCGTCATTCGCTGATCGACATGGAGATCGAGACAAAGGGTGACCTTCATGTCGACGATCACCACACGGTCGAAGACACCGGCATTGCGATCGGCCAGGCCATTTCCAAGGCGCTCGGCGACCGGCGCGGCGTCACACGCTACGCTTCGATCGACCTTGCCATGGATGAAACCATGACCAAGGCGGCCATCGACATTTCCGGCCGGCCGTTCCTCGTCTGGAACGTCAATTTCAGCTCGCCGAAAATCGGCACGTTCGACACCGAACTGGTGCGCGAATTCTTCCAGGCACTGGCGCAGAATGCCGGCATCACGCTGCATATCCTCAATCATTATGGCGCCAACAACCATCATATCGCCGAGACGTGTTTCAAGGCCGTTGCCCGCGCACTGCGCACGGCAACAGAGATCGATCCACGGCAGGCAGGCCGCGTGCCCTCGACGAAGGGCACGCTCGCCTGAGTCTATCGGGAGCAGTATGATGGCAAGTTATCTGATTTTGACGCCTCCAGAGGCGGCCGGCGGAAACCTCGAAAAGACGCGGTTCATCCGTGACGGCTTTTCGTTTCCGGCCTTTCTATTTCCCGTGCTCTGGCTTCTCTTTCATAGGCTATGGTTTTACGCGATCGTCGCGTTTCTCATCCAGGCGATCGGGTTCCAGTTGTTCAACATGCAGGGGTTCGGTCCGGCAGGCGCGGCCATCATCTTTGCGGTGCATTTCCTGACCGCATTCGAGGGTCGGCACCTTGTGTTTTCGAACCTTTCGTCCAGGGGCTGGCGGCCGGAGGGGCTTCTTTCGGCGGCCAATCTCGCGACGGCGGAAGACATTTATTTCTCAGACATGGAGCCCGCTGAAAAGGAGGATATCCCTGCAGTAAAATGGGATATGCCGCCTTCTTCCGGTTCCCAGAGCCGTGGTAACGCTTTCGGGCTTCCCGGCTACGACGGAGGTCGTTGATTTATGCGTGTTGCAATCATCGACTACGGGTCGGGTAACCTCCGTTCCGCCACGAAAGCCTTCGAACGTGCCGCCCGGGAAGCCGGCATCGACGCAACGATCGACCTGACCGACAAGGCTGACCGGGTCGCGACCGCAGACCGGATCGTGCTGCCTGGCGTCGGCGCCTATGCCGATTGCCGCCGCGGCTTGGATGCCGTGGCCGGCATGACGGAAGCGCTGATCGAGGTCGTGGAACAGAAGGCGCGGCCGTTCCTCGGCATCTGCGTCGGGATGCAGCTGATGTCCTCCCGCGGGCTTGAAAAGACGATTACCGAGGGGCTTGGCTGGATCAAGGGCGATGTCGTTGAAATGACGCCTGGCGATCCCAATTTGAAGGTTCCGCAGATCGGCTGGAATACGCTCGATCTTGCCCATCCGCATCCGCTCTTCGACGGCATTCCAACCGGTACGGACGGTCTGCACGCCTATTTCGTGCATTCCTACCATCTCGCTGCCGAGAAGCCCGGCGATGTCATCGCGACGACGAACTACGGCGGCCCCATGACCGCTTTCGTCGGTCGCGACAACATGGCCGGCTCGCAGTTCCATCCCGAAAAGAGCCAGAGACTCGGCCTGGCGCTAATTGCCAATTTCCTGCGCTGGAAGCCTTGAGCTCGCGCGTGCCTTAAGGACAGACCAATGATCCTATTTCCCGCCATCGATCTCAAGGATGGGCAGTGCGTGCGGCTGAAGCTCGGAGACATGGAGCAGGCCACCGTCTACAATCCCGATCCCGGCGCCCAAGCGAAAGCATTCGAGGAACAGGGCTTCGAATGGCTGCATGTGGTTGATCTCAACGGCGCTTTTGCCGGCGAGACGGTCAATGGCGCGGCTGTCGACGCCATCCTGAAATCGACGAAAAACCCGGTCCAACTCGGTGGCGGCATTCGCACGCTCGCCCATATCGAGAGCTGGTTGTCCCGCGGCCTGACGCGCGTCATCCTTGGTACGGTTGCCGTTCGTGATCCGATGCTCGTCAAGGAGGCTTGCAGGCTCTTTCCCGATGGCGTCGCGGTCGGCATAGATGCCAAGGGCGGCAAGGTTGCCGTCGAGGGCTGGGCGGAAGCTTCCGAGCTTGGCGTGATCGAGCTTGCGAAAAAATTCGAAGGTGTGGGCGTTGCCGCGATCATCTATACCGACATCGACCGCGACGGCATCCTGACCGGCATCAACTGGGATTCGACGCTGGAACTGGCGGAAGCCGTTTCGATCCCCGTCATCGCGTCGGGCGGCCTTGCTTCGATCAACGATATTCACCGGATGCTTGAGCCGGATGCGCGCAAGCTCGAAGGTGCTATTTCCGGCCGCGCGCTATACGATGGCCGTATCGACCCTGCGGAAGCTTTGGCGCTGATCAAGGCCGCCCGCGCAAAGGAGGCTGCGCAATGACCCTGAAGGCTCGCGTCATTCCCTGCCTTGACGTCAAGGACGGCCGTGTCGTCAAGGGCGTGAACTTCCTCAATCTCATAGATGCCGGCGACCCGGTCGAGGCGGCCAAGGCCTATGATGCGGCCGGCGCCGACGAGCTTTGCTTCCTCGACATCACTGCCTCCTCGGACAATCGCGATACGATCTTCGACGTGGTGGCCCGCACTGCCGAGCAGTGCTTCATGCCCGTCACCGTGGGCGGCGGCGTACGCACCGTCGCCGATATCCGCAAGCTGCTGCTCAGCGGCGCCGACAAGGTGTCGATCAATTCGGCTGCCGTCAAAAATCCCGATTTCGTCAACGAGGCCGCCGACAAGTTTGGCAACCAGTGCATCGTCGTTTCGATCGATGCCAAGAAGGTGTCGCGTGTCGGCGAAGGTGATCGCTGGGAGATCTTCACCCATGGCGGCCGGCAGCCCACGGGCATCGATGCGGTCGAGTTCGCGCAGAGGATGGTCGAGCGCGGCGCCGGCGAGCTGCTTGTCACCTCCATGGACCGCGACGGAACCAAGATCGGCTACGATCTGGAGCTGACGCGGACGATCGCCGATTCGGTTCGCGTGCCTGTCATCGCATCGGGCGGCGTCGGTACGCTGGACGATCTGGTCGCCGGGGTGAAGGAAGGACATGCAACGGCAGTGCTTGCGGCGTCCATCTTCCATTTCGGAACCTATTCCGTAGGCGAAGCAAAGCACTATATGTCAGAACGCGGCATCGCGATGCGGCTCGATTGACGACTAAGGAAGGCTATGAGCGGATTTACACTCTCCGATCTGGAACAGATCGTCGATAAGCGTTCGAAGGCCTCCCCGGAGGAATCCTGGACCGCCAAACTTTATGCTGCCGGGCAGTCGAAGGCTGCCAAGAAACTGGGGGAGGAAGCGGTCGAGGCCGTCATGGCGGCGGTCACCAACGACCGTGAAAACCTGACTTACGAGGCTGCGGACCTTCTTTATCACCTGATGGTCGTATTGAAGATTGCTGATATTCCGTTACAGAATGTCATGAGCGAGCTTGAGCGGCGCACCACCCAATCCGGCCTCGAAGAAAAGGCCAAGCGATAGAGCTCATGAGTATAGCAACTCAGATTTCCGCGGCACCAGAACCGCTCGATCACTTCCAGGCGAATGCCTATTCGCCCTATCATTTCTTTTCTTCCGAAGAGTGGTCGCATTTTCGCGCGGATACACCGCTGACGTTGACCGCCGACGAAGTGAAACGGCTGCGCTCGATGGGCGACCCGATCGATCTCGACGAGGTCAGGCGCATCTATCTTTCGCTGTCGCGCCTGCTCTCCTCGCATGTGGAATCGTCGCAGATCCTGTTTGAACAGCGCAACCGATTCCTGAGCCTGTCCGACGTCACCAAGACGCCCTTCGTTATCGGCATCGCCGGTTCGGTGGCGGTCGGGAAATCGACCACCGCGCGTGTCCTGAAAGAGCTTCTGGGTCGCTGGCCCTCGAGCCCGAAGGTCGATCTCATCACCACGGATGGCTTCCTGCATCCGAATGCGGTGCTGCAGCAGCGCAATCTCATGCAACGAAAGGGCTTTCCGGAAAGCTACGATACGGCAGCGCTGCTGCGCTTCCTTTCGGCAATCAAGGCCGGACAGCAGAATGTGAAAGCGCCGTGCTATTCGCATCTGGTCTATGACGTGCTGCCCGACGAATACAGGGTCGTCGACCGGCCCGACATCCTGATCTTCGAAGGCATCAATGTCCTACAGTCGCGGCATCTGCCGGCAGACGGCAAGATCATTCCGATGGTCTCTGATTTCTTCGACTTCTCGATCTATATCGACGCGGAAGAGAGCCTGATCCGCAACTGGTACGTCAACCGCTTCATGAAGCTTAGGGAAACGGCATTCCGCGACCCGAACTCCTTCTTCCACCGCTATGCCTCGATCACCGAAGACGAAGCATTGAGGACAGCCGAAGGGCTCTGGAAGAACATCAACCTGAAGAACCTACGCCAGAATATTCTGCCGACACGGCCAAGGGCCGATCTCATCCTGCAGAAGGGAAAGAATCACTTGATTGAGCAGGTGGCGTTGCGGAAGCTCTAGCAATCGGCGCCTTCCGACAGGGGAAAGACGTCAGGTTACACGTCTCAAAGTCAGATTGATCCGTCCGCCGTTTTTGAGCAGCGTCGACGTTGCCGGATAGATGCGATCGACCCCATGAAAGCAGAGCCTGCCCTCGCCCCCCAGCACCACGATATCGCCGCTTGAAAGCTTGAAGGATAGCGTGCGATCCGACCGGTTGTTGCCGCCGACGCGGAAGAGGCAGGTGTTGCCGAGCGAGATGGACAGAACCGGAGCCCCGAGGTCCTTCTCGTCCTTGTCCTGGTGGAGACCCATGCGGGCGTCGTCAGCGTAGAAATTGACGAGGCAGGCTTCCGGCGGTTTTTCATAGCCGGCTATGTCGGTCCATAGCTGCAGGAGGTCGGCCGGTATCGCCGGCCATGGCTTTCCTGTCACGGGATGGATCGGCTGGTAGCGGTAACCGCGCTCCTTGTCCGTCACCCAGCCCAGAGGACCGCAATTGGTCATGCGCACAGACATCGGCTTGCCGGTTCCGGGCATGACGGGGACAAACAGCGGCGCCTCGGCCACGATAGCGCGGATCGCCTCGACCAGCGTTTCCTGCCTGGCGCGGTCGAGATAGTCCGGAATATATCTTACGCCGTTCGGCAAGGTGGACATTGCTGATATCCCGGTCGATGAACCTCGAGAACCGCAATATCACCCGGCCGCCTAGCCTTCCAGAGGCGGAATGCGCAGAACCTGACCGGGATAGATCTTGTCTGGATGGGTCAGCATCGGCTTGTTGGCTTCGAAGATGATGTTATTCTTGGCGCCCTGCCCCTTGCCATATTCGGCCTCGGCGATCTTCCAGAGATTGTCGCCCTTCTTGACGGTATAGAGGACGGGATCCTTGGCCGGCGCTGCCGCAACCTTCAACTCGCCCGCCTCGACCTTCGAGATTCCGAGCGTGTTTCCAACCGCGATCACGGCCTTCTCGAACGCCGCCTGGTCCTTGACCTCACCCTGCAGCACGATCTTGTCGCCGGCCACTTGGACGTTGACGCCATCCGTGCCGAGCCCATGCGAATCGAGCTCCTTCTTGACCGACGCCGCGTCCGGCTCGCCGCCACCGATGCCGAGCTTCTTTCCGGCTTCCTTGATGAAATTGAACAACCCCACGACGCTCTCCCTTGATCTGTTTCGACAAGGGTAAAGGAGTGCGCGGGCGCGGAAAGACAAGATGCTAAATTAAAATTAGCTTAATCACCGCCAGGCTTGCCGCGCATCTTCTTGACTTCGGACCGGCCTGATTTTTCCTTCAGCCTGCGCTCTATCGAGCCCCTGGTGGGCTTGGTCTTGCGGCGTGGCGGAGGCGGAGGCGCGGCCGCCTCCAGAATAAGTTCCTTCAGACGCTCGCGGGCGTCCTCGCGGTTGCGATCCTGACTGCGGAAACGGCTTGCCTCGATCATCAATACGCCGTCCTTCGAGACCCGCCGGCCCGCCAGGCGGATTGCATTTGCCTTGACGCGATCATTGAGCGACGGCGAATTGGCGATGTCGAAGAACAGCTGAACCGCCGTCGACACCTTGTTGACGTTCTGACCGCCGGGACCGCCTGCCAGAACGAACTGTTCGGTCAGCTCCCAGCCGGCAATGGTGATCCTGTCATTGATGTAAAGCGTATCGCTGGCCATGTTTTTCTCCGCGTCCGTCTATCCCACATTGGCGGGCGCTTGAAAACATTCCTGCAGGCAAAGAAAAACCCGGCGATCGCTCGCCGGGTTTCACGTGAGTCAAGGTGAGCGCAATTACTCGGCAGCTGCCCGCACGCCGGGCGCTGCATCACGGACGTTGCCGTCCACATGATCTTCGAACTTGGCAAAGTTGGTGATGAACATCTGCACGAGCCTGCTCGCCTGCGCGTCATAGGCCACGCCGTCTGCCCAGGTCGAACGCGGATCAAGGATACCGCTTTCGACGCCAGCCACTGCGACCGGAACAGCAAAGCCGAAATTCGGATCGACGCGGAATTCGACGTCATCGAGATCGCCCTTCAGCGCAGCTGACAGGAGCGCGCGCGTCGCCTTGATCGGCATGCGATGACCCGTTCCGTAGGCACCGCCGGTCCAACCGGTATTGACCAACCAGCATTGAACGCCGTGGCGGCCGATCAGCTCCTTGAGCAGATTGCCGTATTCGGCCGGATGACGTGGCATGAAGGGTGCGCCGAAGCAGGTCGAGAAGGTTGCTTCCGGCTCGGTCACGCCCTTTTCGGTGCCGGCGACCTTGGCGGTGTAACCGGACAGGAAGTGGTACATGGCCTGCTCCGGGGTCAGCCGGGCGATCGGCGGCATGACGCCGAAGGCATCGGCGGTCAGCATGATGATCGTCTGGGGATGGCCGGTCATGCCGGTTTCCGACGCGTTCGGGATAAAATCCAGCGGATAGGCGCTGCGGGTGTTTTCCGTCAGCGAACCGTCGTCGAGATCAGGCATGCCGTGTTCATCGAGCACGACATTCTCGAGCACGGTGCCGAAACGCCGCGTGGTCGCGTAGATCTCCGGCTCAGCTTCGGCCGACAGGCGGATGGTCTTGGCGTAGCAACCGCCCTCGAAGTTGAAGATGCCGTTTTCGCCCCAGCCATGCTCGTCGTCGCCGATCAGCGTACGGGTCGGGTCAGCAGAGAGCGTTGTCTTGCCCGTGCCCGAAAGGCCGAAGAAGATCGCTGCGTCGCCGTCGGGACCGACATTGGCCGAGCAGTGCATCGGCATGACGGATTTTTCCGGCAGGAGGTAATTCAGGACGGTGAAGACCGACTTCTTCATCTCGCCGGCATAGGAGGTCCCGGCGATCAGGACGATACCCTCAGCGAAATTGCAGGCGATGACCGTCTCCGAACGGCAGCCGTAGCGCTCCGGATCGGCACGGAAGCTCGGCAGATCGATGATCGTCAGCTTCGGTACGAAGGCTTCGAGCGCCGAGCGTTCCGGGCGGATCAGCAAGTTGCGGATGAACAGCGAGTGCCAGGCGAACTCGGTGATCACGCGTGTTGGCAGCGTGTAGTCCACGTCGGCGCCGCCGACCAGATCCTGCACGAAGAGGTCCTTTCCGGCGGCATGGGCGAGCATGTCCTTGTGCAGCAGAGCAAAATGCTCCGGCGACATGGGCTTGTTGTTGTCCCACCAGATCTGGTCTTCTGTCGTGGCATCGCGGACGACAAACTTATCTTTCGGAGAACGTCCGGTATGCTGACCGGTGATGGCGCGCAGGGCGCCATGGGCCGTCAGATCGGCTTCACCGCGGCGAATCGCTTCTTCATAGAGGCGGGCTGCAGCGAGGTTATAACGCACACTTGCGGCGTTTCCTAACCCGATCGTCTCCAGCTCCGTCGCCGGATTGCGTACTCCGAACTGCTGCATGGCTTGGTCCTCTCTGCAGATCACTGCCGTTGAAACTGCCCAAAGAGTAGAGAGCTTTTTTAAAAGCGCAAGATCACAAATTCGAGAAAATCCAGTGATATCAATTATTTAATCGATTTAAATTTCTGTAGATTATTTTAAATCGTTTGAAGGTCTTGATTCTTATCGAACAAAATTTCACGCAATTTTAAAGCTGCTTCAGCCGATCGCATCGGCTTGCCCTTTATCTTTGCCACAATTTGTTCCACCTTTATCCCGATAAGCGCGCCTGGTTCCGGCTACCCGAGCCGGGAACCGGACTGGACCTCAAATCCGGAGATGCGCTCTTGATGACGGAGACGAATACCATGCTGACAATCGCGCTCGTAGATGACGACCGCAATATTCTCACTTCCGTTTCGATTGCTCTGGAAGCTGAAGGATACAAGGTCGAGACCTATACGGACGGTGCTTCCGCGCTCGACGGTCTTCTGGCTCGCCCGCCGCAGCTGGCTATTTTCGACATCAAGATGCCCCGCATGGACGGCATGGAATTGTTGCGTCGCCTGCGGCAGAAATCCGACATGCCGGTGATTTTCCTAACGTCCAAGGATGAGGAGATCGATGAGCTCTTCGGCCTGAAGATGGGCGCCGACGACTTCATCACAAAGCCCTTCTCCCAGCGCCTGCTGGTCGAGCGCGTCAAGGCGGTCTTGAGGCGTGCCTCGGCCCGGGAAGCCGTGGCTACGACAGGAGGAACAGCGGGTGTCGCGGCCAAGCCCGGTGCCGTGCAGCAGGCCCGTTCGCTGGAACGCGGCCAGCTCGTCATGGACCAGGAGCGTCATACCTGCACCTGGAAGGGCGAGCCGGTCACGCTGACAGTGACGGAATTTTTGATTCTCCACTCGCTCGCCCAGCGCCCTGGCGTGGTGAAAAGTCGCGATGCGCTGATGGATGCGGCCTATGATGAGCAAGTTTATGTGGATGACCGCACGATTGACAGCCACATCAAGCGTCTTCGCAAGAAATTCAAGATGGTTGATCTCGATTTTGATATGATCGAAACGCTCTACGGAGTCGGATACCGCTTCCGCGAAGCAGCGTAACGCCATCCACAAGGCAAAGGGCATCGAATGAAGAATGTGGGCAGGATTGCCGGTTCCTGCTCTTTGAAAGGGCGGCGGCTTGGCACAACTCGTGCAGCATAGAGATCTAGACGATACGGATAGCCCAGGTGGCGTTCGCATCGCGCGCAGGCGTTGGACCCATCCTTTTACGCTTATCCGACGGATTTTCGGCAACGCCGTTTTTTCGAGCCTGACCCGGCGTATCCTGTTCTTCAATCTGACCGCATTGGTCGTCCTTGTCGGCGGTATCCTTTATCTCAATCAGTTTCGCGAGGGCCTGATCGACGCCCGTGTCGAGAGCCTGCTCACGCAAGGCGAGATCATCGCCGGTGCCGTCTCCGCTTCGGCCTCAGTCGATACCAATTCCATCACGATCGACCCGCAGAAGCTGCTCGAGCTTCAAGCCGGGCAGAGCATTACGCCTGTTCCCAACGATGAGGACCTGGAGTTCCCGATCGATCCGGAAAAGGTCGCGCCAGTTCTGCGGCGGCTGATCTCGCCAACGCATACGCGCGCCCGCATCTTCGACGCCGATGCCAATCTCCTGCTGGATTCGCGCCATCTCTATTCCCGCGGACAGGTGTTGCGCTTCGATCTGCCGCCGGTCGAGGATGAGACCCAAAGCTGGTCGGACTGGTTCAGCGGCCTGCTGAACAAGATGCTACAGCCCGGCAATCTTCCCGTTTACAAGGAAGCGCCAGGCGGCGACGGCTCGATCTATCCTGAGGTGATGAACGCGCTGACAGGCGTCCGGGGCGCGGTTGTGCGCACGACCGAAAAGGGCGAGTTGATCGTTTCCGTCGCAGTGCCGATTCAGCGTTTCCGCGCCGTGCTCGGTGTCCTCCTTCTGTCGACCCAGGCCGGCGATATCGACAAGATCGTCCATGCCGAGCGCCTCGCGATCATGCGCGTCTTCGGTGTCGCCACGCTCGTCAACGTCGTGCTGTCGCTGCTTCTTTCCTCCACCATCGCCAACCCGCTGAGACGCCTGTCGGCGGCGGCCATTCGTGTACGCCGGGGATCCAAGGAGCGCGAGGAGATCCCGGACTTTTCCGCCCGCCAGGACGAAATCGGCAATCTTTCCATCGCCTTGCGCGAGATGACAACGGCGCTTTACGACCGCATCGACGCGATTGAAAGCTTTGCCGCCGATGTCAGCCACGAGCTGAAGAATCCGCTGACGTCGCTCAGAAGCGCCGTGGAAACATTGCCGCTCGCCCGCAACGAGGATTCCAAGAAACGGCTGATGGACGTCATCCAGCACGATGTCCGGCGTCTCGACCGCCTGATCAGCGATATTTCTGACGCCTCCCGTCTCGACGCCGAACTTGCGCGCAGCGATGCCGGACCGGTGGACATGGAAATCCTGCTGCGCGACCTCGTCGACCTTTCGAGACAGGTTCGCCACACCAAGAAGCCGGTCGAGATCGAATATGTCGTCGATCGCAAGCCTGGAGCGAAAACCCGCTTCGTGACCAACGGGCACGATCTTCGCATCGGCCAGATCATCACCAACCTCATCGAGAACGCGAGATCCTTCGTACCTGCGGAGGGCGGCAAGATCATCGTCCGGCTAGTGCGGACGCGCACCCGCTGCGTCATCTATGTCGAGGACAACGGCCCTGGCATCCAGGCCGAGGATATCGACCGCATCTTCGAACGCTTTTATACAGACCGGCCCGAATCGGAAGGTTTCGGGCAGAATTCCGGCCTGGGGCTCTCCATCAGCAGGCAGATTGCCGAGGCTCATGGTGGATCGCTGAGGGCCGAAAACATTACCGACGGCGAGGACGCCCATCCAATCGGCGCTCGCTTCATCCTCTCACTACCGGCTGAAGCGCACGCATGATGGACGACGTTACCAACATACACGGAACGGCGATCGTCGTCGCCACGACCGGCCTTCTCTTCCTCGGACCATCGGGGGTGGGCAAGTCCTCGATTGCTTTTTCATGCCTTGCGGCCGCAAAGCCCCTCGGCCTCTTCTCCGCGCTTGTTGCCGACGACCGCGTATTGGTATCGCTGCGCAACGGCCACGTCATTGCGGAATGCCCGCCGGCGATCGCCGGCCTGATGGAGGTGCGGGGAACGGGGATTCTGCGCATTCCCTATATTTCGCCGGTTCTCATCCATTTTGCGGTGCTGCCGGGCGATCCCAACACAGCCGAACGGCTGCCTGACGAAAACGAGCAGATCGAAGTGGTGGAGGGTATTTCGCTGCCGGTGATCCGCATCTCCTCGACGGCCATCAATCCGCTTGCCATAATTATGGCGAAAATCCCGATCAGGTTGAATTGATACGTGACCGAGCCGCAGCGACAATCCGATTTCGATATTTTAGGCTTGCACTTCGTCTTTTCATCGCCAAGATGTCCCCCCACGGTGGACGAGATTGCTGCATTGCGATATGGGGCCACCCGGATTGCTTATGCGATGGGAGCATTAACATCATGATCGGACTTGTGCTTGTCACTCATGGCAAGCTGGCTGAAGAGTTTCGCCATGCAGTCGAGCATGTCGTTGGTCCGCAGAAATTCATAGAAACTGTATCGATCGGTCCCGAAGACGATATGGATCAGAGACGCCAGGACATATTGCAGGCCGTCTCTGCGGCCGACGACGGCCATGGCGTCATCATTCTAACTGACATGTTCGGGGGTACACCCTCCAATCTGGCGATTTCAGTCATGAGCAGCGGCCACACCGAAGTGATTGCCGGCGTCAACTTACCGATGCTGATCAAGCTTGCCGGTGTGCGTGGCGAGAACAACATGGAAAAGGCCTTGGTCGAGGCTTCGGAAGCGGGACGTAAATATATCAACGTGGCGAGCCGTGTGCTCAGCGGCAAATAACGAGGCATCCGCTCCATCCATGACATCGCACTCCCGCGAACTCCTGATCATCAACAAGCGAGGCCTGCACGCGCGCGCCTCGGCGAAATTCGTCCAGACAGTCGAGGCCTTTGACGCTGCGATCACCGTTTCCAGGGACGGGACGACGGTCGGAGGCAATTCGATCATGGGGCTGATGATGCTCGCCGCAAGCCCAGGCTGCAGCGTTCTCGTCACGGCAAGCGGAAACCAGGCTGCCGAGGCTCTCGAAGCTTTGGATCAGCTTGTCCAGAACAAGTTCGGCGAAGAGATCTAGCTGCCGCCAACCATATAAAGACATAAAGACTTCTTTATATCCTTATTGCTTTCCCGCTCCAAGACTGCTAAACGGGCATCATTCCGCGCATTGCGTGCGCAATCTTGCATTCCGTCGCCCGATCGCCGGCGGTCCGGATGCTTCGTCCAGGCTGGAGACCTTCATGAGCACTGAAAAGGACTACCTCGTCGCCGATATCGGGCTTGCGGAGTTTGGCCGCAAGGAACTCTCGATCGCCGAAACCGAAATGCCGGGCCTGATGGCTTGCCGCGCCGAATTCGGCGAGAAGAAGCCGCTCAAGGGCGCCCGCATCACCGGTTCGCTCCACATGACGATCCAGACGGGCGTTCTCATCGAGACGCTGATCGCACTCGGCGCCGAAGTTCGCTGGGCATCCTGCAACATCTTCTCGACGCAGGACCATGCCGCTGCAGCGATCGCCGCTGCCGGTATCCCGGTCTTCGCCGTCAAGGGCGAGTCGCTCACTGAATATTGGGAATATACCGACAAGATCTTCCAGTGGGCCGATGGCGGCCTGTCGAACATGATCCTCGACGACGGCGGCGACGCCACCATGTACATCCTGCTCGGCGCTCGCGCCGAAGCTGGTGAAGACGTGCTGTCGAGCCCGCATTCCGAAGAAGAGGAAATCCTCTTTGCACAGATCAAGAAGCGCCTGAAGGCATCGCCGGGCTGGTTCACCAAGCAGCGCGACGCGATCAAGGGCGTTACCGAAGAAACGACAACAGGCGTTCACCGACTGTATGAACTCTCCAAGAAGGGCCTGCTGCCCTTTCCGGCGATCAACGTCAACGACTCGGTCACCAAATCGAAGTTCGACAACAAGTACGGCTGCAAGGAATCGCTGGTCGACGGTATCCGTCGCGGCACCGACGTGATGATGGCCGGCAAGGTCGCTGTCGTCTGCGGCTACGGCGACGTTGGCAAGGGTTCGGCAGCATCGCTCGCCGGCGCCGGCGCCCGCGTCAAGGTCACGGAAGCCGACCCGATCTGCGCGCTGCAGGCTGCCATGGACGGCTTTGAAGTCGTGCTGCTTGAAGACGTCGTCTCCTCGGCCGACATCTTCATCACCACGACCGGCAACAAGGACGTCATCCGCATCGACCACATGCGCGCGATGAAGGACATGGCGATCGTTGGCAATATCGGCCACTTCGACAACGAAATCGAAGTTGCAGCACTTCGTAACCTGAAGTGGACGAACATCAAGCCGCAGGTCGACATGATCGAGTTCCCGAAGGGCAACCGCATCATCCTGCTCTCGGAAGGCCGCCTGCTGAACCTCGGCAACGCCACGGGTCACCCGTCCTTCGTCATGTCTGCCTCGTTCACCAACCAGACGCTGGCGCAGATCGAGCTCTTCACCAAGCCCGGCGAATACAAGAATGAAGTCTACATTCTGCCGAAGCATCTCGACGAGAAGGTCGCTCGCCTGCATCTCGCAAAGCTTGGCGTAAAGCTTACGGAACTCTCCGCCGAGCAGGCCGCCTATATCGGCGTCAGCCCGCAGGGTCCTTTCAAGGCCGACCACTACAGGTACTAAGTCTAGACTCAATATCCACAAGATGTTGTGGCCGCGGCATTGACAAATGCCGCGGCTTATTTTTTGAGCTCCGCCCTTTCCGCAGATTCCCTTAAACGGTATTCTTCTCAGACTTGATTCGTAGCTGGCAACACTTTGGTGACGCTGCGAAAATGGGATGTCTTGTCGAAATGCGGCACATTACAGGACGGAGACAGACCGCGAATGTCGGAAATGAAGGACAGCCTGCCTGAGCAGGCGGATGCATCATCCTATGCGTCCGCGATGCAAAGGCATGGCGGGAAAAGAGCAGATGGTCAAAAGATCGGGCGATACCATGTGTTCCGGAAGGCGAGTGCCGTGGCACGTCTTCTAGCACTCTACGCGTCCGGAACGGCCCTGGCTGCGATCGCAGGCCCTGCGCTTGCGCAGGCGAAAGTCCCGGAAACGACACGCCTGTTTACCTCTTCCGAAATGGTTACCTTTTCCGTCGTCATCGGCATTGTTTCGGCGGCACTTCTCTCCGCCATCTGGATGGTGCGGCAGCGCGGCAACATCGAAACGGAGAGCCGCGAGATCCGTTCGGCTCTGTCAGATGCCAATCAGCGTATTTCTCAATACCAGGCCCTGATCGCCGACAAGAACCGCAGGATCGTGATCTGGGATGGCCCGGACGCACGGCCGGAACTTCTCGGCCAACTGCCTGCCGAAACAGGCGCGCCGCAGGACAATGAATTCCTTGCATTCGGCCTCTGGCTGAAATCCTGGTCTGCTGCAGAACTTGACAAGTCGATCGACAAATTGCGCAGCAGCGGACAGGGTTTCGACATGGTCGTCGAGACCAACCGTGAAGAGATATTGGAGGCGCAGGGCCGCATTTCCGGCGGGCGTGCCTTCGTTCGCTTCATCGCGCTCAACAACCTGCGCGCCGAACTGGCGGAACTGAAGATCGAGCGGGACCGGCTGATGACGTCGATCTCGGCCTTCCAGGGATTGCTCGACGCCATCGACCTGCCGGTCTGGCAACGCGATCCGCAGGGCAGGCTCACCTGGGTCAACCAAGCCTATGGCGATGCCGTCGAAGCGGTTACCCCGGAGGAAGCTCTGCGGGAGAGCCGTGAATTTCTTCCGACCATTTCCCGCGAGCGGATCCGCGCGCTGGCCACGCCCGAATCGCCATTCCACGACAAGATTTCGACGGTCGTCCATGGCAACCGCACATTCTTCGATGTCGTTGACGTCAAGGTTCCGAACGGTTCTGCCGGCATCGCCATCGACGTTTCAGAAACGGAGGCGGTTCGCGCCGAACTCCAGCGCACGTTGAAGAGCCACGCCGAAACGCTGGATCATCTGGCCACTCCCGTTGCGATCTTCGATGGCGAGCGCCGCCTGCAATTCTACAATCAGGCTTTCGTCAGCCTCTGGGAATTCGATATCGCCTTCCTCGAATCCAAGCCGGACAATGGCGAGCTGCTGGAACGGCTCCGCGCCGCCAAGAAGCTGCCGGATTCGCTGAACTGGAAGAGCTGGAAGGACGGAGCGCTGTCGGTCTATCGATCGCTCGATACACAATCCGATCTCTGGCATCTGCCGAACGGGCAGATTCTCCGGGTATTCGCGACCGCGCATCCGCAGGGCGGCGCCACCTGGGTCTTCGAGAACCTGACGGAACAGGTCGATCTCGAGACGCGCTACAATACGCTGGTCAAGGTACAGGGCGAGACGATCGATCACCTCTCCGAAGGCGTCGCCGTGTTCGGCCCGGATGGCCGCATCCGGCTTTCCAACCCCGCTTTCCGGGCGCTCTGGGGCATCACCGAGGCCCAGGCTGCGCCGGGCACCCATATTCGCGGTCTGGCAGATGCCTGCGCCCCTTCCTATGACGGGCCGGATGGCTGGAACCGCTTTGCAGAGCAGATCACCAGCTTCGATGACGAACGGCCCTCCTCGCAGGGAACGCTCGAGCTCTTCTCCGGCCTGGTGCTGGATTACGCGATCATCCCGTTACCCAACGCGCAGACGATGCTGACCTTCGTCAACATGACGGACAGTGTCCGCGCCGAGCGGGCCCTGACGGAAAAGAACGAAGCGCTGCGCAAGGCCGACGAGCTGAAGAACGATTTCGTACAGCACGTTTCCTACGAATTGCGGTCACCGCTCACCAACATCATTGGCTTCACCGATCTCCTGAAGACCCCTGGCATCGGGCCGCTGAACGATCGGCAGGCGGAATATATCGATCATATTTCGACCTCGTCTTCGCTTCTGCTCACTCTGGTCAACGACATTCTCGACCTTGCTACGGTCGACGCCGGCATCATGCGACTGAATTATTCCGAGATCCGGCTGGACGAGCTGCTGGACGACGTTTCGATCCAGATCGCCGACCGGCTGCAGGAGAGCGGCGTGACGCTCGAGATTCTCGTCCCGGCACACCTCGGCAGTCTCGTCGCCGACCAGCAGCGCCTGAAGCAGATCCTGCTCAAACTTTTGAACAACGCTGCGAATTTTGCACCCGAAGGCTCGATCATCTCGCTGAAATGCCACCGTGAGGGCACGGATTTCGTCTTCTCCGTCGCCGACAAGGGGCCGGGCATTCCTGAAGAGATGATGCGCGCTGTATTCAACCGCTTCGCCAGCGGCAAGGGCGGCAAGCGCAACGGCGCGGGCCTCGGCCTCTCGATCGTCGAAAGCTTCGTCAGCCTGCACAACGGCAAGGTGTCGATCGACAGCCAGCCCGGCAAGGGCACGACGGTCATATGCCGCATCCCGTCCGCCGATCTGCCCCACTCCGTCGCAGCCGAATGATTGCAGCAGACGACGCCATTTCTATTTTCCTGGAAGACGACGCAACAACCGCATTGCTTGGTGAAGACCTCGCCCTGGCGCTGAAAGCGCGCGATTGCCTGGCGCTCTCCGGCGACCTGGGGGCCGGCAAGTCCTCACTTGCCCGTGCCCTGCTGCGCGCGATCGCCGACGACGACAGCCTCGACGTCCCGAGCCCGACATTCACGCTCGTGCAATCCTACGATCTGCGCATTCCGGTTTCCCATTTCGATCTCTATCGCCTCGGCCATCCCGATGAGTTGGTGGAACTCGGCTTTGACGAGGCTTTGCAGAACGGCATCTGCATCGTCGAATGGCCGGAAATGGCGGAGGGCGATCTGCCCGCCTCGCGCATCAACCTGAAGCTCGAACATGAAGGCAAAGGCCGGCGTGTCACGATAAAAGCACCAGAGCAGGAGATGGCGCGTATTCGGCGCGTGCTCGATATCCGCGCCTTCCTCGCCGCCAATGGTCTTGCCGACGCAAGGCGGCGGTTCCTGACCGGCGATGCATCGCTGCGCGCCTATGAATCGGTCTATCCGGCGGACGGCAGCGCGCGCCAAATCCTGATGGACTGGCCGCGCCGCCCCGACGGCCCGCCGGTTCTCGACGGCAAACCATATCCGAAGGTGGCGCATCTTGCCGAGGATGCCTACCCCTTCGTAGCGCTGGCGAATGTGCTTAGAGATGACGGCTTCGCCGCACCCGAGATCTATGGCGTGGACTACGATGCGGGCATTCTCCTGATCGAGGATCTCGGCACCGAGGGTGTTCTCGATACCGAAGGACTGCCGATCCCCGAGCGTTATCGGGAAAGTGTTGCCTGTCTCGCGCATCTGCATTCGCTTCCCATGCCGCAGGACATCCCGGTCACGCCCGATCATATCCATCACATTCCCGATTTCGACCGGGTCGCGATGAAGATGGAAGCGCGGCTGCTGGTTGACTGGCACTTGCCGTGGAAAAGCGGGCGCGAGGCAAGTAATGCGGAGCGGGCGGAATATCTAGCGATCTGGGATCATCTGATCGACGAGCTTAACAGCGCGGAAAAAAACCTGCTGCTCAGGGACTTTCATTCCCCGAATATCATCTGGCGGCCGAACGAGCATGGCCTGAAGCGCATCGGCATGATCGACTTCCAGGACGCCATGATCGGGCCGACCGCCTATGATCTCGCCTCCATCGTCCAGGACGCCAGGGTCACGATCGACCGTCCGCTTCAGGACCAGCTGATGGGCGACTATCTGGCGCTTCGTCGGCTGGAGGCGGGGTTTGACGAGCCGACTTTCCTGAAGAGCTGGGCGATCATGTCGGCGCAGCGCAACTGCAAGCTTGCCGGCCTCTGGGTCCGGCTGCTCAAGCGCGACGGCAAGCCCGGTTATCTCAAGCACATGCCGAGAACGCTTACCTATCTCAAGGTCGCCTTCGAGCATGAAGCACTCTCCCCCTTGCGCGATTGGTGTACAAGGGCTGGAATAGGCGAAAGCGAATCATAACTTCCGGATCAGATGACCATTAAACAAGCCATGGTGCTGGCAGCGGGTCTCGGAACCCGCATGCGGCCGATCACCAATACGATACCGAAGCCATTGGTGAAAATCGCCGGCAAGCCGATGATCGACTATGCGCTGGACACGCTGGCTGATGCCGGCGTCGAAAAGGCGGTCGTCAACGTGCACCATCACGCTGACCAGATGCTTGCCCATCTCGAGGCCTACAAGCGGCTGGAGATCATCATTTCCGACGAGCGGGAAGCGCTGATGAACAATGGCGGCGGACTGGCCAAGGGCTTGAAGCTGCTTGATGCGGGAAAGGTTTTCGTCATGAATGCCGACCTCTTCTGGGTCGGCGAAAAGCCCGGCATGCCGACCAACCTGCAACGGTTAGCCGGATTCTTCGATCCAGCAGGTATGGACATGGCGATGCTCTGCGTCGATATCGATAACACGACAGGCCACAACGGCAAGAACGATTTCGGCATGGCGAAGGATGGCCGGTTGACGCGGTTCCGCGAGCACGATCCCTCGCCCGTTGTCTATGCCGGCGCGATTGCGATGGACACGTCCTTCCTCGATGATGCGCCTGCCGATGCCTTCAACCTCAATATCTATTTCGACAAGGCGATTACCCGCGGTCGCCTGTACGGAATGATGATGGACGGACATTGGCTGACGGTCGGGACACCCGAAGCGATCAGCGATGCCGAGGCGACGATCCAGCGCTTCCAGGAACTGGTCTAAGCCATGGCTACCGGCCATCGCCAGCGAATCCTCACCATTCCGGCGGGCCTCCCCTTCCTGAAGACGCTGGCAACCGCGCTGTGCGACGGCCGGCTGATCGAAAGCTACAAGCACGACCCGGCCGATCCGTTGTCGCTGGCCAAGGTGACAATCTTCCTGCCGACGCGCCGCGCCGTTCGCGTGCTGCGATCCGAATTCGTCGATCTCCTGGGCGGCCGAGCAGCCATTCTTCCCGTCATCCGCCCGCTGGGGGAAACGGATGACGACAGCGGCTATTTCGACGAAGCGCTGCCGGCAACGCTCGATCTCGCGCAACCGTTGTCGAACACGGTGCGGTTGCTGGAGCTGGCGCGACTGATCCTTGCCTGGCGTAACAAGCTGCCGCAGATCGTTCGCGACATACATTCCGACTCGCCGCTGGTCGCGCCGGCGAGCCCGGCAGACGCCATATGGCTCGCGCGCAACCTGGCCGAACTGATCGATTCCATCGAGACGGAAGATCGAAACTGGGACGAGCTTGCCAAGCTCGATGCGCGGGATCATGCGCTTTGGTGGCAGCTGACCGCGGAATTCCTGCAGATCGCCAGCGCCTTCTGGCCGGCGCGCCTGGAAGAGCTCGGCCGCTCCTCGCCCGCCCGCCATCGCAACGCCATCCTGCGCGCCGAGGCCGAACGTCTGGCGAGCATGGAGCATAGCGGGCCGATCATCATTGCCGGTTCGACGGGATCGGTTCCCGCAACCGCCGATCTGATCGCCGCCGTCGCCTCCCTGCCGGAAGGTGTCATCGTGCTGCCGGGACTCGACGGAACCATGTCGGACGAGGACTGGACGCTTGTGGCGCCGGATTTGCGCCCCGGCGAACGCGCGGACCCTGCGGCTCGCACCCATCCGCAATACGGGCTTGCGCTGCTTTTGAAGCGGCTGGGTGCGACGCGGCAGGATGTCGGCACCGTCGAGGACGCCGGACCTATCCTGCAACGACGGGCGGAAATCCTTTCCCATGCGCTGGCTCCGGCCAAAGCGACGAGCGGCTGGGGCGAATGGCACCGGACCCTGCCTGAAGGCGCGCTGACCCAGGCCTTCGCGAATGTCTCTCTCATCGAGGCGGCCAACGAGCGAGAGGAAGCGACCGCGATTGCGATCGCCTTGCGGCTCGCCTTGGAAAAACCGGGGCGAAATGGCGAGAGCCAGGCAGCGCTGATCACGCCAGATCGCAATCTGGCGCGTCGCGTCGCCTCCGAACTCGCGCGCTTCGGCATCACTGCCGACGATTCCGCCGGTACGCCCTTGGCGGCAACGCCGCAGGGTGGCTTGCTGCAGCTTCTCTTGGAGGCGACCCTTCGCCCGGGCGATCCCGTCGCGCTCGTTTCGCTGCTCAAGCACCCCCTGGCTCGCTTCGGCCTCGATCGCGCCAGCCTGGACCCTGCCATCGATGCATTGGAGTTGCTGGCGTTGCGCGGCGGCGTGGCGGAAGTCGATATCGCTGCGCTGGAACCGTTGCTGGAGGAGCAACTGCTTGAAGGGGCCGACGATCGGCACGCGCCGAAATGGCTGAAGAGCCTGCCGCTGAAGGCCATCGATCAGGCACGGGATCTGGCGCGCCGTGTGACCGCGGCAACGGAACCGCTAGCATCGGCGCTCGTCCGGCATCGGCCCGGCGACCGCGGCCTGACCAGCAGTTTTGCTCTATCCGAATGGGCCGAACGGACGGGACGCGCGCTGGAGGCGATCGCGACGGATGAACGCGGAAACCTTGCGGCGCTCTGGTCTGGTGAGGCGGGCGATACGCTGGCGAGCCTTCTGCGCGAAGTCATCGATGCCGACGACCAGCTGGAAGCCGATGGACCGCAATGGATCGACATCACAGCCGCTCTGTCGGCCGGCCAGGCGGTGAAACCCCGCTCGCTCAGCCATCCGCGCGTCTTCATCTTCGGCACGCTCGAAGCCCGTCTGCAGAGCGTCGACACGCTCATCCTCGGTGGCCTGAACGAAGGCTCCTGGCCGGGGCAGACATCCAACAATCCGTTCATCTCGCGAACGATGAAAACCGACATAGGGCTGGAGCCGCCGGAGCGGCGCATCGGCCAGCTCGCCCATGACTTCGAGATGGCGAATGGCACGCGCGATCTCATCTATTCCCGCTCGCTCCGACAGGGGTCCACGCCGACCGTCGCCTCCCGCTGGCTGCAGCGGCTGATGGCGCTGGGCGGCAAGGACTTTCAGGCGGAGTTGAAGGCGCACGGCGACCGCTTTCGGCATTGGGCTGGGATGATCGACGAGGGCGACAACCAGGCGCCGGCGCAGCGTCCGACACCCAAGCCGCCGGCGACACTGCAGCCGAGGAGCTATTCCTTCAGCGAAGTCGGCCGCCTGCGTCGCGACCCCTATGCGATCTATGCGCGGCGGGTGCTCAAGCTCGACCCGATCGAGCCCTTCAACCGCGACCCCGGCGCTGCCGAGCGCGGCACGCTCTACCATGCGATCATCGAGCGGTTCGTCAGCGGCGGGCATATTGCGGGCACGCCGGCGGGATCTGCGGCCATGGAGAGAATCATCGCCGACCTCTTCGATGACGAGCGGTTGCCGCCCCATATCGACAGCGTCTGGCGCCCGCGCTTCCGCGAGGTGGCGCGCGCTTTCCTGAAATGGGAAGCTGAACGGCGACCGTATATCCGCAAGACCTTTACCGAAGCTCGGGGCGGTGTCGATATCGAACCGATCGGCATCAAACTGACAGGCATCGCGGACCGGATTGACGTAAAGGGTGGCAATGCCGCCGATATCGTCGACTATAAGACCGGCTCCAATCCCTCGCCGACGCAGGCGCGCGCCTTGCTCGATCCGCAGCTTGCACTCGAGGCCTATGCGCTTCAGGCAGGCGCGTTTCGTGAAGCAACCGGCCTTTTGCCCGACAACCTGCTCTATGTCCGGCTGCGTCCCGGCGAACGCTTCCAGGTCGATCAGGTCAACAACGAGCTGGCAAGCGCCACTGCCAAGACAAAACCGAAGTCGGCTATCGATCTTGCCGAGGACGCGATCGACCAGCTCGTCAAATTCGTTTCGTTGCTGCAATCGGGAGAAAGGGGCTTCACCTCCCGCCTGATCCCTGCGCAGCAATTCGATTTCGGCGGCGATTACGATCATCTGGCCCGCGTTTCGGAATGGTCGACCGCGGAGACCGAGGAGGCAGCCGGCGATGAGTGAATTCGCATCCCTGCCTGAAGGCGACGATCCCGGCACCTGGATCAACTGGACGACCATCCAGCAATCGATCGCCTCCGATCCGCTGCGCTCCGCCTGGGTTTCGGCCAATGCCGGATCCGGCAAGACGCATGTGTTGACGCAGCGCGTCATCCGGCTGCTGCTCGCCGGCGCCCGGCCCTCCGCCATTCTTTGCTTGACCTATACCAAGGCGGCGGCGTCTGAGATGTCCAACCGTGTCTTCGAACGCCTCGCCGACTGGGCGACGCTGCCTGACGAGAGCCTGCGGAAGAGAATTGCCGATATCGAAGGCGAAGAGCCTGATCTTTTCAAGCTGGCCGAAGCGCGCCGGCTTTTCGCCAAGGCGCTGGAAACGCCGGGTGGGTTGAAAATCCAGACGATCCACGCCTTCTGCGAAGCGCTACTGCATCAATTTCCGCTGGAGGCGAATGTCGCCGGTCACTTCTCCGTTCTCGACGACCGGGCGGCTGCAACCTTACTTGCGGACGCTCGCCGCTCACTGCTGACGGCGACGACGCCCGAGGGCGATGCCGATCTTGCCGAGGCTTTCGCCTATGTGCTCGATCTCGGTGACGAAGCCGGCCTCGACAACCTGCTTGGCGACATAGTTGCCAATCGCAATGCCATCCGCCGGTTTACCCTGGCAGCGGCGCAAGAGGGCGGCGTCGATGCGGCGCTGCGCCAGAGGCTTGGGCTCTCCGCCAACGACACTGAAGCCGGCATTGCGGAACAATATTGGCCCCTGCCCGGCCTTTCCGGCGGCGTGCTCGAAACCTATCTTGCGCTTGCCGACCAGAAGGGCGGCGTAAAAGTGCAGGAGATCGCTTATGGGCTCCGCCTCGCAAAACGCGATGGGGACGCAGGTGAGCGGGCAGCGCTTCTGGAAAAGCTGTTCCTGACGGGCAAGGGCGAGCCGAAGGCGGACAGTTCGCTCGTCGCCAAGGCAATGGCGACAGCGGCACCGGAGCTGGTGGCCGCGATCGATGCCGTAAGGTCCCATATCGTCGCCTGCCGCGACCGGCTGAAGCTGATGCGGATGTACAGCGCCACCCATGCTGCGCTTGTCCTGGCAGACCGGCTGAACCTCGACTACGAAGATCTGAAGAAGCAGCGCAGCCAGCTCGACTTCGAGGACCTGATCACTCGCACGGCCGATCTTCTGACGAAAAGCGGCGTCGGCCCCTGGATCCATTACAAGCTCGATCAGGGCATCGACCACATCCTCGTCGACGAGGCGCAGGATACGAGCCCGATCCAGTGGAGCGTCATCCAGTCGCTGGCCGAGGATTTCTTTGCCGGCGAAAGCACGCGCCCTGCCCTCAGAACGATCTTTGCCGTTGGCGATGAAAAGCAGTCCATTTATTCCTTCCAGGGCGCGCGGCCCGAGCGGTTTTCCGAGGAAAGCAGCCGGACGCGGCGGCGCGTGATGGCCGGCGGCCAGGCCTTTTCGCCGATCCGCCTGCCGCTGTCCTTCCGCTCGACGGCGGACGTGCTTTCCGTGGTCGACCGGGTGTTTGCGCTTCCCGACAATGCCCGCGGCCTCAGCGCCGTCGGCGAGGCCGTCGTCCATCGCTCAAGCCGTATCGGCCATCCTGGCGCCGTTGACCTGTGGGACATGATCGCGCCTGAGCCGATGGCGAGGGAAGACGACTGGACGGCGCCTTTCGACGCCACGCCCGAGAGCGCACCGGCCGCGATCCTCGCGCGGCGCATCGCCCATAGGATCGGTGAACTTGTCGGGCACGAGACGATCATCGAAAAGGGCAAGGAACGTCCCGTCGAGGCGGGCGATGTCCTGGTGCTGGTGCGCAAGCGCGATGCCTTCGTGAACGCGCTGACACGGGCACTGAAGAAGCGGGGCAATATTCCCGTCGCCGGCGCCGACCGACTGGTGCTGACGAGCCATATCGCCATCCAGGACCTTCTCGCGCTAGGCCGCTTCCTGTTGTTGCCGGAAGACGATCTTTCGCTTGCCGCCCTCCTGAAAAGCCCGCTCTTCGACCTCAACGAGGACGATATCTTCGCGATCGCAGCGCTTCGTGGCGAAAACCAGAGTGTCTGGGGCCATCTTCAGGCCTTTGCAGCCGATGGACAGGCGCGATACGCCGCCGCCGTCGAGCGCATGAAGACCTTCATGGCGCTTTCGAAAAACTGCTCGGTGCATGATTTCTACGCCCGCGTGCTCGGCAGCCTCGGCGGGCGGCGGCAGTTCCTCGCCCGGCTCGGCACCGAGGTCAGCGATATCCTCGATGAATTCCTGACTTTTACGCTGGAGCATGAGACCAACGGGTTGCCGGGGCTGCAATCCTTCGTTTCGACGCTGGAGCTGGAAGCGCCCGTTGTCAAACGCGAGCAGGACAAGGGCCGCAACGAAGTGCGGATCATGACCGTCCATGCTTCGAAAGGCCTGGAGGCGCCGATCGTCTTCCTCGTCGACGGCGGCGGCAAGGCCTTCACCCACACCCATCTGCCGAAGCTGCGGCTGATCGACACCAATGACGGCCGGGAATCCATTCCGGTCTGGGTTCCGGTCAGCGCACTGGCGAACTCGCTGACCCAGGCGGATGCCGCGCGCATCCAGTCGCTGGCGGAGGAGGAATATCGTCGGCTGCTCTATGTGGGCATGACCCGTGCCGCGGACAGGCTGGTGGTCTGCGGCTATCGCGGCGTTCGCGAGAATGCCGGCACGTGGCATCAGATGATTTCGGCCGCCATGCGGGCGGATGAGGAGCATTGCGCCCCGGCCGCATTTTCCGGCCCCGATGGCGAGTGGGAAGGGTTGAGCTGGCGGGTGCAGCAGGTAAGCCGGCCGGTCGATCGCGCGGAGAGGACCGAAGCGTCCGAGCAACGCCAATCCCTGCCCCTCGAGCTCGGGCGCCCGCTGCCGGCGCAACGGCATCTGCCGCGGCCGCTCAGCCCTTCGGGTGCCGGAACGATCATCGATGAAGAGGCAGACGACCTGCTCGTTACCTCGCCGCTTTTCGGCGAGAAGGGAAAAAGCGACAGGTCGCTCGAAAAAGGCCGCCTGATCCACCGGATGTTGCAGACATTGCCTGACATTCCGCCGGTTGATCGCGCCGACGCAGCCGGGCGCTATGCCGAGCGGGCGGCGCGTTATTGGCCGGAGGCGGAACGCGAGGTGCTGGTCACTTCCATCATGCGGCTGCTTTCCAATCCGGATCTGCTGAGTGTTCTTAGCGCCCATGGCCAGGCGGAAGTCTCGATCATGGGGACTCTCACGCTTGGTGATCAGCGATTTGCCGTCTCGGGACGGATAGACCGCCTTGCCGTTCTCGACGATCGCGTCATCATCCTCGATTACAAGACGAATCGCGTGCCACCTAGCAATCCGGAGGCGATCCCCTTTGCGCATCAGGCGCAGCTCGCCATCTATCGCGAGATCCTGAAGCCGCTTTATCCGGGAAAGCAGATCGATTGCCTGCTCGTCTATACGGAGAATGCCTCGATCCATCGCTTGAGCGAAACCGCGCTCGCATCGGCGCTTGTGCAGCTCAAAACAAAGTGAAATATCGAATATTGAAAATCAGGCACCGGCTCATCACATAAGGTGCAACAGCAAATTCGCTAAAGGAGCAGCCTATGGCTACCGTGAAAGTCGATACCTCCAACTTCAAGTCTGAAGTTCTGGAATCTGCAGAGCCCGTCGTTGTCGATTTCTGGGCTGAATGGTGTGGTCCGTGCAAGATGATCGCTCCGAGCCTCGAAGAAATCGCCGTTGAAATGCAGGGCAAGGTGAAGGTTGCCAAGCTCAACATCGACGAAAACCCGGAACTGGCTGCCCAGTTCGGCGTTCG
This sequence comes from Rhizobium sp. BK376, assembly GCF_004341625.1. Classification (GTDB taxonomy): domain Bacteria; phylum Pseudomonadota; class Alphaproteobacteria; order Rhizobiales; family Rhizobiaceae; genus Rhizobium. The sequence continues at coordinate 474,729 of NZ_SLZG01000004.1, read as the reverse complement.
TTCGATCCCGACGCTCGCACTCTTCAAGGCCGGCGAAGTTGCCGACATCAAGGTTGGCGCTGCTCCGAAGACTGCGCTTTCGAACTGGATTTCGAACGCTTCCTAAGGGTATCGATCTCTTTAATTGGGAAAGCCCGGCATTGCCGGGCTTTTTCATTTGTACGGGATTTCGTTATTTCGGCGGCGTGCCGTTGTCGGCTAGGACATCGCCGACCAGATAAAGCGAGCCGCCCATCAGGATTCGCGGCGCGGGCTTTTCCGGAACGACCGCCTGCTTGATTGCTTCCAGCGCCTCGGCAACCGTCGACATGGGTTCGGCAACGAGCCCTGCATCGTAAGCCGCATTGGCCAGGATGACCGGGTCGATCATCGCATCGCTATGACGGATCGGCACGCAATAAACCTTTTCAGCCAAGCCGGCGAAGGCCTTGAAATAGCCGACGGGATCCTTGGTGTTGATCATTCCGATAATCAGGAAGAGCGGCCGGGACTGGCGCTCCTCAAATCCGGCCATCGCCTCCGCGATCACCTCGCCGGCGCCGGGATTGTGACCGCCGTCTACCCAGATCTCAGCGCCCTCGGGTGCATAGGCCATCAGATTGCCTTCGGTCAGGCGCTGCAGGCGTCCCGGCCATTCTACCGAGGTCATCGCCTTTTCCATCATCGCTTCGGTGACGGTGAAGCCCGCTGCCTTCACGGCGCGGATTGCAGCTGCGGCGTTGGCATATTGATGGCGACCGGGAAGGCGCGGCAGCGGCAGGTCGGCAAGGCCGAACTCGTCCTGATAGACCAGCCGTCCATATTCCTCATGCGCCATGAAATCCTGGCCGAAAGCGGCCGTCGGGCAATGTAGCCGTTCGGCGGTCGACAACAGGACGTCGAGGGCCGCATCATATTCCTGATGGCCGATGACGACGGGCTGGCCGCGCTTCATGATGCCGGCCTTTTCGGCAGCGATCAGCTCGACACGATCGCCAAGATAGGCCTGATGATCGAGCGAAATCGGCATGATGACCGAAACGGCTGGGTCAGAGATGACATTCGTGGCGTCGAACCGGCCGCCGAGGCCGACTTCGATGATCGCGGCATCGGCCGGGTGTTCCGAAAACAGCAGGAAAGTCACGGCCGTCAGGATTTCGAACACGGTGATCTTCTGGCCGGCATTCGCTTCCGCGACGCGCCGGAGGGCGTCGGCAAATGTCGCGTCGTCAACAAGCTGGCCACGGCCGCCCTGGACGCCCATGCGATAGCGCTCGTGCCAGTTGACGAGATGCGGCGAGGTATGGACATGAACGCTGAGGCCGGCGGCCTCAAGCAATGCCCGGCAAAAGGCCGTGACCGAGCCCTTGCCGTTGGTGCCGGCAACGTGGATAACCGGCGGAAGCCTCTTATGTGGGTTGCCGAGGACTCCCAGCAGGCGCGTAATCCGATCCAGCGACAGATCGAAGCCCTTGGGATGCAGAGCCAAGAGCTTGTCGATCTCGCGCTCCGCCTCGCTCGTAACGGAATGGCTCATTGGAATCATCCAGCACCCCCGCCCTCAGGCCTTCAGTTCAACGTCGATCAGGCGCTTGCGGCGATAGCCATTGCAGCGCCGGTTTCCTTGACGGAGATATTGGCCGGCTTCTTCGTCAGAATCTTGAGCAATCTCGCGAGCGTATCAGGAATATCATGACGCTTGACGACCATGTCAACCATGCCATGTTCCAGCAGGTATTCAGAGGTCTGGAAGCCTTCCGGCAGCTTTTCGCGAATGGTCTGCTCGATGACGCGCTTGCCGGCAAAGCAGATTTCCGCACCGGGTTCAGCCAGATGCACATCGCCCAGCATGGCGTAGGACGCGGTGACGCCACCGGTCGTCGGGTTTGTCAGCACGACGATATAGGGCTGGCCTGCTTCCTTCAGCATGTCCACGGCAACGGTCGTGCGCGGCAGCTGCATCAGCGAGAGGATGCCTTCCTGCATGCGGGCGCCGCCTGAGGCCGGGAACATGACGAGCGGGCATTTTTCGGCAATGGCGCGCTCGAAAGCCTTCACGATCGCTTCGCCGGCAGCAATGCCGAGCGAGCCGCCCATGAAATTGAACTCGTGCACGACGGCAACCAGCTTCAGCCCACGAACCTTGCCGACACCGGCAAGAATCGTGTCTTCCTGCTCGGACTTGAGACGGTTATCGCGCAGGCGATCGGCATATTTCTTCGAATCGCGGAATTTCAACGGGTCCTGCGCGACCTTCGGCTGCGGCAGCGATTCGAATTCGCCGCCGTCGAACAGATCCGCCAGACGCGCCTTGGCCGGCATCTTCATATGAAAGCCGGAAGCGGGAATGACCCACTTGTTGTCTTCCAGGTCCTTGTGGAAGACCATTTCACCGGTCTCAGGGCACTTGATCCAGAGATTCTCCGGCACTTCGCGACGGCCCAGCATGGAATTGATCCGCGGGCGAACGTAGTTGGTGATCCAGTTCAAATCGAATACTCCTGATTGACTGACGCCAATGTGGGGACACTATTCGGCAGCAACAAGGCGTGCCGAGCGGGTTCCTGTGGAGAGACCCCGCACGAGTGTGGCCACGGCCTGGACGGTATCTGATGTCGCCTTGCCGTCCTTGGTGAGGCTTGTGGCAATCTGGTTGACGATTGCGGTGCCGACGACGACGCCATCGGCCGCGCCGCCAATGAGCTTGGCATGCTCCGCGGTCTTGACGCCGAAGCCGACGCAGATCGGCAGGTCGGTATGATCCTTGATACGCTTGACCGCGCCGGAGACCAGCGACGGATCCGGCAAAGCCGAACCGGTAATGCCGTTCATCGAGACATAATAGACGAAGCCCGAGGTGTTCTTCAAAACGGCCGGCAGGCGCTTGTCGTCGGTGGTCGGAGTCGCCAAGCGAATGAAGTTGATGCCCTTGCGGATCGCGGGGATGCAGAGTTCGTCATCCATTTCCGGCGGCAGGTCGACAACGATCAGGCCATCGATGCCGGCAGCGATCGCATCGTCGAGAAACTTTTCGACGCCGTAAATGTAGATCGGATTGTAGTAGCCCATCATCACGATCGGCGTGTCGCTGTCCGTCTTGCGGAAATCGGCTGCAAGCTGGAGCGTCTTCTTCAGCGTCTGGCCGCCTTTCAGCGCGCGCTGGCCGGCCATCTGGATTGCAGGGCCATCAGCCATCGGATCGGAAAAGGGCATGCCGAGCTCGATAATGTCGGCACCGGCTTCCGGAAGCGCCTTCATGATACCGAGCGACGTTTCGTAATCCGGGTCTCCGCCCATGAAGTAAGTGACGAGCGCCGGGCGGCCTTCCGCTTTCAGGTCAGCGAAACGTTTGTCCATACGTGCAGTCATATCAGAGCCCCATTCCCAGAATCTTGCCGACGGTGAAGATGTCCTTGTCGCCGCGACCGGAGAGATTCATCAGGATGATTTCGTCCTTGCCCATCTTGGGAGCGCGCTTGATGACCTCGGCCAGGGCATGGCTGGGCTCCAGCGCCGGGATGATGCCTTCGAGCTTCGTCAAGGTCTGGAAGGCCTCGAGCGCTTCGTGGTCCATGATCGGAACATATTCGGCGCGGCCGATATCGTTCAGCCAGGAGTGCTCCGGGCCGATGCCGGGATAGTCGAGGCCGGCCGAAATCGAGTGGCCTTCCTTGATCTGGCCATCGCCGTCCTGCAGCAGGTAGGTACGGTTGCCATGCAGCACGCCCGGCGAGCCGGCCGTGATGGAGGCGCAATGTTCGTCGCCCTGCAGGCCCTTGCCGCCTGCCTCAACGCCGACGATCTTTACGCCGGCATCGTCGAGGAAGGGATGGAAGATGCCGATGGCATTCGAGCCGCCGCCGACGGCAGCAACGACGAGATCAGGCAGACGGCCTTCAGCTTCCAGCATCTGCTGCTTGGCTTCGGTGCCGATGACGGCTTGGAAATCGCGAACCATTTCCGGATAGGGATGCGGGCCGGCGGCGGTGCCGATCAGGTAATAGGTGTCGTCGACATTGGTGACCCAGTCACGCAGCGCCTCGTTCATGGCATCCTTCAGCGTGCCGTGGCCGGCAGTAACCGGCCTTACCTCGGCGCCGAGGAGCTTCATGCGGAAGACGTTCGGCGCCTGGCGCTCGACATCGGTCGCGCCCATGTAGACCACGCAGGGGAAGCCGAAGCGGGCTGCGACGGTTGCCGATGCAACGCCATGCTGGCCAGCGCCGGTTTCGGCGATGATGCGGGTCTTGCCCATGCGCTTGGCGAGCAGGATCTGGCCGATGCAATTGTTGATCTTGTGCGAGCCCGTGTGGTTCAGCTCTTCGCGCTTGAAATAGATCTTCGCGCCGCCGAGATGCTGAGTCAGGCGTTCTGCAAAATAAAGCGGGCTTGGGCGGCCGATATAATGCGCACCCAGGGACTTCAATTCGGCCTGGAAAGCCGGATCGTTCTTTGCCTTGTCCCATTCCGCCTGCAGATCGAGGATCAGCGGCATCAGCGTTTCGGCGACGAAACGTCCGCCATAAATGCCAAAGCGGCCATCCTCATCGGGGCCGGCGCGGAAGGAATTCGGTTTTGGCGTCTCGTTCACTCTTAACTCCCTGATGCAATTTCAGGCTGGCAGGCGGTTTCGACCGCATCGAAAAACTCGTCGATCATCTCGACGCTCTTCACTCCGGGCGCGCTTTCGACGCCCGAAGCCGTGTCGACACCGCGCGCGCCGGTCAGACGAATGGCGTCGCCGACATTATTCTTGTTCAACCCGCCGGACAGCATGTAATCGACGTTGCCGTCGAGCCAGCTGAGCAGGCCCCAATCGAAGGATACGCCGTTGCCGCCCGGCAGTTCGGAATCCTTGGGCGGCTTGGCGTCGAACAGGAAACGGTCGGCGATGCCAATATAGGCCTCGACGCGCTTCAGATCATCCGCGGTCCGCACCGGAAGCGCCTTGATCACCTGCAGACCGTAAACCGCCTTTATGGTCAGAACACGTTCAGGGCTCTCGTCGCCGTGCAATTGAAGAATATCCGGGTGAAGGAGCTCCGCGATCTCGTCGAGTTCGTCATTCGTCGGATTGACCGTCACGGCAACGATCTTCGCTTTGCCGCGGACCGGCTCGGCAAGCCTGCCGGCAAGATCCGGCTCGACATAGCGGGGGCTCTTCGCGAAAAAGTTAAAACCGATATGGGTCGCGCCGCGCTTCAGCGCGCGATCGATTGCTTCCGGCGTCTTCACGCCACAGATTTTTACATCGGGTTTCATGGCTGCGAAGTGACATGAAATTGCGAAAGAGTCGAGCCAAAACGCAACGATGCGCTCATTTCAACGGCTTCAAGCGTAACTCAATCGAAGTCGATCGCGTGCAGTTGGCTGCCGTGGCGCTTCAGCCAAGCCTTGGCTTCGTCCATATGCGGGCAGAGCTTGCGGCAAAGCGCCCAGAAGTGCGGGCCGTGGTTCATCTCCTTGAGATGGGCGACTTCGTGGGCGGCGAGATAATCGATCACCATCGGCGGCGCCATGACGATGCGCCAGGAAAAGCTCAGATTTGCGTCCGTCGAGCACGAACCCCAGCGGCTGCGTGTATCCTTCATGCTGATCGATGCGACTTTCGCTCCAATCCTGCCGGCATGAATGGCAACCAGCCGTTCCATATCCAAACGACCTTCCTTCTTCAGAAAGGTCGCGATACGGCGGCCAGCATGTTCGGGCATGCCGCTGACCCTAAGGACATGCCTGCCGTCGACGAGCACGGCTTCGGTCAAGCCGCGCAGGGTGCCGGTGTGCTCGATACGGTGCTTGACGCCACGCAGGAGAATTTCCCCGCCCGGCTCAAGGACAGTCTCGGAGGAAAACTTGGCCAGCTTCGTCAGCAGCCAACCCTGATGACGATCGAGGAAAGCATTGATTTCTCGCGCTGCAAGGCCGCGCGGTATCGTCATCTTCAGCCCGCGGCCACCCGGTTCGATGCGTAGGGTTATACGCGTCGCCCTTTCGTGCTGACGGATGGTTAGGGGCATCTGGCGTCCTGCCACATCAAGGGTACGCGTCTCCGGCGCAGGTGGCTGCCTGGTCGATCGGCGGGCTTTTGACAGAAGCGGAAACATGGCCTCGTTTTATATGATTCGTCGGGATTTCCGGCACAAAAAACCGGCATCGCGGGATGCCGGTCGATTGTTCAGAACTTGATTCCGGGATTCATGGACCGTTACGGAGTCTGGAATTCCGGAGCCGGCCCGTTGTCGTCGCGTTTCACGCTGTTGCGGTTGTTCCGCTCGCGCATGAAGCGATCGAATTCTTCCTGGTCCTTCGCCCGGCGAAGCTCGCGGACGTAGTTGTCGAAGTCGGCGCGCATCTCGTCGAGCTTGCGGCGCTCTTCCTCGAGGCGGTCAAGTTCGGCCTTGCGCCAATCGTCGAATGCGACGTTGCCCGTGCCGAACTGCGAGCGGTAACGGCCATGCGACCGGCGGCAGCCGGCAAACATTCCGTCGGCAGCCTGATTGACGTCTCTCTTCCATCCTCTCAGGCGTTCGCCGAAGAGAATGTAGGCTAGCATGGCGAGACCCAGAGGCCAAAAGACCACGAAGCCGAGAATCATCAGGGCAATGGTAGCCGGAGTCCAATCCGGGCGAAGCAATGCTGACTGGTTCATCGTGAGGTATCCTCGCTTTGAGCGGACGGCCTGATGCCGAACCGCTCAAATCGATGTGGTTACCGCAACCCCGACCTTCAATATGATCCGAGGTCAAATCCGACAACCTCTTGAATCATATCATCTAATTCAGCGACGCCTAAATATAGGGCGCATTTCAGGTCGATTTTCCGCCCTTTATCACCCGTTTCACGACCGGTTTGCCGGCTCGAGAATGCTCGCGGGTGAAGGCGACAATGCGCGGAGCGATCTCGCGTCTAAAGCGCGAACCGTTGAAAACACCATAGTGACCGACATCCGGCTGCAGATAATGCATGCGCATGTCTTCCGGGATGTTGGTGCAGATGGTCTGCGCGGCCTTTGTCTGGCCGACGCCCGAGATGTCGTCGTTCTCGCCTTCGACGGTCAGCAGCGCGACATTGCGGATTGCGGTCGGATCGACGCGCTGGCCGCGATGCATCAGTTCGCCCTTCGGCAAGGCATGCTTCATGAAGACCTGGTCGACCGTCTGCAGATAGAACTCGGCCGTCAGGTCCATGACGGCGAGATATTCATCGTAGAAATCGCGGTGCTTTTCGGGTTCCCCGTCGTTCTTGACGAGGTGCATGAAGAAATCCTTGTGGGCGATCATGTGCCGATCGAGATTCATCGACATGAAGCCGGAAAGCTGCAGGAAGCCAGGATAGACCGGCCGCAGGAAGCCCGGCTGAGGCCAGGGCACGTTCATGATGACATTGTCGGCAAACCATTCCAGCGGCCGTTCCTTGGCAAGCTGGTTGACAGCCGTCGGATTGATGCGCGTGTCGATCGGCCCGCCCATCAAGGTCATGGACGAAGGCGACAACGGATCGCGCGCCGCTTCCATGACTGCGGCAGCGGCGAGCACCGGCACCGCCGGCTGACAGACGGCGACGACATGGGTATTGGGACCGAGGTGGTGCAGCATCTCGATGACGTAATCGATATAGTCGTCGAGATCGAAGGTGCCTTCCGTCATCGACACCATGCGGGCATCGATCCAGTCGGTGATGTAAATATCGGCGCTCGGCAGCAGGGCCTCCACCGTCCCCCGCAGAAGCGTGGCGTAGTGACCGGACATCGGCGCAACGATCAGGATGCGCTGGTCGTCACCATGGCCGGCGGGAAGGCTGCGCTCGAAGTGGATGAGATTGCAGAAGGGCTTTTTCCAGACGATCTTCTCGTGCACAGACGCCTTCTTGCCATCGATTACCGTTTCCTTGAGGCCGAATGCCGGTTTCCCGTAACGACGGGTGGTGCGCTCGAAGACTTCAAGGCTGGCAGTGATGGTTCGGCCAAAGGCCGTATCGGACAGGGGGTTGAACGGGTTTTCATAGGCGAGCCGCATCATGTCGGCGGCGACCCGAAAAGGGGCCATAGCGGCGTGGTTCAATTCATAAAGCTGGTAGAACATCGGAAGCATTACCTCTCAGGGGGCTGAAACGATCGCGGCTTCCAGGCAGTCGTGATCTGATCCTTTAAACACATAATATCAGACGAACAATTTCTGCTGCATAGCAACATAATATATGGGGCTGAACAACGAAAAATGCCGGAGAATTGCTCTCCGGCATCATAATTGCCCAGAAATCTTAAGGTTCCGCCTAGCAAATAGGCTTAATTGTCCGCCTGGAAGGTCTGGCGCTGCGCACCCAGCCCTTCGATGCCGAGTTCGACGACGTCGCCCGGCTTCAGATACTGCGGCGGCTTCATGCCCATGCCGACGCCGGGAGGCGTGCCTGTCGAGATGACATCGCCCGGGTGAAGCGACATGAACTGGCTGAGATAGGAAACCAGGAAGGCAGCGCCATAGACCATCGTCTTGGTCGAGCCGTCCTGCATCGTCTTACCGTTCACCTTCAGCCACATGCCGAGGTTTTGCGGGTCGGCGACCTCATCCTTGGTGACCAGCCACGGCCCGATCGGGCCGAAGGTGTCGCAAGACTTGCCCTTGGTCCACTGTCCGGAACGCTCCGTCTGGAAGGCGCGCTCGGAGACGTCGTGGGAAACGCAATAGCCGGCAACATAATCCAGCGCATCGGCTTCGCTGACATATTTTGCGGTCTTGCCGATGACGACGCCGAGTTCAACTTCCCAGTCGGTCTTTTCCGAACCGCGCGGGATCAGAACGTTGTCATTCGGGCCAACGATGGCGGAGTTGGCCTTCATGAAGATGATCGGCTCGGGCGGCACGGTGGCGCCGGTTTCGGCGGCGTGGTCGGAAAAGTTGAGACCGATGCAGATGAACTTGCCGGTGCCGGCGACACAAGCGCCGATGCGCCCGGACGCAAGCTCGGGCAGAGTGGCCGGATCAAGCGCGGCAATCTTTGCAAGGCCTGCCGGCGAAATCGCCTCACCGCCAATATCTGCGACATGCGCAGACAGATCGCGGATCTTGCCATCCTTGTCGAGAAGCGCCGGCTTTTCCTTGCCGGTCTCACCTACACGCATCAACTTCATGATAATCCCTTCCTTGCTTCCTCATGCAAATGGTTTCGCCATATATGAACGAATTATTTACCTGTGTCACCAATCGATTTTCTCATTAATTGGCTTTGCCCGAAAGCCAATTTTGCTTGTTTGAGAAGAACAACTGCTGTTCCAAAGGGATCGAAAACTCAAGGGTCAGCAAAGCGGTGGGATATCCGGAAAACAAATAAGGATATCCCACATGCAATCTCGCCTTGGCTTAGAACAATTCCTCCAGGGCCGGGCCAAGCGGGACGATCCGCGTCGGGTTGAGCGACTCGATCGAATAATAGCCGTGCTTGATGTGATCGAAGTTTACCGTTTCCGCGATGCCGGGCCAATCCATCATGCGGCGGCAGAACATGCCGAGATTGGCATAGTCCGAAACCCGCCGGAGATTGCATTTGAACAGGCCATGGTAGGCCACGTCGAAACGGATAAGCGTCACGAAAAGGCGGATATCGCTTTCCGTCGGATGGTCTGCAAACAGGAACCTCTTGCCTTCGAGTTCGCCCTCGACCCAATCGAGGCAAGTAAAGACATCGTTGAAGGCTTCTTCGTAAGCGATCTGGGTGGTCGCGAAGCCGGTACGGTAAACGCCGTTGTTCAATGCCGGGTATATGCGATCATTGAAGGCGTCGATATCCGCCCGTCTATCGGCCGGGTAAAGATCGATCTCGTTCCGTGCCAGATCGCCAAATCCTCCGCTCATCATCCGCAGAATATCTGACGACTCGTTGTTGACGATCGTGGCGGCCTTCTTGTCCCAGAGAACGGGCACGGTCGCACGGCCGGTGAATGTCGGGTCCGCCTTTGTATAGATCTCGTGCATATAGGTGGCGCTGTTGACCGTATCTGACGTGGAGCCCGGATAATCGCCGAAGCGCCATCCCTGTTTCGATAGGGACGGCTCGACAATCGAAACCGAGATCGCCTCATCGAGGCCCTTCAGCTTGCGGCCGATCAAGGTTCTGGATGCCCAGGGACAGATCAGCGCGACATAGAGATGATAGCGGCCTGCTTCCGCCTTGAAACCGCCTTCGCCGGTCGGACCCGGGCGGCCGTCTGGCGTGACCCAATTGCGAAAGCTCGACGTCTGGCGGACGAAGCCACCCTTTTCATCCTTGGCCTGAACCGGCTGCCAATCTTCCGTCCATTTTCCATTTACCAGCAACGACTTATCTCCAATGAGCGGTATCCTTTCTTGTAAGGATACCGAATTTCCCAATTATATTAATCACATATTGTTGAAACAGACTGTCTTCGGTGGGTGATCGGGCAAGACTTGCCAAACTGTCCGCGAGGTTTAAGGATAAAACCTTTCTCGTTTAGTCATGTATTGGAGATGACATGTATACCTCAACAGCTGATGTCAAAACGGAGCATGGCAGCCGTTACCTCCAGCAGCTCTGCAAGCATTGGAGCCACCGCTTTACGGTCGAATTCGACGAAAAATCCGGCAAGGTCCCCTTCAGCGACAACGCAAATGTCGAGTTCACGGCCGATCCCTCCAAATTGCATATGGTCCTAAACGTCGCTGCGGAAAACGATCTCGAACGGATGCAGAATGTGGTCGCCGATCATTTGAAGAGGTTTGCCTTCCGAGAGGAGCTGGAGATCATCTGGACGCGGCAATAACGCGCGTTATAAGTCGGGGCTGCCAATCCCAATTGCGAGCATCGAACCGAAGAAAGGTTCATTGCCGCCCTTCCACGCAGAAAGTGCCCCGATGACCACTAGCAATACACGCGAATCCTCCTATCCGATCGACACGATGTTTCTCGACCGCTGGTCACCGAGAGCCTTCACCAACGAGACGATGCCCGAATCCGATCTGTTGACCATGCTTGAAGCCGCCCATTGGGCACCTTCGGCTTCGAACCTTCAGCCGTGGCGCTATCTCTACGCGCTGCGGGGGTCTGAGCATTGGGACAAGCTCTTCGGCGTTCTCGTCGAATTCAATCAGGGCTGGGTAAAGTCGGCAGCAGCGCTGCTCTTCGTCATTTCGCGCACGCACACCGGTGAACTTGGCTCCTCGGAGCAGAAGCCCAGCTACAGCCACTCCTTCGACGCCGGCACGTCATGGGGCTTCCTGGCGCTGCAGGCTCATCTCATGGGTTACGAGGCTCATGGCATGACCGGTTTCCATGCGGACAAGGCCAACGAGATGCTGGGCGTTCCAGATGGTTACCGGGTCGAGGCTGCCATCGCTATCGGCAAGGTAGGCGACAAGAACCAGCTATCGGAGAAGCTGCGCGAGCGCGAAGTTCCGAGCCAGCGCAAGCCGCTGTCCGAACTCGCCTTCAACGGAACCTTCGTCGCCAAGTAAGCCACGACAAATACTCGATCAAAAGAAAAGGCCCGCTCGATGCTTGATCGGCGGGCCTTTTTCGTGAGCTTGATCTCTGGATCAGATGTCGAGATTTGCGACGCTCAGGGCGTTCTCCTGAATGAACTCGCGGCGAGGCTCGACCTCATCACCCATCAGGCGCGCGAAAAGCCCATCCGCGTCCGTCGCATCACTGACCTTGACCTGCAGGAGCGAGCGAACGTTCGGATCGAGCGTCGTTTCCCAGAGCTGCTCGGCATTCATTTCGCCAAGGCCTTTGTAGCGCTGCATGGACAGACCCTTACGACCCGCTGCAAAAATTGAATCGAGAAGGCTGCGGGGGCCGGAAATCTCCGTTTCGCCGTCTCGGCGAACGAGGACCGGCGGAATGTCGTAGATATCCTTCAATCTCGAACCGAGCTGGTCGATATGACGCGCATCGGACGAACCGATCAGCGCCATGTCGAGAACGATCACTTCCTTGACGCCGCGAACCATGCGCTCGAAGCGCAATCCGCCCTCGCTGGTAAGGTTGCCTTCCCAGCCGCGCTCGGTTTCCTCGGCAATAATGTCGAGACGCTTGGCAACCTCGGCGGCAACCGTTTCCGCCCGTGTCCGATCGCTGACCAGCTCGGCATTCAGCCCGCCGGCAATCGCGGCCTGTTCAACGACGGCCCGATTATAGCGCGAATGGAGATTGTCGAGCAGCGCGCGCAGGCGCAAGGCGTCGACGATGACTTCGCGCAGATCCTGTCCTGCACGGACCTCTCCGCTGCCGAGCCGAAGGCTGGCATCATCCAGCCCCTGACCGATCAGATAGTCTTCGAGCGCCTTCTCGTCCTTCACATATTGCACCGACTTGCCGCGCGTTACCTTGTAGAGCGGCGGCTGGGCGATATAGAGGTGGCCGCGCTCGATCAGGTCGGGCATCTGCCGGAAGAAGAAGGTGAGCAGCAGGGTACGGATATGCGCGCCGTCGACGTCGGCGTCCGTCATGATGATGATCTTGTGGTAGCGCAGCTTATCGGCGTTGAACTCGTCCTTGCCGATGCCGGTGCCGAGCGCAGTGATCAGCGTGCCGATTTCCTGGCTCGAAAGCATCTTGTCGAAGCGTGCGCGTTCGACGTTCAGGATCTTGCCGCGTAGCGGCAGGATCGCCTGATTTTCGCGAGAGCGCCCCTGCTTTGCCGAGCCACCAGCCGAATCGCCCTCGACGAGGAAGACTTCGGATTTGGCCGGATCGCGTTCCGAGCAGTCGGCAAGCTTGCCGGGCAGCGAGGCGATATCGAGGGCGCCCTTGCGGCGTGTCAATTCACGAGCCTTGCGGGCGGCTTCGCGAGCGGCGGCTGCTTCGACTACCTTGCCGACGAGAACTTTCGCTTCCGACGGATGCTCTTCCAGCCAATGGCTGAGCGCTTCGTTGACGAGGCTTTCGACAACAGGTCGCACTTCCGACGAGACCAGCTTATCCTTGGTCTGCGAGGAGAACTTCGGATCCGGCACCTTGACCGAGAGGACAGCCGTCAGGCCTTCGCGACAATCGTCGCCCGTCAGCTGGACCTTTTCCCTCTTGGTAATACCCGAAGTGTCGGCATAGGAGGTGATCTGACGCGTCAGTGCTGCGCGGAAACCGGCCATATGCGTGCCGCCGTCGCGCTGTGGGATGTTGTTCGTAAAGCAGAGGACGTTTTCGTGGTAGCTGTCGTTCCACCACATGGCGACCTCGACGGTGATGCCGTCCTTCTCGCCGCGGATGGAGACCGGCTTGTCGACCAGCGGCTTCTTGGCGCGGTCGAGATAGGAAACGAAGGCTTCCAGGCCGCCGTCATAGAGCATCTCTTCCTGCTTGACGTCGGAATGGCGCTTGTCGGTCAAAAGGATGCGCACGCCGGAATTCAGGAAGGCAAGTTCGCGCAGGCGATGCTCCAGCGTTCCGTAGTCGAACTCCGTCATGGTGAAGGTTTCAGTGCTCGGCATGAAGCTGACTTCGGTGCCGGTTTCAGCCCCAGCCTCGCCAGTCGCCTTCAACGGCGCATCGGCGACGCCATGGGTAAAGCTCATCTCGTGGATCTTGCCAGCACGGCGGATCTTGAGCTTCAGCCAGACGGAAAGCGCATTGACGACAGAGACGCCGACGCCGTGGAGACCGCCTGATACCTTGTAGGAATTCTGGTCAAATTTACCGCCGGCATGGAGCTGGGTCATGATGACCTCGGCTGCGGAAACGCCTTCGCCGGTGTGGATGTCGGTCGGGATGCCGCGGCCATTGTCGGTCACGGTCACCGAGCCATCAGGATTGAGCGTCACGGTGACGATATCCGCGTGGCCCCCTAGCGCCTCATCGATGGCGTTGTCGACGACCTCATAGACCATGTGATGAAGGCCGGAGCCGTCATCGGTATCGCCGATATACATGCCTGGACGCTTGCGCACGGCATCAAGGCCCTTGAGAACCTTGATGGAATCTGCGCCATATTCGGTGCTTGCGGCGTTTTCGGTCGCGGGCGTATCGGTCATATGTCTTGAGGTCTTTCCAGTGTTTGCACAGAGGGAATCGATGATCCGGCGAATCATCGGGCTTCCACTCCGGACTATAGGGCGCTTTTCCCCGAACTTCCAAATATATGGCCCCTGAAGTGCCTATAAAACAGGGGATTAAGGCGCTTTTCAGCCGCTTTTTCGGGTATTTTCCAACATTGCCATCAGGGCTCTGATCGTCGCCTTGTCGAGATGGCGGATTTCAATCGAGAGGCGGTTTGCAAAGGCGGTATATTCGGGCTCGAGGCCCGATGTATCTATGACGACGCGCGGGTCGGAAACCCGTGCCAGCAGGAACAATTCCTCCGCTTCATCCCAGATGATGTTGAAGTAGCCGGCGATGCGCTGCAGCAGATCGAAGCTCGGCAGTCCGCGCTTGCCGTGCTCCAATGCCGAGAGATAGGCCGGCGAGAGATTGAGCGCGGCCGCCATCTGTTTTTGCGACACGCCCTTGCGAAGCCTAAGCTTCCGGATGGCCTCGCCGAAGGGCGTCATGGCCTTTCCCCGCGCGGTCGCGACAGCCTGATATAGAGGGCACCCTCGCCGCCATGATGCTGGGCTGCGGCCTCATAGGACGATATCAGGTAGCGGAATTCCGGCTTCGAGAACCAGAACGGCACTGCGCGCTTGAGAGCACCGTCGCTACCCATCGAGCTACCCTTGCCCGTGATGACTAGGACATGGCGAAGTCCGCGCTCATGCGCCCGTATGAGGAAATCGAGCAAGATCACATGCGCCTCGCTCTGGATCATGCCGTGAAGATCGATACGGGCCTCCAGCGGCAACCGGCCCTTGGCGATCTTGCGCTTGACCGGCTTCTCCAGCGGATGGTGCCGGGTGGGAAGCTGCTTCTGCGGCAAGGGGGTGGACGGTTGGGCCGCCGAGCTTTGAAGCTCGATTTTCGTCTTTTCCAGCCGCGCGGTCTGCTGCGCCTGTTCCTCCGCCAGGAATTCGTCCAGGGCGCTCAGATCGTTCTTGCGCTCCGGCAGCGGCCGCGTGCTCTTTGCGACCTTGCCCCAGAGGATCCGTTCTTCATTGCTGAGCTTTCGATCCTTGGCCATCAGCCAAACCTCTCGGCTGCCGCCTTCGGAAGGAGGATGTAGAAATCGGCATCGTTGCGCACCGTACCCGCCAGCTCGCCGGCGTCATATCCGGAGCCGGTAAAGATATCGCCGCGGGCTGGGCCAACGATTGCCGAGCCGGTATCGAGCGCCAGCATCAGCCGCTGGAACGGCCGGCCGTCATCAAGGTGCGTCAGGCTCTGCGAACGGATGAAAAATGGAAAGCCGAACGTATGGATCAGCCGGTCCACCGCCAGCGAGCGGCCGGCAATCAGCGGAACTTTCGCGGCGGCAACAGGTCCGGCCTGCGGATCGTCGACGGCGGCTTCGCGGAAAAATATGTAGGACCGGTTGTGCCAGAGCACTTCATCGATCTGGTCGGGATGGGCGTTCAGCCAGGCCCGGATCGATTGCATCGAAATCTCCGACCGCGCGATTTCGCCGCGATCGATGAGAAGCCGGCCGACCGGAGAAAACGCGTGGCCGGCCTTCGCCGCATAGGTGATCCGCCCGAGACGTCCATCGGGATAGCGCAGCCGGGCAGCGCCCTGCACATGGACGAAGAACAGATCAACCTTGGATTTCGTCCAAGCAATCTCGAGCCCGCGCCCTTCCAGGCAACCGCGGTCAATTTCGCCACGATCGGGATAGGCGGAAATCAGCCCGTCCTTGAGTCGCCCGAACATGTAGGAAGGGTCGATATCTTCGGGTCGATTCTTGTCGTCCAGGTCGATCAGGTCATCCGGACGACGATAGAAGGGGTAGCGATAGATCGCGTCCGGCACGGCCGATACCTCGATCTCCGGCTCGTAGAAGGCCGTCACGAAACCGGGATTGCCATCGGCGCGGTGAATGAGGAAGGGACGGCAGCGTTCTTCGAAGAATGCACGCGCCTCGGCGGCATCTGCGGGATCGAAGGACACAGCATCATCCAGCAATGGCAGAAGGTCGTCTGCCGACAGACCGAGTGAACCGGTGCGGTAGGGTTTCGTTCCTGTGATATAACTGCGACAGTCCCTCATTGCGCGAAAAAGGCCGGAAGGATCATCGTCCCTCCAGCCCTTCAAATCGTCGAAAGCAACCGGCTCCAGCCGGAAATCACCAGGCGCTGCGCTCATTGTTCCGATTCGGTCGCCACAAGTTTCCAGTTCGGATCACGCGAGCGCGTATCGCGCGAGAAGGTCCAGAGATCGTTGACCTCGCCGACCGATTCCGCATCGCCTTCGATCAACGTGTCCGATTTGTCGTAGGTCGCCGAAATCATCTGGCTGACGAGGCGAACGGTGACCAGCGCCTCGGAGCCCTTCATTTCGGCGTGCATGATATCCGCCTTGTCGATGCCGACGAAAGTGGACTTCACCTTTTCGCCCTTTGCTTCGCGATCGGAAATGGCTGCATCGAAACCGTCATAGACTTCGCGGGACAGAAGGCCCTTCAGCGATTTCCGGTCTCCGTTGGCGAAAGCCATGACGATCATCTCGTAGGCCATGCGCGCGCCGTTGATGAACTCCTTCGGATTGAAGGACGGATCGGCCTTGCTGAGTTCCCTCAGCGAATCATTGAGCGGCGTTCCCGACGGGGTGAAGGCGTCGATGGCGGCGAACCGGTCTTCGTCTTCGACCACGTCGCGGCGAGGCAGCGTAACGACCTTGCCGGCGTCAGGGGTTTCCGACGTGGCTGCGGCATCGCGCGGCGAATAGAGATCACGCGGCGGCTTTTCGTTTCCGGTGCGCCGACCAAGGACACTACGGAGCTGAAGAAAGATCAGCACCGCCGCCACCAGAAAGAAGAGCGTCACAAAGTCGTTAGAACCCATATCGTACCGGCACCGCTGTTACATCCATTGTTGGAACACCATATAGTCCGCAAAGACCCATCATTCAAATAGCCGAACCGTTTCTTTGTAGCGCATGATGGATTAACGCTATTGGAACTGGCATCGCGAGGACTACACACTATGCGCCTTTCGCTCATTCCCATCGCAATCTTTCTGATGCCGCTTGCCGAGATTGCCGGTTTTGTGGTCGTCGGCAAGGCGGTCGGATTGTGGGCTACGCTTGGACTCGTCATCCTCAGCGCCATGCTGGGAGCAGCCCTGTTGCGGATCCAGGGAACAGGCATTCTGCGGCGAATCTCGCAGGAAACCCAAAATGGCGGCATTCCCAGTCGCGACCTGGTTCACGGTGCGATGATCGTCGTCGCAGCCTTTCTGCTGCTGCTGCCGGGCTTCATAACCGACATACTCGGCCTCCTTCTCTTCCTTCCCCCTGTTCGCGATCTTGCCTGGAAATATCTGAGCAAGCGGATCGTCGTCCTTGGATCGTCGTCCGCATTTCGCGGCGGCAGCCGCGGTGGACCGAAGCCGCAATCCGGGCCGCGACCGGCAGGTCCGGTGGTCGATCTCGATCAAGAAGACTTCCAGCGCGAACCTAACCGCAACTCGCCCTGGTCGGACAAAAAGCAGCTGGGCGACTAGGTCTAGATTGATTGCCGGAGGCAGATGATCCTGCTGGCGCTCAGGGTTGTAAGGCCGGTGTCGAAATGTTAGATGGCGACACCCAATAAAAGCCGCGAGGAAAACCCATGGCCACCGACATCAGCAACGGCAACGGCGCCGCAAACCCGAGCCTCACCATTCTTGCGCAATATACCAAGGATCTTTCCTTCGAAAATCCCGGCGCTCCGCGTTCTCTTCAGGCCCGCGACAAGGCGCCTGACATCAACATCAATGTGAACGTCAACGCCAATCCGCTGTCGGATTCCGATTTCGACGTCGTGCTGAGCCTGAGCGCCGAAGCCAAGGATGGCGACCGGGTACTCTTCCACACCGAGCTCGTTTATGGCGGCGTCTTCCGCGTCACCGGCTTCCCTCAGGAGCACATGCTGCCGCTTCTCTTCATCGAATGCCCGCGGCTGCTTTTCCCCTTCGCGCGCCAGATCATCGGCGACGTCACCCGCAACGGCGGCTTCCCGCCGCTGATGATCGACCCGATCGATTTTGCCCAGATGTTCACGCAGCGCATGGCCGAAGAACAGGCCCGCGCTCAGGTTCAGGCCGTTCCGAACTGAGCCTTAAAATCGTAGTACCAAACAAAGATGCCCGGACCAAAATCCGGGCATTTTCATTTTCAGTTCTGCGTTCCGTATTTCGACCAGATGCCTTTTGCCCCCAGCTTGGCGATCAGGGCTTCGTGGGCACCGCGCTCGTCTTCCGTCAAGCGCTCGGGCAATGCCCGCGGACGCGTCAAGGCAATGACCACAGCATCGTCCGCGTCGTAATTGTTTCCGGCCTGACTGGATGATGCACTGACGCCCAGACCAAGGGCGGTCTGGCGACCGCCGATCATCTCGATATAGACCTCTGCCAACAATTCGGAGTCTAGAAGCGCGCCGTGCTTGGTGCGGTGCGAATTGTCGATGCCGTATCGACGGCATAGCGCGTCGAGCGAGTTCGGACCCATCGGATGCTTGCGGCGCGCGAGCGCCAGGGTATCGATGACCGATTCCGGCAGGATTGGCGGCAGGCCGATGCGGGCGAATTCCGCGTTGACGAAACCCATATCGAATGTGGCGTTATGGGCGATCCATTTGGCGTCGCCGAAGAACTCCAAAATCTCTTCGACGACGTCGGCGAAGGACGGCTTGTCCTTCAGAAATTCGTCGGTAATGCCGTGGACGGCCAAGGCATCGGGATGGACCTTCCGGTCGCCGGGATTGACGAAGAGATGGATGGTGCGGCCAGTCGGGAAATGGTTGAAGAGCTCTATGCCGCCGATTTCGATCACGCGGTCGCTGCGGCTGTCGAGTCCTGTTGTTTCCGTATCGAATATGATTTCGCGCATATCAGTTTCCCTGGAAAGCAGTTCGGCCGCGTAGTTCGGCAATGATCTCTTCTACCCGCTCCCGCGCCACTTCAACGCCATGACCAGTGTCGATCACGTAATCGGCTCTCGATCGCTTTTCCGCATCCGGCATCTGGCGGGAGAGAATCATATTGAATTTGTCCTCCGTCATGTTCGGGCGGGCAAGCACTCTGGTGCGTTGAATCTGTGGATCGCAGCTCACGACGACGATTTTATCGACACGGCTCTCGGCTTTTGATTCGAACAGCAGGGGAATATCGAGGACGACAATATCTGCGCCTTTCGCCCGCGCTTGCTCAAGGAACTGCCTTTCCCGCTCGCGAACCAAGGGATGGACGATCCCTTCCAAAATCTTGAAGCCTGCAGGATCGGCGGCGAGCTGGCGCGCAAGTTCCTGCCGATCGACCACGCCATCCTTCATCGTTCCGGGAAATGCCGCATCGACCAGCGGCGCGGCTGCGCCGGCATAGAGTTCGTGGACCACGGCATCGGCATCATTTGTCGGGATGCCGGCATCAGCAAACAGTCGAGCCGTTGTCGATTTTCCCATGCCGATCGATCCGGTAAGACCAAGCCGGATCATCAGTGCCTGTCCATGTCGGCGATGATCAGATCCCTCACGGCATCATCCACGACAGGCCGCTTGCCGAACCATTTCTCGAAACCAGGGACCGCCTGGTGCAGCAACATACCAAGCCCATCGACCGTTGCAAAACCCTGTTCCTCGGCCTGCGCAAGAAGTGGGGTCTTGAGGGGAACGTAAACAATATCCGTGACGACGGCGTTCGAGGCTAGGGGAGAGAAGTCGATTGCCGGAGCGGGCTCGCCATCCATGCCCAGCGAGGTCGTGTTGACGAAGAGGCCGGCATTGCGCATGACCTCCGCCAGATCAGGCATCGGATGTGCTTTCACCTTATTGCCGAAGCGGTCGGCTAGTTCCTGCGCGCGCTCGACGGTGCGATTGACCACGTGGATCTCTCTGAAGCCGCGATCACGGACTGCCTGTATGATGGCTCGGCTTGCTCCCCCTGCCCCAAGAATGACGGCACGGTCAGATTCGTCCCAGCCTGGATGCCGCTGATCGAGGTTCGCGGTAAAGCCGCGGCCGTCCGTGTTCGTGGCATGAAGCAGGCCATCTTCGAGCCAGAGCGTGTTCGAGGCGCCGAGTTCCTGAGACAGCTCATCCGGGCGATCAGCCAGCTTGAACGCCATTTCCTTATGCGGAATGGTGACATTTCCGCCGACAAAGGAAGACGTGCCTTCCTTCAGCGACTGAATGAAGGCCTGAAAATCTTCCGGCTTTACCTCACGGGCGCGGTAGCTGCCTGGAATATCGAGCGTGCGCAGCCAGTGGCCATGGATCAGCGGCGAGCGCGAATGCTTGATTGGATAGCCGGTTACGAAAGCATTTGGCCCGAGTGTTTCACGTGAATCATGCATCGATCGATCCCATCAAGCGCAATTGCTGCAGAAGCGGCAGCATCGGTAAACCCAATATCGTAAAGTAGTCGCCGTCGATCTTCGAGAAGAGTTGAATGCCCTCCCCCTCCAACTGGTAGGCGCCGACACTGGAGAGAGCGCGTTCACCGACGCGCGAGAGATGGCGATGGATAAAGTCCTTTGAAAGGTCCCTCATCGTCAGGTCGGCGTGGGAAATATGCTCCCAGACAATAATGCCATCCTTCGCCAGGGCGATGGCGCTATTCAACCGGTGCGTCTTGCCGGAAAGGAGACTGAGATGATTTTCCGCGTCCGCCACGTCTTTTGGCTTATGAAACACCTGTGACCCGAGCGACATTGTCTGGTCCGAGCCGATCACAAGCGCGCCGGGAAAGCGTTGGCTCACTTCATCGGCCTTTGCCTTGGCAAGGATGAGCGCCACGGCGTCAGGCGTTGCACCCTCGTTTTCAATCGACGCTTCGATTGCCCGCTCGTCGATATCGGCGGCCACGGCTTCGAACCTCACCCCGGCATTTTCCATCAGCATGCGACGGAAGGGACTGGAGGAAGCAAGGATTAGATCGGGCATATCGGGAACCTCTGAAGTCCGGCAGTATTTGCGGCTTATCGCAGCTTGGGCCTCAGGGCAACGATCGCGGCTGCGGTCTCCTCGATCGATCGCCTGGAGACGTCGATCACAGGCCAATTGTGCCGAGCACAGAGCGAGCGGGCATATTTCAACTCCTCGGAAATCGTCGCGCGATCGGTATAGTGGCTGCGGTCGAAGCCCGCGGCCGTGCCAAGGATGCGATTTTCGCGGACCTGGGAAATGCGATCCGTCGTCGCGACGAGGCCGACGATCAGAGGTTTCGTTGCCTGGATAAGGCTTTCGGGAAGCGGCATGCCGTGGATAATCGGGATGTTCGCTGTCTTGATGCCGCGATTGGCGAGATAGATGCTTGTTGGCGTTTTCGAGGTTCGGCTGATGCCGATAATGACCACGTCGGCATCATCATAATCATCGGGCATCTGGCCGTCGTCGTGGTCCATGGTGAAATTGAGCGCTTCGATCCGCGCGAAATAATCGGCATTCATCACATGCTGCGCACCGACGCGCCGGCGGGACATGGTCCCGAGATACGTCTGGAAGACATTCAGGACAGGCTCGAGCACGTTGACGCAGGGGACACCCATGTCCCTGCAGCGCTCATCAATCAGATCCGCCAGTTCACGATCGACGATCGTATAGAGGACGATGCCGGGGCTCTTATCGATCGCCTCCAGCACGGGCAGCAACTGTTTGCGGTTTCGAACCAGGGGATAGACATGTTCGATCGGCTGGCTGGCATGGAACTGAACCGAGGCCGCGCGTCCAGCGGATATGAGAGTCTCTCCGGTGGAGTCAGAAATCAGATGAAGATGAAAGAAGCTTGTGCGGTTCTCCACGCTATTTTCCATCCTCTGTTGATAAGGCGGGACGGCGAAGAGGTAGGACGATCGCCTCGGCAGGGGCAAGGGGAAAACTGCCGATTTTTCCACATCGGCAATTTTTCGGGGGTTAGAAAAGGGCGAATGTGGGAAGTGTGGACAACATTAATTCCTGAGCAACATTCCCCAGCTTATCCACAGAGCCGATTTCTTCCGGGGTCACAGCAAGCGGCGGAGAAGATTGAAGGATTCCGGACAATGCCCGACTTTTTTCAATCAATCCTGTTCTCAGGCTAATCCGGATGGACAGACGCGACAAATCGCACGGTCTGTGGAGCGCGTTTAATCCTTGATAGTCACCGACTCTAAGAAATAGAAACTCTTTTAAATAGATTTGATTTTAGAAGAGGGCATGGGATTGAGCGATGAACGCCGGAAGATAATGCGTGTCTTGGACGGCGAAACTGTCATACCGCCTCCTATCTGGCTCATGCGCCAGGCAGGACGGTATCTCCCAGAGTACAGGGAAACTCGCGCCAAGGCAGGAAGTTTCCTCGATCTTTGCTATACGCCAGATTTTGCCGTCGAGGTGACGCTACAGCCTATCCGGCGTTATGGCTTCGATGCTGCAATTTTGTTTTCCGATATCCTTGTCATTCCGGATGCTCTGAAGCGCAATGTCCGTTTTACGGAAGGACATGGCCCGGAGATGGATCCGATCGACGAGACCGGGATCCACGCTCTGAACGGTGAGGAGATCGTCGAGCATCTCGCTCCGGTTCTGGAGACCGTGCGTCGCTTGCGGCACGAGCTTCCGCAGGAGACCACTCTGCTGGGCTTCTGCGGCGCGCCCTGGACGGTGGCGACCTATATGATTGCCGGCCACGGTACCCCGGACCAGGCCCCTGCCCGTCTCTTCGGCTATCGGCATCGAAAGGCGTTCGAGTATCTGCTGATGCTTCTTGCCGACATCTCGGCCGATTATCTGGTGGCGCAGATCGATGCCGGCGCCGATGCCGTCCAGATATTCGACTCCTGGGCGGGTGTTCTCGGCGAAGCGGAGTTCGAGGCATTTGCGGTAAGGCCTGTCGCGCGGATGATCGCGTCGATCAAGTCGAGACGTCCGAACGCTCGGGTGATCGCCTTTGCCAAGGGCGCCGGCTATCTGCTTAGGGATTATCGTCGTAAGACCGGTGCGGACGCGATCGGGCTCGATTGGGCTGTGCCGCTTAGCTTTGCTAAGGAGCTGCAGAAGGAAGGGCCGGTTCAGGGCAATCTCGATCCGATGCGGATGGTTGCCGGCGGTCGGGCGCTCGAGGAAGGCATAGACGCGATCCTGCAGGCGCTTGGCAATGGCCCACTGATCTTCAATCTGGGACATGGAATTACGCCCCAGGCCGATCCGGCAAACGTGTCGACCTTGGTCGAGCGTGTGCGGGCATGGAAGGGCTGAGGCGATGGAAAAGCAGACCGACGCAAGGCCCGGAAATTATGCGCGACGGCGTGCCCATCTGGCGATAGCCTTCTTTGTCGTGCTGGCGGTCGGGCTCTTCGTCTGGCAGCCCGACAATCTCTATCTCTGGATCAAGACGCTGCACATCATCGCCGTCATCTCCTGGATGGCGGGGCTGTTCTACATGCCGCGGCTGTTCATCTATCATACGGACGCAGAAGTCGGCTCGGTGCAGTCTGAGACGTTCAAGGTGATGGAGCAACGCCTGCTCAAGGTCATCATGAACCCGGCCATGATGCTGACCTGGATCTTCGGCCTTTATCTCGCCTGGTCGGTCTACGGCTTTCAGGGGACGTGGCTGCATATGAAGATCGGTCTCGTCGTCCTTCTGACCCTCGTCCACATTTCCTTCAGCCGTTCGGTGAAGGCATTCGCCCGGGACAAGAACCGTCATTCTGCGCGGTACTGGCGATATATGAACGAAGCACCGACGATCCTGATGATTGCGATCGTCATCCTGGTCGTCGTCAAACCTTTCGGCTGAGCGAGGCTGAGGGTGGAGGTTAAATTTATTTCATTTCGGCCTCCCCCCTTGCGGGGGTGAAAATGAATCGCTATTTTCCGGCCATCTCATCTTCGTGGCATGTATCATTCAGTCGCCCGCGAGTCCCCCATCGCGGTCCCGAATACGAGCAACATCGCCTTCCCCCTTTTAAAACGTAGAGTAATTCCCTTCATGGCTGAAATGAAGCTTCAAGAACTTAAGAACAAATCCCCGACCGATCTTCTGGCTTTTGCAGAATCGCTCGAGGTCGAAAATGCAAGCACGATGCGCAAACAGGAGCTCATGTTTGCCATATTAAAGATGCTCGCCAGCCAGGACGTGGAAATCATTGGGGAAGGCGTCGTGGAAGTCCTGCAGGATGGCTTCGGCTTTCTGCGTTCCGCCAATGCCAATTACCTGCCAGGCCCGGACGACATCTATATTTCTCCTTCCCAGATCCGTCGTTTCTCTCTGAAGACGGGTGATACCGTCGAAGGACCGATCCGCGGACCTAAGGAAGGGGAGCGTTATTTCGCGCTGCTTAAGGTCAACACGATCAATTTCGACGATCCGGAGCGCATCCGCCACAAGGTTCATTTCGACAATCTGACGCCACTCTATCCGAACGAGCGTTTCCGGATGGAGCTCGATATTCCGACGAGCAAGGATCTGTCCCCGCGTGTCATCGATCTCGTCGCGCCCCTCGGCAAGGGCCAGCGCGGCCTGATCGTCGCGCCGCCGCGCACCGGTAAGACGGTTCTGCTCCAGAACATCGCCCATTCGATCACGGCAAATCATCCGGAATGCTATCTGATCGTTCTGCTGATCGACGAACGGCCTGAGGAAGTCACCGACATGCAGCGCTCGGTTCGCGGCGAGGTTATCTCCTCGACCTTCGACGAACCCGCCGTGCGGCACGTCCAGGTGGCGGAGATGGTCATCGAAAAGGCCAAGCGGCTTGTCGAACATGGCCGTGACGTCGTCATCCTACTCGACTCGATCACCCGTCTCGGCCGCGCCTACAACACCGTCGTTCCCTCTTCCGGTAAGGTTCTGACAGGTGGTGTGGACGCGAATGCGCTTCAGCGTCCGAAGCGCTTCTTCGGCGCTGCCCGCAACATCGAAGAAGGCGGTTCGCTGACGATCATCGCAACCGCGCTCATCGATACCGGCAGCCGCATGGATGAAGTCATCTTCGAAGAATTCAAGGGTACCGGTAACTCGGAAATCGTCCTTGATCGCAAGGTCGCCGACAAGCGCATCTTCCCGGCAATGGATATTCTTAAGTCCGGCACGCGCAAGGAAGACCTTCTGGTGCCGCGACAGGACTTGCAGAAGATCTTCGTCCTTCGCCGTATTCTGGCTCCGATGGGAACGACCGATGCAATCGAGTTCCTGATCGACAAACTGAAGCAGACCAAGAACAATCCTGACTTCTTCGAGTCGATGAATACCTGATTTCCTTAGCCGGATTCAGCTGTTGGTTTATGCGGGTCGCACGTTGTGCGGCCCATATTTATTAGGGCCGCGAGTAACGATTCGGAACCGAACTGATTTGGCGTAGCGATGAGTAGGCTTCACACAGACACGATATTTGCGCTCTCCAGCGGCTCGCTGCCGGCTGGTGTAGCCGTTGTACGGGTGAGCGGACCGCAGGCAACCTTTATTCTCGAGCAACTGGTCGGATCTGTTCCGGCGCCGCGGCAGGCTGCCCTACGAACGATTCGGACTCGTAATGGAATCGTACTTGATAAGGGTTTGGTTCTATCCTTCCCGGCGCCGAATTCCTTTACCGGTGAGGACTGTATCGAAATTCAGCTCCACGGTGGCAAAGCCGTTGTGGCTGGCCTGCTGGCCGAACTTGATGCCTCCGATGACTGCAGGCTCGCCGAGCACGGTGAGTTCACCCGTCGAGCCATGGAAAATGGCCGGATGGATCTGGTCGAGGTAGAAGGCCTTGCCGATCTCATCGCTGCCGAGACGGAGATGCAGCGGCGCTTGGCCGTTGAACACAGCGCCGGAGGCCTTTCGGATCGCTATAGCGGCTGGGCTGATCGCCTGACGCGTGCACGGGCGCTGATCGAGGCGGAGCTCGATTTCGCGGACGAGGACGACGTCCCAGGATCAGTCTCTCAGCAGGTCTGGGCGGATATGGCGGAATTGCAGAAGGAGTTGTCCGTTCATTTGGCTGGCGCTGCCTTTGGTGAGATTGTCCGCGATGGGTTGAAAGTGGTAATCGCCGGCGCACCGAATTCCGGCAAGTCCAGCCTACTGAATGCCTTGGCGAGGCGTGAGGTGGCGATTGTTAACGATATTGCCGGCACGACGAGGGATGTTCTCCATGTCGACCTTGATATCGAAGGCTACGCCGTTCGTCTTTATGACACGGCCGGGCTGAGAGAGACGGAAGAGGTTGTTGAGAGAGAGGGCATTCGCAGAGCGCTTCATGCGGTCTCCGCGGCCGATGTGGTTCTCTCGCTGGCTGAGATCGGTCTTCCTGCGCAGCAGGATTTCCCTACTCTCTCCGGCAAGGTCTTTCGAATTGGCACGAAGCTCGACATTCGTGAATCGTCGGCGGATTATGATGTGTGCCTGTCCTCGACGACAGGCGAAGGTCTAGATAAGCTGAGGCTGCTCATTCTTGGGCATCTCCGCTCTTACGGTGATGGTTCGTCGCTTTCGTTGCCAAGCCGATTGCGGCATAGAAAGCTGCTTCAAGAGGCGACCGATTGGGTGGCGAGAGCGGCGGCTAGCTCGCAGGAGAGTCTGGATATTCGAGCCGAGTATCTTCGACTGGCATCCCAGAGCCTCGGACGGATCACAGGTCGCGTTGATGTTGAAGACTTACTTGATGTAATCTTCTCCGAGTTCTGCATTGGCAAATGATTCACGTGAAACAGCGATCTGCGCTATAAGGTGGCAACTGTTTCACGTGAAACCTTATAGGTTCCGACCGATCGTATTTGGTAGTATAGGAGCGCGAGATGCTCAATAAGACATATGATGTCATCGTTATCGGTGGCGGACACGCCGGCTGTGAGGCTGCGGCGGCGGCAGCGCGTATGGGCGCCAGTGTAGCCTTAGTTACTCATAAGAAAGAAACGATCGGGGTCATGTCGTGCAATCCGGCCATAGGCGGGCTGGGTAAAGGGCATTTGGTGAGGGAGATCGATGCCCTTGATGGCCTTATGGGTCGGGTCGCCGATGCCGCGGGTATTCAGTTTCGCATGCTGAACCGAAAGAAGGGACCTGCGGTCCGTGGTCCTCGCACCCAGGCCGATAGGAAGCTTTATCGAGAGACCATGCAGGCGGAAATCGCCTCGATCGAAAACCTTGATGTGATCGAGGGCGATGCTTTCGACTTGGAACTGAGCGATAGCGGCCTGACGGCAGTTATCCTGAAGGATGGTCGCATTCTGAAATGTGGGGCAGCCGTCCTCACAACCGGAACATTCCTGCGCGGATTGATTCACATCGGAAACGAACGGACACCCGCTGGACGTGTCGGAGAAGAACCGTCGCTTGGTCTTTCACAGACCTTGGCACGACGCGAGCTCCGGTTGGGGCGTCTGAAGACCGGCACGCCGGCCCGCTTGGATGGTAAGACGATCGATTGGGATAGCGTTGGGCGGCAAGGCGCGGACGCCGATCCAATCCCATTCTCCTTCATGACGGACGTAATCCGGAATGAGCAAATCGAGTGCGGCGTAACACGTACGACATCTGCGACACACAAGATTATAGCGGACAATCTGAATCAGTCCGCCATGTATTCCGGTCAGATCGAGGGCGTAGGGCCGCGCTATTGCCCCTCCATCGAGGATAAGATCGTCAAGTTTGGCGAACGAGACGGGCATCAAATATTTCTTGAGCCAGAGGGATTGGATGACGATACCGTCTATCCCAATGGAATTTCAACGTCCCTTCCCGCCTCGATTCAGGATCTGTTTATCAGAACTATTCCGGGGCTGGAACAAGTGCGGATCCTGCAACCAGGCTATGCGATTGAATATGATTACGTCGATCCGCGCGAACTCAAGCCATCGCTTGAAGTCAGAAAAGTTCCTGGCCTCTTTCTTGCCGGGCAGATTAACGGGACGACGGGATATGAGGAAGCCGCAGCGCAGGGGCTTCTCGCGGGGCTAAATGCTGCGCGAATGGCGTCGGGTGGCGCTTCTGTTCATCTTAGCCGCGCTCAATCCTATATTGGTGTGATGATCGATGATTTGACGTCTCGCGGCGTAGCAGAGCCCTACCGCATGTTCACTTCGCGCGCGGAATATCGGCTTTCGCTGCGCGTCGACAACGCTGATCTGCGGCTCACTCCGGTCGGCCTTGAAATCGGCTGCGTCAGGGAGGCCCGTGCCCAACGCTTCGGGAGCCACATTCGGGAGCTTGCCGAGGCGCGCGATACGCTGCGGAGTTTAAGTGTCACGCCAAAGGAGGCTGACAAGGCTGGGCTGAGGTTGAACCAGGACGGACAGCGGCGAACCGCCTATGAGATCTTGTCTTATCCGGACCAATCAATCGCGGCGCTTCGTGTGCTCTGGCCAGAACTTGGCGCTATTCGGCAGGCCGTTGCGGAGGCCATTCAGATTGAAGCGAGCTATGCGGTCTATATGGATCGGCAGGCAGCGGATATTGCGCAGACGCGCCGCGAGGAGGACCGGGTCATCCCGGACTCATTTGCATTTGACCAACTCTCTGGTCTGTCAAATGAGCTGAAACAAAAGCTGAGCTCGGTGCGCCCGGTGAATCTTGCGCAAGCAGCCCGCATAGAGGGGATGACACCAGCTGCGGTTTCGCTCCTGTTGGCCCAGCTTAAGAAACTGGAGAAGCAGCTCGCAGTTGCGCGCTCGGCTTAATCTTTGCAATGTTTGAGAGTCTCAAATGGAATTGAACGGTCTACGTGTTTCACGTGAAACACAGGAGCGCCTAGAGCATTTCGTATCGCTGTTTCGGAAATGGGCGGCGACGATCAATTTGGTTGCGCCATCGACCTTGGAAGACCTATGGCAGCGTCACGTTCTCGACAGCGCCCAGATCTTTCGGTTTAATACAAGCCCGGGTCGTTGGGTTGATCTTGGAAGTGGGGGTGGCTTTCCTGGCATTGTTACCGCGATTCTTCTTGCGGAGTCAGGGACCGGCCATGTCGATCTGATCGAGAGCAACCAGAAAAAGGCTGCCTTCTTACGGGTGTGTCTTCGCGAATGCTCGGCCCGAGGCGCGGTCCATGCAGTTCGGATTGAAGAAGCGCGCAAAATCGTCCCAGATTGCGATTTTCTCTCCGCTCGAGCGCTTGCTGATCTGGATACTCTGCTCGGCTATTCATATGGGTGGGCCGAACGCAACCCTGATCTTCGGTTAATTTTGCATAAAGGCCGGGATTACCAAACCGAAACTCAAAAAGCGCGTGGTCGTTGGGAATTTGATCTGGTAGAACATCAGAGTGTCGTTGAGCGGGATTCCGTTATCCTGGAAATCTCCGGACTCCGGCGGAAAGTTTAAACCATTTCAGGTGAGAGCGACCATGGCAGGCGAACGCAATCGTATAATCACCATCGCAAATCAGAAGGGTGGGGTCGGAAAGACCACTACCGCTATCAATCTCGCAACGGCGCTAGCGGCGATCGGCGAACGGGTGCTGATTGTTGACCTGGATCCTCAGGGCAATGCCAGCACTGGTCTCGGTATTGAGCGTCGCAACCGCAAATCATCCTCGTATGATTTGCTGGTCGGGACGCATGGCGTTCAGGAGGCGGTTCAGGAGACCGCAGTTCCTAATCTCTACATTATTCCGTCGACTATGGACTTGCTCGGCGTGGAAATGGAGATCTCTCAGCAGAGCGACCGAGTCTTCCGTCTGCGGCGCGCCCTCTCATCTGCCGAAGCTGCGGAATTTGCCTATATACTGGTTGATTGCCCGCCCTCGTTCAACCTGCTGACGATGAACGCAATGGCGGCCGCTCATTCCGTTCTGGTTCCGCTTCAGTGCGAGTTCTTTGCGCTGGAAGGTCTTAGTCAGCTTCTGGAGACCGTCGATCAGATTCGCCGGACTGTCAATCCGTCCTTGGACATCCAGGGTATCGTGCTGACGATGTTCGATGCCCGGAACAATCTGGCACAGCAGGTCGTCAGCGACGTTCGCACCCATTTGGGGGAGAAAGTCTATCATACGCTCATTCCCCGCAATGTCCGCGTATCGGAAGCTCCGTCCTATGGTAAGCCTGCGATTCTGTATGATCTGAAGTGCGCAGGCAGCCAGGCCTATCTTCAGCTTGCTTCTGAGGTTATTCAGAGGGAGCGGCTGCGCAAGGCGGCTGCATAGTTAAAAATTGGTATAAAGGCGAGTAAAGCGCGATGAACGATGATCCTTCAAAACGGCGCCTCGGCCGCGGGTTGGCTGCACTGATTGGAGAAATGGATCAATCGACGCCTGTTGAGACAGGACGTTCCGGCATCAATCCGGACCGGATGATCCCGATTGAGTTTGTCAGCCGTAATCCCAGGAACCCTCGTCGCTATTTCGACGAGGCCGAGCTTCATGATCTCGCGAGTTCGATCCGCCAGCATGGCATCGTTCAACCTGTGGTCGTTCGCACTATTTCAGCCGATCGATACGAGATAATAGCCGGCGAACGACGTTGGCGTGCCGCCCAGCTCGCAGGATTGGTCGAGATTCCGGTGATCGTTCGCGATGTGGATGACAAGACGGCGCTGGAGATCGCGATCGTCGAAAACGTCCAGCGTGCGGACCTCAACCCGCTCGAAGAAGCACTTGGCTACGAGCAGCTGATTGCTGAGCATGGTTACACGCAGAACGACCTTGGCGAGATCATCGGCAAGAGCCGCAGCCATGTGGCTAACTCATTGCGATTGCTGAAACTTCCCGATCCGGTACGTGACATGTTGGCCGGCGGAAGCCTGTCGGCAGGGCATGCTCGCGCCCTGGTATCGACATCAGATCCCGCGGCGCTGGCTCGGACCATCGTTTCCAAGGGCATGTCCGTGCGCGATGCCGAACGGCTTGCGCAGAACGATATTAAGGCCCAGAGCGAGCCACGCTCCGCTATTCCCAAGGGAGACACCAAGGATTCCGATACGCTCGCCCTGGAGCGCACGCTGTCGGACACTTTGGGGCTGGATGTCTCCATCAATCACAAGGGCAATGGCGGTGGTCAGGTTCGCATCGGCTACAAGACCCTGGAGCAGCTCGAAGAGATCTGCAGGTTGCTCGAGCGGCGCTGAGGCCGCTCGAAAGCCCATTGTTTCACAAATATCGATTTCGCCTTAGGCGACGACTAGCCCTTGCGGGCCGACTGCAGGGTCGTGCTCAGAAGCGTTTGTATGGCGATGCTGTCTTCCAGGCTGGGGCGTTGGCGGGTCTGGAAGATGGCGGCCTGAAGCCTGTTTGTTTCACGGGCGATTGCCGCCCCAGTCCATGTGCGCAACGCCTGCTCGATGACAGGCTTGCGCTTGAAATGCAGATGCCGGCCGTGTGTTTGCATCACCTGCGCCGGCTGCAGCCGCTTTTCATCCATCTCTAAGCGCATGGTATCGAGCATCTGAAACTGACGAAGACATCCCTGCAAAACAAGGAACATGGGTGTCTTCGAAGAAGCAATCTTTCGGATGGCATGCTGGAAGGCTTCGGTATCACCCTTCAGGACGGCGTCGACTGCGTCATCGGCAGAGACGGCACTGGCGTCGCCGATAATCTCGTTGACATGTTGCTCGTCAATCGTGTCTAGGCCGCGGCAATAAAGCGCCAGTTTGCTGATCTCGTTGCGAGAGGCGATGCGATCGCCGCCCAGGAGTTCCAGCAGGGTCTCTCTGGCGGCAGGCGTGATGCGGAGATGTTCTTTTGCCAGCTCACTATCAATCAAGCCGTTCAGAGCACGGGCGTCGTCAGCATAGCAGGCGATTGCTGCAACTGATCTGTTACCCTCCCCTATCTTGCGCAAGGCCGCGCCCTTTTTCAGGTCGCCGCCTTCGACGATGACAAAGCAGCTCTCGGGCGGCTTTTCGGCAATGACTTGGAGCGCATCGATGAGCGCTTTTTCGTTTGCGGCGCCCCGCACCCAGACGAGCCGCTCGCCTCCAAACAACCCAATGGAGTTGACTTCATCGATGAGGCGGCCAGGAACGCCACTCAGATCGCCGACGTCGAGCTTCAGGAGCGAAAAAGGGTCGTCGAGGGCAATCTTTGTCCCTTGGGCAATTGCCGCTGCACGCTCTGAGACGAGCCCGCGATCGGGCCCGTAGACGATAAAGATCCTGTAATTGCGCGCCGAGCCTTGTAGGAATCCGTCAAATTCGTGTGACTTGATTTCCGTCATCTCGACGACCGGGCATTCAACGGCTGAGCGTCGCGGCGAGATCGGCTGCGACCAGCTCTGCGGCTTCCGCCGCAGCACGGTTTTCGGAATCGATGTCGGCGCGGATCTTGCCGAATTCCTGCGTCGGCTGGTCAAGCAGCGAGGTCGCGGCGCGGTTGCCGGCCTTCAGTACCTTGCCGTCGCTTATCCGCTTCAGCATGTAGGACACAGTCACGGTCGTACGCGCTGCCGCCGACGTCGAAGACGATGGCAGATAGATGACGCCTGAAGTCCCTGACGTCACCGTCAAAGTGACGTCATATTGCGGGTTCTTTGGTTCGCCGCCGCCGTGGTTGGCTATGAAGACGAGGTGGTTCCGGACTTCAAGGCCAACCCGGCTACCAACGTCAGAGAAGGATACGGCGGCGAGCTTCTGGGTCACGCCGGTATTCTCGGCATAGAGCGGCCGCACCTGGCAGGAGGAAAGCAAGCCGCCGACCGCGACCAAAGACACCACGCCCGCAGCGCGGGCGAGCTTCAGAATGAAATCAGACGACAATGTTTACGATCCTCTGTGGAACGACAATGATCTTTTTTGGCGCCTGACCATTCAACGCACTTTGGACGGCATCCAAGGCTAGTACAGCACTCGTTACGGCATCTTGATCCGCGTCGCGCGCGATTGTCAATTCGGCGCGCTTCTTGCCGTTGATCTGTACCGGCAGCATGACCTCGTTTTCCACCACCAAGGCTTCGTCGTAGTCAGGCCAGGCCGACATCGCGATCAAATGCGTGTTGCCAATGGCAGACGAGCATTCTTCGGCCAGATGGGGCGTGATCGGCGCCACGATGGCGATCAGGATCTCGACAGCCTCGCGGATAGCGGCGCTATAGGCCTTGTCGGCCTCACCAGCGGCAACTTTCGCCAACGGGGCGGCAAGGGCGTTCACGAACTCGTAGATGCGCGCCACGGCCTTGTTGAAGGCGAGCTTGTCGTAGTCGCCCTGGACGGCTTTCAGCGTCCGATGCGCAATCTGCGAAACGGGCAGCGCTTCGCCATCCTTAGCCGGAGTCGATTCGATACCGCTCAGTGCCTCGGCAGCCTCGGACACCAAACGCCAGACACGCTGGGTGAAACGATGTGCGCCTTCAACGCCTGCTTCGGACCAGATGACGTCGCGATCCGGCGGCGAATCGGAGAGAACGAAGAAGCGTGCCGTATCGGCGCCGTAGGATGCGATGATATCATCCGGGTCGACCACGTTCTTCTTCGACTTCGACATTTTTTCGATCGAGCCGATGGTCACTTCTTCGCCGCTCGACAACAGGACCGCGCGGCGCTTGCCGTCGATTTCCTCGATGCGCAGATCGGCCGGCGATATCCATTCGCGAGTCAGGCCCTGGCTGCGGCTGTACGTCTCATGAACCACCATGCCCTGGGTAAACAGACCTTTGAACGGCTCGTTGACACCCACATGGCCGGTTTCGCGCATGGCGCGGGTAAAGAAGCGCGAATAGAGCAGATGCAGGATCGCGTGCTCGATGCCGCCGATATATTGGTCCACAGGCAGCCAGCGATCGGCAACGGCCTTGTCCGTCGGCTGGTCTTCCCAGGGTGCCGTGAAGCGGGTGTAGTACCAGCTCGAATCGACGAAGGTATCCATCGTATCCGTCTCGCGCCGGGCTTCCTTGCCGCAATGCGGGCAAGCGACCTGTCGCCAGGTCGGATGCCGATCCAGCGGATTGCCAGGCTGGTCGAAGGTCACGTCGTCAGGCAATTTGACCGGGAGATCCTGCTTCGGCACCGGCAGGACACCGCAATCGTCGCAATGGATAACCGGGATCGGGCAGCCCCAGTAGCGCTGGCGGGAAATACCCCAGTCGCGCAGGCGGAAATTCACCTTGCGCTCGGCCTGCGGCTCGTTGCCGAGCGTTGCGGCGGACAATTTCCTGGCGACGGTTTCAAATGCCTCGTCCGTAGACATGCCGTCGAGGAAGCGCGAGTTGATCATCACGCCGTCACCGTCATAGGCGGTATCGCCGACGGTGAAGCTTGCTGCATCACCATCTGCCGGCACGACGACGGGAACGACCGGCAGGCCGTATTTGCGGGCGAAATCCAGGTCGCGCTGGTCGCCGGAAGGGCAGCCGAAGATCGCGCCGGTACCGTAGTCCATCAGCACGAAATTGGCGACATAGACCGGCAGCTCCCAGGATGGATCGAGCGGATGCCTGACGCGGATGCCGGTGTCCATGCCCTTTTTCTCAGCCGTTTCCAGGGCTGCCAGCGAGGTGCCGGCGCGGCGGCACTCCTCGCAGAAGGCATCGATAGCCGGATTCTCAGCGGCTGCATCCCTTGCCAGCGGGTGATCCGCTGCGATCGCCAGGAAGGACGCGCCAAAAAGCGTATCGGGGCGCGTGGTATAGACGGTGACTTCACGGTCTTCGCTCTGGGCCGTACCGGGTACGATTTCCCAGCGAATGGTCAGGCCTTCGGAGCGACCGATCCAGTTTTTCTGCATCAACCGCACTTTTTCCGGCCACTGGTCGAGCGTGTCCAGCGCGTCCAGCAGATCCTGGCTGAATTCGGTGATCTTGAAGAACCATTGCGTCAGCTCGCGCTGCTCGACCAGGGCGCCAGAGCGCCAGCCGCGACCGTCGATCACCTGCTCGTTGGCAAGCACGGTGTTGTCGACCGGATCCCAGTTCACCTTGGACTTCTTGCGGTAAACCAGCCCCTTTTCCATCATGTCGATGAAGAGCATCTGCTGGCGATGATAATATTCGACGTCGCAAGTGGCGAATTCACGGCTCCAGTCGAGCGAAAGGCCCATCGCCTTCAGCTGCGAGCGCATGGAAGCGATGTTCTGATAGGTCCATTCCTTGGGATGAACCTTGTTGTCGCGGGCAGCATTTTCGGCCGGCATGCCGAAAGCATCCCAACCCATCGGGTGGAGCACATTGTAGCCGCGGGCGCGCTTGTAGCGGGCGACGACATCGCCCATGGCATAGTTGCGAACGTGGCCCATGTGAATGCGGCCCGACGGATAGGGAAACATTTCAAGGACGTAGTATTTTTCGCGCGGATCGGCGTTGTCGGTAACGAAGACCTTTTCCTCGTTCCACTTCTGCTGCCAACGCGGTTCGGCGTCGCGCGGATTATAACGTTCGGTAGCCATCAGACCTGTATTCCGGAAAAATCATGGGAGTTGGTGGTGACCTTCATCACGAAACCAATCGAGCGTCAAGTTTGGCGGGTATTTCAGAAGTCGAGACAGGGGCTTTAAGCGTCGGATTCTGCAAGCTGGGCCTTGGCAAGAGCGTGGCCGCTCTTTACTTCAGAAATCACGAAGCAGCACTTATGTCGAGGCGAGACGATGGAACTTCAAGAGCGGCTGAACGATGTGCGTCTGCATGTTGCAACAGCGGAACAGCAGGCGGGGCGCCCCGAAGGTTCGGTGCAGATCGTCGCCGTCTCGAAGACGTTCGAGGCGGACGTGATCCGGCTGGCGATCGAATCGGGCCAGCGTGTCTTCGGGGAAAACCGTGTCCAGGAAAGCCAGGGCAAGTGGCCGGAACTGAAGGCCGAGACATCCGGTATCGAGCTCCATCTCATCGGGCCGCTGCAATCCAACAAGGCTGCCGAGGCGGTGGCGCTATTCGACGTCATCGAGACTGTCGACCGTGAAAAGATCGCGCGCACGCTGGCCGACGAGATGAAGCGCCAGGATCGCGTCCTCAGGCTCTACGTGCAGGTCAATACCGGGCTTGAGCCGCAGAAGGCGGGGATTGCGCCGGACGATGCTGTTTCCTTCGTGACGCTGTGCCGTGACGAACTCGGGCTTTCGATCGAAGGTCTGATGTGCATTCCACCGGCGGAAGAAAATCCGGGTCCGCATTTTGCACTTCTTGCGAAGCTTGCAAAGAAATGCGGTGTCGAGAAGCTCTCGATGGGCATGTCCGGTGACTATGAAACCGCGATTGCCTTTGGCGCCACCAGCGTTCGTGTGGGTTCCGCTATTTTCGGGGCACGCTGAGCCGAAGCTTTTACCGCTTTGGTCGGGCTTCCTGTATCCCCTCCCCTCCCCTAGATTGTCCTGATATCGGCTTGCATATCCTGGGGAGGAGCGAATGCAGAGCGAGTATGATCAGGTCTATGCGGCCTGGAAGAGCGATTCCGAGGGTTTCTGGGAGCGTGCCGCTCAGGGACTCGACTGGTTCAAGCCTGCGAAAAAGGTCTTTGCCGCTGACGATGGCGTCCATGGGCGCTGGTTTATCGGCGCTGAGACCAACACTTGTTAC
This sequence comes from Rhizobium sp. BK376, assembly GCF_004341625.1. Taxonomy (GTDB): domain Bacteria; phylum Pseudomonadota; class Alphaproteobacteria; order Rhizobiales; family Rhizobiaceae; genus Rhizobium. The sequence continues at coordinate 438,338 of NZ_SLZG01000004.1, read as the reverse complement.
AATTGCGTCGATCGGCATGTCCTTGCCGGACGTGGGGCCGATACGGCTGTCATCTTCGACAGCCCAATGACGGGTGCCAAGCGCCGCTTCAGTTTCGGCGACGTGCTGCGCGAGGTGAAGGCAATTGCGGCCGTCTTGATCGGTCTCGGCGTCGGCAAAGGCGATAGGGTCATTCTGTATATGCCGATGGTGCCGGAAGCGGTCTTCTCCATGCTCGCCTGCGCGCGCATTGGCGCAGTTCATTCCGTCGTCTTCGGCGGATTTGCCGCCAATGAGCTGGCGAGCCGCATCGACGACTCCGGTGCAAAGCTCGTCATCACGGCGAGCTGCGGGCTGGAGCCGGGCCGTGCGGTTGCCTACAAACCCTTGCTCGACCTGGCGATGTCCCTGGTCAAGGTGAAGCCGGAACATTGCCTTGTGCTGCAGAGGCCGGAGTTGGCGGCTGAGTTGCTGCCTGGGCGAGATATCGATTTCGAGACCGCGGTTATGGAGGAGCGGGAGCGCGGCGCCGATATCGCTTGCACGCCGGTCGGAGCCACCGACCCGCTCTATATACTCTACACGTCGGGGACCACGGGTCAGCCAAAAGGCGTTGTGCGCGACAATGGCGGGCATATGGTTGCGCTTTATTGGTCGTTGTCGGCGATCTTTGGGATGAAGCCGGGAGAGGTTTTCTGGGCCGTCTCGGATATCGGCTGGGTGGTCGGCCATTCCTACATCGTTTATGCGCCGCTGCTTGCTGGTGTCACGACCGTCGTCTTCGAGGGCAAGCCGGTGGGCACGCCGGATGCGGGAACGTTCTGGCGGATTTGTGCTGAGCATCAGGTCAAGGTGCTTTTTACCGCGCCGACGGCGTTTCGCGCCATCAGGCGTGACGATCCCGAAGGCGATTTCATCAAGGCCTATCGCATGCCGCATTTTCGGGCGCTGTTTCTCGCCGGCGAACGCGCAGACCCGGAAACGCTGAAATGGGCGGAGCGGATGCTGGGAGTGCCGGTCATCGATCATTGGTGGCAGACGGAAACGGGCTGGCCGATCGTCGCAAATCCGCTGGGGCTCGGCCTTTTGCCGGTCAAGCACGGCTCGCCGTCGGTGCCGATGCCGGGTTATGCGGTCGAGGTTCTGGATGATGCGGGCCATCCCGTGCCTGCTGGCACCCTCGGCAATGTCGTTCTCCGGCTGCCCTTGCCGCCCGGTTGTCTGCCGACGCTGTGGAACGCGGACGAGCGCTTTCGAGCGGTCTATCTCACGGAGTTTCCCGGCTATTACAAGACCGCCGATGCTGGCTATATCGACGAGGACGGCTATCTCTTCATCATGGCGCGCACGGACGACATCATCAATTGTGCGGGCCATCGGCTGTCCACGGGCGCGATGGAGGAAGTGTGCGCGCGCCACCCCGATGTCGCGGAATGCGCTGTCGTCGGCGTCAGCGACAGCCTTAAGGGACAGGTGCCCTGCGGCTTCCTAGTGCTGAAGAAAAATGTTTCACGGGAAACAGTGGCTATCGAGAACGAGGTTGTGCGGCTGATCCGTGACGAAATCGGGCCGGTTGCCTGCTTCAAGACGGCAATCGTCGTCAAGCGACTGCCGAAGACCCGCTCCGGCAAGATCCTGCGGGGGACGATGCAGAAGATCGCAGATGGCGTGCCATGGAAAATGCCCGCCACCATCGACGATCCCGCCATCCTCGACGAGATTGGTGCCGCCTTGCGTGAGCGAGGATACGGTTCGGTGGCGCTCTAGGCGCCTCCCTCGTCTCTCAAAGGCAAAAATAAAGCCCGGCGAAAAGCCGGGCTTGATCCATGTCCTGGAAGTGGTCGATCTTAGTACTGATCGTCCTCGTCTTCGTCCTTGGGGGTCGACTTGAGCGACTTGAGCTTGGCGAAAACGGCGTCGGCGTCGATTTCCTTTTCCTTCTCCTCGTCGCGATCGTAGCTGAAGCCGAGCTTCTCGGTTTCCTGCGCCGGCTGCAGCGTTGCGCCGAGTTCGGCGGCGGTCGGCAGCGGACGGCCCTTGGCGGCCTTTTCGACTTCCATGTCGAGGTCGATCTGGCTGCAGAGGCCAAGCGTGACCGGATCCATCGGGGTCAGGTTGGTCGAGTTCCAGTGTGTGCGGTCGCGGATCTGCTCGATGGTCGACTTGGTCGTGCCGACGAGGCGGGAAATCTGCGCGTCCTTCAGTTCCGGATGGTTGCGAACCAGCCAGAGAATGGCGTTCGGGCGATCCTGGCGCTTGGAAACCGGCGTGTAGCGCGGGCCCCGACGCTTGGATTCCGGCACGCGAACCTTCGGCTCGGAGAGCTTCAGCTTGTAGTTCGGGTTGCCTTCCGCGCGGGCGATTTCATCGCGCGACAGCTGGCCTGTCGAAATCGGATCCAGGCCCTTGATGCCCTGCGCGGCTTCGCCGTCCGCGATTGCCTTGACCTCGAGCGGATGCAGCTTGCAGAACTGCGCGATCTGGTCGAAAGACAAGGCGGTATTGTCGACGAGCCAGATGGCGGTCGCCTTCGGCATGAGCAGTTGTTGAGCCATGGATATAGTCCTTCTGTCGTCCGCGCCGGTGTCGCGGTCGGTGGGTTTCACCATATTGTCCGGGAAATATAGCGCTATATAACCGCAGTGACACAGAATTGCAATTCTTTGAGGACGAAATGACCTTTGTCTAATTGCTCCCGTGACTTGACCTGCTATTGATTGGCCCGAAAGACCGCCCATACTTCCTCGAACCGGGTATCGCGGCGGCGCATATTTGAGGAGGAAACCATGTCGGAAAAGATTTATCCGGTCACCAAGGCCGTCAAAAGCCATGCCCTGATCGACAAGGCCAAATATGAGAAATGGTATCAGGAGAGCGTCGAGGATCCCGACAAGTTCTGGGGCAAGCATGGCAAGCGCATCGACTGGTTCAAGCCCTATACAAAAGTCAAGAATACGTCCTTCAAGGGCAAGGTTTCGATCAAATGGTTCGAGGACGGGCTCACCAACGTTTCCTATAATTGCATCGACCGGCACCTAAAGACGCATGGCGATCGCGTCGCCTTCATCTGGGAAGGCGACAATCCCTATATCGACAAGAAGGTCACCTATAACGAGCTTTACGAGCATGTCTGCCGCATGGCGAACGTGCTGAAGAAGCATGGCGTCAAGAAGGGTGACCGTGTCACCATCTACATGCCGATGATCCCGGAAGCGGCCTATGCGATGCTGGCCTGCGCGCGCATCGGAGCTGTCCATTCCGTGGTCTTCGGAGGCTTTTCACCTGATGCGCTCGCCGGCCGCATCGTCGACTGCGAGTCCACCTTCGTCATTACCTGCGACGAAGGTGTGCGCGGCGGCAAGCCGATCCCTCTCAAGGACAACACCGATTCCGCCATCCATATCGCCGCGCGCCAGCATGTAATTGTCGACAAGGTACTCGTCGTGCGCCGTACGGGCGGCAAGACCGGCTGGGCGCCGGGACGCGACCTCTGGTATCACCAGGAAGTCGCGACCGTGAAGGCCGAATGCCCGCCTGTCAAAATGAAGGCCGAAGACCCGCTCTTCATTCTCTATACGTCGGGCTCTACCGGCAAGCCCAAGGGCGTGCTGCACACGACGGGCGGCTATCTCGTCTTCGCGTCGATGACGCATGAATATACGTTCGATTACCATGATGGCGATGTCTACTGGTGCACGGCCGATGTCGGCTGGGTGACGGGTCATTCCTACATCGTCTACGGGCCGTTATCGAACTGCGCCACGTCGCTGATGTTCGAGGGAGTACCGAACTTCCCGGACCAGGGGCGCTTCTGGGAGATCATCGACAAGCATCAGGTCAATATCTTCTACACGGCGCCGACCGCGATCCGTTCGCTGATGGGCGCCGGCGATCATTTCGTGAAGCGCTCGTCGCGCTCCAGCCTGCGCCTGCTCGGCACGGTCGGTGAGCCGATCAATCCTGAAGCCTGGGAATGGTACTATCATGTCGTCGGCGACGGACGCTGCCCTGTCGTCGACACCTGGTGGCAGACGGAAACAGGCGGCCACATGATCACGCCGCTGCCCGGCGCAACGGCCCTGAAACCCGGCTCCGCAACGACGCCCTTCTTCGGCGTCAAGCCCGAGTTGGTAGATGCCGAAGGCAAGGTGCTCGAAGGTGCTGCCGACGGCAATCTTTGCATCGCCGACAGCTGGCCGGGCCAGATGCGCACGGTCTATGGCGACCATGAGCGTTTCATCCAGACCTATTTCTCCACCTACAAGGGGAAATACTTCACCGGCGACGGCTGCCGCCGCGACGAGGACGGCTATTACTGGATCACCGGCCGCGTCGATGATGTTCTCAACGTCTCCGGCCATCGCCTCGGCACGGCAGAAGTCGAATCGGCGCTCGTCTCGCACAATCTGGTGTCGGAAGCCGCCGTTGTCGGCTATCCACACGCGATCAAGGGTCAGGGCATCTATTGCTATGTCACCCTTATGGCTGGCCATGAGGGAACGGATGCCCTGAGGCAGGATCTGGTGAAGCATGTCCGCACTGAGATCGGTCCGATTGCGGCGCCGGACAAGATCCAGTTCGCCCCGGGCCTGCCGAAGACCCGGTCGGGCAAGATCATGCGCCGCATCCTGCGCAAGATCGCCGAGGACGATTTCGGTTCGCTCGGCGATACCTCGACGCTGGCCGATCCGGCAGTGGTCGACGATCTCATCGCAAACCGGCAGAACAAGGCGAATGCCGCTTAAGTGGTTGCCAACGGGTATCTTCGGCGGCGTCGGCCCGTCGGGAAGCCCAGCAAGATGCTCTTCGTCATCCTCGGCAGGAGGCCGAGGCTGACGCCATCCGGCAAGCAGGCCATCATGATCGTCTGATCAACGCCTAATCAGAATCACTTCCGCAGGGCTGGACCGGCTTCCTGCCGCCGTTATACGAAACGGCATAGCCTTCCTGCAAAAGATCGTGAGCCGGATTCCGTCCGTCCTTGGTTGTCACGTCGGCGAGGATACGGCCGAAATACTTGTCGCCGGAAATCCTGGTCAGCTCGATTTCGCCTGTCGCCGGCATGATTGCCTCCAGCGCTTCCTGAGCCTTCAGTGCTGCGGCGCGAACTTCCTCGCATTTCGAATGAAGTTCCGGCGCGTCGATGCCGCGCAGCCTGACATAGACCTCGATTGTCTGCTGCGGCCAAGGCATTGCTTCGACAAGAATGGTGTCACCATCGACCACCCGGATGATTTCGGCGGAGACGGGGCCGTCGATGGTTTCATGGACGGTCTGCGCCTTCGCCGATGTTGCCAGCGGCGAGGTAAGAAGAATCAGGGTGGGAATCAAGCGAGAGCGAAACATATCAGGAATTATTTCCTGATATCAGCGAAAGTCAATAGGAATATTTACCTTAGAAATCGATTGCCCGGCCGTTGATCTCCCAGTCGCCGAACCGTGACGGCTCGGCTCCACCGCGGCCGCCGATCTCCGGAGGCAGGTCCGGTGCGGCTTGCGTCCGGCGGCGTTCCTCGGCCTCGGCCAGTGCGCGTTTGGCGGCAGGCGACAACGGTTTGCGTGGCGCGCCCGAGCTGGTTGCCTCCTCGGGGCTTGCGCTATTGTCGTTATCCGCTGTCTGCATGGGGCTCTCCGGCCAGGAAATATTGAATTGGGTGGTCGAATTCCCAAATGATAGTGCGACGGGGTTCAAATAAAAAGGTTTGGACCCATGCTTTACGGAGATGACAGATGAACCTCATGCGCACTGCCATGTTGCTTGCCTTCATGACGGCCCTGTTCATGGGGGTCGGTTATCTCATCGGTGGCCAGGCCGGAATGATGATTGCTCTCGTCGTCGCTGCCGGCATGAACTTCTTTTCCTACTGGAATTCGGACCGTATGGTCCTGTCGACCTATCATGCCCAGGAGGTCGATGAGCGCGCTGCTCCCGAATTCTATGGCATTATTCGTGATCTGGCCCGGAACGCCGGCCTGCCGATGCCCCGTGTCTACCTCTATGACAGTCCGCAGCCGAACGCGTTTGCGACCGGGCGAAATCCTGAGAACGCTGCAGTTGCTGCCTCCACCGGCCTTCTGAATGCGTTGACGCCTGAGGAAGTCGCCGGCGTCATGGCGCATGAACTCGCCCATGTGCAGAACCGCGACACGCTGACGATGACGATTACGGCCACGCTTGCGGGCGCAATCTCCATGCTCGGCAATTTCGCGTTTTTCTTCAGCGGGCGCCGCGACAATAACAATCCGCTCGGATTTATCGGCGTGCTGGCTGCCATGATCGTCGCTCCGCTTGCCGCCATGCTGGTGCAGATGGCGATCAGCCGGACACGCGAATATTCGGCCGATCGGCGTGGCGCCGAGATCTGCGGCAATCCGCTCTGGCTCGCCTCGGCGCTGAACAAGATCGCCCGCAGCGCCGAGCATGTCCCGAACTATGATGCCGAGCGCAATCCGGCGACCGCGCATATGTTCATCATCAATCCGCTGTCCGGTGAGAATATGGACAATCTTTTCTCCACGCACCCGAACACGGAAAACCGCATCGCCGCGCTGCAGGAGATGGCGCGGGGCACGGGGGGCAGCCCGGCACCAATTTCCGACTTTGGGTCGACGCAGAGTGCAAGGGCTGCTAATCCGGGGCGCAAATCGCGCTCCGTGCCGGATACGGGTCTGGGTCGCGGTGGCTCGCAACCGCCCAAAGGACCCTGGTCTTGAGTTCAGACGAAAAGAAGAAGCCTTTTAGAAGTGGAAGCAGACGGCCGGACGGCGGATCGTCCAATAAGCGGCCGCAGGTCGCGATTGCCGATAAGCCGGGGCTTGCTGCAAGGGCTGCTGCGTCGAAGATCCTGGGCGCCGTCATCGATCGCAAGACGCCGCTCGATGGAATGCTCGATGCGGAAAGCGGCAATCCGGCCTACCGGGCGCTTGGCGAAAGCGACCGGGCGCTGGTGCGTGCGATCCTGAATTCGGCGCTACGGCATCTGCCGCGCATCGAGGCGGCCATCGATTCGCTTCTGGAAACGCCGCTTCCGGAGGGCGCTCGCGCGCTTCACCATGTTCTGGTCGTGGGCGCCGCGCAGATGCTCTATCTCGATGTGCCGGATCATTCCGCCGTCGATATCGCCGTCGAACAAGCCAACCAGGATCCGCGCAATCGCCGCTTTGCCAAGTTGGTCAATGCGCTGCTGCGGCGTATCGGCCGGGAGAAGCAGGCTATCCTTGAGCGTGTCGCCGACGTCCCGGCCATGCCGTCCTGGTTCCTTTCCCGGCTTCAAAAAGACTATGGCCGCGAGGCCGCGCTTGCGATTTCAGAGACACAGCTCGAACCCGCGGCGATCGATCTGACCGTCAAATCCGATCCGGAAGGATGGGCAGCAAGGCTGAACGGCGTCGTCCTGCCCACGGGCGGCATACGACTTGCCGCCTTTGAAGGCTCGGTTCCCTCGCTCGATGGGTTTTCCGAAGGAGAATGGTGGGTACAGGATGCGGCGGCCAGCATTCCAGCCAAGCTTTTCGGCTCGCTCTCGGGCAAGCGCGTCGTCGACCTCTGCGCAGCACCGGGCGGCAAGACCGCGCAGCTCGTACTTGCCGGTGGCGTCGTGACGGCGCTGGATCAATCGGCCAGCCGTCTGAAGCGCCTGTCCGGCAATCTGGCGCGCCTGGGCATGGAGGCGGAGACCGTCGTTGCAGATATGTCGAAATTCCAGCCCGCGGAGCTTTTCGATGCCGCGCTGCTGGACGCGCCATGCTCTTCGACAGGCACGACGAGACGCCATCCCGACGTTCTCTGGACCAAGGGGCCGGAGGATATCGCCAAGCTCGCAGCACTGCAGGAAAGGCTGCTTCGCCATGCGCTGACGCTGGTCAAGCCCGGCGGGACAGTGGTCTTTTCCAATTGCTCGCTCGACCCCGAAGAGGGCGAGCGGGTGGTCGAACGTCTATTGGCCGATACGCCTGATGTGGAGCGTGTGCCCATCGCATCGGGTGACTGGCCGGGTCTTGAAACCGCCATCACGCCTCTCGGCGAGTTTCGCACGACGCCGGTCATGCTGTCGCCGGGCAGTGGTTTTGCTTCGGGGTTGGACGGGTTCTTTGCCTCCGTGCTCCGTCGCAAGTCCCTGGGTGATTAGTTCATCCACAGCTCATCTGATCAGAATGGATCACTTAAGGATGAATTGACGCATTCGTAACCTCCTCTTAACCATTGAGGAGGGAGAATAAGCTAAAGCAAATATGCAATTTCCGGCAGGCGGTTGGTGAGTTTACACGTGCGGGAAGCATGGCGGCGGATGTCGCGCCGCGCGGCGTTGGCGCGTTTGCGCCTCACCCGCCACACAGTTCGTGTGCCGGAACGGCTGATTGTCGCTCCGACCGATCTCAGATCCATTGATCCCTACGTTGCCGCCGAACTCCTCAATGGCCGCATTCCCCTGGCCGGACGGGTGCTGGAAACCAACGGCAAATCTCCTTTTTCGCTCGAACTGCCGTCGCAGATGTTTGCGATCCGCCTGCACGCCTTTCACTGGCTCCGGCATATCAGGGCGGAGAAAACCGATCAGGCCTGTGCTGTGGCGCGAGCGATCGTCAATGACTGGATCGCCGTCCATGGCCGCCGCATTCAGGGAATTGCCTGGCATGCCGATACGGCCGCGCAGCGATTGATCGCATGGCTGTCGCACTCGCCTGTCGTCTTGCAGGGCACCGACAGCGGCTTCTACCGTCGCTTCATGCGCTCGCTCATTTTCCATGTTCGCTATCTCAGGCGCGTTGCGGCGACGGCGCCCGATGGCGAGGTGCGCTTTCGTGTCCGTATCGCGCTTGCGATGGCCTCGGTTGCCATGCCGGCGCGAAACGGCACGATCAAGCGCACCGGGCAGGCACTGGATAACGAGATCGATCGGCAGATTCTCGCGGATGGTGGCCATATCTCACGCAATCCGCGCGCAGCGCTGGAGCTGCTGCTCGACCTGCTGCCGCTCAGGCAGACCTACGTCAATCTCGGGCACGATGTGCCGGCACGGCTGATTGCCGGGATCGACCGCATGTATCCGGCGCTGCGCTTCTTTCGGCATCATGATGGCGATCTGGCGCTTTTCAACGGCGCGACCTCGACGCTTGCCAATGAGCTGATGTCGGTGCTGCGCTACGACGAGAGCGCCGGCCAGCCGTTCAAGGCATTGCCCCATACAAAGTATCAGCGGCTCGCCGCGGCCCAGACGCTGGTCATCATGGATACCGGCATTCCCTTTTCCACTGATCTCTCGCGAACGGCGCATGCCGGCTGCCTGTCCTTCGAGATGTCATCAGGCAAGCATCGCTTCATCATCAATTCGGGCTCGCCGAAATTTGCCGGCGATCGCTACGTGCAGATGGCCCGCGCCACCGCGGCGCATTCGACCGTTACCCTCAACGACACATCCTCAAGCTCTTTTTCGCGCTCGGGTTTCCTAGGGCCTGTGATGATGAGCGGCGTCCGCAATGTCCCGGTGGAACGCGTCGAGACCGAGGACGGGCGCGATTGCGTGAAGGCGTCGCATGACGGCTATCTCGCGGCCTTCGGCGTCTATCACGAACGTGAATTGACGCTAAATGCCAGCGGCTCGATCCTGACAGGTCGCGACCGTTTCTTCGTTCCTGAAGGCAAGAGCATGAAGGGGGAAAATCGCGCCTCGGCACGCTTTCATGTGCACCCCACGATCAGCCTGGTCCAGAACGAGACCGATTCCGCCATGCTGGTCGCTCCCGATGGCGAAACCTGGCTGTTTTCGGCGCCCGGTTGCGAGGTGCTGATTGGCGAAGATATCTTTTTCGCCGATGCATCAGGCGTGCGGGCGTCTGACCAGATCGAGGTCACGTTTTCGCTTTCCGACAAACCCGAAATCCGCTGGTTTTTATCCCGCCGTCAGGCTTGAGTGTTTCCTCCCCTGTAAAGCTGTGATAACGCGGCGCCATCAAGCTCCAGCGTCCCTGCCGGATGTCTCCCGCACGCCAAACCGGAGAAAGCTCATGGCCGTCGTTTCCAAGAAGATTCCCGCCCCCGATAAGGTCAAGGTCAAGACGGCGCTGCTGTCGGTTTCAGACAAGACCGGCATCGTCGAGCTGGCACGCGCGCTGACCGACCAGGGTGTCAGGCTGCTATCGACCGGCGGCACGCACAAGGCCATCGCAGCAGCCGGTCTTGCTGTAACCGATGTTTCCGATGTCACGGGCTTTCCTGAGATCATGGACGGCCGGGTCAAGACGCTGCACCCGGCGGTTCATGGCGGCCTGCTCGCGATCCGTGACGATGAAGAGCATCAGGCGGCAATGAAGGCGCATGGCATCGAGGGGATCGATCTCGTCGTCGTCAATCTCTATCCCTTCGAGGATGTGCGAGCTGCCGGCGGCGATTATCCGACGACAGTCGAAAACATCGATATCGGCGGTCCGGCGATGATCCGCGCCTCGGCCAAGAACCACGCTTATGTAACGATCCTGACCGATCCGGCAGATTATGCGGAGCTGCTGTCGCAGCTGTCTTCCGACAATGGCCAGACGATCTATTCCTTCCGCCAGCGCATGGCCGCCAAGGCCTTTGCCCGCACCGCAGCCTACGATGCGATGATCTCCAACTGGTTTGCGGATGCGCTCGATATCGCCACGCCACGCCACCGTGTCATCGGCGGCGTGCTTCGCGAGGAAATGCGCTACGGCGAGAACCCGCACCAGAAGGCTGCCTTCTATGTCACCGGCGAGAACCGGCCCGGCGTATCGACGGCAACGCTGCTGCAGGGCAAGCAGCTTTCCTACAACAATATCAACGACACGGATGCCGCTTACGAGCTGGTTGCCGAGTTCTTGCCCGAAAAGGGGCCGGCCTGCGCCATCATCAAGCATGCCAACCCTTGCGGCGTTGCCACCGGCCCAAGCCTTGTCGAGGCCTACAAGCGGGCGCTGGCTTGCGATCCGGTCTCGGCCTTCGGCGGCATCATTGCGCTGAACCAGATCCTGGATGCAGCGACGGCCGAAGAGATCGTCAAGCTCTTCACCGAAGTCATCATCGCCCCTGAGGTGACCGAGGAAGCAAAGGCGATCATCGCCGCCAAGCCGAACCTGCGTCTTCTCTCGGTCGGCGCCCTGCCCGATCCACGCACACCCGGCATCACGGCAAAGACCGTCTCCGGCGGGTTGCTGGTCCAGGGTCGCGACAATGCGCTGGTCGAGGACATGGAACTCAAGGTCGTGACCAAGCGTGCGCCGACCGCGCAGGAGCTTGAGGACATGAAGTTCGCCTTCCGCGTCGCCAAGCATGTGAAGTCCAATGCTGTCGTCTATGCCAAGGACGGCCAGACGGCGGGCATCGGTGCCGGCCAGATGAGCCGTGTCGACTCCGCCCGTATCGCGGCGCTCAAGGCCGAGGAAGCCGCAAAGGCCATGGGTCTCGCCGAGCCGCTGACTCGCGGTTCAGCCGTCGCCTCCGAGGCGTTCCTGCCGTTTGCGGACGGTTTGCTGTCTGCCATCGCGGCAGGCGCGACCGCGGTCATCCAGCCGGGCGGCTCGATGCGCGATGAGGAGGTGATCGCGGCCGCGAACGAGCACAATGTCGCGATGGTCTTCACCGGCATCAGGCATTTCCGCCACTAAGGGATATCCTTTCTCTCAGATCGGATATCCCGTACGGGTGCTGTGAACTGTCGCAGATCCGTAAAAAAATTGTTGCAAGGGGCTGCTACCACCATCTCGCCGGCACAGAGGGCGTGCCGGCGACGAGGGAAGGTGGTGGAGATGCAGGCAATCCTGGTTTCGCTGGACAGGAGATGGAAGCGCGGTAAGGGTGGTTTTGCACCTTTTCACTGGAAGATCTGTTTGTTCATGACAGCCAATATCGTGCTGTTGTCGGCTCTTCTGCTGGATGCTCCCGTCGGTGCCAACGCCAAGAACCTTGCTCCGCCAATCCATTTCTTCGCAAAGCTTCTCACCAATTTCGGCGAGTCCGGCTGGTTAATCATCGTCAGCGCCTTCCTGTTTTTCGAGGGCCTTGCCGGCAGCCGGCTGCTGCGCTCGGCGCGCTGCCGTTGCCAGGCGGTACAGTTCAGCCGCATCGGCGGCTATCTGCTCGTCTCCATCGCTCTTTCAGGCATTCTCGTGAATATCCTGAAGCGCATCATCGGGCGCGCGCGGCCCATGCATTATGATGATTGGGGCATCCTCGGCTTCTCGCCTTTCAATGGCCATGCCAGCTTCGAGAGTTTTCCGTCCGGTCATGCCACGACGATCGGCGCCTTCTTTGCAGCACTTGCCTTTCTCTCCCCGCGCTATCGTTTCGTCTTTGCGGCCTGTGCCATCTGGCTTGCCGCCACGCGCGTCATGATCGGTGCGCATTATCCGAGCGATGTCATCGCCGGCCTTGCGCTCGGCGCCTGGTTCTCCTTCATGCTGGCGATCGTCTATTCCCGCTATGGCTTGCTCTTCAGGATCGGCGAGAATGGCTGGCCCGTGCCGCGCCTGCCGATCATCCGCTCGACATCGGCAAATGAAAACCCGGCGCCCTGAGGCACCGGGTTCGTCACGCGACGGCTGGGGGTGGTCAGTCCATCGCGTTGATGTCGCGATCCTTTGTCTCCGGTAGGAACAGCATGCCGATGACAAGCGTGATTGCGGCAAAGACGATCGGATACCAGAGGCCGTAATACATATCGCCCTTGGCCGCGCTCATCGCGAAGGCCATGGCGGGCAGCAGGCCGCCGAACCAGCCGTTGCCGATGTGGTAGGGCAGCGACATGCCGCTGTAGCGGATGCGTGTCGGGAAGAGCTCGACGAGCAGGGCTGCGATCGGGCCGTAAACCATCGTCACATAGATGACGAGAACCGTCAGGATGGCGATCGTGCCGAACCAGTTGACCGCTGCCGGATCGGCGACCATGGCGAACGCGCCGCCGTTTGCGATCGTATAGACCGGCATTTCGGTCAGGCCGTTGGTTTCTTCCTTGGTGATCAGCTTGTCGGCGACGAGCTTGTCGACCGGCACCATCGCCTTGTCCCCGCCTCTGACCGCGTCTGCATTAAGGCTGAGTTCGGGATTGGCGTTGATGAAGCCGTCGAGCTTGATGTCAGGCACCTTGATGGCGCCGCGGACCAGCGGATAGCCACCGTCATGCAGCGCCACGTTGATGCCTTTCTCGAAGGCGCTGTTCAGTGACTTCGCCTTGTCGCCGGCGGCAACCGCGTCATAGCTCGGCACCGTCTCGTTGCCGATCTTGACCGAAGCAGCCTGTCCCGGTGCTCCCGCCACGATGTCGTAGGGCACCGAGTTCTTGGTCAGGAAGGCGGTCGCCACATCGCAGGAGCTGGTGAATTTCGACGTGCCTGTCGGGTTGAACTGGAACTTGCAATCGGCGGGATCGGCGGTGACGGTCGCGCGGACAGTCGCCTGGGCCTGGGCAAGAGCAGGATTGGCCGTCCAGGTCATTGCCTTGAACAGCGGGAAGTAGGTCAGCACGGCAAGCAGCAATCCGAGCATGAGGATCGGCTTGCGGCCGACGCGGTCGGATAGCCAGCCGAAGAACACAAAGAAGCTCGTCCCGATGAGAAGAGCGACTGCGACCATGATGTTGGCAGCCCGAAACTCCACCTTGAGCACGTTCTGCAGGAAGAACAGGGCGTAGAACTGGCCGCAGTACCAGACAACCGCCTGGCCCATGGTCGCGCCGAAGAGCGCAAGAAGCGCGATCTTGGCGTTCTTCCAGGTTCCGAATGCTTCAGTGAGAGGAGCCTTCGAGCCCTTGCCCTCCGCCTTCATGCGCTGGAAGACCGGCGACTCGTTCATCCGCATGCGGATCCAGACCGAAATACCCAGCAATACGAAGGAGACGAGGAACGGAATGCGCCATCCCCAGGCACCGAAATCCTCCTTGCTCATGAAGCCTTGAACGACAAGGATGACAATGAGCGACAGGAACAGACCAAGCGTTGCCGTCGTCTGTATCCAGGAGGTGAAGTAGCCGCGCCTTCCCTGAGGGGCATGTTCGGCGACATAGGTCGCAGCACCGCCATATTCGCCGCCGAGTGCCAGACCCTGCAGCAGGCGCAGCGCAATCAGGATGACCGGTGCGGCAAAGCCGATAGAGCTCGCTCCGGGCAGCAGACCGACCAGAAAGGTCGACAGACCCATGATCATTATGGTGATGAGGAACGTATATTTGCGGCCGACGAGATCGCCGAGCCGGCCGAAGACAAGCGCGCCGAAGGGACGAACCAGAAAGCCGGCCGCGAAAGCCAGCAGCGCGAAGATGTTGCGTGTCGTTTCGGGATACTGGGTGAAGAAGGTCGCGCCGATATAGCTGGCGAGCGAACCGTAGAGATAGAAGTCATACCATTCGAAAACGGTACCGAGTGAAGAGGCAAAGATGACCTTCTTCTCCTCGCCCGTCATGGGGCCGGCCTTGGGGCGGCCCACGCTTGCAACATTCGCCATTTTCTGTCCTCCAACAGAGTGTGTCCAAGCGCGTCTGACCCAACTCTCCTCCGGGTTGCCGAACAGGCGCGACGCACTTGCGTTGACTGTGACAGAAAAGCGCAGTCAGACAGAGAGATGCTTTCGGCTTATGACTTTAGTCTAAGTCCGCGTTCGCACGACGGAATCCGCCTGCGTTTTGAGATTTCAAGCTGGAGAGCCCACGCGAATGCGGAACCTCACTTTTATTTAAATTCTGTGGCTCCGCATTCGCGTGGCCTTCGGCGTTCTTTCGGGGCATCCCTCCCCTACAGGTGATCACCTCGCCTCGCTGCGTAGCTGCATTTGCGATTTCCTTTCGGGAAATCCTGCTACTTGCACGGCTTAACCGAACCGGGCACGGCTGCCCGGGGGAGGCTTGATAGGAGCCATTTGTCTTTCGACGGGCGCTCCATGGCTTTCACCTCTTCCGCCCTTCCCGCACGTTACGGGTCAGACGAAAGCGCCGGCTCCCGCCTGCCCGCGAACGTCTCGCGAAACACTCCGGCGACGGAAGCGGGAGGATTGTAGGCATGGTTTTGGGTAAGGGGGAAAATTGGAGGGGGATTTTTTATTCGCCGGACCGCGCGTCATCCGCGACTGTGGCGATCAGGAGCGGCAAGCGCCTTCCCGTTGTTTGTGGAATCCAGCCCACCGACAAATCTCCTCTTGGGAAAATCCGGGCGAAGCAAAGGGATTTTGGGCTACGAGGTCAATGAAGCAAATGCGTCCTTATGACAGCGGCTTGCCCTTGTGATCGTGCTCTGCATCCTCGCGGATTGCCTCCTGGTGATACCAGCAGTTCTCGAGCGCCGCATAGCAGATATCGGAGGGGTCGAGTTCGACGGGCGGGGCGGCGTTTGCCGTAAGTCCGTTCTGACGGATTGGCCTCTTCGGAAACTGATAGATCTTCGCCGATTCGCGATGGAACTGCGTCGTCATCATGTCACCTCCTTGGTGTGGCGCCGAAGCGCCGGGATGAGAATATAGCAGATCTGCATCTTGTTTGCGCGAAATGCTGCAAATATCGGCAATATTTGTCGGAAATCTGAGCATGCCGCGTTTCAGAGGGCGACGATCGATTCTTCTCGGTCCGTTTCTGCCTCTTTTTTCTGCATCCGATTCATTGTTCGGCAGATAGCTTAACGTCTCAGAAATGGCTTAAGTTTCGGTGGATGCTAATACAATCCGCTAATGCCCACGGAATGAACAGATCGGGAATCGGCTTTACTCCGCGAATTTTTTGCATCGTGGTCTGCAATTGGCACGCAAAATGCTTCTCCTTTTCCGGCCCCTGATGACGCAGGTTTCTGGCCAGACATCAGGATTGCTCGCTCCCGGCAGCAACACGTTATGAGAGACACGCAATGACAAAGTATAAGCTTGAGTACATCTGGCTCGATGGTTACACCCCGGTTCAGAGCCTCCGCGGCAAGACGCAGATCAAGGAATTCGACGCTTTCCCGACGCTCGAACAGCTCCCGCTCTGGGGCTTCGACGGCTCGTCGACCGAGCAGGCCGAAGGCCGCAGCTCGGATTGCGTACTGAAGCCGGTTGCCGTCTTCCCGGACAGCGAGCGCAAGAACGGCGTTCTCGTCATGTGCGAAGTCATGATGCCCGACGGCAAGACGCCGCATCCGTCGAACAAGCGCGCCACGATCCTCGACGACGAAGGCGCCTGGTTCGGCTTCGAGCAGGAATACTTCTTCTACAAGGACGGTCGTCCGCTCGGCTTCCCGGAAGCCGGCTATCCGGCTCCGCAGGGCCCGTACTACACCGGCGTCGGCTATAGCAATGTCGGCTCGGTTGCCCGCGAAATCGTTGAAAAGCACCTCGACATCTGCCTCGCCGCCGGCATCAACCACGAAGGCATCAATGCCGAAGTGGCAAAGGGTCAGTGGGAATTCCAGGTATTCGGCAAGGGCTCCAAGCGCGCTGCCGACGAAGTCTGGATGGCTCGCTACCTGATGCTCCGCCTTTGCGAAAAGTACGGCATCGACATCGAATGGCATTGCAAGCCGCTCGGCGACACCGACTGGAACGGCTCGGGCATGCACTGCAACTTCTCGACGACCTACATGCGCGAAGTCGGCGGCAAGGAATATTTCGAAGCCCTCATGGCTGAATTCGAAAAGAACCTGCATGACCACATCAACGTCTACGGCCCGGACAACCACCTGCGTCTGACCGGCAAGCACGAGACGGCTCCGTGGAACAAGTTCTCCTACGGCGTTGCCGACCGTGGAGCTTCGATCCGCGTTCCGCACTCCTTCGTCAACAATGGCTACAAGGGCTACCTCGAAGACCGTCGTCCGAACAGCCAAGGCAACCCCTACGAAATCGCTTCGCAGGTCCTCAAGACCATCGCTGCCGTCCCGACCGCAAAGTCGGCTGCTGCCTGATTTCCCAAGACTGACCACACGACGCAGGCCTCGTTGCCTGCGTCGTATTTTTTGGAGAGCTGACACTTTTGAATTGGGCTTAGTGCCAGCGACTGCCGGAAGCTTCTAAGCTTTATCGATCAGCTTTTTCACGATGGCCGTATCGGTAAATGTAAATTTCATTTGTGCGGCGTCTGGAACGCCGATGTCGACGAGGATCAGGTGACCCGCTCGCCCTGTAGAGGGCATCAGGGTGTCAAACTCAACGCGATTCCGATCGTAAGTAATATTCGAGATAATGAATGGTTCGTGGTCCACGCAGTCCCTACCCATGACTGTCAGGCGACCGTTCTCGATAGACACGTGATATTCAGAACGCGCGTCATCCTCACCAGCGTCTGACCCCCATCGTCCGAGCAGTGCCAATGGGAAGTTCATTGCGTAAATCTCGGCCAAGGACCCTCTCCAGCCCAATCAATTGTCGTCATCGGTGCATGTCGGCACAAAACTCTATTCTGCTTGATCTTTTAGTTCCCACAGCCCTTGGCTGTCGAGGCGCGGACCTGAGTGTTTTTCGACGATATCGATTCGCCGAATCCCTTCCTGCGACGGGCAAGAGGCAAAGGGTCTCCCTTGACTCTTTTCCAAAAAAAATGAATACCAACGCCGGAAAAGGAAGACGTTCCATGGTTCGCTTCGAACAGATCGGCATGAGCGATCACCCGGCATATTCTGCCCGGGGGAATTTCTGTTTTTCGGTTTCCTCCAAAACCAAGGCCAAAACGACGACGAAAACCGTCTGACGTCTCTGGCCTGCCGCTCTCTCCCCGGCTCGGCTGGGGACAGGAAGACGCGATCTTGTCGCGCCTTTCCCCCTCACCGACAAGAGGAGAGAAGAGAAAGAGAGCTTTAGAATGGGTTTCAAAGTTGCAATTGCGGGAGCGACCGGGAATGTCGGCCGCGAAATGCTCAATATCCTCGTCGAGCGCGGATTTCCCGTCGACGAAGTGGTGGCGCTCGCCTCCTCCCGCTCGCA
The DNA here is from genome assembly GCF_004341625.1 of Rhizobium sp. BK376. GTDB lineage: Bacteria > Pseudomonadota > Alphaproteobacteria > Rhizobiales > Rhizobiaceae > Rhizobium. Next base: position 420,472 of record NZ_SLZG01000004.1, on the reverse strand, counting down.
GGGCGTTGAAGTCTCCTATGGCGACCGGACGCTGAAGGTCGCCAACCTGGAGAATTATGATTTCTCCGACACCGATATCTGCCTGATGTCGGCCGGCGGCGAGGTTTCCAAGAAGTGGTCGCCGAAGATCGGCGCGCAGGGCTGCGTCGTCATCGACAATTCCTCAGCCTGGCGCTACGACCAAGACGTGCCGCTGATCGTTCCGGAAGTGAACCCGGATGCCGTCACACAGTTCACCAAGCGCAACATCATTGCCAACCCGAATTGCTCGACCGCCCAGCTCGTGGTCGCACTAAAGCCGCTGCATGATTTCGCCAAGATCAAGCGCGTCGTCGTCTCGACCTACCAGTCTGTTTCGGGTGCCGGCAAGGAAGGCATGGACGAGCTGTTCAACCAGACGCGCGCCGTCTTTGTTGCCGATCCGATCGAGAACAAGAAGTTCACCAAGCGCATCGCCTTCAACGTGATCCCGCATATCGATAGCTTCATGGAAGACGGCTACACCAAGGAAGAATGGAAGGTACTGGCCGAGACCAAGAAGATGCTTGATCCGAAGATCAAGGTCACCTGCACGGCCGTGCGTGTTCCCGTCTTCATCGGCCATTCGGAATCGGTCAACATCGAGTTCGAAAACGAGATCACGGCCGACCAGGCTCGCGACATCCTGCGCGAAGCGCCGGGCTGCCTTGTCATCGACAAGCGCGAGAACGGCGGCTACATCACGCCTTACGAATCCGCCGGCGAGGATGCCACATACATCTCGCGTATCCGCGAGGATGCGACGGTCGAAAACGGCCTGAACATCTGGGTGGTTTCGGATAATCTGCGCAAGGGTGCTGCATTGAACGCAATCCAGATCGCTGAATTGCTGGTCAATCGTGGCCTGATCAAGCCGCGCAAGCAGGCCGCCTAAACGCCTCGGATCGGCGCCGAGTTGTCCGACAAATACGGTTTATAAACCATTACCTTATAAAAGCCCCGTTGTTTCGTTTTGAAGCAGCGGGGTTTTTGGATGCCGTTGTTGCCTTCGTGTTTCACGTCGGGTGCAAATGCGCGGTAGCTGAAACGTGATGATGACATAATTGCCTCCGGCTGGCATGGTCCGGGGAGGTTAGACAAAGATATGGGGACGTGGATGCGTATGGTGAAGTCTGGATGGTCGGCTCTTGCAGGGGTGTTGCTGCTTGCGGCGCCCGTCGCAGCGAACGCCGCCCAATGCGGTAACGGTCCGGCCGGCTTTCCGGCCTGGGTCGAGCAGTTCAAGCAGGAGGCAGCAGGCCAGGGTGTCAGCCGTTCGGTTCTCGATCGCGCCTTTGCCGATGTCCATTACAACGTTCCGACCATCCGCGCCGATCGCGGCCAGAAGAGCTTCAAGCTGTCCTTCGACGAATTCATGAAGAAGCGCGGCGGTCAGGCGGTTATCAACCGTGGCCGCGAGTACAAGCGCGCCAACGCAGCCTTGTTTGCCATGATCGAGCGAAAATACGGCGTTCCCGCCGGCCCGATCATCGCGATCTGGGGCATGGAGACTGGCTTCGGTGGCTTTATGGGCAACCAGCCGACGATATCGTCCGTTGCGACGCTGGCCTATGACTGCCGCCGCTCTCCCTATTTCACCGATCAGCTCTATGCAGCCCTGCAGCTCGTCGGCGAAGGCTACCTCAGCCCCAACGCCCGTGGCGCGACGCATGGCGAGATCGGCCAGACCCAGTTCATGCCGCGCAACGTCGTCAATTTCGGCGTCGATGCCGACGGCGATGGTCGAGTGGATCTTGTCGGCTCCAAGGCCGACGCACTGGCCTCCACGGGGAATTTCCTGCGGGGACACGGGTGGCGCCCCGGAGCCGGCTATCAGCAGGGCGAGCCCAACTTCGCCGCGATCGCCGGCTGGAATGACGCCATGGTCTACCAGCAGGCCCTCGCCTATATCGGCCAGCAGATCGACGGTCGCTAAGGCTACAGCCCTTCCGCTTTTCTTCGGATAGCGGAAGCGCGTCATCTCTTTGATTTGACGCAATTCCGGACGCAAAACCCTGTGACGCTTTTGCTGGAATTGCTCTGGGTCGTCAGGCCGGCCGCGAGCGGCGGCCTGCTTCCGGCGATGCGGATTGTACGCTGCCGCTGGAAACCCGGTTTCGGCCCGCTGCCTTTGCGGCGTAGAGGGCGAGATCGGCCCGTTTGACGAGATCTTCGAAATTGACCGATGCCGCGGAATGCGTGCGGCCGGCGCAGCCGAAGCTTGCGGTTACTTTCAGCTCTTCGCCGCTCGGCAGATTGAACGAGGCTGCCTCGACCGCTTCCCGTACCCTTTCGGCGACGCTTGCGGCTACCTCAGGCGTGCAGTCCGGCAGGAATGCCATGAATTCTTCGCCGCCATGCCGGACCAGCAGATCGAAGCCGCGGAAATTCTGCTTGGCGATATCGGCGACCTGCCTGAGGACGATGTCGCCCGCGTCATGGCCGTGGACGTCGTTGATCCGCTTGAAGTGGTCGAGGTCGAACAGTACCACCGAAAACCAGCGCGATCTGCTTGTCGCCTGGGTCACCAGCGCCTTGGCGGCAAATTCAAAGCCGCGGCGATTGTAGAGGCCGGTCAGCAGGTCCGTCTGCGCGGCATCGCGCAGTTCGCGGACCAGCGTCTCGCGCTCGCGGGTCAGCCTGTCTACCAGATTTATACCCTTGGCTGCGAGCCCGGCGATGATCGCGACCAGGATGAGGAGCGCGAGCGAGAGGCCGACAACAGCCATCATGTGGCGGTCGGACCGCGCCGACAGCGTCTGTCCCGTCGTCCGCAGATTGTCGGTCAGCAGCATGATCTTGCTACGAAGGAAGGACAGGCGCGTCTGCTGGGTCATGATCCAGCTGTCGCGCAGGCCGAGCGTCGGCTTCAGGGCGCCCGTCAGGATCGCGTGCGTGAAGATCTCGGCTGCCTGCTGGTCGGGCTGGCGCAGGAACCGCAGCACGTCGCGGATGACCGCCGATGATGTCCTAAACTGCAGACGATCCATTCCGGAGCGGCGCAGGATATCGCCCTGGACCAGCTGGTCATGGGACGTGGCGGAAAATTCCGATTGCGCCAGATAGCGGGTACCGAGGGCATTGACCACCATCTCGCCGTGGTAGGTCAGCAACATGCTGAGGAGGTCGCCGGATTTCCTCAGAAGCACGGGGTCATGGATGCGTGCGGAGAGCGAACCGCCAATGCCGAGCTGTTTGAGGGCCGCCCGGCGGTAGATATATTCGACATCGGACGCTTTGCCGTAGCGTCCGGCATCGACGGCGGCGCGCAATCCTATGATGCGGCTATAGGCCATCTTCAGCTGCGACAGCTCGTTCTTCAATCCGGGATTCCGCTGATCGCCCAACGGCAGACGCGTGAAGAATTTCCTGCGTCCGTTGTCCAGCGTCGTGCGTGCGTTCTGCATCGCCGACTGGGTTTGTGCGTCGGGTGATTCAAGGAAGCGCTGCGTCGCGTCCATCTCGTTGATGATCTCAGTCGAGGCGATGGCACCGGCCTGGGCCAGAAGATCGGCGATTTCCCGGTCGTTCTTCAGTTCGACGAATTGTTCGTAGGAGGAATGGATGAGCAGCAGCCCTTCCGCCATCATGAAAATGAACGGCAGCACGATCGCTGCGAGAACGACTTTCTTGATGGTTTCAAAATTCATCCAGAGCCCTTGCCGACAGAAATGGTCCCTTCCGCAACGTCATGCGGAGACTATCCGTTCGGCAAAATATAAAAATTCTCTTAAACAAGCCCTAAACGGGCAGGTCAGGTCGGATGAAATCGCCTGTATCGGGCTCCATGACCCAAAGTTCGCCCGTCGAAATATCGAACCAGGCGCCGTGAAGCTGCAGCGCGCCTTCTTTCTCGAGCTTTTCGATGTCGGGAAAGCTGCGAAGATTGTTGAGCGAATTGCGGATCGAGACGCGCTCCAGCGCCGTCTGGCGCTCGGCAGCCGTCATGACGTCGTTGCTCTGGATCTGCTCGGCGGCGGGCTTGACCAGCGACATCCAGCGACCGATGAAATCGCCGGGCGACAGCGGCTCGGCATCGGGATCAAGCGCCGCCTTGATGCCGCCGCAGCGGCCGTGGCCCATGACGACGATATCGGTCACCTTCAGCGCCAGCACCGCGAATTCGAGTGCGGCGGACGTCGAATGGAAATGGCCGTCCGGCTGGTAGGGCGGAACCATGTTGGCGACGTTGCGGATGACGAAGAGTTCGCCGGGGCCTGCGTCGAAGATGGTCTCCGGCGCCGAACGGGAGTCCGAACAGGCAATCACGAGGGTCTTCGGGCTCTGACCTTCTTCCGCAAGGCTGCGGTAGCGTTCGCGCTCATAGCGCCCGCTCATGAAGTTGCGATAACCGTTCAAAAGATAAGAAGGAAAACGCTGCATCATTTTCGATTACAGCGCCCTGCCTGCAATATCAACTGCTGCAGCGCAAAATGACTCTGGCAAGATCAGGTTCTTCGCCGTTGGGCCGGGTGCAGGAGCCTGCGCATCTGTACCATCGCCATCGGCGTCGACAGGCTGGAGGAGTCGGCTGCCAGGGTCAGCTCGTCGCTGCCGCGCTTCACCGCCCTTGCCAGAACCTCGTAGACGCTCGCCGTCGCCAGCTGTAGCGCCTTCTCCTCGTCGTTGCCGGAAAGCAGCCGGGACAGGAACACGGCCGAGAGAAGGTCGCCGAGGCCATTCGGTGCATTTTCGATGGCGCGATGCTCCGCCAAGAGGGCATTCTTGCCGCTGAGATAGAGGTTGCCGATGCCTCCCGTCATCATCGGCACAGCCGAGGTGACGAGCATGCGCGACGGGCCAAGCGCCAGGGCGGCTTCCATCACTGAATTGTTGTCGTCGAGCGGCGCGCCGGCCAGCCAGGCGAGTTCGTAGCGATTGGGTGTTGCCAGCGAGGCGAGCGGGATCAGATGGTCGCGGACGGCCTCAGCCGTCTGTTCGGCGACATAGAGGCCGCCCTTGTCGCCGATGACAGGGTCGCATGCGTAGAAGATATCAGGATTCTTCTCCCGCATCGCCGTCACCAGTCTTGCGACCGAGCGTGCCTGCGCGGCATTGGCGAAATAACCTGACAGAACCCCCCTGACTTCGGGCAGCCAGCGCGCCGAGATGATATCGTCGATCGCCTGGTCGAAATCGGCTTCCGGGAAGGTCAGGCGCGTCGACTTGCCATGGCCCGGATGCCAGGGAAGCACGATGGTCGGGAATGCCCAGACGGGATGGCCAAGCGTCTCAAGGGCAAAGACGGCTGACCGGTTGCCGACCGATCCTCTGACGACATGGCTGGAGATGACGATGATGGCTCCCGCCGCAATTTCCGACATGACACGTTCTTCCGATTTGCAATGGCCGTTGATGATATCTTTGCCGCCCGGCTGTCAACAGTGCTTCATGAAGCCATGAAAACCTCATTGGATCAAAGCCGTGTCCAATCTTTCTTCTTTTCACAAAGTATGGATAGAAATCGCATACTAATTCGGAGATTTCGTAAGATTCGATCCATTTTGACCGGCGACAAGATGCCTTAGATTCTTTGCAAGTGTTTCAATCAACCTTCTGCTAGCCTGAGCAAAAATTTTATATCCGGGAGGATTCGATGGGTGCCAGAAACAACCCAAAGCGGGAAAAACAGATCGAGGCTGCGCGCAAGATTGCTGCGGCTACGGGGGACAATCACCTCGATCCGGCGATCCTCTTTAGCCGGGCCAGCAATGACGACATGGAGCGTTATACGCCGGAAATGCTGGCGCTTGCAGCCGTCCATGCGGCACGCGAACTGGCTGCCTGGAGCGGCGATGCCCCGCGTGTGACCGTCGAGACCGTTCCCAATATCGAACCTCAAGGAATTGCCGTCTCAATCCTGTCGATTACCGACCGCAACATGCCGTTCCTTTACGAATCCATCATGGGCGAGGTCACGAGCACCTATCGCGATCTCCATATGGCCGTCCATCCGATCCTGGTCATCGAAGACGGCAAGCAACCGACGCTCTTCTCGGCCGAAGTTCCCAGCGATCCCGCGCGGCGTGTCAGCCACATACAATTGCATCTCGCTCCCCTCGGTGCGGGGCAGGCAGCGGAACTCGTGAAGCGCATAGAGACCGTGCTTGAACAGACGCACATGACCGTCTCCGACTGGAAGCCGATGCTCGCCAAGCTCGATACGGTCATCGAGGAACTATCGGCTCATGATGCCGGGCGCCGCAAGGCAGATCGCGATGAGGCGCTGGCCTTCCTTGCATGGCTGCGCGACGGCAATTTCACCTTCCTCGGCATGCGCGAATATGTCTATTCGGGCCGTGGCGCCGATGCGAAGGTCGAGCGCGACAAGGGTGCAGGGCTCGGCATTCTCTCCAATCCCGATGTTCGCGTGCTGCGCCAGGGCAAGGATGCCGTTACCACCACGCCGGAAATTCTCGCCTTCCTCGATGGTCCCGATTTCCTGATCGTCACCAAGGCCAATGTGAAGTCCATCGTTCATCGCCGCGCCTATATGGACTATGTCGGCGTCAAGCGCTTCGACGGCAACGGCAATGTCGTCGGCGAACTGCGCATCGTCGGCCTCTTCACCTCGACCGCCTATAGCAGTGCGGCTTCCGACATTCCGCTGCTGCGGGCCAAGGTCGAGAAGATCACCGATCATTTCGGCTTCGATCCGGCGGGCCATTCCGGGCGTATGCTGGCCAACACGCTGGAATCCTATCCGCGCGACGATCTTTTCCAGATCGACACCACCTTGCTTGCCGGCTTCTGCGAGCAGATCAACGATTTGACCGAGCGGCCGCGCGTGCGCGTCCTGCCGCGCATCGACCGGTTCGATCGCTTCGTTTCCGTCATCGTCTATGTCCCGCGCGAGGAATATGATTCCATCGTCCGCGAGCGGATCGGCAACTATCTGAAAACTATCTACGACGGTCGCGTTTCGGCTTACTATCCGGCCTTCCCGGAAGGCGGTGTCGCCCGTGTCCACTTCATCATCGGCCGTTCCTTCGGCAAGACTCCCCGCATCCCGCAGGCGAAGTTGGAGGAAGTGGTCCGCGCGATTACCGCGCGCTGGAGCGACCGCTTCGAGATGCTGGCCGGGCCCAAGGCGCCTCGTATTGCCGTGAGCCAGGCGTTCAAGGAAGCGTTCACGCCGGAAGAGGCGGTTGCCGACCTTCCCGATATTGTTGCGACGTCAGGCAAGGAGCCGATCCGCATTGCCTTCTATGTGCGCACGACGGACGAGATTGATATTCTTTCGCTGAAAATCTTTCATGGGCACGGCAATCTGGCGCTCTCGCGCCGCGTACCGCTTCTCGAAAACCTCGGCTTCAACGTTCTCGCCGAGCGGACCTTCGATATCGACGTGACTGACAAGGGTGGACGGACAAGCTCCATCGTCCTGCATGATATGGAACTCGAGGCTCGTAATGGCGCCGCCATCGATCTCGACAAGCACGGATCAGCGCTGGAAGAGGCCTTCCTGTCGGCCTTCGCCGGCACGATTGACAATGACGGCTTCAATCGCCTCATCATTTCGGCAGGCCTTTTGTCCCGCGAGGTCAACGTTCTTCGTGCCTATGCGCGTTATCTCCGGCAGGCCGGCATCGCCTATTCACAGGACTACATCGCGACGACGCTCGACAAATATCCCTCGATCGCCGCTTCGATCTTCCGGCTTTTCCGCGACACGCTCGATCCGAAGCTGGGTGAGAAGAGCCGCCTGAAGAAGCTCGCCGATCTCCATCAGGCGATCGAGGCGGAGCTTGTGAATGTTCCGAGCCTCGACGACGACCAGATCCTGCGGCGCTACGTCAATGCCGTGGATGCGACGCTACGCACCAACTATTTCCAGAAAGATCCGGATGGCATGCCGAAGGCGATGTTTGCCATCAAGCTCGATCCGAAGTTGCTCGACGGATTGCCGGAGCCGCGGCCCTTCCGCGAAATCTTCGTCTATGGCGTCGAGGTCGAGGGCGTGCACCTGCGCTTCGGCAAGGTCGCCCGCGGCGGATTGCGCTGGTCGGACCGCGCCGAGGACTACCGCACGGAAGTGCTTGGCCTCGTCAAGGCGCAGCAGGTCAAGAACGCCGTTATCGTGCCTGTTGGTGCCAAGGGTGGCTTCTATCCGAAGAAGCTGCCTGTCGGAGGCACGCGCGACGAGATTTTCAACACAGGTCGCGAAGCCTACAAGACCTATATCCGCACGCTGCTGTCGATCACCGACAATATTTCCGGTACCGACATCGTCGCGCCGCCGGATACGGTGCGAATTGATGGCGACGACCCCTATTTCGTCGTTGCCGCCGACAAGGGCACGGCGACCTTCTCGGATACCGCCAACGCGCTGGCTCAGGAAGCCGGATTCTGGCTGGACGATGCCTTCGCCTCGGGCGGCTCTGCCGGCTATGATCACAAGAAAATGGGCATCACGGCCCGTGGCGCCTGGGAAACGGTGAAGCGCCATTTCCGCGAAATGGATATCGACATCCAGACGACGTCCTTCAATGTCGTCGGCGTCGGCGACATGTCGGGCGACGTTTTCGGCAACGGCATGCTGCTGTCGCCGAAGATCCGGCTGATCGCCGCCTTCGACCACAGGGATATCTTCATCGATCCCAATCCGGACATGGAGAAGACGCTCGCCGAGCGTCAGCGGCTCTTCGACCTGCCGCGCTCGAGCTGGCAGGATTTCGACAAGAGCGTCCTTTCCGAAGGCGCAATGATTATCCCGCGCTCCGCCAAGTCCGTCACGCTGACGCCGGAAGCGGCGGCCGCAATCGATATCGGCAAGAAGGTCGCAACGCCCTTCGAGATCATGACGGCGATCCTAAAGGCTCCCGTCGATCTTCTCTGGTTCGGCGGCATCGGCACCTATGTAAAGGCGGCGGTTGAGACCGATTCCGATGTGGGCGACCGCACGAACGATCCGATCCGCATTACGGCAGACGATGTCCGGGCCAAGGTGATCGGCGAAGGCGCCAATCTCGGCGTGACGCAGAAGGGCCGCATTGCCTATGGCCTCAAGGGTGGCCGCTGCAATTCCGACGCGATCGACAATTCCGCCGGCGTCAACACATCCGACGTCGAGGTCAACATCAAGATCGCGCTGGCATCCGCCATGCATGACGGCCGGCTGACGCGCGCCAAGCGCGACCAGCTGCTTGCCTCGATGACGGATGAGGTCGCCAAGCTGGTGCTTCGCAACAACTACCTGCAATCGCTCGCGATTTCGCTGACGGAGCGCAAGGGGACGGCCAACGGGCTGGAGCTTTCCCGCTTCATGAGCGTGCTCGAGGGCGCCAAGCAGCTGAACCGCAAGGTCGAGACGCTGCCCGACGACCAGACCTTTACCGAGCGCTATGCCAACAATCGGCCGCTGACTCGCCCCGAGATCGGCGTGCTGCTCTCCTACGCCAAGATCGTGCTCTTCGATGCACTCGCCGCAAGCGAGTTGCCCGACGATCCCTATTTCGCTGACACGCTCTCCGACTACTTCCCGGTCAAGATGCAGCGCAGCCATGCGGCAGATATCAACGGCCATCGCCTGCGCCGCGAGATCATCGCAACGGCGCTGGCCAATGAGGCGATCAATCGCGGCGGCCCCGGCTTTGCCGTCGCCATGATGGATGCGACCGCCGCATCGGCTGCCGAAGTCGTCAAGGCGACCGTTCTCGCTCGTGACGGCTTCGACCTCAACCGGCTCTGGGCAGAACTGGACGCGCTCGACGGCACTGTGCCCGGCCAGGTGCAGAACCGCGCCTATGGCGAGCTCAGCCAGATCTACACGATCCTCACTCGCCTTATCCTGAAGACAGGCATGGCGAAGGGCGCGATGGAAGAAACCATTAGCCGGCTGCAGACGGCGCTGAAGAAGCTGCGGCCGCTCTTCCTTGCCAATATCCCGGCGGAATTTGCCAACGAGATCGCGGCCCGTCAGGCGGATTATCAGGCCAACGGTTTCCCCGAGACGCTTGCTGCCGAGATATCCGCCATCTACACGCTCGCCCTCGTGCCCGAGATCATGCAGATCGCCGAAAGCACCGGGGACAATCTGGCCCGGGCGGCGGAGAGCTATTTCACGGTGTCGCAGACATTCCGCGTCGGCCGGCTTCTGGTGTCCGGTAGCCGCATCGTCACCGGCGATCATTACGAAAGCCTGGCGCTTGCGCGCAGCATCGACCAGATCGCCAGCGCCCGCCGCGATATCGTCATCTCGGCGCTCAGCAACCATCCGAAAGAGAAGCAGCCGGTGCTCGCCTGGCATGCGGAAGACCGTATCCGCATCAACCGCATCATCGAGGAGCTCTCCGGCCTCAGCGAGAGCGGCGACCCCAATCTTGCGCGGATCACCGTTGCCGCCGGCCTGCTCACCGATCTTGCGCGCGACCGGGCGAGGTGACATGGTCCGCGCGGCTCATGCTTGAGGGCGGGATTTGGTGACCATCGATATCGGGAAGGAAGCGTCGGCAAAAGTGCCGGCGCGTGGCATCTGGGGCTGGATGTTTTTCGACTGGGCGGCGCAGCCGTTCTTCACTGTCGTCACCACCTTCATCTTCGGGCCCTATTTCGTGTCGCGGCTGACGGCGGACCCCGTTTCGGCGCAGACGACATGGAGCAACATGGCGACCATCTCCTCGGTCATCATCGCCGTGCTCTCTCCCGTCCTCGGTTCGATCGCCGATCAATCGGGTGCAAGAAAACCCTGGATCGGCTTCTTTGCCGTTATCAAGATCGCAAGCCTTTTTGCGCTCTGGGGTGCGGCACCCGGCTCGCCGGTCATCTATCCCGTCATTTTCATGATCCTTGCCTCGATCGCGGCTGAGTTCTCGATCGTCTTCAACGATTCCATGATGCCGCGGCTCGTGCCCAAGGATGATGTGGGCCGGCTTTCCAATACGGCCTGGGGGCTCGGCTACCTCGGCGGCATGATCGTGCTGATTGCTGTCGTGGCATTGCTCGCGGGCAATCCGCAGACAGGCAAGACTATCCTCGGGCTGACGCCCCTCTTCGGGCTCGATGCCAATCTCGGCGAGGATGCGCGCATCACCGGCCCGATCTCCGCCGTATGGTATTTCCTGTTCGTGCTGCCGATGTTCTTCTTCACGCCGGATGCGCCGCGCGGAAAGCCGTTTGGCGCCGCCGTACGCTCCGGCCTCCACGAGCTCAGGGCAACGCTTGGCGAACTCAGGCGCCGCCACGGCATCAGCCGCTTTCTGATTGCGCGGATGATCTATCAGGATGGGGTCAACGGTCTGCTGATCCTCGGCGGGACATTCGCGGCCGGCATGTTCGGCTGGGCGACGATAGAGATCGGCATTTACGGGATCATACTCAATGTGGTCGCGATCTTCGGTTGCCTGATCGCCGGACGCGTCGACCGCCATCTCGGTTCCAAGACGACTGTCGTCATCAGCCTTGTCATGCTGACCGTTGCAGCGGTCGGCATCATCTCGACTGGCCCCGGCTTCACGCTGTTCGGTCTGGTGCCGCTTTCGACTGCGGATTCCGGCGGTCTTTTCGGAACCGCGGCAGAAAAGGCCTATATCCTCTACGGGCTTCTGGTCGGCCTTGCCTTCGGGCCCGTGCAAGCCTCGTCGCGATCCTATCTGGCGCGCAGCGTCAGCCTCGATGAGGCCGGTCGTTATTTTGGCATCTATGCGCTGTCCGGCCGCGCCACCAGCTTCATGGCGACGCTGTTCTTCTCGCTCGTCACCTATTGGAGCGGGTCTGCAAGGCTCGGGATGGCGACGCTCATCCTGTTTCTGGCGGGCGGTCTTTTGCTGCTGCTTCCGACGCCCTACCCGGCCGATAAGGCGCTCTGAATATCCGGCCCGGATGCCTGAGGCGCGGGACAGGCCAGCCCGCAAGGCCTAGGGAAAAGACCAGGCCGAAGCGGGAAAAGACGATCGCCGTCGCATAGCCGAACCAGAAGCCGAGGGCCAGTCCGGCAATGACGTCGCTCGGATAGTGCACCCCGATGATGACCCTTGTTGCCGCAAGCCACAAAGCCAGGCCGATGAAGAGCGCCCTGAGACGCGGGAAAAGCAGTGCAAGCGCTGCAAAGAGCGCTCCCACGTGTGCCGAGTGCGCCGAGGGAAAGCTCTGGAACAGGAAATCACCATTGAAGGGGTGAAGGCTGAAAATGCCGTATTGGTCGTAGACCAGCGGCCGGGCGCGGCCGATCGCATATTTCAGGATATGGACTGATATGCTCGCCGACAGCACTGACATGGCGACATAGGCCGCCACCCGCTCGACATAGCTCAGCCGAAAGCGACGGCGGCCGTCGGAAAGTCGTGCCGCGGCAAAGACGCTTGCGGCTAGAACGGCGCTCACCATGACCAGCACCCAGACGAGTCGCCCGAGATCGGTCACGGCATTTGCAAGTGCTATCAGATGCGGCGGAAGGGTCTTTGCGCCCTGCCCGAGCGGCGCATCGAGGATGAAGAGGGCGATTGCCACGATGTTGATGGCGCTGAGCGTGTAGACGATCCAGGGGATCGGCCGGCGCAGGGTGCGGCGGACGGCATAGCGGCGCAACAGGGCCTGCCGGAAAGGGATCTTCTTTCTTGTGGGGGGAATGCTGGTGCTTTCTGCGTCCATATGGCGGAGATAGGAGACACTGGCGGGAAGATCAACGAAAACGCCCGCACCGGGGATCGGAACGGGCGTTTCGGACTGTAATCCAGGCTATGCGACAGGATGCATAGCCCAGAATGTTTCACGTGAAATATATCAGGCGGCCAAAATCAGGCAGCGAGAACCTTGAATTCGGCGAGGATCGCGTCGCCCATTTCCGTCGTGCCGACCTTGCGGGCGCCTTCCGACATGATGTCGCCGGTGCGGATGCCTTGGTCGAGAACGTTAGCGATCGCCTTTTCCAGCGCATCGGCCTCGGCAACGAGGTTGAAGGAGTAGCGCAGGCACATGGCGAAGGAGGCGATCATGGCGATCGGGTTGGCGATGCCCTGGCCGGCAATATCAGGGGCAGAGCCGTGGACCGGCTCATAGAGCGCCTTGCGCTTGCCGGTCTTGCCGTCGGGGGCGCCGAGCGAGGCCGAGGGCAGCATGCCGAGCGAGCCCGTGAGCATCGCCGCGACGTCCGAGAGCATATCGCCGAACAGGTTGTCGGTCACGATGACGTCGAACTGTTTCGGCTGGCGGACCAGCTGCATGCCGCCGGCATCGGCCAGCATATGCTCGAGCTGAACGTCCGAATATTTTTCCTTGTGCGTCGCGGTCACGACCTGGTTCCAGAGGACGCCAGACTTCATGACGTTGCGCTTTTCCATCGAGCAGACGCGGTTCTGACGCGTACGGGCCATCTCGAAGGCGACGCCGGCGATGCGCTCGATTTCGTAGGTGTCATAGACCTGCGTGTCGATGCCGCGCTTCTGGCCGTTGCCGAGATCGATGATCTCCTTCGGCTCGCCGAAATAGACGCCGCCGGTCAGTTCGCGGATGATGAGGATGTCGAGGCCTTCGACCAGCTCCGGCTTCAGCGAGGAGGCGGAGGCGAGCGCCGGATAGCAGATGGCCGGGCGCAGGTTTGCGAAGAGCTGCATGTCCTTGCGCAGGCGCAGCAGGCCGGCTTCCGGGCGAACCTCGTAAGGAACGCTATCCCACTTCGGGCCGCCGACGGCGCCGAAGAGAACCGCATCGGCTGCCATGGCCTTCGCCATATCAGCTTCGGAGATGGCAGCGCCGTGCGCATCATAGGCGCAGCCGCCGACGAGGCCTTCGTCGAGAACGAAGCCGGTGCCCTTCGCCTCGTTGAGATAGGCGATGATCTTGCGGACTTCGCCCATGGCCTCGGGGCCGATGCCGTCGCCGGGCAGGAGGAAGAGATTGCGCACTGTCATGGGAAAAGCCTCCGCAAAAGAAATTGGTAGCGGGTTATTAGACCCGCGATGGAGGCTTTTCAAGCAAGCAACGGGCCGAAACGGTACGGTTTGCGGGCGCGTTGAGGCCTCTTGCCGCTAGGTGCATGTTATGAGGCAAGCTTGTACGGCTAAGGTTTTTCACCTATGAGTGGCTATGCATAAACAAATACGAGCAATTTTTACTGATACTACAATTCGGGTTTATCAAGCTTATGGCGATCAAATCGCCGATGTAGCGCTTCGGCAGGGCACTTTTGCAGCGCCGTTCAGCTTCTCGCGAATGACCTGGATCAAACCTTCCTTCCTCTGGATGATGTATCGTTGCGGCTGGGGTCTCAAGGATGAGAACCAAAAGCGGGTATTGGCCATCGATATCGATCGCGCCGGCTTCGAGCGCGCGTTGTCGATGGCATGTCTGAGCCACTTCGATTCCGAGCTTTACCCCAGCGAGACGGCTTGGAAGGAAAAGCTTCAGGCCAGTGCGGTCCGGATTCAATGGGATCCGGAACGCGATATCTTCTTCCGGCCCTTGCCGCATCGATCGCTTCAGATCGGCCTCAGCGGCGAAGCTGTTCACATGTATGCCGGAGAGTGGATCAAGTCGATCACCGATATCACAGAAGAAGCATCACGCCTCAAAAAGGCAGTGGATGCAGGAGATCGCTCGTATCTCGAGGCAAACTTGCCGCAGGAACAGCTTTATCCGCTGCCGCGTTCGATTGCTTTGGCGATTGGGGCGGACTGACACGCGTTGCCGCGATGCAAGACAGGTGGCCGGCCTCCGATGCAAATCCGGAGACCGGTGCAATCCGTTTTGCTTACTCGGCGAGGCCGAGCGATGCGATATGGGCGGCGGAGGCGGGGATCTTGGACTTGTCCTTGATCTCGATGATCAGGCGCGGATTGCTTTCGAGCTTGGCGAGGGCCGCAAAGACGGCATGCCAGCGAACGGTGCCTTCGCCGAGGCTCCAGTGGCGGTCGGCATAGCCATCGGCGTCCTGCAGGTGGACGTGCTGGAGGCGGTTGCCGGCGGCATGGACGTAGTAATCGACAGGCGGAGCGCCCGTCGAGCCGTGGGCATAGTGCGCATGGCCGGTGTCGATCGAGACGGCGACGGCCTTTGAGTTGAAGCTGTCGGCAAGCGCCACGCGGATATGTGGATCGATGTCTTCGATATTCTCGATGACCATGGTGAGGCCCATGTCCTCAGCGCGCTTGACGGCATCGCGAAGCGTCTGGTGGCAATAGTCGACGATCTTTTCGCGTTCGCCCTTGTTGTTGTCCAGGTTGTTGTAGGACCAGGTCGTGTAAGGGCTATGGATGACCATCTGGGTCGCGCCGATATTTTCGCAAACGTCGAGTGCCTGTCCGATGCGCTTCTTGACGACGTCACGGATGTCAGGGTCCTGGGAGGCGATTATGAAGCCCCAGAAAGGACCGTGAATGCCAAGGCGGCCAGTGTAGCCGTCAAGCAGCTTCTTTGTGCGATCTGCCAGCGGCGTCCAATCGCCGTTCAAGATGTTGGCTTCGACAAAGCTCTGCAGTTCCAGGTCGCGCTGCTTTTCGAAAAGCCAGTCGCGGTGAATTTCGAGGTCGTCGAGCGTCATGGCTGCGCCGAGAACAGGGAGAGAAGTCATCGGGGAATGCTCCGGTTGGAGGGGATTGGTAGCGGGGGAGGTCCGAAAGGAATCCGCAGGCGCTATATGATCCCCCTTCTTGTCGGGCATATTACAGTGACGCTCCAGTTCGAATGATCTCTAATCGGATGTCAGGCTGTGAGCGCTCCGGGGCCGGAGACGAAAAAACGGTGCTCGACAACGAATATCGAGTCAATCCGCTCCCGATCAAAGTGATTAGTGGAAAGGGGTTGCTATATCCTGCCGAGCAGCGCACCCTTCGATCGTCGGAGCCAACCTTTTGCGGGCGGCTGCGGTTTGGAAGCATGGGACGCTTTCGCCCCAATTTGAAAGGACTAGCCATGCTTGGTCCAGTCCGACAACTCCATCAGAAGCTAGCAGGACATTCGATTATCGGCGTTTTTTTCGGCGCGGGCCGAAGGGCGGACCGACGGACAGCTATGAACTGCGAAATCCAAAGCCTCTCCGTCATGCGCTTTAAGCACTATGGCCAAGGTATGGGCAGTGACAACGATCTGCTTAGAATAATGCGAGCCCAACCGTAAACTGCCAATCTGGACAATACATTGCCGTGGGATTGTTTGCGTACCCGTGGCCGTGAGCAGCTACGCGCATCGCTTGGTGATGCGCGTAGCGCATCTCGCCAATGTTAGAGAAAGCAGCGATCACGCTGCGTTGCGGAGCTATCATGACAAACGGAAGAATTTCCTCGTACAGGAATGCCAGTCGGTTCCCCGGCGATAAAAGTGTTGTAACGGACATCGTCTCTCGCGAGATCACAACGGCCGAAACGGAAGAACGGGCGGCAAAAACTGCCCATTTAAGATCGCTTCGACTTGCTGCGCAGAGCGGCAAAAAGGAACCGAATGCATCTAATATTATTCGCAGTTGGACAGCAGAGTTCAGCGCGGTAGGCGGGCGTCCCTCCGCATTGATACGGAGAATAAGAAACCTGGCTTTAACAACCAGAATTGCGCCAGGTGGCTTGGAGCTAGCCGATCGCATCCCGCCAGGTTCCTTACCATCAAGGTTCCCAACCCGTCATTGAGCAAAACCTCGATGCCGGGGAATGGGTCAGGTGCCGCCGGCGTCCCCCTAGTGGTGCCTGGCCTTCGTCTATTCAGAGGTCCGGGCCTTGCTGTAACCCTCCCTCGCTCTATTTCATTCTTTGCCCGATGGGGGCATTTGGGCTCTAGGCCGCTACGCGTGATCGATGAAAACCTGTGGCGGCCTCTGATATGTGAGATAGATGGACGAGCCCAAGTCTCCATCCACACCGTCCTGGGCAAGGCTCGGCCTCCTGACGTTCGAATTGGCGTTCATGACGCCGAACTCTGCACTTTCCCGCTACGATTGAGCAAGGATCACCAAAGTCTCTGGCAACACTCCGTCGTACTCCATCGCATCCGCCGCTGCCTTGGTCTTCATAAACTCTGCCAAGCGGCCCATGTCGGCTACCTCCATGACCAGGCCAACTCTTTTGGACGCTTGTGGATCGACAAACGTGCGAATGTTTGTGCAGCCGATGGGTTCGAAAATCTCTTTTCGGCGCGGTGAAGCGAGCCAATGTTTGACATCTTTGACGTCATGGTAGGCCAGTATGGTAGGCATTGCGTCCTCCTCTTTGGCCGCTGAAATGAAGGCCAAATAGAACATTACGCCTCGCCCGATCACAATAGAATTACCCCGATGGGCAGGGCGCATCACGCGCCAACCCGTTGATGGACACGCCCGGTGTCGACCCTAACGGTACTAAATACCCCGCTGCATCCAGGGAACATCCCGTCGGCGACTGGGACTGCACATTGTTTCGTGTGTGCTCATAGGGTTAGTCATAATTTTATTAAATGCACATATAAAGAAAACCATTCCGGCAGAGGCATGATATAATCACCTCTCTAGGAAATTATTTCTACAAATGAGAATGATGAAATTTATTTCATCTATGATGCCGATCACCTTCCGCAACAGGCAAGGATGCCATTATGTCAGACAACAGCAGCCAAACGTCGAAAAGTGCAAGAGGCTTTAAATGCACGATGAGTGAGAAGACCGCCACGGTATTTCGCACCATCAATACTGGTGACGTTGCCAAACGACGGGAAAAGGCCGGCCTTCTCAAGGCGCTTCGTAGGGAGCGAAACCGTCCGTCGCGCCCGCAACGGGAGAGCTGAGGGTGCCGGGCATTCGCATTGTGTTGTTCTTCTGCTCCGCAGGGTATTGTTGTGACTGTAGAGCCTTCTAACAAAGAAACCATGCAAAATGAGCAATCCAGCCTAAGGCGTGGCCTTAAGCGCGCCGAGTATGCAACCTCGGACATGGAGCCATCGCATGATAACAAGCTTCTGATTTTGCTTCAGGTCGAGTTGGCGGCTGATTTTGTGATTGTCGATCAGCAGAAACGCCATTCCGAGGCCCCGACCCTTGCCGAATTCCTATTCGCGAATCCGGACCAGAAGCCAATGCCCTAGCAATAGACCGTATGGCCGCTACGGGCAGAAAGCGGTCATTGGTGGCACCTGTTCGCATAATCCCGTGAAAAAGCCACTATCCAACATCCCGCGTCGATTTCCGG
Organism: Rhizobium sp. BK376; assembly: GCF_004341625.1. GTDB lineage: Bacteria > Pseudomonadota > Alphaproteobacteria > Rhizobiales > Rhizobiaceae > Rhizobium. Next base: position 402,374 of record NZ_SLZG01000004.1, on the reverse strand, counting down.
TCGTAGGGGCAAGAATTTATCGCGAAGTGTACTGCGAGGCGCGTCCGTCAGTTCGCTGCCTTTACAACGCGTCTGGTGCTCGAATCCAGCGCCTGGCCGGTATCCTTTACATCGGTCGCCATGCCGCGAACGGTGTTGGCGCAGGAGGAGAGGGTCAGAAGAAGGAGGCAGGCGGCGGCGATGGAGGATTTGTTCATATGAGGTGCCCCTAGCTATGGCTTGCGAAAACCGATCAAGCCATGAAATCAACTAGCTGCGCGCCCCTGCCCTTCAAGCCCCGGCCCTTAAGGAAGCCGCTGAAATTTTTCACGCCGCGCGCCGCGAACCCTTAGCCGAACACGCAACATCACGATCTCGTGCGATCTTCAATGCGCCACAAAAAAGTTAGGTTCCTACCATTTTTAGCGCGCAGATATTGTTTGTTCGGAAACTGAAGGAGGGATTTATGATCAGTTCGCCCAATTTTGCCGAGGGTGATCCACGTCGTATCCGCGATTGCCAGAGAGCCGTGCTGCGCGAGCTGAACGATCTGATCGATCGCGCCGTGGCCAGCGGCTGGAAGCGGGGCGAAGTGCTGGTTTCGATCGATGATCTCGTCGACGCGGAAACGGCCGAAACCGGCGACCTGCTCAAGCTCATGATGGGCTATCTGAAGTCGCCTATGCCGGATGCGGCATAGCAATTGTATTCCTGCGTGTGTATTCCTGCGTGATCGGGCTTTCGCCGGTCACGCGCCCGTCTTGCGCTGCAGGTTGATCTCGCTTGTCGTGACCTTTTGTCCCGAGGTCGGGTCGCGATCGACGGTTGTCAGCCTCATTCCATTGTTGCCGATCTTCTGGATCATCATGTCGGCATTGCGGTCGCCATTGACCGGTTTGGCCCAATGCACGGCGAGATTGATGGTATTGCCCCGCCGTGCGCCGTTGAGGCTCGATCTGCCGCCCTGGGGCCCGACGTAGACGCCGCTGTAGCGCGCCCCGTTTGTCTGAAGATCGGCGCCGATCGAGCGCGATATGACGAGCAGGCCGCGGCAATTGCCTTTCATCGACAGAGCGGTGCCGTCGGCGCGGGAATCGAAGCTGCAGGTGACATTGAGCGGCTTTGCCTGCGCGTTGGTCTTGACCATTCCGCTCCCGGCCCAGCTTCCTTCGAGCGATTTCAGAAAGCCGGTTTCGTCGGCGAAAGCGGGCGCCGCAAGCAGCAACAACGGCAATAGCAAAGTCATCCGGCGCCGAGAGGTCGTCATGGCAATCTCCGCTCGTGAGAGGACGCGAATTCTTCGCCGACATGGAACGTTTGATGTCGAGTGAAGTTCCTGGAGAGGACAATACCACGCCGCAATCGTCGGCCATAGTACCCGCGGCTTGCCGACACTACATAGGGAAGAACGACAAACGCAGAGACATGAGGTTTGCTTATGAGCACTAGATATCTCGATCGTCTCTACGCCAAACGTGCCGAGCTTGAGGCCAAGCTCGAGATGCATAATGCGCGATACTGTTTTGGCGAAGAGGAGATTGACGACGGAACGGAGACGGATCTTCGGCAGCGCATCGACGAAGTCTCGGATGAGATTGACAGCCTTGAAAGAGGGTTTCGCTAACAGTCTGTCCACGCGCTGACGACTTCAACCTCGGCCGGGTGTTTGATATGCGAATATCAGCCCCAGTCGAGGATAAGCTCCAATGGATTTCCGTCCGGCCCGCCTGCCACGCCTTTTCTTCACCGTCCTCTCGATCCTATCGGTAGCCGGTCCCGTGCCGGCCGTTGCATCGGAATTGCAGGTCGGGGTCGGGGCTCAGTACGACACCACGCATGTCTATATCGCTCCTCAGGACGTAGACGCCTTTGCCAGGAGCTTCCTTGCCACCTTTGGTGGCACGAGCACCAAGAAGGTGGTCACAACAGTCACCCCGACGCCGAGCAAGACGACATCTCAATTGCTTCAGACGCCGTTCGGCGCGGTCTCCCTGTTTGGCTTCCAGACCCCGATCCCCTACCCTTTCGGGCTTGAGCGGTCCGGCTATCTGGTGACGGATATGGACAAGGCGGTCGCGGCTGCGCGCGCAGCCGGCGCCGATATTCTCGTTGCTCCCTTTCCTGATCCCATCGGCCGCGATGCCGTCATTCAATGGCCTGATGGCGTCAACATGCAGCTCTATTGGCATACGGTTTCACCGTCCTATCCCGCACTTCAGACGGTGCCGGAAAATCGCATCTATCTCTCAGCGGACGGTGTGGCGGGTTTCGTCCATGACTTCCTTGCCTTTTCGCATGGCAAAGTCGTCTCGGACGAGAGCAATGCCGATGGGGCGGAGATTGGGCGGCCCGGCGAAAAATTTCACCGTATCCGCATCGAATCGATCTTCGGGAAGATTGTGCTTCTGGTGACAGATGGGCACCTGCCCTTTCCCTATGGTCGGGAAGTGACCGGCTATGAGGTGACCGATCTCAAGGACACGCTGGAGAAGGCCAAGGCGAGCGGCGTGCAGGTACTCGGCGGACCCTATGTCTCGGATGGCCGGGAGGCTGCGATGGTCGAATTTCCCGGTGGCTATATCGCCGAGATTCATGCCAAGTCTGTCGGGCAATGATGACGGGGTCCATCAATGTGCGATGCCGCCGATGACGACCCGATGTCGACGCTTTGGGGGAACTCTCGATGAAGCTTAGCCTTCCAACCCTGCTGAGCCTGAATGGCGGCTATGTCGATACGGCCGGCTTCCTGGCCCTGCAGGGCCTGTTTACCGCCCATGTGACCGGGAATTTCGTCACATTCGGCGCCTCGATGGTGCTTGGCACATCGGGAGCGCTGGCAAAGCTTCTGGCCTTGCCGGTCTTCTGCGTCGTGGTGATCTGCGCCCGGCTTCTCGGCGACAGCCTTGCGAAGGCGGGCGCGCCTGTCCTAAGGATTCTGCTCGGTCTCAAGCTCGCCCTGTTGGTCATCGCAGCCGCGCTGGCGATCCATTTCGGTCCCTTCGCGACCGGCGATGGCTGGCAGGCGATCCTGACGGGGATGGTGCTGGTGTCCGCCATGGCAATCCAGAACGCCGTGCACCGCGTCCATCTCGGCACTGCGCCGCCGACCACGCTGATGACGGGCACGACAACCCAGATCATGATCGACGTCGCCGACCTGATGCGTGTCGTTTCGCCGGATGCCAGGGCTGCCCTACTTTCACGGCTGAAGCGGATGAGCGCTGCGGTCGGCGGCTTCGCGCTCGGTTGCGCTGCGGCCGCCCTCTCCTTCCTGTTTGCCGGAGTGTTCTGCTTTCTCGTGCCACCCGTCCTGGCGTTTTTCGCGATCATGATCCACGTCGACGATCACTCCGCGGAAAACCGGCCCAAATAAAGCCGGATCATCGTCGGCACGTTCAGTCTTTTTCTCGACTTACAACTCGGCTAAGTCTTGCATGCAGATAGGCATGTTCAGCGAAAGGAAGAGCGGAATGGCGGGTGAAACGGTTCTTGTGGTGGGTGGTGCTGGTTATATCGGGTCGCATACGTGCCTCGATCTTGCCAACAAAGGTTTCAAACCTGTCGTCTACGACAATTTCTCCAACGGCCACCGCGAATTCGTCAAATGGGGACCGGCGGAAGAGGGCGATATCCGGGATCGCGCCCGTCTCGACGAGGTGTTGGCAAAACACAAGCCGGCGGCAATCCTGCATTTCGCAGCGCTGATCGAAGTCGGCGAATCCGTCAAGGATCCGGTTTCCTTCTATGAAAACAATGTTATCGGCACGCTGACGCTGCTCTCGGCAGCGCAGGCGGCCGGCATCAAGGCCTTCGTCTTCTCCTCGACCTGCGCCACCTACGGCCTGCCGCAGAGCGTTCCGCTCGACGAGAGCCATCGCCAGGTGCCGATCAATCCCTACGGCCGGACCAAATATATCGTCGAGCAGGCGCTGGCCGATTACGACCAGTACAAGGATTTCCGCTCGGTATGCCTGCGCTATTTCAACGCCGCCGGCGCCGATTTCGAAGGCCGCATCGGCGAATGGCATACGCCGGAAACACACGCCATTCCGCTGGCGATCGATGCAGCACTCGGCCGCCGCCAGGGCTTCAAGGTCTTCGGCAGCGACTATGACACGCGGGACGGAACCTGCGTGCGCGACTATATCCATGTGCTCGACCTTGCCGACGCCCATGTCCGGGCGGTGGAATATCTCCTGAACGGCGGCCAGTCGGTCGCGCTCAACCTGGGCACCGGCACCGGCACGACGGTCAAGGAACTGCTGTCGACCATCGAGACGGTCTCGGACCGTCCCTTCCCGGTCGAATATGTCGGCCGTCGCGAGGGCGATTCCACGACGCTGGTCGCCAACAACGACAAGGCGCGCGAGGTGCTCGGCTGGGCGCCGAAATACGACCTCTCGCAGATCATCGAATCAGCCTGGAGCTGGCATTCCAAGTCAAACCAACATTGAGGGTAAGCGCGTGGGCGATCGGCCGAACATTCTTCTGATAAGTGCAGATCAATGGCGCGGCGATTGCCTCTCGGCGGTCGGTCATTCCAGCGTCAGGACACCTGCGGTCGATGCCCTGGCGCGGGAAGGCGTTCTCTTCCGGCGCCACTATGCCGGGGCCGCGCCCTGTTCTCCAGCGCGGGCGACGCTCTATACCGGCCTCTACCAGATGAACCACCGCGTCTGCCGCAACGGCTCGCCGCTCGATGCGCGCTTCGACAATCTGGCGCTGGCGGCCCGGCGGGTGGGATATGATCCGACCCTGTTCGGCTATACGGACACGGCGCCGGATCCGCGGACCATGGATCCCGGCGATCCGCATCTGACGACCTATGAAGGCGTGTTGCCGGGTTTCAGCGTGCGTCAGCTGCTGCCGGAGCACGAGAAGCCTTGGCTTTCCTGGCTGCGGTCGCGTGGTCATCGGGATGCCGATACCAGGGACATCCATGTTCCTGTCGGCGCGGATTTCGGGGAAATCTCCAATGCCGCCCCTGCCTATTCCAAGGACGAGACGCAGACGGCCTTTCTCGCCGGCGAGTTCATCCGCTGGGTGGGCGAGCAGGACGAGCCCTGGTTCGCGCATGTTTCCTTCCTGCGGCCGCATCCGCCTTTCTCGGTGCCGGAGCCCTATAACAGGATGTTTTCGGCTTCTGATGGTCCGGACTTTGCCCGCGCCAAAACCTTCGATCTCGAGAAATCGCTTCACCCCTATCTCGCCTATGCCATGCCCGGCGTCGGCAAGGGCGGCTTCATCCATGGTGCAAGAGGCCCCGTCGGTGACTGGAGCAGCAGCGATCTGGCGGCGATCCGCGCCATCTATTACGGCATGATCGCCGAGGTCGATGCACAGCTCGGCCGCATCTGGCAGGCGCTGAAGGAAACGGATGATTGGGATAACACGCTCATCATCTTCACGTCGGACCATGCAGAAATGGCCGGAGATCACTGGACGCTCGGCAAGGGCGGCTTCTTCGACGGCAGCTACCATATTCCCCTGGTGATCCGCGATCCCAGAGCCACGTCTACGGGCTTGCAGGTCGATCATTTCACCAGCGCTGCCGATATCTTCCCGACGCTATGCGACCGGCTCGACATCGATCCGAGCAACCATGTCGACGGCTCGAGCCTGCTGCCTTTCATCAATGGTGAAAGCTCTGATGGCTCAAGGGATGCGGCGTTCTGGGAGTTCGACTTCCGCGACATCTCGGGTGGCGGGGCAGAGCGACATTTCGGCCTGCGCTCCAGCGAGTGCAATCTCGCGGTCGTCAGGGACGAACGGTTCAAATATGTGCATTTCGCCGGTCTGCCGCCGCTGCTCTTCGATCTGCAGCAGGACCCGATGGAGCTCGTAAATCGGGCAGAGGACCGGGACTATCTTCCCGTCAGGCTCGCCTATGCCGAGAAGCTTCTGTCGCTCAGGGCGCGGCATCTCGACCAGACGCTCGCCTTTACGGAGCTGACCGAAAGCGGACCGGTCTCGATCCGGTCCGCTTTCTAATTCGTCCATGCCTCAGTTGTAGTGACCGAGATAGTCGCGCTTGCCGACCGGCGCGCCCTGGGCGCGCAGGATGGCGTGCGCCATGCTGACGTGGAAATAGAAGTTCGGCAGCACGAAGAGCGGGAGATATTCGTCGCCGCGCATCGTGACCGTTGCACCGCCGCCGGCGGGGATCGTTACTTCGCGCTCGTCGCTACCGTTGAAAACGTCCTGAGCGACCGACGCCAGGAAGGTTTCCGCCTTGGCCAGGCGCTCGCGCAAGTCCGCGATGGTCGTTTCATTGTCTTCAAAACGCGGCGCCTCGATGCCGGTCAGGCGCGCGACCGCGAATTTCGCGGTGTCGGTGGCGCGCTGATACTGGCCGGAGAGCGGCAACATGTCCGGAGCGAGGCGAGCAGATACCAGGATCGAGGAATCGATCTTCTTCTCGGTGGCATAGGCTTCCGCCTTGTCGAGATAGAGCTTCAGGGCGGACAGGCCGCGCTGAAGGACGGGAACGGTCATGCGGTACATCGTCAGAGGCATTGGGGTCTCCCATGGTTCATCAGGTTCGTTCGATCGGGCGGCGTGACGCCCTCAGGCGCGGACACTGATCGAAGCCGACGACAATGGAATGAACGTTTCATTGCCTTTGCTCCGGCCGGGCACATGTAGGAGAACGAGCGCCCAATTTCAGGGCCGGCAGCGGAAAATTATCCTTTCTGATCAGGATGAAGGGCAACGGAGGCACCCGTTGAGCCAAACAGGGTTGACGTTCTTCACAGAAAATGGAATGAATATTCCGTAAAGCAAATTGTACGGTTTGTTTGTTCCGTTTTTGAGGGCGGCGTTGGGAGCGACGCCCTTTGGAAATGATGGTCCTGCGGCTGGGAGGTCGAGGGCTCCGGCGTGAGGAGGGTGCAGCCGGACACCTTTTGTGGAGGAGAGACCAATGAAAAAGCTTATCCTGGGATCGGCGCTGGCACTTTTGATGTCTACGGCTGCCCATGCGCAGACCATCGGCGTGTCGATGGCGCTGTTCGACGACAACTTCCTGACCGTGCTCCGCAATGGCATGATCGACTATGCCAAGACCAAGGACGGCGTCACGTTGCAGGTTGAAGACGCGCAGAACGACGTCGCCAAGCAGCAGAGCCAGATTCAGAACTTCATCGCGTCGGGCGTCAGCGCGATCATCGTCAACCCGGTCGATACGGACGCAACCGCGGCCATGTCGAAGATCGCCGCCGACGCGAAGATCCCGCTGGTCTACGTCAATCGCGAACCGGTCAATGTCGACACCCTGCCCGATGGACAGGCTTTCGTTGCTTCCAACGAGCAGGAATCCGGCACGCTGGAAACCAAGGAAATCTGCCGTCTGCTGAATGGCAAGGGCAATGCCGTCGTCATCATGGGCGAGCTGTCGAACCAGGCAGCGCGCATGCGCACCAAGGACGTTCATGACGTCATCGCCAAGGAACCCTGCACCGGCATCAAGATCGTCCAGGAACAGACCGCAAACTGGGACCGCACCAAGGGTTCCGACCTGATGACCAACTGGCTGTCTGCCGGTATCGATTTCGATGCCGTCATTTCCAACAATGACGAAATGGCGATCGGCGCGATCCAGGCGCTGAAGGCATCAGGCAAGGATATGAGCAAGATCATCGTCGGCGGCGTCGATGCCACGCAGGACGCGCTCGCCTCCATGCAGGCCGGCGACCTCAAGGTCACGGTCTTCCAGGATGCGGCCGGCCAGGGCAAGGGTGCCGTCGATACGGCGCTGAAGCTCGCCAAGGGCGAAAAGGTCGAGAAGAAGACCTACGTTCCCTTCCAGCTCGTCACGCCTGAAAACGTCAAGGACTTCGTCAAGAAGAACTGATGCGTTCGTGATTGCGGATGCGGGCATCTGGCCCGCATCCATTGTCCCCGATCTGTCCCGGGAGGAAGCGATGGTTGTCAGCCCATCCACCATGGCTGCGGTACGTGCCAGCGGCGCAGTTCCAAATGCTGAATTTCTTCTTGCCGCTGAGGGCATTCGCAAGGAATTTCCGGGCGTCGTGGCGCTCGACGACGTCACATTCCGGCTGAAGCGCGGTACGGTTCATGCGCTGATGGGCGAAAACGGCGCCGGCAAATCGACGCTGATGAAGATCCTCGCCGGCATCTATACGCCTGACCAGGGCGACATCCGGCTTAGGGGTGTCGGCATCCGCCTGAAATCACCGCTCGACGCGCTCGAAAACGGCATCGCGATGATCCATCAGGAGCTGAACCTGATGCCCTTCATGACCGTTGCGGAAAACATCTGGATCCGCCGTGAACCAAAGACCCGCCTCGGCTTCGTCGATCATGGCGAGATGCGGCGCAAGACCGAGGAATTGTTTCGCCGGCTCAATATAACGCTCGATCCCGAGATCGAGGTCCGGCATCTGTCCGTCGCCAACCGGCAGATGGTCGAGATCGCCAAGGCCGTTTCCTACGATTCCGACGTGCTCATCATGGATGAGCCGACCTCGGCGCTGACGGAGCGGGAGGTGGCGCATCTCTTCGAAATCATCCGCGGCCTGCGTTCCCAGGGTATCGGCATTGTCTACATCACCCACAAGATGAACGAGCTGTTCGAGATTGCCGATGAATTCTCGGTGTTTCGCGACGGGAAGTATATCGGCACGCATGCCTCCACTGATGTCACCCGAGACGACATCATCCGCATGATGGTCGGCCGCGAGATCACGCAGATGTTTCCGAAGGAGGAGGTGCCGATCGGCGATGTCGTGCTGTCGGTCAAGGATCTCTGTCTGAATAACGTCTTCCACGACGTTTCCTTCGAGGTCCGCGCCGGTGAAATCCTCGGGGTGGCGGGATTGGTCGGTTCCGGCCGCTCGAACGTAGCCGAAACTCTGTTCGGCGTGACGCCTGCGACCTCGGGCACGATCGAACTGTTCGGCAAGCCGGCGAACATTTCATCGCCGACGGTCGCCATCCAGAACAACATGGCGTTCCTGACGGAGGACCGGAAGGATACCGGCTGCCTGCTGATCCTCAACGTGTTTGAAAACATGCAGATCGCCGTGCTCCAGGACAAATTCGTGAAGGCCGGTTTCGTCCAGGAAGGCGCGATCGAAGCGACCTGCGAGGACATGGCGCGCAAGCTGCGCATCAAGACGCCCAATCTCGACGAACGCGTCCAGAATCTTTCGGGCGGCAACCAGCAGAAGGTATTGATCGGACGCTGGCTCCTGACGAACCCTAAGATCCTCATTCTCGACGAGCCGACCCGTGGCATCGACGTCGGCGCCAAGGCGGAAATCCATCGCCTGGTGACCGAGATGGCGCGCAATGGCGTCGCCGTCATCATGATTTCTTCTGAAATGCCCGAGGTGCTCGGGATGAGCGACCGCATCATGGTGATGCACGAGGGTCGGGTGACCGGCTTTCTCGATCGCGCGGAGGCAACCCAGATCAAGGTGATGGATCTTGCGGCACGGTGACTAGGCCGCCGCAGAGCCATCATAGGGAGGAACGAACATGGCTACAAAAATCGCAGAGGCCGCCGCGCCGGTCGCAAGCCCGATGCAGAGACGGCGTCGCCGCATCCCGCCTGAAATTAGTATCCTCATGGTGCTGGTCGGCATTGCGCTGATCTTCGAAATTCTTGGCTGGATCTTTATCGGCCAGAGCTTCCTGTTCAATTCGCAGCGCCTGACGATCATGGTCCTGCAGGTCGCCGTTATCGGCATCATCGCCGTCGGCGTGACCCAGGTGATCATAACAGGCGGCATCGATCTTTCCTCCGGTTCCGTCGTCGGCATGACGGCTATGATCGCAGCGAGCTTTGCGCAGGCGTCTACCTGGCCACGGGCCCTTTATCCCGGGCTGACCGATCTTCCCTTCTTCATTCCGATCGGCGTCGGCCTGCTAATTGGCCTGGCGGCCGGCATCGTCAACGGCCAGCTGATTGCCCGTACCGGCATTCCGCCTTTTATCGCTACGCTTGGCATGATGGTGTCGGCCCGCGGCGTCGCCAAATGGTATACGAAGGGCCAGCCGGTCTCCGGCTTGACCGATCAGTTCAATTTCATCGGCACCGGCATCTGGCCCGTCATCGTCTTTCTGGTGGTGGCGCTGATCTTCCACATCGCCCTGCGCTACACGCGATACGGCAAGTTCACATATGCGATCGGCGCCAATGTGCAGGCGGCACGTGTCTCCGGTATCAACATCGAGTCGCATCTGGTGAAGGTCTATGCGATCGCCGGCCTTTTGGCAGGGCTTGCGGGTGTCGTCACCGCCGCCCGCGCGCAGACGGCACAGGCTGGCATGGGCGTCATGTACGAACTGGACGCGATCGCCGCGACCGTCATCGGCGGCACGTCGCTGACCGGCGGCGTCGGGCGCATCACCGGAACCGTTATCGGCACCGTCATCCTCGGCGTCATGACGTCGGGATTCACCTTCCTTAGGGTGGACGCCTACTACCAGGAAATCGTCAAGGGCCTGATCATCGTCGCGGCCGTGGTGGTCGACGTCTACCGCCAGAAGAAGCGCGTAAAGCATTGACGCGACACGCGTTTGCCAATTGAGTTCTGTCAGTCGAGCGGGAGCGTCAGCCCCCGCTCTTTTCGTTTGATTCCACTCAGAGGAAAATTATTTTAATCCTCAAAGGCATTTTTCAAAATTATCGGTGGCGAATCCTTGCATCTTTTTTATGCTGTGTCTTTCGGATCCGCCCCAGAGGGCATTTTAGGGTAGATGATGCAGCTTGTATTCGATGGTCATAACGACGTTCTCCTGAGACTTTGGACCCATGCCCGCGACGGGGCAGACCCGATCGCCGAATTCAGGGACGGAACGTCGTCAGGACACATCGATGCGCCTCGCGCAAGGGCGGGCGGTCTCGCGGGTGGCCTTTGCGCCATCTACATTCCTTCAGGCGATCTGGTTTTTGCCGAACCTGATCGCAACGGGCATTATGTGACGCCGCTTGCCGCGCCGCTGGAGCGGTGGCCATCTCTCGACATTGCCAACGAAATGGCTGCGATCGCGCTGCGTCTCGACCGCGCCGGCGCCTGGAAGCTCTGCCGTTCGACCTCGGACATCCGCCAGTCCATGGAAAAGGGCATCTTTGCCGCCGTCATGCATATGGAGGGCTGCGAGGCGATTGGCGCCGATCTGGCCGCGCTCGAAACATTCTACGCTATGGGCCTGCGTTCGCTCGGGCCGGTCTGGAGCCGCAACAACGTGTTTGCGCACGGCGTCCCCTTCGCCTTTCCGATGTCGCCGGATACCGGCCTGGGATTGACGGAAGCGGGCTTCGAACTCGTCCGCGAGTGCAATCGCCTCGGCGTTCTGATCGATCTTGCCCATATTACCGAACGGGGCTTCTGGGATGTAGCGAGGACCAGCGACCAGCCGTTGGTCGCCAGCCATTCCAACGCGCATGCGCTGACGCCCGTCGCCCGCAACCTCACCGACAAGCAGCTCGATGCGATCCGCGAAAGCCGCGGCGTCGTCGGGCTGAACTATGCGACCGCGATGCTGCGCGACGACGGCCGCTCGGACGCAGGCACGCCGATCGAAACCATGCTGCGCCATGTCGATCATCTCGTCGAGCGCATGGGGATCGATTGCGTGGCGCTCGGCTCGGACTTTGATGGTGCAACAATTCCGGAAGATATCGGCGACGCTTCGGGCAACCAGAGGCTGATTGAAGCCCTCAGGGGCGCCGGATATGGTGACGCCGATCTTGCAAAACTATGCCGGGAAAACTGGCTTCGCATCCTCGCATCCGCCTGGGGAGAGACAGGCAAGGCCGCAGCTTAAAAAACCAACAGTTCAAAAACAGGGGAATAAACATGACCTACGCCAGACTAAACCGCAAAGCCCAGTTGCTGACAGCCGCTGCCGCAATCTCCCTCCTCGTGATGACGGCACCGAGCGCCTTTGCCGCGACGCCGAAGGATACTCTGGTTGAAGGTTTTTCCTTCGACGACATCATCTCGATGGATCCGGCAGAAGCCTATGAGCTTTCGGCCGCCGAAGTCACCGGCAACAGCTATAGCCTGCTCGTGCGGCTGAACATTGCCGACACGTCAAAGATCGAAGGCGACCTCGCCCAGAGCTGGACGGTTTCCGATGATCATCTGACCTATACGTTTAAGCTGAAGCCGGGCCTGAAATTTGCTTCCGGCAATCCGATCACTGCCGATGACGTCGCCTATTCCTTCGAGCGTGTCGTCAAGCTCGACAAGAGCCCGGCCTTCATCCTCACCCAGTTCGGCCTGACCGGCGACAACGTTACGGAGAAGGCAAAAGCGACGGCGCCGGATACCTTCACCTTCACCGTCGACAAGCCCTATGCGCCGTCCTTCGTCCTGAACTGCCTGACGGCGACGGTCGCTGAAGTGGTGGACAAGAAGCTGGTCATGCAGCACGTCAAGCCGATGACGCCGACCGCCGACTACAAGTACGACAACGATTTCGGCAATGGCTGGCTGAAGACCGGCTATGCCGGCTCCGGCGTGTTCAAGCTGCGCGAATGGCGCGCCAACGAGGCCGTGGTCCTCGAACGCAACGACAATTATTACGGCGAGAAGTCGAAGCTTGCGCGCGTAATCTACCGCTTCATGAAGGAGAGCTCGGCGCAACGCCTGGCGCTTGAGAAGGGCGACATCGATATCGCCCGTAACCTGTCGCCGACCGACCTTGCCGCCGTCGAAAAGAATGCCGACCTGGCCTCGACCAACGCTCCGAAGGGCACGGTCTACTATGTCAGCTTGAACCAGAAGAACGCCAACCTGGCCAAGCCGGAAGTACAGCAGGCCTTCAAGTACCTAGTCGACTACGACGCGATCGGCAAGACGCTGATCAAGGGCATCGGCGAAATCCACCAGACCTTCGAGCCGAAGGGCGTTCTCGGCGCTCTTGACGAAAACCCCTTCAAGCTCGACGTCGCCAAGGCGAAGGAGCTGCTGGCCAAGGCCGGGTTGCCTGATGGCTTCTCCGTCACCATGGACGTGCGCAGCATCGAGCCGGACACCAGCGTCGCGACTTCGATCCAGCAGACGCTCGGTCAGGCAGGCATCAAGGTTGAGATCATTCCGGGTGACGGCAAGCAGAAGCTGACCAAGTATCGCGCCCGCAATCACGACATCTATTTCGGCAACTGGGGCATGGACTACTGGGATCCGAACTCCAACGCCGATACGTTCACGACCAACGCCGACAATTCCGACGAAGGTAAGAACAAGACGCTGGCATGGCGCAATGACTGGACCACGCCCGAGCTTGAGAAGGTGACGAAGGCTGCCCTCTTCGAGCCGGATGCCGACAAGCGCGCCGCCATGTATCAGGACGTCCAGAAGAAGTTCCTCGATGCGAGCCCGTTCGTCATCCTCTTTCAGCAGACGGAAGTAGCCGGCTACAGCAAGAAGCTGCAGGGCTTCAAGCTCGGCCCGAGCTTCGACACCAACTTCGTCGGCCCGATCTCGAAGTAATCCTCCGATAGGATCGGTTTATTGAGTCTCGTTGAACGCAAAATGGAGGTACGGCCCGCAAAGGGCCGTGCCGCGCCCATCGCCATGGGCATCCTCCGTTTCCTGGTCGTCGCCGTCACGACCTATCTCGGCCTTCTCGCCGTCACCTTTTTCATCGGCCGCGTGGTGCCGATCGATCCCGTGCTCGCCATTCTCGGCGACCGGGCGCCCGCCGATGTCGTCGAGCGCACGCGTCGTGAGCTCGGATTGGACCTGCCGCTCTACGAGCAGTTCTATATCTATTTGAAGCAGGCGCTCTCGGGCGATTTCGGCACATCCGTTCTGACAACCAATCCTGTCATGGACGATATCCGCCGTGCCTTTCCGGCGACGATGGAGCTTGCGACCGTCGGCACGATCATCGGGACGGTCATCGGCATTCCGCTCGGCGTGCTTGCCGCCGTCAAGCGCGGCAGCGTCATCGACCAGCTGGTGCGCGTCGTCGGCCTCGTCGGCTATTCGGTGCCGATCTTCTGGCTGGCGCTGATCTCACTCGTCATCTTCTACGCCAAGCTGAACTGGGTGGCGTTTCCGGGCCGAATCGACATCGCCTATGAATATACGTTCGAGCCGATCACCGGCTTCTTCCTGATCGATGCCGCCTGGCAGGGGCAGTGGGACGTCTTCTGGGACGTGTTCCGCCACATCATCCTGCCGGGATCGTTGCTCGGCTACTTTTCTCTGGCCTATATCAGCCGCATGACGCGCAGCTTCATGCTGAACGAGATGGGGCAGGAATATATCGTCGCCGTCCGCGCCAAGGGGCTTTCGGAGCGGCGCGTCATCTGGGGGCATGCGCTGCGTAACGCGGCCGTTCCGTTGGTGACTGTTATCGCGCTGTCCTATGCCGGGCTGCTGGAAGGATCGGTGCTGACGGAGACGGTGTTCTCCTGGCCCGGCATCGGCTTCTACATCACCAATTCGCTGCAAAATGCCGATATGAATGCCGTTCTCGGCGGCACGATCGTCATCGGCACCGTCTTCATCGGCATCAATCTTCTCTCCGATCTTCTCTATCGGACCCTAGACCCAAGGACGCGCCGCAAATGACGAGCCCTGCCACTTCGACCCCGCCCCCCTCGACATCAAAGATTAGCCGCCGCGAATGGCTTCTGTCCGATCGACCGCAATCGCGCCTCCAGGCGCGGCTCGGCCGCGCCTATGTGACCTGGCGGCAGTTTACGGCCAATCACCTTGCCGTGGTCGGGCTGCTGATCATCGTGGCGCTGCTTTTGATCGCTGCCTTCGCCGGCGTGCTTGCGCCGCATTCGCCCGTAATTGGAGACCTGACGGGCGCGCGTCTCCTGCCGCCCGGCAGCCCCGGCTATTGGCTGGGCACCGACGATCAGGGCCGGGACATTCTTTCGAGGCTGCTCTACGGCTCGCGCTGGACGCTGCTTGTTGTCGTGCTGGTCGCGATCATTTCCGCGCCGATCGGGCTGATCGTCGGAACGGTTTCCGGCTATGCCGGCGGCTGGACGGATGCGGTGCTGATGCGCATCACCGACATCTTCCTCGCCTTCCCCAAGCTCGTGCTGGCGCTTGCCTTCGTTGCCGCACTCGGCCCCGGCATCCAGAACGCGATCATCGCGATCGCGATTACCTCCTGGCCGCCCTATGCGCGCATCGCCCGCGCCGAGACGATGACGGTGCGCCGGTCTGATTATATAGCGGCGGTGCAGCTGATGGGTGCGTCCTCTATTCGCATCATCTTCCGCCACATCATGCCGCTCTGCATTTCCTCGCTGATCGTGCGTGTCACGCTCGATATGGCGGGCATCATCCTGACGGCCGCCGGCCTCGGCTTCCTTGGCCTCGGCGCCCAGCCACCGCTGCCGGAATGGGGAACGATGATCGCCGATGGCCGCCGCTTCATTCTCGACCAATGGTGGGTAGCGGCCATGCCGGGCATTGCCATTCTCGTCGTCAGCCTCGGTTTCAACCTGCTCGGCGATGGTTTGCGCGATGCGCTGGATCCCAGGGAGAGCGGCCAGTGAGCACGATGTTGACCGTCGAAAATCTCCGCGTCCGCTATCCGACCCGTACCGGCGTCATCGAGGCGGTGCGCGGGGTCTCCTTCACGCTCGGCAAGGAACGCCTCGGTATCGTCGGCGAGAGCGGCTCCGGCAAGTCCCAGACCGGCCGTGCCATCATGGGGCTGACCGCATCGCCTGGCATCGTCACAGCCGACAAGCTGGATTTCAACGGAATCGACCTTCTCAAGGCCTCGCCGAGGGAGCGCCGGAAGCTGCGCGGCAAGCGCATCGCCATGGTGCTGCAGGATCCGAAATATTCGCTCGATCCGGTCATGACGATCGGCCGGCAGATCATGGAAACGCTGCGCGCGCATGAAAGGATCGGCAAGGCGGAAGCGCGCGATCGCGTGATGGACATGCTGGAGGCGGTGCAGATCCGTGATCCCAGCCGAGTCTTCGGCCTGCATCCGCATGAGGTTTCCGGCGGCATGGGTCAGCGCGTGATGATCGCGATGATGCTGATCGCTGGCCCTGAGCTTCTGATCGCCGACGAGCCGACCTCCGCACTCGACGTCACCGTGCAGCTTGACGTGCTGCGCATCATGGACAAGCTGGTGTCGGAGCGCGGCATGGGGCTGATCTTCGTCTCGCACGATCTGCGCCTCGTCTCGTCCTTCTGCGATCGCGTGCTCGTCATGTATGCCGGCAAGGTCGTCGAGGAACTGGCGGCATCCGATCTCAGGAATGCCAAGCATCCCTATACGCAGGGGCTGCTCAGCTGCATGCCCCAGATCGGCGAGGATCGCCATCCCCTGCCCGTCCTCGACCGCAAGCCGGAGTGGGCTGCATGAACGCGACCCTTTCCATCGACAGTCTCAGCGTCGTCTATGACGGTTACTACGCACTCGATGCAGTCAGCATCGATGTTGCCGAGGGCGAATCCTTTGGCCTGGTCGGCGAGTCCGGATCGGGCAAGTCGACGCTGCTGCGGGCTGTTGCCGGTCTGGCACCGGTCAGCGGCGGCTCGATCAGGGTCGAAGGCACGACATTGCAGGGCGCCAGGCGCAGCAAGGATTTCTATCGCAGCGTCCAGATGGTATTTCAGGACCCTTACGGCTCCCTGCACCCACGCCAGACGATCGACCGGCTATTGCTCGAGCCCCTGGCGATCCATGGCGTCGGCGACAGCGAGAGCCGGATCACACGGGCGCTTGATGAGGTCGGGCTCGGCAACGGCTTCCGGTTCCGCTATCCGCATCAGCTGTCGGGTGGCCAGCGCCAGCGCGTTGCGATTGCGCGTGCGCTGATCCTGGAGCCGACCATCCTGCTTCTCGACGAGCCCACCTCCGCGCTCGATGCCTCTGTGCAGGCGGAGGTGCTCAATCTCCTGGAACAGGTGCGGCGTGACCGTAACCTGACCTTCGTCATGGTCAGCCATGATCTCGGCGTGGTCACCCACATGTGCGACCGGTTGGCTGTGATGCAAAACGGTTCCGTTGTCGAGCGGCTGACCGCAAGGGAGCTGTCGCAGGGCGTGGTAACGGAGGATTATACGCGTAACCTGATGATCGCCAGCAAGGGTTTTGTCCGGGCATAGAAGCCGGCTTCGCGCACTTTACCCGGACTCAGCGCACGCCTATGCCGGCCGTCAAACCACCGTCGATCCGGTGGTCGGAGCCTGTTATGAAGGATGCCTGGTCCGAGGCCAGGAACGCAGCAAGGGCGGCAACCTCTTCCGGTTCGCCGATGCGGCCGAGTGGATGCGCCTCGCCGAAGCGTTGGAAGACCGCATCTATGTCTGCATCCTCGCCCTCGAAGGTGCGGGCCGCCAGTTCGAGAATGGGCGTGCGCACCGAACCGGGGCTGATCGACACGACCCGGATGCGATCCTGCGCGAAATCCATTGCCATTGCCCTCGTCAGCGCATGGATTGCGCCCTTGGAGGCGACATAGGCCGAGACGCCGCGCTGGCAGGCGAAGCCCTGGACGCTGGAGATATTGACGATCACCCCGCCGCCGCGCTTGCGCATTTCGGGAACGCCGAATTCTGCCGTCAGATGGATGGAGCCGACATTGACCGCCATGCAGCGGAGAAACACATCGAACGGCGTGCTGGTGGCGTCGCCATATGGGTGGATGGCGGCCGCATTGACGATGATATCGATGCCGCCAAGATGGGAGGTCGCTTCGCCCATGGCGTCGCGGACGCTGTCGGGGACTGACACATCGGCATGAATGACGCGGATCGGCAGATCCTTCGACGATGCGAGGTCCGTGAGCTCCGCATTGGCGGCCTGATCGATGCCGAGGGAAACGACGGAAGCGCCCTTCCCTGCCAGATGCAGCGCCACCGCGCGGCCGATGCCGGTCGTGCCCGTCACGACGGCTGCTTTTCCCGTGAAGTCTCCCATCAGCTATCCTCCTTGCCGCTGTCCCCTGCTGTGCCGGAGGACGACTGGTCCCTTATGAATTCAAGCCCGGCGTTCAGGTGCCGGTCCATGTGATAGACGAAGGCGATGCGATCGCGGGCGCGCAACGCCTGCACGATCTCGCCATGCTCCGATGCCACCGATTCCAGTGCTTGGCGCTGCGATTTGCCCGCCAGCATGATGCGCTGGATGACAGGTTTCAGCATGCCGTAGGTTTCAGACAGCGTCCGGTTTCCCGCCGCATCGACAATTATCCGATGAAACTGGAAATCAAGTTCCGATGCCTGCTCGGGACTGGATGCAGAGCGGATGGCGAGGTTGATGGCCTCCATCTCGGCAAATATCTCCTCCGAAAGCTTATCCTGCAGCAGGTCGAAAAGGTTCATTTCCGTCAGGCGGCGATAGCCCTGGATGTCGCGAAAGGCGTCGACCGAGATCTCCATTGCGAAGGAAAAAAGGTCGCGCATGGCGATCTGGTGCTGATCTGTCAGGACGGCGCCGACCTTCTGGCGCGATTCGGCCACGCCATAGGCTTTCAGCGTCCGAAAAGCCTCGCGGACGGTGTTGCGGCTGGAATCAAACATGACCGCCAGTTCGGCCTCGCTCGGCAGGACATCGCCGACCACCATGCCGCGCTCGCGGATCAGCGATCTGATCTGCCGGACGACGCCATCGACCGCCGATGGACGCGGAATTTCTTCCATGAGAACTCCCTGAATACGTCGCTCCATCCTATTATGTTGGTCTTAATTTGGCAAATGCCGATTATCGCTTGAGCCTTCTGGCCTTTTGGCGTTTAATTGTCCAACATTATGAGGAGGAGATGATATGCTGGAAAGCTGGCGGTGGTTTGGACCCGAAGATCCGGTCAAGCTCTCACATGCGCGACAGGCGGGCGCGCATGGTATCGTGACCGCGTTACATCATATCTATGACGGCCGCGTCTGGACGCCGGATGACGTTGCCGAGCGCATGGCGCTGGTCAGGAAGGCCGGCATGGTATGGTCGGTCTGCGAATCCATACCGGTCAATTCGGCGATCAAGTTGCGCAATGAAAAGTGGCGGAGCTATGTCGATGCCTGGAAGAAGAGCCTTGCCAATCTGGGCAAGGGCGGCGTTCCCGTGGTCTGCTACAATTTCATGCCGGTCGTCGACTGGACGCGGACAAACCTGCTTTATCCCACGGAGGCAGGCGGTTTTGCCCTGCGCTTCGACATGATCGATTTCGTCGCTTATGACGTCTTCGTGCTGAAACGGAAGGGTGCCGAAGGCAGCTACGCGCCTGACGTGATCGAGGCGGCGCGCAAGCGTCTGGCCGGCATGAGCGAGAGCGACGTCCTGACGCTCGAGAAGAACATCATCGCCGGCCTTCCCGGTGGCGAGGACAGCCATACCCGCGAGACCATCCGCGGGCATATCGCGGCCTTCGACGATGTTTCGGACGAGGATATGCGGGCCAATCTGGTCGAGTTCCTCAGGGAGGTCGTGCCTGTCGCTGCCGAGAACAATGTCCGGCTTGCCATCCATCCCGACGATCCGCCGTTCTCGCTTTTCGGCCTGCCGCGCGTCGTTTCGAAGGTGGAGGATGTGGAGACGCTTCTTGCCGCTGTCGATCATGAGGCCAACGGCATCACGCTCTGCGCCGGCTCCTACGGGTCGCGTCACGGAAATGATGTTGTGGCGATGGCGAGCCGGTTTGCAAGCCGGATTCATTTCGCCCATCTGCGCAATGTCAGCAAGGAAGCAGACGGATCCTTCGTCGAATCCGAACATCTCGGCGGCGACGTCAACATGGTGTCGCTGATTTCGGTCTTGAGGAAAGAAGAGCGGCGACGCGCTGCAGAGGGCAGGGCGGATCATGTCATCCCGATGCGTCCTGATCACGGCCACCTGCTGATCGACGATCAGGAGAAGAAGGTCAATCCGGGCTATTCCTGCATTGGCCGCCTGAAGGGGCTTGCGGAATTACGCGGCGTTATCGCCGCCGTGGATCAGTTTTCGACTGAGGCCGCCTAGTCGGCGAAGCTCGCGAATAGCCCAAAGCGGTGAAAATTATTTTGAGTCCGGCTGGATTAATCCAGCCGGACTTTTCCAGTCAAGGGCGATGCCTGATGTCTAATCCCTTGATAATCAGCGCAGTTTCTCGCTGCGTCTTGGTTAAGCGACCCTTAAAAGACGACCAATCCTCTAGACTATTGACAGTTGCCGCATTTCTGTCATGATCTTGTTAACGGCGGTTAGGTTTCGTGATCGCGGAGCATGGAGGCAAGCATGTTTTTCATGGGTGGCATGACCATGGGCTATCTTCATCCGCCGGTAAAAGCCACGGAGCAGGTCCGCATCGACCTTCCCGAAGAAAAGGACCGGCGCAAAGTCGGACCCCACGAAGCCCCGAACGACAGCGCCATGGAGCGCACGCTGATATGGGCTCGCCGCATCCTCTGCTGATCTAATGCGTTGGACTTAGGGGTTAATTTTTTCTCACCCATCCCACTGGATAAAAAATTATCTCTACCTATTTGATAGAGTCAGTGTGAATGTGCATGACTGCGCTACGGGCGCGGGCAGTATGAATAAAAACATAATAAACAACTGGAGGCAGCACATGGCGAATTGGGGTATTACGAATACTCAGGTTAACCAGTTGGACGATTCTGTGTCGGGCAAGCGGCTTCCTGTCAGTGGAAACGCGTCGCTGCGCCACAAGATCCAGACGGTCTTCCATGTCGCGCTTTTTTCTGCAGCGTTCATCTTTGTCGCTGCTGTCGTCTGCGGCGTGCTCGTCTGATCGTCCGCCACTGCATTCCGCCTCGTTCGGCAGTTGCCGGACAAGCCACCCTTTGGAAATCCGTTCCTTCTATCTTGGGATTTCCCGGTAGCTCCGTTTTCCCTCAGATCTGCATTGCCTTCCACCGCGCTCGGTCCGGGTGGTTGAACGCGTCGTGACATTGACGGCGGCGCAGCTATTCAAAGGGTCAATCGCGGGGTCCGCAGCGCTCGCTACGTCGCTATTTGAAGACGATGGGCTCAATTCGAGTTCATCGCCTCCCGGATTATGAAGCTCAGATTGCCGCCTCCACACCGAACGAATTCGGTTTGAAGTATCGGCGCGCCGGGAGCATGCCGCGAATTTAACTGTCTTTTTCCGACTTTCGTTGACGCGCCCACTTGAATGATGCGCTTCGCGTCCAAGTTTCGCGGGTGTCGGAAAAGTGGTAATTTAACAATTGCCAAATCCGACGATAGCGCTCGTGAAAATTTCCGCCCGATCGGTTTGCGCCGCGGCATCTCACGTTCACGATCATTCTGTGCGGCTCAAAAGCCCCGCAAAGCCTGAATGCGTGAACTGTTCTGCCGAACTGCGCAAACGGGTTAAGGCGAATGCCTGTAACTCTGTTTGGATCCAGAACCCGAACCCATGTCATCTCAAGTTTCTTCCGCCGCTCCGCCCCAGGACCCCGAAGTCAAGCAGATCAATCAGACCGATATGATCCGCTCGACGCAGTTTTCCAGCGATCAGTTGCGGGAATGCGGGGAAGCGTTTGCGCTGGACAGCAGCATGAAGCTTCCGGGCTTCCAGTCCTTCGACTTCTTTGCGCGGCATCGCGAGAACGAAACCGAGATTCTGCGCGTCTACAAGTCTGCCGCGATCGATGTGGAGCGGGGCGAGACGATCACGCCGGCCGCCGAATGGCTGCTCGACAACCACTACATTATCGAAGAAGCGATCCAGGAGGTCCGCCGCGACTTCCCGAAGAAATTCTATCGCGAACTCGACACCATGAGGGTCGAGGGCATGGTGATGCCGCGCACGCTGGCTTTCGCCTGGCTTTACGTCGCCCATACGCAAAGCAGCGTCTCCTATGCCAGCCTGATGGCAATGGTCGACGGCTTCCAGAAGCACGGAACCTTCAAGATCGGCGAACTCTGGGCGATTCCGTCTCTGGTACGTTACGTCCTCGTCGACAATCTGCGCCGTATTTCGTCCCGGGTCGACGCCAGCCGGACGACGCGCCGCAAGGCCAACGAGGCCGCCGACGAACTCATTCGCCTCAACGACGATGCCAGGGCGCTCGACTATCTGAAGTCGCTGGAGCCGCTGGCAACAGACAATACTTTTGCGGCGCAGTTCCTCTACCGCATGCGCGACGGGTCGCAGACCTCGGGGGTCGCGATCGACTGGCTGGAGCGGCGGCTCGAGGCCGCGGGCACGAATATCGAAGCGGTGACCATGGCGGAACACAACCGCCTGTCGGCCGGCAATGTCACGATGGGCAGCATCATCAGGAGCCTGCGCGAGATCGACGATACCGAATGGTCGGTGTGGGTCGAAGAGGTCAGCAAGGTCGATAAACAGCTCTGGACGCAGACCGACTATGCCGAACTCGATCCCGGTTCGCGCAATGCCTATCGCAAGCAGATCGAAAAGCTCTCCCGCCGCTCCGGCAAGAGCGAAATGGAGATCGCGCAGATCGCCATCGACATGATGGGGGAGGCAAAGACCTCTTCGGCGCCGCAGCCGCACGAGCCCAATGTCGGCGGTTTCCTTGTCGGCACGCAGCGGGAAAAGCTGGAGGAGGCGATCGGCTTCCGACCGTCCGTCTCGCAGCAGTTCCTGCGCTTCGTGCGCCAGTGCAACTGGCTTTCGATCGCGGTTCCCGTCATTGCGATCACGGTTCTCGCCCTCATCATTGTCGGCAGCGTGATGATCCACGCGGGTATCGGCATTCCCCAGACGATTCTTCTGCTTGTGATGTTCACGCTTCCGGCGTCCGAGGGCGCGACAGGCCTGTTCAATTTCTTCGCGACCTTCTTCACGACGCCGGATCGCCTCGTCGGCTATGAGTTCGAAGAGGGCGTGCCGGAAGACGCGCGCACGCTCCTCGTCGTGCCGACGCTGATCTCGAACCGCGATAGCGTCGACGAACTCGTGCGCAATCTCGAAGTCCACTATCTCGCCAACCCGCGCGGCGAACTCTATTTCGCGCTGCTCAGCGACTGGCCGGACAGCCAGTTCGAGGAGACGGAATCCGATCTGGAAGTTCTGGATTATGCGCGCGGCGAGATCGCGAAGCTCTCGGCCCGCTATGCGCATGACGGCAAGACCCGCTTCTACCTCCTGCACCGTCGCCGGCTCTACAGTCAGGGCGAAGGCGTCTGGATGGGCTGGGAGCGCAAGCGCGGCAAGCTGCATGAGCTCAACATGCTGCTGCGCGGCGACCGCGATACGACCTTTCTGCCCGGCGCCAACATTGTGCCGAAGGATGTCCAGTATGTCATGACGCTGGATTCCGACACGCGTCTCGTTCGCGATACGGTCACCAAGCTTGTCGGCAAGCTCTATCACCCGATCAACCGTCCGGTCGTCGATCCGGAAAGCCGGAGGGTCGTCAGCGGCTACGGCGTGCTGCAGCCGCGCGTGACGCCCTCGCTGACGACCGGCAAGGATGCATCGGTCTTCCAGCGCATCTTCTCCGTCAATCGCGGCCTCGACCCCTATGTCTTCACCGTGTCAGACGTCTATCAGGACCTGACCGGCGAGGGCACCTTCACCGGCAAGGGGCTTTATCACGTCGATGCGTTCGAGACGTCCCTACGCGGCAAGATCGACGAGAATTCGGTTCTGAGCCACGACCTTCTCGAAGGCTCGATGGCGCGTTGCGCGCTGGTGACCGATGCCGAGCTCGTCGAGGACTTTCCGATCCGCTATGAAGTCGAAGTGTCGCGCCAGCATCGCTGGGCGCGCGGCGACTGGCAGCTGCTGCCCTATATCTTCACTTCGAAGCGCGGCGTGACCGGGCTTGGCCGCTGGAAGATGTTCGACAACCTGCGCCGTTCGCTGACGCCGATCGCCTGGTTCTTCGCCTCGATCTTCGGCTGGTACTTCATGGGCGCCTTCGGTGCGCTCGTCTGGCAGATCCTTCTAATCTTCTGCCTGTTCGTGGCGCCGACGCTGTCGCTGATCAACGGTATCATCCCGCGCACCAGCGATATCATCGCCAGGGCGCATCTCTACACCGTCTGGAATGACGTGAAGGGGGCAAACGCCCAGGTGGCGTTGCGCGTCGTCTTCATCGCAGATACCGCCTGCATGATGGCGGATGCAATCATCCGCTCGCTCTACCGACTGTTCGTGACGCGCAAGCTGATGCTGCAGTGGCGCACTGCCGCGAGCGCCCAGGCCGTTGCCCAGACGACCATCTTCGGCCATTACCGCGTCATGTGGCACGCGCCTGTCATGGCGTTGCTGACTATCATCCTGGCTGTGTTTTCGGGCGACAATGCCTATCTCGTCGGTATTCCCTTCGCCGTTCTCTGGATCCTGTCGCCGGCCGTTGCCTGGTATGTCAGCCAGTCTGCCGAGACGGAGGATCGCCTCGATGTGCCCGAACATGTCTCGGCCGAGTTGCGCAAGATCGCGCGCCGCACCTGGCGCTATTTCGAGACCTTCGTCATCGAGCAGCAGCATCACCTGCCCCCGGACAACGTCCAGCAGACGCCGCACGCCGTGCCAGCACCGCGCACGTCGCCGACCAATATCGGCGTCTATCTGCTCTCCGTCGTGTCGGCGCGCCATTTCGGCTGGCTGTCTTTCGAAGAGACGATCGACAAGATGGAAAAGACCATCGCGACCGTCGAGCGGATGGAGAAATTCCGCGGACACCTCTTCAACTGGTACCATACCGACACGCTGCGGCCGATGGGCCAGCGCTACGTGTCGTCGGTCGATAGCGGCAACTTTGCCGGCCATCTGATCGCCGTCTCATCGGCCTGTCGCATCTGGGCGGAGGCGCCATCGGCGCATATGCATGGCAATCTAGACGGTATCGGCGACGTTGCCGGCATCCTCGGTGAAGTGCTGGCAGACCTGCCTGACGACCGCAAGACGGTTCGCCCGCTGCGCCGGCGCCTGGAAGAGCGTATCATGGGCTTCCAGAATGCGCTTGCCGCCGTCAAGCGCGAGCACGAATTCGCCTCGATCCGCATCATCAACCTGTCCGTGCTTGCGCACGATATCCAGAAGCTTGCGGCCAACCTCGACCACGAGGTAAAGTCGACTCAAAGCGGCGAAGTAACCCGCTGGGCGGAATCGCTGATCAAGGTCTGCGAAGGCCATATCTCCGACAGCACTTACGATCTGTCGAATGTTGATACGCTGCGCCAGCGTCTGGCAAAGCTCCGCGACACCATGCGCGAGATCGCCTTCTCGATGGACTTCAGCTTCCTTTACCGGCCGGAGCGACGGCTGCTGTCGATCGGCTTCCGTGTCGAAACCGGCGAGCTCGACGCCGCCTGCTACGACCTCCTGGCCTCGGAAGCGCGCCTGACCAGCCTGTTTGCCATCGCCAAGGGCGATCTGCCGACCGAGCACTGGTACAAGCTTGGCCGCCATGTCGTCGCCGTCGGTTCGCGCGGCGCGCTGGTCTCCTGGTCGGGCTCGATGTTCGAATATCTGATGCCGCCGCTCGTCATGCAGGAGCGCCAGGGCGGTGTCCTCAACCAGACCAACAATCTGATCGTGCTGGAGCAGATGAACTATGCGCGCCGGCTCGGCACGCCCTGGGGCATTTCGGAAGCGGCCTTCAACGCCCGCGACACGCAGATGCACTATCAGTACACCAATTTCGGTGTGCCCTCGCTCGGCCTGAAGCGCGGCCTCGGCCAGAACGCCGTCATCGCGCCCTATGCCTCGATCCTCGCCAGCCAGTATAATCCGGAAGCGGCGCTGGAAAATCTGCAGAAGCTGCGCAAGGTCGGCGCGCTCGGCATGTACGGCTTCCACGATGCCGTCGATTTCACGCCGACGCGCGTGCCTGAGGGCAAGAAGTGCGCCGTCGTCTACAATTACTATGCGCACCATCACGGCATGTCGATCGCAGCTATCGCAAACGTTGCGCTCAACGGCCTGCTGCGCGAGCTTTTCCACGCCGATCCCGTGATCGAAGCGGCCGAACTGCTGCTGCAGGAAAAGGCGCCGCGCGACATTCCCGTCATGGCCGCCAAGCATGAAAGCGATGCGCCGGCCAATATCCAGGAAGACCTGCTGCGGCCGGAAGTGCGCAAGATCGACAATCCGGGCCAGCAGGATCGCGAACTGAGCTTCCTATCCAACGGCCACTATTCCGTCATGCTGACGGCGACCGGCGCCGGCTACTCGCGCTGGAACGGGCTTTCCGTTTCGCGCTGGCGCGCCGATCCGACCGAGGATCGCTGGGGCACCTTCATCTTCCTGCGCGATACGGTCTCCGGCCAGTGGTGGTCGGCAACGGCTGAGCCACGCAGCATCGAGGGCGAGAAGACCAAGGTCAGCTTCAGCGACGAAAAGGCGGAATTCAGCAAGACGATCGGCGACTTCACGAGCGAAGTCGAATGCATCGTCGCGACGGAAAACGATGCCGAAGGTCGCCGCGTCACCCTGCTCAACATGGGCACGGAGGATCGCTTCATCGAAGTGACCTCCTACCTTGAGCCGGTCGTAACCTCGGATGACGGCGATGCGGCGCATCCGGTCTTCGCACGCATGTTCCTCAAGACCGAGATCGGCCGCCGTGGCGACGTGATCCGCGTCGAGCGCAACAAGCGCGATCCGAACGAGCCCGACATGGCGATGGCGCATCTGATCGTCGACAATGCCGGCCCGGAACGTCCGACGGAATTCGAAACCGATCGCCGCAAGTTCATCGGTCGCGGCCGCAGCCTTTCCGAAGCCGCCGCCTTCGATCCCGGTGCTGCGCTCTCGGGCACCGATGGCTTCACGATGGATGCCTGTCTGTCGCTGCGCCGCGTTGTACGCGTGCCTGCCGGCAAGAAGGTGAGCGTCATCTTCTGGACGATCGCCGCGCCGAGCCGCGATGATGTCGACAAGGCGGTAGAACGCTACCGCCACCCCGATGCCTTCTCGCAGGAACTCACGCAGGCCTGGACGCGCACGCAGATGCAGATGCGCCATGTCGGCGTCACCTCGCAGCAGGCGGCCGTCTTCCAGCATCTGGCGCGCTATGTCGTCTATCCCGACATGCACCTGCGCGCCGATGCGGCGACCGTGAAGGCCGGGCTGCAGTCGCAATCTGCGCTCTGGCCGGTGTCGATCTCGGGCGATTTCCCGATCTTCACGCTGCGCATCAATGACGACATAGACCTCGGCATCGCCAAGGAGGCGCTGAGCGCGCTGGAATATCTCCATTCCCGCGGCATCATCATCGATCTCGTGATCCTCAACGAACGCGCGGTCGACGATGCCCAGGACATGCAGCAGTTGCTCGAGGCGGCTTGCGAGAATGTGCGGCGTCGGTCCGACAATATCGGGCACCACCTCTTTGCGGTTCGCAAGGACTTGATCGAGGAGGGGACATATCGCGCGATCCTCGCAGCGTCCCGCGTGGTCTTCCATGCCCGCAACGGCAAGATCGTCGATCAGATTGCCCGTGGCCCGTCGCTGATATCGACGCGCCAGGGTGACACGACCGGCCCGACCCGCATGATCCCACTAGAACCGGCCTTCTCGGCCTCGACTGTCGAAGACGCCGGCGATCTCGACTTCTGGAACGGCTATGGCGGCTTTGCCCGCGACGGCCGCGAATATGTCGTGCGCCTCAATGGCGGCCAGTCGACGCCGCATCCGTGGATCAACGTCATCTCGAACGAGCATTTCGGCTTCCACATTTCAGCAGAAGGCGCCGGCTTTACCTGGAGCGTCAATTCGCGCGACTACCAGCTGACGCCGTGGACCAACGACATGGTGATCAACCGTCCGGGCGAGGCGGTCTATCTGGCCGATCTCGAGAGCGGCAGGGTAATGACACCTTACGCCGCCCTGTCGCGCCAATCGACCGCGCAGTTCGAGGCGCGGCACGGCCTCGGCTACTCGGTCTTCTCGAGCACGCAGGACGATGTCGCGATGGAGATGACCCACACGGTCCATCGCGAGCGCCCGGTCAAGCTGATGCGCATGCGCATCCGCAACACCGGCAAGGAGAGCCGCAGGTTGCGCCTCTACGGCTATGCCGAGTGGGTGCTGGGCAGCAATCCGCGCCGCACCAAGCCATTCATCATGTCGACGCATGACGAGGGTACCGGCTCGCTGCTGGCCTCCAACCCCTACAGCATCGATTACTCGACGCGCGTGGCCTTCTTCGCGGCAAGCGAGGCTGCGACCAGTGTTTCGGCAAGCCGCCGCGAGTTCATCGGCAAGTTCGGAACGATCCAGGCGCCGCAGGCCGTGGCCTATGGTTCGGAGCTTTCCAACTCGATGGAGATGGACGGCGACCCCTGTGCTGCGCTTGCGATTGATCTGAGTATCGCGGCTGGCGAGGAGCGGGATATCTGCTTCTACATGGGCGATACCGCGTCCCAGGACGAGGCTCGCGCGCTAATCTCGGATATGCGGAGTACCGAGTTCGACGAGGTCCTGCAGGCAGGTCAGTCCTTCTGGAACGACTTTACCAGCCGCCTGCAGATCTCGACGCCGGATGCGGCGATGAACCACATGATCAATGCCTGGCTTCCCTATCAGAGCCTCGGCTGCCGCATCATGGCGCGTACGGCGTTCTATCAGGCGAGCGGCGCTTTCGGCTTCCGCGACCAGCTCCAGGACACGCTGGCCTTCCTGACGCATTCGCCGGATCTTGCCCGCAAGCAGATCCTGAATGCCGCCCGGCGCCAGTTCCGCGAAGGCGATGTCCAGCACTGGTGGCTGCCGGAAACCGGCGCCGGCGTGCGCACGCATATTTCCGACGACGTGGTCTGGCTCGCCTATGCGATCAACCAGTATTGCATCGTGACGGGTGATCGCACGCTACTCGATGAGGAGCTTCCCTTCATCGAAGGCGCAGCCCTCATGCCAGGGATCCACGACGCCTTCTACCATCCGACGGTTTCCAAGGATAAGGTCAGCGTGTACGAGCACGCGGCACTGGCGCTCGATCTAGCGATCAAGCGCAAGGGCAGCAACGGCCTGCCGCTCATCCTCGGCGGCGACTGGAACGACGGCATGAACCGCGTCGGCTTCCAGGGACGTGGCGAGAGCACCTGGCTCGGCTGGTTCCTCGTCAGCACGCTGAAGGCCTTCCTGCCCTATGCCGAGGCCCGCGGCGACAGGGACCGCGTCGAGCGCTGGACGCGGCATATTCCGGAGCTGAAGAAGGCGCTGGAAACGGCCGGCTGGGACGGCGGCTACTATCGCCGCGGCTATTTCGACGACGGCAGCCCGCTCGGCTCCAGCGAAAGCATGGAATGCCGGATCGATTCGATCGCGCAATCCTGGAGCGTGCTTTCGGGCGAGGGCGACAAGGCCCATTCCGAAGCGGCCATGGGCGCGGTGCTCGACAAACTCGTCGATCCCGAGGCCAAGATCATCCGCCTGTTTGCGCCGGCCTTCCAGAAGTCGAACAAGGATCCGGGCTATATCAAGGCCTATCCACCGGGCGTTCGCGAAAACGGCGGACAGTATACACATGCGGCCATCTGGGTGGTCATGGCGCTGGCCGAGATGAATCGCGGTGATGACGCGCTGCGTTGCTTCGACATGCTCAACCCGGTCAACCACGCCCTCGACCAGGCGTCGGCCGACGTCTATCGCGTCGAGCCCTATGTGGTTGCCGCCGACATCTATGGCGAAGGCCAGCTCACCGGTCGTGGCGGCTGGACCTGGTACACGGGTTCGGCCGGCTGGCTCTACCGCGTGGCGATCGAGGGCATCCTCGGCATCCGCGTGAGGGACGGTCACCTTTACGTGAAACCGGCGCTTCCTTCTGCATGGGATGGGTTCTCCGCAGAGCTTGATCTGGCGACAGGGAAATACCGCATTTCGGTCTCAAAATCGTCCGATGCGGCGGGTTACTGTGTGACAATCAACGGTCAAGTGATCGCCCACCTCGAAGAGGGCTATCCCATCGGTGGATAGCGCAGTTTCTCTTCACCATCATGTGCATTGATCGCTGTGGCCAAAGGGGGGAACTCTTTTGGCCACAGTTGCGTTTGATTGCCGGAAAAGGAGAAGCCTATGGTTTCAAGTCCGAACGGAGCGGTTGTGGCCGCAGATCAAAGCGGATTTTCCAAGGCAGCTGGATGGCGCGACACACGCCTCGACGTGCTGCGGGGTCTGGCGTTGCTCGCCATCTTCATAAATCACGTTCCCGGCCAGATATTCGAATATTTGACGACCAAGAATTTCGGGTTCTCCGATTCGGCCGAAGGCTTCGTGCTGATCTCGGGCATTGCCGTCGGACTTGCCTATGGCGGTCGCTTCAAGCCGGGCAATCGACTGGTGGCGTCGTGGAAGGCGGTAAAGCGCGCCTTCACGCTCTACCTCGCCCATATGATGACGACCTGCATGACGCTGGTGCTGTTCATCTCGAGCGCCTGGCTGTTTCATCGGCCCGGTCTGCTCTGCGAAGTCAATATCCTGGCGGTGCTGACCAATATCCGGCAGGGCATTCCGGCGCTGCTGCTGCTCGGCCACCAGATCGGCTACAACAATATCCTGCCGATGTATGGCGCCCTGCTGTTGATGGTGCCGATCATCCTTTATCTGGAGTCCCGCAGCCCGCTGCTGGCGCTTAGCGTATCCGCTACCGTATGGCTTGTTGCAGGCGTCTATCAGATCGCCCCGCGCAACTCGCTCGTGGAAGGTTTCTGGTTCCTCAATCCGCTGTCGTGGCAGTTCCTGTTCACAATCGGCATCGTCAGCATGATGCATGTCCGCCGCGGGGGAACGATCGTCAGGAACCCGCTGCTCCTGACCGTCGCGATCGCCTATGTAGCCGTGTCCTTCGTCTGGGTGATCTTCAAGCTCTGGAGCCTCGGCGAAGTTCTGGCCTCGCTTGGACTGCCCACTGTCATCACCGGCTTCGACAAGACCTTCCTGTCGCTGCCGCGCCTGCTGCACGTGCTGGCTCTCGCCTATATCATCATCAGCGTTCCGGCCTTGTCGCAGCTCTTCCGCCGTCCGTCAGACCATCCGCTGACGATCCTCGGCCGGCATTCGCTGAACATATTCGTCGCCGGGACGATCCTTGCGATGGTGGGCCAGATCATTCTCTACCTGACGAACCAGGATAAGATCGTTGGCCCGCTCTACGTCGTCGCCGGCATCGTCGCTCTCTTCGTCTATGCCTATTATCTCGAGCACAAGCGGCTCGGCGGCCATGGCAGCGGGCGTTCCGTGGAAACTCCGGCAAGAGCCGTCGCGGTTCCGATCCACATTCGGCACGGCCAGCGCCTCGACCGCGTGGGTCGATAAGCGCGGGACGGCAAGAAGGCTTTCCAAACCCGCCGATCGTCTCGGCGGGTTTTTTGTGGTCCTGATCGTACAAGTGACAAGTTAGCGTTGGAAGGTAAGGTGGATGATGCCGCTCGGGGCAGTTTCCGACTTGACCGTGTAGCCAGATTCCAGGCCGCGCAGGTCGTCCCACAGGCGTATGCCGCGCCCGAGCAGGATCGGCGTGATGGCAACATGAAGACGATCGACAAGACCCGCCCTTAGGAAGTCGCGAACGACCGTCGGGCCGCCGCCGATCCGTACATCCCTGCCGCCTGCCGTCGCGACCGCTTGCTCAAGCACACCAGCCGGAGCGGCGCTGAGGAAATGGAAGGTGGTGCCGCCAGCCATCTCGATGGAGGGTCTGGAAGTATGGGTGAGCACGAAGACCGGAACCCGGAAAGGCGGCTCTTCGCCCCACCAGCCACGCCAGTTCGGATCGTCGGGGAAGTTGTGGAGCCCGAACATGCCTGCGCCCATGATTTCGGCACCGATATTCTCGAAATATTCCCTGGCGTAATCGTCATCGAGACCAGTCGTCCCCGCCCCGCTGGTATCCCCAAGGACGCGCTCTCGGAATGTTCGGGTTGCCGCATATGCTCCGACGAGACGCGGCCAGTCCTCGCCGAACGGGACTTCGGGCGTCTGGTCCGTGGTTGTCGCGAAACCGTCGAGCGAGATCATGAGGTCGACACGTACTGCCATTGGAACTCTCCTTGCGAAGTGGTTGCACCAGAGCTGCCCGAATAGTCGCGGCCGATACTAAGGTAATTGCCTTTATATAGAATATGAATACTAAGGCAAGTGCCTTATTGTTGTTGACTGATGCCTGCACTCGTTTTACTGAGTTGCATGCCTTATCACTCGACCCCTCTCGATCTTGCGTTTCACGCTCTCAGCGACCCGACCCGCCGCGCGGTGGTCTCGCGGCTGGCTGATGGCGAGGTGCCGGTCAGCGTGCTTGCCGAGCCTTTCGACATGGCGCTGCCCTCTTTCGCCCAGCATCTCAAGGTGCTGGAGGACTGCGGATTGATCGCCAGCGAGAAGCGCGGGCGCAGCCGGTGGTGCCGGCTGGTGCAGGCGCGGTTCGACGAGGCGGCAGATTGGATGATCACGGAGCGCCAGCGCTGGACCGAACGACTGGATCGCCTGGAAGTCTACTTGGACAAGAGGGAAGAGGATGGTTAGGAACATGGCAAATCCGTTCGACACCTGGTCGCTTGATCGGGAAATCGTACTCGTGAAACTGCTCAATCATCCGCGCGACAAGGTCTTTGCCGCCTGGATGGATCCGAGGGCGCTGGCCGAATGGTATGGTCCGGCCGGCCTTAGAATCGAGAGCCACGAGGCCGATATCCGTGAAGGCGGGGTCTGGCGGTTTGACATGGTGGGCATGTTCGAGGGCAAGGAGCAGCGCTTTGCGAACCTCATGCACTTTCTGGAGATCGTCCCCAACGAGCGGATCGTGATGGACTATGGCACGCCCGATCCCAACGATCCCGACCGTTTCCGCACCACTGTCACCTTCGATGAGCAGGCCGACGGCGAGACGGTGCTGACCCTGCGCCAGCTCCACCCCAGCCCCGCGCGGCGAAAAGCCGTCATCGGCTTCGGCGCGGTCGAATACGGGCTACAGACGCTGGATGGCCTCGCAGCTTGGCTGGACAACTGACAGAAAAGACGCTTTCAGAGCGGAGCGTCGCTTCTATGCAAACCTGGTCGCCGATCGTGCGCGCGCCTTTACGGCCACTTCTTCGCGGTCGCGAGGCGGTTGAGACGTCTCCAGCGAATTGAGCAATTCGCGGGCACAGTTGGCGATCGACAGGACCGCGCTTTCGAAGGCAACCTCGTTTCGTTTCGACGGCTTGTTGGTTCCGCTCAGCTTGCGGACGAACTGAAGCGCCGCATCATGGATCTCCTCGTCCGTCGCCGGCGGATTGAAATTGAAGAGGGGCTTGATGTTTCGACACATGCCTTGCTTCCCTTTATCGTCTCGCCATCGCCAAGGAGCGTGGCCTCCTCATGAAGCTAGTCGTGTGGATGCCAATTGCAACCGGCAGCATGGGCAGCCCAGCGAATGACCGCATGGGGCTTGGAATGCGCCACATCGCCCATTCGTTCGCGAACCCCGTCTCGTTTCATCTGTGGCTGAGAATATTGACCAGCCTGCCGAAGGGATCGCGGACATAGAAGCGGCGAACGCCCCAGGGCTCATCCGCCGGGCCGTATTCTATCGAAAAACCCTGCGCCTTCATGTCCGCCAGCACGGCGTCCACATCATCGACTTCGATGGAAAGATCGGGAACGGGCGTGCCTGATCCGCCTTCGGACGCGAAGCTGATCTGGGCAGTTGCCCGCTGATCCGAGCCATATGTGGCGATCCAGCCGTGATCCATCAGGAGATCGAGGCCGAGAACGTCGCGATAAAAGCGCTCGGCCAGAGCGACATCCGACGTGCGGATATTGGCGACAATGCGTTTGACCCTCATAGCGCTATCCTCCTCGCCTATCGGAGCTTCAATCGGCGGGTTTGCCAATACGGGAGACAAGCTATCGCCGATCGACAACAAGAAAAAGGCCGGAAGAGCGATGCTCCTCCGGCCTCCGTCTTGTCTGGGCCCCGTAATTTCAGGCGCTGGCCCTATGCAGCTTCCGTATCTGTCGTGTGAGCCTTGCGGACTTCGTCGTCCGTCAGGATGCCGCTGGCGCGCAGCAGGGCTGCGAAGCGGCCGTTGCTCTGGCTGAGCTCGTTGAAGCCGCCCTTTTCGATGACGCGGCCGTTTTCGAGAAACAGCACCATGTCCGCTTCCCGGACCGTCGAGAGACGGTGAGCGATGATGAAGGTGGTGCGGTTCTGGCGAAGGTTGTCGATAGCAGCCTTCACGCGATTTTCGGTTTCCACGTCGAGCGCACTGGTCGCCTCGTCGAGTACCAGGATCGGCGCATCCTTGAGGATGGCACGGGCGATCGCGATACGCTGGCGCTCACCACCGGACAGCTTGTTGCCTCGTTCGCCGACACGTGTCTCGTATTGGCCTTCGCGCGTCTCGATGAAGTCGGCAGCGGCAGCGGCCTCTGCGGCCTGGCGCATTTCCTCTTCGGTGGCGCTCTCGCGGCCGAGGCGGATGTTGTCGCTGATCGAACGGTTCAGCAGGCCGGCGTCCTGGAAAACGGTGGCGATATGGCGGCGCAGCGACTTGCGGCTGACCTTGGTGATGTCAGTGCCATCGACCAGGATCTGGCCCTTCTGCGGGTCGAAGACGCGCTGCAGCAGGTTGACCAGGGTCGTCTTGCCGGCGCCCGTCGGGCCGACGATGGCGACCGTCTGGCCGGCCTTGACCGTGAAGGACACGTCATGCAGGCCCTGCGAGGTGTTGCCGAAGCCGAAGGAGACGTCGCGGAATTCGACTTCACCCTTGACGTCCTTGATCTCGCCGATGCCGGCCGGTTCTTCGCGTTCGCGGACCGAATCTTCCAACTCGTAGAAGTCTTCCAACTTGGCGCGGGCTTCGAAGATCTGCGTTGCAAAGTTACGCAGCAGCTCGAGGCGGGCGATCAGCACGTTCGCAAAGGCGATGAAGGTGATCAGCGAACCGATGCGCAGCGAGCCGTCCTGAACCATCAGCGTGCCGATCATCAGGATCGCCATCATGGCGACGGTCGAGGCGGTGCGGTTCAGCGCGCCGGCGAGCGCCCACCAGTCGAGAACAGGATACTGGGCGTTGAGCAGGTCCTGAGTAAAGGCCTTCAGCGTCTTGGTTTCGGCCTCGATCCGGTTGTAGCTATGCAGCACCGAGACGTTGCTGATCGAGTCGCTGACATGCGAGAAGACGGTATTGTAGTGGCTTTCGACCGAGGTCTGGCCGTCCTTGGTGCGCTTCATGACGAGGCGGCCGATCACCCAGTAGAAGATGCCGAGCAGGAGGAGCACGCCGGACAGGCGCAGGTCCATCGAGATGGCGGTCGGGATCATCACGACAAGCGCGATCGCGGTCGACAGATGGTTGCGGATGAATTCGAGCCAGAGGCCGAACAGCGCTTCGCAGGCGCGCAGCAGCGTGTTCAGCGCGCTCGCCGTGCCGCGCTGGCTATGCCAGGAGAGGGGCATCGAAATAATGCGGCCGAAGGCTTCCGTCAGAAGCGTGGCGCGGCGCCCATGCGCCAGCCTGTCCGCCTCGCGGGAGACGACGATGAAGGCGATCGTGTTGAAAACGGCAAAGCCGGCCCAGATCATCATGGTCGGCGCGACTGCCGTTTTATTCGAGATCGCGTCGAAGATGCGACCGAAGAGAACGGGTTCCCATACGGTGATCATCGCAAGCGCGATATTTGCAAGCACAACGAGAGCAACGCGATATCGATACGCGCCAAGATACTTGAGAGCTCTAGCGTAGACTTTGAAAAGTGACACGTTGGGTACCTCATCTGCATCTGCAATACTCGGGATGGTGCGATGCTACGATTTGGTACCTGAACCGGCGATTAACGAAATCCTACACTGATTCTGCAACGCAATCCTTCGTCTCTCCACAGGCTTGTCAGCCCTGTTTCCGGGGCTTTGCCGCTTGGCTGACGGCAATTTGATGACGGCAGCCTGCGGTCGCTGGAATTCCTCTCACGAAAAATGTAGCCATTGAGGATTATCAAAAATTCGCTGGTGACGGTTTTCCGTTTTCCTGCAACATAGCGCTCGACCGTGTCCGATGTCTGGGGGCAACGACAGACAGGGCGGGCTGCAATGTCGAGCGCCGGCGTAGCGAGTTTGGTGCCAGGGGGTATGTGTGAATATTCATTCGTTAATTCAATTGCTTGTGGTTATGGAAGAATGCAAGGTTGCCGAAAACGTGGTGGCCGAGCTCGAACGTGTGCTCCGTTCCTACAAGTTTGATTTCTACGGACTACTGCGGCAGCCGAAACCCAATACGGACCCGATGAGCCTTGTTCTTGCCGGCCGCTGGCCCGAGAAGTGGCCGCTGGTCTACATCGCCAAGAAGTACGTTCTCATCGATCCGACGATCCGCTTCCTCGCGCGTGCGCAGCGGCCGTTCCGCTGGCGCGACACGATCGCTGCCTTCCGTGCGGACCCGCATCGCCGGCGCATGGAGCAGATGATGGTCGATGCGCGCAGCCACGGGCTGCTCGACGGCTATATCTTTCCCATTCATGGGCGCAACGGGCTGCTTGGAAACATGACGATCGGCGGCAGCGTCGTCGATCTGTCGCCGATCGAGATCGCTCTCTTCGAGGCCGTCGCCAAGAAGGCATTCTGGCGCATGCTGGAACTCAAGGGCGAGGCAGAGGCGCTGGAAGCGGGATCTGTCGTCGATACGCAGATGACGCGGCGCGAGATGGAAGTGCTGAACTATCTGGCCGACGGCATGACCTCGATCGAGATCAGCAAGCTGCTCAAGATCTCCAACCATACGGTCGACTGGTACATGAACGGCATCCAGGACAAGCTGAAGGCGAAGAACCGCCAGCACATCGTCGCCCTTGCCTTCCGCTACGGGCTCATTTCTTGAGCAAAAAATCCTGGCGCAACTATTTTACGCTATGGCGCGCCGGGAAATTGAACTTCTTGTGACAAGACGTTAAGAATTTCCTTCGCGGGTGCAGCATACCCGTCCGTGTGTGACGTCGTGAGGGAGACCGACTTGCCGATATCCAAGATCCTAGTAGCCAACCGTTCCGAAATCGCCATCCGCGTATTCCGCGCTGCAAATGAACTCGGCATAAAAACGGTGGCGATCTGGGCAGAGGAAGACAAGCTCGCCCTGCACCGCTTCAAGGCCGACGAAAGCTACCAGGTCGGCCGCGGGCCGCATCTCGCCCGCGATCTCGGGCCGATCGAGAGCTATCTCTCGATCGAGGAGATCATCCGCGTTGCCAAGCTTTCGGGTGCCGACGCGATCCATCCCGGCTACGGGCTTCTGTCCGAGAGCCCGGAATTCGTCGATGCCTGCAACAAGGCCGGCATCATCTTCATCGGCCCGAGAGCCGATACGATGCGCCAGCTCGGCAACAAGGTCGCTGCCCGTAACCTGGCGATCTCGGTCGGCGTGCCGGTCGTGCCGGCAACCGAGCCGCTTCCCGATGACATGGCCGAAGTCGCCAAGATGGCCGAGGAGATCGGCTATCCCGTCATGCTCAAGGCCTCCTGGGGCGGTGGCGGGCGCGGCATGCGCGCCATTCGCGATCCGAAGGATCTCGCCAAGGAAGTGACCGAAGCCAAGCGCGAGGCAATGGCCGCCTTCGGCAAGGACGAGGTCTATCTGGAAAAGCTGGTCGAGCGCGCCCGCCACGTCGAAAGCCAGATTCTTGGCGATACGCACGGCAATGTCGTCCACCTCTTCGAGCGCGACTGCTCGATCCAGCGCCGCAACCAGAAGGTCGTCGAGCGCGCGCCGGCACCTTACCTGTCAGAGGCGCAGCGTCAGGAGCTTGCCGCCTATTCGCTGAAGATCGCGGGCGCCACCAATTATGTCGGCGCCGGCACGGTCGAGTATCTGATGGATTCCGATACCGGCAAATTCTACTTCATCGAAGTCAATCCGCGTATCCAGGTCGAGCATACCGTCACCGAAGTCGTGACCGGCATCGACATCGTCAAGGCGCAGATTCACATCCTTGACGGCTTTGCCATCGGTACGCCTGAATCGGGGGTTCCGAAGCAGGAAGACATCCGTCTCAACGGCCATGCGCTTCAGTGCCGTATCACCACGGAAGATCCGGAGCACAATTTCATCCCGGATTACGGCCGCATCACCGCCTATCGTTCCGCATCGGGCTTCGGCATTCGCCTCGATGGCGGCACGTCCTATTCGGGCGCGATCATCACCCGCTTCTACGATCCGCTGCTGGTCAAGGTGACCGCCTGGGCGCCGAACCCATCCGAGGCGATTGCCCGCATGGACCGCGCACTGCGCGAATTCCGTATCCGCGGCG
Source organism: Rhizobium sp. BK376 (assembly GCF_004341625.1). GTDB lineage: Bacteria > Pseudomonadota > Alphaproteobacteria > Rhizobiales > Rhizobiaceae > Rhizobium. Next base: position 364,279 of record NZ_SLZG01000004.1, on the reverse strand, counting down.
TGGCCACCAACCTGACCTTCCTCGAAGCGATCATCACGCACCCGAAGTTCAGGGATAACAGCTACACGACCCGGTTCATCGATTCGACGCCTGAGTTGTTCCAGCAGGTCAAGCGCCAGGACCGCGCCACCAAGCTGCTCACCTATCTCGCCGACGTGACTGTCAACGGCCATCCCGAAGCCCGGGGCCGGCCGACGCCATCGGCCAAGGCTGCCAAGCCGATCCTGCCCTATATCGACAGCGCCATACCTGATGGCACCAAACAGCTGCTCGACAAGCTTGGCCCGCAGAAATTCGCCGAATGGATGCGCAATGAAAGCCGTGTCCTGATGACGGACACGACGATGCGCGACGGTCATCAGTCGCTGCTCGCCACGCGCATGCGCACCTACGATATCGCGCAAGTCGCCGGCACCTACGCCCGCGCGCTGCCCCAGCTGCTCTCGCTCGAATGCTGGGGTGGGGCAACGTTCGACGTCTCCATGCGCTTCCTGACGGAAGATCCGTGGGAGCGCCTGTCGCTGATCCGCGAAGGCGCGCCGAACCTGTTGCTGCAAATGCTGCTGCGCGGCGCCAACGGCGTCGGCTACACCAACTATCCGGATAATGTCGTCAAGTATTTCGTCCGCCAGGCGGCCAAGGGTGGCATCGACCTCTTCCGCGTCTTCGACTGCCTGAACTGGGTCGAGAACATGCGGGTGTCGATGGACGCCGTCATCGAGGAGAACAAGCTCTGCGAAGCGGCGATCTGCTACACCGGCGACATCCTGAATTCGGCCCGGCCGAAATATGACCTGAAATATTATACCGATCTCGCCGTCGAGCTGGAAAAGGCCGGCGCACATATCATCGCGCTGAAGGACATGGCCGGGCTGCTGAAGCCGGCTGCCGCCAAGATCCTGTTCAAGGCGCTGCGCGAGGCAACCAGCCTGCCGATTCATTTCCACACGCACGACACGTCGGGCATTTCGGCGGCGACCGTGCTTGCCGCTGTCGATGCCGGCGTCGATGCCGTCGATGCGGCCATGGATGCGCTGTCGGGCAATACCTCGCAGCCCTGCCTCGGCTCGATCGTCGCAGCCTTGGCTGGCGGCGAGCGCGACCCCGGTCTGAACTCCGAATGGATCAGAAAGATCTCCTTCTATTGGGAAGCCGTGCGCGGCCAGTACGCGGCCTTCGAAAGCGACCTGAAGGGGCCGGCTTCGGAAGTCTACCTGCATGAAATGCCGGGCGGACAGTTCACCAACCTCAAGGAGCAGGCCCGTTCGCTCGGTCTCGAGACCCGCTGGCACCAGGTCGCCCAGGCCTATGCCGATGCCAACCAGATGTTCGGCGATATCGTCAAGGTGACGCCCTCCTCCAAGGTGGTCGGCGACATGGCGCTGATGATGGTCAGCCAGGATTTGTCGGTCGCTGATGTCGTTAGTCCGGACAAGGAAGTGTCCTTCCCGGAATCCGTGGTCTCGATGCTGAAGGGCGACCTGGGTCAGCCTCCGAGCGGCTGGCCGAAGGCGCTGCAGAAAAAGGCGCTGAAGGGCGACAAGCCCTATACGGTTCGGCCGGGCTCCCTGCTTGCCGCAGCCGACCTCGATGCCGAGCGCAAGACCATTGAAAAGAAGCTGGAGCGCAAGGTCAACGATTTCGAGTTTGCCTCCTACCTGATGTATCCGAAGGTGTTCATCGATTTCGCGCTGGCATCGGACACCTATGGTCCGGTCTCCTCGCTGCCGACGCCTGCCTATTTCTACGGTCTGCCTGAGGGCGAAGAGCTCTTTGCGGAGATCGAAAAGGGCAAGACGCTTGTCGTCGTCAACCAAGCGATGACCGGCACCGACGACAAGGGCATGGTCACCGTGTTCTTCGAGCTCAACGGCCAGCCGCGCCGCATCAAGGTGCCGGATCGTGCCCATGGTGCTGCGGGTGGTGCCGCGCGTCGCAAGGCCGAGACCGGAAACGCGGCCCAGGTCGGCGCGCCGATGCCAGGCGTCATCTCACGCGTCTTCGTCTCCGTCGGCCAGGCGATCAAGGCCGGCGATGTTCTCGTTTCCATCGAGGCGATGAAGATGGAAACGGCGCTGCATGCGGAGAAGGACGGCACGATTGCCGAAGTCCTCGTCCATGCCGGCGACCAGATCGATGCCAAGGATCTCCTGGTCGTCTATGCGGCCTGAGATCCGGAATGTTCACCGGATCGTGACCTCATTGGAGGTTGACGCCTGATTTTTCGGCCATTTTAGTGGTTGTCTCCTGACGGAGGCGACCTCTAGATTGAGCCGGGCAAGCGGGCAACTCATAGGATATTTCATATGAACAAGTTGAAAATCGCAGTCATCGTCGGCAGCACGCGCATTGGCCGGTTCGCCGAACATCCAGCAAAATGGATCGCGGACATCGCCGGCAGCCGCTCGGAGTTCGATGTCGAGGTGCTCGATCTTCTCGACTACCCCATGCATTTCTTCGGCGAAGAGCGCACGACGGAAGCGCAGAGCGAAACCGCGGAACGCTGGAAGAAGAAGCTGCGCGAATTCGACGCCTATATCTTCACCGCCGCCGAATACAATCATGGACCGACAGCCGTTCTGAAGAACGCCATCGACCTTGGCGAGTTTATCCAGAAGCCGGTTGCCTTCGTCGGCTACGGCGGCGTTGGTGGCGCACGGGCGGTTGAGCAGCTTCGCCTGATCTTCGTCGAAATGGGCGCTGCCTCTGTCAAGACAGGGGTCCACATCGCCTTCAGCGAATATCTTGCCGTGCTGAAGGAGGGCAAGAGCCTCAGCGACTATCCGCATCTGGTGGAAGCAGCCAAGAACCAGCTCGATCAGCTGGTCTGGTGGGGGAATGCCCTTAGGGCCGCGCGGGCGGTCATCACGGCCTGATCCGATTATCGATAACAGAAATGAGAGGCCGCCCGGTAAACTCCGGAGCGGCCTTTGCTTTGTCTGCCTGCCCTCAGATATCGTAGCTGTGGCCTGCGTTCAGGGTCGAGATGAAGCGCTTCGTGCGCTCCTGTGCCGGTGCACCAAAGATGGTGCGGGCAGCACCTGTCTCGACGATGCTGCCAGCTTCGAGAAACACGACATCGTTGGCGATCTTGGAGGCAAGACGCAGGTCATGCGTCGCCATCACCATCGTCGTACCCTCGTTGGCGAGGCGGGCGAGAACGTCAACCACTTCGGAGGCAAGTTCGGGATCGAGCGCGGAGGTCGGCTCGTCGCAGAGCAGCACGCGCGGCGAGGGGGCAAGCGCCCGGGCAATCGCCACGCGCTGCTGCTGGCCGCCTGAGAGGGTTGCCGGCCAGGCATCGGCCTTGTGGGCCATGCCGACCTTGGTCAGCAATTCCATGGCGCGTTCCCGCGCCCTGGAGGCTGGCCACTTCAGGACGGTCGTCAGGCCTTCCATGACGTTTTCGATCGCCGTGCGATGGGGGAAGAGCTGGAAATTCTGGAAGACCATGCCGGTCTGGCGGCGGATCTTCTGGATCGCCTGCCAGCTGGGCTTCTGGTTTGGCGAAAAGCTCAGCGTATCCTCGCCGAGCCGGATCGTGCCGGCGCTTGGAACTTCCAGCAGGTTGATGCAGCGGAGCAGGGTGCTTTTGCCGCCACCGGACGGGCCTACGAGCGCGGTCACGTTGCCCTCAGGAATCCTGAGGCTGATGTCCTTCAGGATGACGGCGTCGCCGAAGCGCTTTTCGATATGGGAGAGTTCGATCATGAGCGGGCCTCCAGCATGCCGCCATAGCGGGCGAAGCGCGCTTCCAGCCGAACCTGCAGCTGCGAGAGGACCGAGCTGAGGGCGAGGTAGATCAGGGCGGCTTCGATATAGAGGATCAGTGGCTCATAGGTGGTGGCGACGATGCGCTGCGCGGCCTGGAAAAGCTCCGGAACGGTGATTGCCGCCGCAAGCGATGTGTCCTTGACCAGCGAGATGAAGGTGTTCGACAGCGGCGGCACGGCGACGCGAGCCGCCTGCGGCAAGATGGTGCGGCTCATCGCCTGCCGCCAGCTCATGCCGATCGAATATGCCGCTTCCCATTGGCCCTTCGGCACCGACGAAATGACGGCGCGGATGATTTCAGACGTATAGGCGCCGACGCTGAGCGTGAAGCCGATCAATGCCGCCGGAAAGGCGTCGAGCAAGATGCCGATGCTCGGCAGGCCGTAGAAGATCACGAAAAGCTGCACCAGCAGCGGCGTCCCGCGGATGACCCAGACATAGAAACGCGCGATGGCTGAGACAGGCGCCGGGCCGAAGAGGCGGGCAATCGCTGTCAGCAGGCCGAGCGTCAGGCCGAATGCGAAGGAAAGGAGCGTCAGCGGAATGGTGAAGACGAGCCCCGCCCAGAGCAGGGAACTCAAGGAATCCGCCATCAGTTGGAGCCAATGCGGCAAGGGCGTTCTTTCTCGAAAGTTGGTGCGTTTAGAAAGTGCAATACCCCTCCCCAACCCCTCCCCACAAGAGGGAGGGACTTAAAGGAGGCGCCGGCGGCACCAAATATCGACCGTACTGCTGGCTGAAAGGCTGTTTTGAGAAGAAAACAGCGCGGCATAGAAACCCATCCCCCTTGTGGGCAGGGGATGGGGAGGGGGCTTTGTGCAGGCAGGACTTACTTCGAAACGTCCTGGCCGAAATACTTGTCGGAAATCTTGGCGTAGGTGCCATCAGCCTTGATGTCGGCGAGCGCTTTGTTGATCGCTGCCAGCAGTTCCGGCTCGTTCTTGCGGATGATCGCGCCTGAGTAGTCGGCATTCGACTGCTGGGCCACGATCTTCACCGGTGCATCCGGCTTGTGCTTCTTGAAATCGAGGAAGGAGAGGCTGTCGTTGATCGTCGCATCGGCGCGGCCGGTGAGCACCAGCTGGATGGACTGATCGAAGCCGTCAGTGCCGACGAGTTCGGCGCCGGACTGTTCGGCGAGCTTGCCGAAGTTGCTGGTCAGCGATTGTGCGGACTTCTTGCCCTTGAGATCGGGGAAATCCTTGATGTCGCTGTTGCTGTCCTTGACGATCAGAACGGCCTTGGAAGCAATGTAGGGCTCGGAGAAGTCGTACTTCTGCTTGCGCGCATCGGTGATGCCGACTTCGTTGATGACGGTGTCATAGCGGTTGGCGTCGAGGCCGGCGATCAGGCCGTCCCACTTGCCTTCGAGGAACTGGGCCTTGACGCCGAGCTTCTGCGCGATCGCTTCGGCGATCTCGATGTCGAAGCCGACCAGCTTGCCGCTGCCGTCATGATAGGTGAATGGCGCATAGGTCCCCTCGGTGCCGACCTTCAGGACGCCAGCGGACTTGATGGCGTTCAGGTTTTCGCCGGCATGGGCGGGAAGGATGATTGCGGCCTGGACGAGGGCTGCAGCGGCAATGGCTTTGAACCAGTTCATTGTCTTTTCCGTTTCGAGAGTTCGATGCTGCATAGATCGCAGAAAATCATATCTCGTGTAGCGTAGAAAACTGCAAAAGAAATGGGCAAGTGCGAATATTTTTCTCAAATTGCGGCAAACGGCGGTTTTCGCGCGTCGCTACAGGAGTTTGAGAGAATCTCAGGCCGCCGCGCGGCTGCGTTTCCAGCGCTCGCTGAGGATGATGATCCCGCCTGCGCTGAGGATGAGGATGGCGCCGACGAAGACGTTTGTCTTCGGAATGTCGCCCCAGATCGCATAGCCGAGGATAAAGGCCCAGACGAGCGAGGTATATTCGAAGGGCGCTAGCACGGAGACCGGCGCCTGGCGCATGCCTTCGAAAAGCGCGAACTGGCCGACGCCTGCGATGAGGCCGGTCAGGCAGAGCAGGATCATCTCATGCATGGTCGGCGTTTTCCAATGCAGGACCATCATGATGACTGTCATCAGGATGAACATCACGTTGGAAATCGCCATCTGGATCAGGCTCTTCTCGTGCAGCGCGGTCTTGCGCAGCAGCACCATGGCCGAGGCCCAGATGACCGCGGCCTGAAGAGCGAGATAGACCGGCCAGGAAATCGTCAGGCCGATCGGGTTGGAGGCGATGACGACGCCGCAGAAGCCGAGGCCGACTGCCGTCCAGCGCGGCCAGGTCACGCGCTCGTGCAGGATGATTGTCGCAAGGATCGTGCCGACCACGGGGGCCGCGTAATAGAGCGTCGTCACTTCAGCGAGCTGCAGGTAGCTCGCCGCAGAATAATAGGAGATCCAGGCGACCAGCAGCAGGATGCTGCGGACGATCATCGGCTTGATGATCGGCGAGCGGATCGTCTTTGAGACCAGAGACGGGCCTTCGAAGATGAAGCAGCCGGCAAGGATGGTGACGCTTCGGAAAAACAGGATCTGCCAGACAGGAATGGTGACCACCAGCAGCTTGATGGTCGCGTCATGCGCGGTGAACATCGCATAGGCAAAGATGGTGAGCAGTATGCCGTAGCTGACTTGATTTTTCACGGGATGCACCGAGGCGAATGGGAAGAGAATCGAACGGAAAGCCGGGGAATGGCAAAGCGATAGGAGCCTCATATTTCGCCGTCAATACACCTTCTGTAGCCGGCATTCACGATGCGTTTTTATTTCGCGGTTGTGGCTTTGTTGCCTCCAGTTTAACAAGCGGTGACGAAACGTGACTGATGAGAGGCTTCAGCATTGTTGCAAATCTAATCGATTTAAATAATGGTGCGCCGGCATTTGGAGGACAGTTCATGGACGGAATCAGCAAAAATAACGCCGCGGAGACCTCAAGAAGCGGGTTCCTCACGAAATCGCGTGCGGCGGTTTCGTTGCTGTTTCTGGTCAACGGCTTTGCCGTCGGGAGCTGGGCCCCGAAAATTCCAGAGTTTGCCGAGCGGCTGCAACTGTCCAAGTTCGAGCTCGGCCTGATGATCCTGGTCTTCGGTCTCGGCTCGCTGCTGATGATGCCGCTGGCCGGTGCCCAGATCACGGGGCGAGGCTCGAAAGTCGTCTGCAAGGTCATGGCCGTCCTGCTGCTGCCGATGCTGCTGATCCTGACGGTTGTCCAGAATGTCTGGACCGCGGCGCCCGCAATCTTCCTCTTCGGCGGGTTCATCGGGGCGATGGATGTGGCGATGAATGCCAATGCCGTTGCGGTCGAAAAGTCCATGCGCCGCGCCATCATGTCGTCCTGCCATGCCTTCTGGAGCCTTGGTGGCCTCATCGGTTCGGCGATCGGTGGCTATCTCATCTCGCATTGGGGCGTGCTTGGCCATGCCGAGGTGGCGACTGTTCTGTCGATCGTCTTCCTGGTGATCGCATGGCCGATGATCCTTAGCGATCAGCCACACCCTGACGAGGAAAAGCCGAAGGCCAAGCTGCCCATGATCCCGCTGCCCTGGCTGCTCGGCATGATGGCGCTCTTCTGCATGATCCCGGAAGGCGCCGTGCTCGATTGGGGCGCGCTCTATCTCCGCCAGGATCTCAGCGCCTCGGTGACGCTCTCCGGCCTCGGCTTTGCGGCTTTCTCGCTGACCATGGCGACCATGCGATTTGCGGGCGACTTCGTGCGCGACAAGCTCGGCGCGGTCATGACGCTCAGGGTCTGCACGGCTTTCGCGATAACGGGCATGGTGCTCGCCAGCCTCGCCCCGAATGCGGAACTGGCCATTCTGGGTTTTGCGTTTTGCGGCATCGGGATTTCCAACATGGTGCCGATCGCCTTCTCGGCTGCCGGCAACGTGCCGGGGTTGCAGCCGGGCATCGGTATCTCCGTTGTCACGACCATGGGCTATTCGGGCATGCTGGTGGCGCCGTCGGCGATCGGCTTTGCCGCCGAGCATGTCGGCTTCTCCGCCGTCTTCCTGGCCTTGCCGATGCTTCTCTTGGTCGTTCTTTGCTTCTCTAGCCTTGCGCGCTATGCCGACAGCATCGGCGGCGGAGGGCACTGAAGTCCTGCCCCGAGCAAAAGTTGATGCTTGGGGCGGTTGACAAGCCTTTCGCCTTGATCCACCTGAAAGGCACCTGATATCCGAGGCTAGGCCAGAGAGTTTCCATGTCCTCAGCGACCGATTTTGATCCCAAGCCCCGCCGTTCCTCCGTCGCCGTCGATGTCGGCGGCGTCATCGTGGGTGGTGGCGCGCCTGTCGTCGTGCAGTCGATGACCAACACCGATACGGCTGATATCGACGCGACCGTTGCCCAGGTGGCCGCCCTGTTCAAGGCAGGGTCGGAACTGGTGCGCATCACCGTCGATCGCGACGAAAGTGCTGCAGCCGTGCCGAAGATCCGCGAGCGCCTGTTGCGCCTCGGCATGGACGTGCCGCTGGTCGGCGATTTCCACTATATCGGCCACAAGCTGCTTGCGGATCATCCAGCCTGCGCCGAGGCGCTGGCGAAATACCGCATCAATCCCGGCAATGTCGGCTTCAAGGACAAGAAGGACAAGCAGTTCGCCGAGATCGTCGAAATGGCGATCCGATACGACAAGCCTGTCCGCATCGGCGTCAACTGGGGGTCGCTCGACCAGGATCTGCTCACCGCGCTGATGGACCAGAACAAGGCAAACGGCTTTCCGCTGTCGGCCCGGCAGGTGACGCGCGAGGCGATCGTGCAATCGGCGCTGATCTCGGCCAATCTGGCGGAAGAAATCGGCCTGCCGCGCAACCGCATCATCCTGTCGGCCAAGGTCAGCCAGGTGCAGGACCTGATCGCCGTCTATTCCATGCTGTCGGAGCGTTCCGACCATGCACTGCATCTCGGTCTCACCGAGGCCGGTATGGGCACCAAGGGCATTGTCGCCTCGTCGGCTGCCATGGGCTATGTGCTGCAGCACGGGATCGGCGATACGATCCGCGTCTCACTGACGCCGGAGCCGAATGGCGACCGCACCCGCGAAGTGCAGGTGGCACAGGAGCTGCTGCAGGTCATGGGCTTCCGCCAGTTCATCCCCGTCGTCGCCGCCTGTCCGGGCTGCGGCCGCACCACCTCCACGGTCTTCCAGGAGCTGGCGCAGAACATCCAGAACGACATTCGCAAGAACATGCCGGTCTGGCGTGAGAAATATCCTGGAGTCGAGGCGCTGAACGTCGCGGTCATGGGCTGCATCGTCAACGGTCCGGGCGAAAGCAAGCATGCCGATATCGGTATCTCGCTGCCGGGCACCGGTGAAACGCCGGCAGCCCCCGTCTTCATCGACGGCCAGAAGGCGATGACACTGCGCGGACCGAATATCGCCTCGGATTTCGAGGCGTTGGTCGCGGATTATATCGAGAAGCGTTTCGGCCAGAAGAGCGCGGCTGCCGAATAAGCAACCGCAGCGATTTTCCTGGTTTCACGTGAATCCAGTTCTTAAAGCGTTTCCGCTTTTCTTCGAATCGCGAAAGCGCTCTATCTGTATGGTTTTTCGCAATTCCAAACGCAAAACCGCTGCGCACTTTTGCTGGAATTGCTCTAGATCTGGCTCGTCAGCAGCTTGACGCCGGCAAAGCCGTAGAAGGCGGCCATGGCGCCTTCGATCCAGCGGCGCATTCCCCTGTAGATATTGACGGCGTGCTGGGTCGAGAACAGCACGGCGTAGCCCATGAAAACGAGGAAGCCCGTCGTCGTGCAGATGCCGATGATGAGCGCGGCGACTGAGGCGGGCGCGCCCTGCGGCATGCCGAGCGCGATGATGGCGAGCCAGGCGAAGATCGCCTTCGGATTGGTGACGTGGATGCCATAGCCGCGCAGCACGAGCGACTTGAAGGTCGGGGCCTTTACCGTCTTTGTCGTCGGAAGATCGTGATCCGAGCGGACGGCACGGAAAGCCTTGTAGGCCAGATAGAGCAGGTAGAAGCCGCCGAAGACTTTCAATATTTCCAGTGCGATGGCGTAGGTGTGGAGCAGCGTCGCCAGGCCAAGCGCGGCGGCGCAGGCCCAGGTGAGCGATCCCGCGAAGATGCCGAGCGAAATCGTCATGCCGGCCTTGCGGCCCTGCGTCATCGAGGTCGAGACGATCGCCATGATCGCCGGACCCGGGCTGACGACGGCGATGATATAGGCGATATAGGCGGGAAGAATTTGCGGCAGATAGGCGAGCGCCTCATGCATGGCATGCTCCGGACGAAATGTCAGTCAAAGGAGCGATCGCCGCTGTGACGATCGCCGAGATGGGCGAAACTGTCACAATTTCGCCCCGCCGTCATCTGCCTTGCCCGATATTTCCGCCGAAGCGCGGGGATTGGTCAGTTGGCGCCGGGAAACGGCTCTACATGGGCCTCGCCGGTCCGCCCGAGGTAGACTGCACGGCGACCGCTGAGAGAGACGATATAGTTGACGCAACCGGCGGCCATGATCTGCCGGCAGAATTCGTGATAGGTGATCTTTTTCGCCTGGATGGCCCGGATGGCCGCCTCGACATCTGCTGGATCGAATTCATTAGCCGGCTCGATGCCGATAGGGCGTGCTGCGACTGCGATATTGTCGCCGTCGGGCATATAGTAGATTTTCTCCGAGCGGATGAGGTCGGTATAGTATCGTTCCACGCCCGCCTTCATCAGTGCTCCAACCACTTCCGGAAAGCTCATCCGGCTTTCGTCCGAGGCACGCGTGCATTCGGTTACGATATCCTGCAACTGGCTGTTCATATCGATCTTCCCTTGGCTTGGGTGTTTATTCAACCGGGACTGCCGACAGGCCGCGTCGGCGGACGATGTCTTTCATCATGCGGACGACGAGTTCCCGTTCGTCGGGCGCGAGATGATCGAAGAATTCGGCGTCATTTTCATCAGCCAGCCTTGCGAGCACAGGAACCAACGCGCTGCCTGATGGCGTCAGGGAAAGGCTCTGGAAACGGCGGTCTTGGTCGCTGAGGCTCTTTGTGATCAATGACTTGGCGATGAGCCTGTCCGCCAGCTTCGAAATTGCGCCGCGGGTCATGCCGAGCTCGTCGGCAAGCGCGCTGGGGATCGTTCCTTGGCGCCCATAGAGCTGGCGGAGCATCACCCATTCCGCGACCGTCACGCCCTTGCCTTCGACCTTGCGGCTGAAAGCATGCGAGACATGGTTCGAGACGTAACGTAGCCAATAGCCGAGATGGGTTTCGAGATCGGAGAGTTCTGAGCGGTTCGCCATAGCATTCCCTATCAGTTGACTAGGAAACTAAGTCATTATGGTTTCCTAGTCAACCGATTTTAATGTACGGACTCTCGGGGGATTTATAAAAAGCTGGTGGCCTCAATGCGCGGCGCTAGCCGCAAATCTCATCCAGGGCGCCAATCAGCCGGTCGCATTCCGCCGGCGTTCCGATCGTGATGCGCAGGAAGTCAGAAATGCGCGGCTTGGCGAAGTGCCGCACCAGCACGGCGCGTTCACGCAGGCCCCTGGTGAGATCGGCGCCGTCATGGCCGGGATGGCGGGCGAAGACAAAGTTTGCCTGCGACGGCAGCACTTCGAAACCGCGGCTGCGCAGAGCCTGCGTCAGGTGCTCCCGCGTCTCCATGATTTTTTGCCGTGTCTCGTCGAACCAGGCGGCATCCTCAATTGCGGCTGCGGCGCCAGCCTGTGCGACGCGGTCGAGCGGATAGGAATTGAAGCTGTCCTTCACCCGTTCCAGCGCGTCGATGAGAGGCCGCTGGCCGATCGCATAGCCGACGCGCATGCCGGCGAGCGAGCGCGATTTCGACAGAGTGTGGATGACGAGCAGGTTTTCGTATCGACGCGTCAGCGGGATCGCGCTCTCGCCGCCAAAGTCGATATAGGCCTCGTCGATGACGACCGGCTGGTCGGGGTGCTCCTGGAGGAGCGTTTCGATCGCCGAAAGCGGCAGGCCGATCCCCGTCGGCGCATTCGGGTTCGGCAGGATGATTGCGCCGCAAGGCCCGTTGTAATCGGCAATGTCGATCGAGAAATCCTGCGTCAACGGCACTTGCGTCGCCTCGATGCCGAATAGGGCGCAATAGGTCGGATAGAAGCTGTAGGTAATGTCAGGGAAGAGCAGCGGCAGGTCGTGCTTCAGGAGTGCCACGAACGCATGCGCCAGCACCTCATCGGAACCGTTGCCGACAAAGACTTCGTCTGCGTCCACCCCATAGGTCCGGGCGATCGTCTGCCTGAGAGTAAGCGCGCTCGGATCAGGATAGAGCCTCAGGCTGTCTGCCGTAGCGGACTGTATTGCCAGGATCGCCTTCGGCGAGGGGCCGTAGGGGTTTTCGTTGGTGTTGAGCTTGACCAGGTTCTCGATCCGCGGCTGTTCGCCGGCGACATAGGGCTTCAGGGTCGAGACGACGGGCGACCAGAACCGGCTCATGCGATCAATTCCTGCGGTTTGCGACGAAGCGCGCGGTGTCGATCAGAACGACCGCCTTTTCGCCATAGGGCGCCAGCAGCGCGCCGGCCTCGTCGATCAGCTGGGCGAGCCTGGATTCGGCCCATTCCTGGCCGTGCAGCGCGACGAGCGTGCCCTTACCATGGGCAGCATCCTTGCCTGTGGCCTTGCCCATCGTTGCCGCGTCGGCGGTGATATCCAGGAGGTCGTCGGCGATCTGGAAGGCGAGACCGATCTTCTCGCCGAACTGACGGAGCCGAAGGCGGTCTTCTGCCGTGGCGCCGGCAATGATCGCGCCGGCTTCGCAGGCAAAGCGGATCAGCGCGCCTGTCTTCATCGCCTGCAGGGTGAGGATGCCCTGTTCATCAGGCGTCTTCTTTTCGGCAGCGAGATCCAGCGCCTGGCCGCCGGCCATGCCGCCGATGCCGGCAGCGCGTGACAGCGCCAGCACGAGCTCGACTTTGCGGTCGGCCGCAAGATCGGTTTCGGGCGCGGCAATGATGTCGAAGGCGTAGGTCAGCAGGCTGTCGCCGGCGAGAATGGCCGATGCCTCGTCGAAGGCAATGTGGACGGTCGGTTGGCCGCGCCTGAGATCATCGTCGTCCATGGCGGGCAGGTCGTCATGGACCAGCGAATAACAGTGGACGCATTCCAGCGCGCCACCAATGCGCAGGGCCGCTTCGTGGTTGCCTCCGAGGAGGGCGGAGCTTTCGATCACGAGAAAGGGTCTCAGGCGCTTTCCGCCGTTCAGGACGCCGTGCCGCATCGCAGCAAGGAGATTTGAGGGTCGGACAACCTCGCTCTCCTGGCAGGAATCGGCAAGGAGGCGGCCGAGCAAAGCCTCGACCTCTGTGGCATTCTCTTTAAGACGGTTTTCGAACGAAATGGTCTTGCTATCCATGGGGCGCTGTTTGGCATGGGCACCGGCGGCTGGCAATGGGATTGTCAGGCGGCGGTACGGGAATCTTGCCGCACTCTGGTCATCCCCCGATGTAGACGGTATGACAGCCCTGGTGGACAAAGGCGGGCTTGGGGACTTGGACATATCGACGGAGAATGAAGAGGAGGTCGAGGTGCCGTCTCGCCGCAGCAGGCTGGGCTGGTTCCGGCGTCGAGCGATCCTCCGGCGCATTGCTTTTGCGATCGCAGCACTTCTTGTCCTGCCCTATCTGCTCATTCCCTTCTATGCCCTGCCTTTCATTCACCCCATCTCGACATTGATGCTTCGCGACCTCGTGACCTTTCGCGGCTACGACCGCCAATGGGTCTCGCTCGACCAGATTGCGCCGGTCCTGGTGAAGTCGGTCATGGTTTCGGAAGACGGCCAGTTCTGCTTCCATGGCGGCGTGGACTGGGGCGAGATGGGCATGCTCGTCAAGGAGACCCTTGGCGGGGAATCGACGCGCGGCGGCAGCACGATCCCGATGCAGACCTCGAAGAACCTCTTTCTCTGGAACGGCCGCTCCTTCGTGCGCAAGGCGCTGGAACTGCCGCTTGCCGTCACATCCTCCTTCGTCTGGTCGAAGCGACGGATGATGGAGCTCTATCTTAACATTGCCGAATGGGGGCCGGGGATCTACGGGATCGAGGCGGCGGCGCGCTATCATTTCAAGATACCGGCGTCGAAGCTTTCGGCGCGGCAGGCAGCCCTTCTGGCGGTCTCGCTGCCCAACCCGATCGATCGCAACGCCAGCAAGCCCGGACCGGGGCTGCGGCAGCTCGCCTCGCTGATCCAGCGGCGGGCGGCCAATTCCGGCGACTACATCAAGTGCCTTTATAACTGATATCAGAACTTCTCGTTCGATATGCCTGGTGTCATCTGGCATTCTTGCTTGTGACGTAAGGGCGGATGATCTGCCAACCAACCATTGGAATCATCCGCGATGAGCCTCGCTTCCTTTTCTCCGGAATTGTTGACCTATTCCAAGACCCATAATCCAGCGCCGCCGCAACATCTGGGAACGCGCTACCGTAAGGTCGGGGGCTTCCTGCCGGAGCCCGGCAACACCATCATCTGCCATGTCACGAAGGAATCTGAGACGCAGGAGGTGCTGATCCAGGCGCGCGAGAAATTCCTCTCCATGCCGGAAGCGCCGCAATTCCTGTTCACGCCGATCACCAGCCTGCACATGACGCTTTTCCAGGGTATCATCGAATATCGCCGCAAGCCCGGTTTTTGGCCAGCCGATCTTGCGCTCGACACGCCGATCGAGGACATAACCGAGATCATGGCCGAGCGTCTTGAAGGCTTTTCGGTATTCGAACCCTTCAATGTGGCAGTCACCAAGGCGCGGCCCGCCGGCCTCCTGGTCGAAGGCGCGACGGTGCATGACCGGAAGGTGATGCGTGACTGGCGCAATGCGTTTGCGGAACTGCTCGGCTATCGCCATCCCGACCATGAGGAATATCCGTTCCACATCACGTTCTCCTATGTGATCGATCGGCTGGAAGACGAGGCTCTGCCGCGCTGGCAGGCAATGCTTGACGAGGTGGCTGCCGATATCCGCGAGCAGATGCCGGTCCTCGAGCTCGACCCGCCGGCCTTCTGCTACTTCGAGGACATGAACCATTTCAGCGAATTGCTTATCTTCGACTTCGAGGCCTGACAGGACAATGCAATGGACAAACTGACCCTCTACATCGGCAACAAGAACTATTCGTCATGGTCGTTTCGGCCATGGCTGGCGATGGAGGGGTGCGGTGTTCCCTTCGACGACGTGGTCATCCCCTTCGACTTTCCGGCCGGCAATCCGCGTTTTCGCGATATTTCGCCGACCGGGCGGGTGCCGGTCTTGCATCACGGCGACTTCCGCGTCTGGGAATCGCTGGCGATCATAGAATATATCGCCGAGCTTTTCCCTGATGCGGGGATCTGGCCACAGGATCCCAAGGCGCGGGCGCAGGCGCGCGCCATCTCATGCGAAATGGTGTCCGGCTTCCGGGCGCTGCGCAATGCATGCCCGATGAATATGCGCCGGGCGAAGGGAAAGATCGATCTGCCTGATGGTGTGATGGCTGACGTCGCCCGGATCGAGACGATCTGGCGCGAGATGCGGGAGCGTTCCGGCGGACCGTTCCTTTTCGGCGCCTTCAGTGCGGCTGACGCCATGTATGCGCCTGTCGTCAACCGGTTCGAAATCTACGATCTGGTGAGCTCCGCCGATACGCTGAGCTACATGGCTGCGATGAAGGCGCATCCCGCCTGGCAGAAGTGGCAGACGGCGGCGCTGGCCGAAACCTGGACCGTGCCCGAGGACGAAGCCTGAGCCTAGGAATCATCCCCGTCACAAAAAATATAGATGGGGACTGGTCAAGGGGCTGATTGGCATGTATAAGCGCGCCAAATTTCCGATATCGATGCATGTCGTTTCGGCCGCCTAGCTGGCCGATAGCATGCCTTGTCCGCAAAGTGGAGTAACGAAAATGGCTGTACCGAAGAGAAAAACGAGCCCGTCCAAGCGCGGTATGCGCCGTTCGGCTGACGCCCTGAAGGCATCGACCTACGTCGAAGACAAGAACTCCGGCGAACTGCGCCGCCCGCACCACATCGACCTGAAGACGGGCATGTATCGCGGTCGCCAGGTTCTGACGCCTAAGGAAAGCGCATAATTCTTGGCGCTTCCAAGAGTTTGAGCATATAGGCCGGCTCACTGCCGGCCTTTTGCGTTTGGAGGCATGCGTTCAAAGTACGTTGAATTATTTCGGCTATGACTTACCTAGGTCATTCCTACCAGGAGACATGCCGACGATGCTTGCTGTCTTTCCGCTGCTGATCATTCCCTTCATTCTTTATAACATCGCAATGGTCGGTCCGATGGCCGGGGGCGTTGATGCGCTCAACGACACCGTCATCTCGCTTTCGATGCTGTCGGGCGCAACATGGACGCTGTCGCTCGGCGACCTCTTCATCGTCATTGCGCTGGCGTTGCTGTTTTTCGAGATATTGAAGGCGACCCGCAACGGTTCGGGTTCGCTGATCAATCACATGCTTTCGATGCTGGTCTTCATCGCCTTCCTGGTGGAATTTCTTCTCATCCAGAAAGCCGCGACGCAGACTTTCTTCATCCTCATGACCGTGGCATTTCTCGACGTCATCGGCGGCTTCACGATCTCGATCCGCACGGCAGGGCGGGATGTCTCGATCGGGCTTTAGGCGGTAACCGCGACTGATGTCGCGGTTACTGGTCGGCCGAGAATTTCAGAGGCTGTCGAGCTTGGTCTGGAGCGCGCGAAGCTGCTCCTTGAGTTCGTCTATGTCTTTGGCTTCGGCCTTGCGGCTCTCCTTGACCGGAGGCTTCATGAAGGGCGAAAACATCTGCATGGCCTGCTGGAACATCTCGGTGTTGCGGCGGACCTGCTCTTCGACCATCTGTATCGGTAGTTGCAAATTCTTGCCGAGCGGCGTCTCTCCAAAAGCGCGATTGATTTGCTCGCGCATCTGAACCTGCTGCTCGGTGAAAGCCTTCATGGAGTGTTCCAAGAAGCTCGGCACGACCATTTGCATCTGGTCGCCATAGTAGCCGATCAACTGCCGAAGGAACGAGATCGGCAGCAATGTATTTCCGGTCTTCGATTCCTGCTCGAAAATGATCTGCGTCAGGACCGAATGGGTTATATCCTCGCCACTCTTTGCGTCCTGGACGGTAAATTCCTCCCCCTTCTTCACCATTTCTGCAAGGTCATCCAGCGTTACATAAGTGCTGGTGCCGGTATTGTAGAGGCGGCGATTGGCATACTTCTTGATTACAATCTGGCCCTCATTTTTCGCCATTATCAGTCTCCTAACCCCGTCTGATTATATGGATTCTCCTCCACTCGTGAGTGTAGACGCAAAGGAAGGCTGGTGACAATCGCTTTGTGCGATGCGGCAAACCCTTTTGAAGAATTGGGTTTTTGCCGGTTATGACGACAGGATGAAATCGACGCGACTGGAATTCTTGTCGTTTGACTTGCGCGGCAAGCTTTGTCAGTTTCGTCTCATATGACCAGCAAATGAGGAGGCTTCCATGAGCAATCCATCCATCGTCGTTGCAAGCGCTGCGCGCACCGCCGTCGGTTCCTTTAACGGCGCATTCGCAGCCGTCCCGGCCCATGAACTCGGGGCTGCGGCGATCAAAGGGGCGCTGGAGCGCGCCGGCGTGGACGCCAAGGAAGTTGACGAGGTCATTCTCGGCCAGGTCCTGCAGGCGGGC
This sequence comes from Rhizobium sp. BK376, assembly GCF_004341625.1. Classification (GTDB taxonomy): domain Bacteria; phylum Pseudomonadota; class Alphaproteobacteria; order Rhizobiales; family Rhizobiaceae; genus Rhizobium. Next base: position 346,872 of record NZ_SLZG01000004.1, on the reverse strand, counting down.
GAAGGCCAGAACCCCGCTCGCCAGGCGGCGATGAAGGCCGGACTGCCGCAAGAGGCGACCGCATGGAGCGTCAACCAGCTCTGCGGTTCGGGCCTGCGCGCCGTTGCACTCGGCATGCAGCAGATCGCAACCGGCGATGCCAAGATCATCGTTGCCGGCGGCCAGGAATCCATGTCCATGGCGCCCCACGCCGCCCATCTGCGGGCCGGCACCAAGATGGGCGACATGAAGATGATCGACACCATGATCAAGGATGGCCTGACGGATGCCTTCTACGGCTACCATATGGGCATCACCGCGGAAAATGTTGCCCGTCAGTGGCAGCTTACCCGCGAGGATCAGGACCGGTTCGCGGTTGCATCGCAAAACAAGGCTGAAGCCGCCCAGACCGCGGGCCGTTTCAAGGATGAGATCGTGCCTTTCGTGATCACCGGCCGCAAGGGCGACATCACGGTGGATGCCGACGAATATATCCGCCATGGCGCGACGCTCGACGCCATGACGAAGCTGCGTCCGGCCTTCGACAAGGACGGCACGGTGACTGCAGCCAATGCGTCCGGCATCAACGATGGTGCTGCCGCCGCACTTCTCATGACCGAGGCGGAAGCCTCGCGCCGGGGCATCCAGCCGTTGGCCCGCATCGTCTCCTGGGCAACTGCCGGCGTCGATCCGCAGATCATGGGAACAGGCCCCATCCCTGCATCGCGCAAGGCCCTGGAAAAGGCTGGCTGGTCGGCCGGCGATCTGGATCTGGTCGAGGCCAACGAGGCTTTTGCCGCGCAGGCATGTGCCGTCAACAAGGATCTCGGCTGGGATCCCTCAATCGTCAACGTCAATGGCGGCGCGATTGCCATCGGCCATCCGATCGGTGCGTCCGGGGCCCGCATCCTCAACACGCTGCTCTTCGAGATGAAGCGCCGCGGTGCCAAAAAAGGCCTCGCAACCCTCTGCATCGGTGGTGGTATGGGAGTCGCCATGTGTTTTGAAGCGCTTTAAATAGCCGGCAACCTATGCTTCAATAAGCATCATCAAATGCGCGCATGTGTTACAAAAGGCAAGGGGACGATACATGAGCAGAGTGGCTTTGGTTACGGGTGGCACCCGCGGTATCGGTGCCGCAATCTCGATGGCGCTGAAGAATGCGGGTTACAGGGTTGCGGCGACCTATGCCGGCAACGAGGAAAAGGCGCGTGCGTTCCACGAAGAGACCGGTATCGCCGTCTACAGATGGGACGTGACCGACTACGACGCCTGCGGCGCCGGCATCTCGAAGGTCGAGAATGACATCGGTCCGGTCGAAATCCTCGTCAACAATGCCGGCATCACGCGCGACGCCATGTTTCACAAGATGACGGCGCAGCAATGGCATGAGGTGGTGAGCACCAACCTGACCGGCCTTTTCAACATGACGCATCAGGTCTGGTCAGGCATGCGCGACCGGAACTTCGGCCGCGTGATCAACATTTCCTCGATCAACGGTCAGAAGGGACAGATGGGTCAGGCCAACTATTCCGCGGCCAAGGCCGGCGATATCGGCTTCACCAAGGCGCTTGCACAGGAAGGCGCGATAAAGAACATTACCGTCAACGCCATCTGCCCAGGCTATATCGGCACCGAAATGGTTCTGGCGGTTCCGGAAAAGGTCCTGAACGAGAAGATCATTCCGCAGATCCCCGTCGGGCGGCTTGGTCAGCCGGATGAAGTTGCGCGTTGCGTCGTGTTTCTTGCGGCCGATGATGCAGGTTTCATTACCGGCTCGACGATTACGGCCAATGGCGGGCAGTTTTTCGTCTAGGGCGCAATGGCGGCCGGATTTCTATTGTTGTTCTGCCGCCACCGGCCTTTGATTGGCTTCGCAGGGATTTCCTGTGTGTGCCCTGCACCGCGCGGCGTCTGTGCTTGGGATGCTTTTGGTTATGGTATCCCGGTCAACGCCCCAGTGTTTGGCGGCGTCGCGCTGCAAGTCGAAATCCGGTAGCCACGGAATTTCGAAACCAGTCGCAAAGCTGCTGGTGGCGAAGAGGCAAACGAAAACTGCACCCAGAACTATCCTGCTCATGGGCTGTCCTTAGACGGATCGCTGTTCGGCATCCCCTCTTCCAGGGGATGCGCGATCATAAGCCGATAGCAATATTCGGAAAAGAATTAGTGGGAAGTAGCCCGCGATGGGGCTATTGCCGGCTGGCGTCTTGGCTCAATAGTCGCGGCGAGGGCGGCGCGAACTTGCTTCCACGGGTATCGGACGCAGGACCATGCTGCGCTCCCGCGCGTTGGCAACGACTGCCGCGAGGGCCGTTGCGGTGAATGCGGCGGAGATAAGAGCGACCACTGCGATGTTTGCGACTGTCTCGGCCATGATGCCGGTCCTTTCAACAAATTGACCCGATCTCTCGGAAATCGGCGCGGGCTTAATTGCTCGTGTTGCAGTTAACATGGTCATGGCAATGGTGGATGTGAAGACTTTACTGAATGACCAATTGTCGACGCAGTGTTGACGAGTCAGCATATCCGATCGCCAGAGACTGAAACGGGCGCACCGGTGCGCCCGCTCCACATTTCCATATTGGCGATAGCATGGCTGCTATGCGTTTAGCGGCAACGCGCTTCGTAGCGACGGCCATTGCGATCTCGGTAGATGCAATAGCCCTGACGCGAAGAATGTCCGATCAAATAGCCAACGGCGCCGCCTGCGACCGCGCCGATAGCAGCGCCGCCCCAGCTGTTGCTCACAGCACCGCCGATAATAGCGCCGGTACCGGCACCAATGGTCGTTCCGCGCTCTTCGGGCGTGCAGGACGCCAAGGTTCCAATCAACGCAACTGCAACAATAATTTTCTTCACGGTGCTTTACTCCCCATGTTGGATTTAACCAGTCAGATTCGACCCATTAGAACAAGAATGAGAATGATGACGACAACAAGCCCCAGTCCTCCGGAAGGACCATAGCCCCAACCGCTGCTATAACCCCAGTTCGGCAGCGCGCCGATCAGGAGAAGTATTAGAATCACAAGCAGTATCGTACCGAGCATGGTCCTGCTTCCTCTACTTTTCAATCGTCTATTCGTACGAGGACATAAACGGCCTTCGCGAAAAATTGTTCCGGCTAATGTTCGAGGAAATGTTGAAGACTCATGCCTTTTGCCGTTTCGACCTGCTGATCCTGCGGTTTTCTCCCTCTTTTTGAGAGTGTGCCGTCGCCCGGGCGGCAACGGCGACCCTGCGAAGTTGTTTCTATGGTTAAAAAATTCTTTAAATACAATAGCTTGCGGTGAACGAAGCGGGAAAATTTCGATGTCAGCGATTCGTCGTCGATTCGTTCCTTGTTTGACCCGGCTCGCCGATATCGCCAACAAGGATGACCTCTTTAGGATTACTCCCTGGAGTGAGAAGGCTAGTCAATCACCGCAAAGTGGTAGGCAGCGGCTATAATTGGTTAAAGAGCACGCTATCTAGGAGTATTAGACCCGCCCAACCCTCCTCCATATGGGTAGTTACCGTCGCCGATAGACGATATCTTGTGGTGAACGCAAAGGGAACATGACTGAATCAGCGATTCGTCGTCGATTCGTTCCGGTTTTGGTCGGAAAGTTAATGATCTCAATTTATGCGGGAAATCGTGGGTGCATCCCGACCGGTGTCCGGCAAAGGTTAATCGCAATCACCGATTCGGCATGATTCGCCGGCACAATTACGCCGAGTCATGTGGCTGGCTGCAGAAAACATACTAAATATTGTGGAGAACAAACGGGGAATTGCCCGATGTCAGCGATTCGTCGCCGATTCGTTCCGGCTTTGACCGGAGTGTTAACGTCGCGTTCCCTGGTTCTGATTTCCGAGAGATTCCATTGCGTTTACAAATGATTAAGGGGATTCGGCGGGCACACGCCAGGATTTCGCCGAATCGCCTCTTGACTCATAGCGGGCATGCTCAGCCGGATTCAGGATTTTGTGCGATTCCGATTATTCCAATCCATATATTGTGGTGAACAAATCGGGAATGATCGGGAGTCAGCGATTCGTCTCCGATTCGTTCCCAAGCTGTTCTTGCGTTCGGCGGATTCCTTGGCGGTATCTGCGGATGCACTTTATAATTGTCGGTATTCCGTGGAAAATGGGATGTTTTCGTAAGGCTTTTTTCATTCAGGTCTTGCCTTTGTCACGTTGGATCGTCATCTGTTCTCCGCTTCACGGAGGAGCTTGTTGACCCGAGGGCAGCCGCGCCTCATCCTTGCAGGACACATGACCCTGACTTCGCAGCCTATGATTTTGAGTGGTCGCGGCGTGACCGCGGTGCTCGGACCGACCAATACCGGCAAAACCCATTATGCGATTGAGCGTATGGTGGCGCACGGCACGGGCGTTATCGGCCTGCCGCTCCGGCTTCTTGCCCGTGAAGTCTATACGCGTGTGGTCGAAAAGGTCGGCGCCCACAATGTCGCCCTTGTCACGGGCGAGGAAAAGATTTCTCCGCCGAACGCCCGCTTTTCCGTCTGCACCGTCGAGGCCATGCCTCGTGAGAGCAAGGCCTCCTTCGTCGCGATCGACGAGGTGCAGCTTGCCGGCGATCTCGAGCGCGGCCATATTTTTACCGACCGTATTCTGCATCTGCGCGGACGGGACGAGACCCTGCTTCTCGGGGCGGCAACCATGCGGCCCATCCTCGAACATCTCCTGCCCGGCATCACGGTTGTCGAGCGACCCCGTCTCTCGCATCTCTTCTATGCCGGGCAGAAAAAGATCACGCGCCTGCCGCAACGATCGGCAATCGTCGCGTTCTCCGCCGATGAGGTTTACGCGATCGCCGAACTTATCCGGAGACAGCGTGGCGGAGCGGCCGTTGTTCTGGGGGCCCTCAGTCCGCGGACCCGCAATGCGCAGGTGGCGCTCTATCAGGAAGGCGATGTCGAATATCTTGTTGCAACCGACGCTATCGGCATGGGTCTCAATCTCGACGTCGACCATGTCGCCTTTGCGCAGGATCGCAAGTTCGACGGTTATCAGTTCCGCAATCTCAATCCCGGTGAACTCGGCCAGATCGCCGGCCGCGCCGGCCGACATCTGAAGGACGGCACCTTTGGGGTTACCGGCCATGTCGATCCGTTTGACGATGAACTCGTTCGACGGATCGAGGCGCATGAATTCGACAATGTCAAAGTGCTGCAGTGGCGGACCAAGGAACTGGATTTCTCCACGATCGCCGCCTTGCGCCATAGCCTCGACGCTGCCCCGAAAGTTTCCGGCCTGACCCGCGCGCTTCCTGCCGTCGATCAGCAGGCGCTCGAGCATCTGTCGTGGTATCCGGAAATTATCGATCGCGCGAGCAGCCCTGCCCGCGTCGAAAAATTGTGGGAGGCTTGCGCGCTGCCGGATTATCGCCGCATTGCGCCTGCTCAGCATGCCGATCTTATTGCAACCCTCTTTTCCGATCTCGTGCGCTATGGCACGGTGAAAGAGGATTTTCTTGCCGAACAAGTGCATCGTGCCGACCGAACGGATGGCGAGATTGACACTCTTTCGGCACGAATCGCGCAGATAAGGACATGGACCTATGTGTCGAATCGGCCCGGTTGGCTTGCCGATCCGACACACTGGCAAGAAAAGACACGGGAAATCGAAGATCGATTGTCCGATGCGTTACATGAACGGTTGACGAAACGCTTTGTTGATCGCAGGACATCTGTGCTCATGAAGCGCCTGAGAGAGAATGCAATGCTGGAAGCTGAAATCAGTGTGAATGGGGATGTCTTCGTAGAGGGGCATCATGTGGGACAGTTGGCTGGATTCCGGTTCACGCCGGTCTCAGGCGCCGAGGGGCCGGACGCCAAGGCTGTCCAGGCTGCTGCGCAGAAGGCGCTCGCGCTGGAGTTCGAGGCGCGCGCCGCGCGTCTTCATGCTGCCGGCAACAGCGATCTGGCGATCAGTGCCGATGGCCTCGTGCGCTGGCTTGGCGATCCCGTGGCGCGGCTTTCGGGCAGCGATCACATCATGCGTCCGCGGGTCCTGCTTCTGGCCGACGAACAGCTGACCGGCAATGCGCGTGATCACGTGGCTGCCCGCATCGAGCGCTTCGTCAATCATCATATCAGCACCATTCTGAAGCCGCTCGACGATCTGTCGCGCGCCGAAGACCTGCAGGGCCTCGCAAAGGGGCTGGCCTTCCAGCTGGTCGAGAACCTCGGCGTGCTTTTCCGTCGCGACGTGACGGAAGAGGTCAAGTCGCTCGATCAGGACGCGCGCGCCTCCATGCGCCGCTACGGCGTCCGTTTCGGCGCCTACCATATCTTCGTTCCGGCTCTGCTGAAGCCGGCTCCGGCCGAGCTTATCACGCTGCTCTGGGCGCTGAAGAACGACGGGCTCGACAAGCCGGGCTATGGCGACCTCATTCCGGTTCTCGCCGCTGGCCGCACGTCCGTCGTGACGGACCCAACCTATGAGCGTATGTTCTACAAGCTGGCCGGCTTCCGTTTCCTCGGCAAGCGCGCCGTGCGCATCGATATCCTGGAGCGGCTTGCGGATATCATCCGTCCGCTCCTGCAGTGGAAGCCGGGCCAGGCCTCGCGTCCTGACGGCGCCTATGACGGCCGCCGCTTCACCACGACCACGGCGATGCTTTCGATCCTTGGCGCGACGCTGGAGGACATGGAAGAAATTCTGAAGGGCCTCGGCTACCGCGCCGATGCCGTCAAGCCGGAAGAGGCTGCCGCGCATCTTTCTGCCCAGGACGCGTCCGCAGCCCCTGTGACGCCGCCTGTCGCCTCGACCGAGGAGCCAGCCGAAAAATCGGATGACGACGATGCCGACGCTGCTGGCGAAGAGCCGGCGCAGGAACAGGCAGCAGAAACCGTTTCTGCAGTGCCGGCCGTCGAAGAGCCTGCCGCGGAGGAAGTTGCCGCGCCCATGGCTGTTGAAGCTTCAGGGGATCTGCCGGGCGCCGACGCGGTTTCTGCAGAGCCCGTCGAGCCGAAGCCGGTCTTGCTCTGGCGTCTCGGCGGTCGTGGCGACAATAACCAGCGCCAGGCTCGTGGACACGGCGACCGCCGTGGCCACCAGGGCCAGGGACAGGGTCAGCAGGAGCAGCGCCAGGGGCATAACGGCAACCGCCGCGGCGGCGAACGGAACGAGGCGGGCGGCCGCGAAAACCGGGAAGGCCGCGACAATCGCGGACCGCGCAGCAACGACAATCGCGAAGGCGGACGTCCTCAGCAGCATGGCAATCGCTCGGAGAGAAACGACCGCAACGAGCGCCAGGATCGCGGCGACCGCAAGGATCGCAATGACCGGAACGATCGCAACAACAATCGCAACGGTTCTTCGCAGCCCCTGCGCTTCGAAGCCAAGCCGCCGCGCAAGGAAAAGCCGATCGATCCGGATTCACCCTTCGCCAAGCTCGCTGCCCTGAAGGAGCAGATGAAGAAATAGCCATGACGGACGAAAGGCAGCCATCTTCCGGTTCGCGCCAGCGCATCGACAAGTGGCTGTTCTTTGCCCGAATGGTGAAGTCCCGCTCGCTTGCACAGGCCTGCGTCCAGGGCGGCCATGTGCGCATCAATGGCGAGCGGATCGTCCAGTCGAGCTACGGTGTCAAGGTTGGCGATCGCATCGAGCTTTCGCTCGAGCGTCGCGACATTGTCCTTATCGTGCGCCAGCCCGGCACGCGGCGCGGGCCCTTCGAGGAAGCCAAGCTGCTCTACGAGGACCTGACGCCGCCGCCCGATGAGGCAAAACGCCTCACGCCTTTCGAGCAGGCTCTGCGCGCGCCGGGCGCCGGACGCCCCACCAAACGGGAGCGGCGTGCCATCGATCGGCTGATGTCCGACGACGATTAGAAAAGTCTGTCGTGCCCGACCGGATTTCGGGATTGTTTGTCCTTGAAATTCGCCGACAAAGCCGATACCTCACGGGCAACCTGCTGACAATCTGCCGGCTGGCATTGACCATGCATCCCAGCATCGCCATGCCCGCTTCGGCTCCCGGGAAAAAGGCGTGACGTTCCAGGTTGCCCGTTCCCGGAAAACCACGATCCTGGAGTGCCTCATGACATACGTCGTGACTGACAATTGCGTTCGCTGCAAATATACCGACTGCGTCGAAGTCTGCCCGGTCGACTGCTTCTACGAAGGCGAGAATTTCCTCGTCATCCATCCCGATGAATGCATCGATTGCGGCGTTTGCGAGCCGGAATGTCCTGCCGAGGCGATCAAGCCGGATACGGAGCCGGGTCTCGACAAGTGGCTCAAGGTCAATGCCGAATATGCCTCCATCTGGCCGAACATCACCGTCAAGCGCGAGCCGCTGCCGGAAGCCAAAGAACTAGATGGCGAAGAGGGTAAGTTCGAGAAGTACTTCTCTGCAAAGCCCGGTACCGGCGACTGATTAGCCCGCTAAGGCGAGGCTCTGAGCCTTGTTGGAGCGGCTTCAGATCAATATATAAAGCTCCATGATCGGGAAACGCGGCAGCGTGGCCGCGGTGGCTCATTGGGCATGGGGAAAGCAAATTATTGATTTCCTCAGTTTTTTGTGATAGCCTCCTCATACTGATCCAAATGCGGCAACGAATGCCCCAAGTCATCACGAAAGCAAATAACCAATCCGCACGCGGTTTCCTTGACATATCAGCCCTTTGAGTTGTCGGGTCTCTGATCACGATGGATAGTTTTCTTTTTGCGTGCGTCTGGCTGGACCAGAATGAAGTTACCCGACGGTATTACCGTCTCATCCGGGCCTGACTGACCCGGCCCCGGATTCTTCCGGGTGCGTAACAGGGAGTTTTTGAAAAGAATGACGACCCAGCAGAAAAAACCAGCAGCAGTACGCCATGGCTTCAAGATGGGCGAAGCGATCGTATATCCGGCCCATGGTGTCGGCACGATCACCGCTATCGAAGAGCAGGAAGTCGCGGGCATGAAGCTTGAACTCTTCGTGATCGACTTCGAAAAGGACAAGATGCGTTTGAAGGTCCCGGTTGCCAAGGCCATGAGCATTGGCATGCGCAAGCTTTCCGAGACCGATTTCGTTGAGCGTGCGTTGAAGGTTGTACAGGGCAAGGCTCGCGTGAAGCGGACCATGTGGTCCCGCCGTGCGCAGGAATATGATGCAAAGATCAATTCCGGCGATCTGATCTCGATCGCTGAAGTCGTTCGCGACCTCTATCGTGCCGAGAACCAGCCGGAGCAGTCCTATTCCGAACGCCAGCTCTATGAAGCTGCGCTTGATCGCATGGCGCGTGAAATCGCTGCTGTGAACAAGATGTCGGAAACCGAAGCTGTCCGCGTCGTCGAGACCAACCTGAACAAGGGGCCGAAGCGCGGCAAGACGATCGAGGAAGACGATTCCCAGGAAGAAGCTGCATAAGCTTCACCCGCATTTCTTTCTTCAAAAAACCCGGCCTTGAGCCGGGTTTTTTATTGGAACTTTTTTCTGGGAGCCGCGTTAACACATCGTAACTGCGACTGGTTGCAGGGTTTCGCTGCGATCAGAAGAATTCAGTCGATATGCGAGAGGACGGTTCATGCGTTTTCACCTGAAGCCTCCCAGCGGTCTGGAGATACATGGTTCGAAAGATCGCTTCGGCAAGGCCGATTTGAAAACATAGTCGATCCGGGGTCTCGAAAGAGGCCCCCGTAGCATTCCAACTCAGAGCTTTTTCACCCGGTCAGCGATGTTCGGGACGGGTTTTTGTTGCCTTACCGCCGGAAGGGCGGAAGCCGAATTTCAGGGAGATGCATTATGAAGGCCATGTCTGCAGATCGGCGCATGATCAAGATTGCAATGGCTGCCCCTTACCTTGGCCGCGACGAGGAACATGATCTCGCGATCCGCTGGAAGGATCATGAAGACCGGAGCGCCCGCAACAAGATCGCCACGGCGCATATGCGCCTTGTCATTTCGATGGCGGGCAAGTTCCGCAATTTCGGCCTGCCCATGAGCGATCTCGTTCAGGAAGGCTATGTCGGGCTCCTCGAGGCTGCCGCACGCTTCGAGCCGGAGCGGGAGGTCCGCTTCTCCACTTACGCAAGCTGGTGGATCCGCGCGTCGATACAGGACTACATCCTCCGGAACTGGTCGATCGTGCGCGGTGGCACGAGTTCGGCGCAAAAGGCACTGTTCTTCAATCTGCGTCGGCTGAGGGCCAAGCTCGCCAGGGGCGACACGCATCTCACCGTTCAATCCATCCATCAGGAAATCGCGGCAGCACTCGGCGTCAGCCTTGCCGACGTTCAGGTGATGGACGCTCGGCTTTCCAGCAACGACGCTTCCCTGCAGGCGCCGTCGATATCGAGTGATGCCGAGAGCGCGGAGCGCATGGATTTCCTCGTCAGCGATGAGCCGCTTCCCGATGAGCAGGTTTCCAACATGATCGATGGAGAACGCCGTCGCATATGGCTTGCATCGGCGCTCGAGCATCTCAACGAACGCGAGATGCGCATCATCAGCGCCCGACGCCTGGCCGAAGACGGCGCAACGCTCGAGGAGCTGGGCGCTGACCTTGGCATTTCCAAGGAACGTGTCCGCCAGATTGAGAGCCGGGCCATGGAAAAGCTGCGCAGCGCGCTGGTCAACGCCGACCCGCGCATGGCCGCATACGCCTGAGCATCCAATTTACTTGAAATGTCAGCACGATGCCTTGAGGTCCGGTTCTGCCGGACCTCTTTTTATTCCGAAATGATCTTTACACGGTCGCCCGGCGCGACGTTTGCACCTGTCGGCAAGGCGTTGATCAGCTTGAAGAGATCGAGCTTGCGATCGGTACCCATCATGCGGGCGGCGAGCGTGGTGATCGAATCGCCGGGACGGACGGTGACCACCCTTATGCGCAGTGGCTTCAGCGAGGCCGCTTCATCAGGCGTCATATGGCGGAAGCTCGCGCGCAAGACATCGGCCGTCTGCTCCAGCGCCGGGCTTCCCTTCGGCACGGCCGTCAGGAAACGGAAGATCTGTGCCTTGTCACGGATAACGGTGACGTCGAAATCCCAGCGGTCGGCGGAAGCATGTGCGGTCACCGCCTCCATGCCGTTGACCGTCAAAGGCTTGATCGTCGAAGGGTCGAGGCCGGTGACCCAGCCGCTCGAGATATAATTGGTGAGGGTCTGGTTGTCGGTGTCTGCGACGCCGTCGAAACGGATCGCTATGTCGCCGGGGCCGGTCGCCAGGACAGCCTCGACCTTGTTGTCGATGCGGAAGTCGGGCGGTACGTCGAAACGGATGCCGAGGCCGCCATGCAGGAAGGTCTGGCCACGCACATAGCCTTCTTCGGGACTGTCGCCATAGAGAAGGCCGTCGATGCCGTCGAGGAAGTAGTTGCGGCCGGTATCGCCGACCTTGCCCTGTTCGCCGAATTCATGGGCATGCTGGCGCGCAAGATCGATGCGTTGCGGCGTGCTCGGATGGCTCGAAAGGAAGTCGAGGCTCTGGTCGGCATCCGAATTGGCAGACATGAAACGGCTGTAGGCTTCCATCGAATCGAGGAAACGCGCTGCCGCATAGGGATCGTAGCCGGCTTCGCCGAGCGTGCGGATGCCGATCTCATCGGCCTGCAGTTCCTGCTGGCGGGAGAATGCCGCAAGCCGCAGCTTGCCGCGCGCGAGCGCCTCCTTGCCGGCGAGATCGCTCGAGAGGACCTCGGCAACGACGCGGCTCGCAATGACTTCGGCCTCTTCGCGCTTCTGCCGCTCGATACCGTGGTTCGCGGTCACGTGCGCCATTTCATGCGAAAGGACAGCAGCCACTTCGGACGCATCGTTTGCCAGTGCCAGCAGGCCGCGGGTCACATAGAGATAGCCGCCGGGCAGCGCGAATGCGTTGATCGCGGGGGAATTGAGGATCGTGATGCGGTAGGACTGCTGCGGATTTTCAGAGACGCTGGTCAACGCACCGGCAATACGGGCAACGAGCCGTTCGGTCTTGGTATCCTTATATTCGCCACCGTAGCTGGCTAGAATGCGGGGGTGCTCGCGGGCTCCCATCTGGGCGCGCGGGTCGTTCTTTTGGACTTCGGAGACGATCTGCGGCGTCGAGGAGGGTGAAACGTTCGGTTGGTAGGACTGGTCCACCAGCGACTGGCAGCTGTTGAGAATGCCGCCTGCGACAAGCACGATGGCAAGACGTCGCGCGAATACCGTGCGTAAGCGTTGCCGCGCGAAGCCGGACGATCGCGATAGGGTAGGCTTCGTCTGCGTCAGTGCCTGTTTGCCACTCATCTCGTATTCACACCGACAGAGCGCCGGGTCGTTCCGATCGTTGCCGCGCTTCGTCAAAGATTCAATCCACCTCGGCTATCGTTCCGCCCTCCGGGTGGTATCGGTCCTCTTGCTCTAGCTGATTTCAGCATCGGTTGCATAGCGAGACTCTGTTTAAATGTGGCGCCGTTGTATTTTGGCAAGCATGTCGTTCTGGATCCCGCTCCCTCGCAACAATGAAATTATGGCGAAAATCGAGGCAGCTTGCCGCATTGGCTTCAATCTGGACAAAAACGATAGGGCAGTGATGTGGATGGGTGCTGAGGAGGCGGAGCGATGGGGATCATGCCGCTGGCTTAGTAATCGAGCCGCAACGGCGTTTCTGTCTCCCGACTGGCATGGGCAAACAGCAAGGGGCGCAAGTGCGCCCCTCCGGCAGGAATCGCAGCCTTTATTCTGCCGCGTGTGCGGCTGCCGCCGGGTCCAGCTTCTTAGATGCGCCCGGGAGCTGTACGTTCTTGAGCGAGATCGCGGTCACCAGGCCGATCAGGCAGGTGGCGGCAGCCGTCATGAACAGCGGGCTGAAGGCTGCAGCATAGGCGTTGGCAACCGCCTCGTGGGTCGCATCAGGCAGAGCGGCCATCATCTTCGGCGTCAGTTCCTCGATATTGCTGACGCCAGGGATCGATAGGCCGATATCGCCGAGCTTTGCGGCGATGATCGCGCCATAGATCGAGATGGCGATGGAGGCACCGCCCATGCGCGACAGTGTCACGGCGCCTGTTGCGGCCCCCACGTCGCGGTTGGCCGCAGCATTCTGCACGCCGATAACCGGAACCTGCTGGGCAAGGCCGATGCCGATGCCATGAAGCAGCATGAGAGCGCCGATCAGGAAAATCGGCGTGCCGGCATGCACCTGGGACATGAAGGCAAAGGCGATCATGCTGCAGCTGGCGCTGGCAATGGCGAAGGGCTTGTAGCGGCCGGCTGCCGCAATCATGCGCCCGGCGGAAAGCGAGCCGCAGACGATGCCGCCGGTCAACAGGATGAAGAGCAGGCCGGCCATGGAGGGCGAGAGGCCCGTCGTCGTCTGCAGGAAGAGGGCGAAATAGTTGACCATGCCGATTGCGACCGCACCGCTGGTGACAGAAATGATCAGCAGCAGGCTGAAGGTCGGGTTGCGGAAGAGCGACATCGGGACGATCGGCTCCGGAGCCCGCCTTTCGACGAGGACCCAGGCGATGGCACAGATGACGCCGCCGGCGATGATGGCAAGTGTGGGGGCAGAGAAGAGGGAGCCGAAGAGTTCGCTGCCGTCGGCGGCAAGCACGATGCTTGTCGTGGTCAGGGCAAGCAGGATAGCGCCGGCATAGTCGATCTTCGGCTTGCGGGCCGGCTTGCGGAAGGGAAGCATGGTGATCAATGCCGGCGAGGCAGATGAAGCCGATCGGCACGTTGACGAGGAAGATCGAACGCCAGCCGAAGAGGTCGCTCATGGTGCCGCCGAGAACGGGGCCGATTGCGCCAGAGGCCATAAGAACAAGGCTGGAATAGCTCTGGTAGCGAGCGCGCTCGCGCGGCTCGAAGAGATCGGCATTGATCGAGAAGATCGAGACGAGAATGCCGCCGCCGCCGAGGCCCTGCAGCACGCGCGAGGCGATCAGCGTGTTCATGGAGACGGAAAGGCCGCAGACCGCGGAGCCGACCGTGAAGATGGTGATCGCCGTGATCATCACATATTTGCGGCCGAAGAGATCGCCGAGCTTGCCGTAGACTGGCATGACGGCGCTCAGCGAAAGCAGATAGGCCGATCCGATCCAGCCGAAGCGTTCGAGATGCCCGAACTCGCCGACGATCGTCGGCAACGCGGTGGAGACGATCTGGTTGTCCAGCGTCGCCATGAACATCGCGGTCATCAGGAAGAAAAAGAGAATGAGCCGCCGACGGGGATCCGCCACGAGCGGCGCGGGCGCAGTCTGCATATCCATGGGAGCAATTATCCGATCTGAAGTCGCTTATATATGTGCTATTAGCATATAAGTGTCAATGACACTTTAATGCGAATTGCATGTTTTCATCCTCGCGCAGCTCTGGTATGCTCAAATTATGACAGCAGCGGCGACTACACGGGAAATTGATGAAAACCAGGCGGCCGAGGAGGATATCCTTCGGATCGGCGAGGTGATGACGCGGATGCGCCTGATGACGGGACGCCGTATGATCGGTCGTCTTGCGATCCAGAATGTCGCACCGGGCCTGGAGCTTTCCAATCTGGACGTACTTGACGCCGTCCGGCGGGCCGAGACAAATGGCGAGGTCACGGTCGGCACCATCGCCGAGGTGTTGCGCATCGATCCGTCGCGCGCGAGCCGCATCGTCGCCGACATGGTGAGCCGTGGCGTTTTGCGCCGCAAGGCATCCCAGGCCGATGCCCGGCGCATCGTGGTCGTCATGACGGCGCTTGGGCAGCGATTGCTCTCGGAAATCCAGGCGCAGAAAATGTCGGTCATCGAAGGCATTGTCGCGGATTGGCCGGCAGAAGACATTGAGGCGTTCTCAAAGCTCTTCAACCGGTTCGTCGGCGGCTACGAGGAAGCTTTTCGGGCTCGGATCAAGGAAAGTGACGACTGATTCGGTCCTTTGCGCGGCTGGCTCTTCCCTGAGGGGCTGACTTTGAGCTATGGGCTTGGCGCATGAGCCAATCCACCTTCACAATCCTGCTCGGCGGCGAATTGCGGTTGACCGACCGGTTGCGTGCCGCCATCTCGGGCAGCCGCTTCATCGCTGCCGACGGCGGCATGAGGCATGCGGCGGCGCTCGGCGTTATGCCGGAACTGTGGGTCGGCGATTTCGACTCGACCTCGCCTGATCTCGATAGTGCTTTTCCCGAGGTTCTAAAGCAGCCCTATCCAGCGGCGAAAGCGGCCACGGATGGCGAGATCGCCGTTTCGGAGGCGATCGATCGCGGCGCGAAGCGGCTCATCCTTGCCGGTGCGCTTGGCGGCCCGCGCTCCGATCATGCGCTGCAGCACCTGCTTTATGCCGTCAGCCTCGCCGAACTGGGTTTCGACATGCTGCTGACGTCGGGCGAAGAGGAGGCGGTGCCGCTGCTTGCGGGCGAAATCGAGCTCGACCTGCCGGCCGGGAGCCTGTTTTCCGTTCCGGGTTTCAGCGAGCTCAAGGGCCTCTTCATTCACAATGCGCGCTATCCGCTCATGGATTTCCATTTGCCCTTCGGCTCGTCGCGCACCATTTCCAATGTGGCGGAGGGCCCCGTGCGCTTTTCGCTGGCAAGCGGCAGGGCAATCATCCTTGCGCGCCCCTATGATCTTTCCGGAGTCTGATTTTTGGCCCCCCCCATTCTGAAACTCGATGATATTTTCCTGAGCTTCGGCGGTGCGCCGCTGCTGGCCGGCGCCAACCTGCAGGTGGAACCGGGCGACAGGATCTGCCTCGTCGGCCGCAACGGCTCCGGTAAATCGACGCTTCTCAAAATCGCCGCAGGCCTTGTCGAAGCCCAGTCGGGCGATGTCTTCCGCCATCCTTCCTCGACGGTGCGCTATCTTGAGCAGGCACCCGATTTTTCCGGTTACAAGACGGTCGCCGCCTATGCCGAGGCCGGGCTCGGCCCGAGTGACGATCCCTATCGCGTCACCTACCTTCTGTCTCATCTCGGCCTGACCGGCGAGGAAGATCCAACGATGCTGTCGGGCGGCGAGGCCCGCCGGGCGGCCCTGGCACGCGTCATGGCGCCAGAACCGGATATCCTTTTGCTGGACGAGCCGACCAACCATCTCGACCTGCCGACCATCGAATGGCTGGAAGGCGAGCTACAGAAGACGCGCAGTGCTCTCGTCCTCATCTCGCACGACCGCCGTTTTCTGGAAAAGGTTTCGACCGCGACCGTCTGGCTTGATCGCGGCACGTCACGGCGGCTCGACCGGGGATTCGCTTTCTTCGAGGCCTGGCGCGACGAAGTGCTGGAGGCCGAGGAGCTGGAACAGCACAAGCTCGGCAAGGCGATAGAGCGCGAGGAACATTGGCTGCGCTACGGCGTGACGGCCCGGCGCAAACGCAACATGCGCCGCCTCGGTGAGCTGCAGGGCATGCGGGCGCAGTATCGCGGGCACAAGGGGCCGCAAGGCTCGGTGCAGGCCTCGGCCTCGGATGCGCAGGAATCCGGCAAGCTGGTCATCGAGGCGGAGAAGATCGTCAAGAGCTATGGCGACCGGACGATCGTCGCGCCCTTCTCGATCCGCGTCCACCGAGGGGATTGCATCGGTCTGGTGGGGCCGAACGGTGCGGGAAAGACGACGCTTCTCAAGATGCTGACCGGCCAGCTCACGCCTGACAGCGGGACGGTCAAGCTCGGCACCAATCTTGAAATCGCGACGCTCGATCAGAAGCGCGAGGATCTGAATCCGAACGATACGCTTGCCAATTACCTGACGGACGGGCGCGGCGAAAACCTGCTGGTCAATGGCGAACAGCGCCATGTGACCGGCTACATGAAGGAATTTCTCTTCCAGCCAGAACAGGCACGCACGCCGATCAAGAACCTTTCCGGCGGCGAGCGGGCGCGTCTCATGCTGGCACGCATCCTGTCGCGGCCGACGAACCTTCTGATCCTCGACGAGCCGACCAACGATCTCGATATCGAGACGCTGGATCTGCTGCAGGAAATCGTTGCCGGTTTCAGCGGCACTGTCATCCTCGTCAGCCACGATCGCGATTTTCTCGATCGCACCGTGACCTCGACCATTGCGCCGGCCAATCCCGACGCGCCCGATGGACGCTGGATCGAATATGCCGGCGGCTATACCGACATGCTGGCGCAGCGCAAGGGTGCCGCCGACGAGCGAAGGAAGGCCGAGAAGGCCGCCGAAAAGCCCAAGGCATCCGACACGACGGCGCCGGTAGCCGACGCTTCCAAGGGTAAGGGAAAGCTCTCGTTCAAGCAGAAATTCGCGCTCGAAAACCTGCCGAAGGAGATGGCCAAGGCGGAGGCGGAGATTGCCGCGCGCGAGAAAAAGATGGCCGATCCTGCCCTTTTCACCAAGGATCCCACGACCTTCAACAGGCTTGCAGCCGAGATGGAGAAGTTTCGCGACAGCCTGATCAAAATGGAGGAAGAATGGCTGGAGCTGGAGATGCTCAGGGAAGAGCTCGAAGGCTGAAATCCCGATTCTTCATAGTTAACAGGCGGTTAATCAACGAAAATATGTTTCCCGATGGAACATTTTCCGCTATATCAGATTACGCTGCATAGCCATATGGACCTCTAAGCAGGTCATTTCCGAAGCGAATTTGCCTCATGTCGGCAGAGGTCGTGCGTCGCCGGCGGAAGGATGTAGTTGTGAATCAGAAAGTACTAATCGTCGAAGACGAATTTTTGATCGCGCTTGATCTTGAAGATGTTATCACGAGTTGTGGCCTCGATGTCGTCGGGATCGCCAACAGCGCGGACCGGGCGCTGGCAGCGGCACCGCTGGCCGATATAGCCCTCGTAGATATCAATCTGTCCGATGGCGCTACCGGTCCCGAAATCGGCCGAAAGCTCGCGGAAAAAGGCATTGCCGTCATCTTCATGACCGCCAATCCCGAAGCCGTTTCAGGAGGCGTGGAGGGGACCCTCGGCGTCGTGCATAAGCCCATCACGCCGCGCGTTGTCCGCGAAACACTGAAATATGCCGCCAGCCGCAGGACCGGACAGCTTGCCGCCGTGCCCTCGGAATTGCGGGTTTTTCAGGCTTAGACACCAGCGGATCACCGAGGCCGGTGCCGGCAATCGGCTTGCTTTCCTATTTACTTCGGTCAAAGAATGCGCATGATCGCAGATGCGATCGAGGCGTTTGCTTCTTGGGGGTCAGGAAGCAAAATACATAATTTTCAAGAATTTGATTTTCAGCCGCTAACACCATTGACGTTTGAACTGGTGCTGACGCTGGCCTTACGTGCGTTGATTGTCCTCGGATCGAAATAGACTGCATGTCGTCGATGGTGCCGGGAATTATGCTCCCGGCTGCTTGCAAAGGGGATACGCATGAAGCCTGATGTCTTGAGATCTACGCTGCTTGGTTTTTCTACCGCCCTTATCCTGAATTCGGCCGTTCTTGCCCAGAATGCCCCACCTCCTCCTGTCACGGTTGCCAAGCCTGTCGTTCGCGACGTGGTCGACAATGACGAATTCATTGGTCGCTTCCAGGCACGGGAAGAGGTCTCGGTCCGCTCGCGGGTGGGGGGCTATCTGCAGGAGATTCATTTTAGCGATGGTGCGCTGGTCAAACAGGGCGACCTACTCTTCGTCATCGACCAGCGGCCCTTTTTAACGGCGCTCAATCAAGCAAAGGCGACGCTGGAAATCGCCAATACGGCACTGACCTACGCCCAGGCACAGTTTTCCCGTACAGAGTCCTTGTCGCAGACCGGTAGCCAATCGGCCTCCACCCTTGATGACCGCCGGCGTGACCTGCTCTCAAGCCAGGCGAATGTTCGTGGATCGCAAGCGGCTTTGGAGCGTGCCCAACTCGATCTCGACTACAGCAAGATCACCGCGCCGCTCAGCGGGCGCATCGATCGTCATCTGATTTCGACCGGCAATCTCGTCGAGGCCGATCAAACGGTGCTGACGACCATTGTCGCGCTCGACCCGATCGACTTCTACTTCGATGTCGATGAACGTCGCATGCTGAACTATGCCGCAACCGCGCGCTCTCGCGGCAGCGACCTTCAACAGGGTGGCGGCGGCCTCGATGTCACCGTGCGCATCGGCGATGCAGCTGGAACGACCTTCAAGGGGAAGCTGGACTTTGCCGAAAACCGCGTCGATTCTGAATCGGGAACGATGCGCGTCCGTGCCAGTTTCGCCAATCCGGATTTTGTGTTGCAGCCGGGGCTTTTCGGACGCGTCGATATTTCCGGTTCGAATACATACCGCGCGGTCCTCGTTCCTGATGAATCGATCGGTTCGGACCAGAATGAACGTGTGGTCTTCGTCGTCGGTCAAGATGGCACTGTTAGCACCAAGTCCGTCCGTCTCGGGCCGAGGCTTTATGGATATCGCGTCATACGCTCCGGTCTGACCGGCGATGAGACCATCATCGTCAACGGCATTCTTCGCGCCCGTCCGGGTGGCAAGGTAACGCCGACAATGACCGATCTGCCGAAGGAACGCACCAACGCGCCGCCGGAATCGGCTGCAGCGGAAGATACGGGAGCGGCGCAATGAGATTCGCTCACTTCTTTGTCGACCGACCGATCTTCGCGTCGGTCATTGCCATTATTTTGCTGGTGGTTGGCACGATTGCCTACACGCAGCTTCCGGTCTCGCAATATCCGGAAATCGCGCCACCGACCATCGTCGTGCGCACCTCCTATCCGGGTGCGGACTCCCAGACCATCGCTGATACCGTTGCAACGCCGCTGGAACAGCAGATCAACGGCGTGGAAGACATGCTTTATATGTCGTCCTACTCCACATCGGACGGGTCCATGTCGCTGACGCTGACCTTCAAGCTCGGAACCGATCTCGACAAGGCGCAGGTGCTTGTTCAGAACCGCGTCTCGATTGCGCTGCCGCGCTTGCCCGAAGAAGTGCAGCGCCTCGGCGTGACGACGGATAAGAGCTCGCCAGACCTGATGATGGTCATCCATCTCCTGTCGCCGAATGACCGCTACGACCAGCTCTACGTCTCCAACTATGCGCGCAATCGCATCCGTGACCAGCTCGTACGCCTCGAAGGTGTTGGCGATGTGCAGATCTTCGGCGAGCGGCAATACTCGATGCGTATCTGGCTCGATCCGGAAAAGCTTTCCGCCTACCAGATGACGTCTTCAGACGTCGTGCAATCGCTGCGGGACCAGAACGTGCAGGTCTCCGGCGGCTCGATCGGCGCTCCGCCGGCAACCGAGGCCAATGCCTTCGAATATACGGTGCGAACGGAAGGGCGTTTTTCCGACGCGCGGCAATTCCGCTATGTCATTGTGAAGTCGACGGCATCGGGGCGGCTGGTGCAACTGCAGGATATTGCTCGCATCGAACTCGGCGCGCAGGATTACGTCACCAACAGCTATCTCGACAATAAACCGGCCGTCGCGCTCGGCATTTTCGCTCGCCCGGGCACAAACGCGCTCGATACCGCCAAACAGATCAAGGGGATGATTGGCGATTTGTCGAAAGATTTTCCGCCAGGGCTGGAATATCGCATCGTCTACGATACGACAGAGTTCATCTCCGACTCGATCTTCGAAGTCTATCGGACCATTGGTGAAGCGGCCATTCTCGTCGCCATCGTGGTGCTGGTCTTCCTGCAATCCTGGCGTACCGCCCTCATTCCGATCATCGCGATCCCCGTATCCCTGATCGGCACCTTCGCATTCCTGCTCGCCTTCGGCTTTTCGCTCAACATGTTGACGCTGTTCGGCCTAGTGCTTGCGATTGGTATCGTGGTGGACGACGCAATCGTCGTGGTGGAGAACGTCGAGCGAAATCTGGAAAAGGGGATGACGCCGAAGGAAGCGGCGCATGTGACCATGAACGAGGTGGGAACGGCCGTCATCGCCATTTCGCTCGTGCTCATCGCCGTCTTCGTTCCGACAGCTTTTATCCCTGGCATCACTGGGCAGTTCTACAGGCAGTTCGCGGTGACGATCTCGATCGCGACCGCGATTTCGGCGCTGAATTCGCTGACGCTCTCGCCGGCACTGGCATCGATCCTGCTGCGAGCGCATGATCATCACCGGCTGCGTCAGGATCCGTTCTCCCGCTTCGGCCGGGCGCTCGCCAACGGTTTCAACAGCGGTTTCGACCGGATGAGCCGGGGTTATTCCTGGATCGTGCGTCACATGGTGAGCAGCTTCCTCGGCCTTGCCTGTTCCTTCCTCGTCTTCCTGTGCCTGCTTGGCGCGACATGGTTCATGGGCACGAAGGTGCCTTCGGGCTTCATTCCGACCATGGACCAGGGCTATGCGATCGTCGTCGTGCAGTTGCCTGATGGTGCGTCGCTGGAACGCACGGATGCCGTGGTCAAACGCGTCGCCGATATCGTCAAGGCGACGCCTGGCGTCGGCAATGCGGTCGAGTTCGCAGGGTTCAGCGGCGCGACCTTCACCAATGCTTCGAATGCCGGTGTCGTCTTCGCTCCGTTCAAGCCCTTCTCGGAACGCCTAAAGGACGGCGATACGGCGACGAAGATCATCGGCGAACTCTATGGAAAGCTGCAGAGTATCCAGGAAGCCTTCATCATCGCCATTCCACCGCCCTCGGTGCGTGGCGTCGGCAATTCCGGCGGCTTCAAGATGCAGATCGAGGATCTCGATAATTCCAACATGACACGCGCTCTCGGTCTGGCGCGGCAACTGATGGTAACGGCGAACCAGACGCCGGGCCTGACCGGCGTCTTCACCACTTTCTCCGATTCCAGCCCGCAATATTACCTGGCGATCGATCGCGACAAGGCACGGCTGCTCAATGTTCCGATCCCGAACATCTTCGATACGCTGTCGATCAACCTCGGCGTTTCCTATGTCAACGACTTCAACGCCTTTGGCCGTGTCTACCAGGTGCGCGCCCAGGCGGACAAACAGTTCCGCATGGATCCCAACGATGTGTTGACGCTAAAAGTGCGTTCGGCGACCGGTGCGCTGGTTCCGCTCGGCACGCTTGTCGACATCCAGGATTCCAGCGGTCCGGCCTTGGTGCAGCGCTACAACATGTATGTCTCGGTGCCGTTGCAGGGCAATCCGGCGCCCGGCGTCGCGACCGGCACGGCGATTGCCAAGATGGAGGAACTGGCGCGCAACATCCTGCCGCCGGGAACGACCTTCGAATGGACGGAGCTTGCTTATCAGGAAACCCATACCGGCAATACGGCGATCTATATCTTTGCGTTGTCGGTCATCTTCGTCTTCCTGGCGCTGGCGGCGCAGTATGAAAGCTGGGTCTTGCCGCTGGCGATCATCCTGATCGTGCCGCTTGCCGTCTTGGCGGCGCTGATCGGCGTCTACCTGCGCGGGATGGACAATAACGTGCTGACGCAGATCGGCCTGATCGTGCTGATCGGCCTTGCGGCGAAGAACGCGATCCTGATCGTGGAATTCGCGCGTCAGGCACAGGAGGAGGGCAAGGATGCGGTCGAGGCCGCCGTCGAGGCCAGCCATCTGCGCCTGCGGCCGATCCTGATGACGGCCTTCGCCTTCATCTTCGGCGTTCTGCCGCTGGCGATCGCGACGGGACCGGGCGCGGAAATGCGCCAGTCGCTCGGCACGGCCGTGTTCTCCGGCATGCTGGGCGTAACCCTGTTCGGCCTGTTCTTGACCCCGGTCTTCTACGTGATCCTGAGAAGGGGGCGGAAGCCGGTGGAGAAGAAGGCCGAGGCCGAAGAGGCTGCGGCCTGACCTAGGCACTGACCTGGGCGGGGTGGAACGTCGCAAGCTTGATTTGGACGAGGCCGGCTTTGAGCCGGCCTTTTCAATATCAGAGCAACTCTCAAAGATGCGGGTTGCGCGGACGGTACTTTTTGACCAGCGCCTGATTGATTTCCTTGGCGCCGGGCATGTTGGCGCTGAGGTAGATCGGCGGGTTTCCGTCGCTGGAAAGCTGGGCTGCAACTTCGGCGAAGACGGCGTTGAGCACGGTCACGCCGATTGCGGTCGAGACCGGCCCGACCTTCAGATCGCTTCCCGGCAAATCGATCACGGCATCGCCGGGTGGAAGCCCGTTGTCGAAGACGATGTCGGCAATGTCGGCGAGCCTGCGCCGGCCGTTGGCGATGGCGCTCGAATAGGCAACCGAGGTGATGCCGATGACCTTGGCGCCGATTTCGCGACCATAGTCCGCCGCCTCGATCGGCGCGGCGTTGACGCCGGAATTGGAGGCGATGATCAGCACGTCGCCCGGCTGCATGCCGTATCGCTCCAGCACCGGGCGCACCAATCCTTCGGTCCGCTCGTAGACGGAGCTTATGACGGCGCCCTCGTGCAGCATTGCCGACCCCACCAGAACGGGGATGGTGAAGGCAAGGCCGCCCGCCCGGTAGTGTACTTCCTCGGCCAGCATATGCGAATGGCCGGTGCCGAAGACGTAAACGCGCCGGTCGGCACGGGCAGCGTCGCAGATCGCGGCAGCCGCCTTTGCCATCGGCTCGGCCAATGTCTCGCGAAGTACACCCAGCCGGTCTACGAGATTGGCGAAATAGGCATCGGTGATTGCGGTCATTCCGTCATCTCCTGGTTTCGAACGGCTCGGGCTGGGATCAGGCGGAGGCTTCGCCGGCCATCCATGTCGCCGTTACCTCGATCGCATCGTTCAGATGGACAAGGTCGGCCCTTGCGCCTGAGGACAGATGGCCGCGATCCTTCAATTGCAGGAAGCGGGCAGGGTAGGACGTCGCCATGCGCAGCGCTTCGGCGAGCGGCAATTCAAGGATGCTGACGCCGTAGCGAATAGTGGACGCCATGTCGACATCGGAGCCGGCAAGCGTGCCATCGGCGAGCACGACCTTGGAGCAGAATCCTCCGGCCTTGCGATAGACGGTTCGACCGTTCAGCGTAAAACTGTCCTTGTCGGAGCCGACCAGTGACATGGCGTCGGTGACGAAGAACAGCCGGCCTTCGCCGCGCTTGCCGCGCAGGGCGGTGCGCAATGCGCGCGGATCGACGTGATGGCCGTCAGCGATAATGCCGCACCAGGTCTGGGGATGGTCGATCGCCGCGCCGACGAGCCCGGGGGTGCGATGCCCGAGCTGGCTCATGGCGTTGAAGAGATGCGTGACGCCGCGGGCGCCGGCATCGAAGCGGGCATCGGCCTCGTCGGCTGTGCAATCCGAATGGCCGATGCTGATGATGACGCCGGCTTCGCTCAATGCCTGTACCTGGCGTGGTGTTACCTGCTCTGCCGCCATGGTGACCATCACCGTGCCGATCGCCTCCCGGGCGCGAATGAAGGCCTTGACGTCGCTGTCTTCCACCGGGCGCATCAGTTCGGCAAGATGGGCGCCCTTGCGCGCTGGCGACAGATGCGGTCCTTCGAGATGCAGGCCGACTACGCCGCGATCGGCCTTGACGGCTTCGATGGCACCCTCGATTGCCGCCGTCGTTGCGGCTGCGACATCGGTGATCAGCGTCGGCAGCAGGGCGGTCGTGCCGTAGCGCCGATGGCCGTCGGCGATGATATACATGGATTCGGCCGACGGCTCGTCGTTCAGCATGCGACCGCCGCCGCCGTTGACCTGGGCGTCGATGAAGCCCGGCGAAAGCACGCCGCCTGCGAGCGCCACGATCTCAGCCCCTTCCGGCGCATTGCCGGGCGCGGTGATCGCCTGCACCCGTCCGTTTGCCGTCACAAGAACGCTGTCCTCATGGAAGCGCTCGCCGTCGAAAATGCGAGCGCCGCTAAAGACCTTGTATTGCATCACATGGTCTCCGTGACTTTCAGAAGATTAGCCGGCTTATCCGGATCGAAGCCCTTGCGGCGCGTGACCTGTTCGATGAGGCGGTAGTAGCAGAGCAGGGATACCAGCGGATCGATGAGGCCGTTGCCGGTCGACGGCATCGAAAGGTTGATGCCGGGAAGCGGGGTGCTGGAGAAGGAGACCGTCGTGGCGCCAAGGCCCTTCAGTCGCTCCAGGGCCTGGGCATTGTGCGCGAAGGCGGCGTCGTCGGGCGCAAAGGCGATGATGGGGAAGCCCGGCTGCACGAGGCGCATCGGGCCATGCATCAGTTCCGCCAACGAGAAGGCTTCGGCGTGCAGCCCGGAGGTCTCCTTGGCCTTGAGAGCGGATTCGAGCGCGATTGCGAACGCAGGTCCGCGGCCACCGGTGTAGAGCGAGCTTGCGTTGAAGAGCACCTCTTCGGCGGCCGCGCCATCGATGCTGGCCGTGCCGGCGAGCGCCTGGGGCAGTCGTGCAAGACCGTCGCTCAATTCCTTCGAGCCCGAAATCGCAGCCGTCACGCCGGAAAGAGCGGCGACCGAAGCGATGAAGGATTTCGTGGCGGCAACGCTCTTTTCAGGCCCGGCATTCATGTCGAGCACAATGTCGGCTTCCCTTGCGAGCGGGCTGTCGGTCACGTTGACGACCGCGATGGTCGTTGCGCCGCCGCGCTTGGCAGCGGCCTGCAGCGCGATGATGTCAGGGCTGCCGCCGGACTGCGAGACGGTGAAGTGGATACCGCCCTTCAGGTGCAATTGCGAACCATAAACCGAGGCGATCGACGGCCCGACGGATGCGACGGGAACGCCGCAGGAGATTTCGAAGAGATATTTGAAAAAGGTGGCGGCATGGTCGGAGGAACCGCGGGCCGCGGTCGTGACGACCGACGGTCTGGCGGAGGAAAACAGTCTGGCAATCTCGGCGAAAGCCGGCCTTTCCTTCTCCAGGAGGGTTGCGACCACTTCGGGCGATTGGCCGGCTTCCTTCAGCATCAGGGACTGGGTCATAGGTCTTCTCCAATTCTCAATTCTGCAACGAAATCATAAGCATCGCCGCGATAATGCGAGCGGGTGTATTCAACGACGCGCTGGTCTTCCAGGCGGGATACGCGTTCGATGAGCAGCGCCGGCGCGCCCGGCTGAACATCCAGAATGGCGGCGGACGACGGATCGAGCGTCACCGCGGTCAGCCTCTGCTGGGCGCGAACGGGGCGGAAACCTTTCTCGCTCAGCGTATCATAGAGCGAACCTTCGCCTGCCGCATCCTCACCGAGAAATTTGACCGGAATGACGGCTCTTTCAATGGCGAGCGGCAGGCCGTCGGCCAGGCGCAGACGGTCGAGACGCAGAACCGGTTCGTCGATGCCGATGCCGAGAAGGAAGATTTCCTCCGGCGCCGGCTTGCCGATCGTGCGCGACAGGATCTTTGCGGCCGGCGAGCGCCCGCGGGAGCGCATGTCGGCCGAAAAGGACGAAAGCCGCCAGAGTGGTTGTTCGAAGCGTTCGACCTTCTGCGACACGAAGGTGCCGCTGCCGTGGCGGCTTTCTAGCGCGCCTGACGACATCAGATCGCGATAGGCGGTCCGAACGGTGACGCGGCCAAGCTGCAGCGCTTCGGCCATATCCCGTTCACCCGGCAGGGAGGCGCCCGGCTTCAAGAGGCCTTCCTGGATGAGACCCGTCAGCGCCATCGCCAGCCGCTTGTAGAGCGGACCGGTCATGGTCTCATCTCGCAAGCCGCGGCTGTTCAGCTCCGCTATCAAACTGGTTCTATCCATGGATTAAGAATGGAACCTATTTAGAACCAATTCGCAAGCGAATTTTTGATGACAGCGGAAAACGAAACGGCCGGACGCTGGGCATCCGGCCGGAGTATTTCGTGACTTTTGGGGATCAGTTCTTGCTGAAGATGTAGTCCGTCTCCTGCCGCAGCACTTCGCCGGGGCGCAGGACGGCATTGGGGAAGCCTTCGCGATTGATGGCGTCGGGCCAGATCTGGGTTTCCAGGCAGAAGCCGGCAAAAGGCCCGATCCTGCGGCCGCCATGGCCCGGTACCGGAACGTTCAGCTTGAAGCCGGCATAGAATTGCACGCCCGGCTCTGTCGTGCGCACTTCCAGCGAGACGCCGGAATTGTTGCTGCGCGCCAGAATAACCGAGCGCTTGGCGGTGCGCTCCTCGGAGAAGCAGAAATTGTGGTCGTAAAGGACCTGTTCGCCGTCCTGGAAGCGCTGCTTCATCGGCGACATTTCGCGGAAGTCGAAGGGCGTGCCTGCGACTGAGGGGATATCGCCGGTGGGGATCTGCCTCTCGTCGGTCGGCAGATAGTGATCGGCGGCAATCATGATGTCGTGGTCCAGCGCATCGTCGCGGCCGTCGAGGTTGAAATAGGCGTGCTGGCAGAGATTGGCGAGCGTCGGCTTATCCGTCGTGCTTTCGTAGGTGATGGAGAATTCGCCGTTGCCGTGAACCCAATAGGTTGCCTGGATGGTGCAATTGCCGGGATAGCCGCCGCGGCCGTCGGCATCAACGATCTTGAGGACGACGCGGTCGGCGGCATGCTCGACGACGGTCCAGTTCCGCTTGGCGGTGTTGTCGTGGCCGCCGTGTAGGTGGGTAACGCCGTTTTCGTTGAGGTCGAGCTGATAAGTGTGCCCGTCAAGCGTGAAGCGACCTTCGGCAATACGATTGGCGCAACGGCCCGGCGTCGCGCTGAAATAGGCCGAGTGGGCCGGATAGTCGTCGAAATTGTCGAAGCCGAGGAGGAGCGGCGCGTCGTGACCGTCCAGGCGCAGGTCCTGAATGACGGCGCCCCAGGTGATGATATGCGCCGTCAGACCGCCGCCCGATATCTTGACGCGATAGACGGTTTCTCCCTGCGCAGTTTTCCCGAAGACTTCCCGTTCCAAAGTGTTTTCCGTCATGGTCGTGTTCCATTCCTGGCTGAATTCGTGTTCGGACCCTGCCTCTATTTGCCGTTTTTCGCAATTGTCTCGTCGTCAGAATACGGCCTTGCCCGGAACGAGCAAACTGCGCCGGTAATGTGCAATCGGAGTGACGCTGTCGGCGATTATTCTTAAATCCAACAGCAAGCGTTGCCTTGGAGGGGTTGTGATGAATACCGTGCTGACAAAAGTCCTCGCCGGAGTTGTCGTGCCCGATACGCCCCTGGTCGCGCAGGCCATGGATTATGCCCAGACGATTTCCGCACCCTATCTTTTCAATCACGCGGTCCGCTCGTGGCTGTTTGCGGCACAACTCGGACAATTGCGGGAGGTCGACCACGATGCGGAAGTGGTTGCCGTCGGGACATTGCTGCATGATATCGGCCTGACCGACAGCGTGACCGGGCCGAGGCGCTTCGAGATCGAGGGTGCCGACGTCGCCAGGACCTTCGTTCGCGAACGCGGCTTCGACGAAAGACGAGCCCAACTGATCTGGGACAGCGTAGCGCTCAATTCCACACCGTCGATCGGTCTGTTCAAGGAGACGGAAGTTGCGCTCTGCACGGCTGGAATAGGATTGGATTTCGGCGGACGGGCGTTCGATGAAATCCCTGCATCCACGATGACGGCAATCCTCGACGCATTTCCGAGACTGCAGATGAAGAAGCGGATCACCGACTGCTTCTGCTGCATTATCGAGACGAAGCCGGAGACGACCTATGACAATTTCGCCCGTGATTTCGGCGAAAAGTTCGTGACCGGTTACCGCAGGCCGTCATCGGTTGTCGATTTTCTGATGAATTCGCCTTTCGAGGAGTAGCGCCTGTTTGCGCTACCCCTGGGGTCGCCTGATAGCATCAGGACCGGTCGTTGCCGATTTTCTCGATATCGTAAGAGGTCGTCTGGTAGATCTCGTTGATCCAGTTGCCGAAGAGCAGGTGGGCATGGCTGCGCCAGCGGTTCTGCGGGGCGATCTCGGGATCGTTGTGCGGAAAATAGTTGTGCGGCATCTTGATCGGCACGCCGGCATTGACGTCGCGGAAATATTCGTCGGCCAGCGAGGTCGAGTCATATTCGACATGGTTGAACATGTAGAGCCGGTTGCAGGCCTGCTCCTGGACGAGACAAACGCCCATTTCAGGCGACTCCATCAGGATCTGAAGGCCGGGCACCTTCTCGATATCGGTGCGGCGAACTTCTGTCCAGCGCGAGACCGGAACGGCGAAATCATCGGAAAAGCCGTTGAGATAGACGGAGGACGGCTTCAGGTTCTGGTGGCGGTAGACCCCGAAGGCCTTTTCCTTCAGCGTATATTTCGGCACCTTGTGGAAATGGTAGATCGCCGCCATCGCGCCCCAGCAGACGTTCATGGTCGAATGGACGTTGGTCTCGGTCCATTCGAAAATCTGTTGCATCTCGTTCCAATAGGTCACGTCTTCATAGTCCAGCAGCTCGATCGGTGCGCCGGTGATGATGAAGCCGTCGAATTTGCGGTGCTTCACCTCTTCCCAGGTCTGGTAAAAGGCGAGCAGGTGTTCTTCCGAGGTATTCTTTGCCTTGTGGGCGCCGACACGGATCAGCGACAGCTCGACCTGCAGCGGCGAGGCGCCGACGAGGCGCGCCATCTGTACCTCGGTCTTGATCTTGTTCGGCATGAGATTGAGCAGCCCGATCTGCAACGGGCGAATGTCCTGACGGAACGCCACCGTTTCAGTCATTACCCTGACGCCCTCGTTCTGGAGCGTTTCGAAAGCGGGCAGCGTATCGGGGATCTTTATGGGCATTGTGCAACACTCGACAAAATAAAAAACCGGCGGCGATCAAGAATCGCTACCGGTCCGCACGCGCGGCCCTTTAGCGAATTTTTTAACGTGGCTGCAAGCCGGCCGGCCAAATCACCACGGAAAACAATAGATAACGCCGACTGGGCCACGAATCAACAGGGGATTCGCTGGCTCATGTAACCTGTTTCCCGGTCGGCTGGAGAAAGAGGCTAGTGCTTTCCCTTACGGGAGTAAGCATTTTTGAGGGGAGAGAAAGTCTCCCATCGCCGAGCTTTTCGGTTATAGTAGCAGGTGTTGTTGGTTCGCGATCGGTAAAATACCCTTCGCGTATTCGAGGAAGGCTTTGGGCCAAAGTCGGGGGGCGACCTTGACCTGGAACGGATGAAGCCAAAGACCGGCGAAAGTGCCGGCCTGTGTCCTGAACCGGTTTGGAAGACTTCCTAAAGGTTTGAGGCGCACATTTGATGAAGGAGGAGGCGGTCAAGGGCTGGATCGCTGGCGCTACGAGCGTTCCTGTGTCGCATGGATGGACATGCGTGACGGCCATGACTATCTGAGGGGATGAGTATTGCAGGGAAGTGTTGATGGCCGTTGATACCCAAGCCAAGCCAAGTATCCAGGGGGATGATCGCGTCGGATATGAGTTGAGCACCCTCGATCGACTGAGGATGATGTTTTCCGCCTTCTGGAGTTCCAGTGTGCGGGTCAAGCTTATACTGATCGTCGTTGCCCTGTTTGCCGTCATTTTCATCACTGCCTACGTTCAGGTCATGCTAAACGAGTGGAATGCCCCGTTCTACGATTCCCTCGCCCGGCGTGACCTGCCGGCATTCTTCCACCAGCTCGGTGTTTTCGGCATAATTGCCGGCTCGCTGCTGGTTCTCAACGTCATTCAAGCCTGGTTCAACCTGATGGCCGCGCTCTACATGCGCGAGGGCCTTGCCCGCGACCTCGTCGACCAGTGGCTCCAGAAGAAGCGCGCGCTGCGTTTGAGTTCGTCCGGGCTGATCGGTGTCAACCCCGACCAGCGGCTGCATGAAGATGCGCGCAATCTCGCCGAAAGCTCGACGAGCCTGGCGATCGGGCTGGTGCAGTCCACCATTCTCCTCATCAGCTTCATCGGCGTCCTCTGGCAGCTCTCTTCCGGTTTCATCTTCCATTTCGGCAAGAGCAGCTTCTCCATCCCGGGCTACATGGTCTGGGCGGCAATCCTCTACGCCGCTTCGGCCTCCTTCCTGAGCCAGGTCGTCGGCCGCAAGCTGGTGAGGCTCAATGCCGAACGCTATTCCAAAGAGGCCGAGCTTCGTTTTTCGCTGATGCATGCCAGCGAGCACATGTCGGCGATCACGATCGCAGGCGGTGAGGAAAACGAGCGCCGGCGCATCAATGTCGATATTTCCGCGGTCCTAGCGATCATCCGCCAGTTGGCGATTGCCAACACGAACCTGACCTGGGTTTCGGCGAGCTATGGCTGGATGGTTCTCGTCATCCCGATCCTGGTGGCTGCACCCGCCTATTTCTCCGGCGGCCTTACGCTCGGCCAGCTGATGGTTGCCGTCGGCGCCTTCAACCAGGTCAATACGGCATTGCGCTGGTATGTCGCAAACTTCGGTCCGATCGCAGAATGGCGGGCGACGCTGATGCGTGTCACGGATTTCCGGCAGGCCGTGCTCGATATGGATCAGGGCAATGCCAATATGCCGAACACGATCGCCATCCAGCAGTCGTCGGACAATTCGCTGACGCTCAAGGATCTGGAGATTTCCACGAAGACAACAGACGATCTCGTGGAAAACGGCTTCCGCATCCGGGAAGGCACAGTCACCATTGCGGCGGGCGAGCGCGTCATGGTCAACGGTGATCACGGCGTGAACCGCAAGCTGCTGTTCCAGTCGCTTGCAGGGGAATGGCATTGCGGCAAGGGCGAGATCGACCTGCCGCCCATGGAGAAGATGCTGTTCATTCCGCATACGGCCTATGTGGCGGGCAGCACCTTGAGAGAAGCCCTGTCCTTCCCCGAAGACGCCACCCTCTATAAGGATGAGGAGCTCGAAGCAGCACTTGATAAGGTGGGCCTCGGACGATTGAAGGGAAAGCTCGATACCAAGGCGCGGTGGGATCGGATGCTGGATACCGACGAGCAGAAAGCCGTTGGCTTCGCCCATGCCATGCTTGCAAAACCGAGCTGGATCGTGCTGGACGAAACGCTGGAAGGGCTGGAGCCCGATATCCAGGAAAGGCTGGTTAAGGGACTGGCTGACCTGAAGGATACGACCATGGTCTATATCGGCCGGTCCGAAGCCTATCTGGAAGTGCTGTCCCCGCGGGTCCTGCATCTGCAGGCGCTGGTGCCACCGGTTGTGGGCGCTGCCGCTCGCAGCAGGCCCTCGGCCGCGATTACGCCCACTGCGGCGGCGAGGAGAAGAAGTTTCCACGAGCCCGTCGCCATTGGCGGTGCGAAGATGCCGCGGCGATAGCGATCGACAGAAACGCCTGTCAGAGATTGCAAAAGAAAACGCCCCGGATGGCAACATCCGAGGCGTTTTGATTTTATCGGCTGGGACCGAACTCAGTCCTTGGCGCGCTCGACGTAGGAATTGTCTTCCGTTGCGATGACGACGCGGACACCGGCGCTGACGTGCGGCGGAACCATGGTGCGGACGCCGTTCGACAGGATCGCCGGCTTGTACGAAGACGATGCCGTCTGACCCTTCACGACCGGCTCGGTCTCCATGATCTCGAGCGTCACATGGCGCGGCAGTTCGAGCGCCAGCGGGATGCCTTCGTGGATCGAAAGGATGCAGGACATGCCTTCCTGCAGGTAGGCCTTCTGGTCGCCCATGGTTTCCACGTCGACGACGACCTGATCGTAGGTGGCCGGGTTCATGAAGTGGAAGCCTTCGCCGTCTTCATAGAGGTACTGGAAGCTGACGTCTTCGACGAAGGCGCGCTCGACTTGCTCTGTCGTGCGCCAGCGCTCGGAAACCTTCACGCCATCGACGATGCGGCGCATGTCGACCTGTGTCACCGGAGTGCCCTTGCCGGGATGGAAGTTTGCGGCGGTAAGAACGACGTAGAGCTTGCCGTCCACGTCGAGAACGTTGCCCTTGCGGACGGAAGAGGCGATGACCTTGACCATAAGACTTCCTTGTAACTCTGCTTCTTGCGTCGTAGAGGACAGTCGAAAATATTCCTCAAGACGTCTGTGATGTTTTCTTGGGGGCGCAACTAACCTAAAATCGGGGAAATAGCCACCCCCATCCCGGCCGATCCCTCGAAGAAAGCTTGCAATGAAGGCAACGAGCGCAGGCGCCTCACCCTGGTGGACCCCATCTGTCCATGCGGATCGGCGCCCCTTCCTCATCGGGCGCAATGCGATCCAAGCAGCGCTGCGTGGTTATTACGCGCGCGAGGACTTCATCGAGGTGGATACGGCGACGCTGCAGGTCTCCCCCGGCAACGAGGCGCATCTGCATGCTTTTGCGACCGAGGCTCTGACGACGGATGGACAGGCCGCACCCTTCTATCTGCACACATCGCCGGAATTTGCCTGTAAGAAGCTGCTGGCCGCCGGCGAGCAGCGCATCGCCTGCTTTGCCCATGTCTATCGCAATCGCGAGCGCGGGCCGCTGCACCATCCGGAGTTCACCATGCTCGAATGGTATCGCGCCGGCGAGAGCTACGAGAGCCTGATGATGGATTGCATGCGCATCCTGGCCCTAGCTGCGGAAACGATGAAGGCGAAGGTGCTGACCTATCGCGGCCACGTCGTCGATCCGTTTTCAGGTATCGACCGGATCAGTGTCGCCGAGGCTTTCGATCGCTATGCCGGCATCGACCTGCTTTCATCGGTTGCCGCGGATGGCTCGACGGACCGCCCGCATCTCGCCTCGGAAATTAAACGCGCGGGCCTGCGCGTTGCGGAGGACGATCATTGGGCCGATCTCTTCAGCCGTGCGCTGGTGGAAAAGATCGAGCCCAATCTCGGCTTCGGGAAGGCGACGATCCTCGATGAATATCCGGTATCCGAGGCGGCGCTTGCCCGTCCCTCGGCGCGCGATCCGCGCGTGGCTGAGCGCTTCGAGCTCTATGCCTGCGGGGTCGAGCTTGCCAATGGTTTCGGCGAGCTCACCAATCCCGCCGAGCAGCGCCGGCGGTTCGAGATCGAGATGGCGGAGAAGGCGCGAATCTACGGCGAGACCTATCCGATCGACGAGGATTTCCTGAACGCGCTTGAGATCATGCCCGAGGCCAGCGGTATCGCGCTCGGTTTCGATCGGCTTGTCATACTGGCGACAGGCGCCTCCCGGATCGACCAGGTGCTGTGGGCGCCCGTTGCGGAGTATGGTTCGTGAACGTCATCCGTCCGATCAAATCCGTCGACGATCTTGACAAGGCCGGCCTGCTCGAGGGGCGCGACGTTGCCGCACTGGAGGCCGTCGCATCGCGCTACGCGGTTGCGCTGACGCCCACGGTTTCAAAACTGATCGATCGGGCCGATCCGGAAGACCCAATCGCCCGGCAATTCGTGCCCGACGCTGCCGAACTCGTTTTGGCGCCGGAAGAGCGGGCCGATCCGATCGGCGATCATGCGCATAGTCCGGTCGAGGGGATTGTGCATCGCTACCCCGATCGCGTCTTGCTCAAGGCCGTCCATGTCTGCCCGGTCTATTGTCGGTTTTGCTTTCGCCGCGAGATGGTCGGGCCGCAGGGGCTGGGCACGCTCGATGCGGATGCATTGGACGGCGCGCTCGACTATATCCGCGCTCACTCCGAAATATGGGAAGTCATCCTCACCGGCGGCGATCCGCTGATCCTGTCGCCGCGGCGGCTCGAAGAGATCATGCTAAGGCTGGCTGCGATCGATCATGTGAAGATCGTCCGTTTCCACACGCGCGTGCCGGTCGTTGATCCGCAGAAGATCGATACCGCGCTGATCGCGGCTTTGAAGGCGAGCGGCAAGTCGGTCTATGTGGCGCTGCATGCCAATCATCCGCGCGAGCTGACCGACGAGGCACGCTCCGCCTGCGGCAGATTGGTGGATGCCGGCATCGTCATGCTCAGCCAGTCGGTATTGCTCAAGGGCGTCAATGACGATGTCGATGTGCTGGCAGCACTGATGCGGGCCTTCGTCGAGGCGCGGATCAAGCCCTATTACCTGCATCATCCAGATCTCGCACCGGGAACCAGCCATTTCCGCCTGACGATTGCGGAGGGCCAGGCACTCGTCGCAAGCTTGCGCGGCCGCATCTCCGGTCTGTGCCAGCCCACCTATATCCTCGATATCCCTGGCGGCCACGGCAAGGCCGTCATCGGCGAGAGCGCCGTCCGCGAGGTTGCCGAAGGCTGCTATTCCGTTTCCGATTATCGCGGCGCTGAGCATATCTATCCCCCGCACGAATAATCGACGAGCGCTTTCCTTAGACAACCTATGGCTTTAGGTCGCTCCGGAATAAAACTAAGCTCTGCTTATATTTTTTCGACCGGGCCGCGAATGGGGTGGTCTCCCCTTCTGCCGCGCAGCTTGCAAAAGCCTCGGCGCATATTCTAAAAACAAAGCTCTTTCAGTATATTATTGAAAGTTCTAATGCTTCCTCATGGTACGCATTGCTAAAATTAGCCCTGAATCTCTTATCCATATTTAACTAAGACATTTAGCGGAATTTTCTGTTTTCGTCGCTAAAAGACAACTCAGAATATGGCGGGCTGTTACGCCCTTTGTGAGATTTCCTGCCTTGGATTGTCGGAGGATGACGGGATGAATGAGACCATTCGCGAACTGTTGGTAAAGTTTGGCGGCCTGCCTGTCGCGGTCGACCAGATCGCTGACGATGCGGATCTTTATGCAACCGGACTTTCCTCCTTTGCGTCCGTCCAGCTGATGCTCGGCATCGAGGAAGCCTTCGACATCGAGTTTCCGGACAATCTGCTGAACCGCAAATCCTTTGCCAGCATCGCTGCCATCGAAAAAACGGTGGACCTGATCCTGAATTCCAGAAAGGTCGCCTGATGAGCGTCGCGATGACGATGGCCGAGGACAACGGGTCGTCCAGGGACGACTTGTCGACCCGTGCCGCGCGCGTCGCAGCGATCGCGGCCAAACATGCTGACGCCGTCGATGCCGACGGTCGGTTTCCGCGCGAGGCGGTCGACGCCATGCGCGCGGAAAGGCTCCTGTCGATCCAGATCGCATCGGAATTGGGCGGCGAGGGAACCTCGATCACCGAGATCGCCGAGCTCTGCTCGATCCTCGGCCAGGCCTGCGCAGCAAGCGCCATGGTCTTTGCCATGCATCACATCAAGCTGACGAGCCTTGTCGAACATGGCGCGGCGAGCGACTGGCATCGCGAATTCATGCGCCGCGTTGCCCGCGACCAGCTGCTGCTTGCCTCCTCCACGACGGAAGGCGGCATCGGCGGCAATCTGCGCAACAGCATCTGCGCCATCCGCGTCGAGGACGGCCGCTGCTTCCTGGAAAAGGACGCGACCGTCATCTCCTACGGCGCACACGCCGATGCCATCCTGATCACTTCGCGCGCCCATGCTGACGCGGCATCGTCCGACCAGGTTCTGACCGTTTTCCTGAAGGACCAGTACACGATCGATCGCACCGTCGAGTGGAACACGCTCGGCATGCGCGGCACCTGTTCCGACGGCTTCCTGTTCAAAGGCGAAGCGCCGGCCGAACAGATCCTACCAAAACCCTTTGCCGAGATCGCGGCACAGTCGATGCTGGCCAGCTCGCACCTGCTTTGGAGCGGCGTATGGTACGGGATCGCGGCCGACGCCGTTGCCCGCGCCCAGGCTTTCGTTCGGGCCGCGGCCCGCAAGTCGCCCGGCCAGCAGCCGCCCGGTGCGTTGCGCCTGGCTGAGGTCTCCAGCCTGCTGCAGATGGTCAAGTCGAATGTCGTGGCCGGCCTGAAGGTCTATGAGGAAGCCAAGGCGGATGCCGACCGGCTGTCTTCGATGGCCTTTGCCGTCGCCATGAACAACGTCAAGATCGCATCGTCGGAGATGATCCTGCCGATCATCAACCACGCCATGCTGATCTGCGGCATTATGGGCTACAAGAACGGTACACCCTACAGCCTCGGTCGCCACCTGCGCGACGCACATTCCGCTCAACTGATGATCTCGAACGACCGCATTCTCGGCAACACGTCGACCATGCTGCTCGTCCATAAGCAAGACACTAGCCTTCTGGGATAATCGCCATGGATATGCAGAATTCGTTTCTCGACCGCCTCTTCGAATCCGGTCTTCTCATCGACACGGGTGTTGACGGTCTCTATGGCCGCAGCGGCCAGTTCGAAGATGTCATCGTTGCCTTCGAGCGGCTGATCGACAAGTTCGGCGGCGCCGACGGCGCGGAAGCCATTCGCTTTCCCCCGGGTATGAACCGCGAGATCTTCGAGAAGAGCGGCTACATGAAGAGCTTTCCGCAGCTCGCCGGCACGGTGCACAGCTTCTGCGGCAGTGAAATGGATCATATGAGCCTGCTGAAATGCATGGAAGTCGGCGACGACTGGACGAAGGGCCAGGAAGCGACCGAAATCGTGCTGACGCCGGCCGCCTGCTATCCGCTCTATCCGACAGTTGCCAAGCGCGGCAAGCTGCCGGCGGGCGGTGGTCTCTACGACCTGCAGTCCTATTGCTTCCGCCATGAGCCGTCCAAGGATCCGGCTCGCCAGCAGCTGTTCCGCATGCGCGAATATGTCTGCATGGGCACCGAGCAGCATGTCACCGAATTCCGCCAAAGCTGGATGGATCGCGGCGTCGAGATGATGAAGTCGGTCGGCCTTGAAGTCGAAATCGATGTCGCGAACGACCCGTTCT
Organism: Rhizobium sp. BK376; assembly: GCF_004341625.1. Classification (GTDB taxonomy): domain Bacteria; phylum Pseudomonadota; class Alphaproteobacteria; order Rhizobiales; family Rhizobiaceae; genus Rhizobium. Next base: position 309,706 of record NZ_SLZG01000004.1, on the reverse strand, counting down.
TCGGTCGCGCCGGCAAAATGTTGGTCAACAACCAGCGCGACCAGAACCTGAAGTTCGAGCTCCTGATCCCGATCACCTCGACCGCCAAGCCGACCGCCTGCATGAGCTTCAACTACCATCAGGACAGTTTCGGCCTGAAGTGGGGCCTGAACCTCGAAGACGGCAGCGTCGCCCATACGGCCTGCGTCGGCTTCGGCCTCGAGCGCATTGCCTTGGCGCTGTTCCATCATCACGGCCTCGACGTGAAGGCATGGCCGAAGAGCGTCCGCAAGGCGCTCTGGGGCTGATCTGCCGATGGCTTCCGTCTTTGCAGGGCTTGCGCCCGACGCCTATTCGCCACATGCGCTGCACGACAGCGAGCGCATGTGGCCGGAAACCAATTGCTATATCGATCTTTGGATCGAGGTGCTGAACAGCCTGAAGCTGCCGCCGGAAGCCATGCTCGGCTTCACGATGGGGCAGGATTTCGAAGGCGATCAGTTCACCTTCTTCAAGGTGTCCCTGGAAGATCTCGAAGCGCTTTACGGTATCCGCTGCACCGAGCTTGCCATTTACGATCGCATCGAGCGGCATGTCGCCGAACAGATCGGTCGCGGCCGGCTCTGCCTCGTCGAGATGGATTCCTATTTCATGCCCGATACGCAGGGCGTCGGCTATCGCCGCGAGCACGGCAAGACGACGGTCGCCATCAACCGGCTGGACATGGAAAAGCGCGAGCTCGACTATTTCCACAATGGCGGTTTCTTCCATCTCTCGGGCGAGGATTTCGACGGCCTGTTCCAGCTGCATCTGACCGCGGAAGATCTGCCGTTCCTGCCCTATACGGAATTTGCGAAGTTTCCGGATGCAAGCCCAAGCGAAGACGATATCCGCGAGACCGCGCGCCGGCTGCTCGCCTTCCATTTTGCTCGCCGTCCTGCCGCCAATCCGATCCGCGCCTTCGCTGCCGTCTTTCCGGGCCAGGTCGAGGCAGTTGCGGAACGGCCCTTCGGCTTCTTCCATAAATATGCCTTCAACACGCTTCGCCAGCTCGGCGCCAATTTCGAGCTTGCCGGCACCCATCTCGACTGGCTGTCGCGCGAGTTCGGCGATGCGGCGGAGCAGGCACGGCGGATTTCCGAAGTGGCGAAATCCGTCCAATTCCAGCTGGCGCGCGCCGTGACCCGCAAGAAGTTCGATCCGCTGCAGACGGCTCTTGATCCGGCGGCCGATGCGTGGGATGCGATGATGGGGTTACTCGAAAAGCGAGTCTGAGCCGGGGACATCGAGATGCAGGGGCGTTTGGCTGGGATTGGCGCTGACGAAAGGCCGCTCAGCGAGGGGTGGAATCTGGTGCTGACGGAGGAAGGCGTTTGCGCGCTGCCCTCCGACGTGCCGATGTCTTCGCAGTTCATCCCCGCACCCGTTCCCGGAACCGTCGCCCAGGCGCTGGAAGTGGCCGGTCGGTTCGACCGGGAACATCCCTATCCGCTGAATACCAGGGATGCCTGGTATCTGTGTCGGCTGTTCGACGAACAGCCGGGAGATGTCGTGCTGCGGTTCAAGGGATTGGCAACGCTCTGCGACGTCTTTCTCAACGGCGACATGATCCTTTCGTCGGAGAGCATGTTCGAGACCTATGATGTCCCTGTGACCCTGCAGGGTGGCGACGAGCTGGCGCTCTGCTTCCGCGCGCTGGAGCCGCGATTGGCGGAGCCCGGACCACGGGCGCGCTGGCGACCGCAAATGATCACGCCGCAGGGCCTGCGGAACGTCCGCACGACATTGCTCGGCCACATGCCCGGCTGGTGTCCGGAAATTCAGCCTGCCGGCCCCTGGCGACCGATCTCGATCCTGCGCCCGGGACCGGTCGTTATCCGCGATCTTTCACTCAGGCCGGATCTCTCGGGCGATGGCGAAGGGCGGCTCTATGCCTCGATGTTCGTCGAGGGTGAAATTGCGGAAGCTGTGCTTCGCTGCGGCGATTTCGAGCAGACTTTTGTCCAGAACGGCGGCGGGCACTATGTTGCGACGCTGAGGATTGCCGATGTCGAGGCGTGGTGGCCGCATACGCATGGCACGCCGCGCCTCCATGAGGTGTCCATCGCGATCGATGGCGTGAGCCACGATCTCGGTAGAACCGGCTTCCGCCGCATCGAAGTGGATCGTGGGACCGACGGCAGCGATTTTGCATTGATCGTCAACGGTATCAGGATTTTCTGCCGCGGCGCCGTCTGGACGACGGAGGACATTGTCCGGCTCGGCGGAAGCCGCGAAATCTACGCGCCCTGGATCGCTTCGGCGGCGGCGGCCGACATGAACATGATCCGCATCGGCGGAACCATGGCCTATGAGACGCCGGACTTTTTCCGCCTTTGCGATGAGCTCGGCATTCTGGTCTGGCAGGACTGCATGCTTGCCAATTTCGACTATCCGAAGAACGACAAGACGCTCCTCGGGCATGTCGAGGCCGAAGTCAGGCAGCTGCTTCTCGACACGCGCCTGTCGCCCTCGCTGGCGGTTCTATGCGGCGGCAGCGAAATGTACCAGCAGGCCGCCATGTTCGGATTGCCCGAGCGCTACTGGGCAAGCCCGATCACCGAGGAGGTCATTCCCGCCGTCGTCGCCGAGGTGCGTCCAGATGTGCCCTATTTGGTGAATTCCCCGTCCGGGGGGGCGATGCCCTTTTCGCCTGACGCCGGCGTGACGCACTATTATGGGGTCGGCGCCTATATGCGGCCGCTCGACGACGCCCGCCGCGCCGATGTCCGCTTTGCCGCCGAGAGCCTCGCCTTCGCGCATGTGCCGCAGACGCGTGTGCTGGAGCGCTATCTCGCTGTTCCCGCAGTGCATAGCCCGCAATGGAAATCCCGCGTTCCCCGGGATCGAAGCGCGTCCTGGGATTTCGAGGACGTTCGCGATCACTATCTGAATGCGCTTTACGGATTTGAGCCCGGCATACTTCGCCGGGAGGACCCTGAGCTTTATCTCGACCTCTCACGCGCCGTTACTGGTGAAGTTGCCGAGGCGACCTATGCGGAATGGCGGCGGGCCGGCTCGGGCTGCAATGGCGCACTCGTCTGGACGCTGCAGGATCTGCTGCCGGGTCCCGGCTGGGGCGTGATTGATTCAACCGGCGAGCCCAAGCCCGTCTGGTACGGTCTACGACGTGCCTTCCGGCCGGTGCAGGTGCTGTTGACGGATGAGGGCACGAATGGCCTCGACATTCACGTCATCAACGAATTGGGCAGCGCGCTGGATCTCGATCTGAGTGTTGCCTGCCTGCGCGACGGACAGCAAACCGTGGTCAGCGGACGCCGAGAATTGTCGATCGGCGCCAGAGCCAAGGAGAATATCGCCTGCACCGATCTTTTCGGCGCCTTCTTCGACACGACCTATGCCTTCCGCTTCGGTCCGCCCTCGCATGACGTCACGGTCGCAAGGCTGCATTCTCGCGCGACCGGCGCCCTCGTCGCCGAGGCGTTTCACTTTCCGCTCGGCAGGGCGAAGGCATTCCATGTTGCCGAGATTGCGGCAAAGGCCGTTCAGGTCGAGAGCGACTGGTTTCTGGATCTGCAGACCGACCGGTTTGCCCAAGCGGTGCATATGGACCTGCCGGGCTATCGCGCCGAGGACGACTGGTTTCATCTTGCACCCGGCGCTCTTCGCCGGGTGAGGCTCTTTGCCAGGATAGACACGCCGCTCGATGCGGCGCCGACTGGTCAGGTCAGGGCGCTTGGTAGCCGACGTATTTTTGAGATTTGACCTGAGCCGCCGTGCCGGTTGCCGCCTGCGCGGATCCCCGACGTGCGCCGAGCCGTAGCGCCATCGTCTGGATTTCCCTGACATAAATGGCGCGTGCCGGAGCAGGCGTCAGATTGTGATCCGCGTCCGGAATGACCGTCAGCCGGGCATTGCCGTATTTCTGAAGCCCCTGGCCGGTGCGGCCGAAATGCAGGCTGAAATGCTCGAGCCCGATATCCTGAGCGCTATAGATCAGCGATACCTCGACACCCCGATTTTTCAGGACATTGAAGCCCTTCAGGACGGTGGCGTGCTCGCGCGACAGGAAGGAAAACTTGTCGAGCAAGGGCTGCCGCAGCTGCGCAACACGGCGCAATAGCGATGTCAGGATATTGCGCACAGCGCTGCCGGTATCGACCGAGCCATTGAGGAGGCGCTTCAGCGTCTCGACCTGCAGGAACTTCTGGCCATAGGTTTCGAGTGATCGCGGCACGAAGCGCAGCGCTTCATCCACCGAGTTGTTCTGATCCCAATGGAAGGCGTAGGGGTTGACGGTAATGAGACCACTGCAGCGCTGGTCACGGACCGCCGCCTGGAAGCCCAGATAGCCGCCGCTGCATCGCCCCACCACGAAGGCGGGCAAGAGCTTGCGCGCTTCGATGAGGTTAAAGGCATCCGCCACATCGCGATATTGTGCCTCGGAGTAGAGAACCTGCTCCGGCGCGCCCGGCTGCGGCGGGCTGTCTGCCACGTTTGCCGTATCGAAGCGCAGCGAGGGAATGCCGCTGCGGGCAAGGTTGCGCGCCATGGCAACCGTCGTCCGGCCCCAGCCGGCGTGACGGTCATAGGCTGTCGTGAGCAGGATCGCGGTCGCGCCGGTGCGCACGCCCGTCGGTTCGCAAAGAATGCCGAACATGCGGTCGCCATCGCCGAGGCGAAGCGGCGTCTCGCGGAAATCGTCGCCGACCAATGGCTCCGCGCGGGCAGGGCGGGTCGCCTTCCGGGACGTCTTTGCCGGGAGGGCCGCGGCTACCAAACGCACCCAATTCGCTACTCGCTGACCGGCGTCGAGCGGCATGGTGGCGATGGTCGGATTGGAAACGAGTTCGTCGTAGCCGTCGTAGACCCCCTGTTCGATGCGGCCGCCAAGGTCTTTCAGGCGAGTGGCAAATTCCGCATCGTTGGGGCGGCCGGGGCGGGTCAGAACCAGACCCGCTGGTGCCGGAAATTTTGATAGGCTTGCCAGGTTGAGCTTGCGGATATCGGCAGCGATCTGCTCCGGCATCTTCAGGCCGGCAACCCATATGCCGTCGCTCTGCTCCCTCTGGCCTTCGCTGAGGCCCATGCTCTCGTCGATCATCTTCGACCAGACGGAGAGTTCGCGCAGATAGAAACGGCCGGAGATGGTCGGTGCAAGAAAAGCGATGCCTTCGACCGCATGGAGGCGCTCGGCAATGTCAAGCGCGATGGCGCTGCCGAGGCCTTGACTGACAAGGATCACACGTTCGCAGCCGGCGAGGGACTTCAGCGTTGCTGCCGCAGCCAGGGCCGTTTCACTCCATATGGAGAGGCCTTTGTCCTCGGAAACATCCAGCGCATCGCCGGTTCCGGCATAGTCGAAGCGAAGGCTTGCAATTCCCGCCGCTGATAGGTCCTCTGCCAGGATGCGCCAGAATTTGCGCATGCACATTTCTTCAAAGCCCCATGGGCTGAGGAAGAGGACAGCCACGGGGGCGGTCGGTTTTACGGCCGGCGTGAACAGGCCGACAGTGCCGGAAAAGGTGACCGGCATAGCTGCGCCGGAGAAAGAGAGTGTTTCCACAGGGCCTTCCTCCACGGTTTCGTAGTGATTCTTGATGGCTTCCCGAGCAGCCATGACTTTCTCCTCAAGCTCTCCTCGGCGCAAGAAGCGCCAGCGCATGATTGGCAAAGGGATGTGCGCGACGGGGCAGACGCGCGGCGATTTGCTGCAGGATCTCGATATCGTCCTGGGGAACGGCGTTCAGCAGCCGAAGTACCAGGAAGTAGATCAGAGCGCCTGCAGCGATAGCGATGACCAGACCGGGCATGGTCGGCATCGCATGGATGAAGCCGTAGGCGACCACGGCGCATAGAACAGAGGCAGCAGTTACCTTGACGATCGTCATGAACATCGCCTGCATGGACCCTTCGAATTCCATGCGGCGAACCATGAGCACGCACATGACGGTGAAGGCGACGAGACGCACCAGTGCAGCGCCCTCCCCGCCCCACGAGGGAACGGCAGCCAAGCAGCCGAGCACCATGACGACGCTGGCGACGATGCCGATGATCGTGCGCTCCCTCATGCGATCCATGGAATAGAAATATTGCGTGCAGATCTGCATGAAGACGTAAGGCGTCGCGGTCAGCGCCAGCAGGGCGACCATGTTGCCGCTCGGCTCGAACGGCTTGCCGAAGACGGCGACGACCAGGGCCGGCGCGATGGCGGCAAGGCCGAAGCTCATCGGCAGGGTGATATAGGAGATGCTGCGCACCACGCCGTCGAAAACGCTGATCGGGAGCTTGGCCGATCCCTGCGAATGGATCTTCTCCGAATAGTAGGGCAGCAGGCTGCCGCTGAGCTGCACGGGAAGCTGCAGCGCCAGATTGGCAACCGACAGGCCGACCGCATAGAAGCCGACGGCCTCGATGCCCCAGTATTTCTGGAGAAAGACCAGTTCGATGCGGTTGAGGAAGACCGAGCTGTTGATGAACTCGACGGACAGGATCAGCGAGGAATTTACGAGATAGCCAAGGCCGATGCCGCAGGCATTCTTGCGGGCGGCGGCGACCCTCAGCGTGTAGAAGAACATCGGAAGCGCGCCCGCCACATAGCCCGCCAGAGCACCGCCGATGCCGAAGAATATCGCGCCGATCAGGACAGTTGCCAGCTGCAGCACCGAGCTCCATATCGTCAGGCGGAAGAAGCCGGTGAGCTGCTGCTCGCCGATCAGGTAGTTCTTGGTATAGGCGCCGAGCGACTGCGTCAGGAACAGCACACCGGTCACGACGATGACGGACGGTTCGTCGGTTGCCCAATGCTGATTTTCGGCAGCCAGTTGGAAAAGCGTATAGCCGACCAGCAGGATCAGGGTCGAAACGATCGTCGGCTGCATGAGGTAGGCGGCAAAGCCGCGCCGTTCTTCGGCCGAATATCCCTGCACCTTCAGCTGCGGCAGCAGCCTCAGCAGTGTGATGCCGGTACCGAGTTCCGCAACCAGCGAGCCTGTCGTCACCAGCCAAAGGGAGAAAGCGATGACGCCGTTGGCCTGCGGGCCAAGCAGGCGGGCCGCGATGATCGAGCAGGCAAAGCCGGTGGCAAGCAGGGTCAGGCCCGCCGCCGCGTTCAATGCCGAATTTGCCATGATGCTCTTCGTCATGAAGGCGATCGTCTCCGCACTCTTCAATCGTTTTTAAACGAGATGATCTTTGAATAGCGCGGCCGCTATTTCAGATACCTTAATGTTTACCTCCTACTCTTTAGCGAATTGTTGTTTTACTGCCCCAGAGCCCCATGTTTCGCCTGACATTATCTGCCGGAACCTTTGCCGCGGAGAGTATCCGTTGTTCAGCCTGATCGTTTGTACGGTTGATCGGTCTGATCAGCTCGAGAGGCTGTTCGCGTCGCTGAAGGTCCAGCGATACGCCGATTTCGAAGTGATCCTTGTCGACCAGAACCTGGACGACCGTCTCGTCGGTCTGGTGGAGGGCCATTCGCCCTTCTTCACCATTCGCCATATCCGGTCCGAGCGGGGTATTTCGCGCGCGCGCAACAACGGGATGGCGATTGCGACCGGCACCTATATCTGCTTTCCCGACGACGATTGCTGGTACGAGCCCGATACGCTCGAAGTCGCGAACCGGCTTTTTGCGGCAAATTCCGCGTTGTCTATCATCACCGGCCGGACGCTCGATGCAGCAGGTCGGTCCTCTGTCAGCCCCACCGGTGACGAGAAGCTCGCGATCACCCGCCGGAACTATCTGAAGTGCGGCAATTCCAACAGCATCTTCGTGCGCCATGCGGCGCTCGGCGTGATCGGCGGTTTCGACGAGGATCTGGGCGTCGGCGCGTCATCGCCGTTTCAGAGCGGTGAGGAGGCCGACTTTCTGCTGAGAGCCATCGCCGGCGGATTGTCGCTGATGTATTTTCCCAGTCTCATCGTCCACCACGATCAGGTGACGAGCGAGATGGGACCGAAGCAGATCGAGCGAGCCCGCAAGTATGGCCGGGGCTTCGGGGCACTGATGCGCAAGCAGCGCTTTCCCTTCCCCTATTTCCTCTATCGGCTGGCGCGGCCCTTCGGCAGTTGGCTGATCGCGGCGCTCCGCAGCGACAAGGCGGCCGCGCAGTACAAGCGTGCCTGGCTGACCGGCATCATAGAAGGCTATGCGACCTGGCCGCGGTGGCGCAAGGGCTGAGGCTTCGCCTTGGTGGAGCTGAGCGCTTCCTCATAGAGGTCGATATAGCGCTGCGCGACACGGTCCCAGGCATATTCCGCAGCGCCTCTGGTGAGTTGTTCGCGAACCGCGAGACCATCTATCTGCAGGCGCTCGAAAGCGATCTCCAATGCCTGAGCCGCCGTCTGAGGCTCTGAAAAATCCGCCAGCATGAGGTGCGGATGCCGCTCGGAGAGCGCCTTGAAGGCTTCGTTCGGATTGAGGACCGGCAGCAGGCCGGCGCTCATTGCCTCGATGGCCACGAGGCCGAAGCCTTCATAGTCCGAAGCGGAGGCGAAGAGCGAGGCGCGGGCGATCGTGTTGCGGATGGCACAATTGTCGATCGCGACGTGCAGCGAGACATGGCGGCCGAGATTGCGTTCGGCGATCTCCCGTTCCAGCGTCGGCTGATCCAGATCGGAGACAGCGCCTATTATGTCGAGATGCCAGTCCGGATGGCGGTCGGCCAGCACTCGCATGACGTCGAGCAGGCGTTCAAGCCGCTTGTTTACCGAGAAACGGCCGATCGTGACGATGCGCCGGCGGGCTTCGAGTGCTGCGCAGTTGGCGAATTTGGACACATCCGCGCCGTTCTCGATCAGCCGCGTGCGGCTTACGGCAATGCCGGAAAACAATCGTTCGTCGGATTGGCTGCAGCAGATCAGCCGCTCGTAGGCTGAGGCGGATATTCTCGTCAGCGTCCTGAACCACACCTTCTTGATTGACGCGTATTTCGGCGTGTGGAAGAAGCCGCCGTGGGTGGTCGCGACCATCGGCCGGCCGTGGAGCAGCTTGCCCCAGGCGAGCGCATCGAAGAAGAAATCGACGGCATGGACATGGACGAGGTCCGCGTCGGCCAGATGCTTGAAGACCTGCGGCGCAAGGGGATAGCGGCTGCTGCCGGACCAGGGAATCCGAACGACCTCGATGCCGTCGATGGTTTCGCTGGCGGGAAGCTCCAGTTCCGGATTGGAAAAGAGCGAGTTGCAGGTCACCACGCGCACGCGATAGCCGCGGGTCAGCAATTGGCGGCAAAGATTGGCAACGACGTCTTCCAGGCCGCCCTTGTTTGGCAGGAATTGCCGGACGACATGGACGATCAGCGGATGAGCGTGATCCTCGATCGTCACGTCGGATGTGTGCATCTCAGCCAAAGCCATCGAACCCTCGCAACGCCGGATTCACGTGAAATAAAGGCGGGCAGCCAAAATCGCTGCCCATCATGCCAGCGTTGCAGGAGGAAATCATCGCGTCGGTTAAGAAAGTCTAAAAATGACCGTTTCTGGGACCATCCTTAATGCAGGAAGGTTAACGCAGGTGCTCAGTATCAGAGCAGACCGTCATTTTAGTCTTGGTCGGGGCCCGTTTAGAATGCGCGGAAGGTCAGTGTCGTCAGCGAGCGGATAATACCCGGAATATTGGCGATATGGTCGTTGATGAACTTACCGATATCCTGTTCTTCCTTGATGTAGACCTTGAGCAGCAGGTCGTACTCGCCGCTCGTCGAATAGAGCTCCGAGACCAGTTCCGTCTGGTAGATGGCGTCGGCGACATCGTAGGTTTTGCCGGGGGCGCATTGGAGCTGGACGAAAATGGGCTTCATGGAGTTGTCCTGGATTGTTGCCGGCGTTCGGGCCGTTGGTTTGGGTGCATAATGGTCGAAAGCGGCCCTTCCATGCAAGTTATTCCGTTGACGCGTCAAGCCTGTGGCGTGTCGGTATTGCCGCTTTCGTGACGGCATCGGGAGCGCTAATGTAGCCCGATTATCAGACCAACTGGACCGATCCATGCTCAATGATCCGCGTTCCCACGGCCTATGGGAAAAGACTGCTCCGCCACCGCCGAAGACCGGCCCGCTCGCAGGCGCCGTTACTGCCGACGTGGTGATCGTCGGCGGCGGCTATACAGGGCTGTCCTCGGCGCTGCATCTAGCGGAAGCCGGGACCAAGGTGGTTCTGCTCGAGGCCAACGAGATCGGTTTTGGCGGGGCCGGGCGAAATGTCGGGCTGATCAATGCCGGCATGTGGGTGATGCCGGATGATCTGCCGGGCGTGCTAGGCCCCGTCTACGGCGAGCGATTGCTCGATATGCTCGGCAATGCGCCTGTTCTCGTGAAGACGCTGATCGAAAAGCACGGGATTGCCTGCGAGCTGGAGAAGAACGGCACGCTGCATTGTGCCGTCGGCCGTGACGGGCTGAAGGAAATCGAGGCGCGGGCGGAACAATGGGGGCGCCGCGGCGCACCTGTCAACATTCTGGACGCTGCGGAAACTGCACGCCGGGTCGGCAGTTCAGTCTATGCGGGCGCCTTGCTCGATATGCGGGCTGGTACGCTGCAGCCGCTTGCCTATGCGCGCGGACTTGCCGATGCGGCCGTCAAGGCCGGCATCACGATCCATACGGGCAGCCGTGTTACCGCGACCGAGCGCAATGGCGACCGTTGGATGGTGAAGACCGCGACGGGCAGCGTTACGGCGGACTGGATCATCGTTTCGACGGATGCCTATAGCACTGGGCCCTGGGAGCAGGTTCGCTCCGAGCAGGTGCATCTGCCCTATTTCAATTTTGCCACCGTGCCGCTCGGCGGCAATTTGCGTATATCCATCCTGCCCAACCGGGAGGGTGTTTGGGATACGAAGGAGATCCTGTCCTCCTTCCGCATGGACCAGGCGGGTCGCCTCGTCTTCGGCAGCGTCGGCGCCCTACGCAATACCGGGCTTTCGGTTCACAAGAGCTGGGCGAAGCGCTCGCTGAAGAAGCTGTTTCCGCAAATAGGCGATATCGAGTTCGAATGCGAATGGTACGGCAAGATCGGCATGACCGAGGATGCGCTGCCGCGCTTTCACAAGTTTGCGCCGAATGTCGTCGGGTTTTCCGGCTATAATGGCCGCGGGATCGCGCCTGGCACGGTCTTCGGCAAGACGCTCGCCAGCCTTATTCTGGGGGAGCTTGCCGAAGCGGATCTACCGCTGCCGTTGACCGACCCACGCGAGCCCAGCTTCCGTGCCGTCAAGGAAATGTGGTACGAAGCCGGCGCCCAGGTGGCGCACTTTGCAGATGCCCGCTTTTGAGAGCGGCGATACGATCGATCAAAACAAGAAATGGATAAAGACATGGCCCTCGATCTCGCTCAGGAAACCAAATCCGTCCTCGCCGAACTCGGCGTAGCTTCCGACCGCTATATCGGCGGTACGCTTTCGGTCACGTCGCCGATCACGGGCGCCGAGATCGGCCGGCTGAAGGAACACAGCGCTGCCGACGCGAAGGCTGCGATCGACAAGGCGCATGAGGCGTTCCTGGCGTGGCGAGCCGTTCCGGCACCGAAGCGCGGCGAGTTGGTCCGCTTGCTTGGCGAAGAACTGCGCGCTGCAAAGTCTGCACTCGGCCGGCTCGTGTCGATCGAGGTTGGCAAGATCACGTCGGAAGGCCTCGGTGAAGTGCAGGAGATGATCGATATCTGCGATTTCGCCGTCGGTCTTTCTCGCCAGCTTTATGGTTTGACGATCGCGACCGAGCGTTCCGAGCATCGCATGATGGAAAGCTGGCATCCGCTCGGCGCCATCGGCATTATTTCTGCTTTCAACTTCCCCGTTGCCGTCTGGTCATGGAATGCGGCTCTCGCCCTCGTCTGCGGCAATTCCACGGTCTGGAAGCCGTCGGAGAAGACGCCGCTGACGGCGCTTGCCGTGCAGGCGCTGTTCGAGAAAGCCCTCAAGCGCTATGTCGCGGAAGGCGGCTCGGCACCGGCCAATCTTTCTACGCTTCTGATCGGTGGCCGCGATGTCGGCGAAGTGCTGGTCGATCATCCCAGAATTCCGCTTGTGTCCGCCACAGGCTCGACGGCCATGGGCCGCGCCGTCGGTCCGCGGCTTGCCAATCGCTTTGCCCGCGCCGTCCTGGAGCTCGGCGGCAACAATGCGGCGATCGTCTGCCCGACGGCCGACCTGGACCTGACGCTGCGCGGCGTCGCCTTCTCCGCCATGGGCACGGCCGGCCAGCGCTGCACGACGCTACGTCGTCTCTTCGTCCATGAAAGCGTCTATGACAAGCTCGTGCCGCGGCTGCAGAAGGCCTATGGCTCCGTGACCATCGGCAACCCGCTGGAGAACGGCACGCTCGTCGGCCCGCTGATCGACAAGCCCGCTTTCGACAAGATGCAGCATGCGCTTTCCGCAGCAAAATCCGAGGGCGGAAGCGTGACGGGTGGCGATCGCGTCGAGGTTGGAAATGCGGCCGGTGCCTATTATGTGCGCCCGGCGCTGGTCGAAATGCCTTCCCAGACCGGCCCTGTTGTCGACGAGACCTTTGCGCCGATCCTCTACGTGATCAAGTACAGCGATTTCGACAAGGTTCTCGAACTGCACAATGCCGTGCCGCAAGGCCTGTCGTCGTCGATCTTCACCAACGACATGCGCGAAGCGGAAACCTTCGTTTCCTCGCGTGGCTCGGATTGCGGCATTGCCAACGTCAATATCGGCCCGTCCGGTGCCGAAATCGGCGGCGCCTTCGGCGGCGAGAAGGAGACCGGCGGCGGCCGTGAATCCGGCTCGGATGCCTGGAAGGCCTATATGCGCCGGGCGACCAACACCGTGAACTACGGCAAGACCTTGCCGCTTGCCCAGGGTGTCAAGTTCGACGTCGAATGATTGCTGGATTGCAGAAAGGGGTGAGGGCGTAAAACGCTCTCACCCCTTTTCATATCTGCTTCAAGCTCTGTTTTCGCCGGGCGATCCGGATCACGCGATTGCCGGCTCGTCGTCGAGCCAGCCGCCGGTGAAGCCGGCCTTTTTAAGGCCGGTGCGAAGGATCGGCGATTTGCGCATGAGGTTCCACAGGAGGCCGGTACGCTCGTTTTCGATCATCATCACGAGCAGGCCCTGGTCGATCGCGACCGAGCGATCGTCGACCCAGCCTTCGGGTCCGTTGCCTGCGATGGTCGGGTTGAAGCCGCCCGGGAAACGGCCGTCCAGCAGCAGGTTCGGATAGGCGTCGAGAATGGCGCGGGTGCCTTCGATTGCGGCCTGCTTGTCGAAGGGCAGGCAGGCGAGCGGCGCCCAGGGCGCAATCGTGCCGTCATCCGGACCCAGCGGGGCGCCACGGGCAGCGTAACCCAGGACCTTCGGCCGGCTGTTGCTGCTGTGGCGACGATGGACGGTCGGGATAGGGCCGTCGCAAGCCGTCAGGCCCCATACATTGCGGCCGTAGCCGACGAAATGCCCGGGGTTGCGATCGGCATAATCGCGCTGAACGTCGATTGCGACCTGCGTATTGCGGAAATAATCCGTGCCCTTCTCGGCCATATGCTTGTCGTTAATACCGCGGAAGTCGATCCAGGCATGCGAGAAGAGATGGATGAAGAGCGGGCCGGCATAGAGATAGGGGTCGTCCTTGGCCATCATCCAAGTATAAGTCGACGCGAAGGCGTCGAAGCTTTCCGCCGGTGCCGGATGTGTCGGCGAGGCGATCGCCAGCAGATAGAGGAAGACGGCCTCGTCATAGCCCTGATAGCGCCAGCGCAGGAAACCGCTGGAGGGCTTCCAGCCCATGCTCATCGTCAGGCCCTTGTTCATCGCCCAGCGCCAGTCGCAGCGCTCGTAGAGCAATTTCGTCAGGTCGCGAATTTCCGTTTCGGTTTCGCTCTCGCCGGTGAAATAGGCGGCCGCGCCGAGGGCGCCGATGATGAACAGGCCGCTGTCGATCGTCGAAAGCTCGCTGTTCCAGGCGCGATGCCCGGTCTTCATGTCGAGGAAGTGATAATAGAAACCGCGATAGCCGGTGGCGCGGCGTTCTTCACCCTGTCGGCTCTCCGCAAAGAAACGCAGCGACGTGGCCACACGCTCGGCTGCCTCTGATCGCTCGATCCAGCCGCGCTCGACGGCGACAGGATAGCTCGACAGCGCAAAGCCGACGGCGGCAATGCTGCAGTGGCTGGTCTTGATCGACGTATCGGCGACCAGACCGTTTTCGGGATTGGTGTGACGGAGAAAATATTCGAACGCCGCCTTCTGCAGGCGGTCGATCAGCACAGTATCCGTTTCCGTTTCCTGAGCGCGTTGAAGCATTGCGAATCCATCCATGCGGCGTCCCCTTGTTTTTGCTTCAACATGCCACTGCGTCAACAGCAAATCGAACACGATTTATGCTGACATGTTTTGATGGATGATTGCTTAATATAACGGCACGCGCCGAATTCTCAGGCAATTTATACTTTCGCGCACGAAGCCGCTTTCAAATTAACCCGATGATATCCCGCAATATCAACGAGTTAGGTGTCATCTCATGGCCCGGCTCGCGCATTTTGTCTTGCGACGGCGCGATTCAATATCGGCTGGCAAGCTTGTGCTCACCGATCGCGTCTTGGTGAGAAAGTGAGATGGGAAAAGGGACGCCGCAGCTCGTACGCTTAACAAACCGAGCCCGGCGTCTTGCACAGCCCCAGCCGCGCACCATGAACGGTACAGCAGCATTCCGTTACGTCAATTAGCCCGTAGGGCTTACGCCGGATCGCACTTGATCCTGTATTCGGGGCGTTTCTAACGGGGACGGGTTATTGTTTCGATTGTTCCCAAAGTATATCAGTTTTCGGCGCGAGGTTTTTCTGTCGTTATTCTAGGAATTTTGCGATGAATTTGAAAATAAGCTGCCGTAACGTGAATATTATTATATTTCTTCTTGTTACATTTCTTGATTATCCGGCCCGTGCGGACTGTATCGACCCGTTCCATCTTCACGTAAGGGGAAGCATAGAAGCGGGATCTTATAAATTGAACACGCATGCCGAAGGATCGGTACTTTGCATCATGACGACGGCTCCTTACTGCAGGGACTGCAAAGTAGGCTCCGCCTACGAATGTCGAGAAGATCGGTGGCGGTTGAATCCCGAAAATGAATGCGGCCTCAAGAAGACATCGCGAATTGCCCGTATGATACAGTAATCTTCCAAATACGGGAATGATTTGCGCTGGAAATAAACTTCAGGCTGCACCCTCCAAGCTTTTTCACGGAAATGTCAGAACTTCCGAAAAACTTCGGCAGATTTTACTACGCAAAATTAATTCCCGTCGGCGATTGTCTGGGAAATTTATATTATAGCCCTTGGAAATAGTATGTTTGTCCTAAAGAGATTGCTAAAAAGCCGCGGTGGCAACTTCGGTGTGATAACGGCTTTGCTTATAGTGCCGATTGCCGTTTGTGCGGGATTGGCTGTCGATTTCACCAATGCCTATGAGGTCAAAACGCAATTGATGGACGCCGCCGATGCGGCTGCCCTTGGTGCGATCTCAGACTCGTCTCCTGCATTGGCGCAGGCACAGCAGATGACGCAGGACGGCGAGATCACGGTCGGCAATCAGGACGGACTCGCTCTCTTCCTTTCCCAGCGCAATTTCGAACTCAAGCAATTGCCGCTGAATGTGTCGGTGAAGGTCACCAAGACAGGTGGCAGCATCGCGTCGTCAGTTACCTTCTCGGCGCAGGTCCCGACGGCGTTCATGCAAATTCTGGGCAACAACTCCGTACCGGTGTCGGGCACGGCGACGGCGGTCTACAAGAGCGAAAGCTATAGCGACTTCTATATGCTGCTCGATAATTCGCCTTCGATGGGGATCGGCGCGACGCAGCAGGATATCAATATATTGAAGGCTGCCACCGCCAATTCCGGCGATGCAGCCGGAAGGAACTGCGCCTTCGCCTGCCACATGGGCAGCATCGACAATAACGGCAAATTCCAGGAGGACGCGAACAGCGACTATCTGATTGCGCGCGCCAACAATGTTACGCTGCGTATCGACGAGGTCACGAACGCGGTAAATACGCTGCTAAGCACGCTCAGTACATCGAGCTCGCCCGGGCAGTTCCGGGTGGCGGCCTATACACTGGGCAGCATGGCCTCGGAGTCTGGTTATTCCGTGCAGAAAGTCGTTGGGCTGACATCGGACCTTGGAGCTGCCAGTTCCGCCGCCGGTCAGATCCAGCTGATGGTCACGCCGCATCACAGCTATAATGACGATGCGCTGACGAGCTTCGATACTGCCATGACCGATGTAGGCAAGGATATGCCGTTGACCGGGGGAACCGGCACTAGCGCCGGCAGCCGACAACAGGTTCTGTTTTTCGTGACCGACGGCGTCAGCGACGCCCTGCAAACGACGGCCTGCGGCGGAGGCTGGGCCGATTCAAACCGTTGCATCGAGCCGATCAACCTTGCGCAATGCAGCGCGCTGAAGGCCCGCAACATCAAGATCGCAATTCTCTATACGACCTATGTGCCGCTGACCGGCGACCATCTCTGGGACACTTATATCAAGCCCTTCGCGCCTCAGATCGGCACGCAGCTCAAGCAATGCGCATCCGACAATCTCTATTTCGAAGTGTCGCCTTCGGGTGATTTGCAAAGTGCGCTGAAGGCGCTCTTCATCAAGGCGGCCAATACCAATCTGCGTCTGTCGAGCTAGCGTAGTCGAGCCGATGCCGGGCTCACTCGGCGCGCGCATCTGCGATGCCTTGAGTCGCCTTCTCTCAATTTGACTTGAGAGTCGATTTTCCCATATTCGACCATGTTCGAGCAACGCCGCAGCAGGAGTGAATTCCGTGGCCGCTATTCAAGATATTTTCAAGACATCCAATGTTGCCGTCATCACCGGGGGCGCCTCCGGCATCGGGCTGGCCGCCGCGAAACATTTTGCCAAGGCAGGCATGAACGTCGTCATCGCCGATCTCGGCGGCGAGAAGCTGGCTGCCGCCCGTGCCGCACTGGAAGAGATTTCCGGCGAGGAACATGTGCTTGCAGTCGAAACCGACGTCAGCAAGAAGGAAGAGCTGGAGGCTCTGGAGCGCACCGTGATCCAGCGTTTCGGCCGCGTCCACGTGCTGATGAACAATGCCGGTATCGGACCGGAGACCTCGATCTTCGGCCCTCAGTCGAGTTGGGACAACATTCTCGGCGTGAACCTTCTGGGCGTGATCAACGGCACCCAGACCTTCGGGCCGCAGATGGTCGCTCACGGCGAGCCCGGCCTGATCATCAATACCGGCTCGAAGCAAGGCATTACCACCCCGCCCGGTAATCCGGCCTACAACGTCTCGAAAGCCGGCGTGAAGGTGTTTACCGAGGCGCTTCAACACGAGCTGCGCAATACTGTCGGCAATGGGATCTCCGCCCACCTGCTGATCCCGGGATTCGTCTTCACCGGTCTGACCAAGGGCGACCGCCGCGAAAAGCCGGCCGCCGCCTGGACCGCGGAACAGACGATCGATTTCATGATCGAGAGCCTGGAACGCGACGACTTCTACATCCTCTGCCCGGACAATGATGTCGCCCGGCCAACCGATGAACGCCGCATGCTCTGGTCCATCGGCGACATCGTCGAAAATCGTCCGCCGCTGTCGCGCTGGCATCCTGACTATGCCGACAAGTTCAAGGCGTTTCTGGAAAAGAAGGACTGATTGGCATTTCCTCGAAAGCCGGATAGAAAGCTTTTTTCCTCCGGCTTTCAGAGTGTGCCATGGATTTTCTTCCCAGCCTTCCGACCCTTCTTGCCTTCAGTGCGGCGAGCCTGCTTCTTGCGATGACGCCGGGGCCGGACATGACACTTTCGATCAGCCGCGCGCTGGCGCAGGGCAAGGGTCCGGCGCTCTATGTCGTCCTCGGCACGAGCGTCGGCATCGTGGTTCATACGATGCTGGTCGCCTTCGGCATATCGGCGCTGATCACCGCCTCGCCGTTTGCCTTCACGATCCTGAAAACCGGTGGTGCGGCCTATCTGCTCTGGCTTGCCGTCCAGGCGATCCGTTTCGGCTCGAGCCTGTCGGTCAAGCGTGTCGATGACGTAAAGGGCACGCCGCTCGCCAATATCTCGACCGGTTTCTGGGTCAATCTCCTGAACCCGAAGGTCATCATTTTCTTCATGACGTTCCTGCCGCAGTTCGTCTCCGCCGGGGATCCCGCCGTCACGCACAAGCTGCTGTTTCTCGGCTTCTTCTTCATCCTGATCGGCATGCCGGTGAATGCGCTCGTGGTTCTCGCCTCGGATTGGCTGGCATCCTGGCTGCAGAAGAACCGTAACGTCATGCGCGGCCTCGACTACACCTTTGCCGGCGTCTTCTCGGTCTTCGCGGTCAAGATTTTCCTGACGCAGAGCCGCTGACGCTCGCCTAGTCGGATCGATCTGCGCCCGCCAGACGTCCGGCGATCCACCAATAGGCGGTCGCGCTTACGAGGCCGAGCAATACCGAGCCGAAGATCGTGACGAACAGGTTTGTCACCTGGGGGGCGACCAGCGCATCCGAGATGATAAGCGATGCGGCAATCGCAAGGATGGCTCCGAAGGTGGCATAGATCGGCCAGCGGCGCTCGGCGCGCCATTCCAGAATGGCGATCATGATAGCCGAGGGGATGAGGCCGATGATGCCTGAAATCCTCGCCATGGCGATCGTGGCGCCGAAGAGGTTGGGCACGACCTCTCGGGCGCTTGGATCCGGCAGCTTTGTGACGATCAGCGCTGCCAGCATCAATCCCGACACCAGGCAGGCGCCGACATAGGCGGTGACGATCCGCAGCGGTCTGCGCAAGCGCAGAAGCATGATCAATCCTCGCCGTGATTGGCGATCATCATGGCCTCGAAGGCGAGGCGTTCGGTCTTGCGCATGCGCTCGGATTCCGACTTCAGCTGGCCGCAGGCAGCCAGGATATCGCGGCCGCGCGGGGTGCGGATCGGTGAGGCATAACCGGCCGCGTTGATGAAGTCCGCAAACTTCTCGATCTGCTCCCAGTCGGAACACTGATAATTTGTGCCCGGCCAGGGATTGAACGGAATGAGGTTGATCTTGGCGGGAACGCCCTTCAGCAGCTGGATCAGGCCCTTGGCATCTTCCAGGCTGTCGTTGACGCCCTTCAGCATCACATATTCGAAGGTGATGCGGCGTGCGTTGGAGAGGCCGGGATAGGCGCGGCAGGCGTCCATCAGTTCCTTCAGCGGATATTTCTTGTTGATCGGAACCAGCATGTCGCGCAGATCGTCGCGGACGGCATGCAGCGAGATTGCCAGCATGACGCCGATCTCGTCGCCAGTTCGATAGATTTCCGGGACTACGCCCGAGGTCGAGAGCGTGACACGACGCTTCGACAGCGACAGGCCGTCGCCGTCGGTTGCGATCAGCAGCGCCTGCTTAACGCTGTCAAAATTGTAGAGCGGCTCGCCCATGCCCATCATGACGATGTTGCTAACCTTGCGGCCTTCCGCCGGCATGATGGTCCCCTGCGGTGCCTCGCGATCCGGGAAATCACCCAGCCGGTCGCGCGCCAGCAGCAGCTGCGAGAGGATTTCCTCGGCCGTTAGGTTGCGTACGAGGCGCTGCGTGCCGGTGTGGCAGAAGGAACAGGTGAGCGAACAGCCGACCTGGCTCGAGATGCAGAGCGTGCCGCGGCCTTCTTCGGGGATATAGACGGTCTCGACTTCGACCGGCCGGCCGGCGCCCCGGGGCGGAAAGCGCAGCAGCCACTTGCGCGTGCCGTCATTGGACACCTGTTCCTCGACGATCTCGGGACGGGCAATGGTGAAATGCTGCTTCAGCATTTCGCGCATGTCCTTCGAGACATTGACCATGAAGTCGAAATCGGAGACGCCGCGGACATAAAGCCAGTTCCACAGCTGGCTCACACGCATCTTGAGCTGCTTTTCCGGAACGCCCTTTTCCTTCAGCGCAGCCGCCATTTCCTCGCGCGTCAGCCCGATCAGCGAGGGCTTGGGGGATAGCTCGATCGCAGAAGGGACGGGCCCCGGCTTCGGCTTGGCAATGGTCATGGCATCGATCGTGGACATCAGCTCATCCAAACGGTTCATGCCCACTTCTCCCGAAGTCCGGACGACGAGCGGGCGAGGCAGGCGCGTAAGCGGAGAATTGGCACGCGGAGAGACGAAGGTTCGCAGGGCTCATCCGCAATCTGCGCGGCCTTTAGCATTAATTTTGCCGCGCGTCATCCCTCTTTGAAAAGCCAAAGGCCGGCGTCGCCGCCGGCCTTTCGATATAATTGCAGTTCGCCACGCAGATCAAATCTGCGTGATGGCTTACTTGCAGCTTTCGATCTGCTTCAGTGCGGCAGAAATGCCTGCGAGCGAATATGTATAGGACGTGCCGGTGCCGCGCTTGGAGGTCGCAGCGATGCCCAGCGAATGACCGGTCTTCATGGCAGCGACCAGTGCCGGCTCCTGCGCGGCGTTCTCGACCCAGGCGGCCTTGTCCTTGGTGAACATGACGAAGGTCTTGTTGTCGATCGTGACGTTGACCTTCGAATTTTCCTTGAGCGGATAGCCCATCATCGCCTGCGGCTCATAGGAGATATTCTGTCCCGGGCGCTGGGTGACGATGAAGAAATTGTCGCCATGGTCGATGCCGGTCGGCGGCGCCTTGGTCTTTGCGACAGACAGGACGTAGCAGACCTTACCACCCGCTGCCTGGTAGGAATACGCACCCCAATCACCGAACTGCTTGATCAGTTCCGGCTTCGGAGCAGCCGGTGCCGCAGCCGCCGCCTGGCCCTTTGCTGCCGTCGGCTTGGTTTTAGCCTGCGACTGGGCGGATGCAATGCCGGCGCTGGCCAGAATGACGGTCAGAGCGATTGCGAAACTTTTAACAAACATGATTTCCTGCCGGTTTCTTGCGATCGAAAACCCGATGCGATCACGAACTACCTCGGGTCTTGCGTGTTCACGAGTTGCTTTATTTTGACTTAATTCCGGTTACCAAACCGTCAACGTGGCGATACTTGCGCTCCCGGTTGCACCATTTCAAGGCAAGAACGGTCATTCGGGAGCGAAAGGTACCTCGGACAAACTGAAGAGCCGGAATGGCAAAGAGGCCACTCGGTCAAAGAAAGTTAAGACATAAAGATTCGGGCAAGAGTTTGACCTATCGCGAATCCGCTGTACCTCAGTAAGGTATAGGAATTAACGGCGGAATTGGCGATGGCGGGAGGCCTCAGGCGCGCAAATGGATGCTGAGGAAAGGCAGCACTTCGCTGCCCTTGCAAAAGCCGTCGCCGAGCGTCGCGACCATTCGGCTTTTTCAGAACTCTACGACTATTTCGCACCGCGGCTGAAATCATGGCTTGTGCGGCAAAGAATGCCGAGTAGCGAGGCCGAGGAGCTGGTGCAGGAGGTCATGATCATCCTCTGGCACAAGGCCGACCTTTATGATCCTGCCCGCTCGTCACTGTCGACCTGGATCTTTCGCATCGCGCGCAATCGCCGGATTGATGCACGGCGGCGCCTCACGACCCGGATTTTCGACGATACCGATCCAACCCTGCAGCCGGAGGCGGAGAAGGGTGCAGACATCATCGTCGAAAGCGAGAATCGCGATGCCTTGGTGCGAGCCGCGCTGGCAGCGTTACCGGCAGACCAGCAGGCGCTGCTTAGGTTTTCATTCTTCCTTGGCCAGTCTCATTCCGAAATTGCAGCGGAGACCGGCTTGCCGCTCGGGACGGTCAAATCCCGGATCAGGCTTGCATTCGGCAGGCTGAGGAAATCCCTGGAATCCGAGAGACGGTAGCCGGTCTCACGATCCGTCAGATCGTCTTCATCCCGTCCGGTTCGTCGGCGAGGGCTCTGTCCGCCGCTTCGTAGTGCTGGACCCGGATATGGCCGTTGATAAGGGTGAAGGCGGCGGCAAGCACCGCGACGTCATCCGTAAAGCCGATGACTGCGAAGAAATCGGGGATGATATCGATAGGCATCACGAAATAGGCGAGGGCCGCGAGCAATATGCCGCGGACCCGCATCGGGGTCTGCGGGTCGAGCGCGCAGTAAAAGGCGGCGACGACATCGCGTGAAAACGGGATATAGCGCACGGCTTTACGAAAAGTGGGCCAAAATTTCTTGCGAACGGATTTCTCTCGCCTGCTCTGGGTGTCTTCGTCACCGGGCAGCAATATCTCGCCGAACTTGATGTCTTCCATGCCGGGCGGTTCCTTTCGCCGCTCGGCACGACCGCCGAGCGCATCAACATATGGTGATCGCGATTTCCGATTCAATCGGCCGCTTTGTTCAACCGGTCCTTCTTGCCGCGGCCTTTTCCATTGCCTTGGCAAGACGGATGTCATGGTCCGTTAGCCCCCCGGCATCATGGGTCGTCAGTGTCACATCGACGCGGGAATAGACGTTGAACCATTCCGGATGGTGATCGAGCTTTTCGGCCGCCAGCGCGCTTTCCGCCATGAAACCGAAGGCCTCGACGAAATTTCCGAACTTGAAAGTCTTCGATATGGAGATGCCATTGTCGTTCAAATGCCAACCGGGCAATCCGGCGAGATTTTCATCGATGGCGGCTCTTTCCAGCTTCTCGTATTTCATGCGATGGTCACTCCTCTCAACAGGCAAGACATAGCATGGACCGCTTCAGCATTCTCTTCGTTTGTGCGGGCAATATCTGCCGCTCGCCCCTTGCCGAAGGCATTTTCAGACATCTCGTGGAGAACGCCGGACGAGCCGATCGGTTCGAAATCGATTCGGCTGGAACCGGCGGATGGCACCAGGGAGATGCGCCGGACCGTCGCTCCATCGCGGTCGCAGCCGCAAACGGGATCGATATTTCGCGCCAGCGTGCCCGGCGCATCTCGGCGGAGGATTTCGATCGCTTCGATCTCATCCTCGCAATGGATCACGACAATTTGAAAAACCTTCGGAAGTTCGCGCCGGCGGCCGCTTCGGACAAAATCCATCTGTTTGCGAGCTTTACGCTCGGGACGACGGAGGACGTGCCTGATCCCTATTATGGCCGGCGCGAAGATTTCGAGGCGGTTTACACCATGCTCTTTTCAGGCTGCAGCATGCTGCCGGAAAAGGCGGGGGCCGTGTGGACCTCGTGAAGCGGGAAGATCTCTTCCGTTAGGTAGGGACCGCCGCCGACGGACTCACGCGACGACAAAAGCACGAAGCGCGAGACGGTGAACGGCGACGTCTGGAAATTGCCGCGGCCTGAGAGGTAGTGGACCACGTCGTCGACGCGGGACGCCTTGAGGCGGGCAAGCGTTACATGCGGGGTAAATTTCCGCGGATCCGGCGGAAGGCCGATGCGCTGGCAGATGCGCTCGATCTCTCCCTGGAGGGCGAACATATCGGGTGTCGGGGTCACGCCTGCCCAGACCGAATGCGGCTTCTTCGATCCGAAGGAGCCGATGCTGTCCAGCCGTATCTGAAACTCGGGGCGATCGATCCGGTCCAACCGATCAACCACTTCGTCGGCCGTCCTGTTATCGACGTCGCCGATGAAGCGCAGTGTGATGTGGTAATTCTCTACGTCGATCCACCGGGCTCCGGGAAGACCACCGCGCAACAATGACAGGCTCATTGCCGCATTGCGCGGAATTTCGAGGGCGGTAAACAGTCTCGGCATACGAGCTCTCCCCGAATCTTTTGCAGATGCTAACAGCGAATCACGCAATTGACCTCGGCGCAAGCCCCTATTTTAGCTTTGAAGAAATCGTGCCGATGAAATCCTGAGCAGCCGGCTCAAAACGCTGCACCATGATATTCACGCCCTCTGGATTGGGATGCATTCCATCCTGAAGTTGCAGATTCGCCTGAGCTGCCACCCCATCGAGAAAAAAAGGATAGAGTTTTACCTGATATTTGTCGGCAAGACGCTTGTAGATCGGATTGAAACGGGCGGCATAATCGCCGCCCATGTTCGGCGGCGCCAGCATGCCGGCGAGCAATACGGCAATTCCACGATCTTTAAGCCGGCTAATTATCGCGTCGAGATTTTTCTCGGTATCCTCGGGCGGAATGCCGCGCAGTGCATCATTGGCTCCGAGTTCGAGGATCACGCCATCGGTTCCATCAGGCACCGACCAATCGACCCGGGAAAGCCCGCCCGAACTCGTATCGCCGGAAACGCCGGCATCGGTGACGACGACATCCAGCCCCTTTGCCTTCAGCGCCGCTTCGAGTTTTGCAGGAAATCCGTCGCCGGGCGGAAGCTGGTATCCGGCCATCAGGCTGTCGCCGAGGCCCACCAGCTGGATCGTTCTTGCGTTTGCCGGACCGGCCATGAGGCCGAAAATCAGGCCGCCGGCGATGACAGCGAATTGAAGCGCGGCAACTTTAAATCTCATGTTCCATTCCCTAAATTGCCTCAAAGGCTGTCCACGCCAATGACTTTCATGAACTTATATAGGCGGTTTCCCATTGGCAAAAACCATCATCGAATTGAAGAAGGCGGATTTGACGCTGGGAAACGCCGCCGCTTCCGTCCACGTACTCAAGGGTATCGACCTTGAGATCGAGGAAGGCGAATCGGTCGGCATCGTGGGGCCGTCCGGCTCCGGCAAGTCGACGCTGCTGATGGTTCTGGCCGGTCTGGAAACGCTCGACAGCGGTGAGATCATCATCAAGGACACGCCGCTTCATCGCCTCAGCGAGGATCGGATCGCCGATTTCCGTGGCCGAAACATCGGTATCGTCTTCCAGTCCTTCCATCTCATCGCCAACATGACGGCGCTCGAAAATGTCGCGGTGCCGCTGGAATTGGCCAATGTGAAGGACGCCTTTGCGATTGCCCGCCGCGAGCTTGAGGCTGTCGGCCTCGGCGAGCGCCTCAACCATTATCCCGGCCAGCTATCCGGCGGCGAGCAGCAGCGCGTGGCCATTGCCCGGGCCCTGGCGCCCTCGCCGGCGCTGCTCATCGCCGACGAGCCGACCGGCAACCTCGATACGGATACCGGCCGCCAGATCGCCGATCTTCTTTTCGCGCAGCAGGTCGAGCGCGGCACGACGCTGCTGCTGGTCACCCACGATCCGGCGCTCGCCGCCCGCTGCTCGCGCCAGATCCGCGTCCGTTCCGGCCAGATCGAGGGCGACAGCGCGCATGAGCGGCAGAGCCGGGCGGCCATCGCATGATGGCGGCGCGTCTGTCTCTCGCCTTTCGCCTGGCCCTTCGCGAGCTGCGTGGCGGTCTCAGGGGTTTTTATATTTTTCTCGCCTGCATTGCGCTCGGCACGGGTGCGATAGCCGCCGTCAATTCAGTCTCCCGCTCGATCACCGACGCGATCTCCACACAGGGACAGTCGCTGCTTGCCGGCGACGTTCGTTTCGAGCTGACCAATCGCCAGGCGACGCCCGAGGAGCTTGCCTATCTGAGCGGTCTCGGCAAGGTGTCCGCTGCGACTGATTTGCGCTCGATGGCGCGCCTGCCAGATGGCTCCGATCAGTCGCTGGTCGAGGTCAAGGCCGTCGACGGTGCCTATCCGCTCTACGGCACTTTCGAAGCCGATCCCGATCAACCGCTGAGCACGCTTCTGGAGCAGAAGGATGGAAGCTATGGCGCTGTCGTTGCGCCGCTACTTCTCGATCGGCTCAATCTACATGTCGGTAGCGAGCTGTTGCTCGGCAACGCGAAGCTCCGGATTACCGGCACGATCAAGACGGAGCCGGATGCCGTCTCGGAAGGGTTCGGGTTCGCGCCCCGCCTTTTGACGAGCCGTGACGGCCTTATCGCTTCCGGGCTGATTACGACCGGCAGCCTCGTTGCCAATGTCTACAAGATCCGCATGGACAATCCGACGGTCGGGCTGAAGAACATCGCCGATCGTTCCAACAAGGCTTTCCCGCAAGCCGGCTGGTCCATCCGCACAAGCGACAGGGCCGCACCCTCGCTTGCCGACAACATCACCCGCTTCTCGCAATTTCTGACGCTGGTCGGGCTGACGGCGCTGATCGTCGGCGGCGTCGGCGTTGCCAACGCCGTTCGTGCGTTTCTGGATTCCAAGCGCACGACGATTGCGACCTTCAAGTGCCTAGGTGCCCCCGCCTTCGTCGTTGTCATGATCTATCTGATCCAGATCGCGATCCTGGCGCTCATCGGCATTGCGATCGGGCTCGTCATCGGCGCCGTGGCGCCGCTCTTTGCCGCGCAATTCATGGCGCAGTTCCTGCCGATTTCGACGGCGCCGACGCTCTATCCGGGCGCGTTGTTGCTTGCGACCCTCTTCGGTCTCCTGACCACGCTCGGCTTTGCCATCCTGCCGCTTGGCCATGCCCGCGAAGTGCCTGCGACAGCACTTTTCCGCGAGCAGGGGTTCGAGGCGCGACGCCTGCCGTCCTGGCCCTATCTGCTTGCGGCCGCGATCCTGATTGCGGCTCTTGCCGCACTCGCCATCGTCACCGCCTATGATCGCTTCATCGCTGTCGTCTTCGTCGTTGCAATCGTCGTCTCCTTCATCGTGCTGCGCGCGGTGGCCTCGGGTGTCGCGTGGCTGGCGCGGCGCAGCCCGCATGTCAATTCGCCAGCGCTGAGGCTGGCGATCGGGAATATTCACCGGCCGGGGGCGCTGACCGCGTCGGTCGTCCTGTCGCTCGGGCTCGGTCTTGCGCTTCTGGTGACGCTGACGCTGATCGACGGCAATATGCGCCGCGAATTGACCGGCCGCATGACCGAGCAGGCGCCGAACTTCTTCTTCGTCGATATCCAGGGTTCGGAGCTCGATGGTTTTCGCAAACTGGTTGAGGGTCAAGCGCCCGCTGGCAAGCTGATCGAAGTGCCGATGATGCGCGGCCGAATCGTCGCCTTCAACGGACAGGACGTGACCAAGATGAAGGTGCCGGCTGCCGGGCAATGGGTGCTGCGCGGCGACCGTGGCATCACCTATTCGGAAACGCTGCCGGAAAACGCGTCGATGACCGACGGCAAGTGGTGGGACAAGGATTATTCCGGAGAGCCATTGGTCTCCTTCTCGAACGACGAGGGCAAGGCGCTTGGCCTCAAGATCGGCGACAAGGTCACGGTCAACGTGCTCGGGCGCAACGTGACGGCGAAGATCGCCAATTTCCGGAAAATCGACTGGCAATCCCTGTCGATCAATTTCGTCATGGTCTTTTCGCCCAATACGTTCAAGGGCGCACCGCATGCCTGGCTCGCGACGCTGACCGATGCTTCAGCGTCTCCCCAGCAGGAGGCGGCTATCCTGAAGACCGTCACCAATGCCTATCCGACGATTACCAGCGTGCGGGTGAAGGATGCGCTCGACGTCATCAACACGCTGGTCGGTCAGCTTGCAACGGCGATCAGGGCTGCAGCCTCGGTGGCGCTGATTGCCTCGGTACTGGTGCTATCAGGCGCGCTTGCGGCCGGAAACCGCGCGAGAACGCATGATGCGGTCGTCCTCAAGACGCTCGGCGCCACGCGCGCCATGCTGATCCGCGCTTTCAGCTACGAATATCTGATTCTCGGGGCGGCAACCGCGATCTTCGCCCTTCTCGCAGGTTCGGTCGCCGCCTGGTATATTGTCAGCCGGATCATGCACCTGCCATCGGCTTTCTTGCCGGATGTTGCGTTCTCGACGCTGGCGATAGCGCTGGTGCTGACTGTTGGCATCGGTCTTATCGGCACCTGGCGGGTGCTCGGCCAGAAGGCAGCACCCGTCCTGCGGGAGCTCTGAGGTCTCCTCCGTTAACCGAAGCCGGTGAAATCACTCCATATTACGCCGATTTAACCCAATCGGGGATCGCAAGGCTCTTGTTTGCAACGGGCGAAAGCCTCATATTCTTGTCAGGCATGCTGGAGCTCCGCAGCGGCGCCCGGGACGAACGCGCCCGACACCGTAATCACATCGGAGCTTAAAAGAGGAAAACATGGCTGACTTTCGCAACTACCAAAACCGGACGGGCGCAGGCGCACAGTCCGGTGCGATGATAGATGAGGGCCTTCGCTCGTATATGCTGAAGGTTTACAACCTGATGGCGCTGGGTCTGGCGATCACGGGTGTGGCCGCCTATCTCGGTTTCAATCTCGCCGTCCAGGACGGTCATCTGACGCAGTTCGGCGTAGCTCTGTTCCAGACGCCTCTGCGCTGGGTCGTTATCTTCGCTCCGGTCGCGGCTGTCTTCTTCCTGAGCTTCCGCATCAACCGAATGAGCGTGGGTGCTGCGCAGCTGACCTTCTGGATCTATGCCGCGCTGGTGGGTCTGTCGCTGTCTTCGCTGTTCCTGGTGTACACGCAGACCAGCATCGTGCAGACCTTCTTCGTGACGGCAGCCGCTTTTGGTGCCCTGTCGCTCTATGGCTACACCACGCGTCGTGACCTTTCGGGCTTCGGCTCGTTCCTGATCATGGGCGTTTTCGGCCTGATCATCGCGTCAGTGGTCAACATCTTCCTGCAGTCCTCTGCCCTGCAGTTTGCGATCTCCGTCATCGGCGTCCTCGCCTTTGCCGGCCTGACCGCCTACGACACGCAGCGGATCAAGGAAATGTACTATGCTGCCGACGATGCCGTGATGGCTGGCCGCAAGGCAATCATGGGCGCCCTGACGCTCTACCTCGACTTCATCAACCTGTTCATGTTCCTCCTGCAGTTCATGGGCGACCGCAAGTAACAGGAATGACAGGATATCTTTGGGAAAGGCGGCTTCGGCCGCCTTTTTTATTGTCTTCCGCGTCGGCTGATGTTTGATATCGCGATCTCTTTTCAGCTTGGCGGTCATCCATGTCCATCCGTCTTCGCGACGCCACACCGGCGGATATGCCGCTCATTACTGAAATTTATCGCGATTCCGTGCTGAACGGCACGGCGAGCTACGAGATCGTCCCGCCTGACGAGGCCGAGATGGCCAGCCGTTTCCTCGGTATCACGGAAAAGGGCTATCCCTATATCGTGGCCGAAGACGAGAATGGTGTCTTTCTCGGGTATGCCTATGCTTCCGCCTTCCGCACCCGGCCAGCCTACCGCTGGATGGTCGAGGATTCGATTTACCTGGCGCCTGACGCGCGCGGGCGTGGCGTCGGCAAGCTGCTCCTGGGTGAACTGCTGTGGCGATGCGAGAGCCTTGGCTTCCGGCAGATGATTGCCGTCATCGGCGGCGCGCATCCGGCCTCGATCGCCTTGCATCGGGCAGCTGGATTTTCGGAAACGGGATTGCTGAAAGGCACCGGCTACAAGCATGGCCGCTGGCTGGACACGATGCTGATGCAAAAGGTGTTGGGGGAGGGAGCCGAAACCGCCCCGGATCTAGCCGTCTATCCCGGCACGCTTTTCAGGGGATAGGCCCGGGACGCTTATTTCTCAACGAGCTTCAGCGTCTTGTCGAAGACCTTCAGGACCTGGCTGATCTCGTGGCCACGCTTCAGGATCATGCCATTCACGTTGATCACAGAGAACGCGCCCTGCTTGGCGGCGAGCTTGGGGTTTTTCTCGATCCGGAAGAGCGGCATTTCGCCCGAGCGCTTGAACACAGAGAAGACCGCCTTGTCCTTCAGGTGGTCGATGGCGTAGTCCCGCCATTCGCCTTCGCCGACCATGCGTCCGTAAATCCACAGAATCGCATCAAGCTCCCTGCGGTGGAAGGTGACCGGCAGCGGATCCTTGCTTTGCTTGTATTCCCTGAGATCAACGACACTAGGGGTGTTTTCGGCAGAACGGCTTTCGCCGTGCCGCAAATCCGGCTGATCAGTCATTAAACTCCCAAGGCCTCCGCTCATGACAGCAGGGTGACAGTTTGCCTTAGCCACGCCAAATTGCAAGACCAGCCGCTATTCCGATTTGCCCGAGGACATATGCATTCTCTGCAGTGCCGTATTTCAGTCAAAACAGCGCCTCATTTAAAGGCGACCAATATAGAAGTGAAGTTTGGCGTCAGCACGCCAAAGGGCCCGGCGAAGTGCATCGACCTAACCCCAGCCCCGAATGCGCCTAGCCGGGCCGCCTTCTTGAAACGTTCCGCAAGCAAATAGGTTCGATATTCAGTCGCCGCTGCCGACAGTCATGACGGCCGCTCCGACGATTGCCGCGGGATCACCGGCAGGCGTGGCCGATTGCAGCAGGACCGCCAGGCCCTTGCGCCCCGCCTTGTCCATCACGCTCGATGGCAGAACGACGCTCATCGGCTTGCCATCCCACATGCCGACTGTCTCGACGTCGGAGACGCTGTGCATGTAGGCGATCTTGTGGCCGGTGTTCTCGCCCTTGTCGACCGAGACGACCTGTTCCCTGTCGAAATAGGCGACGACCACATTGGCCTTGCCATTGCCCGCGCCGATCTTGATTTCCAGCTCGTCGCCATTCAGGGCGGCGCTGACTGGCACGGTCAGGCCCTTGCCGTTGTGGTCGAACTGGTCAAGCTTGACGTTGATGGCGTTGAGATCGGCGCCGTTCAGATGGTCGCGCCCGTTGACGATCGCCTGCGGCGTATAGACGTTGCTGCGGCCAAGCGTACGCGCATAGGCGTATTGCCGCGCGGTATTGTCCTTGGAGCTCATCGTGTCGTCCCAGCCCATGTAGTTCCAGTAGTCCACATGGTAGGCGAGTGCCACGACATCGCCCTGGGCAATCAGTTTCTGCAGTGCTGCGTCGGCAGGCGGGCAGGAAGAGCAGCCCTGGGATGTGAAGAGTTCGACTACACCCTTGAGCTTTTTCAGCTCTTGCGCATGCGCCGACACCGCGAGGGCGACACCTGCCAGAAGTGGAATGACGAACCGGAGTGACATGCGACAATACCTCTTACCCAGGTCTTGATAGCCAGATTCCCTGGCGCCTATCAAGCCTGACAAATCTGAAACAAGAGATAATGGTTCGCGGCGGTCCCTGGAAGTCACGAAGGGGTGAGACCCCTGTCGGTGCCGATCACCCGCATACACTTCAGCGTGAAAAACAAGACGCCGCCGGGAAGCTTTCCCGGCGGCGTCCAAAACGATCAGTCTGTCAGATCAGGCAGCGAGGTCGCGCAGAACCGTCTGCAGGATGCCGCCGTTGTTGAGGTAGGTCACTTCGTCGAGCGTATCGACGCGCGACAGAAGCGGAACTTCCTTCACCGTGCCGTCGCCGTAGGTGATCTTGGCGATCTTCTTCTCGCGCGGCTTGATGTTTTCCAGGCCCTCGATGGTGACGAGTTCATCGCCCTTGAGGTTCAGGCTTGCCCAGGTCGTACCATCTTCGAAGACGAAGGGGATGACACCCATGCCGACCAGGTTCGAGCGATGGATGCGCTCGAAGGACTGGGCGACGACGGCCTTGACACCGAGGAGGTTGGTGCCCTTGGCAGCCCAGTCGCGCGAGGAGCCGTTACCGTATTCAACACCGGCGAAGATGACGAGCGGAACGCCCTCGGCCTTGTACTGCATGGCCGCGTCGTAGATCGATTCCTCTTCCTTCGACGGATAGTGGATGGTGAAGCCACCTTCCTTGCCGTTCGGGCCGAGCATGTGGTTGCGAAGGCGGATGTTGGCAAAGGTGCCGCGCATCATGACCTCGTGGTTACCACGGCGCGTACCGTACTGGTTGAAGTCGGCAACGCCGACGCCATGGCCAGTGAGGTAAGCACCTGCCGGGGAAGCAGCCTTGATCGAACCGGCCGGGGAAATGTGGTCGGTGGTGATCTTGTCGCCGAAGAGACCGAGAACGCGGGCGTTCTTGATGTCCGACGTGCCAGATCCCGTCTTGCCCATGCCGACGAAGTAGGGCGGGTTCTGGACGTAGGTCGAGTTGTCATCCCAGGTATAGGTCTGGCCCGGAGGAACCTGAACGGCCTGCCAGTTGGCGTCGCCCTTGAAGACGTCGGCGTACTTGGATTCGTAGAGTTCGCGGGTGACGTATTTCTGGATGAATTCCTGCACTTCGTGCGAGGTCGGCCAGATGTCCTTGAGGAAGACCGGCTTGCCATCCTTGTCTTCACCGATCGGCTCTGACGTCAGGTCCTTCTGGACCGTGCCGGCAAGGGCGTAGGCGACGACGAGCGGCGGCGAGGCGAGGTAGTTCGCCTGGACGTCCGGCGAGATACGGCCTTCGAAGTTACGGTTGCCGGACAGAACGCCCGATACGATCAGGCCCTTGTCGTTGATCGTCTTCGAGATCGGCGCCGGCAGCGGGCCGGAGTTGCCGATACAGGTCGTGCAGCCGAAGCCGACGAGGTTAAAGCCGAGCGCGTCGAGGTCTTTCTGCAGGCCCGACTTGGCGAGATATTCGCCGACGACCTGGGATCCCGGTGCGAGCGAGGTCTTGACCCACGGCTTGGTCTTCAGGCCCTTGGCAACGGCGTTGCGGGCGAGAAGGCCGGCAGCGATCAGCACCGACGGGTTGGACGTGTTGGTGCACGACGTGATGGCGGCAATGGCAACGTCGCCGTGGCCGAGATCGAAGTCGGTGCCTTCAACCGCATAACGGTTCGAAAGCTGGCCGGGCTTCTTGTATTCTGATTCCAGCGAGCCGGCGAAGCCGGATGCGATGTTTTCCAGCGGGATGCGGCCTTCCGGGCGCTTCGGGCCGGCCATCGACGGCACGACGTCGCCGAGGTCGAGTTCCAGCGTGTCGGTGAAGACGATATCGGAGCCGTCACCCTCGCGCCACATGCCCTGAGCCTTCGAATAGGCTTCGACCAGTGCGATGCGGTCCTTGGTACGGCCCGAGGTGTTCAGGTAGTTCAGCGTTTCGCTGTCGACCGGGAAGAAGCCGCAGGTCGCGCCGTATTCCGGGCCCATGTTGCCGATGGTCGCACGGTCTGCGAGCGGCATGTTGTCGAGGCCGGGGCCGAAGAATTCGACGAACTTCGAAACGACGCCCTTCTTGCGCAGCATCTGCACAACGGTCAGTACGAGGTCGGTCGCGGTTACGCCTTCCTTGAGCTTGCCGGTCAGCTTGAAGCCGATGACTTCAGGTAGAAGCATGGAAACCGGCTGGCCGAGCATGGCAGCTTCGGCTTCGATACCGCCCACACCCCAGCCGAGAACGCCGAGGCCGTTGATCATCGTCGTGTGGCTATCCGTGCCGACGCAGGTGTCGGGATAAGCGATGGTTTCGCCGTCCTCTTCCTTCGTCCAGACGGTCTGGCCGAGATATTCGAGGTTGACCTGGTGACAGATGCCGGTGCCGGGAGGAACAACGCGGAAGTTCTGGAAGGCCTGCTGGCCCCACTTCAGGAAGCGGTAACGCTCGCCGTTGCGCTGATATTCCAGCTCGACGTTCTTGGCGAAAGCCGTCGGCGTGCCGAATTCGTCGACGATGACGGAGTGGTCGATGACGAGGTCGACGGGAACCAGCGGGTTGATCTTCTCAGGATCGCCGCCGAGGGAGACCATGGCGTCACGCATGGCGGCGAGGTCAACGACAGCAGGAACGCCGGTGAAGTCCTGCATCAGGACGCGGGCCGGGCGATAGGCGATTTCGTTTTCGACGGTGCCCTTGTTCACGAGCCACTCAGCGATGCCCTGGATATGTTCCTTGGTCACCGACTGGCCGTCTTCGAAGCGCAGCAGGTTTTCCAGCAGCACCTTCATCGAGTAGGGGAGCTTGGAAACACCGGCAAGGCCGTTTGCCTCAGCCTTGGGCAGGCTGTAATAGACATAGTCCTTACCATTCACACTGAGCGTGGAACGACAATTGAAACTGTCAAGAGATTTAGACACGAGAGACCCCGTTTCTGATAGCCAACACAGTCGTGCGAACGCCTATGCACTTTATGCACATCAGGATGCGGGTACGGCCATTTCCGCTGTCCGCACGTAAGGCAGAAAACCTTATGTTCGGCGCAAGGATGATATTCACGCCGACCGCTGGCGTGGTTGCAGGTCTTATAGATAATTTCTAAACGGGTGGCCAGAGCAACAAAGCTCAAAATTGGACATTTTTTTATGCCTGCGGCAATGGGGAATGGGAGTGTCGGCAATACATGCATTTGGGCGCTGAAAACCTTGCCGCGCGACGCGGCGAAGATCTGATTTTCGTTAACATTTCCTTTAACTTGGCAGGTGGCGACGCCCTTATTTTGACCGGGCGAAACGGGTCTGGAAAATCGACGCTTCTAAGGGTTGTGGCGGGTCTCTTAAGACCGGAAAAAGGGCATGTCATATTCACCGATTCGCGCGGCAAAACCGAGCGTCCGGCATGTGAAGCAAGCCACTATCTCGGGCATCGTAATGCAATGAAGAATGAACTTACGGTTGTAGAAAATCTTTCTTTCTGGCGGGATTTTCTGGGCGATGCGGATGGCGGTGCCGGTGTTTCGATCGAGGACGCGGCCGACGCCGTCGGTATGGCCGGCATCACGCATCTGCCCTTCGGCTATCTCTCCGCCGGCCAGCAGCGGCGGCTGGCCTTCGCCAAGCTGCTCGTTGCCTACCGGCCGATCTGGATTCTGGACGAACCGACTGCCGCACTTGATTCGGCGGCCGACCAGCTCTTTGCGAAGCTGATCGGCGATCATCAGAAGAGCGGCGGGATCGTGCTTGCGGCGACGCACCAGCCGCTCGGTCTGGAGCGGGCGCAGGAATTGCGGATGACGGGATTTGCCGGAGTGGATCAGGGGGTGTGGGGGTGATGGTGGTGTTGTCGATCTACAAAGAAACCCCTTTCCAACCCCTTCCCACAAGAAGGAGGGGCTCCTCTCGGCGTCTCGTTTCCCCCTCAATCGAGAATGAGGTGGCAAGCGGCCGGGTTAGCCCCTCCACCTCGTGGGGAGGTGTTGGGGAGGGGACTTATTCCACTCGCAAAGTTGGAGAGGGGCTTTATCCCTCCGAATCGGAAGAGCTCATCGCATGACCGCCCTCTTCCTCCGGGACCTCAAGCTCTCGGTACGCGCCGGCGGCGGCGCGCTGATCGGCATCCTCTTCTTCCTGACGGTGGTCGCCATCATTCCCTTCGGTGTCGGCCCGGACCTGAAGCTGCTGTCGCGCATCGGGCCGGCCATCGTCTGGATCGGCGCTCTCCTTTCAGCGCTTCTCGGTCTCGATCGCCTTTTTCAAGCGGAGCGGGATGACGGATCGCTCGACCTTCTCGTCATGCAGGAAACGCCGCTCGTCGTGACGGTACTCGTCAAATGCGCCGCCCATTGGGTTGCGACGGGCCTGCCGCTGGTGATCGCTTCGCCGTTGCTCGGGCTTTTCATGAACATGAACGAGACGGCGATCGGGACGACTGCGCTGACGCTGCTTATCGGCTCTCCGGCGATCACGTTTATCGGCGCGGTCGGGGCCGCCGTTGCCGTTGCCCTGCCGCGCGGCGGGTTGCTCGTCTCCATTCTCGTTCTGCCCTTGACGATCCCGGTGCTCATCTTCGGCGTCAGCGCCACCTATGCCGCCGTCGAGGGGCCGCAGCCCTTCCTGCCGCCATTCCTGATCCTGATCGCGCTCACGCTGTTCTTCGCCGTGCTCGGCCCGGCAGCTGCAGCACTGGCGCTGCGCAACACAACGGATTGACCGGATGACGGGGGATTGATCATATGACCGTGACCTGCGAATTGCGGCTGTTGCAATATCGGGTTAAACAAGCGGCATGAGCGACATCAGCCCGGCGATCACCCGATTTTCAGACCTTGCCAATCCGACACGGTTTCTGGCCTTCGCGGCGCGTCTGATCCCTTGGCTTGCCGGCATCACGGCCATTCTCTTTGCTGTCGGGCTCTATCTGAGCTTCTCGACCGAGGGCGACTACCAGCAGGGCGAGACCGTGCGCATCATGTATATCCATGTGCCAGCGGCCTGGCTGTCGATGATGTGCTATACGATCATGAGCATCTCGGCGATCGGCACGCTGGTCTGGCGTCACCCGCTGGCCGATGTCGCCGCCAAGTCTGCTGCACCGCTGGGTGCAGCCTTTACCCTTCTTGCGCTCGTTACCGGCTCGCTCTGGGGCAAGCCGATGTGGGGCACCTATTGGGTCTGGGATGCGCGGCTCACTTCCGTCTTCATTCTCTTCCTGATGTATCTCGGCCTGATCGCGCTCGGCCGCGCCATGGACGATCCATCCAAGGCGGCGAGGGTAACGGCGGTGCTGATCCTCGTCGGCTTCGTCAATATTCCGATCATCAAGTTCTCGGTCGACTGGTGGAACACGCTGCATCAGCAGGAAAGCATCCTGCGTCTCGATGGTCCGACCATCGATCCCGAATTCCTCTGGCCGCTCTTCACCATGGCGCTCGCTTTCACGCTGCTGTTCTTCACGCTGCATCTGATGGCGATCCGCAATGAGATCTGGCGGCGGCGTATCGCCGCCCAGCGCCGTCTCGCCGCCCGCATGGCAAGCCGGGAGGAATAGGTGATGTCGCATGCCTTCTACGTCTATACGTCCTACGGTTTCGCCGGCCTGCTGACATCAGGGGTCATCGCCTGGACGTGGATCGACGGCCGGCTGCGGCAGAAGGAGCTGGCGGCGCTCGAGGCATCGGGCATCCGCCGCCGTTCGCAGCGCAAGCCGGAAGGCGAGGCGAAATGAGCACCGATACCTCACCGAAGGGGCAGCCCAAGTCGCGCGGGTACGGCCGCTATGTGCTGGCGCTGCTGCCGCTTATCGTTTTTGCCGGTATAGCCGCGACCGCCGCGAAAATGCTCTACGAGCAGGATCACGGCAAGGACATCTCGGCCATACCCTCCGCGCTGATCGGCACCAAGGCGCCTTCGCTCACGCTGGCGCCTCTCGATGGCGCCAATCTTCCGGCGCTGACCGATGCCGCCGTCAAGGGCAAGCTGACACTGGTGAACGTCTTTGCCTCCTGGTGCCTTCCCTGCCGGGAGGAGCATCCTGTTCTCAGGGAGCTTGCCAAGGACAATCGGCTGAACATTGTCGCCATCAACTACAAGGATCAGCCGGAAAACGCCCTGCGCTTCCTTGGCGAACTCGGCAATCCCTACAAGGCAATCGGCGTCGATCCCAAGGGTTCTGCCGCCATCGACTGGGGCGTCTACGGCATCCCGGAATCCTATCTCGTGGGCCCCGACGGCACGATCCTCTACAAGCGCGTTGGTCCTTTCGATGCGGCAAGCATCAAGGGCGAGCTCGATCCGGCGATCGAGAAGGCTTTGGGGAAGGCGGGGTCCTAAAGCGCACCCTGCCACTGCTTGATCGCGTCCACCGGCCAGATCAGCATCAGCACATTCAGCGTCAGATTGTCCCGGATCATCCAGCCGGTGAAGATCTCGAAGAAGATGGCGATAACGATCGTCAGCGCCACGGGCGCTCGCCAGGCGAAGAGGAAGCCGACCACCATGAAGACGGCGTCCATCGCCGAATTCAGGATGCTGTCGCCGACATAGTCGAGCGAGATGGTCGCTGCGCGGTAGCGATTGATGATGATGGGGGAATTTTCAAGGAGCTCCCAGCCGGACTCGATCAGCATGGCCACGAAGAGCCGCATGGAGAGCGGCTTGCGGCGCATGATCAGATGGGTGAGCCCGAAGAACAGGAAGCCGTGGATGATGTGCGAAGGCGTGTACCAATCGGCGATATGCTGCGAATTGCCGCTGGAATTGACCGCGCCTTCCCAGAGCTTGACATAGCCACAGGTGCAGATCGGCACCCGGCCCATCATATATTCGCCCACGATCTGCACGATCAGAACGGCGGCGCAGGCGATCAGCCAGAAGCTCTGGCTACGCGTATCCTTGGCGGCTTCACCCGCCGTCAATTCTCGCCTTCCGTCTTCGGCGTTACCGTGTGCTTCATGATCAGCGGCATCTGCGACAGCGTGAAGAGAATGGTGATGGGCATGGTGCCCCAGACCTTGAAGGCGACCCAGAAGTCATCGGAAAAATTGCGCCAGACCACTTCGTTGATGACGGCGAGGAAGAGGAAGAAGACGCCCCAGCGGACGGTCAGCTTGCGCCAGCCTTCTTCGTCCAGCTGAAAGGCGGCGTTGAAGACATAGCCGAGCAGCGACTTGCCGAACAGCAATCCGCCGAGCAGGGCAACGCCGAACATGGTGTTGATAATGGTCGGCTTCATCTTGATGAAAGTCTCGTCCTGCAGCCAGATCGACAGCGAGCCGAAGATGACGACGACGATGCCCGAGATGAAGGGCATGACAGGCAGGTGGCCGAGAATCATCTTCGAGGCGACGAGAGAGGCGACGGTTGCCGCCATGAACAGCGCGGTTGCGACAAAGAGCGGGCCGCCCAGCGTTGCAAGTGCTGGAAAATGCGCGACCAGCCAGGCCCCGCGCAGATTGCCGAAGAAGAAGACCAGGAGCGGCCCGAGTTCGAGCGCCATCTTCAGCATCGGATGATGCCGGTCCGCAGCACTCGGGGTGATATCGCTTTCGCTCGTCGTCATCTTTCGTCCTGACCTTCGAGAACTCTTGTACATGTCGCCCATGATGGGCTTCGATGGCTTATATAAGGCTTTTCTTGCTTATGACGGTGTAATTCCTGCAATCGCCTGGGCAAATTCCTCCGCCTCGAACGGTTCCAGGTCATCCACGCCTTCGCCGACGCCGATGAAATAGACCGGCAGTTTGTGCTTGGCTGATATGGCGACAAGAATGCCGCCGCGGGCCGTGCCGTCAAGCTTCGTCATGATGAGACCGTTAACGCCGGCGACATTGCGGAAGATTTCCACCTGGCTGAGCGCATTCTGCCCTGTGGTCGCATCAAGGGTCTGCAGGACCGTGTGCGGGGCATCCGGGTCCAGCTTGCCGAGAACGCGGACGATCTTTTCGAGTTCCGCCATCAGCTCGGCCTTGTTCTGCAGCCGGCCGGCGGTGTCGATGATCAGCACATCGCTCTTCTTCGCCTTGGCCTGCTGGAAGGCATCGAAGGCAAGGCCGGCGGCGTCAGCGCCAAGCTTGGTGCCGATGAATTCGGATTTCGTGCGGTCGGCCCAGATCTTCAGCTGCTCGATTGCGGCGGCACGGAAGGTGTCGCCGGCCGCGACCATGACCTTCAGGCCGGCGCCGGAGAGCTTTGCGGCCAGCTTGCCGATCGTCGTCGTCTTGCCGGTGCCGTTGACGCCGACGACCAGGATGACATGCGGCTTGTGGCTGAGATCGAGCTGCAGCGGCTTTGCGACCGGCTTCAGCACCTTGGCGATTTCAGTCGCCATGATGCGGCTGACGTCTTCGCCCGACACATCCTTGCCATAGCGCTCGGAGGCGAGCGTATCGGTGACGCGCATGGCGGTCTCGACGCCAAGATCGGCCTGGATCAGGAGGTCTTCGAGATCCTGCAGCGTCTGGTCGTCGAGCTTGCGCTTGGTGAAGAGAGCGGCGATCTGGCCGGTGAGCTGCGACGAGGTACGGGCCAGGCCGGCGCGCAGGCGCTGGAACCAGGTGCGCTTGGGTTGGGCAATGACTTCTACCGGCTCCGGGGCGGCGGGGCCTGTCGCGAAGCCCTTGGGAAGGGTGGGGGTGGCGGGCACCTCGGTGGGGCTGTCACCCCCCTCTGTCCTGCCGGACATCTCCCCCACAAGGGGGGAGATCGGCTCGGGGTTGGCCCCTTGGCCCCCATCGTCGGTTTCGGGTGGATTCAGTGCTGCTTCAGCCGCCTCGGTGAGGGTGGCGTCATCCTCCAGATGATCTCCCCCCTTGTGGGGGAGATATCCCGAAGGGACAGAGGGGGGTATTTCCGCAGTTTCTGGGATGTCCGCTTCAGCTTCTGCCTCCAGCAGCGACAGCGGCACGACCCCCATGTCACCGATCTGGTCGACAAGAGGCAGAAGCGGTGGTTCCTCTTCCTCGGTCGGGGCAACAACCTCGGCATCGTCCTCGCCAATATCCGCAGCCGGCCCGCCAGCCGTGTCGATCTCCTCGGCGAGGACAGGATCGGCCGTCGCAACCGGCAGATCCTCATCGCGCGATTTCGGCTCAAGCTCGGCCTCGACGGCTTCAGGCACTTTCGTCTTCAGCGCTTCGTCGGCGATTTCAGGCGCCGGCTCTTCCGCCGGCTTGTCCCTGCCGAAGGTGAAGACTTTTTTGATGAAACCGAGGGCCATGAAAATTCCGGGATCAGGCCGCGTCGGCGGCCGCAAGTTGCATTTCTAGATGTTTGCCATTGTGGCCGGTGATCGTCACCGGCACAAGGTCGCGGGGCCGCAAACCGGGCGTGGCGACGAGGGTAAAGTTTTCCGTATGCGCCAGGCCGTTGTTTTCGACCAGCAGCCACTGCCGTGTTCCGACCATGCCGTCAAGATGGGCCAGATGCAGCGTCTGTCCAGTGGCGCGCAGGCGGGCGGCACGCTCCTTGACCAGCGCGCGGTCAAGCTGCGGCATCCGGGCTGCCGACGTGCCCGGACGCGGGCTATAGGGGAAGACGTGGAGATGTGCGATGCCAGCCTTTTCGGCGAGCCCAACGGCGTTTGCAAACATCTCCTCGGTTTCCGTTGGAAAGCCGGCGATCATGTCGGCGCCGAAGCTCGTCTGCGGCCGCAAGCGGCGCACATCCTTGACGAAGCGTAGCGCATCGGCGCGCGAATGCCGCCGCTTCATCCGCTTCAGGATCATGTCGTCGCCATGCTGCAGCGACAGATGCAGATGCGGCATAAAACGTGGCTCGTCGGCGATCAGGTCCATCAGATGCCGGTCCGCTTCGATGCTGTCGATCGAGGAGAGCCGCAGCCGGCGGATATCGGGCACCTGCTTCAGCAGGGCTTTTGCGAGCAGACCGAGCGTCGGTTCGCCAGGCAGGTCGGCGCCATAGCTCGTGGCATCGACGCCTGTCAGCACGATCTCTGAGTAGCCGCTCTCGGTGAGCCGTCGCGCCTGGTCGACCACCGCGCCCATCGGCACGGAGCGGGAATTGCCGCGGCCATAGGGGATGATGCAGAAGGTGCAGCGATGGTCGCAGCCGTTCTGGACCTGGATGAAGGCGCGCACGTGCCCGTCAATGTGCTTGATCATTTGCGGCGCGGTGCCGCGGACGCTCATGATGTCATTGACGCGCAGCTTCTCTTCGGCCGACACGCCGAAATCGGGAAGCGCGCGGTAGGACTGGCTCGAAAGCTTCTCTTCGTTGCCGAGCACGGCGTCGACCTCGGCCATCTCGGCAAAGGTTGCCTTCTCGGTCTGGGCGGCGCAGCCGGTGACGATGATGCGGGCATGCGGATTTTCGCGCCGCGCGCGACGGATCGCCTGCCGCGCCTGGCGCACGGCTTCGCCGGTCACGGCGCAGGTGTTGACGAGGATGGCGTTGTTGAGCCCGGCCTTTTCCGCCTGGGCTCTCATCACTTCGGATTCGTAGGTATTTAGCCGGCAGCCGAAGGTGATGACTTCGACGCCGCTCACCGCGCCTGAGCCTCCTGCTCGGCGTCGCGCGTCCATTTGCCCGTCAAGGGATCGACCATGCCGGACCATTCCCATTCGGCAGGGCCGGTCATGACGACATGGTCGTCATGTTCGCGCCACTCGATGGAAAGCGATCCCCGGTTGGGGCTGCTTGCCACTGTTATCGTGACCTTACGGCCGGTGCGGCCGGTGCGGGCGGCGCTGACGGCAGTGGCACAGGCGGCCGAACCGCAGGCGAGCGTCAGGCCTGCGCCGCGCTCCCAGGTCCGGGTTGTGACAGACGTCGGAGACGTGACCTGCGCCAGCGTGATGTTGGCGCGTTCTGGAAACATCGGATGGTTTTCGAGCAGCGGGCCGAAGCGGCCGAGATCATAGGACATCACTTCCTTGTCGACCCAGAAGATCGCATGCGGATTGCCCATCGACATGACCGACGGCGAATGCAGGATCGGATCGTCGATCGGCCCGATCTGCAACTCGATACGGCTGGTATCGTAAAATTCCTCGGCGAGCGGAATCCTGTTCCATTCGAAGACCGGCTTGCCCATGTCGACCGAAATCGTGCCGTCTTCATGCTCGACGGCGTTGAGGATACCGGCGACAGTCTGGAAGGTGAAGACCTTCTTGCCGGTCTCGGCGGCGAGCGCCTGGACGACGCAGCGCGTGCCATTGCCGCAGGATTGCGCCTTCGAGCCGTCGGAATTGAGGATGTCGATCCAGGCGTCCGTGCCATTCGCCTTCGGGTCATGGATCGCCATGATCTGGTCGAACTGCGTATCGGGATCGGCATTGAGCGCAATCGCGGCTGCTGGCGTCACCACATCCTTGCGGCCGCGCATGTCGACTACCAGGATCTTGTTTCCAAGCCCGTTCATCCGTGCGAATTCGACCGTATTGCTCATGGCATCATTCCGTTGCGTTTGCGCTGTATATGGCGGAAATGCGGGAGAATTACCAGTGGCGCGCCCGGTTTCGTGCGGAAGAAGTCCGCGCATTTATAATTCAAAAGGTGCAGGCAGGATGCCGGCCAATTCCTGCAAAGCCGATTGATCTACGGCCTCGCCTTGAAGGATCTGCCGTTTTCCCATAAATAACCGTCCATCCGCAATTTCAACAGGATGTGTGCAGCAATGGATTTCCGCCCGATCGCAACGCCGAAAAGCCTTGTCACCGGGAAAGTCTGTATCCATGCCTGCATCCATTACGCTCTCCAATCTTTCATGGTCCACGCCTGACGGCCGGACGCTTTTTTCAAACCTCGATCTGAGTTTCGGGTCTGACCGCACCGGCCTTGTCGGCCGGAACGGTGTCGGCAAGTCGACGCTGCTGAAACTTGTGGCCGGCGATTTGCCCGCTGCGTCGGGCACCGTCTCCGTCAACGGCAGCGTCGGTATGCTTCGCCAGATCGTCCAGGTGCAGCCGGAGGAGACGGTCGCCGATCTCTTCGGCGCATCCGGTGCGCTGGAAATACTTCGCCATGCCGAGGCCGGCGAGGCGACGGCGGAGGAAGTTGCGTCAGCGGACTGGACGCTTGAGGCCCGCATTGCCTCCGCTCTTGCCCGGGCAGGGCTCGAGGCGCTGCCAGACACGCGTCTTGCCGCGTTATCCGGTGGGCAGCGGACGCGCGCGGCGCTGGCGGCGCTGATTTTCCGCGAGCCAGATTTCCTGTTGCTGGACGAGCCGACCAACAATCTCGATCGCGACGGCCGCATGGCTGTCATCGATTTTCTGGCGGATTGGCGGGCGGGGGCAATCGTGGTCAGCCATGACCGGGAATTGCTCGAAACCATGGATGTGATCGTCGAACTGACCACGCTTGGCGCCGTCAGCTACGGTGGCAACTGGAGCCATTATCGCCAACGCAAGGCGCTGGAGCTTGCCGCGGCCGAACATGATCTTGCCGATGCGGAGCGGCGGGTCGCCGAGGTTGCCCGCAACGCGCAGGTGACAGTGGAGCGAAAGGCGCGTCGGGATCACGCGGGAAGGAAAAAAGCAGCCAAGGGAGACATGCCGCGCATCGTGGCCGGCGGATTGAAGCAACGGAGCGAAATGACCAGCGGTGAGAACGCCCGGCTTGCCGAAAGCCGACACGTCCAGGCGCTGGCAGATGCTGCCGCTGCGCGTGACAGGATCGAAATCCTGCAATCGCTCTCGGTCATGCTGCCGCCCACGGGGCTTCCGGCAAACAGGACGGTTCTACAGATGGACGCGGTCGTGGCCGGCTATCAGCAGATGAAGCCGGTCATAAGGGATTTGTCTTTTGCGATCATCGGCCCTGAACGCATTGCTGTGACGGGGCCGAACGGTTCGGGCAAGACGACGCTTCTGGCGTTGATCGCCGGTCTCGTCGAACCATGGGCCGGCAAAGTCTCCGTCATGACGACGATGTCGATGCTCGACCAGAGGGTCAGCCTTCTTGATCCGTCGCTGTCGATCAGAGACAATTTCAGAAGCATCAATCCGAGTTCGGACGAGAATACCTGCCGGGCAGCGCTTGCCCGCTTCATGTTCAGGGCCGATGCCGCGCTTCAGTCCGTCTCGACGCTCAGCGGAGGACAGCTGCTGCGCGCCGGGCTCGCCTGCGTCCTCGGGGCCACACCACCTGCGCTGCTGATCCTCGACGAACCGACGAACCATCTGGATATAGATTCCATCGCTGCCGTCGAGGCGGGGTTACGGGCCTATGACGGCGCGCTTCTCGTCGTCAGCCACGACGAGACGTTTCTCGGGAATATCGGCATATCGCGACGGTTGGAGCTGAGCCCTCCGCCGCCGGACGCGCCCATAACCTGAGGGACTCCCAGCCCGCTATCAGTTTTCGGATTGAATATTGCCGGGATCGAAGGAACCGGCATGGGCCTCAAGAATAGCCGCGGTTATGACTTTGCGCAGTTCATAGACCAAAGATCTCGATTTCTTTCGATCGAGGTCCTGGGCGGCTTTTGCAAGGCTTAGTCCTTCGTTGAGAACTATCTGGTGCGCCCGCGCTAGTGCCCATGTTTCCACATCAGCTTGTAACATTTGAAATCTCCGCCGAATCATTCAGCATCACAGATATTCGCGAATCATTTTTCAGAATCATCTTATGAAGCAAGTAGAATCATAAGCGGATTCTTTTGCAAATGGTGTTTTGCAATCGCTTCGGCTCGGAACAGAAATTTTTTGAACATCAAGTCCCAGAAGATACAGTTGGCGGACAAGGCCAGCATGTATTGCCGAAGAATAAGTTGGTTCTGGTTGCAGATGAGGCGCCGCGGAAGGTAGTGGCTGATAAAACCCCTTCTTGCCGACCGGGATGCACCTTCATATTTAAGAGATAATGCAAATATCTGGCGTTTTTCGCCGGGTGCAGGCATTCTTTGCTTTCGGATGCGTGCTTTTGGCTATGGGAGGATTGCCGATGCGATGCTTCACGGTACTTGGACCTTCGCAAACCGGAAAATCAACGCTTGTTGCGAAGCTGGCCTCACTTGACGGCCCACCCCGAAAATCCGTCTCTCCATATGGATCGAGCACAACGGAATTTGAATTCGCAGGTGAAACGTGGTGCGCACTGGACACTCCGGGCACCAACGAGTCGCTGGCGCTGGCGCAGGATGCGCTCCTGGCAAGCGATGCCTGTATCCTTTGCGTATCGCCGGCGCCGGATGAGGCCGTACTGGCTGCTCCCTATCTCAGGGTCGTCGAGGCCTCGGGAATTC
Organism: Rhizobium sp. BK376; assembly: GCF_004341625.1. Classification (GTDB taxonomy): domain Bacteria; phylum Pseudomonadota; class Alphaproteobacteria; order Rhizobiales; family Rhizobiaceae; genus Rhizobium. The sequence goes on along the minus strand of NZ_SLZG01000004.1, from coordinate 264,861 downwards.
CCTGCATCCTGTTCGTCAATCGTATCGACGAGCCGCGAGGACGCATTCGCGACGTCATCGCTTCGCTGCAGGCCTATTCGGGCCATTCGCTGGTTCTCAGGCAAGTGCCGATCCGCGAAGGAGAGAAAATCGTCGGCAGTTGCGACCTGATCTCGGAGCGTGCCTGGCGTTACCGCGAGGGGCAGCCATCCGCGCTGATCCAGCTTCCGGAAAGCGAGGCCGAGCGCGAACATGAAGCACGGTCGGAGCTGCTGGAACAGTTGTCTGAATTCGACGACTGGCTTCTGGAGGAAATCGTCGAGGATCGGGAGCCGGCAAGCGATGCGCTCTTTTCGATCGCCTCGCGGGTCTTACGAGAAAACCGGGTCATTCCCGTGCTGTTCGGTGCGGCATCGCATGCCAATGGCGTCAAGCGCCTGATGAAGGCGCTGCGCCACGAAGCACCGCCGGTGACGGCACTTCGCGGGCGTCTCGCGGCGGCCGGCGGCGTCGAAGAAAACGCGCTGACCGCCGTCAGCTTCCATGCATATTACCGCGCCAATATCGGCAAGACGGTTCTGGTCCGCGCACTCGCCGATGGGCTGAAGCAGGGTGCTGCCCTCGGAGGCGCGGGCCTGGGGGGCGTACAAGAAGCGGGAGCCGGCCGCTCGATCACTGGAAGCATGCCGGCCGGCAATGTCTTTGCCGCCATCAAATCGGATCATCTGCCCGCACCCGCGCTGCTGACGGCGACTGCCGCCAAGGCTCCGCCCGAATGGACCGAGCCGCCAACGCCGATGCTTGAGCGCATTCTCATGCCGGGCAGCGAACGCGACGAGACGAAACTCTCGGCGACGCTGGCAAAGCTTGCCGAAACCGATCGCGGCTTGCGCGTGATGCAGGAGGAAGGCACGGGCGCGGCGCTGATCTGTGCCCAGGGCCCGATGCATCTGCGCGATCTCCGCAAGACCTTGTCGGAGGTCTTTCGCGTCGAGGTGACGGATCGGTCGCCGAACCCCGTCTATCGGGAAACGATATCGAAGTCCTCGAACATCCACTACCGCCATCGCAAGCAGACCGGCGGTGCGGGGCAATTCGCCGACGTGCAACTCAGCGTGCGTCCCAACGAACGCGGCCAGGGCTTCACCTTCGCCGAGACAGTGAAGGGCGGCACGGTTCCGCGAAACTACATCCCCGCTGTCGAGGCCGGTGCTCGCGAGGCCATGGAGAAAGGGCCGCTCGGCTTTCGGGTGATCGATGTCGACGTGACCCTGACCGACGGCCAGTACCATGCGGTCGACAGCTCCGAATTCGCGTTCCGTGCAGCGGCGAAAATGGGCGTCAAACAGGCCTTGTCACAAGCGTCCGCCGTTTTGATGCAGCCTGTCGCCCGGGTGGAAATCCATATCCCGTCGGTCTTCTCCGGCGGCGTGGTGGCGATCGTGTCGTCCCTGCGGGGGCAGGTGCTCGGCTTCGACCGCGATGAGAGCGCAAAGGGATGGGACATTTTCCGCGCGCTCGTTCCGGCCGGCGCGCTCGAGGAATTGACGCGTGCGCTGCGCTCAGCAACGCAAGGGATCGGTTACTTCTCAAAGGCCTTTGATCATTTCGAGGAGCTCTACGGCAAGGAGGCGGAAGCCATCATCAACGCCCATGGCGTGGGGTCGCATCCGAGCTGACCCACGCGTTACGGCTTCGGTACGTCGAACACTTCGCCCGCCCGCAGCGGCCGAAAGCGCTCCGGCGCGATTCCCTGTTCACGAAGCGCGGCCTCAAGGGCCGTGACCGGCGCATCGATTGCTTCGTCGGTCAGCTGGAAGGTTGCAAAGTGATGCCCGGCCACATAGGCCGCATCGCAGAGCTGCATGCCCGTCACAGCCTCTTCCGGATTCTGGTGTTGTCCCTTCATGAACCAGCGCGGCTCATAGGCGCCGAAAGGCAGGATCGCGAGGCGAAAGCCGCCATGCTTTTCCTTTGCCGCACCATAGTTGATACCGTCATGGAAGCCGGTATCGCCGATATGATAGATCTTGCCCGCCGACGTGGAGATGACGAAAGCCGCCCAGAGCGCCATGCGGCGATCCCCGGTACCGCGCGCCGACCAATGGTGCGCAGGCTCGGCATCGATCAGGATATCGTTAGAAATTGCGATGCGGTCGCCCCAATCCATTACGTCGATACGCGCATCCCGTGCCGCGCGGCGAATGATCGTGTCGTTGCCGAGCGGCGTGACGATATGGGGCTCGTGTACTTTCTGCAGGCGCTTCAGTGTCGCCAGATCGAGATGGTCGTAATGATTGTGGGAGACCAGCACGAGATCGATCGGCGGCAGGTCCTCGAAACGGATGCCCGGTGGTACGACGCGCCTCGGGCCGATGAAGGAGAGAGGGCTGACGCGCTCGGACCAGACCGGATCCGTCAATATGTTAAGGCCCGCGACCTGGATCAGCATCGAGGCATGGCCGATCATGGTGATGCGCAGTCCGTCGCCATCGATTTTGCGCTCGGGCCTTGCGGGCGAAAAGGGGCTGGCAACGCTTTTCGGCCAGCGTGACCTGTTGCCGCTGAACTGCCATTTGAGCAGCGACCGGGTCGTGCCCGGTCCAACGCCATCGGGATTGAAGAAACGCGTGCCGTCGAAATGGTCTGATATCGGTCCCTGGTAATAGGGATTGCGCTTTTGTCCGCGAGCGGATTTGTCGGTCATGCCTTGCCGTTTCTTCAGTTCAAGTCGATGTGATCTGGGGTGAGGTCGACCGTTTTGAAAGCCCGGCAGGCGGCAAATCCGGCATTTTTGCCGCATTGGGTTGACTTTGCAGTCGCTTTCCTGTTTATCGCGCCAATCTGCGACGAGCTTCAAGACTCCGAGCCGCCGACCGGGACTGCGATCCCGGAGGTCAACATCCGACAGCGCGATGCGCCCTCGGGTGGTTTTTGGCTTTGCGTCTTGTTTTCGTCAAGGAAAAGCACGACGTTTCGGGAACTCCAAAAACCTCCCCGAACGTATCAAGGAAGAGCCGATGTTTGAAAACCTCCAGGACCGTCTTGGATCCATTCTCAATGGACTGACAGGCCGTGGCGCGCTTTCGGAAGCCGATGTTTCCGCAGCGCTGCGTGAGGTTCGCCGTGCGTTGCTGGAAGCCGACGTGGCGCTCGATGTCGTGCGCTCCTTTACGGACAAGGTTCGCGAAAAGGCCGTCGGCGCCGAAATCCTGAAATCGATCAAGCCCGGCCAGATGGTCGTCAAGATCGTCCATGACGAGCTGATCGAGATGCTCGGCGGCGAGGGTGTCGGCGTCGACCTGCATGCGGTTGCCCCCGTCGTCATCATGATGGTCGGCCTGCAGGGCTCGGGCAAGACGACGACCTCGGCAAAGATTGCCAAGCGGCTCACCGACCGCGAGAAGAAAAAGGTGCTGATGGCATCGCTCGACACGCGCCGTCCGGCCGCGCAGGAGCAGCTTCGCCAACTCGGCGTCCACGTGAATGTCGATACGCTTCCCGTCATCGCCGGTCAGTCGCCGACGGATATCGCGGCGCGCGCCGTGCAGGCAGCCAGACTCGGTGGCCATGACGTCGTCATTCTCGACACCGCTGGCCGTACCCATATCGACGAGCCCTTGATGGTCGAAATGGCCGACATCAAGAAGAAGTCGAACCCGCATGAAATCCTGCTGGTCGCCGATAGCTTGACCGGTCAGGACGCCGTCAATCTCGCCCGCAATTTCGACGAGCGCGTCGGCATCACTGGCTTGGTGCTCACCCGCATGGACGGCGACGGCCGCGGCGGTGCAGCCCTTTCGATGCGCGCCGTGACCGGCAAGCCGATCAAGCTGATCGGCGTCGGCGAGCGCATGGGCGAGCTGGAGGAATTCCATCCCCGCCGTATCGCAGACCGCATCCTCGGCATGGGCGACATCGTCTCGCTCGTCGAGAGGGCTGCCGAAAACATTGATGCCGAGAAGGCGGCCGCCATGGCCGCCAAGATGGCCAAGGGCAAGTTCGATCTGAACGACCTTGCCGACCAACTGCGCCAGATGCAGAAGATGGGCGGCATGGGCGGCATCATGGGCCTGATGCCAGGCATGGCCGGCATGAAGGACAAGATGGCTGCCGCCGGTCTCGACGACAAACTGTTCGGACGCCAGATCGCCATCATCCAGTCGATGACCAAGGCCGAGCGCGCCAATCCCGATATTCTCAAGCATTCCCGCAAGAAGCGCATCGCCGCCGGCTCCGGTACCGACGCCGCCGCCATCAACAAGCTTCTGAAGATGCACCGCCAGATGGCGGACATGATGAAGATGATGGGCGGCAAGGGCAAAGGTGGCCTGATGAAGCAGATGATGGGTGGCCTTGCCGGCAAGATGGGTCTTGGTGGCATGGGCGGAATGGGTGGAATGGGCGGCATGCCCGATCTCTCCAGCCTCGACCCGAAGCAGCTCGAAGCGCTGCAGAAGCAGGCGGAAGCCGCGGGCCTTGGAAAGCCCGGTGGTGGCCTGCCCGGCCTCGGCGGCATGGGTGGATTGCCGGGTCTGGGTGGCGCCAAGCTGCCGGGCCTCGGTGGTGGTTTCCCGGGACTTCCCGGTTTGCCGAAGAAGAAGTGAAGAGGATCTACTGCCCCATGATTGATCCAGACATAAAAGCGCAGCTGGTGAACTATCGCCAGTCGATCGACAATATCGATGCTGCTCTCTTGCATATCCTGGCTGAACGGTTTCGCTGCACCAAAGCGGTCGGCGTTCTCAAGGCCAAGTACGACCTGCCGCCCGCCGATCCGGCGCGCGAGGAATACCAGATCGAACGCCTGCGCCGCTTGGCAAAGGACGCCGATATGGACCCGGATTTCGCCGAGAAGTTCCTGAACTTCATCATCAAGGAAGTCATCCGGCATCATGAACAGATCGCAGCGGACCACGCCGCGGCAAAGTGAACCATACCGCCTCACGAAGCGGTCAAGAAAAGCCTAAGGAGTAAAGAACATGGCACTGAAAATTCGTCTCGCCCGCGGTGGCTCCAAGAAGCGTCCGTACTACCACGTTGTTCTCGCCGATGCGCGCAGCCCGCGCGACGGCCGTTTCCTGGAGAACCTCGGTTCCTGGAACCCGATGCTCGCCAAGGACAGCGAAGGCCGCGTTCAGCTGAATGCCGACCGCATCAAGCACTGGCTCGAGCAGGGTGCTCAGCCGACCGACCGCGTTCTGCGCTTCCTCAACGAGGCAGGCCTTGCAAAGCGCGAAGCCAAGAACAACCCGGAAAAGGCAAAGCCGGGCAAGCGCGCTCAGGAGCGTGCTGCTGAAAAGGCACAGAAGGCTGCCGACGCAGCTGCTGCAGCTTCGGCCGAATAATATACGCCAGCAATGGCAAGGGGACGGGTGGCATGGCGACATGCCGCCCGTTTTTTGTTTGCCATTGGCACATGTCTATGAGACAGACGTCATTCACGACAACCAGTCCTCGGCCAAGACCATGACGAAGCTTGAAAATCCGGTATTGATGGCGACCATCGGCGCAGCCCAGGGCTTGAGGGGCGAGGTGCGCGCTCGCGCCTATACATCCGATCCGACGGCGCTCGGCGACTATGGCAATCTTCATACGCTCGACGGTCGCACCTTCGAAGTTCTCGAAATCCGTGAGGCCAAGAACATGGTGGTCGTCCGTTTTCGCGGCATCAACGACCGCAATGCCGCCGAAGCGCTGAACGGGCTGGAGCTTTACGTCGACCGCGACAACCTGCCGGACGAAGAGCTTGATGACGACGAGTTCTTCTATGCCGATCTGGAAGGGTTAGAGGCCGTCGATGAGAAGGGCACGAGCTACGGGACGATCAGCGGCGTCTATGATTTCGGCGCCGGCGACCTGCTGGAGCTCAAGGGGCCGGGCAAGCGTCCGGTGCTCATTCCTTTTTCCGAAGCGGCTGTACTGGAGATTGATCTCGAAGGCGGCACGATTCTGATCGATCCGCTTGCCGCCGGCCTGGTTGACGCCCCCGAGGATATTGCCGGCATGAAGCCCAAGACGCCGAAGCCGGGCAAGTCGAAGAAGTAGGCCATGGCTTTCCGGGCAACCATCCTGACACTTTATCCGGAAATGTTTCCGGGGCATCTCGGCTTTTCGCTCGCTGGTCGCGCGATGGAGCGCGGGCAATGGTCGCTCGACACGCTGCAGATCCGCGATTTTACCACCGACAAGCATCGCACCGTCGATGACACGCCGGCAGGCGGCGGCGCCGGGATGGTGTTGAAGCCGGATGTCCTTGCCCGCGCCATCGACCATGCGTCGGAGGGTGACAGCCGTCCCCGGCTGCTGATGAGCCCGCGTGGCAAGCCTCTGACTCAGAAGCGGGTGCGGGAACTGGCTGACGGCGAGGGCGTCATTATCGTCTGCGGCCGCTTCGAGGGCGTCGACCAGCGCGTCATCGATGCACGCAGGCTCGAAGAGGTTTCGATCGGGGACTATATCCTCTCCGGCGGCGAGCCGGCGGCACTGACGCTGCTCGACGCGATCGTGCGCATCCTGCCCGGCGTCATGGGCAATGATCTTTCCGGCCTGCACGAAAGCTTCGAAGGCGGGCTGCTTGAGCATCCGCACTATACAAGGCCGCAGGAGTGGGAAGGCCGCGAGATCCCGGCCATTCTGACGTCAGGCAATCACGGCGCCATCGCCAAGTGGCAGCGCGAGGAGGCATTGAAACTGACGGCGGAGCGCCGGCCGGACCTGCTCGACAAGCCGGTGGCGCCTACCAAGTCCCCGAAGGATTGAAGCCGGACCCGATCGGCGTCTCTTCTCGAAGAATCCGGCCTGCCGCGTCACAAAAATGTCAGGCAAGGGATGACAAGCCCGGGGCTTTCGTGTAGTAGCGCACGCGGAATGGGTAATAGCCCGTCTGCCAGCAAACAAAGAATGGCGAATTCGCTCCCGGCTGCAAGGCCAAATCCAGAGGCATGGACCAAAGGATGATTGTTGAGCGCTCTGGCTGTTTCAGAAGAACTTGAAAAGGTTAGACCGATGAACATCATTCAGCAGCTTGAGGCCGAACAGGTCGCCAAGATCGAAGCCAAGCGCACGCTTCCCGAATTCTCCCCGGGCGACACCGTCCGCGTCAACGTGAAGGTTACGGAAGGTTCCCGTACCCGCGTTCAGGCCTATGAAGGCGTCTGCATCGCCCGCTCCGGCGGCGGCCTGCAGGAAAACTTCACCGTGCGCAAGATCTCCTACGGCGAAGGCGTCGAGCGCGTATTCCCGATTTACTCGCCGATGATCGAAAGCGTCGAAGTCGTTCGTCGCGGCAAGGTCCGTCGCGCCAAGCTGTACTACCTGCGCGACCGTCGCGGTAAGTCTGCCCGTATCGTTGAAGACACCGGCGTTCGCGCCCGCAAGCTCAACGACGCCGAGCGCGCCGCCGTTGCCGAAGAAAAGGCACGCATCGAAGCCGAGAAGGTTGCAGCAGCCCAGGCGCTCGCAGCCGAGAAGGCAGCAGCCGAAGCCGCAGAAGCGAAGGCAGCAGCTGAAGCCGCCGCTGCCAAGGCTGCCGAAGAGGCTGCAGCAGCAGCCGAGCCGGCCGCTGAATAAGCTTCGAAGCCAGCAAAAATCTTTGCTTGGGAAGGCGGCCTATGGGCCGCCTTTTCTGTTTTTGGCGCTTGCGCGGTGGCATTGATCTTGCCATTGCAATCGCAACTGTGACAGGTTTCTGACGCGCTCATTTGGGGAGATTTTCATGCTGTTCCGCCGCTTTGTTCTCGCAGGGCTTGCAGCCCTTGCTCTTACGCCAATCGCCACCTTTGCCGCCGATCTGCCAAATCTCAAGGGCAAGACCGTCGTCGTCGTCACGGAGAATGCCTATCCGCCGCTGCAGTTCATCGACCCCAAGTCCGGCAAGCAGATCGGCTGGGAATATGATGCGATGAACGAGATCGCCAAGCGGCTGAATTTCAGCGTTCAGTACCAGAACACCAGCTGGGATGCGATGATCCAGGCGGTTTCTGACGGCCAGTACAACATCGGCATGACCGGCATCACCATCAAGGACGACCGCAAGCAGAAGGTCGATTTCTCCGATCCCTACATGCGCTCCGAGCAGTTCATGCTGGTGCGCGGCGACGAAAAGCGTTTCGCCGACGCCAAGACCTTCAGCGCTTTCAAGGATGGTCTCATCGGCGCGCAGCCGGGCACGACACCTTTCTATACCGCCGTCTACGAAGTGCTTGACGGTAACGAGCAGAACCCGCGCATCAAGCTCTTCGAAACTTTCGGCGCGACCGTGCAGGCGTTGAAGACCGGCGACGTCGACGTGGTCCTGACGGATGGCACTGCCGGCAAAGGCTATGTCGACGCATCCAACGGCGGCCTGAAGCTGATTGGCGGCCCGCTCGGCTCCGAGGATTTCGGCTTCATCTTCCCGAAGGGTTCGGATCTCGTGGCGCCCGTCAATGCGGCTATCGCCTCGCTGAAGGCCGACGGCACATTCGACGCGCTGAACAAGAAGTGGTTCCTCGACTACAAGATGGGTCAGTGAGATCGATGTCGGTGCATGAAGCAGGCCCGCTCTGATGGCGCAACCATCGCAAGGCGGGCCCCATATCAAGGGCGACTATCCCTGGTGGCTGGTCGCCCTTATTCTGTCGGCGCTCGGCATTGCCGCCGTCATCGTGACAAGCGATCTCTACGCGCAGGTCTTTAGGACAGTCGTCCAGGGCGCTTGGATCACGATCTTCGTGACGCTCGTTGCTTTTGCGCTGGCAACGGCGCTCGGTCTCGGCATCGCGCTGCTCGGTCTCTCGGACAGCGTTGTGCTTCGGCAGATCGCGCGCTTCTATATCGAGGTGATCCGCGGCATCCCGATGCTCGTGCTGCTGTTCTACGTCGCCTTCGTCGGCGCACCGGCGATCGTGGCGCTATACAACTGGGTGACGGCGCCTCTTGCCGCGAAGGGCTGGACGCAGCCCATGCTGGTGCGGGACCTGTCCCTGATGTGGCGGGCGATCATTGCGCTGATGATCGGCTATGCATCCTTCATCGCCGAAATCTTCCGCGCCGGCTTCCAGTCGGTGGACCAGGGGCAGATCGAGGCTTCCAAGGCACTCGGCCTATCCCGCTTCCACCGCTTTCGCCTCGTCGTCTTTCCGCAAGCGATCCGGGTCATCTTCCCGCCGCTCTCCAACGATTTCGTCTCGATGGTGAAGGACAGCTCGCTGGTCTCGGTGCTCGGCGTTGCCGATATCACGCAGATGGGCAAGGTCTATGCCTCGGGCTCCTTCCGCTTCTTTGAAACCTATTCGATCGTCACCTACATCTATCTCCTCCTGACGATCGGGCTGTCGCTTCTGTTGCGGCAGTTTGAGCGGCGGACGAAACTGCCGCGAAAATGAAGACATCAAGCGAAAATGTCCTATTGCTTTCCGCCTCTGCGCCTTTTTAAGTTGAATAAAATGCGCATGGAGTTGTGGAATGGGATCGGGCGCAGGTCGAATTTTGGCTGCCGCGGGTATTTTGATCAGTTTATGGCCGGCTGCCGCCAGGCCGGCTGAGCTTCCCGTTTTCCAGGGCTATTGCGAAGAGATGTCGCAGCGAGCGCTAAATCCTGCTCAGGGCTTCCTCGCTTACATCCAATGCACGACTCAAGAAAATCGCGCGAAAGCGCAACTGGCGCGGCACTGGTCATTGGTGACGGACAGCGACATGAAGATCTGCTCGAAATATAAAGGTACGAAGAATGAAATTCGCTCTTACCTTGATCTGATGGGTTGCGTAGCCAGATTGGTCGGGCAGCGATGCTATTCCGGCGAAGTGAGCTGCGGCGGAATACCTCTATGATGACCCCGCTGGCGAGAATCCTGACTTCTGCGGTGGCGATCACCGTATTTTCGGTTTCGGTTTCCAACGCAGGGTATGGCGCGACCTTGCCGAACTATACCGACGCTTTCTGCCGTCGCCTCACGTCGAAGATGCTTGATCCCGACGAGAAGAGGATCGAGACCAACGGTTGCCTGCAAGATGAGGCAAAGGCGCAGAAGCGGCTGACGGATCATTGGTCGATTACGACCGATGCGGCTCTTGCTCGTTGCCAGATCACAAGCAGCAACTCTTACAGAGTACTCGAGGGTTGCCTCTCTCAAGATGCCGGATGGAGATGCTTTCGCGGTGAGCTCGATTGCCAGTGGAATTGAGTAGAAGGATTCCTATTTATTTCGGAGAGACTGGCGATTACGGCACGCCAAGCAGAGCACAAGGTCGTTGTTGCCGTTCTTTCGAAAAATTGGTAAGAGCACCGATCATGGAATCGAAGTTCAGATGCATCGGCGGGGGAACTTTCGTGCTGCAGGACCATAAGCGCCTGCCGGCCCGTTTCTTTGCGATGATTTCGGGCGCGCTCAACAGCCGACTTAGCTGATCACTCCCGAGGCCGGCGGGCCTATCCGCCATTTTTCCCATTTTCAGACAGCCAATATGGATGATTAGCCATGAGCGCACCGCGTACTCTCTATGACAAGATCTGGGACGACCATCTGGTCGATCAACAGGATGACGGCACCTGTCTTCTCTATATCGACCGTCACCTCGTTCACGAAGTGACGTCGCCGCAGGCCTTCGAAGGCTTGCGCATGTCGGGCCGCAAGGTCCATGCGCCGCAGAAGACGCTTGCGGTCGTCGACCACAACGTTCCGACTTCCGCCGACCGTCATCTCGGCATCAAGAACGAGGAAAGCCGGATCCAGGTCGAGACGCTGGCGCACAATGCCGCCGAATTCGGCGTCGAATATTACTCGGAGAGCGACAAGCGCCAGGGCATCGTCCACATCATCGGGCCGGAGCAGGGCTTTACCCTGCCGGGCATGACGATCGTCTGCGGCGACAGCCACACTTCGACGCATGGCGCCTTCGGCTCGCTGGCACACGGCATCGGCACGTCTGAAGTGGAGCACGTCCTGGCAACCCAGACGCTGATCCAGAAGAAGGCGAAGAACATGCTGGTGCAGGTCGACGGCCAGCTGCCGCCCGGCGTCACCGCCAAGGACATCGTACTCGCCATCATCGGCGAAATCGGCACGGCCGGCGGCACCGGCTACGTCATCGAATATGCCGGCGAAGCCATTCGCTCGCTTTCGATGGAAGGCCGCATGACGATCTGCAACATGTCGATCGAAGGCGGCGCCCGCGCCGGCCTGATCGCCCCTGATGAAACGACCTTCGAATATATCAAGGGCAAGCCGCGTTCGCCCAAGGGCGAAGCGCTGGAGCAGGCGATTTCCTACTGGAAGACGCTGAAGACCGACGAAGGCGCTCATTATGATCGCGTCGTCACGCTCAACGCTGCCGAACTGCCGCCGATCGTATCCTGGGGCTCCTCGCCGGAAGACGTCATCTCGGTTCAGGGCATCGTTCCGAATCCGGACGAGATCCAGGACGAAACCAAGCGTACCTCCAAGTGGCGTGCGCTCGACTATATGGGCTTGAAGCCGGGCACGAAGATCACCGACATCGCCGTCGATCGCGTCTTCATCGGCTCCTGCACCAACGGTCGTATCGAAGACCTGCGGGCTGCCGCCAAGGTCGTCGAGGGCAAGACCGTTGCCTCGACCGTCGACGCCATGATCGTTCCGGGCTCCGGCCTCGTGAAGGAACAGGCGGAAGCCGAAGGCCTCGACAAGATCTTCAAGGCAGCCGGTTTCGACTGGCGCGAGCCGGGCTGTTCCATGTGCCTTGCCATGAATGACGACCGCCTGAAGCCGGGCGAGCGCTGCGCGTCCACCTCGAACCGCAACTTCGAGGGCCGTCAGGGCTTCAAGGGCCGCACGCATCTGGTCTCGCCGGCCATGGCTGCTGCGGCGGCGATTGCGGGTCACTTTGTTGACATTCGTGAGTGGAGGTGAGTGATTGAAACGGTGTCCCCTTCTTCCCTTGGGGAGAAGGTGGCCCGAAGGGCCGGATGAGGGGTTCTCGAACGCTGCATCCGGCGTTTAAATTCGCGCGGCCAAAATGCCATTCGCCGCTTGCGCTCTGGGAACCCCTCATCTGCCTGCCGGCATCTTCTCCCCAAGGGGAGAAGACACGCGTGGCTCCGCTCCTCAAAAAGTTGCCGTATACGGATCCGGCCCCATGCGAGCGCCGGCCGAATCTAGCTTGGCAATCGCAGCCATGTCGTCGGCGTCGAGCTTGAAATCGAAGACCTGGAAATTCTCTTCGATACGCGACGGGGTCACGGATTTCGGGATAACGACGAGGCCGGTGTCGATGTGCCAGCGGATGATGACCTGGGCCGGCGTCTTGCCGTGCTTCTTGGCGATATCGCCGATAACGGCGTTCGAGATGAATTTGCCCTGGCCGAGGGGGCTCCAGGATTCCGTGACGATCTTGAGCTTCTTGTGTGCTTCCTGCGCTGCCTTCTGCTGGAAGTCGGGGTGAAGCTCGATCTGATTGATGACGGGTACGACGCCGGTGTCGCCGATGATGTGGTCGAGGTGGTCAGGATAGAAGTTGGATACGCCGATCGACTTCGCCCTTCCTTCTTCCTTGATGCGCACGAAGGCTTTCCAGGTCTCGCGGTAGAGACCGCGATGCGGCGACGGCCAGTGGATGAGATAGAGGTCGACATAGTCCATGCCGAGCTTCTTCAGGCTGCCGTCGAAGGCGCGCAGCGTGCTGTCGTAGCCCTGATCGGGATTGCGCAGCTTCGTCGTGATGAAGATATCGCCGCGAGCGATGCCGGATGCGCGCACGCCTTCGCCCACGCCCTGCTCGTTGTCGTAGCCGGAGGCGGTGTCGATATGGCGATAGCCTGATGCAATCGCGGCTTTAACGGTGGGGGCGGCGATATCTTGCGGGGTCTGCCAGACACCCAGGCCAACCTGCGGGATCGTGTTGCCGTCGTGGAACGTGATGGAAGATTGCTCGGTCACAATATTTCTCCGAATGACTGATATGCAATGAAATGCTGGCGGTTCGAAGGTTTGAGGCTCCGGTATGTGCCTGCGGGCGAGGGCTGCCCGCCTTGTTATATAGGCGCCGTACCGGATTTATTACCTTAGTCGATCAAGAGGCGCGATCCATTCTCAAATTATCCTGACGAGATCTCCCTTGCGCATGTGGCGGATCAGCCGCTTCATGTCGGGGAGGCTGACCGCGATGCAGCCCGCTGTCGGCTCGTAGCCGGGGCGGATGAGATGGAAGAAGATCGCTGAGCCGAGATTGCGGCGGCGCGAGCTGATGTTCCAGTCAAGAACGAGGCAGATGTCGTAAAGGCCGTCGCTGCGCATCATCTCCTCATGGCTGGGCTTGAAAGGCGCCTTGACTGGCTTGTTGTAATTGGCGTCATCGGGCTGATCGCACCAGAGCATGTTTTCGGCGGTCCGTTTCATTGGCAGCGGCGTCTCAAGGAAGCGGACCCGGTCGCCGCGGGTGAAGCCGTAAAGCAGCTTCATTGCGGCAATCGGGGTTGCTCCGTCGCCCTCGCGCTTGATCACCGTCCGGCCCGAGCGGCCGATCGCTGCCGGCACGGTCAGGCCACCGAATTGCACGATTGCACGGTTGCCGTGGCCGGGTGCCTTGCGCACCATGATCGTCCGCGGCCCTATCTTTAAGCCCCGCCTTGTTTTTTCCATTTTTCTCACATGTTTTTGCTTTGCCTGTGATTTGTTTTGAAATCATAGCAGTTTCAATCGCGTGCCAAAGGCACAACCTTGGCCCGGCTTGTCAAAAGCGCAATTTGGCGTAGGACTGAGTAGATAGAACCCACGAGGATCAGAACCGCATGACCGCACGCACCATTCTGCTGGTGGATGATGATAACGACCTGCGCGAGATGCTGGTCGAGCAATTGTCGCTTTATGAAGAGTTCTCCGTCCTGCAGGAAGCAACCGCCGGCAAGGGTGTCCAGGCGGCACGCGCGACCCCCGTCGACCTGCTGATCATGGATGTCGGCTTGCCCGATATGGATGGCCGCGAAGCAGTGAAACTGCTGCGCAAGAACGGTTTCAAGGCGCCCATCATCATGCTGACCGGCCACGACACCGATTCCGATACGATTCTCGGTCTGGAGGCCGGAGCGAACGATTACGTCACCAAGCCCTTCCGTTTCGCCGTGCTTTTGGCTCGTATTCGCGCGCAGCTGCGCCAGCACGAGCAGAGCGAGGACGCAACCTTCACCGTCGGTCCCTATCTCTTCAAGCCCAGCCAGAAGCTGCTGACGACGGATGACGGCCAGAAGATCAGGCTCACCGAGAAGGAAGCGGCGATCATCCGCTATCTCTATCGCGCCGATCAGAAGGTGGTTACCCGCGACGTGCTTCTGGAGGAAGTCTGGGGCTATAATTCCGGCGTCACCACGCACACGCTGGAAACCCATGTTTACCGTCTGCGCCAGAAGATCGAGCGCGATCCGTCCAATGCCGAAATCCTCGTCACCGAGAATGGCGGCTACAAGATCATTCCGTAAGCAGAAGCATTTACAATGGCGTTGATCGATGACATCCGGCTGCTGGAGCGCGTGCCCCTCTTTCAAGGCATGGGCGAGGAGCCGTTGCGGCTGATCGCCTTCGGCGCCGACCGGCGGCAGATCGGGGCCGGGCATGCGCTGTTTCGCGAGAAATCACCGGCCGAATGCGCCTATGTGGTGACGCGCGGCAGTTTCGAGCTTTCGACGGTGGCAAAGGACGGCACGTCCAAGGTGGAGGCAGTCGCCGGTGCCGGCACGCTGCTGTCGGAACTTGCCCTGGTGACGCTTGTGGAGCGCAAGTTCACGGCGGTGGCTGCGGAGGATTCGGATGTCATCCGCATCACCCGGTCGCTGTTTCATCGCCTGATCGAAGAGTATCCCGAAGCGGCGCAGCTGATCGAGAACCGCATTCGCGAAAATATCGCCAACATGGCGCGCCAGGCGGCCGCCATGCTGCATCGGTTCTCTTAGGTCCGGATATCAGAGATTGAAGTGCGCGATCACGGGCACGTGGTCGGAGGGGCGATTCCAGCCGCGCGCTGCCTTCAGGATATCGATCCGCTGCAAGAGCGGCCCGAGATCGGATGACGACCAGATATGATCCAGGCGGCGGCCCTTGTCGGCGGCTTCCCAATCCTTGGCGCGGTAGCTCCACCAGGTATAGAGCTTTTCGCTCGCAGGAACGTGCTGGCGCATCAGGTCCAGCCATGAACCGCGCTTCATGACGTCGATCAGTCCGTCGGTTTCAACAGGCGTGTGGCTGACGATCTTCAGAAGCTGCTTGTGCGACCAGACATCGTGTTCCAACGGCGCGATGTTGAGATCGCCGACGAGAATGGCTGAGGTGTTCGGCTCGGCATTGGCGTGCAGCCGCTTCATCTCTTCGATGAAATCAAGCTTGTGGCCGAATTTCGGATTGATCGCGCGATCCGGCTCGTCACCGCCTGCCGGCACATAGAAATTGTGCAGCCGGATGCGCCGTCCGCCGCGCTCGAAGATTGCTGAGATATGCCGAGCATCGCCGACGCCGCAGTAGTCCTGCCGGTGATCCTCGGTCAGCGGGATGCGCGAGGCGATCGCGACGCCGTGGTAGCCTTTCTGGCCATGGATGATGATATGTTCGTAGCCCATGGCCCGAAGCGGCGACAGCGGAAACAGATCGTTCGGAACCTTGGTTTCCTGCAGGCAGAGGATATCCGGCCGATGCTGCATGACAAGCTGCTGGACGATCGGCATTCTCAGCCGGACCGAGTTGATATTCCACGTCGCTATCGAAAAGCTCATATGCCGAGGCCCCTTATCCCAACCCGACAAGGGGTTTAGACCGGGACGCCGGCAAAGAAAATGGAGATGTTGAAATTATCCTTTGGTCCGGCGGCTATTCCACCGCCGTCACCAGCGAAGAAGGCGGCGGCCGAGGAAATAGCCCACTGTCGTGACGATCGTTATCGCCAGCGTGTACCAGGTACCGAGGAAAAGCGGGCTGTCATCCGGGCAGTGCCAAGCGTAAATCGCGGCCGCAATGCCGCCCGCCGCAAGGCCGGCGACGGCGCCCGCAAGGCCGGGCTTCTCGGGCGCTCCTTCTCTCAGGGCCAATAGAAAGCCGGCTAAAGGTGCGATCGAGAGAATGGGGATAAACATGACGCAGAAGGCGGCATATCTGCCTACTAGGCGGGTTTGCCAGCTTCCCGACGGAATGACGGTGATTTCGGCGATGACGGCGGCCAACAGCAAAACAAGGGGAAGCAGCAGCGACCAGCTTCTGAGCTTCAGCGGCGCGGCCGGCCGGCCGATCTGGAAGACGAGGCGTCCGGCGACAACGGCGAGGATGAAGGTTTCGCTGACCTTGAACAGAACGCGTACCGTCTCGATCGCGCTTCCCATGTCGCGGCGGATGCCGATCGTCGAGAGCAGGATGACCACCGACAGGACGACACCGATCAGCAGCGCATAGCTCAGCGCGCGGCCGAGCCGCATGCGCACCGGCGCATCTTCCGTCAAAAGGCTGATCAGATCATCGGTCTTCACTCGTTTTCACTCCGGTACAAGGTGGCCAGCGACTTCAACGCGCGATGAAGTGCGACACGAACCGCACCCTCCGTCATCTTAAGCCTCTCGGCCGTTTCGCGCACGCCCGCTCCCTGGATGGAAATGGAGCGGACGATATCGCGCTGCGGGTCTCCCAGTCTCTGCAACAGGTTTTCGGCATCGAGCCGATCCAGATTGTCGGTCTGCTCTTCCGCCTCCAATATATTCACCACATCCTCGATCGGCACATTCACATGCCGGCCGCGGCGTCGCAGGCTGTCGATGAGCTTGTTGCGCACGATCGTCGACAGCCATGGTCCGATCGGGCGTCCGGGATCCCAGGTCCCGCGCTTCAGATGAACGGCAAGCAGCACTTCCTGGACGACGTCCTCGGCCTCGCTCATCGGTGCGCCGAATTGATCGCATCGTCGGCGGGCCATGGAACGCAGGTGCGGCGTCACGGCGGACAGAAAACGGCTATAGGCCTGGGTGTCGCCCGCCATTGCGGCACGCATCCAGTCCGCCCATTCCCTTTCACGCGCCGAATAATTCACCCGACATTATCCTCTACGAACGGGCACACGCTTTTGTTACCGATAGTCCCAAATTAATTTCCGGAACGTTGAAAACCCTTGGCCGCCAAGCCTTTTCTCCTGTGATTGCGAGAACGACAAGGCAATTTGCAGAAAAAAATGCGTGAGCCGCTGTAACACCGTCTCCGATGCCTCCGTAGACCCCAATGCAAGCCGATGACGGCTCGCCTTTGTAAACGGAGACAGATCCATGAAAAACAGCATCATTACCCTCGCAATCGCCGGTTCGCTGGCCTCTGCGCTTGCTTCCGTCGCTGTTCCCGCTTCGGCAGCCGACAGCTCCGCCAAGGAAAAGTGCTACGGCGTTGCCATGAAGGGCCAGAACGACTGCGCCGCCGGCAAGCATGATTGCGCCGGCAAGTCGACCATGAGCTACGACAAGATGTCCTTCAAGCTCGTTCCGACCGGCACCTGCATGTCGATCAAGACCCCGAAGGGTCACGGCTCGCTGACCCCGGCCTGATCTGCAGCCCCATCGCCCCCGAACCATTCATTATCCGGAGTTTGTCATGACAAAAGTTCCCGCAGTTGCCCTCGCAGCCTCCGTTGCTGCTGCACTCACGCTGCTCGGCAGCGTTCCGGCTTCCGCCGCGCCGAAGGAAAAGTGCTACGGCGTCGCCCTCAAGGGCGATAACGATTGCGCCGCCGGACCGGGCACCACCTGCGCCGGTACCGCGAAGGTCGACTACCAGCAGAATTCCTGGAAGCTCGTACCGGGCGGAACCTGCGAAACGACGAAGACGCCGAACGGCCACGGAACCCTTACCCAAGGACCGGCTCCCGTCTGATCCGCTTTCCTCCGATTACGGCCTCTGCTCAAGGCCAGATCTGAAATCCGCAAAGACGGGCGGCGCCGTTTCGGCCGCGCCGCCGTCCCTCGAGCACCGAAGGAGATTGGTCATGAAATCGTCCCAGCTTCCCCGCCGCGCCGGGGTGGGCTTCAAGCCCGAACATTTCCCCAACATCAATGCCGCGCCGCAGCCGGTCGGCTTTTTCGAGGTGCATGCCGAGAACTACATGGGTGCCGGCGGTCCGCCGCACGCCCGGCTCGGCAAGCTGCGCGAAGACTATGCGCTGTCGATCCACGGCGTCGGTCTCTCGATCGGCTCGATGCAGCCACTCGACAAGGACCATCTCGCTCGCCTGAAGGTCGTTTGCGACCGCTACGAGCCTGAAAGCTTTTCCGAGCATCTCGCCTGGTCGACACATGACACTCTATTCCTGAACGATCTGCTACCGCTTCCATATACCGAGGCGACGCTTGCCCGTGTCTGCGAGCATATCGACGAGGTCCAGACGCTGCTGTGCCGTCAGATGCTGCTCGAAAATCCGGCCACGTATCTTCTCTTCGAGGAGAGCACCATCGACGAAACGGATTTCCTGGCGGAAGCCGTTCGGCGCACCGGCTGCGGCCTGCTGCTCGACGTCAACAATGTCTTCGTCGCTTCGACCAATCACCGGATGGATCCGCGAGACTATCTCTCTCGCTTCCCGGTGCAGTCGGTCCGCGAGATACATCTGAGCGGCCATTCGGAAACGGTCGACGACGCAGGCGCAACGCTTTTGATCGACAGCCACGACACGCCGGTCAAGGATCCGGTCTGGGCGCTCTATGAAGAGCTGATTGCCCGAACTGGCCCGATCGCAAGCCTCGTCGAATGGGACAATGACGTTCCCGAGTGGCCGATACTACGCGCAGAAACGGAAGCGGCCAACGCCATCCTCGAACGCGCTGCCAAGCGCCACGCCGCGTGAGGATCAGCGATGTCCGTTGCTACCCAGACAAATTTTGCGGCTGCCCTGATGGATGTGGGCAGCTCTGTTCCTGACGGGCTGATGGCCTGGAACGGACCGCGCCCCGAGCGCCGGTTCGGCGTTTATCGCAACAATGTCGCCGTCGGGCTGATGGGCGCCATCGCGTCGCGTTTCCCGATGGCCGAGAAGATCGTCGGCAAGGAGTTCTTTGCTGGAATGGCGCATGAATTCATTCGCCTGCACCCGCCGCGCTCGCCGCTGCTTCTTGCCTATGGCAACGATTTCGCCGATTTCGTCGAGACTTTCGAGCCGGCGCGCGAAGTCGCCTATCTGCCCGATGTGATCCGGCTCGAGGCTGCGCGCAGTCGTGCCTATCATGCCGTCGACGCCACGCCTCTCGACATGGCACTCCTTGCCGCGGTCGAGCCCGAGCGGCTGGCAGGCCTGCGGTTCGACATGCATCCGTCCATCACCATTTTTCGCTCGATGTACCCGGCTTTGACCATCTGGGCGATGAATGCCGGTGAGACGGAGCTGGCCCCCGTCGAAGATTGGATGGGCGAAGATGCGCTTGTCGTCCGGCCCTTCATGATCGTGGAGGTGCTTCGCCTGCCGCCCGGCGGAGCCGCTTTCCTTCAGTCGCTCGAATCAGGATCGGATCTTGCTGCCGCCGTTGAAGCCGCGACCACTGAGGCTGCCGATTTCGACCTTTCCGCCAACCTTGCCGGCGCCCTTCAAGCCGGCGCCTTCGCTTCCATTCGCCAGGAACCACTGGAGTAGCCCCATGAAGAACGAGATTATGATGTCGCCTACAGCGCCGATGGCTGGGCAGAGCATGCCGCAGAAGCTCTACGGCATGCTCAGATTGCTCGACCGGATTCCGCATGATCTGATCGCGCTGATTTCGCGCCTGTCGATCAGCGCCGTCTTCTGGCAGTCAGGCCAGACCAAAGTCGACGGCTGGCATGTCACGGACAATGCGGTCTATCTGTTCGAGACCGAATACAAGCTTCCCTTCATCGATCCCTGGATCGCTGCGCATATTTCCGCTTTCGCGGAGCATTTCTTTCCGCTGCTTTTGGTGCTTGGTTTTGCCAGCCGGCTTTCGGCGCTCGCGCTGCTCGGCATGACCCTCGTCATCGAGATCTTCGTTTATCCCGACGCCTGGCCGACGCATGGCACCTGGGCCGTATGCTTCCTGGTCATCATCGCAGGCGGCCCGGGCCGGGTGTCGATCGATCATTTCATCGCAAGGCATTTTGGACGGATAGCGGGCGGTCGCTGATCGAAACAGGGACCGATAATGATTGAAGCCCGCTTCGGATGAGGCGGGCTTCAATCTATAAAGATCTATTGGAACGGCGCTTATCGGCTGCGCGAATTCAGGTCGCCATAGGGAATGCGAAAGACGCTTTCGTCGAACGAGACGTTGGACTTGACGTTGTTGATGACAACTGACGTGTCCTTGCCCTGATTGTCCGTCACCGTCCACTGGCGCAGATCGTAGCTCTTGGAATCGAACATCATCGTGATCGTCGAATCGCCGAAGATGGTGCGGCTGCCGAGTACGATCGTTGTAAGCGCCGGCTCCGCCTTGACGCTCCGAACCATGTCCGCCGAAAGATCGATCTTGCTTGCGAGCAGGAGGCTGAGCGGCGTTTTCGACAGCGGATAGGTATCCCAGGTCTTCAGCTGGACATTGCCGACAACGACGTTGCTGCCGTCGGCTATCACACGCATCGGCGAGGGGCTATCATAGTTGAAACGCAGCTTGCCGGGACGCTCGATGAAGAACTTGCCGCTCGTCTGGTCTCCGCGCGGTCCGAACTGGACGAACTCGCCCTGCATCGTTTTCACGGCGGAAAAGTGATCGGCGATCGCCTGCGCCAGCCCGGGGCTGACGGCGGCGGCTGCGGACGCCTGGGCAAATGCATGAAGGGGAAGGGTCGCCACGACAATGGATGCGCCCAGCAAATGGCGGCGCGTCATCGTTAGGCTCTTCGAGAAGCCTGCTGCGTGGCGGGCATCGGTCTTTTTCATTAGAGTCTCCTTTATGCACTTCCCATGGCGCCGAATCCCGGCGTCTTCATGGCGCGCCATTACCCCAGATATAGGGCGTCTTGTGACGATGCCGAGATATGCGGGGGTCCATGACGCGCAATTTCGGTTTCTAGAGCGTTTTCGCTTTTCTTCGAATCGCAAAACCGCTCCATCTTTTGGTTTCACGCAATTCCGAACGCAAAACCGCAAGCACTTTTGCTGGAATTGCTCTAGCGGTCGAGAATGTCCGATTCCGTCGGCACGAGGATTTCGCGTTTTCCGGCATGGTTGGCCGGGCCGATCAGACCTTCCTGCTCCATGCGCTCGATCAGCGATGCGGCCCTGTTATAGCCGATGCCGAGACGGCGCTGGATGTAGGAGGTCGAGGCCTTTCCATCGCGCAGTACGATCGCCACGGCCTGGTCGTAAGGGTCTTCCGAATCCGACAGGGTGGCGGTGCCGGCGGGTCCGCCGCCTTCGTCGTCATCGTCGTCATCCGCCGTGATGGCATCGAGATATTGCGGCGAGCCCTGCGTCTTCAGATAGGAGACGATGTCCTCGACCTCGCCATCGGCGACGAAGGGGCCATGGACGCGCTGGATGCGTCCGCCGCCGGCCATATAGAGCATGTCGCCCATGCCGAGTAGCTGCTCGGCGCCCTGTTCGCCAAGGATGGTGCGGCTGTCGATCTTCGACGTCACCTGGAAGGAGATGCGGGTCGGGAAGTTGGCCTTGATCGTGCCTGTTATAACGTCGACCGAGGGGCGCTGGGTTGCCATGATGACGTGGATGCCGGCCGCACGGGCCATCTGTGCCAGGCGCTGAACCGCACCTTCGATATCCTTGCCGGCGACCATCATCAGGTCGGCCATTTCGTCGATAATGACGACGATATAGGGCATGGGCTTCAGGTCAAACTCTTCCGTCTCGTAGAGCGCCTCGCCGGTATTGCGGTCGAAGCCGACCTGCACTGTGCGGGAAATCGCCTCGCCCCTGGCAAGGGCCTGTTCGACGCGGGTGTTGAAGCCGTCGATGTTGCGCACACCGATCTTCGACATCTTCTTGTAGCGCTCTTCCATCTCGCGCACGGTCCATTTCAGCGCGACGACGGCCTTCTTCGGATCGGTGACGACGGGCGAGAGCAGGTGCGGGATGCCGTCATAGACGGAAAGCTCCAGCATCTTTGGGTCGATCATGATCAGGCGGCACTGCTCCGGCGTCATCCGGTAGAGCAGCGACAGGATCATCGTGTTGATCGCGACCGACTTACCGGAACCGGTCGTACCGGCGACCAGCAAATGCGGCATCTTGGCGAGATCGGCAACAACAGGCTCACCGCCGATAGTCTTGCCGAGCGCCATGGCGAGCTTCGCTTTGGAATTCTCGAAATCGCGGGAAGCAATCATTTCGCGCAGATAGACGGTCTCGCGAGTGGCATTCGGCAGCTCGATGCCGATCGCGTTGCGGCCTGGGACCACGGCGACGCGGGCGGCGATCGCGCTCATGGAGCGGGCGATATCGTCGGCAAGACCGATGACGCGGGAGGACTTGATGCCGGGCGCCGGTTCCAGCTCGTAGAGCGTCACGACCGGGCCGGGGCGGACGTGGATGATTTCGCCGCGAACGCCGAAATCTTCCAGCACGCCTTCCAGCATGCGGGCATTCTGCTCGAGCGCGTCCGCCGAAAGCGTCGAATCGCGGACGATCGTCTTCGGCTCGGCCAACAGATGGACCGCCGGCAGCTGGAACCCCTGGGGACGGATAAAGGATGTCTGCGCTTCGCGTTCGGCCCGGATTCCCGGCTTCGGTCGTGGCGCTGCCGGGATAACTCGATGGCCGGCATGGGGATCCGGAGGGCCCTTGCCGGGCGCCGGGCTGATTGCCCACTCGTCATCGTCATCGGGCAAAATATCTGCCGGGCGGGGCGGATCCCGATCGAAAGGCGGATCGTCATCCTCGTCTTCGTCGTCGAGGCTGATCGAAGGGGCCGAAACGACGCGGCGAGACGGGCCATCCATCGACGGCTCCATGCGTTCGCCGCGGGAAATCGGCGCCTTGGCGCGTACCGGCTCGTTCAGGGTGCCGAATTCGTCGTCGTTGAAGTCGTAAGGGGCATCGAAGGCATGGTCACGACGCTTGCGCGGGCCCATGCCGAAGACGCGACGCATCCGTGCCTGCATATTGTACCAGGAATGCATGAGCGCGCCGAAGGCGAGGAAGCCGCCGCCATCTTCCTCATCATCCTCGTCGCCGACTGTGCGGGCACGGCTGGGCAGATCGTCGAAATCCTCGTCCTCATCCTCTTCCGGCTCTGTCCGGCCGACGATGCCGGCGGCAAACAACATGAGCCAGGCGGTCGGCACGGCAAAGATGCAGCCGAGGATGGTTGCGAAAATACCGCTCGGATAGGCGCCGACGAAGAGCGCGGGAAACCGGAGGATCATGTCGCCGATCACGCCGCCGATACCGTTCGGGATCGGCCATGTCAGCGGCGCAGGGAAGCAACCGACGCAGGCAGCCGAGACGACCGTACCCAATCCCCAGGCGCCTAGGCGCGCCGGAATGCGATAGATTCTGCGGCCGGAGATGAGAGCAAGCGCCCAGGCAACGATGGGCAGCATGGCGATCACGCTTGCAAGGCCCAGTGCTTGCATCACGATATCTGCGAAGGCGGCGCCGCTGCGGCCGAGGATATTCGTCGGCGCGTTGCTGGTTGCGTAGGAGTAGCTCGGGTCCATCACGTTCCACGTTGCCAGCGCGGCTACCGCCAGCGCCAGCAGGAAGAACATGGCAAAACCGGCAAGGCCGGTAACCTGCCGCCAAACGAATGCCGAGAGCGAGAAGCGGTCGGGACGACCGCCCATCGCTACCGAATTTCCTCTGCTCATATTGTCCAGCCCGCCTAAAGTCGAAGGAACGCGAATCGGCGAATGCCGATCGCCTGATACGTCAGCTCTACCTAATCAGAGGAGGGTTAATGGCATGTTAACCATCCAATCCCGCTTGCTGCGGCGTGGAAAAAATGGCGTTTGCTGAAGGTGTGGACAATAAAAAAGGCCCGAACCTTTGGGAGTTCGGGCCAAAAGCGGCTTATCTTCATAAGACCGCGACGGGAGGTTCAGCGAGGCCGGGGTCGTTGCCCCGGCATCGCAAGCTCTCAATTAGGAAGCGTGGTAAGCGGCTTCGCCATGCGAGGCGAGGTCGAGGCCTTCGCGCTCGGCTTCGACAGGCACGCGCAGGCCGACGATGACGTCGACGACCTTGTAGAGGATCGCCGAACCAATACCCGACCACAGAAGCGTGGTCAGAACACCCTTGGCTTGGGCGAGGAGCTGGGTCGCGGTGCCCGGGTAGCTGGCTGCGAAGTCAGCCGTCGAATAGTCGACGATGCCGGTGCCGTTAAGGGCAGGATTGACCAGGATGCCGGTTGCCAGAGCGCCGAAGATACCACCGATGCAGTGTACGCCGAAGACGTCGAGGCTGTCGTCGTAGTTGAACTTGTTCTTCACGACATCGACGAAGAAGTAGCAGATCGGCGAGACGAGCAGACCGAGGACGATGGAGCCCATCGGACCGGCGAAGCCGGCAGCCGGGGTAACGGCGACGAGACCAGCGACGGCGCCCGAAGCAGCACCCAGCATCGAAGCCTTGCCGCGGGTGAAGGTTTCGACGATGCACCAGGAAACGGCTGCTGCTGCCGTGGCAACGAAGGTGTTGATCATTGCGAGCGAAGCGTAGCTGTTGGCTTCCAGGTTGGAACCAGCGTTGAAGCCGAACCAGCCGACCCAGAGCAGCGATGCGCCGACCATGGTGAGCGTCATCGAGTGAGGAGCCATGATCTCCTTCTTATAGCCGGTGCGCTTGCCGAGCATGATCGCGCCAACCAGACCGGCAATGCCGGCGTTGATGTGAACGACCGTGCCGCCTGCGAAGTCGATCGCGCCGAAGCCGAAGACCATGCCCGACGGAGCCGTATAGGCGCTCGGACCACCCCAGAACCAGACCATGTGAGCGATCGGGAAGTAGATGAAGGTGACCCACAGGATAACGAACAGCATGACTGCCGAGAACTTCATGCGCTCGGCGAAAGCGCCGACGATCAGGCCGGGCGTGATGGCGGCAAAGGTCATCTGGAAGCAGACATAGGTCAGTTCCGGAATGCCGACGCCCTTGGTGAAGGTCTCGACGAGATCCTTCGGATCGGTGCCGACGCCTGCCAGGAAGGCCTTTGAGAAGCCGCCGACGAACATGTTCATCGAGCCGCCGTCCGTGAAGGCGAGCGAGTAGCCATAGACGCACCAGATGATCATCACGACAGCCGTGATCATGAAGACCTGCATGAGAACGGACAGCATGTTCTTGGCGCGAACAAGGCCGCCGTAGAACAGGGCAAGGCCGGGAACGGTCATGAGGAGAACGAGGACGGTGGAGACCAACATCCAGGTGTTGTCACCCTTGTCCATGGTAATGGCCGGTGCTGCTGCCGCGGCGGCCGGTGCAGCGGCTGGAGCCGCCTGCTGCGCGAGCGCGATCGCCGGCGCAAGGAGAGCTGCGGAAACCGCGCTCACCCGAGCAAGAGTGGAAGAAAGCTTAGGAAATGACATGCAAATAACTCCCTGATGGCCGTATTACAGCGCTTCTGAATCGGTTTCGCCCGTACGGATGCGCACGGCATGGTCAATCGAGTAGACGAAAATCTTCCCGTCGCCGATCTGCCCGGTCTTGGCAGAGGACGCGATGGCTTCGACCGCCTTGTCGACAGTTTCGGAGGCGACTGCGACTTCGATCTTGAGCTTCGGCAGGAAGCTGACCGCATATTCGGTGCCGCGATAGATTTCGGTATGCCCCTTCTGGCGTCCGTAGCCCTTCACTTCGGTCACGGTCAGGCCCTGAATGCCGACAGCGGTGAGGGCTTCGCGGACCTCATCCAGCTTGAACGGCTTGATAATGGCCATCACAATTTTCATCTGGTTTCCCATCCTTTGTTTATCCTCGGCGCGGAGCCGACTCTCCTTGACGCTGGTGATCAATTGAACAGCGACCGGCGATAGACATTCAAAGGGCGTGCCAGATTCGAAGTGGCATTATAAGTTATTGAAAAGTAAAGAAATTAAAGTATGGATCCATTTTACATGCAATTGATCGGTCAATAAGCGCACAAATAATGCGCAAATTTATAAACAAGCATTTTATTTAGGCATTTGCCTTTTTCCGGATCAGGCCCTCCTGGGCCACGGACGCAATCAGGACACCGGATCGCGTAAAAAGGCTACCTCTCGTCATTCCGCGTGCGCCCGAGGCGCTTGGACTATCTTGCGTATAGAGCAGCCAGTCGTCGAGCTTGCAGGGACGATGGAACCACATGGCGTGATCCAAGCTTGCGACTTGAAGGCTTTGGTCGAAGATCGATGTTCCGTGGGCAAAGAGGGCCGCATCCAGAAGCGTCATGTCGGAGAGATAGGCAAGAATTGCGGCCTGATACGTCCTGTCCTCCGGGACCGGACCTGTTGCCCGCACCCAGACATCCTGTCTGGGATCAAGCTTGGTGTTGGAAAAATAATGGGTAAGCGAAACCGGTCGGATCTCGATCGGGCGCTCCCGCTCCCAATAACGGCGGATCGGTTCCGGCGCGTGCGCAAGATAGCGCTCCTTGATCTCCTTTTCGCCGAGCAGCGTCTCGGGTGGCGGGACATCCGGCATAGAGATCTGATGGTCGAAACCCTCCTCCTCGATCTGAAAGGAGACAGACATGGCGAAGATCCCCTTGCCGTGCTGAATGGCAAGCACTCGCCGTGTGTTGAAGCCCGATCCGTCGCGCAGACGCTCGACCTGATAGACGATCGGCACGGAGGGATCACCGGGTCGCATGAAATAGGCATGCAGCGAATGCACGAAGCGATCAGCCTCCACGGTCCGCTGCGCCGCGATCAACGCCTGGCCGATGACCTGGCCGCCGAAGACGCGTTGCCAGCCGACCTGCGGGCTGTTGCCGCGAAACAGATTGACCTCGATAGGCTCCAGATCGAGCGTCGCAATCAATTGCTCCATGGCGGTCGATTTTGCAGGTTCGCGCGGCATTTTGGACCCACTCCGATGGTAGGAAGGAATGAACTGATGCTCTATATAGGCCATTGATCGATCACAAGGAACGGGAGCGCGCGATGTTGGACATGCTGGTGGTTGGCGGAGGCTACGTGGGTCTTGCGGCTGCGGTTGCGGTCAAGCAGGCGGCGCCGCACCTTGATGTCCAGGTCGTGGAAAGCGCGCCGGAAGAGGCCTGGAAAAAGGATGCCCGGGCCTCCGCGATCATCGTCGCCGCCTCGAAGATGCTCGACGTCTTCGGCGTCTGGGACGAGATCAGGCCGGAAGCCGAGCCGATAACGCGGATGATCGTGACCGATTCGCGCGCTTCCGATCCCGTCCGTCCGGTTTTCCTTACCTTTGACGGCGATATCGAGGAAGGGCAGCCCTTCGCCCATATGGTCCCCAATGTCGCCATGGTCGGCGCATTGCGCGGCGCCTGCGAACGCCTGGGCATCACCATCCGTCACGGATTGTCCGCCACGGATTTCAAGACCGGCGACGCTTCCGTCGCGCTGTCGCTCTCGGATGGCAGCGTGCTGGAAACGCGTCTTCTGGTCGCTTGCGACGGCGTTCGCTCGAAGCTTCGCGATATGGCAGGCATCAAGACGGTCAGCTGGGATTACGGACAGTCGGGCATTGTGACCACCGTCGAACATGAGCGGCCCCATAATGGCTGCGCCGAAGAGCACTTCCTGCCCGCCGGCCCCTTCGCCATTCTGCCGCTCAAAAACAACCGCTCCTCGCTGGTCTGGACGGAGCGGACGCCCGATGCCGATAGATTGGTCGCCTCCGACGATCTCATATTCGAGGAGGAACTGGAGCGTCGCTTCGGCCACAAGCTCGGCGCGCTGCGCGCCGTCGGCAACCGCCGCGCCTTCCCGCTTGGGCTTACGCTCGCGCGCTCCTTCGTTGCCCCCCGGTTCGCGCTCGCCGGCGATGCCGCCCATGGCATCCATCCGATTTCCGGTCAGGGCCTGAACCTCGGCTTCAAGGATGTTGCAGCGCTGGCGGAAACCGTCGTCGAGGCTGATCGCCTGGGGCTGGATATCGGTTCGATCAATATTCTCGAGCGCTACCAGACGTGGCGGCGGTTCGACACGTTCCGCATGGGCGTGACCACCGATGTGCTGAACCGGCTTTTTTCCAACGACGTTGGGCCTGTTCGCATCGCCCGCGATTTCGGCCTCGGCATCGTCGACCGCCTGCCCGGCCTCAAGTCCTATTTCATAGGCCAGGCCGCCGGCACCACAGCCAAGGGAAATCCGCGGCTTCTGGCGGGGCAGACGATCTGAGGGTTTTCGGTCGATTCAATCCGCCGTCAGATCTTCGAGAATATCCAATCCGAGAAAGCGGTCATGGCTGCCGTCGGCTGCTTTGATTCGAGTCGCGTCAGCCAGTAGCTTCCGAGCGATATACTGGTGGGAAAGGGTTGTCTGATCCTGCCAGAGGACAGATGTTCCTCGAACATCAACGGCGGCGCGAGAGCAACACCAATGCCCTGCTGGGCGGCTTCCATCATGGCGAGGGACGAGTCGAAAATGACACCCGCGTTCGGCTGGGCCGTTGTGGCAATACCGGCCGCCTTGAACCAGGTCGTCCACTCGTCGGCCCGATAGCTGCGGAGCAACGTCGCGTCTGCGAGATCAGCCGGTGATCTAAGGCGTTCGGCGAGCCTGGGGATGCACAAAGGGGAGAGCGGTGCCTCGAACAGGCGAACCGCTTCGGTGCCGTGCCATAGGCCGCTGCCGAAGCGAATGGCGAAGTCCAGTCCTTCGGCCGCCAGATCCACCCGGTTATTGTTGGTGGAAAGCCGCACGTCGATGAAGGGATGCCGCTCCCGGAAGTCCGCCAGCCTCGGCAGCAGCCACCCGACGGCAAAGGTTCCGACCGCACCGAGGAAGAGCAGTTCCCGCACCTGCCCGGCCTCGACCCGATCCAGCGCGGTTGCCATCTGATCGAAGGAATGGGTAACCGTCGGCAGGAGCGCCTCGCCCTCCGCAGTGATTTTCAGGCCCCGTGGCAGCCGCTGGAAGAGGGCGACGCCAAGCCGCTGCTCGAGGCTCTTGACCTGCTGGCTGACGGCGGCCTGCGTGACGCAGAGCTCGATTGCGGCGCGCGTGAAGCTCAGGTGTCTGGCGGAGGCTTCGAAGGCCCTGAGGTTGTTCAGGGGAAGGAAGGGGCGAACCATGGATGGCCTAGAATTTCTTATGCTTGCTCCGAGATATCATCGTTTGTAACGGCAAAACAGTCCGCCTAAACCCTGTTTCAGCGTCCCAAGGCGCTGAACCTGTTGAATTTGGGTGGAAACAATGAAGTCTCACTGGATAAAAATTCTATCGGCTGCTCTCGTTTCGATGTCGGCATCGACAAACGCATTTTCCGCGGACGAGACCAAGCTGCAGGCGATTTCCGATGCGGCGATCAAGCCGATCATGGAGAAATACGGCATTCCCGGCATTGCTGTCGGCATTTCGGTCGATGGCAAGGACCACGTCTTCAACTATGGCGTCGAGTCCAAGGATACGGGCAAGCCGATCAAATCCTCTACCCTTTTCGAGCTGGGATCCATCAGCAAGACTTTCACCGGCACGCTCGCCTCCTATGCCGAGGTAAACGGGCAGCTTTCGCTAACCGACAAGGTTAGCAAATATCTGCCGTCGATGAAGGGCAAGCCGTTCGGCGAGGTTCAGCTGATGAATTTGGGGACGCACACGGCGGGCGGATTTCCGCTGCAGGTGCCCGACGATGTGAAGACCGACAAGCAGCTCATCAACTATCTCCAGGGATGGAAGCCGTCCTATGAGATGGGAACGCACAGGACCTACGCCAATCCGAGCATCGGCATGCTCGGCTATGTGACAGCGAAGGCCATGCATGAGGATTTTACGGCCCTGATGCAGGGTAAGCTGTTCCCCGGCCTCGGATTGAAGAACACCTATATCACGGTGCCAAAATCGAGGGCGGCGGACTATGCTCAGGGCTATAAGCGAAGCGGCGAGCCGGCACGATTGACGCCAGCCATCCTCTCGTCCGAGGCTTATGGCGTAAAATCAACCGCGAGCGATATGATCCGCTTCGTCGACGCGAATATGGGTCTTGCGAAAGTCGACGGAAAATTGGCGCAGTCTATCTCCAAGACTCATACCGGCTATTTCAACGTCGGCGACATGACCCAGGACTTCATCTGGGAGCAATATGCCTATCCGACCGCACAAGACGTATTGCTGAAAGGGAATTCGAACGCGATGCTGGATACGATCCCGGTCTCGGCGCTGACGCCGCCCATGTCGCCGCACGAGGATGCCTGGATCAACAAGACCGGTTCCACCAACGGATTCGGGGCCAATATCGCCTTCATCCCGAAGAAACATCTGGGCATCGTGATCCTGGCCAACAAGAACTATCCCAATGAGGACCGCGTCTTGGCCGCCTATCAGATCCTAACGGCACTGGATGCCGCCGACTGACCCAAATTCGAGGCGCCGCCTAATCGTCCAGCCGTCGCGCCTCTGACACCAGCATGATCGGGATGCCATCGCGGATGGGATAGGCAAGTCGCGCCTTTTCGGAAACGAGCTCGTTCCTCTCCCGATCATAGCTGAGCCTGCCCTTGGTCAGCGGGCAGACGAGCAGGTCGAGGAGCTTGGTGTCGACTTTGCTGACGGTATCGTCCATCTCGCCTCGATTATTGCATCAGTGAATCGGAATCGCCGAAGGTGCGTGCCAGCACGATTGCGGTGATGGCGACGAAGGTTTCCGCCCGGGTCTTGAGGTCAGGTGCTTCCAGAAGCGCCTGTTTTTCGGCCGGTTCGAAGGGCGCCATCATCGCCAGGGAATTGACCAGTGTCATGTTGCTGGCGCGCTCGACGCTGTCCCAATCCGCCTCCAGCTTGTTGGCCTCGAGATAGGCCTTGAACGCCGTCAGCAGAGCTGG
Source organism: Rhizobium sp. BK376 (assembly GCF_004341625.1). GTDB lineage: Bacteria > Pseudomonadota > Alphaproteobacteria > Rhizobiales > Rhizobiaceae > Rhizobium. The sequence goes on along the minus strand of NZ_SLZG01000004.1, from coordinate 234,017 downwards.
GCGATCGACGGTATCCTCTTCGTCCCGGGACTTTAGATCAGCGACGAATGGTGCAATTCGGAAGCTGCGATAGGGCTGGTGGCCGGTCGTTTCGTTGATCAGGCGGAAGCGGCAGATGCCGGTGAGGGAGACGATATAGCGGCCGTCGCCGGTCTCCGTGAAGGAGGTGATCCGGCCAAGGCAGCCGACCTGCGCAAGATGGGTCGTGTCGGCCGGTTCATTCAATGCCGGCTGTGCCATGCCGATCAATCGGTTGCCTGATATCGCGGCATCGAACATCGTCAAATAGCGCGGTTCGAAAATATTCAGCGGCAATTGCCCGCCCGGCAGCAAAAGCGCCCCCGTAAGCGGGAATACGGCTACGGAATCCGGCAGGTCGCCGGGCTTAAGATATCTGGCATTGCCAACTTGCATGTGAGGATTCCCGCCTTGGCCGCATTTACTGCGGCCATTCCTGTCATACGCGCCATCCCTGACCGAAATGTGGTGGACTCAAGCGAAAACGCAAGGGCACTCGTTACGATAGGTCAGGAAAACAGGATCGAGGACAGCCGCCGGCGTGCCGCGATTGTTGCCGGATCCTTCGGTCCCCAGACCTCGAAGAATTGAAGAAGCTGCCGACGGGCGCCATCGTCGTCGAAGGTACGGTCGCGGCGCATGATCGTCAGCAGATGCTCGGCCGCCTCGTCATGCTTGCCCTGTACGTTCAGGATCTTGGCGAGCTTCATGCGGGCTTCGTGATCGTCGGGGTTCCGCGCCAGCTCGTGCTCCAGAGCGGTGGGATCGCCGAGCTTGCGGGCTTCGTCGATCTGGTCGAGCTTTTTCAGCACGCCCTGGATGCCTGCATCTTTCGACAGCGTTTCCGGCAACTCCGACAGAGCCTGGCGCGCCCGGTCATTCTGACCTGCGGCGATCATGCATTCGGCCATACCGGCGAGTGCCTTTGCATTTTCCGGATCAGCCTGAAGAACCGCGCCGAACAGCTCGGCTGCACCATTGATATCGCCCTCGGCAAGCAGCGTTGCCGCCTCTTCGAGGATACCGGCAATCTGCGCGGCCTCATCGTCCGCACCGCCGCCTGCGCCGCCGAGACGATCGATGAATTGGCGGACCTGGCTTTCAGCAACGGCGCCCATGAAACCGTCGGCCGGGCGTCCATTGACGAAGGCGATGACGGCGGGAATCGACTGGATGCCGAGCTGGCCGGCGATCGAGGGATGGTCGTCGATGTTCATCTTGACCAGCTTGACCTTGCCGCGGCCCTCATTGACGACCTTTTCAAGGACAGGCGTCAACTGCTTGCACGGGCCGCACCAGGGCGCCCAGAAATCGACCAGCACCGGCTGATTGCGCGATTCCTCGATGACGTCCTTGGCGAAGTTCGCCGTGGTCGTATCCTTGATATGCGAACCGCCGTCGGCGGGCGCTGCGCCATAGTGCGCCTGCGCCGACATCTGGCCGCCGAAAGAAGCGTTGTAGGGATTGTCTGAGCCGCTCATTGATGTCTCCCGCCTGCGAGGCTTACCCGACTTATTGTAGCGCTAAAATCGTATGTCAGGACGTAACTTTCAAGACAAGCGGTGTGTGGCCTGTTGCTTCCATAAATCGGATGAGATCGCCATTGGCGATCGATGTCGTGGCGTCGTTCGATAGCGGATGGCAATTGACGATGTCATGGGTCATAAGCTCTGCGTCGAGCACGAAGGTCACGTTCTTTCCAGTGTCATTGATCGCGCCGAAGGCGGTGACGGAGCCCGGAACGACGCCCAGATATTCCATCAGTTTTTCCGGCTTGCCGAAGGAGACCTTGCTGGCGGCGCCGATCAGCGTGTGCACGGTCTTCAGGTCGACCGCGGCGTTTTCCTCGACGGTCAGAAGGAAGAAATTATCCTTCTTGTCCTTCACGAACAGGTTCTTGGTGTGACCGCCCGGGATCTCGTCCCGCAGCGAGACCGATTCGGCCACCGTGAAGACGGGCGGATGGTCTTTCGTCGAATGTTTGATGCCGAGCCCGTCAAGGAAGCGGAAAAGATCCTCTCTGGTCTTGGGGGCGGCGTGCTGAGGAGCGGCATCGGTCATATCTGGTCTCTCGATGAATGCGGAGAAGGCTCTGCCATTCCTCTACGACCGGCGGTTGGCTTTGGCAATCGCAGCGGCGCCACCTGGCTGCCTCATAGCGAAGTCCCGCCTTTCCAGGGCTTTGCGCGATGCCCGAAATTTTTTCTCGCGCTTCCGTCATTTCCCTGTTGCATTTGAAAATCGCTTGGGCCATATAGCGCCCGTCGCCGCAAGACGGTTGACCCGCCGCCCAGCGATCTACCCCGGGCAGCGTGATTTGAGCGGGTGTAGCTCAGGGGTAGAGCACAACCTTGCCAAGGTTGGGGTCGAGGGTTCGAATCCCTTCGCCCGCTCCAATTCTCCTTCTGATATCATTTGATGCGATATTTCTAGCTCTCGGGCTGGCTCGGGCGCTTGTTGTCGCTTCCGGCGAGGTAATGTCGGTGATGAAGCCGATGGTGTCGGAATGAAGCCGAGTGCCGTCCTTCTCATGCGCTTGCCCTTGCACGTCGCATTAATCTCGCTAAAAGTGCCGCGATACCGGATTTGCGGCTGAAGCCGCGCACTGATCTAACGGACCTCATCATCATGGCATCTTACAAAGACGTAAAGAAAGTCGTCCTCGCCTATTCCGGCGGTCTCGACACCTCGATCATCCTCAAGTGGCTGCAGACGGAGCTTGGCGCCGAAGTGGTCACCTTCACCGCCGATCTCGGCCAGGGCGAAGAGCTCGAGCCGGCGCGCAAGAAGGCCGAGATGCTTGGCATCAAGGAGATCTATATCGAGGACGTGCGCGAAGAATTCGTGCGCGATTTCGTCTTCCCGATGTTCCGTGCCAATGCCGTCTACGAAGGCGTCTACCTCCTCGGCACCTCGATCGCCCGCCCGCTGATCTCCAAGCACCTGATCGACATTGCGCGGAAGACCGGCGCAGATGCAATCGCTCACGGCGCGACCGGCAAGGGCAACGATCAGGTTCGCTTCGAGCTTTCGGCCTATGCGCTGAACCCTGACATCAAGATCATCGCTCCCTGGCGCGATTGGGCGTTCAAGAGCCGCACCGACTTGCTGGCTTTTGCCGAGCAGCATCAGATTCCAGTCGCCAAGGACAAGAAGGGCGAGGCGCCGTTCTCCGTCGATGCCAATCTTCTGCATTCCTCTTCCGAGGGCAAGGTTCTGGAAGACCCGGCGCAGGAAGCGCCTGAATATGTGCATATGCGCACCATCTCGCCGGAAGCAGCACCCGATAAGGCGACCGTGATCAAGGTCGGTTTCGAAAAGGGCGATGCCGTCTCGATCAACGGCGTTCGCATGAGCCCGGCGACGCTGCTTGCCACGCTCAACACCTACGGCCGCGACAACGGCATCGGCCGTCTCGATCTGGTCGAGAACCGCTATGTCGGCATGAAGTCGCGCGGTGTCTACGAGACCCCCGGCGGCACCATCCTCCTTGCGGCGCATCGCGCCGTCGAATCGATCACGCTCGACCGGGGTGCGGCGCATCTCAAGGACGAGCTGATGCCGAAATATGCCGAGCTCATCTATTACGGCTTCTGGTTCTCGCCGGAGCGCGAGATGCTGCAGGCGCTGATCGACAAGAGCCAGGAACATGTCGAAGGCGAAGTGACGCTGAAGCTCTACAAGGGCAATGTCATGGTGACGGGCCGCGAAAGCGAAAAGTCGCTCTATTCCGACAAGCTGGTTACCTTCGAGGACGATCAGGGCGCCTACGACCAGAAGGATGCGGCAGGCTTCATCAAGCTCAACGCTCTGCGCCTGCGTACGCTCGGAAAGCGCAACCTGACGAAATGATTTGGCCGAGAGGTCGAAATCACGCCCGTTGCCAGCAATGGCGGCGGGCTTTTATCTTGGCGAGTTTGCCAGGCGCATTGCGCATTTCCGCTCTTCTTCGAATCGCGGAAGCGCTCTATCTCCTTGATTTGACGCAATTCCGGACGCAAAGCCATGTTAGACTTTTGCTGGAATTGCGCTAGTCGTTGTTGGCGGAAGCCAGTTCTGATGCCTTGGACTCTGCCGGGTCTGCCTTTTGCAGGTTCCGGCGAAAGCACTTCAGGGCCTTGCGGACATTGTCCTGGATTTCCGGATCAAGGCCTTGCGTGGCTTCCTGCTGGACGGCTGCGATTTCCGCGCTGATTGCTTTCAGCATCTCATCGGCAGCGTCCGAAAGAACGATGCGTTTGGCGCGCCGGTCCACCGGATCAGGCTGCCGCTCTATCAGCCCGCGAGCCTGCAGCTTGTCGAGGAAGACGCTGACCGTCATCGGCTCAAGACCCATGCGGTTGGCAATGTCCAATTGACGGCTCTTGTGGACGGCTGCAACCTGAATGAGAGTGCGGGCCTCTCCCGTGGTCAATTCTAGCCCGGCAGATAAAATTCGACGTTCAAAGGCAGCGCGCATGAGCCTGGCGCAGTCAGAAACTAAAAAGTTGAGTGAATCCGTATCAATCTGAAAACTCATAGGCGTTTAACGATCCGGGCTGGAGGGTTCGACGTCAATTTTTTCATATTGATTTTACGGCCGGAACACAATTGAAACTTTAAGTTTCTGCTCTGCCGAGGCTTGACCGGCCGTCAGGTGCCCATAATCTGTCTGAAGCTCTTTCGGGGAAAGCATCATGACCCATTCGGTTGTTCTCGGCGCGTTTCTGGCGGCACTTTTCTACGTGCTCATTCCAGGCCCCGCCTTTCTTGCGCTTCTCGGCATCGGAGCCGGGCAGGGGCGCAAAGCCGGCGCTTTCTTCATCAGCGGACATCTTGTCGGAGATCTTGTCTGGTCTTCGCTGGCGCTGGTCGCGATCGTTGGCGCGCGAACCATCGGGACGTTCGTTTTCGATCTTCTTGGGCTGCTTTGCGGCCTCTATCTGGCATGGATCGGCTGGAGCGCATGGACCGCGAAGCCAAAGGCGGATGGCAAGGCCTTGATGGTGGTCGAGCGGCCGTTTCGCCGCGGCCTCGTTTTCGGTGTCACTAATCCCAAAGGATATCCGGTGGCGCTTGCGACCTTCACGGCGTTGGTGGCGGGTTCCGCGGGCTCATTGCAGTTCAGCGCGCTGCCGCTGCTGCTCAGCGTTTCCTTCGTCGGTTTCGTGACGGCCGATATCATCCTCATCGGCATCATTGGGGCAGGGACCGTCCGGCGCTTCTACCGCGCCCACGAGCGGATGATCGTTCGCTGCTCGGGTGTGCTGTTCATGGGATTTGCCGCTCAAGCGCTCTGGCATGCAACACCCGGCCTGCTTGGATGGCGGAAAGCCTGATGAGATCTCAGGCTTTCAGATAGTCCACGACCGATTTCATCGTTTCGGCCGTCTGTGGATCTCCGATCGATGCCGCAACATCAAGCTGATGCTGATAGTAGTCGACGAAATTGAAACTGGTGTTCTCACCGACGTCGCTGAGGTCCAGGACGTTACCCATCGCATCTATGGCATGGGTCGGCAGCGGCGATGCCAGCTCCGAATAGGTATCGCCATCGATTACGCCGGCCTGATAGCTCTGCAGCGCGTGGCTACGCAGTTCGCTCGGTGTAATGGACGTGAAATCCGGTCCGGAACCCACGTCAGCGACCTTGAAGACAGGCAAGCTACCCGTGGGGCTATCAATTGAAAAATCAGTGGCCTTCGTAGTCTTTGCGTGTTCTGAACTATTCTTATAATGCAAATTCTGAGAAGACCGCACAGAATAAATTTCCATACGCATGTCTCCCGTGAAGAGATGGGGAGAATTAGCCTTTACTGGCGCTTTAGGTCAATCATAAATAAATCGTTAATTCTTGCCCGCAAGAAATTACCCACAATTTCTGTGACACTCGTATGTCGCTCGCGTTTTTCCTTTGATCCCCCATTTTCGTACCATTCGCCGCAATGAGGCCTTATATAGTCTTCTCAATATGTTGCTGCCGAAAGGATATTGCGAATGTCTTCCCAATCCTCCGTCAATCCTGCCTTGACCGAATGGACCGGACACCAGGGCTTGCCGCGGTTCGATGCCGTTGCGGATTCCGATTTCGGCCCTGCCTTCGATGCGGCGCTCGGGCTGCACGACGCCGAGATAGATGCGATTGCCAAAAATCCTGACGGACCGACATTTGCCAACACGATCGTTGCGCTGGAGCTTGCCGGCGATGAACTGTCGCGCGTTTCAGCCCTCTTCTGGAACCGGGCAGGCGCGCATACCAATGAGGTGATCCAGGCATTGGAGCGCGAGATCGCGCCGAAGATGTCGCGGCATTATTCCAAGATCGGGATGAACGCGGCTCTGTTTGCCCGCATCGATGCCCTGTGGGAGGCAAGGGAGAAACTCGGTCTGACGGTCGAGGAGACCCGCGTGCTCGAGCGGCATTGGAAGGGTTTTGTGAAATCCGGTGCCAAGCTTGATAAGCCGGAGCAGGAGCAGCTGGCCGGCATCAACGAGAAGCTCGCCGGTCTCGGCGCCCATTTCGGCCAGAACGTTCTTGCCGATGAAAAAAGCTGGGCGCTGATTCTGGCGGCGGACGACGAGCTTACGGGCCTTCCCGCCTTTCTGCGGGACGCAATGGCGGCGGCTGCGCGCGAACGGGGCGAAGACGGCAGGTATGCGGTTACGCTGTCGCGCTCGATCATCGAACCCTTCCTCACCTTCTCCGAACGGCGCGACCTCAGGGAACAGGCTTTCAAGGCCTGGGTGGCGCGCGGTGAAAATGGCGGCGAGACCGATAATCGCGCGCTTATCCGTGAAACCTTGGGGCTCAGGGCCGAGAAGGCCTCGCTGCTCGGCTACCGCAATTACGCCGAGCTGAAACTCGACAACACCATGGCCAAGACTCCCGAGGCCGTGAATGGGCTGCTGAAATCCGTCTGGGTGAAGGCTGCTGCCCGCGCGAAGGAAGAGGAAGACGATATCGCAGCCCTGATCGCCGAGGAGGGCCGAAACCACGAGGTCATGCCCTGGGACTGGCGTCATTACGCCGAAAAGATCCGCGCACGGCGGTTTGATTTTTCCGAAGCGGAACTGAAGCCCTATCTGCAGATCGAAAAGATCATCGCGGCCTGCTTCGATGTTGCCGGGCGTCTGTTCGGCATTCATGCGGTCGAGAAGAAGGGTATTCCGGCCTATCATCCCGATGTCCGCGTCTTCGAGATTCGCGACCGGTCCGACAAGCTCGTTGCGCTCTTCCTCGGCGATTATTTTGCTCGCGGTTCGAAGCGATCGGGTGCGTGGATGAGTTCCTTCCAGTCGCAGCACAAACTGGCCCTGAAGAACGGACAGGTTGGCGAATTGCCGATCATCTACAATGTCTGCAATTTCGCGAAGCCTGCGGAGGGCAAGCCGGCGCTGCTCTCGCTCGACGATGCCCGCACGCTGTTCCATGAATTCGGCCATGCGCTGCACGGCATGCTGTCCAACGTCACCTATCCCTCGGTCTCGGGTACCGGCGTCTCGCGCGATTTCGTCGAGCTGCCGTCGCAGCTCTACGAGCACTGGCTGACCGTTCCTGAAATCCTCAAGGAATACGCCGTGCATTATGAAACCGGCGAGCCGATGCCGCAGGCGCTGCTCGACAAGGTGCTGGCTGCCCGGACATTCAATTCCGGCTTCAATACCGTCGAGTTCACCTCCTCGGCGCTTGTCGACATGGCCTTCCATACCCGTGGCGCAGTCGATGATCCGATGGCCGTTCAGGCCGAGGTCCTGGCTGAAATCGATATGCCGAAATCCATCGTCATGCGGCATGCAACCCCACACTTCCAGCATGTGTTTGCGGGCGACGGCTATTCGGCGGGCTATTATTCCTACATGTGGTCCGAAGTGCTGGATGCCGATGCGTTCGACGCTTTCGAGGAGACGGGTGACGCCTTTAATTCCAATATGGCGGCCAAGCTGAAGGCGAATATCTATTCCGTCGGCGGCTCGATCGATCCCGAGGAAACCTACAAGGCGTTCCGCGGGAAGCTGCCGAGCCCCCGCGCGATGCTTGTCAAAAAGGGATTGTTGACCTTCGAGGAATTGACAGGCAGCGACGCATAAGACAGTTTGATGACGAGCCACGACGCGGCTTGGCAGCAGCCAAGCCGCGCCTTTTCCGCTTCCCCCCTTTCGCAAAAGCGAAAAACACTGTAAGAGCCCGCCAAATGCAATTGGCGCGCCCTCTCAGTATCGCGCCCCAGCCTCAGAGATTTGACACAATGGCACTCCGCAACATCGCGATCATCGCGCACGTTGACCATGGCAAGACCACCCTGGTGGACGAGCTCCTGAAGCAGTCCGGTTCGTTCCGCGAAAATCAGCGCGTTGCTGAACGCGTCATGGACAGCAACGATCTCGAAAAGGAACGCGGCATCACCATTCTCGCCAAGGCGACCTCGGTCGAGTGGAAGGGTGTTCGCGTCAACATCGTCGATACCCCCGGCCACGCCGACTTCGGCGGTGAAGTCGAACGCATTCTCTCGATGGTGGATGGCGCGATTGTTCTCGTCGACAGCTCTGAAGGACCGATGCCGCAGACCAAGTTCGTCGTCGGCAAGGCTCTCAAGGTCGGCCTTCGCCCGATCGTTGCGATCAACAAGATCGACCGTCCGGACGGCCGCCACGAAGAAGTCATCAACGAAGTCTTCGACCTCTTCGCGAACCTTGACGCAACCGACGAGCAGCTCGACTTCCCGATCCTCTACGGTTCGGGCCGCGAAGGCTGGATGAACGTCAATCCGGAAGGCCCGAAGGATCAGGGCCTCGCTCCGCTGCTCGATCTCGTGCTGAAGCACGTTCCCGAGCCGACCGTCCATGAAGGTCCGTTCACGATGATCGGCACCATCCTGGAAGCCAACCCCTTCCTTGGCCGTATCATCACCGGCCGCATCAATTCCGGTTCCATCAAGCCGAACCAGGCCGTGAAGGTTCTTCACGCCGACGGCAAGACGATCGAAACCGGCCGTATCTCCAAGATCCTCGCTTTCCGTGGCATCGAGCGTCAGCCGATCGAGGAAGCGCATGCGGGCGACATCGTCGCAATCGCCGGCCTCTCCAAGGGCACCGTCGCCGATACCTTCTGCGATCCCGCGATCACTGAGCCACTGCAGGCGCAGCCGATCGATCCGCCGACCGTCACGATGTCCTTCATCGTCAACGACAGCCCCTATGCGGGCACCGAAGGCGACAAGGTCACCTCGCGCGTCATCCGCGATCGCCTGTTCAAGGAAGCCGAAGGCAACGTCGCGCTGAAGATCGAAGAATCCTCCGAGAAGGACTCCTTCTTCGTATCCGGTCGTGGCGAATTGCAGCTCGCCGTTCTGATCGAAACGATGCGCCGCGAAGGTTTCGAACTGGCCGTCTCGCGTCCGCGCGTCGTCATGCACAAGGACGAAGCGACCGGCGAGATGATGGAGCCGATCGAAGAAGTTGTCATCGACGTCGATGAGGAGCATTCGGGTATCGTCGTTCAGAAGATGTCGGAACGTAAGGCCGAAATGGTCGAGCTGCGTCCCTCGGGCGGCGCTCGCGTTCGCCTGAAGTTCTTCGCTCCGACCCGCGGCCTGATCGGCTACCAGTCGGAACTGCTGACGGATACGCGCGGCACGGCCGTGATGAACCGTCTGTTCCACGACTACCAGCCGTACAAGGGGGAAATCGGTGGTCGAGTCAACGGCGTGCTGCTGTCGAACGACAATGGTGAAGCCGTTGCTTACGCTCTGTTCAACCTTGAAGACCGCGGCCCGATGATCATCGACGCCGGCGAAAAGGTCTATGCCGGTATGATCATCGGCATCCACTCCCGCGACAACGACCTCGAAGTCAACGTGCTCAAGGGCAAGAAGCTCACCAACATCCGCGCCGCCGGCAAGGATGAAGCCGTGAAGCTGACGCCGCCGATCCGCATGACGCTCGACCGCGCTCTGTCCTGGATCCAGGACGACGAGTTGGTCGAAGTCACGCCGAAGTCGATCCGTCTTCGCAAGATGTATCTCGATCCGAACGAGCGCAAGCGCTTCGAAAAGGCCAAGTACGCCTGATCCGATCATAGATCGAAAATGCAAAACCCCGGCCCCCGTGCCGGGGTTTTATTTTGTGCGTTCGATTTTTGAGCCCTTGTGACAAAGGTTAAAAAAGCGTTAACGTGGCGAAATCGTCCACATATAAAGCCTGTGGGCAAAGCGGTCGCCGCGATTTTTGCGGATGGTTAATTTGCCCTTGCAAAGCCAGAGTACGCGTTATGAAGACGTTGTCGATCGATGTTCGGCGGGCTGAACCGCAAGATGCTCCGGCCATTTCGGAGGTCCACCGCGTTGCCTGGCGGCATGCCTATACGGGCATTATTCCGCACCGCGCGCTGACGAAGATGATCGAGCGGCGCGACGAGGCCTGGTGGCGTCGGGCGACCCGCGGTCCGGCAACGCTGCTGGTTCTCGATGTTGCGGGAACTGTGGCGGGCTACGCGACGCTCGGGCTCAACCGTGCACGCGCCCTTCCACAGGAAGGCGAAATCTACGAGCTCTACCTGCGCCCGGAATATCAGGGCGTCGGCCTTGGCCGGATGCTGTTCGGCGAGGCTCGCCGCCTGCTGAAATCGCTCGGCTGCAAGGGAATGGTCGTCTGGTGCCTTGAAGAGAACGAGAATGCCGACCGCTTCTATCGCGGTCACGGCGGCATCGATTTCTGCGAAGGGATCGAAACCTTCGACGACAAGCAGATCAAGAAAATCGGCTTCGTCTGGGGCTGAGGCTTCAGCCGAGCGGAAGCAGGGCTGCCTGACCGTGGCGATTGCCTTTTTCGTCGAGCAACTGCCAAACCGTGACGCCTTCGATCCAGAAACGCTCGCCTGACTTCGTCACCCGCATTCCACGATAGCCCTCGACAAAGCCGTGACGGGTAACGCGCTCGAGAAAATCCGCGCGTTCCTGTCGGTCAGGCGCTTCCGCCGATAGCCGTGAAGGAAGCGCGGTCAGCTCTTCCCAGCTATATCCGAAACGTTTCTGCGCTGCCCGGTTGCCGTAGACGAAGATCGGATCGGCCTGCGTATCATGCGCGAGGATGCCGAAGGGTGCCGCCTCATAAAGCCAGCGCGGCCCTTCGCCGGATGTAAGATCGGTGCCGACCAGGGGGCGGCCGAGCAGCTTCTGGTAGCTGCGGCTCAGGAGGTCGAAGAAACTCTGGCTTTCATAAAGGGGCGTCATATCGGTGCTTTCGCGAAAGATAGGGACAGGATGCGGTGTTCCGTTCGGCTGGAAATCCCAATTTCGCCCAGAATATAACCATAGTGAGGCGTCGTAAATTTGGCCGTTAATCAAAAATCCCGAATCGCTTCAAAGGCTTGTTGCGTTGCGGGATGATTATGATTATCTGGCTGCCGGAAAACCATCCTTTTTGGGGGCACTCATGCGTATCGACGCAGTTTCAATTGGCAAAAATCCGCCGGAAGACGTCAACGTCATCGTCGAAGTTCCGGTCGGTGGCCATCCGATCAAGTACGAAATGGACAAGGAAGCCGGCACGCTCGTCGTCGACCGTTTCCTCTACACGCCGATGACCTATCCGGGCAATTACGGTTTCGTGCCGCATACGCTTTCGGAAGACGGCGACCCGATCGACGTTCTGATCGCAAGCACCCGCCCGCTGGTGCCTGGCTGCGTCATCAACGTTCGCCCGATCGGCGTGCTGATGATGGAAGACAATTCCGGCAAGGACGAGAAGATCATCGCCGTTCCGTCGCCGAAGCTGACGATGCGCTATGACAAGGTGAAGGAATATACCGATCTTCCTGAGATCACCGTCAAGCAGATCGAGCATTTCTTCGAACACTACAAGGATCTGGAGCCCGGCAAGTGGGTGAAGATCTTCGGTTGGAAGGGTTCCAAGGAAGCCGGCGAACTCATCATCGAAGCGATTGCCCGTGCCAAGGCCGAGAAGGCCTGATCAGGCTTTCAGAAGCGCTTCCAGCTTGTTTGACAAATCCTCCGGGTCGCCATCGATCCGGAGGATTTTTTTACGTGCGGTATCGCCGGATAGCAGGCTTACCGAGGATTTCGGGATGCCGAGAGCCTTGGCGATCAGAACGATCAGCGCCTTGTTCGCCTTGCCTTTTTCAGGAACGGCGCTGACGCGAGCCTTCAGATAAGCCTCGCTGTCCGCGCCGGTCTCCAGCCCATCGATGGCGTCACGTCCGCCATTCGGCGTCAGGCGCACCGAGAGACGGATATGGTCCGGAAATATCTGCCAGGCTTGGTTCAAGCGACCAGCGGATAAAGCGTGTTCCACATCAGCGAGCGCAGGAAGAAGATGATGAGCAACAGGATGATCGGCGAGATATCGATGCCGCCGAGATCCGGCAGGACGCGACGGATCGGGCGCAACACCGGTTCTGTCACGTTATAGAGGAAGCGACCGACCGAATTGACAAACTGGTTGCTCGAATTGATGACGTTGAAAGCATAAAGCCATGAAAAGATGGCGCTGGCGATCAGCACCCAGGTATAAAGATTCAAAGCCAGATCAATGGTTTGAAATAAGGCGAGCATGTTTGTCTCCATTTCGCGATTGACAGACATGTAGACATTGGCGACTTAACGGGCAAGTACTATGCCCAAGCGTACGATGAATCATGTTTAACAGGCGTTCTGCGGTTGCCGCCGACACCTGATTTTCACCGGAAAGTCTATTATGTCCTTGTCCGCTACGGGAGACCGTTTCGCCGCGTTCCGGCACGTGGCCTATACCCGTTTCTTCTTCGCACGATTTCTGGTCGCCTTTGCAACGCAGATCATCAGCGTCTCCGTCGGCTGGCAGATGTATGACCATACCGGCAGCGCCATTTATCTCGGCCTGATCGGCCTCGTGCAGTTCCTGCCCTCCCTGCTGCTCATTCTTGTGACCGGTAGCGTTGCCGACCGCTACAACAGGCGCGTCGTCTCGGCGATCTGTATTTTTGTGGGCACGCTTTGTGCAGCCGCCCTGCTGTTCCTGACGGTGACGGGACTGTTCTCGCCATTGCCGGTTTTCCTCATCCTTGCCGTCTTCGGCATCGAGCGTGCCTTCATGACGCCGGCAACCCAGTCGCTGGCGCCGAACCTGATTCCGCCTGAGGACCTGTCGAACGCGATCGCCTGGAATTCGATGTCCTGGGACGCGGCGGCGATCCTCGGGCCTGTCGCCGGCGGTCTCCTCTATGGTGTCGGTGCGGGCACGGCCTATTCGGTTGCCGTGGTTTTTTCCGCAGCGGGGGCGCTGCTTGTCTACCTGATCCCCAAGCCGCCGCAACGCGCGTCCGCGGAGGCGAAGAGCTGGAATACGCTTCTCGCCGGTTTTCATTTCATCTGGTCGGAGAAAGTGGTGCTCGGCGCGGTATCGCTCGATCTGTTCGCCGTCCTCCTTGGAGGTGCGGTGGCGCTGATGCCGATCTATGCCCGCGACATCCTGATGCTCGGCCCCTGGGGACTGGGCATGCTGCGCGGTGCGCCGGGCGTTGGAGCCATCCTGATGGCCCTGTTCCTGACGACCTATCCAATCAAGCATCGTGCAGGTCTCTGCATGTTCATCGGGGTCGCCATGTTCGGTGTCGGCACGCTGATCTTCGGCGTGTCGCATACCGCCTGGCTATCGATCCTGGCATTGGTTCTGATGGGCGCTTCGGACCTGATCTCGGTCTATGTTCGCGAAACGCTGATCGTGCTCTGGACGCCGGATCACCTGCGCGGCCGCGTCAACGCCGTCAACATGGTCTTCGTGGGCGCCTCGAACGAGCTTGGAGAATTCCGCGCCGGTACGATGGCGTCGATCTTCGGCGCGGTGCCGGCTGTCGTGATCGGCGGTATCGGAACGCTCGCCGTCGCGATCATCTGGGCGACCGGCTTCTCGAAATTGCGCAAGATCGACACTTTGGACGCGCCAGCCACGGAAGGCGAAGCGCAGCCGGCCTGACGGCCGGCGGCGACGTCTTCAGGCAGCAAGCGCCCGTTTGCCTTCGAAGACGATATCGAGGAATTGCGACAGCCAGGCCTTGAGCGCGGCGTCGAAGAGCATCCGCCCTTCGAGGTGCTCGCGTCCCTTCTGGGCGTTCGGCATGATGAAGCGGTGTTCGCCGTGGACCACCCAGCGCTGCATCATCGCGCGGGTCAGCTCGGCGTGGAACTGCAGCCCCCAGGCGTTCTCGCCATAGCGGAAAGCCTGGTTGGGGTAGGTGTCGCCCTTGGCGAGCAGATCGGCGCCGTGCGGCAGATCGAAGCCCTCGCGATGGAAATGATAGACCATCTGCGGCCAGTGCATCAGCAGCCTACCCTTTTCGGTCGGTTGGAGGGGATACCAGCCGATCTCCGTCTGCCCGTCCTTGCGCGCCTGGACCTTGCCGCCGAGCTGGCGGACCAGCATCTGCGCTCCGAGGCAGATGCCGAGATAGGGGCGATTCTCCTTGAGCGGCACGTTCAGCCAGTCGATCTCGGTCTTGACGAAATCATCCGGATCGTTGGCGCTCATCGGCCCGCCGAAGACAACGGCCCCGGCATGTCCGGCAAGCGTTTCCGGGAGCTTTTCGCCAAGGGCCGGACGACGAATGTCGAGCGCATGGCCTTTCTTGATCAGCATCTGGCCAACGCGGCCGGCGCTGGAGCGTTCCTGATGCAGGACGACGAGAACGGGACGTTTCCCGCCGCGGCTCTCACCCTCAATCGGCATCCTTGCTCTCCAGCTTGGGTCCCGGAACGCGGGCCGCGGCTTCCTGCCGCTTCATGATCCGCTCGCGACCGGAAACGCCGAGGAGATCGGCGATGCGCCAGATGGCATGGTCTTCCATCTCACTGCGTTCGCCATCGGCATAGACGATATCCCAGAGGATGCCGATCAGTTCGACGCGTTGGTCGTTGTTGAGATGCCGCTTCAGGTCGGATGTGAAGCGGAAATAATCGACCGCCTCGTTTTCGGCCTCTTCGCCGGCGGCGATCAGCGCTTCGAGTTGTTTGCCGTCGAGACCATACTGGTCATGCAGGAGCTTGCGCAGCTTCTTCTGCTCGGTCGCCTCAACCTTTCCGTCTGCTTCCATGACCTGGATGCAGAGAGCAGCAACAGCGATGCGAGGATCGTCGGGTGCGAACTCGGATTTGGGATGCTCGGCAGTCAGATTTTGGAAGAATTCCTGAAAGCGTTCAAACATTCGGGTCCGTTCTTAGAATAGTCGAAGCCGCGTCTTGGGTTCGGGCTCGATCTTGGTGTCACGTACGCCCGGATCGTCAGGCAGGCCGCCGAAGAAGGGCTTGGGTTCCGGTTTCTTCGAGGCGTCCGAGGCTGGTGCGGCCGAGCTTGGCGCTGCAGCGCCTGCCTGCTTTGCCACGACGGGCTTGATTTCTATAACAGATGTATCGGCAGCCGGCGAAGCAACTGTCGGTGAAGCTGGTCTCGCCTCGCGCACCGGCGGCAGGGTCCTCAGCGCCGTGTCGACCGTGGCGGTCGAGCCTTCCTCGACAGGGCCTTCCAACTGGCCGAACGGCGATTTCCATTCGAACGCATCGAGCTTGCCGGTAACAGGAGATATAGGCAGCCACTTGTCCGAAACAAAGCCATCGGCAACCCAGGCCGGATCGCGCGGAGCACGAAGCGCCTGCGCCATCCAGTGTCGAATGCGCCCCTGGTCGCCGGTCTCAGCCTCCTCGATGTCGGCCATCAGCAGGAATGCGCCTTCGCGGGGATCCGCGCGGGCGGCCGCCTCCGTCTTGGTCCGTGCCTTGCCGTAATCGCCGGCGTCCAGTGAAGCTTGGGCGCTGATCAGCAACGCTTCGACATTGTTGGGGCGCATGGCCTCCAGCCGCTCGGCGCGCTTCAGGCGATCGAGGACCGTGTCGCCGCTGCGGGCGCGAACATAGGCCTTGCCGACTTCCGGGTGGGGAGCGGCTTTCCAGGTCTGCTCCAGAGTGGAGGCAGCCTTACGAACCTTGTCTTCGCGGAAAAGGGCCTTGGCAGCGATCAGCGCGGCCGGCACGAAATCATCGGAAAGCTTCAGCGCGTTCAGGGCGTCGTCACGCGCGCCCGTCGGATCGCTTTCCAGCTTGTCGCCGGCGCGGGCAGTGAGCAGCACGGCGCGCAGGCGATTGGCCTCGTCCTTTTCGATGACCCGTGCGGCCTTCTGCTGGTCGAGAAGCCGGATCGCGTCGTCCCACCTACCTTCGCGGCTGCGGTTTTCCAGCGTCGCCTGCGCCGCCCAGGGAAGATAGGGCGCCTTGTCGGCGGCCTTTTCGGCATATTGCTGTGCCGCTTCGGTTGCGCCAAGACGCTTGGCTTCGAGATAGAGGCCGCGCAGGCCGAGTTCGCGGGTCTCCGGATCGTTCGCCATCTCTTCGAATTTGGCGCGGGCCTCGTCATGCTTGCCTTCGATCAGGGCTGCCTGTGCTTCCAGCAGATTGATCAGCGGCTCCTGGTCGCCGCGGATAAGACCGCGCGTGCGCGCCGCCATCTTGCGGGCGAGCAAGGCGTTGCCGGCGCCGGCCGCGATCAGGCCGGTCGAAAGGGCCTGGTAGCCGCGGTCGCGCTTGCGGGCGCGGAAATACCGGGTGACGGAATGGGGCGAGGTCCAGATCAGGCGGATCAGCCCCCAGGCGAGCATGACGGCGACCACGATCGCGATCAGGATACTCGCGGCAACGATCAGCTTGGTCTGGTAGAGTTCACCCTCCCACACCAGCGACAGGTCACCGGGGCGATCGGCCAGCCAGGAAAATCCATAGCCGAGAGCCAGGACGATAAGGGCGAAAATGACAAGCCTGACCATGTTCGCTCCCGTCCTCAGCTCTGTTTTCCGGCGCCGGCGATTGCCTTGGACAGCGCTTCGCCAACGAGATCCTCGACCCGGATGCGCGCGTCCAGCGACTGCTTGAATGCGGCAGAAGCGGATTTTGCGGCATCCGGCAGCGTGTTCCATTCATTGACCGCGCCGGGCAAGTCGCCGTTCTTTACCTTGCTTTCAAAGCGTGCGGCGATCGCATCGACGCCATCACCCTGTACGTCACCGACAGGGCGCACTGTCACCAGCGACTTCGCACTGGACATCAGCCGGTTGCTCCAGCTCTCGTCCGGGTCAGCCTGTTGCGAGGTCGCGACGATCGCGGTCGCAACGTCAGACACCTGGCGAATGAGATCTGCGCGCGATGGAATGCCGGTTTCGGCGAAATTGCGGAGATCGGCGATAGCGGGATCATCGGGAGCGACGCTCGCGAATGTATCGAGCTCCGGACGGAATGGACCACCGCGGTCGATCGCTGCCTTCAGCCCGGCGGCGGCAATCGCGCGTGCAACAGCCGCACCTTCGGCTGGCTCGTTCAACTTCTTCTCGGCGTCATCCAGTCGCTTGTTGATGTCGGCTCCGGTCGAGGCCTGGTCCTGCGTCGCCTGTGCCATGCTTGACTTCAGCTGATCAAGCTGGGAGCCGAGATCGGCAATCTTCTGGTTGGCGGCATTAAGTGCTGACGCATCCGTCGTGCCGCTTCCGTCGGCCGCCGCTGCAGCGGGGGCATTCTTGACGGCGGTCTCCAATGCGGCGATGCGATCCGTCAAGCCCGTGTCCAGCTTCGCCGCGGGCGCGGCAGCAAGATTGGCGACGGTTTGCTTCAGCCCGTCAATCTCGGCATTGAGCGCGTTTATCTTAGCAGAGTCATTTTTTGCCGCAGAGCCACCGCCGGGCAGCAGGCCGGCGTATTGGATGGCGCCCACTCCGATCAATGCGATCAGTCCGCCGACAATGCCGGCTGCAACGAGGCTAGCGATTGCCGCTTCCCTCTGCTTTGGCGCCGCGGCATTTTCGGTGGGTTCGGAATAGGCCGCAGCCCGTTCAGCTGCGGTGGGGCTTGTGAATGCGCCTTCGTCGGCGCGGGCGCGCTCCTGATCGGGCGACGCTTCGGTTTCGGATTTGAGTAGGGCTTCCGCCTCCTCGACCGATAAACCTCCCGGCGTGCTGCTGTCGCGCTCGGTCATCTTCTCGGAATCCGCTGCATGAGCTGCGGCCTCGGCCTCCAAGTCAATCGTGACCGGCTCGTCGTTGGCTTTCGAATGGCGCGGCGGGTTTCCCGAAACCATGGACATCCTCATTTTATGCACTGCAACGAAGTTAGACAGTGAAGCCCATTATGGAAAGAGGTTAGATGAAATTTGGGCAGTCAGCGGCGGCGGAGTAATTCCAAAAGGCTGTCCTCATCGGGATTTGCGGCAATTTTCGTGTTTTCGCGCAAGAGATCGGGAACGGCGTCTGCAATCGCTGCACTCAGGCAGAAGAATCTTGTCCCGGTCAGTGAATTTCCGTGCGCCTGGAGGAACGGAAGAGCGAAGAAACGTTCGGCGCTATGGCGGGAATAGAGAAGGACCGCGTCAGCACCATCACCGAGAAAGATGCTGCGGAGTTTAGCGTCCTCGGGCTCCTCGTCCTTCATCACGTAGCATTCGACCGCGTGGAACGGGATGCCAAGCTCGGTCAGCCTTGCCTCAAAGCCCGGCGCGCGGGGAGATCCGGCCATGTAGAGAAGAGGCGCGTTCGACAGAACGGAGCGATGCGCTGAAATCAGTTCGGCAAGTTCTGCGCCGCTTGCTTCCGAATGGCAGACATCGGCGAAGCCTGCGTTTCGCGCTTCCTCAGCCGTCGCCTTGCCGACCGCAAAAAGCGGGCGCGAAAGATGGGATGAGACTGTCGGGGCCAGCCGCTGGATCACCCGGATCGCTTCGGCGCTGGTAACAGCAATCGCACCCTGCGATCGCGTCAGCGCATCGGCAATGCTCGCGACTTGGTGGACCGGCCGGGTCAGCGGCAGAAGAACGGGCTGATGTCCCAGCTCTTTCAGCCGTACTGCCGTGCGCTCGGCGGAATGCGCGGGACGGGTGACGACCACGCGCATGCCGCTCAGCTCCAGTCTGAGAAGAAGGTGCTGCCCGCCTGTTCGCGGATCGCCTGGCCGGCATTGGTGCCGAGCGCTTCGGCATCGCGGCAGTGGCCCTCGATCGTGATCGTGTGCACCTTGCTGCCATCGGGCGTCAGGATCATGCCGAAGAAGCGGATATGGTCACCCTCGCAGACGGCATAGCCGGCAATCGGGGTGCGGCAGGAACCGTCCAGTGCGGCAAGGAAGCCGCGTTCGCAGGAAACGGTGTGATGGGTCGGCACGTCATTGATGGCAGACAGCAGCGCGTCGGTGCGCTCGTCGCCGGCACGGCTTTCGATGGCGATGGCGCCCTGCGCCGGAGCCGGCGGGAATTCGTCGGGATCGAGGATATCTGTCAGCACTTCGACCTTGCCGAGCCGCTTCAGACCGGCGAGTGCCAGCAGCGTCGCATCGACCTGGCCTTCGCCCAGCTTGCGCAGCCGCGTCTCGACGGCGCCGCGGAAGGTGACGACCTTGATATCGGGCCGCAGGCGACGGATCAGCGCCTGCCGGCGCAAGGAGGCGGAACCGACGGTGGCTCCATGCGGCAGTTCGAGCAGCTTTGGCGCCGTGCGTCCGATGACCACGTCGCGAATATCCTCGCGGGGCAGAAAGGCGGAGAGATAGAGGCCTTCGGGCAGTTTTGTCGCCATATCCTTGGCGGAGTGGACAGCAAGGTCGAGATCTCCGGAGAGAAGCTTCAGCTCCAGCTCTTGTGTGAAGAGACCCTTGCCCCCAATTTCTGCGAGCGAGCGATCGGTGATCCGGTCGCCCGTCGTTGTCATGACGACGATTTCGAACATTTCTTCCGGCAGGCCGTGGGCCGCCATCAGCCGATCGCGGGCCTCGTGCGCCTGCGCCAGCGCCAGTGGGCTGCCGCGCGTACCGATCCGGAAAGGTTTTGTTTGCATCCGCTTTGATCCGTTGTTACCGACAGTTCTCGTAAACAGGTTTCCATATCACCGCAATCAACGAACAGGCTCCATGGCTCCCTTTCTTCGCATACTCGGCATCGAAACAAGCTGCGACGAGACCGCCGCTGCCGTGGTCGAGCGCGGGCAGGATGGAAGCTCCACCGTACTCTCCGACGTTGTTCTGAGCCAGCTTGACGAACATAGTGCCTATGGCGGCGTCGTGCCCGAGATTGCGGCGCGGGCCCATGTCGAGGCGCTTGATACGCTGATCGAAGAGGCACTGAAACGTGCCAATGTGTCGCTTTCCGATGTGGACGCCATTGCGGCAACCTCCGGCCCCGGCCTGATCGGCGGGCTGCTCGTCGGCTTGATGACCGGGAAGGCGATCGCGCGCGCGGCCGGCAAGCCGCTCTACGCCGTCAATCATCTGGAAGGCCACGCGCTGACGGCACGGCTGACGGATGGTCTCTCCTTTCCCTATCTGATGCTGCTCGTGTCAGGCGGCCATACGCAGCTCATCCTCGTGCGCGGAGTCGGCGATTATGAGCGCTGGGGCACGACGATCGACGATGCGCTCGGCGAAGCCTTCGACAAGACGGCGAAGCTGCTTGGCCTGCCTTATCCCGGTGGACCCGCCGTCGAGGAGGCGGCAAAGACCGGCAATCCCGATCGCTTCGATTTCCCGCGGCCGCTGGTGGGCGAGGCGCGGCTTGATTTTTCCTTCTCCGGCCTGAAGACGGCGGTGCGCCAGGCGGCGACCGAGATCGCGCCTTTGACGCAGCAGGATATCGCCGACATCTGCGCCTCCTTCCAGAAAGCGGTGTCGCGCACGCTGAAGGACCGGATTGGCCGCGGGCTTCAGCGCTTCAAACGAGAATTTCCGCATCTCGGCGAGATGCCGGCGCTGGTCGTCGCAGGTGGCGTTGCGGCTAACCTTGAACTGCGGGCGACGCTGCAGGATCTCTGCAGCGTCAACGGTTTCCGCTTCATCGCGCCGCCGCTTCGTCTTTGCACCGACAATGCCGTCATGATTGCCTGGGCAGGGCTCGAGCGCATGGCGACGGGTGCTGCTGCCGACGATCTCGACGTACAGCCACGGTCGCGCTGGCCGCTCGATTCCAAGGCCGAGACGCTGCTGGGCTACGGCAAACGAGGTGCGAAGGCATGAGTGAAGGTGAGCGCATTGCCGTTATCGGAGCCGGGGCATTTGGCACGGCGCTTGCGGCCGTCATCGCGCTGACCGGCCGCCACTCGGTGACGCTCATCGGCCGAGACCCCGAGTTGATTGCCGATCTCAGGGCCGAGGGCCTGCACGAGGCCGCACTGCCCGGCATTCAATTGCCGGATTCGCTCAATTATTCGGCCGAGCCGGATGTGCTGCAGGATGCCGGCATCGTGCTTTTCGTCATGCCTTCCCAGGCTCAGGCGGACGCTGCACGGCATTATGGTCCTTATCTTCACAAGGACGCGATCGTCGTCACCTGCGCCAAGGGGATCGACCGCGTCTCCGGCGATATATTGACCGATATGCTGGAGCGCGAACTGCCGGACCATGCCATAGCAGTGCTTTCCGGTCCCGGCTTTGCGACGGATATTGCCAGGGGATTGCCGACGGCGATGGCGATCGCGGCCGCAGATATGCCTGTGGCTGAGCGTCTCGCGCAGGCGATTTCGGGTCGCACCTTCCGCCTTTATGCCTCCTCCGACCGGATCGGGGTGCAGCTCGGCGGAGCGCTCAAGAATGTGCTGGCGATTGCCTGCGGCATCGTCGAGGGCGGCGGCATCGGGGATTCGGCCCGTGCGGCACTGATCAGCCGCGGACTTGCGGAAATGTCCCGTTTCATCGTCGCCAAGGGCGGCAAGGCGGAAACCGCGCGCGGCCTCTCGGGGCTCGGCGATCTCGTGCTCACGGCAACCAGCCACCAGTCGCGCAATCTGCGTTTCGGCATCGCGCTTGGTCGCGGCGAGACGGTCGACCCCGCGCATGGGACGCTTGTCGAGGGCGCGCTTGCGGCTTCCGTCGCCTCGCGGCTGGCGGAAAAGCTTGATGTCAGCATGCCGATCACGGATGCGGTTACCGCAATCATCGAAGGCTCGCTCGCTATTCCTGACGCCATCGAGCAGCTGATGACACGGCCGATCACCACGGAATGATTTTTTTGATTTCGGAAGGAGAATGAAGAATGCTTTTTGCCTTTGTCTGCAAGGATAAGCCCGGCCACCTTCAAGTGCGCATGGACACACGCCCCGCGCATGTCGAGCACCTGAACAAGCTCAACGCCGAGGGTACGCTCAAGATGGCGGGTCCGTTCCTGGATGCAGAGGGCAAACCGAACGGCAGCCTCGTCATCGTCAATGCCGATTCGATCGAGGCCGCCAAGGCGCTCGCCGATGCCGACCCCTATACCAAGGCCGGGCTTTTCGAGAGCGTGGAGATCAAGCCATTCAACTGGGTCTTCAACAATCCGGAGGCATGAGCGATGGCGCATTGGCTCTATAAATCCGAGCCCTCTTCCTGGTCCTGGCAGCAGCAGAAGGACGCTGGCGAGAAGGGGACCGAGTGGACCGGTGTTCGCAACTATCTCGCCCGCAACAACATGCGAGCGATGAAGATCGGCGACAAGGGTTTCTTCTATCATTCCAACGATGGGCTAGAGATCGTCGGCATTGTCGAGGTCTGCGCGCTGTCGCATCCCGATTCGAGTGCCAAGGGCGATCCCAAGTGGGACTGCGTCGATATCCGCGCCGTGCGCGACATGCCGCAGCCGGTGACGCTCAAGGACGTGAAAGCAAACCCGAAGCTTGAGAAAATGGCGCTGGTCACGTCGATGCGCCTTTCGGTACAGCCTGTGACGGGCGAGGAATGGGCCGAGGTCTGTCGCATGGGCGGACTGGATAATCCGCCTGTCTAGCTTTTTGATTGAACGCAATTCCTGGCGGAAAGCCGCTTTGCACTTTTCCCGGATTTGCAATCGAGGATGATTTGAAAACCGATCCGGAGAGCTTCATCCGCGCCAATACCAGCCTGATGGCTCCGCCGCATGTGCCGGAGATCAGGCTCTATCTGGCGAGCGAAGCGCATGATCTCTGGCTGAAGACGGAGGACGAGCTTCAGGAAATCGGTCTGCCGCCGCCGTTCTGGGCTTTCGCCTGGGCCGGCGGGCAGGGGCTCGCCCGCTACATCCTCGATCACCCTGATATGGTCAGGGGCAGGCGGGTTCTCGATTTTGCCAGCGGTTCCGGTCTGGTCGCGATCGCCGCCCGGCTTTCGGGCGCGGCTGAGGTCATCGCCGCTGATATCGACCCCTGGGCCGAAACCGCCGTGCGCCTGAATGCCGCCGCAAATAGCGTGGCGATCGAATTTACCTCGGACGATCTTCTCGGCGGGCGCGTCGATGCCGATATCGTGCTGGCCGGCGACGTCTTCTACGACCGAGATTTCGCGGATCGAATCATTCCGTGGTTCAGGACGCTTGCGCAACAGGGCAAGCCTGTTCTGGTTGGCGATCCCGGAAGGGCCTATCTTCCGAAAGATCGCCTGGAAGCCTGCGCAACCTACGCGGTGCCTGTCACCCGCGCGCTCGAAGACAGCGAGGTCAAGAAGACCACGGTCTGGCGTTTTTTAGCCGAGTAATTACCTCGCCCTGATCACGCAGACGCCGTTTTCATGCGAGCAGGGATCGCCGGCTCTCGCCGTATCGATGATCTTTGCTCCCGGATGCGGGTCGGTCACCTGGTCCGGCCCGCCGCCGGCATAGCCGTAGCCGGTGACGTAGGTGCCGCCATCAGCGCGATAGACATCGTTCGAGCCGGCATAGTTGTTGCTGATGAGATCGGTGTCGGCGCGGTCGCTCAATATGACGACCACGCCGCTGCCGCGGTTGGTGATGACGCCTGAGGACGATGAAAGCGTCATCAGGTGATTGGGACCGACGCGGCGGTTGGCCCACCAGCCGCGATTATTCCAACCGCGATTGTTCCAGCCGAAACCCTTGTTCCAGCCACGGTTATTCCAGCCACGATTGTTCCAGGCAAAACCGTTATTGCCGAAAACACCGCGATTGCGGAAACCGTTGCGCCGGTCTTGAAAGCCGCCGCGCCCGAAGCGGCCGCGGTCGGCAAACTGGAACCGGCGGCCCGGATCGAAGTTGCGATGAAATCCATTGCGATTGCCCGCAAAGGAACCATGGAAGGAACCGGGGAAGACGCGCGAGTGGAAACCGCGACCACCTCCGCGCCAATCGGCGGCTGAAACCGGCAGAGCGAACGAAAATGCAGCGACCATCGCAAGCACGAGCAGGCCTGCCTTCGAAATACGCGCAAACATCGCCTCACACTCCTTACTCTTAACAAATCATTAAGAGAGTGCCGCAAAGGGGGCGTCAAGTCCATGTGAAGATGGCGGAAATCGGCGGAATAGTTAACGCGTTTAACCTTACCTGAACTGATCGCGGATAAGCTCCTGTAAACTCGAATCGATTAAATTCCGAGCAGGCATCAATTGTGCTTGTAGATGGGCGCTTGGGTCATTAAACGTCGCAATTGATGCAACGCACACAGAAATTTGTCATTCGTGTGTTGCCCCCCGGGTTCGCCCGAGATTGAAATCGCATCGTAACGC
Organism: Rhizobium sp. BK376; assembly: GCF_004341625.1. GTDB lineage: Bacteria > Pseudomonadota > Alphaproteobacteria > Rhizobiales > Rhizobiaceae > Rhizobium. Next base: position 209,550 of record NZ_SLZG01000004.1, on the reverse strand, counting down.
CGCGAGGTTCTGATGGCGAACGTCACACAAAACCGGCCCCTGTCGCCGCACCTACAAATCTACAAGCCCATTCCCACCATGGTCATGTCGATCGTTCACCGAATCACCGGTGGCGCTCTTTATTTCGGCACTGTGCTGGTTGCCTGGTGGCTGATTGCCGCTGCCACGGGGCAGGCCTATTTCGACCTAGTCAACTGGATCATGGGCTCGATCATCGGCCGCCTGGTCCTGCTCGGCTATACCTGGGCGCTGCTGCACCACATGCTCGGCGGCTTCCGCCACTTCATGTGGGATCTCGGCTACGGCTTCGAGAAGGAATTCTCCACGAAAATGGCCAAGGCGACGATCATCGGTTCGCTCTGTCTTACCGTCCTCGTCTGGGCTATCGGCCTCGCTGTCCGCTTCTGAAGGTTAGGTTTCCATGGATATGCGCACCCCTTTGGGTAAAGTCCGCGGCCTTGGCTCCGCCAAGGAAGGCACGGACCATTTCTGGCGCCAGCGGCTGACTGCAGTCGCCAACGTGCCGCTCATCATTTTCTTCGTCATTTTCCTCATGATCTATGCCGGCGCACCCTATGCCGACGTGGTCCATGCGCTGTCGAACCCGTTCGTGTCGGTCATCATGGGTCTGATGGTCATTTCCGGCGTCATTCACATGAAGCTCGGCATGCAGGTCATCATCGAAGACTATGTGCATGGCGAATTCGGCAAGATCGCTCTCCTGATGCTCAACACGTTCTTTGCGATCATCGTCGCTGGGCTCTGTCTCTTCGCCATTCTGAAGATCGCATTCGTAGGATAACAGCATCATGGCTCCGAATTCATCCGCTCAGAATGGGCCCGCTCAGAACGGGAAAGCCTATCAGTACGTCGATCACTCCTATGACGTGATCGTCGTCGGCGCCGGCGGCGCCGGGCTTCGCGCCACGCTCGGCATGGCCGAACAGGGCTTCCGCACCGCCTGCATCACCAAGGTCTTCCCGACCCGCTCGCACACGGTTGCGGCACAGGGCGGCATCGCCGCTTCGCTGCGCAACATGACGCCCGACAGCTGGCAGTGGCACCTCTACGACACCGTCAAGGGTTCCGACTGGCTCGGCGACGTCGACGCCATGCAGTACCTGACCATGGAAGCGCCGAAGGCCGTTTACGAACTGGAACATTACGGCGTTCCCTTCTCTCGTAACGAGGAAGGCAAGATCTACCAGCGCCCGTTCGGCGGCCACATGCAGAATTACGGCGAAGGCCCGCCGGTTCAGCGCACCTGCGCCGTTGCCGACCGTACCGGCCACGCCATCCTGCACACGCTCTATGGCCAGTCGCTGCGCAACAACGCCGAATTCTTCATCGAATATTTCGCACTCGACCTGATCATGTCGGAAGACGGCAGCCGCTGCACCGGCGTCGTCGCCTGGTGCCTGGATGACGGCACGATCCATCGCTTCGCCGCCAAGATGGTGGTGCTGGCGACCGGCGGCTACGGCCGCGCCTATTTCTCCGCCACTTCGGCCCACACCTGCACCGGCGACGGCGGCGGCATGGTTGCCCGTGCCGGCCTGCCGCTGCAGGACATGGAATTCGTGCAGTTCCATCCGACCGGCATCTACGGCTCCGGCTGTCTCATCACGGAAGGCGCGCGCGGCGAAGGCGGCTATCTCGTCAACTCCGAGGGCGAGCGCTTCATGGAGCGTTATGCGCCGTCGGCCAAGGACCTCGCCTCGCGCGACGTCGTCTCGCGCTGCATGACGCTGGAAATCCGCGAGGGCCGCGGCGTCGGCAAGAACAAGGACCACATCTTCTTGCATCTCGACCATCTCGATCCAGCCGTTCTGCATGAGCGCCTGCCGGGCATTTCCGAGAGCGCCAAGATCTTCGCCGGCGTCGACGTGACCCGCGAGCCGATCCCGGTTCTGCCGACCGTCCACTACAATATGGGTGGCATTCCGACCAACTATTGGGGCGAAGTGCTGAACGCCGACAGCTCCAATCCGGAGCGGATCATTCCAGGCCTGATGGCCGTCGGCGAAGCCGGCTGCGCCTCGGTGCACGGCGCAAACCGCCTCGGCTCCAATTCGCTGATCGACCTTGTGGTCTTCGGTCGCGCCGCCGCGATCCGCGCCGGCGAGGTCATCGACCGCGCGGCACCCATCCCGCATCTGAACGTTGCCGCCTGCGACAAGATCATGGACCGCTTCGATGGCCTGCGTCACGCCAGTGGCGGTACGCCGACGGCCGTGCTGCGCGAGAAGATGCAGCGGGCGATGCAGGAAGACGCAGCCGTCTTCCGCACGCAGGAATCGCTGGAATCGGGTTGCCGCCGCCTTTCTGAAATCTGGGGCGAGATGAAGGACATCAAGGTCACCGACCGCTCGATGATCTGGAACTCCGACCTCGTTGAGACGCTCGAGCTTCAGAACCTGATGGCGAATGCGATCACGACGATCTACGGCGCCGAAGCCCGCAAGGAAAGCCGCGGCTCGCACGCTCGCGAGGACTATACCGAAGGCAAGTTCGCCGGACGCGACGACGACAATTGGCGCAAGCACACGCTTGCCTGGGTCAACGACGCCGGCGACGTGAAGCTCGACTATCGCCCGGTTCATACCGAACTGATCGCCGAAGGCATCGATCCGCACAAGATCGAGCCCAAGGCTCGCGTCTATTGATCGCTAGAGGAACCGGACATGGTTGAACTCGCTCTTCCCAAGAACTCTCAGGTCCGCCCGGGCAAGGTCTGGCCGAAGCCGCAGGGTGCCAAGAACACTCGCGAATTTCGCGTCTATCGCTGGAGCCCGGATGATGGCCAGAACCCGTCGATCGACACATTCTACATCGATGTCGATGATTGCGGCCCGATGGTGCTCGACGGTCTGCTCTACATCAAGAACAAGATCGATCCGACGCTGACGCTGCGCCGCTCCTGTCGCGAAGGCATTTGCGGTTCCTGCGCGATGAACATCGACGGCACCAACACGCTGGCTTGCACCAAGGGCTTGGACGATATCAAGGGTGCGGTGAAGATCTATCCGCTGCCGCATCTGCCTGTGGTCAAGGACCTCGTGCCCGATCTCACCAACTTCTATGCCCAACACCGCTCTATCGAGCCCTGGCTGAAGACGGTGTCGCCGGCGCCGGCCAAGGAATGGAAGCAGAGCCATGAGGACCGCGCCAAGCTCGACGGCCTCTACGAGTGCATCCTCTGCGCCTGCTGCTCGACCTCCTGTCCGAGCTACTGGTGGAACGGTGATCGCTATCTCGGTCCGGCCGTTCTGCTGCAGGCCTATCGCTGGCTGATCGATAGCCGCGACGAAGCGACCGGCGAACGCCTCGACAATCTCGAGGATCCCTTCCGCCTCTATCGCTGCCACACGATCATGAACTGCGCGCAGACCTGCCCCAAGGGCCTCAACCCGGCAAAGGCGATCGCGGAGATCAAGAAGATGATGGTCGAGCGCCGCGTTTAAGCAAGATGTACCAAGAGATGAATGGGATTTCGGCGACGGGGCTTGACAGTTTCGATCCGCAAGCCGTCGCCGAGATCCGAACCCGGCTCGATTCCGTTCGCGCCGAAGGCGTTCGTATCGGCTTTGCCATTGAAAGTGGCAGCCGGGCATGGGGTTTTCCCTCGCCCGACAGCGACTATGACTGCCGGTTCGTTTACATCCGCCCGACGCGGGATCACCTGCATCTTGTTTCGTACCGTGATGTCATCGAATTTCCGATCGTCGGCGATATCGATACGGGCGGCTGGGATCTACGCAAGGCGTTGCTTCTGGCGTTGAAGGGCAATGCAGTTTTGGTCGAATGGATTAAATCTCCCATAGTCTACGAGGAGGAGCCGGGATTTCGGGCGCGTCTTTCTGTATTGCTGGGTGAGATCATGCTGCCGAGCAAGGTTGCGGAGCACTATATCGGCCTGCTGCGCCAGCAATGGCAGCCGGTGGATCCCGCAGGCGCTAAGCTGAAGAAGCTTCTCTATGCGGTAAGACCGGCTGTCGCGCTGGAGTGGATGCGTCAAACCGGGTTTTCGCGACTGCCGCCGATGAACCTCATCGAGTGTCTGGCAGAGACCGATATCGAGCCCTCGCTTAAGACCGCCATTCTCGATCTCATCGAAGTCAAGAAGCTTACCCGGGAGATGGGTGAAGGCGCCGTGCCTGATGGAATTGCACTTTTCGTCGGACGGACGATGGAGCGTTTCGCGAAGCATCCCATGAAAGCCGAGAGGGATGTGGCGAGGGAGGAAACCGCTCATCAGCTTGCCGATGCGTTCTATCAGGAGGAAATCCTGCAGGTGAAACAGTAATGTTCGGATCGAAAAGTCTTGATTTGTGCAAAAATGCGCCAAATTTGTCCCATGCTTTTCCGATTATCCTGCCTTGGTACAAATTCTCCTAGCGTCGACTTGATTCAATTGGGCCTTTCACGATAATTCGGCCGTGATTGCGCGCCAGCTTCAGCTCAAGGCCAGGAAATCTCAGGAGTGTGATGATGCAATTGAAATATGCTGCGGTGGCTGCGGTCGTCGGTCTCTCGCTCGCTGGGTGCCAACGCACCGAATATAGTTCTTCCAATTATTCGCCACCTCCTCTCCAGGCTGCACCCGTTCCTTCCGTTCAAGCCGGTCAGCTCCCGGATCCCAGCGCCTCGCAGTTCCCGGCAGCGCCGACGACGACTGCGCCAGCGCCCGGCGGCGTGCAGCAGCAGAACACGCAGCTTGCCTCGGCAGCGCAGGATGTCACGAAGGAATCCATGGTCGGCAGCTGGAAGGTCAGCAACGGCGGTTCCAGCTGTGACATGTTCCTGACCCTCACCAATCTCGGCAGCGGTTCGCGCGGCGGCACGCGTGGCTGTGTCGGTCCGCTGACGGCTATGGGCTCCTGGGAAGTCTCCGGCAAGCAGGTCCTGCTGAAGGACCGCGACGGCAACACGCTCGGCACGCTCTATAAGACTGCGGATTCCCGCTTCGACGGCTCGACGTCCGCCGGCCAGACGATAAGCCTCAGCCGATAAACGGGCAGGCGGCTGCACGGCCGCCCCTTACTTACGACAGACAGGCGGATGTTTCCCCATGCAGCCCATGCCTGATTATTCCATCAGCGTCAGCGAACACTTGAAGTCGCTGACGGCGTCGGGTTCCCTCCAGGTCGACGCGGCGCAGATGGATGTGGCGAAATCCCTGGATCGCGTTCTCTCCCATCTCAAGCAGAAGCGACCGGCTGCGAAATCCAGCGCTCTCGGCTGGCTTTTCGCGGCAAAGAAGAAGCCGGCGGAGGTGGCGAAGGGCCTCTATATCCACGGCAGCGTCGGGCGCGGCAAGACCATGTTGATGGACATGTTCTTTTCAATGGCGCCCTGCGCCAAGAAACGCCGTGCTCATTTCCATGAGTTCATGGCCGATGTGCATAACCGTATCGCGGCGCACCGCCTGAAGTTCAAGAACGGCGAGACGAAGCAGGCCGACCCCGTGCCGCCCGTCGCCGCCGATCTGTTCGCCCAGGCGGAGTTGCTGTGCTTCGATGAATTCTCGGTCACCGACATCGCCGATGCGATGATCCTGTCGCGGCTGTTTTCGGAGCTCTTTTCGCTGGGCTGCGTGCTCGTCGCGACCTCGAACGTCGAGCCTGACAATCTCTACAAGGATGGCCTGAACCGTGGCCTCTTCCTGCCGTTCATCGACCTCCTGAAGCGGTATGTCGACATCGTTTCCCTGGATTCACCGACGGATTACCGGATGGAGAAGCTCAACAGCCAGCCGGTCTATCTGACGCCGCTCAATCGGCGCAACGACATGGCGATGGATGCGACCTGGGCGCATGCGCTTGCCGGCCGCAAGGCTTCGCCGACAGAGATCCCGATGAAGGGCCGCTCCATCCACGTGCCGCTCGCCGTCGATCGGATGGCGCGGTTCTCGTTTGAGGATCTATGCGACAAGCCGCTCGGCGCTGCCGACTTCCTGGCGATCGCCGACCGTTTCGACACGATCTTTCTCGATCGCGTGCCGAAGATGGGGGCGGATAAGCGTAATCAGATCAAGCGCTTCATCATTCTTGTCGACACGCTCTACGATCATTCCGTTCGCCTCTATATATCGGCGGAGGCAATGCCGGAGGAGCTTCTGATTGAGCGGCGCGGCACCGAAGGCTTCGAATTCGATCGCACCGCTTCACGGCTTTTTGAAATGCGCAGCGCCGAATATTTGTCACAGACTCATGCTAGACGAGCAGCTGAGTAACGATTTGTTGAGACTTTGTCTTACGTTTACGTAAGAATTTTGATATCTAACCGATTGAATTTGCTCGCCCAAAAATAATCAATTGCCATTTTTTGACTTTGGGTCTATGCGATTGGCGGCAGTGATCGAGGCTAAAACTGTCGATCATGGATTTGACCGCAAAGGATTTACCGAAATGGCGCGCAATAAGATCGCTCTCATTGGTTCTGGCATGATTGGTGGCACGCTGGCGCATCTCGCCGGCCTGAAGGAACTCGGCGACATCGTCCTGTTCGATATCGCTGACGGCATCCCCCAGGGCAAGGGCCTCGATATCGCTCAGTCTTCGCCGGTCGAAGGTTTCGACGCGAACCTCACCGGTGCCAGCGACTATTCCGCCATCGAAGGCGCCGATGTCTGCATCGTCACTGCAGGTGTTGCCCGCAAGCCCGGCATGAGCCGCGACGACCTTCTCGGTATCAACCTCAAAGTCATGGAGCAGGTCGGCGCCGGCATCAAGAAGTATGCCCCGAACGCTTTCGTCATCTGCATCACCAACCCGCTCGACGCCATGGTCTGGGCGCTGCAGAAGTTCTCGGGCCTCCCGGCCAACAAGGTCGTCGGCATGGCCGGCGTTCTCGACAGCTCGCGCTTCCGCCTCTTCCTCTCGCAGGAATTCAACGTTTCCGTCCAGGACGTCACGGCATTCGTTCTCGGCGGCCACGGCGACACGATGGTTCCGCTTGCGCGCTACTCGACCGTCGGCGGCATTCCGCTGACCGACCTCGTCACCATGGGCTGGGTCACCAAGGAACGCCTCGAAGAAATCATCCAGCGCACTCGTGATGGCGGCGCGGAAATCGTCGGCCTGCTGAAGACCGGCTCGGCCTACTACGCACCGGCTGCTTCCGCGATCGAAATGGCCGAATCCTACCTCAAGGACAAGAAGCGCGTTCTGCCCTGCGCCGCTCACCTCGACGGCCAGTACGGCGTCAAGGATATGTATGTCGGTGTTCCGACCGTCATCGGTGCCGGCGGTATCGAGCGCATCATCGAGATCGACCTGAACAAGACCGAGAAGGAAGCCTTCGACAAGTCCGTCGCTGCTGTCGCCGGTCTTTGCGAAGCCTGCATCAACATCGCGCCGTCCCTCAAGTAATCTGGCGCTCAAGTAATCGAAACAGGGATCTTCCCAAATGAACATTCACGAATATCAGGCCAAGGCCCTGCTCAAGGGTTACGGCGCACCGGTCGCTGAAGGCGTGGCTATCCTCAAGGTCGAGGAAGCCGAAGCTGCCGCCAAGTCGCTCCCAGGTCCGCTTTACGTGGTCAAGAGCCAGATCCATGCCGGTGGTCGCGGCAAGGGCAAGTTCAAGGAACTCGGCCCTGATGCCAAGGGCGGCGTTCGTCTCGCCAAGTCGATCGACGAAGTCGTGGCCCATGCCAAGGAGATGCTCGGCAACACGCTGGTAACTGCCCAGACCGGCCCTGCCGGCAAGCAGGTCAACCGCCTCTACATCGAAGACGGCGCTGACATCGAGCGTGAGCTTTACTGCTCGCTCCTGGTCGACCGTTCGGTTGGCAAGGTTGCCTTCGTCGTTTCGACCGAAGGCGGCATGGACATCGAAGCTGTCGCCCACGACACGCCGGAGAAGATCCACACGATCGCCATCAACCCGGAAGCCGGTGTAACCGCTGACGACGTTGCCAAGATCGCCAAGGCTCTGGAACTGACCGGTGCAGCAGCCGAAGATGCGAAGTCGCTCTTCCCGGCGCTTTACAAGGCGTTCGGCGAAAAGGACATGGCTCTCCTCGAAGTCAACCCGCTGATCGTCATGAAGAACGGCCACCTGCGCGTTCTCGACGCCAAGATGTCCTTCGACGGCAACGCGCTCTTCCGCCACGACGACGTCAAGACGCTGCGTGACGAGACCGAAGAAGACGCCAAGGAAATCGAAGCCTCCAAGTGGGACCTCGCTTACGTTGCCCTCGACGGCAACATCGGCTGCATGGTCAACGGCGCAGGTCTTGCCATGGCGACGATGGACATCATCAAGCTTTACGGCAAGGAGCCGGCGAACTTCTGTGACGTCGGCGGCGGCGCCGGCAAGGAGAAGGTTGCTGCAGCCTTCAAGATCATCACCGCGGACCCGAAGGTCGAGGGCATCCTCGTCAACATCTTCGGTGGCATCATGAAGTGCGACGTCATCGCTGAAGGCGTCATCGCCGCGGTGAAGGAAGTCGGCCTCAAGGTTCCGCTCGTCGTGCGCCTCGAAGGCACCAATGTCGAGCTCGGCAAGAAGATCCTGAACGAATCGGGTCTCGCGATCACGGCAGCTGACGACTTGGACGATGCGGCCAAGAAGATCGTCGCGGCGATCAACGGCTAATTTGAAGGATCTGAAAGAATGTCCATTCTCGTCAATAAGAATACCAAGGTCCTCGTTCAGGGCCTGACCGGCAAGACCGGCACGTTCCACACGGAACAGGCCCTTGCTTATTACGGCACCCAGATGGTCGGCGGTATCCACCCGAAGAAGGGCGGCGAAACCTGGACCGGCTCCAAGGGCGAAACCCTGCCGATCTTCGCGACCGTTGCCGAAGCCAAGGAAAAGACCGGCGCCGACGCGTCCGTCATCTACGTTCCGCCGGCTGGTGCAGCAGATGCGATCATCGAGGCGATCGACGCCGAGATCCCGTTCATCACCTGCATCACCGAAGGCATCCCGGTCATGGACATGGTCCGCGTCAAGGCTCGCCTCGACCGCTCCAAGTCTCGCCTGCTCGGCCCGAACTGCCCGGGCATCCTGACGCCGGAAGAATGCAAGATCGGCATCATGCCGGGCTCGATCTTCCGCAAGGGTTCGGTCGGTATCGTTTCCCGTTCGGGCACGCTGACCTACGAAGCTGTCTTCCAGACTTCGAACGAAGGTCTCGGCCAGACGACGGCTGTCGGCATCGGCGGCGACCCGGTCAAGGGCACCGAGTTCATCGACGTGCTCGAAATGTTCCTCGCTGACGAAGCCACGACCTCGATCATCATGATCGGCGAAATCGGCGGCTCGGCTGAAGAAGATGCAGCCCAGTTCCTCAAGGACGAAGCCAAGAAGGGCCGCAAGAAGCCGATGGCCGGCTTCATCGCTGGCCGTACCGCTCCGAAGGGCCGCACCATGGGCCACGCCGGCGCTGTCGTTTCCGGCGGCAAGGGCGATGCGGAATCCAAGATCGCTGCCATGGAATCGGCAGGCATCAAGGTGTCTCCTTCCCCGGCACGCCTCGGCAAGACGCTGGTTGAAGTCCTCAAGGGCTGATCCGACTTATTAAACCGGGCGAGGAGCGGCATCTGCACCTCGCCCGGTCCATTCGTTCAAGAGCAGATGCGCCGCGGACAGGCGGCAATGAAGCAATTCCAGCAAAGCTGCGCAGCGGTTTTGTCCGGAATTGCGAAAAATCGGGAAGATAGGAGCGTTTCGCGAGAAAAGCGCAAACGGTCCAGAGAATGCGGTAGCCGGCAATGCGACCGGCGGATTCATCGAAGTCAGGAGGCGGACGGAAGCGTCCGCATATCGCCATGGCACGGCAAGAAGCCAACGAACAGTTTCAGATCACTTCGTTTCTGGATGGCGCCAACGCTGCCTATATCGAGCAGCTCTACGCGCGCTACGAGGAAGATCCCACATCGGTAGACGATCAGTGGCGGACCTTCTTCAAGGCTCTGGAAGATAATCCCGACGATGTGAAGAAGGCGGCCAAGGGCGCGTCCTGGCAGCGCAAGAACTGGCCGATCCCGGCACGGGGCGATCTCGTATCGGCCCTCGACGGCGATTGGGGCATTGTCGAGAAGGTTGTCGAAACCAAGCTGAAGGCGAAGGCCGAGGCTGCAGGCACCCCCGCCAGCGCGACCGACGTGCTGCAGGCGACCCGCGATTCGGTTCGCGCCATCATGATGATCCGCGCCTATCGCATGCGTGGTCACCTGCATGCCAAGCTCGATCCGCTCGGCATCGCGGCCCCGGTCGAAGATTATCACGAGCTGTCGCCGGAAAATTACGGCTTCACGTCCGCCGATTACGATCGCAAGATCTTCATCGACAACGTGCTCGGTCTTGAATACGCGACCATCCGGGAGATGATCGAGATTCTCGAGCGCACCTATTGCTCGACGCTCGGCGTCGAGTTCATGCACATGTCCAACCCGGAAGAGAAGTCCTGGATCCAGGAGCGCATCGAAGGGCCGGACAAGGGTGTTGCCTTCAGCCCCGAGGGCAAGAAGGCCATCCTGCAGAAGCTGGTCGAAGCCGAAGGCTACGAGCAGTTCCTCGACGTTCGCTTCAAGGGCACCAAGCGCTTCGGTCTCGACGGCGGTGAATCGCTGATCCCGGCGCTGGAGCAGATCCTCAAGCGCGGCGGTTCGCTCGGCCTGCGTGAAGCCGTATTCGGCATGGCCCATCGCGGCCGCCTGAACGTGCTCTCCCAGGTCATGGGCAAGCCGCACCGCGCCATCTTCCACGAGTTCAAGGGCGGCTCCTACGCACCTGACGAAGTCGAAGGTTCTGGTGACGTCAAGTATCACCTGGGCGCCTCGTCCGATCGCGAATTCGACGGCAACAAGATCCACGTGTCGCTGACGGCAAACCCGTCGCACCTGGAAATCGTCGATCCTGTCGTCATGGGCAAGGCTCGCGCCAAGCAGGACATGGGCGCAACCGTCTGGGACGGCGACACCATTCCGCTGTCCGAGCGCGCCAAGGTTCTGCCGCTGCTGATCCATGGCGATGCGGCCTTTGCCGGCCAGGGCGTTATCGCTGAAATTCTCGGCCTGTCGGGCCTGCGCGGCCATCGCGTCGCCGGCACGATGCATGTGATCATCAACAACCAGATCGGTTTCACCACCAATCCGGCCTTCTCGCGTTCGTCGCCTTATCCGTCCGACGTCGCGAAGATGATCGAAGCGCCGATCCTGCATGTCAACGGCGACGATCCGGAAGCGGTCGTCTACGCTGCCAAGATCGCCATGGAATTTCGTATGAAGTTCCACAAGCCTGTCGTCCTCGACATGTTTTGCTACCGTCGATACGGCCACAATGAAGGCGATGAGCCGTCTTTCACGCAGCCGAAGATGTACAAGGTCATTCGTGGTCACAAGACGGTGCTGCAGATCTATGCCGATCGTCTGGTGGGCGAAGGCCATATCAGCGAAGGCGAAGTCGAAAAGCTGAAGGCTGACTGGCGCGCGCATCTCGAACAGGAGTTCGAGGCTGGCCAGCACTACAAGCCGAACAAGGCCGACTGGCTTGATGGCGAGTGGTCCGGCTTGCGCGCTGCCGACAATGCGGACGAACAGCGTCGCGGCAAGACCGCCGTCCCGATGAAGCAGCTGAAGGAGATCGGCCGGAAGCTTTCGGAAATCCCGGCAGGTTTCAACGCCCACCGCACGATCCAGCGCTTCATGGAAAACCGTGCCGGCATGATCGCGACCGGCGAAGGTCTCGACTGGGCCATGGCAGAGGCGCTTGCTTTTGGCGCGCTTGTCACGGAAGGCCACAAGATTCGTCTCTCGGGCCAGGATTGTGAACGCGGTACGTTCTCGCAACGTCATTCGGTTCTCTACGATCAGGAAACTGAAGAGCGCTATATCCCGCTCGCAAACCTGTCGCCGACGCAGGCCCGCTACGAAGTCATCAACTCGATGCTGTCTGAAGAAGCCGTACTCGGCTTCGAATACGGCTATTCGCTGGCCCGTCCGAACGCGCTGACCCTCTGGGAAGCTCAGTTCGGCGACTTTGCCAACGGTGCGCAGGTCGTGTTCGACCAGTTCATCTCCTCGGGCGAACGCAAGTGGTTGCGCATGTCCGGTCTCGTCTGCCTTCTGCCGCATGGCTATGAAGGCCAGGGCCCGGAACACTCTTCGGCCCGTCTGGAGCGCTACCTCCAGCTCTGCGCGGAAGACAACATGCAGGTCGCCAACGTCACGACGCCGGCGAACTACTTCCACATCCTGCGCCGTCAGTTGAAGCGTGATTTCCGCAAGCCGCTGATCCTGATGACGCCGAAGTCGCTGCTGCGCCACAAGCGCGCCGTATCGAGCCTTGCCGAACTCGCCGGCGAATCCTCGTTCCACCGCCTGCTGTGGGACGACGCCGAGGTGATCAAGGACGGCCCGATCAAGCTGCAGAAGGATGCCAAGATCCGCCGCGTCGTCATGTGCACCGGCAAGGTCTATTACGACCTTCTGGAAGAGCGCGAAAAGCGCGGCATCGACGATGTTTACCTGCTGCGCATCGAGCAGCTCTATCCGTTCCCGGCCAAGGCGCTCATCAACGAGCTCAGCCGCTTCCGCAACGCGGAAATGGTCTGGTGCCAGGAAGAGCCGAAGAACATGGGCGCATGGTCCTTCATCGATCCTTATCTGGAATGGGTGCTTGCCCATATCGATGCCAAGTACCAGCGGGTTCGCTACACCGGCCGTCCGGCCGCCGCCTCTCCGGCGACGGGCCTGATGTCCAAGCATCTGGCGCAGCTCGCCGCATTCCTCGAGGATGCGCTCGGCGGTTAAGGAGTTGGCGCGATGGCTTATTTTCATCTGAAATTGACGCCACCGCGCCCCAGCTTCCCGCATGATGCGACCGCTGAAGAGATGGCCGCCATGCAACGTCACGCCGCCTACTGGCGGCAGAATGCAGAGACCGGGATGGCGATCGCCGTCGGCCCGGTCTTCGAAAGAGAAGGCGCATGGGGGATGGCAATCATCGAAGTCGCTGATGCCGACGCTGCCAAGGCGGTCGGCGATGCCGATCCCGTGATCCTTGCAGGTATCGGTTTCCGCTTCGACGTTTCGCCCATTCCTTCGATCATTCTCCGGCAAGCTTCTGCCGGAGCGCCGTCCAACTCATAACGATCAAAAAATTCAGGATTTGAACAATGGCCACAGAAATCCGCGTTCCAACCCTCGGCGAGTCCGTCAGTGAAGCGACCGTTGGTACCTGGTTCAAGAAGGTCGGCGATGTCGTCAAGGCCGACGAGCCGCTCCTCGAGCTTGAAACCGACAAGGTGACGATCGAAGTGCCGGCTCCTTCTGCCGGAACGCTTTCGGAAATCGTTGCGCAGGCTGGCGAAACGGTCGGTCTCGGCGCACTGCTCGGCCAGATCGCCGAAGGTGCCGGCGCTACCGCCGCACCCGCCGCTGCAAAGGTTGCCGAAACTGTCGGCGCTGCTGCTCCGGCCGCTGCCGCAGCTCCTGCTGCGCCCGTCGTTTCTGCTCCAGCTCCGGCTGCTTCCTCCATGCCGCCGGCTCCGGCTGCTGCCAAGCTGCTTGCTGAAAGCAACCTCTCGGTCGATCAGGTCGACGGCAGCGGCAAGCGTGGCCAGGTCCTGAAGGGTGACGTGATCGCTGCCGTTGCCAAGGGCATTGCGGCTCCTGTCGCAGCCGCACCGGCTGCAGCTCCGGTCGCCGCCCGCGGCCCGTCGACGGTCGAAGACGCAGGGCGCGAAGAGCGCGTCAAGATGACCCGCCTGCGCCAGACGATCGCCAAGCGCCTGAAGGACGCCCAGAACACCGCCGCCATGCTCACCACCTACAACGAGGTGGACATGAAGGCCGTGATGGACCTGCGCGCCAAGTACAAGGACGTCTTCGAAAAGAAGCATGGCGTCAAGCTCGGCTTCATGGGCTTCTTCACCAAGGCCGTGACCCATGCGCTGAAGGAACTGCCGGCCGTCAACGCCGAGATCGACGGCACCGACCTGATCTACAAGAACTACTGCCATATCGGCATGGCCGTCGGCACCGACAAGGGCCTCGTCGTTCCGATCATCCGCGATGCAGACCAGATGTCGATCGCCGAGATCGAAAAGGACCTCGGCCGTCTCGCCAAGGCTGCCCGTGATGGCACGCTGTCGATGGCCGACATGCAGGGCGGCACCTTCACCATCACCAATGGCGGTGTCTACGGTTCGCTGATGTCCTCGCCGATCCTGAATGCGCCGCAGTCGGGCATTCTCGGCATGCACAAGATCCAGGACCGTCCTGTTGTCGTCGGCGGCCAGATCGTCATCCGCCCGATGATGTATCTCGCGCTCTCCTACGACCACCGTATCGTCGACGGCAAGGAAGCGGTTACCTTCCTCGTCCGCGTCAAGGAAAGCCTGGAAGATCCGGAACGTCTGGTTCTCGATCTCTAAGAACGGTGCAGGGCCGCCACGAGCGGCCCTTTCTGCCATTCCGGGGCATTCTCCATGTCGTTCGAACTGACCTATCTCCTGTGGAGCACGGCGCTGGCCTTCATCTACATGATGGTCCAGGCGAGCGTCTATCGCCTCCAGTCGGGCGTGGCGGAGGCCAATTCGACGCGTGATGACGAGCCGGAACCCAATCTCCTGACGGGGCGCGCGACCCGCGCATTTCGCAATTTTCAGGAAACATATCCTGTTTTCATTGCGCTTACGGTTGTCGCTGTCGCCGCGGGACGGGCTGATGCCTTGACCCATTGGGGCATCCTGTTGTGGTTCTGGGCGCGGCTTGCCTATTTGCCCGCCTATCTCCTCGGTCTCAGCCCCTGGCGTTCGTTGATCTGGGCGGTTTCGTTGACAGGTCTCGTCCTGATGTTCGTTGGCGTTTTGCGGTGAGGATGGAAGATGAGCGATAATTCTCCGGTACTTCTGGTCACGGGCGGCAGCCGCGGCATCGGGGCTGCGATCTGCATCGGCGCGGCGCGCCAGGGCTGGCGTGTGGTTGTCAATTACGCCTCGAACAAGCAAGCCGCCGATCAGGTGGTCGACGCGGTCCGTGCGGCCGGTAGCGATGCCATCGCGATTGCGGGCGATGTCGGTGATGTTGCCGGGATCGCTTCGATATTCGAGGCCGCCGACCGCCATTTCGGCCGGCTTGACGGGCTCGTCAACAATGCCGGGATCGTCGATATGGTGCAGCGCGTCGACCAGATGTCGCCGGAGCGGCTCGACCGGATGTTCCGCATCAACATCACCGGCTCGATCCTCTGCGCCAAGGAAGCCGTGCTTCGCATGTCGACGCGCCACGGCGGCAAGGGCGGCTCGATCGTCAATATCTCTTCCATGGCCGCGATCTTCGGTGGCCCCGGCCAATATGTCGATTACGCGGCCTCCAAGGGTGCGATCGATACGTTCACGATCGGCCTTGCGCGTGAGGTGGTCGCGGAGGGAATTCGGGTCAACTGCATTCGCCCCGGTATTATCGACACTGACATCCATGCGTCCGGTGGACTGCCGGATCGCGTCCGGGACCTCGGGCCAACGCTGCCGATGGGCCGGGTCGGTACGTCGGAGGAAGTCGCCGACGCCGTGCTCTACCTGCTGTCTCCATCCGCTTCCTATATAACCGGCTCGATCCTCAATGTGAGCGGCGGCCGATAGGGGTAGACATGCAGTCGTTTCGATCCTCTTCATCGTCAGGCCGTTGCGCGAGCGTTTCAGCGCCGGACGACAGTTCACCCGTATTTCCCGGTGCGGCTTCGGCCTGCTCCGGTTTCCGTTTGGCGCTTGAGCGCGCCGCCGATTAATTGGACGCCTTCAAAAAAAGGAAATTAAACAATGTCCTATGATGTGATTGTTATCGGAACCGGCCCCGGCGGCTATGTCTGCGCCATCAAGGCGGCACAGCTCGGCCTCAAGGTCGCGGTCGTGGAAAAGCGCACGACCTTCGGCGGCACCTGCCTGAACATCGGCTGCATTCCGTCGAAGGCGCTGCTGCATGCTTCCGAGATGTTCCATCAGGCCGGTCACGGCATGGATGCGCTCGGTATCGAAGTCGGCGCACCGACGCTCAATCTTTCCAAGATGATGGCGCACAAGGATGCGACGGTGAAGTCCAACGTCGATGGCGTCGCCTTCCTGTTCAAGAAGAACAAGATCGACAGCTTCATCGGCACGGGCAAGATCGTCGCGGCCGGCAAGGTTTCCGTAACCGCCGAAGACGGCAAGGTCCAGGAAATCGAGGGCAAGAATATCGTCATCGCCACCGGCTCCGACGTTGCAGGCATTCCCGGCGTTCCGGTCGAAGTCGATGAGAAGGTCATCATCTCGTCGACCGGCGGTATCGCGCTCGACAAGGTTCCCGGCAGCATGATCGTGGTCGGCGGCGGCGTCATCGGCCTCGAGCTCGGCTCGGTCTGGTCGCGCCTCGGCGCCAAGGTCACCGTTGTCGAATATCTCGACACCATCCTCGGCGGCATGGACGGCGAAGTGTCGAAGCAGACCCAGCGCCTGCTCGCCAAGCAGGGCCTCGAATTCCATCTCGGCGCCAAGGTGACCGGTGTTGAAAAGTCCGGCGCCGGCGCGAAGGTGACGTTCGAGCCGGTCAAGGGCGGCGACAAGGTCGTGCTTGATGCCGATGTCGTGCTGATCTCCACCGGCCGCAAGCCCTACACATCAGGCCTCGGCCTTGAAGAAGCCGGCGTGAAGCTGGACAACCGCGGTCGCGTGGAAATAGACGGCCATTTCAAGACCAATGTCGCCGGCATCTATGCGATCGGCGACGTGGTCAAGGGCCCGATGCTGGCGCACAAGGCTGAAGATGAAGGTGTGGCGCTTGCCGAAATCTTGGCCGGCCAGGCTGGCCATGTGAACTACGATGTCATTCCCGCTGTCGTCTACACGCAGCCGGAAGTGGCTTCCGTCGGCAAGACCGAGGAAGAGCTGAAGGCCGCAGGCATCGCCTACAAGGTCGGCAAGTTCCCCTTCACCGCCAACGGCCGCGCTCGCGCGATGCTTGCGACGGATGGCTTCGTGAAGATCCTGGCCGACAAGGAAACCGACAAGGTTCTCGGCGGCCATATCGTCGGCTTCGGCGCCGGCGAGATGATCCACGAGATCACCGTCCTGATGGAATTCAGCGGTTCGTCGGAAGATCTCGGCCGCACCTGCCACGCGCACCCGACCATGTCGGAAGCGGTGAAGGAAGCTGCGATGGCAGCTACGTTCAAGCCGATCCATATGTGATTCGTCTCGGGAGCCGCAGCACCGGTTGCGGCTCCCCACCAGAGAGTGCCAATACGCATTGTCGCAGCCTCACAATAGGCCAAGCAGGGGACGTCACGCGGTGGTATGCTGCGCCGTAGACGCAAGCGGACCGGCCTCGCGATGCAGAACGATTTTGCCAAACCGACGAAAATTGTACCACGCCTGCCACATCCGGCGTTGCCCGGTGCCGATTGGGCGGATTGCTACCAGATCGCTGTCGGCCGGAGCATGAGAGCTGACGAGGCAGCCCGATTGGTCCTGGGCCGTTTTCCCTATTGGGTAAAGGTGCTGATAACGATCCGCGACGCCTTGGTCGCGCCTTTCGGGATCAAACCGTCGACGGCGCATAAGCCCGGCGATATCGACATGATCGGCATCTTTCCTGTCGTAAGCCGGTCCGCCCGTCAGGTGGTGCTCGGCTTCGACGACCGCCACCTCGATTTCCGCGCTGTTATCGATGTCAACGAACGCGATGGGCGAACATTCGTCAGCTCGACAACGCTTGTTCGGCGCAAAGTATTGTTTGGAAAACTCTATCTGATGGCAATCACGCCGTTTCACAATCTCATCGTCGAAACGGCGCTCATCAATCTCAATCGTGCCGCCCTCAATCCGCAGCCGTGACCGTAAAGCCTTGCTTGCGCAGGAGTTCGACTAGCCCCTCGTCGCCGGGAAGATGCGCCGCGCCGACAGCGATCATAGCGCGACCTTTATCCAGATAGGGTTTGGCGCGTTCGGCCATAATCTTGTTGCGATCAGTAACAACGTATTGCGTGTATGACTGGGCGATTGCCTGATCGGCCAAGAAAAAATCGCCCAGTGCGATGATTTTCCCGATATCATGTGCTTTGTAGAGATCGATTTCCGTCTCCAATTGATCGTCATTGCTGTAGGGTAGCGTAAGCGATCGCCGAAGAGCCTCAAGCATAAAGGCGTCGGGAACGCGAGCGAACGCCTGAAGCTGCTCCAGGGGAGTTTCGAGACCGACAAGTGTGATCTTCTTATCTAGTGCTTTTTGCGCGATCGATTGATCGAGAAAGCCCCTGCCGGCTCTTATCAGGCGGGTCTCGCATGTGAGTGTTCCCAAGTTGAACGTCAGATACCAGGGCCGCATCCTCGCAACGAGATCGAGCGGCAGCCCGCGCTGTTTCAAAGAGGTCGCGAGTTCGACCGTCTCCTCTGGCGGCAATAGATTGTCGAGCCTACTGTCTTGAAGCATCGCCAACTCCGGATGCTTCCATACTTCGAGTTTAATGGAAGTCGGTTGGAGAAGCTCCTTAATTTCGACAAGCACGGCATCGACTTTGTCGAAGGCATTGAATGCGTTGGGCGGGAGAGTGAAGACGCGTGGATCCCTTGTGTGAATTGTGCCGAAAAGCCACGATGGTTTCAGCCCCTTCCTTTCGATCTTCCAAACAATGTGTCTGCCGTTTCGGATCGAGCGGGCCTCTTTGAGAAAGGTCCGATAACGCTCCGGCTGACTCGCTTTCATTCGCGGCAGCACACTTGAAGCTGGACACTTCATGGTATCTGGCGCGGAGGTTGGCGATGCGTTCGCTGGGACGAGCAGGAAGAGAAGTACAATGATGTGAAACGCGAAGGTTCCTAGAACCTTCGCCATGTCAGGTAAAGTCGGGTTGAAAACCATTATCTGTATGCTGCCGCAACTGTAGTTTTGCGGGAAATTTCTTCGGCTGCACAATAAAAGTCAAGTGACGGTTGTGTATTTTACTGTACAGCCGTGACCGTAAAGCCCTGCTTGCGTAGTAACTCCACCAGCCCCTGGTCGCCGGGCAAATGCAAGGCGCCCACGGCCATGAAGACATTGCCGTTTGCGAGAATCGGGGCGGCGTGCTCGGCCATGACCTTGTTGCGATCGAGGATGATGCGCTGTTCGAAGGCGGCATAGTCGCTATCGCCGTCGTCGCCGTCAGGGGCAGCAATCTTCAGCATCGGCATAGTGGCGCCGATGTCGCCGGAAAGATAGAGATCGGTCATTGTCTCGACGACGTCGTTCATCTTGTCGCCGAGCTGAAGCGTCTCGATCAGTGACTTCAGATGAAATTCGGTCGGAAGGTCCGCCATGGCCTGTAGCTGGTCTGCGAGCGTCTCGAGGCCCTTTACCTGCTTGCCTGCGGCGGCGGCATCGACGGCCAGTTTCTGATCCAGGAATTCGGCGCCCTTGGCCTTGCGGGCGATTTCGCAGGGCGGCAATGCCACGACGCTGGAGATCATCCATGGCCGCATGCGGGAAACCGCGGTGAGCGGAATGCCCCGCTCCTTGAGGCCGGCCTCAAGCTTGGCATTGTCATCGGCGGAGAGATATTTGCTGATCGTCGATCCGTCGGTGAACATCGTCAGCTCAGGCTTGGCGAGGAGGGCAAGGGCTGCCTTCTTCTCGTCGAGAATTTCGTCGGATTCGACGATGATCGTATCGGCGGCCTTGTCCGCCTCGGCGGCACCCTTGGGCATCGACAGGACGCGCGGGTCGGTGACATGCATGGTGCCGAGCAGCCAGGAAGGCCTCATGCCCGGCTTCTCGATCTTCCAGAAGATGCTTTTGCCATTGGCGACCTTGTCGCCTTCCGCCATGATCGAAGCGTATTTCGCCGGATCCGTCTGCTGAAGGTCCGTCAGGAGGTTCTTGCCCGTGCAGGCTGCGGCATCGTCAGCAGCGTTGGCCGTCCGCAGCGAGATCGTGGTCAGGACCAGCGCAGCCAGCAGGGCTGCCGGTACGGCGGCGGCCACCCACAGAAGGACAGTCGATGCCTTGGGCATTATCGAACGGGAACTGTTGTCGACAGCAGAAATCATTTCGGCCTTCTGAGGTGCGGATATTGGATTCCGGTTCTACTCCGGTCGCACGCATTTTCCCTTAAGGTATCAGGTTAACGCTTTCTTACGCCCTGGGATGCGCCCGGTCATAGACTTCCAGCAGTCTCGCGGCATCGACGCCGGTATAGACCTGCGTCGTTGACAGGCTGGCGTGGCCAAGCAACTCCTGGATTGTACGCAGATCGCCACCGCCGGCAAGCAGATGGGTGGCGAAGGAATGGCGCAGCGCGTGCGGTGTCGCGCTATCCGGCAGGCCGAAGGCGCTGCGCAGCTTCTGCATGCCGCGCTGGATGATTGCCGGCTGCAGCGGGCCGCCGCGGGCGCCGCGGAAGAGCGGTTTGCCATCCTCGAGATGATAGGGGCAGATCTTGCGGTATTTTTCGACCGCTTCGCCGACGAGGGAAAGCAGCGGTACGATGCGAGTCTTGTTGCCCTTGCCGGTGATCCTGAGCGCCGTCGTTCCGGGGCCAATATCCGAGGGCATCAGGCCAAGTGCTTCCGAAATGCGCAGGCCGCAGCCATAGAGCAGGGTCAGGACGGCGGCGTCGCGGGCAGCGATCCAGGGTTCGTCATGCATCTGCGCATTGTCGCCAGTGACCGTAATCGCCTGCGAATCGGAGAGCGGCTTCGGCAGGGACTTCGGCTGTTTCGGCGAGCGGACGGCGCCGGCGCCGGCGGCGTTCACCAGGCCCTTCTTTTCCAGATAGCGCAGGAAGGAGCGAAGGCCTGCAAGATTGCGGCCGAGCGAGCGCGCGCCGGCTCCATCCTTGCGGCGCGTAGCGAGGAAGCCGCGAAAATCGGCCGGACGAAGCGCGTGTATGTCCTTGATGGTCGCTGGACCGCCGAGATGGCCTGTCAGGAAGGCGAGAAATTGCCGTGTATCGCGCTCATAGGCGTCCAGCGTGTGGTCCGAAAGCCGTCGTTCGCTCTCAAGCGCGGCGAGCCAATGCTGGCGTTCGGCCATCAGGGCCGGATCGGCGATGATCAACAATTCGCTCAGCAAAACACCTCTTGAATTTGCAATTCAGTCTGCCACTTTGCTAGATGGAAGGTTATGGAATCGCTAACTTTCCCTGATCCCTGTCATGCAATCTTGTCATGCTTCGATCACAATCGATTGCGATAGGGTAAGCCAAATATTCAGGATTTTTCATGGCACGCCGCGCTTCAACGACTGCACTGGGACAGCTTGCGGATCATATCGCACTCGTTTCCCAAGGACAGCCGGGTCATGTCGTCGACACATTGATCGCCGAGCGCGGAGAGAAGATCGTCAAGAATCCGCTCTGGCCGCTGATGCGCCCGTTTCTCCACATCGTGTTGCGCTATCACAAGGCCATCGCCTTTGCCGACGATGTCGCGAACATGCCGGGCTTCCAGTGTTTCGAATATATGAGCGACCTTCTGCGCCTTGATATCAGGGTGTCGGATGCCGACCGCATTCCCGCCAAGGGCGGTTTCATCCTCGTCAGCAACCATCCGACCGGCATTGCCGATGGCGTCGCAGTCTTCGACCTCCTGAAGGAGCGGCGGCCGGACATGATGGTCTTTGCCAACCGCGACGCAGTCCGGGTCAATCCGCGTTTTGCCGAGATGATCATCCCGGTCGAGTGGCGCGAGGAATACAAGAGCAAGCTCAAGACGCGCGAGACGCTGCAACTGACCAATGCCGCCGTGAAGGAAGGCAAGGCCACGGTGCTGTTTCCCTCCGGCCGCATCGCTTATTGGGCGAATGGCAAGTTGAACGAACGCCCGTGGAAGACCTCGGCCGTCGGGCTGGCGCGGAAATATAATCTGCCGATCCTGCCGGTTCACTTGACGGCGCGCAATTCCGGCTTGTTCTACTGGCTCGCCAAATGGTCGACGGAACTGCGCGACATGACCGTCTTCCACGAGCTTCTGAACAAGCGCGGTGACCGTTTCGAATTTCAGATCGGTCATCTGATCCAGCCGGAAGCATTGGATGGCGATGTCAACGAGGTGACCAAAGCGCTGGAACAGCACACGGTCTTCGATCTTGCTGCAGACGGCAATGCGCGGTTTTCAATGCCGAGCAATGCGGAAAGCATCATGCCCGCGGACGAGACCGAAAAGGTCGCCTGATTGAGATGACGGTCACTCTTCGTGTCGTCGTTGATACTTTGCCGGATGATGTCACGCCGCTTGCCTCCGCGGCCGAGCGGGAAGGCTATGAGCACATCCGCCGCCTTGTTGATGAATGGGCAGACGGGCTTAACCGCTTCTCAAGGCGCGGAGAGCGGCTGCTTGTGGCTCTCGAAGAGAATGATGTTGTGGCGATCGGCGGGCTGACGGTCGAATTCTCGCGCGTCGATTGGCTCCGGATGCGGCGTTTCTACGTGCTGCCGCAGTATCGTGGCCGCGGCATTGGCCGGATGATTGCACGCGAGCTCCTCAATCACGCCAAAGCGTTTACCGATAGGGTAACGGTGCACGCCGGTGACCCCGATGCCGCGCTGTTCTGGCACGCGATGGGATTTCAGCCGATGCAATGCGAAAACTATACGCACATCTATCGGTTCGGTTGAGCGCCCTTCTTTTTCTGCCGTAATCGTATAGAAATTCCGCAATGCGCCTTCGTTCCATGTTCGCCCAGAACTATCGCTCGCTCCGATCGATCCGCATGGATCTCGGGGATATGACGGTCTTTATCGGCGAGAATGGCACCGGCAAATCCAATCTCTATCGCGCCTTGCAGCTGGTGCAGGCTGCTATCAACGGCAGGTTGGCGCATGAGTTGGCGATCGAGGGCGGCATGCTGTCGGTTTTGTGGTCAGGGCCGAGAAGCAAACCGAAAGATCCGGCGCGCATCTGTTTCGAGGTGGAAATCCTTGACGAGGAGCGGGCCGCGGCTTTCCGCTATCGGGTCGAGACAGGACTTCGTCCTCC
This sequence comes from Rhizobium sp. BK376, assembly GCF_004341625.1. Classification (GTDB taxonomy): domain Bacteria; phylum Pseudomonadota; class Alphaproteobacteria; order Rhizobiales; family Rhizobiaceae; genus Rhizobium. The sequence continues at coordinate 186,599 of NZ_SLZG01000004.1, read as the reverse complement.
CGGTGCCGCTGCAGGCTTTGCACTGGAGCCGCAGGTGAAGGCCGAGGAACTCTCTATCCAGACCGGCCACCGCTCCGTCAGCATGATGAAGCGCGCCGGACCGTCGATCTCCGTGCGCAATAGCGCCGGGCGGATGGAGGACTATCCCGACCAGGCGCTGACGTCCGAAACCGCGATTGCCGTTCTCGGCGATGCCGGACATTTTCCCGAGATTGCCGCGTTCCGACGCATGGTTGCCAACTGGCGCTTCTTTCATGGGTTTCGCACGGATCGCGCTTCGCCGCTGCGTCATCCGTGTCTCGCCGTGACTGCTCCAATCCTGGACGAGGACGGCGCCAATCTGGCGGCGGTCTTTGCGACGCTGACCCATACGCGGCAGGATACCGTCGATCTCGATCGCATCGTTGCTTCCGCGCTCGGCGGCGCTCGTCTTGTCGTGCCTGATCCGGGCGAAACGGCGGAATTTGCGCTGACGCTGCCCGATTTTCCCTATCGCACCTTCCACCCCCGCGAGCTTTCGGATGGGCAGATTCGCTTTCTCGGTCTGGCGGCCGCTCTGCTGTCCTATCGGCTACCGCCCTTTATCGCGCTCAACGAGCCGGAGGCGAGCCTGCATCCGGACATGCTGGGGCCGCTCGCCGACATGATCGCGGAGGCGTCGAAGCGCAGCCAGATCTGGGTCGTTACCCATTCGATGCAGCTTGCCGAGGCGCTGCAGTCGCGCTGCGGTGTCCGCCCGAGGCGAGTGATCAAGGAAGACGGCGCGACCTGGATCGAGGGCATGCGGCTGACCGGCGTCATCGCCGGAGAAGATGAGGACGAGGAGGACTAGCCGGAATGAAAGGGCCGGAATGAAAGGGCGGGTTTTCTTTTCGTGCCTTTGGGGGCATGGTCCGGCGCGATGACTACGGATTCGACCGATCTTTTTGGAGAGTTGTTCAAGGCGCCTGTCGCGACGCGGACGGTGCCTGTCCTGGTGCCCCTGCCGGTGGCGACACCCTATTCCTATGCGGTGCCCGACGGCGTGCATGTTGAGCCCGGGTCCGTCGTTCAAGTGCCCGTCGGTCCGCGGCAGGTTATCGGCGTCGTCTGGGACGGCGGCGAGGACGATAAGCTTGATCCGAAGAAGCTGCGGCCGATCAGCCATGTCTTCGATTGCCCGCCGCTCACCAAGGAGATGCGCGATTTCATCGATTGGGTCGCCTCCTATACGCTTTCGCCGCCCGGGCTGGTGGCGCGCATGGCGTTGCGTGCGCCGAACGCTTTCGAGCCGGAGCCGATGGTGGAGGGCTTGCGCTTCGTCGGCGGTCAGCCCGAGCGCATGACGCCAGCGCGGACGCGGGTGATGGAACTTGCCAATGACGGGGTGTCGTGGACACGCAGCGGCCTTGCGCATGCGGCCGGCGTCTCGCTCAGCGTCGTCGACGGATTGATTGCGCAGGGCATCTTCGAGACGATCTTTTTGGCGCCGCCGCCCGTCGTCGCAAAGCCGGACCCGGATTTTACCGCCGCACGCCTGGAAGGGCCGCAGCGGGAGGCGGCGGAGGAAATTCTCGGCGATATCGACGCCCAGGAGTTCTCCGTATCGCTGATCGACGGCGTGACCGGCTCGGGCAAGACGGAGGTTTATTTCGAAGCGATCGCCGAGACGCTGAGGCGGGGCAAGCAGGTGCTGATCCTCCTGCCCGAGATTGCGCTGACATCCGCCTTCCTGGAACGTTTCGAGCGTCGGTTCGGCGCCAAGCCTGCCGAATGGCATTCCGATCTGGCGCCGCGCATGCGGGAAAAGGTCTGGCGGCAGGCTGTCACGGGCGAGGTCCGGGTGGTGGCGGGGGCGCGATCGGCGCTGTTCCTGCCATTCGAAGACCTTGGCCTCATCATCGTCGACGAGGAGCACGATCCCGCCTACAAGCAGGAAGACCGGGTCTTCTACAATGCTCGCGACATGGCGGTCGTACGCGGCAGGATCGGCGATTTCCCCGTCGTCCTGGTCTCGGCAACGCCATCGGTCGAAAGCCAGGTGAACGGGCAGGCCGGCCGCTACAACACCGTGCATATGCCGACCCGTTTCGGGGATGCGGCGCTGCCGGACCTGCATCTGATCGATATGCGCCGGCATGCACCGGAGCGCGGCGGCTTTCTCTCGCCGGTGCTCCTGCGAGGGATCGGCAAGACGGTGGAGCGGGGAGAGCAGGCGCTGCTCTTCCTCAACAGACGCGGCTATGCGCCGCTGACGCTCTGCCGCGTCTGCGGCCATCGCTTCCAGTGCCCGCAATGTTCGAGCTGGCTCGTCGAGCATCGCTTCCGAAACCAGCTACAATGCCATCAGTGCGGCTATTCGGAGCGCACGCCCGAGGCGTGCCCCGATTGTGGAACGCTCGACCATCTGGTTGCCTGCGGGCCGGGCGTCGAGCGCATTGCCGAGGAAGTGGAGAAGCATTTTCCTGAGGCGCGCACCATCGTGCTTTCCTCCGACATCACGGGTGGCGTAAAGCGGCTTCGGCTGGAGCTGGAGGCGATTGCCAAGGGGGAGGCGGATATCGTCATCGGCACGCAGCTGGTCGCCAAGGGGCATAATTTCCCGCTGATGACGCTGGTCGGCATCGTCGATGCCGATCTAGGCCTTGCAAACGGCGATCCGCGGGCTGCCGAGCGAACCTTCCAGCTGCTGTCGCAGGTGACGGGCCGAGCGGGGCGCACGGGTCTCAAGAGCCACGGCCTGCTCCAGACCTACCAGCCGCAGCATCCCGTCATGCAGGCGATTGTGTCAGGCGATGCAGGCGCGTTCTACGAGCGGGAGATTTCGGAGCGGGAAAGGGCCGTGCTTCCGCCCTTCGGCCGGCTGGCGTCGATCATCGTTTCGGCCGATACGCGTCAGGATGCGGAAGGCCATGCGCGTGGCATCCGCAATGCCGCGCCGCAGGTGCAGGGCATCGCGGTTCTCGGGCCTGCGGAGGCGCCGCTCGCGCTCGTTCGCGGCCGTCACCGCTTTCGCCTGCTGGTCCACGGCCGAAGGAATTCCGACATGCAGGGCTTCCTGCGCGCCATGCTGTCGCAGGGGCCGAAGGAGCGCGGCTCGGTCCAGGTCCAGCTCGACATCGATCCGCAGAGTTTCCTGTAATTCACTGGCTCAATTGGATACGGCTGTCCATCGCCGGGAATTATCCCATTTCCCGAGGGTTCACCGTATAAAGGGATAATGCACATTTTTTCAAATAATTAAGTCCAACCGACCCGTGTCTGTATTGGACATTTCTTCCGTTTTCGCTTTGTGCCATAAGTCGGCTTACATAATCCGCTGATTTGGGGACGATCGATGGAGCTTTATTTTCCGACGGAGCTGGGTGAACAGCTCGCCTTTTGTGCTGCGGCTTTTACCGCGCTCGTCGGTCTTTTGATGATGTTTGCGCCGGGCCTTGCCTATAAGTTCTATGGGCTGCAGGTGCGCGAGGGGCGGCAAGGGGCTTATGCGGAATCGCGCTCGGTCGGCGGGTTCTATCTCGGTTTCGGGCTTGCGGCGATCCTGCTCGCCCAGCCGACGATCTACATAGCGCTCGGTGCTTCCTTCGCGCTCGCGGCTTTCGGCCGCATCCTGTCGCTGATGTCGGATCGCGGTGGCGGGGTCATCGTCAACTTGCTGCTTCTGGTTGTGCAAGTCGTCCTGGCGGCACTGCCTCTACTTTACGCTTTCAGTTTCATTTAATCAAAAACGCGATCCGCAACGCAATCATTGTGCACCGCATCAGGGCATTTTGGCGTTTTTGCCATCAGAAATTCACGCGAAAGGCTTATTCGGTGATTACGCGTGTTGCGAGTCTCAACATCCTATGTTAGACGGACCCCGAATTTCGGATGAAGTGAGAGGAAGCTCTTGCTGATTTCTGGGGGAAATCAAAACGAATTCAAGACCATAAGGCTTCCGCCTGCCGGATGCTGAGTTCTTGGGTTGAAATCAGGGAAAATTGTGCCCGTGCCAGACACATCCCAGCATATTTCTGGTGTCGCAGAACGATATGCCTCATCGCTGTTCGAGTTGGCTCTTGAGGAAGGCGCCGTCGACACAGTTTCCAGCGACCTCGACGCTTTCCAGAAAATGCTTGACGAGAGCGCTGATCTGAAGCGCTTCATCGGAAGCCCGGTTTTCTCTTCGGACGAGCAGCTGAAGGCAATCGAGGCGATCGCTGCAAAGGCCGGCATCAGCGGTTTCTTTGCCAATTTCTTGAAGGTCGTGGCGCGTAACCGCCGCCTTTTTGCCCTTCCTGGCATGATCAAGTCCTTCCGCCAGATTGCTGCAGAGCATCGCGGCGAAATTTCCGCCGAAGTTACTTCGGCCCATGCGCTGACCCCGGCGCAGGAAGACGAACTCAAGGCGGCGCTTCATGGCGTTACCGGCAAGAACGTTGCAATCGCTGTTACGGTTGATCCGTCGATCCTGGGTGGCCTGATCGTCAAGGTCGGCTCCCGCCAGATCGATACGTCTCTTCGTACCAAACTCTCTACCCTTAAGCTTGCATTGAAAGAGGTTGGCTGATGGATATCCGCGCCGCGGAAATTTCCGCAATTCTGAAAGATCAGATCAAAAACTTCGGCCAAGAAGCTGAAGTCTCCGAAGTCGGCCAGGTTCTTTCCGTCGGTGACGGTATTGCCCGCGTCTACGGCCTCGACAACGTCCAGGCGGGCGAAATGGTCGAGTTCCCGGGCGGCGTTCGCGGCATGGCCCTGAACCTTGAATCCGACAACGTCGGTGTCGTTATTTTCGGCTCCGACCGTGACATCAAGGAAGGCGACACCGTCAAGCGCACCGGCGCGATCGTTGACGTTCCGGTTGGTCCGGAACTGCTCGGCCGCGTCGTCGACGCGCTCGGCAATCCGATCGACGGCAAGGGCCCGATCAATGCGACCCGCCGTTCGCGCGTCGAAGTCAAGGCTCCCGGCATCATTCCGCGCAAGTCGGTTCATGAGCCGATGTCGACCGGCCTCAAGGCCATCGACGCCCTCATCCCGGTCGGTCGCGGCCAGCGCGAGCTCGTCATCGGCGACCGCCAGACCGGTAAGACCGCCATCCTGCTCGACGCCTTCCTGAACCAGAAGCCGATCCACGACAACGGCCCGGAACAGGAAAAGCTCTACTGCGTCTACGTCGCCGTCGGTCAGAAGCGTTCGACCGTTGCCCAGTTCGTCAAGGTGCTCGAAGAGCGCGGCGCGCTGAAGTACTCGATCATCATCGCTGCCACGGCTTCCGATCCGGCCCCGATGCAGTTCCTGGCACCATTTGCCGGTTGCGCCATGGGCGAATATTTCCGTGACAACGGCATGCACGCGCTGATCGGCTACGACGACCTGTCCAAGCAGGCCGTTTCCTACCGTCAGATGTCGCTGCTGCTGCGCCGCCCGCCGGGCCGCGAAGCCTATCCGGGCGACGTTTTCTACCTGCACTCGCGTCTGCTTGAGCGCGCTGCAAAGATGAACGACGACAAGGGCGCCGGCTCGCTGACCGCTCTGCCTGTTATCGAAACGCAGGGCAACGACGTTTCTGCCTTCATTCCGACCAACGTGATCTCGATCACCGACGGCCAGATCTTCCTTGAAACCGACCTGTTCTACCAGGGCATCCGTCCGGCCGTTAACGTCGGTCTCTCGGTTTCCCGTGTTGGTTCTGCGGCCCAGATCAAGGCGATGAAGCAGGTTGCCGGCTCGATCAAGGGCGAACTCGCCCAGTATCGCGAAATGGCCGCCTTCGCCCAGTTCGGCTCGGACCTCGATGCCGCCACGCAGCGCCTGCTGAACCGTGGTGCGCGCCTGACCGAGCTCCTGAAGCAGCCGCAGTTCTCGCCGCTGAAGACGGAAGAGCAGGTTGCTGTGATCTTTTCGGGTGTTAACGGTTACCTCGACAAGCTGCCGGTCGCATCCGTCAGCAAGTTCGAGCAGGGACTGCTTTCCTACCTGCGGTCGGAAGGCAAGGATATCCTCGACGCGATCCGCAACGAGAAGGCCATCAGCGACGCGACCCGGGACAAGCTCAAGGCTGCCCTCGATAGCTTCGCCAAGTCTTTCGCCTGATCGGGCCTCACTTCTAGGACGGATAACGGATGCCTTCACTTAAGGATCTGAAAAACCGGATCGCCTCCGTCAAGGCGACGCAGAAGATCACCAAGGCGATGAAAATGGTCGCCGCGGCGAAGCTTCGGCGTGCGCAGGAGGCGGCCGAAGCCGCCCGGCCTTATTCCGAGCGGATGGCCGTCGTGCTTTCCAACATCACCGCAGCCGTCACCGAAGCCGATGACGCGCCGCTGCTGATGACCGGTAACGGCAAGAGCGACGTGCATCTGCTCGTCGTCTGCACGGCTGAGCGCGGCCTTTGCGGCGGTTTCAACTCGCAGATCGCCCGTTTCGCCCGCGATCACATCCGCAAGCTCCTTGCAGAAGGCAAGACGGTGAAGATCTTCACCGTCGGCAAAAAGGGCTACGACATCCTGCGCCGCGAATTCGCATCGCTGATCGTCGAGCGCAAGGAACTGCGCGAAGTCAAGAAGATCGGCTTCGAGAATGCTGACGCTATCGGCAAGCGCATCATCGAGATGTTCGAAGAAGGCGAGTTCGACGTCTGCACGCTGTTCTATTCCGAGTTCAAATCGGTGATCAGCCAGGTCCCGACGGCACTGCAGCTCGTCCCGACTTCGGCCGAGGCTCCTGCTGTCCAGGATAGCGAGCACTCGAGCGCTATCTACGAATATGAGCCGGATCCGGCATCGATCCTCGAAGATCTGATCCCGCGCAATATCTCCGTCCAGGTCTTCCGCGCGCTTCTTGAGAATGTCGCGGGCGAAATGGGCGCGAAGATGAGCGCCATGGACAACGCGACGCGCAATGCCGGTGAGATGATCAACAAGTTGACGCTCAGCTACAACCGCCAGCGTCAGGCTCAGATCACCAAGGAACTCATTGAAATCATTTCGGGCGCGGAAGCGCTCTGAGGTTAGGGAAAGAGGGTAAGAATATGGCTCAGGCAGCTACCCCCGCCGCAAAGGCAACAGGCAAGGTTACTCAGGTCATCGGCGCCGTCGTCGACGTGGCTTTCGAAGGTGACCTGCCGTCCATTCTGAACGCGCTCGAAACCAGCAACAACGGCAATCGCCTGGTTCTGGAAGTCGCGCAGCACCTCGGTGAGAACGAAGTTCGCACGATCGCCATGGACGCTACCGAAGGTCTCGTTCGTGGCCAGGAAGTCAGCGACACCGGCGCTCCGATCTCGGTTCCGGTCGGTCCGGAAACACTCGGCCGTATCATGAACGTCATCGGCGAGCCGGTTGACGAAGCAGGTCCGCTGATCACCGAACACAAGCGCGCGATCCACCAGGATGCTCCTGCCTATGTCGAGCAGTCGACGGAAGCACAGATCCTCGTGACCGGCATCAAGGTCGTCGACCTTCTCGCTCCCTACGCAAAGGGCGGCAAGATCGGCCTATTCGGCGGCGCTGGCGTCGGTAAGACCGTTCTCATCATGGAACTGATCAACAACGTCGCCAAGGCGCACGGTGGTTACTCGGTTTTCGCCGGCGTCGGTGAACGTACCCGCGAAGGCAACGACCTCTACCACGAAATGATCGAATCCGGCGTCAACAAGCTTGGCGGTGGCGAAGGCTCCAAGGCTGCGCTGGTTTACGGCCAGATGAACGAGCCGCCGGGCGCCCGCGCTCGCGTCGCTCTGACGGGTCTGACGGTTGCTGAAAACTTCCGTAACCAGGGCCAGGACGTTCTGTTCTTCGTCGACAACATCTTCCGCTTCACGCAGGCTGGCTCGGAAGTGTCGGCTCTGCTTGGCCGTATTCCTTCGGCCGTTGGCTATCAGCCGACGCTCGCAACCGATATGGGCCAGATGCAGGAACGCATCACCACGACGACGACCGGCTCGATCACCTCGGTTCAGGCTATTTACGTTCCGGCCGACGACTTGACCGACCCGGCTCCGGCCACTTCGTTCGCCCACCTGGACGCAACGACGGTTCTGTCGCGCTCGATCGCTGAAAAGGGTATTTACCCGGCTGTTGACCCGCTCGACTCCACCTCGCGCATGCTCGACCCGCTGGTTGTCGGCGAAGAGCACTACGAAATTGCCCGTAAGGTTCAGTCGACGCTGCAGCGCTACAAGTCCCTGCAGGACATCATCGCCATCCTGGGCATGGACGAACTGTCGGAAGAAGACAAGCTGGCCGTTGCCCGCGCCCGCAAGATCGAGCGCTTCCTGTCGCAGCCGTTCTTCGTTGCTGAAGTCTTCACCGGTTCGCCGGGCAAGCTCGTTGCTCTCGAAGACACGCTCAAGGGCTTCAAGGGCTTGGTCAACGGCGAATACGATCACCTGCCGGAAGCTGCCTTCTACATGGTCGGCTCCATTGACGAAGCGATCGAAAAGGCCAAGAAGCTGGCTGCTGCCGCTTAATGAGCGACAGCGTGTCCGACGAGATTTTCTGCTGCGACTCCCTCAGGGAAGTCGTGGCGGAGCTTCCGGAGCCCGCTGCTCCAATTATCTATCGCGCCGATAACGGCGTGCTGATGATGGTGGTGGGCCTGGTCCAGACCGAGGAAGGTCTCGGTTATCTCGATCACGCAATAATGCACTGCCCGTTCTGCGGGACTAAACTGCAAGATCTAAAAGCGATATCCGAGAAAGTGAGTCACTGATGGCTGACAATTTCCATTTCGAACTGGTTTCTCCGGAGCGCTTGCTTCTGTCGGAAATGGTAGCCGAGGTTGTCATTCCGGCAACCGAAGGTGAAATGACCGTCATGGCCAACCACGCGCCCACGATGACGACCATTAAGCCAGGCCTCATCAAGGTTCGTTCCGCCTCCGGCGCCAAGCAGAACTATGTTGTGTTCGGCGGCTTTGCCGACATTCTTCCGACCGGCTGCACGCTGCTGGCTGAATCGGCCATCCCGGTTGAGGAGCTCAATCGTGACGAGCTGACGCGCCGTATCGACGCTGCGCGCCGCGAACTCGAGGAAACAGAGTTCCACGAGCACAAGTCGCGCCTCGAACACTTCATCATGGAAATGACCCATCTGAGCGGCTCGGTCCTGCCGGACTGATACTCTGCAAAACGATAGCAGCAAAAAAGATAGCAGCAAAAAAGGCGGCACCTTATCGGGCCGCCTTTTTTGTTGCACTCTATATGCTTGCTTGTTGCCTATATGGGCGAAGCTTTCAGAAGCCTGTGCCGCCGGCCAATTCGGAGACGATGGTGCCGATCACGATCTTGAAATCGAGCCAGAGATTGAAATTGGCAACGTAATAGATATCGCAGGCGATGCGGGCGCGGGCCTTGTCGGCGCGATCCGTGGGGCCGCGAAGGCCGCGCATCTGCGCAAGCCCCGTGATGCCGGGGCGCATTTGATGACGCTGATGGTAGTTCGGCACCAGGTCTTCATAGAGGCGGCCGGCGGCCAACATGTTGACCGCGTGGCAGCGAGGTCCGACCAGGGACATGTCGCCTTTCAGCACGTTGATCAGCTGGGGAAGCTCATCGAGATTGGTCCGCCGCAACGTGGCGCCGATATTGGTGATACGTGGGTCATTTCTGACCGTCTGCGCAACGCCGGTGGGATCACCGAGATCGTTCCGCATCGAGCGAAATTTGTAAACCTGGATTTTCTTGCCATTCTGACCCCAGCGAACCTGACGGAAGAAGACAGGCCCTGGGCTGTCGATACGAATGAGCACTGCCAGAGTAAGGAAGAGTGGCAGCAGCACGAGAAGTGCCGTGGCCGAAGCGAGGATATCGATCACTCTCTTGGCGGCGAGCTGGGCGCGAAAGCCGAAACCGCGTCTTGGAGCGTGTCCGACACGCAATTCGTTGGAATTGGCATTGATGTATTTGTGTGACAGATCGCCCACAGCCAGCGGGCGGCTCACAAAATTACTCTTGCGGTCGGATAGGTTCGCCATGGATTTCAATCTTAAATTGATATGACAATTTCGAAGGCGCGTCACAGATATACTTTGCAATAGCGCTTGTCATCTATCGCTTTAATAACTGGTTAACCCTGAAGGGGTCAAAATTGGGTGCTTTCCAAAAGAATTATTGCTCTTCTCGGTCATTCGACAGCAAATGCCGATGTAATTGTACCGCTTCGGGAGAAAGCGAGCGGAAGCGTGGCGTCCCGAGATAGTAGCCGAAGCCGGTTTCGACATGGTCTTTGCCAACCGTTACCAGGGTTCCGGCGCGAAGTTGTTCCTCGATCAGGCCAAGGCTGCCAAGGGCAATGCCTTCGCCACGCAAGGCGGCCTCAACGGCCATGATATAGGTCGAGAAGGATAGCCGCGGTCGCGGAAGCCTTATCTTCGGCGGACGCGGAACCCGGCCAAACCATTGCCGAAACGAGATCCAGTGGGCGTTGAAGCGCTCATAGTCGATCAGGTCCAATGCGGCGATATCCTCGACCGTCAGCTCTTCGGCGATCAGCCCTCGTCTGGCTAGGTAGTCCGGGGATGCTACCGGCATCAGCACCTCTTTCATCAGCAGCGTCAGGTTCCAGCGCGGATGCTCGCCGGTCGCGTAAAGAATAACGAGATCGTTGGCCTCGGACGCTAGTTCGGTCGGGGCGTCTGTCGTCAGCAGGCGGACGGAGATATTCGGGCTCTCCTTGCCGAAATCCTTCAGGTGCTGGCCAAGCCAGAGGTGTGACACGGAACCGCTGGCAGCGATCGAGATAATCTGGCCGCCGCCGCTCCGGAAGGGTTCCAGGCTTTCCTCCAGATATTCCAGGGTCGCCCGCACGCGCTGAAACAGCCTTTCTCCATCCGGTGTCAGGGCAAGGTTGCGGCCGCGGCGGGTGAACAGGGTCGCGCCAAGATGATCCTCCAGCCCCTTGATCCGGCGACTGACCGCAGCCTGGGTGATGTTGAGTTCGCGTCCAGCCCGCGAAAAGTTCATCAGACGGCAGGCAGCATCGAAAACGCGGAAGGCTTCAAGCGGGATTTTTTCGAGCAAGCGGCTCTCCATAACTTCAGATCATCAATATTCCTGAGAAATCGCCCGATTTGAAGAGCTGAAATTGTGATGCATGAATATCGGCATCGTTCCATCGACTCAATTGCGGTGCTCTCGTGACATTTTCGATCTCTTCCATTCCCGAAATCCGCTTCGGAGACGGCGTCTTCTCCGGTCTCGCCTCTGCCGCAGCCTCTTTTGATGGCGTAAAGCGTGCTGTTCTCGTCATTGACGGCTTTCTGGCCCAGTCCGGCTTTGCCGAGAAGGTGCGCCGGGAGCTTGAAGGCGCAGGCATCGAAACGGCGGTGTTTTCCGATTTTTCCGGCGAGCCGAAGCTTGCGCATCTGCACGCGGCCCTTGAGATCGCCAAGGGCGCGCAGCTGGTCATCGGCATCGGCGGTGGTTCTGCTCTGGATATCGCCAAGATCGTTGCCTGCTCGGCAGCCTCGGGCGAAGACCCGATGCATTATGCTCTGGCGGCCAATCCGCTACCGAAGAACCCGCTGAAGAAGATCATGATCCCGACCACCGCCGGCACTGGGTCGGAGACCTCGGCGACCAATATCTTTGCCGGCCCGGAAGGCAAAAAACTCTGGATCTGGGGCGCCGAGACTAAGGCCGATCTCGTCCTGCTCGATCCGGCGCTGACGACGACGCTCCCGGCCAATCTGACGGCATGGTGCGGCATGGATGCCTTCATCCACGCTTTCGAGGCGGCAACGAACCGCAATGCCCATCGCGGCGCGCAGTTTTATGCCCATGAGGCGCTTCGTCTGATCACGCGATCGCTGGAAACGGCCGTCAAGGAGCCGTCCAATCTCGATGCGCGCGGAGACGTCCTGCTCGGCTCCTGCTTTGCCGGCATCGCGATCGACAATTGCGGCACGGCGATTGCCCACAATGTTAGTCATGCCCTGGCGGGGCTTGCGCCGGTGCATCATGGTCTTGCGACCGCGCTCGGTTTTGAGGCGACGCTTGCCTGGCTGGTCGAAGAGGATACGGCCGATCTCAATGCCGCTGCCAAGGCTTGCGGCCTTGAAAACGCCGCTGCCCTGCCGGCCTTCGTTTCGGACCTGATGGACCGCTGCGGCATCGTCCGTGCTCTGCCGGCCGCCTTTGCGCCCTTCACTGCTGCCGATCTCGCCAATGAGATGCGCGCACCCGAAAACCATCCGATGCGCCGCTCCACCATTCGTGAGATCAGCGATGCCGATATCGATCAGTTCGCCGCCATCGTGATGGCGCTTCCGAAAGGGATTTGAGATGACAAAAGAATTCACGCGCGTTTATTGGGAAAACGTCCTCTCGAGCATCAAGCCTGAGGGTCGCCACTTCATCAACGGCGAGCTCGTCGCCTCCTCTTCGGGCGCAACCTTCACCCGCATCCGTCCCATGGACGGCCAGCCGGGCGCTGAGCTTGCACGCGGCAATGCCGCCGATGTCGATGCCGCCGTTTCCGCAGCGCGCGCCGCTTTCGCGAGCGGTGTCTGGCGTAAGAAGGAGCCGCTCGAAAAGAAGAAGATCATGCTGAAATGGGCCGAGCTGATCCGCGCCCATGGCGAAGAGCTGGCAATGCTCGAAACCATCGATGTCGGCAAGCCGATCATGGCGTCGCTTAATGTCGATGTGCGCCTCTGCGCCGACGGCATCCAGTATTACGGCGAAATGATCGACAAGATGTATGACGAGATCGCGCCGACGGGGCCGAATGCCCGCGCGCTGGTGCGCAAGGTGCCGATCGGCGTCGTAGGCGCGATCACGCCCTGGAACTATCCGATGATCATCGATGCCTGGAAGCTCGGTCCTTCGATTGCGGCCGGCAATTCCGTCGTGCTGAAGCCGGCGGAGCAGTCCTCGCTTTCGGCGATTCGCCTGGCGCAGCTGGGCTTCGAAGCCGGTCTTCCCGCCGGCGTCCTCAACGTCGTCACGGGCTATGGCGAAGAGACCGGCAAGCCGCTGGCACTGCACATGGATGTCGACATGATCGCGTTTACCGGCTCGACCGAAGTCGGCAAGCTGATCATGGGCTATGCTGCCCAATCCAACGTCAAGCGCGTGGCGCTGGAGCTCGGCGGCAAGTCGCCGCTCGTCGTCTTCGAAGATGCGGACCTGGATGCTGCCGCCGCCGCCGCCGCCTGGGGCTGCTTCTACAATTCCGGCGAGACCTGCCACGCCTCCACCCGCCTGATCGTTCAGCGTTCGGTGCAGGACGAGCTGATCCGCAAGATCGAAGCCGTGACGAAGAGCGACATCGCGCTCAAGCATCCGCTCGATCCGTCGGCGCAGATCGGCGCGCTGATCGAGGAAGAGCATATGAAGAAGGTACTCGGCATGATCGCCGCCGGCGAGAAGGAAGGCGCGCGTCGCGCCTTCGGCGCCGAGCAGGTCATGAGCGAGAGCGGCGGCTATTACATCTCGCCCGGCGTTTTCGTCGATATGACCAACGACATGAGCCTGGCGCGGCAGGAAATTTTCGGCCCCGTGCTCGCCGCCATTCCCTTCGACACGGAGGAAGAGGCGCTTGGTATCGCCAACGACACGATCTACGGTCTTGCCGGTGCCGTCTTCACCAAAAATATGGATCGCGCTCACCGCTTCTCCGAAGAGCTTCATGCCGGTACGGTCTGGGTCAACACCTACGACATGTCGAATTTCGCAACGCCGTTTGGCGGTTTCAAGCAATCCGGCTTCGGTCGTGATCGCTCGGTGCATGCGATCGACAAATATTGTGACTACAAGACCATCTGGCAGCAGTTCGGGTAATTCGGCTGTCGCTGTTTTCGGACTTGCCGTAGTCGGCCCCTCACCCTAACCCTCTCCCCTCTTGCGGGGAGAGGGGACGTGCCTTGTGACAGGTTGGAGAGGGGTGGAGAGGTTGCCCCGAATACCACCTTCTCCCCGCAAGCGGGGAGAAGGTGCCGGCAGGCGGATGAGGGGCTTGCCGCACGCGCCAAAGATAAAAGAGGGAAGAGCTAAATGAGCAAGATCGTATCTGTTGAAATCACCCACCATCGCCTGCCGCTTGATCCGCCGTTCAAGGCGAGCTGGGATGGCAGGCCTCGTCGCCATTTCGACGCGACGATCGTGCGCGTGACCGATGACGAGGGTCGTCAGGGCATCGGCTCAGGCGACCTGATGAAGGGGTTCGAAGGCCATGAGGATCTCTTCATCGGCCAGGACCCCCGACATCTGGAGCGGCACTACGAGGTGCTGTCGCATATCAACTTCCACTATGGCCGTTGCTGGCCAATGGATCTGGCGCTGTGGGACCTTTCGGGCAAGATCACTGGCGAGCCCGTCTGGCGGATGCTGGGTGGCCGCTCCGATCGTGTCCGGCTCTATGCCTCATCAGGCGTGCTGCGCGAGCCGGAGCAGATGGCTGACCAGGCCGAGCGCTACCTCGAAGAGGGCTTTCCTGCCATGAAGGTGCGCTTCTCGTCTTCGTCAGGCGGCCGCGGCAGTTGGCGCGACGACGTCAGGGCGCTGGAGGCGATCCGCGCCCGCGTCGGCATGAAGCTGGAGCTGATGGTCGATTGCAATCAGGGTTGGCGCATGCCCTGGGACACGACGCTTCCCTGGACCTTCAAGGACGCACTGGCTGTCGCCAAGGAACTGGAACGGCTCAATATCCACTGGATGGAAGAGCCGCTGTTCCGCTCCGACCGCAAGGGCATGAAGGAGCTGAAGCAGGCAACCAGCGTCCGCATCGTCGGCGGCGAGATGACACGCGAACTCTATGAGTTCCGCGATATCATCGAGGAACGCGCCTTCGACGTGATCCAGCCCGATGTGGCGCTCGTCGGCGGCATCACCGGCTGCCGCCGCCTTGCCTACCAGGCACGGGAGGCAGGCGTGCAGTTCACGCCGCATTCCTGGACGAACGGCATCGGTGTGTTGGCAAATGCGCACCTGACCGCAGGCGTTGCCGATGCAGCCTGGCTCGAATATCCCTATGACAATCCGGAATGGAGCGAGAGCCGCCGCGACTATCCGCTGGTGACGCCGCTCAAGCACAGCAGGGGCTGGCTGGAGCTGGGAGAGGCGCCGGGCCTCGGCATCGCCCTTGATGAAGATCGGCTGAAGTCCACCCGCTTCTAGGCTACGCCGATATCCGGTTCGGTTTTCGGGCTGGATGTCGCTTCCCATTGATTGGCCGTCCGACAATGACGTTGGGCGGCCTTTTCGTTAAGGCTGGCTCCGCGATACCTCTTGCGCCTTTGAGCGGTTGAGAAAGACGGGCAGGCAGAGCCAGTAGAGTGCTGCACCGGCAATCCATACAAGGCCCGGAAAACTCGACCGACTCATAAAATACACAGTGCTGATCAATAGCGGGCCGACGATCGAGGCAAGGCTGGTCATGCTGGACAGCACGCCTTGCAGCCTGCCCTGCTGGTCCGAGCGCACGCCTGATGTCAGCAGCGATTGCAGCGCCGGCGCCCCAATGCCGCCCAGGCAAAATAGCGGCAGCAATGCGAAGACCATCCAGCCTTCGGTCGCAAACGCGATGAGGATATAGGCGATGCTGTCGGTGATGATGCTGATCAGCAGAGCGCGGCGTTCGCCCCAGCGCTCGGAGATCGGTCCTGCGACAAACGCCTGGATGCCCGCATGGAAGAGGCCGAAGCCGGCGAGCGATATGCCGATCGTGATCGGGCGACCAGGCGAATTTGTCCTGCCCATAGAGAACCCAGATCGTGCCCCCGACTTCGCCGAGAAGGGCAAGCACGATGTAGGCTCCGATCAGAGGAAGAAGCCCGCCAAGCCCTGAAACCCATCGCAACGTGCCGAGAGGAGAAAGGGAGTTCTTCGATTCCGGTGCCTCTGTATCTCTTTGGCGTGTTTCCCGAAGTGTGAAAAAGGCAAGCGCCAGGTTGACGGCATTGAGGAATGCAGCCGCGATGAAGGGTGTGCGCACCGACACTTCACCCAGGAGACCGCCGATTGCCGGGCCGGCTATGAAGCCGATGCCGAAGCAGGCGCTCAATTGCCCGAACCGTCGCGCCCGCTGATCCTCCGGCGTCAGGTCGGTGATAACGGCTGACGCAACCGCCATGTTCGCGCCGGTTATGCCGGCGATGGCGCGGCCAATGAAGAGCGGCCAAAGCGACGGTGCGAAAGCCATGAAGAGATAGTCCACGGCAGCGCCGCCAAGCGACACCAGCAACACGGGTTTGCGGCCGAATCGATCCGACAGGCCTCCGAGCACGGGTGAAAAGAGAAACTGCATCAGCGCGTAGAGGCTGAGAAACGCGCCGAAAAGCCAGCCGAGTTCGCTCGTATGGCCGACCTCCTGCAGGAGGCGCGGCAATATGGGCAATGTCAGGCCGATGCCGGCGGCATCAAGGACGATGGTCGCCAGGATGACGGGGAGCATGTTTTGCATTGGAAAGCTCAAAATTTATCACTGATAAGTTCCTTATCGATGATAAATTTAAAAATCAACGGCAGCGGGGACCAAATATGAAAGTGGGCCAAATATGAAAGTCGATAGGGCGGCGATAGTCGAGGCGGCGTTGAGGTTGCTCAACGAAGTTGGGATCGACGGGCTTTCGACACGTCTCCTGGCCGAGCGACTGAATGTGCGCCAGCCGGCGCTCTATTGGCATTTCAGGAACAAGCGGGCGCTTCTCGACGCCATGAACGATGAAATTCTGGCGCGCGGGCATCGGCATGACTGGGCATTCGATAGCGCCGACTGGAAGCGCTTCCTGCTGGAAGATGCCCGCAGCTTCCGCAAGGCACTCCTTGCCTACAGGGATGGAGCGCGGGTCCATGCGGGCACCGAGGCCAATCCGGACAATCTCAATTTGATCGAGGCGCATATGCGGGTTCTGGTCGGGGCCGGCATGACCGAGGAATTCGCCATGGACATCCTCGTGGCGATCGGCCGCTACGTCGTCGGCTGCGTGCTGGAGGAGCAGGCGGATTTTCCGGACGCGCCAAATCGTGGAAACAGGCTCGATGCTGCGGCCAAGGATCATCCGCTGACGGCGAAGGCTTTGGCGCATTACCGGCATGAGGGGCATGCGGCACTGTTCGAGGCTGGCCTTGCGCTGATCGTGGAGGGGGCTGCGTTAGGGATGCAGAGCCGTAAGGCTTAGGCCGTCGGTCGAAGCTTACGGATTGACAGATCGAAGCTGTGTGCGCCCTTCGAGGTTTCTCGCCCAGAGGATAATCGGCCGCTCAAGGAAGAAATAGCTCACTGTGGCGATCAGGAGGAGAAGGACGGCTGCGAGGACGCTCGAGACGATCCATCCTGACAGGACGTCACCCGCGCCGCCGAAGCTTCCGGGAAAGGTCTGCTTGATCAACGAGATGACGATATCCTGCCAGATGTAGATGCCGAAGGAAATGGTGGCGATATAACGGATGATGGGATTATCCAGCATCTTTCCGAGATAGACCGATCGCGGCAGCGTGCAGAGGGCGGCTGCTACCGCGAGCGGCAGGAAGGGAAAGCGATAGGGTATGCCGAGCCAGCCGTAACCTTCCCAAGGCCCGCCAATAGATATTGGAAATTGCGCTGCGCCCGCGATGAGGGCCAGAAATCCGAGAATGTCGTAGAGCACCGACCGCTTCGCCGGCAGCCAGGTGTGGATGCCTGATGCCAGTGCGCCCGTTGCAAAGATCGCGAAGAAGCCGATCGGATTGTATCGCGGCATCCATTCCTTGGCGCCGCCCTGGAAGCCGAAATCCCAGCCTCTCCTGACATCGTCTATGGGGGCGTAAGTGGCGATCAGCCAGTGGCAAAGGAGAACAAGCCCGATAATTCCCAGCCACGCCAAGCATTGCGAAGTCTGTCGGGAAAGCCGGGCGCTGTTGTGAAACAAAACGGCAAAGCAGAGCGGCAGCAGCACGTAGCATGTCGTCTCGAAGGGGATCGACCAGAGAGGTCCGTCGCCCTGGACGGGAAAGAAGGTCCGCCAATGCCACTGGCTCATGAGAAGGAAGCCGGCGACGTAGCGTCCGGCGAGTTCCCCATCCAGAGGAAAATCGTAGACGGTGAAACCGAGCACGAAGCCAACGGTGAGCGCGACCCAAAAGCCGGGCAGGATGCGGGCGGCGCGGCGAAGGGCGTAGACCTTCAGCGAAGGTATCTCGGTCCCCCGATCCAACGCGGTCCAAAACGGACGGGCGAGGAGGAAGCCGCTCAGCACGAAGAATAGGGCAACGCCGTAGTTGCCGAAGCGTGTCAGCTCTAGTGCGGGCCGCAACGCACCGTCAACCTTGCTGACATCCAGCCGAAGGACGAGGTGGTGGGCCAGCACCAGTAGGCATGCCAAGGCACGGATGAAATCCGCACCCGCCAGCCTCGTCTCCCGCTCAGTCCACATTTCGCCGATCCTCCACCCGCTCTCTGGTTAGGGGATGGAAGCCCGCGCGACAAGGTGTGTCGCGCGGAGGGCCGTAACGTCAGCCGATCAGGAGAAGAACTGGTTAGTATAGTAGCGCGATACGTCCGGCTTGTCCTTCAGCTTGGCGCCCTGGGCATCGAGAAGGATGCCGTTGGTAAAGAGGAAATCGCCGATCGCACTGGCCTCGGCGGGGTCGAAGATGCCGCTTTTGCCGTCCGCGGTTCTCAGATAGTGCCCGTCGATCAGCGCTTTGAGCGACGCCCTGACGAGATCCGCATTGGTGAGCGCTCCACCGGTTGTAGACATCAGCAGGTCGGCCGCCTCGTCGGCATGATCGACGGCGTAGTCATAGCCGCGCTTGGTCGCCTGGATGAAGCCGCGGGCGGCCTCGGGATTGCTGTCGAGAAAGGCATTGCCGGCGACAATGGCGGTCGTCTGCTCGTCCGGGACACCATAGTCGGTATAGCGGAAGCGGCGGACTGCCTTCTTTTCGAGCTGTGCCTCGATCCCTTCCCAGGTGTAGACTTCGAGCGTGAAATCGACCGAACCGTTGGCGAGCGCTTCATAGGCCGACGTGCCGAGGGTCACGGTGTTTACCTCGCCCTTGCCACCGTCGTTGCGGATCATGGCCGAGATCAGCGCGCTTTCCCAGGCGCTGCCGAAGCCGCCATAGGTCTTCCCGTCGAGATCCCTCGGACGCTGGATATCCTTGCGATCATCGTTGAAGACGACGCGGCCGGTTTCCGTCTGGACAATGGCGTAGACGCCTTTGATCTCGGCGCCGGCAGCACATTGGGTGAAGAGGCCGATCGCGCCGGAAACGCCGAAATCGGCAACGCCGTTGGCAACCAGTGTTCCCGCATCGGTGTCCGTATAAGGCAGGATCGCAACATCCAGCCCGGCATCGCTGTAGAAGCCTTTCGCCTGGGCGATATAGAGGCCGATATGGTTGGTGTTCGGCGTCCAGTCGAGCGCGACGGAAACCTTGGTCAGCGCCGATGCGGCCAGCGCGGAACGGGAGATGGGCAGGGCTGCGGCAAGGGTGAATGCGAGGGCTTGGCGGCGTGTAATAAGCGGCATGGTGGTCTCTTTTCAGCTCAGGCTGTGATGAAGGAGGCTTTCGAGGATTTCGGTTTCAATCTGCCGGGCGGCTGACGAGCCGAGGTCGGCGAGCGTTCGCGGGCGCGGCAGCGGCACCTTGAATTCGCGCAATACCCGCGCGGGGCGCGGGGAGAGGACATATATGCGGTCGGAGAGGAACACGGCTTCGCGCACATCATGGGTGATGAGCAGCGCGGTCCAGCGATGATCCGTCCACATCGTCTGCAGCCATTCCTGCATCTGTGTGCGGGTCAGGGCATCCAACGCGCCGAAGGGCTCATCCAGCAGCAGCATGTCGCTGTCCTGAACCACGGTGCGCAGCAGCGCGGCGCGCTGGCGCATGCCGCCGGAAAGCTGAGCCGGATAATGATGTTCGAAGCCTGCTAGACCGAAGGGCTCGAACAGCGGAGCGACCTTGGCGCGCGCCTGGCTGCGGCTCATCCCCTGAACTTCGAGGCCGAGCGTTGTGTTATCGATGATCCGGCGCCAGGGCATAAGCGCATCGCGCTGGGGCATGAAGGCAAAACTCGCGCTGCTTTCCTTCAGATGCCGGCCGTCGAACAGGATATCGCCTGACTCGGGCTTGTCGGTTCCAGTCAGCATCCGCAGGATCGTCGATTTGCCGGCGCCCGAGGGGCCGACAATGGTCACGAATTCGCCTTCGCTGACTGTCAGCGAGACATCGCCAAGAACCGCAAGCGGACCGAATTTTTTCGCGACATTGCGGAGTTCCAGCCGGTGTTCGTTCATGATGACGACCCCTCATCCGTTCGCCGCCACGGCATCGCCAGATGGCCGAGAAGCACGCAGACGGCAAAGAGGATCAGCGTCAGGACGGCACTGACGAGGACAGCGGCAAGGACGAGATCCGGGCGGAAATTGTTCTTGGCGGTGAGAATATAGATGCCTAGCCCTTTGGCGGCGCCAGCATATTCCGCAAAGATCGCGCCGACGACGGCATAGGTGACGGATATTCTCAAACCCGCGAAAAAATAGGGAAGGGCAGATGGCAGGCGCGCTGCGCAGAAAATCCGCCAGCGGGAGGCCTTCATCGAGACCAGCAGTTCGGCGATGTCCCTGTCCGTCGCCTCATAGCCCTGAAGCAGCGCGACCAGCATCGGGAAGAAGGTCACGAGCGCGACAAGCAGAATCTTCGGCAGCAGCCCGAAGCCGAACCATAAGACGATGAGCGGGGCGATCGCGACCAGCGGCAGCGTCTGGCTGATGACGAACAGCGGAAACAGGGCACGGCGGATCGGCCGCGCGAAATCCATCAGCACCGAAAAGACGAAGGCGACGGCGAGCGCGCAGGCAAAGCCCGACAGCGTGGCGCCGATCGTCGGCCAGGTGTTGGCGGCAAGCGCTTCGCGGTTCATCCAGGCCTGGACAAGAACGCGGGAGGGCGCCGGCAGGGTTGAGGGGCGTATGCCTGACAGGTCGGCATAGAGCTCCCACAGGACGACGAAGGCGGCTGCCGCTGTTATGGCGGGCAGCGCGGAGAGGCATGCACGGGCGAATCCCGTGCCGGGCGATGAGGACGAATGCAAACTCATGATCGGATTTTCCGAGATCAGGCCTTGGTCGGGCTGTTTGCCGATACCGTGATATCCAGCGTCACGTGGCCTTCTGCCGGCCCGAAGCGAAAGAGCGCTTCCTGCAGCGTTGCAAAGACAGGGCCAGCGTCGCCGCGCAGTTTGGTGACGAAATTTTTGGCCCGGTCGAATGTTCCCGACTGTTTCAGGAAGTCGATGCAGCCGACGATCTCGTCCATGTGATTGTCGGAGCCCATGACATAAAGAGCGAATTGCGCCGCGGCCGGTTGGCCTGTGTCCTCGGTTGCGCTTACGGCGGCAAGCGCCTCGTCGATGCGAACGGCAAGCGGCGTGTCTTGCCCGAGACGCTTATCGATGCCGCAGATCGGATCGCTGTCCGGCCCTCCCGGGCAGCCGCGCGAGACGGCGGCCGACAGGACACAATGTGCGCCGGATCGGGCGGCAAAGACGAAGAGGTCGCGCATGGCCGAAAAGAGCACGTCCGGCGGGCCGATCATCAGCGTCGAGATGTCGTCGGTTTCGATACGCAGGCGGTCTCGATAGGGATCGAGTGCCCTAATGGCATCAAGGATGATCGCGGCGAAATCGCCGGACATGGGATACAGGGATACTTGTGCGCCGGAATACATTTTTACCTCGCTCCGCTGGCATTACCCAGATCAGCTTTGAAGGGTCCAGAGGCATGGCGCCTCACATCTCAGCCCCGGCAATACGGAGCTCCCCTGTGAATGGCGCGGAAGCTAGCACCGGCCTTTCGAGGGCGCAATAAGAAAATTCGGCCAGTCGCATCCGTGTTTTATCTGATTTTTCCAGCGGACGCCCGGGTCGCGGGGGGACGCGATCCGGGCATCCGACCGGCCTTCCGCACCTGCCTGAAACGGAATGCCGGTATCGGTGCCTCCCATTGGGAGGTCCGATTTCAGTTGTTCCTGCTTTACGCCGTTCGGTGTGGTGGTTATAAAACCTCAAGTAACATTGAGGTCAAGAGGCGTATTCCGATGGAATCACATGATGCGGGACCGGGCCGTTTTGGCCGCTTGCTGACGGTCGGCGAGGTCGCGACGCGCAGCGGGGTCGCGGTTTCGACGCTGCATTTCTACGAGACGAAGGGTTTGATCGGGAGCATTCGCAGCAGCGGTAATCAGCGTCGTTATGCGCGTGAGGTGCTGCGTCGGGTCGCGATTATCAAGGTGGCCCAACGCGTCGGAATTCCGCTTTCCGAAATCCAGGCTGCGCTCAGCACATTGCCGCAGGGGCGCACGCCAACGGCGACCGACTGGAAGGCGTTGTCGGAGAAATGGAAGGACGATCTGGACGCCCGAATCCGCCATTTGCAGGATCTGCGCGACCATCTCGACGGCTGCATCGGCTGCGGCTGCCTGTCGATCGAATCCTGCCCGCTTCGCAATCCCTGGGACATGCTGTCGAAACAGGGACCCGGCCCGCGTTTGCTCGACCCATGAAAGTGTTAAGCGTTCATGGTCTGCGCGGTTGCCTGTTTCACATAATCTTCCAGCGCGCTTGCCTCGTCCTTTGAGAGATATAGGCCTTTCTTCGACCGGCGCCAGAGAATGTCGGCTGATGTCCGTGCCCATTCCTGCGCAATGAGATAGCGCACTTCTGCCTCGTAGAGATCGCTGCCGAAGTTTCTTCCAAGATCCTCGGTTGCGCGCGCATCGCCCAATATCATCGCTGCCCGCGTCCCATAACGCCGCACCAGCCGGCGGGCATGGGCGTCGGCGAGGAAGGCGTAGCGGGACTTGAGCTTGCCGACCTCGGTCTCGTAGCCCTGGGCCGGGAAGTCGCCGCCGGGAAGGTGGCTTTTGGCAGTCCAGGGCGGCCCCTTGGTGCCGATCGCCTCGCCGATCTTTTCGAGCGCATGCTCACCGAGGCGGCGATAGGTGGTCAGCTTGCCGCCGAAGACGTTGAGAAGCGGCGCTTCCCCCGCATTGCCTTCGATCTTCAGCACGTAGTCGCGGGTAGCTTCCTGAGCCTTGGATGCGCCGTCATCATAGAGCGGGCGCATGGCCGAATAGGTCCAGACGATATCCTGCGGCCTTACCGGTTCCTTGAAATATTCGCTCGCGGCATTGCAAAGATAAGTAGTCTCCTCCTCAGAGATCTTCACATCCTTGGGGTCGCCGTCATAGTCGCGATCGGTCGTGCCGATGAGCGTGAAATCCTGCTCGTAGGGAATGGCGAAGATGATGCGGTTGTCAGGGTTCTGGAAGAAATAGGCGCGTGGATCGTCGAACTTCTTCCTCACGATGATATGGCTGCCCTGGACGAGGCGAACATGGCGCGCCTCGTTGCGGCCGATCGCGCCCCTGATGACATGATCCACCCAGGGACCGGCGGCGTTGACTAGCATGCGCGCCCGGAACGAATTCCGCTCGCCCGTCTCCGTATTTTCCGTCTCGATGGCCCAGAGAGTGCCTTCCCGGCGGGCGGAGACGACCTTGGTGCGCGGCATGATGGTTGCGCCGCGATCGGCCGCATCGCGGGCGTTGAGGACGACCATGCGGGCGTCATCCACCCACCCGTCGGAATATTCGAAAGCCTTGGTGAACAGCGCCTTCAGGGGCTTTCCGGCCGGATCGCGGCGCATGTCCAGCACTGCCGTCGGCGGCAGCAGCTTGCGGCCACCGAGGTGGTCGTAAAGGAACAAGCCCAGGCGGATCAGCCAAGCCGGACGAATGCCGCCCTTGTGATAGGGCAGAACAAAGCGCATCGGCCAGATGATGTGCGGCGCCATCGCCCACAGCACCTCGCGTTCCATCAAGGATTCGCGCACGAGACGGAATTCGTAATGTTCGAGATAGCGCAGGCCGCCATGGATCAGCTTGGTGGCGCCTGATGACGTGCCTGAGGCAAAATCGTTCATTTCCGCCAGAGCCACGGAGTAACCGCGACCGATCGCATCGCGCGCGATGCCGCAGCCGTTGATGCCGCCTCCGATCACGAAGAGGTCATAGGCTTGGCCGCTCATTGCTTTCTCCGGCATGGCTTAGATAAGAGGATTTGAAAATAAATCCAGCTAAAACGAAAGTAATACGAATGTCAAACGAATGTTTTGTGAAGTGGGCCGATGTTGTCAGCCATTAGCCAGCAACGAGGTTTCGATCAGGCGGACATCGTTCTCTTCCGCAATGGTTCTGAGGGAGGGCAGCGGACATTGGTCCGTTATGAATGTGTGGATCTGCGACAGGTGGCCGATGCGCACAGGGGCGGCGCGTTCGAACTTGGTGGAGTCAGCGACCAGGATGACATGTCGCGCATTGGCGATGATCGCCTGTGCGACCTTGACTTCGCGCAGGTCGAAATCCAACAACGCGCCATCTTCATCGATGGCGGAAACGCCGATCACGGCGTAGTCGACTTTGAACTGCCGGATAAAATCGACCGCCGCTTCGCCGACGATGCCGCCGTCCGAACCGCGCACCACGCCGCCGGCAATGACCACCTCGATCGATGGGAAGAGGCGCAACTTATTGGCAACGTTGATATTGTTGGTGATGACCATCAGCTCGTGATGATCCAGAAGTGCTTCGCCAACGGCTTCGGTCGTCGTCCCGATATTGATGAAGAGAGAGGCGTTGTTGGGAATGATACCGGCTGCTGCGCGCCCGATCGCCTGCTTTTCGACCGCAGCAATCGAGCGGCGCGCCTCGTATTTGACGTTTTCGGTGCCGCCGGGAAAGATCGCGCCGCCATGGATCCGCGAGAGGACATGGCCGTCGCAGAGATCGTTCAGATCCTTGCGGATGGTTTGCGGGGTGACCGAGAAGCGCTGCGCGAGATCCTCGACAAGAACCCTGCCTTCGGCTTTGGCGATTTCAAGAATCTCGGCCTGTCGTCCGGACAGAAACATGGACGTTGCCTTCCTTTCGTTTTCGCCGATCATATGGTAAAGCGAAAATTCCGCAATTGCCGCTGTCCGGTTTGTGCGGCGGGAGGTTGTCGTGTTTCATCCGAAGCTGTTTGAGAATCGCAGTGTCGTCGTCACAGGCGCCGGGCGCGGGATCGGGCTGGAAGTCGCGCGCCAGTTCCTGGACTGCAATGCGCGCGTGCTGGTTCACACCGGTCGAGATCGCGATCGGGACCTGCCGGAATTTCTGTTGGACGCGGAAAGCGAGCGCCGCGCCTTCCTGGTGCCGGCAGATTTCATGCGGGAGAACGGCACGAGGGATTTTGCAGCCGCTGCCGCAAAGGTCTTCGATCGGGTCGATGTTCTCGTCAACAATGCCGGGACCATGGTCGGACGCTTTCCCGCCGGCGAACTGACCGACGAGCAGTATGGACATGTCGTGCGACTCAACCAGACGTCAGTCGTCGAGGTGACGCGAGCCTTGCTTCCCTTGCTTCGAGCGTCAGGCCAGGCGGCGATCATCAACACTGTTTCGATCTCGGCGCTGACCGGCGGCAGCCCGGGTTCGGCGATCTATTCGGCATCGAAGGCCTTCGTTGCCACCTATTCCAAGGCCCTTGCCCGCGAATTGGCCCCTGACGGCATAAGGGTGAATTGCGTTTCTCCGGGAACCATCACCACCGACTTCCACGAGCGCTATTCCTCGAAGGAAAAGCTCGAACAGACGCGTCGCACCATTCCGCTGCAGCGTCTCGGAACCGCGGAGGATTGTGCGCCTACCTATCTGTTCCTGGCGGCGCCGACCCTGTCGGGCTATATCACCGGGCAGGTGATCGAGGTGAATGGTGGCCAGCTGATCTGCTAGAAGCCGATTAGCTCCGCCGGAGGCCGGAATGATCGACAAGCTTGAATTCTTCATCGCACTTGCTAATGAAAAGCACTTCGGCCGTGCCGCCGAAGAGTGCGGCGTTACACAGCCGACCTTGTCGGCGGCCATTCGGCAGCTCGAGGAGCAGCTCGGAGTGATGCTGGTCAGCCGCGGATCGCGCTTCCAGGGGCTGACGCCGGAAGGTCAGCGTGTCCTGGAGTGGGCGCGGCGCATCGTCGGCGATGCCCGCACGATGCGCGAGGAGATGCGGGCGGCGCGCAAGGGGCTTGCGGGCCATATCCGAATCGCGGCCATCCCGACGGCGCTTGCCATGCTGCAGAGGCTCACGACGCCCTTCCAGGAACGGCATCCCGACGTTACCTTTTCGATCATGTCGCGAAACTCGCTGCAGGTTCTAAGCATGCTCGAGAATCTGGAGATCGATGCCGGCATCACCTATCTCGAAGACGAACCGCTCGGCCGGGTTACCAGCGTGCCGCTTTACGAGGAGCGCTATCACCTCGTCACCGCCTCAGGCAGCCCGCTTTCGGAGCGAAAAAGCGTGACCTGGAAAGAGGTCGGCAGTCTTCGGCTTTGTCTATTGACCGCGGACATGCAAAACCGCCGGATCATCAATCGTCATCTGGCCGATGCCGGATCGGCGGCCAATCCGACGCTCGAATCGAATTCGATGATTCTGTTGTTTTCGCATGTGCTGACCGGCCGCTGGGCGAGCATCATGCCGAAAAATGTCGCGGAATCCTTCGGTTTTCGCGCCGATATTCAGGTTATTCCGATCACGGAGCCGGCAGCGCACCATCTCGTTGGGCTGGTTGCGACACATCGTGAGCCTTTTACGCCACTCGTATCGGCCTTGTTGCATGAGGCAAGACTTCTCGCAGAAGCTGATATTGAACGATAGGAAATTCCTATCGTTCAACGAGACTGGCTTATTGATCAAAACTGCCTTCCTTGCGATCTTTAGGATGTAAGCGAGAGATAATGACTCCGGCTGTTTTAGCACCTGATCGTCCAACGATATCTCCTTGCGAAGCATGCCGTTGGGAGGGCTGCTCATGAATTTGCATACTGCCGCGGGCGATGTCGCCGCGCGCGCCAGCGCCATCATCGACAGCATGAAGTCGATGGAGGGTCCTCTTTTGCCCATTCTCCACGGCATACAGGAAGAGTTCGGTTATGTGCCGCAGGACGTCCTGCCGCTGATTGCCAGCGGGCTGAACCTTTCCCGCGCCGAAGTCCATGGCGTCATGACCTTCTATCATGACTATCGCGACCGTCCTGCGGGCCGGCATGTGCTGAAGCTCTGTCGTGCAGAGGCCTGTCAGTCGATGGGTGGGGATGCACTTGCGGAACGCGTAAAGAAGCTCCTTGGCATCGATTTTCATCAGACGACGCTTGATGGCGGTGTGACCTTGGAGCCTGTCTATTGCCTCGGGCTCTGCGCCTGCGCGCCGGCAGCGATGCTGGATGGCGAGGTTTATGGCCGCGTCGACGATGAGACCGTTGACGAAATGGTTGCGGAGGCGCGCCGATGACCGTCCGGATTTACGTCCCGCGTGATGCGGCCGCCCTGGCGCTCGGCGCCGAGAAGGTGGCGGATGCGATTGCCAAGGAAATTGCAACCCGCGGCGTGGATGCAAAGATCGTGCGCAATGGCTCGCGCGGCATGTTCTGGCTGGAGCCTCTGGTCGAGGTCGACGTGGATGGAAAGCGCATCGGCTACGGGCCGGTCAAGGCACGGGATATCGCCTCCCTTTTCGATGCCGGCCTTGCCGAAGGCGCTTCGCATCCGCTCTGTCTCGGGGAGGTCGAGGACCTCCCGTTCCTGAAAAGCCAGACCCGCCTGACCTTTGCCCGCTGCGGCATCACCGATCCGCTTTCGCTTGGGGATTATGAGGCGCATGGCGGTCTTGCCGGGCTCAAGCGGGCGATCTCGATGGCGCCTGCCGAGGTCGTTAAGGAAGTCACTGATTCAGGGCTTCGCGGTCGCGGTGGCGCGGGCTTCCCGACCGGCATCAAATGGAAGACCGTCGCGGATGCCGCTGGTGATCGCAAATATATCGTCTGCAATGCCGACGAGGGCGATAGCGGCACCTTTGCCGACCGGATGATCATGGAGGGCGATCCCTTCGTGTTGATCGAAGGAATGGCGATTGCCGGGCTCGCAACCGGGGCCACCAAGGGCTTCATCTATACGCGCTCGGAATATCCGCATGCGATTGCTGCCATGACCGCGGCAGTCGAGATCGCGCGCAAGGCCGGTGTTCTGGGCAGCTCGGTCCTCGGCTCCGGCCGTGCCTTCGACATGGAGATTCGCACCGGCGCCGGCGCCTATGTCTGTGGCGAGGAAACCGCACTGCTCAACAGCCTTGAGGGCAAGCGCGGCATCGTGCGAGCCAAGCCGCCGCTACCGGCACACAAAGGCTTGTTCGGCTGTCCGACCGTCATCAACAACGTCATTTCGCTCGCCTCCGTGCCCGTGATCATGGAGAAGGGGGCCGCCTTCTATCGCGATTTCGGCATGGGCCGTTCGCGCGGCACCATTCCGCTGCAGATTGCCGGCAATGTGAGATATGGCGGTCTTTTCGAGACGGCGTTCGGTCTTTCGCTGGGCGAGATCGTCGATACGATCGGCGGCGGAACGGCGACCGGCCGCCCGGTCAAGGCTGTGCAGGTCGGCGGGCCCCTGGGTGCCTATTTCCCGCGGGCGCTGTTCGACACGCCCTTTGATTATGAAGCCTTTGCGGCCAAGGATGGCCTGATCGGCCATGCTGGTCTCGTCGTCTTCGACGATACCGCCGACATGCTGAAGCAGGCGCGTTTTGCGATGGAATTCTGCGCCATCGAAAGCTGCGGCAAGTGCACGCCCTGCCGCATCGGCTCGACGCGCGGCGTCGAGACGGCGGACAAGATTGCTCAAGGCATCGAACCGGAGAAGAACCGGGCGTTGCTCGCCGATCTATGCAACACGATGAAATTCGGTTCCCTTTGCGCGCTTGGCGGTTTCACTCCCTATCCCGTGGTGAGCGCCATGACGCATTTTCCGGAGGATTTCTCTCCGGCACCTCTCATTGAAGCGGCGGAATAAGACCATGTCTCTCGTCCCTGAAATCGACTACGGAACGCCGGCCTCGACATCCGAGGCCATGGTGACGCTCACCATCGACGGTCGTCAGATCACCGTGCCGGAAGGCACCTCGATCATGCGCGCGTCGATGGAAGCCGGTATCCAGGTGCCGAAACTCTGCGCGACCGATATGGTGGATGCCTTCGGCTCCTGCCGGCTCTGTCTCGTCGAGATCGAAGGCCGGAATGGTACGCCTGCGTCCTGCACCACACCGGTTGCTCCCGGCCTCGTCGTACACACCCAGACCGGCCGGCTGAAGGATATCCGCCGCGGCGTGATGGAGCTTTACATCTCCGACCATCCGCTCGACTGCCTGACCTGTGCCGCCAACGGCGATTGCGAGCTTCAGGACATGGCGGGTGCCGTCGGTCTGCGTAACGTGCGCTACGGTTATGAGGGCGACAACCATGTCAAGGCGCGCAACAGCGGCGACATTAATCTGAAATGGATGCCGAAGGACGAGTCGAACCCGTACTTCACTTATGATCCGTCAAAGTGCATCGTCTGTTCGCGCTGCGTCCGTGCTTGCGAGGAAGTGCAGGGCACGTTTGCGCTGACGATCGAGGGGCGTGGCTTCGGTTCGCGCGTCTCGCCCGGCATGCACGAGCATTTCATCGATTCCGAATGCGTCTCCTGTGGCGCCTGCGTACAGGCCTGCCCGACCGCGACGCTGACGGAAAAATCTGTGATCGAGATCGGCCAGCCCGAACATTCCGTCGTCACCACCTGCGCCTATTGCGGCGTCGGCTGTTCCTTCAAGGCGGAGATGCGCGGCGAGGAACTGGTGCGCATGGTGCCCTGGAAAGATGGACAAGCGAACCGCGGGCATTCCTGCGTCAAGGGCCGCTTCGCCTATGGCTATTCGACGCATAAGGACCGCATCCTCAATCCGATGATCCGCGAGAAGATCACCGATCCCTGGCGCGAAGTGACCTGGGAAGAGGCCTATGCGCATGTGGCAAACGAGTTCCGTCGCATCCAGTATCAGTATGGCCGCGAATCCGTCGGCGGCATTACATCGTCGCGCTGCACGAATGAAGAGACTTACCTCGTGCAGAAGCTGGTGCGCGCCGGTTTCGGCAACAACAACGTCGATACCTGCGCCCGCGTCTGCCATTCGCCAACCGGCTACGGTCTTGGCCAGACATTCGGAACCTCGGCCGGCACACAGAATTTCGACAGTGTCGAGCAGTCCGATGTCGTTATCGTCATCGGCGCGAACCCGACCGATGGGCATCCGGTCTTCGGCTCGCGGCTGAAGAAGCGGCTGCGCCAGGGCGCCAAGCTGATCGTTATCGATCCGCGCCGCATCGATCTCGTCAAGACGCCGCATGTGGAGGCAGCGTATCATCTGCCGCTGAAGCCTGGCACCAACGTCGCCATGATGACGGCGCTGGCTCATGTCATCGTCACCGAAGGCCTCTTCGACGAAAAGTTCATTCGCGAGCGTTGCGACTGGTCGGAATTCGAGGATTGGGCGGCCTTCGTCGCCGAGCCTCAGCACAGCCCGGAGGCGGTCGAGCAATATACAGGCGTCTCGCCCGAACTCGTGCGCGGGGCTGCACGGCTCTATGCCAAGGGCGGCAATGGCGCGATCTATTACGGCCTCGGCGTGACCGAACACAGCCAGGGTTCGACGACGGTCATGGCGATTGCCAACCTTGCCATGGTGACCGGCAATATCGGCCGTCCTGGCGTCGGCGTGAACCCGCTGCGTGGCCAGAACAATGTGCAGGGCTCCTGCGACATGGGCTCTTTCCCGCACGAACTGCCCGGTTATCGTCACATCTCGGACGATGCGACACGCGACATCTTCGAGAAGCTCTGGGGCGTCAAGCTTAATAACGAGCCGGGTCTGCGCATCCCGAACATGCTGGATGCGGCCGTCGAGGGCACTTTCAAGGCGCTCTATATCCAGGGCGAGGACATTCTCCAGTCCGATCCTGATACCAAGCACGTTGCAGCCGGTCTTGCCGCGATGGAATGCGTCGTCGTCCACGACCTCTTCCTGAACGAGACGGCCAACTATGCGCATGTCTTCCTGCCTGGCTCTACCTTCCTCGAAAAAGACGGGACCTTCACCAATGCCGAGCGGCGCATCAACCGGGTGCGGAAGGTGATGACGCCGCGCAACGGCTATGCCGACTGGGAAGTCACGCAGAATATGGCGAAGGCCATGGGCCTTGGCTGGAACTACCAGCATCCGTCCGAAATCATGGACGAGATTGCCGCAACGACGCCGAGTTTCGCCATGGTCTCCTACGACTATCTGGATAAGATTGGCTCGGTTCAGTGGCCCTGCAACGAGGCCCATCCGCTGGGCTCGCCGATCATGCACACCGACGGTTTCGTGCGCGGCAAGGGCAAGTTCATCCGCACCGAATATGTGCCGACAGACGAACGGACCGGCCCGCGCTTCCCGCTGCTTCTGACCACCGGCCGCATTCTCAGCCAGTACAATGTCGGCGCGCAGACGAGGCGCACGGAAAATGTCGTCTGGCACGCGGAAGATCGGCTAGAAATCCATCCGCACGATGCCGAACAGCGCGGCATCCGCGACGGCGACTGGGTCAGGCTTGCCAGCCGCTCCGGCGATACGACGCTGAGGGCCCTGATCACCGATCGCGTCGCGCCCGGTGTCGTCTACACCACCTTCCATCATCCCAATACGCAGGCTAATGTCATCACCACTGACTTTTCCGACTGGGCGACGAATTGCCCGGAATATAAGGTGACGGCAGTGCAGATCTCGCCGTCGAACGGGCCGTCTGAATGGCAGCTCGAATATGACGAACAGGCGCGGCAGTCGCGCCGGATTGCGGGCAAGCTGGAGGCAGCTGAATAATTGTGCCGAGTGCAGGTTACACCCCCCTCTGCCCTGCCGGGCATCTCCCCCACACGGGGGGAGATTACAAGTTGCTTTGGCTTCCCGCCTCGTTGATGTCGCGGCAATTTGGAAAGTCTATTGTTTGGGGAAGCCGTCGCTTCCAGCCGATCTCCCTCCTTGTGGGGGAGATGCCCGGCAGGGCAGAGGGGGGTATCCCCGCATGAGCACCTACAAAACCACCAACTCCGCCCCCGAAATAGTCCGCCGCAATGGTGTCGTGCAGACCGGCTCACGCATCGTGCCGGAAGAGGTGCCGATCGCTTTTTCCTATGGCGGTTCCTCCCATGCGGTTATGATGGCAACGCCGGATGATCTTGAGGACTTTGCCGTCGGTTTCAGCCTGACCGAAGGGATTATTAGCAATCGGGCGCAGATTGCGGGAATAGAGATCGTCGAAGACGAGAAGGGCATCGACGTTCAGGTGACGCTCGTAGAAGATGTCGAGGATGCGTTGCGCAAGCGCCGCCGCAGCATGGCCGGGCCTGTCGGTTGCGGGCTCTGCGGGATCGAGTCGATCGAACAGGCGGTGCGCCAGGTGCCCGACGTTTCTGCCGCTGCGCTGAAATTCTCGCATGACGACATTGTCCGCGCCATCAAGCTGCTCAATGACGCGCAACCGCTGCATCGCGAGACGCGGGCGGTGCACGGCGCCGGGTTTTATGTGCCGGCTAAGGGATTGATCGCGGTGCGCGAGGATGTCGGCCGGCACAATGCGCTGGACAAGCTTTGCGGCGCCGTCATCCGCTCTGGCACGAAGGGAAGCGAAGGGGCGGTTGCCGTCACCAGCCGTCTGTCGGTTGAGATGGTGCAGAAGGCGGCCATTCTCGGAAGCTCCACCCTGATTGCCATTTCAGCGCCGACGGCGCTTGCCATCCGCACGGCCGAGGATGCCGGCATGACGCTTGTCGCGCTGGTGCGCGGCGAGGATTTCGAGATTTTCACCCATCCCCACCGCATCGTTCCTGGAAGCATTGCCGATGTCGCATGATAAGATTCAGGCCAAGCTCCTCTACATGGCCAACCAGATTGCGACCTTCTTCAAGTCCCAGCCGGCAGAGGAGGCCGCGCCTGGTGTCGCCACGCATATCAACAAATTCTGGGAGCCGCGGATGCGGCGCCAGTTGTTCGAGATCATCGATCAGGGAGGCGAAGGATTGAGCCCGCTGGTCCTGGAGGCCGCACCGCTCATTCATCGCCCTGCGGAGGCGGCGAAGTCAGCCTGAAAAACAAAGCGGCCGCAAGGGCCGCTTTGTCGTTTAGGGATAACGCAGGACTTTCGATCCCTTCAACCTCTTCAGAATTCTTCTCAACTATCGCCCGCCGGGGCTGCGGAGCCATGCGCCTTGGTGACGCGGGATATCAGGTGCAGGGCAGGGGAGCTGGCGGGCCTTTGGTGCGCGCTGACCGGCGTGGGGCGGGAGACCATGGTCTGGCCGCCGACGTGGAACTGGGATAGCAGGGCGCGCAGCTCCTCGGCCTCTGCCGTCAGCTTATGGCTTGCAGCGGTGCTTTCCTCGACCATGGCGGCGTTTTGCTGCGTCGCCTGATCCATCGAATTGACGGCGTGGTTGATCTCCTTGAGCCCGGTCGCCTGCTCCTTCGAAGCATCGACGATCGCTGAGACATTCAAATTGATATCGCCGACTTGAACGACGATTTCTTCCAGCGCCTTGCCGGTCTGCCCGACCAGATCCACGCCGTTCTTGACCAATTGGCTTGAGGTTGTGATCAGCGCCTTGATCTCCTTGGCGGCGCTTGCAGAGCGCTGCGCCAATTCGCGAACCTCCTGGGCGACGACCGCAAAGCCCTTGCCCGCTTCGCCGGCACGAGCGGCCTCGACGCCGGCATTCAGCGCCAAGAGGTTCGTCTGGAAGGCGATATCATCGATGACGCCGATGATGCTGCTGATCTCCCGGGAAGATTGCTCGATCTGATCCATGGCGGCGACGGCATTGCGCACGACGCTGCCCGATTGTTCGGCGCCCTGCTTGGTTTTGGCGACCAGCCGTCCGGCCTCGTCGGCGCGCAGGCTGGAATCGTTGACGGTCGTCGTTATCTCCTCGAGCGCTGCAGCGGTTTCCTCGACCGATGCAGCCTGCTGTTCGGTGCGCTTGGAGAAGGCGTCGGCCGCTGCGCCGACTTCCTTCGCGCCGGCTGCAATCGCGTTTGAATTGCCGGCAATGGTGCGCATGGCGGAGGACAGCCTCTCGATGGCTCCGTTGAAGTCATGCCGCAGCTGCTCCATGGAGGGGACGAAGGGCCTGTCGAGCGATTGCGTCAGGTCGCCGTCGGCCAGCGCCTTCATACTGGTCCCGAGCAAGGCGATAGCGCTCATGCGCTCGGTCACGTCGGTCGCAAATTTGACGACCTTGAAGACCTTGCCGTTGGCATCGACGATGGGATTATAGGCGGCCTGGATCCAGATTTCGCGACCGCCCTTGCCGTATCGGACGAATTCATTGGCGATAAACTCCCCGGCAACAAGACGCCGCCAGAAATTCGCGTAGTCATCGGTACGTGTGTAGGCCTGGTCGCAGAAGATACTGTGGTGCTTACCGACGATCTCGGCGAGGCTATAGCCCATAGCCTTGCAGAAATTCTCGTTGGAGGTCAGGATTTCGCCGTTCGGCTTGAATTCGATGACGGCCTGCGAGCGGGACAGGGCGTCCAGCTTGCCGGAATCCTCGATCGCCTTTGTCTTTACGGCGGTAATGTCGGACGCAAATTTTACGACCTTGAACGGCCTGCCGCCACGACAGACCGGATTGTAGGACGCCTGGATCCAGATCTCCCGGCCACCTTTCGCAAGGCGCTTATAGTTGGTGGCTTCGTATTCGCCACGTCCGAGCCTTGCCCAGAAGTCCCGGTACTCCTGACTTGCCGTATATGCGGGATCGCAGAACATGCTGTGATGCTTGCCGACGATTTCGCCCAACTGATATCCCATGGCGTTGCAGAAGTTTTCGTTTGCCGTGAGGATATTGCCCTTCAGGTCGAATTCGATGATCGCCTGGGATTTCGATATGGCATCCAGAATGTATTTCGCGTTCGATGTTCTTCCG
This sequence comes from Rhizobium sp. BK376, assembly GCF_004341625.1. Taxonomy (GTDB): domain Bacteria; phylum Pseudomonadota; class Alphaproteobacteria; order Rhizobiales; family Rhizobiaceae; genus Rhizobium. The sequence goes on along the minus strand of NZ_SLZG01000004.1, from coordinate 151,770 downwards.
AAGGCAAGCATGATTCCCCTCCAATGCTCGACCAAAGACGTTGCAGAAGATCAGGTGGCCCACATCATCGGGACTGCTACGCGAAGCGAAGAGAATTCATTTCCCTGGGTGATCGGCCCTGGATATCGCGGAATCCGTATCGACCGTTTTCCTGACCGGTCCGCTGGTTTCCTTCGATACCAAGTGCAGATCTTTTCTCGTGTAGGGTTGTCGCTGCACGACCACATTGAGACGACATCGTTAATTATTGGTTTATTATAAATAACTAATGAAATAAAAAGTTGCAGGTAGATTACGAAATGAACTCATGCGTCGCATGACAAATTCCTATACGGCGATAAAATAAAACGCCCCGAATTACTGGAGCGTTTCAAATCCATCCGCAGATAATTTCGATCTTACGATCAGGCAGCCAGTTCTTCGGCTTCGCTTTCCTTGAACATCTTTGCAAGGTTCAGGAAGCAAATCATGCCGTTTTCAGTTGCGATGATGCCTTCGCAATAGGCGCGGTCGAAGGAAGCGGTGACTTCCGGAACCGGCTGAACCTGGCTCGACGAAATGGTGAGAATGTCGGACACGCGATCGACCAGCATGCCGATGACCATATTGTGCACTTCGGCGACGACGATGGCGCTGCGCTCGTTGGCGAGCGTGCTCTTCATGCCGAGCTTGTAGGCGAGGTCGATGATCGGAATGACCGAGCCGCGCAGGTTCATAACGCCGATGACATCGGTCGGAGCGTGCGGGATCGGCGTGGACGGAGCCCAGCCGCGGATTTCGCGGATGGTCGTCGTCTTCACACAGAATTCCTGATCATGCAGCCGGAAGGCAATGATCTCGAGTGTGTCGCCGCTGAAGCTTGTGGAATTGATCGTCGCCATTAAAATTCTTCCCAACTATCCGGAGCCTGGGCGACAGCTGCGGCGCCACCATTGGCGCGGACGGCCTTGACCCTCGGGCGAGGTGCCGACGATGCCGAAATACGAGCATCTGGCCGCCTCATTTCAACTGTAGCCGAAGAGTGTTGCCCAAATCTAAATTGCGACAGCAGATTTCGCAGGTTCTCCGCTTCCTGCGCGAGACTGTGGCTTGCAGTTGTCGTCTGCTGGACCATGGCCGCATTCTGCTGCGTGCCCTGGTCCATCGCGTTGACGGCATTGTTGATTTCCTTGAGCCCTGTTGCCTGTTCGCGGGCAGCGATGACGATGGCGGAGACATTGGTATCGATCTCGCCAACCTGCTTTACGATCTCCTCAAGCGCACGACCGGTTTCGCCGACCAGCGAGACACCCTGCCTGACCTGTTCCGAGGAAGCATTGATGAGGGTCTTGATTTCCCTTGCCGCCTTGGCGGAACGCTGCGCCAGTTCCCGGACTTCCTGCGCCACGACGGCAAAACCCTTGCCGGCCTCACCCGCGCGGGCCGCCTCGACGCCTGCGTTCAGTGCAAGAAGGTTCGTCTGAAAGGCGATATCGTCGATGACGCTGATGATATTGCTGATCTCGCTCGACGACTTGTCGATCTCTCCCATAGCGCCAACCGCATTCTTGACCACATTGCCGGAATGTTCGGCGCCGCGTCTGGTCGCCGTGACGAGCGAAGCCGCTTCTTCGGCCCGCCGCGCGCTATCGGCAACGGTTTGCGTGATCTGTTCGAGTGCCGCTGCGGTTTCCTCGACGGCGGCCGCCTGCTGTTCGGTGCGTCTTGCCAGATCGTCCGAGGCTGAGCGGACTTCGCTGGAGCTGGAAGCGATGGCCGCTGCGTTCTGCGCGACGACACGCATCGCCATCTCGAGCTTCTCGATCGAGTTGTTGAAGTCGACACGAACCTTCTCGAGCGCTTGCGTGAAGGGCTTCTCGATCCGCGAGACGAGGTCGCCTTGCGCAAGGGCGGTGAGACCCGCCGCGAGGCTATCGACAGCGTTGACGCGCTCGGTAATGTCGGTTGCGAATTTCACGACCTTGAAGACGCGACCGTTCATATCGAAGATCGGATTGTAGGACGCCTGAATCCAGACGATCCTGCCACCCTTGCCGATCCGCTTGAATTCCTGTGCGACGAACTCGCCGGCGGCGAGCTTGCGCCAGAACGCCTTGTATTCTTCCGAGCGGGCATAGTCTGCTTCGCAAAACAGCGAGTGATGGCGCCCGACGATCTCGCCGAGTTCATAGCCCAAAACGGTCAGGAAGTTTTTGTTGGCGGTGAGAATTTCGCCGGCCGGGGTGAATTCGATGACGGCCTGCGCTCTCGAAAGAGCGTGGATCTTGCCTTCCGCATCGGCGGCGCGAAGCTTGGCGTCGGTGATAACGCTGGCGAACTTGACGACCTTATAGGGCTTTCCGCCGGAAAAGAGCGGATTGTAGGTTGCCTGGATCCAGGTATCGCGACCGCCCTTGGCGATGCGCTTGAACTCGCCGGACGCAAATTTTCCCTTGCCGAGATCGGCCCAGAATTGGCGGTATTCAGGGGAGGCGGCATATTCGGGTTCGCAAAACATGCGATGATGCTTGCCGACTATTTCGGTGAGCGAGTAGCCAAGCGCGTTGCAGAAATTCTCATTCGCATGGAGCACAATGCCGTTCAGATCGAACTCGATCATAGCCTGCGACTTCATCAATGCGGCGCTGATCGCCTTTGCGTCAGACATTAGACCCAATGAGATAATGGACATGCCGATCCTCAATTTCCGCGGCAGCCTGATGATCCATTGTGCGGACGAACTCTTCCTGCAACGGAGTATCGCAGAAGAGAGTATTCCAACCGATCTCTTCCGACGGCTGGATGACAATCAGAATCGCAAGTCTGGGGCGGCGGTTGATAATTTATTAGCAATGCCGCGTCATGCGACGGGAAGCTGAAGCACAGCGATATACATCTACTATGCTTCAAGCTTCTAATTTATTGTCGAAGATATTAAAAAGTCATACCATTTCATTGAATGGTATGACTTTTTTAGAAGTAATTTTTGCTAATATGCATGAGAACCTTCCGCAAAAATTGCGGTCGGTGGCCTGCGTCGCGTCAAGCGAGAACTTTTTCCATCTGCCCGACCGCCCAGTCAACCTGATCGCGGGTTATGACGAGCGGAGGCGCGAGCCGAATCGTGTGGTCGTGGGTATCCTTCGCGAGAAGGCCGAGATCCTTCAGCGCATAGCAATATTGCCGCGCACCGCCGGCTTCCGGCTCGAGCTCCACCGCCATCATCAACCCGCGGCCGCGCACATCCTTGGCGATGTTGGAGCGGATCGAGCGAAGGCCCTCGAGAAAGTAGTCGCCCATCTCGGCTGCATTCTCGATCATGCCTTCCTCGGTCAAGACCTTGAGTGCTGCACGCGCGACGGCGCAGGCGAGCGGATTGCCGCCGAAGGTCGATCCATGCTGGCCTGGCTTCAGAACGCCCAGGACTTCCGAATTGGAAAGGACCGCCGAGACCGGATAGAAGCCGCCCGAGAGCGCCTTGCCGATCAGCGTCACATCGGCCTCTATCCCCTCATGCTCTTCGGCGAGCAGCTTGCCCGTGCGGCCAAGGCCGGTCTGGATCTCGTCGAGGATCAGCGTCACGTTGTTGACAGTGCAGAGCTCGCGAACGCGGGTGAAATAGCCTGGCGGCGGGATGATGACGCCGGCTTCGCCCTGGATCGGCTCGATCAGCACCGCAACCGTGTTGGCGTTGATCGCTGCCGCAAGGGCATCGGAATCGCCAAAGGGCACGGTCTTGAAGCCCGGCGTGTAGGGGCCGAAGCCCGTGCGTGCATCGGGATCGGTCGAGAAGCTGATGATGCTGAGCGTTCGGCCATGGAAATTATCGGAGCAGACGATGATTTCCGCCTGGTTCTCGGGGACACCCTTGACCTCGTAACCCCATTTGCGGACGGCCTTGATGGCAGTCTCGACTGCTTCGGCGCCTGAATTCATCGGCAGGATCTTGTGGGAGCCCGTGAGCGCCGCCAGTTCCTCGTAGAGATGGGCCAGCTGGTCATTACGGAAAGCGCGGGAGGTCAGCGTCAGCCGACCGGCCTGCTCGACCATGGCCGCCAGGATCTTCGGATGGCAATGGCCCTGGTTGACCGCGGAATAGGCCGAGAGGCAATCGAGATAGCGCTTGCCATCGGTATCCCAGACATAGACGCCTTCGCCTCGGGTCAGGACGACGTCGAGCGGCTTGTAGTTGTGCGCGCCGAGGCGCTGTTCGGTGGCGATCAGATCGGTTAATGCGTTCATTTTGTTTTCCTCCCAGAATTCAAGCGGTCAAGCGGCGCGGGTCGGCCTGTCGAAGATGCGCCGGCCAAAGAGGCTGGCGGTCAGTTCGACGAGCACACGCGCGCTCTTGCCGCGATCATCGAGGAAGGGATTGAGCTCGACGACATCAAGCGAGGATACGAGACCGCTGTCCGACAGCATCTCCATGACGAGATGCGCCTCACGGAAGGTCGCGCCGCCGGGAACCGTGGTGCCGACGCCGGGCGCGACGTCAGGGTCGAGGAAATCGACGTCGAGGCTGACATGCAGCAGGCCATCGGCATTGGTGATGGTCGTCAGGATATTGCGCATGATGGCGGCAACGCCTTGTTCGTCGATCGAGCGCATGTCGAAGACATTGACGCCGTGTTCGCGGATTTCCACGCGCTCATGCGGATCGACGGAGCGAATGCCGACCTGGTAGACGTTGCGCGGATCGACCAGCGGGCGATCTCTCGGCAGGATATCGGCGATCTCCGACTCTCCGCAGAAGAAGGCAACCGGCATGCCGTGAATATTGCCCGATGGCGTCGTCTCGGGCGAATTGAAATCGGCATGGGCGTCGAGCCACAGCACGAAGAGCGGGCGGCCGATGCTTGCGGCATAGCGCGCCATGCCGGAAACGCTGCCCATAGAAAGCGCATGATCGCCTCCGAGGATCAGCGGAAAGTCGCCGGCTGTGGCGACATCGTGGACCTTTGCTTCCAGGGCGCGTGTGAAAGCGCCGACAATCTTCAGATTGTGGGCTCGCGGATGGTCCGGCAGGTCTGCGGCCGGCTCCGGGTGAAGATCGCCGCTGTCGACGACCCGATGGCCGAGCTCCGTCAGTGTCGTTTCGATGCCTGCGATCCGGAGCGCGGTGGGTCCCATTGCGGCGCCGCGCTGACCGGAACCCTCCTCGAGGGGAACGCCGATGAGAGTGACTGAAGTTGGTTGTGTATTCATCGATTGCGGTCCCCTGATTGCGATGCGTCGACGCATTATCTGTCACGCGCGTGACAGCAAAAAGATGGAAAAATGCCGAAAATCGAGTAGAAGCTGACATATTGTAATATGCTTTTTGTCAAAATGAGAAGTCCATGGACGATCTGGATCGCGATCTCCTCAGCGCGTTGCGGCACAATGCGCGCACCTCAGTCTCCTCGCTCGCCGCGATGACCGGTGCCTCGCGTGCCACCATTTCGGCGCGCATCGAACGGCTGGTGGAAAGCGGCACCATTACCGGCTTCACGATCCGCACCGGGCATGAAGGACGCGCGGCGGGCGTGCGGGCCATCGTGATGATCGAAGTGCTCGGCAGGATGGCGGATCGGGTTGCCGATCAGCTTCGCGGCCTGCCGCAGGTCCGGGCGCTGCACAGCACCAATGGCAGATGGGATTTCATCGCCGAACTCGAGGACCGCGATCTTGCCGCCTTTGACGAAACGTTGCGTCGCATCCGTTTGATCGACGGCATCAACACGACGGAAACCAATATCCTGCTGAAGACGAGCAAGACTGGCTTCTGATCAGTACTCGTGCTCGTAGACGATGCCGGCTTCGCCGGCGCCGTTCGAGCCGGCGGCACCGCGCAACTTCACTCCGCGGCCGACATCAAGGTTGATGATCGCCTTGCTGGAGTTTGATGCGCCTTGCTGCAGCTCGATATAGGTGCGCTTGTTGAGATACTTGCCGGCGCTGACCTGCGCCTGGCCCTTCGCATCGGTCGTGATGTCCAGGTCGTCGACGCCGAGATGGCTGCGCAGCCCTTCGAAGAGCGAGGTCGAACGTCCGCCGGCAAGCTGGCTTGCGGCATCGGCGAGCTGGGCGATCTGCAGGGCCGAGAGCTTGGACATGGACTGACCGAAGATCAGCTGCGCCAGAACCTCGTCCTGCGGAAGCGCCGGCGAGGAAGAGAAGGTGATCGACGGATCGGTTGCAACGCCTGCGACGCTGATGGTGACGGTCGTCGAGCCGGCGGCCGATGTCGCCGTCATGTCCAGCGTTGGCGTCAGATCGCCGGCGAAGCTGATCTTGCTGGTATTGGCGAAATCCAGCCGGCGGCTGAGAATGGTGAGCCTGCCGCGGCGCATCGTGAAGCCGCCGGATACGACAGGCGCTGCGGCAGTCCCCTTGATGACGATGCTGCCGCCAAGCTCGGCATCTATGCCGCGGCCGCGCACGAAAATCTGCGAGGGCGCATCCAGTTTCAGATCAAGACCAAGCGTGGTCGACTTGTCGCTCGGCCCCTGCGGCCTCTCGTCCTTGAATTGGGCGCGGACGGCGGCGGGGGCATTCCGGTGCTGAATATTGATTTCGGACAACGATGCCGGCAGTTTTTCCGGGACGATGATCGAGGCCTTGTTCAGTTTCAGCGAACCGCTCAGTACCGGCGCCGTCAGGATCGGTCCCTTGAGCCCCAACGTGCCATCGACGCTGGCATTGACCAGGGTACCGTCGACATAGGTGGCGTTATTGAGTCTGACGGTGATGTCGGCAGGAAATCCGCTCTGGGCCGCAATGCCGATGGTGCCGCTTACCGATATGCTGCCGCCGCTTGCGAGCGTGCCGCTGAAGCGTGAGATCGTCGCCTGCCTGCCGTCGAGGCTGACCGTGACGGCAAGACCGTTAAGGGCAAGGTTGCGGCGAACGTCGACCAGCCTTGCGCCATCCGTCGTAACCGTGCCTGTTATCGCGGGAGTATCGGTCGTGCCGCCGATCTGCAGGCTGATCCGGGCAGCACCACTCATATCGAAACCCTGGGCGCCGAGCTGGCCGGAGAGGGCGCTGAACGGCACGCTGCCGTCGAACTTCATCGCAAGCGCCTTGTTGCCCGCCACTGCGACACTGCCGCCGCCATTCAGGGCCAATCCGTCCTGGCCGGTGAGATTGATGGTGATCGTCACCTTATTGTCGGCAAACTGGCCGTTCGCCTTGATGCCGAGCGGAGCAAGGCCTGCCTGCTTCGTCTGGCTCGTTACGGCGCCGCTCCAGTCCGTCTGGAAGCCGATTACAGGCGATGCCGGCTTGCCCGTCACCGTGATCGTCCCCGATATGGTCCCTGCGGCATCCAGCGTCGGGACGAAGGTGTTGGCGAGGCTCGCAGGGAGATTGGCGACCTTGGCGTTGATCTTCAGCACGTCGGCCGCAGTGCCGTCGACGGTGACGGAGCCGCTTCCCGTCTGGATGGTCAGGCCGGCGAGCGTCGTCACGCCATCCTTGATGGTGATCTTTGTCGGGGAGGCGAGCCTGACCGGAATGCTGCGCGGAGCGGCAGCAAAGTTGTCGAGGCTGACGACCGTCTGGCCGCCGCCGGTCTGGACATTGCCGGCTGCCGTCACCGGAGCATTGTCGTAGCTGGCCTTCAGGTTGAAATCGGTGCGGTTGCCCTGCTGGGTGAAAGTCAGGCCCAGTCCGGAAACGCGGTTGGTGCCGGACGCGATCTCATCGGCCCGGACGGTGCCATTGGCGGAGAAAGCCTTCAGATCGTCGATGGTCAGTGCGATATTCGGCTTGGTAATCGACAGCGTATCGCGCTTGATGCTGGCGCCTGCTGCGTTGACCTTTACGCCCATCTTGCCGTTGGCGCTGGAAAGATCGACCGAGCCCTTGAGGTCGCCGGCAGCAGTCTGACCGGCGAGCGCCGCGAGCAAGCCGAGATCGGGAAAGTCGAAGGTGAAGCTGCCGTTCGGCTCGAAAGCGAGCGAGAGGTCCAGTTTCCCCTGCAGCTTGTTGGCGCCGACCTCGGCCGAAAGCGCCGGGACGCTGGTGCGTCCATCCTTTGAGATCGCGTTGGCGGAAATGCTGATCGGCTTGTTGTCGATCGAGCCGGTCGCCTTGACTGACGCCTGGGGTGCTTTGGGATCGGCGGTGCCGGTCAAAGCGACATCAAGCGTGTCGAGGAGCCGACCGGCCAGCTTGACGTTGATCGCCTTTAGCGTCGCATCGATGCCGAGCGCTGTCAGCGGCCCCTTGGCCTTGGCAGTGAAATCAGCCTCGCCATCGGCATTGTCGAGCAGCTTGGAAAGCTTGAGCAGCTTGCCGGACAGGTCGGCGGTCAGCGTCTGGTCGTCCAGCGTCGCATTGCCGCTGACTTCGGCCGTGCCAGATTTCAGGCTGAGATTCGAGAGATTGAATTTCGATGGGATCGTTCCCGCGACCTGGCCTTCGAGCGAGATCGTAGTATCGAATTTCCCGGCAACCGCATCCGGCAGAACGGCGGGAAGCACAAAGATCTTGAAATTGCCGTTCAGCGATTTGGAGGTCAGCGTATAGCGGCCGTTCACCGTGCCGCCGATGCTGGCGCTTTCAAGCGTGGTGCCGTTGAAGCCGATATTGTTTGGAGACAACTGAAGCGGCGCCGTCAGGTTCAGCGGCGCACGGATCATGCGGTTGAGGTCGGGATCGAGGAATGCCGCCTGTCCGACTGCGAGGCGAACCTGCAGCGGCCCTGATGCGGTGGCAAGATTGAAGGCATCGCTCTTGGCGGTCAGATCGATTTTGCCAATCTGGCCTTGTGGTGTGTCGGCGCTGTCGACCTGGGCTCTGGCATCGATCTTGACGGCCTGAGCAGCACCCGTCATCGCCACATCCACCCGCGTGATCAGGGCGCGAACCTGCCCGTCCTCGAGAGGCCAGCGGAAGTCGACCGGACCGGATGTGCCGATAAGATTGGCGTTGAGGCTGTTGTTGCCGGCGGGGTCGAGCGTGCCTGACGCAGCCAGAACCACGGCGCCGGTCGCCATATTCCCCGTCTGTATGTCGATCTTGCCCTTGTCGTTGAAGGTTGCGGCAACATCGATGGTCGTCTTGCCGGCAAAGAGCGGCCGGAAGTTGGGAGGCAGCAGCGAATCGACATTGCCGCCGCCCTTGACCTCGATATGGTGCAGACCATCGTCAGTAAGCGCGTGGTGGCCGTCGATTGCCACGGTCGGCTGGCCGTCCAAGGCGGCTTGCAGTTTGCCTTTCCAGTCGGAGAGCGGGCCTTCGCCGCTGACATCGATGTTCATTGCCGGATTGCCAGGCAGGCGCAACATGCCGGCGAGCATGCCGCCCTTGGGTTCGGCAAGCTGTGCCTTCAGATTGAGCCGATTTTCCGCGGGAGCAAAGGCGATGTCGGCGGAAAGCTTGGCTTCGGGTGCGTCCAGGCGGGAGACATTGAGAATGAGGTCGATGCTGGCCTTGTAGGCGCGCACACTACCGCTCGAGGCGAGCGTGAAATCCTGCCCGACGATATCGTGACCAAGGCGGAGATCAGGAAGATCAACCTTGCCGATATCGATGGCAATAGGCAAAGAAAAGCCTGAGCTTTCTGTCTCCGGCGGTTGAGGCGGGCTGGGTTGCGCGGTCGCGACAGGTGCTCTCTGGACCAGAACGGAATCGGCAGCGACGCGGTCGGCGTGGAAGGTTCCGGTCAACAGGGCCAAGGGCGACCAATCGACGGCGAGATTGTGGACTTCGGCCACGACACCCTTGCTGTCCGATACGGTAATGGCGGCGGCGCGCAATTTGCCAGTCAACAATCCCGAGGGTTCGCTGACGGTGATGATCCGGTCGGGTGTCGATGCAAGCCTTGTAACTTCGTCCACTGCAAAGCGCGTCGCGAAAGGTGCAAAGCCGACGACGAGAACGAGCGCGATCGCAAGCGCCACGGCCGCCAGCGCCACGTAGACGATCAGACGGATCAGCCCCTCCAGGATTCGAATCAAGATGCTCATGAGAGCGATACTATCCTCACCTTCACGACTGCTTGTAGACCGGTCTCCGAAAAACGCTCAGAAAGATTGGCCTATGCCGGCATAGATGCCATAGGACGTGCCGTTGTCATATTTCTTGAGCGGCACTGCGAAGTCGAGCCTGATCGGGCCGAACGGCGTTGCATATCGTATTCCCGCACCGGCGCCTATGCGCAGGTCGGAAGCATCTGGAAAGGCGCTATCGGTCACGCTCCCGGCATCCACGAAAGGCACGAAGCCGATCGAATCTGTAATCTTGATGCGCGCTTCGACGGATGCCGTTACGTAGGATCGTCCGCCTGTCGCGTCTCCGTGGGAATTATAGGGCGTGATTTCCTGATAGCCATAGCCGCGCACCGATCCGCCGCCGCCCGCAAAGAAACGCCGGGTGGTGGGGATGCTTTCCAGGCCATTTCCGCCGACCAGGGAGCCGGCGGCGAGCTTGCCGGCGAAGATGACGTTATCGTTGGGGCCGACACCCTGGTAGCCAGAAATCGATCCTTCCAGCGACGTGAAGATTGCACCGCCGAGCGCTTCATAGCTGGGCTGGGCATCGACGGTGGCCCGATAGCCCGTCGTTGGATCGAGCTTGTTGTCACGCGTGTCGCGGACGAATTCCAGCGGGATAGAGAAGGTCAGATATTGCTGGTCGCCGAAGGCATCCGTGCTGCTGTTTTCATAAGAGATGCGGCCGCCCCAGGAGAAGGTGTCGTAGTCGTTCAGCTCGTGCGAGAGCCCGGCGTCGGCGGTTATCGTATCAGCATCGTAGGTATCGGGATGCTCGCTCTTTGCCTTCAGGCTGGCATTGAAGGTTGCCGAGGGGTAGAAGGCGCCCGGCTTGGAATAGATGATACCGGCGGCATAATCGAGATTGCCGACATCGGTCGTTTCGCCAAGCCGCGAAACCGATCCTTCGATGCGAAGCGATTCCGCTTGCCCGAAGAGATTGCGATGCCCCCAGTATCCCTGCAGGCCGAAGCCGTCGATGGTCGAATATTGCGCGCCGACGCCGAAATAGCGTTGCTTGCCTTCAGACACCTCGATCGTCATCGGTATAGTGCCGTTTGGCGCAAGCTTGTCGGCCTCGCGGATCGTTACACTTGAAAAAACACCGAGCTTGCGCAGGCGGTCGGAGGCTTTCTTGAGTTCATCCGGGGAATAGGGCTTGCCTTCGTTGATACGGGAGTAACGGCGGATGAAATCCGGATCGACGCTTTTCTGGCCGGTCACTCCGACATTGCCGATTGGCGCAATGGGACCGCTATCGACCTGAAGCGTCACGTCGACGGTATTTTTATCATGGTCGGCGATGACGTCGCGCTTGATGACCTTGGCAAGCGGCCGACCCTGGTTCTTGAAGTCGCTGACGATCTTGTCGCCGGCTTTCAGAATGTTCAGCGAGCTTGCGTCGCCACCTGGCGTCAATCCATACGCCGCGGGATCAAGCGTGGACGCGCTGCCGAGGAACTTGATCTTGCCCAGCACGAAGAGAGGACCGGGGTCGATCGTAACGGTCACGGGGACGGGCTTGGTCCGGGGAAAGGTCGGGTTCGGCGGCAGGTCGTCTATGTTGGTGCCGTTGATGGTCACCGTGACGACGCCGCCGTAACGTGCTTTTTCATAGAGCGTGGCGATCAGCCTGTCGCGATCGTCCCTTGCCTTGATGACGACGCCGAGATCGCCGGAAACGGGCTTGTCCTTGTCTGCCACAAGCATCGAACCCTTGGTCAATGCGTCGGCCAGATCCTTGTCGGCATTGCCGGTTTTCAGGTCGATCGTATAGTGAACGGGATCGATGACCTGATCGGTCGTTTCATCCTTGCCGAAGAAGTTTATACCGAAAAGCTTGAATGCGAGAGCGTGGCCGGCAAACTGCGGACCGAGCGCAACTGTCGCCGCGACCGCGACAACGGTGCCTGCTCGTCGATACGCAATACCAATCTTCGGGCCGGTTCGTCTAATACGCATACGCCGCTTTTGAGTTACATTAGAATTATCTCGTCCTTGCGTTTCTCACGGGTTAACGCGGCGCTACCATAGAGGCAAACTTCCTCCAAGTGTACCATTTTAAACTGAAAAGGCTGAAAAACCCGTTCAGGCAAACAAAAAGTCCCGGATTTTGGCCCGGGACTTGATGGTGTTTTGAGGCTAATTCTTAGTAGCCACCGTTGCTATAACCGCCGCGCGGGCAATCGTCGATGTAGCGGCGACCGTAGCGGTCGCGGTAATAGCATTGTCCCGGCTGCTCGGCGACGCTGCCGATGACAGCGCCGGTCAGGCCGCCAATTGCGCCGCCGACAGCTGCGCCGCGGACATTGCCGGTAACAGCGCCGCCGATGAGCGCGCCTGAGGCTGCGCCGATGCCGGCGCCCTGTTCCGTCGGGGTGCAGCTTGCGATCGACAGGCCGATCAATACGAACGCGAGGGCTTTCTTCATTAACTCTCTCCAAAGTAGCTCGCCGGTAACCTCCGGCACAGGCCGTCCCCAATCTTCAGCTCCACCAGCATGGGCTGTCATTGCAGCGTTGCCGATACGGAAAGATATCGTGCAAAATATGGTTGTCCACTGGAGGGTTAGCGTTTTTCTTCTGCTTCCGGCTGTCCTCTCAAGCACGGGGGGAGAGGAACGCGAATTCGCCGGCGAGGGGCAGGAGGACCGTTTCCGGGCAAAGCGTGGGACGCAATCGATTGTCAATTTGAGGTGATCGGCTATTCTTGTCTGGAATTGTTCAAAAATATGGGCCATTTGCCGCAGCAGATGCGAATAGATTAAGCGGGGGTTGACGTGCGATCCGGCAATCACGAAAACGGTCGCACGGTTCTGGAGAATGTGATGGATTTCGAAGCATATTTTAAGGGCGAGTTGGAAAGCCTGCACCAGGAAGGTCGCTACCGCGTATTTGCCGACCTGGAGCGCCATCGCGGCAACTTCCCGCGAGCGACCCGCCACACGCCTGAAGGCCCGAAGGAAGTGACGGTCTGGTGCTCGAATGACTATCTCGGCATGGGCCAGCATCCGAAGGTGATCGAGGCGATGAAGGAAGCGATCGATCACTGTGGCGCGGGTGCGGGAGGCACCCGGAATATTTCTGGCACCACCCACTACCACGTTCTGCTGGAGCGCGAGCTTGCCGATCTTCATGGCAAGGAATCGGCGCTGATCTTTACCTCGGGCTATGTCTCGAACTGGGCGACGCTCGGCACGCTCGGCGCCAAGATTCCCGGCCTCATCATTTTCTCCGACGCCCTGAACCATGCCTCGATGATCGAGGGCATTCGCTACGCCAAGTGCGACAAGGTCATCTGGAAGCATAACGACATTCGCGACCTCGAAGCCAGGCTTGCTGCCGCCGATCCCAAGGCGCCGAAGCTGATCGCTTTCGAATCCGTCTATTCCATGGATGGCGATATCGCCCCGATCAAGGAAATCTGCGATCTGGCCGACAAATACGGCGCCATGACCTATCTCGACGAAGTGCATGCCGTCGGCATGTACGGTCCGCGCGGTGGCGGCATTGCCGAGCGCGAAGGCCTGATGGATCGCATCACCATCATCGAAGGCACGCTTGGCAAGGCGTTCGGCGTAATGGGCGGCTATATCGCGGCGTCAGAGGCGCTTTGCGATTTCATCCGCTCGTTTGCGTCCGGCTTCATCTTCACGACGTCGCTGCCGCCGGCACTCGCCGCTGGCGCCGTTGCCTCGATCCGGCACCTGAAGGTCAGCAGCTTCGAGCGTGCCCGTCATCAGGATCGCGTACGCAAGCTGCGCGCCCTGCTTGATGCCAACGGTATTCCGCACATGCCGAACCCGAGCCATATCGTGCCGGTCATGGTCGGCGATGCGGCGAAGTGCAAATGGATTTCGGATATCCTGCTCGACAATTTCGGTGTCTACGTCCAGCCGATCAACTATCCGACCGTGCCGAAGAGGACCGAGCGCCTGCGCATCACGCCGACGCCGCTTCACAGCGATGCCGATCTAGAGCATCTGGTCGAGGCCGTGCATTCGCTCTGGGCGCGCTGTGCGCTTGCCAGGGCTGTCGCCTGATCGGTCCTTTACGGATATATTGAAGTGAATGGCCGCTTATGCGGCCATTTCTTTATGCGCGATGATCCGGCCGGCGCGATGGCGCGCCTCGGTGTCGGCTGCGAAGACCTCGTCCATGCTGTTTGCCGGCGCAAATTGCGTCATGTCCTCCATGACCCGTTCGGCGACATCGGCCATGTCGAGAAAGCCTATGCGCCCGGCGCAGAAGGCATGGAATGCAATCTCTTCGGCTGCGTTCATCACCGCGCCCTGGACGCCACCGCGCTCCAGTGCCGTCCGCGCCAGGCGCAGGGCCGGGAAGCGGACTTCGTCCGGCGCCTCGAAATCGAGCCTGGCGAGCTTTGCAAAATCCAGTCGCTCGACATTGAGGGGGGCACGGTCGGGATAGGTCAGCGCGTAGCTGATCGCGGTTCGCATATCCGGGGAGCCGAGCTGGGCGAGCACCGAGCCGTCGGTGTAGCCGACCATCGAATGGATGACCGACTGCGGATGGATGATCACCTCGATCTGATCCGGGCGAAGATCAAAGAGGTGTTTCGCCTCGATCATCTCCAGCGCCTTGTTGAACATCGAGGCGCTGCCGATGGAGATCTTCAGGCCCATCGACCAATTCGGATGAGCGCGGGCGATTTCCGCCGTGACGCCGGCCATCTGGTCGCGGGTCCATGTACGGAAAGGGCCTCCGGATGCAGTCAGCACGATGCGTTCCACGGCGTGGTGCTGGTCATCCTCCAGCGACTGGAAGATCGCGCTGTGCTCGCTATCCACGGGAATGAGCCGTCCGCCGCCCCTTGCCACCGCCTTGACGAAGAGCTCGCCGGCGGAGACCAGACATTCCTTGTTGGCGAGCGCAATATCGGCGCCGCGTTTCGCCGCAGCAAGCGTCGGCTCGAGCCCGGCGGTGCCGACGATCGCCGCCATGACCCAATCGGACTCGCGCGCTCCGGCCTCGATCAGTGCCTCACGTCCGGCGCCGGCTTCGATGCCCGTTCCGGCGAGCGCTTCCTTCAATGTTGCATATTGGCTGTCGTCAGCGGCAACCGCGAGCTTCGCCCCGCAGGCCTTTGCCTGCTCGGCCAGAAGTCCGATATTGCTGTTACCGGTGAGGGCGACAACCTCGAAGGCTTCGCGTCCGCCAAGCTGATTAACAACATCAAGGGTGTTTTGGCCGATCGAGCCTGTCGAGCCGAAAATCGTCAGTCGGCGCGGCTTCTGGTTGCCGGTGGTCATCAGGATATCCGCATATTTCCCACGTCGCCCACGGCTCTACAGGGGTTTGTCTGGCACGGCAAGTGTGCAGCGCAGCATGAAATTTAAGTGAAAGGGTTTACAAGGCCGGCCAGCGATGAAATTATTTCTGCATAAAAGAGATTCTCCGGCGGAGTTGTAGCCACCCAGGCTGCTTGGGAAATACCGGAGCGCGCCCAGCGCAACAGGCGGTTCATCGCCAGGGCTGATGCCCAACAATCAATCTTGAGGTCGAGATGCGGTTTTTGCCATCGCGTCTTGCTGTCCTCGGTCGGGCTTATGCCCAATGGTGTTGACACAAATCCCGGATGTTTCATGACGAGATCCATCTATTTCCGCACGACCATGACTTTGCTTGCCACGACTATTTTGACCTGCGGCCATGTGCAGGCCGGCGATCTGTTGATCTGGTCTCCTGTCAAGACGGCGCCGCGCGCCTATCAAGCCACGGTCGGCTTTCGGGTCCCCATGGAGTGGGAGGCAAGCGCCGGCGCCGACCTTGGGCTCGGCGGTCTTCCTGGCGGCAAGATCGAAAACGGATCTCAGCTTGCGACGCTTTGGGGAAAACTCGCCGATGATCGAAACACGTTCGACGGATCGGTGAGCCGGCAGGTCGCGTTGCGCGTCGATCCGCTGCGCAGTGACAGCACGCTTGTGCTCAGCCGTTCGCGCAATTGGATCTATTCTGAGGATATCGATCTCGGAATGTCGCATTCCTTGAACATCAACTATGCAGCAAACGGAAACGAAGCCGCCTCCCTGAACGCTTCGCAGGCTCTGACGATGACGTCTCCCTGGACGGGAACGGTCGTGTCTGCCAGCGGCACGTTTACCGATGTCAGAGGCGCGTTCACGAGCTCGCTCGCCTTCGATCAATCCATTGCGCCCAATCTCAGTTTCAATGCCTCGCTCACCGATCCCATGTCATCGTCGAAATCGAGTGATTTTCGTCTGAATTATCAGGTGAAATGGTAGGCGCACTTTTCATATTCCGTTGAACCATCCCTGCGCCTTGCGCGTTTTTGCCTGAATAGAGCTTTGGAGGAGATGGAATCATGGTTTTCAAGGCAGCGACATTTCGCGGTATCGAGCCGCAGGTGGAGACCGATCACTCCACGCGAGCATCGCTTGAGGCGGCCGTCAGCAATGCGCTTGGCGTGGCCGGTGGCATAGATGCGTCTGACGTGACGGTCACTGCGACGGATGCTGATATTTTTCTCGACGGCAGCGTCGGTACCGTCGAACAGATCGAGCGCGCCACGATCGTTGCCCGATCCGTCGAAGGCGTACATGCCGTGCGAAACAGGATTTTGCTGAGCGAAGGTGGACGCGGATGAGCGTCAACCGTTGTTGCACAGGCTGATGTAAATGGAGCCCTCGCTGAGGAATTGAACCTAGGTCTTCCTGAATACAACTCAGGTGCTCTACCATTTGAGCTACGAGGACATGGGCTTAGATGTGGCTAATATTACCGGCGTTGGCAAGTAAATGGTAAATACTTGGTTAATATCGGCGATCGATGCGCCCCATACTCGCTGCAGCATGGAGTGGGGAATTCGGACTGCTACAGTCTGATCCGTTCGCAGTCGCCCGCAATTGATCGCAAGGCCAGCCAAAATCACGCATCATTCTTTGGGATTAGCCTTCCCGATCGCTCGGGGCTCGCCATGCTCTTTCGAGCTGGGGGATGCAAGCGAGCCCCTCGACTGCCCAAGCGCAGCCTGTAGAGGATCGCGGAAATAGTGATTCTCAGCCAGCGCTGGAAAGATTAATCCACAAAAGGTTTCGCTAAATAAGGAAATTTAGGCTGCCGGGCTCGCTACGCTTGGGAAAATTCGAGCCGGCAGCCTCGTTTCGCGTAATCCCCTTACGCAAGGACAGCGTATCCGAAGCTTACGTTACGTCAATTCATCCAAGCGGGCTAAAATTGGTACTATCTGCGGCGAAAAAGCAACGGTGCTCGACGCAGTTTCAAATACCCCCCAAAATGCACGGAAAAATTTGACGACGCTAAATTATTATGACCTAATGTAATTACTGGCCGTGCCCGCGGCCGGTAACTGGAGTTTCTCTTATACCCTCCCCGGAAACAGGGAGGGTTTTTTTATGCACAAAGCGAGCAAATGCCGTCTTCGATATTTGCGGCATCTTCAAACAGGCGCTGGTTACGATCGGGAGGAAAGTCCCGGGACCATCCGGTGCAGTACACGGTCGCGAAGCACGTAATGGTGCATCAGGGCAGCGGCTGCATGGATGAAGACAAAGCCGATAATCGCCCAGGCGGTATAATTGTGCAGGGGGCCGATTAAATGCCGAAAGTCCGGTCCGACGACGAAGAGGGGTGGGATCGAGAAAAGATTGAAAAATCTCAATGCGTTGCCAGCGGACCATCCCAGGAGGAAACCAAAGGTTATTTGGAGGGCCAGCAGAAGGTAGAGCAGGCCATGGACCGCGCTTGCGACCACATGCTGAAGTCCTGAAACAGCAGGCGGCAGCTTCCTCTGATTGAGAAGCCGCCAACAGATGCGCGCAATGATGACGGCCGCAAGTATGATGCCTAGGGCGGCATGGGTGGATATCAATCCGCTCCGCCAGGGAGTTCCCTTTTGCAGCAGTTCCCAGATATGGGCGCTGCCGAATTGCTCAAGCACTAGGATCGCCGTGGCCCAGTGAAGGGCGATGGTCACACTATCGTGATGAGAGGGCGATGCCTGGTAGGTTCGTTCGCGTACAGCAGTCATGTCGATGATCTCCTTGAAATGCTGCAATGCAAACACCTCGGAAGAGATTTTATTCAAAGAGACAGAACTCGATGCGCGATGAATTCGACTGAAATGAAAAAGCCGGGCGCAAGGCCCGGCTTCAAAATCAATTGGATGGAAAGAGGCCGATCAGGCCGCCCAGGGACGGGAAGCAGCGTTCGACTTCTCGAAGCTGTCGATCGCCTTGGACTTTTCCATCGTCAGGCCGATGTCGTCGAGGCCGTTCAGCAGGCAATGACGCTTGAATTCGTCGAGGTCGAACTTCAGCGAACCGCCGTCCGGGCCGGTGATTTCCATGTTTTCGAGATCGACGGTCAGGATGGCGTTGGAGCCGCGCGATGCATCGTCCATCAGCTTTTCGAGGTCTTCATGGCTGACCTTGATCGGCAGGATGCCGTTCTTGAAGCAGTTGTTGTAGAAGATATCGGCGAAGCTCGTGGAGATGACGCAGCGGATGCCAAAGTCCAGGAGAGCCCAAGGCGCATGTTCGCGCGAGGAGCCGCAGCCGAAATTGTCGCCGGCGACGAGGATCTTGGCGTTCTGATAGGCCGGCTTGTTGAGGACGAAATCTTCGTTCAGCGAGCCGTCTTCATTGTAGCGGGCTTCCGCGAAAAGACCCTTGCCAAGACCGGTGCGCTTGATCGTCTTCAGATAATCCTTCGGGATGATCATGTCGGTATCGACATTGACGACCGGCAGAGGGGCAGCAACGCCCGTCAGCTTTACGAATTTGTCCATGGCCTGGCTCCAATTTCAGCAGATCTAGTTTGGTTGATCAGCGTTTAGTCCAGTTTTCCATCGAAATGAAGGAAAATCTGCATTAGGAGCGTGGCTGCGTGCGGATTCGACGCGGCCTAGCCCTGGTTCAATTGGTCTTTCCCGGTGCGCTCATCGCCCAAAGGACACCGAAGGGATCACGAAGCTGGCCGTAGCGGTCGCCCCAGAACATGAGCTCGACCGGCATGACGACTTCGGCGCCTGCGGCGACGGCCCGATTCCACCAGGAATCGATGTCGTCGACGATGAGCTGCAGGGCGAAACTCTGCGGCTTTACCAGGAGATGTCCGTGTTCCGGATAGGCGTCGCTCATCATCAGCGAGCTGCCATTGATATAGAGATGGACATGCATGGTCCGTCCCTTCTCATCGGGGGGAACCATGAAGGCCTGCTCGGCCCCGAATGCGCGCTTATAGAACTCCGCGGCCTTCACCGCACCATCCACCGTAAGATAAGGCAGGAGCCCGTTCTTGACGGGCGGCATCTTGTGATGATCGTTTTCCGCAGTCACCTTCATCATCCTCCGTTTGGTGATTTTCAGGACGGGCCTAAGCCCAGCCTCCTCAAGGACGCAGGAAAACGGATAAGGCCGACAGGGCCAAGTAAAATTTTTGAGACAGATTGGCTGTTTCGATCAGAGATCGATGATGGTGCCGCGCCCGTCGTTCCAGATGCGCATTTCGCGCTGACCGTTCGTCTTGGCACGCACCGGGGCCGGCTTCAGGCGCAGCGAAATCGCACGAGCCGCCATGAGGACGGTAAGGATGCCGCCGACGGCAAGCGTCAGCGAAAACGTAAGGAGCGCCACCGCCGTGAAGACTGTAACGGCGGCAAGAGCGATGAACATGGTGCGGACATTCTGCATGATTTGAGACCTTTCTCTGCAATCCATGTGGTCCTTCGATTATTGCTCTGCAAGAGAAGCGTGGCTTTTTGTTGTCTTGCCTGACGGCGGAAAGCTTGGCACAAATCGGTGATGAGCCGTTTCGCACCTCCTCGCTCCATCCGTCTGCGCCGTTCGGTGCTCAGCGTTCCCGCGATCAATCGCCGGGCGCTCGAAAAGACCCATGCACTCGATTGCGATGCGGTGATTTTCGACCTTGAGGATTCCGTTGCGCCGGAGAAAAAAGCGGAAGCACGGGAAAACCTGAAGGCCTTCTGGTCCGGTCCGCCGCTTGAGGGCAGGGAGCGGATCATTCGCATCAATGCGCCGTCTTCCGAATTCGGCAATGCCGATCTGGATCTTGTCCTGGCATTGGAGCCGGATGCCGTGCTTCTGCCCAAAGTCGGCGAGCCGCAGGACGTCACCGATGTCATGGATCGGCTGAGCGATGCCGATGCTGCGGAAACCTTGCGCATCTGGGCGATGATCGAGACGCCGCGGGGTATCCTGAACGCCGCTGCGATAGCTGAGGCGGGACGCACGCCGGGAAGCCGGCTCGATTGCTTCGTCGTCGGGCTCAACGATCTGCGCAAGGATACCGGCGTCTTGCCTGAGCCGGGGCGGACCTATCTCGTGCCCTGGCTGATGCAGGTGGTTCTGGCGGTGCGCGCCTATGGGCTCGATGCGATCGACAGCGTCTATAATGATTTTAGGGATATGGCAGGCCTGGATGCGGAATGCGGGCAGGGTCGCGCCATGGGGTTCGACGGGAAGATGCTCATCCATCCCGGCCAGATCGAGGCTGCCAACCGGCATTTCGGCCCTGACGAGCAAGCGCTTGCGGAGGCGCAGGCAATCATTGCCGCCTTTGCGGATCCCGCGGCCGCCAATCTCAATGTCGTGAACATGGACGGCCGCATGGTCGAGCGCCTGCATCTTGTCCAGGCGGAGGGACTGGTCCATAAAGCTCGCCTGATTGCAGAACGACAGATTTAGCATGAAAGACAGCAGATGAAACTCTACCGTTTTCTGAGCGGCCCCGACGATTCCTCCTTCTGCCACAAGGTGAGTGCCGCCCTCAACAAGGGCTGGTCCCTCTCGGGCTCTCCGACCTATGCCTTCAACGCGGCAACAGGCCTGATGCAATGCGGCCAGGCCGTGGTCAAGGATGTCGAAGGCAAGGATTACGATCCCGAGATGAAGCTTTCCGAGCAATGATCTGAAAGCAATTCCAGGAATTGCATTAAAACAAATGGACCGACCGCATCAGCGGTCTGTCGCTTCCTCGGCGCTGGCCTCGATGCGCTCCATATCGTCGTCGCTGAGGCCGAAATGGTGGCCGATCTCGTGGATCAGCACATGGGTGATGATATCGCCCAGCGTTTCGTCGTTTTCCGCCCAATAATCGATGATCGGCCGGCGATAGAGCCGGATGCGGTTCGGCATTTCGCCGTTCTCGACGGTGAAGCGCTCGCTGACTCCGCGGCCCTCGAAGAGGCCGAGCAGGTCGAATGGCGTCTCGAGCGCCATGTCCTCGAAAACCTCGTCGTCCGGAAAGTCTTCGATCTCGATGGTCAGATTGCCGGTCAGCGCCCGGAATTCCTCCGGCAGGTGGCTGTAGGCCTCCATGGTCAGCGATTCGAATGCACTTATCGTCGGCGCGTGACGGTCCCGCCAATCCTCGCTCTGGTCAATGCGGGCCATGATGATGTCCTTTCTTTTCGCCCATATAGAACCTTTGGCTGAGTTTTTCGAGAGCGGATTCTCGCAGAGGAATAAATTCACATAAATTGGTTATTGACTCTTATTTAGCGCTCTGGAATCTATAGGAACATAACAGGAACGAAATTATCTGGAGCAACGTCCATGGCTAAGGCTGCCGTGGCGCGGGAAAAGCTTTTTGCCCTGCGTGAAACCATTGCGAAGCTCGAAGGCAAGCCGGTGCCGGCTTTGGCTGCAGCTGACATGCAGGACTTGGCAAATGGCGGTATTGAGGCGCAGAAGCGGGAGAATGCGCGCCGTCTGAGCTTCGGCATATCCGATCTGGACGAGGCCCTGGAGGGAGGGTTGCCGCTCGACGGCCTGACGGAAATCCGCACGCATATGCTGCGCGATGGCAGCTCGAGCAGCGGCTTTGCGCTGGCGCTTGCGGCACTCGTGCAGCGGCAGGATGAGGAGGAGAACCGCACCTGCCTGCCGGTTTTATGGATCGCCGACAGGGTGTCTTCGATGGAGGCCGGTGTTCCCTATGCCGTCGGCTTGAAGGATTTCGGATTGCGGCCGGAGCTTTTCCTCCATGCAAGTCCCCGCAAGCTCGAAGACGCGCTTTGGCTTGCGGAAGCGGCTGTTGAAAGCGGTGTCTTTCCTGCGACCATTCTTGAGGTGCGCGGCAATCCGAAGCCTTTCGGCCTGACCGAAAGCCGGCGATTGAATCTCAGGGCAAAGGCGTCGGAGCGTCCTCTTTTTCTTTTGCGGCAAGCCGGCGAGGAAGAAGCCAGTAGCGCTTTCTTCCGCTTTCTTGTCGACCCCGCGCCGGCTCAGGCGCGGCTTCTGCCGGATGGTTCGATGCTAGGCGGCAGCATCGGCAATCCGGTCTTTCGTCTCACCCTGGAGAAGAGCCGCAACCCGGCTCCCATCTCCCTTCTTTTGGAGTGGAATCCCCATGACCGCCGGTTTCTTCCTGTCTACCAGCCAGTCGACACTCGCCTTCCAGGCGAACGCACAGCGCATTCTCGCGATCCACTTCCCGCATCTTCCAACGGACCGGATCGCCAGAAAGCGATGGGGGCTCTCCTGGCGTTCGACCGGGCGTCCTGAGGCGCCGCCGATCGTCTGTTCCGGGCGGCAGAACAACGCCATGCGGCTGACGGCGCTGGACGAAGTGGCAGAGAAGATCGGCCTTCGAAAAGGACAGGGTGTTGCCGAGGCGCGCGCTATCCATCCCAGGCTCGACGTGATTGATGAGGATACTGCAGCTGATCGGCGTTTTCTCGAAGGCATTGCCGACTGGTGCGATCGCTATACTCCGCTTGTTGCCCTTGACGGAAAGGATGGGCTGTTTCTCGATATTACCGGCTGTGCGCATCTCTTCGGTGGTGAGGCGGCCATTCTCAAGGATATTCTCTCTCGGCTCTTTCAGATGGGGATCGATGCGCGCGGTGCCATTTCGTCGTCGCCAGGGCTCTCCTGGGCGGCAACGCGTTTTGGCAGTGGCGGGTTGATCGACGACGAGAGGGCTCTCGATGTGCTGGCCTCCTTGCCGGTTGCTGCTCTTAGGGTGGAGCGGGAGATGATCGATGCGTTGAGGAAGGTCGGGCTCAAATATGTGGGCGACGTCATGAGAGCGCCGCGGGCGCCGCTTGCCCGTCGCTTCGGTGCGGAGCTGCTTCTGCGTCTCGATCAGGCTCTGGGGCAGCAGGAAGAACCGATCTCGCCGCGCCGGCCTGTAGCCAGCCTGTCGGCGGAACGCCAGCTGGCTGAACCTGTCGGAACGGAAGACCAGATTCTTGCAATTGCCGTTCAGGTTGCTCTTTCCCTCAAGCTGTCGCTGGAGGCGCGAGGGATCGGCGGCAGGCGGTTCGAGTTGGTTCTTTTTCGCGTGGACGGCAGGGTCTTTCGCATCGCCGTTGGTGCTTCGCGGCCGCTCCGGGAGGCGAAGGCCATCGCTGCTTTGTTTGCCGAACGGCTGCAGGCAATCTATGACGATCTCGACGCTGGCTATGGCTTCGAAATTCTGCGGCTGAACGTGCTGCATCATGACATCCTGGATGCTAGGCAGGCCGATTTCGATAGTGATCGGCAGGACGAGATATCGTTGTCCGCCTTTGTCGATCGGGTCTCGGCCCGTCTCGGCGAAGATTGCCTGCAGCGTTTTGCCCTGTGCGAAAGCCATGTGCCGGAGCGTGCGGCAATCTCGATACCGGCGATCGAAGCGGAGAAGCATCATCGGCAAGCCAAAGGAGAGCCGTTTGTTCCTTTCAGAAGTGAGCGGCCCTTGCGGCTTCTGGCCAAGCCGGAGCCGGTCGAAGCCGTGCTTGCCGAGGTGCCCGACGGACCGCCGCAGATTTTCCAATGGCGGCGCCTGCGGCATCAGGTGGCAAGAAGTGAAGGGCCGGAACGGCTTGCCATGGAATGGTGGATCGATAACGCCGAAAGCCGGGATTATTTCCGCATCGAGGATGGGGCAGGCCATCGCTTCTGGATCTATCGCCAAGGTCTTTACGGCGGCGAAAATCCTCCCAAATGGTTCATGCACGGGCTTTTCGCATGACCATCCCCACCGCATTTTGTGAGATCGGCGCAAGGACGAATTTTTCCTTTCTTGAAGGTGCGTCCAAGCCCGAAGAAATGGTCGTGCAGGCCGCCGTCATGAAGCTCGGCGGTCTCGGCATAGCCGACAGAAACTCCGTCGCCGGCGTCGTGCGGGCGCATATGCAGGCCCTGCATATCGCCGCCAAATATGAGCGCTGGCAGCGTGGCGAGCTCGACGAAAAGGAGAAGGATGATCCGGTCATCGAGCCGATCCGGATCCAGCCGGGTGCGCGTCTGGTTTTTTGCGATGGAACGCCTGACATCCTTGCCTATCCTTGCAATCGTCAGGGCTGGGCCAATCTTTGCCGGTTGCTGAGCGCGGGAAACCTGAAGGACGAGGCGCAAAAGGGCTCCTGCCTTCTGAACGCGGACGACTTCCTCGAGTGGGGCGACGAGATGATGCTCGCCCTTGTCCCTGATCGTGCTGCTATCGGTGATGCGGATAGTTACCGACGTCTGGAAGACTGTCTAATACGCTTTCGCGCGAGGTTCCGCGAGGCTTTCCACCTGGTCCTTTCGCCGGCCTATGACGGCCGGGACCGGCAGAGCTTTGCCACTTTCGCGCTGCTTGCCGGTCGCACCCTGGTTCCCCTCGTCGCCACGAACCAGCCGCTCTACCATCACGCCGAACGCCGGCCGCTATCCGATGTGGTCACTGCGATCCGCGAGCATGTGCTGATTTCAGAGGCGGGTTTCCTGCTGGCGCCGAATGCCGAGCGCCATATCAAGGCCGATCGGGAGATGACCCGGCTTTTCAGGGAATATCCCGATGCGATCGACAATGCGAAGCGCTTCTTCGGCGCGCTTCAGTTCTCGATCAAGGAACTGATGCACAACTATCCGCCGGAAAACGAGCCGGGGGAAACGCCGTTCGAGACGTTGGAGCGGCTGACCTGGTCCGGAGCGGCAAAACGCTACGCTCCCAAAAAGATTCCGGAAAAAGTCGCCGAACAGATCCATTACGAATTGAAGCTCGTTCGCGAGAAGAATTACGCTTCCTATTTTCTGACCGTCCATCGGATTGTCCAGCATGCCCGGTATGAGCTTAAAATTCTCTGCCAGGGCCGGGGGTCGGCTGCAAATTCTGTCATCTGCTATTGCCTGGAGATCACCGAGGTCGATCCGCAAAAGAGCACGCTGCTCTTCGATCGCTTCCTTTCCATGGACCGCGACGAGCCGCCGGATATCGACGTCGACTTCGAACACAGCCGGCGCGAGGAAGTTATCCAGTTTATCTACAAGCGGTATGGCAAGGAGCATGCCGGGCTGACGGCGGGGGTGACGAGCTATCGCACGCGTTCGGCCGGTCGCGAGGTTTCCAAGGCCTTCGGCCTGTCGGAGGACGTGCAGTCGGCGATCAGCAGCCTCGTCTGGGGCTGGTCTGAGGACAATCTGTCGGAACGTGACGCGAAGGCGGCCGGGCTCGACATGGAGGACCCCGTAACTCTGCACGTCCTCAAATATGCTTCCGAGCTCCTTTCCTTCCCCCGGCACCTGACACAACATGTCGGTGGCTTCGTCATTACGCGGGACAGGCTCGACGAGATCGTGCCGATCATGAAGACGGCGATGCCTGCTCGCTACATGATCGAATGGGACAAGGACGATCTCGACAATGTCGGCCTCCTGAAGGTGGATGTTCTGGCGCTCGGCATGCTGACCTGCCTGCGGAGGGCTTTTTCACTGCTTGAATCACATTACGGCGTGAGGAAAGAGCTCGCGGAACTTGGCAATCGGGAACATGGCGACGAAGGGAAGCCGGTCTATGCGATGATGGGCCGGGCAGACACGCTCGGGGTCTTCCAGATCGAAAGCCGGGCGCAGATGAGCATGCTGCCGCGGCTGAAGCCAAAAGCATTTTATGATCTCGTCATTGAGGTGGCGATCGTCCGGCCTGGGCCGATCCAGGGCAATATGGTGCATCCCTATCTGAAGCGGCGGGATCAGAAAGCACAGGGCATTCCGATCGAATATCCGAGCGCCAAACTAAAGGCGGTTCTGGAGCGGACGCTTGGTGTTCCGCTGTTCCAGGAACAGGCAATGCAGATCGCGATAGACGGAGCCGGTTTTACGCCGGCGGAAGCCGATCGTCTGCGACGGGCGATGGCCACCTTCAAGAGAACGGGGACGATCAATAATTTTGAAAGAAGATTCATCAACGGCATGCTTTCGAATAACTATCCGCTCGAATTCGTGCAGCAATGTTTCAACCAGATCAAGGGCTTCGGCGAGTACGGCTTTCCCGAAAGCCATGCGGCCTCCTTTGCGCTCCTCGTCTATGCCTCGTCCTGGATGAAGGCGTATTACCCCGATGTCTTCTGTGCGGCGATGCTGAATTCGCAGCCCATGGGCTTTTATGCACCTGCCCAACTCGTTCGCGATGCGCGCGAGCACGGGGTCGAGATCCGGCCGGTCGATATCAATTTTTCGGACTGGGATTGCCTTCTGGAAGAAGCCGAGTTCGATCAAGCGAGGGTCGATTTCAGGCATGCCGATATGCGGGAGGTCATCAAGACGCGGCATGCGGTGCGTCTTGGTTTACGGCAAATCAAGGGATTGTCGGAAAAAGCGCTGGACGACTTTTTCAAGAATAGGGGAGCCGGCTATGTCTCCGTCCGTGATCTCTGGCTGCGATCGGGCCTTGATAAGGCCGATATCGAGCGGTTGGCGGATGCGGATGCCTTCGGCTCTCTCGGCCTTGGACGGCGGCAGGCCCTATGGGAGGTGCGCGCGCTGGATGTGAAGAGTGCTGCGGAAAAGCTGCCGCTATTCGACGTCGCGGGGTCTACGGATCTGCAGATCGAGCCTGCCGTTTCTCTCCCCGCCATGCTGCAGGGCGAGCAGGTGATCGAGGATTACCGCTACCTGTCACTCTCCCTGAAGGCCCATCCGGTTTCCTTCCTGCGTGAGCGGTTTGTGCAGATGGGCATTACGCGCAGTGTCGATCTCCTCACTGTTGCGAATGGCAGGATGGTGACGATTGCCGGGCTTGTCCTTGTGCGTCAGCGGCCGGGATCGGCAAAGGGAGTGATCTTCATGACACTTGAAGATGAAACGGGCGTCTCGAATGCCATTGTCTGGCCAAAAGCCTTCGAAAAGTACCGTCCCGTCGTTATGGGCGCGCGTCTGGTCAAGATCCGGGGTCGCCTGCAGAGCCAGAGTGGTGTCATCCATGTCGTTGTCGACCATATCGAGGACATGACCTCGGCCCTTGGCATCCTGCAGCGCGAGGCCAGACGCTTCGGCATCAATCCTCGCTCGGATGAAGTGGTGTATCCGGGAATGGATCAACGGGAGCGGAAATTTTCGCGGAATGCAAATAGAGCCCTCCCATTGCTTCCCCCGGCGGCGACAGATGGCAGCAGCGATGCTGGCGAGACTGCCGAGGTCATGCCGAAGGGCCGCAATTTCCATTGATTCCCGGCCCGCGTCACGCCGATGTGACAATGCGCAACAGGGTCGCTGCGGAAAAATCATGAATCTTTCTTGACAGCGGACCTCTTCTTTAGCAATTAAAGAGGATAGACAATGTCATGTTTGACGGACTGAACGAGAATGCTGGTCTGCAGTTGCAATTACATTACCGACAAGGAAATCAAAGACGTCATCAACGCCTTCCTTGATGAAGATTGTTGGCAGCTCATCGTTCCTGCAAAAGTATATCATGCCATGGAAAAGCGCGGCCGCTGCTGCGGCTGCTTCCCTGGTGTCGTCGATCTGATCATCAAGACGACCGAGGAATATCACGCCCGTCGCCACTCGACGGAAGCGGAAATATTTGATTTCATGTCCCGCCTGAGACAATTCCATGAAGAGAACAGGAGAGCGGACATTGAAAGGCGACAAAAAAGTCATCGAGCGGCTTAACGAGGCGCTGTTTCTCGAACTCGGTGCAGTCAACCAATATTGGGTCCATTATCGCCTTCTCGAAGACTGGGGATATACGAAGCTCGCCAAGAAAGAGCGTGCCGAGTCCATCGAAGAGATGCACCACGCCGACCGCCTTGTTGCCCGCATCATCTTCCTGGAAGGCCATCCGAACCTCCAGACGCTGGCGCCGTTGCGGATCGGCCAGAATGTCAAGGAAGTGCTGGAAGCTGACCTTGCCGGCGAATACGACGCTCGGACGGCCTACAAGAAATCACGCGAAATCTGTCACGATCTCGGGGACTTCGTCTCCATGAAGCTGTTCGAGGAACTTCTTTCCGATGAGGAAGGTCACATCGATTTCCTCGAGACCCAGATCGATCTGCTCAACAAGATCGGCGAAACGAAATACGGCCAGTTGAACGCCGATTCGGCGGACGAGGCTGAGTAAGCGCCTTTCGGCCAGGGTTTTGACCAGGCCTGTTCCATCCTGAAAAGAAACGCCACGCTCTCTCAAGCGTGGCGTTTCTTTTTGACGGCGCTCTGCAGCTTCAGTCGTCAACGGCGGGCAGGCCTGCCAGATGCTGGAATTCGGCAACGACCTGATCATAGACGGCGCGCTTGAAGGGAACGATCAGTCCCGGCAGATCGGTCATCGGTTTCCATTCCCAGGCGTCAAATTCGGCCTCGTGACCGCCCGGCGGCGGATTGATGGCGATCTCGCTATCATCACCTTCGAAGCGGAAGGCGAACCAGCGCTGCGTCTGGCCGCGAAACTTGCCCTTCAGGCCGATGCCGATCAGTTGCGGCGGCAGGTCGTAGTTGATCCAGTCTTTTGCCTCCGCAAGCAGGCTCACCGTCTTCATGCCGGTTTCCTCGTAGAGTTCGCGATAGGCGGCCTCTAGCGGGTCTTCGCAGTCGTCGATGCCGCCCTGCGGCATCTGCCAGAGCTGCGGCGAGCCATCATATTCGGAATTGCCGTCGGGTATGCGCCGTCCGGCCCAGACGAGGCCCTGGCTGTTCAAGATCATCACGCCGACGCATGGCCGGTAGGGCAGATCCTCTGCCTTGATGGGTTCTGGGGTCTTGCTCATCGGTTTCTCCTGCGGATCAGGGGTGTTCGGGATCGTCGACAAGGGCGGAGACACCAACGATCTCGATGCCGCGCATGGCCGCGCCCTCGCTCCATTTGCTGATGGCATCGATGCTTTCGTCGAAGGCGGAGGCGACACCGATCGCCGAGCCGTTGCGGCGGGCAATCCGCTCCAGCTCATCCAGCTTCTTCATGATGGCATCGGTCTGCAGTTCGCCGTCCAATTGCACATCGGCAAAGCCGTGGGGAACGGAGAGAGCCTTGGCGATCGTGCCGGATTTCGATTGCGCCGAGGAGCCGTCGTCGAGGAAGAGCAAGCCGCGTTTGCCGATGTCGCGCATGACTGGCTCAAGCGCATCAGAATTCGACAGGAAGCGGCCGCCGAGATAGTTCATGATGCCTGTGTAATTGGTGATTTCGCCCATGGCCTTGTGCAGCTCTTCGATATTCTTCGCTACCGGTTGCGATGTGAGCAGCGTGTCGGGACCGGGATTGTTGCCGGGATAGTCGAAGGGTTCGAAGGGCACTTGCATCAGGATTTCGTGGCCGTTGCGGCGTCCCTCCTGCATCCAGCGCTGCAGGCTGTTGCCGCTTGCGGCAAAGGCAAGGGTCACTTCCTCCGGCAGTTTCTCGATCGCCCGCTGCGTGCCGGTCTGGCTAAGGCCAAGGCCGCTCACGACAATCGCAATGCGCGTCCCACGGGCGCCGGACCATGGCCGCGCATATTGCTCCATGGGCCTTAGACCATTCGGGCCGACGATCGGCAGCTTGCCGTAGGGCGAATCCTCCAGCAGAGCATCGTTGGGCATCCCCGCCATGCGCGGATCCTGGCCCACCTGATTGGCGTCGATGATGACAGGGCCGGAGCCGTCGCGCGGTCGCGGGCTGAAGGTGGTTACGACAGAGCCGTCGCCGGTCAGCGTTCGCTGAACATTGGCGCCGGATTGCGGGTCGGCCTGTTTCATCGTGGCTTTGCCGGCATCCGCATTTGGGTTCGATTTGTCGGCGTCCGGCTGCGGTGCCGCCTTCTGCGCCGTCTCGACCGGCTCAGTCTTCTGCAATGGGTCTTTTGTCAGGGATGAATAAAGCGAGAATCCGGCGACCGCCATGAGGCACAGGCCGGCGAGAATGCGGCCGAAAGGCCAAGGCCGTCGCTTGCGGCCAGGGGGGCGATTCTGGCCCAGGGGTGCATGCAAATCCGTTCCCAATTTCCGTGCCCGCCCCGATCGGGAAACCGTCCAGTCGATAGTGTGAAGCGCCGGGCTGTTTCCGGCCCGGCGCCCTTGAGATTACTTAGAGGATACGGCCTTTTCCGGGTTCGGCGGGAAGGCCGGATCGGTCTTGGCGCCACGCAGAAGGTCGAGCGCATAATTGAGCTGGACGTCGTCCTTCGGATCCGGCGGGACATAGGCGGCAGAGCCGGAACCGGTGTCGGTCTCGTTCTGGCCCTTGATGTGGCCGCGCAGGCTGGATTCGCCTTCGGTCACCAGCTTGCCCTTCAGATCGTCCGGCAGCGGCTCGTCAACCTTGATGTCAGGCGTGATGCCGGTACCCTGGATCGAGCGGCCCGATGGCGTGTAATAGAGCGCCGTCGTCAGACGCAGCGCGCCATTCTCGCCGCTTGCGCCGAGCGGGATGATCGTCTGGACCGAGCCCTTGCCGAAGGATTGCGTGCCGAGAACGGTCGCGCGACGCAGATCCTGGAGAGCGCCGGCGACGATTTCCGAAGCGGAGGCCGAGCCTCCGTTGATCAGAACGATGATCGGCTTGCCGTCCGTCAGGTCGCCCGGGCCGGCGTTGAAGCGGCGGGTTTCATCCGGGTTGCGGCCGCGGGTGGAAACCACTTCGCCGCGCTCGAGAACGTCATCGGCAACGTTGATCGCCTGGTCGAGCAGGCCGCCCGGGTTGAGGCGAAGGTCGAGCACATAGCCCTTGAGCTTGTCGGCCGGAACCTGCTGCTTGATCTTGGCGATCGCTGCTTCGAGATCTGGCGTCGTCTTTTCGGTGAAGGATATGATGCGGAGATAGCCGACATCGCCCTCGACGCGCGACTTGACGGCAGCAACGGCGATGACGTCGCGGATGACAGTGATGTCGATCGGCTTGTCGACGCCCTTGCGCATCAGTGTCAGCTTGATCGGAGTCTTGACTTCGCCGCGCATCTTTTCAACGGCGTCTTCGAGCTTCAGGCCGCGAACGGACTGGCCGTCGATGGCCGTGATATAGTCTCCGGCAAGAACGCCAGCCTTGGCGGCAGGAGTGTCGTCGATCGGGGTGATGACCTTGACCAGATCATTGTCCATGGTGACTTCGATGCCGAGACCGCCGAACTCACCCTTGGTCTGGGTGCGCATGTCTTCGGCATCCTTGGCGTTCATATAGCTCGAATGTGGGTCGAGCGAGGCAAGCATGCCGTTGATGGCGGCTTCGATAAGCTTGTCTTCCTGAGGCGGGGTCACGTATTGCGCGCGGACACGTTCAAAGACATCGCCGAAGATCGACAATTCCTTGTAGGTGGATGCGCCGGCCGCTTCAGCCGGCAGCACTGCAGAATAGATGACGCCCATCGCGGTCGCACCCATCAATGCACCGGCGAGAACAAGTGAAGCCCTACGTATCATTGCGTGCCTTTCCAGTATCTTTGGTGGTCCACCAAGGTCGGGAATCGACCGGTTTTCCATCTTTTCGAAATTCAATGTAAAGCGTTGGCCGATCTGTTTCCAGCGCCAATGCGGTCGCGCTCGCGACTCTTTTTTCGCCCATGACAGCAAGCGGTTCGCCAGCGAAGACAAACTTGCCCTGACGCGTCTTGATCGCATCCATGCCCGAAAGCACCATGTGATAGCCGTCACCAGTATCGAGGATTACCATCTGGCCGTAGCTGCGGAAGGCACCGGCGAATACCACCGTTCCGTCTGCCGGCGCCGTCACCAGCGCTTCGGGGCCAGTCGCGATCGTCACGCCCGCGGCCGCATGTTCCGTTCCGTCATCGTCACCGAATTGACGGAGAATATCGCCTGCCACAGGCAGCTCCAGCTTCCCTTTAAGGTCGGAGAAGGGATATGCGGGCGCAATGCGGTTTTTATCGGGCACACCGCTTTCGGCAAGCGCCTTGGCCTGCTCGCGCTGCTCATCGGTGAGTTGCTCCCGGCGCGCCTGTTCCTGCCGGGCGGCTGCGGCGGCGTCTCGAACCGAGCCGATCTGGCTTTCCAGCGAGGCTACGAGGCCCTCTAGACTGGTTGCCTGGCTTGCCAGCTCCTCGGAGCGCTTGCGCTCCGCATCCAACTGGGCGCTGTTTTCCTTGCTGTGCTTGTCGTTTTCAGCGATGAGGAGGTCCATTCGGCGCTCCTCTTCCAGGCTGTTGGTCATCGTCGCTGTGAGATCCGATTTCTCGGCGGCGGCGGCGGCCTGAAGCTTGGAGAGATCGGTAAGGTCGGCCACGAGCTTGTCGGTCGCCTTGCGCATGCCCGGTACCACGGCGCCGAGAAGGATGGCGCTGCGAACGGAAGCGAGCGCATCGTCGGGCGTCACCAGCAGGGCCGGCGGCGGATTGCGGCCCATGCGCTCCAGCGCCGCCAGGACTTCCGCAAGTAGACCGCGCCGTTCGTGCAGCGACTGGCGGATGGCGTCCTCCTTCACCTTCAGGTCGGTGAGGGTTTTCTCGCTCTGCTGGATCTTGCCATCCATCTCCTTGCGGCGGGTGGCGGAATCGATCAGTGCCTGGCGCAGGCTGGCGCTGCTCTTGTCGAGCGCGGCAATGCTGTCCTGCAGCTCCTTGGTCTTGTCGGCCGACAGCGTGATGGTCTTCGACAGGGCGTCCAGCTCGGCGCGCGTCTGGTTGCGCTTCTCGGTCAGTTCAGCGGCCGGATCTGCCGGCTGTCCGCTTGCCGGTGGCGCGGCCGCTTCGCGATCGTCGGGCGATCCTGGCTGGTTTTGATCAGCCGCAACGTCGGAATCCTGCGCAATGGCAATGCTGCCGGAATTGACCGCCGATATCATAAGGATGCCCATGCCAAGGCACGCCGCAAAAGGCGGCAACAGGCGGAAAAGCGTCTTCGGGGCAGGCGTCATCCAATACGGGCCAATTTTCAATCGCGCGGAAACTAAGCTGATTTGCTGCGATTAGCCAAGAAGCATGGCCAATTCCGCAGACTGAATCAAAACAATCCTGTGTGAGCGATTGTTTAATATTATGCCCGATGATAGGGGTGGCCGGACAAAATAGTGACGGCGCGATAGAGTTGCTCGGCAATCAGGATGCGCACGAGTTGGTGCGGCCAGGTCATTTTGCCGAGGCAGATTGTGGCGTCCGCCTTGTCGTAAAGAGAGGGGTCGAGCCCATCGGC
The DNA here is from genome assembly GCF_004341625.1 of Rhizobium sp. BK376. GTDB lineage: Bacteria > Pseudomonadota > Alphaproteobacteria > Rhizobiales > Rhizobiaceae > Rhizobium. Next base: position 118,482 of record NZ_SLZG01000004.1, on the reverse strand, counting down.
ACCGCCGATCGCGATCGTCAGATCGCGCTTGCCCTGATCGCGATAATTTCCCAGAAATTCTGCAAAGGATTCACTGTCGAAAGCCTTGCCGCGCTCGTCGAGCAGAACAAGGATGCCGCCTTCGGGGAGCGCCTTTTGCAGCTGGGCTGCTTCCTCGCGTTTGCGCGTGTCGCTGCTCGATGCACGGCTTTCGGTGACTTCGGTCATGCGCGCAAGTTCGAGGCCGATCGCCGGGCCGGCCTTGGCAAACCGATCGAAATAACGGGCCGCAAGATCCTTTTCAGGGCCGGTTTTCAACCGTCCCACAGCAAAAAGCCCAATGCGCATTCCCGCTCCCAACTTGCGCTGCGTTCAAAGCAGCGCAACATCGCCATCTGCCGGAAGATGTCGACCGGCCGTTCAGCTTCGCGTGCCGGGTCCCGGAAAACTCAGGAACCTGTCAGTGCAGCTTGCTCTCGTCGATATCCGGCGCGGCCCACATCTTCTCGATGTTGTAGAACTCGCGGATTTCAGGGCGGAACACATGGACAATGATGTCACCGGTGTCAATCAGCACCCAATCGCCTGCTTCCGCACCTTCGACACGGGCGTTGCCGTATCCGTCGTCCTTAAGGTCGGTGATGAGGTGATCGGTGATCGCCAGGACATGCCTGTTCGAGCGTCCGGATACGACTACCATGTAGTCTCCGAGCGCGGACTTTCCAGCGATGTTGATGGTGACGATATCTTCAGCTTTGGAATCCTCGAGGCTGACGAGGACGGCTTGCAGGGCGCGGGCAGCGGCATCGGCGCCACGTTCCGGGCTCTTCGGGACAATGACTTGCGTCCTTCCCTTGGCGTGTACTGTTGTCAGTGCTTTTCCTTTCCTGAAATAACAGAACATGCGCTTCGTTGATCCGGGCGGCTGCCCAAATCATGTATAAAGATAGGCATCAATCCGTTAACGTTTCAAGACGCAACCATGGTCACTTTACGCCCTGAACTGCGTTTCTGTTCACATTTCGCCGCTTCTTTAGCGAAATTGCGAGCAGTTGCCCAGCTAATCTGCAAAGGCCATGATTTGACAATGCAGGGCGGCCAGGAGCAGAGGTAAAAATCGACAGGAAGTGGTGAAAACACATAGATGAGCGACGCCTTGCAACATTCTCTCCGGCTTGTCCTGCGGATCGACTTTCCGCCCGCGGATCGGCTCGGTCGCGGCAAGATGGAACTCCTTGAACATATAAGAGAAACCGGCTCGATCTCGGCCGCCGGCCGCGCGATGGACATGTCCTATCGCCGCGCATGGCTGTTGATCAGCGACCTCAACCGGATGTTCCGTGAACCCGTGGTCGAATCACAGCGTGGCGGCCAGAAAGGCGGAGGGGCTGCGTTGACCGCGTTCGGCGAGGAGCTGCTGCAGCGCTTCCGACATATGGAAGCCGTCCTGGAGCAGGCGCTTGCCGGAGAACTCGATTGGCTGGAGGCGAACCGAAGCAAGGAGCCGCCGGCAGGTTCGTAGATTTCAGGCCCCTATGTTTCAGGCTTCGAGCGCCACCGTCTTTATGATCGCGAATACGGATTTGCCGACGCTCAGATTAAGCCGCTCGAGGGAAAGTCGCGTCAGGCGAACGAGAATGGAATCACCGGCGCAGTCGATCCGCACTTCAAGCATTCCATCGACGACCCCTCCGATGAAGTCGATCCTGCCTTCCAGTATATTAAGGGCGCTGAGACCCTCGGGGCGACTTGTCGCCAGCATGACGTCGCGGGCCGGAATATGCACGCGGACGGTCTTGCCGACCGCGGGTGATCGGCCGGGAACAAAGAGATGGCCGGCCTTCAACGCGACGACCGTCAGTCCATGATCCCCCAACACATCCTCGACGCGGCCCTCTATCAAGGCGCCGGCTTCGCGGCGGTCTGAGACCTGCGATGCCGCGGGTTGGCTGAAGACGTCCACCGGCGATCCTGTTGTCTCTACCCTGCCGTCACGCATGACGACCACATGGCTGGCAAGCCGCGCGACCTCGGCGATGGAGTGGCTAACATAGACGATCGGGATCTTGGTTTCGTCGCGCAATCGCTCGAGATAGGGCAGGATTTCTGCCTTGCGGGCGTCGTCGAGCGCTGCAAGCGGCTCATCCATCAAAAGCAGCCTTGGCGAGGAGAGGAGGGCGCGACCGATTGCGACGCGCTGCTTCTCGCCGCCGGAAAGCTTGCCGGGTCGGCGATCCAACAGGGCCTCGATGCCGAGCAGGTCGACGACCTGATCGAGATTTTCGCTTCGCTCGGCCTTTGGCGCAAACCAGCGGCCGTAGCTGAGGTTCTGCCGGACGGTCAGATGCGGGAAGAGCCGGGCCTCCTGAAAGACATAGCCGAAGTGCCGGCGGTGGCGCGGCACGAAGATGCGCTTTTCGGCATCTGCAAGCACCCTGCCGTCGAAGACGACGCTGCCGCGATCCGGCCGCATCAGCCCGGCGATGATGCGGACCATCGATGTCTTGCCGGAGCCGGAGCGACCGAAGAGGGCGGTGACGCCGCTCTCCGAAGTAAAAGCTGCGTCGAGCGAGAAGGTGCCCAGCCGATGGCCGATATCGACGGTCAATGTCATTCGAAATCCACCCGGCGGCCGATGAGATAAGCAAGGAATTCGGAGGCAAGGAGAGCCGCCATGGAGATGACCACCGAGATCAGGGTCAATCGCAGGGCCCCGGCATCGCCGCCCGGTACTTGGGTGAAGGTATAGATCGCCGCCGACAGGGTCTGGGTTTCGCCGGGAATGTTGGAGACGAAGGTGATGGTCGCGCCGAATTCACCCATGGCCTTGGCAAAGGAAAGGATCATGCCGGCGATGATGCCAGGCAGGATCAAGGGCAGGGTGATCGTCGCGAAGGTCCAGGCGGGGCTCGCGCCCAATGTTCCGGCTGCCTCCTCCAGCTTGCGATCGACCGCTTCGATCGACAACCGGATGCTTCTGACCATCAGCGGGAAGCCCATGACAGCACAGGCGAGTGCGGCTCCAGTCCAGCGGAAAGAAAAGACGATCCCGAAATACTGGTCGAGAAGGGCGCCGATCGGCCCTTTACGGCCAAAGAGGATGAGAAGAAGGAAACCGGTGACGACGGGCGGCAGGATCAAGGGGAGATGGACGACGCCATTGAAGATCGATTTGCCCCAGAATTTGCCGCGCGCCAGCAACAGCGCCGCGGCAATCCCGAAGGGCAAGCTCGCCAGCATCGCGACTGTAGAGACGCGCAGGCTGAGGAAAATCGCCGTCCATTCGTCGCTGCTCAGGCCCAATGCGTCCAAGATATAGCCTCGCCAAAACAATTCAGGCCCGCCATGTGAAGCGAGCCTGCGCAAATCCGACCGATATCAAGTAAGCGAAATGCTCACTTCAGTATCGTGAAGCCTTCATGCTCGAAGAACGGAGCAGCCTTAGCCGATTTCATGTAATCGAAATAGGCCTGCGTATCCGGGTTCTTGCTGTCGGCAGTGATGGCGACCGGGTAGATGATCGGCGGATGGCTGTCTTCCGGGAATGTACCGGCGATGGCGACGCCCGGATCGGAAGAGACGTCCGTCTGATAGACTATGCCGTAAGGCGCTTCGCCGCGCGAAACGAGCGCAAGCGCAGCGCGTACGCTTTCTGCGCCGGCGACCTTCTTTTCGACGGAGGACCAGAGGCCGAGCTTTTCCAGTGCGGCCTGGCCATACTTGCCCGCAGGCACCGACTTGGGCTCGCCCATGGCAAGGCGTCCGTCGCCGAGCAGACCGGCGAGGTCCATGCCCTGCTTGATCTCGACAGGCTTTGCCTTGTCCTTGGCGGCGACCAAGACGATCTGGTTGCCGAGAAGGTTAACCTGGGTGCCGTCCTTGATCAGCTTTTTCTTGGTGACGTAATCCATCCAGTCGGTATCGGCCGAGATGAAGACATCGGCGGGGGCGCCATTTTCAAGCTGCTTTGCCAACGCGCCACTTGCGGCATAGGAAACGGTTACTTCCTTGCCGGTCTCCTTGGTGAAGGCGGCATCCATGTTGTCGAGTGCGTTCTTCATGCTGGCGGCTGCAAAGACAACAATTTTGTCAGCAGCATGGGCGGGTGCCGGAACGGCAGCAATTCCCAGCCATGCGGCAGAAAGGGCGGCACTTGCAAGCTTGATCCATTGGCGGCGGCGGAAGGCCATTTGTTTCTCTCCTGAGATCGACATATTTCGAGGAATATAACGGCCCCCGAGCTTTGACTAGGGATGTATTTCAAAAAATACAGCGGCCTAAGTCTACGAAATTGATGGGGTTTTGCATCCGGATGGATCAGCTCGCCTCTGAAGCATTCGCCAGTTGCATAGCTTTGACAGGTGATTCGGAGCGGATTCGTTCACGCTATGATGCGCAACGTTACGATTCGTGGGTTTTGAGCGAATCTGGCGGCATATACTTACCATGGAGGATAATCTTTAGGCGAAACTGATACGAAAGAAGCATTTTTTGGGCATGGAATTAGGCGAGGCATGACGTGTATGCATTGCTGCAATGCGCTATCGTATGTTTTATTTCTCATCGCTTATGGTAAAACTTAAACATCGAAACGGCGATCTCCTCCTCCCATAGCCGTTTCGTTGGATCGGCAACACTCCTCCTCCCAGTTGCCGATCAGGTTTGAAGGCCCGACGAATCTCCTCCCTCGTCGGGCCTCTTCATTTTTGGAATTTCCGCAAAAGAAATAAGCCGGCCGGCCTTTACTGGGCAGCGCGCAGAGCCGTCGAGCTCAATGCCGAGCGGCGACCGTGAATGAAGGTCCAGGCCGGAGCGCGCTTCTTCCACAAAACACCGGCATCATCCTCGTCGATCCGCGCATAGTGGAACGTCTTTGCCATCTTGGCCGAGAGATAGGAGAGCGTCGAGCCGGGACGATCGATGACGGCGATCGGAAAGGTCCGGGCGATCTGCTGCCATTTCTGCCAGTGGTGGAAGGTGTTCAGGCTGTCGGCACCCATGATCCATATGAAATGGACATGGGGATTGCGGGCCTTGACGCGGGCGAGCGTATTGGCCGTGTAGCTCACACCCAATGCCTGCTCGAAGGCGGTGACCTTGACGCGCGGACCGGGCGCGATCGCTTCGCTGAGCGCGATACGTTCGGCAAGCGGCGCCAGATGGTTGCGGCTCTTCAGCGGATTGCCTGGCGTAACCATCCACCAGAGCTGATCAAGATTCAGGCGGCGGATGGCGATCTCGGCGACAAGGGCGTGGCCGAGATGGGGTGGATTGAACGATCCACCAAAAAGACCGACCACCATCCCGCGCTCCGTATGCGGCATGCGCAGATAACGGCGATCAACCTCGTCGACGTGCACTTCAGGGCCGAATCTGTCCATTGCCCCGTACGCGATATTTGAAGGACGTCAGCTGCTCCACCCCGACGGGGCCGCGCGCATGCATCTTGCCGGTCGCAATGCCGATCTCCGCCCCCATGCCGAATTCGCCGCCATCGGCGAACTGCGTAGACGCATTGTGCAGCAGAATGGCCGAGTCGATTTCCGTGAAGAAACGCTCGACCACTTCGGGGTCCTCGGCAAGCACGGCTTCCGTGTGGTTCGAGGAATAGGTATTGATATGGCCAATGGCGCCGGAAATGCCGTCGACGAGCGCGACAGATATGATCGCGTCGAGATATTCGGTCGACCAGTCTTCTTCCGTGGCAGGCTTGAGCCCGGGCACGAGGCTGAGAACGTCGGCCGATGCCCGGATTTCGCATCCGGCGGCGGCCAGTGCATCGAGCAGCGGCTTCAGATGGGTCGAGGCGACGGCCTTGTCGACCAGCAAAGTCTCGGCCGAGCCGCAGACGCCGGTGCGGCGCATCTTGGCGTTGACGATGATCGTCCTTGCCATGTCGAGGTCGGCGGATTTGTCGACATAGATGTGGCAGAGACCTTCGAGATGAGCGAAAACCGGCACGCGTGCTTCGTTCTGGACGCGGGCAACGAGGCTCTTGCCGCCGCGCGGAACGATGACGTCGATCGTCCCTTGAAGGCCGCGAAGCATGGCGCCGACGGCAGCGCGGTCGCTGACAGGCACGAGCTGAATGGCATGTTCCGGAAGCCCGGCAGCCTTCAAGCCTTGGACGAGGCAGGCATGGATCGCCTGCGACGAGCGCCGGGAATCCGTGCCGCAGCGGAGGATGACGGCGTTGCCGGCCTTGAGGCACAGTGCACCTGCATCGGCCGTTACATTGGGGCGGCTCTCGAAGATCACGCCGATGACGCCGAGCGGCGTGCGGGTGCGTTCGATCTTCAGGCCGTTCGGGCGGTCCCAGGCGGCAATGACTTCGCCGACCGGATCCTTCAGCGCGGCGATGGCGCGAATGCCTTCGGCCATTTCGTCGACGCGCTTCTCATTGAGCGTCAGACGATCGACGAAGGAGGCGAGCATATCCGTGCCCTTAACATCCTCAAGGTCCTTGGCATTTTCCGAAAGGATGTGATCCCTGTTCGCCAGGATGGCATCCGCCATGGCGTTGAGCGCCTTGTCCTTGTCCTTTGTCGAAGCAAAGCCCAATGGTCGCGATGCAGCCCGTGCCTTACGGCCGATCTCGTTCATGAGAGCGTCGATCTCTGCGGCTGCTGCGACCTTATCAAGCATGGGCTTCGTCCTTCGTCTTCACATATGCTGTCATGACCAGATCATCACGATGGACCATTGCGGCGCGGCCGGGATAGCCGAGGATGGCCTCGATCTCCGATGATTTGCGACCGGTGATCTGGCGCGCCTCGTCCGCATCGTAGCCGGCCAGACCGCGGGCGATCTCCCGTCCGCCGGGACCGATGACGGCGACGGTGTCGCCTCTGCCGAACTGGCCGGAAATGCTGCGCACGCCTGCCGGAAGCAGGCTCTTGCCTGACCCGAGTGCTGTCACCGCGCCTTCGTCGACATGCAACGCGCCGGCGGGCTGCAATTGCCCGGCAATCCAGGTCTTGCGGGCGGTCACCGGCGTGCCCGAAGGGGCAAACCACGAGGAGCGCGCGCCGTTTTCGATCGAGCTCAGCGGATTGTCGGTCTTGCCGGAGGCAATGATCATCGCGCAGCCGGCCCCGGTCGCGATCTTGCCGGCATCGATCTTGGTGCGCATGCCGCCGCGCGACAGCTCCGATGCCGCCCCGCCGGCCATCGCCTCGATCTCGGGCGTGATCTCGGCGATCGTTTCCAAGAACCGGGCATCAGGATCGAGATGCGGAGGCGCTGTGTAAAGCCCGTCAATATCCGAGAGCAGGATCAGCAGGTCGGCGCCGGTCATTGTCGCGACGCGAGCGGCGAGGCGATCATTGTCGCCATAGCGGATTTCGCTGGTCGCGACGGTGTCGTTCTCGTTGATGATCGGCACGGCGCCGATCTTCAGAAGCTGGTTGATGGTGGCGCGGGCATTGAGATAGCGGCGACGCTCTTCCGTATCTCCAAGTGTCAGCAGGATCTGGCCGGCAACGATGCCGTCATGCGACAGGCTTTCCGACCAGGCGCGGGCAAGGGCAATCTGGCCGACCGCCGCCGCCGCCTGGCTTTCTTCCAGTTTCAACGCGCCGGAGGGCAGGTCGAGCACCGAACGGCCGAGCGCGATGGCGCCGGATGAAACCACGAGCACATCGACACCCTTGGCCTTGAGGCCGGCAATGTCGGCGCAAATGCCGTCCAACCAGCTCTTTTTCAGCCCTGTCTTGCGATCGACAAGAAGGGCCGAGCCGATCTTGATGACGATGCGGCGGTAGCGGTCGAGCGGTTTGCGGCTTGTCATGCCTGCTCGTCCTCATCTGCCGCGTCGTCGTCCTCGTCTGACAGGATCATGTCGCGATGGCGCGTTTTTACAGCCTTGGCGGGCTTGTCGATCTCGCTCTTGGTCTCGGCGATGATTTCGCGCAGCGCGCGCAGCACTTCCGTCATGCCGCGGCCGGTTATCGCCGAAATTAGGAACGGCTTGCTGCCGCAGGCGCGCGCCAGTTCCCGCGTCTTCTTCTTCAGCGTCTCTTCGTCCAGCACGTCGATCTGCGACAGGGCGACGATCTCCGGCTTTTCGATAAGATCGTTGCCATAGGCCTCAAGCTCGTGCTTGACCGTCTTATAGGCCTTGCCGACCTTTTCCTCCTGGGCGGACACGAGATGCAGCAAAACGCGCGTGCGCTCGACATGGCCGAGGAAACGGTCGCCGATGCCGACGCCTTCATGGGCGCCCTCGATCAGGCCGGGGATGTCTGCAAGAATGAATTCGTTGCCGTCGACGGTTGCGACACCGAGGTTCGGGTGCAGTGTCGTGAAGGGATAATTGGCGATCTTCGGTCGCGCGCGGGTGACCGCTGCGAGGAAGGTCGACTTGCCGGCATTGGGCAATCCGACGAGCCCGGCATCGGCAATCAGCTTCAGCCGCAGCCAGATGGTCTTTTCTTCGCCCGGTAGACCCGGATTGGCCCAATCGGGTGCCTGGTTGGTCGAGGTCTTGAAATGCGCGTTGCCGAAGCCGCCATTGCCGCCGGTCGCGATGCGGAACCGCTGGCCTTCCTCCGTCAGGTCGCAGATCAGCGTTTCCTGGTCTTCCTCGAAGATCTGGGTGCCGACGGGAACCTTGAGCGTCACGTCGCCGCCATTGGCGCCGGTGCGGTTCCTGCCCATGCCGTGCGTGCCGATCTGGGCCTTGAAATGCTGCTGGAAGCGAAAATCGATGAGCGTATTCAGGCCGTTGACGGCCTCCGCCCAGACATCGCCGCCGCGGCCGCCGTCACCACCGTCCGGTCCGCCGAATTCGATGAACTTCTCGCGGCGGAAGGAGACGCTGCCTGCGCCACCATCACCAGACCGAATATAGACCTTTGCTTCGTCGAGAAATTTCATTTTACTTCTGCCACTCGGTGTCCAGTTGTCCCGTCATGCCGCCTTCGATATAGGCGGTTCAGCCGGAGGTCAAAGATTATCGTGAAGCTCGTAAGCTATAACATACAGTACGGGTTCGGTCTCGACGGCCGATACGATCTCGAGCGGATCGTCGGGAACCTCACCGGCGCCGATATCATCGCCCTGCAGGAAGTAACCCGCGGCTCGCCCGCCAATGGCGGCGTCGATATGGTTGCCGCCATCGAAGATCTGCTGCCGGACTATTTCTCCGCCTATGGCCCGGCCTTCGATCTTCACGCCGAGACTGTCATAGAAAACGGCCGGGCGATTTCCCGCCGGCATCAGTTCGGCAACATGGTCCTGTCGCGCTGGCCTGTTCTGTCGACCCGCACGCTGCTTCTGCCGCGCACCCGAACGGTCGGGAAACTCAATCTGCAGCGTGGCGCGACCGAGGCCGTCATTGAGACGCCCGCCGGCGCGTTGCGCGTCTATTCCGTCCATCTCGATCACGTCTCTCCAGACGAGCGCATCGCGCAGATTTCTTATATCAGGGATCGCGTTCACGGCTTCGTCGCCGAGGGCGGCACCCTGACCGGCGGCGCCGAAATCAATCTCGTCGATCCGCCGTTGCCGGAGGATTACGTGATGATGGGCGATTTCAACATGGTGCCGGAATCGCCGGAATATATCGCCTGCGTCGGCCACAAGGACGGATTCTACGGCCGGACGGCGCGCTTCGACACGCCGATCGACGCGCTCGATGCCGTCGGCTGGCATGCAGGCGATCGCTACAGCTGGGTCGAATCCGGAAATCCTCAGAGGCGCATGCATCTCGATTACTGCTTCATCAATGCCGGCTTTGTTAGCCGGCTAAAATCCGCCCATGTCGATGTCGGGGCGGAGGGGTCCGATCACTTTCCTGTCTGGATCGAGATCGAGTGAATTGCGACCATCGCCGAACGAAAGCGTCCGGCGATGGTTTGTTGATCAGGCAGCCTTCAATCAGGCGGCCCTTACTCAGGCAGCTTGCGGTCCCTGCAGCATTCCCGGCATCAGCACGGTCTCGATATGAGGGACCATGGTGCTGCGCGCGAAGCTGTAGATCTCCGTGCAACCGGTGATGCCGAAGCCGAGCCTCGACTGCAGCTTCAGCGAGGCCGGGTTATCGGCAAAGACGCCGGAGTGGACGGCGGTATCGGGCATGCGGCGGCCGAAACGCTCAAGCGTTGCGGCAACCGCCTCGCCCATGATGCCCCGCTGCCAGTAGTAGCGGTTCAGCCAGTAGGCGAGATGCCAGCGGCCGTGCCTGAGTTCGAGCGACACGACGCCGATATGGACATCGTCGCGTTCGGTTATGGCCAGCGCCCAGTCGCTGGTGACGCCGGATGCGCGGGGGACGAGCCAGTCCAGCGCATCTTGCCGGTCATAGGGTGTCGGCACGCGAGCCATCATGCGCGTGACGGCGAAATCCGACAACGACTGGGCGATTGCGTCCGCATCACTCAAACGATGCGGGCGCAATGTCAGCCGAGCCGTCCGGATGACCGGCGTCGGGCCTGCCTGCGGCAGGACACGATCCTGGCGGCGATGCAAAGTTGCGGCGTTCATCTCAGAACCCCCCAGCTTCGCAGCGAGATCCAGGTCTTGCGGTCGAGCCGGAACCATTCCACCGGCACATTGCTGCCGAGCGCCAGGGAGGCGGCGAGGCCGGAACCCTGGAACTGGAAGCCGCACTTGTGGATCACCCGCCTGGAGGCGACGTTCGTCACCCTGCAGCGGGCGTCGATCTGCTCGACGTCAGGGCGCGTGCGGAAGACCATGTCGATCAGGGCATGGGCGGCTTCCGTCGTATAACCCTTGTTCCAATAGGGTTCGCCCAGCCAGTAACCGATCTCGACAGTTGCCGGATCTTCGGTCGGCTCTATGCCGCAGCACCCGAGAAAGGCGCCGTTGTCGGCTTTGGTGATCGCATAGACGCACTTGCCAATCGCGCCCGCCTTCGTGCGTCGCACGAAATCGGCTGCATCATTGACCGTGTAAGGGTGCGGCATACGCGATACCATAGTGGCGACGTTGGCGTTGTTGGCGAGATGGGCAAGGGCGTCAATGTCGTCTTCGTGCGGCGCGCGCAAAACGAGCCTTTCCGACAACAAGACGGGGCAATCGGTCCTTGACCTGTCAGGCCTCAGCCTTTCCATGGAAGACCTTTGGTCTTCCCGGGGAGACCGCGATTGGCCTTCCCTCAACAATTCGCCTTGCATGTTCAGTCCTCCTGTTTGGACAAAGAAAAAGGGGAGATGGCGCCCCATCTCCCCTGTTTTCTGGACTGAACCTAGTGCGGTCAGCCGGGTCGATGAGACGCCGGCTGTTTTAGAGCGCTACCGGCTTATTCCGCTGCTTCCGCTTTCGGCATTACAGATACGTAGACGCGACCATTGGCCTTCGTTCGGTAGTTCACATTGCCGGCGGTAAGCGCAAAAATCGTATGATCCTTGCCGAGGCCGACGTTGGAACCCGGATGCCATTCGGTACCGCGCTGACGCACGATAATGTTGCCTGCGATGACGGCTTCGCCGCCGAACTTCTTCACGCCAAGGCGCTTGGACTGCGAGTCACGACCGTTGCGCGACGAACCGCCAGCTTTTTTGTGTGCCATTGGAGTTCTCCTTTAAACCTTGTCTCGTGTTCGATTACTGGGCAGCCACGATGTCCGTGATACGGACAACCGTGTGATGCTGGCGATGGCCGCGCGAGCGCTTGGAGTTCTGACGACGGCGCTTCTTGAAGGAGATGACCTTCGGGCCGCGGTTATGCTCCACCACTTCGGCCTTGACGGAGGCACCCTTGACGAAGGGCGCGCCAATCGCAGCATCGGCGCCTTCGCCGACTACGAGGACTTCGGTGAATTCTACGGTTTCGCCAGCGGTAACTTCCAGCTTCTCGATGGTCAGCACGTCGTTTGCTGCCACACGGTACTGTTTACCGCCGGTCTTGATGACTGCGAACATATTATATCCTTTCATGTTCGTTCCGGCTCTGCCCGCAATAGAGCAAGCGGCCGTCTTTTTCTCAGTCGAGGTTTAGCAGGGATTTCGAAGGCCAAGGCCCAGAATTCTGTCTGCCGGTGAAACCCTGCACTATGGCAAGGCGGCAAGGCACGGAATACACCACACCAACTGCGCAGGCGGGATACGCGAGGCCGGCAAAACTGTCAAGACAAAAGCATGACAGACTTCAATATTCGCGCTTGCCATCGTCCGCGACTATGGCTATGTACCGCCCCGCGCAACACATATGCGCCGACCAAATATGCGGAGAGGTGGCAGAGTGGTCGAATGCACCGCACTCGAAATGCGGCATACCTGCAAGGGTATCGTGGGTTCAAATCCCACCCTCTCCGCCATTTTATTGCAGTTTTCACTTTAAATTCAATTGCTTAGCTCGCCGCAGATGCGGCGATGCTACAAATTCTGCTACAAAATCCCCTTGCGACTGGCGCATATTATTCTGTTTAGCCTATTTAGTCTTTCGCGCTTCTTTTATTATCGAAGTAAAGCTGTAATTTAACATTTTCATTGTTTGATAATTTAAAGTATAGATTTTTCGGATTTGAAAATATATTTTGACTTCGTCGGCATTCTGATGTACAAACTCCTCCATTGGCTCAATCTCTTTGGAAGGAAAGCATTTGAAATTAAATTACTTACATAAACGCGATGAGGTATATTACTTTAGAAGAGCGATACCTGCTCACCTTAGGCATAAATTTGGAAATAAATGTGAGTTTGTATATTCTCTCGGAACAAAAAATCCTGAGTTAGCAACTGCTTCTTATCATAAGATGGATAAGAAATACGATTCTATACTTAAGTTGGCGGCTCAAGATCCGGATTTTGTCGGCGCTACTGAATTTAAAAGGTTGGCAGCCGATGTCGGAATTAGTGCGTTTCCTGACGATGTCGAAGCCGTGCCAGTCTCGGACCTTATCGAGGTAGTAGGGGCAAACCTTGATGCCATTCAATCTCTGCCCAGCGACCCGAAAGTTAGGGCTGGAGCTCTAGCATCCGCACTGAACTCCAAGCTCAAGATAGAGGAGATCTACACTAGATATAAGGAGATCACGCGAGACAAGGATTTGAAGCGAACGCCTCGGGAATTTCAGAAAGCACACAAGCCAATTGAGCTCGCGATGACAGAACTTGTCGAGACAATTGGGGATTTGGACGTTCGAAAGCTCACAAAAAGGGATGCATATCGGTTTCGGGACAAGCTTATTTCGGATGTCTCGATCAAGAAAATTACGGCCTCCACGGCAAACAAAAAGATTATGCATCTTCGAAAAATTGTGAGCGCTGTTTTTGAAGTTGACTATCCCGAGCTTCCGAATCCCTTCCAGATCAAAGGGATTGAGGATTCTGTAAGAGGCCATCGAAAAGCGTTCTCGGAGTCGGAAATTGAGGAAATCACTCTAAGACTGAAAAGCAGCACTATGAATGATGAGCTGAAGGCAATCATTTTCGTCGCGATGTATACTGGTGCTGGCTGCAAAGAGTTGGCTTTGCTCACCTCCAGCGACATCGTTCTGGATGCCGAGATTCCATACATCAAAATTGATGCGAATGAGTTTCGGGTGAAGGTAAAGAGCGGAGGGGATCGCCATAGGGAGATTCCGCTCTATGGTGAAGCCCTGGCTTGGATGAAACGCTTTCCAAATGGGTTTGCGAGATATCGCCGTGACAATGGCGGGGAAACTGTCAGTGCGACTGCACGAAAATTTCTAAAGCAATATACCGGCAAGACCTTTTACTGCTTTAGGCATCGGCTTGCCGATCTTCTCAGAAACAGTGGATGCGAAGACCGTCTCGCAAATGCAATTTTGGGGCACAAGCAAGGCGTGATCGGGAACCACTATGGCAACGGCTATACGCTTAAGTCGAAATATAACGCTCTCGCTCAAGCTCACGAGAAAGGACGCGCAGATTTAGAAAAGGACCAGAATATTGATAAACTATAAGATGCGGTTGATTGCAGACCCAAGTTTTCGCTCTAAATTTTTTCAAGATGTAAAAGAATTGCAGTCAACATATGCTGAGAACGGGGATTATGAGTCCTATGTAAAAATCACATACATCTCAAACAAAATAAGAAAATTTACCGATGATATGGCTTTTACATAATTAAATTTTAAATATTATCATAACTTAGAATTTTACATCTCTGATAAATACCACAACATAATTTGGATCATCTTTTCGGCTCTGCGTCTATTGTCAGAATACTGCTTGGACGCTGCCGCTATAAAGCCCGAATAATATATTTCTTGATGTCTTTGGTTGAAGCCAAAGCTATAGAATATTATTACCTAAAATAAATCTCATAAACTATATAAAATGAAATACATAATGGATAAATTATTATGGACTTAAATAATATAAATCACGTATTTGAATGCAATAATGCCTATGAAAACATAATCAATAAAATTGAATTTGATTTAGGGCATGATATGAAGTCAAATAACTTCAATTTAAACAAATACCTACAAAAAACCTTATATTTTGTAACAATACAGTTATATACAAACTTCACTGACGATTTTTATTCTATAAAGCGTCAGAATATTACAAATGAATCCCTTGATAAATTTTATTATCGCCTTTCGTCAATGTTTATCTCTCGATCGGTCGATAATAATTCGAAATATCAACCGCTACTCCAGCTATATTTGGATGATGAGAATTCCCGATACAACGCTTTCATGCGCCCGATCTCAAAGCCGCATTTTCATGGCTTGCTGTTGATCCATCCAAAGACAGCCGATCAGTTTGATAAATTCTATCAGAGCAACGGTCTCTTCGGAACCTCAACGGAAGTAACCATGAGGAACCTAGACCTTTATCCAATTGAGACGGTAACATTTTCGAAGTTCGATCCTGAAATAGGATCGCTCAGAAACTTGATTTCTTACACAACAAAGTTTGCGCGAAATCAGCGTTTCATAAATGGTAATGATGGGGGTATCGAGCTTCTGAGAGTTTACCCACGTACTTCATCAAAGAAGTATCCGTTTTACAAATCACCAACCTGTAAGATTTCAACCAATATTATAATTCAATAAAAATGCGCAAGTAATTTCATCGCTCAAATAATAGAAATATCAATTTATGAAGCCTAATAAAATTTTTGAATTTGAAACATATACAAACATTCGTAGAATTGTGCCTGGATACTATGTTGATATAGTGACCGTGCCATCAAATCTCCCTCTGAATCATCCGGCTCGCCGCGTTTACGATGACCGATCAATTGAGGTTCCCAAAACAAACGGATCGATCTGGCTTACGATCAAGAGTCACTTCGGAAAGGGCCACATTGGAATAGCGGTATTCGCTGCGGGGGAGGATTCAGTCATATGCGAGTGCATCGACATCACCGTGAACAATCCTCATATTCGAAAGAGCATTTCTTGGTGGCTATATCTCTTCGCTGAGGACTATTTTAATTTCCCGGTGGTGTCAGATGCCGATCTGTATAATGAACCGAAGCTTTTCTACTCAGAACAATTCAGAAAGTTCGCAAATAAGCAGCTCTGATTACGGCAACTTTGACAGTCTTGCTAGTGTGGATCTGGAACATCCGGTAGCTGCAACAATTGAACTCCAACTTTGACCAATGGCCAGCATCTTTCGAATTGCAGCATTCCGGATCTTGTCTTCAGGACGCCCCCGATATTTTCCCTCACTTTTGGCTTTCGCAATTCCTTGCGATTGCCGCCTTCTCCGATCTTCATAGTCTTTGCGTGCAAAGGTCGCGAGTAAATCCATCATCATCGAATTGACCGCTTCCAGTATTCGATCTTGGATTTCGTCGGTATCGGTCTTAGCCATCATCCACGAAGTTGGCAGGTCCATTGACACCACCTTCACTCGCTTTGATTGGATTTGCTGCTTCAGGCAGTTCCAGTCGTCCGAATTGAGGCGGCTTAGCCGGTCGATCTGCTCGACCAACAACACATCACCCGCTCCGCAATCGCTAAGAAGCCTAAACAACTCAGGGCGCTTCAACGACGCTCCGGTTTCGTTCTCTGCATAAAATGATGCGATTTTGACGTTTCGCTCAGAAGCAAATTTCACCAACTCTTCTCTGGCGCGATTTGCATCTTGGTCGGTAGTGGAGGCCCTGAGATATGCGCGGACAAATGACATAAAGAAACCATTGGTTCGATTTGAGTGGTTTCACAATAATCGGTTCGTTTTAAATGTCAAATACGATTTATCGAACCAGACATAATCCGGTTCGGTTAAGCTATACGCAAAAGAGACTTCCGCTTAGATTGCGAAAAGCGCTCAATGCCGAGAGAGTGAACGGAGGACGAAAACTGATGAAGGTTATGGGCACCATAGAACAATGTCGGGAGAAACTTTGGAGCGATCTGAATCAATTGCTGGCGGCTATAAGGGCAATCTCCCTGGAATCCCTCTCGTCGGTTGATGACGCAATGTCCGTTCTCTTTTCACTCCGCAAAAAGATCTATGAAGACCTTAACCAAATCCAACATGAGCATGCCCTTATCAAAGCGTTGGAATGGCTTATAGTCTATCGGCCAGCCGTCCAAACCTTTAACTGGCACTGGAATCCGAGATCCACTGGGACAATGAACGAGCCCGACTTACAGGGCATTTTTGGCGATGAGGTTCGCATCGCGGCAGAGGTCACAACATCGGGGAACCCGAAGGGGGTGATTGACAATAGAATGGCGAAGACGCTTGCCAAGCTATCGATTATGAGCGGTGATAGATTTTATTTTGTGGTCTCGCCGTCGATGGCTAAACGGGCTCGAACTAAAGTCGCGAAAAGTGGCTACGAGATCGTAGTCGTTGACTTGTCGGAAGCGATCTAACTGTCCCGCTGCATCGACGGTGGATGCAGGAGCAAGCTCTTTAGTCACCACGCTAGGAAAACACTTGAGCCAGCCTCCCGACGACTTCGAACTTAGGATGCCGCCCTTACCGGCCTATTGCCCGCGTTGTAAGAAGGATAGTAAGCGGTTAGCCGATGGCGTCAGGCTTGAAGTTCCATGGCATAAGTGCCTCGAGCTCGGATACTGGCCAGCCTTTCGCGATGCGGGTCAAGGTCTGGGAAAGCCAGTCGAGCGGATCGACTTTGTTCATTTTGGCCGTCTGGAGAAGCGTGGCCAGCGTCGCCCAAGTCCGTCCACCGCCCTCGCTGCCGGCGAATAGACTGTTCTTTCTCGTAATTGTTTGGGGCCTGATCGCGCGCTCGACGATATTGGAGTCAATTTCGATCCGGCCGTCCGTCAGGAAACGCTCCAGTGCTTCGCGCCGGGTGAGCGCGTAACGGATTGCTTCGGCGGTCTTGGACTTGCCAGAGACCTTGCCCAGCTCCTTCTCCCAAAGATCAAAGAGTTCGGAGACGATTGTTGCAGATTTTTCCTGACGCAGCATGGAACGGCTGTCGGCATCCCGACCGCGGACATCATCCTCGATGCGCCACAGCTCGGTCATCGCGATGATCGTGTCCGTTGCAGCCTTTGAGACACCACTGATGTGAAGGTCGTAAAACTTGCGGCGAAGATGCGCCCAGCATCCTGCGAGCCGGATCGTTTCATTGCTGCCGTCTTTGGCACGCGTCTTGGCGAGACTGGTATAAGCCGAGTAGCCGTCAACTTGCAGGATGCCGCTGAATCCGGCGAGATGACGCACCACGCAGTCAGCGCCCCTACTGTCCTCAAACCGATAGGCCACCATCGGCGGGCTGGTTCCGCCATAGGGTCTATCATCGCGAGCATAAGCCCAAAGCCAGGCCTTCGTCGCTTTCCCCGAACCGGGCGCAAGAGTGGGTAAGGTCGTTTCGTCGGCGAAGATCCTTTCACCCTCCTTGACGCGCTCAAGGATGTAATCGGCGCAAATCTGAAGTTCGAAGCCCAGATGCCCCATCCACTGGGCCATCAACGATCGGCTGATCTCGACCCCGTCGCGTAGATAGATTGCCTCCTGCCGGTAAAGCGGAAGGCCGTCGGCGTATTTGGAGACGGCGATATAGGCGAGCAGCCGCTCCGTCGGCAGGCCGCTTTCGATGATGTGCGCCGGTGCCAAAGCCTGGAGCACGCCATCGTGGCCGCGGAAGGTGTATTTGGGGCGGCGCGTCACGATGACCCGGAACTTCGGCGGCACGACATCCAGCCGTTCGGAGCGGTCCTCACCGATCAGGACCTTTTCCAAGCCCACGTATTCAGCAGGGATCTCCGGCTCGATCACTTCCTCGATGCGTTCGAGATGAGCGGCAAAACCCTTGCGCGGACGTGCTGCCCGTTTCGGCTTGTCCTTGGCCGCGTGATCAAGCTCGCTCTGGATTGCCGAAAGGCCGGTCTCGACTTCCTCGAAGGCAAAGGACACCTGCTCGTCATTGACACCACGGCGCAGTCGCTCGGAACGGGTGCCATGTTGGGTACGCTGCAGAACCTTCAGGATCGATGTGAGGTTGGCAATCCGCTCGTTGGCGCTCTTCTCCACCGCCTCCAACCGGGCGATCTCAGCTTCAGCGGCCTTCAGTCGGGCTTCTTTCGCAGCCTGCTCGCGCGCCATCGCGAGGACCATCGCTTTCAGCGCGTCAACGTCGTCCGGCAGGTCGTGAGGGGGCAAATCCATGGCAATGAGTAGAGCACAAAAACAGCCGTTTTCCCAACCATTACAGCGGCATGATTCATCTTGCCGCAGGCGCTGTCAGCCCGTCAACAAGGGTCGCCTGACCTTGGCCGGGCGGATCTTTTTCCAATCCATTCCGGCCAGCAACGCCATCAGCTGAGAATGGTCCAGCCGGATCCGTGCCGCCGATATGCCCGGCCAGCAGAAGCCCTGATTCCAGGGTTTTCGAATAGAGGCAGACCCCGCTGCCATCCCACCAGACAATGCGAATACGATCGGCCCGTTTCGAGCGGAAGACGTAAAGCGCGCCATTGAAGGGATCGAGACCGCCATCCCGCACCAGCGCCATCAACGAGGCGGCCCCCTTGCGGAAGTCGACCGGCTGGCACGACACATAGACCACCACACCCGAAGCGATCATGCCTTGCGAACCGCCCGTAGAACCCTCACCAGGTGATCGGCGTCAAAATCGCCGCCGACGCGCACGACCATATCCGCAATGACAATATCGACCGAGCCGTTGCTTACCGTTTCAACGCGCGCGAACTTGATCTGATTGCCCGTTCCCTCTGTCAGGGGTGCAACAACGCCCGATGCCAGTGCCTTGCGACGCCACCCATAAAGCTGCGAGGGATCCAAGCCTTCAGACCGGGCAACCGCCGAGACATTGGCCCCAGGCTGCAGCGTCGCGGCGACGATCCGCGCCTTTTCGTCATCCGACCAGTCCCGCGGCTTGCGTCGTCTTCGCACGGGCTCCGCGGTCAAAATCTCAAAGGTTCGAGGCTGATTCACACTATCACTCATAGGACTCTCCGCATGACTCATGCAGAAAATCGCCGATCAGCAGTCCGAAAGATACGTGGGATGGCCTACGCGCTTACGAAGGATATCGCAAGCGACGCTCCGTTTTGCACTTGCGGCTTTGATCTCCGTCATGGAGCGGTGAAATTACAGAAGTCCGGGACGTGCATCTATTGCGGTTACAGAGGGAAACTGAGTGGCGAACATGTATTTGGCGACTGGTTACGCCGACGTTTTGATCGGCCGGCAGGTAATCGAACGCATATGCTGTCACGGCCTGAGAAGCCGCGATTTTTCGAAGATGTTAAGTTAGTCCAGAATGTTGAACACAACAAAAGAGCGCAGCCATACGCCGATGTAGTTTTTAATGTATGTGAAGAATGCAACAACAATTGGATGAGCGAAGTCCATAAACTGGCTGCGCCCGTCGTATCCCGTTTGGCGGACGGCTTCTGGCCAAAGTTATCCGAGGACGAAATACTTGCTCTTTCGAGATGGGTGGCCATGGTCGCTATAAACCTTGAGAGCAAAGCTAGGATACAGACATCAACACAGTCTCATCGGTCTGAGATGATGGCCGGAAAGATGCCTCCGGGGTGGCGGATTTCTGCTGCAAGACTCGATACATCGCACTATGGCGGAGATAGTCGCCACAGCACCATCAAACTGCCGATAGGTATCGGTGAGGACTTTCTGCAGGCCCAAATAACATACTTCTGCGTCGAAAACGTCGCCTTTCATGCAACCAGTACGATTGGAGACAGCACTTTACAACTAATTCAATACGCTGGTGTGGCAGAGCAATATCTTCCTCGACGCATCTGGCCTATTTGCGATCCACCTAACTTGGTCACAAAGGTGCGTGTAAACAAAATCGCTTTAGATCGAATGCATGAAACTTTTCAAAGCCCCTTTAACAAGCGGTCTTTGGATTGAGATGTGACTATCGGCCTCCGCCAAAAAGGGCTTGGTCGCCCTCCTTTCGCAAATTGCATAAATTGCGAATGACGCTCCCAAATCACCAGTTCGGACCTGGGCGAATGTCGTGATACAACTGCCTAAATTGTACCGCAACTATTTACAACTCAGCCGAATTTCTTTCTCTTACTAAGATTAGCATACATGCTCGCATTTCGGAGAAAAGAAGTGGACGAGAAACGATATCAGGTTTTCATCAGCTCAACTTTCGAAGATCTTAAGGAAGAGCGACGAGCGGTGCAGGATGTAGTTATTAGTGCGCGGGACTTTCCAGTCCAGATGGAGTCATTCCCCGCTGCAGATGAGAATCAATTTGATTTCATTAAGAGTCTAATCGACCAATGCGACTATTATATTTTGATCATTGCGGGGCGTTATGGGTCACCCGGTTCCGATGGACTAAGCTATACGCATAAGGAATTTCGTTATGCGGTTTCAAAGGGTGTTCCTGTACTGGTAATGCTCCATGGCGATCTGAAAAAAATCGAAGTCGGCCGGTCGGAAGCGAGCGAGGAAGGGAGAGCGAAACTTGAAGCTTTCATAGATGAGGCTCAAAAGGGCCGCCTGCGTAAATCATGGACAACGCTTGACGGCCTTAAGCTTGCGGTTCGTGAAGCTCTCGATAATGCCAAAGCGACAAAGCCGAGGATTGGCTGGGTACGGGGTGATGCTATTGCCTCATTAGAGGCTCTAGAGGAATTAAATACGCTTCGGAAGGAAAATGCCGAGCTTCGTAAAGCAATGGGAGTCTTGGAAATTGAACTCGACCTCCCGCCTATTCCGGCACCGGCTGAACCAATTATCATTCAGTTGCTGCCAAATCAAAGTCGTGGAAGCAGCGTATCCGGCAGCGCAGCAAAGATCAGCGCTGCGTGGATCGACGTATTTCCCTTATTCCAATCTAATCTCTCTTTTGATGGTGGCGGCTACGACGGCTTTTACGTCGATATAGATCGATCGTGTGTCGCCATTGGTTCGGCAATTGCTGGTGCTCTCGGATCGATCGATGCCACCGAGCGATTCAAAATCAATAAGGAAACTCTCAAT
This sequence comes from Rhizobium sp. BK376, assembly GCF_004341625.1. Lineage (GTDB taxonomy): Bacteria > Pseudomonadota > Alphaproteobacteria > Rhizobiales > Rhizobiaceae > Rhizobium. Next base: position 97,135 of record NZ_SLZG01000004.1, on the reverse strand, counting down.
CGGTTGATGAACTACTATATCGAGACCGGATTGATGAACCCAGTTGGCTCCGAAGTGCCCTTCACCGAATTTGCCGCCAAGGTCGCAAGACGGCATAGTATCAATGGTGCTCCTTCAAAGGTGTTCGCGATCGATTCAGGCGCTATTGAGCTTCGGTTCGTCAAAAAAATGAGTTCCGACGAAGATCTTCCTTTCTAAATGCAAAAGGAGTCGACTCTGCTGTTGATCGTCGAAACGGGTGGTGAGCGTCCCCTCATTGAGTCATGAGAATCCATCCATCTTACGGACTCTGGTCAGCACGCAATAAGAGAGCAATACTGCCCAGCCGATGACGGTGAAGCCGAATATGAGGTTGAGAAAAAATATCCCAAGCTTGTTCGAGAGCCCGCGATAAAATGCAATGGCGAGCGGTAAGAAATAAGCCGCTGTCCCGATCACGATTACTACCCCTACATTAGGTAGCATAGCCAAATTCCCGAACGTCTTTCGAAATTTCCTGAAGCAATCGAATAATTCTTGGAGACTCCCCGTCGAAGAGGGTGCCGAGTAGTTCCTTTTGCATCATCACTTCAATGGACGTGAGATGCTTTTTCGTCAAAATTTCACTCGCATGGGAAATTGGTAGCCGCCCAATGGTGGTTTCCGCGCCCAAAACCTTTGCAGTGACATTCAACTCGTAAAAGATGCAGCGGTTCGTGAATAAGATAAAGTTGCTGCTGTTCGGCTTTACGAGGATTTCCGGGACTTCATCCGAAGCTAGCTCGTAGTTCGTGCGTTTCGATAAGAAAGAGATTTTGTCGGCATCAATCGGCTGCGTGGAGCCCTTCGAAAAAACATATGGATGGTATCTTCTCTTCTTGAAGATAAGGACGAGGATGCCACCAACAAAACCGGTAAAGATACTCAGTAAGAAAAATCGAACAAACCCGAAGTACTTCTCCGACAGTGTATCGGAGTACTGGCCGGTCAATGCACGTTTCTTGGTTTCGGATGATATCAAACGCTTAGCGTGGCGAAATTCCATTGGTCAATCCGTAGAGATAGGGAGCAAAGAGTTAAGAGTGTTTGGGTTGCGTTTGCCGGGGAAGCTGAGCCCCGGAAATAGGTGCAAACATCGCCCGCGAACAAAGCAAGCTGGGTCGAGGCCGCGTCGCAAATTTCGCGAAACGTCTCCTTATTCTTGTACATGGCGAGCGCATCTTTAGAAAAAGTTATGTCTGGCTGACCGCTTCGGCGTCGTCGAAACGACAAGGCGGCCAACTGCGCGCTCACTGCAGCAATGCGTCCATTGAGAGCCGAAGCGCTTGAAATGCTGCCGCTATGTATCCGGTATTCCCCAAGTATCTTCTCAAGATTGTGTAGTCTGCCTAGCGAGAGGAGGCGCCAGTATAGGTCGGTATCTTCGGAATGAAAAACGTAGCGATACCCGCCCACCTGCTGAACTGCCGCTGTTCGGACCATCAGGAACGGATGGATCAGGTATGGTTCTCTGGAAGGCACCCAATCTGCGTCGGGCTTCACATCTCCTCCGAGAAGCGAACGAGTACCCAGGCGTCTCCCATTCTCATCGATGTGCGATACGTTTGACCCGACTGCTATACAGTCGGGATTGGCCTCCAGATATCGAAGCTGGACCTCCAAGCGATTTGGGAATGCAATGTCGTCCGCGTCGTGACGCGCTATGTAGTCCGCGCTGCAAGCCTGAAGCCCATGATTCAGAGCATCGACGATACCGCCGTTGACGGTCGTAATGACTTCGATGCGCGAATCCTTCGATTTCAATTTCTCAAGGATTTCGCCGGTGCGATCGGTCGATCCATCGTTTACGACAATGATGCGAATGTCTTGGATCGTTTGTGTCTGGATCGATGCCAAAGCGGATTCTATCGTCGTTTCAGCGTTGTACGCCGGGATCAGGACATCAATTTTGGCTTTGTTGATGGAGGACATATGTTCTCTCAGCCTTATCTCTTGATCGCATTACGAATGAAATAAATGTTCGTGCGGCCCAGGTCGAATGCGAGAAGCGCAATGCCTCCCAAATATATCGCTGCATAGATGGCCCCATAGGCGATGCCGCTCAGGAATACGTTCTGAAAATGAAACGCCTGAGACTCACGCAGCCAATACACAAGTATAAAAGCGGAAAAACACGCAAGTAACGGAAGCCCCACGGGACGCGCCAGTGACGACCATTTTAGCGACAGCGCCCTTAGGGTCAGATGGAAGACAAACGGAGTTTCCAGGATCAGGGTAACGCAATAAAGAATTGCGGTAGATGATACGCTGTTCATCCTAATGAAATAAAGCGGCGGAAGAACGCACGCTGCCTTCAATACCATAGTCCACAGCAATGTTTGCGGCTTTCCAAGTGCAACAAGATAAGACCCATTGATGAACAGGATACAATACACACCCCCAACAAGAAGGATGGGCAACATAACTTGCTCGGCCCCAGCCCAGCGTTCGCCAAACATTATGCGATTGACCTCTGGAGCGGTCGCCGCAAGTCCGACGAATATGGGGGTTCCAAATAGCGCACAGATAGACGTGGTTCGTACGTAAAGCCGTTGCAGCCGAGGAATGTCGTCAGCAATTTTTGAGAGCATCGTCGTCCCGACGCCTGAAATACCAGACTGCAGCAGCTGCAGCAAAGTCAGGTTCAGACGTGAGGAGACTGTGAACAATGCAAGCGAGGCCGGCCCATACACAAGAAGAATAATAAAATCCACGCTTCGCAGCGTTACAAAATCAATCAGTCGCTGAATGACAATATTGAGGCCGAAAATTGATAGTTGTCGGCCCGATTGCCGGCGTAGCGTAAAGCTGGGAAGCCATACAGGCCGCGACCATAGCCAGGCAACGTTCAGCAATACCTGTGCTGCATATTGTCCAATGAGCGCCCAGGTGCCGAAGTTGAGCAGCGCCATGACGATGCCGACGACACCCCCTGCCACGATTCCTGCCAATGTGCGCATCGCCAGCGGGCGAAACATCATCGCCCTGCGATACATCGCATCTTGAAAATTCGCCAATGTCAGGAACGGGCAAATGGCTGCGGTTGCGACGAGATAGGGCGCCAGGCCATCAACACCCATTTGCCGCGCGATTTCATGAGAGGTCAACGCGACGACGCATGCAAAGGCAATCGACATTCCCATCGACAGAAAGAACGGGACATTGACGTCTGCGGCTTCCAGGCCGGGGCGCTGATTGAGCGCGTCACCAAAGCCAAATTCTGAAACCAGCATCAGCAAATTCAACAGCAGGAACGCAGAGGAAGCGATACCGAATTCAGCCGGGGAAACCAGGCGAGCCAGCAGGACGAATACAATCATTCCCAGGGCGCGACCACCCCAATTTTGAAAGAAAGACCAGAATAAAGCTCTCACTGCGTGCTGACGAAAATTTGAAATCTCATTCATTACTGTTTTTCACCCATGTGCCCGCAAAATGTAGTGTTCATAGCAGAGCGTCCGGAAGATACAAATATTTCGCTCTGCAATTATTCTTTCTGCATATCCATAATTTGAAGAGCTGCAAGTTGCATGCGAGATCATTTGCTCTTCTCGCGCCATAAGATATTTCAACGTCATGCATACCCTCTCGGATAACCGATATCGAGTATCCATTTCGGACAGTTCCGGTATCATTAATGGGCCGGAGTTACATGAAGGTGAATTGGCCGGCCGGGGATCTGGCTTCACTTCGCCAATACAGGGAGCCGCAGGGCATTTCGCGCCTGCGAAGGATCGCCGAGCTCAGAAAGGGTGCCATCTCACAAGGAGTCCAGGTCGCGGGGGAACGCTCTGGGAGCCTCTATCAAATAGTCGTGAAAATGAATATTCGAGGGGTCGTCCTCGCAGTCACCGATAAACCCGCTCCGAATAGGCGCCCATTCCAGTCCTGATCATCAGCTCGTAGAGCATGCGGCGGCCGATCGGATTGTGGAGACGGATGACCCTGGAGTCCAGGAAGGTCGTTTCCGTCTGTTCGAAGGCGTTCAGGTCCGAGGCGTCGGCAATCGCATTGTAATAGAGGTCGTGAAAGTCGCGGCGGCAGACATAGGTCTTGTATTTCGTCATGCAGAAAGCCGCAAATGTATCTGCGTGTTCGCGCAGGAAGTCGGCGACGCCGACGGTTACCTCCGGCCAGGCGGGATTGAAGGTGTCGTCGAAGGCAATGATGCCGTGGTCGGCCAGGCTGTGCATGGCAAGCCGGCTGTCGGAGACGACGTCCGAGAGAGCGTGGCCGCCATCGATGCTGAAGAAGCGGACCTTTCCGGCTTTTTCAGTGATATCTGCCGCAGCAAGGCGGGTGCTGTCGCCCCTGATGATGAGGTCTTCTTCAATGGGAATGCCCAGCCGGCGGCCGTTTTCCAGAAAGCGGCCGTATTGCGGAGAGATCCCGTCGGCCGTCTGGCCGATATCGAAGAGATCGATCGCAACGATCTTTTCGGCATCACCGCCGATCCTTTTGAAGAGGAAATAGGAACGGCCATAGAAGACGCCGATCTCGGCGATAGGCCCTTCCAGGCCGGCCTGCTTCTGCGTCTGAAGAAGGGACAGAAAGACTAGCGCGTCGGGTGGATCAATATATCCTTCGATCGTCTGCAGATCATGAAAAACAAACTTTCGAAGCGATGAGTTCATACAGGTATGCCCCCAATTTTCCAATGTTTCGGACAATAATAATGTTCGAAAATTGTCATTTAATGGGCGGGGTAATTCAGCTTAAATCAGACTATGTCTCATTTTGAATGAAACGCTCTGTTATGATAATAACATTGGCGTTGAAATCAGTTTCAAGCCGCCAATATCTTTTCGGTCGTCACTATCTTTTCAGCCGTATTGTTCAATACGTTCGGTCGCTTGCGATCAATCACGAACCTGATGTTGCGTCGGGGACGACTAACGATCGGACGACCCGCGTAAGACATGGCTTCCTTTCAGTTTTGGCGCGAATCTATAGCTGATTCTAGAACCCTACTCAGTCGAGCCTTCCGGCTCCGTGGGCTTGGGCTTGCTCCCGGACAGGCGCTTCAGCAAGTTGGTCTTTGCCTTGGTGGCCCTGCTGACCTTGAGGGCGCGGTTGGCGGCCTTGGCCTGTTCCAGCATCATTTCGATCTGAATCTGCTGGATTTCGGTCAACCGTTCCCATTGGCGATTGAGAAGGTGATCGACCTTTTCATGAAGGTGGCGGATTTCGAGTTCCGCTTTCAGGTTGACCTTGTAGTCGTTGAGCGCACGCAGCCGATCCTTGGCTTCCTGGCGCCGCTGGCTCATCATGATGATCGGCGCCTGCAGTGCGGCGATAGTCGAAAGGATGAGGTTCAGCAGGATAAAGGGATAGGCGTCGAAGGCGCTTGTCGCGCCCATGACAAGGTTGATGCTCATCCACACCGTCAGGAAGACGCAGAACGAGATTATGAATGTCCAGCTGCCGCCGAAGCTCGCGACGATGTCGGCCATGCGGTCGCCGATCGAGCGGTGATCCTCGTAGTCTTCTTCGATGTTCTCGGCGAGCGTGTCATGCGTCTTCAGGCTCTCGACAACCTCGTCCTCGAGATTGGAAAGCTCGCCGCGTTCATCCTTCAGCAAATCGGCGATGTACTGGCCGCGATATTCGTCGACTGCCTTGCGGCTCAGATAATCGTCGGAGCGAATGCCGGGGTGCTTCTGGCGCACGAATTCCGCAAGGGACGGGCGCAGGTCGTCGAAATGGATGGCGTCCTTTTTCTTGAGCGTCGCCCCGGTGATCGCATCGATCAGCTTGACCGACTTCGCCTTGGCCTGTGCCAGGCTTTTGGTGTAGTCGCCCATCTCGACGGTGGCGGCTTCGCCTTCGCCCGCGTCGAAGTCGACTATTTCGCCGGTCGAATCCAAATCACCAGTTCCGGTCATGCAAGCTCCTCCTACGCGATTGGGCGTTTCGTCTAGTCAATGTTCGGAACAGGATTATGACTGCAGATTGGCGGCCGCGATCGAGTTCGATGCAAAGGTCCTTCCTTCGCTTCGCTTTAGACAGCAAGACTGCTCCGATCCGTCGGTTATCGCAGATGTGATCTTGAAAAACGGTAAAATAGCGATGATTGGCGGAGCATGCAGATGACTGCATGCGCATTACTCCGGCGAGCCTCCGCCGGGCGCGCGCGGCCGATCTAGCGAGGCGCTCCAAGATATATGCATGTCGCGAAATAAAATGGTGATCCCGACGCGATTCGAACGCGTGACCCCCAGATTAGGAATCTGGTGCTCTATCCTGCTGAGCTACGGGACCACTCAGACGCATCCATACAAAAGCAAGGGCTTAAAGCCAAGCCCTTTTGCGTTGCGATGACAATATGTCTGAGCCCGGAAGCTTCAGGAATCCAGGCGCTGCTCGGCGAGGCGTACCCAGTAGGAGATGCCGTGGGCAATGACGTCGTCGTTGAAGTCGTAGGCGGCGTTGTGCAGGTTTGCGCTGTCGCCGTTGCCGATGAAGATGAAGGCGCCGGGGCGGGCGTTCAGCATGTAGGAGAAATCCTCGCCGCCCATCAGGGGATCGACCTCGGCATTGACGTTCTGGTCGCCGGCGATGACGCGGGCTGCGGCTGCCGCGTGCTCCGTCTCGGCGGCGTGGTTGAACGTGACAGGGTAGTTGCGGTGAAAGTGGATTTCCGCCTCAGCGCCGTGAGCGGATGCAAGGCTGGTCACGATCTGGCGCAGGCGGTGCTCGGCCACGTTGCGGACTTCGTCATCGAGCGTGCGCACGGTGCCGGCGAGGCTCGCCTCGTTCGGGATGACGTTGTGGGCAAAGCCGGCATTGAACTTGGTAACCGATACGACCACCGACCGAAGCGGATCGACGGTACGCGATGCAATAAGCTGCAGGTTGGCAACGACCTGCGCGCCGATGGCGATCGGGTCGATCGCCATGTGAGGCATTGCCGCATGGCCGCCGCGGCCCTTGATGGTGATGGTGAATTCATCGGTTGCTGCCATGATCGCGCCTTTTCGGATCGCGAACTGGCCGACCGGCAGGCCCGGCAGATTGTGCATGCCGTAGACTTCCTCGATGCGGAAGCGCTCCATCATGCCATCCTTGACCATGAGGTTGCCGCCGCCGCCGCCTTCTTCGGCAGGCTGGAAGATGACTGCGATATTGCCGTTGAAGTTGCGCGTCTCGGCCAGGTATTTGGCAGCGCCCAGAAGCATGGCGGTGTGGCCGTCGTGGCCGCAGGCATGCATCTTGCCAGGCGTCGTGGAAGCCCAGGGCTTGCCGGATATTTCCGTTATGGGCAGCGCGTCCATATCGGCGCGCAGGCCGATGGTGCGTCCGTCGCCCTTGCCGCGGATCAGGCCTACGACGCCGGTGCGGCCAATGCCCGTCACGATTTCGTCGACACCGAACTCCTTCAGCTTCTCAGCCACGAAGGCGGCGGTGTTTTCCACTGCGAACAGCAACTCCGGCCGTGAGTGGATAAAGCGGCGCCATTCGGTGACTTCGTCCTGGAGTTCCGCGGCTCTGTTCAAAATCGGCATGCTGAACTTTCCTGCTCAATAATATCGTCGGGTTAACATGGTCGGCTTCGTGGGCTTATCACAAGGCTGTGAGGCAGTCGAAATAAACTAATTAATCACCTTTGCCATCGCATAGCCATATAGGTTAAATAAGCGCAGCTTTCGAGACCATTCCGGACATCTCAAAGGAAAGACCGTGCCGACGAAGCAGAATCGCATCTATGCCGCCCTGCGGGCTATCCCATTTGCCGTCGGTTTTTCCGCGGCCCTGCTGTCGGCCGCGTCGAATGCTGCTGCAAATCCCTATATGCTCGTCGATGCGACCACCGGCCGCGTGCTGGAGCATCAGGAAGCCTTTCGGAAATGGTATCCCGCCTCGCTGACCAAGTTGATGACGGTCTATACGACGTTCCGGGCCATCCAGGCCGGCCAGATCACGCTCGATACGCCCGTCGTCATGACTAAGCATTCGGCCTCGCAGCCGCCGGCCAAGATGTATCTGAAGCCGGGGGACAAGATGACCCTCGACAACGCGCTGAAGATGATGCTCGTCAAATCGGCGAACGATCTCGCCATGGCGATCGCCGAAACGGTTGGCGGCTCTGAAGATGCCTTCGTCGTGCGCATGAATGCCGAAGCCGCACGTCTTGGCATGAATACGTCGCATTTCGTCAATCCGAACGGCCTGCCGAAGAAGGGGCAGTATTCGACCGCGCGCGACCTTGCGATCATCAGCGTCGCTCTGCGCCGCGATTTTCCGCAATATGCCGGCTATTTCTCGCTTGAAGGCTTTACCAACGGTGTGAAGCAGGTTCCGAACATCAATCTCCTCATCGGCCGTTTCGATGGGGCTGATGGCATGAAGACCGGCTTCATCTGCGCCTCGGGCTTCAACCAGATCGGTTCGGCGACGCGCAACGGCCATACGCTGGTTGCCGTCGTCCTCGGCGCAAACAGCCTTGCGGAGCGCGCAGACGATGCCGCAAACCTGCTTGAGAAGGGCTTCACCACGCCATTTTCCGGCAACGACACGCTACAGACGCTGAAGCCTTATGGCCCGGGACAGGATCAGGTTGCCGATGTCACTGCCGATATCTGCAGCGCCAAGGGCGCCCAGGCACGCAGCGAAACGCGCGATCCGACCGGGCGCATGAAGGTTCAGTCGCCCTACATTCACGAGATGACGCATGAGCCGAATTTCGTCTATGCCGGGCTGATCGGCCAGACGGCCAACACGGCGGTGGCGACCCAGAGCGACGACAAGCCCGGTGATCACAGGGTGCTGATCAGCAGCGCCGGCGATACGACCGCAGCGTCTGGCGATACGGCCGATGTACCCATTCCGCTGCCACGTCCCTCGCGCTGATCGGATCTGAGATATGAGCGGTTTGCAGGAAAGGATCCCCGTCGCCATCCTGACCGGATTTCTGGGGGCGGGAAAATCGACGTTGCTGAACCGGATACTCAAGGATCCGGCCATGAACGAAGCGGCCGTGATCATCAACGAGTTCGGCGATGTCGGCATCGACCACCTGCTGGTCGAAAGCTCGGGCGATTCCATCATCGAGCTGTCCGACGGATGCCTGTGCTGCACGGTGCGCGGCGAGCTGGTGGATACGCTGGCAACGCTGATCGACGGCATTCAGACCGGCCGGTTGCGGCCGATCAAGCGCATCGTCATCGAAACCACGGGTCTTGCCGACCCGGCGCCGGTCATGCAGGCGATCATGGGCAATCCCGTCATTGCCAATAATTTCGATCTCGACGGGATCGTGACTGTCGTCGATGCGGTCAACGGCCTGCAGACGCTGGATAATCACGAGGAGGCGCGCAAGCAGGTGGCTGTGGCCGATCGCCTCATCGTTTCCAAGGCGACGCTTGCTGGCGCCGCCCCCTCCGATCAGCTGGTTGCTCGGCTGCGTGCCCTGAACCCTCGGGCCGACATCATGGATGCCGACAGTCCGGAAGCCGGGACGGCCGCGGTCATGGTCAACGGGCTCTATGATCCCGGCACCAAGATTGCCGATGTCGGGCGCTGGCTGCACGACGAAATGGCGGATGATGATCACGATCATCATCACAGTCATGACGGGCACGATCACAGCGGCCATGACCATCACGCGCATGACCACCACGCACACGGCCATCGGCATCATCATCACCATGGTCACCGGCACCAACACCATCACGACGTCAACCGCCACGACGCTTCGATCCGTTCCTTCTCCATCATCGAGGAGCAGCCGATCAACCCCGTCGCGCTGGAGATGTTCATCGACCTTCTGCGATCGGCCCATGGCGAAAAACTTCTGCGGATGAAAGCGATTGTCGCCGTTTCTGACCGGCCGGAAAAGCCTGTCGTGCTGCATGGCGTCCAGAACATCTTTCATCCGCCCGTGCGGCTGCCGGCATGGCCGAACCCCGAGGATCGGCGCACGCGCATGGTCCTGATCACCAAGGACCTGCCGGAGAATTTCGTGAAGGGTCTGTTCGACGCTTTCCTCAGCAAGCCGCGCGTCGACATGCCTGACAGGGCCGCATTGGAAGACAATCCCCTCGCCGTTCCCGGCATGAAATTCTGATAAAAATTTAGAATCTTGCCGCAATTCCGGACGCAAAACCGCTGCGGGCTTTTGCCGGAATTGCTTCAGCCCTTACGGATCAGGAAGCGATGGCCGCTTTCCGTCTTCTCGCTTTCGAGAAGCGAGTGGCCGTCCTCGTTGCAGAAATGCGGGATGTCGATGACGGCAAGAGGATCGCTGGTCTCGATCGCCAGCACAGCGCCGCTCTGCATGGATTTCATGCGCTTTCGTGTCTTCAGCACCGGCAGCGGGCATTTCAGCCCGCGTAGATCATAGACCTCGGAGTCGAGGCCGGGCATCAGCGTGCCCAGAATTTCCAGAAGGGTGGCTTGGACGAGGGCTGAGCCTGTGCGGTCTCAACAGGTGCCGTTGCCGCATAGGCCAGCGGATTTTCCATCGGGATCGGCACGTCGGTCGGCAGCGTCGTCGAAGCCACCGCAATGGGGGCTCCAGCCTGTGCCGGAGCGTTCGACGCCGGGGCGCCAACGCGGCCGGTCTTGATGTTCGGGTTGGTCGAGCTTCCGACAGTCGCGCCGCTCGCAACCAGTTGGCCGGACTGCTTGGCCATCAGGTCTTCCAGATCGGCAACCTTCATCATCTTGCCTGCGGCAAGTGCGGTACCCGTCGGGGCATAGGCGATATCATGGCCGGCGCGTTGCTTGGCGACGACCGCCTTACGTTCGGCTTCGGTCGGATCGTACCAGGCCGTATCGTCATATTTCTTGATGAACTTGTCGTAGTCGGCCTGGTAGGTCTTGTCGTAGTTTGCAAGCGCGACCTGAAGGGCCGGAGGCGTCGACATATCGGCGGGGCACTTGCCGCTGGCGTTGAAGCCGCCGCCATTCGCGGACTGCTGGTTGAAGACATATTTCTTCTCGCAGACGTCGACTTCGGGCGGACGCTTGGTCACCTCGAAATTGTCGTAACCGACCTTCAGCATCTTCCAGAAATCATAGTTCGGGCTGAGGCGATGGCGGACCATGTTTTCCGCCGTCATGCGGAAGGGGAATGCCTGCAGCTGCACCGTCTTTTCGCCACCCTTGAAGGCGTCGCGGGCGAAAGCATAGATCTCCAGCACTTCCTGGTCGGTCATGGAATAGCAGCCAGAGGACGAGCAGGCGCCGTGGATCATCAGGTTCGCGCCCGTCCGGCCGTTCGCAGCATCGTATTTGTTCGGGAAGCCGGTGTTGATGGCGAGATAGTATTTGGAGTTCGGGTTCAGGTTGGCGGGCGTCAGATTGTAGAAGCCTTCCGGCGCCTGCCGGTCGCCTTCCTTGACCTTGGGGCCAAGGCGACCCGACCATGCGCAGATATGGTATTCGGAAATCTTGTCGAAGCGGTTGTCAGCCTTCGCCTTCCAGATCTCCATCAGACCTTCTTCCTTGAAGATCCGGATCATGATCGGCGAATTACGGTCCATGCCCTTCTTGGCCATATCGGCGACGATATGGTCCGGAAGCGGCTGCTCGACCTTGTTCTTGACCGTGGACAGGTCCGTGTAGCTCGCTGAATCCAGCGTATCGTTGCAGCCAGCCAGAGCCAGCGCCATCAGCGAAACGTAGGCAAAGTAACGGATGCGCATTATGAATTAGCCCATAGACACAAGATCGGTCGCTCGATCCGCTCTGGATCCCAACTGCATGCAAAGCGGAATCATAGACCGTTTATACTTTACGATTCCTTATCAGCCTTTGCCGCCGACGCAACAGGACTGAAAAGCATTTCTTGATGAAATGCCCATGGATAACATTAATGTGGCCAAGATTTGGCCTCAATGTCGCTCAGCGTCGAGTTTGCCCAGATATCTGGGGGCCAGTCGGCGTCGGCAGCCCTTAGAGATTGCGGCCCATGTTCAGGAATTTCTGGCGCCGATCGTTGCGAAGCTGCTCGCCGGTGCGGCCCGACAGTTCGCCGAGTGCCGTTGCGATCACGTCGCCGGTTGCGGCGATGACGGTTGCGGGATCGCGATGCGCGCCGCCGAGCGGTTCGGGAATGATACCGTCGATGACGCCGAGCGATTTCAGGTCTTCAGCCGTGATCTTCATGTTGGTCGCAGCCTCGCGGGCGCGGGTGGAATCGCGCCACAGGATGGAGGCAGCGCCTTCCGGCGAGATGACGCTGTAGATCGAATGTTCGAGCATATAGACGCGGTTGCCTGTTGCAATCGCGATCGCGCCGCCGGAGCCGCCTTCGCCGACGACGACGGAAATGATCGGAACCTTGGCGTTCAGGCACATTTCCGTCGAGCGGGCGATGGCTTCCGCCTGGCCGCGTTCCTCGGCGCCGACGCCGGGATAGGCGCCTGCCGTGTCCACCAGCGTGATGACGGGCAGGCCGAAGCGATCGGCCATTTCAAGCACTCGGATCGCCTTGCGATAGCCTTCGGGGCGGGCGCTGCCGAAATTGTGCTTCAGGCGCGTCTTGGTGTCGCTGCCCTTTTCCTGGCCGATGATGGCGACGGGCTGGCCACGAAAGCGGCCGAGGCCAGCCTGGATCGCAGCATCCTCGGAAAACTTGCGGTCGCCGGCCAGCGGCGTGAATTCTTCGAACAGGGCTTGCGAATAGTCGATGAAATGCGGTCGCTGCGGATGGCGCGCGACCTGCGTCTTCTGCCAGGCATTGAGCTTGGAATAGATATCGGCCATGGCTTCGTGGACACGGACTTCGAGCCTGCCAATTTCATCCGACGTGTCGATGCTCTCGTCTTCGCTGGCGAGCTTCTTCAACTCGTGAATCTTGCCCTCGAGATCCGAGATGGGTTTTTCGAAATCGAGATAATTGTGCATGAGGTGCGTTTCCGATCCTTTTGCGCCGGCGAAAATCTGCGCTTTCGCCTTTGTTGCCGGTCCTAATCCTGTTTTTTGGTCAGTTTGGCAAGAGGGTGATGCGATTGCACAAGTTGGTGAAGGCGTTCTTCCAACACATGCGTGTAGATTTGTGTTGTCGAAATGTCCGAATGGCCGAGCAGTTCCTGCACGACGCGCAGGTCGGCGCCATTTGCGAGAAGATGGCTGGCAAAGGCGTGGCGCATAACATGCGGAGAGATCATCGAGGGCGTCAGGCCGGCACGGATGGCAAGATCCTTAAGATCGCGGGCAAAGACCTGCCTCGGCAGATGGCCTTCCTTTGATGCGGCCGGGAAAAGCCAGGGGCTGTCGGGCACCGGTTCCTTGGCTGCGGCGTTTTCGGCCTCCTTCGCCCGGCCATAGGCCTTGAGTGCGGCAATTGCCGATTGGGACAGGGGGACGAGGCGCTCCTTGTTGCCCTTGCCGCGGATCATGAGGAAGCGACCTTCCTGCGCCAGCACCTTGGCGGGCAGGCAAACCAGCTCGCTGACACGCATGCCCGTCGCATAGAGAAGCTCCAGCAGGGCCAGCATGCGCATCCGCTGCATCTGATGAGCTCCCGGTTCGGCCGCTTCCTTCTCTGCCTGGGACAGCAGGCGGGTCACCTCGTCGACACCCATCGTCTTCGGCAGGGCGCGACCCTTCTTCGGCGCGTCGATGATGCCGGTGGGGTCGTCGGTGCGCAGGCCTTCGGCGTAGAGAAACTTGTAGAATTGCCGCATGGCGGAAAGCCGCCTTGCCTGCGAGGAGGGCTTGAAACCCTGTTTCGACAGACCGGAAAGATAGGCGCCGAGATCGCTCGAACCGGCATCCGTGATGCTGACGCTGCGCTCCGCCAGAAAACCGTGGAGGTCGTCGAGGTCGCGTTCATAGGATTGCAGCGTGTTGACCGCAGCACCCCGTTCGGCGCTCATCATCTCCAGAAAGGCTTCGACATGGGCGCGCCCGAGATTTTTCATGGCGTCCTTTCCCGCGTCATGGCTTGACCGCGCCGGTTGGCGGAGGATTGACACGTTCCGGAGGAATACGAATGGTCACGTCGCGCGGTTGCGGCTCGACCAGCAGAACCAGCGCCCACATCGCTCCATAGATCGATCCGGCGATTACCGCGCAGATGATAAGGAAGCGGAAAAGGGTGGGCATTCAGCAGTCTCCTCGGTTCGTCGTTGCTCGGACATTACAATATAAGTTACGAACAACCTTTATCCGAAGGATATTGCGGACGAGTTTATGCCGCGGCGACTTGACGCTACCGGTGCATTTGACGATACCGTTTACAAACAAATTGTGAATGGGCCTATGACTGAACCAGTTCTGATCCTTGCCGAAAGCCTTAGAGACAGGGCGCGGAGTGCGTTGGGCCAGCGCAACCTCGTTTTGGTCGGCCTCATGGGCGCCGGCAAATCCTCGATCGGCAAGATTGTCGCGGGCCAGTTGAACATCCCCTTCGTCGATACTGATGCCGAGATCGAGCGCGTATCGCGGATGACGATTTCCGAGCTTTTCGCCTCCTATGGGGAGGATGAATTCCGGGCCCTTGAGGCGCGGGTCATGAAGCGGTTGCTGAAAGGCGGCCCGCGCGTGGTGTCGACGGGTGGCGGTGCCTTCATCAACGATCAAACCCGCCGGCACATCAAGCGCGGCGGCCTGTCGATCTGGCTGAAGGCCGATCTCGATGTTCTCTGGGAACGGGTCAACAAGCGCGATACAAGGCCGCTGCTGAAAACCGAGAACCCGAAACAGACCCTCGAAAATCTAATGAACGCGCGCTATCCGATCTATGCGGAAGCCGACCTCACGGTCCTGTCGCGCGACGTGAACAAGGACGCGATGGCGAAGGAGGTTCTTGCCGCCATCGTCGCCGGGAAACAGGAAAGCTTAGTTCCATGAATGCGATCACCTCCACTTCTGCCGAGCGCCTCGTTCACGTGCCGCTCGGCGAACGGGCCTACGATATCCTGATCGGCCCCGGCCTCATCGCAGGCGCAGGTAGGGAAATCGCCGCACGGCTGAAGGGGCGCAAGGCTGCAATCGTGACCGACGAGAATGTCGCGCCGCTTTATCTCGATGCACTGGTTGCGAGCCTAGAAGCAGCAGGGATTGCCGCGTCGAGCCTTGTTCTGCCGGCCGGCGAGAAGACCAAGAGCTTCGAACACCTGATGACGGTCTGCGATGCGGTTCTGGAAGCCCGCGTCGAACGCAACGATGCCGTCATCGCGCTCGGCGGCGGCGTGATCGGCGATCTCGCCGGCTTTGCCGCCGGCATCGTTCGACGCGGCGTCCGTTTCGTGCAGGTCCCGACATCGTTGCTCTCACAGGTCGACTCTTCCGTCGGCGGCAAGACCGGGATCAATACGCGTCACGGCAAGAATCTTGTCGGTGTATTCCACCAGCCGGATCTGGTGCTTGCCGACACCGACGTGCTGAACACATTGAGCGAGCGCGAATTCCGTGCCGGATATGCCGAGGTCGCCAAATACGGTTTGATCGACAAGCCGGAGTTCTTTGCCTGGCTGGAGGCGAACTGGCAGCAGGTTTTCGCCGGCGGTGCCGCTCGCATCGAGGCGATTGCTGCAAGCTGCCAGGCAAAGGCGGATGTGGTCGTTGCCGATGAGCGCGAGACCGGGCCGCGGGCGCTACTCAATCTCGGCCATACGTTCGGCCACGCGCTGGAAGCCGCTACCGCCTATGACAGCAGCCGGCTGGTGCATGGCGAAGGCGTTTCGATCGGCATGGTGCTGGCGCATCAATTCTCGGCCCGGCTTAATCTTGCGAGCCCGGACGATGCCGGTCGCGTCGAGGCGCATCTGAAGGCGGTCGGTCTTCCGACGCGTATGGATCAGATACCGGGCGCGCTGCCGCCCGCCGAAGTGCTGATGGACGCGATCGCGCAGGACAAGAAGGTCAAGAGCGGCAAGCTCACCTTCATCCTGACGCGTGGCATCGGCCAGTCCTTCGTCGCCGATGGCGTGCCTGCTTCCGAAGTCCTCAGCTTTCTCAGGGAAAAACATCCGAAATGACGCTCGAAGGCACAATTGCGGCTTTGATCGAATATTGGCCGGAGATCATTTCGATCGTCATCCTGGTGCTGCTGTCTGCCTTTTTCTCAGGTTCGGAGACGGCGTTGACCGCCGCGTCCCGGAGCCGCATCTACACGCTGGAAGCCAATGGTGACGAGCGGGCCAGCATTGTCCGGAAATTGATCGAGCGTCGCGACCGGCTGATCGGCGCGCTCTTGATCGGCAACAACCTCGCCAACATCCTGTCGTCTTCGATCGCGACCAGCCTGTTCCTCGGGCTCTTCGGCAATTCGGGCGTGGCGCTCGCCACCCTTGCGATGACGGTTATCCTCGTCATATTTGCGGAAGTGCTGCCGAAGAGCTGGGCGATCTCGACGCCCGATCGCTTTGCCCTCAATGTTGCAGGCACGGTCAATCTCTTCGTTGCCGTCGTCGGGCCGATATCGAGCTTCGTCAATGCCATCGTGCGATGGATCCTCGGTCTCTTCGGCATCAACCTTTCCAAGGAAGTGTCGATGCTTTCCGCGCACGAGGAGCTGCGCGGCGCCGTCGACCTGCTTCATCGCGAGGGATCTGTCGTCAAGGCCGACCGCGACCGGCTCGGCGGCGTTCTCGATCTCGGCGAGCTTGAGCTCTCGGACATCATGGTCCACCGCACCGCCATGCGCGCCATCAATGCCGACGATTCGCCTGAAGCGGTGGTGCGCAATATCCTCGAAAGCCCCTATACGCGCATGCCGCTCTGGCGGGGCACGATCGACAACATCATCGGCGTGATACATGCCAAGGACCTGTTGCGCGCGTTGGCCGAGCCGAATGTCGAGCCGGAAAACCTCGACATCGTCAAGATCGCGCAGAAGCCCTGGTTCGTGCCTGACAGCACCAATCTCGAGGACCAGCTCAACGCCTTCCTGCGCCGCAAGCAGCATTTCGCCGTCGTGGTCGACGAATATGGCGAAGTGCAGGGCATCGTGACGCTGGAGGATATCCTCGAGGAAATCGTCGGCGATATTTCCGACGAGCACGATCTCGATATCCAGGGTGTGCGCCAGGAAGCGGACGGCTCGATCGTGGTCGACGGCACGGTACCGATCCGCGACCTCAACCGCGCGCTCGACTGGGATTTGCCGGATGAGGAGGCGACCACCATTGCCGGCCTCGTCATTCACGAATCCATGACCATTCCCGAGGAACGGCAGGCCTTCACCTTCTATGGGAAGCGCTTCATCGTCATGAAGCGGGAAAAGAACCGAATCACCAAGCTGCGCATTCGTCCCGCCGATATGGAAGAGACGAAGGCGACGTAGCGCCTACCAGCGCGTCTGCTCGCCCGGTGCGGCCGGTTCGACCGCAAGCGCGTGCAGCCCCGCGTCGAGTTCCGGCTTCAGAAGCTCGGTGATCGCGCGATGGCGTGCGAGTCTTGGCATGCCGGTGAATTTCGCCGAAACGATCCTGACCCGCATGTGGGTTTCGCCTTCGCCCGTTATGTCAGGCTGATGCCCGGCATGCATGTGGCTTTCATTGATGACGGCCAGGCGTTCAGGCGCGAAGGCGTTGCGGAGTTTTTCCTCAATGCGGGATTGAAGTGTCATCGGCGGCACTCTCGTTGTTTTTGTCATTGGCGAAAACCGGGCACAAAGCCAGCAACATTCCCATTTGTCAATTCTTGTTGTGAAGCGCTCGCGGCCCCATAATTAGCGGCATGGGACTTGATTCAAAATATTTCGACCGCCTCCGCACTCGCCGGAAGCGGGCGCCGGAAGCCGAGCAGGCCGCGCCGACGTGTCAGTGGGATGGCTGCGACAAGCCAGGGGTGCATCGTGCGCCCGTGGGACGGAATGCGGAAGGCCAGTTCTTCCTTTTCTGCTTCGAGCACGTGAAGG
Source organism: Rhizobium sp. BK376 (assembly GCF_004341625.1). Lineage (GTDB taxonomy): Bacteria > Pseudomonadota > Alphaproteobacteria > Rhizobiales > Rhizobiaceae > Rhizobium. The sequence goes on along the minus strand of NZ_SLZG01000004.1, from coordinate 79,302 downwards.
AATATAACAAGGGCTACAATTATTTTTCCGGCCTTTCGGACGGCGAGATCGCCCGTTACCAGAAGGAAGCGATTACCGGTCACCGGCCGACCTGGACCGTTGGCGTCAACAAGGCTGCCCGCAACAGCCCGCTGCAGTCAGACATCCGGTCGGGTTCGCATTCCCGTATTCGCGATCCGTTCGGCTTTGTCGCCGAGGGGCGTGGCAATGGGCCGCGCTTCGAGCCGCAGGCGCGCAAATTGAAGACACTCGAGGCGAAAGCCTTCGACACGATGGGCCTTGGCGCCAATGCAACCGCCAAGGACATTAAAACACGCTATAAAGAGCTGGTGAAGAAGCATCATCCTGACGCCAATGGCGGCGACCGCGGTTCGGAAGATCGCTTCCGTGAGGTCATCCAGGCATACCAATTGTTGAAGCAGAACGGATTTTGCTGAACGGCGTCCTTGCTCTACCGGTTAGATGAGGTATGGTCCAGATCGGTCAGGATTGCGAGGCAACCGAGGGGTAACCTTGTGCGTTTGCCTTTTCGATCCCGAGCCGACCTTCCGGACGTGGCGTTTCTTGTCCGGGACACTGTTTAGAATGCTCGGCAGTCCGGCTTTTGGCCGCATCGAGGTTTCGCTTCAGTCCCGGAGAAGAATCGCCAACGTCCCGACGTATCCGGTCGGGCGGACGACCGCCTGCGGGATACGGTTGCGAAACTGGATATGACAATACGGCCGGGTGGCGATCATCCGCCTTGGAGACATGATGAGCAAGATTGACCTTGATATTTCCGAATTGCCCGACACCACCGTTTCGGTACGGGAAGTCTTCGGGATCGATTCCGATATTCGCGTTCCGGCCTACAGCAAGGGCGATGCCTATGTCCCGGATTTCGATCCGGATTACCTTTTCGACCGCGAGACGACGCTCGCCATCCTGGCCGGTTTTGCCCATAACCGCCGCGTCATGATCTCCGGCTACCACGGCACGGGCAAGTCTTCGCATATCGAGCAGGTCGCAGCCCGCCTCAACTGGCCCTGCGTGCGTATCAACCTCGACAGCCATGTCAGCCGTATCGACCTCGTCGGCAAGGATGCGATCGTCGTCAAGGACGGTCTGCAGGTCACCGAATTCAAGGACGGCATCCTGCCCTGGGCCTACCAGCACAATGTCGCGCTCGTCTTCGACGAATACGATGCCGGCCGCCCGGACGTGATGTTCGTCATCCAGCGCGTGCTGGAATCCTCGGGCCGCCTGACGCTGCTCGACCAGAGCCGCGTCATCCGTCCTCACCCAGCCTTCCGCCTGTTTGCGACGGCCAACACGATCGGCCTCGGCGACACGACCGGCCTCTATCATGGCACGCAGCAGATCAACCAGGCGCAGATGGACCGCTGGTCGATCGTGACCACGCTGAACTATTTGCCGCATGATCACGAAGTGAACATCGTCGCCTCCAAGGTGAAGAGCTTCGGCAAGGACAAGAACGGCCGCGACACCGTCTCCAAGATGGTCCGTGTCGCCGATCTGACGCGCGCTGCCTTCATGAACGGCGATCTGTCGACCGTCATGAGCCCGCGTACCGTCATCACCTGGGCCGAGAATGCCGAAATCTTCGGCGATATTGCATTTGCCTTCCGCGTCACCTTCCTCAACAAGTGCGATGAGCTGGAGCGTCCCCTGGTCGCCGAGCACTACCAGCGCGCCTTCGGCGTGGAGCTGAAGGAAAGCGCCGCCAATATCGTTCTGGAAGCCTGAGAAGGCTGAAAGCAGATGGCAGGTCGCGGAGACAACTCGAAAGCAAAGCCGGGCGCACCGGTGGACATGGAGCCATTGCGCCGGGCGATTACCGGCTGCGTGCGTTCCATTGCCGGTGATTCCGAAGTGGAGGTGGCGTTCGCCAACGAACGCCCCGGCATGACGGGCGAGCGCATTCGCCTGCCCGAGCTCTCCAAGCGGCCAACGGCGCACGAGCTTGCGGTTACGCGCGGTCTCGGCGATTCCATGGCGCTCAGGCTCGCCTGCCACGACGATCGCGTCCACGCAACCATGGCACCCCAGGGTACGGACGCCCGAGTCATCTTCGACGCCGTCGAGCAGGCGCGGGTGGAATCGATCGGCGCGCTGCGCATGAGCGGCATGGCATCCAATCTCGCGGAGATGAATTCGGAGAAATATTCCAAGGCGAATTTCTCCGGCATCGAACGGCAGGAAGATGCGCCGATCGGTGAAGCCATGGCCATGATCGTGCGCGAGAAGCTGACCGGCCAGAAGCCGCCGGCAAGTGCCGGCAAGGTGCTCGACCTCTGGCGGTCGTTTATCGAGGACAAGGCAGGAAGCCAGCTCGACAATCTGACCGGCGCCATCAACGATCAGCAGAGCTTTGCCAAGGTCATCCGCAACATGCTGTCCGCCATGGAAATGGCGGAGGACTACGGTGACGACGATCTCGACGAGAACGAGGAAGAGACCTCGACCGACGAGGATCAGCCGCGCGGCGAGGAACAGGACCAGGAAGACGTCGAGGAAGATGCCGGCGATGATGCCGCTCCTGCCGAAGATAGCGAGCAGTCGGAAGAGCAGATGGAAGACGGCGAGCAGGACGGCGCCGAGATCTCCGACGACGATATGCAGGACGAGGGCGAGGACGATTCCGAGACGCCTGGCGAGACCCGCCGTCCGAACACGCCTTTCTCCGATTTCAACGAAAAGGTCGATTATCACGTCTACACCGAGGAATTCGACGAGACGATCACGGCACAGGAGCTGTGCGACGCCGCCGAGCTGGAGCGCCTGCGCGCCTTCCTCGACAAGCAGCTGGCGCATCTGCAGGGTGCGGTTGGGCGTCTTGCCAACCGCCTGCAGCGCCGCCTGATGGCGCAGCAGAACCGCTCCTGGGATTTCGACCTGGAAGAGGGCTATCTCGATCCGGCGCGCCTCCAGCGCATCATCATCGACCCGATGCAGGCGCTTTCCTTCAAGATGGAGCGCGATACGCAGTTCCGCGATACGGTCGTGACGCTGCTGATCGACAATTCAGGCTCGATGCGCGGCCGGCCGATCACGGTCGCCGCCACCTGCGCCGATATTCTGGCCCGTACGCTCGAGCGTTGCGGTGTCAAGGTCGAGATCCTCGGATTTACGACCAAGGCCTGGAAGGGCGGTCAGGCGCGCGAGAAATGGCTCTCCGGCGGCAAGCCGCAGACGCCGGGCCGTCTCAACGACCTGCGCCACATCATCTACAAGTCGGCCGACCAGCCGTGGCGGCGTTCGCGCACCAATCTGGGCCTGATGATGCGCGAAGGCCTGCTCAAGGAAAATATCGACGGCGAGGCGCTGATCTGGGCGCATAACCGCCTGCTCGCCCGCCGCGAACAGCGCCGCATCCTGATGATGATTTCGGATGGTGCGCCGGTCGACGATTCGACGCTGTCGGTCAATCCGGGCAACTATCTCGAGCGGCACCTGCGCGCCGTCATCGAGCAGATCGAGACGCGCTCTCCGGTGGAACTGCTGGCGATCGGTATCGGCCATGACGTGACGCGCTATTATCGCCGCGCCGTGACGATCGTCGATGCCGATGAGCTGGCAGGCGCCATGACCGAGCAGTTGGCCTCGCTCTTCGAGGACCAGTCGAGCCTGCCTCGCGCCGGCCGCATGCGTCGCGCAGGCTGACGCCTCTACCGTATTTCTTCGCATCGGCCGCCCGGCCGATGCCCGATCCCGACGACATGCCGTTCAACTGGATGCAGGGCCTCCCATGAAGCGTCTTTGCCGCGTGACCATGCTGTTCGTCCTGCTCGCCGGCTGTGTATCGGCGACAACGGGGCCGGCGGGTGGCCCTGCTCCAATCCATGGGACTGTCATCTCGAAGTTTCGCGTCGGGTCCGACCAGACGATCTTCGGTTCGCTGGAATTTCTGGGCGGGCTGTCGCTCAGTTCGAGCAACCCGCTTTACGGTGCCGTCTCGGCGATCCGCTTCAGGCCGGACCAGCGCCATTTCATTTCCGTGCTGGATACCGGACATTGGCTGACCGGGGCGATCGAGCGCGATGCGGATGGCAAGCTGGCCGGGATTTCCGATGCCGCCATCACGCCGATGCAGGATCGCTTTGGCCAGACCCATGAGGGCAAGGGTGCCATGGACGCCGAAGGCGTGGCACTGCGCGATCATACCGTGCTTGTCAGCTTCGAAGAGTACCACCGCGTCGACGTCTATCCCGACCCGGGTTTCGAAACCTCACCGCCGACCAAGACATTGCCGATTTGGATTCCGAAAAATCAGCTTCGCGGCAATCAGAGCCTCGAGGCGGTCATGGTCGCTCCGCCGTCCAGCCCGCTCGCCGGATCCGCTGTCATCGTCACGGAACGGAGCCTGGACAAGGATGGCAACATGCTTGCTGCGATTCTGGACGGGCCGCAGGCAGGACGATTTGCCGTGCGGCACTACGACGATTTCGACGTCAGCGACGGCGTGTTCCTGCCTGACGGCGATCTATTGCTGCTCGAGCGTCGCTTCGATCTCGCCCACGGTATCGGCGTGCGCATCCTCCGCATCGCCGGCGGCGATATCAAGCCGGGCGCGCTGGTGGATGGAAAGATCATCTTCGAGGCCGATGGGAGCGACCAGATCGACAATCTGGAGGGGCTGGACGCTTTCCGCGCAGACGACGGCACCATTCATCTCATCATGGTGTCGGACGACAACCACTCGATCCTGCAACGCAATCTGATGCTGGAATTCCGGCTGCGGGATGGATCGCCGGCAGCCAAGCCCGCGACGACCGCGAGCCTCAGCGTTCAACATTAGATTATGTTGGCAATATACGGGCAACGTGCCCGCAAAGTCAGAGAGCTACGTGTCATTTCCGGAAGAAAAGATATGGGACGAGATCAACAACGGCTGGTCACGCATGTCTTTCAAACAGCGCTTTCTTTGGGAGACGATGAAGCGTCTCCCCGAGGAATGGCAATTGCGGGGCTATGGGAAATGTTGGGTCGTGGCCATCATCGGCTCGACCGTCATCTATTATAACCAGTACGGGCACGGCTTTAATTTATCTCTTTGGGTCAAATACGGACACATCGAGCAATATCAGTCTCTGCAATATGGGCTTGAAGAAGCCGTCGAGCGCATGCTCAAGGTGATAGAAACTGGATATGATATCGGGCCGTGGGGCGGGCCTCCGATCCCCGGAGAGTATCCGGGATCATAACTTCAAACGCTCTTTTACTGCGTCAACCATGGCGAACAGAGACTTGCCGTAAGAGAGACGCAGGGCGACGTTGTGCAGCTGAGCCAAGCTGGCCGCAGCAGAGCGCTGGCGGCCCTTGGCTCGATCAGGCAGCCGGAACAGCCTGCATCGGCTTGAGCCGGTTCATCAGCGCGCCGTAGGGGATCAGCATGACGAAGCCGACGATCGTCTTGACGGCGAAGTCGCCGAGCGCCCAGGAGATCCAGCGCGGAGCTTCCGTCGAGAACATGCCGAGGAGTGGCGCCTGTTCCAGCGCGAAGGGGACGTTCGGGCCGAAGAAGACGAAGAAGGGTGCGAAGGCGAAGGAGAAGAACATGACAGTGTCCAGCGCCGTGCCGACCAGCGAGCCGACGAGCGGTGCGTGCCACCAGGCCTGACGGCGCAGGCGGTTGAACAGCGAGATGTCGAGCAGCTGGCCGGCAAGATAGGCCGAGCCTGAAGCAATCGCGATACGCGGGTCAGATGTCACGAAGGAGAGGCCGACGCCGACGACGAAACCGCAGAAAACCACCTTGCGGGCAGCCTTGGGACCGAACTGGCGATTGGTGAGATCGGTAACGAGGAAGGCGACCGGATAAGAGAAGGCGCCCCAGGTCAAGAGGTCGGAGAGGTTGACGCCCGATATCGTGATATCCAGCGGAAACTGGACCAGGAAATTCGAGGCGACGACGACGACCGTCATCAGGAAAACGTAGATAAGGGTATGGCGTAGGGTCAGCATTTTTTTATCCTGGGTTATGCCACCAGTTGGACGGAACGCGCCGCCTTCGAGCAATCGAAGGGGTCGGCGCGCGGCGAAATTCAGGCAAAGCAAAAGGCTTGTCCGGATATCATCCGTGCAAGCCTTCGAAGCCTCAGACGATGAAATGCAGTCGCTTAGGCAGCGACAGCAGCTTCAGCCGACTTCTTGACGATCTGGCGACGCAGCAGGCGAGCGCGCATGGACAGCTCGTTTTCGCTTGCCTTGATCAGGAAAGCATCGAGGCCACCGCGGTGCTCGACGGAGCGCAGGGCGTGCGCGGAAACGCGCAGACGATAACGCTGGCCGAGAACGTCAGAAATCAGCGTGACCTGGCAGAGGTTCGGGAGGAACCGACGCTTGGTCTTGTTGTTGGCGTGGCTGACATTATTGCCCACCAGGACGGCCTTGCCGGTCAATTCGCACATGCGGGACATGGGTACACCTATGTTCGTTTTTCTAAGCCACTGGATGCCGTTCCGGGCAACACCCGGTTTGCAATCCAACAGGCCATGATTGGAAAGTTGCGGTTCTATAGTCAGAGGAGCCGCCCACGTCAAGCCAAACCTTGGCCAAACCTTGGACTTTCCCGCAATTCCGTCAAAAAGCTTGTGTTTCCTGCTTCTCGCAGCAAGCGTATAAAGCCCCTATATATGATGGCTGCCACCTCATAAAGGCTCGCCCATGTCTCGTTATCGAAAATGGATTCTGATTTCCGCTCTGGCAACCTTCGGGCCGACCCTTGGCCATGCGGAGGATTTGCATCATGAGACGCGGTATCGTGTGGCGCTCGCCGGATTTCCGATCGCGAGGGCAGATTTCCGCACCGAGGTGAAGGACAAGCATTTCACCATCCGTGGCGACATCGATTCCGCCGGTCTTGCCGATCTCGTCACGACCATCGAGGCGAAGGCCGATGTCTCCGGCACCGTCGGGCCGCAGAGACTGCAGGCCGCGCACTACACGCTCTACTACAAGAGCGGCCGCAAGCAGCATACCTATGACGTCGTCTACCAGGACGGCAACGTGACCTCGACCACCACGACGCCCGAACCAAAACGGCCGAAGAACTGGATACCGATCACGGAAGGGGACCTGCGGTCCGTCCTCGATCCGATCTCCGGGCTGATTTTTCCCGTGGGAACCAATATCTGCTCGCAAAATCTTCCGATCTATGACGGCGAGACACGAATGGATCTGAAGCTGTTTCCCAAGGGATCGCATCCCTTCTCGACGGATGGTTTCAGCGGCATAACCGTTTCCTGCGGCGTGCATTTCACGCCGAGATCGGGCTACAAGCAGAGCCGCGACGATTTCCAGTATCTGAGCAAGAGCGAAGGCATGGAGATCTGGTTTGCCAAGGCGGAAGCCATGAATGTCTACGCTCCGGTTTATGTCCGTGTCCCCACGAAGTATGGAACGGTGACGATAACCGCCGTGAAATATGGCAACGACTGAGGCTGAAAGTCTCCTTGGTCATTCCGTTTCCGGCCTGAGGGCAGGAACAGCATGAATCTTCGTGCGACGTTGATCGGATTTTCCGCCATTCTCATGTGGTCGTTCCTGGCGCTCTTTACCGCGGCCTCCGGGAGAATCCAGCCGTTTCAGCTTTCTGCGATCTGCTTTGCGATCGGCAGCCTGCCGGGCATCCTTGTGCTCGCGCTGAAACCTGAACGGCTGAAGCTTCTGCGGCAGCCCGTCAAGGTCTGGATATCAGGCATTCTCGGTCTTTTCGGCTATCATTTCCTCTATTTCACGGCGCTCAGAAATGCGCCGGCGGTCGAAGCCGGGCTCATCGCCTATCTCTGGCCGCTGCTGATCGTCGTCGGTTCGGCACTTCTGCCCGGCGAGCGGCTGCGCTGGTATCACGTGGCCGGGGCGGTCTTGGGTCTTGCCGGCACGGTTCTTATCGTCGGTCGCAACGGCTTTCATTTCGAGGGCGCCTATGGGCTCGGCTACGGAGCGGCCTTGCTCTGTGCTTTCACGTGGTCGGGCTATTCCCTGCTCACCCGGCGCTTCGATGCCGTCTCGACCGATGTCGTTACCGGTTTCTGTCTCGCGACATCTGTTCTTTCGCTTGCCTGCCATGTCGGGCTCGAGGCGACGATCTGGCCGGAAACGCCGTTCCAGTGGATCGCCATCGCCGGCCTCGGCCTGTTTCCGGTCGGTGCCGCATTCTATGCCTGGGACTACGGCGTCAAGAACGGAGACATCCAGATATTGGGTGCTGCGAGCTATGCCGCCCCGCTTCTGTCGACGATGATCCTGATGCTGTTCGGCTTTGCCGAGTCGAGCTGGGGGATCGCGATCGCCTGCCTGCTGGTGACCGGCGGGGCGGTCCTTGCCGCGCATCGCATGATCCTTCGCCGCTCGCCGGCCGAAGAGGCCGCTGCCGTAGCGGAGTGACTATTTAGTCGGCTACAGGCTTCCAGTCGGGCGCGGCCATTTCGAAGCTCGAGAACTGGAAGCCGGGCGATACGGTGCAGCCGACAAGCGTGAAATCGCCGAGCGTTTCCGCCGATTGCCACCAGTCGGCCGGGACAATCGCCTGTGGTCTCTCGCCGTTCAACAGGTTCGTTCCGAGCACGATCGTGTCGCTGGTTTGCCCGTCTGCGGAACGATGGAGCGCCAGGGGGGCGCCCGCATAATAGTGCCAGGCCTCGGCCGCATCGCGGACGCGGTGCCAATGCGACCGCTCGCCCTTCTGAAGCATGTAGTAGATCGCGGTCGAATGGCCGCGGTCGCCGCCATTCTCGTCCCGGAAAGTCTCGACATACCATCCGCCCTCGGGATGCGGCTGCATTGCGAGGGCCTGGATGATATCATCAGGCGTCAGATCAGGTTGAGGCATTGTGTCTTCCTGGGTGTCTTTCCGGTCCCGCTTCCTGCGATCGAGGCTTTGCGCTTAGAAATTGTCCTTGCGCTTGCGGATCTCGGCAAAGACTTCCTCGTTGCTGCGGCTTTCCATCAGCAGGTTGCGACGGATCGAGGGATCGGCGGCGCGCAGGAAGGGGTTGGTTTCCTTTTCAAGCGCAAGCGTCGTCGGAATGGTGAATTTTCCTTCCGCCCTCAGTGCCTCGATATCGGCGGCGCGCGATTTCAGGCGCTCGTTGTCCGGATCGATGGTGACGGCGAAACGGGCGTTGGAAAGCGTATATTCGTGGCCGAAATAGATGGCGGTTTCATCCGGGAGGACTGCCAGCTTCTGCAGCGAATGCCACATGTCCGTGGCCGGACGTTCGAAGAGCCGGCCGCAACCCAGCGCAAAGAGCGTATCGGCGGAAAACAGCAGCTTGTCGTCTTCGAAATGGTAGCAGACATGGCCGGCAGTATGGCCGGGCGTTTCGATGACATTGACCGTGTGGCCGCCGAATTCAAAACTGTCGCCGTCGCCAACCGCACGATCGAGGCCGGGGATCGCTACGGCTTCGTTGACCGGGCCGATGATCACGCAGCCGAACTGTTCCTTCAATGCCAGATTGCCTTCGACATGATCGGTGTGATGATGGGTCGTCAGGATATGCGTGATGTCCCAGCCCCGGCGCGTCGCCGCCGCGAGGATGGGCGCTGCCTCCGGTGCGTCAATGCAGGCGGTGAGGCTCGTTTCCGGATCGTGCACCAGTACGCCGTAATTATCGGAGCGGCAGATAAAAACTTCTATTTCCAAAGGTTTCATGACTGAAATCATCCCATATCCCTAGTCGCTTCGGGCAAATGTAGAGGCTTCGGCCTTGAAGTCCAACTGCCTGCTGATAACATTTACCGCAATGCACGCCGATATCGTCGATCTCCGCCAGTTCTACCATTCCGAGCTCGGTCGCTTGGCCGAGCACTCTATCGTCATGGCTCTTTCATCGATCTGGGCCCGGCTTCCGGAAGAGCGATTGGTGGGCCTTGGCTATTCCGTTCCCTATCTCGACCGCTTTCGCGTTGATACCGAGCGCACCTTCGCCTTCATGCCGGCGGGGCAGGGGGCGGTGAACTGGCCGATGGGGTCAGCGTCTTCGACGGCACTGATCTTCGACGAGGAACTGCCGCTGCCTGATTCCTCGATCGATCGCGTGCTGATGGTTCACTCGCTGGAATTCGCCGAAAGCCCGCGCGAGACGCTGAAGGAGTTGTGGCGGGTGCTGGCGCCTGGTGGACGCCTTGTCATCGTGGTGCCGAACCGCCGCGGCGTCTGGGCACGGATGGAGCACACGCCTTTCGGCTCCGGCCGACCCTATTCGCGCGGCCAGCTGACGCATTTGCTGCGCGAGACCAATTTTACCCCCGGCGCGACAGCTGAAGCGCTGTTCTTCCCGCCGTCCAAGCTGCGCGCCGTGCTGAGCCTCCGGCGCGCATTCGAGCGGGTAGGGCGCACGCTGTGGCCAGCCTTTTCAGGTGTTATTGTCGTCGAGGCACAGAAACGGCTTTATCAGGGACTGCCGGTCGCGGTGCGCGCATCCCGACGCGTCTTCGTTCCGGTTCTTGCGCCGCGTGGCGTGCCGACGACGCGGTTGTGAAAGACCCCTCCCCAACCCCTCCCCACAAAGGGGTAGGGGTTTGTCGGCCGCGCTGCCGAGGCTTTGATAGAGCCGAGGCCGTGCCGCGAACCTTCTCCCTCTTTGCCGGGAGATGGCCGGCAGGCCAGAAGGGGTCTTTTGTATATGCAATTACCTCCGGCCAAACCCGCAAACCCTCGACAAAAGCGCGCTTCACCGCTATTGCGACAGAACTATTTCATCCCAAGGTCGATCCCATGAGCACTGACATGACCAAGCCTGTTCCGCGTTCCGGCATTCTCGATATCGCCGCCTATGTGCCGGGCAAGGAGCATGCGCCGGGCGTCGCTAGGGTGTTCAAGCTGTCCTCCAACGAAACGCCGCTCGGCGCCAGCCCGAAGGCCATCGCGGCGGCGCGCGCAGCGGCCGATCATCTGGAGCGCTATCCGGACGGACAGGCGAAGGAATTGCGGCAGGCGATCGCCGACGTGCACGGTCTCAACCCAGCCAATATCATGTGCGGCAACGGCTCGGACGAACTGCTCGCCCTCTTGTGCCACGTCTATCTGGGAACCGGTGACGAAGCCATCGTCACCGAACACGGCTTTGCCATCTACAAGATCCAGGCCATGGGTGCCGGCGCGACGCCCGTAACCGTCAAGGAGAAGGATTGCACTGTCGATGTCGATGCGATCCTTGCCGCCGTTACCAAGAAGACCAAGATGGTCTTCATTGCCAATCCGGGCAATCCGACTGGCACCTATGTTCCGGTGAGCGAAATTCGCCGCCTCCAGGCAAGCTTGCCCAAGAACGTCATCCTGGTGCTCGACGCAGCCTATGCGGAATATGTGCGCCGGAACGACTATGAGGCGGGTATCGAATTGGTGTCCTCGAATGTCAATGTCGTCATGACCCGTACCTTCTCGAAGATCTATGGCCTTGCGGCCTTGCGTATCGGATGGATGTTCGCGCCGGCGGAGATCATCGATGCGCTCAACCGCGTACGCGCTCCGTTCAACATGAATGCCATGGCGATTGCCGCCGGTGCTGCCGCCATGCGCGATCAGGCTTTCACCGAGACGGCGGTAACCTACAATCTTCTCTGGATCGACAAGGTGACGAGCGCGCTTGAAGCGATCGGGCTCAAGGTGACGCCGTCGGTCGCGAATTTCGTCCTCGTCCATTTCCCCGATGCCGACGGCAAGCGGGCGCCTGAGGCCGACGATTTCCTGACGAGCCGCGGTTATATCGTGCGCGCGGTGCGGGGCTACGGTTTCCCGAACGCATTGCGGATGAGCATCGGCACGGAAGAGGCCAATCGCGGCCTCATCGAAACGCTCGGCGAATTTATGGGACGGACGGCATGAGCGACATCCAGTTCGACCGCATCTGCCTGATCGGCATCGGACTGATCGGCTCCTCGATTGCGCATGATCTGCGAAGGCTTAGCCTGACCAGAGAAATCGTCGTCGCCGACCATGGCGCCGCGGCACTCAAGCGAGCCGAGGAACTGCGGCTCGGCGATCGCTATTTGGCATCTGCCGCCGACGCTGTCAGGGATGCCGATCTGGTCATCGTCTGCGTGCCCGTGGGCGCGTCTGAAGCCGTGGCGAAGGAGATCGCTGGCAGCCTGAAGCCGGGCGCTATTGTTACCGATGTCGGGTCCACCAAGGCGTCGGTCATTGCGCAGATGCAGCCGCATATGCCTGACAACGTCAATTTCATTCCCGGCCATCCGCTGGCGGGCACTGAAAAATCGGGACCGGATGCCGGTTTTCCCGGCCTCTTCGAGGGCCGCTGGTGCATCTTCACGCCCCTTCCCGGCACTAACGAGGATGCGCTTAGGAAACTTCGCCGTTTCTGGGAAACGCTCGGGTCCAAGGTCGATGAAATGGATGCGGAGCACCATGACAAGGTGCTGGCGATCGTCTCGCATCTGCCGCACCTCATTGCCTATAATATCGTCGGTACGGCCGACGATCTGGAAACGGTGACGGAATCGGAAGTCATCAAATATTCCGCCTCCGGTTTCCGCGACTTCACGCGTCTGGCCGCTTCCGACCCGACCATGTGGCGCGACGTCTGCCTGCACAATCGCGATGCCATCCTGGAAATGCTGGCGCGCTTCTCCGAAGACCTCGCCTATCTGCAGCGGGCGATCCGCTGGGGCGAGGGCGACAAGATCTTCGACCTCTTCACCCGAACCCGCGCCATCCGCCGCTCGATCGTGCAGGCCGGTCAGGACGTGGACGCTCCGGACTTTGGTCGTCCGCACGGGCTGGAGAAGAAGTAGGATTCCAAGCCGCCACTAGGTTCGGCGGTAGGCGAATGAGGGGGCGGTATAACGGTCAGGTTTACTAACCGATCCGTACCTCAAATCGGCGGGATCTGCCCGAGCGGAATGAAGCCGCTCAAGAAGACGTTGCCATGATCGGCAGTCAGGTCGACGGAGACCTTGTCGCCGCCGGCTGCGAGTGCCTTGAGGATCTTCGATGCTGAATCGATGATGTGCTTGGCGGCGGGGATGGTTTGCTTGAGGCTGTCGCGCCAGGGGCCGATCTGTTCGATCTCCAGCTTGAACTGGCCGGAGACCAGCCCCTGGTCGTCGATCGAGAACGGGCCGGACAGTGTCATGACGCGGCCATCGCCGATATCGGCAACGACGCGATGCAGAGTGCCCGATGCGCCCAGCAGGCCGCCCTTGTCGCTGCCGTCGAGAAGACCGGCCTTGTCCGCGAGCGTAATGTCGGCGCTGGCTGACAGCGTCGGCAGGGGCTGCGGAAAATCCTTGATGACGGTGTTGGATTTTTCGACGCCGACCGTTGCCTCGAGATTGGGGCCGTTCTGGCGGACATGAATTTCGGTGTGATCGGCTGACACATCGAAGTTCTGGCCGGTGAAGGATGAAGCGATACCGGCCTTCAGGCCTTCTATCACGGTCCGGCCTTCCTCGATGCCGTTGCCCTTGGTGATGAGGGTGGACTGCAGATCCTTCCACTCGGCCGACACGCTCAGGCCCTGTGCGGTGCGGATTTCGGCGGGCGAATTCAGATTCCAGCTGATGTTGCCCGGTGCGTAGACATGTGCCGATGCGTTGAGGTCATCGAAGGAGCCCGACACGCCGTTCACATGGTCGTCGATATCCACCTTGGAGCAGGAGAGGCCGATACGGAAGGGAAAGCCTTGCAGGGAAAGGTCGCTGCATTGCCCGGTAATGCCGGCCGCGTTCTTGTCTCCGAGCGCGCGCATCACATTGGTCTTCAGCGCGGCTGCCGCATAGTACCAGCCGCCGGTATAGAGAGCCGCGATGATCACGATCAGCGCGATCCCGAACAGCCACATCCTTTTGCCCGTGCTGGATGTGCCGGTCTGGCTTGACGCTGCCATGATGTTCTCCAATGGTGAGTCGGTAGATTTCTTTTGATTTGGCTTTGGATATGGACGAATTTTGGGTGTTTGGCTACGGATCACTGATGTGGAATCCGGGATTTGACTTTGTGGAAAAATCCGAGGCCCTGATTTTCGGATATCGCCGCGCCCTCTGTGTCCACTCCTGGGTACATCGCGGCACGGAGGCGAGCCCCGGTCTCGTGCTCGGCCTCGATCGTGGCGGTTCCTGCCGGGGCATGGCCTTCCACGTGGCGCCGAAAAGCAAGGCCGAGGTGCTGGACTACCTGCGCGAGCGCGAACTTGTCACCAAGGTCTATCTTGAGCGCATGCTGCCGATCCGCCTGACCGGTGGGCGGCGCGTGACAGCCGTCGCCTATGTCGTCGACCGGAGCCACCGGCAATATGCTGGCGCGCTCGGTGCCGTCGATGCCGCGCGCATCGTCAATTTCGCCAAGGGGCAATCAGGCCCGAACGACGCATATGTTTTCAATACGCTGGAGCATTTGCGGCAGATGGGCATCCGCGACCAATGGCTCGAAGATGTGAGCGACGAAATCGTGCGGATACGCGAAGCCTCGTAGTCCGGAGCCTATACCGCCTTGGCAGCGATTTTCTGAGCATCGAGTTCGGCCAGGCGCTTCGTTGCCGTCGGCGGCACGGGGAGTTTCGGATTGTTGGCGATGGTTTCGACGAGAAGCTCGTCGCTTGCCTTCTCGGTTTCCTCGATCAGCTTTGCAAAGAAAGTGTCGGGATCCATGCCCGGCTGGAGCGGCGGCAGGATACGCACCTTGAGATGGCCGGGATAGCGCTGAAACGTACGGCGCGGCCAGAAGAGGCCGGGATGCATGGCGACAGGCACGACCGGGATATTCAGATCGCGGTACATACGGGCGATGCCATATTTATAAATCGGCTCGGCGCCCGGCGGCCGGCGGGTGCCCTCCGGATAGATGATGAGCTGTCGGCCGTTTTTGAGCTCCTCCTGGGTGCGTTTCATCACCTCCACCATCACCTTGCCGCGGGCGCCGCGGTCGACCGGGATCATCCGCTGTTTCTTGGCATACCAGCCGAAAAGCGGGATCCACATCAGCTCGCGCTTGAGGATATAGGCGGGATCGTCAAGGTAGGGCAGGAGCGCAAAGGTGTCCCAGAAGGACTGATGCTTCGGGGCGAAGATGTAGCTGCCCTTGGGAAGGTTCTCCAGTCCCTCGATCTCGAAGGTCGTGCCGACGATGACCTTCATCAACCAGACGCTGGATGCCGCCCATGCTTTCGGGATAGCGTAGGCGGCTTTTCGCGGCATGAAGAAATAGATCGGGGAAAGCACGATCATGCGAATGATCAGATTGGCGTAGAAGGCGGTATTGAACAGGATCGAACGCACGGTATTCATGGAAGCTTCCCTGGCGCGCCGAACGCCCGGGCGCTTCACCGAGTGCCTACACGAAATCCGTGTCAATAAAAAGCGGACGCGTGCCGGAAGGGCATGAAAGTCAGATGTGGCTCTTGCCCGTTGCCTCGTCCGGCTCCTCCGATCGCAGGCCGACAGGACGCCCAAAGCCCGTCAGGTTTCTGGCCCCGGCGAGCAGCACCTTCGCATATTCGGAGAGGATGGTCCGCAACGCATTCGGGTCAGTGAACCATGCCTTCGTCTTGAGGTCGGAATTGACGACGGGATAGGGAATGAAATCGGTGGCGGGATCGACGTACTTCAGCTCGGCAATGCTGCGGGGCATATGATAGTTGTTGGTGACGACAAGCACGTGCTTATAGCCATTGCTGTGGATCCAGCGCACTGCCTCGCGGGCATTGCCGATCGTGTCCAGGGCATCGTAGCCGATATCGACGCAGCACGAGAAGAGATTGGCGGGGCTCTGTGTCAGCCTGCGGATCTGCGTGCGGGTCGTGGTCGGATGGACGCCTGATATCAGCAGCCGGTTGCCGGCCCCCTGGCGCAGCAGTTCCACCGCCTGGTCGATACGCTGGTAGCCGCCGGTCAGGACCACGATCGCATCCGCCTTGGGATAGAGTGGCGGTTTCAGCGTGGTGATCGAGTCGGCAAAATGCAGGAATCCGCCGAAGAGTATGGCCATGAGGAGGATGGAGGCAAAGCCGCCCCAGCGAAGAATTCTACGGAAGAGGCTGCGACGCGGCGAGCCGCCATTTTGGGATTGCTCCCGCAATGTCGGCGGCAGAGAAGTATTATGCGTCATCTGGCCCATGGTCATGAATCATCAGTAGCCGCAGATTGCGGCAAGGAACAGGCTGTTTGATGGCAAAACGCCATGGGTAAGACCGTCAGTTCGGGACACTGTCGGTTCTTGCTGGATCAGACCTTATCAGGTCGATCTCGTAAATGGTTCGCATGACAGTAAACCGCGCCGTGACCGTCGTCAAAAGCGCGATGACGATCATCGTCACGAAGATGCCGACATAGCCGAGCGCGCCTACCGAAAAGGTGCCGAACAGGGCGGTCGCCTGGTCGGTTTGCGGCGTGGCGATAGTATGGCTCTGGATGATGCCGGCGGCGGCGAAGAACAGGGCGGCAAGCGCCGATCCCACGGCTGATCCCTTGAGGCTGATCTTCAGGAAATGCTTCTGGAATTCCGTGGCGACGAAAGAGCTTTCAGCGCCGACGAAATGCAAGACCTCGACGATATGGCGATTGCCTGACAGCGTACCGCGGGTGGCGAAGACCACCGTCAGAACCATCGCCGTGAAGACGAGGAGAAGGACGCCCGTGCCGATCATAACCGTCGTATGCGCCATGGAAACCAGGCGATCGACCCAGGTGCGATGGTCGTCCAGCGATGCCTGCGGAATGGAATCCTTGAGCAGTGCGCGCATCGCCTCGAAATCCGGCGGGTGGGTCTCGTCGATGGTGATGATGACGAGGCGCGGCACCGGCAGTTCCTTCAGGTCCAGACCCGCCCCGAGCCACGGTTCGAGCAGACGTGCCGTCGCCGCCTCGTCGACGATCTGGCCGGTCTTG
Source organism: Rhizobium sp. BK376 (assembly GCF_004341625.1). Taxonomy (GTDB): domain Bacteria; phylum Pseudomonadota; class Alphaproteobacteria; order Rhizobiales; family Rhizobiaceae; genus Rhizobium. Next base: position 62,454 of record NZ_SLZG01000004.1, on the reverse strand, counting down.
GTGCCGACGAAGCCGAGCGCGATGTCGCGCGCCTGGGTCAGGGCCTTCTCCATGTCGAGATTGTCGTCGGGCTTGATCTGGATGGTGATCTCGCGGGAAATCTGGCTTTCCCAGCTTGCCGCCGTCGAGCGCACCATGCTGACGGCGCCGAGCGTCAGGCAGGCGAGAAACGCCATGATGGCGATCACCACCATCAGCGCATTGCCCTGGATGTTGGAGGGCGGAACGATGGGGGCCGTCGGGCGCACGCGCATTTCCGGCCGCTTCTTTTCGGGGGCGCCACCTGCGGGTCGTCCGCTTCTTGCCGGGGCCGGATCAGTCATAGATATCCAGATGCCCCCCTGACAAAATCATGCGCCTCGCCTCGACCTGATCCATCAGGGTCAGATCGTGGGTGGCGATGACGACTGCGGTGCCCAGGCGGTTCAGCTCAAGAAAAAGATTGAGCAGCCGGCGGGCCATTGGAGGGTCGACATTCCCCGTCGGTTCATCGGCGAGCAGAATCTCCGGCCGGTCGATGAGTGCGCGGGCAATCGCCGCCCTCTGCTTCTCGCCGCCCGACAGCACCGGCGGCAGGACGTTGATGCGCTCGCCGAGGCCGACCCATTTCAGGAGTTCCAGCACGTCAGTGCGATAGGAGCTTTCCTCCTTGCCCCGGACGCGCAGCGGGAGGGCGACATTCTCATAGGTCGTCAGATGTTCGAGAAGGCGGAAATCCTGAAAGACGATGCCGACACGGCGGCGGAGCAGAGGCAGCTCGTTGCGCGGGATCGAGGCGATGTCGCGGCCGAACATGCGAATGAGCCCGCGCGTCGGCTGCAATGACATGAAAAGCAGGCGCAGCAACGTCGTCTTGCCAGCGCCCGAGGGGCCGGTCAGGAACTGGAAGGATTTCTTCGGAATGTCGAAGGTCAGGTCCCGGAGGATTTCCGGGCCCATGCCGTAGCGCAAACCGACATTTTCGAAATGGATCAACGGGCCGTCCAGTCTGTGCGCGTTCTCGATAAGCCGACTTGTTAACCAAGTCCGTTAACAGTCGGTAAATTTTGCCGAAAGGACGTCCGGTTTACGGCGGTCTTTGCGAAGCATTAACCATTAAAATTTACTTCTGGGACGGATTCGTTTCAATGCCCAGATTTCGTCGGGGCGTGAAACCATGTGGACACCGAAGAGGACGTCGTCATGGGTGCATTCCGCTATCGCCAGCAGCAGACGGGATTGGTCTATGATCTTCTTCCGCCCGAGCGGATAACAGGTCAAAGATCGCATGGCTTTTTCGACCGAAAGCCTGACATCACGGACGCGGAATTCGTGACCGTGCTGCCCGTTCGCGGATCGGCCTTCTCGGCGAAGAATTTCAAAGCCAACCATTCCCATGTCGTTTCCAAGCCTTCCGCGTTTTCTCCGGCGATTACGGCACTTGCGGTCTATCTGCGTATTGCCGAGCAATGGCTGCAGCGCGCGTCCGGTCGGGTTTTCGCCGTTCTCGTGGTCGCAATGTTCGTTCTGGTCTTTGGCCTTTCGGGCGGGTTCTCCGGCCTTTCGACCAACCAGGCCGCGATTTCCGATCCCTTGCAGTTCAGCCATGTCACGCTCACGCCGCGCGATGCCAACGGCATGCGCATTCTCGTTCTGAACGGTATCATCGAAAATCAGGGCGAATCTGCGGTTTCCCTGAAGCCGGTGCGGGCTGATCTTGTGGTCGATGACAGAATCCTCTCGACGATCGTCGTTGCGCCGCCGGTTGACCGGATCAAGGCCGGAGAGAGCCGCGGATTCATGGCGCGACTGCAATATCCCGGCGGAAAAATGCCGGAAGCACGGCTTTCCTTCATGCCTTAGGGTGCTTCGGGCGCTCGTTTGTGCTAACGAGCGGGGCTTAATCGGCGGATGTCCGTCGCACAGCCTATGGAGCATGCCCTTAATGCCAGTCGTTCGCGGAAAGATCATCGAGCCGCTTTTCACCGCCGAGCAGATCGCCGAGCGCAATCTGTCTATGGCGAAGGAGATTTCCAGCGGTCCCACAAAAGACCTGCTGGTCATCGCGATCCTCAAGGGTTCGTTCATTTTTGCTGCCGATCTTCTGCGCGCCCTGCACGACACCGGCCTTGCACCGGAAGTCGAATTCATCACGCTGTCGAGCTATGGCACCGGGACGACGTCGCAGGGCGTGCGTATCGTCAAGGACATCGACAGCGACGTGAAGGATCGCGATGTCCTTCTGATCGACGATATTCTGGAGTCCGGCCGCACTTTGCGCTTCGCCAAGGAACTGCTCTATGAGCGCGGCGCACGCAACGTCACGCTTGCCGTTCTGCTCGACAAGAAGGTGAAGCGGAAGGAAGAGCTGGAGGCCGATTATGTCGGTTTCGAGTGCCCGGACTATTTCGTCGTCGGCTACGGGATGGATGTCGCCTATGCCTTCCGGGAACTGCCCTTCGTCGGCGTCGTCACCGGCGATGTCTGATCGTTAGAGCGCTTCCGCTTTTCTTCGAATCGCGAGAACGCCTAACTATTTGATTTTCTGCAATTCCGAACGCAAAACCGCTGTACACTTTTGCTGGAATTGCTTCAGACCCTCCGGATATGCAGACGGCTTGTTAACCATTGGCCGGGTTCCTTCGCGCCGTTTACCGATCGCAAAGGAAAGTCTGGTGATTTCGCTTCAGGACATGACGGACCGACGGAGCGATGAAAATGGCCAAAATCCTGATTACGGAAGACGAAGATTCCTTGAGAAGCTTCGTTGCTCGCGCTCTGCGTCTAGATGGACATGAGACCGAAGAAGCCGCCGACGGCGCCGAAGGCCTGGAAAAGCTGAAGCTCGGCGGTTTCGACCTGTTGCTGTCGGATATCCGCATGCCCGTCATGGACGGCATAGAACTGGCGCATCAGGCAGCCTCTGGCTGGCCTGACATGAAAATCCTCTTGATGACCGGCTATGCCGAACAACGCGAACGCGCCGACGACCTCATGGAAAAGATCGTCGATGTCGTCTCCAAACCCTTTGCGCTGCCTGACATCCGCAAGGCGGTCGCCCGCGCGCTGGCGGCTTGATCGCTTCCGCTATCAGATTGCTTCTACTGAATATCGAGCAGGCGTTCGAGATAGCGCCGCTCTTCCTCCTGGGTCGGATTGTTGCCCAGTCGCTGGCGAATGGCGTCGAGGATTTCGCGAGCCCGCTGCACATCGATCTCGTCGGGAATTTTCGGTCCGTCGTCGCTTAGCGGCCCGTCGTTTGTCTCGCGCATCCGTCCAAGGGGGTCGCGACCGTTCTGGTTGCCCTGGCCGAACTGGCCCTGCTGATTGCGGCCGCCTGCCTGTCCGTTCTGCTGCATTGCCTGCATCATCTGGCTCATCATGTCGCGTGCGCCCTGGCGCAAGGCTTCCAGTGCGCGGCCCTGGCCCTGCAGCGCCGGTTCGCCGTGACCCTGGCCCAATTGGCCGGCAGCACCTTCCATCTCGCGCTGGGCCTGACCGAAACCGGGACCGGGCTTGACGCCGAGCTTGCCGAGGCCCTTTTGCAGCTCGCCGAGTTGCTTGCCAAGCTCCTCCTGCCTCTGGCGCAATTGCTTCAGGGCTTCGCGCAGCTGATCGGCCGTCATGTTGTCGGTCGGCGATTGTCCCTGCTGCCCCTGTTGGCCCTGCTGTCCTTGTTGCCCCTGTTGGCCTTGCTGCTGTTGCTGCTGGCCCTGTTGTTGCTGCTGGCCGTTCTGGCCGGGCATGGGCTGGCTGAAGGGATCGTCGCCGTCCTCGTTGGGGTCGCCGCGCTGCATGCGGTCCTTCATCGCCTGGTCGAGCTTGAAGGTCTCCTCCATCAGCTTCTGCTGGTCGCGCAGGATCTGGCCGAGCTTGTCCATCTGCTGCTGCGCTTCGCTATTTTGCTGCCCCTGCTGCTGACCGGGCTGCGGTCGACCGGCCTGCAGGTTGTTCATCATGCGCTGCAGTTCGGACAGCATCTGCTGGGCCGCGTCGCGATTGCCCGAGCGAGCGAGGTTCTCGATCTGATCCATCAGGCGCTGGAGGTCCTGCTGCCGCAGGACATTCGCGGACCGCTGGTTGGGCTGCATCGGCGCATTCTGCATGCGCTCGGCGAGCTCCTTCATATAGTCGTTCATCGCCTTGCGAAGCTCGTCCATGAGCTTCTTGATCTCGGCGTCGGGCGCGTTGCGCTGAAGCGCATCGGATAGTTTCTGCTGGGCGTCCCGCAGCTTTTTCTGCGCGTCGGAAAGCTGGCCGTCCTCCATTCCTGTCGCAATCTGCCAAAGGTAATCGGCGGTGTCCTTCAACGCATCGTCGCCACGCACAAGCTTCATGCGCGAGCGCGCCGACTGCAGCAGCAGATAGTTGGTCAGGCTCGGAATGGTTTCGTCGGCGCGAAGGGTCAGCGCTTCGTTGAAGGCGATTGCCTCAGGCATCTTGCGGGTGTCGAGCGTAAAGATCTGCCGCTCTTCGGCAACGGCTCCGGCCAGCGGTTCGGTGAAGTTGCGGGCGGGCAGCGTCATCTCGTAAGGCGGGCTACGGCCCGTCTGGCCGGCGCCATCCTTCGCGACAAGCGTCACACGGACGCGCTTGCCGGCGAGCGGATCCTTCGTCAGGTCGTGGCTCGCCAGACCTTTGACATCCCGGCGGTTGCGGCCGGGGATATCGAGCTTGTATTCCGGAAGCGCATAAAGCGGGGTGGCCTGAGGATCGCGGTCGACAGGCACGATCTCGGCATGGGCCTCCTCGATGCCGTAATCGTCCTTCGCCTTGAAATTGATTTCGAGGGCGCCATTGACGCTGCTGCGGGGCAGGCCGTCGAAGGCGATTTCAGGCGCCTTGTCGGCGAGTACCTTGAAGGACCACTGTTGTCCGGCGACGGAAAGGACGCCGCCTTTTTCCAACTTCAGCAGATGCGTGCGTGCTGCCGGGGGGCTTGCGTCGGCAGTGGCAGCGCCGTTCGGAGCGGGTGGCTGTGGCTGGGGTGCTGCCGGCGCCGGAGGCTTAGGGCTGTTGCCCTGCGCGGCTGCAGCCTGCGCCTGTTCCGGCGTTTGTGCTGCAATATCGGTCGGCTGGTCGCTGCCCGTTGCCTGGAAGGTTACCTTCTCATCGCCCTGGCCGCCGGTCACTCGGACGGTCAAATCGGAGAATTGCGGAATGCTGATTGCGTTTTGCGCAAGCGCGCTGTTGCCGGTCAGATAGGTAGGCGCCTGGCCGGTATAATAGGGAGGGGTGACCCAGGCGTCGATGCGCAGGTCGGGGTTCTGGGCGCCTCGGCTCGAACTGTTGAACGCATCGGTAATCGACCCGCCGCTGTTCGATGCCGAGAAGCTGAAGGCCGTCACAAGCAGAAGGGCGGGAATGGCGCGGAGCGCAAAACGGTCGTAGCGGGCGATATCAGGGCGCGGCAATCCTGCATCGAGAGCGGCGATTTTTGCCGCCATGCGCGCCTGATGCTCACGCCATAGGGCACGGGCAAAAGGCGTATCGAAGGCGGGCTCGTCTTCCTGAACGGTGACGGGCTGGTGCGCAAGGCCGTTGCGCTCTTCCAGAAACCGATCGGCCTCCGATGTTGCCGGCCAGCGAAGGCGGCGGAAGGGAATGAGCGACGCGGCGAGAGCCAGGGCAAAAACAGCCAGAAAAGCCCATCGCACGGGATCGGAGGCGATGCGGAAAAGCCCGAACCAGGAGACGGAAAGATAAAAAGCGATGACCGAAAGCGGGGCCAGCAGCATAGGAAGCAACTGCTCGCAGAAAAGCACCAGCCGGGCCAGCATACGCTTGATCGCCACCAACCGCGCAAGCGCTGGGCGATCCGCAAAGGCGCCCTTTCTTCCGTTGCTGGAGCTAGTCATCGATCAGGCTCTCTCCGTTCTCTCGTTGCTGACGGGCACACATCCCCTGAACCGTCTTCGGCCAAGCGGGAATGATGCGCCATTCAGTCCTCAATTTCATCCTGTCCAACCTGGATCAGAATAGAGTCATGGCGCTATCGCCGGGCGCCCGGCACGGCGCCCGCTATCTCAAAGGATAACATTCTTTGTGGCGAAGGCGAGGGCAAGCACCCGTTGCAGGCGTTTTTTCGGGATAATTCGCTAAAATGTGAACCTGGCTCTCAGTCGAGCCAGGCCGGTATGGAATCGAGGCCGATGAGCTGCTCATAGGTGCCGCGAGGCCGGATCACATGGAATTCTGCGCCCTTGACCAGCACCTCGGGCACCAGAAGACGGGTATTATAGGTGCCGGCCTGAACGGCGCCATAAGCACCGCCGGAGCTGATCGCCAGGAGATCGCCAGCCTTCGGCATCGCCATTTCGCGATCGAGAGCCATGTAGTCGCCGGTCTCGCAGACCGGGCCGACGACATCGGCCTTGATGCGCGGCGCGCTGGCGGCCGTGACCGTGACGGGGCGGATTTCGTGATGGGCCTCATAGAGCGTCGGACGGATGAGGTCGTTCATGGCCGCATCGACGACGACGAAGCTCTTGGCGCCCCCATCCTTCACATAGACAACCTCGGTCACCAGGATGCCGGCATTGCCGACAAGCAGCCGGCCAGGCTCGGTGACGATCTTGCAATTCAGGCCACGAAGCTGGTTCGTGACGACTTGGGCATAGGCTTCCGGTGACGGCGGCGGATTGTTATCGTCGCGATAGGGTATGCCGAGGCCGCCGCCGACATCCACGTGGTGAATGTCATGGCCTTCGCCGCGCAGCGTGTCGACGAGATCGCGCAAAAGCTTGAAGGCATCCTCGAAGGGCTGAAGCTCGGTGATCTGGCTGCCGATATGCATGTCGATACCGGTCACCTTGATGCCCGGCAGTTCGGCGGCGCGCGCATAGACGGGACGGGCGCGTTCATAGGCGATGCCGAACTTGTTTTCCTTCTTGCCGGTCGAGATCTTCGCATGGGTGCGGGCATCGACATCGGGATTGATGCGGAAGGATACCGGCGCGACCTTGCCGGCGCGCAGCGCCCGCTGGTTCAGCACTTCCAGTTCCGGTTCGGATTCGACGTTGAAGCAGTAGATGCCGGCCTCGAGCGCGACGTCCATCTCGGCGGCGGTCTTGCCGACGCCGGAGAATACGATTCTAGACGCGGGGATGCCGGCTGCGAGCGCGCGGTGAAGCTCGCCGACCGAGACGACGTCGACGCCGGCGCCGAGGCGGCCGAGCGTCTTCAGGACCGCCTGGTTGGAATTTGCCTTCATCGCATAGCAGACCATCGCGTCAACGCCCGAAAAGGCTTCGGAAAAGACGCGGTAGTGTCGCTCCAGCGTTGCGGTCGAATAGCAGTAGAAGGGCGTGCCGACGGCCTTGGCGATTTCGGGAACGGGTACGTCCTCGGCGTAGAGAATGCCGTCGCGATATTGAAAGTGGTTCACGGAACTATGCCTGTCTCAGAGCAGCGGATCGAGGAGGAAGTGCCTGTCTTCCGTGCCCGGCTGTTTGGTCTTCTGGTTCACATCGCCGCCCTTCGTGGCATTGGCGCTCGGCGGATCGAGGTCGCCCTTGCGGCCACATTCGGCAACGGCGAGACCGACGAAGGAAACGACGAGGGTCAGGCGGAGAATCTGCGGCACGTTGATCTGCATCTATGTCCTCTTGGGCAGGCGACAGGCGGGTGGCTTCTTCATAGCGAAGTTTATTTGCCTTGTGCACCCTGATTGTTGAGCGATCGCGTCCGGCTTAAGGCCCTCTCTGCCCTGCCGGGTATCTCCCCCGCCGGGCATCTCCCCCGCAAGGGGGGAGAAGACTCGTGGCATCGCCTCGCTAAATTTAGGAACTTCGGCGGTGCGGCTGGTAAGTCCCTCCCCCTTGTGGGGAGGGATTGGGGAGGGGCCGCCAAGGCGATTGCGATAGCCATGCTGATTGGCCGATATCAAAGGCCGCGGTTTGGCTCAATTCTTGCCACGCCAATACGCGATCTGCTTGCGCACTTCCGAGGGCGCCGTGCCGCCGAAGCTCTTGCGGCTGGCGACTGACGCTTCGACGGTCAGCACTTCGAAGATCTTGTCGGTGATATCGGGATGGATCGCCTGCAGGTCGGCGAGGCTGAGTTCTGCGAGATCGCAGCCTTTGCTTTCCGCAAGCGCGACTGCCCGGCCTGTCACGTGATGGGCATCACGGAAGGGCAGGCCGGCTTCGCGAACGAGCCAGTCGGCAAGATCGGTGGCGGTCGCGTAGCCGGAGCCGGCGGCGGCCTTCATGCGGGCGGTGTTGATGGTGATATCCTGGATCATGCCGGTCATGGCGGCAATCGCAAGCTCGAGGCTCTCGGCTGCATCGAAGACCTGTTCCTTGTCTTCCTGCATGTCCTTGGAATAGGCGAGCGGCAGGCCCTTCATGATCGTCAGCAGCGCCACCAGCGAGCCGTTGATGCGGCCGGTCTTGGCGCGTACCAGCTCGGCAGCATCGGGGTTCTTCTTCTGCGGCATGATCGAGGAGCCGGTCGAAAAGGCGTCGGACAGGCGCACGAAGCCGAATTGCGGCGTCGACCAGATGACGATCTCTTCGGCGAGACGCGAGAGGTGCATGCCTGCGATCGCGGCAATCGACAGGAATTCGATGGCGAAATCGCGGTCGGAGACCGTGTCGATGGAATTGCGGGTCGGTTCGCGGAAGCCGAGTGCCTTTGCCGTCATGTGGCGGTCGATCGGGAAGCCGGTGCCGGCAAGGGCTGCAGCGCCGATGGGGGATTCGTCCATGTGCTCGATGGCGTGGCGAACGCGCGAACGGTCGCGGCCGAACATTTCGACATAGGCCATGCAATGATGGCCGAAGGTGACCGGCTGGGCGGTCTGCAGATGGGTGAAGCCGGGCATGACGGTATCGGCATGCTCTTCGGCGCGGTCGAGGAACGCGGCGATGAGGCCGGTCAGCGCCGCTTCCGTCTTTTGCAGCTCTTCCTTGACCCACATGCGGAAATCGAGCGCCACCTGGTCGTTGCGCGAGCGGGCGGTGTGCAGGCGACCGGCGGCTGGGCCGATCAAGGTGGCCAGCCGCGACTCGACGTTCATGTGGATGTCTTCGAGCTTGCGAGAGAATTCGAAATTGCCGCTTTCGATCTCTGACAGGATCGTGTTCAGGCCGTGAACGATCTTGTCTTTATCGTCTGCCGAAATGATGCCCTGATGGGCAAGCATGGTCGCATGGGCGATGGAGCCGCGGATATCCTGTGCGAAGAGTTTCTTGTCGAAACCGATCGAGGCGTTTATCTCCTCCATGATTGCAGCGGGGCCTGAGGCGAAACGTCCGCCCCACATCTTGTTGGAGGAGTTGGTGTCCGTGGTATCTTCAGCCATGCGATGCCTACCTGGAGAATGAAATGACAGCGAAGAAGCCGTTCGGTCTGCCGTCCGTGAAACTGATCCTGATCGCAGCCGTTGCAGGCGTGCTTGCGGGTGCGGCAGCGGTATACGTGAAGGAAGAGGGGTATGGCAATGGCAACGCTCAGACAGCCGCCCTTTCAAGCGATTGCGAGGCAGCCAAGGACCATTCGGCAGCGCTGACGCCATTCACCAAGGGGCAGGTCGCCGCCATGGTCGCGGCACAGAAGCCGGTGTCGCTGCAGAACGTCTCCTTCAAGGGGCCGGAGGGCAAGCCGCTTTCGGTTCAGGACTTTGCCGGCAAGACGGTGCTGCTCAATCTCTGGGCCACCTGGTGCATTCCCTGCCGCGAGGAAATGCCGGCGCTGAACGCGCTGCAGAAGGAGATGGGCAGCGACAAGTTCGAGGTCGTCGCCGTCAACATCGATACCGGCGACGATGAGAAGCCGAAGGCCTTCCGCACCGATTACGGCATCGATGCGCTCGGCTATTACCGTGACGGCACGATGGGTGCGTTCAATGCGCTGAAGAAGAATGGTCTTGCCTTCGGCCTGCCGGTCACGCTGCTGGTTGGCCCCAAGGGCTGCCTGCTGTCGGCCATGAACGGCCCCGCTGCCTGGGACAGCGAGGACGCCAAGGGTCTGATCAAGGCTGCGATCGGGTCTTAAGTTTTTCCGCCTGCCTCAGCGCCAGCCGAGCGCAGGCGCGACATGGGTCAGGATCGACTCGATGACATGCGCATTGTAGTCGACGCCTAACTGGTTGGGCACAGTCAGGAGAAGCGTGTCGGCCGCCGCAATCGCCTCGTCCTTCGCCAGCTGCTCGATCAGGGCGTCCGGTTCGGCGGCATAGCTGCGGCCGAAGATCGCGCGGGTGTTCGCATCGATGAAGCCGATGGAGTCAGCCTCCTTGCCGCCGCCACCGAAATAGGCGCGGTCGCGCTCGTCCACCAGAGCGAAGATGCTGCGGCTGACCGAGACGCGCGGCTCGCGCGTATGCCCCGCTTCCTTCCAGGCGTCGCGATAGGCACGGATCTGTGCCGCCTGCTGCACATGGAAGGCTTCGCCTGTCTCGTCGTCCTTCAGCGTCGAACTCTGCAGGTTCATGCCGAGCTTGGCGGCCCAGACGGCCGTTGCGTTGGAGCCGGCGCCCCACCAGATGCGTTCGCGCAAGCCTTGCGAATGCGGTTCCAGCCGCAGGAGGCCAGGAGGGTTCGGAAACATCGGCCGCGGATTGGGCTCTGCGAAGCCTTCGCCTTTCAGGACCTGCAGCAGTACTTCGGTGTGACGCCGGCCCATATCGGCATCGCTCTGGCCTTCCTCGGGGCCGTAGCCGAAGTAGCGCCAGCCGTCGATCACCTGTTCCGGAGAGCCGCGGCTGATGCCGAGCTGCAGCCGGCCTCCGGCGATGAGATCGGCGGCACCTGCATCCTCGGCCATGTAGAGCGGGTTCTCATAGCGCATGTCGATCACGGCGGTGCCGATCTCGATGCGGCGGGTCTTTGCGCCAACCGCCGACAGCAGCGGAAAGGGTGCGGCCAGCTGACGGGCGAAGTGATGCACCCGGAAATAGGCGCCATCCGCCCCAAGCTCCTCGGCGGCAACCGCGAGATCGATGGATTGAAGCAACGCGTCGCCGGCAGAGCGGGTTCCCGATTGCGGCGAAGGCGTCCAGTGTCCGAACGACAGGAAACCAATCTTCTTCATGATTTTCTCGCTTTCAGGATGTGTTGATGACGTTTCATCGCATAAATCCGGAACGGGATATAGTTGACGTTCCATAGACGGACCGTCTTCGGGGAGGCTCAAACCTGGGGCGGCTTGATCGGCGCATTCGAGAGGCGGGCCGCGCGGGTGGAGACCGTGTCGGACTGCGGCTGCACTAGGATTCCATAAAGCTCCGGCCGCCGTATCTTCAGCCAGCGCCGTCCCTGGCTCATCGGCAGCAGGTCAAGGTCCAGATCCGCGATCACCATCTCATCGCTGGCTGCCCATGTCTCCTGCAGAATCCGCCCATAGGGATCGATGATCATGGCGTTGCCGGTCCGCACTTCGCCGGTGTCTTCGCCGACGCCGTTGCTGAATACAACAAACATCCCGTTGTCGCGGGCTCGCGAGGGTAGCCATCGCATCAGCCATTCACGGCCCTTCGGCCCCAGAATTTCGCGCTCGATCGCTTCCGGTTCCTTGTCACGATTGCGCCAGATCTCGACATCGATCAGGCCCATCGCGTGCGGGCTCGGCGAATTGCAGCCGCCGGTCTGGTGAGGGGCGAGCAGCACGTCTGCGCCCATGAGCGCCGTCGCCCGGGCATTTTCCACGAGGTTGTTGTCGTAGCAGATCAGAATTCCGATGCGGATGCCCCAGGGCGTGTCGAAGACCGTGTATGTGTCGCCGCTGCGGATTTCGTCATGTTCGAAGGCGTGAAGCTTGCGATGCACATGGACGTCGCCGTTCGGCAATGCCATGAAATAGCTGTTGAACAACTCGCCATCCGCGGAGCGTTCGAGCAGCCCCGCTCCGATCCCGATGCCGAGGTCTACCGCAAGCTGGCGGACCTTGCGGGCGGAGGGGCCATCGGGCAGTTCCTCGCTCAGCTGGTCCAGTCCGGCCCGATCGAGCCCGGGAACATGCCAATATCCGCTGATGCACATTTCCGGCATTGCGACCAAGGCAGCGCCCTGTTCGGCCGCTTGCCTCGCGAAAAATTCTAACCTCTCCATGTTGTAGGATTTGTCGCTCGGACGATGCTGGAATTGGACACTGGCAACACGAACCACATTCTTCACGGCTCTTCTCCTGCTCTTTGGCCTGGCGTCGTCAATTAATCAGGTGGATACGGCGACCGGCGGTTTTCGAAACGCGCTTGCACGTTTCCACATAATTGTGCATAAACGTGCAAAGGAGTCAACGATGAGCCAGGAAGCAACGCCGGAAGAGCGGCAGAAATTCATAATCGAGACGCTTGAAGCCAAAGGCCGGCTCAATACGAGCGAGCTCTCCGAGCATTTCCAGATCTCTGAGGATACGGCGCGGCGCGACCTGCGCGAGATGGCCTCGGCCGGACTTGTGCAGCGGGTTCATGGCGGCGCCCTGCCGGTCTCGCCGGCGGGGCTGCCTTTCGTCAAACGCTACCGTATTGCCAACGAAGAGAAGGTGAGGCTTGCACGCTGCGCAAGTCAGCTGATCTCACCGGGTCAATTGGTCATCATGGATGGAGGCACCACGAATCTGGAACTGGCCCGCCAACTGCCACGCGATCTGGCCGCGACTATCGTAACGAATAGCCCGCGGATTGCGACCGAAACCTCCGAGCATCCGCTCCTCGAGGTCATTCTTCTCGGCGGCATTTTCGACAAGCGCAGCCAGATGACGCTTGGCGCGCATGTGCTTAGCGAACTGGCGCTCGTCCGGGCGGACCTTTGCTTTATCGGGGTTCACGGCATTCATCCGGAGGTTGGTCTAGCAACGGCGGGTCTCGACGAAGCGACGATCAAGAAGGCTATGATGAATGCGTCAGCGGAGGTCGTAGCGCTGGTAACGGAAAGCAAGTTCGGTACATCAGCTGCTCACAAGTTCGCGGAAGTCTCCGACCTCGACTTTATCGTTGCCGAGGATACGGTGATTGCACGGCAGTTTTCCGAGCAGGTGAGCAAAAGCACGAAGTTGCTCTTCGCTTAAAAGCCGGCTGGGCTGCAATCCATGTTGCAACCGGCCATCATCTTCCGGTTCTACCCAATGGGTGCCGGGCTTAGCGTGTCGGAACCGGGGTCTCGCCGCGATAGTCGTAGAAACCACGGCCGGATTTACGACCGAGCCAGCCGGCTTCGACATATTTCACGAGCAGCGGGCAGGGGCGGTATTTCGAGTCCGCCAGGCCATCGTGCAGCACCTGCATGATCGACAGGCAGGTGTCGAGGCCGATGAAGTCGGCCAGTTGCAGCGGGCCCATCGGGTGGTTGGCGCCGAGCCTCATGGCGGTGTCGATGGCGTCGACCGTGCCCACGCCTTCGTAGAGCGTGTAGATCGCCTCGTTGATCATCGGTAGCAGGATGCGGTTGACGATGAAGGCCGGGAAATCTTCGGCGACCGTTATCGTCTTCTCGAGCGAGCTGACGAATTCCTTGGCGGAATTGAAGGTCGATTCATCCGTCGCAATGCCGCGCACCAGTTCCACGAGCTTCATCACGGGCACGGGATTCATGAAATGAATGCCCATGAAGTGTTCCGGCCGGTCGGTCGCGGCGGCAAGCCGGGTGATCGACAACGAGGAGGTGTTGGTGGCGAGGATCGCTTCCGGCTTCAGGACCGGACAGACCTGCGCGTAGATCTTGCGCTTGACGCTCTCGTCTTCCGTCGCCGCCTCGATGACGAGGTCCATCGGCGCCAGATCGTTGATGTCGCCGGAGCCGGAAATATGCGCCAGCGTCGCCTTACGGACTTCGTCGGTCATCTTGCCCGAGGAAACCTGGCGGGCAAGATTGCCGTTGATCGTGGCAAGACCGCTCTCGATACGATCCTGCGACAGATCGTAGATATGAACCTTATATCCGGCTGCGGCCGAAACATGGGCGATCCCGCAACCCATCTGACCCGCGCCGATAATCCCGATATTCTTCAGCACCGTACTCATCGCCAACTCCCCCGCGGTACGCTTTGCTGTAGGACCGCTTTATTCGCAAATTTGCCGGGCCATTGCTGGCCCGGCAAGATTGATAGACCGATAAATGACAATTTTCCAGTCATTCGCAACTGCGAAGAGCGGGTAAGGCGCTTATAGTGCCTTTTCGAGTTCCGGCAGGGCTTCGAAGAGGTCGGCGACGAGGCCGTAATCGGCGATCTGGAAGATCGGAGCCTCTTCGTCCTTGTTGATGGCGACGATGACTTTACTGTCCTTCATACCGGCCAGATGCTGGATCGCGCCCGATATGCCGCAGGCGATATAGAGCTGCGGAGCGACGACCTTGCCTGTTTGCCCGACCTGCCAGTCGTTCGGCGCATAGCCGGCGTCGACGGCGGCACGGCTTGCGCCGACAGCGGCGCCGAGCTTGTCGGCAACAGGCAGGATGACTTCCTTGAACTTCTCCGCCGAGCCAAGCGCGCGGCCGCCAGAGATGATGATCTTGGCAGACGTCAGCTCCGGACGGTCGGAGGTGGACAGCGCATCCTTCACGAAGGTCGATAGACCCGCACCTGCGACGGCGCCGATGGTCTCGACCGAGGCCGAGCCGCCCTCTGCCGCAGAGGCGAAGGACGCGGTGCGCACGGTGATCACCTTCTTCGCGTCGGTCGACTGTACCGTCTGGATGGCATTGCCGGCATAGATCGGGCGCTTGAACGTATCGGCCGAAACCACCTCGATGATTTCCGAGACCTGGGCGACGTCGAGCAGCGCTGCGACACGCGGCATGACGTTCTTGCCGACCGAGGTGGCAGCCGAGACGATGGCGTCGTAGCTGCCGGCCAGGGAGACGATCAGGTCGGCCAGCGGTTCGGCCAGGTTGTTGGCAAGCTCGTCGCTTTCGGCAAGCAGAACCTTGGAGACGCCCGACAGCTTTGCGGCGGCATCGGCCACAGCCTTGGCGCCCTTGCCGGCGACAAGCACGTGGACATCGGAGCCGATCTTGGCGGCTGCGGTCAGTGCCTTGGCGGTCTGGTCGGAAAGGCTAGCATTGTCGTGGTCAGCCAGAAGAAGAATGGTCATGATAATTGCTCCTGTTCCAGCCTGATCAAAGCACGCCGGCTTCGTTCTTGAGCTTGTCGACAAGCTCGGCAACCGACTTCACCTTGACGCCTGCCTTGCGGCCACCGGGCTCCTCGGTCTTCAGAACCTTCAGTCGCGCCGTGGTGTCGACACCGAAATCGGAAGGCGTCTTCTTGTCGAGCGGCTTCTTCTTGGCCTTCATGATGTTCGGCAGCGAGGCATAGCGCGGCTCGTTCAGGCGCAGGTCCGACGTAACCACGGCTGGGAGCTTGATCTCGATCGTCTGCAGGCCGCCATCGACTTCGCGCGTCACCTGGGCCTTGCCGTCACCGATCTCGATCTTCGAGGCGAAGGTCGCCTGGGCGGAGCGCATCAGGGCTGCCAGCATCTGGCCGGTCTGGTTGCTGTCGTCGTCGATCGCCTGCTTGCCGACGATGACAAGCCCGGGCTGTTCGGCATCGACCACGCCCTTGAGGATCTTGGCAACGGCGAGCGGCTCGACGGCATCGTCGGTCTCGACCAGGATCGCCCGGTCGGCGCCCATGGCGAGCGCGGTGCGCAGCGTCTCTTCGGCCTTGGCCGGGCCGATCGACACGACGACCACTTCTTCCGCCTTGCCTGATTCCTTGATGCGAAGCGCTTCTTCCACCGAGATTTCGTCGAACGGGTTCATCGACATCTTGACGTTGGCAAGCTCTACACCCGAACCATCCGGCTTGACGCGGATCTTGACGTTGTAATCAACAACCCGCTTCACGGGGACGAGAATCTTCATGGAATCCTTCCTTCAACATGATCGCCCGAGAAAATGCGCCGAGCGACGCCTTTCCATTTGTCGAATGGCGACATGGATACGCGTTTTTTCTCCAAACACAACGCTTCCATGTCGCAAAAAGCGAAAATGCTTTAGGTAGTGATATAATCTTTACGTAAACGTCAATGTTGTGCCCACCGGGATGGCTGGAGGGCTATCAGCGGTTCTTGCCGGGCACCCAGAGAACATCCGCTGCGCCGCCGTCATTGGCATGACGCGCGGCAACGAAGAGGAAATCGGACAGTCTGTTGACATATTTCAGCGCCGCCGCACTGACGCGTTCTCCATCGGTCCGCGACAGCGCCACCATCAGCCGCTCGGCGCGTCGCGCAACGGTGCGGGCGAGATGGAGATGTGCGGCGGCAGGGGAGCCGCCGGGCAAGATGAAGGAGGTCAGCGGCTTCAATTCGGCGTTCAACGTGTCGATATCGCGTTCGAGACGTTCCACCTGGCTTTCGACGATGCGCAACGGCTCATAGGCGGCCGGTTCATCGGTCTCGGGCGTCGAGAGATCGGCGCCGAGATCAAAGAGGTCATTCTGGATCGCGGCAAGCATGGCGTCGAGATCAGGCATGGCCGACGTATGGAGCCTAGCCACGCCGATCACGGAATTGGTCTCGTCGATCGTGCCATAGCTTTCGACGCGCAGATCATGCTTCAGGCGGCGGGGACCCGCGACAAGGCCCGTGGTGCCGTCATCTCCGGTCTTGGTGTAGATCTTGTTGAGCTTGACCATTCGTTCCGTCTCAGTGCGGCCTTCCGCCGCCGGTCAGCCACAGGGTGGCCATGATGAGGATAATCGCGATTGCCTGCAACAGCACGCGCATCTGCATCAGCTTGTTGGAGAGGCTTGGATTATCGCCCTTCATCATGTTGAAGAGACCGCGCACGAGCACGATCGCGACAAGGCCCATGACGATGATGGCAAGCGTATAGGTGAATGTGGACATCGATTACGCGCTTTCGTCTTTCAATCAAGCCGGCGCATCAGACGGTAGAAGACATCTGCCGGCAACAGACGCTTCAGCCACACGCCCTGCTTTGCAGGGGTGGTGACAACATAATGGGGACGTGGACTCCTCGCACTCAATGCATGCTTTAGCACAAGATAAACGGCTTCGGGCCCCAGTTTGTGCCTGTTGATTGGGCCTGTGCCATTCAGCCGCGCCAATTGCCGTTTATATTCCGCGGCATGGGCCGAGCCTTCGAGGTCGATATGCTCCTTGATCTTGGCAAGCGCATTGGCGGTGAAACGCGTGGCGATCGGCCCGGGCTCGATCAGGCTCACATGAATGCCGCTGCCCTGGAGTTCCATGCGCAATGTCACGCTGAGGCCCTCGATTGCGAATTTTGAGGCCGTATAGGCGCCGCGAAAACGATAGGGGACAAGGCCGAGAATGGAGGAGCATTGAACGATCCGGCCTTCTCCCCGCTCTCGCATCAACGGGATGACCTGCCGCGTCAGATCGTGCCATCCGAAGACATTGGTCTCGAACTGCGCCCGCAGCACATCGGTCGACAGGTCCTCGACGGCGCCAGGCTGGCCGTAGGCGCCGTTGTTGAAGAGCGCGTCGATGCGCCCTTGCGTCCGCTCGCTGACCGTTGTCACCAGCGCCGAGATCGTCTCCGGCCTCGTATAGTCCATGATCCGTGCTTCGATGCCATCAGTCGCAAGCGGCTCGAGATCGGCTTCCTTGCGCACCGTTGCAAAGACACGCCAGCCATCGGCCTTCAGGGCACGGGCACAATGGGCGCCGATGCCGGAAGAGCAACCCGTGACGATGATAGTGCGTTGATCCGCCATCCCATTGTTTCCTGTACAAAGCACGACTCGTTTCCCATATTCATCGAAGCGACACAATCGACAAACAAACGGCAACAAACCGGCGGCGAATAACCGGCGGGAGGCTTCAGATCTTAGCGGAGATGGAATGCAGAGAATTCTTCGCACCCTCTACAAGGTGATCTACGATGCCGTATTTCATTTTATCGAGGACGACGGTTTTGCCATGGCGAGCCACGTGGCGCTGTCCACCCTGCTTGCCGTCTTTCCATTCCTGATCTTCGGCACGGCGCTTGCGAGCTTTCTCGGTGCGAGCCAATTTTCCGGTACCGCCATCCATCTGATCTTCGATACATGGCCCGAGGCAATTGCCAAGCCGCTGGCCGACCAGGTCATCGAGGTGCTGACGATCCCCAGGGGCGGGCTGCTGACCATTTCGGTGCTGGCGGCCGCATATTTTGCGTCCAACGGGGTGGAGGCACTGCGCATCTCGCTCAATCGTGCCTACCGGATGACGGAAACGCGCCCCTGGTATTTTACGCGTCTTGCGAGCCTCGGCTTTGTCCTGATTGCGGTCCTGATCTTTGCCGCCATCAGCCTTCTTCTTGTCGCCGTGCCCGTCGTCGAGAATTATACACGCCAGTGGCTGCCGTGGCTCGCCGATACGCTTGCCGTGGTATCGAACTGGCGGATCTACGGCACGCTGTTCGTGCTGACCGCCGGGCTGCTGATCGTCCATCTCTGGCTGCCGGCGGGGCGACGCAAGGTGCTCGACGTGGTGCCCGGCGTGTTGCTGACGATGCTCGCCTGGCTCGGGGGTGCGCTGATCTTCGCCTATTATCTGCAGACTTTTGCCAATTATACCGCGACCTATGCGGGTCTTGCCTCCGTGATGATCGTGCTGATCTTTCTCTATATGGTTGGGGTGATCTTTATTATGGGCGCCGAGATCAACGCGGCACTGCTCAAGTTCAGGGTGCGCCGCATTCTTACGCGGCTCTATGAGGCCGAGGAGCGCAATGCTTCAAAGGCCAATAAGGCGGCGGATATCCGCCGTTGAGAGACCGGCTTGCCGCAGATCGGCGATGCCCGTGTCTCCCTGGCTTTTCGACAGCTTCTTGCCGTCGTCGCCGAGAACCAGCCGGTGATGGTGATAGATCGGCTGCTGAAGGCCGAGCAACGCCTGCAGCAGGCGGTGGATCGACGTCGCATGAAACAGATCGAGCCCACGAACAACGTGGGTGACCTCCTGCAAGGCGTCGTCGATCACGACGGAGAGGTGGTAGCTCGACGGCGCGTCGGATCGCGACAGGATGACGTCGCCCCAGGCGGCCGGATCGGCTTTGATTTCACCCCGTTCGGCATTTCCGGTTTCGATCCAGGAAAGCGTCTCCCCGACTTCCGGAAGGGCGCGGCCCATGTCGAGCCGCCAGGCATGCCTGACGCCTGATGTCAGCAATTCCTCCCGCTCCGGGATGCCGCGCAGACGATCATCCGGCGGATAGAGCGGCGTGCCGTCGGGATCGCGCGGCCATGATTTTCCCTCAGCCTCGGCAGCGGTTACCCGCGCCTTGACCTCTCCCCTGGTCATGAAGGCCGGATAGACGAGGCCGCGGCCGATCAGGGATTGCAGGGCATCGGCGTAGTCGGCGAAATGGTCGGATTGCCGCCTGACGGGCTCATCCCAGCCAAGGCCCAGCCAGGAAAGATCGTCATGGATCGCCTTTTCGAAATCGGGTGTGCAGCGGGCAAGATCTATGTCTTCGATGCGCAGCAGGAAACGGCCGTCCGATGCCTTCGCCATATCGTGGTTCAGAATGGCGGAAAGTGCATGGCCGAGATGCAGCATGCCATTCGGGCTGGGGGCGAAACGGAAGACGGGTTTTTGACGGGGGGAAGCGATCATGCTTTCTTCTGCCATGGAATCGCGGCTTCGGCCATGCGTGAGGGAATGAGGGACGATGCATATCATTCGGGGCGACGACGATGTGAGGAAAGGGCTGGAGGCGCTTCTTGAGATCGATCCCCGTCTGCGGCAGATTGCCTCGGATGTCGGTCCCTTGCCGCTTCGCCTCGTCGAGCCCGGCTATGCCGGCCTTGCGCATGTTGTCGTGTCACAGTCCGTCTCGCGGGCAAGCGCTGAGGCGATATGGGCGCGCATGCTCGCGTCAGGCGAAAAGCTGACCGCGGAAAGCTATATCGCCCTTCATCCCGAGGCCTGGCGGGAGTTCGGCCTCTCGCGCGGCAAGGCCGAGACCTTGACCCGCATCGCCCAGGCGGTGGTGGAGGGCGCGCTCGATCTGCGATCCCTCGGGGAGAAGGATCCGGCCGAAGCGCTCGCAAGTCTCACCGCCATCAAGGGTGTCGGGCCGTGGACCGCTGAGGTTTACCTGATGTTTTCGGCCGGTCACGCAGATGTGTTTCCTGCCGGCGATGTGGCGTTGCAGGCGGCGGTCGCAATGGCCTTCGACATGGAGACCAGGCCGCAGACCAAGGCATTGGCGGCATTTGCAGGCGTTTGGGCGCCCTGGCGCTCGATTGCCGCACGCCTGTTCTGGGCCTACTATGCCGTGCGCGTGAAGCGCGACATCATGCCGATTGGCTAATCTGCAACGCGCTTCGCAATTGCCGCTATGCCCTGAATTTATTGGACTTCACAATCCTGTAACAACCGGCCTAATATACAGGAGCAGATGCCGAATCGATCAGGAGGGTTCCTTGACGATTGCAGTCTCACCACAGGCCCTGCCGGCGCTCGTTCTGAACGCTGACTACCGGCCTTTGAGTTATTATCCCTTGTCGCTCTGGTCCTGGCAGGACGCGATCAAGGCGGTCTTCCTTGACCGTGTGAATATCATTGCCGAATACGACCAATCGGTCTCGTCGCCGAGCTTTTCCATGCGACTGCCGAGCGTGGTATGCCTGAAGACTTATGTTCAGCCTTCGCGCAACCCGGCCTTTACCCGTTTCAACGTCTTCCTGCGCGACCGTTTCGAATGCCAGTATTGCGGCGCGCATGACGACCTGACGTTCGACCATGTCATCCCGCGCGCCCATGGCGGCGAGACGACCTGGGAAAACGTGGTCGCAGCATGCTCGCCCTGCAATCTCAGGAAAGGCAGCAAGCTGCCGAAGCAGGCTGCCATGTTCCCGGCCCAGAAGCCCTACCAGCCGACCGTGCAGGACTTGCATAATAACGGCCGACTGTTCCCGCCCAACTATCTTCACGACAGCTGGCTCGACTATCTCTACTGGGATACCGAACTGCAGCCGTAAGCGATCTTTCCCTGACGATCCCTATGCTGTCTTGCGGACGCCTGTGAAGGCGATCGCGGCAAGGATGGCGCTTGCGATGACGTTCATGCCGGCCATGGAGATGCCGAAGATGCGCAGAGCTGCCGCGTCGCAGGACGGGCCCTTGATCGTGTTCAGCTGGGTGAGCAGATCGCCGGCATTCTTCGTCATGCTGCTTGCCGTGGTCGAGCAGGCTGTGGGACCAGCCCAGAAATGCCATTCGACGCCGGCGTGATAGACGCCGATCCCGCCGCCGACCAGCATCATGATGCCGCCGATCGCGAGCAGCGCCCGAGTGATCCAGGCGGGAGCGCCTGCCAGCGCTGCGATTGCGCCGGCGAGAACGACGGGGATGCCGTAGTAATAGGGCTGGCGCTGCAACAGGCAGAGCTCGCAGGGAATATAGCCGCCGATATACTGGAAGCCGAGCGCGGAACCCACCACGGCCGCCATGCCGATCACCAGCACAAGCGAATATCCGAAGCCGGCGCGTGTTCGGATCGATGTCTCAGTCATGTCATGGCTCCGTCAGGTTGTCTCAATGCACCAGCAGATGGAAGGCGATATAAAGCAGGATGAGGACGGCGGCCACAGCGGTTACAATTATGCCGAGGCGCTTCTCGATGAAATGCCGGATCGGTTCGCCATAACGGCGCAGCAGCCAGGCAAGGAAGAAGAAGCGCGCGCCGCGGGCAATGATGGCCGAGATGATGAAGAGGCCGAGATTGATGTTGGCGACGCCTGACAGGATCGTCACGACCTTGATCGGCGGCAGATGCGCAAAGCCCGATGTGACCAGCAGGAGCACGACGGTTTCGTAGGTGACGCCCTGGCGTAGCTTATCGAAGGCGTCGAGCTTGCCGTAGAATTCCAGGATCGGCTTGGCGATGGTCTCGAAAGCGTAATAGCCGAGCATCCAGCCGGCGATGCCGCCGAGAACGGAGGCGACCGTCGCGACCAGGGCATAGCGCCAGGCGCGCTGAGGTCTTGCAAGCGACATTGGCAGGAAGAGAACGTCCGCGGGGACCAGGAAGATCGAGCTTTCCACGAAGGCGATGACTGCGAGCCATATTTCGGCTGTCGGACGACCTGCCAGCGACATGGTCCAATCGTAAAGTCTGCGGAGCATTCAATTCCTTTCCGTTGCGGTGCAAGAGCATTAGGTGCGGCAAATGTTGCTGTAAATGCCCGATGCGTGAAGGACGTGCCTGAAAACAAAAATTTTTCGTGAAGCGAAATTTCTTCGGTCGGCAAACTATGTGGCAAACATGACACTTCGCTGAACAGACATCCCATTTCCGTGCCCAGGCGTGGTCCTGGTGCATTGCGAGGCGATCAATCCCTTCGCAAGCTGGATGCCATGGCGAATCTCAGGGAGTTTAAATGAAGCTGTTTGTCATAGAGGGCGGTACCAGTGTTGCGCCGGATTCCGTATTCGAAATCGGGCCTGCTGCTCCCACGCGCGAAGACGTCAAGGCCGAGGCCGCACGACGTGTCCGGCAAAGCGGCTACGAGGACTGGCGCATCAGGCAATTCGTGACCGGCGTGGCCATGCCTGTGGCACTCAGATACCTGCAGATGCAGATCAGTTTCGTGGCCGAGGCGCTATCGCGCCTGGAGCGTATTCCGGACGATTTCCGTTCCGATACATATTGGCCATCCCTTTGAAACCATGAGTTAACTACCCCTGTTGACCGGATATTCGGGTGTTTCCTGTAGGTTGAACCCAACAATATAAAACAGGGTCAGGTTATGGAAAAAATTCGCATCAAGTCGCGTATCATTGTCGGCCTGCAATACGACAAGGAGCGCCAGCAGCTCAGCCTGGAATTCAAGAATGGCGAGCGTCGCCTCTTCGCCGGTGTGCCGCGCGATATCGTCCGGGAGATGGTAAAGGCGCCGTCCCCAGGCGAGTTCTACATCACCAACGTTCGCACGCAGTTCGAGCGTCTGGCTGCCTGAGCTTCCGTCTCTCTCGTTTTAAACCTGGCGATCGCGATCCGTCTCATAACGGATCGTGGACCGGTGGATATTATCGATTTGCTATCCCTATCCGATTGCTCCGGATGGACCCGTCGCCTTTGCGAGGGGCACATACAGGATGCCGTTCCACACCCCCTTTGATGGGCGGCGCGGAGGCCCGGCGTCACGAAGTGGTGGCCGGGTCTTCTTCTGCCTTGATGGGCTGCCCGGGGTGCGGCCTACACAAAAATACGCAGCGCAAGCATAGTGAGCCGTTTCCCCACGCCCTCCGGTGGGCGGCGGAGAGGCCCTGCCGGATTGCCTTGGCAATTCCGGGTCTATCCCATTTTCCATGAACGCCAGAGATCGCAGGGAGCGTGTCGCTACCCCGGACGCACAAAGGCATTGAGACGCATAACGGCGGTAACATATTGGCCGTTGGGCAGGCGCCTCTTCACGGGCTGATTGCCCGTCTCCAGGACTTTTTCCGAAATTATGCTTGTGTGTCGGCCATTGGACTGGTTGCCTCCGACGACGACAATCTGGCCATTTTCAGAAATGCGGCGAAAGAACGCGACGTGGCCCAATCCCATGTCGGCGTCGCTTGACGGGGAATAGCAGGTAAAGACCGCCAGATCGCCTTCCTCGGGCTGTGTCACTTTTTCAAATGGGGGCGCCAGAAATGATTGTGACCAGGCGCTGTTGCTTCCCGCCCCTCCGTTTCGCTCGATGCAGAAGTTCACGAAGGCAGCGCACCAGGGGATGATGTCGTCTTGCCCTGAGAAGCGCCCGGCGGGTTTGATGAACTCCGAGATCAGTGGATTGGGAGCTGCAGGCGGCGATGGTTGCGATATCGCCGCGGGATTTGCGCGAGAGAACCGGTCGACAAAACTTTGCGCGATATCGATCGGTCGCGGGCCATAGGGGGTTCGGCTGACGATTGCGCGCGCAAAGAGGATCTCGGCCGCCGACGGTTTCCGCCGCTCCTGATGGGGCAGGTTTTGTGACGGGGAGGGGGGAGGATACTGGAGTTGCACAATATTCTCGCGACCCAGCTTTTGAGCAACGGCATATCCCGGTATGCCGGCCATGGCGGCGGCAAAGTCCAAAACGAATGTGCGTCGATTTAGCATGATTTGCCGCTCTAATCGTAAGATTACATTCCTTCATTGCTGGTTTGAACACCCCGATGGCCTCAATAACTCTCTTCGGGCGAATATTGTTTCGCTCGTTGCAGATTAAATATTCTTGGGGGAGGGGTTTTATTCGAAGCTGGCTCGTCGCAACCGTCGCGGAGGCGGTCGCGCAGCAGTTTCTTGATTTTAGAATGATCATTTGGAGAGGTGGTGCCCCATGCCGGAGTCGAACCAGCACTTCTTTCGAAACTCGATTTTGAGTCGAGCGCGTCTACCAATTCCGCCAATGGGGCAACGGGATACTGACGAGCGCGGTGTCTAGCATGTGATCGCCGGGGCGCGCAAGACGGGTGGGCGAACTAATGGCGAGCGTTTTCGGATAGTTGGCTTTTCGTACATGGCGGCTGATGCCGCCATGTACGTTCGGGTTTACCGATCTCAGTGGGCGACGGCAGCGCCCCTGATCGTGATACCTGGCTTGCGAAGGGTGATCGCAAGGATCGCGGCGAGCAGGCAGAAGGCGCCGGCGACGAAGAAGGCGGGCAGGTAGCTTTCGAGCTCGGTGCGCGACAGGCCGGCGCCGAAGGCTGCGGTGGCGGCGCCCAGCTGGTGGCCGGCGAAGACCCAACCGAAGACGAGCCCTGCCTTTTCGCGACCGAAGCGATCGGCGGCGATCTTCACGGTCGGCGGCACGGTCGCGATCCAGTCGAGGCCGTAGAAGACGGCGAAGATCGACAGGCCGTAGAAGGTGAAGTGGCTGAAGGGCAGGTAGAGCAGCGACAGGCCGCGCAGACCGTAATACCAGAAGAGCAGCCAGCGATTGTCGAACCGGTCGGAGAGCCAGCCGGAGCCGATCGTGCCGAAGAAATCGAAGATGCCCATGACGGCGAGCATGCTGGCGGCTGCGACCGGCAGGATGCCGAAATCGCCGCAGAGCGTGACGAAATGCGTCTGGATGAGGCCGTTGGTGGAAAGGCCGCAGATGAAGAAGGTGGCAAACAGGATCCAGAAGGTCGATGTGCCGGATATTTCCTTCAGCACTGCGAGCGGCGAGGCGAGCAGCGTCGCCAGTCCGGTCGCCTGCGGCGGGGCGGGCGTCACGTGGATTTCGCCGACCAGCGGCAGGTTGAGATCGGCAGGCCGATCGCGCATCAGCGCCAGCACGATCAACGCCGCCACGGCGATCATGCCGCAGACGAAAAGGACGGTGGCGCGCCAGCCGTAGCGCTCGGTCAGCTCCGCCATCAACGGCAGGAAGACGAGCTGGCCGGTTGCCGAGCTTGCCGAGAGCATGCCGACGACGAGACCGCGATGCTTGGTGAACCAGCGCGTCGAAACCGTGGCCCCCAGCACCATGGCGGTCAGGCCCGTTCCGAAGCCGACGATGACACCCCAGAACAACAGAAGCTGCCAAAGGTGTGTCATGAACAGCGAGCCGACGAAGCCGACGCCGATGGTCGCAAGTGCGAAGACGATGACGCGGCGGACACCGAAGCGGTTCATGAAGGCGGCGGCGAAGGGACCCATCAGGCCGAAAAGGATCAGGCGGATGGCGAGCGCGGAGGAGATTTGCGATGTCTCCCAGCCGAACTCATCCTGCAACGGCTTGATGAGAACGCCCGGCGCGCCCATTGCGCCGGCGGTGACCAGCATGGTGAGGAAGGTAGCCGCCACGACGACCCATCCATAATGGATGTTGCGCCGGGCGAGAGTGGAGGCAAGTGCTGTGGAGACCATGTCGTCCTTCCAATCACGCGTTGAGTTCTGGTGTGCTGTCCAAGAAGACGGCCCGTAAGATCAGTTTTTGTAGTCGACAAATTCCACTGCTCCGCTCGGTGAGCCGGGCGCAGACGGATACGGCATAATCACTCTTCTGCCTTGAACGATTGTGCAGAAGATTTAGATGATAGCCATCATATTTGTTGCTTATTGATGATGGCTGTCATATAAATTGTCAAGCAGCAATTTTGGAGACTGTCGATGAGAGTGAGCCGCGAGAAATTCGCGCAGAACCGGGAAAAGATCATTGAGGTCGCGGGGGAGCTTTTCCGGAAAAAGGGATTTGACGGCATAGGCGTTGCCGAGATCATGAAGGCGGCCGGGCTGACTCATGGCGGTTTCTACGGTCACTTCGATTCCAAGGACGAGCTTGCCTGCGAGGCCAGCAAGAACCTGGTCATGCGGACGGAAGAGCGCTGGAAGGCTGTGGTGGAAAAATCCCCGGATGCGCCGCTCGATGCATTGCTGGACCACTATCTGTCGCGTCGCAATGTCGTGGATCTTGGCGATGGCTGCGTCTTTGCATCGCTGACGCAGGAGGTAAGCCGACATGGTCCCGCCATGCAGGAGGCCTTTACTGGCGGCCTGATGGCGCTTGCCGGTATTTTGGAGGATCTCGTTCCCGGCGAAACGCCGGAAGAGCGGCGCAGGCGCGCGCTTGCGAGCCTCTCTAGCATGATGGGCGCCGTCATCCTGGCGCGCGCCATGGATGATCCAGCTCTCGCCGATGAGTTCCTGTCGGCCACCCGGCAGGAGCTGTCCCTGCCGGATAGTCCCGGAAGCAAAAAGGACGACTAGCGTCCTTTTCGCAATTGCTACCGTCAATCGCGGAAAGCGAGGAGCCCTCGGGATTCAACGATCTCAGTGACTTTGCCGTCGGGAGACACAGCCTGAAGCTCGGAGCGCAGAATTCTTTCGAACTCGCCTGCCTTGTCGCCCAGCGCCTGCGGCGAGGTGCCGGACATGGAATAGACGCGGCCGATGATGTCTTCGATATCGAGCTGGCGTTCGACGATGATGCCGATCCGCTCCAGATTGCAGAACCGCGAGCGCAGCAGTATCGCTTCGTGCGGCAGCCAATCCTTGCTCTTGCGCAACAAGTGGTTGGCACGCCGCTCCGGCGCATAGGTCTCCGCCAATTTTTCGACGATGCCGTGCCAATTCGGGTTGGCCAGAACGCCCTTGTCGTGAAACAGCACCACGGCACCGCCGGGCTCGATCAACTTGTCGAGTGCGTCGAGCGTGGCCGAGCGATCCATCCAGTGGAACGAACGGCCCATGACCGTCAGATGCAACTTTCCGATATCCGGACCGATATCGTAGGAAGAGCCCTGGCGGATAGCGATATCGACGCCCGCTTCCTTTGCGCCTTCAGCCGCTGCGGCGAGCATTTCCGGCTCCGGGTCCATCGCCGTTACTTGGGCGGCGGCAAGCCGGGCAAATGCGATGCCGAGCTGGCCGGGGCCGCAGCCGAGATCCAGCACATGGTCGCCGGCTTTCAGGCCGCTGCGTTCGGCAACGCGGCTGATGAGCGCATCCGGATAGGGGACGCGGTAGCGAAGATAATAGGCGGCAGTGGACTGGAACCGCCTTGCTTCAAAAGGAATGGTGGTCATCGATCTGTCCTTGTAGGGGCGTCAGGCAATGCGATCTTACTGCCTGTTAGGACCGAACTGTGACTGGCTCGTGAAGAGATTTTTGCGCGAGGCTTTGCTGGCCCGAGCCTGACATTCCGGTACCGGTGGCAGATGCCTCCGGCCTAAGTAGTGGCGGCCGCCGGTCGTCGAACGGGCGGCCCGATATGGGTCTTATTTGAAGCCCGCGACACGGTGCGGGATGTAGGGCTGCTCCAGCGCCTCGATTTCGTCAGGCGTCAGCTTAATCGCGAGCGAGGCGACGGCGTCGGTCAGGTGACCCGGCTTGGAGGCGCCGATGATCGGGGCGGTGACGGGGCTTTTCTGTAGGATCCAGGCGGTGGCGATCTGGGCGCGGGGAACGCCGCGGGCCTTGGCGATCGTACCGACGGCCTCGACAATCCTACGATCTGCTTCCATTGCCTGGGTGTAGAGCGTCTTGCCGAATTCGTCCGTCTCGGAGCGGGCGGTCGTTTCGTCCCAGTCGCGGGTCAGGCGGCCGCGGGCAAGCGGGCTCCAGGGGATCACAGCGATCTTCTGGTCCTGGCAGAAGGGCAGCATTTCGCGCTCTTCCTCGCGATAGAGCAGGTTCAGGTGGTTCTGCATGCTGACGAACTGGGTCCAGCCGTTTAGGCGCGACGTATAGATCGCCTTGGCGAATTGCCAAGCATACATGGAGGAAGCGCCGATATAGCGGGCCTTGCCGGCCTTGACGATGTCATGCAGGGCTTCCAGCGTTTCCTCGATCGGCGTCGTGTGGTCGAGCCGATGGATCTGGTAGAGGTCGACATAGTCGGTGCCGAGACGGCGAAGGCTGTTGTCGATCTCGTCGAAGATCGCCTTGCGCGACAGGCCGGCGCCGTTTGGGCCGGGGCGCATGCGGTTGAAAACCTTGGTTGCGAGCACGATGTCGTCGCGGCGGGCGAAATCCTTGATGGCGCGGCCGACGATTTCTTCCGAGGAGCCGTTGGAATAGGTGTTTGCGGTATCGAAGAAGTTGATGCCGAGTTCGACCGCCTGCCGGATCAGCGGGCGGCTCATTTCCTCGTTGAGCGACCATTCATGCGTGCCGCGATTCGGGTCGCCATAGGTCATGCAGCCGAGGCAGATGCGAGAGACCTCAAGGCCGGTCGCGCCAAACTTCACGTATTCCATCGATGCTCTCCATCCTGTTGTAGGTCCGATGCAGAAACGTTCCGTCTCCTCTGGGAGGCTCACTCCCTGGGGAGGCAGAGTTTACCCATGATCATACGCCAAGCTAACGAAGAGCGGTTGCGGCAATTAGCTCAATAATCCGCAATAGGCTTTTAAGGCAGACTTACAAATAAGCTCGCTCCGATCGAAATAGCCGACAAAATACTTTTCCTGACGCAGCCATCGGTGTTAGCTGCAATGCAGCATTTATCGGATTTCGGTATGAAACTGCTTTTGCAAGATAGTTACGACGCGCTTTATCGCGATTTTCGCTGGGATATCCCGGCGCGCTTCAACATAGGCGATGTCATCTGCGATGCCTGGGCCGCGCGTGAGCCCGATCGTGTTTGTCTTCAGCATTTCGATCCGGGCGGGCGGCACTCGTCGCTGACCTATGGCGAGCTTAAGGATCGATCGGATTCCCTTGCCAATGCGCTGCTTGCGCTCGGCATCAAGCGCGGCGATCGGGTCGCGCTGCTTCTGCCCCAAAGTTTCGAGACGGTCGTGGCGCATGCGGCAATCTACAAGATGGGTGGCATCGCCCTGCCGCTTGCTCTGCTGTTCGGGGCGGAAGCGCTGGAATATCGGCTGACAGTGTCCGGCGCTCACGCGATCGTCACGAATTCCTTCGGTCTGGAGCGACTGGCACCGGTTCGCGACGGCCTGCCCGGTCTCGCCCACGTCATCAGTATCGATGGTGCCAAGGGAGATGTCCTGGGTTTTGCCGATCTGGTAGCCGCCCATCCGTCCCGTTTGACTGTCGCCGATACCGGCCCCGACGATCCGGCGTTGATGATCTTCACCTCGGGCACGACGGGTCCACCGAAGGGCGCGCTTCACGGCCACCGGGTTCTCGCCGGTCACATTCCAGGCATGCAGTTTGCCCATGAGGGCTTTCCGCAGCCGGGTGACAGGCTCTGGACGCCGGCGGACTGGGCCTGGGCCGGCGGTCTTCTCAATGCGTTGCTGCCGAGCCTCATGCTCGGCGTCCCCGTCATGTCGTCGCCGGCGCAGAAGTTCGATCCGCACATGGCGTTCCGCATCATGGCTGAGATGGATATCCGCAACGCCTTCATTCCACCCACGGCATTGCGATTGTTGAAATCGGTCGAGAACCCTCGCAGCATCTATGATCTGAAGCTGCGGACGATCGGCTCTGCCGGGGAAGCGCTGGGCCGCGAGACCTATGAGTGGGCGCATGCAACGCTCGGCGTTTCCGTCAACGATTTCTACGGGCAGACGGAGTGCAATTTCGTGCTCTCGTCGAGCGCCGCCTTCGGCGTCAGCAAGCCCGGCGCCATCGGCAAGCCGGTACCCGGGCACAAGGTCGCCATCGTCGATAGCAAGGGCAGGGTGCTGCCGGCGGGTGAGGCGGGCCAGATCGCCATTCAGCGGCCGGATCCCGTCATGTTTCTCGGCTATTGGCAGGACGAGAAGGCAACCGAGGCCAAATTCGCCGGCGATTGGCTGCTGACGGGCGATTTGGGAAAGCAGGATGCCGAGGGCTTCATCTCCTTTGTCGGTCGCGACGACGATGTCATCACCTCATCCGGTTATCGCATCGGCCCGAGCGAGATCGAGGACTGTCTCGGCGGCCACCCCGCCGTTCAGATGGCGGCCGCCGTCGGCAAGCCTGATCCGGTGCGCACGGAGATCGTCAAGGCCTATGTCGTGCTCATTCCAGGCCATGAACCGAGCCTGGCGCTTGCCGAGAACATTCGCGATTGGGTGAAGACGCGGCTTTCGATGCACGAATATCCCCGCGAAGTGGAATTCGTCGATGCGCTGCCCCTGACCACATCGGGCAAGGTCATCCGCCGGCAATTGCGCGAACGCGCTTCAATGGAAGTTGAGGCGGGGGAGCTTGAAGCAGGCGAGCTTGAAGCGGGCTTTACCGGCCAGCCAGCGACATGATCTTTTCGCGCAGGCGCTTGGCGATATTGCGTGTGCTTCGGTACATGTGAAGCTGGGCTGCCACCTGCCGGACGTCCCGGTCTCCGTTCTGCGACAGACCGATGATCAAAGTGCCCATCTCTTCCCGTTCCTGCCAAAAGCGGCTCATGATCGGGTGATCGGGGATGGCACAGGAATCCGAGCGCACGATGTTGGCGTCGTCGAGATGCCATTCGGTCAGTTCGCCCATCAGCAGCTTGCCGGGGGAGAAGCGAGAGTATTCCTCGTTATAGGCGGTCTTCCAGGTATAGGCTTCGCCGCCCATCATCAGCACGATCATCGATGCGATCGCCGCGCCGTTGAGGTCGATCGTATGAATGCGCACGGCATCGACAGCGGCGAGATTGGAGACCGCTTCTCTGGCAAAGGCGGCGTGATAACGGTCGAGGACCAGCGCGCTGCGCTTCTTGCCCTTCCAGCCGCTCGCCTCCAGCGCCAGGAATTCTTCCATGCGCAGATGCACTTCGCCCGGCTGGCGGGCAAGATTGTAGGTGACGGTGCCATGCTGTTCGAGCAGCCGCCATTGCCGGCGCATTTCGCGCAAATGCGATGAAGAGATCGTCCGGCGCAGGTAGGTGTCGGCGTCATCATAGCTTTGCAGCATCGGCCGCTGATACGGATTGGAGATCGTGACCGGCAGGTTGCGGCTGAGTGCCACGGCCTTTGCCATCTGCGCGAAAATGCCGTTGAGGCGCAGATCCGGCAGGACCAGCGTGGCCGGCAGACGCGCCTCGGGCCTTGCCAGCGCCTCGAACAGGTTGTCCATCGTCTCGGCTGCTTCCTCGCCGTCGACCAAGGGGGTTCCGAGCGGGGCGAAGGAATTTGCCCATACGCGAATGATCGATGGGCCGACAGCCAGACCCGGCTTGTCGACCGTGAACGGCATCAGCAGGCGCATGCGGCTGCGTTGGCCGTTGTCGTCGCGCATCAGCGCAAGACGAACCTGACGGTCTTCCAGACGCGGCATGGCAGGCGCGAGAAACCGGCCGGAGAAGAATACGTTCGGCTCCATCGCCCGGTTCGAGAGAAAATCGAGTTCGTCCTGGAGTTCATAGCCGAGCTTGGCCGGATAGAGCGAAAGCTCGCGGCCCGGCCGGCCGATCTCGACGCGAACCTCGGCCTGCGGCGCCTCGAAATGCAGGGAGGCCAGCCCATGCATCATGGCATTGGCCTTGCTGTCGGTGCTTTGGGTCAGCGGGGGACGCGCCATTATCAGGAAGCCTTGGCGTTCATGGTTGTTATATGCGGGCGGATGAAAGCAAAAAGGACGATGCCGAGCGTATGGCGCACGGCGATATGCAGGAGAACAGCTTCGACCACCATTGCGGAAGCCGTGGCGATTGCAGCGCCCTCGATGCCGAAATGCGGGATCAGCGTCACGTTGATGCCGATGTTGGCGGCAAGGGCAGCGGCGTAGAGATAGACGCAGAGCCTCTGCTTGCCGGCCATTATCAGCAATACTTCGCCGGGGCCTACCAGAGCCTTTGCGAGGATGCCGACAAGAAGAAAGGCCATCACCAGATGCCCGGACATAAAGGCGGCGCCAAAGAGGGAAAGCAGGAATTGCCCCGCGGCAAGAACCGCGAGCCCGACCGCCAACGCCGGCCAGAACGTCCAGCGCGCGGTCTCGGCGGCAAAGGCGGCGAGCTTGCCCCGATCATTTTCGGCGATGATGCTTGCAAACCGCGGACCGGCCGCTGCCTTGACCGAGAAGTAGACGAAATGAACCAGCGCCATCGTCTTTGCCGCTGCGAAATAGATCGCGACCTGCTCGGGATCGAGAAAGATGCCAACGACGACGACGTCGGAATTGGTGAGCAGGTAGCTCACGCCCTCGATCAGGAAGATCGGAAAGGCGACGGCCAGCCAGGCAGGGAAGTCGATGACTTTCGGGCCCGTCGAATAGTGATGGCGCAGCCGTGCAGTCACGGCGAGATATTGCATCAGGACAGTGGCGAAGGTGGCGGCGAGTGCTGCCTGCATGGCGGTAACGGCGCTATGGGATGCGCCAGCGAGGATTGCCGCCAGCATGAAGGTGATGATCAGCGTCGGACGGATGAGGAAGGTCGGGCTCAGCGCCATGACCGGCCAGTGGTTTGCCCGCGCCGTGCCGTCGAGAATGTCGCCAAGCGCGATCATCGGCATGGCGATGAGGCCGAGGAAGATCGGCATCACATAATAGTTTTCGATCATTCCGCCGAGGAAGTGCAGGGCGATGATACCCACTAGGGCAAGGCTGCCTGAAAGCGCCAGTGCGAAGCGGCGCGCGGTGCTGGTGAGCCCGCGGATCTCGGCATGCGCGCCATCGGCCTTGTATTGCGGAAGAAAGCGGATGACGGCGGTGTGGAACCCGAGGCAGCCAAGATTGCCGAAAAGGATCATCAGCACCCAGACGAAAACGAAGATGCCGTATTCGAACTCGCCCATCATGCGGGCAAGGAAGATCTGGGACAGGAAGGCGAGTGCTGCGCTGGCGATGCGGATGACGAAGGCGACGAGCGCCATTCTTTGCGAGGCGGCCTTTTCGCTGCGGTCGCCAAGGATCGCGCCGAGCTTCTGAAGTGACGGCGACAGCGTTGCCCGCAGCCCAGAGGGCAGCATTCTTTCCGCTGTTTCGATGACCGCCATGAACAATACGCAATACTCTAAACAAAGCTCTGACTGTACATCAGTCATGCCAGATCAGGGTTAAGAAACGGTGTTGTTGCAGGCATTTTACCCAATGTGATGGGCTCAATTCAGGTGCTTTTCGAAAAATCGAGCACCGACCGTAAGTATTGAAACTACAAAGCAAAATGCCACCCGAAGGCGGCATCTGAAATGATAAATCCTGTTGCAGAAGATCAAACAGTTTCCTGGTGCTCGAAAGCGCCATGGCAATGCTTGTACTTCTTGCCGGAGCCGCAAGGGCAGGCCTCGTTGCGGCCGATACGACCCCAGGTGGCGGGATTCTGCGGATCGCGCTCGGCCGGTGCCACGAAAAGATCATTGGCCGGGAGGATGCTGCCAAATTCGTCCTCGCCGGTCGTCGCGTTGAGGTGATGAACCTGCATGACCGGCGGCTCGGGTTCCGGAGCCGGCTGCTGGACCAGCTCAACGCGCGACAGCTGAGCGGTAACCGCCTGGCGCAAATTGTTGAGCAGCGAGTTGAACAGCTCGAAAGCCTCGGCCTTGTATTCCTGCAGCGGATCACGCTGGGCATAGCCGCGGAAGCCGATGACCGAACGCAGATGGTCGAGGTTGACGATATGCTCGCGCCACAGGCCATCCAGCGTCTGCAGAACGATGGAACGCTGGACATAGGCCATAATCTCGGGGCCGAAGCGCTCGGCCTTTTCCTGGGCGGCCTTGTCTGCGGCTTCCGTAATGCGTTCGCGGATGTCGTCTTCGGCGATGCCTTCTTCCTTGACCCAGTCATGAACCGGCAGGTCGAGATCGAAGAGATTGACGAGGGCCGTCCTCAGGCCGTCCGCATCCCATTTTTCCGCATAGGCGCGTTCGGGGATATGCTTGGTGACCAGATCCTCGATGACCTCATGGCGCATGTCGCCGACAGTCTCGTCGAGGTTTGTGGCCTCCATCAGCTCGACACGCTGTTCGAAGATGACCTTGCGCTGGTCGTTCAGCACGTCGTCATACTTCAGGAGATTCTTGCGAATATCGAAGTTGCGGGCTTCGACCTTCTTCTGGGCGCGTTCCAGTGCCTTGTTGATCCAGGGGTGGACGATTGCTTCGCCTTCCTTGAGACCGAGCTTCTGCAGCATGCCGTCCATACGGTCGGAGCCGAAGATGCGCATCAGGTCGTCCTGGAGCGACAGATAGAATTTCGAACGGCCCGGGTCGCCCTGGCGACCGGAGCGGCCGCGCAGCTGGTTGTCGATGCGGCGGCTTTCGTGGCGCTCTGTCGCAATGACGTAGAGACCGCCGGCAGCGAGCGCCTTTTCCTTCAACTGCTTGATCTCTTCGCGGATCGCTTCGATCTTCGCGTCGCGTTCCGGACCCGGCTCGACATCGTGGAGGTCTTGCTCGACGCGCATTTCGAGGTTGCCGCCGAGCTGGATGTCGGTACCGCGACCGGCCATATTGGTGGCGATCGTCACGCCGCCGGGCACGCCGGCCTGGGCGACGATATAGGCTTCCTGCTCGTGATATCGGGCATTCAGGATCTGGAAGTTCGTGAAGCCTTCCTTGCGCATGCGCTCGGCAAGATATTCCGACTTTTCGATCGAGGTCGTGCCGACGAGAACCGGTTGGCCGCGCTTGTGTGCGTCGATGATCTCCGTCGTGATCGCCTTGTACTTCTCTTCGACCGTACGATAGACCTCGTCGTCCTCGTCGATACGCTTGATCGGCAGGTTGGTCGGGACCTCAAGCACTTCCAGCTTGTAGATGTCTCCGAATTCTTCCGCTTCCGTCTGCGCCGTACCGGTCATGCCGGCCAGCTTCTCGTACATGCGAAAATAGTTCTGGAAGGTGATCTGGGCCAGCGTCTGGTTTTCCGGCTGGATCTGCACCTTTTCCTTGGCTTCGATCGCCTGGTGCTGGCCTTCGGAATAGCGGCGACCCGGCATCATACGGCCGGTGAATTCGTCGATGATGACCACCTCGCCGTTGCGGACGATGTAGTCCTTGTCGCGGGTGAAGAGCTTATGGGCCTTCAGCGCATTGTTGATGTGGTGAACGATCGCGACGTTCTCGATGTCGTAGAGCGACTCGCCCTTCAGGAGTCCGGCATCCCTCAGAAGATTTTCGAGCTTTTCGGTGCCGTCCTCCGAGAAGTTGGCCGACCGCTGCTTCTCATCGATTTCGTAATCATCCTTCGTCAGTATCGGGATGAAGGCGTCGATCGTGTTGTAGAGTTCCGAGCGGTCATCGAGCGGGCCGGAGATGATCAGCGGCGTGCGCGCTTCGTCGACCAGGATCGAGTCCACTTCGTCGACGATCGCGAAATTGTGACCGCGCTGGACCATCTGGCCGCGGTCGTATTTCATATTGTCGCGCAGATAGTCGAAACCGAGCTCGTTGTTCGTGGCGTAGGTGATGTCGCAGGCATAGGCAGCACGGCGCTCGTCATCGTCGAGGCCATGGACGATGACGCCCGTGGTCAGGCCGAGGAAGCCATAGAGGCGGCCCATCGTCGCGCTATCGCGCTGCGCCAGATAATCGTTGACGGTCACCACGTGGACGCCCTTGCCGGCAAGTGCGTTCAGATAGACGGGCAGGGTCGCAACCAGCGTCTTGCCTTCGCCCGTCTTCATTTCCGAAATGGCGTTCGAGTGCAGGATCATGCCGCCGACGAGCTGTACGTCAAAAGGCCGCATCCCCAGAACGCGGCGCGAAGCTTCTCTGACCACGGCAAAAGCGGGTATCAACAGGTCGTCCAGCGATTTGCCATCGGCGAGCTGCTGGCGGAATTCAGCCGTCTTGGCTGCCAGTGCTTCATCCGACAAGGCGCGCATGCTCTCTTCGAGCGCGTTTATTTCCGCGACGTTGGGCTGAAACGACCGGACACGGCGATCATTGGCCGAGCCAAACAACTTTCGGGCTATTCCACCAAAGCTGACCATATGACTGGTCCTTTCTGATTTACATCCGACGTTTCCTGCAATATCCGTCCCGAAAAAATCGGCCTATCGCATGAAACGTCCGGAAACTGTTCTGGACGCGAGGTTGCGTGACAGATAAGAGGGGGGTCGATTGATGTCAACGGGATTGGCCGATACAGAAAGGCCACATTCTGATGCTGAAGGCTTTTTTCCGGCCGGTTTCGCGTGGTTGAAGCCGGTGCGAACTCCAAAGGGATACTTTATGTTGAGCTACAACAAACTTGCCGCTGTTGCTTTTGCAACCGTTGTTGCGTTCCAGGTCCCGGCCTTCGCTGCCGATGCCACGGACGCGGTCGTTGCCAAGGTGGGCACTGTGGAAATCCATCAGTCGGAGCTTAATCTGGCTGTTGCCAACCTCGATCCTCAGCTCGCACAGCTTCCGGACGATCAGAAGAAGGTCGCAGCACTGTCGGCTGCCATCGACGTCAAGCTGCTGTCGCAGAAGGCGGCCGCCGAAAAGCTCGACCAGAGCGATGATTTCAAGAGCCGCATGGCCTACCTGAAGGACCGCGAGCTGCACAACGCCTATTTCAAGGCTCACGTCGTCGACGCCGTAACGCCTGATGAAGTCAAGGCTCGCTACGACAAGGAAGTTGCCGCTCTTCCCAAGCAGGAAGAAGTGCATGCCCGTCACATCCTCGTAAAGACCGAGGACGAAGCCAAGGAAATCATCAAGGAACTGGACGCCGGCAAGGACTTCGTTGCGCTGGCCAAGGAAAAGTCCACCGATCCGAACAAGGCTGATGGCGGCGATCTCGGCTACTTTACCCGTGGCCGCATGGTCAAGGAATTCGAGGACGCCGCATTCGCCATGCCGGTCGGCACCTATTCCAAGACCCCTGTTAAGACCGATTTCGGCTTCCATGTCATCAAGGTCGAAGACAAGCGCGACGCTCCTCCTCCGCCGTTCGACCAGGTACAGGATCAGGTCAAGCAGCTCGTCATGCGCGACAAGTATCTTGATCTCCTGAACCAGGCCAAGGCTTCGGAAAAGGTCGAGATCACCGATCCGGCGCTCGCCAAGGGCTATGAAGACGCCAACAAGCAGCCGCAGCCGGGCGACGCCTCGGCGGTTCAGCCGGACGCCGGCCAGCCCGATGCGGCACAGCCCGACGCGCAGCCGCAGCAGTAACAACAATCAGGGCCCGGTTTTTCCGGGCCCTTTACTATCGAGGTTGCCCCATGTCCGGTTCCGTCTCTCCGCTTGCTCCTAAATCCTTCGCCTCGCTGCCGGCCCTGCGCGGCGTGCGCATGGCGACCGCGTCCGCCGGTATCAAGTACAAGAACCGGACCGACGTGCTTCTCATGGTCTTCGACAAGCCGGCATCCGTCGCCGGCGTCTTCACCCGTTCGAAGTGCCCTTCGGCTCCCGTCGATTTCTGCCGCAGCAACCTTTCGCATGGGACCGCGCGCGCCGTCGTCGTCAATTCCGGCAACGCCAATGCCTTCACGGGCCTTAAGGGTCGCCAGGCGACCGAGCTGACCGCAAAATCGGCCTCATCAGCGGTCGGTTGCGGCGAGAACGAAGTCTACCTCGCCTCGACCGGCGTCATCGGTGAGCCGCTCGATGCCACCAAGTTTGCAGGCGTGCTTGGCGACATGCACGCCCAAGCGACAGGCGATTTCTGGTTCGAAGCCGCCAAGGCGATCATGACGACGGATACTTATCCGAAGGTCGCGACGCGCAGCGCCGTGATCGATGGCGTCAAGGTCACGATCAACGGCATCGCCAAGGGCGCCGGTATGATTGCCCCCGACATGGCGACCATGCTTTCCTTCGTCGTGACCGATGCGGATATCGCTTCGCCGGTCCTGCAATCGCTTCTTTCTGCCGGTGTCGAACCCTCCTTCAACTCGATGACCGTCGACAGCGATACATCCACCTCGGACACGCTGATGCTGTTTGCAACCGGCGCCGCTTCGGTCGACGGCCAGGGGCGTATCGACCGTGCCGACGATCCGCGCGTTTCCGCTTTCCGCGCAGCACTCGATGATCTCCTCAAGGATCTTGCCATCCAAGTCGCCCGCGACGGTGAAGGCGCCACCAAGATGCTCGAGATCACCGTCACGGGCGCTGAAAGCGATGCGGCAGCCAAGACGATCGCGTTGTCGATCGCCAATTCGCCGCTGGTCAAGACGGCGGCTGCCGGCGAGGACGCCAATTGGGGTCGCGTGGTCATGGCCGTCGGCAAGGCCGGCGAGGCCGCGGACCGAGACAAGCTGGCGATCTGGTTCGGCGATGTCCGCGTCGCCGTCAACGGCGAGCGTGATCCCGACTATTCCGAAGAGGCCGCCTCAAATGTCATGAAGGGGCAGGATATCCCGTTGAAAGTCGATCTGGGTCTTGGCAGCGGAAAGGCCACGGTCTGGACCTGCGACCTCACCAAGGAATATGTTGCCATCAATGGCGACTATCGGAGCTGACCGTCGTTGATGCATGCGCTTACCCCTTTGAATAATCTGCCGCTTGTGCGCAGGCTTGAGGCCGTCGGTTTCCGGGCCTGGCCGGCTTCGTCCGTTCAATATGACGGAAGCTGGCAGGTGCGGCTGACGGCTGGCCATCCTTCCAAGCGGCTGAACTCCATCGTTCCGCTCGATCCATCCGATCATCGCGACGTCGAAATCCGCCTGCAGAAGGCGCAGCGCAAGTTCGAAGCATATGGACGGCCGATCGTGGTGCGCGAAACACCACTCGCACCGCCTGTCCTGATGGATCTTTTGCGCCGCGAGGACTGGACCTGCTTTGAGGAAACGGTCGTGATGACCGCCAGCCTCGGCGATATCGAGCTGCCCGATATGCTCGATCACCTGCCGAGCCACGATGTAGGTCGTTTCGTCGATGCCAATCTGCTGGTCGATCGTTCCGATCCGGCGCTCAAGCCGGCTCTGGCTGAGGTTGTCAGCGGCATCAAGCCGCCAACCGGCCTGTTTGTCATCGAGGACGCCGAGGCGGGGCCGATGGCGACCGTGCTTTGCGTGCAGGACAATGATCTCGCCGGGATCATGTCGCTCTCTGTTTCAGCCGACCACAGGCGCAAGGGCCTTGGCGTCGAGATCCTTTCGTCAGCATTGCGCTGGGCGCGAATGCGCAGCGCCAAGATCGGCTGGCTGCAGGTCGGCGCGAGCAATGCGCCGGCACTCGGCCTTTACGCCCGCTTCGGCTTTCGCGAAGCATATCGTTACCGCTATTGGCGGCCGAAGGACGTCCGGTGAGCGAAGGCGGCCGCAAAATTCTCCTCGTCGCCGCCTGTGCGCTCATCGATACGGATGGTCGTATTCTTTTGGCACAACGCCCGGAAGGGAAATCGCTGGCCGGCTTGTGGGAGTTTCCTGGGGGCAAGGTCGAGGCCGGAGAGACGCCGGAGGAGACACTTGTGCGGGAACTCGACGAGGAGCTTGGGATCACGGCGCGCATCCCCTGCCTTGCTCCGCTGACCTTTGCGAGCCACACCTACGACAGCTTCCATCTCCTTATGCCGCTTTACATTTGCCGTCGTTACGAGGGCATACCGCGGGGCAGGGAAGGCCAGGCGATCAAGTGGGTCCGGCCGCTGGCATTGCGCGATTATCCGATGCCGCCCGCCGACGAGCCGCTTATTCCTTTCCTGCAGGATCTGCTCTGATTTGAATCTCAACTAATTTAGCGTATTACTTAAATGTGAACACAATACAGCGCTTTTGGCTGTGGATATTAAGAGATCGTTTAATACCTTCTGGCAAAGATCGGCCTCAATCAAGCGGTTGTCGTACGAGTAAAGAGGCTTGACATGATGGACGACGATTTCTGGAAGGCTGTCCGCGAAAAGGAACAGACTTCTTTTACGTCGCGCAAGACGGGAGCATTGAACATCGCCCTGCTGTTCGGCACGGCGGCTGTTGCGCTTTCGCTCATCCTGACGCCCATGCTTTCCGATAAGTCCAAGTCGAGCGTGCTCGCAAGCGCGCCGGATTTCGATAATATTACCACCGGTTCCATCCCGAAGACCGAAAACGGCAAGCGTTACACGATCCGCCGCAGCGTGCTGCAGCAGGAGCCGGGTTCGGTTTGCGTCGTCCAAGGTTATGGTGCGGATAGCGGTTGCTAGAATTTAACCAGCTTATCGGATGCTCTTCGCATCGGGTTCGCTGATATTTAATTGATCAGGGGACCTTTTATGACGTTTTTTCGGAATTTCCTGAAGGACAGAACCGGTGCGACTGCCATCGAATATGGCCTTATTGCCGCACTCATCTCGGTCAGTCTTATCGCCGGGGTCGGAGCGATCGGGAGCAGTCTCCAGAACGTATTCGGCACGGTGGCAAACAACATCGAGCAGCCTGCTCCGTAAGCTTTTGCTGCCGGCCTGCCAATTATCGAATCCTATTGTTTCAGCTTGTGTTCCTCGACCTTGAGGGCATCGGCAAGCCGCGCCTTTGCCGAGCCGGGGCGCAGGGGTTTCTGCTGGCTCTCATGCGGTGTCCAGCCTGAGGCATAGATGATGGAAAACGTTGCCCTGATCCTGCCATCAGGGTCCGAATAGCGTTCCGCATAGATTTCGGCCGCGCGCATGAAGAAGGCGCGCGTCAACGGCTTGCGGCTGCGGTCGGCAAGCGGATTGGCCATGCCCATGGCGCGCAGGTCCTTCATCAGCGGAAACAGGGAATCGTAGCGAACGGTATAGGTTTCCGCGTCGATGACCGGCAGGCTGAATCCCGCCCTCTGCAGCAGCCCGCCGACATCGCGAACATCGGCAAAGGGAATGACGCGCGGGCTCGCGCCCCCGCTCAGCTCGATCTCGGTCGACAACAGGACATCCCGCAATTCCTGAAGCGTTCCCGCGCCGGGGATTGCAGCCAGAAAGAGGCCATCCGGCTTCAGAGCCCGGTGGATCTGGATGAAGATGCCGGGCGTGTCGTTGGTCACATGCAGATTAAGGGGCGCCAGCACGAGATTGACGGATTGCGGAGCCAGCGGCACCTCTTCCGACTCGGCCTCGATGATGTCTTCGCCGGAGGCCGCGAAAGCAGCGTTGCTCTCGATCCGGGCCAGATGGCCGATCTTGCCGGTCGCAAGCGCTTCCCGCCCGGCGATGCCGGTTGCCCCATGAAGTTCGACCGCCTCGTCGAAATGTCGCTCCACGACCGTCAGGCGCTCGGCCATTTCCTGTGCGGCAATCTCCAGAAGGAAATCAGCCTTGGCGCCCTGTTGCGCAAGGGCGCGGCGGCGGTTGGCGGCAATCAGCATCTGGTCGAAGACGATATCCATGGGTTATTTCCTGCATTCGCAATGTCGTGCTGCCCGGCTTTGCAGCCGACGCTTTTCCCTTCGCAAAGGTGGCGGGAAAAGGCTAGTCTTCTTCATATGGGGACGATCAAATTCGAATTCACGATATCCGGCCGCCGAACGGGGTTTGCGCGACCGTGGCTGGCGCTGGCCGATCTCCTCTACCCGCCGAGCTGTGCCGGCTGTGGCATTTCCACCGGCACGCATCGCAGCCTTTGCCCGGCCTGCTGGAGTTCCATTCGCTTCATCGAGAGACCCTATTGCGAAGTGCTCGGCAGTCCTTTTTCGCATGATCTCGGCGCCGGCATCCTGAGTGCCGGTGCGATCGCGGAGCCGCCGCCCTTCGACCGGCTGCGGTCGGCCGCGATCCATGACGGCGTCGTTCGCGATCTCGTTCACGGGCTCAAATATCGTGATCGGACCGATCTGGCGCCGATGATGGCGGCGTGGATGTTGCGCGCCAGCGACGGCGCGGTCGCGCGATGCGATGCGCTCATTCCCGTTCCCCTCCATCGCGTGCGGCTGTTCTCGCGCAAATACAATCAGGCGGCGGAGCTTGCGCGGCATCTCAGCCTGCTCTCGGGCAAGCCTCTGCTCGCCTCCTCCCTGCTTCGCGTCAAGCGAACGACCCAGCAGGTCGGCCTCGGAGCCCGTGCTCGTCAGGACAATGTCCGCGGCGCTTTCGCCATCGCTCCCCGTCGCGACAATGACATTTTCGGACGTCGGATCGTGTTGATCGACGATGTCTATACGACCGGCGCCACGGTCGCATCGGCAACACGCGTTCTCAAGAGGGCAGGTGCCGCGGATGTGACAGTTTTGACCTTTGCAAGGGCCCTGGCCGAAACTATATGACGGATAAAGGTCTTTTCCATTTGGAGTGCATCATGGCATCTGTTGTCATCTATACCCGGGAATTTTGCGGTTACTGTGCTCGCGCCAAGTCGCTGTTGGAATCCAAGGGCGTCGATTTTGTCGAGCATAATGCGACCTATTCGCCCGATCTCCGTCAGGAGATGATCAGCAAGTCGAATGGCCGCTCGACGTTCCCGCAGGTCTTCATCAACGGCGAACATGTCGGCGGCTGCGACGACCTGCACGCGCTTGACCGCGCCGGCAAGCTTGATCCGCTGCTCGCGGCGTGAGGAAATGACGATGAGTTTCAAGGCTGCAGCCATCCAGATGTGCTCCGGGGTCGACCCTGTAAGGAACGCTGCCGACATGGCGCGGCTCGTCCGTGACGCTGCAGGGCAAGGTGCTGTTTACGTGCAGACGCCGGAGATGACTGGCGCTCTGCAAAAAGATCGCGCAGCCTTGCGCGCTGTCCTCAGAGATGAGGGTAGCGACATCATTGCACGGACGGCTTCGGACCTTGCGAAGGAACTCGGCATCCACGTGCATGTCGGCTCGACGGCGATTGCGCTCGAAGACGGCAAGATCGCCAATCGCGGCTTTCTTTTCGGTCCGAACGGCGCGCTGCTTGCCCGATATGACAAGATCCACATGTTCGACGTCGATCTCGACAATGGCGAAAGCTGGCGCGAAAGTGCTGCCTATACGCCCGGCTCGCAAGCCCGGGTGGTTTCGCTGCCCTTTGCCGAAATGGGCTTTTCGATTTGCTACGACGTGCGTTTTCCGCAGCTCTTCCAGGCGCAGGCTGTTGCCGGCGCCGAAGTGATGACGGTGCCTGCCGCCTTCACGCGGCAGACGGGCGAGGCGCATTGGGAAATCCTGCTACGTGCCCGCGCCATCGAGAACGGCATGTTCGTCATTGCGGCGGCTCAAGCCGGCGTACATGAAGACGGCCGCGAAACATTCGGCCATTCGATGATCATCGACCCCTGGGGCAAGGTGCTCGCATCTGCCGGCGGGACCGGTGAAGCGGTCGTTACTGCCGATATCGATGTCGCGGCGGTCAAGGCGGCGCGCGGCAAGATCCCAAATCTTAGGAATGCCCGCGATTTCTCGCTCGAAAAGGTGGAAGCACCGGCGACCGGAGGCGTTGCCGCGTGATCCGCTATTCGCTTACCTGTGACAATGCCCATGAGTTCGAAGGGTGGTTTGCGGCAAGCGACGACTTCGACCGGCAGGGGGAGAGCGGCTTCCTGACATGCCCGACCTGCGGCTCCTCGGCGATCTCGAAGCTTCTGATGGCGCCGTCGGTTTCGACCGCCCGCAAGAAGCAGGAGATGCAGACCCTTGCCATGGACACAGCGCGCAAGGAAGCGCTTGCCAAACTGAAAGAGGCCGTCGACGCGATAAAGGCCAATGCCGAGGATGT
Source organism: Rhizobium sp. BK376 (assembly GCF_004341625.1). Classification (GTDB taxonomy): domain Bacteria; phylum Pseudomonadota; class Alphaproteobacteria; order Rhizobiales; family Rhizobiaceae; genus Rhizobium. The sequence continues at coordinate 18,742 of NZ_SLZG01000004.1, read as the reverse complement.
CGGCACCAAATTCCCGGAAGAGGCTCGCAAGATCCACTATGGCGAGGCAGATGCCAGAGGCATCATCGGCCAGGCCACACCGACTGAGGCGAAAGCGCTGATCGACGAAGGCATCGAGATCGCGGCGATCCCCGTCTTGCCCGACGACGTGAATTGACGTGAACGGCGCGCGGAAGCGTCTGGCGATCTATAATTTCGGGTTACATGTCGCACCCTACGACAGCCCACGTGTCGAAGGTTTCCGGTTGCGGGAAGGGCCAAATTTCGACGCCGCGGCCGGTGCCCATGGTTTTGTTGCACGATCGGGTTATGCAGGCGAGGCAGGTCCGGAGAGCTGGGGAACCCAGGTGTTTCCCCGTTTCATCGAAGGCAGCGGCTTCTCCAGCGCGCCGTCTTCACTGTCGCTCTGGACCGATATCGAATCCTTGATGGCCTTTTCCTATGGCGGCGTTCATGCCGAAGCGCTCAGGGGCGCTCGCAATTGGAACGTCAAACAATCCTGGCCGCCGCTGGTGCTCTGGTGGGTCGAGCCGGAGCATATTCCCGAATGGCGAGAGGGTGTGGAACGGCTGGAATACCTGCACGATGTCGGCTCGAGCCCTTTGGCCTTCACGTTCAAGCAGCCTTTCGCGGAGGATGGCAGCGAAACCCTGATAGATCGCGATGCGGTACGCCGGATCGCAGTGTTGAACGCGGAGAGCCAAAAGGATTTGCTCGTCCATGTCGCCGGTTTGCCGGTTTGATCAACGGAAATCAGCCGGAAGCGGCGTCCAATTTCCTTGCTAGCAGCATGTAGTTGACGTCCATGTCCTTCGACAGGTTCCACTCGTTCTGGAGCGGCGAGAAGAAGACGCCTGTCCGCGCGATGATTTCCATTCCGCCTGCTGCCAGCGGTTTCTCGATCTCTTCCGGGCGCACCAGCTTTTCATATTGATGCGTGCCGCGCGGCAGCCAGCGCAGGATATTTTCGGCGGCGAAGATGGCCAGTGCTGCGGCCTTCATCGTACGGTTGATCGTGGCGACGAACATCAGGCCTCCGGGGCGGACCATCTTGGCGCAGGTCGAAAGGAAGAACTCGACATCGGCGACGTGTTCGACCACTTCCATGTTCAGGACGATATCGAAGCTTTCTCCCGCCTCGGCCAGCTGTTCGGCGGTAACAGGCCGATAATCGACGGCAACGCCTGACGCCTTTGCATGGGTCGAGGCGATGCCGATGTTTTTTTCGGACGGATCAGCGCCGACGACCGACGCGCCCATGCGCGCGATCGGCTCCGACAGCAGTCCGCCGCCGCAGCCGATATCGAGGACGCGCAGGCCCTCGAGCGGCCGGGCCGTCTTCGGGTCGCGGCTGAAGTTTTCGCAGGCGCGGTCTCTGATATAGGCGAGGCGAACGGGATTGAACTTGTGCAGTGGCTTGAACTTGCCGGTCGGGCTCCACCATTCCGCTGCCATGGCGGAAAAGCGATCCACTTCGCTCTGGTCGATGGTGCTTTTCGCCGCTTCGCTCATGGGTCGCTCCTTCATCTGCTTCGATGTGAAGTCGGACGATCGGCGCTGGAAGTCAAGGGGCAGGACGGTCGCATCCCGCCACTGGCCTACGACTTGTGCTTCTTCAGGCTGAAGAGCGCGTCGCCCAGCAGGGCAAGCACGAGCGCTGCCGTCCCGCACAGGAAGATGATCGCGTAGTTCTGGCCGGTGTGGATGAAGAGATAGGAATAGCCGTAGCCGGCGAGAGCCTGGAATAGGGCAAAGCCTGTCGTCGCCTTGCTCCAGGCGGCACGCTGTTCGACATGGCTGTGCGGCAGGATCTCGTGGATGCGGCCGAGCGCAAGGGGAACGATACCGGGCGTGCAGACGCCGAAGATGACAGTGGCGATGCCGATCACGATCCAATTGCCGCTGGCTGCGAGCAGTGCTGCGGCGACGGCCTGAAGCAGCAGGGCGCAGCGATAGGCAGCGCCGAAGCCTATGCGGTCGGCAACGTAGCCTGAAATGACCGGGCCGGCGATGGCCGCGAGGCCGTAGATAACCCAGTAGGCAGCGCCGATATCGGCTCCGCGACCGAGGCCGCGGGCGACATAGTCGACAAGGAGAACCATTGCGGGCACGAGTCCCAGAGCGTTGGCCGCATATTGTCCATAAAGTATGCGCAGGGACCATTCGCTCTTGGCGGAGCGATGGTGCCCGGAGGGATGGGCAGCCGGCTGCGGCGGATTGGCCGCGGGCCAACCGAACCAGCTCACCGCAGTCAGGATAAGCGAAAGGACGCCAAGGCCGATCCACGTTTCCTGCAAGCCAAACCGCAGGAGTTCAGGAACGAGCGTGCCTGATGCGGCAATGCCGAGGCCAAGACCGAGAAAGATCATGCCGCCGACGAAACCGCGACGCGCGACCGGGATATGCGGAAGAATGCTGGTTGCGACCAGAACCATGATCGCCCCACCGGAAAGACCGGAGGCGAAGCGCCAGACAAAAAACCAGGGGATCGAGACCGGGAAGGCGCAGGCGAAGAATGCGGCTGTTGCCATCGCCATCAAAAGACGCAGGGCTTGCCGGTTCGACAGGGCTGCCGCGATCGGCCGGCCGAGGAGGGCGCCGGCGAGATAGCCGGCAAAATTGGCGGCACCGAGCGTTACCGTGTCACCAGCCGAAAACCAGTGGGCTTCGATCAGCGACGGAATGAGCGGCGTATAGGCAAAGCGGGCAAGGCCGATGGCAACGAGGCTGCCGCAAAGGCCGGCTATGGTGGCAAACCATGCCGACCGGTCAAGAGAGGCGGCAGCGGCGGCATGGGCCGAAGATGTCTGGGTTCTGTCAGTGGACATGGCAATAGTCTCTGTTGCGGACCCGCCGAAGCCGCGGTCCGTTCCTGATTTCTCTGTTTCGGGATTAGATGGAATTTAGGGCTTATCCGTCCGGCTGCGGCGCGGGCAGTGGCCAGGGCAGGGTCAGCATCGACATAACAGGCCTGACCATGCCATCGAGCAGTTCACGTTCGGGGCGGACGCGGACGAGGGTACGCAAGCCGAATTGAACGGCGAGCAGCATTTTTGCCAGATCCTCGGGAGGCTCTGAATTCGGGATCTCGCCGCTCTCCTGAGCAAGAGCAAGATGATGGCGGAAGAAGGCCTCGATCTCTGTGGTTTCCGCGGCGATGACTCTCTGCAGTTCTGCGTCGTCCGGCTGCGCTTCAAACGCGCCGTTGACAAGCAGGCAGCCGCGATGATCGGGATCGGCCAGCGAATCCCGTATGATCGATGAGAAGTAGGAAACAATGGCAAGCCCGGGCGTCGGAGCGCCGGTGCTGCGGGCGAATCGACCATAGAGGCGACTGTCGACATATTGCCGGAGCGCCTTCATATAGAGGCCGCGCTTGTCGCCGAAGGCATTGTAGAGGCTAGCCTGTGTCAGGCCCATGCTCTCGGCCAAATCGCGGGTCGACGTGGCCTCAAAGCCTTTCAGCCAGAAAATGTTTCCGGCGGCTTCCAGCACCTGTGTTTCATCGAACTGTCTGGGTCTTGCCATCAGGAGGCGCCCTCTTGCGGAAAAACTGATTTTGGAGCGTTTGCTCTAGAATTTAATTAGAGCGACCGATCTAAAATATCAAGAGGAAATTCGAGTCGTTATCCAAGCCATTTTCTGCCCTTTGTTCACGCTTCCGTGCGTCAAGCAATAATTGCCGAGAATTAGACACAATTCGCGAACAGTGCGTTTGCCGAAAGGCTCTTTAAGCGTGGCCTTCAAAAGCACACATGATGCAGCGTAATCGAGAAAAGAACTTCTGCGGGGGCGGAGAAAGGAGCAGAAAAACCATGGCAAATTGCGATTTTTTCAGCCGCCAAGACGGGGCGTCTCGCGAATCTCATACGGGCACCGAAAAGGCGGGCGGCGAGAGGGATTATATCCAGCATGTCCGCAGCCATATCCTGTCGGCCGGCGAACGCCTCGTGCTCTTCCTGGTCGTGGCGCTCCTGACCGGCGTCGCAGTCGGTGGTCGTCTTTCGCCGCCAGCTCAGCCTCACCATACGCTGCCAGCCGCCAGCCAGACGGTAGGTGACTGGCATTACCACGTGCGTTGTGAGGAAGAGTCGCCTTATGGCGGACGGTCCTGCTGACCTCCTTGAGGTCGGCGCTTAGCACTTAAAATGGATGTAGGAAGCCTATTTTGCCAGGGCAAGATAGGCTGAGACCGTCAGGATCGAAAAGACGGTGGAGATCAGGATCACCCTAGATGTGACCGCCGCCTCGCGATTGTAGAACTCTGCGAGCATAAAAGGTCCGGTGCCAGTTGGCAGCGCGGCAAGCAAGGTTGCCGATTGCGTCAATGTTGGTGGCAAGTGAAAGACGAGAGCGGCCAGTATCCAGGTGAGGACGGGCTGCAATATCAGCTTGGCGCCGACGAGTATGGCGCTCAACCCGTCGGTCGAAGAGGTTTTCTCTCGCGGGGTTGCGAGGAACAGCCCTAAGGCCACAAGCGCGCTCGGTGAGGCCGCACCACCCAAAAGTTTCAGGAAAGTCTCGGCCGGCGCAGGAATCGGTAGCTGGGCCAAAGACGCAAGTGCGCCGAGGGTGGGCGAAACGAGCAGCGGGTTCTTCACCAACGCCCGGGCGACCTTGAAGACGACATTGCCGCGGTTCTTGTCCGTGCGCAGGCCGATCTCGATCAGGACAATGGCGACGGCAAAGATCAGGCAGACGGTGATGATCGTCGCGATCGTTACCGAAGGCATCGCCTGGCTTCCGAGTGCCACCAGCGCAAGCGGAAATCCCATGAAACCCGTATTGGCATAGCCGGCATTCAAACCGTCGATCGCGGCATCCGCGAGATGGCGGGCGCCCCGAAGCCGCACAAATACCGTCACCGCGAAGACCAGAAGGCTGCCGAGACCGAAGGCAGCGATGAAGCCGGGCTGCCACAGATCCGACCATTGGGCATGGGCCATGATATCGAACAGCAGCGCGGGCAGGGCCAGATAAACGACGAAGCGGTTGAGCTCCGTCGTCGCATGGGGACCGAGAACGGCGGTTCGTCTGGCAACCCAGCCCGCAAGAATGAGCGCGAAGATCGGAATGACGGTGAAAAAGGTCGAGATCATGAGACGGTGCCGGAAAGAACAGAATGGCTTCCTCTACCGCCGGTGATTGATATAATCCAATGCCGTTTTCTGCCTCAATTCATACCGGATCGGTATCATGGTCGACATTCGCCAGATGCGTTATTTCATTGCGCTTGCCGAAACGCTGCATTTCGGCCGCGCCGCCGATCGGCTCAACATCACCCAGCCGCCCCTCAGCCGTCAGGTGGGCGCACTGGAGCGCGAGCTTGGGGTGAAGCTGCTTGAGCGGCATTCGCGCCGGGCGGTATTGACTGCCGCCGGTCAGCAATTTCTGGAGGATGCCCGCTCCGTCGTGTCTTCCTTCGATCAGGCCTGCCGCAATGTTCGTCTCGCCGATCGCGGCGAGCTCGGGGAACTTTCGATCGGCTTCATGATGCATGCCGCCCACACCGTCCTGCCCGGCCTCGCCAAGCGATACATGGCGGCCTTTCCGTTGGTGGAGGTCAAATTGCGCGAAGTCATCCCGAGCTCCCTGTCCGGCGATGTGGTGGCGGGGCGTTTCGATGCCGGGATCACGTTTTCGCCCGGCCCCGTCAGGGGGCTGGCAACCTATCCGGTGCATCGGGAAAACCTGTGCCTTGCAATCCATCGCGAGCACGAATTCGCGGCGCATGATGTCATCGGCGCAGCGGCGCTTGAGGGGCAGCCGCTGATTGCGACACCGGTTGATGTCGCTCCAACGCTCCGGCAGGCGATCTCCGACTATTGCCGGCCTTACGGTTTCGAGCCGACGATCAGGCTGGAAACACAGCTCCAGCAGACGATCATTAGCCTCGTCGGCGAAAATCTCGGCATTGCGCTCGTGCCGCAGTCGATGGCCAAGCTTCAGACCCGCGACGTGGTTTTTCGCGCGCTTGAGGATGCGCCTGCCATCGAGCAGGTGATCGCCTGGAGGCCGCAGAACCTCAATCCGGCCCTCAGAGCGTTTCTTACGGTGGCCGAGGTGCCCAAAGCCACGATGCAGCTGGACTGACATGGGTTTTCCCGCTTGCCGCCGTTCCGATTTTCTGACTTCCTGACGATCGGTCGCCACTGATGCAGAGCGAAACAGCCATGTCCGATCCGCAGCCGCAAGAGAAGATCGACTCGACATTTCGCAACGGCACGCTGACGGCTGTCGGGATCATTCTCGGTTTTTCGCTGAGCTTCATCAGCCATTGGGTTTCCAATCCCAACGACTGGAGCCGGGTCGATATCCTGCCGGCGGGATTTCTGCTTGTCGGCATTGTCCTGCAGGTAAAGGTTGTTTCCGATCTTCTTGCCCGCGACTCCCTGCTGGCTTCTAAATATGATCGGTCACGCAAACTCTTCATGATAGGGCTGATCATCGTTGCAGTCGGCATGGGCATCGCTCTCGTCAACGACATGCTCGGCCTCGGCAAGATGCCGATACTCGGCTGAGGGACCTGCGCCTATTGTTGAGCGCCGCTGTCATATACTCGTTACCGTTCCTGCGATCCCCATTGCCCTTACCCGACAAACTCGCTAAGAGACGCCGCAACTTGACGTCCGCTGTTCCGGCGACGGTGCCCTTCTCGAAAGTCCGCTTTCCCCAGAGGCCGTCCGCTTGAGGCGCGGGGCGCATTGGTATGCCGGGCTGTTTCGCCTTTCGGGCCGCTCGGCGCTTGATTGGTAGAGGCCTATGGCACGCATCGTAATGAAATTCGGCGGAACATCCGTCGCTGATCTGGACCGCATCCGCAATGTCGCCCGCCATGTGAAACGTGAAGTCGATGCCGGCCACGAGGTGGCAGTTGTCGTCTCCGCCATGTCCGGCAAAACTAACGAGCTGGTTGGCTGGACCCGCGATGCGTCGCCGATGCACGATGCGCGCGAATATGACGCCGTCGTTGCCTCCGGCGAGCAGGTAACCTCGGGTCTCCTGGCGATCGCGCTTCAACATCTCGGCATCAATGCTCGCTCCTGGCAGGGCTGGCAGATTCCGATCAAGACCGACAATGCCCATGGCGCAGCCCGCATCATGGAAATAAACGGCGATGAAATCATCCGCCGCATGGGCGAGGGCCAAGTGGCCGTCGTCGCCGGCTTCCAGGGTCTCGGCCCCGATAACCGGATCGCGACGCTCGGCCGCGGCGGCTCGGACACCTCGGCCGTGGCGATCGCCGCTGCCGTCAAGGCCGACCGCTGCGACATCTATACCGATGTCGACGGCGTCTATACGACGGATCCGCGCATCGAGCCGAAGGCACGTCGCCTGAAAAAGATCGCATTCGAAGAAATGCTGGAAATGGCGTCGCTCGGCGCCAAGGTGCTGCAGGTGCGCTCGGTTGAGCTTGCCATGGTCTTCAAGGTGCGCACCTTCGTTCGCTCTTCATTCGAGGATCCCGATGCTCCGGGCATGGGCGACCTCTTGAACCCGCCCGGAACGCTGATTTGTGACGAGGAAGAAATCGTGGAACAGGAAGTAGTCACCGGCATCGCCTATGCCAAGGATGAAGCCCAAATCTCGCTGCGCCGTCTTGCCGACCGGCCGGGCGTCTCCGCCGCGATCTTCGGACCGCTCGCCGAATCCCATATTAATGTCGACATGATCGTCCAGAACATCTCCGAGGACGGCTCGAAGACCGATATGACCTTCACGGTGCCGTCGGGCGATGTCGACAAGGCGATGCGCGTGCTCTCCGAGCACAAGGAAAAGATCGGCTATGACGTCATCCAGAACGAATCAGGTCTGGTGAAGGTGTCTGTCATCGGTATCGGCATGCGCTCTCACGCGGGCGTTGCGGCGACTGCTTTCCGTGCACTTGCCGAAAAAGGCATCAACATCAAAGCGATCACCACGTCGGAAATCAAGATTTCCATTCTTATCGACGGTCCATATGCGGAACTTGCAGTCAGGACTTTGCATTCTTGCTACGGTCTGGATAAGAGTTGATTCATCATTAGGTTTGGCGGACCGCGACAGGGGGCAGTTTCGGCCGGCGCAAACGAGGGTGATATCTTTGTTTTCGGGAGCTTGAGGCGCCATGAGAGACCTATCCGGCGGTCCACGCGTTCTGCTCAAACGGCTGCGAGAGCTCATGGCCGAGCCGCTCGAACCGCAGGAGCGGCTTGATCGGATCGTTCGCCAGATTGCCGGAAACATGGTGGCGGAGGTCTGCTCCGTCTACGTGCTGCGCGCCGACGGCGTGCTGGAGCTTTACGCGACCGAAGGTCTCAACAAGGAAGCCGTCCACCTTTCGCAGTTGAAGATGGGGCAAGGCCTCGTCGGCACGATCGCCGCGTCCGCGCAGCCGCTCAATCTTTCGGACGCGCAGTCGCACCCCGCCTTCCGCTACCTGCCTGAAACGGGCGAAGAAATATTCCATTCCTTCCTCGGCGTGCCGATCCTGCGTGCCGGCCGTTCGCTCGGCGTCCTCGTCGTACAGAACAAGGCCAGCCGCAACTATCGTGACGAGGAGCTTGAAGCGCTCGAGACGACCGCAATGGTCCTGGCGGAAATGATCGCGACCGGCGAACTCAAGAAGATCGCCAAGCCCGGTCTCGAACTCGACCTTACCCGCTCCCTCACCATCGACGGCGATAGCTATAATGAGGGCATCGGGCTCGGTTACGTCGTGCTGCACGAGCCTCGCGTCGTCGTCACCAATCTCCTGAACGACGATACCGAGAAGGAAATCCAGCGCATGGCGGATGCGCTGGGCTCGCTGCGCATCTCTATCGACGACATGCTGTCGCGCCGTGACGTGCCGACCGAAGGCGAGCACCGCGAGGTCTTGGAAACCTACCGCATGTTCGCGCATGACCAGGGCTGGGTGCGCAAGCTGGAAGAGGCGATCCGCAACGGCCTGACCGCCGAGGCTGCTGTCGAGAAGGTGCAGTCCGACACCAAGGCGCGGATGATGCGCCTGACGGATCCTTACCTGCGTGAGCGCATGCATGATTTCGAGGATCTGGCCAACCGGCTGCTGCGCCAGCTAACCGGCTATTCCGGCCGTGCCGCCTCGGAAGGCTTTCCGAACGACGCCATCATCTTTGCCCGTGCCATGGGCGCTGCCGAATTACTTGACTATCCGCGCACCAATATTCGCGGTCTTGTGCTCGAGGAGGGCGCGGTCACCAGTCACGTGGTCATTGTCGCCCGGGCCATGGGCATTCCCGTCGTCGGCCAGGCGACGGGTATCGTGGCGCTCGTGGAGAACGGTGATTCCGTCATCATCGATGGCGACGAGGGTCACGTCCATCTGCGCCCGATGCAGGATCACCAGCGGTCCTACGAGGAAAAGGTGCGCTTTCGCGCCCGTCGGCAGGAGCAGTTCCGCGCGCTGCGCTCCGTCGATCCAGTCACCAAGGACGGTCAGCGAATCTCGCTTCTGATGAATGCCGGCCTCGTCGTGGACCTGCCGCAGCTTGCCGAATCCGGTGCCGAGGGCATCGGCCTCTTCCGCACCGAGCTGCAGTTCATGATCGCCTCGACCATGCCGAAGGCGGATGAGCAGGAAGCCTTTTATCGCACGGTGCTGAAGCAGGCCGGCAGCCGCGCGGTCACCTTCCGGACGCTCGATATCGGCGGCGACAAGGTGGTGCCTTACTTCCGCGCGCATGAGGAAGAGAATCCGGCGCTCGGCTGGCGCGCCATCCGCCTGTCGCTCGACCGGCCGGGCCTCCTGCGCACCCAGCTTCGCGCTATGCTCAGGGCTGCGGCGGACGGCGAATTGAAGATGATGGTGCCGATGGTCACGGAAGTATCCGAGATTGCGGCGGTCCGGGAGCTGCTGCAGAAGGAAGTGCAGCATCTGTCGCGCTTCGGCTACGCGCTGCCGCGCAAGCTGCAATTCGGCGCGATGCTGGAAGTGCCGGCACTTCTCTGGCAGCTCGACGAGCTGATGGACGCCGTCGACTTCGTTTCCGTTGGCTCCAACGATCTCTTCCAGTTTTCTATGGCGGCCGATCGGGGCAATGCCCGCGTTTCGGACCGCTTCGATCCGTTGGGGCGGCCGTTCCTGCGCATCCTTCGCGATATCGTAAGGGCCGGCGAACGCAACAACACGCCGGTGACCCTGTGCGGCGAGCTTGCGGGACGGCCAATCTCGGCCATGGCCCTGATCGGTATCGGCTTCCGCTCGATCTCCATGTCCCCGGCCGCAATCGGTCCAGTCAAGGCCATGTTGCTTGGGCTGGATGCTGCTGCGCTGTCGAAGACCGTGGAGGAGGCGCTGGACGACACGCATTCGACGGTTGCGATGCGCGATATCCTTGTCGGCTTTGCCGAAAGCCACAATATTCCCCTTTAGAAAAACAAAAGAAGAATCGGAGTGAAGGGTGGCGAAGCTTCCCGTTGAAAAGATGCGCGAGCTGGAGCGCCGCTTCGGCGAAATCGAGGCGCGTATGTCGGCCGGGCCCTCGGCGGATGTCTATGTGAAGCTCGCGTCGGAATATTCCGAATTGCAGCCCGTCGTGACGAAAATCCGCGACTATGAAAAGGCGCTGGCGGAGCGGACTGATCTCGAAACCATGCTGGCGGAGAAGGATGTCGATCGCGAGATGCGCGAGCTTGCGGAAACCGAGCTACCCGAGGTCAAGGACCGGATAGAGGGGCTGGAAACGGAAATCCAGATCCAGCTCCTGCCGAAGGATGCCGCCGACGAAAAGAGCGCCATCCTTGAAATCCGTGCCGGCACCGGCGGCAACGAGGCAGCACTTTTCGCCGGCGATCTCTTTCGCATGTACGAGCGATATGCGGCGACCCACGGCTGGAAGGTGGAAATCCTCTCGGCAAGCGACGGCGAAGCCGGCGGCTACAAGGAAATCATTGCGACGATCACCGGCAAGGGCGTCTTCGCCAAGCTGAAATTCGAATCCGGCGTCCATCGCGTGCAGCGCGTCCCGGAAACCGAGGCCAGCGGCCGTATCCACACGTCGGCGGCGACCGTCGCGGTTCTGCCTGAGGCGGAAGAGGTGGATATCGAAATCAAGCCGGAAGATATCCGAATCGACACGATGCGTTCGTCGGGTGCCGGCGGCCAGCACGTCAACACGACCGATTCCGCCGTGCGCATCACGCATCTGCCCTCCGGCATCGTCGTCACCAGCTCGGAGAAATCCCAGCACCAGAACCGCGCCAAGGCCATGCAGGTTCTGCGCTCGCGTCTTTATGATATGGAGCGCCAGCGCATGGACAGCGAGCGTTCGGCCGATCGCAAGAGCCAGGTCGGTTCGGGTGACCGCTCCGAGCGCATCCGAACCTACAATTTCCCGCAGGGCCGCATTACGGACCATCGCATCAACCTGACGCTCTACAAGCTCGACCGGATGATGGAAGGCGAAATCGACGAAGTGGTCGATGCTCTGATGGCGGATTACCAGGCGAGCCAGCTCGCCCAACTCGGCGAGCAGCAATGAGCGGCGAAGGGCGGACTGTGTCGGAGCTCCTGAGGCAGGCGCGCAGCCGCTTTGCCGAGGCTGGGCTCGACGATCCGGCCGCCGATGCGCGCGTTCTCGTTTCAGGCCTGCTTGATCTTTCGTCGACGGACCTTGCGGTCCGCGGCGACGAAGCCGTCGGGCCGGAACTGGCAGCCGCGCTGGAGGCAGCCATCGAGCGACGGCTTGGCCATGAGCCGGTGCATCGCATCCTTGGCGAACGGGAATTCTACGGGCTGCCGCTAAAGCTTTCGCCGGCGACACTGGAGCCGCGGCCGGATACGGAAATCTTGGTCGATACCGTACTTGTTTACCTGAAGGGTCTTGCAATTACGCATGGGAATATCCACATTCTCGACATCGGGACTGGAACAGGGGCAATCTGCCTCGCGCTCTTGAGCGAATGTCCCACAGCGACCGGCGTCGGGTCCGACATCTCGGCAGATGCCCTTGAGATCGCGAAATCAAACGCAGAAAGCAATGGTTTATCGGGAAGATTCCAGACGCTCAGAAGTAGTTGGTTCGAGACTGTCCACGGTCAATTTCATGCGATTGTCTCAAATCCGCCCTATATTGCGTCCAGTGTCATCCCCACTCTCGCACCAGAAGTGAAGATCTTCGATCCTCCGGCAGCTTTGGACGGCGGCCAAGACGGACTTGACGCGTACAGGGCGATTGCCAACGATGCAGGACGTTTTCTGCATGCGGATGGCATTATCGGAGTGGAGATTGGTTTCGACCAGCGCATTGCGGTGACGTCGATTTTCGAAGGAACGGGATTTACCCTTGTCGAGGCAGCGCGCGATTACGGTCACAACGATCGGGCGCTCGTGTTCAGGCATAGTAGTTGAAGCGACAAATTGCAGCAGCTACCGGGATGTTATTGCTATTGCGAAGAAAAGGCTTGGATTTCCTGAGGAAGCAATATAGGTTGCGCTCACGCGTTGGGCAGCTGGAAGCAGACGGAGATTCGTCAAGGTTCCAGGCAGCCTCAGGGGTCCGCTCCGAAAGAGTGCAAAGGTTGATGATTACCCAATGCGTGAATCAGTTAATCTGATGTAGTCGAGCGGCAGACCGGCGCGATGGCGCAGTCTGCTTGCGGTGCGAAAGCTCTGGCACGGAAAATTCCGGCCACGGCGGCAGGTGCCGCATATTCATCACAGCAACGGAATTCAGGTGAAGGATCTATGAGGCCAGGACAGCAGAACAAGCGCGGTCGAGGGCGTGGTAACAACGGCGGCGGCGGTGGCGGCGGCAATAACAACAACAATAACAACTTTAACCGCAAGGGCTCGAATCCGCTCACCAGGACCTACGACAGCTCGGGTCCAGATGTGAAAATCCGCGGAACTGCTCAGCATATTGCCGAGAAGTATTCGACACTCGCTCGTGACGCCCAGAGCGCCGGCGACCGTGTCATGGCGGAAAACTATCTTCAGCACGCAGAGCACTATAACCGCATCATTGCAGCCGCCCAGGCTCAGATGCAGGAACGCTTCCAGCGTGATGACCGTCAGGATTACAACGATCGCGACGGCAACGAGCGCGATATGGATGATCTCGATAACGGCGACATGGACGAACAGCCGGTCGCTGCTGCGCCGGTTCGCACACAGCAGGCGGCGCCCGCTCCCGTTGCTGCTCCGGCAGAAGAGATCATCGATGGCACGGGTCCCCAGCCCGTGATCGAAGGTATCCCGGCCGAAGTCGCGATCGAGGAAGAGACCCCGGCAGCTGCAGCTCCGCGTCAGCCGCGCCGCCGTAGTACCGGCAGCCGTCCCCGCCGCCAGCCACGCAACAGCGGCGATGGCGCGCAGGGCGAAGGCGAGGCAGCTTCGAGCGAAGCGTCTCCGGCCCTGGCCGAAGCCACTTCGGAATAAGCTTTCCCTAGAAGTTTGAAAGCGCAGCAGCCTTTCGGGTTGCTGCGCTTTTTTGCGTTTATAGGCTAGGTGTTCGCCGGGCTTCTCAAGCCGGAATCGGATCTTTCGGAGTTGGTTTGAAATCGCAGGACTTTTCGTTTCCGCGCTCTTTAAACTGTCGAAATATCATCCCATATTCACGAAAAGTTGCCCGCCGCAAATCCCAATCGTGGCAGGCAGGGCTCGCCTCTTGAGGGAGCTCAATCTCAATCATCGTTTCGTGCCTTGAGGGCGGAGCGATCTATGGAGGTCATAATGGATATAGAAAAATACTCGGAGCGGGTGCGCGGTTTCCTGCAATCCGCTCAGACCAATGCGCTTGCCCAGGGGCATCAGCAATTCACGCCCGAACATGTTCTCAAAGTGCTGCTGGACGACGATCAGGGCATGGCTGCGTCGCTGATCGATCGCGCAGGCGGTGATGCGAAGGCTGCACGGCTTGCAAATGATGCCGCACTTGCCAAGCTGCCCAAGGTTTCCGGCGGCAATGGCCAGGTTTATCTGGCGCAGCCGCTCGCCAAGGTGTTTACGACTGCCGAAGAGGCTGCCAAGAAGGCCGGTGACAGTTTCGTCACCGTCGAGCGGCTGCTGCAGGCGCTTGCCCTGGAGCCGACAGCTTCCACGTCCACGACGCTGAAGAATGCAGGCGTAACACCGGTTGCTCTCAATCAGGTCATCAACGATATCCGCAAGGGCCGTACGGCCGACTCCGCCAATGCGGAGCAGGGGTTCGATTCTCTGAAGAAATATGCACGCGACCTCACCGCCGAGGCCCGCGAGGGCAGGCTCGACCCTGTGATCGGCCGCGATGACGAAATTCGCCGCACCATTCAGGTCCTGTCGCGCCGCACGAAGAACAATCCTGTCCTGATCGGCGAACCCGGCGTCGGCAAGACGGCAATCGTCGAGGGCCTTGCTCTGCGCATCGTCAACGGCGACGTGCCGGAATCGCTGAAGGACAAGAAGCTGATGGCGCTCGACATGGGCGCGTTGATTGCCGGAGCGAAATTCCGCGGTGAGTTCGAGGAGCGGCTGAAGGCCGTGCTCAACGAGGTTCAGTCGGAGAACGGCGAGATCATCCTCTTCATCGATGAAATGCATACGCTCGTCGGCGCCGGCAAGGCGGATGGGGCGATGGATGCCTCCAATCTGTTGAAGCCTGCCCTTGCCCGCGGCGAGCTGCATTGCGTCGGCGCCACCACGCTCGATGAATATCGCAAGCATGTGGAAAAGGATCCGGCACTTGCCCGCCGCTTCCAGCCGGTCATGGTCGAGGAGCCGACGGTCGAGGACACGATCTCGATCCTGCGCGGCCTGAAGGAAAAATACGAGCAGCATCACAAGGTCCGGATCGCGGATTCGGCTCTGGTGGCGGCTGCGACGCTTTCCAACCGCTACATCACCGATCGCTTCCTGCCCGACAAGGCCATCGATCTGATGGACGAGGCGGCTGCCCGCCTGCGAATGCAGGTCGATTCGAAGCCGGAAGAACTCGACGAACTTGATCGTCGCATCATCCAGCTGAAGATCGAGCGCGAGGCATTGAAGAAGGAAACCGACCAGGCGTCCGCCGATCGGCTGGTTCGGCTCGAAACCGAGCTTGCCGGCCTTGAAGAGGAAGCCGATGCGCTGACCGCGCGCTGGCAGGCGGAAAAGCAGAAGCTCGGTCTTGCCGCCGACCTGAAGAAGCAGCTCGATGACGCCCGCAACGAACTGGCGATCGCCCAGCGCAAGGGTGAATTCCAGCGCGCCGGCGAACTTGCCTATGGTGTGATCCCGGGGCTGGAAAAGCAGCTTGCGGAAGCGGAAAGCAAGGAAGACAACAGCCGCAACGCGATGGTGCAGGAGGTCGTGACCGCCGACAACATCGCGCAGATCGTGGCGCGCTGGACGGGCATTCCGGTCGAGAAGATGCTGGAAGGCGAAAAGGACAAGCTGCTCCGGATGGAAGATGAGCTGGCTAAGTCAGTCGTCGGCCAGGGCGATGCGGTTCAGGCCGTATCGCGGGCGGTTCGCCGCGCGCGCGCCGGCCTGCAGGATCCGAACCGGCCGATCGGCTCGTTCATCTTCCTCGGACCGACCGGCGTCGGCAAGACGGAGCTGACCAAGGCGCTTGCACGCTTCCTCTTCGACGACGAGACCGCGCTGGTGCGCATGGACATGTCGGAATACATGGAGAAGCACTCCGTTGCCCGGCTGATCGGCGCACCTCCCGGCTATGTCGGCTACGAGGAAGGCGGCTCGCTGACGGAAGCGGTTCGCCGGCGTCCCTATCAGGTCGTGCTGTTCGACGAGATCGAAAAGGCGCATCCCGACGTCTTCAACGTCCTGCTCCAGGTTCTGGATGACGGACGCTTGACGGACGGGCAGGGCCGCACGGTCGATTTCCGCAACACGATGATCATCATGACCTCCAATCTGGGTGCGGAATATCTCGCTCAGCTTGGCGACAATGATGATAGTGACAAGGTTCGCGACCAGGTCATGGATGTGGTGCGCGGTCATTTCCGGCCGGAGTTCCTCAACCGTGTCGACGAAATCATCCTGTTCCATCGCCTGCGTCGCAGCGAGATGGGCGCGATCGTCGATATCCAGCTCAAGCGGCTGGTGGCTCTGTTGTCGGAGCGCAAGATCACGCTTGACCTTGATGAGGATGCGCGCAACTGGCTGGCGGACAAGGGTTACGACCCCGTCTATGGCGCAAGGCCGCTGAAGCGAGCGATCCAGAAGTTCGTCCAGGACCCGCTCGCCGAGCAGATCCTGTCGGGCAACATTCCGGATGGCTCGACGGTCAAGGTGACAAGCGGTTCGGACCGCCTGTTGTTCCGGCCTCGTCAGGCGACGAGCCAGGCGGCGTAAGGCTTCTCGCTATAAACGAATACGAAATGGCGGCTCTTGGGCCGCCATTTTCTTGCTCGGACTTATGTCATTCCTTGCTGGCGACCTGCTTCGACTTCTCGTCGCTGAGCAGCGTATCGACGCGCTTGCGTTCTTCCTCGAATTTCGCCAGCGCATCGCCGTCCAGCGTCTTTCCGCCCGGCAGGCGGATGCGCAGCGGATCGACCTTGGTGCCGTTGACGACCAGCTCGTAATGGAGATGCGCGCCGGTTGCCATGCCGGTCGAGCCGATGAAGCCGATCACCTGTCCCTGCACGACCTTGGCGCCCGGGACGATGCCCTTGGCGATGGCGCTCTGGTGATTATAGGACGAGACATAGCCGTTGGCATGGCGGATCAGGGTCTGATTGCCGAAGCCGCCGGAATCCCAGCCTGCCTTTTCGACGACGCCGTTGCCGGTCGCGATGATCGGCGTGCCGCGTGGTGCCGCCCAGTCCACGCCCGTGTGCATGCGGGCAAAACCGAGGATCGGGTGGCGGCGCATGCCGAAGCCTGAGGTGAAGACACCGTTCGGCACGGGGTTCCTCAACAGGAACTGCCGGATGCTCTTGCCGTTCTGGTCGAAATAGTCGACCGAATGGTCCTCGGGATCCTCGAAACGGTAGAAGCGTGTCTCGTTGTCGCCGAATTTGGCGTTGACGTAGAGCAGTTCCGAGTCTGCCGTCGCCTTGCCGTTCTTGTCGGCGACCGAGAAGAATGCTTCCAGCGAATCCGCTGGCTTCAGCTGGGCCTGGAAATCGACATTGCTGGCGAGCAGCTTGATGATCTGCGCGATCATCTCCTTGGTCATGCCGTAGGAAAGACCGGCGCGGTAGACGCCGTCGTAGACGCTCGGCAGGTCGCGGCCGGCCGTCACCGGCGCCATGTCATTGTCGAAGGCGCTGGCGACCGCATCCAGTTCGGGCGGTTCGGCGCCGGCGACGAAGCTGCCGCTGTCGTCCTTGGCGATGGTGAGAAGATGCTTGGTGCCGCGGTAGATGCTGGCCCTGATGATGTCAGTCTGTTCGCCCTGCTGGAGAATGCCGACCCGAAGCACGTCGCCGCGCTCGAGTTCGGACGAGCCGAAAAGCGGCTGGATACTGCCGGCGATGGCGTCCGCATCGGCCTGCGTATAGCCGGCATTGGTCAGCGCGGCCGCAATCGGCGTATCCTGCCGTGCCGGAATGACGTCGTCGGCATATTCCGGCATTTTCGACGTTACCTGTTCCGGCGTCGACACCGACATGTTTTCCTCGACGATGCGGGCAGCAAGCCCCGCCGTGAGATCGACATCGGTGTCATCTGTCGCAAAGCGCTGCGGATCGACGTAATAGAGAGCGGAAACCTGGGTGTTGCCGTCGGTCAGGACCGAGCCGTTCGAACGGACGTTCTCTTCCACTTCATCGAGCGACATGGAAGCGGCAAGCGGAAAGCTAGCCTCCTTGATCGGGAAGGGGATCGTCTTGAGGCTGACTTCGGATTCTACGTCGGAGCCATAGATCGCTCCAGTGTGGTTGGCCGGGGCGGGAATGTTGGTATCCGCCGAGAAGATCGCGAGTGGATCAAATGCGGGATAGTCCTCCGATGTGACATGATTGGCGGCAAGCGCCATCTTCACATGCGCGAAGGGCTGCCTGCGCACGACCTCCTTCTCGCCGTCGCGGACGACGGTCGATACTTCGAGGATGTTGCGGTCGGATGGTTTGGCGGCAAGGGCAGTGGGGATAAGGCGTCCGCCACGGGTCACCTGTGCATTGTCTGCATTATCCTGGGCGCTATCGGCTGTCGCATAAGCCTCGGCGGGGATGGCGAGCTGTTGGCGACCGTCGAGCGCTGCAAAAAGCGCGACGCCCATCAGGATGCTGGACGTGATGCCCGTGAGGAACGTACCCGAAAGCCAGCGCAAGGAAACCTCGCGTCGGTCGGGCGCGCGTCGCCCGTCGGCCAGGATTGGCGGCTCGTTGCCAAGCGATCGGAGCATCATCTTGTCCGTCAACATGCCAATCCGATCAGGTTCCTTCTCCAGCAAGCCGTCCTGGCTGCGCAAAAGATGTGCATATTTATCACGGCGGAGTCAAATCCCGTGCGCGTGACGTCAAATTGTCTTGCCTGTGTGAATCCTGCGTCGCTCGGGCAATCGGGCGAATGGAATATGGAGGGACTTCCGTCAAAGGAAATATGCCTGCATCCACGTCTTTCTATCTCGCGAGGCGCTCATCCCCATGCCGGTCGGGCCTCCGTGCCGTCTGAAGGCTGGTATTTGTCGGTAAAATAGGGCGTATTTTAGGGCCTCTAAGAATTATCGTTCAAAATCAATAATTTGCGAATTTTTACAGTTTTTTGAAATTCGGCTGTTGACTAGTTCGTTGGGTAGGGTCTATAAGCCCGATCACTGACGAGGGCGGCGGCGCTGCTGGCGACGAACTGCCTCGCTCTGGAGTTTCG
>NZ_SLZG01000003.1:185044-749382 GCF_004341625.1 Rhizobium sp. BK376 | reverse complement strand
CGCAAAGCCGATCACCCGCTACAGCGCAACGAGAAGCGCGCGGGCACTCGGCTTTGCTATCTCCCGCCAGTTACACCATCTCCTGGGGCACGATCTGCGCCAAACTTTGTGCGTTCGCCATTAACCGCCAGTTTGTTCTCTTCGCGCGTTCGCAGGCCACCCGAATCAGTAGCGCAGCCGGCAAGAACTAGTGACGGCGAGATGCAAAGGAGTATAAGCGCAAATTTCTGCTTCAACTTCAAACCCTATTATTTATTGCTTACTGATATATTGACCGTGTCGTAGATCACATGGCTGCCGTCACCGAACGAATGTCTTATCGTAACGCGATCCGGCCCAACGTATCCGGGCTTCGAAATATAGTATGAAGCGACTCCGTCGACCCTGCCGCTTGCGCATTCCGGCTTTCTCTTTGCAATGGGAGTATCGCCTATTGAAACCTTCTCATGTGCACTATCAATCGTACCATGGGCCGGCGCATGTATAACCGCGACATGTGGAAGAACCTTGAAAGTGCAATCTTTGTTCACCGCAACCGACGTGTCGATCTTGGTTCGAACATTGGACACAACGTGCTTGTCCGTAGTGTTTTCACTTACTCCGCTCGCAGTAACGCAAGCAGACAGAAGCGCACCGCAAACAACGGCGGCGAAGGAAACTGGTAGCAATCTCATCAATAAATACCCTCAACTAATACTTGAGTATTATTTGAATGAGGTCATTGTCAACTTCCTGTGGCATTCTGTCACGCAGGTTATCATAGTCTTGAATGTGAAATTTCTGGGATGGTCTAGACCGCGAACCGGAGCCACATCAATCTATTGCGAAACACAAAGACGGCCATTCCATCGCCGTGTTGTGCAAACCTCAAGCTGAGCGGCTGGCGCAGACCGCGCCGCGTCCATGCCGTCCCCCCCATCGCCGACCGCCGATGACCAACCGCAAAGCAGCGAAATCGACAGCGCCAGCCCGTGACCTTGCGTGATCGGAACCTATTTACTCCAGCTGAGGCATCGGAAACTCGGCAGCGGCATATGATCGAAATCCATGGCAGAACCGGAAGCATAAAGGCCGCAGCCGGGGAAATTCCGAAAGATGCCATTTGGATCGACATGATCGATCCCGACGAGCGCGAGCGGGATGCGGTCTCCAAACATATTGGCGTTCGCCTGCCGACACGCGAGCAATTGAGCGAGATCGAAGAATCGAGCCGTGTCTCCAAGCGGGACGACCACCTCTATCTCAGCACGCCGATCATCGGTAATTCGACAATGGAGGATGCGGAAATCTCGCCGGCCGGCTTTGTTCTCGGGGCCAAGCTCGTCGTTACCATCCGCTATGCCGAGTTGCCGACCTTCGACCTGGTCGCGGAGCGCCTGACACAGGAGGCAGCACTCGATACGCCGCTTGGCATCTTCGTGGCGCTACTGGAGGCCATTATCGATCGCGGGGCCGATGTGCTTGAGCATCTCGGGGTTGCGGCCGACGAAATTTCCAAGAACGTCTTTCGTGGCGACCTGTCGACGAGACGTATCAGAAGCCAAACCTCGGTGGGGTTGCGACGAGCGCTGTCCAAGCTAGGGGCGCTGGGGGATCGGCTCTCGAAGGCGCGTGACGTGCTGTTGGGTGTCGGCCGCATTGCTTCCTTTACGGCTGATGTCGGCCACGATTGGCTTTCGCAGGAATTTCACGACCGCCTCAAGGCGGTGTCCAAGGATGTGGAATCACTCAGCGCCTACGAATCACATCTGTCCGACAAGACGCAGTTTCTCCTTGATGCAATCCTCGGCTACATCTCCATCGAGCAAAACGACATCTTTCGCGTGTTGACGATTGCCTCGGTCGTCGGCGTACCGCCGACCCTGATGGCTGGTGTCTGGGGCATGAACTTTAAATTCATGCCCGAGCTTAACTGGACCTTTGGCTACCCCTTCGCCTGGGGCGTGATCATTTTGACGACGATACTACCGCTTGTATGGTTCTGGCGTCGCGGCTGGTTCTAGCCGCGGCATGACCATGGCGATTCCATCGTCGTGCCGGGCAAATCTTAAGCCGCGCGGCGGGTGCGAACTGGTGCAGAGGCGTGCTGGCCTGAAGCAAGCTTGAACTGCGCAAGGAGTTGCATCAGCTTTTCCGCTTCACCGGCCAGCCCATGGCTTGCCGCCGTCTGTTCCTCGACCATGGCGGCATTCTGCTGCGTGCCCTGGTCCATGGCGTTGACGGCACGGTTGATCTCGTTGAGGCCGGTCGATTGCTCGCGGGTCGCGGTCACGATCGCGCTGACATGGGTGCTGATCTCCTGGACCTGGCCAACGATGGAATCCAGCGCCTTGCCGGTATCGTCCACAAGCGAGACGCCGCTGCGGACCTGCGAATTCGAGGTGGTGATGAGTGTTTCGATTTCCTTTGCCGCCTTGGCGGACCGTTGCGCCAATTCGCGAACTTCCTGGGCGACGACCGCAAAGCCCTTGCCGGCCTCGCCCGCGCGGGCAGCTTCCACGCCGGCGTTGAGGGCAAGAAGGTTGGTCTGGAAGGCGATTTCGTCGATGACGCCGATGATGTCGGAGATCTTCTCAGAGGACTGCTGAATGCCGGTCATGGCGTCGACAGCCCTACGGACGATGTTACCAGACTCTTCAGCGCCCGCGCGCGTCCGTGCGACCAGAGCACCGGCCTCTTCGGCGCGATGGGCCGTGTCCTTGACGGTGGTGGTGATCTGCTCGAGGGCAGCCGCTGTCTGCTCCACGGTAGCAGCCTGCTGTTCCGTGCGATGGGCGAGACCATCGGCCGCACCGCGGATTTCGCCGGCTCCCGCATCGATCGCATGGGCATTGGCGCCGACGGCCTGCATTGCCGCATGCAGCTTTTCGACCGCACCGTTGAAATCGGAACGGAGGCGGTCCAGCTGGCCGGCGAAGGGCCGGTCGATACGATGGGCGAGATCGCCTTCCGAAAGAGCGTCGAGTGCGCCGGCAAGCGCTTCGACGGCGTCGCGCAGCTCCGCATCCTCATGCGCCTTGATCGCTTCGCGTCCCTCGCGTTCGCGATCGGCACGCATACGGCCTTCCTCGGCCTGGCGTTCCAGTGCGAGGCGGCCGATCGCGTTTTCGCGGAAGATGGCGACGGCACCGGCCATCTCGCCAATCTCATCATGGCGTCCGGCAAAGGGGATTTCTTGAGCGAGCTCGCCGCCAGCCAGTCGATTCATGCGCTCCGTGATGACCGATATCGGTCGCGAGATGCGCTTCCAGGCGATAAAGGCGGCAGCAGCGGCGGCGATAAGCGCAACGACAAGACCGCCGGCAACAGAAAGCAGACCGACATTGTAGTCGAACTCGGCGCCATCGAGATTGTTGTCCGTCGTCTGATGGTCCTTGGCAATCATTCCGTCGATGATCGTGCGGATGTTGTTGTAGGACATGGCCATTTCGCCGTGATAGAGCGAATTTGCCTGGCTTTTCTTATTGTCGAGGGCAAGCGCGATGATCTTGTCGGCAAGCGCGCCGTCGCTCTTCAGCACCATCTGTAGGCGTTCGAAATTGCGCTTCATGAAGTCATTCGTCGCGGTCGGCACGAAGTCCTGAACGGCGCTATCGAGGCGCGCCCGACGGATCTTCAGCGTCTGTTCGGCGTTGTGATAGTCCGTCTTGTTCTGGGCAAGCAGATAGTCAGCATAGCTGCGCCGGACATCGTCAACCGTTGAAAGGATGTTGTTCAGCTTCTCGGTGCGCGGAATATTGTGCGTGCCGATCAGGAGAATATTGGAATCCAGATTGCTAAGCGAACTGGCAGCGATCACGCCCTGCACCAAAACGATGCCGACAAAGGCGACGAAAAGCAGGGGAAGAAGGGTCTTGATCTTCAGCTTTAACATTCGGGTTACCAAACTTTTCTGACTATCGGCGAGGGCAACAATATTCGCGCCGGGACGAACGAGAGGCGCGCCGCCCTGACGGGGCGCGATCTCAAAAATATCCGGCTTGGCGAAAAACAGAGGAGCTTCGTCCCAACGAAGCAGCCACGTCATGCAGCTACCGCGAGAAATTACTTAAAATTGTATAATTTCCATTAACTTCACCCGGTAGTCGGCGAAATTATCATACTTTTTATTTCGAGCGGCCGAGAAAGGCCTCGAATGCAGCGCGGGCTTCGGCGCTCTTCAGCCGTGCCGGGAAGAGCCTTGCCTCCTCATCGATCCTTGCAAGGATCTCTTCGCCCGGGCCGCGGATCAGGTCTCGAGTGATCTTCAGGGCTTCGGGCGGTTTGGCGGCAAGTTTGGCGGCGAGAGCCAGCGTTTCCTTCTCCACGGCTTCAGGCGCCATCACCTTCCAGATCAAACCGCAGTCCTTCGCCTCGGCGGCCGTGAAGGTCTCGCCTGCCGCAAGAAGCGCAAAGGCACGCTGATTGCCCATCAGCCGCGGGGCGAGAAGGCTGGAGCCTGCTTCGGGGACGAGCCCCAGGTCGACGAATGGTGTCCGGAATACGCTCCGATCGGATGCGATGGTCAGGTCGCAGTGCAGGTGCATGGTTGTGCCGATACCAATCGCGAGACCGTCGACGCCCGATACCACCGGCTTTTGCGAACTCGCCAAGGCGCCGAGAAAATCGAAGACCTCGTTACCCATGCTGCCGCCCATGGCGAATGCCAGGAAATCCGCAAGATCATTGCCGGCGGAGAAACAGCCTTCGGTACCGAGAAAGACGTTCACGCGAA
Source organism: Rhizobium sp. BK376 (assembly GCF_004341625.1). Taxonomy (GTDB): domain Bacteria; phylum Pseudomonadota; class Alphaproteobacteria; order Rhizobiales; family Rhizobiaceae; genus Rhizobium. Next base: position 744,668 of record NZ_SLZG01000003.1, on the reverse strand, counting down.
TGGACGCCGTTTCGTTGGCAGCCTGCAGAGCTTCCGTCATGCGGGCATACATGGCGCGGGTGATGGCGTTCTTCTTATCCGGCCTGTTGAAGCGGATGATCTGGACGCCGGGCGTGCTTTCAGGTCTTTCGATCAGTATGTGGTCGGTCATGCTCTTTCCCTCAATCCAGTACCGAGCGGGCGGCTTCGAGGCTGTCGGCGCCCTTCACCACCCGGTCCCGCAGCGCCGCAGTCTCTGCGAGCAGGTTTTCGGCGGCAAAGCGGCAAAGTGCTGCGCGACGTTCGTCCTTGCCATCTTGCCCACGCGCAAGGCCGCCCTTTGCGAGATAGCAGCCGGTCAGGACGAGACCGAACATCCGCTGATAGGGCGTGGCGCCGGCAAGCGCTTCGACAGTTCGCCCTTCCCCTTGCGTCGCGAGCAGCCATTCGGTGGCGGCGCCGAGATCGGCAAGCGCGATATCCAGACGCTTTGCGGTCTCGCCGAAACCGTCGAGATCGGAGCGATGGACCTCTTCGGCAATCTCCTTCAACTCGGCGATGAAACCGCGGACATGATCGCCCGAAGACAGCGGCAGTTTGCGCATGACGAGATCGATCGCCTGAATGCCGTTCGTGCCTTCGTAGATCGGCGCGATACGGGCATCCCGCAACAGGCGGGCCGCACCGGTCTCCTCGATATAGCCCATGCCGCCATGGACCTGGATGCCGAGAGAGGCGACATCGACGCCACAATCGGTGGGGAAGGATTTGGCAATCGGCGTCAGCAGCGCTGCACGGTCCTGCCAATGCTGTGCATCCTCGCCCGCGCGATGCGCCATGTCGATCGCGTGGGCGCACGCATAGGTGATGGCGCGCGAGCCTTGCGTCAGCGCCTTCATGGTCAACAGCATGCGAGCTACATCGGGGTGTTCGATGATCGGGCTCATGCCGCTGCCGGTCCAGCCGGGTGCCCTGCCCTGGGTGCGCTCCTTGGCATAGGCAATCGCCAGCTGGGTTGCCGCCTCGCAGATCGCAACGCCCTGCATACCGACGGCAAGGCGGGCATTGTTCATCATGGTAAACATGCAGGCGAGGCCCTTGTTCTCCTCACCGACCAGATAGCCAACGGCCCCCTTCTCATCGCCGAACCTGCCGTCGCCATAGATCATCGTGCAGGTGGGCGAACCGTGAATGCCGAGCTTATGCTCGATGGAATGGGCGTGGAGATCGTTGCGCCGGCCCAGCGATCCATCGGAATTGACCAGGAATTTCGGGACCAGAAAGAGCGATATGCCGCGCGTGCCGGCAGGCGCGTCCGTCAGCCTTGCGAGCACGAAGTGGACGATGTTCTCAGTGCCGTCATGCTCGCCCCAAGTGATGAAGATCTTCTGGCCGAAAATGCGGTAGGTGCCGTCATCCCGACGTTCGGCGCGGGTGTTCAACGCGCCCACGTCGGAGCCAGCATGCGGCTCCGTCAGGTTCATCGTGCCGCTCCACTCCCCGGAAATCATCTTTGCGAGGTAGCGGTCCTGCAGCTCCTCGCTGCCGTGGGCAATCAGCGCTTCGATCGCTCCCATGGTCAGCGTCGGCGCAAGGGCAAAGGCCATGGAGCCGGCGTTCCACATCTCCAATGCGGCAACGTTCAGCATGTTCGGCAAACCCTGCCCGCCGAATTCCTCCGGCGCGGTCAGTCCGTTCCAGCCGCCCTCGGCCCATTTGTGAAAAAGCTCGCGCCATCCGTCCGCCAGGCTGACCTGACCTTCGATCAGCCGTGCGCCTTGCGTATCGCCGATCGCTCCCAAGGGAGCAATCTCCTCGGCAGCGAAGCGCCCTGCCTCGGCGAGAACCGCATCGACGACATCCTCGCTAAGATCGCCGAACAAGCCCTCATCCATGCCACGCTTCAGGCCAGCGACATGCTTGAGCGTAAACGCAATCTCATCGACCGGTGCCTTGTACATCATTGCCTCCTCCGCGCCTCGCTCCCCGACATGCCGCGTCACCGGCATGCCGAGATGCTTTCACTATTGGCTAATTTATTTTTACGTACACGTCAATTTTCCAGAAGACTTGGATCTCGAGTGCGAATGATCACAACTCACCGCTTGCGCAAACAATTGTCATGAATAATGAGTACGCAAATATGTTGACGATCAGACCGAAGTGACCATGCACCAGATATCCATTGCCACAATACCGGGTTTCGTATGGGCCTATCGCTTCGGTGTCGGCTCCAATGCTTTCGAGCGACTTGCGGATACGACCGCGCGAGAGGAGCTTTGCTCCGATGGCAGCTTCATATGGCTGCATCTGAGCCTGGTGGACGCCCGCGTCGGCGCCTTCCTAGATGAATTCCCAGGCTTGACCGAAGCGGCGCGGACGGCGCTGACCACCCACGAAACGCATGGAACGATCACCGTCGACGAGCAGATGGTGTTCGGCACGCTGGTCGATTTCCAGCGCGACTTCGATCAGGACACGCGCAATCTCGGCTGGCTGCACTTTGCCATTTCGGATCGCTTCATCATCACGACGAGGCTGCAGCCGTTGCGCAGTGTCGAACGGGCGCGGGCGACAGTCGAGAAGAACCCGATCAAATTTCAGCGACCGCTCGATATTTTCGAGCTGCTGGTCATCGAGTTCCAGCGGACGCTGATTTCACTGGTCATCGAGATTACGGAAGAACTCAATCTCATCGAGGACTTCGTCTACGAGAACGCGGAGCGCGACGAGCGCCGGCGGCTGGCGCCGGTACGCCGGACCATGGTGCGCCTGCATCGCCATCTCAGGACAATTCTCTCGCTCATGAGGCGCGCGGCAGCCTCCGACGATGACGAAATGCCTCTAGGCTTCGATGACGTGGCCGGCCGACTGACCGGCAGGCTCGAAACCGTCGATCAGGATGTCTATGCGCTGCAGGAGCGGGCGCGGCTGCTGCATGAAGAAATCGACTCCAAGCTTTCCTCGGAGACCAACCGGCATCTCTACATCCTGTCGATCATGACCGCCTTCCTGCTGCCGCCTACGTTGGTGACCGGCTTCTTCGGCATGAACACTTCGGCCCTGCCCTTCGCGAATGGAACGAACGGCACGGAATATGCGATCGGCCTGATCATCATTTCTCTTCTGCTCGCCTGGTGGCTGTTGAAGAAGGTCAAGATTCTCTGAGACCGGTATAGGGTCGATGCAAAACCGCCCGGGACGAGACCCGGGCGGCTGGCAATTCTACATCCGATCAGACCGGATCAATAGTATGGCGACAGGCACTGCTGGCGCGGACCATTGTTCGGCTGGAACGTGTTGTCGAACGCGCGATAGGACCGGTAACGGTTCGCGCACCATTCATAGTGACGCGGATTGATGCCGTTGGACGGTGCCGGCTCCACATAGCGCGGCTGGCTGGCAATAGCGCCGCCGATAATGGCGCCTGCGCCAAAGGCTGCGAGCGGATACCAATAGCCATCATCCCAACGGCGATAGCCCTCGCGATAGTAAGGATAGCCGCGATAGCCGCCGTACCAGCCACGACGGTAATAGCCGCCGCGACCATAATAGCCGCCATAGCCGTGACGCCACTGCACCTGCTGAACGTCGGGCGACGTCGAGGCTGCCGGGGAAGCAGCAGGCGCAGCCGGAGCCGGCATCGCAAATGACGGGGAGAAGCTCGTCAGCGCAATTGCAGCCGAGATTGCAAGCGTTGCGACCTTCGTACTCAAACTGAACATTTATATCTCCATTCCCTGTTAAAGATTATGCTTTCATTCCCGGCGTCATTTTGTGCTACAAGGCAACGCGGGCGCGCGAGGAAGGTTCCGTAACGGGTGTTAGCGAACACACATCATCAATTGGTAAAGGTTTGAATCTTAACCAGACATTAACCACAACTGCTTACGATCGTTCTATGAGGGGATACTATCGGATTCGCATTCTGATTTGCAGTTTCCTGCTGGCTTTGACAGTTGTCGGCCCGAATGGCAAAACTTGGGCCGCCGAACGCGCAGCCTGGCGCGACCCTCAACATTCGATCATCGTCGATGCCTATGAACTGAATACGATCGACTGGGACGAGCTGCTGAAGGACAAGCGGATCGCGGCCTTCATCTCCAAAGCCTCCGACGGACTGCCCGAAAGCTTCTCCTGCACCGGCGATCACGGCGGCGACACGGTGGCGCACTGCCGGACCATGTGGCGCAAATACGCGGTCAGCCGCGAGCTTTTCCGGACCCGCCGGCTGGTCGCCAAGGCAAACGGTTTGCTCTGGGGCGCCTATCATCTCGGCCGGCCCGGCAATCCGGTCGACCAGGCCAATCACTTCCTCGACTATGCCGACCCGAAACCGGACGAACTGATGGTACTCGATATAGACGGGTTGGACGTCAGCGAGTTCATGTCGCTGGCCGATGCCCAGGTCTTCGTCGGCCATATCAAGACGAGGACCGGCCGCTATCCGATCCTCTATACCAACAATGTGGTCGCCAGATATATCGCCGACCACCGGGACGATTATCCGATCCTTTCGCGGCTTCCGCTCTGGTATGCCCGCTACCGGCCCGATATCAGCGGCACCTTCCCGCTCGGAAACTGGGACGGTTACACGATGTGGCAGTTCTCGTCAGGAGACAATTGCTCGGAGAAAAGCTGTCCCTACCGCGTGGCGGGGACGCTGACCGATATCGATGTGAACGTATCGCCGATGAACAAGGTGGAGCTTGCGAGGGTCTGGCCGCAGGGCAATCTGCTGCCGGCGAAACCGGAACCCGCGCCGATGATCATCGCCAAGGCGGAGACCTGCAACTCGCCGCAGCCGCTGACGCCGATCTCGCTGGAACCGATCCTGACGGCCGCCGTGGCCGTGCATCGTCCAGCCGAGATCAACGAACTCAATTATCAGGACTTCTGAAATACCGAGCGCTCAGGCCTCGATCTCGACATTCGACTTCGGGCGCGAGCAGCAGGCCAGGATATAACCCTCGTCGATTTCGTCGTCGAGGATGCCGCCATTGTGGTTCATCTCGACCTCGCCGGACAGTTTCATCACGCGGCAGGTGCCGCAGAGACCGGATTCGCAGGCGGCTCCGATGCGCACGCCGGCGCCGCGGGCTGCCTGAAGGATCGTCTGGCCCGACGGGCAGGAAACCTCCTTGCCGGCCATGGTGAACCGGATGGAGGTCGCAGCTTGCGCGGCGCCGTCGTCGCTGACCTCGGCGAGCGGCGTCGGGGCCTGAGCCGGCTGGAAGCTTTCCTGATGGTAGCGTTCCATATCGAAACCATGCGCTTCCAGCATGGACCGGACGCTGTCCATGAAGACCTCAGGGCCGCAGCAGAAGATCGTGCGGTCCATGAAATCGGGCGCCAGCAGCGCGATCTTCGCCTTGTCGATGCGGCCCTTGAGGCCGGACCACAGGTCGGTGCGCCCGCAGGCCTCGACGATGAAGCCGAGGTTGAGGTTCGGCATGAAGCGGGCGAGATATTCCAGCTCCGACCGGAAGATGATCTCCGATGGCCCGCGCGAACAGTTGATGAAGGTGATGTCGGACATCGGCGCGGTGTCGGCCATATAGCGCGTCATCGACATCATCGGCGTGATGCCGGATCCGGCCGAGACCAGCAGGTATTTTTCGCCGGGATGGCGGATATGGGTGAAATCGCCGAGCGGCCCGAAGGCGCGAATGCGCATGCCGGGCTTCAGGTTCTCGAACATCCAGCGCGTGCCGATGCTGCTTGCCTGCGCCTTGACCGTGACCGCGATCGAGAAGGGCCGCGATGGGGTCGAGGACAGCGTATAGGTGCGCATGACCGACTGTTCCGGTCCGACCGGGATTTCAAGCGTGACGAACTGGCCCGGCAGATAGCGAAACCAGTTGTCCTTATCGGAGCGAAACGTGAAGGTCATCACGTCTGGCGCCTCCGGCGTTGCCGACAGGCATTCAAGGAGATGCTGCCTGTCGCTCCAGGGCTTCATCTCGTCCAGGTGCTGGTGTCGTACCGAAAGCGCCATGTTCATCTCACGCCACCGCCGACAGTTTCTGATCGCCCTGGAGACGATTGATCATGAAGTTCGAATACCATTCGACGAACTGCATGACGCCGCCTTCGTGCATTTCCGAATAGGGACCGGGCTCATAGGCCGGGGAATGGATGCCGAAGGCATTTTCCTCGACGATGCGGCGGTCCTGATCGTTGGTCTCGGTCCAGACGTGGGTCAGTTCCTCAAGATCGTAATCGACGCCTTCGACCGCATCCTTGTGGACGAGCCACTTGGTTGTGACCGCCGTTTCCTCGGCGTTGAGCGGCAGGACTCGGAAAGAGATCGCGTGGTCTCCGAGGACGTGGTTCCAGGTGGTCGGATAGTGGAAGAGCAGCATGGTGCCGATGCCGCCGAGGCTGACATCATCCGACAGCTGGCGCTTGACGGCGCGCTGTCCGCTCATCGTGTAGCTTTCAGCACCCTCGATCAGCGGCATGCGGGTCGTGCGGTACTGGCCGTCTGCGGAGAGCCTGAATTCACTCGGCAGGCCGGCGGCCTCGCAATGCTGCCAGTGGGCGACGATAACAGGATCGCTCATCGCGCCCTGAACGCCCGATACGGTCGGTGCTTCCGGGAAGGTGCGGCAGAGCTCCGGATGGTTGCCGGCGCAATGATAGCATTCGCGGTTGTTTTCCCAGACGAGCTTCCAGTTGCCCTTTTCGATGATCGTGCTCTGGAAGGCGACCTTCGCCTCGCTGAGACGATGCGGCTTCATATAGGGCTCGATCGAGGCCCGGACGGGGGCGAAGTCAGGAGCGTTCTGCGCCAGGCAGATGAAGATATAGCCGCCGACGCTCTCGCAATGGACCTGCTTGAGGTTGAACTGGGTCTTGTCGAAATCCTCGGCCATCTGACGGGCGAAGAGCAGCGAACCGTCGAGCTCGTAGGTCCACTGATGGTAGGGACAGACAAGCTTTGCCGACGAGCCGCGCTCCGACGTGCAGACGCGGGAGCCGCGGTGGCGGCAGCTGTTGTGCAGCGCGCGGATCTGACCGTCGCGACCGCGGACGATGACGACGGGGTAATCGCCGATCTGGACCGTGAAATAGTTGCCGGCCTTCGGGATCTCGCAGTCATGGCCGATGAACAGCCAGTCGCGATAATAGATCAGCTCCATGTCGAGCTTGAAATAGTCCTGGTCGATGTAGAAGGGCTGCTCCAGGCTGAAGCCTTCACGGCGGTTCTTCAGCTGCCGAAGAACGGTATTGCGAATATCCATTGTCATATCCTCATGCGCTTTCGCCGCTCTGGAGACGGAGGACATGGTTGGACGGCCGGCTGCGTGCCGGTGCCAAACTGCCTCCGGCCGCCCACCGCGACCAGTTCAGGTCAAAACATGCTCCCAATGGCTGGTTTCCGGGCTCAGGAGCCGTTCCCGTAGGAACTTCGCGGCGCCTTCCCAGGCGTTTCGCCCAGTGGCCTTATTGCCGCGATCCACTCCACCACCGTTGCGGGGGCAGCGCCGGAATTTGACCGGCTTCCCAATTCTCCGCCTCCCCTAGCAGGCGGCACCTTGAGATTTCGTCCCATATAATCATCAGCCGGTGGCGGCGCGTGGCTGCAATGCGACATCGACTTCGAAATTGACGACGCAAGCGATCCTGCCGCTGCACATCCGCATATATTGCAACACAATCAGGATATTAGATGGAAGGCTCGGCGGGTCACGGATATTCCGGACAATGATTTCCCATGTATCGCCAGGCTTCATATCGCGTTTGCGACAGCCGCTGGAAACCGGGTCTTTCCGACCCGAATAACAACGCAGGACGCGCGAGCCGATTTAAGCCCGGGTTAAGGCAAGGCCCCTATCCTGAATAGAGATACCAATTGCGGCGAGTGACGATCATGGCAAAGCTCAGATATTTCGATGCACGCAAGCCGTACGAAGCCGAGCAGCAACGTCCCGCCACGGTACACTCCGAATTCCTCCGAACGGGCCGCATCATTCGCACCAAGGCCAACTGGCTTTCCGAGGAGCGCCGCTATCTCACTCATGAAGAGGTTGCCGAGAGGACGGCCGCGAAGCTGCAGGCAGCCGGCGAGAAGACGCATGACCGGCTGAACAATTTTCACCGCGCCATCCAGTTTCCGAAGATGATCTTTCATCGCACGCTGGCGGACAGTCCCCATCTCGGCTACTGCCATGTCACGGCATCACGGACGCAATTTGCCAAGTTCGACCATGTGAACTGGGCCTTCTACATCGCGAACTTCTTTGCCAAGATCGGCGAGAACGATAATTTCTTCGAGGAAATAGACCTCAGGATGTCGCGCATGTATTTCGCGGTTGCGGTCCAGCCCAACAAAGACTCGCAAGACAAGTCGCTGACGATCGACCGCACGATCCGCAGCAACGGCGTCCTTTTCCGCACCCACGACCCGCAAGTCGCTATCCGCAACGTCCTGCTGCTGGGCGCGCGAAACGAGCAGCTTCGGGAAATCATCCGGCAACTTTGAGCGGCCTTTCGGATTGATCGGCCATTGCGATCGGACTAATGACTGCCTGAACGGAAACGGCAGGTCATGGCAAGACATATCGACATCCTGAAAAGCCCCGATGCAGCGATAAAGGAAGCGTGCGCAGTGCTGGCGCAAGGCTTTCCGATCGGCATGCCGACCGAGACGGTCTATGGACTTGCTGCCGACGCGACCAATCCTGTCGCCATTACCCACATCTATGAAACCAAGGGCCGCCCGCGCTTCAATCCGCTGATCTGCCATATGGCCGATCTCGCCATGGCGGAACAGCATGCCGAATTCGACCCCATCTCCCGTCGTCTTGCCGAAGCCTTCTGGCCGGGACCGCTAACCATCATCGTTCCACTGAAGCCGGACAGCAATATCCACTCGCTGGCAACGGCCGGTCTCGATACGGTCGGCATCCGCGTGCCCAAGGGTTTTGCCGGCAACCTCATCCAAGCTTTCGGCAGACCGCTCGCCGCACCGAGCGCCAATACATCAGGCCAGATCAGCGCCACCAGCGCTGCCCATGTCGACGAGGATCTCGGCGAGAAGATTGAGCTCATCCTCGATGCCGGGGCGAGCGCTGTCGGCGTCGAATCAACCATCGTCAAGGTCGAGGACGGCAAGCTGCGGCTGCTCAGGCCGGGCGGGCTGGCGGCTTCGGAAATCGAACGCGTCGCCGGCCAGCGGCTTTTGCGCTCCGCCAAGGCGTCGGCAGCCATCGAGGCGCCCGGCATGCTGGCGTCTCACTATGCACCCGGTGCCGCGGTTCGCCTTGAAGCTACCGGGGTCGATCCTGACGAAGCCCTAATCCTGTTTGGCGCGGCCGAGATAGAAGGCGCCGATCGCGCCAAGGCCGTGCTCAATCTCAGTCCCCGCGGCGATCTGGCCGAGGCGGCAGCCAATCTTTTCGACTATATGAAGAAGGCCGATGCCAGCGGGGCCGAGACGATCGCCTTTTCCCCAATCCCGAACGAAGGTTTGGGGGAAGCGATCAACGACCGCCTGAGCCGCGCCGCAGCACCTCGCGAATAAGGATCAATCGATGAGCAGCCTTTCTCCCGCCCTTCTCGACCGTTTCATCGCCATCGTGGGCGCGAGCTACGCGCTCGGCGACGAGGCCGATCTGGCACCCCATCTGGTCGAAAATCGCGGCCTTTATCACGGCTCCTCTCCGTTGCTCCTGAAGCCCGGCTCGGTCGAAGAAGTCTCGGCCATCCTGACGCTTGCGTCGGAAACCGGCACGGCGATCGTGCCACAGACCGGTAACACCGGTCTCGTCGGCGGCCAGACGCCTCGCGAGGGCAGTTCCGACATCATTGTCTCGCTGGAACGCATGAACCGTATCCGCGACATCGATCCGGTCGCCAGCGTCATGGTCGTCGACGGCGGGTGCATCCTTGCCGATGTGCAGAAGGCAGCCGAAGAGCATGGCCGGATGTTTCCGCTGTCACTCGGTTCCGAGGGCTCATGCCGGATTGCTGGCAACCTTTCGACCAATGCAGGGGGTACTGCCGTCCTCGCCTACGGCAACATGCGCCAGCTCTGCCTCGGCCTCGAGGTCGTGATGCCGACCGGCGAGATCTGGAATGGACTCCGGCGGCTGAAGAAGGACAATACGGGCTACGATCTGCGCGATTTGTTCATCGGCGCGGAAGGGACACTCGGGATCATCACCGGGGCAGTGCTGAAGCTCTTCCCGCAGCCGCTCGGCCACCAGGTTGCCTTTGCAGGCATCCAGTCTGTCGAGGATGCGCTGGCCCTGTTCAAGAATGCCTCCAGCCTTTGTGGGCCGGCTCTCACGGGCTTCGAACTGATGCCGCGCATCGGCGTCGAATTCACCGTCCGCAACATTCCGGGCGTCCGCGATCCGCTGGAAACAGCGCATCCGTGGTATCTGCTGATCGACATCTCCACGTCCGACTCAGCCGAGACGGCGGAACGAATGATGACCGCGCTTCTCGAACAGGGTTTTGAGGCAGGACTGGTGCAGGATGCGACGATCGCCAGTTCGGAGACACAGCAAAAGGCGCTGTGGCACATGCGCGAAAGCATGTCCGACGCGCAGAAGCCCGAGGGCGGTTCGATCAAGCACGATGTCTCGGTGCCTGTCTCTGACATCCCCGAATTCATGCGCAAGGCGGAGGAGGCCGTCATGGCTGCGATTCCCGGCGCCCGCATCTGCGCCTTCGGGCACATGGGCGACGGCAACATCCATTACAACATCTCCCAGCCGGTCGGCGCCGACAAGGCGGAATTCATCGGCCGCTGGCATGAAATGAACGAGATCGTCCACGGCCTCGTCCTTGCGCATCAGGGCTCGATCTCCGCCGAACACGGTATCGGGCAGCTGAAGCGCGACGAGCTGGCCTCGATCCGGTCCGAGATCGAAATGGACCTGATGCGCCGGATCAAACGGTCGTTCGATCCGGCGGGGATCATGAACCCAGGCAAAGTGGTGAACGTTTAGGCGGGCAAAAGGGCCCGCTGCCAACATCAAGCCGCTGACAGCGGCTTGATAAGCCGGAGCTTACTTGCCCTGAATCACCTTGGCGATAGTTGGCGACATTACATGCTCAGCCTGGAGCTTGTGATAGTCATCATAAGAAATCCTGCCGGACTCATATGCTTTCAAGGTACGTCGGCAATACAAGCTCGTCACCTGCGAGACGGGTACATGCATGAAGGCGGAAAGCTTCTCTAGAGTTGCTTTGGGTGGCGACTCTTTCATGCAATTTTCCAACACTCGATTGTAGACCCAGGGATCGCCCAGAACATTTCTGTTGTAGCCATATTCAGCCTTGGACCAAGTATAGCTACTTCCGGCAGCTAACGCTGAATTTGCAATGAAAACCGATAAAACAAGGCAAGTGAAAAACTTCATGAATATCCCCCGACGAAGTTTGATTGGCCAATCAATATTCGGGAGAAACTACAGCTGTCAATTTGATACGATGTCCAGATGCACAACCACGCCGTTTATTATCTCGGCGTGGCAAATTGGCGACTTGCTGCCGGTGGCAGGACGTCCGGCCGGCACCTCATGCCGGCACAGTTCGTCCGTTCGAGGCCAATTGATCGACGATCAGTCCATGTCCTCGTGCCGTACGGCTGGGGCTGCATCGCGGTTGCCCGAGATGATCTCGCGCTTGCCGACATGATTGGCCGGACCGACGAGACCGTCCTTTTCCATGCGTTCGACCAGCGAGGCGGCCCTGTTATAGCCGATGCCCAGGCGGCGCTGGATGTAGGAGGTCGAGCACTTCTTGTCGCGCATGACGACCTTGATCGCCTGCTCGTAGAGATCGTCGCCGTCCTCGGAGCCTATCGACGTCTTGTCGAAGACGGCGCTGTCGCCTTCGTCCTCATCGTCTTCTTCGTCTTCGCCTGCAGTAACGGTGTCGAGATATTCGGGACGTCCCTGGGTCTTGAGGTGAGCCACTACCTTTTCGACTTCCTCGTCTGACACGAAAGGACCGTGGACGCGGGAAATACGGCCGCCGCCCGCCATGTGCAGCATGTCGCCCTGGCCGAGGAGCTGCTCGGCGCCCTGCTCGCCAAGAATGGTGCGGCTGTCGATCTTCGACGTCACCTGGAAGGAGATTCGGGTCGGGAAATTCGCCTTGATCGTGCCGGTGATCACGTCGACCGAGGGCCGCTGTGTTGCCATGATCAGGTGGATGCCGGCCGCGCGCGCCATCTGCGCCAGACGCTGGATCGCGCCTTCGATCTCCTTGCCGGCGACCATCATCAGGTCGGCCATTTCGTCGACGATGACGACGATATAGGGCATCGGCGTCAGGTCCATCTCCTGGCTTTCCTCGATCGGGGCGCCGGTGCCCTTGTCGAAGCCGGTCTGGACGACGACGTTGATCGTCTCGTCCTTCTCACGCGCCAGACGGACGCGGGAATTGTAGCCATCGATATTGCGCACGCCGAGGCGCGACATCTTGCGGTAACGATCCTCCATCTCGCGCACGGCCCATTTCAGCGCCATGACGGCCTTCTTGGGATCGGTAACGACAGGGGTCAGCAGATGCGGGATGCCGTCGTAGACGGAGAGTTCGAGCATCTTCGGATCGACCATGATCAGGCGGCATTGTTCCGGCGTCAGCCTGTAAAGCAGCGACAGGATCATGGTGTTGATGGCGACGGACTTGCCCGAGCCTGTCGTGCCGGCGACAAGCAGATGCGGCATCTTGGCCAGCTCGGCAATGATCGGCTCGCCACCGATATTCTTGCCGAGGCAGAGCGCCAGCTTGAATTCGGTACTCTCGAAGCTCTGCGCATCGATAAGCTCGCGGAAATAGACCGTTTCACGCAGCGCATTCGGCAGCTCGATGCCAATGACGTTGCGGCCAGGCACGACGGCGACGCGAGCCGACAGCGCCGACATGGAGCGGGCAATGTCGTCAGCGAGGCCGATGACGCGCGAGGACTTGACGCCGGGCGCGGGCTCGAATTCGTAGAGCGTGACGACGGGACCGGGGCGAACATGAATGATCTCGCCCTTGACGCCGAAATCCTCCAGAACGCTTTCCAGAAGGCCGGCATTCTGTTCCAGCGTCTCCTGGGTCATGATGACGCCCGTGCGCGCCACAGGTTCCTGCAGCAGTTCGCGTGGCGGAAATTGGTAGTCGCCGTCGCTGGTCACTGCAACCGGCCGCCATTCCATCGGCGCTGGGGCGACGGGACGGTCGCGACGCGCGGGAGGCGGCTGAAGACGCGCGCTGACAACGGACGCAGGTTGGGCGGCAACAATGGGGGATTCAGCGACCGGCGCAACATCCTGCACGGTAGGCTGCGGCGGCAGGGGTGCCGGAGCCGGGGCCGCGATAGCGATGGGTTCGACAACGGGCGGCGCCACGATGACGGGCTGCGGTGCGGTCTCCTGAATTATCATCGGCTCCGGGGCGACGACAGGGATCGCCTCTGCCTGTACCGGCTGAAATGAGGGAACCGGAACCGGCTCAGCCACTACCTGTGGCAGAACGGGAATATCGACGCTCTGGCGCAGGCCGTGATGCCATTCGATGATCCGATAAAGCGAAAGGATCGATTCCGGTGCGATTTCGATTCGAGGTGCGATCTGATGCGGCGGCGCGATGAAAGGTGCTTCCGGGATCGGCGCGAAGCTCTCGTCGAAGGGCATGACGTCCCAGAAGGCGAAGTCCGAGAGATTGGCGAGGCGGGACACAGGATTCGATGCTTCCGTAGCAAGGACGCCGGCCAAGCTGATGGCGGACTGCACTTCCGGAACCGGAGCAGCAAATTCCAGGCCTGCTTCCATGGGCCGCGGCGTCAATTCCGGAGGCAGAACGTCAGCGGGAACGTAGGATGGCTGCGGCACGGAAGAACCGGCGAGCGAATCAGGCAAGGACGCGGCCTGATTTGGCTGAACCTCGACTGCTGGGACAGGTGTTTCTGCCGGCTGTACCTGAGTGGACTGTCGCAACGCTTCGGCCCTTTTGGCGGCAAGGAGCGTCCGCGGATCCGGAACGTTGCGGCGGGGGATCTGGCTTTCCGGCGTACGGGTGAAACGAACATTCGGCGCGAGCGAGAAGGCTCGCTGCCAGTCCGGCGCGACAACGGCTTCCGCGGGGACCAGCGGAGGCACCAATGGCGTCGTCTGGCGGACATGCTGCTGCGAGGCCGCCATATCCGGATTGGGTACCGGCGCCTGCGGCTGAGACGGCTGCTGGGAGGCCTGCTGTGCCTGCGCTTCCGCTGCCCGACGCTTGGCTTCACGCGCCTGGAAAATCTTCTGTTCCAGATAGGCACGACGCTGGGCGATTTCCTCGGCTCTGCGGGCTTCGGCCAGGGCCTGATCGGCCTCGTTGTCATCCTGCGGATGGCCCATTGTCATGTTGGAGAAGTTGTTTCTGGGAAAACGCATGAGACCTGCAATCCAGTCATTGATTTGCCGATGGCTTCCTCATTCGAATAGGGCAAGGAGGGTTAATAAGTTCTTTCAAAAGAAGCCGTCGTGAACAGGAGAAGACACGCTTCGCAGAGGAGTGTTGCCAAGTCGCTGACGAGCAAGGAAAGTGCGGCCACGGGAAGACTGACGTCCGGGCTGGCGGACGTCCCAATGACGGTCGCATTCGATCGGTCCCGCCCCCCAAAAGGCAGGATCGTTGCGAATCAGGTCCGGTCGAGAAGATTACCTGGAGGAAAGCTGGGCAATGGACAGAAGCGTGTCGCTACTGACGCCGGCACCGGCACCCGAGGAAGAAGAGGAAGAGGAGGAGCCCTGCAGAATGCTTAGGGCCGGCGACGAGCCATTGCTGTTCTGCAGGTCATACATTGCCGAAAAGCGCTTCAGAAGCGTGTCGACCTTGGTCGGGTCCTGCAGGTCCTTCACGTCGAAATATTTGGCAAGCACCTTCGCCTGGGTGTCGGTATCTTCGGACGATAGGCCAGAGGGAAGGCTGAAGGTCGTCGTAATGACCTGGTAAAGCGCGGTGTCGCCCATGATGTCGTACATGTTGTGGACCTTGGACGCGTTACGCTGGAAATAGAGGGCCAAGCGGACGCCCTCATCGGTCTCGCCGTCCTGCTCTTCCAGGTTTTGATGCAGGTAGAGATTATCGGTCTGGATCTGATTGCCCTGATCCTGAGCCGTGCCTATCTTCGCGTTCGTCAGATTGCCCTTCGTATCGAAATTGAACGAATCGACGATGTCCTTGAACTGCGCTCCGTCGGGTGTGTTGATGAAGCTGTTGGACTTGGTCGGGTCGGAGGCGAAAGCCTTCTTCAGCGTATCTGTCGTGACGCTCTTCGGATCGATCCCGTTGGCGGTCAGGACGAAATCGACGAGCTTGCTGTCCTTCAGGAAGTCGGAGACCGTCGTGACCTTGGATATGTTCTGGGCGAAATAGGTCGCATCGTTCTTGGAGTCGGTTTCGGCCTTGGTCAAGTCGGGGCCGCTCAGATCAATCGTAGCGAGACCTTCGTATTCACTCACGTAATTATTGATGGTGGTCTGAGACAGCGGCTGGACCGGCGCCTGCGCCTTTCCGGAGCTGTCAAAATCAAACGCTTTGGCAAGATCGGTATAGCGAGGATCCTTAAGCGAGCTCACAAAACTTTTCGGATCGTAGGGATCGCTTTCTACGATCTTTGTGAATTCGCTCTGCGAGACCTGTGTTGGATCTATTCCATAGGCCTGCAACGCCATCTGATAGAGTTCTGGATCGTCGTCGTTCAGCAGATTCTTGTCGCTGGCGTTGCTGACGAAGAAGTCCTTGATATTGGTGATGCCGGCGATCCTGGTCGTATAATTCTTGACGGCGGTCGTTATATCCGTCTGGTGAGCGCTATCGTAGTTGGCAGTGTAATTCTTTGTGGTCGCGGTCACCTCGGCGGCGGTCTGAGCAGACTCGCCTGACGGCACCGAGCCGTCCGCATTGAAATTGAATTTGCCAAGCACGGCAGTGGCGCCGATCGAAACTGCGAATGAAGTGGGATCGTTCGGATCGCTGGCCATAACCTCGGAAAAGGCGAGCGCGCTCATTTTGGGATCCAGGCCGTAGGCGCCCTTAACATAGTCGAAAAGCCGGGTATCGCTCGTCAACTGGCTGACTGACGTAATGGAGCCGATCTTGCTTTGATAATATTGGGTGTTGTCCTTCGCACCCACAGCGGTCGTAAATGACGGGACAGCGTAGTTATATTGGCTTTCGACGGCCGCCTTCTGAGCCGCCGTCTGCGCCGTCGCCCCGGAAATGGTGCCGTCGCTATTGAAGCTGAATTGTGCGGCCAGCGCTTTGTAAGCGTCGGTCCCGTTCTTGTTCAGGAAGCTGTTCGGATCATTGGGGTCGCTGGTCAGAACGGATTTGAGATAGCTGTCCGAAGCATAGGTCGGATCGATGCCATATGCCTTCAGCACGTAGTCCTTGAGCTGCGGGTCGGCCAGAAGCTGGTCGACATTCTTCACCTTGTCGACCTGGGTGTCGTAATAGGAAGTCGCAGTTGCCGCATCAGTCTCCTCGGTGGAAAAAGACTGGGTATAGAGATCGGTCAGCGTCGAGGCCTGCTCCGTATCCTGTACCGGCTTGGCGGCGGTGCTGACACCAAAATTGAAGGCTGCAGCAAACTCCCTGTAACGGGGATCGGACAACTTGTTTGCGAAGCTGTTCGGATCGCTGAGATCGCTCGTCAGAACTTCCTTCATCATGGCCTTGGAGTCGATCATATCGCCAAGACCATAGGCCGTCATTGCATAGCTATAGATCTGGTAGTTATTGAGGAAGTCGTCGACGGTTTTTACGCTGCCTATATTGGCGTCGTAATAGGCCTGTTGTCGCTTGATGTCCGACTGCGACGCGACGCGATTGAGCGTTGTCGTCATATCCTTTGTGGCATTGGTATAGCCAAGATAGGTCGAGACCATAGCGAGATCCTTCAATATGTCTCTAAAGTATGCATAACGAATCTATGGCCCATTATCTCGCCGAAACCTTACCCGAGACTTACAGGAACTTGTTCCCCCACTGCCCCGGATCGACACAGCCGAATGCCGCCGAGCGTTCACGGAATGGAAACCCTGACGGCTTCGCTTTTGCTAACCATCTGGCGACGCAAAGTTTTCTTAACCGCGATTTTTAAGCTGTCTGGAAGAGCGACCGCCTAGTCTTGCCGTATCGAGAGGACGAAAGCCCTCCCGAAAGAAGACCGGAAAACCGGCTCTCAGGTAAGACAAGGGTAGAAAATCGATGACAAATACCGTCTTGAAGCCCGCATGGGCTGGAACGACACTGCGGCTGGATCCTCACCGTTTCCCGCAGCAAGTCAGCTACGCCATGCGTGGCTCATCCGGAGATGTCAGTATCACGATAGACGAGCGTGGCGCCGTGCTGCGCAAGATCCTGCAGTCCAGCGGACTGCCGCTCTCCATTGCACTGCCGAAGCGAGCATTCAAAGGCGTTGCAGCCCGGGCCATCGACCATGGCGATGGTGAGGTTACGGTCACGCTGGAACTGCATCACGACGATCCCGATCTCTGCATTCCGCTGCTCGTCGCCCACGATCTCAGCGACATCGCCGCCGACTGGCGTTCCTGGTCGGAAGCCTTCCAGATTCCCATGCTTATGGTCGAGGCCGACGGCATCGCCCGTCCGCTCGAAGAGCATCTCGGCGGCATCCGCACGCAGGAAATGCGTCCGCGCCGGCGTCATTCCTATTTCGCCAACCGCCGCCCCCGCTTCCTCGTCCGTCGCACGACCGGCAAGCTCGGCGTTAAGATGAAGATCCAGGGCCGGGAAATCATCGCCCGCAGCTGAGCCAAAAACGGCACATTCTTCCGGAAAGCCCGATACCTTCAAGTGTCGGGCTTTCTGTTTGATTACGGGATGAGAAACAGAACCGAGACAAACAGGCCGGCAAAGATGATGGCGCCGACATTGCCGTTAGACTTGAACAGTGCCAAGCATTGTTCCGGATCGTTGATATCAAGCCGCGCGATCTGATAGGCAAAGATGCCGCCGGCAACGAGAAGCCCGATATAGGACAGGCCGCCCGCATCAGCCAAGGCAAAGGCGATAAACATCAGAACCAGCGCTGCGCCATAGAGACCAATCAGCCAGAGACGTGTGTTATCGCCGAACAGTCTTGCCGTGGAGCGAACGCCGATCAGTTCGTCATCTTCCTTGTCCTGGTGCGCATAGATCGTGTCATAGCCGATCGTCCATAGAATCGAGGCGATGTAGAGCAGCATGGCCGCGAAAGACAATGTCCCATAGACGCCCGCCCAGCCCATGAGCGCGCCCCAGGAGAAGGCAAGTCCGAGGAAGAACTGAGGCCAATCGGTAAAGCGCTTGGCGAAAGGATAAAGGGCGACGATCGCGAGCGACAGCAGGCCGAGAATGGCCGCGAACAGATTGAACTGTAGAAGGACCACCAGGCCGACCAGAGCCTGAAGCGCGATGAAGATTTTTGCCTGTCTGCGGCTGACACGCCCCGACGGCAGGGGGCGCGACCGCGTGCGGGCAACCTCCATGTCGATCTTGTGGTCGACGAGATCATTATAGGTGCAGCCGGCCCCGCGCATGGCGACGGAGCCGATGAAATAAAGCACCAGGTGATAAACGAGTATGCCGCCGACCCACTGACCGGAGGCGGCCTTGGCGTTGGCCGCTAGGGTGACGGACCAGAAACAGGGCCACATCAGCAGCTGCCAGCCGATCGGCCTGTCCCAGCGCGCCAGCTGCGCATAGGGCCACAACCAAGGCGGCAGGATCCGATATACCCAGTTTCCGGAGGGGGCGTCGGCGACGCGCCCGTTCAAATCGCTCATCTTCTGCATGGCAGCAGTAGTAGCGAGCGCCGGCCGCCGCGGTCAAGCGGCGGCGACTAAGTAGGAGTGTCTCAGTTCAGCGTAAAATTGAACTTGTAGGTCGCGGAAAGACCGATCAGGAGCTGGTTGCGCGAACCCTTCTCCTTGACGAGGCTGCTGTCGGCGGCCGGGCCCTGAAGACGCTTGTATTCTACGAAGGAGCTGGTGGTCAGGTTGCGCGTGGCCTTCCAGGTCAGCGCACCTCCGACACCGACCGATTCCAATCCGCCGCCCGGATTGTAGGGGCTGAGGCCGCTCGCAGCCGATTCCTTGGCGTTCACCCCGTAATAAGTGTCGAAATAGTTGCCGGTTGCCCAGGTCGCGCGCGGACCGCCGGAGAGCTGCAGGTCCGGCAGGATATCGGTAAAGGCATCAATCGAGGTGTCGGCAACGAGGCCGCTATGCGAGCGGATGCCCTGGCGGACTTCGGCGCGAGCGCGCAGCCAGTCGGTCGGATAAACCTCGACGAAGCCGCCCGCTTCCGCACCCCATTTCACCTTCTTCAGGCCCTTCAACGCGTGATCGTCGCTGGCATCGCGGCTTGGATCATACTTGGCGACGAGACCGGCACGGACCGCGCCATTGTCGAGCAGCGAGAAGGACGGGCTGTCATTGCGGGAGGTGAAGCGCGAGCCGCCACCCTGCTTGCCGAAAGAAATCAGAGGCTGAAACTGCAGCTTGTCGTGGCGGCCGCCTTGGAATTTCGGGGCGACAAAACCGGCTGCGCCGACGCTCAGATACCAGTCGCCGGACCACCACGGGCGGCCATCTCCAGCGGAAGCCATGGTGGCCGAACCCAGCAAAAGGCCGATCGAAAGCAATGAGCAAGATTTGAAAAACACGCAAATACTCCACGAAACGCAATACAGAGGGCCGCGGACAGCCCGGAACATTATATCAAATCGGCCGGGTTATACGCGCGAGCAGGGACGCCACCTGAAACACTCTGCTAACGTTCCCGGAAGAATTCGATGACTGAGGCCAAAATGTTAGAAAAGAACCAACAAAGGATTAAGGGTGCCGCTGCGTCTGGAAAATAAGAAGACGCAAGTGCCGGCGGCTAGCCGCAATTCGAGCGGTTACAGCGGCTTCGAACAATGGATATCAGCGACAAGAAGACGCAACTATATATAGAATTTTAAAAGAGATTTCGGCGCGACAAGTAATTAAGGCAAGCAGAATGCAATATCTGCTGGGGCCGAATCATGAAATTTTCTTCTTTTGCGATAATCTTCTGCGCATCGACTACGTTGGTTCTATCGGGCTGTGCGGGCCTGCCCGATCCGACAGCGAAGGTAAGGGAAACCAAAGCGACAGCCGTGTCGGGCAAACGTACCAAGATCGGCTCCACCGCCCATATCAAGGCGGATTGTGAATTTGCCGGCTATCCCTATACGGCGGCCATCAAGCAACCGGCGCATGGCAAGATCGAGGTCGTTCACGAAGAAGTCCGAGTGCACTACCCCAAGGACGGTCCTGGCTATGTCTGCAGTGGCAAGCCCGTCCAAGGAAATGCGGTCTATTACACGCCCGATCCCGGCTATACGGGCACCGACCAGTTTACGATCCGCCTCAGCGCTCTGCGTGTGGCCAGGGTCGATGATGATAACGTCACGGTCACAGTCGTGAAATAACCGCCGTCAAGGCGATTTCGGCAAAGCGCACATGCAAAAAGCCGACCTTACCAGGGTAAGATCGGCTTCAACTTTCAAGCATCCATAGGGTTTCAGAACGTCACCTTCTCCAGCGGAGCGCGGGTGGCCTCGAATTCCTTCAGCTTGGCTTCCCGCT
Source organism: Rhizobium sp. BK376 (assembly GCF_004341625.1). Taxonomy (GTDB): domain Bacteria; phylum Pseudomonadota; class Alphaproteobacteria; order Rhizobiales; family Rhizobiaceae; genus Rhizobium. The sequence goes on along the minus strand of NZ_SLZG01000003.1, from coordinate 724,068 downwards.
CCGCGATGTAGTTACGGTTGTCGGGAACGGCGAACTGGTTCTTGGCGATCTGGATCTGCATGATGAAGAGCTGTTCCCAGCGGAAGCCCATTTCCGAGCCGGCCAGGTAGAACTCCCACATGCGGAAGAATTTCTCGTCGTAAAGGGCGACAGCTTCCGCCTTTCGCGCCACGAAACGTTCGCGCCAGTGGCGCAGCGTATAAGCGTAGTGCATCGGCAGGATTTCAATGTCCTTGACGAGAAGGCCGGCCTTTTCGAGTGCCGGCATGGTCTCGGCGACCGACGGGATATAGCCGCCCGGGAAGATGTACTTCTCGATGAAGGCATTCGTCGCGAAGCTCGGCTTCGGCCGGCCGATGAAATGCAGAACCATGACACCGTCATCGGCAAGCAGATCAGACACCTTGCTGAAGAACTTGCCGTAGTTGCCGATACCCACATGTTCGAACATGCCGACCGAAACGATCCGGTCGAACTTCTTGCCCTTCATGTAGCGGTAGTCCTGCAACTCGAAGCGGACTCGGTCCGTCAGTCCGCGTTTGGCCGCGCGGCCACGCGAAACTTTCAGTTGCTCCTCGCTGAGCGTGATGCCGGTGAAATCGGTGCCTTCGGCGGATTCGGCAAGATACATGCCCATACCGCCCCAGCCCGAGCCGATTTCGAGGATGCTCTGGCCCGGCTCAAGAAGAAGTTTGGCGGCGATATGGCGCTTCTTGGCAAGCTGCGCTTCGTCCAGACTGATGCCTGCCGGCTCGAAGTAGGCGCAGGAATATTGCCAGTCATCGTCGAGGAACAGATCGAAAAGCTTGGCAGAGAGATCGTAGTGGTGCGCAACATTGTGCTTGTTGCGGTTGATCGGCGAACGACTCTTGATCTGCTGCCAGGCAATGCGTCCAAGCAGACGCATTGCAATTTTGAAATCGAAGATTTCATCGGTCGTATTTTTCTTAACGAGCTCGAGGAAATCGTAGATGTTCCCCTGCTCGAGGATGAAGCGACCTTCCATGTACATTTCGCCGAGTTTCAGCGTCGGATCGGTTCCAACCGCATCCTCTGCCTCCTGATCGGCAAAACGCGCTGCGACAAGGTCGCCGGACCCGTCGCCCAGGGTGAACGTCTCGCCATCGGCGAGCGTCAACCGGAGGGAGCCGGTTTTGATGATTTTCTTGACAATCTTTAAGAGTGCCGACGCCATGGAGGCCTCGCAATTTTGACATGACAGTAAGGCAACTTTAGCGCCTCCCCGACATCTGGCAAGATCGTCAAACGGCAGCGGCTAGCACTCTGGCGACAACGCTGCCAGAGTGTGACTTTTCTGCATCACTAGGGGCTAAGCCCTTATTTTCGCTTGAACGCATCCGCCAGCGCAGCACCGAAACTGCCTTGGCTACTCTGCTCCTTGCGCTTGTCCTCATATCTGCCTCCCGCCTGCCGCATGGCTGCGCCACCGGTCTTTTCGCGCGCGGGGGTAGAGGCGGCCGAACCGTCGTCCTTGCGCATCGACAGCGCGATTCGCTTGCGCTTGGCGTCTACTTCAACGACACGGACTTTTACGACGTTGCCGGCTTTGACGACTTCGTGCGGATCCTTCACGAAACGATCGGCCAATTGCGACACGTGGACCAAACCGTCCTGGTGGACGCCTATGTCGACGAAGGCCCCGAAAGCGGCAACATTCGTAACAGTGCCCTCAAGAACCATTCCCGGCTTCAAGTCGGAAATCTCGTTCACGCCTTCGGCAAAGGTTGCGGTCTTGAAGCTGGGACGCGGGTCGCGGCCGGGCTTCTCGAGCTCGGCGATGATGTCTCGCACCGTCGGCAGGCCGAACTTGTCGTCGATGAAGGCGCGGGGATCGATGGCCTTCAGCGTGGCGCTGTCCCCCATCAGGCTTCTAAGATCGCGCCCGCAGGCGGCAACGATCTTCTTGGCGACGCCGTAGGCTTCAGGATGCACGGAGGAGGCATCCAGCGGCTCCTTGCCATCGGGGATGCGCAGAAAGCCGGCGCATTGCTCGAAGGTGCGGTTTCCGAGCCGGGCCACCTTTAGGAGATCCTTGCGGCTCTCGAAGCGCCCCTCCCCGTCGCGATGGCGGACGATCGCATCGGCAATGGAGGGACCCAGACCGGATACGCGGGCGAGCAGCGGCGCGGATGCGGTGTTGAGGTCGACACCGACTGCATTCACTGCGTCTTCGACGACGGCATCAAGCGAACGCGAGAGTTTCTGCTGATCGACGTCGTGCTGGTACTGCCCGACGCCGATCGACTTCGGCTCGATCTTGACCAATTCGGCAAGCGGATCCTGAAGGCGGCGGGCGATGGAGACAGCACCGCGCAGCGATACGTCGAGGCCGGGAAATTCAAGCGCTGCCGTTTCCGACGCCGAATAGACGGACGCGCCGGCCTCTGACACGATGACCTTGGTCGGTTTGGGTGCAGGCAGGTCGCCCAGCATATCCGTCACCAGCTTTTCGGTCTCGCGGCTGCCGGTGCCGTTGCCGATCGCGATCAGCTCGACCTTGTGCTTGCGCACCAAAGCCGCAAGCGTCGCCTGCGTGCCGCGGACATCATTCTTCGGCGGGAATGGGTAGACCGTGGTGGTTTCGAGCAGCTTGCCGGTGCCATCCACGACCGCGACCTTGACGCCGGTACGGATGCCGGGATCGAGCCCCATCGTGGCGCGAGAGCCGGCGGGAGCTGCGAGCAGCAGGTCCTTCAGATTGCGGGCAAAGACGTGGATCGCCTCTTCTTCCGCCCTTTCGCGCAACTCGCGCATCAGGTCGAGCGACAGCGACATGGAGAGTTTTACGCGCCAAGTCCAGCTTGCAACGTCCATCAGCCAGCGGTCGCCCGGGCGGCTATTGCCGATCTCGTAGGCGGTTGCGATCATCCGCTCGACCGGCTTGTTCGGCGAGGTCATATCGGTATCGACATCGATGACAAGCGTCAGCATCTCCTCGTTCCAGCCGCGCAGCATGGCAAGCGCACGGTGGCCGGGGGCTGTTGCCCAACGTTCGTTGTGATCGAAATAGTCGGAGAATTTCGCGCCCGCCTCCTGCTTGCCGTCGACGACCTTGGCGCGCAGCATCGCGTTCTGCTTCATATAGCTGCGCAGTTTGCCGAGCAGGTCGGCATTTTCCGCAATGCCTTCCGCTATGATATCGCGCGCGCCTTCGAGCGCCGCCTTCACATCGGCGACCTCTGCCGTCAGGTAGGTTTCCGCGACGACAGCAGGCTCCTTTGCCCGATCGGCGAGTATAGTGTCGGCCAGCGGCCCCAGTCCGCGCTCCCTTGCGATTTCCGCGCGGGTACGGCGTTTCGGCTTGTAGGGCAGGTAGAGATCTTCGAGCTCGGCCTTGGTCGCAACCGCCGTGATCTTGCCCATCAGCTCGTTGGTCATCTTGCCCTGACTGGAGATCGACTCGACGATCGACGCGCGCCGTGCCTCGAGTTCCCGGAGATAGACAAGACGTTCTGCCAGCGTGCGAAGCTGGCCGTCGTCCAGACCGCCTGTCACTTCCTTTCGGTAGCGGGCGATGAACGGCACCGTTGCCCCCTCGTCGAGAAGCTCGATTGCGGCCACCGCCTGATCTGGTCGGGAATTGATCTCGGCGGAGATGGTTGCAGCGAGGGAGCGAATGTCAGCGGCCATGGGATTCTCTTATTTTCTATTTTACTTCGAACCAAAGTGGCGGAACCATAGCCAAGCATAAAGGCAAGGCAATGATCCGAACCATCGACGTTTACCGGTTCCACAGGATTTGCGCTTGACCTTTTATGCCACGCTCCTTAACCGCCAGACAGCAGCAATAAGGGGACTGGTCATGAAAATCCTGTTGATCGGGTCGGGCGGCCGCGAGCATGCGTTGGCATGGAAACTGGCGCAGTCGCCGTTGATGACGGAATTCTTCGCGGCTCCGGGCAATCCCGGCATCGCCGAACATGCAAGGCTTGTCGACCTTAGCACCGAGGATAACGACGCGGTCCTTACCTTCTGCAAGGAGAAGGCGATCGATTTCGTTGTCGTCGGCCCCGAGGCTCCGCTCGTCGCCGGACTGGCCGATACGCTTCGCGCCGGCGGAATTGCCGTCTTCGGCCCCTCCGCCGCAGCCGCTCAGCTCGAAGGCTCCAAGGGTTTCACCAAGGATATCTGCGCCCGCTACAATATTCCGACCGGCGCCTACCAGCGCTTCAACAATGCTCCGAAGGCCAAGGCCTATATCCGGGCACAGGGCGCGCCGATCGTCGTCAAGGCAGACGGGCTTGCAGCCGGCAAGGGCGTGACAGTCGCCATGACAGTCGATGAGGCGCTTGCTGCCGTCGACGATTGCTTTGAAGGCGCCTTTGGGACTGCCGGCGCTGAAGTTGTCATCGAAGCCTTTCTTGATGGCGAGGAAGCAAGCTTCTTCTGCCTCAGCGACGGCAAGCATGCACTGGCGCTCGCAACAGCACAGGATCACAAGCGTGTCGGCGACGGCGACACCGGCCCGAACACCGGCGGCATGGGCGCCTATTCGCCTGCGCCGGTCATGACGCCTGACATGGTCGAGCGAACCATGAAAGAAGTCATCGAGCCGACCATGCGCGGCATGGCAGAAAGCGGCTATCCTTTCTCCGGCCTGTTCTTCGCCGGCCTGATGATCACCAAAAAGGGTCCGGAACTAATCGAGTACAATGTCCGCTTCGGCGATCCGGAATGCCAGGTGCTGATGATGAGGCTGAAGAGCGATCTGCTGCCGCTGCTGCTTGCAGCCGCAAACGGCACGCTCGATCAGGTCACAGTGGAATGGAGCGACGACGTGGCGCTGACCGTCGTCATGGCCTCGAAGGGCTATCCGGGCTCCTATGAGAAGAATACGCCGATTGCCGCCCTGCCCGCCGATGAAGACGGTGCCAAGGTGTTTCATGCCGGGACTGCATTGAAGGATGGTGCACTTGTCGCGACCGGCGGACGCGTCCTCAATGTCACGGCGACGGGCAAGACCGTTGGGGAAGCCCAGGCCAGGGCCTATGCTCTGGTCGACAAGGTGGTCTGGGACAACGGCTTCTGCCGCAGCGATATCGGCTGGCGGGCAATCGAGCGCGAGAAAAGCTGATTACCGGCTAAAAAATCCTGTCTCGAAATACCGTTCTTCTAAATATTTACCTTTTCTTCTGACGGGATGGAAAGGAAGCGCCGCTATTGCTGTTCTCACTATCGAGAGACGGAGTAGTTCGCATGCGTTCGATCATCCTCACCGCAGCATTTGTACTGGCTGGTGGCTCCGCCATGGCCTCCTCGATCCTGCCGGTGGAAAGCAACCCGAACGACAATGCCGGCAGCATCATTTCCGAGACCTGCGATCATTGCCCGCCGCCGAAGCCGAAGCTGAAGAACAAGAGCTATGTCGTACCCGAGCTGCAGACGGGCACGCAGACCACCGAGATTCGCGATATCAACGGCGAGCGGAAAGTGGTGCGCATCGAGGCTTGGATGGGCGGCTCGCCGGTGACTTTCATTTCCAAGGCAACGCCGGAAGCGCTCGCTGCCGCAGGCGTATCAACCGACGGTATCGACCCGACCGCAACGGCTGCCGTCACGCCGGATATCAAGCCTGCCAGCGCGGCACCTGCTCAGAAGCCACTCGATCTTTCCGGCTTCGACCTTCGCCTGAAATAGAGAGCCCAGACGTTCCCTGCCCCGCCCGACCGAATTCAGTCGCTGGGGGTCCCGTCGCAAGACGGATCAATGCGCCCCTGAGAGAAGCAGGGGCGCATTTGTTTTTTCATCTTTCTCTTCACCCTGACGTGATGCCGAAAGCTGCCTTACTTAAAGCTTTGTTATTGAAATCTGGCCATTTTTACCGCTGCCGGTCGCCGCATGTCATTTTAAGCAGCGTCAGATTCGTTGGCTCCGCCGACGCGATCGCATAGGCGGTATCACACCGCACCGGAATTTAATCATTTTATTCGGTTGCGAAGGATTCCCCATGAAAAATCTAAAAATTTCAAAGCAACTTATTTTGCTTGTCACCGGACTTATCGTTGCATTCGGAATAATGGCCTATGTGCAGATGCAGTCCGCCGCGAATTCCATCTATCAGGAACGCTACGGAATGCTGCGGACGCAGGTCGAATCCGGCATTTCCGTCCTGCAATACTATTACGGTCTCGAAAAGGCCGGCAAACTGACCGAGGATCAGGCCAGAACCATGGCCTATAACGCTGCGGCGCATATGCTCTATACGCCGGACGGCTATCTCTTCGGCTACGACTATGACGTCAAGATGGTCTTCCACTTCGACCCGTCGAAGGTTGGCGTGAGCCTCAAGGGCCAACCGGACCCGACGAACCATTTTTATCGCGAGGAACTCGTCAAGATCGGCCAGGATGGCGGCGGCTTTTCCGATTTCTACGCCAGCAAGCCGAATGAGCCTGCCAACGCTACCTTCCGCAAGACCGCCTATGCAAAGGCCTTCGATCCCTGGAAGGTCGTGGTCATAACCGGCGTCTATATGGATGACCTAGACGCGCAGGTCCGCATGAAGATGTTGACGACAGCGGCCTGGATGTTCGGCCTCTTCGTGCTGGCTCTCGGCGCTTCACTGGTTATCATCCGCGGCATTTCGAAGCCGCTTGCCGACGTGCATGAGGCCCTGAAGGCGGTTGCCGATGAAGACGTCAAGATCGCCATCCCGCATACGTCAATGGGCAACGAGATCGGCAAGATGGCCAAGGCGACGGCGTCACTGCAGGAGAAGGTGCGCGAACGCCATGCCATGGCGGAACGCCAGGCAGAACAGGAACTGGCACTCGACAGCGAACGCCAGCAGAACCTGCGCCAGCAGCAGGACGAGGCCCAGATCCAGGCCCGCGTCGTCTCCACCATCGGCCAGGCGCTGGAACAGCTCGCAGGCGGCGATCTCACCATCCGCTGCGGCGATATCGGCCAAGGTTATGCGGGTCTGCGCAACAACTTCAACGATGCGCTCTCCCATCTCGAAGCCGCCATGGGCCGCGTCAATGCCAAGGGCAACGATATCGGCCTGTCCAAGGAAGAGATCCGCCGCGCCTCCAACGAACTGTCGCAGCGCACCGAGCGCCAGGCCGCAAGCCTGGAGGAAACCTCCGCTGCCCTCGACGAGCTCACCGTTGCCGTCCGCCAGACCGCAGACGGCGCCCATGAGGCTTCCAAGCGCGTCCATTCCGTCTCGACCGAAGCATCGCGCAGCGACGCCGTCGTCGCCCAGGCGATCGAGGCCATGAGCGGCATCGAGAAGTCCTCGGAAGAAATCGGCAAGATCATCGGCGTCATCGACGAGATCGCCTTCCAGACCAACCTGCTGGCCCTCAACGCCGGCGTCGAGGCAGCGCGTGCCGGCGAAAGCGGCAAGGGCTTTGCCGTCGTTGCCCAGGAAGTGCGCGAGCTTGCCCAGCGCTCGGCTGCTGCCGCCAAGGAGATCAAGGACCAGATCGCCCGCTCCTCCGGCCAGGTCGACCAGGGCGTTCGCCTCGTCGGCGAGGCCGGCGAAGCCTTGAAGCGCATCTCCGACCAGATCAAGGCCGCCAACGAGATCGTCTCGAAGATCGCCCACAGCGCGTCCGAGCAGGACACCACGCTGCGCTCGATCTCGTCGTCGATGAACCAGCTCGATGCCGCAACCCAGCAGAACGCCGCCATGGCCGAAGAGACCACCGCATCGGCAGAGACGCTTGCAGCCGATACCGAGGACCTTCTCGATCTTATCAGAGGCTTCCGCGTCAACAATGGCAGCGGTGCTGCTCAGGCATCGCACCAGCAGAGACGCAGGGCGGCTTAATCACGCAGAACACTCAAGGCGATTTCAGTACGAAACTTTTAGGGGCCGCTGGAGAAATCCGGCGGCCCTGCCTTTTGGGGCGATCGGCGGCTCCATTATTTACAGGTAAAAATATGCTCGACTAACTGCCAAATCCATGGAGTCTTCTATAAGTCTTCCCCGGGAAGATCTTATGTTTTTCTCCCGCAATGCAGCAAAACGCTGATTAAAGCCGATTTAATCATGCTCTTTTGAGTATGATTAAATATTTATTAGATCAAACCGGCCAATTTTAGCAGGCCGGAAGCAGCATGTGATTAAGCAGCGGTAGACGCACCGAGATTACTCGAAGGCGCTCGCACAGGCGGTAGGAAACCGCGCCGGAATTCCCGTCATTCCGTAGCTGTGAGGCGTCATGAAGAATTTTAAGATTTCAAACCAGCTTATATTGCTTGTCACCGGACTTATGATCGCCTTCGGCGTCGCTACATATCTGCAGATCCGCTCTTCTGCGAACTCCATCTACAACGAACGCTACGAGATGCTTCGCACACAGGTCGAGTCCGGCCTTTCGATCATCAAGGTTTATTATACCCTTGAGCAATCCGGAAAGCTTTCGGAAGCCGATGCGAAGGCCCAGGCCTACGCTATGGTCAACAGCATCAAATATACGCCGGACGGCTATCTCTTCGGCTATGACTACGACATCAACATGGTCTTCCACTACGACAAGACCAAGATGGGCCAGAACTTCAAGGGCCAGCCTGATCCGACGGGTCACTACTACCGCGAAGAGCTGGTCAAGCTCGGACAGCAGGGCGGGGGTCTTACCGATTTCTACGCCAGCAAGCCCGGCCATCCGGCCAGCGATCTGTTCCGCAAGACGGCCTATGCCCGCGCCTTCGAGCCCTGGAAGATGGTCGTGATCACGGGCGTCTACATGGACGACCTCGATGCACAGGTGAACCACACCATCTTGATCACGGTCATGTACAGCTTCGGCCTTTTCATCGTCGCCATTGCTGCCGCCTTCTTCGTGATCCGCGGCATCTCGAAGCCTTTGGCCGACGTGCATGAGGCCCTGAAGGCGGTTGCCGACGAAGACGTCAAGATCGCCATCCCGCATACATCAATGGGCAACGAGATCGGCAAGATGGCCAAGGCGACGGCGTCACTGCAGGAGAAGGTGCGCGAACGCCATGCCATGGCGGAACGCCAGGCAGAACAGGAACTGACCCTCGACAGCGAACGCCAGCAGAACCTGCGCCAGCAGCAGGACGAGGCCCAGATCCAGGCCCGCGTCGTCTCCACCATCGGCCAGGCCCTCGAACAGCTCGCAGGCGGCGATCTCACCATCCGCTGCGGCGATATCGGCCAGGGCTATGCGGGTCTGCGCAACAACTTCAACGATGCGCTCTCCCATCTCGAAGCCGCCATGGGCCGCGTCAATGCCAAGGGCAACGATATCGGCCTGTCCAAGGAAGAGATCCGCCGCGCCTCCAACGAACTGTCGCAGCGCACCGAGCGCCAGGCCGCAAGCCTGGAGGAAACCTCGGCGGCCCTCGACGAGCTCACCGTTGCCGTCCGCCAGACCGCAGACGGCGCCCACGAAGCTTCCAAGCGCGTCCATTCCGTCTCGACCGAAGCATCGCGCAGCGACGCTGTCGTCGCCCAGGCGATCGAGGCCATGAGCGGCATCGAGAAGTCCTCGGAAGAAATCGGCAAGATCATCGGCGTCATCGACGAGATCGCCTTCCAGACCAACCTGCTTGCGCTCAATGCCGGCGTCGAGGCAGCGCGTGCCGGCGAAAGCGGCAAGGGCTTTGCCGTCGTCGCCCAGGAAGTGCGCGAGCTGGCCCAGCGGTCTGCTGCTGCCGCCAAGGAGATCAAGGACCAGATCGCCCGCTCCTCCGGCCAGGTCGACCAGGGCGTTCGCCTCGTCGGCGAGGCCGGCGAAGCCTTGAAGCGCATCTCCGACCAGATCAAGGCCGCCAACGAGATCGTCTCGAAGATCGCCCACAGCGCGTCCGAGCAGGACACCACGCTGCGCTCGATCTCGTCGTCGATGAACCAGCTCGATGCCGCAACCCAGCAGAACGCCGCCATGGCCGAAGAGACCACCGCATCGGCCGAGACGCTCGCAGCCGATACCGAGGATCTCCTCGACCTCATCCGTGGCTTCCGCGTCAACAATGGCAGCGGTGCTGCTCAGGCATCGCACCAGCAGAGACGCAGGGCGGCTTAATCACGCAGAACACTCAAGGCGATTTCAGTACGAAACTTTTAGGGGCCGCTGGAGAAATCCGGCGGCCCTGCCTTTTGGGGCGATGCAATTTCGATTGGTTACCCAGTAGGCCGGGTTTTCATGGCTTAGTCGGCATCGAGTGGGCAGGTGTTACTGCACATTCCCAGCCATCATACTCACCGTTGTACTCTTCGGCGAGGTGCGCAAGCTCGACGGTAACCGATGTAATTTCGTCTGGAATATCAAGGCGATAAAATTTTACCAACCACTTACCCTTGATCTGAGCGGGCGACGCTTCGTCATCAACATGAAACTGTCGGCTCAAAATAGCGGATTTGAATGATTGGAGCCCTTCCACTTCCGAAAAATATGCAAAGTGGTCGATTATCCTGGGTTGGGCTATGTCATCACCGTGGTTGGTGAGCACTTGAATCACCTTGTTATCCTCAACCTGCTGGACATTGTCCCCACTGGGAACCAAAGATGTTCGGTATACGGACCAACTCGCGTCCGGAACGACCTGCAGATCAAAAGGATAGGCTGAAAAATCGACGCCGACAGTTTTAGCCGCAGCCGTGACGACGGCTGCATCCGACGCATAGAAAAAGAATTTTGCCGAGCCGTCCGCAAGCTTGTGGCCGACATATCGACTATTGGTTTTGTTGCCCAGTAGGTCGGACAGTCGGTCTTCTATTGCATAGACGATCTGCAGCTCATCCTTTTGCGGAAGACCATTTTGACGCGGTGCCTTAAACCTCATCCCCACAATCACGAGTGTCGGATACGAAGAAACCGGCCCGGTATCTCGATATTCAAGATCGACTCCAACTGATGCCAAGTGACCGAGGTCGTTGTTCATGTAGACGCCCCAATCGGCTGCCATTCTGACATCCCCCTTTTGCGTCAATTCCTGATGCCGTTCATAGCAGGCTGAACAGCTATCCCGAAATCTTCGAGAAATCGGCAACCGTTGCCGTCGCCTTGCGGATCAGCCGCAGCAGCGCGAGACGGTTGGCGCGGATGGCGGCATCTTCGTCGTTGACGAGGACATCGGTGAAGAAGCGGTCAACCGGGGCACGGAGCTTGGAGAGCGCTGCCATGGCGGAGCGGAAATCTTCCTTGGCGATCGCATCGGAGGCCTCTGTGGAAGCGCTGGTGATTGCCGTGAAAAGTTCCTTCTCCGCGTCGAGCTTCAGCAGCGCTTCCGAGACGCCGTCGGCGACGACGGTGCCCTTCTTCTCCTCGGCGGCGAGCAGTTGGACGGCGCGCTTGGTGCCGGCGAGCAGGTTCGTGCCGTCTTCCGAGGTGATGAAGGCCGTCAGCGCCTCGACGCGACGGGCAACCATCAGGAGATCGTCGGTCTCCGGCGTGAGGACCGCATCGATGAGATCATAGCGGGCGCCTTGATCGCGAAGATAGACTTTCAGGCGATCGTGGAAGAAGGCGAGAAGATCGAGCTGGCGCGACAGATCCTCGGCATCGGTCTTGCTGCCGATGTCAGCATCGATCCGCAACATATGCGAATTGATCCGCGGCATCAGCGGCAGGCGCACGCGACGCTCAAGCAGGATGCGGATAACGCCGAGCGCTGCACGACGCAGTGCAAACGGGTCCTTCGAGCCGGTGGGCTTCTCATCGATCGCCCAGAATCCAACGAGCGTATCCAGCTTGTCGGCGAGCGCGACCGTGATTGCGACCTTGTCTTCCGGCACGCGGTCGGAGGGGCCTTGCGGCTTGTAGTGATCCTCGATGGCTGTTGCGACCGAGGCATCCTCGCCCTGCAGCACTGCATATTTGCGGCCCATCAGACCCTGCAATTCCGGGAATTCGCCGACGGCTTCGGTGCGCAGGTCCGCTTTGGCGAGCACGGTTGCGCGATCCACCAGCTTGTAGTCGGCGCCAACAGGAAGGGCAAACTTTGCCGCCAGCGCGCGCAGCCGCTGCACCCGCTCGCCCTGCGTGCCGAGCTTGGCATGGAAGGTAACGTTCAACGCATCGAGCTTGGCCATGCGCTGGTCGAGCGGCTTTTTCAGATCGAGGTCGAACTTCTTTGCCGATGATTCCAGCGTTTCGAGATCCGGCAGGTCGCCCTGGTCGCGCTTCCAGAAATGCAGCGCGTCCGACAGGCGGGCGCGGACGACCTTGCCGTTGCCGTGAATGATTTCGCTGCCGCCATCCGTCGCCTCGATGTTGGAGACGAGGATGAACTTGTTCGAGAGGGTCTCGCCGCCGGTCGGGCGGGTGACGAAGCACTTCTGGTTCGTCTTGATGGTCAGGCGGATGATCTCGGACGGGATCGAAAGATAATCTTCCTCGAAGGAGCCCATCAACACCTGCGGCCATTCGACAAGGCCGGAGACTTCTTCGAGCAGGCCTTCGTCCTCAACCAGTTCCAGGCCGCTGGCAAAGGCGATGTCACGGGCGTCATGCAGGATGATGTCCTTGCGGCGCTCGGCATCGAGAATGACCTTGGCCTTTTCCAGGTTCGCGACATAGTCGTCGAAACGCTTGACAGTGATTGCCTCGGGCGCATGGAAACGGTGGCCGTAAGTGACATTCGAAGCGACGATGCCGTCGATCTCGAAGGGGATCACGACCGTTTCCTCGTGTTCCGTGCCGAAGGTGCAGACGATCGACTGCAGCGGGCGCACCCAGCGCAGCGAGCCGGGCCTTGCGGATGGTGCGCCCCAGCGCATGGATTTCGGCCAGGGGAAATCGCGGATAATGCCGGGCATGATGTCGGCAACAATCTCTTCCGTCGGACGGCCGGGCTTGGAAATGACGGCGATGTAAAAATCGCCCTTTTTGGGATCGCTGACGACCTGCGCTTCGGAAGCGGACGACAGTCCGGCCTTGCGCAGAAAACCCTGCACCGCCTGCTCCGGCGCCTTGGTCGAGGGACCCTTGATCTCCTCGCGCACATCTGCGGAGCGGGCCGTCAGGCCTCTGATATCGAGTGTCAGCCGGCGCGGCGTCCAATATTCGCGCGCACCCTCATAGGACAATCCGCCCTCGACAAGCGCGTCGGTGACGAGCTTCTTCAGATCGCCCGCAGCCTTGCGCTGCATTCGTGCGGGGATTTCCTCGGAGCGGAGTTCAAGAAGGAGATCGGGCATGTCACTGTTCCTCACCCTCCCGTCGAAAAGGAGGGTCGGCACGCCGTGCCGGTATGGGGTGAAAACGGTCGGCCTCTGCTAGCAAAATTTGCCGTTGCTGCACAATGGCAAATATCGTGTCCAGGACAGCTTCGATCTCTTGCGACACTTCCGCATTCCAGAAGCGGAGGACCTGATAGCCCTGCGCCCCAAGAAAGGCGGTGCGCTCGGCATCATATCGCCTCGTCGCGTCCTCAGCATGCTGGCTGCCGTCGAGTTCGATGATGAGGCCAATCTGGTGACAGGCAAAATCCGCGAAATATCGACCAATTGGAACCTGTCGGCGAAAATGCGTGCCGTCGATGGGAATACGAGGGAGATGGCTCCAGAGCTTCGCTTCGGCATCGGTCGCACCGGCGCGAAGACGGCGGCTGTTGGCTATCTTGAAGCGATCGAGAGGAGATGGCTTTTTCGGCATATGTGTCCCGAAAATGAGGAGACGAGCGGTTCGATGCAAAACACCCTCCCCCAGAGGGGTAGGGTCGGCACGCAGTGCCGGGGTGGGGTGACCAGCGGCGTTCTCATTCGTGGCGGGTCACCCCCACCCGCAGCTTCGCTGCGACCTCCCCCCTCAAGGGGGAGGTAAACGTTACCAGCCTCCGCCGCCACCGCCGCCTCCGCCACCACCGGACGAGCCGCCGCCGCCGGAAAAGCCGGAGGACGAGCTGGAGACCGGGGCGGGAATGGTGGAGGCGATGGTCGAGGCCATCGAGGAGGAGAAGCCGCCGATGCGATCGGAGAAATTGCCGTTGCCGAAGGAGCCGATGTACCAGACGGGCGCGTAGGCTGCGGCCGCACCGCCGGCTGCTGCGGCAAGCCAGGTCTCGAAGGTGCGCGACCAGGGCTTTTCGACGCCGAGGGCCACAGCATAGGGCAGCAGCTTTTCGAAATGCTGCGGCGACATGGTCGGCGCGCCGGCCATGTTCATACGGTCCTTTTCGGCGAGCGTCAGATATTGGCGCAGGCCGTCTATGCCGTCCATCATCTTGCGGCCGATCGGGGTCGGTGCGCCCATCAGGAAGAAGAAGACGAAATTGACGGCAAAAATGCCGACGATGGCGACCAGCAACGGCAGCTCCTCGGTCATTTCCGCCGAGGCAGCAGCGGCCGCGATGACACTCGCAAAGATCGACACAGCGACGAAGCCCATAAACGCGAAAACCACCACCGACATGATGCGCGAGGCGAGGCTCGCCTGGCGGCGGAAGGTGCGGCCGAGCGACGTTGCGATCACGGTACCGAAGATGGACAGGAAAGCAGGGACGATGATCAGCGGGAGCACGTTCTCGTGCAATCGTCCGAAGACGACGATAGCACCAAGGACGAAAACCGAGAGGATCACGCCGCCGATCACGTAAAGAGAGTTCGCCCTGTAGAACTCGCCGCGATGTTCCCTTTCCACGGCACTGCGAAATTTTTCACCGATCTTCTGGACCTTTGCGCCGTTGGCCTCGTCGATGACTAGCGGTGAAAACGGGCCGATCGCACCCATCAGCACCTTCTCGCCAGCATCTACCTTTGCCGAGGCCGCTTTCTCGCCGGGGCGAATGACGATGCTCTTCTTCAGGTCTTCAAGAACGACACAGCCCCTGACGGCGAGATCGAGCGCGGTCGCCGACAGCGCGGTCCAGCCGGCACCGGAAAAGCCTTTGTTATCGATATAGTTGACCAGCGCCGGCGAGATTCCTTCGGGTGGATCCCAGCGCGGCACCATGACGCCGCGCGGCGGGTCGCGGCCCACCGCAAACCAGCTTCTCAGATAATAGGCAAAGACGAGGATGAGGCCGCCGCCGGCAATGATGATGTCGAGATTGTCCTCGATGAACCACATCCGCTGCTGCGATGCCGTGGGTGCGGCAATTGCATCTTTCGCTAACTTGATAGCGATGGTCAGCCCCTCGCCCTGGCGCAGCGGCCGGGTCGTCGTAAAAACGACCTTGCCCGCTTGCTGGCTCACCCTTGCGTCCTGTCCCGTGGCGCCAAGGGGGCCGGTGAAGAAGGCGGTTTGCTCAGGCGTCACGCCATCAGGCAGCGTCACGGTTGCGGAGGCGCGGAGAATGGGAAACAGCCAGCCGTTGCCGGTCACGTTCCAATAGAGCTCACCGTGATCGTCGAAATAGCGGTACTGGCGGTCAGTGCGGTAGGTCAGCCGATATGTATGCGGCCCAGGGCTCACATAGGTCTCGGCGGAACCGATATAGATGCGGGCGCCGCCGGCGACGCCTTCCTGTTTCCACTCGGCGGGTGCACCATCTTGCTCGACGGATTGGACTTTGAAATCGATATAGGACGTCTTGCCCTTCGCATCGCGAAAGGTGAGCGGAAAGTCACGGAAAATGCCGTGACGGATCTTGTCGCCCTCGGCATTGACCGCAATGGTTTCGGTGACAAGCATCGAGCCGTCGCGATCAAGGGTGATCGCCTGATCGAAGGCGTTGATGACTTCCGCGGCCGAGGCGGCATGGGCCGCGAAGACCAGCAGCGCCATGCAAAAAGCCGTCAGCCAACGCGTCACCATATTCCCTCCCCTAGGGTTTAGCTGTTCGGCACCTACCCGGCGCTTGCCGGAACCGTTCTCATTTGTAAGTCACCCCGAGCGAAGCCAGCACATCCCAGTAGTTCGGGAAGGTCTTGGCCACACAATCGGGATCGAGAATGGTGATGCCGTCGATCATGAGGCCGGCGAGCGCAAAGCTCATGGCAATGCGGTGATCTGCGAATGTATCGATGCTGGCTTCCAGATGTTTGCCGACAAGGCTCGGGTCGGAGGCGACGATCAGGTCGTCGCCCTCTTCCGTGCCGAGATCAGGGACGATGCGCGACAGGCCGCTCGACAGCGCACGAACGCGGTCGCATTCCTTGACGCGCAGGTTGGCGATGCCGACGAAGCGCACCGGCGTTTCGTTGAAGGCGGCAAGCACCGCGAGCGTCGGGATCGCATCCTGCATCTGCGAACCATCGATGACTGCGGGCAGATGCGGGAATTGAGAGATGACGTCATAGGCGCGGGCGTCGGGCTGGGAGAATTTTTCCGCCGGCGTGCCGAGATCGATCTTTCCACCGGTCAGCACTTCGGCCGCCCAAAGATAGGTTGCAGCGGACGCATCCGGCTCGATGACGAAATCAGTCGCGGTATAGCCTGATGGCTCGACGCGCCAGGTGGCGCTGTCGATCTGCTCGACCTTGGCACCAAAGGCGCGCATGGCGTCAAGCGTCAGGTCCACATAGCCGCGTGCACCAATCTCCGGGCCGGTCAGCGCGACCGTGGAAGGCCGGTTGGCACCGGGCGCTGCGAGCGGCGCCGCCATCAGCAGTGCCGAAACATACTGACTGGACAATCCGGCATCGATCTCAACTCGGCCGGAGCTGAAATAGCCGTTGCCACGCACGGTCACCGGTGGGCAACCGGTTGGCGCCTCTGCATCGATGCCCAGCGATTTCAAGGCCGAAACGAGCGGCCCGATCGGACGCTTGCGCATATGCTGATCGCCATCGACCACAACGGTCCCCTTGACGCTGGCAACAGCCGCCGTCAGGAAACGCGTCGCCGTACCGGCGTTGCCGAGGAACAGGGGCTCCTTCGGCGCCCGCAGCTCGCCGCTGCTCGTCACCACGAAGGTGGTGTCGTCGGGTTCGTCGATCGCAACGCCCATGGCACGCAGGGCATCTGCCATGTAGCGCGTGTCGTCGCTCTTCAGCGCGCCGGTCAGCCGGCTCGTGCCCTTGGCAAGGCCTGAAAGCAACAGCGCGCGGTTGGTGATCGACTTGGAGCCCGGCGGCATGGCGCGCCCTGTCAGCGGCTTGCCCGGCGGGATGATCGTGAGTTTTTCTCTGGCCATGATGCTGTCTCTTCCGTCGCTGTGCGCGGCCCGGCCGCGGTCAACAGCGCTCATAATACCTTCTCGATCAAAGGTCCAATGGCGGCTGAAGGTTCAAGCGCGGACGGGTCAGAACTTGACCGATGGAACCGCGCGGTCGGCCTCGTTGGTGATCTCGAAATAGTCTCGCTTGGAAAAGCCGAACTGGCCGGCGACGAGATTGGAAGGAAAGCTCTCGACCTTGACGTTCAGGTCCCGGGCAGCGCCGTTGTAATAGCGGCGCGCCATCTGGATCTCGCTTTCCATGGTTTCCAGCGAGGATTGTAGCTCGGAAAAATTCTGGTTCGCCTTGAGATCGGGATAGGCTTCGGCAAGCGCCAGCACGCGGCCGAGGGCGGCACCGAGCAGCCCCTCGGCCTGGCCACGGGCGGCAACATCGCCTGACGGGATGGATTGCGCCTTGTTGCGAAGTTCCACCACCTCTTCCAGGGTGCCCTTCTCATGGGCCGCATATCCCTTGACGGTCTCGATGAGGTTCGGGATCAGGTCAGCACGACGCTTGAGCTGGACGTCGATGCCGGACCATGCCTCCTCAGCCATCTGGCGGGCGCGCACGAGCCCGTTATAGACGAAGATGGCATAGAGAATGACGAGAACGATGACGCCGAGAATGATGTACACCGCGAACCCCCAAAACGATGACGAATTGGCGGGGGAGACTATGCGGGTCTCGTGATATTGTCACCTGCGGATTCAGCTTTATGCCCTGGCTATGGGCGTTCTTTTTCCCGACATCTTCGATCTCGAAGGCTTACTGCGTCGAACCCTTGGGCTCCGCGTCAGCTTTGTGACTGTAGTCAAAA
This sequence comes from Rhizobium sp. BK376, assembly GCF_004341625.1. Lineage (GTDB taxonomy): Bacteria > Pseudomonadota > Alphaproteobacteria > Rhizobiales > Rhizobiaceae > Rhizobium. The sequence continues at coordinate 706,210 of NZ_SLZG01000003.1, read as the reverse complement.
AGATCGACCGCAATAGGGAATGAAAACTCCCATGTGGTCGTGGAATAGTCGCGAACCACCTTGATCACTCGCCCGTTCGCCACAGACACCCACATGTCGTAGGACGGCGAAAATGGAAAACTATGCCAAGTCGCGGAATAATGATCGGTATCGTAGCCATTGACAGGTTCATGACCGAGCAGCCGGCACGAGGTGAAAACAGGGCCGTAGCGATCGAACGTAGATATGAACGGCCAGTCGATCTGTCTCCACTGTGTTGCAATCACAAGCTTTTCGTAGGCTCCGGACGGCCCGACGCGTGTCTCTGCGTAAGACTTCAGCGTGCCGTCAGGCCTAAGTTGGCTAAGGTTATCGACATATTCCAGCGCCTTACCAGTGGCTATATAGGCGTCGTTCATCGCCCTACAGGAAGGGTCCTCCGTTCGAAAATCCTGATCGAAGGAACGTGTCGGCGCCTGCGGGGTAGCAGCTAAAGCAGTCGCCAAAAGCAGATAAGTCCACACGATGTTTGCCCCACCAAGATCGCCCCAATAGCGCAACCATAGGCAGAAGAAACCGGAAACTCAATAGCGCAAACACCGATGGCATAGCGCTTAAATCAATGCAAAATCAGCCGGTCGCGTACGTCAAGCCGCTGCGCGATTCCAGTTTGCACCACCGGCATCCGTCAGCAGGAAAGCCTCGCCGCAGGCCTTGGCGAGGGTGCGGACGCGCAGGATATAGCTCTGGCGCTCGGTGACCGAGATCACGCCGCGCGCATCCAGCAGGTTGAAGACGTGGCTGGCCTTGATGCACTGGTCGTAAGCCGGAAAGACGCACTTGTGCAGCAGCTGGTTGGCGTTGTCGCCGGGGGCGCCGGCGGCTAGAAGCGCCTGGCATTCCTTTTCCGCATCGATGAAATGGCGGTGCAGCATTTCGGTGTTGGCATATTCGAAATTGTGCCGGGAATATTCCTGCTCGGCTTGCAGGAAGACATCGCCGTACGAGATCTTCTCGGCGCCTTCGCGGCCGTTGAAGTTCAGATCATAGACGCTGTCGACGCCCTGGACGTACATGGCGAGACGTTCGAGACCATAGGTCAGCTCGCCGGCAACGGGCGAGCATTCGATGCCGCAGATCTGCTGGAAGTAGGTGAACTGCGAGACTTCCATGCCGTCACACCAGCATTCCCAGCCGAGACCCCAGGCGCCCAGCGTCGGGCTTTCCCAATCGTCCTCGACGAAGCGGATGTCATGCAACAACGGATCGAGACCGATCGCCTTCAGCGAGCCGAGATAAAGCTCCTGCAGGTTCGGCGGGTTCGGCTTCAGGATGACCTGGTACTGGTAGTAATGCTGCAGGCGGTTCGGGTTTTCGCCATAACGGCCGTCAGACGGGCGCCGCGACGGCTGAACATAGGCGGCGCGCCATGGCCGCGGGCCGAGCGCACGCAGCGTCGTTGCCGGATGAAACGTGCCCGCGCCAACTTCCATGTCATAGGGCTGAAGAACCGCGCATCCCTTGTCGGCCCAGTAATTGTGCAGCGTCAGGATCAGCGCCTGAAAAGAGCGCTTCGGGTTCATGTGGTCGGGAACGGTGGCTGCGGTCATGGGATCTGTCCGAATTCGCGAAATGTGGGCGACAGGTGCCACGGCGGGGGACAGGGGTCAATACTTAACGTATGATGCGGCAGCGTTGAAACGGAGACGGTCATGAACGTCAAGACTACGGTGAGCCTATCTGAAAGCACGCTGCGCGACGCAGAAGAACTCGTGAGAAAAGGCGAATACGCCTCGCTTTCCGATGTGCTGGAGGAAGCTGCGCGGCGACTGATATCCGAGCGCCACGATGCCGTGGACCCGCTTACCGGAATGGCAGACGAAATCCGCCGGCGCATGGAGCTTCCTAGGGATCAGTTTTTACCTTGGGACGGTCCGGCAATGGCAGAACGCATCAAGGCAAGGCTGCGCGAAAAGCACGATAAATAGTTTTCATGCGCTATACGATCACCAAACATCCGCTCGTAGAGCATGATCTGTTTGATATTACTGATCTGATTACCAGCTATTCGGGCTTGGAGACAGGCATGAGGAAGGTCGACGAGATCGTCGGCTTCATCGATCGCTTGGCGGATTTTCCCAAGGTCGGCACAGTCCGGGACGAAATTTGCAATGGATTGCGTGCAATTCCCGCAACCGACAAAGCAGTTGTCTGCTTTATCGTTGATGACGAAAGTAGAACCGTCCATGTCATCTGTATCAGCTATGCTGGCGCAGATTGGATGTCCGAGATTCAGAAACGGACTTGATCATCACATTGCCGTTGCGGAAATTGGCTCACTCGCGATCGCGTTTTGCCGCTCTACTTCGCTGGTAGCCACTATTACTCATCATCCCGTTTAACGCGATATTCCCCCGTCGCTGGGTCCTTGACCAGCGTTCCGATCGCGCCGGTGCGGCGTTCGGTTTCCTGACGATGCATCTTGCGCTGCAGGCGCTGTGCATCGCGAACGAAGCGTTTGTAGAGCAGCCAGCAGCCGCCGACTACAATGATGATGAATATGAGTTGCGGCATGGCGCCCCTCCCGATCCTAAAGTCCGTATCGGGCCCACCATGCCTTTTCTTCCGCCACTTCCGCAAGCCCGGAAGCGAGGTCTGCACCGATGCCTCCGAGGCCGGGCAGAGAGACGCCCGGTGCCTTGCGGCCGAAGAGGCCGCGCGGGGTGGTTACCAGTTCGAGCTTGGTCTTCTTGCCATAGCGTTTCTTGAGTTCCTGCAGCATATCGCCGAGCCCGTCGATCAGACCGAGCTCCAGGCCGCGCTTGCCGCTCCAGAACAAGCCGGAGAAGACGGTATCGTCACCCTGCCTCAGCTTTCCGGTGCGGCGCTCGCGCACCATGTCGATGAAGACCTGGTGGATTTCCAGCTGCAGGCTCTTCAGATATTCGATGTCCTTTTCCTTCTCTGGCTGGAAGGGATCAAGGATCGCCTTGTTCTCGCCAGCTGTGTAGACGCGGCGTTCGACGCCGATCTTCTTCAGCAATTCCGGAAAACCGAAGCCGCCCGACACGACGCCGATCGAACCGACGATCGAGGTCGGGTCGGCAATGATTTCATCGCCGGCCAGCGCAATCATGTAGCCGCCGGACGCCGCGACATCCTCGACGAAAACCAGAACCTTCTTCTGCTTTTCGCGGGCGAGTTCGCGGATCCTGTTGTAGATCATCCGCGACTGCACCGGGGAGCCGCCCGGCGAATTGATGGCGATGGCAACGGCGGGAGAGGATTTCGAGGCGAAGGCCTTGTCGAGTGCCAGCGACACGTTGGCGAGATTGAGCGCGGGGCGAAACTGGCTGCCTCCGGCCGATATGACGCCGCTCAACTTCACGACCGGAATGACGGTTCCTTCCTTGCGAAAACGCTTCGGAAGCATGCGCTTGAGAAAACCGGCCATTCGTCATCCCTGAATTGCTGTGAGCAGTAGGTTGTGATGTATGCATACGGAGGGCAAACGCAATGCCGGCTCAGATATTTTCTGTTGGGATGCGCTTTATCGTCCGCGCCTTGAATACGCTGCGCGGCCGTTGTTGAGATCATCAACGAAGGCGGAGAATTTATGCGTGCCCTCCTCATGCATGACGAGCGGCGCACGCAGCGCAAGGCGCGCCCGCGAGCCCTTGATCGCCGTCACCAGGATGCGTACCGCATTCTCGCCTTCGCGCGGATGGATGGGCGTGATTTCCATGCCGCCGAAGCGCTTGCCGCAGGCGGCGATGATTTCGCCGATCGATTGCGGGCGGGCGATCAGCGAAAGCTGGCCACCGGGAATCATGATTGCGCCCGCCGTGCGCACCCAGCTTTCGAACAATCCGTCCGTCATGGCATGCGCCTCGGCCTTCAGCGCATCCGGCGTCAGGCGGTCGCTGGCGTCATTGAAAGGCGGATTCATGATGACGTGATGGAAGCTGTCATCGACCAGACCGGCCTCGTTGCGGGCCTTGCCGATCAAGCTCACATCCGCCTCGATCACGGAAACCCGGTTAGCGAGGCGGGCATTCTCGGGCAGCGCCAGACTCTTGCGGGCAAAGGCCGCCATATCGGAAGAGCGCTCGAACAATGCGGCCTCGGCGCGATCAAGCCGGGAGACAACCGCAAGACCAGCTGCACCTGCGCCCGCGCCGAGATCGGCAACGCGGATGGGGCGTTCGTCGTCGACAAGCGCTGCCAGGAGCATGGCGTCCATGCCTGATCGATGCCCCCTGCCCCTGGGCTGAACGATGTGAAAGGCACCACGGTGAAAGGCGTCGACCGTTTCGCTCTCATCGGTCATGGCGTTCACTCAGCTCTTGGCGGGACGCAATTCGTCGCCGAGCCCGGCATCGATAAGGATTCTCCGGGCTTGAGTAGCCCTGTCTTCCTCGACCATGAAGCGGCGCGGCAACATGCCAAGCGAACCCTCGAGAATGCTCATTGCCTGATCCGCGATGAAACAATGTATTCCGGCATCCTTCATCAAGCTCTCCGCATAAGAGAGAAGAACGGGGTCATTGGTGCGGATAAGTTCGTGCATGGACACTGAGATTCCTGTCAAATTTGCGCGACGGGACAAATCGCCACTTGCCGCATCACCTGCCCCTTCTTATTGTCGTTTCCAACAAATGAACAGGAGTCCGGACCGTTGGGCGTCGTGATACCGCTTGAAGAAAGCAAAAACAAACAGGCATCCGTCAAGCCCTTGGTGGATTTGACCAAGGCGGATATGGAGCGCGTCAATCAGCTGATCCTGTCCAAGGCCGGCTCCGACGTGCAGATGATCCCCGAAGTGGCCGAACATCTGATTTCATCAGGCGGCAAGCGCCTGCGACCGATGCTGACGATCGCATCCGCAGCACTGTTCGGCTACCAGGGCGACAACCACGTCAAGCTCGCGACATCGGTCGAGTTCATGCACACCGCAACGTTGCTGCATGACGATGTCGTCGACGAAAGCGACCTGCGTCGCGGGCGTTCGACGGCCCGCATGATCTGGGGCAACCAGGCAAGCGTTCTGGTGGGCGACTTCCTGCTCGGCCAGGCTTTCCGCATGATGGTCGATGTCGGCTCGCTGGAAGCGCTCGATGTCCTTTCCGGGGCTGCCTGCGTCATCGCCGAGGGTGAGGTCCTGCAGCTCTCCGTCGCCAAGAATATGGAAACGACGGAAGACGATTATCTCTCCGTCATTCGCGCCAAGACGGCGGCCCTCTTTGCTGCGGCAGCCGAAGTCGGCCCGATCATCGCCAATGCCAACAAGTCTGGCCGCAACGCGCTCAAGTCCTACGGCACCAATCTCGGTCTCGCTTTCCAGCTGGTCGACGATGCGCTCGATTACGGCGGCAAGGCGGCCGATCTCGGCAAGAATGTCGGCGACGATTTCCGTGAAGGCAAGATCACGCTTCCGATCATCCTCTCCTATCGCCGCGGCACGGAAGACGAGCGTGCCTTCTGGCGCGACGCCATCGAGAACGGCAACAGCAATGATGCAAATCTCGAAAAGGCGATGGGCCTGATCACCAAATACGGCGCGCTCAGCGATACCATCGCACGGGCCGTTCACTACGGCACGATCGCCCGCGACGCACTGGCGCCGCTGCCCGATACGCCGTGGAAATCGGCTCTCCTGGAAGTGATCGATTTCTGCATCGAACGCGTCAATTAACGGGCCATAGGCTGAATTTCTTGCAGGACGGCTTCAAAAAAGCCATCCTGTTGTGCATGACTCGCCACAATTGAAGTGTGGCAGCCGGCCTCCCACCGGCCGTCCTGGAGAAAGGTTTCCTAATGCGGCAGAGACTTGCCATTCGTTTCCTCTCGGGCGCTGCCTTGGCCGCGATCCTTTCGCTGACGGCCGTCAATGCGGGCCGCGCGGAAGATGTCGCAAAGCCCGATAGTGCAACCGATGTGGCAGCGACCTTCGATACCGATACTGTCGATACGTTCGCGGGCGCGTTTCTTGCTGCCCGCACGGCTGATGTCGACCACGACTACAATACGGCTATCGCGCTCTACAAGAAGGCGCTGCTGATCGAGCCCGGAAATCCGGAAATCCGCCAGCGACTGATGATCTCTCTCCTTCTCAACGGAGACATCCAGGAAGGCGTGAAATACGCCAACGAGCTCAAGAGCGATCCGACCGTGGAGCGCATCACGACCATCGTTCGCGGCACCGATGCCATTCGTCGCCATGACTACAAGACGGCGCAGTCTGTCCTCAAGTATAGCGGGCCGAACGATCTCGACCGTATGATGAATGACCTCCTGCTTGCCTGGGCAAAGGTTGGCGCGGGCCATGGCAAGGAAGCGCTCGCAGCCATCGACAAGATGCAGGGACCGGCCTGGTTCAACATCTTCAAGAACTACCATGCCGGTGCGATCGCCATTCTCAATGGTGATGTGAAATCGGCGCGAAGCCACCTGAACGACGCCGTTACCGACAAGGAAGGCGGGGCAACCGCGCCCGACACGTTCATGCGCGCCGTCATGGCGCTTGCCGAACTTGAAGCCTCGCAAGGCAACAAGCAGAAGGCACTGGACGCCGTCTCCGTCGGCGACAATCTGATCAGCAACTATGCTCCGCTCAACGCATTGCGCGACAGCATCAACAAGGGAACCGTTCCCGATCAGGAAGTAAGCAACGCTGTAGAGGGTGCTGCCTCGGTGCTGTTCTCCATCGGCGCTGCCCTCAATCGCGATGGTGCGGAGGACGTGGTCTCGCTCTATCTGCAGATGGCAAATACTCTCGATCCGAAGGCCGCCGATACGCTCGTGCTGCTCGGCGGCATCTCCGAAAAGCAGGACCAGACCGACCGGGCAATCGCCTTCTACAAGCAGGTGCCAGCCACCTCTCCGATGGCCCGCATCTCGGAACTGCAGCTCGGCCTGTCCCTTGCCCAGAGCGGCAAGGTCGACGATGCGCGCAAGCATCTCAAGGCTCTGATCGATTCGGATCCGAACGATATCCGCAGCTATCTGGCCTATGGCAGCGTCCTTTCCGATGCCAAGGACTATCAGGCGATGGCCGACAATTACGACAAGGCTGTCCAGATCATCGGCAGCGTGCCGAACCGGGGCGATTGGGCCGTGTTCTTCCAGCGCGGCATCGCCTACGAGCGGCTGAAGAAGTGGGACCAGGCTGAACCGAACTTCAAGAAAGCGCTTGAGCTCAATCCGGACCAGCCGCAGGTTCTGAACTATCTCGGCTATTCCTGGGTCGACATGAACAAGAACCTCGACGACGGCCTGAAGATGATCCAGAAGGCCGTCGATCTGAAGCCGGATGACGGCTACATCGTCGATTCGCTCGGCTGGGCCTATTTCCGCCTCAACCGGTTCGACGACTCGGTCAACGAACTGGAGCGCGCAGCACAGCTGAAGGCCGGCGATGCGACGATCAACGATCACCTTGGCGACGCCTACTGGCGTGTCGGGCGTAAGCTCGAGGCGGTCTATCAGTGGAATCGCGCGCTGACCTCGCAGCCTGAAGAAGCGGATATTCCGAAGATCAAGGAAAAGATCGCCAACGGACTACCAGCGCTCGACGACGCCAAGGCTGCCGACAAGTCGAAGCAGGTGGAGCCGGCGCCCGCCGACACCACGCCGCCACCGGCTGTCGACAAGAAGTCCTAAGGCTCCATGTTGCCAGACTTTGAAGCCGGCGCTTTCGACCTGACGGAAGAGGCGTCGGCTAAAATCAATCTGGCCCTTCATGTGACGGGCCGGAGAGCGGATGGCTACCATCTGCTGGACATGCTGGTGACGTTCACACGGCATGGCGACCGCCTCGGCTTCCGCAGTGCCAAGACTGATTCATTCACGCTTTCGGGGCGTTTCGCACCCCTGCTTTCAGCCGACGCACCTGTCGGCAGCAATCTCGTGCTGAAGGCACGCGATCTGCTGCGGGATGCGGTACAGGCGGCGGGATTTGATACGCCGGCGGTCCATATCCATCTAGAAAAAAACCTGCCCGTTGCCTCGGGCATCGGGGGCGGGTCTGCAGATGCAGCGGCGGCGCTGCGCGGCCTGATGCATCTCTGGAATGTCACGCTTCCCGGCGAAAAGCTTGCGGAGATCGCGCTGAAACTCGGGGCCGATGTACCCATGTGCCTTTCAAGCCGGCCGCTGATTGCGCGTGGTATCGGCGAAGAGATCATGACGCTTCCCGGTTTTCCATCCATGTCGCTGGTGCTCGGAAACCCACTCGTGGGTGTCTCCACGCCAGACGTGTTCCGCGCGCTGGAAAGCCGGGACAACCCGAAATTCGATTTCGATCCGCTTCAGGAGCGTCGCCGCCAAGATTGGCTCGACGTGGTTGGCAGCTTGCGCAACGACCTTGAGGCGCCGGCAAGGACGCTTTGTGCCGACATTGCCGCCATCTCCCGGATGCTCAGCGAATCAGGCGCGCTGCTGACGCGCATGTCGGGATCCGGCGCCACCTGCTTTGGGATATTTGCGGGTCGCGCGCGGGCGGAAACCGCGGCGGAATTGCTTCACAGGCAGAAGCCGGGCTGGTATTTCCAGGCGACGGAGACGATTTCAGGAGACGAATGATGGCAAATACAAATGAATCGCGCGCCTTCATTCCTGTCGGCATCGCAGTGCTGACAGTTTCGGATACCCGGACCCTGGCCGATGACAAATCCGGCGATACACTCGTCGCGCGCATCGGAGAGGCCGGCCATCGTCTCGCAGCCCGCGCCATCGTCCCCGATGACAAGGTGCGGATCAGGACGCAGGTCGAGGCCTGGACACTGGATGATTCGGTCGATGTGGTGATCACCACTGGCGGAACCGGCTTCACCGGTCGCGATGTCACGCCAGAGGCGCTGGAGCCTCTGTTCGAGAAGCGCATGGACGGCTTCTCGGAGGTTTTCCATCGTATTTCCTATGACAAGATCGGTACGGCCACCATCCAGTCCCGTGCGACCGGCGGCGTTGCCAACGCCACCTTCATCTTCGTGCTGCCCGGCTCTCCCGGTGCCTGCAAGGACGCCTGGGACGGCATCCTTAAGGCGCAGCTCGACTACCGGCACATGCCCTGCAATTTCGTGGAGATCATGCCGCGGCTCGACGAGCACCTGAAACGCGGCGGCAGCTGACCCTATCTCGCGGCCCGGGCAACCCAGGATGGGATCATCTCGCTCGACAGCCTGCGCGCCTTTTGTCCCTTGGTGAATTCCGCAAGCCGCATTCCTGTTTTCGCGGTCGCGATCGCTTGACGCTTGGAGACCAGAAATCCGAGTTCCAGCGGCGGTCGCGCGCGGCCCATTCGCTTCAGGAACGGCCGGCGATAGCCGCGCGAAGCCGTGAACCGGGCGGGCACCTTGTTCAGCGATACGTATTCGGCAATCTCGTCGATCCAGCCGGCCTGAGGCCGTGCGCCCGGCTCGACCAGAAGCAGCCATTCGCCGCGGGCAGAGTGCAGGATGTCCTTGATATCCCACTCAGAATAAAAGCGGCAGCCGGCTGCGTCGGCCACCCGCTCGGTGCCGTCGCCAGAGCCATGATCCAGCACGACGACGTCGCAGACGAGGCCCTCTACCGCGCCCGCCACAAGGGCTGCCAATGTCTGCGCCAGCTCGGGTTCCTGATCCTGGCATTCGATAATGACTGTCAACATTGCCTGTTTATAGAGCGTTGCCCAATTAATTGCCAGCGGCGGATTTCCGCTTTTTGTTCTTGCATTGTTCTCGTTTTCTCGATAGGAATTTAATCAAGGTCGAAACGGGATGCAACAGCATCCGCCGCCTTGGAGCTATCGATGAACCCACAGTCCCTCGCGGGGCAGGCTGCATTTGCACCTGCCAACACGGCAGACGTTGCCGACGCCATGATCGCAGCGGCGGGCCTCAGGATCGAGGTCGATCGCAGGCGCGGTCGCGGCGCCGGCCTGAACCCAACCGGCCGCTTCGAGCCCTCGCAGCGCGAGAGCTTCGATGACGGGTGGCAGACGCTGGAAGACCTCCCGCCCTTCAAGACGGAAGTGCAGGTGGAAAAGCCGCGTACGGCGATCACGCGCAACACCTCTCCGGATATTTCCTTCGACCGCTCGATCAATCCCTATCGCGGCTGCGAGCATGGCTGCATCTATTGCTTCGCGCGGCCGACGCACGCCTATATGGGGCTCTCCGCTGGCCTCGATTTCGAGGCGAAGCTGTTTGCCAAGCCGGATGTGCCGAAGCTCTTGGAGCGCGAGCTTGCCAAGCCCGGCTACAAGCCGAAGGTGATCGCCATCGGCACCAATACCGATCCCTATCAGCCGATCGAGAAGGAATGGCAGGTGATGCGCCAGATCCTCGAAGTGCTGAACAGGGCCAATCATCCGGTCTCGATCGTCACCAAGTCGGCCCTCATAATCCGCGACATCGACATCCTGCAGGAGATGGCGGCGAAGAACATCGCGCGCGTGGCGCTATCGATTACGACGCTCGACCGCAAGATGGCGAGGACGATGGAGCCACGCGCGGCGACGCCGACACGACGGCTGCAGGCGATCAAGGCGCTGTCTGAGGCGGGCATTCCGACCTCGGTGTTGGCAGCGCCGATGATCCCCGCGCTGAACGACCATGAGCTGGAGCGCATCCTCGAATCGGCCAAGGCAGCTGGCGCGCTGGAAGCCGGGTATGTGATGCTGCGGCTGCCGCTGGAAGTGAGCCCGCTTTTCCGCGACTGGCTGCTGCAGAACTATCCCGACCGCTACCGGCACGTGATGTCGCTGGTCCGCTCCATGCGCGGCGGCAAGGATTATGACGCTGAGTTCGGCAAGCGCATGAAAGGTGCGGGCCCCTATGCCTGGCAGATCAGCCGGCGCTTCGAATTGGCCGTGAAGCGGCTGGGGCTGACCCGCCGCAGCATCCATCTGCGCGACGATCTCTTCGTGCCGCCCAATGGCAGCGGCGTGCAGCTTTCGCTGCTCTGACAATCTTCAAGTTTCGCGGGTAGTTCCAATCCCTGCCCGCGATATAGCCCCCGGACCGCCGCCCTGATGCCGGGGGCTTGCAGGAGATCGGGCTGGCGTGCGAGGGTCCGCCGCATGACACGTCGCACGCCACCCGATTCTCCTCTGCTTTTCGAGGACGTTCCTCTCGTTCCGGATTTCACGCTGGAACTCTCCGCGCGCAAGGCCGGGCACTGGCCTGTCGCGGGTGCTGACGAGGCCGGGCGCGGGCCGCTGGCCGGTCCTGTAGTCGCTGCTGCAGTCATCCTCGATCCCGACTGCATTCCCGACGGCCTGAACGATTCGAAGCAGCTTTCGGCACAGCGACGCGAAGAGCTGTTCGAAGTGATCATTCAGACGGCAACGGTCGCGATCGCCTCGTCCAGCTCCACCCGCATCGACGAAACGGATATCCGCAAGGCAAGCCTCGACGCCATGCGCCGCGCCGTGATCGGCCTCTCACTGCCGGCAAGCTACGTGCTGACCGACGGGCTCGACGTTCCACCAGGCCTTCCCTGCCCGGGCAAGGCCGTCGTCAAAGGCGATGCGCGCTCGCTCTCCATCGCCGCCGCCTCGATCGTCGCCAAGGTCACGCGTGACCGGATGATGACGCGGGCGCATCTGGTCTTCCCGGCCTACGGCTTTGCCGCGCATGCCGGCTATGGCACCGCGCAACACCGGCGTGGCATCGAGGAACACGGGCCCTGCTCGCTTCATCGCATGAGTTTTAGGCCGTTACGCAAGGATGGTGCGGGCGTGGTGGAGGAGTAAGGGTCGCAGGCAAAGGTGCCTGCAATTCCCCCCTCTGCCCTGCCGGGCATCTCCCCCACAGGTGGGGAGATTACAAGTGGCTTGGGATTTCCCTCTTTCAACCGTTTCGATGTGCAGAAATGCCAATTGTTTGGGGAAGCCCGTGCGCCCAGCCAATCTCCCCACCTGTGGGGCAGATGCCCGGCAGGGCAGAGGGGGTTGGCACGACGCAAGCTTTTCGGAATAGCTGCACCCCCAAAAACAAAAAACCCCGCCGAAGCGGGGCCTTTCAAAATCATCAGATGCGAGCTGCTTAGTTCAGGCGGCTCTTCACTTCGCCGACGGCGTTCTGGAAGAGCTGCGACTGAACACCGCCATCTGCCTTCTTGGCGATAACCGAGCCTGCAGCAGCGATCGCGAGGTCAACGGCAGCGGAACGAACCGCCTTCATTGCGTCAACTTCAGCCTGCTTGATCTTGGCTTCCGAAAGCGCCGTGCGGTTGGCAACGAATTCTTCCGTCTTCTTCCGTGCTTCGGCCGTCAGCATCTCTGCCTCGCGCTCGGCGGCGGCAACGATATGGGCGGCTTCGGCTTCGGCTTCCTTGCGCTTGCGCTGGTATTCGGCCAGCAGGTGCTGGGCTTCTTCGCGCAGACGCTTGGCTTCCGCCAGCTCGTTACGGATTTGATCAGCGCGGTCGTCAAGCGACTTCGCCATCATGCCCGGAACCTTGAGGTAGACCATCAGGCCCAGGAAGATGATGAGGGCGACGAATGCAAAGAAAGTTTCGTCAAAACCGAATTCCATGATCAACCCTCCCGCTTGGCGGATGCGTCCGCGACGGCTGCAGCGACGTCACCCTGGGCGCCAGCTGCGCCGATCAGATGCTCGACGACGCTCGATGCTGTTTCCTCGGCGATCGATCCGACGTCGGCGAAAGCCTTGGTCTTCACTTCGGCGATACGTGCCTCGGCAGCCTTCAATTCTTCCGAAAGACTTGCCTCGATCGCGCGGCGATCTTCTTCGGCCTTGACCTTTGCGGCGTCGCGGGCTGCCGTTCCGATGGCATTGGCCTTGACGCGTGCTGCAGCCAGCTCGCTTTCGTAGGTCTCGACAGCAGCGTCTGCTTCAGCCTTCAGGCGGCTTGCTTCCTCGACGTCCTGTGCGATGCGGGCATGGCGGCTTTCGAGAATGCCGCCGACGCGCGGAATGACGGCCTTCTGCATCACGATATAGAAGATGACAAACGTGATCACCAGCCAGAGCAGCATCGACGGATACCACTTGGCGTCAAATGGCGGGAAAGTCGGATGTGCTCCAGGCGTGCCGGTCTCGGTCTGTGTCTCGCCGGCTGCCGGCGCGGCTTCTTCTGCGTAAGCCGGGGTCACGAACATGCTCACCTCCAGGTGTACAAATGTAAAAAATCACGGCCCGCTGGCCGCAGACCGTGATCTATCAAGCCGCTGAAATCAGACGGCGAAGAGCAGGAGGAGAGCTACGAGCAGCGAGAAGATGCCCAGAGCTTCCGTAACGGCGAAGCCGAATACCAGACGGCCGAACTGGCTGTCAGCGGCAGACGGATTGCGCAGAGCGCCGGAGAGGTAGCTGCCGAAAATGTTGCCGAGGCCGAGAGCCGTACCGGCCATACCAAAGCAAGCCAGACCTGCACCGATGAACTTTGCTGCTTCCGCTTCCATGTTGAACTCCTTTGAATGGTTGTTGCGGCGAATGACTGACGCCCTGAAGACGTCAATGTTGATATCCTCAGTGCCCGCCAGGATGGATTGCGTCGTTGAGGTACATGCAAGTCAGCACCGCAAAGACATAGGCCTGGAGAAAGGCGACGAGGAGCTCAAGACCGGTCAGGGCGACGGTCATGATCAGGGGAAGGATGGCACCGCCGACACCAAGCGCGCCAAGGGCTCCGAGCGAGGCAACGAAGCCTGCGAACACCTTGAGCGTGATATGGCCAGCGAGCATGTTGGCGAAGAGACGAACGGAGAGCGAAATCGGACGGGACAGGAAAGAGATGATTTCGATCAACACCACCAGCGGCAGAAGTATGCCGGGGACGCCTTGCGGCACGAAGATGTTCAGGAAGCCGAAGCCGTGCTTCCAGAAACCGTAGATGATGACCGTCAGGATAACGAAGAGCGCCAGCGCGAAGGTGACGATGATCTGGCTGGTGACGGTGTAGAAGTAAGGCACCATGCCGAGCAGGTTTGCAGTCAGCACGAACATGAACAGGCAGAACACCATGGGGAAGAATTTCATCCCCTGCGTCCCTGCCCCTTCCTTGAGCATCTTCGCGATGAATTCATAGGACATTTCCGCCACGGACTGCGAGCGGGTCGGGATAACGCCGCGGCTGGAGGTGGCAAAATAGAGGAAGCCGGCAGAAATGACGGCAGCAGCGACCATAAACAGCGAAGCATTGGTGAACGAAAAATCAATCCCACCGATTTCGATCGGTACAATCTTGTGGATCAGGAACTGATGGGTAGGACCGTTTGCCACCGCTTGTTCTCTCTTCTTTGTCCGCCGTCACGACGGAAACCAATGCCTTGAAAACCACGCTGTCAGCGAAGCTTCCGTCTCATTTCTTTCCTGTTCTGAGATCAGCGCCAGGTGATGCCACCTTTCCGGCTGCCCGCAGAACATTCAATACACCAGCACAGAAACCGAGAAGCAGCAGTATAATCATACCCCACGGCGCCGTGCCGACAAAACGGTCGAAGAGATAGCCCAGAACAGCGCCCACAATAATGGCGGCGATGAACTCGCTCGAGAGTTTCATCGCCTCAGCATAGCCTTTGCGGCTGGCCTCGGCGCGAATTTCCCCCTGCTCGTCCTCTCCCTCCGCAGCGCGCTTGCTCGCCAGTTCGGCTCCCAGTTGCGCCCGTCGCTTTTCCAGACCCTCGTCCCGATCATCCGACATGGTGCCATTCCTCCTCGTCTTTTCGCTGCTTACGCTACCGCTACCCCGGTAAACGCACGAACGAACGGGAGGTTTTGCCACCTTTCGGCCCGTTTTGAAGTCGCGCGCAACATAGTTTTAGGAAAAAGCATAGTCAAGGCGTAGGCAGTATATGTCCAGCCATAAATTAGCCATGAAGAATCATGGGCTTATGACAAATCGACGACGATCGCTCAAAACGGTCGCAAAGAATCCCTTGGGCGGAGGGCACATTCATCCGGCGGTTTCCCGCGGAAGCGCTGCTCATCCGGGCGATTAACCCAGCAGAGGTATTCAGATCCAGCCCCCGCCATAGGTGCGATAGAAGATGTGCATGCCGATGCGCCCGACCTTTTCCATCGTCGATGCCCAGCGTGGGTGAACGTAGACTGCATGGTAATGGGTGGCCGAGCCGATCTGCGGCAGCCAGATCTTGCCAGCGGTAACTGCCATGGCAACCTGCCGGGCGACCTGCCAGTGATAGGCGGAATTGACCTTGTCCTTGATCTTGTCGCAGGCGAAGGAGAACTGGCAGCCATTGTGCCAATCCTCGTTCTGGTAGACGACGCCGCAAATGGTCTTGGGATAGGCCGGATTGCGGACGCGATTGAGAATGACCTGCGCAACGGCTGCCTGGCCTTTCAGCGATTCCCCGCGCGCTTCGAAATAGATGCCGGTCGCAAGGCACTGCTGCTCATCGGGCGAGAAGACCGTCGGCGGCAGGATGCTTGCGGCCCAAGCGTGATCCTCAGGGCCGATCTGCGGCACGAAGCGGCCTTCGGTCCCCTGATCCTTGGTCAGAATGGAATCGAAGGGCGAAACCTTGCTGTCATCAGCCTGCGGCGACGCATAACCCAGCGCGAGAGAATCGGCGTTCTGATTTGTGACAAGGCTCGCCAGATAGGACGGAACGACATAGGCCGGCGGAGGCGGTAGCGGCTTTTCAAAGGCTGAGGCAACCACGATCGACTTGTCGGTGATGCGGGGCTTCGCAAAGGCAAGCTTCGTCGAGAGTGCCGATGGCGGCGGCGAGAGCAGGCTCTGCCGCTGCAGGATCGAGCCGGCGGTAAAATCCTTGGGCGGCTGCATGGGAAGGACCGACACGAGCCGAGGCTTCTTCTCGCTGCGGTTGATCCGATCCTCGTCCGGTCTCGGATCACTGCCCTTTTCGCCTTCGGAAAAGGCTATGCGGCGACCGTCCGGCAGCACCATGCCGCCCTCAGCACCGATTTTCTGAGCGTCCGCATTTGCAAAGGCGAGTTCGCCCTGGTGGATGGAACCGGCCGGCGAATTGGTGAGCACCATGCGCCAGTTGTCCCCTCCCCGGTCGAGCCCGGCGAGCAGACCCGCAAGATCGGCATGGGCAGCGACGGATGGAAAGATCAGCCAGGCGCAAAAGCCAAATACGGCAGGCGAAGTCCAGTTCTTCGGCAGCAGGCGCTTGCTATTTGAACTCATCATGCGACGCAACACCGGACTCCAACCGCACTCGGAAACATGAGACGCGATAATCCCTCATTAACCTTGATGGATGGTTAATTCTAATATGCGACAATTCATGCATGAGCCTTCAGTGGGGGAAGCGCTGTTTACACGCATGAAAAAGGCCCCGCGGAAACGAGGCCTTGATCAGCGTAATCTTGTTGCCGATCAGATGATGACGTGCGAACCCAGCTCGACGACACGGTTGGCCGGCAGGCGGAAATAGTCGGACGGATCGGTCGCTGCGTTGGCGAGCGCGATATAGAGCCTGTCCTGCCAATGCGGCATGCCGGACTTCGCGTCGGGCACGAGCTTGCGCCGGCCGAGATAGAAGGAGGTCGACATGATGTCGAACTTCAGCCCGGATTTACGCAAGGCAGCGAGCGCCTGGGACACATTCTGCGATTCCATAAAGCCGAAGCGCAGCTCGACGCGCGAAAAGCGCTCGGAGATCTTCTCCACCGTATAGCGATTGTCCGGTGAAACGCGCGGCTTGTTGATCGTACGGATTGTCAGGATGACGTTCTTGTCGTGCAGGACGTGATTGTGCTTCAGGTTATGCAGCAAAGCCGCAGGCGCGGATTCCGGGTCGCTGGTCAGGAAGATTGCCGTTCCGGGGACGGAGGCCGGAGAATGTTCGCTCTTGCGCTCGATGGAGCTTACGAAGGCGGCGAGCGGAATGTCGGTGTGACGCGTCTTTTCCATCAGGATCGCCGTGCCGCGACGCCAGGTCCACATGATGAGCGTGAAGACGGACGCGATCAGAACAGGGATATAGCCGCCATCGTGGATCTTCAGCAGGTTGGCGCCGAGGAAGATGAATTCCAGAACCAGAAGCGGCAGAAGCACGACAGTTGCCGTCAGCAGCGACCATTGCCAGCGCATCCGGACGAATTCGAAGGCCATGATCGAGGTGACGACCATCGCGCCGGTGACCGATATGCCATATGCGGTCGCAAGCGAATCAGAGGTGCGGAAACTTAAGACCAGGAAGATGACACCGAAGAACAGCACGGTATTGACCGACGGCAGGAAGATTTGCCCGGTATTCGTCTCCGAGGTGAACAGGATCTCCATGCGCGGCAGGAAGCCGAGATGGATCGCCTGGCGCGTCAGCGAGAAGGCGCCAGTAATGACCGCCTGGCTGGCGATGATGGTGGCGCAGGTCGCCAGGATGACCACGGGCAGGATCGCCCAATGTGGATACATCAGGAAGAACGGATCGGACATGGCCAGCGGCTCGTGCAACACGAGCGCACCCTGACCGAAATAATTCAGCGTCAGCGACGGGAAAACCAACGCAAACCACGCCCATTGGATCGGCCGACGGCCGAAATGGCCCAGGTCCGCATAAAGCGCCTCGGCACCCGTGACCGTCAGGAAGACGGCGCCGAGAACGACGATGCCGAAGAAGCCTTCATGCAGCAGGAAATTGATCGCGTACCAGGGATTGAAAGCGGCAAGGATGCTCCAGTCGTCGGCGATATGCATGATGCCGGAGAGACCCATGACGATGAACCACAATGCCGTGATCGGGCCGAAGAAACGCGCCACCGCACCTGTTCCATGCGACTGTATGGCGAAGAGAAGTGCCAGAATGGCAACGGAAATCGGCACTATATAGTCCGAAAGCTCCGGCGCCACGAGTTTCAGGCCTTCGACGGCAGACAGCACCGAGAGCGCCGGCGTGATCATCGCATCGCCGAGGAAGAGTGCCGCACCGGTCAGGCCGAGCAGCATCAGGACCGCTGTGTGACCGTTGGAAGTCTTCAATAGGAGGGCCAAAAGCGACAAGGTCCCGCCTTCGCCGTCGTTGTCGGCGCGCAGCAGAAAGAGAACGTATTTTATGGTGACGATGATGGTCAGGGTCCAGAACATCAGCGACACGAGGCTGATGACCTCGCCGCGCGTCAGGCCATCTGCAGCAACCGGCTTCAACGCCTCACGAAAGGCATAGAGCGGGCTGGTACCGATGTCGCCATAGACCACGCCGATCGAGCCGAGGGCGAGGGCAAAGAGTTTGTTCTTGCTCATTTTCCCTTCGGGAGAATGATCGGTTTGTTCAGACATTCAGGATCACTAGGCTCTCAGAGCCAGCCTTTCCAGCGAAAAAAGAAAAACGGGACGACGGCGGAAATCACCATCAGAAGCAACGATGCCGGATAGCCGAAGACGGCGTGCAATTCCGGCATGTGTTCGAAGTTCATTCCGTAGACCGAAGCGACCAGCGTAGGCGGCAGGAAAACCACCGATGCGATCGAGAAGATCTTGATGATTGCATTCTGCTCGATATTGATCAGCCCCAGCGACGCATCGAGCAGAAAGGTGATGTTGCTGGCAATGAAAGACGCATGCTCGGACAGCGACTGAATATCGCGAGATACATTGCGACACAGTGCCTTTGTTTCCCGATCCTCGTGAACAGCGGGGATCGTCTGCACAAATGTAAGAAGCCGGGATAGCGACATCAAGCTGTCGCGCACCTTGCTGACGAGACGGTGATAACTGGCAATCGTCTTCAGCTTTTCTTCAAGATAGTTGGAAGGATGCCGGACCTTCTTTGCCTTATCCCCGAATACATGGGTGGAGAGGATGTCGATGCGCGCAACGGACTGTTCCAGGATTTCGGCCGTGCGGTCGATGATCGTTTCCAGAAGCTTCGCCAGGAGTGCTGCGCCACTGCGCATATTCTCCGGAACCCGATGCATCCCGGCAATAAAGAGAGCGAGAGATTTCGGATGGGCATAGCGGATGGTCACCAGCCTGTTGCCGACCAGAATGAAAGCGACATCGGTCAGTGTCGGCGTTTCCGTATCGGCCTTCCACACCAGCGAAGCGGTCATGAATACCGCGCCATTCTCGACATAGAGGCGGCTGGAGGGTTCTATGTCCTTGAGATCGTCACGTGTGGGCAATTCGACACCGAGCAGTTTCTCGATACCGATTTCTTCCTCGTGGGTGGGCTCAAGCAAATCGATCCATAACGCATCGTCGGGAAGACTTGCGGACTCGGAAAGGCCGGTAAGCTCGAACGACTTGCAGTCTGTTCGGTAGGCCGTGATCAAAGGATCACTCCCTTCGTCCGGCGCGCACGACAAAGGCCATGGCGCTCGATGCGCTCCCGTTCCGATCCAGACTGCGACAAATGAAAAAAGCTCATAAAACTCCGGGCGTATCCTTTAGGCTTTCGGCCACGAATACCTGTTCATGCTTCATTGCGCAGCAGTACCAATCCTTCGACTGACACGATAACTTCGACCGAACGAAGCAGCTGGAACCACCTTGAGGCCCGAGGCTGTCGTCAAGCATGTCTGACCATAATCACGCCGGCGGCGCATATGCAGCAAAGCTCGGAAAGAATCAAGCCATAGCCCTCAATTGCGCGCATTCACCGCAGATTCCCGATGTCGGCAGAGTCATAGCACAGGCTTGGCTCAAGACAACCGGCACGAGGGCGCCACAGGGACGCCGGCCATCTTATTCGAAGACGATCGCGGGTGCTGCGCGCTGGGGCGCACCGCTGAGCTGCTCCCAAACCTTCACGGCTATGTCCCGATAAATCTTGGCGACCGGACCATCCGGCTCGGAAACCACGAGCGGCGTCCCCGCATCCGAGGTCTCGCGGATGGCGATCGTCAACGGAACCTCGCCAAGGAAGGGCACATCGATGCGCTCCGCCTCGCTGCGGGCGCCGCCATGGCCGAAGATGTCATAGCGGGCGCCGGTATCCGGGGCGATGAAATAGCTCATGTTCTCGATGATGCCGAGGACGGGCACCTCGACCTTGCGGAACATGTTAAGGCCCTTGCGGGCATCAATGAGGGCCAGATCCTGCGGCGTGGAGACGATGATGGCGCCGGCGAGCGGCACCTGCTGCGCCATGGTCAGCTGCGCATCGCCGGTGCCGGGCGGCATATCGACAACGAGGATGTCGAGCTCACCCCAGGCGACTTCCCGTAGCATCTGCATGAGTGCCGATTGCACCATCGGCCCACGCCAGATCATCGCGGTCTCCTCATCCACGAGGAAGCCCATCGACATGACCTTGAGGCCGTAATTCTCCATCGGGTTGATGATGCGGCCTTCGATCTGCGTCGGGCGGCCGGAGATCTTGAGCAGCCGCGGCATCGAGGGACCATATATATCCGCATCGAGGATGCCGACCTTCAGGCCGTTTGCGACGAGGCCGAGAGCCAGATTGACTGCGGTCGTGGACTTGCCGACGCCACCCTTGCCTGATGCCACGGCGACGATCGCGCCGATGCCGGGAACGCCGATCTTGGCAGCACGGGCCGGCTGCTGGGGGGCATGGGCATGACCATGGGAATGAGGCTGGGGCGCCGGGCGGGCGGTGGGGGCTCCGCCGGAGCCGACCTTCTTGTCGGCCGTCAAAGCGACAAGCGCTCCCTTCACACCCGGCATTTCCTTGATGACGCGCTCAGCGGCCTGGCGCAGAGGCTCGAGTTCCTTTGCACGCTCGGCGGGCACAGTGATGGAGAAATAGACCTTGGCATCGGAGATGAAGACGTCCGAAACCATGCCCAGCTCGACAATATTATGCTCCAGGTCCGGACCGCGAACGGTCTTCAGCGTTTCCAGAACCTGTTCTTTGGTGACGTCGGTCATTCCATCCTCACTGAAAGTCTTTCAGCTTAGATAGTCGAGCAATGGGAATTCGCCAATGGAAATCAGGGAATGGCAAGAAACCATTCCCATCCCTATGCGTTGCGTGGGGCCTCCCCCAGATGCAACAACACCGCCGGCACCAGGTCGCCAAGGAGAAGACGACCGATATCGGCGGTGTGTTACCATTCGCGCCTGTTTGATCAGCGCTGATATGAAAGTCCCCTCTGGACCTCTGAAAAATAAGATGCAGAAAGCGTGCCAATTCCTATCTGGTGGAGAAATATTAGTTTTTTCAGAGGCTTAATACATTTCTCGACCAACAGGTGTTGCCCGTCCTAGAAGAGGCAGCCCATTCTGCAGGCAGCAACGTCACGCCCTGCGCAAAAACTGGTCAAATGGGAAATATCAGGCAGTTTACTTGATGAGGCCGATGCGCAATGCCTTTGCGACCGCCTGCGTCCGGTTGACCGTATCGAGCTTCTTGGTGGCGCGATTGAGGTAGTGATTGACCGTATGTTCGGACAATCCAAGGATATCGGCGATTTCGGCGCTGGTCTTGCCGGCGGCTGTCCAGTTCAGACAATCGATCTCACGATCATTGAGCGTGTCGCTGATGCGGGTATCCATATTGCGGATTTCCGCCAGCCGATCAAAGACGTGGATGGAAATATAGCTCAGGTCCTTCATCTCTTCCGGCGAGAACGGCTCCCGGTCTCCCGCCAGCGATATCGCACCACGCATTCCCGATGCATCATGTGTTGGAAAATACGCGCAGCGCGGCATCCGGAAGCGCTCGAACAACGTCACGATGAGGTTTGTCTTGCCGTCGTCGCGCGCGGCGCTGCTTCCAACGGTGTCGTGGAAGAACGGCAGCGTCGAATTGCGCAGGCGCCGCAGAACGGGGCTGTTCACCATCAGGCCTTCCTGGTCGTAGATCGCCAGAAGTTCCGCCGGCCAGCTGGTGATCACGGAATTGCTCTGCAGATCGAAGGAGGTGATGGCCGGAAGATTGATGATCATGAAGGCCCGGCTGCGAAAGGCCTCCGTCAAGCGTTTCATGAAGCGGAAAACATCGAACTGGGTCTTCAGACCGGCGATCTCCTCGATGTAATCCTCACCTCGGGGAGATTTTCCTGTCTCTAATGCTGTCATTGTCAGTCTTCCAAGTATCACCGAATCGAAGAATTGCGGCCATGTCGCATGCCCGGCAACATGACCACGCCTAACGCAACGCTACGGACCTTGATCGCTGGCCTAACACCGCAGCGGCACGATTGTTCCCGCTGCGATTCAAAACCAACACACTCAAGTTAATCGGTAAAGTTACCCGAGGTCCAGCAGGACACGGGCTAAAATTGGAAAATTTCCAGTTGCAGGCGAATAATTCTACCGCCGAGGGCCGAGCAGGCTGTGCATATCGTTGATAATCGCTGCCGCTGCAGTGCTTGCCAGTGGAGCCCAGCATTCCAGATTTTCTAGCGTAACGCGATACGATGGACCGGTCACCGAAACTCCTGCGAGAATATTATGCCGGTCGGACCGTATGGGAGCGGCAACACAGCAGATGCCCGCCTCATGCTCCTCGCGGTCGAATGCATAACCTCGCGCTCTTATCGCCGCGATGTCGGCAAGCAGCGCGGAGGCATCGCGGTGCGTCCAGGCAGTGAAGGGCTGAAACGCGATCCCCGCAACAAGGGTGCCAAGGCTTTCGTCATCCATGGTGGAGAGGGCAGCCTTCCCGACGCCGGTGCAATAAGCGGGCGAAGCATTGCCGATCTGCGAATACATGCGCACCGACTGCCGCCCCTCCACCTTGTCGAGATAGATCACCTCGACACCGCGCAGCACGCCGAGATGAACCGTTTCACCCGTCTGCTCCTGAAGGCGGCGGAGATGCGGTTCGGCGACGATCCTGAGTTCATTGCGGGCCCAGCTACGCGAGGCAAGGTTGAGCAGACGAATACCGGGCTGGTAGCGCCCCTCGCGGTCGACGTCGAGCAGCCCCTCGCCGACCAGATGCGTCAACTGACGATGAAGCGTTCCGCGCGGCTGACAGGAGAGGGAGAGGAGATCGGTGAACCGCATGGGACGATCGGACATCGCCACGAGGTCAAGAAGCGCCATCAGCTTGCCAAGCGTGCCGGTATCCCCGCCCTGACCCTTGCCTTCGATCGCGTCGCCTTGTCCAGGGCTCATTTTCGAGTTCCTCTGTTGCCTTGACAGCTCGGCAGCGTAGATCGATAATTCCACATAGTCAAATTCAGTTCCAAATAATGGAACTTAATGGTTCGCAAATCGACAAATTGGGAGAGGAAATTGACCGGTCCAGTGGCTCAGTTTCCCGATCTAAAGGATCGGGCCGTACTCGTGACAGGTGGCGGCTCCGGCATCGGCGCTGCTCTGGTCGAAGGTTTTGCGCAGCAGGGCGCGAAAGTCGCCTTCATCGATATTGCCGAGGCGGAAAGCAAGGCGCTGGCCGAGCGGATATCCGCAACCTCGGCGCATCCGGTCTCCTTCTATCATGCGGACCTGCGCGACGTGGACAATGTCCGCAGCACGGTCGCCGCGATCGAATCCGATTTCAACGCGATCCGGGTGCTCGTCAACAACGCCGCCTGGGATGACCGGCATGACTTCGATACCGTAACGGAAGAATATTGGGACAACAGCCAGGCGATCAATCTCAAGCAGGTGTTCTTCGTCTCGCAGGCGGTCGCTCCGCTGATGCGGGCGGCGGGCGGCGGATCGATCATCAACTTCTCGTCGATCGCCTTCATGCTGAACATGCCACAGCTCTCGGTCTATACGACGGCCAAGGCTGGGATTATCGGGCTGACCAAGAGCATGGCCGGGCGTCTCGGGCCTGAGAATGTGCGGGTCAATGCTGTCCTGCCCGGCATGATCGTCACCGAGCGGCAGAAGGAGCTTTGGTTGACCGAGGATATCATCGCCAAAAGCGTCCAGCGCCAATGTCTCAAACGCGTACTGAAGGCGGAGGATCTGGTCGGTCCCTGCCTGTTTCTTGCATCCGACTGCTCGGCAAGCATCACCGCGCAGTCCATTATCGTTGATGGAGGCACTTTCTGATGGCGAAACCCGCATATGTCGCGGTTGACTGGGGCACGAGCAGCTTTCGGCTCTGGCTGATCAGCGAGGACGGCGAGGTGCTCGGCGAGCGCCGCAGCGGCGAAGGCATGACGACGGCGGCGCAGACAGGCTTTGCCAACGTGCTGCAATCGCATCTGACGGCCCTGTCCGCCCCCGAGGGCATTCCGGTCATCGTCTGCGGCATGGCAGGCGCACGGCAGGGCTGGGTGGAGGCAGGTTATATCGACACGCCGACGTCGCTTTCCGCGATTCTGACCGGCGCAGTCTCCGTGCCCGGCCAGTCGCGCGACGTGCGCATCCTTCCGGGGCTGGCCCAGAGATCCAAAGAAGCGCCCGACGTCATTCGCGGCGAGGAAACCCAGCTTCTCGGCGCGATCCCGACCGATAGCAGCGGCGAGCAGATCGTCTGCATGCCGGGCACTCATTCGAAATGGGTTCGCGTTGTCGACGGCATGGTCACCGGCTTTTCGACCTTCATGACCGGAGAACTCTTCGACGTCATCACCAAGCACAGCATCCTTGCCCATGCGGTGGCAGGGGCGCAGGACATGCCGGCCGATGACCAAGCCTTTGAGGCCGCCCTTCTCGCAGCCTTCAAGCAGCCCGCACTTGCCACCAACCTGCTCTTCGGCGCTCGCGCCGGCCAGCTGCTGCACGGCCTGACGGCTGCGGGCGCGCAGGCGCGCATATCGGGCACGCTTGTCGGCGCCGAGATCGCGGGCGCGCTTTCCGCAGCCGGCAAGGATGCGGCGATTACGCTCGTTGCGTCAGGGCGTCTGCAGACCCTATACGAAACCGCATTCCAATCCCTGTCTTTGTCCTATCAGACCATTGATGCCGATGCTGCCGTCCGCCGCGGGCTTTCCGCTGCGGCAAAGGCGATCTGGCCAGATCACGAAAGAAAAAGCGCATGAACCGCGTCCCCTTCCCTTCCATGAAGCGTCCCCTGATCGCCATCCTGCGCGGCATCAAGCCCGAAGAAATCGAGGCAACGGTCGGCGGCCTGATCGAAAACGGCCTGACTGCGATCGAAATCCCGCTGAATTCGCCGGACGCCTTCCGCTCGATCGAGATCGCCGCGAAGATGGCGCCGGCCGATTGCCTCATCGGCGCGGGTACAGTGCTGACAGTCGAAGATGTCGATCGGCTCGACGCCGCCGGCGGCCGATTGCTGGTCACGCCGAATGTCGAACCTGCGGTCATCAGCCGCGCCCATGAAAAGGGCATGGTCAGCATGCCGGGCTGCTTTACGGCAACGGAAGCGCTCGCGGCCGCCCGCGCCGGCGCAACGGGCCTCAAGTTCTTCCCCGCCGGCGTGCTTGGCGCTTCGGGCATCAATGCGATCCGTGCCGTCCTGCCGCCGGAACTGGTCATTGCGGCCGTCGGCGGTGTCTCCGACAAGAATTTCGCCGACTATACCAAGGCCGGTATCCTGGCTTTCGGTCTCGGCACGAGCCTTTACAAGCCCGGCATGACCGCGGCTGAGGTTGCCGAGCGCGCCAAGGTGACCATCTTAGCCTATGACGCCGCCATAGGAGCCTAAAGCGCAATGACCGACATTCATGATTTCCAGGGCAATATCCTCTGCAATACTTCTTCAGTCCTTGGAGAAGGCCCGACCTACGATCCCGATACGGATACGGTCTGGTGGTTCAATATCCTCGGCAAGGAACTGCACGAACTCAATCTTTCGACCGGCAGGAAAGACGTTCACAGCCTGCCTGTCATGGCAAGCGTTCTGGCGCGCGTCGATGCCGAGCGACAACTGATTGCGACGGAAGAAGGGCTCTTCATTCGCGATATCGGCACGGGCGAGCTGACTTTTTATGCCGCTCTCGAAAACGATAAGCCGGAGAACCGCTCCAACGACGGCCGTACCCATATTTCCGGCTCGCTCTGGATCGGCACCATGGGCAAGCGGGCGGAAATGCAGGCCGGCGCCATCTATCACGTTGCCGGCGGCAAGGTGACGAAGATCTTCGACGGCATCAGCATTCCGAACTCGATCTGCTTTTCGCCCGATGGCTCGATCGGCTATTTCACCGATACGCGCATCAGCCGGCTAATGCGTGTCCTCGTCGACCCGCAGACCGGCCTTCCGGCCGGCGAGCCGATCGTCATGGTGGACAGCATGGAAGATCCTGGCGGCATCGACGGCTCTGTCTGCGATGCGGATGGCTATATCTGGAATGCGCGATGGGGTTCCGGCTTCGTCGATCGCTACAGCCCCGACGGGTTGCGCATCGAGCGTTACCGTGTACCGGCGATGCAACCCTCCTGCCCTGCCTTCATCGGCAAGAACGCCGATCGGCTTGCGGTGACGACCGCCTGGGAAGGCCTTGACGAGGACGCCCGCTCCATGCAGCCGGAAGCGGGTGCTTTGATGGAACTCGGCATCACCGTTCGCGGCGTTTTTGACCCGGTTTATACGCTTTAAGATTGCATCATTGGTGAAGGCCTGCAAAGGCCTTCATTCTCCCATTTCCTACCCAATCATTTGCGGTCCTCAGCGTCGTCGTACGCGCGCTACTTGTGTCGAAACCGACGGAAAATTGGCGAATTTCGCACCTGCATTTCCGAAAAGTTCCATCAAGCATCTATATTCTTTCGCTTTTTTTCTGTGGAACCAAATAAAGCGCCAGTCATTCCCTTACTGAACCGGCTCGATGATGGTTAGTCTAGGAGAGACGCCGCGGAGCTGGATCAGCCATCTGAATGAAAGGTAGGTTCACGATGACAGGCAGGTTTCTCACTTCCGTAGCGGCGGGTGCAATCTTTGCGACAACATCGGTGCTCGCTCCCGCAGCTTTCGCACAGGCCACGCAGCCTTCCAACAACAATGCTCCGGCAGCAACGCAGACCGCTCCGGCAGCATCTGACGCGATGAAGCCAGCTGCCCCCATGGCGCCGGCTGACAACGCCCAGGCTCCGGCACCGGCTGCGACCACAGACACCGCCCAGGCCGATAGCTATCTGACCCAGCAGTCTCCGGACCAGGTCAGCGCCAACACCTATATCGGCCAGTCCGTCTATAACGGCAGCAATGAAAGCATCGGTAAGGTCAACGACCTGATCATGCAGAAGGAAGGCGGTATCGTCGCCGCTGTTGTCGGCGTCGGCGGCTTCTTGGGCATCGGTGCCAAGAACGTTGCGGTGCCGATCAAGAAGATCACGATCGCCCAGAATACGCAGGACGGCAGCGTCAAATTGTCGACGACCGAAACGGCCGACTCGCTGAAGGCCGCTCCGGAGTTCAAGACCCTTGAAATGCAGTCTGCGGCGAAGGCTCCGAGTTCGGGTGCAGGTATGACCGGTACGGACACTACGACCACCGGTTCCACGACGAACAAGTAGTGAGTAAGCATCCGGCAGCGCCTGAACAGGCGGAAACGGCGGCGCCCCACACGCCGCCGTTTTGCTATGTTTTACAGCAGAGAACAGTAGCGCAGCGCGTCATAGATCGCGGCGTGAATGTTGCGACTTGAGACGGCATCGCCGATGCGGATGAGATCGAACCGGCCTTCGTCGTTTCTGACCGGCAAAGGCGGCTGGCGGCGGATCAGGGCATCGTAGTTGACAGCACCTAGATTGCGCGACATCGGCTTGAGCTCGAGATAGAGATCGGCATTGGCCATCGTGCCGTGCTCGACGACCACCTGCGAGACGCGTCGTTCGGTCGCCGTCGTTTCGGAGAAATCCGAACCCAGTGTCGCAACCAGCGAATTTCCGTCGCGGCGGACGGATTTCAGCCTGATATTGATCGTCACGCGAACGTTCCTCTCGGCGAAAGTCTTCGCATAGGGCACATGGTTCATGCCGCCCATCTCCGGTGCGAAGAAACGCTCCGGCGATACGAGTTCCAGTTCGGCGCCAGCATTCGCGATGACCTCCGCGGCAGACATGCCTTGATGACCGCCATTGTCGTCGAACAAAAGCACGGAGCCTTCAGGCTTGATCGCACCCGCCAGGATATCCCAGCTCGACGTGACCAGTTCCTCGCCCGCATCGAGTTCGGGAGATTGGGCAATGCCACCTGTGGCGACGATGACGAGATCCGGCTCGAAGGCTAGGACGTCGTCAGCACCGGCATAGACGTCATAGTGAATGTTCACGCCGAGGCGTTCCAGCTCCGAGAGGCGCCAGTCGATGATGCCGACCATCTCCTTGCGCCTGGGATTGCGGGTAAGCAGGTTGACTTGCCCACCGGCCTGGCTCGTCGCTTCCAGCACCTCGACCTTGTGCCCGCGTTCCGCGAGGACGCGGGCGGCTTCCAGACCGGCTGGACCGGCACCGATGACCACGGCCTTCCGCGAAAGCTGGGCCTTGGCGATATCGTGCGGTATTTCGGCCTCGCGACTGGTGGCGGCGTTGTGAATACAGAGCGCCTCGCCGCCCTCGTAAATGCGGTCCAGGCAATAGGTGGCGCCGACGCAGGGGCGAATGCGCGCCTCTTCGCCGGCCATGATCTTCTTGACGATATGGGGGTCTGCGATATGGGCGCGTGTCATGCCGACCATATCCAGCTTCCCCTCCGCGATCGCGTGACGGGCGGTGGCGACATCGCTGATCCGCGCTGCGTGGAAGACCGGAAATTTCGTCGCCGCTCTTACTTCGCCTGCAAAATCCAAGTGAGGCGAAGCCGGCATGCCCTGGATAGGGATAACCTTGTTCAGCGAGGCGTCATGATCGATGTGGCCGCGAATGATGTTGAGGAAATCAATCGTGCCTGACCTTGCGAGGCGGCTGGCGATTTCCACGCCTTCTTCGCGCGACAGGCCCTTTTCCCAGTCCTCGTCGGCGACCAGGCGAATACCGACGATGAAATCCGGCCCGACAGCCTTGCGCACGGCTTCCGTCACCATCGTCGAAAACCGCATGCGATTTTCCAACGATCCGCCGAATTCGTCGTCTCGACGGTTTGTGGCGGGCGACCAGAAGCCGTCCATCAGGTGGCCATAGGCCTCGAATTCTATCCCGTCGAGGCCGGCTGCCTGCATGCGCTGGGCGGCGCTCGCATAGTCCGCGACGATCCGCTCGATATCCCACTCCTCCGCCTCCTTGGGAAAAGCACGGTGGGCAGGTTCTCGGATCGGTGACGGGGCAAGGACAGGCAGCCAGTCGCCCCTGTTCCAGCCGGTGCGGCGGCCGAGATGGGTGAGCTGGATCATCACGGCCGTGCCATATTCATGACAGTCGTCCGCAAGCTTTTTCAGCCACGGCACGATCTCGTCGCGATAGGCGTGAAGATTTCCGAAGGCCGGCGGCGAGTCCGGCGACACGACAGCCGAACCAGCCGTCATCGTCAGCGCTATTCCGCCCTTTGCCTTTTCCAGGTGATAGAGCCGGTAGCGATCCGTCGGCATGCCCTCCTCGGAATAGGCCGGCTCATGTGCCGTCGACATGATGCGGTTCTTCAGCGTCAGGTGTTTCAGCTGGTAGGGTTGCAGCAGCGGATCATTGGACGCGGTCATGTCTTACCCTCGGATTGCGAGCCGGTCTGAATAGCAGCTCTCAAAGAGGCATCATCACTACGACAAACAAGGAGGTGCCCTCCAAAGGCGGCGCTGAATGGCCCCGATGCGCCGCGAAGGGAAAAAGAAAGACGGTCAGCCGCTGGCGTTATCAGGCGCTGACGCGTTCGCCGGCGGCTTCGTAGTGGTTTTCGCGCAGATAGCGCAAGGTCGCGGCTCCGTCGACCGGCTTGCCGTAATAATAACCCTGCCCCATGCCACAGCCCAGCGCCCGAAGCTTGGCGGCCTCGCTGCGGTCCTCGATGCCCTCGGCCACGACCTGTAGGTCGAGGCCTTCGCACATGGCAAGGATCGCCTTGATGATATGCTCCGACGCGCGGTCGGAATTGATGCGGGACACGAAGGCGCGGTCGATCTTGACCTTGTCGAAGATGAAATCGCGCAACCGTCCCAGGCTCGACTGCCCCGTTCCGAAATCGTCGAGCGATATGCGAACGCCGGCAGCGCGCAGATCGGCGATGATGCGATGGGCGGTATCGGCAGAACTCATGACCGCGGTTTCGGTGATCTCCAGTTCCAGGCGATGCGGATCCAAACCGACACGGCTGAGGATGGCGAGGATACTGCCGCTTGTCCCGGGATCCATGAGCTGGGCCGACGAAAGGTTGAACGAGAGGAAGAGTTCACGCGGCCAGGAGAGGGCCGCTTCAGCAGCCTTTCTCAGAAGGGCTTCCGAGAGGGCATCGATGAAGCCGCGCTCTTCGGCAAGCGGAACGAAGACGGCTGGAGAGACAAAGCCGAGATCCGGATCATTCCAGCGCGCCAGTGCCTCGAAGCCCACCGTCGCATTGTTGGCAAGCGATACGATCGGCTGGAAATGCACTTCGATGGCGTCGGAAATGATGGCATTGCGCAGCGCCTGTTCCAGCTGCGTCGCACGTTTCATTTCCTGGGCGATTTCCTTGGAATAGACGGTGATCTGGCCGCGTCCGCGCCGCTTGGACCGATAGAGCGCCGTGTCGGCGTTCTTCAGCAGATCCTCGAATTCCTCGCCGGCGAAGGGATAGATCGCAAAACCGAAGGAAGCCGAAAGACGGACATTGCGGTCGCCCAGATCATAGGGCGCCGACAAGACTTCACGGATCATCTGGCCGAATTTTTCAGCACCGACGCGCTCGAAGACGAGCGGCAGGACGAAGGCGAATTCATCACCCTCATGGCGCGTGACGACAGCGCCGTCGGGAATGCAAGCCTTGAGCCGGTGGGCAACCTGGCAGAGAATCTCGTCACCGGCCTCAGTGCCGAAGAGATCATTGATCGGCTTGAAGGCGTCGAGATTGGCGATGCCGACGGTGAACGGCGCAGGATCGCTGGCCCGCTCCGCCGAGAGCAGCCGCACCTTGTCGCGCATTCGATAACGATTTCCCAATCCGGTCAGCGGATCGGTGTATGCCATCGCCTGCAACTCGTTCTGACTGACTTGCATGAGCGGTATTTCAGCCGATTTCATTTTCAGTCCCGAGGTTTCCTCCCACTAATGGGCGAGAATGGGGGGGAAGTCTTAAAAAAAAGATAGCGGTAAACGCGTTGAAAGCCCAAGTTCTGCCCCAATTTTAGGGGGTTGACGCAACTAAAAACTTCAAAGCGATTGGCGTAACTGATCGTCCTGCATGTATTTCTGAAATATCGTTTCAAGCATATCCGGACTGACCGGCTTGAGGATTACGTCATCCATGCCTGATGCACGGCATTCGGCACGATCCTTTTCGAAGGACTGGGACAGGACGCCGATGATCGGGGTTTTTGTTCCACTTTCCCCTTCCACCTGCCGAATGAGCCGGGCGGCTTCGAAACCGTTGAATCCCGGCAATGAAATATCCATTAGGACGAGCTTCGGGCGGAATTCGTTCCACATGCGTACCGCCTCGTCGCCCGTGGCGGCGATCCGGTAACGATAGCCGAGACCCTCTAGAATCTGGGAGAAGACGATCTGGTTGATTTCATTGTCTTCGGCCACAAGTATCTGGCACTCGTTGCTTTGAACGGTCGCCGGCGTCCACTTTTCGGCCGAAACCGTCTCCGCGCTCGAGCCCGTGGAACCGCCACGGCGCTCGCGGTTGAAATGACGGGCAATCAGGAAGGTCAGCTCATTTGCCAACTGAGAGCCGTCAACCAGGAGCGCAGGCACGTTCTGCCGTTCGGCGAGTTCGATGCAACGCTTGCAGAGCTGATTGTCGGCGATGACGAGGTCGATCCTGATGCCGTGGGCGGCCGAAACATCGAGGAAGGCGGCCAGCTCGTTTTCGTCA
Organism: Rhizobium sp. BK376; assembly: GCF_004341625.1. Lineage (GTDB taxonomy): Bacteria > Pseudomonadota > Alphaproteobacteria > Rhizobiales > Rhizobiaceae > Rhizobium. Next base: position 674,562 of record NZ_SLZG01000003.1, on the reverse strand, counting down.
TGAACAAGGCAGGTCTCGAATCTATATTTGGCGAGCGTTTTCAGGGCCGCTGACCCGGCCGCCATATCCGCCGTGACGACAAGGACCTTCCTGCCGGAGAAGTTCTCCGGGACGAAGGTCTCCATCGCGACGGGTTTCTGAGAGGCGGCATGCAAGGCGGCCGCCGGCACATAGGCGCGCCGGTAGGACAGGTCACCGGATTCCTTGATCGAGGAGGCCAGGGTGAACTCGTCGAAATCCCCGCCCTCCTTCGGAAGGTCCTGCATGGTCGCGACCAGGAAATAGCGGCCCGGCTTGCCGATCCTCTGCTTGCGCGTGACGATGTCGCGTTCGATGCCGTCGCGTGCGATCTGTCGCTGCCGCGAGATGGACATCTCGCCGGTTTCCAGTACGTGGCGGTCGCTCTCCTCGAAACGAATGGCGACTTCGCTGGAAAAGAGATCGACGCCTTTCCTGCCCAGCACTTCGTCAGCTGTCGTCTGGTATTTGCTGCAGAAAGCCTTGTTGACCGCGACATAGGTCATTTCCCGGTCTTTGACGAACAGCGGGAAAGGCAGATTGTCGAGGATGTCTTCGGTCAGCTGCACGCGTTCGAGATCGGCGCGCCATTGATCTTCGCGCTTCTTCTCCTCGGAAATATCCGAAATGATGCAGATGCCGAAGCCGGACGGAAGGCGGCGCTTGACGAAGCGGATCCATCGATCGGCACCATGGCGCTCGACGGTTTCGAAGCGCTCGCGCCAATGCGAGGCTATGTTCTGCGATATCCAGTTTTCGCGATTGACGGCGGCATTGGAATTGGCCGACGCGTCGCGCGGACGAATGCCGGTATCGAAAATCGCGCCCAGCATGTCGCGCAGGCGCGTGGTGGGGCGCAGGATATGCGCCGGCAGCGGGAAGAAATTCAGGACCTGACGGCTGGCAAAGAGCAGCAGATCGTTCCGGTCATAAACGAGAAACGCGGTGGTCAAGCCATCGCACACGGCATCGAGCAGCGCTGCCTGAAGACTCGCATCCGGCGGCACGTCTTCCAATCCCGAAACGACTGTCGTCCCAACACCGGCGGTCATTTTCTAGGTTCCCACATTTTTCCGGTATCACGGCATGCAGGCCGGCGCCCGAGGGCCGGGCCAATTGCGATGGCATGCTGGGATGGAGACTTGAAACAGACAGCCCTCGGCCGGAGGATGTGGCGATTCCAGCATCGGCGCCACTCAGCCTTAAATTGCGAAAATGCTGCCTGCGATCATTTCAAGCACTACAGCGCAGAATGTCATTTTTGTCTTAAGGTCAGATTAATTTTTAATCATAGGGTAGCGCCCACAATCGGGTGGACGGAAGCGCGATGGCGCCCTTTCTCCCTTTTCACGACGCAGCGAATCCCCGAGAATAGGCCATGGCCATCAGACAGCTTACAGAAACCCTGATCAACCAGATCGCGGCCGGCGAAGTCATCGAGCGACCTGCCAGTGCTGCAAAGGAACTGATCGAGAATGCCCTCGATGCCGGCGCGACGCGCGTCGAAATCGCCACCGCCGGTGGCGGCAAGGCTCTTTTGCGCGTCAGCGACAACGGCTCCGGCATGAATCAGACCGATCTCGAACTCGCCGTTCGACGCCACTGCACATCGAAGATATCGGACACGCTTGACGATATCCGCACGCTCGGCTTTCGCGGCGAAGCGTTGCCATCCATCGGATCGGTGGCGCGGCTGACGATTTCCAGCCGCAGGGCAGATGGCGAAGGCGGCGCGGAAATCGCGGTTGCCGGCGGCAAAGTGGTCCATCTGCGGCCGGCCGCGGCCAATGTCGGCACCATCGTGGAAGTGCGCGACTTGTTTTTCGCGACCCCGGCCCGGCTGAAATTCCTGAAGACGGAGAAGGCGGAAGCGGCTGCGATCACCGAGATCGTCAAGCGGATGGCAATCGCCTTTCCGAAGGTGCGCTTCGTGCTGTCTGGCAGCGACCGCTCGACGCTGGAGTTCCCGGCAACCGGCGACGATCACCTGGCGCGCATGGCTCAGGTACTCGGCAGCGAGTTCAAGGACAACGCCATCGAGCTCAATGCCGAGCGAGAAGATGTGCAACTGACCGGTTTTGCCGGCGTGCCGACCTTCAATCGCGGCAACTCGGCGCATCAATATGCTTTCGTCAACGGCCGCCCCGTCCAGGACAAGCTGATCCTTTCGGCAATTCGCGGTGCCTATGCCGAGACCATTCCGGCCGGGCGCTATCCGGTGGCCGTCCTGTCGATCGCTCTCGATCCGGCCTTGGTCGACGTCAATGTCCACCCGGCCAAATCCGACGTGCGCTTCCGCGATCCCGGGCTCGTGCGCGGCCTGATCGTCGGTGCCGTCCGCGAGGCGCTGGCGCGCGAAGGCGATCGCGCGGCAACGACAGGCGCCGACGGCATGATGCGGGCGTTTCGGGCCGGCTATCAACCTGGATGGCGGCCGTCTCCCGGCGCGAACGGGGCGGCGTGGAGCCCCCAGACTTCCCCTTATCGACCGATCGATAGGGAAATTGAGACCATAGGCTCCTCACGCGGCAGCCTCGGTGTTTCGGAGCGTCCACAGGCGTCGTTCGATGGTTTGACCATGCCGACCGCAAGGGCGGACGCTTCGCCGGCGCAGCGTCCGGAGCTGCCGCAGGGCCAGGAGGCGAGTTCACAGTTTCCGCTCGGGGCAGCCCGCGCGCAATTGCACGAGAACTACATCATCGCGCAGACCGAAAACGGTCTCGTCATCGTCGACCAGCATGCGGCCCATGAGCGGCTGGTGTTCGAAGAGCTGCGCAAGGCGATGCATTCCAAGCGAATGCCCTCGCAGGTGCTGCTCATTCCCGAGATCGTCGACCTGCCGGACGAGGATTGCGATCGGCTGATGGTGCATGCCGAAGGGCTTGCGAAACTTGGGCTCGCGGTGGAGCGCTTTGGCCCAGGCGCGGTCGCCGTGCGCGAGACGCCGGCCATGCTTGGCGAGGTGGATGCGCAGGGGCTCGTCCGGCAGCTTGCCGACGAGATCGCCGAGTGGGACACCTCCTCCGGCCTTGCAGCCAGGCTCGAATATGTGGCGGCGACCATGGCCTGCCATGGCTCGGTGCGGTCAGGTCGACGGCTGCGGCCGGAGGAAATGAACGCGCTGCTGCGCCAGATGGAGGCCACTCCCGGTTCCGGGCAGTGCAATCACGGACGGCCGACCTATATCGAGCTGAAACTCTCGGATATCGAGCGACTGTTCGGCCGAAGCTGAAAAAGCTGGAAAAATCGGTTTCGCAAGGGTAAGGCAGTCGAAGGGATGTGGAGGCCGCGTGCTCCATTGGACGCGCGCAAGCCTGTATAGTATATTTCATTCTTCTGATGGACGTGGAGACGGCGTGCGATGAATCTTTTCGAAGGACATGGAAATCGCGAGGCGAAAATTCGTTATCTCGACGGCGACTTCCAGATCCTGATGCCCGGCTCCTATGTCGTCTGCGCCATGTCCGGCAAACATATTCCCCTCGATGAGCTGCGCTATTGGAGCGTTGCCCGGCAGGAACCCTATGCCAATGTCGCGCTGGCGCTGGAAGCGGACAAGCGCGCCGGCGCCCTGCCAAACCAGAAGCGCTAAGCGGTTCCAACAAAAGCGTGCAGCGGTTTGCGTCCGGAATTGCGGAAAGCGCTACCGCTATTTTCCGGCCTTGCGCCCTTCCCTTATGCGACGCTGACGACAGGCTTCCATCGCACGGTCGATGATCAGATACGGCGCGCGCGGATCGGTGAAGGCCATTTCGACATCGATGACGCGGGCGCGATGCGCAAGTTCTTCGGCCTTGCCGTGACGCCCTGCTAGACGGACCATGTCCTTGGACGTCGTGACGATTTCAAGCCCTTCGCGGGTAGCAGCGTCAAGCATGTCAGTGATCTCGTCGTCGCTCAGATGCTCATGGTCGCCGAACGAGCGACGGCTTGCGATCTCCGCCCCTAGCGATCCGACTGTCCGGAAGAATTTTTCCGGATCGGCGATGCCGGCAAAGGCAAGCACCTTCCGGCCAGCCAGATCGCTTTGACCCAGCACCTTGAGCGAGGCTGCGAAGAACGGTTTTCCGGCGCGAGCGGCCATGCGCACGATCGCATCCGCGGCATTGCCGCTACCGACCTTCAGAAGGGCCGAAGCATAGTGTAGCTGCCGCCTGATTGGCGCGCGGACGGGGCCTCCTGGCACGATATGCCCATTGCCGATGCCGCGCATGGTATCGATCACCACAAGCGCATAGTCGATGACCAGCCGGGCGCTCTGGAAACCATCATCCATGATGATGAGATCGACACCTTCCCTGACAAGACGCTCCGCGCCTTCCGCCCGGCGCCGCGAGATCACTGTCAGCGCTTCGCGCGCCAGAAGCAGGGGTTCGTCGCCCACGGCTGTCGAGAGATGATGGGCGGGATCGACGACCGTCGTGACATCGAGAAGGCCGCCATAGCCGCGGCTGAGAAAGCCCGGCTTCAGGCCCTTCTCCTTTGCGGCACGGGCAATCGCGAGAGCCGTCGGCGTCTTGCCGGCGCCGCCGACAGTGAAATTTCCGATGCAGATGACAGGCAGCGGAACAGAGGCACGCTTGGCATGCGCCATGCGGTAGCCAGCAACACGACCATAGAGAAAGGAAAGAGGCCAGAGGAGCCGTGCACGCCAATCGGGCTTCGTCCACCAGAAAGGCGGTGCTTCAGATACCATGCAGTCTTACCGCCCCCATGACCCACATAGCTGATGTTGCGGGCAGAACCCTCAAAAATATTCGATTTGGCATGAAAGAAAGGCCAAACCGGCAGAAAAAGCAAGCCGTTGCCTAATCAGGCCGGCTGCGGTTCGGAGAGCAGGCTTTCCAGCTCCGTAATGTCGTTGAGGCAGTAGTCGGAGGCAGCCGCCAGCGACTCCCGCGAACCGGTCCCGGTCAGCACGGCGATCTTCAGGCCGGCACCGGCATTATGGCCCATGTGGAGATCGTGATTGTTGTCACCGACAACGGCGATCTGCTCCGGCGAGAGGCCGGTTGCCCGGCAGAAACCAAGGACCATTCCCGCCTCGGGCTTGCTGCCAAAACCGCTGTCATAGCCGGCGATATAGTCGACATGGTCGTGGAAACCGAAGCGGGTGGCCAACTGACGGATCGAGCGTTCATTGTCGCTCGAGGCAATGCCCAGCTTGTAGCCGCGGGCGTGCATGCGGCCGAAGAAAGCCTTGAGATCCGTTACCGGAACCGAGAAATCCGCAGCATTGGAAAAGAGTTGATCCAGGCGGTGTACGAGTTCCTCAAGATCGACCTCCGATCCGGCCGCAATCAGCCCCTCGGAAATCTGGCGCGTATTGCCGGCCGCAAGCAGGCTGTCCGGGACGATATGTCCGGTCTCCGGGTCCATGCCGCATTCGCGCAGGAGATGATCGGCAAGATCGGGATCATTCTTCGCGGCGATGCGGGCAAGCTCGCGATTGACCGGCAGCCAGCTATCGTCATAGTCGAGCAACGTACCGTCCTTGTCGAACAGGATGCCCGCAATCTTCAAAAGCTTCTCCGCCGTCATCCGTTTCCCCCTGCCCTCTTCTTCAGCCCTGGGCCATTTTGGGAAGAAGCCGCGCCTTGACCGTCAGCGGATTGATGTAGGGCTCAAGCCCCTTCAGCGTCGCCGTCAAAGCGCCGCGCATTTCCTGGACCGTGGCAAAACCTGCCTCGATCATGCCGCGTCGGGCCGAATCATTCGTCAGCAGGTAATGCACGCCCTTGGCCAGCATTTCGGTATCGCGCACCATCCTGGCGCTGCCGCTGCGGGCAAGACGCTGATAGGCCTCACGGAAATTCTGCACATGGCCGCCCGACAGAATGGCGCAGCCGAGCATGGCTGATTCCAGCGGGTTCTGGCCGCCCTCGGCGAACAGCGAGCGGCCGACGAAAGAGACTTCGGTCAGTCTGAGATAGAGGCCCATCTCGCCGATCGTGTCCCCGAGAAAGACATCGACATCGGGCGAGAGAATATCGTTGCGCGTCCGGCGAGCGACCTTCAGGCCCTGTCCGACCAGCATCTTTTCGATCTCGTTGGACCGTTCGGGATGGCGCGGGACGATGATGGTCAGCTGGCTGTTTCGCTCCTTCAGGGCACGATGGACGGTCGCTGCCGCACTCTCTTCGCCGTCGAAGGTGCAGACGGCAGCCCAGGTCTTGCGATCGCCGATCTGCTTTGCGTATCGGGCAAGAAGTGCGGCGTCATAGGGCGGCGCGTCGGTATCGACCTTGAGATTGCCCGACATGATGACCTGCCGGACGCCGAGATCACGGAAACGCTCGGCATCGATATCCGATTGGGCAATCACCAACGCCAGGTTCTCGAACAGCGCTTCGGCCAGCGACAGGCGGGTTTTCCAGCGGGAGAAGGAGCGATCCGATATACGAGCGTTGACGAGAATCTGCGGAATGCGGCGCTGGCCGAGCTCCATGATGGTCGTCGGCCAGATCTCGGACTCGGCAATAATGGTGCAATCGGGCTGCCAGTAGTCGAGGAAACGGCGAACAGCCGGCTTCAGGTCGAGCGGGACATATTGATGGATGACATCGTCGCCCAGCCGCTCCCTGACCAGCCTGGCCGATGTCACCGTTCCGGTCGTCAGGACCACGTGAATATCGCGTCGGCGGATTTCCCGGATGAGAGGCATGACGGCGAGGCTCTCGCCGACGCTTGCGGCATGGAACCAGACCAGCGGACCCTGGGGGCGATTGGCACTGGCATAGCCGAAACGTTCCAACCGGCGCGCGCGCTCCTCCTTGCCTCTGGCGGCACGGACGGCGAGGTAGGGGCTCATCAGTGGATAGATCGCGATGCCGCCCAGGCGGTAGGCACCCAAGGCAAAGCGCGCCCTCAGGCTGCTCATCTTGTTCGCCTCCGATCGCTGCTGATCGTCATCAAAGCCAAATCCCGATTATTGTTATGGCGGAAGGCCTGCAGTTAAGTTCTGAATGCGTCAAAAATAGTATTTATGGAACGACAGGCGGCAGATTGCCGCCTTAACTGACCGCATCAAATTTCCACGGGACGAAAATCAGCCCTTGATGGCAGATTCCGGGTCAAGCAGGCGATGCATGTGCACGATGAAGTAACGCATATGGGCGTTGTCGACGGTCTGATGTGCCTTTGCCTTCCAGGCCACGAGCGCACTCGCATAGTCGGGGAAAATCCCGACGATATCGAGATCCTTCAGATCGCGGAACTGAACCTCTTCAAGGCTTTCCAGTTCGCCGCCAAATACGAGGTGCAGGAGCTGCTTTTTGCTGCTTGAGTCCGTCATGATTGTCTCTTTTCTGCTGTCTCTCTCCTCCCCCCTTCATCTGAGGGATTTTGACCGAAAGGTCAACCATCTCGACGATGGGAGAGCTGACGTAAAAAGGCCTCAAGATGGGCGGCAGGAGCGCCGCAAAGCTCGCCGTGGCTAAGCTCGGGGCGATTATAGTTCAGCGCATGGCCGGATAGGTCGACGAGTGCGCCGCCCGCACGCTCCAGAATGAGATCAGCCGCCGCCAGATCCCAATCGTGGGAGTCGCGCTTGACCAGCGTTCCTTCCAGCCGCCCGTCGGCGACCATCGCCAGACGATAGGCGAGCGACGGCACATGCTTGGCACGCTCAATCGTCTTGCGAAAATCGGGATCGAAGCCGCTCAGCATTTCCTCGGCAGTCGCAAGCCTCTGCATCTCGGTTGCCGGTCGATCGGAGACGCCAATGGGGGTTCCGTTCTTCAATGCCGGGCCACCGGTCTCGGCGGTGAACAGCTCGCCCAGCGCCGGCGCATAAAGCACGCCGGCCGTCGGACGGCCGTTGGTCACCACGGCGACGCTGACGCACCACATTTCGAGTCCGGCAATAAAGCCGCGAGTTCCATCAATTGGATCGACGACGAAGAGCGTCTCGGAATTGAGCCTGGCCGGATCGTCGTCCGTTTCCTCCGAGAGCCAGCCATAATTCGGGCGGGCGCTTCTGAGGATCGATGCCAAGGCCTCGTTGGCGGCGAAATCGGCGGCGCTGACGGGGGAGCGCCCCTCGTTTTTCCACCAGACTTCCGGTTCACGGCGAAAGTAGCGAAGGGCTATCTCTCCTGCCTGGCGGGCGGCATCGACGATCAACTCCAGATCGTTCTGGCGACCGGCCTCGGCAATATCACTCATCGTTGCGCACCTCGCCTTACAGACCTGCCAGCGTCATGCCCTCGATGGCAAGCGTGGGAGAGGCGACGCCGAACTTGCGGTCGATGTCGTTTGCCGGCGTCGTGCGCATGAACATGTCCTTGAGGTTGGATGCGATCGTGACTTCGGAGACCGGGAATGTCAGTTCGCCGTTCTCGATCCAGAAGCCGGTGGCGCCGCGGCTGTATTCGCCTGTTATCATGTTGACGCCCTGGCCGATCAGCTCGGTCACATAGAAGCCGTTGCCGATGCCCTTGATCATGTCCTCAGGAGAAATATCGCCTGGCTCCAGCGCCAGATTGGTCGAAGACGGGGAAACCGTGGTGCCGCCGCGCACGCCGCGACCGTTGGTTTCCATGCCGATCTCACGGCCTGTCGACGTCGAAAGGAACCAGTGCTTCAGCACGCCGTCCTCGATCATGACCATCCGCTCACCGACGACGCCTTCGCCATCGAAGGGACGGGAAGAAGGACCGCGAACGATCAGCGGATCGTCTGTGATCGACAGGCCCGATTTCAGGACCTGTTCGCCCATGCGGTCGCGCAGGAAGCTGGTCTTGCGCGCCACCGAGGCGCCGTTGATCGCGCCGGCGATGTGACCGACGAAGCCGCGCGCAACGCGCGGATCGAAAATGACGGTCAGGTCCTTGCCCGTCGGCACCTGGCGCGGGTTGAGGCGCTTGATCGCGCGCTCGCCGGCGCGGCGGCCGATCTCGGCGGGATCGTCAAGCTCTGCGAAATAGAGGCGGCTGTCGAAATCATAATCGCGTTCCATGCCGGTGCCTTCGCCGGCAATCACGCTGACGGAGCGACCGAAGCGCGAGCCCATGTAGCTGCCGGCAAAACCGTGGGACGTGGCGAGCACCAGGCCGCCCATGCCGGAAGACGCGCCGGCGCCCGAGGAATTGCTGACGCCAGAAACGGCAAGGGCCGCCTCTTCCATGGCGAGCGAGGCTTCACGCAGCTGCTCCGTCGACACTTCGGTCGAGTCGAACAGCTCGAGATCCTTGTAGGTGCGGGCCAGCCTGCTTTCATCGGCGAGGCAGGCATAGGGGTCTTCCGGAGAGACCTTCGCCATGGCGACGGCGCGTTCGGCGAGCACCTGCAGGTCGAAGCCCGGATTTGCCGAGACGCTGGCGACGCGCTGACCCACGAAGACGCGGAGCGCGAAATCGTCGCTTTCGGAGGATTCGGTACTTTCGACCTTGCCGAGGCGAACGCTGACCGATTGAGAGCGCGAGCGCACCACGACGGCATCGGCAGCGTCGGCGCCGGCCTTTCGGGCGAGATCGATCAATTGGCTGGCACGGGAAAGAAGCTGAGCGGAATCGATTTCTGAGGACATGATTTGGCCTTTCCTTCGCGTTCCATTTATTGTGCACTACGAAAAGCATCAAGGGCGGGAATGTCGATTCTTCCCCGGGATGTCCGAAGCACCGCCTGCCCATGAAAGAAACAGACGATGTCAGCGCCCAACGCCCTCTTTACCGAAACACTCCTGCTGCTGGGCGGAGCCGTGGTCACGGCCCCGATCTTCAAGAAGCTAGGGCTCGGAACCGTGCTTGGCTACCTTGCTGCCGGCGTTGTGATCGGCCCGATCCTGCATGGCATCGGGGACGGGGAATCCGTTCTCGGCGTGGCCGAGCTCGGCGTCGTCTTTCTGCTTTTCATCATCGGACTGGAGCTTAAGCCTTCGCGGCTGTGGCAGATGCGGCGCGACATCTTCGGCCTCGGCACCGCCCAGGTCGTCATCACCGGCATTTTGCTGACCGGCGCCGCCTATCTCAGCGGCGTGACCGGATGGCGCGGAAGCATCATTGCCGGTTTTGGCCTTTCCCTTTCCTCGACCGCCTTCGCCATGCAGATCCTGGAGGAACAGGGCGACGTCAATACGCGCTACGGCCAGCGCTCCTTCTCCATGCTGCTGTTGCAGGATCTTGCGATCGTGCCGCTTTTGGCGCTGGTTACCGTTCTCGACGGTCCGAAGGAGGCAACCAATCCCGTTCCCGATTTCGCCATCGCCGTCGGCGCGGTCGGCGCGATGATCATTGCGGGACGCTATCTGCTGACGCCGCTCTTCCAGGTCATCGCCCGCACCGGCGCGCGAGAGGCGATGATCGCGGCCGCGCTGTTCGTCGTCATGGGCTCGGCGACGTTGATGCAGCTTGCCGGCCTGTCGATGGCAATGGGCGCCTTCCTCTCCGGTGTGATGCTGGCGGAATCCTCCTACCGGCACGAACTGGAGGCCGATATCGAGCCTTTCCGCGGCGTGCTGCTCGCAATCTTCTTCATTGCCGTCGGCCTGTCGCTGCAATTGCAGGTCATTCTCGATAATGTGCTTCTCATCATCGTGGCCGTTCCCATCATCATGGTCGTCAAGGCGGCAGTGATCTATTCGATCTGTCGCGTCTCGGGTTCGCCACACAATGACGCGATCCGCATTGCTTTCCTGCTGCCACAGGGCGGCGAATTCGGCTTCGTGCTCTTCAGCACCGCAAGTGCCAGCGGCGCCCTGCTGACGGGCAGCACCGCTTCGCTGCTGATTGCCATCGTGACGCTTTCGATGGCGCTCACGCCGCTGAGCACCGCGCTCGCAAAGCGCTTTCTGCGCGACGATGCGCATGAGGAGCTGGACGAGGATTTCGAAGGTGCCGGCTCGGATGTGATGATGATCGGCTTTTCGCGCTTCGGCCAGATCGCCGCGCAGATTCTGCTTGCCGGCGGCCGTGACGTCACTGTTATCGACTATTCCGCAGACCGCATACGGCAGGCATCCGCCTTCGGTTTCCGCATCTATTTCGGCGACGGCACGCGCAAGGACGTGCTGCGCTCCGCGGGTATCGACAAAGCCAAGATCGTGATGGTTTGCACGCATGATCGTGAGATTACCGACAAGATCGTGGAGCTCGTGCAGACCGAATATCCGCATGCCAAGCTATTCGTGCGCTCCTATGACCGCATCCATTCCATCGCTCTTAGAAACAACGGCGTCGATTATGAATTGCGCGAAACGGTGGAATCCGGCCTGCTCTTCGGCCGCAGGACGCTGGAGGCGCTCGGCATCGGCGAGGCCGATGCCTACGCAATCGAAGAGGATATCCGCAAGCGGGACGAACAGCGGCTGGTGCTGCAGACGACGGAAGGCCTGCAGGCCGGCCGCGACATGCTGTTCTCGCATCCGGTCAAGCCGGAGCCGCTGATGAAGCCGAAGCGGACGATGGACGTCTTCGACGACGATCTTGCTGCACCGACGGAAAAACAGACCGCCGATGCGTAGCCTAGCTCGTGGTTTCGTTCTCGGCCTCTGCATAAGTATCCGACGCCACGGCCAAAAAATACAGGCGATTAGCCATGCGCCTCGATCGCCTGCTCCAGCGCAAACTTGAGCTCGTCCTTAACGCCTGCCGACATGGCAAGCACTTCCCGAGCCTTCAGGAAATCCATGACGCCGGTGCGGCCGACTGTCGGCCTCAGGAAGATTTGCGGCGGCCTCAGCTTCAATTTCAGCGAGATCGAAGTCTGCATCATCAGCTGGCCGGAGCCGAAGATGCTTTCCATGCGGTTAGGGATATGCGCGCCGTCGCCTTCAGGGGCGCCGACGACATCGATGCCGATGACGATATCGGCGATATCCATCAGGCATTCATAGGGAACCGGATTGGCGATGCCGCCGTCGATCATCACGCGATTGTGCAGGCGCACCGGCATGAAGACCGCGGGGATGGCGGAAGAAGCAGCCAGCGCCGGGAAAAGCTCGCCCTCCTCCACGATCACTTCGCACTGTCCATAATAATCGGTCGTGATGACCTTCATGGGGATGAGGAGATCTGAAAACTTGGCGGGCAGCTCCTCCGGCAGGAAGGCCCGCAGGATCCGCTCCAGATTGAACTGGCCGATTCGAATGCCTTTGGCGACGGCATCGCGCACCGTTTGCGGGCGCATGCCCCAGATGCGGCTGACGACGGCCGCCTTGTTGCCGACGGTTGCCAGCGCATGTTCGCGGATCTCGGCGCCGCTCATGCCGGCTGCCATGCCTGCGCCCATGATCGCGCCGATCGAGGAGCCCGATATCGCCACTGGGCGGATGCCGAGTTCGTCCAGGGCTTCGATGATATGGATGTGCGACAGACCGCGAGCACCACCGCCGCCGAAGGCGACTGCCACGGAAGGCCCTGATGCAGCCGGGGTCAGAAGACTGAAACCCGCTCGCTCGGCGCTAGCCATTCGACACCCCAACCACCGTTTAAACCGGCTGATAGCGGAAGAAATGCATCTTGCTGTCGCCGAAGGTTCGTTCCTCCAGGAACATATAGGAAGATGGTACCGATACGACGACATCTGCGCGTTCTTCGAGGATCGCCAATGCGCCCGGCACCAGCCAGCCGCCGTTGGCCGCCGCCGCAAAGGCCTTTTCGCCCAGTCCCTTGCCATAGGGCGGGTCGGCGAAAAGCATGTCGAAGGGTTCGAGATTGCCGACACTGCCGAGATCGGTGGCATCGCGGCGCAGCATTCGCGTCCGCCCGTGGAGCCCGAGAGAATCGATGTTTTCCCAGAGAAGGCCGCGCCCTTCGACGCTGCTCTCGACAAAAAGCACATGACGGCATCCGCGGGACGCCGCCTCCAGGCCGACAGCACCGGTGCCGGCAAACAGATCCATCATCCGCGTGCCGTCGATGGCATCGGGATAGGCATGGCTCAGGATATTGAACAGGCTCTCGCGTGTCCGGTCGGCTGTCGGCCGGATCTCGTTCGATTTGGGCACGGCGAGAGGCCGTCCGCGAAATTCACCGCCGACGATCCGCACTGCCCATCAACCCCTTTTGCCCTTGGGACCGCCCCTGCCGGGACCACCCGACGGCCGGCCACCGCCTGCACCGTCACCGCGCGGCCTGCCCGAGAAGCCCTTCGCTCCCGGCTTTCCGCCCGGCTTGCCGCCAAAGGACTTTCCGCCCGGCTTGCCGCCGAAAGATTTGCCCGCAGGCTTGCCACCAGCAGGCCGCTCCCCGAAGGAACGCTCGCCGCCGGCGCGCTCGGAGCGCTGCTCGCCACCGAAAGATTTTGCACGCGGCCGCTCGGCGCCATCCGGATGGGGGCCGCGATTGCCGCGCGGCTTGTCGCCGTAAGACTTGGAACCGAAGGGCTTGTCGCCGCCAGCGGGATCGCCAAAAGACCTTTCGCCGCGAGGGCGTTCTGCACCTTCAGCGCGCGGCCGGCGATCACCGCGCGGCTTATCGCTAAACGGCCTGTCGCCACGAGGCGGACGATCACCGAAAGAACGCTCACCACGGGGACGCTCTTCGCCTTCAGCACGCGGCCTGCGGTCACCGCGCGGCTTGTCGCCAAACGGTCTGTCGCCGCGAACCGGACGATCGGAGAAGGAACGCTCGCCGCGGGCAGGACGATCCCCTCGCTCGGGACGGTCACCACGCGCCGGGCGATCTCCAAAGGAGCGCTTGCGGCCGAAACCGCCCTCGTCATCACGCGTCTCGCTGGAGCGGATCCACTCGCCATCCTCTTCCCGGACACGATTGACCTGGACTCTCGGCGCTGATGCCGGAGCAGCAGCGGGTGCGCCACGCTGCGGACGGTCGCGCTCACCGCGCTTGGCGTCGGTCTTGGCATTCTTTGCTGCTTTCTGGGCCGCCTTTTCGCCGAGCGGGCGGGCGCCGGGCGCCATCCAGACATTGGCGTTGCGGCGCGAGCCGAGCGCCGGGCGCTTCGGACGATCGTCGTCGCGGTGATCGTCACGCTTCGTATCGAGGCGGCTCAAGGCGCGCTCGCGCTTGTCGGCCGGCTTTTCGCGGCGCGGGCGCTGCTCGCGCTGGCCCTCGCCCCAGGAGCGCTGATCGTCCTTGGCGCGATCACCCTTCGATACGCTGCGCTGCGGCTTGTCGTCTTCTTCTTCGTCATCGGCCGAAGTGACGGCAGGCGCATTATAGATCGGCGCGTCGAAATTCGCCTTGGCGTCTTCGACGAGGCGCGGGCCGAGCTGGTCGCGCAGCGTGCGTCCGCGCACCTCGACGACCTCGCCCTCCGGCAGGTCGCCGAGCTGGAAGGGGCCGTAGGAGATGCGGATCAGGCGGTTGACGTCGAGGCCGAGCGCGCCGAGCACGTTCTTGATTTCGCGGTTCTTGCCTTCGCGCAGACCCATCGTGATCCAGACGTTGGAGCCCTGGGTGCGATCGAGCGTCGCGTCGATCGAGCCGTAGAGCACGCCGTCGACGGCAATGCCTTCCTTCAGCTTGTCGAGCGCTTCCTGATCGATCTCGCCATGGGCGCGCACGCGGTAGCGGCGCAGCCAGCCCGTCGTCGGCAGCTCGAGGACGCGGGCAAGGCCGCCGTCGTTGGTAAGCAGCAGCAAGCCTTCGGTGTTGATGTCGAGGCGGCCGATCGACATGACGCGCGGCAGCTCTTCCGGCAGGTTGTCGAAGACGGTCGGGCGGCCTTCCGGATCGGAATTGGTGGTCACGAGGCCGGACGGCTTGTGATAGACCCAAAGCCGGGTGCGCTCGATGCCGCGGATCGGCATTCCGTCCACTTCGATCTTGTCGGTCAGCGTCACGTTGACGACGGGGCTGTCGAGCAGCACGCCGTTCAGCCTGACACGGCCTTCCATGATCATGCGCTCGATGTCGCGGCGCGAGGCGACACCGGCGCGGGCCATCACCTTGGAAATGCGCTCGGCCTTTTCGCCGCCTTCGGTTTCCACCGCAGCGACCTTTGCCGAGGCCGTCTTCACCGGCTTGTCATCGCCGCGTTTGGCAGCCGGCTTCGTCTGCTTGTCGCGAAAAACGGGCTTGGACCCAGGCCGCTTGGGCTTGTCATTGACTGTCATTTGCTGTTTGCCTGAATTTTTAGACCCAAATGGCCTTTCGCGTGTCCTATCAGGTCACGCCGCTGCGGTTAAGTGGAAAAAACCTGAATGGTGAAGACAAATCACTTTATGGAGCTTGCGCTTGCCGAAGCCACCGCCGCCGGGGAAAGGGGCGAGGTGCCGATCGGCGCCGTCGTCGTGCTCGACAACCAAGTGGTCGGCAAGGCCGGCAACCGCACGCGCGAGCTTCGCGACATCACCGCCCATGCCGAGATTGCGGCCATCCGCATGGCCTGCGAAGCGCTGGATCAGGAGCGGCTCGTCGGCGCCGATCTCTACGTCACGCTGGAACCTTGCACCATGTGCGCGGCGGCAATTTCCTTCGCGCGGATCCGTCGCCTCTATTACGGCGCCGAGGATCCCAAGGGTGGTGCGGTCGATAACGGCGTGCGCTTCTATGCGCAACCAACCTGCCATCACGCGCCAGAAGTATATTCCGGATTAGCGGAGCAAGAGGCCGGGCAGATATTGAAGCAATTTTTCGCGGAAAAGCGGGACACGAATTAAGGCCGGAGATTTGCCTGGCCGCAGATGCAACGGCCCGGTTGACCGAGCCGTTCGATCATCAATTGCTGTCGAAGGGGTTCCACCAGGTGGCCTTGCCCTGCGCGGCTTCGGCATCCTTCTTACGCTTCTTTTCCTTCTTCGATTCCGGCGTGCCGAGATCGCTGAGGGCTGCCGGATCGGAAACCTGGCGATATTGCTGCGGCGGATCGATCAGATAGCGGCGCTGGTCGATATAGGTGCCGTCCTGGTCCTGGCGAGCGGCGCGATAGGCGGCCGTCTGCTGGGTTTCGGTCATCCGGGCGCTGGCGCTGTCGGCTTTCGCCAGCGGCGAGCGATAGTTGGGGTTGTTCTTGTTCGCCTCGGCGTCATCGATCAGACGCTTGCGGGTATCTTCCGGCGATTCCAGCCATTGCGGATTGTCCTTGCTGGCAAGCGACTGCTCGGGCTGCGCCAGCTGTTGGCGATTGTTTTCCGCGGGAACGACAAGGCCTGGACGGTTGGGGTATTTTACGCCCTTGTCCTTCGGCGCCACAGCCGAAATGGACGCGATGTCGCTGAGGTCATCGAAGAGCTGTTCGTTGGCCGTCTTGCCGGTACCATATGTCGGGCTGCTCATGCAGCCGGACATCATCCCGCATCCAGCCAAAAGTGCCGCAAAGCAGACGCCTACGCGAACCCTGTGCATCGCAATCATGAAAACCCTTCCCAGCCGCGCCGGTGCATTCATTGCCCGCCACGATCCTTGCGCTCAGTGGCGGAAAAATCGGGCCATTTTCAGGCAGCTTTTACCGGATGAACTGCGCAAACGCAATTCATCCGGTAACTTTCTTCACTGCAAGGCTGCAAGTTCACGCAATGCGGCAGCGTCGCGTGCAGACACCTCGGGATAAGCGGGGTCGGAGCCGACATCCCTGGTGATGCGCCAGGAGCGGGCGCACTTTGTGCCCTCTGCCAGTTTCGGCTCCACGCTGACGCCCGCAACCTCCGAAAGACGGAAGGCGTCAGCCGGGCCTTCGTCCGATAGGAGCGAGATATCCGAGGTGATGCAGATCTCCGCGAGATCCTCGCCCTCAAGCGCCTTCAGCAACTCCGGATCCGTCACATGCACGACCGGGGCGGCCTCAAGCGACGAGCCGATGCGCTTGTCCTTGCGTTCGATTTCGAGCGCGCCGGTCACAACCGAGCGAACCGCACGGATATTCTTCCACTTCTCGACCAGCGCCTCGTTCTTCCATTCCGCCGGAATGGTCGGGAACTGCTCGAGATGGATCGAGACTGCCGAAGGATTGCGCGAAAGCCACGCCTCTTCTGTCGTGAAGGGCAGCATCGGCGCAAGCCAGGTCACCATGCATTCGAAGATGGTGCGGATGACATGCAGGCTTGCACGGCGGCGCAGGCTGGAGGGCGCGTCGCAATAGAGCGCATCTTTGCGGATATCGAAGTAGAAGGCCGAAAGCTCGATATTCGAGAAATCGATGAGCGCACGGGCGATCTTCTTGAATTCGAAGGCGTCGTAGCCTTCGCGCACGACCTTGTCGAGTTCGGCCAGGCGATGCAGCATCAGCTGTTCCAGCTCCGGCAGATCGGCAAGCGCGATGACCTCGCCCTTGTCATGCGCCAGCGTGCCGAGCATCCAACGGATGGTGTTGCGCAGCTTGCGATAGGCATCGACGTTGGTCTGGATGATTGTCTTGCCGAGACGCTGGTCTTCCCAATAGTCCGTGGTCATGACCCAGAGACGCAGGATATCGGCACCAGCATCCTTCATGACGTCCTGCGGCGCCACGACGTTGCCGAGCGACTTGGACATCTTCTGGCCCTTTTCATCCATGGTGAAACCATGGGTGACGACCGTGTCATAGGGCGCGCGGCCGCGGGTGGCGGCGGATTCGAGCAGCGATGAATGGAACCAGCCGCGATGCTGGTCGGAGCCTTCGAGATAGACGTCGGCCGGCCATTTCAGATCGGGGCGATCTTCCAGCGTGAAAGTGTGCGTCGAGCCCGAGTCGAACCAGACGTCGAGGATGTCCATGACCTGTGCCCAGTTGGACGGATCATGCTCGTTTCCGAGGAAGCGTTCCTTCGCGCCTTCGGCGAACCAGGCGTCAGCACCTTCTGCGTCGAAGGCGTCGAGGATTCGCTGGTTGACAGCCTGATCCTTCAGGACATCGCCTTCCTCGTTCACGAAGACGCAGATCGGCACGCCCCAAGCACGCTGACGCGACAGAACCCAATCCGGGCGCTGCTCGATCATCGCGCGCAGGCGGTTCTGGCCAGCGGCGGGAACAAAGCGCGTATCGTCGATCGCCTTCAGCGCGCGGCTGCGCAGCGTCGTGCCATCGGCAAGGTCCTTGTCCATGTAGACGAACCATTGCGGCGTGTTGCGGAAGATGATCGGCTTCTTCGACCGCCAGCTATGCGGATAGGAATGCTTCAGGCGGCCGCGGGCAAACAGCATGTTGCGCTCGATCAGCGCCTTGATGACGCGATCATTGGCATCACCCTTCTTGCCGCTGTCGTCCATGACACGGGCGCCCTCGAAGCCGGGGGCATCAGCGGTATAGGTGCCTGAATCGTCGACCGGGAACGGGATCTTGGTGTCGATGCCGCGGGCTTCGAGCTCGCGCGCATGATCCATCCAGGCCTCGAAGTCTTCGCGGCCGTGGCTGGGAGCGGTGTGGACAAAACCGGTACCGGCATCGTCGGTGACGTGATCACCGGCGAGGAGAGGGACAGCGTATTCGTAGCCGCCGCCGAGGCCCTTGAGGGGGTGGGCAGCGGTGATCACGGCAAGTTCGTCGGCCGACACATCGCGCAGGCGCTTGAAGGCAAGCTTCGCCTTGGCGGCGGATTCCTCCGCCAGCTTGTCGGCAAAGATCAGCTTTTCGCCCGGGCGTGGACCAAACTCGTTCTCGGCAGCCGTGACCTCATAGAGGCCGTAGGCCACCTTGGGCGAATAGGCGATGGCGCGGTTGCCGGGGATGGTCCAGGGCGTGGTCGTCCAGATGACAACATGCGCGTCGGCGAGCTCGGCCGGACCGCCCATGATCGGGAACTTCACCCAGATCGTGTCGCTCTCATAATCATGATACTCTACCTCGGCTTCCGCCAGCGCTGTGCGCTCGACGACCGACCACATGATGGGCTTGGAGCCGCGATAGAGCTGACCGCTCATGGCGATCTTTAGGAGTTCGCCGGCGATGCGGCTTTCGGCATGGAAGTTCATCGTGAGGTACGGATTGTCGAAATCGCCGATGATGCCGAGGCGCTTGAACTCGTCGCCCTGGATCTTGATCCATTTTTCGGCATAGGCGCGACATTCCTTGCGGAATTCGATCATCGCATCGGGCTGCGTCAGGTCCGGCTTCGCCTTGCCCTTGGAGCGGTAGTTCTCTTCCTCGATCTTCCATTCGATCGGCAGGCCGTGGCAGTCCCAGCCGGGAACATAGTTCGAGTCATATCCGCGCATCTGGAACGAGCGGGTGATGACGTCTTTCAGGATCTTGTTCAGCGCGTGGCCGATATGGATGTTGCCGTTGGCATAGGGCGGGCCGTCGTGCAGTACGAATTTTTCGCGGCCGGCGGCGGAGGCGCGCAGCTTCTTGTAGAGGTCCATCTGCTGCCAGCGCGCAACCGTTTCGGGCTCCTTCTGCGGCAGGCCTGCTCGCATCGGAAAATCGGTCTCGGGCAGATAAAGGGTTTTCGAATAATCAATCTTTTCGGCGGTGTCGGTCATTGTCCTGACAATCGTTTGCTGCAGCCTTCAAACAGGCGCGTCTCGTTTGGGATTTTTGTGGCGTAACGGCGCTCTGAACAAGCGCCAAGAACCCGGACCTTCCGGCAGGTCACTGCACGCGGAAGGCCGGGCCAATAATTCGCATTGCTATGGACAGCCGAAATTGGGTCATCGCTGGCGGTTATTACGGCGTTTTTGGAGGAAAAGGAAGAGGAGATTCGCCGCTACCTCAAAGACAGGGCCGCGGGCGTTTCCGCCCGCGGCCCTGTCTTTGCAATAGAGATTTCGAGATTACGCCCTAGCGGCCACCCTTGCCGGCGTCAGCACGTTGATCACCACGGCAACGATGATATTGGCCACCAACGCCAAAAGGCCGATATAGACGGTGAAAGGCGCGCCGCCGAGGCTGATCGCCTGCAGCGGTTTCAGGCCGTTGATCCAGACCAGGTAGGTGCCGCCGAAGAAGCCGACGAACCAACCGACCAGCAGGCCTGGCGCGCGGAACCAGTTGGTGAACAGGCCGAAGACCAGCGCCGGCAAGGTCTGGAGGATCCAGATGCCGCCGAGCAACTGCAGGTCGAGGGCGAACTGCGTCGGCAGGAAGAGGATGACGAGGAGCGCGCCGATCTTGACGATCAGCGACGTTACCTTGGCCACCTTCGCCTCGCCGGCATGGCTGACATCAGGATTGACATAGGCCTTCCAGAAATTGCGGGTGAAGAGATTGGCCGCCCCGATCGACATGACGGCGGCCGGCACCAGCGCGCCGATTGCGATCGCGGCGAAGGCAAAGCCCGCAAACCAGCTCGGGAAGAGCGTCTTGAAAAGCTGCGGCACGACGTCGTTCGGGCTTTCGAGCGTCAGATGGGCGGCGTGGCCCATGTAACCCAGGAGCGCCAGAAGACCGAGCAGCAGCGTGTAGGCCGGCAGAAGTATCGCATTCTTGCGGATGGTATTGCCGCTGTTGGAGGCGAAGATGCCGGTCAGCGTGTGCGGATACATGAAGGCGGCAAGTGCCGAGCCAAGCGCCAGCGATGCATAGGCCACGTACTGGTTGCTACCGAGCAGGATGCTGCCCGATCCCTTCGCCTGGAAGGCCGCGTCCGCCGAGGCAAAGACGTTGGCATAGCCGCCAAGCTTTGCCGGAATTGCCGCCACTGCCGTAAGCACCACGATATAGATCATGATATCCTTGACGAAGGCGATCAGCGCCGGCGCGCGCAGGCCTGCCGAATATGTATAGAGCGCAAGGACGATGAAGGCGATCGCCAGCGGCAATTCCCCCTGCAGGCCCAAAGCCTTGAGAACGGCAGCCATGCCGACGAGCTGAAGCGCGATATAGGGCATGGTGGCGATGACGCCTGTGATCGCGACGGCGAGCTCAAGGCCGCGCGAACCGTATTGGCCATGAACGACGTCGCCGGCGGTCACATAACCGAAATCCGACGCCCGCTTCCAGAGCACCGGCATGACCATGAAGACGAAGGGATAGACGACGATCGTATAGGGCAACGCGAAGAAGCCATAGGCTCCGACGGTATAGACGAGCGCAGGCACAGCGATCACGGTATAGGCCGTATAGAAGTCGCCGCCGACGAGGAACCAGGTGATCCAGGTGCCGAAGCTGCGGCCGCCGAGGCCCCATTCATCGATATGGGCGAGCGTTTCGGGCTTGCGCCAGTGTGCCGCGATGAAGCCCATGACGGTGACGAGCAGGAAGAAGAAGATGAAGACGGCAAGCGCCGTGCCATTGATATCAGTCGTCATTGCGCATGCTCCGATAGGCGATCCAGATCAGGAAAGAGGTAATGGGAACCCAGAGGAGCTGGTACCAATAGAAGAACGGGAAGCCCCACAGCACCGGATCGTGACTGTTGTAAAAGGGAACCCAGAGAAGGCCGATATAGGGAATGATGAGCAGCCAGCAGGCTGCTGTTCCAAAACGTTTATCCATGATTTTCGACGCCTTTCGGAGATTTTGCGCAGCCCCACCACGCCTTTATGGGCCGCTCCGAATCCCTCGCAGCCCTAATATTAGGAATAGTGCCTGAGCATTTGAGCGCAAGCACTTTTGCCTTGAAATCTCCACAATTCCTGTGAGCGCCGCGTCACCTGCAAGCGCCGGGTCAGGCGCAGAGAATACGATCGAGTTCGCTGAGAGGTGTGACGCCTGACAGCACCGCCCTCGCCTCCTCCTCATCCCGCTTGATCTGCGCGACAAGCGGATCGAGGCCATCGAATTTCAGCTCCGGCCTGAGATAGGCGAAGAATGAGACGGAACAGACCTGGCCGTAGAGATCGCCGCTGAAATCGAAGACATAGGTTTCGAGCAACGGAGCGCCGTTCTCGGTCACCGTCGGGCGGCGACCGTAGCTTGCGACGGCATCATGCATTTTGCCGTCGGCGGTACGGAAACGGACGGCATAGATGCCGGATTTCAGTTCAGCTTCCGGCGGAAGCTGCATGTTGGCGGTCGGAAAGCCGAGCGAACGGCCGAGCTTTTCGCCGCCGATCACCTCTGCCTCGACCGTATAGCGATAGCCGAGCAGGCCCGCCACCTCGGCGACATCGCCTTCGGCAAGCAGGCTCCGGATACGGCTCGACGAGACGACTTCGGCATTCTCGTCGCGAAAGGCGTCGATTAGGGTAACACCGAAGCCATTATGGCTGCCGGCATTCATCAGGAAGGCCGGTCCGCCCTCGCGGCCGTGGCCGAAATGGAAATCGAAACCGGTGACGACTTCCGATGCACCGAGCCAGTCGATCAGGATCGAATGCACGAACTCATCGGCCGAGCGCTGCGAAAACGCGCGATCGAAAGGGTATTCGATAACGGCGCGGAAGCCCATCGCTTCCAGGATGCGAGCCTTCAAGGGCGCCGGCGTCAGCCGGAAGACAGGCTGATCGGGCCTGAAAACGGTGCGCGGATGCGGTTCGAAGGTCAGCACCAGCGCCGGGACGCCGCGACTTTCCGCAATCTCCAGCGCACGATTGAGCACGGATTGATGACCGCGATGGACGCCGTCGAAATTGCCGATGGCAACGACGCCTCCCTTCAGACCTTCGGGTAGCGGATCACGGGTCTCGTTGCGGTGGAAAACGGTCATCGGCACTCCTCGGATCAGGCCTGGGGATCAGACCAAGCGCGGCATCCAGTATTTCGGCGAGGCCTGCTCGCGGGCAAGGAAGGCGCCGAGAGCGGCTTCGTCGGTCTTGCCCTCGACCATATATTCACGCGCATGGATGCCATGGCTGATGTAGAGCAAATCCAAGCCGTAATCGAGCGCGCCGCGCACATCGGTCGGCATGCCGTCGCCGATTGCCAAAACGCGCTCCAGCGGAAATTCGCCGCGTGCGTCGCGGGCAGCCGCGATCGTCGCTTCGTAGATCGGCTCATGCGGCTTGCCGGCGACCAGCGTTTCGCCGCCGATCCGCGCATAGGCAGCCGCCATTGCACCGGCACAGGGGATCATGCGATGACCGCGCTCGACGACAAGATCGGGATTGGCGCAGATCAGGGGTACATTGCGGGCGCGGAAGGCGGCCAGCATGTCGCTGTAATCGTCCGGCGTCTCCGTTTCGTCGTCGAAAAAGCCGGTGCAGACGATGGATTCGGCTTCATCTGCCCCTACCCGTTCGACACCCAGACCGTCCAACAGCGGCGTGTCTCGATTTGGGCCGAGCAGAAAGACCTTTTTCGGTCCCTTGGCGATCAATGAGCGAGTAACGTCCCCTGACGTGACGATCCGGTCATAAGCGCTGTCGGGCACGCCGAGATGCCGGAGTTGCTCGACCACCTGCCAGCCTACACGCGGTGAATTGGTGATGAGAACCACGGTAAGGCCGCGGTCGCGCGCTGCCTCGAGTGCGACGGATGCTTCCTTATAAGCAGAGACGCCGTTATGGACGACACCCCAGACATCGCTGAGCACGACATCATAATGGTTGCTGATCTCGCTGAAGCTTTCGATGCGCTTTCCCATGCCGATCCCGTGCCGCTTGATGAGGATAAGCGGTCATGTCGCAAAACCGCCGCCAGAATACAAGGGCGGCGCCAAGGTTTTTGCATTGCAGTATAAATCGTGGCCGCGCGGCAGGCGGGTCGAACGAGGCCGCTATTTTTCGGAACGTTCGAGAAACAAAACTAAGTTGCGCTGATTTTCATAATTCCGGCACAAAATTTCGCGATAGGTCTTCTTGACTCAATTCCAAGCCGTCCCTAAATGACCCCTGCTAGCACTCGCCGAGACAGAGTGCTAGCATCAGTTCCGTGCGGATCAAGCCGATCCGCTGATGTCATTTGATCGAGGGATTAGACAATGGCAAGCACCAACTTCCGCCCCCTTCACGATCGCGTCGTTGTTCGCCGCGTTGAGTCCGAAGAAAAGACCAAGGGTGGCATCATCATTCCTGACACCGCCAAGGAAAAGCCGCAGGAAGGCGAAATCGTCGCCGTCGGTTCCGGCGCTCGTGACGATTCCGGCAAGGTTGTCGCACTCGACGTCAAGGCTGGCGACCGCGTTCTGTTCGGCAAGTGGTCGGGCACCGAAGTCAAGATCAACGGCGAAGACCTTCTCATCATGAAGGAAGCCGACATCATGGGCATCATCGGCTGATCAGCCGTCTTCCCTTTCCGATTTAGCCACGGGCCCAAAGCCCGGACAACTCGAATTCAGGAGTTTCAATCATGGCAGCTAAAGAAATCAAGTTTGGCCGCACCGCGCGCGAAAAGATGCTCAAGGGCGTCGACATTCTCGCTGACGCAGTCAAGGTAACGCTCGGCCCGAAGGGTCGTAACGTCATCATCGACAAGTCCTTCGGCGCTCCGCGCATCACCAAGGACGGCGTTTCGGTCGCCAAGGAAATCGAACTTGACGACAAGTTCGAAAACATGGGCGCCCAGATGGTCCGCGAAGTTGCTTCGAAGACCAACGACATTGCCGGCGACGGCACCACGACTGCAACCGTTCTCGCCCAGGCGATCGTTCGCGAAGGCGGCAAGGCTGTTGCAGCCGGCATGAACCCGATGGACCTGAAGCGCGGTATCGACCTCGCTGTTGCTGAAGTCGTCAAGGATCTCCAGGCCAAGGCCAAGAAGATCAACACTTCGGAAGAAGTCGCACAGGTCGGCACGATCTCCGCAAACGGCGAAAAGCAGGTCGGCCTCGACATTGCTGAAGCTATGCAGAAGGTCGGCAACGAAGGTGTTATCACCGTCGAAGAAGCCAAGACCGCTGAAACCGAACTCGAAGTCGTCGAAGGCATGCAGTTCGATCGCGGCTACCTCAGCCCCTACTTCGTCACCAACCCGGAAAAGATGATCGCCGACCTCGAAGACGCGTTCATCCTCCTGCACGAGAAGAAGCTCTCGAACCTCCAGGCTATGCTGCCGGTTCTCGAAGCTGTCGTTCAGACCGGCAAGCCGCTCCTCATCATCGCTGAAGACGTCGAAGGCGAAGCTCTTGCTACGCTCGTCGTCAACAAGCTGCGCGGTGGCCTGAAGATCGCTGCTGTCAAGGCTCCTGGCTTCGGCGACCGCCGCAAGGCCATGCTCGAAGACATCGCTATCCTCACGGGCGGCACTGTCATCTCCGAAGACCTCGGCATCAAGCTCGAATCCGTAACGCTCGACATGCTCGGCCGTTCGAAGAAGGTTTCGATCTCCAAGGAAAACACCACGATCGTCGACGGCGCTGGCGCCAAGTCCGACATCGAAGGCCGCGTTGCCCAGATCAAGGCTCAGATCGAAGAAACCTCTTCCGATTATGACCGCGAAAAGCTGCAGGAACGCCTTGCCAAGCTCGCTGGTGGCGTCGCCGTCATCCGCGTCGGCGGCTCCACGGAAGTCGAAGTCAAGGAAAAGAAGGACCGCATCGACGACGCTCTGAACGCAACGCGCGCTGCTGTTCAGGAAGGCATCGTACCGGGCGGCGGCGTTGCCCTGCTTCGTTCGTCCACGAAGATCACCGCAAAGGGTGAGAACCAGGACCAGGAAGCCGGCGTAAACATCGTTCGCAAGGCGCTTCAGTCGCTGGTTCGCCAGATCGCTGAAAACGCTGGTGACGAAGCTTCGATCGTTGTCGGCAAGATTCTCGACAAGAACGAAGACAACTACGGCTACAACGCTCAGACGTCTGAATATGGCGACATGATCGCCATGGGCATCGTCGACCCGGTCAAGGTTGTTCGCACGGCTCTGCAGAACGCAGCTTCGGTTGCTTCGCTGCTGATCACCACCGAAGCCATGATCGCCGAACTGCCGAAGAAGGATGCCCCTGCTGGCATGCCGGGCGGCATGGGCGGCATGGGCGGCATGGACATGATGTGATAGGCTGAAGGCCTATTACTCAGATGTCTTTGCCAATCAGGCATTGACGAAGGGCGGCTCTCGGGCCGCCCTTTTTGCGTCTATCATACACAACCAAAAACAATTTCCTGTTGTCTTCGGCCTATTATCTCTTTATTCTTGCATTAAATGATTTACCCGTGGATTTAATGCACCCCGGCTAAAGTATGACAACTTTTTGATGAATTGATCGCAAAACAATTGTCTTTGCGGCGAAAGCCCCATTGCCGTTTTCTTAAAACATTCTATAAGTCCATCCCCAGCGATTTAAAGGGGTTTGCTGGGGTTGCTCATCAATCCTCCTCAAATCGACACGTACGGCGCGCAATTAAATAAAATTGAAACTTGCGCGCGAAAACCGTACATGCAATGTTATCTGCAGCGACGTGGCTTGTTCTGATATTTCCAAGGCGCCCATGATGTCGCCGGGTGAATTTCAGTCGGGCTTTACTGCTCCATTACGCTACCCGCGACGGCGCTATGCGGTCACCGTCGCAGCATTCTGATATCGAAATGCAATTTGGTTACAATGCGCGGCTGTGGAGAAGTCCCGCCTGATCTGGGGAACATCTTGTTTAAGATTGCCAAAGCCAATCTTGCCACACCTTTTCTTTCCGGTTTGCCGGAGGCACAGACTTCTGAATACGATCTCCTGTCGCAATTCTGCGTGTCGGAAGGCTGGGTCGGAGACCTTGCGAACGGTGTCATCAGACTAGGGAGCTGGAGTGCCGTGATGCATGGCCTCACCTCTTCCGAGTGCGGCCTCTTAAGCCTGATGCGCTGCTACGAAGCCCATGACCGTGCCCATATACTCGAACTGTTCGAGCAGGCAGCAACGTCATCCTCGTCCTTCTGCTTTTCCACCACGGTCCTTGCCGCCAGCGGTCATCGCCAACCGGTGTTCTGCATCGGGGAATCGATCGGCACAGAGGAAAAATATACCGGCAGCATGGTCGGCGTCTTCATGTTCCCGCGCTTCAAGCTGGAGCCGGGCAGCCAGCTCTCCGCGAGGCAATAGACGCAGGATTAGCGGATCTCTTTGCAAAGCCGGCCAAAATGGCCGGCTTTTCTGGTTTTAAGAGGACGAGGGCCTTAGGACGGACGCTTCGGCGTATTCAGTCCCTTTTCGCTTGCAGGGCGCGCCGCAGCGCGGGCAACCCAGTCCATGACCCGCGGGAAGCTTGCGAGTTCCAATACCTCTCTGCCCCCGTAGAAAATGTCGACGCCGCGAACCCAGGGGAAGCTTGCGATGTCGGCGATGGTATATTCATCGCCCATGATCCACTGTCGGCCTTCCAGACGCGCTTCCAGTATGCCGAGCAGGCGCTTTGCCTCGTCGCGATAGCGTTCTACCGGATAGGAATTGTTGGCGACCTTGTCGGCAGCGAATTTAAAGAAGTGGCCGAACTGGCCGAACATCGGACCGATGCCTCCCATCTGGAAGAACACCCACTGGATGACTTCGTAGCGGCGAGCGGCATCGGCCGGGATCAGCTTGCCTGTCTTTTCAGCCAGATAGAGGAGGATGGCGCCAGACTCGAACAGACCGATCGGATTGTCGCCGGGACCATGGGGATCGATGATCGCCGGGATACGACCGTTCGGATTGAGCGAAATGAATTCCGGGCTCTTCTGGTCATTTGTGCCGAAAGAGATGGTGTGCGCCTCATAGGGAAGGCCCATTTCTTCAAGGGCGATCGAGATTTTCACGCCGTTGGGCGTCGGCAGCGAATAGAGCTGGATGATGTCGGGATTGCTGGCCGGCCAGCGCTTGGTGATCGGAAAAGAGGATAGATCTGCCATGGGGTCTCACTTATCGGTTTGTATGGAATGGTTTAGCAAAACGCCGCGAGCACCATAAAGGATGCGACGGACATGAAAAGAGCGCTTTGGCTGAAGGTCGTTCTCTTTTTGTGAACAAAGTGTCTGTGGTTGTTTATCTTTTCAACTCTCCTGAAACAACGGATATTCCACTCCAGAAATTGCCCGACCGGCAATCAACCCATCAGCGGAGAGTTCCATGTCCAACGTCAACAACACAGTCATACTCGTGGCGCGCATCCTGCTCGCCTTCATGTTCATCTATACCGGTTTCGGCAAGCTCAGCGATCCGTCCGCCACCGCGGGCATGGTTGCTGGCGCAGGTATCCCCGCCGCCACGTTGCTGACCTATGTCGCCGGCCTCTTCGAACTTGTAACCGGCCTTTGCGTTCTCGTCGGCTTCCAGGTTCGTATCGTCGGCTGGCTGCTTGCTGCCTTCTGTGTTTTCACCGGCGTCGTCTTCCATCTGCCGACCGTCAACGTTCCGGACTTCCCGGCAATGGCAAACGGCTGGATCAACGGCCTGAACTTCGTGAACTTCCTGAAGAACATCACGCTCGCCGGCGCCTACATCATGCTCGCCACCAACGGTGCAGGCGCCTACTCGCTGGACGCACGTCGCGGTGCCCAGGTCGCTCACGCCTAATTACTTGACGAATAGCCTCCCAAGCATCCCTGCCCGCCGTCACAAACGGCGGGCATTTTTGTATTCTGAGATAGTTGATCAGAGAGCCATATTCACGGCTTCGATGATGCGTGAAACGGTCGGATTGCCTTCGTGTGCATCCTTGCGCGCCCTGACGAGGCAGGCCTGCGAGCGCAGGATCACGCCATCGGACAGGACCTTCAGATGGTTTGCCTTCAGTGTGGATCCGGTCGAAGTAATGTCGACGATGATATCGGCCGAGCCGGAGGCGGGTGCGCCTTCCGTGGCGCCCAGGCTTTCGACGATACGATAGAGCTGAATGCCGTGCTGGCTGGAGAAGAACTGCTGCGTCAGCCGCCAGTATTTGGTGGCGATCGTCAGGCGGTGGCCACGGCGGGCACGAAAATCGGCGGCCACATCATTAAGGTCGGCCATGCTGTCGACGTCGAGCCAGATTTCCGGCACGGCAACAACGACATCGGCCTTGCCGAAGCCGAGGGGCGCACAGAATTCGACGCGCCGGTCGGCCTCCGCCAGGCCTTCGCGGATCAGGTCTTCGCCGGTCACGCCGAAATCGATCGAGCCGCTGCCGATCTCGCGAGAGATTTCCGACGCCGACAGAAAGGCGATCTCGACATCCTCCCAGCCTTCGACCCGGCCGCGATAGGAGCGATCATTGCCGACCGCGGAGATCTTCATTCCGGCTCGCTCGAAGATTGCGGAAGCGTCTTCCTTCATCCGACCCTTGGAGGGCAATGCGATGGTGATTGTCATGCCACCCTCTCCTCTTCGATCCTGTCGAGCCAGAGCGAAAAGCCGACGGCGGGAATGTGATCCTTGGCACCAAGCAGCGTCAGCAACCGGTCGAAGCGGCCGCCGCCCGCAAGCACGGGCGCGGTCTCATCAGCCGTGACCTCGAAGACCAAGCCCGTATAGTAATCCAGGGGGCGGCCGAAGGCGGCGCGATATTCGATCGATGCGGTGTCAATGCCGCTATTGGCAAGGGCTGCGACACGCGCATCGAAGCGTTCAAGCGCCGGCCCCAACTTCAAGCCGGCAGCATCGGCAAAGCCTGCCAGCGCCGAGGCCGCGTCGTCCAGCGGGACGCTCAGCGACAGGAATTCCTGAAGGATGCCGAAGGATGCGTCGTCCATCCTTGTCGAGGAGAGGACGAGCTTTTCGCGCAGCCGGCGCGCGATATCCTGCGGCGAGCGGCTGACATTGCTGGCGTAGCCCGTCGCCTGCATCGTCTCGGCAATGTGGGCGACCAGCGCCGGCTCATCTCCGAGCGCAACCAGTTCCAGAATTCGCGGGTTAAGCCCCGTCACCGGCTGCGGGCTTGAAAGCCGCGCCAGCAGCGCTTCGAGCTGCACCATGTTGCCGAAGGCGTGTACGAGCCGCTTCTGCCAGCCGGAGGGCAGGCCGAGCGCCTGCACGACCGCCTCGAACACGGCCTGATCGCCGAGAACGACCCTCAATGCCTTGCCCGGCAGCAGCCGATTGAGGATGCCGACCGCATCGCCGATGGCGCGGGCGTCAGCGCTTGCCATGTCCTTATCACCGAGATCTTCGATACCGGCCTGATAGAATTCATTCGAACCGTCGCGGCGCTGGCGGAAGACTTCGCCCAAATAGGAGTAGCGCTTCGGCGTGCCCGTCGCGGTCTCGATGTGGCGCAGGCAAACGGGAATGGTGAATTCCGGGCGCAGGCAGAGGCTCGCGCCCGTCTCGCTTTCGGTCATGAAGATGCGGCGGCGCAGGTCTTCGCCGGCCATGTCGAGAAAGGGTTCCGCCGGCTGGATGACCGGCGTTTCGGCCCGCGTCGTCTTGCGGCTCGTGAACTCCGTCAACAGGTCTTCGGCAAAATCAGGTAGGCCGATCAAAGGCATGGAGCGATACTTTTCTTCACGGTTCAACCGGCTGCATCAGTTCGATGCGGTTTCCGAAAGGGTCGTAGGTGTAACACCGCTCATACCCTTCCCAGGGCTCATCCTCAACCACACGGCAGACCGCTGCTTCAAGTCTTTTCCTCAGCGCAGAGAGATCATCGACCAAAAATGCCGGATGCGCCTTGCCCGCAGGCTTGAATTCGGGGTCTACGCCCAGATGAACGCGGACATGGCCCGCCTCGAACCAACAGCCGCCTCTGGCGGCGAGATTGGCAGGCTTCACACGCTCGGGAATACCGAGAATATCCTGGTAAAATTCCCGAGCCTTGTCTTCTTGCCCCGCCGGCATCGCCAGCTGCACATGATCAAGTGCGACGATGCCCATGGCCTTACTTACCGTCCGCGGCTCGGCGCCTGTCTTCCGCCTGTGCCGCCAGAATCTCCCTGACCTTGGCCACGAGCGCTGCCTCCGGAACCGTCTCCTGCGCGACACGCGCCTCGCGCCATGTCGCGTTATCCTCAATCTCGCCGGAGAGGCGCTTGCCCTCGATCAGGTCCTTGATCTGGATCACGCCTTCGGCCCGCTCGTCGCCGCCCTGGATGATGGCGATCGGGCAGCTGCGGCGGTCGGCATATTTCAGCTGGTTGCCGAATTTCTTCCAGTTGCCCTGGTACATCTCGGCGCGAATGCCTGATGCGCGCAGTTCCTGCGTCATCCGCTGGTAGCGGCCCATAGCCTCGACATCGCCGTCCATCACAGTGACGAGAACGGGTTCGATGACATCGTTCTGGCCGAGCTTGCCGAGGTTCTTCAGCGCCGTCATCAGGCGCGAGACGCCGATCGAAAAGCCCGTTGCAGGAACCGGCTGGCCCATGAAGCGCGAGACGAGACCGTCGTAACGTCCGCCGCCACCGACGGAGCCGAAGACGACCTTTTCGCCCTTCTCGTTTGTCACGTCGAAGGTCAGTTCCGCTTCGTAGACCGGACCGGTGTAATATTCGAGGCCGCGAACGACTGACGGATCGATCTTGATGCGGTCCGAGTTGTAGCCGGCACCGGCAACGAGGCTGCCGATGAAATTCAGCTCCTCAACACCCTCGACACCCTGCGACGTTCCGGCCACGAGGTCGGCGAGTTGCGCAGCACTTTCCGCATAGTCCTTGATACCGACGAAGAAGAGAACCTTCTGGATCTGCTCCGCGTCGAGGCCAGCGCCCTTGGTAAAATCGCCGGATTCATCCTTGCGGCCGGGGCCGAGCAGGAGAGACACGCCTTCCGGGCCGAATTTGTCGAGCTTGTCGATGGCGCGCAGCACGTTCAGCCGCTGGGCCGCCTTGTCGTCGCCGCCGAGGCCAATCGCTTCCAGCACGCCGTCGAGAACCTTGCGGTTGTTGACGCGGATGACATAGTCACCGCGCTTGATGCCGAGCGCTTCCAGCGTGTCGGCCATCATCATGCACATTTCGGCATCGGCCTGGACGCCGGGCGCTCCGACGGTGTCGGCATCGAACTGCATGAACTGGCGGAAGCGACCTGGACCGGGCTTCTCATTGCGGAAGACGTAGCCGGCGCGATAGGTGCGATAGGGCAGCTGGATTTCGTTGAAATTCTCCGCGACGTGACGGGCGAGCGGCGCCGTCAGGTCGTAGCGCAACGACATCCACTGATCGTCGTCGTCCTGCAGCGAGAAGACGCCCTCGTTCGGGCGGTCCGCATCGGGCAGGAATTTGCCGAGCGCATCGGTATATTCCAACAGCGGCGTTTCGACCGGATCGAAACCATAATGCTCATAGACTTCGCGGATCTTGGCGATCATTTCGTTGGCAGCCCTGATATCGGCGGCCGAACGGTCTACGAAGCCCCGCGGCAGGCGGGCCTTGAGCTTTTGCGGTTTCTTCTGCTTGTCGTTCATTTTGAGGTGCGATCCGGTCATTATGACAGTGGCGGTTACCTAGCGGATTGGGCGGGGTGCGGCAAGTGTAGGCCGACAAAACAGACGCTGGCAGACAGCAAACTAAGATGATAAATTGGGATACACGCATCCCAAGGAACATTCGGGCCAGAGAAAAATCGGCCAAGGAAAATTCAGGCCATGAGCAAGCAAACTGCTATCCGGCTTCCAGACGAAACATATGAGCGGCTCCAGATCCTTGCTGACCGAACCGGACGCACAGCCACTTACTATATTCGCCAGGCGATAGAAACGCATTTGGAAGATCTCGAAGATCTTTATCTGGCCGAAGAAGCCGTAAAGCGGCTCAACAACGGGGAATCCGAGATCATCAGCGGCGAGGAATTCTGGCGTGGCCTGGACGATTGAGTTCGACCGTCTTGCACGCCGCAATGTCCAGAAACTTGACCAGCAGACCAGACGTCGTATTCGCTCTTTCCTTTATGAGCGCCTTGCGCCTCTGGACGACCCACGTCAATTGGGCGAAGCCTTGCAAGGATCGAAGCTCGGCAACTTTTGGCGCTATCGCATCGGCGACTACCGCATCATCTGCGATATCCGGGATCAGCAACTTGTCGTGCTCGTTGTCGAGATCGGCCATCGACGCGAAATTTACCGATAAAGAACAATGATTGCCGAAGCAGCCGTCTATCTCGCCACCCTGCCCGTCACAACCAAGCCGCATCGTCCCTTCATTCGCTACTCGGTCAACCTATGGTCGCGTGCCCGCCGTTGCAGCAAGGAATGGGCGGAACACGAGGAGCGCAGCCGGAAAGCGGTTCTCGATGCGATAGCGGGCCTTAGGCAGAAGCGCACCGCAGTCGTCCTCGGCTCTGGATTGCTGCGCGATGTGCCGATCGAGGTGTTGGCGAAGAATTTCGACACCGTCGTGCTGATCGATCTCGTCCATCTTGCATCGGTGCGGCTCTGGCTGAAGGCGCGGGGCTATCGGAACATCCGATTGATCGAGCGCGACCTGTCCGGCTATGACGAACTGATCTCCGGCGGATCGCCGGAGCCGCTGGCATTCCTGAGACAAGTGCCCTACCTCGATTTCGTCGTATCCGCGAACCTGCTATCGCAGATCGGCCGCGGCGTCGTCCGCAGGATCGAAAGCGAACCACAGGGCACGGTGCAAGACGGAGCAAGCAGGCTGATCGCCGCCCACATCGAAGGCCTTGCCGCCATTCCCTGTAGGACATGCCTGATCACCGATATCTCCTACGCCGTCATCGACCGGATGGGGAAGACGCATGAGGAGGCCGATCTGCTGCTGGGTATCACGCCGCCCCTCGCGCCGGATCGCTGGACATGGCCCGTCGCGCCGCTTGGCGAGGAAAGCCGCGACTACCAGATTATTCATCAGGTGATTGCAGCAAGATCCGGCGTGTAATAGCCTGGGTGCAATCAAAGATTTATTGTATCACTTTTATTTTCAGGTATTGTCCGATGAGAATTTTATGGGATGAGCCGAAGCGCCTCGCCAATCTCGACAAGCATGGGCTCGATTTCGTCGATCTGGATCTCGAATTCTTTTTTACGGCCGTCGTTCGCCCGGCGAAGATGGGACGTCTCATGGCCATCGGGCGTCTTGGTAACGGCGTTATTGTCGTGATTTTCGTAAGGCTGGACTCTGAGGGATTATCGATCATCTTCATGCTGGCGGCTAGAAAGACAGAAAGGGGATTGCTGAATGGAAAAGAAAAGATCTGAAGCACCTGCCGAATTTCAGGAGGGCCGCGGCTACTCCGGAGAAGACTGGGATGACGTATCCGACAACCCCGAGTGGACCGAAGAGGATTTCAAGAATGCCCGGCCTTTCGCCGAGGTTTTCCCAAAGCTTGCCGAAAGCATCAGGCGCGCCCGCGGACGGCCCGCGGTGGAAAGGCCGAAGCGGCAGATTTCGCTGCGGCTCGATCCTGATGTCATCGATGCCTTCAAGGCGACCGGCAAGGGCTGGCAAGGTCGCATCAACGATGCGCTCCGCAAGGCGGCGAAGCTTTAACGCAGAACGACGACGGAAACCCCGTTGGCTTCCCATCCTCGGTGACCTATCTTTGCCGCCATGAAGCGCCCTTTCGCCATTGCCCTAATGATCATCGCCTGGCTGCTCTATGGCGCCATGCCGACGCTAGCGGAGTGTCCGATCTGCGATTCCGCTGTCCCGATGAGCGCCGAGATGGCCCAATCACCGGTAATGGAAGGCATGAGCGGGATGAGCATGCATGGCGATGGCGGGTTCGCCGGCCATCGTAGCAATCCATGCGCCGGAGATATGGCACATGTGGCCTTCTGTGCCGCCTGTCTGATCCTGCCGCCTTCCATTGCAATCGATACGGATAGACCGCTCGCCTTCTCCTATCCGACACCGGGCCTTTCCGATCCGCTTCACGACAATCGCCCTGTCCCGCTGGCGCCTCCTCCGCGACTTGCCTGACGACGTCATCTTGTTCACGACGCGGCGGGACATCCTGCCCGCGATCCAGCATCCTCAGACAGCGAAAAGGAAAACGCATGTCTTTGAAGTCCATTCTCCTCACGGCTGCGCTTGCATCCGCCTTTGCAGCCCCCTCGATCGCCGATGACATGTCCGGCATGAAGATGTCCGGAAAAGGCATGTCCATGTCGATGGACATGAGCAAGCCCACGGGAGACCAGGGGCCGTCGAGCCAGGCCTTTGCCAAGGCCAATGCCAAGATGCACAAGGACATGGCCATCGACTACAGCGGCAATCCCGATGTCGATTTCGTCCGCGGCATGATCCCACATCATCAGGGCGCGATCGACATGGCCAAGATCGAACTGCAATATGGCAAGGATCCGGAGCTTAGAAAGATGGCGGAAGCCATCATCAAGGCGCAGGAAGCGGAAATTGCCGAAATGGACGCCTGGTTGAAGAAGCACGGCAAGTAGGCCTTTTGCAACTTGAAGTGCCGGAGATATCTCCGGCATTTCCTCGCTGCCCTGGCTCCGGTATCATTCCATCATTCCCGGCAGCCTTGCGGCCAGCATATCGATGACCGCGCGCATCTTCAGCGGCAGATGCGGGGTTCGCGGCCAGACGGCATGGGCCTCGTAGCTTATGCAGGAGAAATCCTTCAGGACCGGCACAAGAGCACCGGATTGAAGATCGTTGCGGACCAGCCAGCGGGTGAGCCATGCGAGCCCCATGCCGGCGACGGCGGCATCGGCAATCGCTTCCAGATCATCGAAACGCAGACGCGCAGGGGGAACGAATTCCTGCTGTGTGCTGTCCTGCGAGAAGAACCAGGTTCGCAGTTCGCCCGACCTTACATAGGCCAAACAATCGTGGCCATCGAGATCCGCGATAGATAGCGGCGTGCCGCGGCTCTCCAGATATTCGGGCGAGGCAAAACAGAGCATGCGGTGATGCGCGAGCCTGCGGGCCAGCAAACCGGAACTATCCTTCAATGGCCCGTTGCGGATGGCGAGATCAAAGCCCTCGTCGAGGAGATCGACCACGCGATCGCTAAAGGAAAGATCGAGTTCGAGTTTCGGATGCTGCCGGGCAAACTCCATCAGCAAGGGCGAGATGCAGCGCCGTCCGAACAGTACCGGCATGGAGATGCGAAGACGGCCGGTGACTTCGCTCTTGCCTGATTCCAGCATCGCCTGGCCCGAGCGGATCTCGTCGAGCGCACGGCGGCAGCGCAAATAGAGGGCCTGCCCTTCGTCAGTCAGGCTCTGCGTGCGGGTCGTGCGATGGAAAAGCCGGACGCCGAGGCGCGCTTCAAGCCGGGCGATGGTCTTGCCGATCGCCGAGCGGGAGAGGTTCATTCGGACGGCGGCCGCAGAAAAACCTCCCGCCTCCACGGCTTCCACGAATTCCGGGATGCCTGAGATCACATCGTTCATCGCGATTGTTTCCTATTAGGAACCAAAGTTCCGCAATCTTATCGCCACTGGCGAAATCAGATCAACGATAAAAGAAAATCCTTGTTTGATATCAGCAGGGAGAAAATGCATGCCCAAAATGATGAAGCGCTGGACGCTCGACACGGTCGGCATCGATGCGGAGTTGAAGTTCACCGAGGCCGCGGTTCCCGACCCCAGCCCGGGCGAGGTGCTGGTGCGAGTGAAGGCCGCCTCGCTCAATTACCGGGACAAGCTTGTCCGGGAAACCGGAATGGGGCTGCCGTTACAATTTCCCTTCGTGCCGGCTTCCGATATGTCCGGCGTGGTCGAAGTGGTTGGCGAAGGCGTGACGCGATTCCACTCCGGCGACAGGGTCATATCCACCTTCGCTCCCGGTTGGATCGACGACAAGCCGCTCGGCTCTGCCCGAAACCCACCCTACCGGACGCTCGGCGGCTTCCATCCCGGCGTTCTCTCGGAATATGTCGCCTTTCCCGCCGATTGGTTCGTAAGCGCCCCGGAAACCCTCGACCATGGCGAGGCAAGCACGCTGACCTGCGCCGGCCTGACGGCCTGGTTCGCGCTGGTGGAGCGCGGCAAGGTCAAGCCCGGCGATACAGTGCTGGTACAAGGGACCGGCGGCGTCGCAATGTTCGGGCTGCAGATTGCAGCGGCCCAGGGCGCAGATGTCATCGTCACCTCGGGTGACCGGGAGAAGCTCGAAAAGGCAAAGGCACTGGGCGCGCGTCATGGCATAGACCGCAAGACCGGCGACTGGGTCGAGCAGGTCTATCAGCTCACCAATGACCGGGGCGTCGACCATATCTTCGAAATCGTCGGCGGCCCGCATCTCGGCCAGTCGCTAAAGGCAGTCGCCCTGAATGGTCGGATCTCGCTGATCGGGGTCTTCGAGGGCTTCGATATATCGGGGCCGGCCGGACCGCTATTGCTGAAATCGCCTGTTATACAGGGCATTGCAGTCGGCCACCGCCGGGCGCTCGAAGACTTCGTCCGCGCTGTAGATCGGATCGGGCTGAAGCCGGTCATCGAGCATCGCTATTCATTTTCCGAAGTCCCCGCCGCCTTCGACCATCTCGATCGCGGCGCCTTCGGCAAGATCGTCGTCGAGATCTGATGGAAACGCCGCCGCTGCGAATAACAGCGGCGGCGTCTGTCTTTCACGGGGCGACTAAGCCGCTCAAGCCTTCGGTTCGAAAGGCTGCGGGCGGCGGCCGGCGGCCTGGCGGGGAAGCATCCAGCCCGGATATTCCGGAGCCAGCGCGCTGACCTCGTCGAGCTTGGCCATATCGTCGGCGTCGAGTTTCAGCTTGACGGCGTCGAGGTTCTCGTCGAGCTGTTCTAGACGCTTGGCGCCGATGATGATGCTGGTCACGAAGGGTTTTTCAAGTATCCAGGCGAGCGCGACCGTTGCCACGTTGGTGTCATGCTTGGCAGCAATTTCGCGCATGGCGGCGACGCAAGCCCAGGCGCGGTTCTCGTCGACAGGCGGGAAGTGGAAGTTGGCGCGACGGCCTTCGCCGTTGCCCGGAGCGCCCGGACCGTACTTACCGGACAGCAGACCGCCTGCCAGCGGCGACCAAACCATCAGGCCGAGCTTTTCCTCGTTCATCATCGGCACGATCTCGCGTTCGAGGTCGCGGCCGGCGATCGAATAATAGGCCTGGACGGTCTCGAAGCGGGCAAAGCCCTTGCGTTCCGAAATGCCGAGCGCCTTGGCGATGCGCCAAGCCTGCCAGTTCGAGACGCCGATATAACGAACCATGCCGCTGGACACGAGGTCGTCGAAGGCGCGCAGCGTCTCGTCAATCGGGGTCACCGTGTCGGTCGCGTGGATCTGGTAGAGGTCGATATGGTCCGTCTGCAGGCGCTCGAGGCTTTCTTCGACCGAGTCCATGATATGGCCGCGCGATGCACCGCGATCGTTCGGCTTGTCGCCCATGACGCCATAGACCTTGGTGGCGATGACGACATCCTTGCGCGGGACTTCGAGGTTCTGCAGCGCCTGGCCAAGGATCTCTTCCGAAACGCCGAAGGAATAGACGTCGGCCGTGTCGATAAAGTTGACGCCCGCAGCCAGCGAACGCTCGACGATCTTGTCGGCCGTATCCTGATCGACATCGGCGATGGCGCCCCAGGTCGAACCGGCGCCGGCTTCGCCAAAGGTCATGGTGCCGAGGCAAAGTTCGGAGACGAACAGGCCGGTATTGCCGAGTTGATTATAACGCATGGTGAAAATTCCTTATGTTCAGCCGCAAAAGCAAAGCCGCTGGCTGGCGAATGTCCGTTTCTTTCTTATTGGCCGTCGCATGTTGGCGGGAGAGAAGCACATGCCTGGCGAGCAGCGAGATAATGCACCAGGATCGCTTTTCAACGCGAGCCCCTTTTGCCCTCACAAAACTGTTACCTCGCCGGCGCTCTTGCCTCTCTCCTCTACTTGAATAGATTCCCTTGCTTGCATTCCTGTGACGGGCCTGTGACGAGGAAGCATCGGAGGATATTTTGATGACTCTGCGTCCGCTTACGACGATCGGCTTCGATGCAGACGATACGCTCTGGCAAAACGAACAATTCTACCGCCTGACCGAACAGCTCTTTACCGAACTGCTGGGAGACTACGCCGAGGGCGAGCGTATCTCGGAACGGCTGCTGGAGGCCGAGAAGCGCAACCTCAGCCAGTATGGCTTCGGCATCAAGGGGTTCACGCTCTCGATGATCGAAACTGCGATCGAGATTACCCAAGGCGAGGTGCCGGCGTCAGTCATCGCGCAGATCCTCGACATCGGTCGCGACCTGCTCTCTCATCCCGTCGAAACGTTGCCGGAGGTGAAGGAAACGCTTGAGGCATTGGCGGGTCGTTACCTTCTCGTGATGATCACGAAGGGCGACCTTTTCGATCAGGAGCGCAAGCTCGCCCAATCAGGATTGGGGGATTTCTTCGATGCGGTCGAAATCGTCTCGGACAAGACGGCGGTCACCTATCGCCGCATCTTCTCGAAACTCGGCGACGGACCGGAGCGGGCGATGATGGTCGGCAACTCGCTGAAATCGGATGTGGTGCCGGCGATTGCCGCGGGCAGCTATGGTGTCTTCATACCGCATGCGCTGACCTGGGTGCTCGAACATGTCGAAGAACCGACGGAAGCGCCGCGCTTCCGCAAGATCGAGCATATCGGCGAGCTCAGGCCGTTGATCGAAGGGCTGTCTTAGCCATCAGGGTGTCCGAACGATAGTCTGGGGAGACGATGGTCGCTGATTTTGCTTCAGGTAATCTCGGTAGCTACTGATGGCCCGGGGCGCGAACTGTTCGAGATTTGAAAGATAGTGGCTGCCGTCCAGCACGATATACAGCTGCCGGTCTTTCCCTGCTTCCTCCAGTGCCAGATAGTTTAATTCGTGCGTTCGTCCCCCTTTGCCCGAGGAAATTTCCGTGATGTAGTGGACGACGGTTTTCGATCGATCAAGCTGGTAATCGCCGGAAAAAGGGCCGTAACAGCTCGTCTCGACAACTGAGTTGTCATCCGTCGAGATCATCGTTTCGGTGCGCAGAAGCATGCAGATGATTGCGACGATGAGGGTGACCAACACCCATATGCCGGCGAGAAAGACGCGGGCGGGCGTAAAAAATGGCGTGCCCCTCAAGGTTTCGACTTTGTCACCGTCCCCTTTCCACCAAAAAACACCGAAGCCGACCATGGCGAATTGCGCGACGACTGCACCGAGAAATACGATGCCCATGCGCTGACCGCATCCAAAACCGGACAGAGCGCCCTGATCGAGAACAAGCATGACCCCACCCCTGCAGACGAAGATCGTCTGTAGCAGGAAAGTCCCAACAAACGCTTATTGTGGTTGCGCTTCGCCTTTCGGCGGGAATAGCGAAGGTTGCGGCGACGGTGCGACAGGCGCCTTGGGCGGGAAGAGCGAAGGCTTATCGGCGGGCGCGCTTTGATCCGGTGTCTGCGATTGCGCAGGCACCGACCCTGTCGGATTGGGGTCGATCAGGATTTCATAGGGCGCGCCGAGGCCGCGGCGGCGGGTGACGCGGGAATAGTAGGGCTTGATCAGCCAGGTCGTATCAGCCTGCACGGTCACGTCGGCGATG
This sequence comes from Rhizobium sp. BK376, assembly GCF_004341625.1. Classification (GTDB taxonomy): domain Bacteria; phylum Pseudomonadota; class Alphaproteobacteria; order Rhizobiales; family Rhizobiaceae; genus Rhizobium. The sequence continues at coordinate 634,590 of NZ_SLZG01000003.1, read as the reverse complement.
TTCCCATCCTCATCCGTACCGAAGAAGGATTCGTCTTCGCTGGAGGAGAGATCGAAGATCGCCATGAAGGCATAGCGGCTCTTCGAGGAAAAGGTGATCCTTACGTGCTGACCCTTCTTGAGCGGCAGCGTATAGACCTTGCCCTTGCCGAATTTCGTCCAGCCCGCAAGCCGCATGGTAACGGCGGGAAAACCCAGCTTTTCGATCGTTTCGCCGGGATCGAGCTCGGGAGGCTGCTCACCCTGTGCCTGCGCCGGTTTCTGGTCCCCGGCGTCCTGCGCGCAGACGTGCTGGCCCGCCAGGGCAATTGCGGAAAAAAGCGAGAGGCCGAGGACGAGGCCCTTCATGGACGCACCAATGCGGCTCGCATCGCCTCGACGTCGTGGCGGCAATAACAACCTTCAAGGTGATCGTTGACGAGACCCATAGCCTGCATGAAGGCATAAACTGTGGTGGGACCGACAAAGGTCCAGCCCCGCTTCTTCAGATCCTTCGAGATACGGACGGATACGGGCGTCGTCGGATTGGCGGCAATCGTCTCGCGGTCGACGCGCGCCGGTCGTTCCTCGGGCCTCGGCTCATAGGTCCAGAAATAGTGGGCGAGCGAGCCGAACTCGCCTCTGAGATCGATGGCGCGGCGGGCATTGTTGATCGTCGAGACGATCTTGCCGCGATGGCGGATGATGCCAGCGTCGGCAACGCAGCGTTCGATGTCCGCGTCGTCGAACAGGGCCACCTTCTCGAAGTCGAAACCGGCAAAAGCTGCGCGGAAATTCTCGCGCTTGCGCAGGATGGTCAGCCAGGAAAGCCCGGACTGGAAGCCTTCAAGGCAGATCTTCTCGAAAAGGCGGATATCGTCGGTGACGGGACGCCCCCATTCCTCGTCGTGATAGCGCAGGTATTCGGGAAGCCCCCCGTGCCACGAACAACGGTCCCTGCCGTCCTCGCCAGTGATAATGCCCGTGCCGCTCATTTTTGCGATTCGCCCCTGTTTTTTCTAAGCTTTACCATTTGCAAACCCTCTTTCCATACCGGCCAGTAACCCTGACGAAAAGTTTATAGGCTTCGCGGCATTTTAATGAACACCCGTTTACCTTTCGCTGGCGCGCCGGTGACACGATGCCCCATCGAAAGGGTGCCCGCGCGCCCATCCTCGGTCCATTGTAGAGAGTTTGTCCGATGATGAAAAAGTGCTTTCTGCTGCTGGCCGGCATTGCCGGCTTGATTGCCTCCCCCGTTCTTGCAGACGACCGCTATCAGTCGCGTCCGCCTGTCATCGTCAGCCCCGATCTGACCGCGCCGTGGATCAACCAGCTCGGCGGCGCGCGCGTGCAGCCGGTGGTCTATCCGCGTGCGCCGGCACCTGTTGTCGCCCAGCAGCAGCCGCGCGGCCTCTTTGCGCCGCGTGTTGTCCATCCGCTCTTCGGCGGCGCGCCGGTACAACAGGTCGCGATGGGTCGGCCGGGCATCCCGGCGATCCAGGGTCACCTCGATCCGCAATTCCTGCCGCAGGTGGTCGACTACCAGACCAAGGAACGTCCCGGCACGATCGTCATCGATACCAATAATCGCTTCCTTTATCTCGTGATGGAAGGCGGCAAGGCACGGCGCTATGGCGTCGGCGTCGGCAAGCCCGGCTTCGAATGGGCGGGCGCCCATACGATCACCCGCAAGCAGGAATGGCCGGATTGGACGCCGCCCTCCGAAATGCTTTCGCGCGAAGCTGCAAAGGGTCATTACCTGCCGGCACATATGGAAGGCGGCGAGGCAAACCCGCTCGGCGCCCGCGCCATGTATCTCGGCTCCACGCTCTATCGCATTCACGGAACCAACGCTCCCTGGACGATCGGCAATGCCGTTTCCTCTGGCTGCATCCGTCTGCGAAACGAGGACGTCACCGACCTCTACGACCGCGTCAAGGTCGGCACCCGCGTCATCGTGATGTAAATTCGCAATTAAGGGTGGCGAGCGGCCAGTTTATCTGCTCGCCATCGTACAAAAAACCGTGTTGTCGCCTTCTTGAGCTTGAAATCTAATCCGGTTTGATTAGCCTCCCGTGCGATTTGTACACGAGGGGAATTCAGGATGAAGCATTTTATACGGCTCGTGGCGGCGAGCGCCGTTGCGATGGCATGCATGATGGCTGTCGCTGACGCAGGCCCCACGACGACGGCGACGGACGCAGTCCGCGGCATCAAGCCGACCAACCAGATCAAGCCGCAGTTTCACAAGCGTCTGGTCCGACTGGCGACCGATGAGGCTCCGGGCACCATCATCGTCGATACCAACAATAAGTTTCTCTATCTCGTCGAAGGCAACAACCGCGCCACCCGCTACGGCATTGGCGTCGGTCGCGACGGTTTCGGCTGGTCCGGCGTGGTGAATGTCGGGCGCAAGGCCGAATGGCCGACATGGACGCCCCCTGCTGAAATGCGGGTCCGCGAAGCCAAGGAAGGACACAAGATCCCGCCCTTCATGCCCGGCGGTCCGGACAATCCGCTCGGCGCACGTGCCATGTATCTCTACCAGAACGGCCACGACACGATCTTCCGCATTCACGGGACCAACCAGCCCTGGACGATCGGCCTCAACCTTTCTTCCGGCTGCATCCGCATGATGAACCAGGACGTGACCGAGCTCTACGATCGCGTCCCTGTTGGCACCAAGGTCATCGTCGTCGGCCCCGGCAACAAGCAGGGCGAGGTCAGCTACCAGGATCGCGGGGTCGACGTCCTGCGCACGCTGTTCGGCCTCGGTGGCTGATTTGCAACTGTCGTGAATTGCGTTTCGGAAGGGGGGCAGCCAAGGGCTGCCCCTTTCAGTTTACTGTCAGATTCGCCGATTATGCAGTTTACAGAGTCGGAACTGTAATAGCGTTGTCACGAAAGGCAGCCATCAATGCGGTTCCATTGCGATCCGGGGAATCCAAATGAATCGTGCATGCCGCATTCGCCAGTCGGCCCTTGCCGCACTGACTCTCGCCGCCCTCGTTTCCGTTGCGGGCACTGCCTCTGCTGAAATGCAGCTCTCCATCTATGGCGGCGTGCAGGGAGCAACCGGCAGCAACGTCAAGACATCTGATGGTGCCGATTTCGATCCGAACTGGTCGGGCAAGTCCTTCGCGAACCCGCCCTATTACGGTATCCGCGGCACGTGGTGGCTGGACGACCTCAACAAGCCCGATTGGGGCATCAGCCTCGACTATACCCATGCCAAGGTCTATGGCGACCTCGGCAACACGCCGGGCTGGAGCCATTTCGAATTCACCGACGGCCTTAACCTGCTTACGGTCAACGGGCTCTATCGCTTCCAGGATCCGAGCCGCAAGTGGACGCCGTATGTCGGTCTCGGCGCCGGCATCAACGTTCCGCATGTCGAGGTCACCCGGGCATCGGGCCGGACCTTCGATTATGAGTTCGGCGGTCTCGCGCTGCAGGCCCAGGCGGGCGTCAGCTACCAGATCACCAAGCACTGGTCGACGTTCCTCGAGTACAAGGGCAACTACAGCTTCGTGAACGACGTTCCGATCGATAGCGGTGCAACGCTGAAGACGAATGTCTTCACCAACGCCCTGAACTTCGGCGTGTCCTTCAACTTCTGACGTTGCGAGCGTGCCGCCGTTGGCGGCAAGCTCTTATTGCTCGGAACAGGTCAGCCGGCCCTTGAACTGTGCCGGCTGTGACTGACCCTTGGCATTAAAGGTCAGAAGATAATTTCCCCGCATGGGGTTCGCGCTGCCATCGACCGTGAGCAAGAGGTCGAAATTGTTGGCGGGATCATCAACGTCGTTCTGCGCATAGATCCTCAAGCGTAACTCGCTATCGGACGCCCAGCTCTGCATGAGCTGATCGGAGTCGAGCATCAGCCGCCGGAAGCCTTCCGGAACGCGGTCGGACTTTGTGACCAAGGCACCACGAAAATGGTTGAGCTTGTGGCCGCCGTCTTCAGCAAAGCCTGCATCGATATTCAACTTGATATTCGTGTCGTCGACCGCACAGTTGTAGCGATTTGCGGCGTAAGTCGGTTCGATACCGATAATCATTGCCGCCGCCAGGAAGAACAGATGCCGCATGCTGTGATCTCCCATTATCGGGGACGCAATGTCTCCCGCTGTGACTATGCTATTTTGAGGCCTCTTAATTTTCCCGGAAGTTCGCCCCCATAAATCCAATCGAGCAATTCTACGGTATGGAGGATGGGAATATCAGTTCCGGTTGCGATCTGGGTAATGCAGCCAATATTGCCGGTTGCGATGATATCCGGTTTCGTCGCTTCGATGTTCCTGATCTTACGGGCTTTCAGCTCGGTGGAGATTTCCGGCTGCATAATATTATAGGTGCCGGCCGACCCACAGCAGAGATGGCCCTCGGCGGGATCGCGGACGATAAAGCCCGCCGCCTTAAGCAGTTGCTTGGGCAGGCCTGTTATCCTTTGGCCATGCTGCATGGAGCAGGCGGAATGATAGGCGACAGTGATGCCGCGCGGCAAATGGGTAGGTAAATCCAGGGTCGCCAGATATTCGGTGACATCCTTTGCGAGCGCCGAAATCTTCGCCGCCTTTTCGGCATAGGCGGGATCGAGACGCAGCATATGACCATAATCCTTGATCGTCGTGCCGCAGCCTGATGCCGTGATGATGATGGCGTCGAGGCCGCCATTGTCGATCTCGCGTGTCCATACATCGACATTCGACCGCGCGCTTTCGAGCGCCTGTTCCTTGCGCCCCATATGATGAACCAGCGAGCCGCAGCACCCCTCGCCCTCTGGCCCGACGACCTCGATGCCGAGCCTTGTGAGCAGCCGAATCGTCGCTGCATTGATCGCTGGGTCGAGCACCGGCTGGGCGCATCCGGTCAGGATCGCAACGCGGCCGTGCATCGGCCCCTCGGCGGGATGCAAGCCGGGACTTGAGAATGATGAGGGCGCTGGAACGGAGCGTGGGGCGAGGTCGAGCATGGCCACAAAAGGTTTCAGCGCCGGCATGCCCTTCAGCAACCCCTTGAGGGGACGGCCGAGCCTCGCAAGATTGAGGGCGAGGCGAAAACGGCCGGGATAGGGCAACACCGCCGCCAGGATGCCGCGCGTCAGCCGGTCCATGAAGGGGCGCTGGTAAGTGTTTTCGATATGCGCACGGGCATGGTCGACCAGATGCATATAGTCGACGCCGGACGGACAGGTGGTCACGCAGGCGAGGCAGGACAGGCAACGGTCGATATGGGTGACCACCTCGGTATCGGCCGGACGGCCATTTTCCAGCATGTCCTTGATCAGATAGATTCGCCCGCGCGGACTATCGAGCTCGTTGCCGAGCGTCACATAGGTGGGACAGGTCGCCGTGCAGAAGCCGCAATGCACACATTTGCGCAGGATCTTTTCCGATTCGGCCACATCGGGATCTGCAAGCTGTTCGGCGGTGAAGTTGGTTTGCATTAATCGAGCCTCTCTCGGAAGGTCGTGGCACTCGACATCGCCATCACCCCATCTTCCCCGGATTGAAAATCCCTGCCGGATCGAAGCTCGCCTTGACCCCCTGCGACAACAGCGCGACAGCTTCGGGCTGCGGCTGGAAGGCGGCCTCCCCTGCCCTTGCCGTCGCAGACGCGCGGAGCAGCGTGGCATGGCCGCCGCCGAGGGCGTGGATGAAACGGCGGATGAGGGCGCCGTCCGGCTCTGCTTCCATGCGCAGCCAGACCAGACCGCCCTGCCAGTCGTAAAATGCATCGACGCCCGCCTCGAGCCGGAGGGCTGCCACCAGCTGATGGCCGGTGCCGGGCGCGACGGATACCCGCCAGACCGGGCGTTCCGTGCCATCGGCAAAGGGAAGCACATCGCGGATTTCACGCCAGAGCCGACCGCTGTTCTCCGCATCCAGGCGGGCAACCCGGCCGAAGGCTGACATGGCCGCGCCGAGCTTTTTCATCCGCACGTCGACGGAATCAGGCAGGCCTTCGATACGCAGTACGGTCGCCTCACCTTGCGGCAATTTGCCCCCTAGGAATTTCCAGGCAACCGTCAGCGGCAGATGCGCTGCTCCCGAGACTTCGACCGGCAGCGCCATTGCAGCTGCCATTGCCTGCGCGGCTTCCGCGTCGTTGAGCCCTGAGACAATGAGCGTTGCCTCGGTCTTCGGCGCGGGCGGCACGCGGAAGGTCACTTCGGTCAAAAGGCCGAGCGTCCCATGCGAGCCGGCGATGACCTTGGCGAGGTCGAGGCCTGTCACGTTCTTCATGACGCGCCCACCGGCCTTGACGATCTCTCCCTTGCCGTTGACGAAGCGGACACCGAGCATGCTGTCGCGGGCAGCACCGGCCACGAAGCGCCGTGGACCGGAGACGTTGGCGGCAAAGACACCGCCGATGGTCGGCTCGCCCGATGTCGCCATCAGCGGCCTGTGATCCATCGGCTCGAAGGCCATCATCTGGTTGTTGGTGGCAAGTGCTGCCTCGACCTCGGCGACCGGCGTGCCGGACCGAGCGGTCATCACCATCTCGCCGGGATTATAGGCGACGATGCCGCTCATCCCCGTCGAGCGGAGCCTGGCGCTTGCCGCAACCGCATTGCCGAAGCCTGAGCGGGTATCACCACCAGAAATGGCAAGCGGCACGCTGACCCTGGCATGAGAGCGGATGAATTCCGCCGCCTCTTCCTCTGTCGTCGGTATCAAGTCGCTCATGCGGCGCTGCGTCCATCGAGGGGGAAGACCTTGGATGGATTGAGGATCCAGCCCGGATCGAAGGCGGAGCGGACCGCCATCATCTGCTTGAGGTCTGCCTCGGCATATTGGTGGCGCATCAGGTCGCGCTTCTCGATGCCGACGCCGTGTTCACCGGTCAGGCAGCCGCCGGCGTCGACGCAGAGCCGCAGGATATCGTTGCCGGCAGCTTCGGCCTTTGCGGCATCTTCGGGGTCATTGGCGTTGAAGAGGATCAGCGGATGCATGTTGCCATCGCCGGCGTGGAAGACGTTGGCGACGCGCAGGCCATAATGATCGACGATCTCGGAGGTCTTCTTCAGCACATAGGAGAGCTGGCTCAGCGGCACCGTGCCGTCCATGCAGATATAATCGGCGATGCGGCCGGTCGCGCCGAAGGCAGATTTGCGGCCCTTCCAGATCAGCGCCGCCTCTGTTGCCGACTGGCATTCGCGCACGGTCTTGACGCCATGGTTGCGGGCGATATCGACAATGCTTTTCAACATCGCATCCATTTCCGCCTCCGACCCCTCGACCTCGACGATCAGCAGCGCGCCGACATCGAGCGGATAGCCGGCCTGGGCAAAGGCTTCGCAGATCTCGATCGCCGGCTTGTCCATGAATTCGATGGCAACGGGAATGATGCCGGACGCAATGATATCTGACACGCAGGAGCCTGCCTGTTCCGACGTGTCGAAGCCGAAGAGCACCGGCCTTGCCCCTTCCGGCTTGGCAATCAGGCGCACCGTCGCCTCGGTGACAATCCCGAGCTGGCCTTCCGAGCCGCAGACAAGGCCGAGGAGATCATAGCCGGCCGCGTCGAGCGCCTTGCCACCCAGCTCGATGACCGTGCCATCAGTTAAAACCATGGTCACGCCGAGCAGATTGTTGGTCGTGACGCCGTATTTCAGGCAATGGGCGCCGCCGGAATTCATGCCGACATTGCCGCCGATCGTGCAGGCCAGCTGCGAGCTCGGGTCCGGTGCGTAGAAGAAGCCGTCCGCGGAGACTTTTTCGGAGATGTTCAGGTTCGTCACGCCGGCTTGAACAGTCATGGTGCGGTTTGCGAGATCGATGTCGAGGATGCGGTTCATCTTCGAAAGGCCGAGAACGACGGCATCCTCCTGCGGTATGGCACCACCGGACAGCGACGTTCCTGCTCCCCGCGGCACGACCGGAATTCCATAGCGATTGCAGTATTTCATCACCGCTGCGACTTCTGATGTCGAGCGTGGCAGGGCAACCGCCAACGGCACGCGCCGATAGGAAATGAAGCCGTCCGTTTCGAAGGGAACAACTTCGCGCGGTTCATGGATCAGGCACTCCCGCGGCAGGAGATCGACCAGATCGGCAACGATCTCGGTACGGCGCGCCAGCACCTCGGCGCGCGGCGCCAGAAATGGAATGGCGTGGGCCATGATTTCTCCTCCCCCGGAGATAGTTCGCACATTTCCTCGTAGCTCAAGGCGTAGCACTTTCCCGAATTCGGCGCAAATGCTAAGCACTTATGTAAAAAGGGGAAAAAGTGGCCAGCAACGCATGACCAATCTCGGCGATCTGGAAATTTTCGCAAGCGTGGTGTCGACAGGCAGCATGTCGCTGGCAGGGCGTGCGCTCGGTTTTTCGCCGGCCGTCATCTCCAAGCGCATCAAACGGCTGGAGGATCGGCTCGGCACCCGCCTACTGCAGCGAACGACACGCCAGATTTCGCTGACCGAGGCCGGCCAGGGCTTTTACGATCGCGTGCTTGCGATCCTCGCCGGCCTGGAGGAAGCAGAGGATTATATAGCCGGCCGTTCCGCGCAGATGCATGGCACACTGAAGATATCCGCCCCTACCTCGTTCGGGCGCATGCATATCGCGCCGCATCTCAAGGCCTTCATGGATGCGCATCCGGAGCTTGCCATCCATCTGGTGCTGACGGACGAATTTACCGATATCGTCGGCGGCGGCTTCGACCTTGCGATCCGAATTGCGGAACTCACCGATTCCAGCCTGGTTGCCCGCCGCTTGGCCCCCGTACGCCGCGTGCTCTGCGCCTCCCCCGCCTATATCGCCGCCAGAGGCCAGCCCGGAGATATCGAGGAGCTTCGCAGGCATGTCTGCCTGCCGGCACACAATAACGACGCCTGGCGCCTCGATGGTCCGAAGGGCTCTATGACCCTGCGTCCCGAAGGTATGCTCGTCACCAATTCCAGCGAGGTCATCCGCGAAGCCGTCATAGCCGGCCTCGGTATCGCACTGCGCTCCACCTGGGATATCGGCCAGGAGCTGCAGGACGGCCGGCTGGTTCAGGTCTTGCCCGCCTATGAGGGCTCGCACAATGTCACGCTTTCGGCCGTCTATCCGAGCCGCCAGTTCCTGCCGGCCAAGGTGCGGCTCTTCATCGATTTCCTCGCGGAGCTCTATGGGCCGGTGCCCTACTGGGAGCGGTGATTGCTTCAATTCGCCAGCCGCTCGATCACAAGATCGAGCAAAGCCCTCAGTCTCGCCAGCCGTTTCAGGTCGCGGTGATAGCCGACCCAGGTGTCACGGCTGGGCGGAGCGCCGTCGACCTCAATGCGCTCGAGTGCCGCAATGCTGTCGCCGAGAGGGCGTGGCAGGACGGCGAGGCCGGCGCCGTTGGCGCAGAGGGTTGCCTGGACATCGCGATTGTTGCTGCGCATCGCAACCTCGGCCTTGGGCAATACACGCTTGAGCCAGGCGACATCGGGCATGCCGCCGAAGGCTTCGTCCATGGTGATCAGGCGGGCGTCTGTTCCATCGCCGAGGCGAGGATGGTCGCCGCCTTTCTTCACGTAGAGGCCGTATTCGATGCGCATCAGCCTGCGAGAAATCACCTCCGGCTCCGTGAAGGGCGCGATGCGGAAGACGAGATCGGCCTCGCGGCGGGCGAGACTGAGCAATCGGCTTTCGGTGATCAGCTCGACGACGATCCTGGGATAGGCGGCGGAGAATTCCGCGAGGACAGGTGAGAGAACATGCGCGCCGAACCAGTCGGATGAGGATAGCCGCAGCATTCCGTCCAGTTGCTGGCCCTGGCCGGCGAGCGAGCGGCGGAGCGCGAGAGCCTCCTCCTCCATCCGTTCGGCATAGCCCATGATGGCAGCGCCCTCATCGGTCAGTACGAAGCCATCCGCCGTACGTTGGAACAGCGTCTGGCCGACCGCTGCCTCCAGGCTCCTCAGGCGCCGGCCCATGGTGGGCTGTGTCAGCTTCAACTTTCTGGCTGCCGCACCGAGCGTTCCCTCGCGGGCAATGGCCAGGAAGATTTCGATGTCGCTCCATTCCATTGCCGGACCTCCATCCAAACAAAAATGCATGGATAGCGTACGATCTCTTTTATTTCCATTCCTTATTCGAGGGAACATAGTCTCGACATCGAAAGCCAAGGAGCAAGGCGATGTCCACTTCAACAGTCATGAAAGCCCTCGTCGTCGACAGCCATAACGCTGCTTTCCGGCTGGCTGAGGTACCGCAGCCGTCGCCGGCTACGGGAGAGGTTCTCGTTCGCATCAAGGCGAGCGGCGTCAATCCGCTGGATACCAAGATCAGGGCGGGCGCAGCAGGGCATGCCCGCCACCCCCTGCCCGCCATTCTCGGCATCGATCTTGCCGGGATCGTCGAGGCCATCGGTGACGGCGTTTCCGGTTTCCGGGTCGGCGACGAGGTCTATGGGATGACCGGTGGCGTCGGCGGCATCCAGGGATCCCTAGCGCAATATGCTGCCGTCGATGCGCGACTGCTCGCAGTCAAGCCCGGCAATCTATCGATGCGCGAGGCAGCTGCCCTGCCGCTGATCTTCATCACCGCATGGGAGGGCCTTGTCGACCGTGCCCATGTCCAGGCCGGGCAGAGGGTGCTGGTCATTGGCGCGGGAGGCGTCGGCCATATCGTCATCCAGATCGCCAAAGCATCCGGTGCCGATGTCTATGCCGTCGATAGCGCGAGCAAGGCCGACGATATCAGAAGCCTGAGCGCGACACCGATCGACCGGAATGAGAGCATCGAAAGCTACGTCAAGGCCCATACCGGTGGAAAAGGTTTCGACCTCGTCTATGACACGGTTGGCGGCGCGGGGCTCGACGCCGCGTTCCAAGCCGTCGGCCGTTTCGGCCATGTCGTCAGTTGCCTTGGCTGGGGCACCCATGCGCTGGCGCCGCTATCCTTTAAGGCCGCCACCTATTCCGGCGTCTTCACGCTCTTGCCGCTGCTGAGTGGCGAAGGTCGCGTCCATCACGGAGAGATCATGGCTGAGGCCACGAAGCTCGCCGAGGCCGGCAGGCTGGTGCCGAAACTCGACAGCCGCCGCTTCACCTTTGCCAATGCGGGGGATGCGCATGCGCTGATCGAAAGCCGTGGGGCGGATGGGAAGCTGGTGGTGGAGGTTGATTGAGGGTGCGGCTTGGTCTCTTCTCCCCTTGGGGAGAAGGTGCCGGCAGGTCAGGCGCAACGCGTTGCGCCGGGGATGAGGGGTTCCTACACGCATAAAACTGCTATTTGCTTTCGCTCATAGCGTCGCTTCGCTCCACCCCTCATCTGCCCTTCGGGCATCTTCTCCCCAAGGGTAGAAGATGGAAGCACCCCTTACCGCGCCAATTCCAGATAAGCGCCAGCCACCATCGCATCGATATCCGCGGGGACCGGCACGACGCAGGCCTCGGCACCGAGGCCGCCCTTGGCGACACGTTCCAGGCAGCGGGCCTGCAGGGTGAAGCCGAGGTCCATGGACTCGACCGTATTGCCGAGGGGGCGCGGACCGGCGAGGTTGGCCATGTGGCCGGCACCCAGAACATGGAAGCTGCGGCCATCCTTCAGGTGGAAAGTCTCGATGTGATCGGCCTCGAAGCGATCGATGCCTTTAACCTCAGGGCTGTTGCGGAAGGCTTCGACGTCGATCTCGTGCGGGAAATGGCCGCCGTTCATCAGGATAGCGCCGTCCTTGATCAGCGGCAGGTCGGCGGCTGTGACGATTGCGGGAAAGCCCGTGACTGTCACGAGGATATCGGCAGAGCGGATCGCCTGTTCGCGCAGTGGTGTGACGAAACCGTCGAGATGGGCTTCGAGCGTGGTGACCGGATCGATATCGACGACGCTGACGGTCGAGAACGCGTTGCGGAAACAGGCCGCCGTTCCCTTGCCACAGGCGCCGTAGCCGAAAACCGTCACCCGCTTGCCGTTGGTCGAGCGGTTGGTGAAGCGCAGATAGCTTTCGAACAGGCTCTGGCCGACGGCGTGCTTGTTTTCCGCGAACTGCTTGATGGGGCTGTCGTTGATGACGAGAACAGGCATGGCAAGCTTGTCGCGCATGGGCATCAGCCGCGTGCGGCCCGATGTGGTTTCCTCGGTGCCGCCAAGCAGATTGGCATAGGGGCGCTCGGCGACGCGGGCAAAGAGATCGCCGCCATTGTCGAGCAGCATGTCCGGCCTTTCGGCAAGGATGGCGTCCAGGCTGGCGGCGTGCTCCGCCGGATCGGTTGTCTGCGTGGCGAAAACCTTGATGCCCTGGCTGCGCAGATATTCCACAGTCTGAGGCTGCGTGCTGTTCAGGTTGCCGGTGCAGACAAGCTGCGCGCCGCCGGCTCTCAGCGTCATCAGCAGCGCTACCGTCTTCGGCTCAAGATGAATCCCTGTCCCGATCGACAAGCCTTTGAAGGGACGCGTATCGCGAAATTCCGACGCGGTCGCCTGCAAGAGGCGGCAGCTGCGGCCGACCCAGTCGATGCGGGAAAGAGAAGAGGAAGCATTGTCCATGAGAATGACCTGGCCTGAGAGATTGATCCGGCATCATTCCTATCGGCAATGGACGATCTGTCCATGGACATAAATCTGCGCCAAGGAGCAGAAAAACTGCCCTTTGGCCGATCTCAAAGCTCCAGCGAACCCTGCAGCGTCAGCCATTCGCCAAGCGCCGAGAACGGCTTCTTGGATGCGTCCGCGGTGCGAAAGCTAATGCTAAAGCCGGCCGGACGGCGGATAAAGCCGTATGGGGCAATCAACGTCTTGCGCGCGAGGTCATCTCCAACAGCAGTCTTCGGGGCGATGGCAACACCGATGCCCGAGCGGGCTGCGGCGATTGCCAGGAGCAGATCCTCGAACTGCTGCAGCCGCGCGAAACCGCGAGACGGCACGCCGCTTTCGGCAAACCAGTCGTCCCACAGGCGCGGTGCGGAGCGGATGCCGAGGCCGGTCGCCTTTCCCAATGCATCGGGGCCGTCATTGAGGTTCAAACGGGAGGCGAGCTCAGGCGTGGCAACCGGGCCGAACTCGTCCTCCATGAAGCGGATCGCCGTTATATCCGGCGACGGGCGATATTCGCCGCCCATGATCACGGCGTCGAATTCCGGATGACGCGACAGCGGTTCGACGACTGTGATAGGAATGATGTCGAGATCGATGTCGGGCAGCGCCGCCTGCAAAGCGCCGAGCCGCGGCATCAGCCACCAGACAGCGAAGGCGGAGGGCACGCCGATCCTGATTTTCGGGCGGCCGGCTGCCTCGAGCTCCATGGCTGCCCGCTCCAGAATACCGAAGGCGGCGGCAACGGATTCGGCCAAGCTGCGGCCCTTTTCCGTCAATTCAAGGCGACGGCCGTTTCGCTCGAAAAGCGTCATGCCGAAATGTGCGTCGAGCACAGCCAACTGTTGACGGACCGCGCCGCGCACCACGCCGAGCTCCTCGGCAGCCTTGAGAATGCTACCGCAGCGGGCGACGACTTCGAAAACGCGCAATGCATTCAGGGGCGGCAGACGGCGAGACATAGATTTCATCTAAAGCATCGTGACGACCTATGGAAAGTGCCGGACGATTATATTACATAAGCGGCATTCCATACCTGTGAATTGTCGCTTTCAGGATATCCTTCGGCGGAGATCCAAGGCCGGATCGCGACGTGTTTCCCATATGTAACGGAGATCAAATTTTCCGGTGGATACGCATTTTTACCGAATACGTGCCATATGTATAACGTACAATGCTTATATACGGCTGATTCTTTACTAAACTCAAAGGTGACCCGACAATTGACCCTTATCGCTCGACTGGCAAATGATGTGCAGCTCATGTTTCGGCGCCCGCCGCGACAGCAGTATGGCGCGCTTTGCTATCGAGTGAAGAAGAAGAGCGGCGAACCGGAAATGCTGCTTTTGACGAGCCGCGATACCGGCCGCTGGGTCATTCCGAAGGGCTGGCCGATGTCGGGCAAGCTGTCGCACGAAGTGGCTGCCCAGGAAGCCTATGAGGAAGCCGGCGTGCGCGGCACGGTCGAGACCGAAATGCTCGGCGCCTTCATCTATAACAAGATGCTGCGCGACGGCGTCAAAATTGCCTGCCGGGTGCAGGTCTATGCGCTTGAAGTCTCGGACCTTGCCAAGAATTTCAAGGAAAAGGGCGAGCGCAAGCTGGAATGGGTTTCCTTCGAGGAAGCCGCAATCCGCGTCAACGAACCTGAGCTGAAGGCTCTGATCCTGGCCTTTTCCCGCCGTCTGGGCAATCGGCAGACAACAAGCGAAGGCCAAGTTTCTTCAAAGTGATCGCCGCCGTTGCATTGCTGCCGTTGCGGCAGTAGAGCACGGCAAGCGACAGAAGGAACAGAATGCCTGACCGACCGGTAAAACTGGCTAAACGACAGCTCGACAAGGACCTCGACAAGATAAGCTATGTCGAGGATGCGAGCGAGCACGTCTCCCAGCGGCTGGTGGCGCCCGGCTTCGGTCTGATCTTCCTCGGCCTTGCGATGCTGTTTGCCGGCATCTACGTGCTCGACAGGCCCGATGCGACGCTTGCCATCGCGGCTGCTGCGCTCGCCGCCTACATGGCCATGAACATCGGCGCTAAAGATGTTGCCAACAATGTCGGCGCTGCCGTTGGCGCGCGGGCTATCGGCATGTCGCAGGCGCTTGTCATGGCGGCGATCTTCGAGGTTCTCGGCGCTATCATTGCTGGCGGACCCGTCGTCACGACGATCTCCACCCATATCATCGACACCACGCAATTCGCCACTAACGGCAAGCTCGGCTGGCTGATGATGGCCGCACTCCTGTCTGCGGCAGTCTGGATCAATCTCGCCACATGGCTGAAGGCGCCTGTTTCCACCACCCACGCGATTGTCGGCGCCGTCATGGGGGCGGGCATTGCGGCGGTTGGACCGGAGCTGGTCAACTGGCGCGTCATGGCGGTCATATCGGCGGGATGGGTGTTCACGCCGCTCCTTGGCGGCCTGATTGCCGCCGGCTTCCTGTTCTTCATCAACACTTTCATCGTCTATCGCGACGACAAGATCGCCGCCGCGCGATACTGGATCCCGATCCTGATCGGCGTCATGGCAGGTGCATTCGCGGCCTATCTCTCCGTTCAGGTGGCTCCGACCGAATGGTTCTCGGATGTTTCCACGATCCTCTTCGGTATCCTGTGCGGATGCCTGGCATGGCTTGCCGCGCGGCCGCTTGTCGCCGCGCAATCGCAGGGCCTCGAAAACAAGAACAACGCGTTTCGCACCCTCTTCCGCCTGCCGCTGATCGGCGCGGCGGCGCTGATGTCCTTTGCGCATGGCGCCAACGACGTCGCCAACGCGATCGGGCCGCTGGCGGCGATCGTGCGCTCGGGCGCGTCGGCGCTTCTTTCCGGCAACAACGCGCCGCTATGGGTAACGCTGATCGGCGCCTTCGGCATCTCGGTCGGTATTCTCCTCTATGGGCCGCGCCTGATCCGGCTGATCGGCGAGCAGATCACCAAGCTCAATCCGGTGCGCGCCTATTGCGTTGCGTTGTCGGCGGCGCTTACGGTCATCGTTGCGTCCTGGTTCGGCCTGCCTGTCAGTTCGACCCATATCGCCGTTGGGGCCGTCTTCGGCGTCGGCTTCTTTCGCGAATGGTACAATCGGCATTCCAAGCGCCGCGCGAACTACATGCGCATGCGGGCGAAGCAATGGGAGATCGAGGATCCGAAGGTTCACAATCCGGATGAGGCGCATCGCCGCCTGCTGGTGCGCCGATCGCATTTCATGACCATCATCGCCGCCTGGGTCGTCACCGTTCCTGCTTCGGGTACGCTGGCTGCTCTCACCTACTGGCTCATGGCCGCGCTTTTCGTTTAAGGGACTTTCGTTCAGCAACCGGGGACAATCATGCGCGCAAACTTCCGCATGCAGCGGCTTTTCGTCGAGGCAGACATCCGAGCGGGCGTCGGGATCGAGGTCGGGCAGGACCAGTTCAACTACCTGGTCAACGTGCTGCGCATGGGCGACGGCGCCGAGATTCTGCTCTTCAACGGCCGCGACGGAGAATGGAGGGCAGTCTTAAGCTTTCCAAGCCGCAAGCGCCTGCTGCTGACGCCTGTCGAGGAGACGCGGCCGCAACCGCCGGCATCGGATCTGCACTATCTGTTTGCGCCGCTGAAAGTCGGCCGGCTCGACTACCTTGTGCAGAAGGCCGTCGAGATGGGTGCGGGCATTTTGCAGCCGGTCATGACGCAGCACGTGCAGGGCAAGATCACCAGTATCGATCGCCTGAGGGCGAACGCGGTCGAGGCGGCCGAGCAGTGCGGCATCCTCGCCATTCCTGACGTGGCGGAACCGGTGAAGCTTTCCGAGCTTCTCGATCGGTGGCCGAGCGAACGCCGCATCATCTATTGCGACGAGGGTGATGCCGGGCAGAACCCGCTGCCGCTGCTGTCTGGCATCAAGGAGAAACATCTGGCCCTGCTGGTCGGTCCCGAGGGCGGGTTTTCCGAAGACGAAAGAGCAAGGCTGCGCAGCCTTGATTTCGTCACAGCGATCCCGCTCGGCCCCCGCATCTTGCGCGCGGATACGGCGGCCGTTGCGGCGATGGCGGTCATTCAGGCCGCAATCGGCGACTGGAACTGACTTTCCTGTTTTAGGGGATCAAGGTAAAATCCTATTTTTTTGATCCTCTATTGAAAGAATTTCACTTGCACCGTACCTGAGTGCGGTCCTATCAGCCTTCCCAGTCGGCCTCAGGTTTTTCCGGGCCTTTCCAGAGTTCAAGGTAATCCCATGGCCCGCGACACCACCGACCAGACACCGCTCTCTTCGGTTTCCGAACTCACCACCTACCTTGCCGAGGGGAGCAAGCCGACGGAGCGCTTCCGCATCGGCACCGAACACGAGAAATTTGCCTTCTTCCGCGCCGACAACAGCCCGGTTCCCTATCTTGGCGACGCCAGCATTTCGGCGCTGCTCAAGGGCATGCGCGACAAGCTCGGCTGGGAAGAAATCGTCGACGCCGGCAATATCATCGGCCTTGCCGAACCCCATGGCATGGGCGCGATCTCCATCGAGCCGGGCGGCCAGTTCGAACTGTCGGGCGCACCGCTTGAGACCCTGCACCAGACCTGCAAGGAATCGAACCAGCATCTGGCAACCGTGCGCGAGATCGCCGAGCCGATGGGCATTCGCTTCCTCGGCATCGGCGGCAGCCCGAAGTGGACGCTGGCCGAGACGCCGCGCATGCCGAAATCGCGCTACGACATCATGACCCGTTATATGCCGAAGGTCGGCACCAAGGGTCTCGACATGATGTACCGCACCTGCACGATCCAGGTGAACCTCGACTTCTCCTCCGAAGAGGACATGCGCAAAAAGATGCGCGTCTCGATGAAGCTGCAGTCGCTTGCGACGGCTCTTTTCGCCTCCTCGCCCTTCACCGAAGGCAAGCCGAACGGCCTCAAGTCCTGGCGCGGCGATATCTGGCGCGACACGGACAATCAGCGCTCAGGCCTGCTCGACTTCACCTTCCGTGACGATTTCCGTTTCGAGCATTATGTCGAATGGGCGCTCGACGTGCCAATGTATTTCATCGTGCGCGACGGCCGCTATCATGACTGTACGCATGTCACATTCCGCCAGTTCATGAACGGCGCGCTGAAAGGGGAGGTCGCCGCGTGGGAGCCGACCATGGGCGACTGGACGAACCATCTGTCGACGCTCTTCCCCGACGTGCGGCTGAAGCGGTTCCTCGAAATGCGCGGCGCCGACGGCGGCCCCTGGCGGCGCATCTGCGCACTGCCGGCCTTCTGGGTCGGCCTGCTCTATGACGATGGTGCGCTCGAGGCTGCCGATGTCCTGACCAAGGATTGGTCGTATGATCAGGTCAACGCACTGCGCGACGTCGTATCCGTCGAGGGTCTGAAGGCTTCGATCGGCGGCCATGGTCTCTATGACATCGCGCGCGAAGTCGTGGAAATTTCCCGCCTCGGATTGAAGTCCCGCGCCCGGTTGAATGGCGAAGGTCAGGACGAGACCGTGTTCCTCGCGCCGCTCGACGAAGTGCTCGCCAAGCGGGGGACACTCGCGGACGATCTGCTGATGCTCTATAACGGCCGCTGGAACCAGTCGGTCGAGCCCGTCTTCGAGGAATACCAGTACTGATCCGACTACCGATCGGCTTTCATACCGATTTTCAGCAATTTTCTTGGGCAGGCGCAATCGGCAAAAAGCGGTTTGCGCCCTCCCTTTTCCCGCTATACTGCCACCACCATAGGCAATGCGATTCCGGGCTTCCCGGGGGAAAAGGGGACTTCCATGCTGCCACTCTTCGATATGATGATGCAGGCCCAGAACGGGGCGGCGATGGAGGCGATGAGCAAGCAGTTCAACCTTGCCCAGGAACAGACCACCAAGGCGATGGCCGCGCTGATGCCGGCCTTTTCCTCCGGCTTCAAGCGTAGCGCCACCGATCCCTATAATTTCACCAGCCTGATGCAGTCGATCGCGTCTGGCAACTATGCCAAGTATTTCGAGGATATGAGCAAGGCCTTCACGCCCGAGGGCATTGCCGATGGCAACAATGTGCTGGCGCGGCTCTTCGGTTCCAAGGACGTCTCGCGGGCGATCGCAGCACAAGCCGCGCAGATGACGGGTATCGGCCAGGAGATCTACAAGCGGATGTTGCCCGTCATGGCCGACACGCTGGTCGGCGGGTTGTTCAAGGAGACGACGGGGCAGATCAATGTCGCAGCCAACCCCTTCCTCAACACTGACATGGGCGAGATGATGCAGACCTGGCTGCAGACGATGGGCTTTGCGCCGAAGCAAAAGCCGACGCCGCAGCAAAGCATCTTCGACAACCCCTTTACCCAGGCGATGGAACTGATGTTCGGCGAACAGGCACCGGAGCGCGCGCCCGCCAATCCTTTCCTCGACAATCCCTTCGCCAAGGCTTTCCAGGATATGATGCGCGGCGCTGCCCGCCCGCCTGAGCCGGCCAAGGAGCCGCCGCCGGCTGTAGCCGGCATCGACATGGCGCAGTATACCAACATGCTCAACGCCATGTTCGACAGCGGTCTCGAGGTTCAGAAGAACTATCAGAAGAACATGGAAGCCATCTTCGATACCTATCTGAAGCCGGCGGATACGCCGTCTGCTCCCGCGAAAAAGTAAGCGATCACTTACAAAGCGAACAAAAAAACCCGGTGCTGGTTGGGAAACCGAACACCGGGTAAAAGGCAGGGCTATTGGCTATCACCCTGCGGGGAACTGTTTGACGTCAACCGCTATCGGCGCAACGAGTCCAGAAAGGCCATGCGTGAGCGGCGGCTGACACGCCGGCTGGCGGCTGCAGTCAGATGGCTCGACGGATCCTCGAAGTAGGCCGAGGATAGAAACGCCGAATCCAAGTCGTGACGCGTCAATCCGATATCACGCAACTGGTTGTCGTCGAGATCGTACAGGCTGCTGATCTCCTTGCGATTTCGCAGTGCGCCCAAAAGGGACGTCACTGTTGCAAGGGTAAGCACAATACGCGCTACCATCGTCGGTCGCCGGGACGTTGCGAGGTCGCAGTCCAATATCTGTTCAGGCATATGATATCCTCCTTTCGGCACACAGCGGCCCTCCCCTTCCCCAGGAGGTCCCAAGGACGAGCGAAGGCTGAAATCCCCGGACGAGGCAGGCTGTCCGGTCGATCACTGTGCTGATTTGCAATCGAAAGATGCCAAAGCCCTATTGATCAGTCCAACGAATGTTTCTAATGATTATCATCAAGCACATTTATAGGTGGAACCCATGGCCACGCCGCTCGATATCGATCAGTTGCAGACCTTCATCGCCATCGTGGATTCCGGCAGCTTCACGAAGGCGGCCGATCGCGTCTTCAAGACGCAGTCCGCCGTCTCGATGCAGATGCGTCGCCTGGAAGAGCGCGTCGGCAAGCAGCTTTTCATCAAGGACGGCCGCGGCAACCGGCTGAGCGCCGAGGGCGAGAAGCTGCTCAACTATGCAAGGCGCATCATCCGGCTAAACAACGAGGCGATCGCCGCCTTCGACGACAACAGGCTGGAAGGCACGCTGCGGATCGGTACGCCTGACGACTATGCCGATCGCTTCATGCCCGAGATCATCGGCCGTTTCGCCAAGACCCATCCGAATGTCGAGATGTATATCGTCTGCGAACCATCGCCCGACCTTGCCGATCGCATGCTCAAGGGCGAGCTCGACATTGCGCTGGTAACGCACAATCCGCGGCTTCGGGTCTCGGATGTGGTGCGTACCGAGCCGCTCTGCTGGGTCAGTTCCGCGAACCATCCGATCCGCGAGGATGCGCCGGTGCCGCTCGCGGTCGGACGCCGCGACTGCCAGTGGCGGCAGGTCGCCTGCGCGACGCTGGATGCCGTCGGCCGCGATTATCAGATCCTGTTCACCAGTTGGTCCTGTACGGTTGTTGCCGCAGCGGTGCTCGCCGGCATGGCCGTTTCCGTCGTGCCGGAATCCGCGCTGCGCACCGGGATGAAGGTACTGAGCCAGGCCGATGGTTTTCCGCCTCTGCCCCCGGTGCAGATCGGTATCATGAAGCGCGCCGGCGTATCGCCTTCCCTCATGAACGCCATCACCACGCATATTTCGGCTTGCCTGGACAACATGACGCCGCCGATGGTCGACGACGATCTGGAAGGCGATGTGAAGTCCATCACGCGTATTTATCCGCGCATGCGATCGGGGCAGATACTTCCCAGCTGGTGAGCGTCAGGCGGGATCCGGTTCGGCAAACAGCGTTGCCCGGATCACCGTCTTCCATTCCGCAAGCATGCGGGACGCAAGCTCGTCGTCGCTCATGACCGCCAGACGGATCGATGCGCCGATCAGATGGCTGAACATGTAGCTTCTCGCCTGCATGTCGATACGGCTGTCTGGCGGAATGAGATGGCTGATGCCCTCTCGGAATATCTCGGCCGAGCGCTTGCTATGCTGAATATTCAAGCGAAGCAGGTCCTTATCGGTTTCGGTACCGAGCCAGACGCCAAGATAGGCAAGATCGTTGCGGTACTCCCGATAGTACCAATCGATAATCGAGCAGACGATATCCAGCGCATGGTCGAGCGATTCCACCGAGGCGAAAGCTGTTTCGCTCTTCGCCTGGACCGCAACCGAATGACGATCGAACAGCGCTTTGACGATTGCCGCCTTTTCCGGAAAATACTGGTAGAGCGAACCAATCGGCACGCCGGCCTCGACGGCCAACTCCGTCATCTTCATCGCGTTTACGCCCTTGTCGGCAATCAGCTTGGCCGCAGCGGCAAGAATTGCATCCACGCGCTGTATGCTGCGCTCCTGCTGAGGCTGCCTGCGTGGCCTGATGCGGGACAATCTGTCTGGGCTCATCCTGTTTCCATCGTCTGACATCGCACGATCCGTAGCCGGATTCGAACCGGAGAGGATCGTCCCGATATCACACGACCGCGTTCAGGCCGCGTAAACATGGATATTTCAATTTTAAGTATTATATCTCAAAATGAAAAAACGGGGCCACGAAGCCCCGAATTAGTACGTCCCGAGGCAGGAATCGCCTTATTTGCCGGTGATCAACGACGCGCTGACTGTCCCGATCTCAAGCAGCAGTAGTCAAGCGGCGAACTCGGTTACGGCCTGCTCAGGCAAGGTTTTTCTTCAGGAAATCCACCGTGCGCTTCCAGGCGAGGTCTGCCGCGGTCTTGTCATAGCGTGCGGCTGATGTGTCGTTGTTGAAGGCGTGATTGGCTCCATCGTAGATGTAGATTTCGAAGGTCTTGTTGTTTGCGGCCAGCGCGTCGCGATAGGCATCGATGCCGGCATTGGTGCGGTCGTCGAGACCGGCATAGTGCAGCATCAGCGCTGCCCTGATGGTCGGCACGTCCTCGATTGGCGGCTGCATCCCGTAATAGGCGACTGCCGCCTTCAATTCCGGCGATTTGGTTGCAAAAAGATTGGCAAGACCACCGCCCCAGCAGAAACCCACCACTCCGACATTGCCGTTGACGCCATCGATATTGGCGAGATAGCTCAGGCTCGCCTCGGCATTGGAAACGGTCATCGTTCGGTCTAGCTTGCCGAACATGTCACGGGCCTTGTCTTCGTCATTAGGCGTTCCGCCGAGCGGCGCGAGAAAGTCGGGGGCAAGAGCGACAAAGCCTTCCAGCGCCATGCGGCGCGCGACATCGCGGATATGCGGATTGAGGCCGCGGTTTTCGTGGATGATGATGACGCCCGGTGCCGGCGCAGACACATTCTTTTGCCGGACGAGATAGCCTTTCATATCTCCGCTGGTGCCGGGATAAGTGACATCCTTCGCCTCCAGCCTGTCGTCGTCCGGCTTGATCATTTCGGCAACCGCCTTGTTGGCCGAAAGCAACGGAGCGATGGCTGCGGCGGCACCTGCCGAACCGGCGAGCTTCGTCAGCTTTTCCATGAAAGCACGCCGGTCGAGCGTCAGATGCGTATATTCATCATAGGCATTGATCATCGCCTGTGTGACGACGGGCTTTTCCATCTTGATCCTCCATGGTCATCGCAGGCCCTCTGCCGACGAGGAAACCGTCCCATGGGAAGATATGTCAGGGACGACTTATGGAAGAACACAAGTGCGTTACCGCTTGCGGTTGACTACACTGGCGTGTGGTTGACCGCGTCGGCGCGTGTCAGGAAAAGGCCATCCAGATGCCGAGCCATCCCCACATCGCGACGACAACCAGAAAACCCAGCGCGAACAGCGGGCTGCGATAGCGCAGATTGTTGCTCGTCACGTGGACGAAGGCATGCGCATAGCGCGAGACAACGAAAATCCAGGCGAGGATAAGCGCCGGCAGGTTATCGGCCTCGGTGATGAAGAGCACGATGGAGACGGCGTAGAAGAGGACCGGGAGTTCGAACTGGTTGGCGATGCTGTTGCGAACAACGAGGCTTTCGGCGGGCTCGTCACGATTTTCGCGGAACTGTTCCTTCTGTATCTTCCCCGCCTTTACCCCCGCGGAACGCCGGATGCTGAGAAGGCCATAGAGAATGAAGACGAGGACGGCATGCGCCAAAAGAGGCCAGAACATTTCATAGCCGGTCATTCGGCGCTCCTGTGCGGTTCAAGTTCGGCAGAAGCAGTAAATGAAATCGACTGCCGCTGCCAGCATCCGCAACAAGCATCCGCCGCTATTTCGCGGCGGATGTTTCATTCAGCAATCAGACCTGTGCCTGTCCGCCGTCAGCGAAGAGTTCGGCGCCGTTGACGAAGCTGGAATCATCCGATGCCAGGAAGAGCGCGGCGCCGGCGATCTCGTCGACATGGGCGACGCGACCAAGCGGGACCTGGGTTGCCATATAGTCGAGAAGGCCCTTCTGCTGGGCGGCGTCCTCGCCGGCAAGACCCACCAGGCCGGGCGTTTCGGTGGGGCCTGGGCTCAGCGTGTTGATGCGGATGCCGCGATCCTTAAGGTCGAGGATCCAGTTACGGGCGAAGTTGCGGACCGCGGCCTTGGAGGCGCTGTAGACGCTGAAATTCGGCGTGCCTGTTATGCTGGTCGTCGAACCGGTAAGGATGACGGAAG
Organism: Rhizobium sp. BK376; assembly: GCF_004341625.1. Classification (GTDB taxonomy): domain Bacteria; phylum Pseudomonadota; class Alphaproteobacteria; order Rhizobiales; family Rhizobiaceae; genus Rhizobium. Next base: position 611,096 of record NZ_SLZG01000003.1, on the reverse strand, counting down.
ATCCCTTGACCAGCAGCGGCAGGGCCTTCTGCACGGTGAAGAGGACACCCTTCACATTGCGGTCGAAAGTATCGTCATACTGCTCCTCGGTGATTTCTCCGAGCGGCAGCATCGAGCCGCCGCCGGCATTGGCGACGAGCACGTCGATGCGACCGGCTTCGGCCTTCACCCGTTCATAGAGCCGATCGAGATCGGCCAGATTGCTGGAATCCGCCTGAACGGCAATTGCGCCGATCTCTTCGGCTGCCGCCTTCAATGCATCGGCGCGGCGGCCGGTGATGAAGACGCGGGCACCTTCTGCGACGAAGCGTCTGGCTATGCCAAGACCGATACCGGAATTGGCACCCGTGACCACGGCAACCTTGCCCTGAAGTCTTGCTGTCATTGTTCTTCTCCGTTTGAACTCGACTGCAGTGTCGATGCCAATTGAGATATGGACGCGGCCATCGTTTCTAAATAGAAAGAAATGAAAACTATCATTGCAGGATTGAAACGATGGCACTTCCCGATTTCGAGGGCCTGGCAATGTTCGCCAAGGTGGCAGAGGAGCGATCCTTTGCGCGGGCAGCGAAAGCGATGGGGCTTTCCGTCGCCACCGTCTCGCGCGGCGTGGGCAGGCTCGAGGAGCGGCTGGGCGCGCGGCTTTTCAACCGCACGTCACGCAAGTTGTCGCTTACCGATTTCGGCCGCCAGCTCGCGGAACGGGCATCGCGGATCTATTGCGACGCAGAGGAGATCGAGAATGCGGCGCGCGAGCTTTCCAGCCGGCCGCGAGGCTTGATCCGGCTGGCGGCGCCGATGACGTTCGGCGTCCATTGGGTGGCACCGATCCTGCCCGATTTCTTCGAGCTCTATCCTGATATTCAGATCGACCTTCATCTGAGCGATGCCGTCGTGGATCTTGTGGCAGACGGTTTCGATGCGGCCTTGCGCATCGCCGTCCTGCCAGACTCGTCGCTTGTCGCGCGCCGGATCACGCCGGTATCGCCGTTCATTCTCGCAGCACCGGCCTATCTTGAAAAGCACGGCTGCCCGCAACATCCGCGCGATCTCGCCGCCCATCATATCCTCGGCTACACCTATCGGCCGCGGCAGGATGTCTGGCGGCTCAGAAGCAATGCCGGAGAGGAAGAGGTGGTCACGCCGAACGGGCCGCTGCGCGCCACCAATTCGGAGGCGCTGGTGCCGCTTGCCCTGCGCGGCCTCGGCATTTGCGAGCTGCCGGAATTCATGGCGAGCGAGTACATTGCCGATGGGCGTCTCAAACCAATCCTGACCGACTGGTCGCTGCCGAGCGGCGCGCTCTATTTCGTCACGCCATCAGCACGCGCTCGCCCCGCCAAGGTCGATGCACTGGCGGATTTCGTGGCGACTCGGCTTTCCAATCCGACATGGCGCTGGCCGCGCTGAGGCTTGATGCTACTCGGAATCGCCGTGAGAGAGGCCGCGATAAGCGGCAAAGCGCGCCAGCATGATGACGATGACGACCAGCAGCGCGAATTTCATCCGCACGAGGATCGGCAGGGTGACTGATAGAAGAGTAACGGTCCCGTCCGAGGGACTGGCCGGCGGGTAGAGCAGCAGGCTTGCCATATTCTCCGCATAATCCACCAACGTATAGAGGACCGGCAGCGCGAAGATGACCGCGACGGCGCCGGGCGGGAGCGCCCGACCGAAAAAGAAGCCTCCGGGCTCCGCCTTCTGCATCAGAAGGAAAAGGAGTGCGCCGAGCAGCGCAGGGAAGATCAGCTCGGGGCCGAGATAGAGTGCGTGCTGGATGGCAGCGGCATCGGGATGAGTACGCAGAAACTGCAGCATGTCGAGAACGTCGCCGCTCTCATAGCCGGCAATGCGGGCGTCGAGCATGTCCCGTCCCGCGGCAACAGCGCGGAACGGCAGAACGAAGCCGAGATAGGTCCAGGCGAAGAGAGCAGCGCAGAGGACGGCGAGGATCGCCGTCACTGCTCTGGTTTTACGCAATTCCGGACGCAAAACCGCATCACACTTTTGCTGGAATTGCTCTCTCGGGGGCTTGCGGCCCGACATATCGATCAGGCGCCGGCGCCGGGATAGTTCGGGCTTTCGCGGGTGATCGTCACGTCATGCGGGTGGCTCTCGCGCAGGCCAGCGCCGGAGATGCGCACGAAGGTGGCGCGTTCCTGGAACTCCTTGAGGTCCTTGCCGCCGACATAGCCCATGGCAGCCTTCAGGCCGCCTGCGAGTTGGTGCAGAACGCCCGAGACCGGGCCCTTGTAGGGAACCTGGCCTTCGATACCTTCAGGCACGAGCTTCAGCGTATCGCGGACTTCCGCCTGGAAGTAACGATCCGCGGAGCCGCGCGCCATGGCACCTACGGAGCCCATGCCGCGATAGGCCTTAAAGGAACGGCCCTGGTAAAGATAAACTTCGCCCGGGCTTTCGTCGGTGCCGGCCAGCAGCGAGCCGATCATCACGGCGGAGGCGCCCGAGGCGATCGCCTTGGCGACGTCGCCGGAGAACTTGATGCCGCCATCGGCGATGACAGGAATGTTCTGCGCCTGCGCTGCCTCGACCGCCGACATGATGGCGGCAAGCTGCGGAACGCCGACGCCGGCGACGATACGCGTCGTGCAGATCGAGCCCGGGCCAATACCGACCTTGACCGCATCCGCACCGGCATCGATCAGCGCCTTGGTGCCTTCGGATGTCGCGACGTTGCCGGCCATAACACGCACCGAGTTGGAGAGCTTCTTGACGCGGGTGACGGCTTCGAGAACGCGGGCCGAATGGCCGTGTGCCGTATCGACGACGAGGAGGTCGACGCCAGCCTCGATCAGACGTTCGGCGCGCTCGAAACCATCATCGCCGACGCCGATGGCGGCAGCGGCACGAAGGCGGCCCTGCGCATCCTTTGACGCATTGGGGTTCAGCTGCGACTTTTCGATATCCTTGACGGTGATGAGGCCGACGCAACGGCCTTCGCCGTCGACGACAAGCAGCTTTTCGATGCGGTGCGCGTGCAGCAGGCGCTTGGCTTCCTGCTGTTCGACGCTTTCCTTGACCGTGACCAGGTTCTCCCGCGTCATCAGCTCGTAGATCTTCTGGGACGGATCGGATGCAAAGCGGACGTCGCGGTTGGTGACGATGCCGACGAGGCGGCCGGACTTCTCGACGACGGGAATGCCCGAGATGCTGTGCATCTTCATCAGGCCCAGCGCATCGGCCAGCGTCGCATCGGGACCGATGGTGACGGGATTGACGACCATGCCGCTTTCGAACTTCTTGACCTGGCGGACCTGTTCGGCCTGCTCGCTGGGGGTCAGGTTCTTATGGATGACGCCGAGGCCGCCGGCCTGCGCCATGGCGATGGCAAGGCGGCCTTCAGTGACCGTGTCCATGGCGGATGAAAGGATCGGAATATTCAGGTCGAAATCAGTCGCAATCCGCGTTGCGACACTGGTCTGGCCAGGCAGAACCTCGGAATGCCCGGGTTGCAGCAGCACGTCATCAAAGGTGAGAGCGTCTAGGCCGGTTGGCGTTTCTACGATGCGAGCCATTGCCAATTCCTTCATTCTTCAGGAAATGCAGAACCATCCGGAACGAATCGTCCGCCCGGCGGCGTTGCAAGAGTTACTTGGAAGTTGGCGAGGGCTGGTAACACGTCTATGACAGGAAGGGAATACCAAAAGCGCATGTGCGACATGCGCAAATGAGGGAGGTGACGACCTTCCCTGCCAAAATTATCGACCTCAAAAATTTTGCACTGCATCGAAGAATATCTTCTGCATCTACACCAATTTTAAAATACTTCCATGTATAACTCCCCTCATAGCCTTCGGACAAGAGAGGCTAATATTTAATTTACCAAAACGGGGACTTTAATTATGACAGCATTACAACGCCGGGCACGTGCGCTCGAGAATAACTATGCCTATGAGCAGGAATTCATGTTCAAGGCGCAGGCTCGCCGCAACAAGCTGATTGCGCTCTGGGCCTCCGCCATGATGCATCATGACGATGCGCAGGCCTATGCCAACGAATTGATTGCAGCCGACATTGCCCAGCCGGATGGAGCTTTCGATCGCCTTCGCCACGATTTCAACGAGTCCGGTGTCGTTGTGCTCGACGACGAACTTCGCACCCGCATGGCCAACATGCTGAAGGACGTCGCTGCCGAAATGTACCGCAGCTGATCGTCGAAGGCCGGCGAAACATGCGCTTCGCCGGCATCTCTTCTTACTTATAGGTCGAACTGATAGCTCTTCGGCACGTAGCGGAAGCCGCTGCCGTTCTTCTCCACAAAACCAACAGCCGGGAACGGCATGTGAAAGCCGAGGAAGGCGATCCTGTCCGTTGCGATCATGTCGAAGACGCGGCGGCGGCTTTGTGCTGCCTGCGCCTTGTCCATATCGAAGCGAACTTCCCAATCGGGATTCTGCAGCGACAGAATATAGTGATTGGCGGTATCGCCGGTCATGACCAGTTGCTTGCCGTCGGACTCGACATGAAAGACCATGTGGCCGGGCGTATGGCCCGTTGCAAGCATCGCAGTCATTCCCGCTACAACCTGATCGCCTTCCCCGATGAACGTCGTCTTTTCGGCAAACGGCGTGACGTTCGACAGAACGAGCTTGTGGCCGCCTTCGGCTGCGGTGCCTTCACGCGCTTTGTCGGACCAGAAGTCATATTCCTTGCGGCCAGCGACATAGCGCGCATTCGGGAAGGCCGGAGCCCCGTCTTCCACCATGCCGCCGATATGGTCCCCGTGCAGATGGGTCAGCGCGACCACGGTTACCTGTTCGGGCGCATAGCCTGCCGCCTTTAGGCCGGCGAGCAGCAATCCGTTGCCCCTCTCCCGTCCCGGTTTGCCGAAGCCGGTATCGACGACGACCAGATCAGAACCGGTGTCGATGATAGCAGGCGCATAGGTGTTCACGAACCTGTCGGTCGGCAGGAAATTGTCGGATAGCATTTTCTGAACCGTCTCAGGCTGCTGGTTCGCGCCGAAGGTTTCCCAGGGCTTCTCGATAATGCTCAAGCCGTCGCGGACGACTGTCACAGTGAAGGAGCCGAGCTTGAACTGGTGTACCGGCGGAAGCAATGCGGCAGTCATGTTTTCATTTCTCCAGTTTGCGCGGCTGATGCCGCGCGGGTCATCATCAAATGGTTTGCCAAAAGAGCTGTCGTCTTGCGACGTTGGATAGAGCCTGCGGGTGAAGGCGGGCGAATTGGTCACGCCTTCAGGCCCTTTAAAATCGCCTTCGAACCGAGTATCTACTCTATGCGTTTAGCAATTCGATGCGTTTAGCATATGTCAAACATATTGCCGTAGACTGCAGTGCAAGTGGCTTCACGAAGACGTGATCGCGAGAGGTTTCCGGAGCGGATTCCGGGATTGGCAGCGGCCACGCTTAGGACTACAGAGCGGGTGCCCGCGCCAGCGGCCCTTTCCAGAAATGACAACTTCCAAGGCGCCCGCCTATGAATCGTATTGTTCCTCTGATCCTTGCCGTCGCCCTTTTCATGGAACAAATGGACTCCACGGTCATCGCGACCGCGCTGCCAGCCATCGCTGCGGATCTTCATGTCGGGCCTATTACGCTAAAGCTTGCACTCACCTCCTACATGGTGGCACTGGCAGTCTTCATCCCTATCAGCGGCTGGATGGCTGATCGCTTCGGGGCAAAATTCATTTTCCGCTGCGCCATCGGCGTCTTCGTCGTCGGCTCGATCATGTGCGCCTTCTCGGGCGGGTTGCTTGAATTCGTCTTCGCCCGCTTCCTTCAGGGCGTCGGCGGCTCGATGATGACGCCGATCGGACGACTTGTGCTGGTGCGCACGACGAAGCGCAGCGATCTGGTTTCCGCCATGGCGCTGCTCAGCATCCCGGCTCTCGTCGGACCGCTCGCGGGACCGCCGCTCGGCGGCTTCATCACCACCTATTTCTCCTGGCACTGGATCTTCCTGATCAACGTGCCGGTCGGTGTCCTCGGCGTCGTCCTGGCGACGATCTTCCTGCCTGAGGTCGAGGCCGTGCAGCCGCCGAAGCTGGATTTCATCGGCTTCCTGCTCACCTCGTTTGCGGCTGCAGGCGTCGTCTTCGGCATGTCCGTCATCAGCCTGCCGGCCCTGCCGCCGATCGTCGGTATCAGCGCCGTCGTCATCGGCTTCGTTTGCGGCTTCGTCTATATCGGCCATGCCCGTCGGCATCCGGCGCCGATCCTGAACCTCAATCTGCTGCGCAACGGGACGTTCCGCGCGTCGGTCACAGGCGGCACGCTGTTCCGCATCTGCATCGGCGCGATGCCGTTCCTCACGCCGCTGATGCTGCAGCTCGGCTTCGGCTTGAACCCGTTTCAGTCAGGCCTTATCACCTTTGCCGGTGCGATCGGGGCGATCACAACGAAGTTTATCGCACGTCGGGTCTTTGCAGCCGTCGGCTTCAAGACGGCGCTTCTGTCGGCCGCTTTCGTGACGACAGTCACGACCATCACCACGGGAATGTTCGAGCCATGGACCTCACATCTGCTGATCGTCGGCGTGCTTCTGATCGGCGGCTTCGCGCGCTCGTTCTTCTTTACCGGCATCAATGCGCTGGCCTTTGCCGACATCGATGACAAGGAAGCAAGCCAGGCGACCTCGATGAGTTCAGTCATGCAGCAGATCAGTCTTGCGCTTGGCGTTGCCGTTGCCGCGCTGATCCTTGAAACCAGCACCTTCTTCAGCGGAACGTCGCTGACGGTCTTCGACTTCCATGTCGCGTTCTACGCGATTTCGGTGCTGACGGTCATTGCGACCATCCCGTTCATCCGGATGGATCGCAGCGCCGGCGCCGTCGTCTCGGGCCACAAGGCCGGCCTGAAGCGCGTGGCACAGCTTCAGCCGCAGTTGCAGCAGACCCAATCGCCGATGGTCAAGTAGGAAGGGCTATTCCGCGGTCTCGCAAACGGCGGACAGCTTGTTGCCGTCAGGATCCCTTACATAGGCCGCATAAAAATGCGCGTGGTAGGATCGCAGGCCAGGAGCGCCTTCGTCCACGCCGCCATGGGCCAATGCCGCAGCGTGGAAGGCATCGACATCGGCACGGGTTTCCGCATGCAGCGCGACCATCGATCCATTGCCGACAGTTGCTGAACGGTGGTTGAAAGGGGTGACGACCCATAGCCGGCAGCGCGTGTCGCCATCCGCCGCATAGCCGATCTCCTCCTCAGCATCGCGCTGGCGCCTGTAGCCGAGGATCGGCAGTACGGTGTCATAGAAGCTTCGTGCGCGGGGCATATCGTTGGTGCCGAGGGTTACATAGAGAAGCATGTGTTGATGTATACGCCTTTGACTATCGATGAACGTACATCATCGAACGAAAGGCCCGGCTAAATCAACCCTCTGCGGCTTCGCCCACGGTTTTGCGGCCCTTGAAGCCTTTTGCCAGCAGGAACATCTCCACGGATTCCGCGCGTGACGACGCCGGCTTGACGTGCACGACCTGGCGGAAATTCTGCTTCAGCAGCGTCAGCAGGTCGCGTTCCGTGCCACCCTGGAAGGTCTTCGCCAGAAAGTGCCCGCCTTCTGCCAGAACCTCGACGGCGAAGTGAGCCGCCACTTCGCAGAGATGCATCGTGCGCAGATGGTCGGTGCGTTGATGGCCGGTCGTGGGAGCTGCCATGTCCGATATGACGAGATCCGGCGTTCCGCCGACAGCCTCCATGAGCATCTGCGGCGCCTGGGGATCGAGGAAGTCGAGCTGCAGGATCTTCACCCCGGGCAGTTGCGTCATTTCCAGGAAGTCGATGGCCGCAACGCGGATGTCTTCATCCGTTGAGCCCGTAACATTGGCGGCGATCTGCGACCAGCTGCCCGGCGCAGCGCCCAGATCGATGATGCGGCGTGCACCCTTCAGGATGTGATGCTTCTCATCGATTTCCAGCAGCTTGAAGGCTGCACGGGCGCGATATCCCTCGAGCTGCGCGCGTTGGACATAGGGATCGTTGATATGCCGCTGCAGCCATTGCCGCGACGAGGCTTTCAACTTCTTCTTCTTGACCGTCTGGCCAAGTTTACGGCCGGTTCGGTTACCGGCGATCGGCGGCTTGGTCATTCCTGCGGCCCTTTCGAATCCCTTGGGCGGTGGCGGCGCGCGCGGTTGCGGCGCCATACGCCATCATCGGCCATCATATCGGTGAGCAGCCCTTCGCGAAGGCCGCGATCGGCAACCCGCATGCGCGGGCTCGGCCAACGGCGGCGGATCGCCTCCAGGATCGCACAGCCGGCAAGCACAAGGTCGGCGCGATCAGGGCCGATGCACGGATTGGCGGCGCGGCCGGCAAAATCCCATGACAGCAGCTTTGCCTGCATCGCCGTCACCTCCGCATCGGAGAGCCAGACGCCATCGACCTTGCGGCGATCGTATCGCGGAAGATCGAGATGAACGCCGGCAAGCGTCGTCACCGTTCCCGATGTGCCGATCAGATGAAAATTGCCGGCTTCGACAAGCGCCTCATGGATAGGCGGGCAATCGAAGCTCGCCAGCATCCCCTGCACTTCAACGACCATCGTCTCGAATACGTCGGGCGTCACGTCGCGGCCACCGTGGCGCTCGGACAGCGTCACGACGCCAACAGGCAGCGATGTCCAATGGGTAATGTGATTGGCAAGGCGGCTGGAACGGTTTTCGTCGATTCTGATGACGGCGATTTCGGAGGAGCCACCACCGATATCGAAGAGGACGACCGACCGTGCTTCGGGACCGACCAGCGACGAGCAGCCCGATACGGCCAGCCGCGCCTCAGTTTCGCGATCGATGATTTCCAGCTCAAGCCCCGTCTCTGATGTAACGCGGGCAAGGAAGGCTTCGCCATTCTCAGCCGCGCGGCAAGCTTCGGTCGCGATCAGCCGCATGCGGCGAATCTCGCGGCTCTTGAGTTTAGACGCGCAGATGCGCAACGCCTCGACAGCGCGATCCATGGCATCGCCGGACAGCCTGCCGCTGGCGCCAAGCCCCTCGCCCAGGCGTACGATACGTGAAAAGGCGTCTACGACGCGGAACTGCCCCGGCCGGGTCGGCTGTGCGATCAGCAGCCGGCAATTGTTGGTGCCGAGATCGAGCGCCGCATAGAGATCGGCCGGATAGGAGCGTTCTTCATCGGCCGCCGCATGCGATCGAGCCGACCCGCCATCGCGACGAGAATGAGGAGGTCGCGCGTCATGAACCCTGTTATCGGCATGGCCCGGTGCGTGATCGCCACCGGATCTTCCGGTCGGCGTCACGATTTGCGGCTGCTTTTCCTGCGCGAGCGGACGGCCCTGCAAGCCGCGTTTACCGCGGTGCTTGCGTCTCTGCTTTCCCTTTCGGGAAACCGATTGGGAATTCTCCTCCGTAACGGTCCGTTGGGGAGCAGCCTTGCTGGCTTGCATGGGAGCGGGTGGCGTTGCGCCAGCCTGCGAGCCGCCACGGGAACGGCGGCGACGCTTGCGCTTATGGGCCGGGGAGCCAGCATCGTCTTCTGTCGGGCGCATCGCCGCCAGATCGGTCTTGCCGCTCTGGCTGGATTCGGCAGAAAAAGCGGCATTGCGGGGAGGCCCGCTACGCTTACGCTTGCCACGCCGGGAGGATTTGCCCTTCCTGCGTTCTTCTGCCGTCGATGCCCCGCCGGATTGCGGCTTTGCGCCGCTGTCGGGGTCTCTCACTGTGTCTTTTCCACCGCGCCGCGCAACGCCAAAAAGGCATGCAGCAGGCGCTCATTCGATTTTTCGTTGGCGTGAGGATACCAGCAGGACAGGCTTTAGCCAAATTCTTTTTGATACCAGAGATTTCGGGCGCTTCTGCACCCTTGCGGGAGCAGAAGCAATCTCATCGAAACAGCCTGTAAACCTAGCCGGCTACCGGATTTCCACGAAACTCCCAGTTGCTTGGCGCGCGGGTCCGCGGCATCTCGTCCTGCAGCAGCGATGCCTGCCAATGCCATGTGCTGGCGCACATGTCCTCCAACGTTCTCGTCGCCGTCCAGTTGAGATAGCGCGCAGCCTTTTGCGGATTGGCATAGCAGACCGCGACATCGCCGCGTCGCCGCGGCTCCAGGCGATAGTGGACGCTTCGCCCGCTGACGGCCTCGAAGGTCCTTGCCATCTCCAGGACACTGTGACCTTTTCCCGTTCCGAGATTGAAGGTGTGCCAACCGCGGCTTTCCCGAAGGAAATCCAGTGCTGCCAGATGACCTTCCGCAAGGTCCATCACGTGGATGTAGTCGCGAATGCCGGTACCGTCGGGCGTTTCGTAATCGCTCCCGAAAACGCTGAGGCGCGGCAGCTTACCCGCAGCTACCTGAGCGATATAGGGCATCAGATTGTTCGGCAGGCCGATCGGATCCTCGCCGATGAGGCCGCTCTTGTGAGCGCCGACGGGATTGAAGTACCTCAAGCAAGCGATCCGCCAATCGGAATGCGACTGCGCCACGTCATACAGCATATCCTCGATATGCAGCTTGCTTCTTCCATAGGGATTGGTCGTCCGCTTGGGATGATCCTCATCGATCGGCGTGTAGTCCGGATGGCCGTAGACCGTGGCACTCGAGCTGAACACCAGTTTCCTGATCTCCATGGCGTCCATTGCCTTGAGGAGGCTGATCGTCCCCTGGACGTTGCTCGAATAATAGTTCACCGGCGCGATGATCGATTCATTCACGGCCTTCAGGCCCGCAAAGTGAACGACGGCGGTGACCTGATGCTCCCTTAGAACCTTTAGAAGGAGCCTGGTATCGGCGACATCGCCTTCCACGAAAGCCAATCGCTTTCCCGTAATCGCAAAGAGGCGGTCGACCACCGTAGCGCTGCTATTGCAGAGATTGTCGTAAAGAACGACCCGATGGCCTGCCTGTGTGAGAGCCACGGCCGCGTGACTCCCAATGTACCCTGTACCCCCAGTCAGCAGAACGCTCACACTATTACTCCGCTGTATCATGGCATCGACGGTAGTTTTCCCGACATCCGTCTTTGCGTCCCCACAACTATCCGGTCATCGTCCTCAGCAGAACGAAGCCAGACCCCCGATACTCACTCGAAATCCCCACCTTACAAACAAGAAACGCGCACCAAATAGTATTTCCGGGAGCCATCATTACGAAGACATGCAACATACAGCATTACATTATCAAAAACTGACGAATGTATTTACATATTACTTATAATATATTTCGTATTTCACAACTTTGCCTTCTCAATTCACACAGTGCGCCTTCCGTCACGAGAGGTCAATGCAACCCTTAATAAGTACTTCGAGCTAGACACCTGCCTCAGCCATAATCAGAGACGGGTTGCAATGACGCGCAGCGCTCGTTAAGGCCGAAAACGACTACCAAAAGGACTAGCGATCCAGTGAGAGGGTCTAAATTGCCCTTCCGTCCGGGCTAACGCTGCGTAAGGTCGCCGAAACCTTACGCTTCGGTAAAAAAGTGGTGATAAACGGGATGTTTCACCGCTTCTACGGGGCATACCGATTGCACAGCGAGAAATTGATCTACGGCTATACTGAGGTTCGTTCGACTGTAAGTAGAAGTCCCTCATCAATCGAATAGGGCGGCGTCCAGCCCGTAATCGTCGTGGTCTCAGTCATATCGACCTGCAGCGAGCCCAACAGTCGCTGCGAAGCCGCGCTGCGTCCGAGAAGCGAAGCAGCGTGCTGCAGAATGGCGGTCGGCACCGGCAGAAGACGCGGCTTGACCCCCATCGCCCCGGCCAACCGCCGTAACAGATCCGCGATGGAAAGGTCCGCACCGTCGCTGACAAGGAAAACATGGCCCGACGCTTGAGGATGATCGGCACTCAGCAGGATGAAATCCACCAGATTGCGGACAAAGACCAGCGAGCGTTTGTTCGCTACGCGTCCCAACGGTAGGGGAATGCCGCGGCGGACCCATTTCATCATGCTGGCAAAATTGGCCTTGACGCCCGGCCCGTAGACGAGCGGAGGCCGGATGACCACGATTTCCAGTCCTGTCGCCTGCCCCAATGTGAAAAGCGCCTGTTCGGCCTCCCATTTGGATTGTCCGTAGGGGTCCTCGGGTCGAGGGACGTCGGAGGCCGTGAACGGCCTTCCCTTCTCCGTCGCCTCACCATTCACCTTGATCGAGCTTACGAAGACAAAGCGCTTCGCCCCTGACGCAACGGCCTGGCGAGCCAGGTTGAGCGTCACATCGACGTTGGCTGCGCGGAAGGCGGCAAGCGGATCGGCCGCCTCATCATTCATGACGTGAACGCGGGCGGCCAGATGGATGACGGTATCAATACCTTTGAGGGCCTCAGACCAGTCCGTGGCGGCATCAATCGCTCCGATCGGATGGAAGCCGGTTTGCGGTTTGCGACTAACCGGCCTGTAGGGCAGCTGCCGCCTGGAAAGCTCGGCGCAGAGCGCCTGCCCCACGAAGCCCGTTGCCCCCGTCACCAATATCATGCGGCGCTCCATCCATTGTCCCCCGCCTGCTTAGGCGTCGATCGGGCCTTTCGCAACATATGTCCGGCCGTTTGCACAGGCGCGGAAGCCAGCCAATTCGAGCAAAACGCGATCAAAGCGATTGTGAAAGGCAGGCGGATATGAGATTTCACGCGACACCACCACGTTCGCCAGAGATAAAGCCGCTGAGAGCGGTGCAGGGAATAATCGTGTATCCGATTGCCAAACGCCTTTTCGATCTGTCGGTCGCCTGCTTGGCCTCGATCGTTTTCCTCATTCCGATTCTGATCATCGCGGCGGCGGTCAAGATCACCTCCAAGGGTCCCGCGCTCTACTGGTCGGACCGGGTCGGGCGTGGCAATCACATTTTCCGCATGCCGAAATTCCGTAGCATGCGGGTGGATACGCCTGCCGTCGCGACCCATCTGCTCACCAATCCCGGCGCCTATCTGACGCCGATCGGATCTTTCCTGCGCAAGTCCAGCCTAGACGAGCTGCCGCAGCTGTGGTGCATCCTGAAGGGTGAGATGAGCCTCGTCGGGCCACGGCCGGCATTGTTCAACCAGCACGATCTGATCGCGCTTCGAACGGAACGCGGCGTCGAAGCGCTGGTCCCCGGGCTGACCGGGTGGGCGCAGATCAACGGGCGCGACGAGTTGCCGATACAGCAGAAGGTGAAACTCGACGAAGACTATCTGCGCCGGCGCTCGTTTCTTCTGGATTTGCGCATCCTCTTCCTGACGGCTGCGCAAGTAGTTCGCAGCCACGGCGTGACCCATTAACAACAGTGGACACTGATTTAGCTTGAGAGACGTGATCGCCTCAATCTCGGCAAAAAGAGTTGTGTAATTGCCGGCCACGATCTCTCGCAGGCGCGTAGAAATCTCGATATAGCAACTATAGCATTGCGTGTAGACGAAGGCGGCTGTCTACACGAAAGCCGATCGATCGAGGAGCCGCATGATGAAGTTGTGTCGGTGTCCATGACCTTTGAAATTTCCAAGACCAAGATGCCATTGCTTCTTACACTGTTCGGAAGCTTGCTATGGATCCTTGCAGCATCAGCGCTTCTGGTCGAAACGGACACCTATCGCTACGTCTGCGGTATACTTGCCCTGATAGGGCTGACCTACTATCTGCGCATGCCCAACCGACCGCGCACGAACCGGCTCGGGTGGCTTTGCATGGCCTGGGGCGCTTATGTCATCATTCGCTATCTGATCGTCTATTTCACGACGTCGCCGCATGAAGTCGGTGCATCCGACTGGCTCTACGCCTTTCCCTTTTTCTTCCCGATCCTGGGCTTCGCGTTCGCCCTCTATACGCCTTACATGGAAAGGATCATCGCTGCCTTTCTTGGCATAACGCTGGTCATGCTTGCGGTAACCGTCAGCCTGCATATCCGGGAGATTTTTGCCGGCGACACGATCCGTCCTCTCATCATGAACAACCAGATCCATGGCGCGGTCGCCTGCGGCCTCATCATCATCTTCACGAGCTTCTGGTTGCTGCATTACCTGACTGACAGCAGGGCAAATCCGCTCATCGCCCGTTTTGCTTTCGTCGCGTCGCCGCTGATTTTCGCGCTCTGTCTGATCGCCATCTATGGCGCCAAGTCAAAAGGCGTGTGGCTCGCGATGGGCATCACGCTGCCTGTGCTTGCCGTCGTCATGCTGCGCTATGTGAAGCTGAAATCCGGCATCCTCGTCATTGCCTGTCTCGCCGTAGCGCTCGTTGCCGCCATTTACGGGGTGCGTGGAAACCTGATCCAGACGGCCGGCCCGACCGTAACCTCGGCCGCGTTGATGATCGACGAAATCACCGGCGGCCACGATATCAATGGCGTGGTCAATGGAACGATCGGCTCCACCGCCACGCCCGTTTCCATGGATCAGCGGCTTCAGCTCTGGTCTAACGGTTGGGAAGTCTTTTCCTCGGCACCGATTTTCGGCTGGGGAAGCAGATGGCTGGAGCGTTGGTACCACACCAAATATGCGGATGTCCCCTATACGCTGCTTCACAATGGCTATCTGGAAATGCTCGTTCGCTACGGTCTCTTCGGCGCCGTCGTGATGTCGATCATTCTTGGCATGCTCGTCGTCTCCGTCCGCCGTGCCTTGCAGGTCGGCGTGATCCCGAGGGCCGCGATGCATGCCTATATGGTGGGGCTGTTCTTCTTTGCCCTGACGCTGCTCAGCAACTCCAACAACAGGCTGGCGATCGGCGAAAGCTTTGCCCTCGTCAGTTCCGCCTTTGCCTGCTGGTGCAACATGCGCGTTCATGGACTAGCCGCAACCTCCAGGCTACAAACGACAGCGCGGGCGGTTGCCGTCAACGAATGACCGGCAACCGGAGCCTATGACTTGCTTTTCAGCTGAGCGATCTCGGCTTCGAGCGCCTTGATCCGCGCGTCCTTCTCGGTCATGAGAGCAAGGACCTCAGCCGCTTCGAAACGCTGCGGAATATGCTGCGGGCAATTCGCGTCCCAGGCCTCGACGGTAAAGAGGATCACCTGCTCCGGGCGGGCGCGGTAATCATGGGGCATCAGGCGGCCGATCAACGCGGCATCGTCTTCGACGACGCGAGCGGTCCCCCAGATTTTCACCCGCTGGCGCGTGCCGTAGTCGATCAGGAAGAGATGAGCCTTGGGGTTTTCAGCCAGGTTGCCCTGGCTGATATATTGGCGGTTGCCGGAGAAATCAGCGAAGCCGATCGTCTTTTCGTCCAGCACCGTCAGAAAGCCCGGCGGGCCACCGCGGTGCTGGATATAGGGCTGGCCATCCTTGCTGGCTGTGCCGAGGAAAGCGCTGATCTGGCTTTCGATGAAGACCTTCAGATCCGGCGTAATCTCCGTCATCCACGACCCGCGCTCTTCCATGCTCGCATAGCCGTGCCGCGAGCCCTTGCGCGCCTGGATCTCCTTGACGACGGGAGTAAATGCGATATCGCTGGAATAAGTGCGGGACATGTCCATGACGTTAGCCTCTAGAAGCCGAGGTCGCTCAGCGACGGATGATCGTCGGGCCGGCGGCCGAGCGGCCAGTGATATTTACGGTCTTTCTCGGCGATGGGGGCATCGTTGATGCAGGCCAGCCGGCGGCGCATCAGTCCGTCATCGTCGAATTCCCAGTTCTCGTTGCCGTAGCTGCGGTACCAGTTGCCGCTGTCGTCGTGCCATTCATAGGCAAAGCGCACTGCAATGCGGTTGCCATCGAATGCCCAGAGTTCCTTGATGAGGCGGTAATCGAGTTCGCGGCTCCACTTGCGAGTAAGAAAGGCGACAATGGCCTCGCGACCTTCGATGAATTCGGCGCGATTGCGCCAATGGCTGTCGACGGTATAGGCGAGCGACACGCGCGCAGGATCGCGGGTGTTCCAGCCATCCTCGGCCAGGCGCACTTTTTCGATGGCGGTTTCGCGGGTGAAGGGCGGAAATGGTGGGCGGCTCATAGCTTTCGTCCTTTTTCAAGAGAACCCGCTGGCGCGAATGACGCCAACGGATAAATCAATCTACATCAAGCGGCGTCGCGTGCGCGAACCAGCGGAAAATCGATTTCGGTCTTCAGCGCTTCGTTGAGATAATTGGTCCAGGTGTTGAGAGCGACGTCCAGTATGATCTCTATCACCTGCGCGTCCACTGTAACCTGCGGATTTGACCGCATCGACATCGGCTTCGCTGACGCGGCCACGCGCATGAGCAAGCTTTGCCGCAAAATGTACGGCCACGTCAGCCTTGGCGTCGTTCGAATGGCCGTCGCGATTGGCCGTGATTTCGGCTTCGTCCAACTTGGCGATATTCTTCGCGAGATAGCTATGGGCGGAAAGGCAGTAGCTGCAGCCGTTAACCTCGGCTACGGCGAGAGCGATGCGCTCACGCGTTGCTGCTGAAAGGGTGCCCTTTGCGAGTGCTCCAGAGACGCCGAGATAACCCTCCAGCGCCGCCGGGCTTGTCGCTACGAGACGGAAGAGGTTGGGGACCACCCCAAGCTGCTTCCCGGCCTCAAGCATAGGCTGAGATTTTGCGGGGGCGTCCTGGACTGTTGCCGGGGTTGGAATGCGAGACATAAATTTTACCTCCAAAAGATATTCCACGAGTTGTATGTAATTTCTTCCATTTCTTTGCGCTATCTGGCAAATTCGAGAGCGTTGTTCTCAAAAAATGGGAGGATGAATGGACCGTCTGGAATCCATGTCGATCTTTGTGATGGTGGTGGAAACCGGCAGCCTTTCCGCCACGTCGCGTAGGCTCGACATGCCGCTCGCAACGGTTAGTCGAAAGGTTGCCGATCTCGAGGATCATCTGCGGACACGGCTTTTCAGCCGCAGCGGCCGAAAACTCTCGCTGACGGACAGCGGGCTGGCCTATTTGGCCTCCTGCAAGCGTATTCTCGAACAGGTGGACGACGCCGAGCGCACCGCGGCCGGGGAATACCAGACGCCGCGAGGCGAGTTGACCATCACGGCGCCCGTGGTCTTCGGCCGGTTGCACGTTCTGCCGGTCGTCGTCGCCTTTCTACGGGCCTTTCCAGAGATCGACATCAGGCTCGCGCTCGTCGACAGGGTCACACATCTCTCCGACGAGCATCTGGACCTGGCGCTACGCATCGGCAACCTGCCCGACAGCGGCATGATTGCCACGCGTCTCGGCTCCATCCACCGCGTCTTCTGCGCAAGTCCTGCCTATCTTCTGGAAAGGAGCACACCGACAGCACCGGAGGATCTGCAGCATCATAGCCTCATCGCCTTCGAAGGCATGGGAGCGTCGCCATCGCAGGCATGGTCATTCAGCAGGGGCGGAGGCGATTTCCAGGTGCCCGTCCGGCCGCGGCTGTCTGTTACGACGGCGGAGGCGGCCATCGATGCTGCCGCCGCCGGCCTTGGGATTGCCCGGGTCCTTTCCTATCAGATTGCCGAGCAGCGCAAGGCCGGGACGATCGTCACGATCCTCGAGGAGTTCGAGCCGGCGCCGTGGTCCGTCAATTTCGTCTATGTCGGGCAAGGTCTGCTGCCGCTGAAATTGCGCGCCTTTCTCGACTTCGCCATTCCCCGGCTACGCACACGGCTGAGCTAGGCCGTCAGCCTTCCGCGCACGCTGTCGGCGAGTTCTTTCATCCGGTCGGCGGAATCATGGCCGATCAGCATGAAGGCGTGGGTGGCATTCGACCAATAGACGACGTTCATGCCACGGCGGCGCTCCATGTCGGGTGCCGCCGCGCCCTTGTCGGAAGGTATGATGCAGAGCGCCATGGGGCCGGTTTCAGGATCGAGATAGG
Source organism: Rhizobium sp. BK376 (assembly GCF_004341625.1). GTDB lineage: Bacteria > Pseudomonadota > Alphaproteobacteria > Rhizobiales > Rhizobiaceae > Rhizobium. Next base: position 593,402 of record NZ_SLZG01000003.1, on the reverse strand, counting down.
CGATCTGCGCCAGCGGTCTGTTGTCATATTCAAGGATCTGCGCCCGGCGGAAATCCACACCGGGAAGAGCCACGGTTTCCGGCGACAACGGCAGGCCGACTTTGAAGCCGACCTCGGCGAGCTGCGCCATCTGCGTATTGCGGTCATTGGGAAGCGCACTCAGCGTATCTGTCGTATAGAGCGCCAGATACTCCGCCACCACGGCCCGCCAGTCGCTGCCCTCGTCCGGCCTTGAAATTTCGCGGCCGACCCGGCTGATGGTCTGGTCGACGGCGATGCCGGCGACGAGACACGCTGCGGCCGCGGCGAAGAAACTCCGGCGGCTCATGCCACCCGATGCCTGCCTGCGTCCAGATGTTGTGGGAATGGCGGCCAGCATGGCGTCGAGCCTTGCTGCAGGCGCCTTGTCAAGCAACGGTTGGAAAGCTTCGCCGAACGGCAGGTTGCTGCGCGACAGGAAATCGAAGCGTTCCGCCACGCGTTCATCCGTCTCTATCAATTTCTCGATGTGCTCACGCTCGGGCGAGCCAAGCTCACCGTCCATGAAAGCGACCAGCAATTCATCCGAGGGCATCTGTCTGTCTTCGTTCTGGGTCATCCCTGGCCCCCACTTGTTCGTCTTGCACCATCCGGCGGTCCCATGCCATCCGCCAGTTTCGCCCGCGCTGTCGCCAGGCGGCTCATCACAGTCCCGATCGGCACGTCGAGAATTTCCGCCACCTCGCGATAGGAAAGGCCTTCGACATAGGCGAGGAAGACTGCGGTGCGCTGGGCCTCCGGCAAGGCCTGCACCTGCTTCAACACCTGGCCGGCGAGAATATGCGTCTCGGTTTCCCGGGCCCCATCGAAAACCAGCGTCTCATCGGCATCCACGAAACCCTGTCCCATACGCACGCGGCGAGAACGGATTTCGTTCAGCCAGATGGAATGGAGGATGGCAAACAGCCAGCGATCCAATCTCGTTCCGGACACGAACTGCCCGGCGCGTTCCAGCGCCCGCACACAGGTCGCCTGAACGAGGTCGTCCGCCACGTCGCGCTGACGCGACAGGACGACGGCATAGCGCCAGAGCCGCGTCAAATGCTGCGACAGCCCTTTCCTGATGTCGTCTTCGCTCGCTATGGCACCCTCCGCGATGACTGCCTTTTTCGGAGTCGCCGGCCAACCCGGCGACTCCCTTTGTGGCCGACTATAAGCAGGAAATGAAGAATGAGCGATTGACACGCGCATATTCCTTTCGCAAGTGCCGAAATCATTCGCCGATCTGCTCATGCCGGCTCTGGCGCATCAGATCTTGGAGGGGTTCTGGATCGCTTCGTTGAGGTCCTGATATTCCTCGCAGCCGGTGCCGCAGAGCGTCTGGATGGTCTTCAGCTGATCCTTGGCGAGATCGATCTGGCCCTTGATGACGTAGGCTTCGCCGAGATATTCGCGGACCTTCGGATATTTCGGGTCCATCGCGACGGACTTGAGGTAGTAGGAAATGCCTTCATCCGTGCGGCCGAGCTTGCGGGTGGCATAGCCGCGATAGTTCAGGGCTTCCGCGGTGTTCGGATCCTTCATCGTGTCGAGGACTTCGAGGGCTTCCTCATAGCGATGATCCTTCTTGGCGAGCGAATATGCATAATCGGCGCGATTTTCATCGGTGATGTTCGCACCCTGCTGCTTCACGCACTTCTTGGCCTTCTTGTCGTAGATTTCGCCTTTCTTGCAGGTCGGCGTGTCGCTGCTGTCATCACCGATCGCAAAGACCGGAACGGAAAGCGCGCCGAGGGTCAGGCAGGCGCCGAGAGCGACAGAAGCAATGCGGATCATGGCAGACGTCATGGAATTTCTCCTTGGCAAATGGAACGTTGCGGCCAGAGAACACGCCATCTTCCGATTTTATTCGGCCGGTCATTCTTTTTTTCGATGAGTGATCTAGCCGGCCGCGATCACATTTTCGTGATCACGGTTAGTGAATATTACTGCCGGCAAAAGTGTTCCTAGATCGCTGCCGAGGGCCTCCAAGGAGAAACACATTGATCGATTCCGTAAAGCTACTGAGCTTGGCCGTCGCCGCTCCGGAGCATGTCATCTACCAATCGGACGCGGCCGAAACCGCCGCCAGGCTTTTCTCCAGCCGCTTCAGCGACTTCGGACATCTGGCACGTGTTTTTGGAAATGCGGGTATCTATAAGCGCCACACAGCGCGGCCGCTCTCGTGGTTCGAACAACCGCATGCATGGCATGACCGCATGGAGGCTTACACCGAGGTCGCCGGGCAGCTGTTCGTCGAGGTGACGAACAAGGCCCTTTATCGCGCCGGATTGAAGCCTCGGGATATAGATTGCATCGTCACCGTCTCGTCGACCGGCTTTGCGACGCCGAGCCTGGAAGCACGGTTTGCCGCCGAAATGGGCTTCCGCAGCGATATTGAGCGGGTGCCGATTTTCGGCCTCGGCTGCGCGGCGGGCGTTTCCGGCTTCGGTATCGCGACGCGGATGGCGAAAGGCCGGCCAGGCGCCACGGTTCTCTTTGTTTCCATCGAGCTTTGCTCGCTCGCATTCCGGCTCGATGAACTGACCCGCCCCAACATCATCGCGACGGCGCTCTTCGGCGACGGGGCCGGTGCCTGCATCCTCAGAGCCGGTGAAGGCGGATTGGCGGAAGTGGAATCGACCGGCGAACATCTGTTTCCGAATACGCTCGGCATCATGGGCTGGAAAATCGACGACATCGGCTTCGGCATCATCCTGGAGCAATCGCTGCCGCCCTTTGCCGAGAAGTATCTCGGAGAGGCAGTCGCCGGGATCCTTGCGCGTTCTGATCTCAAAATGGCGGATATCGATCGCTTCATCTGTCATCCCGGCGGCGCCAAGGTGCTGACGGCGATCGAGAGCTCGCTTTCGTTGGAGCCGGGGTCGCTGGACCATGAACGCGACGTGCTGAGCGACTATGGCAACATGTCGTCGCCCACGGTTCTTTTCGTACTGGAGCGGGCGATCATCGCCGGCCTGCCAAAGCGTTCCGCGATGATCGCGATGGGCCCGGGCTTTGCGGCAAGCTGCGTCACGTTGAAGGCACTGGCATGATGTGGCCCTCGGTCGCGCTCCTGCTCTTCGTCACGCTGCAGCGGCTTGGCGAACTCCTCTATGCCCGCCACAATACGCTGGCACTGCTTTCCCGCGGTGCCAGGGAGGTCGCTGCCGAGCATTATCCTTACATGGTGATGCTGCATACCGTCTGGCTCGCCGGATTATGGCTGCTGGCTCCGGATCGGCCGATCGATCTTCTCTGGTTCGCCGTCTTCATGCTCCTGCAACTGCTGCGCATCTGGGTGCTCGTCACCTTGAAGGAGCGCTGGACGACGCGGATCATCGTGCTGCCAAATGCTCCGCTGGTGCGCTCGGGGCCCTACAGGATATTGCGGCATCCCAACTATGCGATCGTCATCGGCGAGATTGCGGCGTTGCCGCTTGCTTTCGGCCTGCCCCTCTATGCGCTGGTTTTCTCTGTCTTCAATGGCGTGATCCTGACCGTTCGAATCCGGGCTGAGAACGCCGCCTTGTCCAGAACGATGCTTCAGGCTTGAAATATTTTTGTTTTTCCCGTTGCGTCGCAGCAATTCGATAGGCATTTTCATCCTTTAGAATGAATGCAGTAGATCGCAGGGTTCATGACAAAAGACGCAATCGTGCTTGGCGCCGGCATTGTCGGCGTGTCAACCGCCATCCATCTCCAGCGGCGCGGACGTCAGGTAATACTCATCGACCGGAAGGCTCCCGGCAAGGAAACCTCCTTCGGTAATGCCGGCCTCATCCAGCGCGAAGGCGTGGTGCCCTACGGCTTTCCGCAGCAGATCGGCATATTGCTGCGCTATGCGCTGAACAATCGCATCGATGCCCACTACCACCTGCGGGCGCTGCCCAGCCAGCTTGCGTTCCTTGCGCGCTACTGGTGGCATTCGAATGCCAAGCGGCACGAGATGATCGCCAGGGCCTATGCGCCGCTGATCGAGAATTCGATCCTGGAGCACAAGGATCTCATCGAGGCCTCGCATGCCGAAGCGTTGATCCGCAAGGACGGCTGGATGAAGGTTTTCCGCACGGCGGCTAGGCGGGACGCGGAGCTTGCTGAAGCTTCGAAGTGGCAAAAGGAATTCGAGGTCTCCTATGAGGCGCTCAGTGCGTCCGATATCGCCCGCATGGAGCCGAACATCACGGAAAGCTTCGTCGGCGGTATCAGATGGACCGATCCGTGGTCGGTGCTCGATCCGCATGCGCTGATCGCCGCTTACCGCAGCTATTTCGAAAGCCTCGGCGGACGTTTCGTTACCGGCGATGCCGCTTCACTCGGCCAGTCGGGTTCGGGCTGGAAGGTGATGACGTCGGAAGGCTCCATCGCGGCCGACGATGCGGTCATGGCGCTCGGCCCGTGGGCGGATATCGCGACGCAGCGGCTCGGCTATGCCTTCCCGCTCGGCGTCAAGCGCGGCTACCACATGCATTATTCGACGCAGGGCAATGCCATCCTCAACAACTGGACGCTGGATGCCGAGCGCGGCTATTTCCTGGCGCCGATGAACCAGGGCATCCGGCTGACCACCGGTGCGGAATTCGCATCCCGTGATGCGCCGAAGACGCCGGTCCAGCTCGACCGCGCGGAAGCCGTTGCCCGCACGATATTCCCGATCGGCGAAAGGCTTGATCCGGAACCCTGGATGGGCGCCCGCCCCTGCACGCCCGACATGATGCCCATTATCGGCAAGGCGCCGCGTCATAACGGGCTGTGGTTCGCCTTCGGCCACGCCCATCATGGCCTGACGCTCGGCCCCGTCACCGGCCGTGCGCTGGCCGAACTCATGACCGGCGAGACGCCGTTCATCGACATCTCGGCCTATTCGCCGCAGCGTTTCGGAGTCTAATAGCTATCTAATCGCGGCAAGCGCCTCGACTGCGGCATCGACGATGCCGTGGACCGTGTTGTCTATACCAACGGTGACGACGCCGGGTTCGCCGGTCGGGACTTCGAGCGTGCTCAGCTGGCTTTCCAGCAGCGCGGCCGGCATGAAGTGGCCTTTTCGCTCGCCCATGCGCTTGGTGAGCAGTTCCTTGGAACCTTCAAGATAGACGAAATAAAGATGGCCGCCGGCGGCAGCGCGCAGCCGGTCGCGATAGGAGAGCTTCAGGGCGGAGCATGTGACGACGACGCCCTCGCGGCGGGTCGTCCTTGCATGCAGCCTTTCGCCGATCAGGTCGAGCCAGGGCATCCGGTCCTCGTCGGTCAGCGGAATGCCCTTGCTCATCTTCTCGACATTGGCGGCCGGATGCAGGCTGTCGCCCTCGACATAGGAGAGACCGAGGCGGGTAGCCAGCGCCTGACCTACAGACGATTTTCCGCTGCCGCTGACACCCATGACGATGATCGCGGGCGGCTTCTTCCGTCGGTCCTGCATACCTTTCTCCTTCTATGCCACGTCGTCAGTCGAGCGGGAAATGGCAGGCATATTGATGCGTGCCTTCGCCACCGAGCTCTGGCGTTACGTTACGGCAACGGTCCTGAGCTTTCCAGCAACGCGGATTGAAGTGACAACCGGTGGGCGGGTTGAGCGGCGACGGCAGCTCGCCCTGCAGGCGGATACGGTTCTTCTCACGTTCGGGATCGGCGATCGGCGTCGCCGACAGCAGAGCCGCCGTATAGGGATGGCGCGGCTTTGCAAAGACTTGTGCGGCAGGGCCAACCTCGACCGGACGACCGAGATACATGACCATAATGTCGTCAGCGATATGATGGACAACGGAGAGGCCATGCGAGATGAAGAGATAGGCAAGGCCCATCTCCTTCTGCAGGTCCATCAAGAGGTTCAGCACCTGTGCCTGGATCGACAGGTCGAGTGCGGATACAGGCTCGTCGAGAACAAGCACCTTCGGCCGCAGCATCAGGGCGCGGGCAATCGCGATACGCTGGCGCTGGCCGCCGGAGAACATGTGCGGATAGCGGTCGTAGTGCTCAGGCCTGAGACCGACGCGCGCCATCATCTCCTCCGCCTTCTTACGGCGAGCGGCTGCATCGAGATCGGTGTTGATCTTCAACGGCTCTTCCAGGATCGAACCGACCTTCTGGCGCGGATTGAGCGAGCCGTAAGGGTTCTGGAACACGATCTGCACCTGGCTGCGCAGGCTGCGGTCACCGACATGCGCCGGCTTGCCGTCGATCAGCAATTCGCCGGCCGTCGGATCCTCGATCATGGTGACGAGGCGGGCGAGCGTCGACTTGCCGCAACCGGATTCGCCGACGACGGCGAGCGTCTTGCCCGACTGAAGGCTGAAGCTGACGCCGTTCAGCGCCTTGACCGTGGCCTCCGGCTTGAACATGCCGCGGCGGACTGTGTAGTAGCGGGCGAGATCGCGCCCTTCGAGAACAGCACCCGTCATGCGAGGCCTCCTGCGGATTCGGTCGCGACAAGGCCGGGATGGCCGACCGGCTTGCCGCCTTCAAGTGGATAGTTGCAAAGCGTCCGGCCGAGTTCCGGCCCCTGGCGCTTGACGCCGCGATCGCATTCGGGCGTCGCGAAGGAGCAGCGCGGTGCGAAGAGACAGCCGGTTGGGCGGTCATGCTGCCCGGGAACGACGCCTGCGATCGACGGCAGGCGCTGGCCGACCTCGGCACGCTCGGGCAGGGCCGAAAGCAGGGCTGCCGTATAGGGGTGATGCGGGTTGCGGAACAGGTCCTTGACCGGCTGTTCTTCAACCTTTTGCCCGGCATATTGCACCTGGACGCGCTCGGCGGTCTCGGCGACGACGCCCATGTCGTGGGTGATGAGGACAAGGGCCATGCCCTGTTCCTGCTGCAGGCGCACCAGGAGGTCGAGGATCTGCGCCTGGATTGTCACGTCGAGTGCCGTCGTCGGTTCGTCGGCGATCAGGAGCTTGGGATTGCAGGCGAGCGCCATCGCGATCATCACGCGCTGGCTCATGCCGCCCGACATCTGGTGCGGGAAGTTCGACAGGCGATCCTCCGGCGCCGGGATGCCGACGAGGTTCAGAAGCTCGATCGAGCGATCGCGGCGCTCCTTGCGGCCCATGCCCATGTGCACGCGCAGGGTCTCGCCGAGCTGGAAGCCGACCGTAAAGCACGGATTGAGGCTCGACATCGGCTCCTGGAAGATCATCGCCATGTCCTTGCCGATGATCTTGCGACGCTGGCGGCCGGAAATGCCACGCAGGTCCTGGCCATCGAACGACATGCGGTCAGCGGTAATCTTTGCCGTCCAGGGCAGAAGCCCCATCATGGCGAGCATCGAGACGGACTTACCCGAGCCGGATTCGCCCACGATGGAGAGGATTTCACCCTTGTCGCAGGTGAGCGAGACACCATCGACGGCACGGAACAGGCCGGACGCAGTCTGGAATTCGACGGTGAGATTTTCAATATTGAGAAGCGGCATTTAAGACCTCTTCAGCTTCGGGTCGAGCGCATCGCGCAGGCCGTCGCCCATCAGATTGATGGCGAGAACCGTGATCAGGATGCAGAGACCGGGGAAAGTGACGAGCCATGGGTTGCTCTGGAGGAATTCACGCGAATCCGCCAGCATCGTGCCCCATTCCGGCGTCGGCGGCTGGGCGCCCTGGCCAAGGAAACCGAGGGCGGCGGCGTCGAGGATCGCCGCAGAGAAGGACAGCGTCGCCTGGACGATCAGCGGCCCGAGACAGTTCGGCAGGATCGTCTTGAACATCAGCCGCAAAGGACCGGCACCGGAAACGCGCGAGGCGACGACATATTCCTTCTCGCGTTCGGACATGACGGATGCGCGGGTCAGGCGCACGAAATGCGGCTGGTTGACGATCGAGATCGCAATCATCGCATTCGTCAGGCCCGGACCGAGGATCGCGACCAGCACCAGCGCCAGCAGCAGCGACGGAACGGCGAGAATGATGTCCATCAGGCGCATGATGATCGTATCGGTGCGGCCGCGGACATAACCCGCGACGAGACCGATCAGCACGCCGGCCAAAGCCGACAGCGAGGCGACGACGAGGCCGATGAACAGCGAGAAACGCGTGCCGTAGATCAGGCGCGACAGGAGGTCGCGACCGTTCGCATCAGTGCCGAGCAGGAAGGAATCGTTGCCCCCGGCCGCCCAGGCGGGTGGGAGACGCTGCAATTCACTTCCATAGGGCAGGTTCGGATCATGCGGAGCAACGACGCCGGCGAAAACAGCCAACAGGAAGACAAACAGGAAGATCGCCAACCCGATGACGGCGCCCTTGTTACGCGAGAAATAATACCAGAACTCCGCCGCTGCGGAGGGTCGATCAGATTTGGCGCTTGCCACACTCATGAGCCGCTCCTTAGTGACGAATACGTGGATTGATGAAGCCGTAGAGCAAGTCCACGATCAAATTGACCAGCATAACGATGCCAGCGATCAGGAGAAGCCCGCCCTGGACGACCGGGTAGTCGCGCTTGAAGACAGCGTCGATCATCCATTTTCCGACGCCCGGCCAAGAGAAGATACTCTCAGTCAGGATGGCGCCGCCGAGGAGCACGCCGACCTGCAGGCCAATCGTCGTTACGACCGGGATCATGGCGTTGCGCAACGCATGGACGCTAATGACGCGCGTTGGAGTCAGGCCCTTAGATCGGGCGGTGCGCACATAATCCTCGCCAAGGATTTCCAGCATGGCCGAGCGCGTCTGGCGCGCGATGACCGCAAGTGGAATGGTACCAAGCACGACGGTCGGCAGGATCAGCGAATTCAAAGCCGAGGCAAAAGCGCCCTTCTGCCCGGACAGGAGACTGTCGATGAGCATGAAACCTGTAACGGGCTTGAAGAAATACATCAGCGAAATGCGGCCCGACACCGGCGTCCAGTGCAGCCAACCGTTGAAGACGATGATGAGGAGCAGGCCCCACCAGAAAATCGGCATGGAATAGCCGACCAGCGCCACGCCCATGATGCCCTGGTCGAACCAGGTGCCGCGCTTGACGGCGGCAATGACACCGGCTGGAATGCCAAGACAGATCGCCAGGATGATAGCGCAGAGCGACAGCTCAAGCGTGGCCGGAAAGAAGGTCAGGAATTCGGTCAGAACCGGCTTTTTCGTGAAGAGCGACAGGCCGAGGTTGCCGTGCACGATGTCGTTCAAATAGCCGAGATATTGCATCACGATGGGGCGGTCGTAACCGAGATCGTGCATGATCTGCGCATGACGCTCCGGCGCCATCACGCGCTCGCCGGACATCAGCATGACCGGATCGCCGGGTAGCAGGCGAATGAAGGAAAAGGCGATGATCGATACACCGAGGAATGTCGGGATCAGGACCGCAAGACGGCCCAGAAGAAATCGCAACATGGTAGTTGTCCAATATTTTTCCGGCGGTCAGGACTGATCCTGACCGCCGGCTAGCCCGGCTTCACCGGGCATTCTTACATAATGTTGCTTATTCGGCGATATCGACGCCGTCGAAGCGGTGAACACCGACCGGATCCTGTACAAAGCCGGAGACCTTGGCGCTCATCGGAACGAACTCGGTCGAATGGTCGAGCGTTGCCCAGGGGGCTTCCTTCTTGAAGACTTCCTGCGCCTGTTCGTAGAGCTTGGTGCGCTCCGCAATGTCAGCCGTCTGCTTCGCCTTCTTCGTCAGGGCGTCGAAGTCCTTGTTGCACCACTGAGCGCGGTTGTTGCCGCCGACGGCATCGCAGCCGAGCAAGGTGTCAAGGAAGTTGTCCGGGTCGCCGTTATCGCCGGTCCAGCCGAGGATTGCCGCACCGTCGCGGTCCTTGGCGGAGGAGAGCTTCAGGTACTGAGCCCAGTCATAAGTCACGATCTCAACCTTGACGCCGATCTTGGCAAGGTCTGCCTGCATCAGTTCAGCAGCGCGACGAGCGTTCAGCATGTAGGGACGCGAAACCGGCATCGCCCAGATCTTCATGCTGAGATCCTTGACGCCAGCATCGGCCAGCATCTTCTTGGCTGCATCCGGATCGTACTTATCGTCCTTGATGTTCTTGTTGTAGGACCACATGGTCGGCGGGATCGGGTTGGTTGCAACCTGTGCGGAGCCCTGGAAGACGGCATCGACGATCGCCTGCTTGTTAATCGCCATGTTGAGCGCCTTGCGCACTTCCGGCTTGTCGAACGGAGCAACCAGCGTGTTGTAGGCGAGGTAGGCGACGTTCAGGCCCGGCTGTTCCAGAACCTTGAGGCTCTTGTCGGCCTTGAGGTCCTTGATGTCGGCAGCGTTCGGGTAAGGCATGATCTGGCATTCGCCCGACTTCAGCTTCTGAGCGCGGACGGATGCATCCTTGGTGATCGCGAAGACGAGATCGTCGATCTTTTCCTTACCCTTGAAGTAGGTTTCGTTGGCCTTGTAGCGGATGACGGCATCCGGCTGGTAGGCAACGAAGGTGAAGGGGCCGGTGCCGAGCGGCTGCTGGTTCAGCTGCTCCATCTTGCCGTCGGCCTGAAGCTTGTCGGCATATTCCTTCGACATGATCGAGGCGAAGTCCATGGCGAGGTCGGCGATGAACGGCGCTTCAGGGTGGTTGAGGGTGAACTTGACGGTCAGATCGTCAACCTTTTCAACCGACTTGATGAGCGTCGGGAAACCCATGCCGGCGGCATATTCGTAGGATACGCCAGAGATGTACTTTGCCCACGGGCTGTCTGCCTTAAGCTGGCGCTCAAAGGAAAAGACAACATCGTCGGCATTGAGATCGCGCGTCGGCGTAAAGAAATCGGTAGTCTGGAACTTCACACCCTTGCGGAGCTTGAAGGTGTATTCCTTGCCATCGTCGGAAACCTTCCAGCTCTCGGCAAGGCCAGGCTCGACTTCGGTGCTGCCATGCTTGAATTCGACGAGGCGGCTATAGACGGTGCGCGAAGACGCATCAAACGTCGTGCCTGCGGTGTAGATGCCGGGATCGAAACCTTCCGGAGAATCCTCAGAGCAATAGACGAGCGTTTTGGACCAGGCGGACGTCGCCATGACCGAAGCCAAGACGGTCGCTGCCATCAGGACAGAGAACTTTTTCATTGTATCGTTTCCCAGGTTGTTCTTCTTCTGAAGTCGAGGATCCAGGCACCCCTGCCCCGATCGACGGCAGATGGAACGATATTTGAAGTGTGAAAGCAACACGCCGTTTCGAAAATTTTTCCGGTTGGTCCAGTTTGGAAATTTTCAATCAAAAATCGTCTTGGATAGGAAATAATCGGATTAAAAAATGAGCAAAATCGACGGATTCGGAACAATTCTGTCATATTTCCGACGCCTTATGAAGTGAATGCGACGCACCCCCGTAGTCCGCGTAAAAAAAAGGCGGCCGTGGATACGACCGCCTTCTCGTTGAATTGAAACTTTGAACTTCACGCTGCCGGTGCAGCGATGACAGCCTTCTTGGCTACAACCTTGTGGTCGAGATCGGTAAGGCCAAGTAGGAAATTGATCTGCGGGCGCGCCTTAACGAGATCATCGATCGAGTACTCGGTCAGCACATCGAAGAAAGCGTTCAGCGCCTTGCGCAATGCCGAATTCAGGCCGCAGCTATCGACCAGCGGGCATTCGACGGCGCCATCCTCGAAACATTCCGCCATGGCGAAGCTGTCCTCGGTCACACGCACGACATCGAAAAGGCTGATCTTCTCCGCCGACTTGGCAAGACGCACGCCACCATTGCGGCCGCGCACGGTTTCAACGAGACCCGCCTTGGTCAACGGCTGGAGAATCTTGAAGAGGAACAGTTCGGAGACGCCGTAAGCTCTTGCGATTTCCGGAATACGGCTCAGATGACCGTCATTGGCCGCACAATACATCAGCATGCGCACCGCATAGTTGGTCTGCTTCGTCAAACGCATGCCGATCTCCTGAATCACAGCCTTCTGGACGGTATATAGTGCCTTTCGTAGTTTTGAACAATTCCAAAAGATGAAATTCATAGTCACGTTAACAGGACCGTGATACCCGATGCGTTCTGCAATCGGGGACGGAGAACAGGCCATGGAACAAGCGATCCGCGCAATTGCGCTCGCCTGCATCATCCACCCGTCGACGAAACGGCTGCTGGTCTTCGAAGGGCGAGACCGGACACGGGACCTCACCTATAACCGGCCGTTCGGCGGTGGCATCGCATTTGGTGAAACTGCGGAAATGGCGGTCCGGCGAGAAGTCATGGAAGAGATCGGCGTCGAGATCGTTCCGCAACGATTGCTGACGGCCATGCAATTAATCTTCGTTTCCGAAAACAAGCACCGGCATGAGATAGCCCTGCTCGTAGAATGCCGCTTCGCTGAAAACAGCCTTTACGCCCACGATATCTTTCCCGACCTCGAGGGCAATGGCGAATTTGGATTCTGGCGATCCGCGGAAAGCCAAACTACTCTATTTCCCGACGGGCTGCCGCATGTCCTGGCATCGTTCCATCTGCTTGGATGACGCAAAGGCAGCCGGCACGCGGACGGGCGTCAAGCAGAAACCCAGACCGCCATCTCCATTCCGCCGGGTTCGCGGAAATGAAAGCGGCGGCCGCCGGGGAAGTTGAAGGGCGCGCGGGTGACGACACCGCCTGCCAGCTCGACCGTGCGCAAGGCCGCTTCCAGATCGGTGGTGCGCACGACAGGCAAGGGTGCGGCCGTGGCTTCCGCAGCATCGCCCTGGATGCCGGCGTCTATGCCGGCCGCCTCGATGGCATGATAGGTCGGGCCGTAGCTGACGAAGCTCCATTCGAAAGCCTCCTCGAAGAAGCGCCGGGTCTTCAGCCCATCCGATGACGGAAATTCGAGATAGTCGATCTGGTACGTGACCATGGAGCTCTCCATCGCTGCGCCGTATTTCGTGAAATTGCGCAGTAAGGTGTTGGTTCCGTTCACGGGCTCGATCAAGCGATTGCTTTAGCAGGCCCGAATTTAGTTCATGTTTTGTTCTAAATCATCCCCGCTGATGCGGCAAGAGAAAATCGGACTTGGTTGCAGAAACAAAACTGCCGCCAATCCACGAGGGAAATGGCGGCAGGAAAATTTCGACTGAAGCCGGCCCTTACTTCATGGTCGGCATGACGAATTCAGCGCCGTCCTTGATGCCTGATGGCCAGCGGGCAGTGATCGTCTTGGTCCTGGTCCAGAACTTGATCGAGTCCGTGCCGTGCTGGTTCAGGTCGCCGAAGCTCGATGCCTTCCAGCCGCCGAAAGAGTGGTAGGCCAGCGGAACCGGGATCGGGACGTTGACGCCGATCATGCCGATGTTGATGCGCGAGGCGAAGTCGCGGGCGGCATCGCCGTCGCGGGTGTAGATCGCAACGCCGTTGCCGTATTCATGCTTCATCGGCAGGTCGAGCGCTTCTTCATAGTTCTTGGCGCGAACGACCGAGAGGACAGGCCCGAAGATTTCGGTCTTGTAGATATCCATGTCGGGCGTGACGTGGTCGAAGAGGGTGCCGCCGACGAAATAGCCGTCCTCGTAGCCCTGGAGCTTGAAGCCGCGGCCGTCGACGACGAGCTTGGCGCCCTGCTCGACGCCACGATCGATCAGGCCGTTGACCCTATTATAGGCGTCCTTGGTGACCAGCGGTCCCATGTCGGCCTTTTCGTCGGTATAGGGGCCGATGCGCAGCGATTCGATCTTCGGCGTCAGCTTTTCGACAAGGCGGTCGGCGGTTTCTTCGCCGACCGGAACGGCAACCGAGATCGCCATGCAGCGCTCGCCGGCGGAGCCATAGCCGGCACCCATCAGCGCGTTGACGGCCTGGTCCATGTCGGCGTCAGGCATGATGATCATGTGGTTCTTTGCGCCGCCGAAGCACTGGGCGCGCTTGCCGTTCATGGCAGCCGTGCCATAGACGTAGCGGGCGATCGGCGTCGAGCCGACGAAGGTGACGGCGCCGATATCCGGATCGGTCAGGATCGCATCGACGGCTGCCTTGTCGCCGTTGACGACGTTGAGGATGCCTGCCGGTAGACCAGCCTCGATCATCAGCTCGGCCAAGCGGATCGGCACGGAAGGATCGCGCTCGGAAGGCTTGAGGATGAAGGCATTGCCGCAGGCGATCGCCGGCGCAAACATCCACATCGGGATCATGGCCGGGAAATTGAACGGGGTGATGCCGGCGCCGATGCCGACGGGCTGGCGGATCGAATACATGTCGATTGCCGGACCTGCGCCCTCGGTGAACTCGCCCTTCTGCAGATGCGGGATGCCGCAGACAAATTCGCAGACTTCGAGGCCGCGGATGAGGTCACCCTTGGAATCCTCCACCGTCTTGCCATGCTCGCTGGAGAGCAAGGTGGCCAGCTCGTCCATATGCTGGTTCAGCAATTCGACGAACTTGAAGAAGACGCGGGCGCGGCGCTGCGGGTTGGTTGCTGCCCATTTCGGCTGCGCCGCCTTGGCGTTTTCGACCGCTGCGCGGATCTCTTCAACGCCCGCAAGCGCGACAGTCGCCTGCACTTCGCCCGTTGCGGGATTGTAGACGTTGCTGACGCGTCCGCTCTTGCCGGCGACCTGTTTGCCGCCGATGAAATGGCCGATCTCACGCATGGATGTTCTCCTCCTGATTATTGGATGGGCAACAATTGCACTTCAATTTGCACAAATCAATGCGCTGATATAAGCAACCGTTGTGCAGAAATTGCAGTTCCATCGCACCGGCTGTCTCTTCAGCCGTTATGCGAGACTTGGCGCAGCAAAGCGGCGGGACAAGATGTCGGAGGCGGACAAAGGGACCTGAGAGCGATGAGCGAAAAGCATATTGTCAGAATGGCGGAGTTGGAGATCGATCCCACGCGGCTCGATGCCTATCGCGCGTTGCTGGCCGAGGAAATCGAGGCGTCGATCCGGCTCGAAGAGGGCGTCCTTTCGCTGAACGCGGTCACCATCAAGGACAAGCCGCACCAGATCCGTATCCTCGAAGTATACGCCAGCCAGGAGGCTTACGAGGCGCATCTGAAGACGCCACATTTCTTGAAATACAAGCAGCAGACCGCCGATATGGTGGTATCGCTGACGCTGATCGACGTCGAGCCGATCATTATGCGCGGCAAGCCATGAACTGGGACGACGTTCGCATCTTCCTCGCCGTTGCCCGGACAGGGCAGCTTCTGGCCGCTTCCAAGCGGCTGGGCCTGAACCATGCCACGCTTTCGCGACGGCTGACCTCGTTGGAGGAGGCGCTGAAGACCCGGCTCTTCATCCGGCGCACCAATGGCTGTGAACTGACCGAGGAAGGGGGAAGCTTTCTCGTCTCGGCGGAACGCATGGAAACCGAAATGCTTGCGGCCCAAACCAAACTGGGCCGGACCGACACTGCAATCGCCGGCACGGTCCGCATCGGAGCGCCCGACGGCTTCGGCGTTTCCTTTCTTGCGCCGCGAATGGGAAGGCTGATCGAGCGCCATCCGGAACTGCGCATCCAGTTGGTGCCGGTCCCCCGCTCCTTCTCGCTGTCGCAGCGCGAGGCCGATATCGCCATCACGCTGGAGCGGCCTGAAAAGGGCCGGCTCATTTCCTCCAAGCTCATCGACTATACGCTCGGCCTTTATGCGTCGCGGACCTATCTCGACAAGGGGGGCGCGCCTGAAACCGTGGACGCGCTGAAACAGCATCCGCGCATCGGCTATGTGGAAGACCTGATCTTTACCGCCTCGCTGGATTTCACCGGCGAAGTGATGCGCAGCTGGGATGCCGCCTTTGAGATATCGACGGCGATCGGCCAGACGGAAGCCGTCCGTTCCGGTGCCGGCATCGGCATCCTGCACGACTACATCGCCCGGCAATATCCGGAGCTCGTCCGCATCCTGCCTGACATCTCCATCCGCCGCGCCTATTGGACGACCTATCACGAAAGCGCCCGCGATCTCGTTCGCGTGCGCACCGTTGTCGATTTCCTGCAGGAGCTGGTGGGCGAAGAGCGACAGATATTCCTATAGGCGGAAATTGCTGCCGGTCACGTGCTTCGGCGGTTCGTTGTTCTCGTCGGGATTGGGCAAGGGCACCTCGTCGGGAAGCGTATCGGGCTCCGGTTCCTTGATCGGCGGCGTCGGCTTCCCGCCAGGCCCCGGCATTGGCGGCTGATCGGGGATAGGTTCGTTCGGTACGGACATGACCAAACTCCTTTCTCTGTCTCGCGTCTTGGCTGGGCTCGCGTCTTGGCTGGGCTTTCATCTCAGCTGCGGATGGCCGCTATTGCTGCGCCTGCGGGCCGGGTTCGGCAGCGCGAACGGGCATGCCGTCGATGATGGCGAAGAGTTCGTCTGCGACGACGGGCTCGGCGGCCCTGAGCTTCACCGTGCCATCCTTCCCGATCAGCACCATGGCAAAATCGCCATCCTCCGGCCTGTCGAGATCCCTGCGGATCGCTTGACCGTCAATATCCTGACCGGACCCAAAGAGAAACGAAACGGCGTCGCCACGCAGGCGCAGAATGATCATGTCCCGCTCTTCGAGGTCGTTTCTCTGAGCCAGAAGCAGGTTTTCCTGACGGGCAGCGCGGGCATAGTTCTCATCGGAAAATACAATGAGAACGCGGTTCTTCCACTGGAACTGATCAAGGCTTGCAACAGGCGCATAGGCCCCGCTCGTCTCGTCTACCTTGGTTGCGCCGTAAAGAAGGGATTTCGTCATGCTCGCATCTCCACTTGTGTAGGGAGAACGGAGGCCACCCATGATGGGTTCCATGGAACGTGACGGGTGACGGGAATCACCGGGGAGAATGAGGATTTTAGTGGAATGGTACGGTTGGGGGGTCTCGAACCTCCGACCTCAGGTGCCACAAACCTGCGCTCTAACCAACTGAGCTACAACCGCACAAATCGTCGCCTTGGCGCGACGGGGTCCCAATACGAGGACTTCGAAATTATTTCAAGTCCTATCTGGCATAATATAGAAAAAGGCCGGACATGAAGTCCAGCCTCTTGCCTTGGGAGGCTATTTAATTCAGGCAGCCTTGAAGGAAGACATGGCCTTTTCAGCGGCTGTCTTGGCAGGCTTTGCAACGGTCTCGACAACCTTCTTGGAGGCTTCCTGCATGGCCTTGGCCTGCTCGACGGTCACTTCCGCCTGCTTGCGGATGAAGGAGGTCTGAAGCTCGACGAATTCGGCAACCGACTTGACGCCAAGCAGCGCTTCCATGTGCGCGAAGGAGTTTTCAGCGTTGGTGCGCAGGGCGTCGATCGCCTTGAGGCCGAGTTCCACGGTGCCGGCCTGTGCGCTCTGCATCGTAGCCTCGACGGTCTTGCTTGCATCTTCTGCAGCGACCTTCATCTTGGCAAAGGCTTCCTTGGACTGGAAAGCGCCCTTTTCAGCGAAATCGCGCAGGGTTTCCTGGAACTTCGAAGGGTCGAAGGAGGAGATTGAAAAAACGTCATCTTTCTTTACGGTAGCCATGCGTAAGCGCTCCTGTTGGCGGGCCCTCTCCGGAGGCGCCCGATGATGAATTCGATAAACGTCATATAATGCAGTTCGTTGTGCGTTGCAACATTTTTTGTGCATCGCACAACGCGTTAACCTTTCCGCCCGAAAGCCGGGCGCCTCGCTGGACCTCAAACGGGGGCGCCGTTATTAATGAAACGTTAATTGAAGGAAGGCCTTGAAGCCCGAGCAGCAGGTTGGAAAATGCCCGCAATCCAGTATCCGTTCATCGATATCGCCGTCCATCCGCGTGTGCGGGAGCGCTTTGCACGCGGCGAGGCGATGGTCCTGTTCTCGACCGGATTGGACCGGGTGCTCTGGGCCAATGGCGCGGGCGCCGATCTGTTCGGCTATTCGGCCATTTACGATTTTCTTGAGCAGGGCGCGCGGCCCGGCGATGTCTCTTTCCGGCAGATCGCGGCCACGGCCCACCAACTGGCATCGGTCGGCGACAACCGGAATTTCCTGATCCGCATGGCATCGGGCTTCCGACGCACCGTCGTCAACGCCGCCGTCGAAATGATCCGCGTTCAATCCGGCGAAGATGCGGTTCTCTTTTCTGCGCCGGTCTCGACCCAGCCGCTTTCGGCCGCCGAGAGCGCCCGGCGCATGCTCGACGGTTTTGACGATGCCGATACGCATATGGCCGTGATCGGCCGCGAGGGCGACGTCATCGCCGCATCCAGCCATTTCAAGGCGCTCGACATCACGCCGCAGACGGCGCGGATGCTGATCAACATGGCCGGCGCCCAGCCAGACCGGCTGATCAAACGGCCTATCCCGACCGGCCAGGGCTACCTGCCGGCAGCGCTTGGCAAGCTTTCCGAAATTCCGGCGCTGAACCTGCTCTTCGTCGTCGAAACCGTCATCGGCCATCTCGATCCGGTCGAGAACTTCGAGCCGGAAGAAGAGGCAGGCGCGCCGCAAGCTGTTACCGCTGCCGCAGCCGTTGAATCTGCAACAGCCCTGGAGGATGCGACTGAAGAAACAATGCCGGTCGTCGAGCAGCGGGTCCCAACGCTGGAGACGGTGCCGCATCCAGCCGAGCGAGCGGCAGATGGCCAATTCGCCGATGTCCTCGACGCCGTCGCCGACATCGAGGAGACTGCGGACGATGTAGCGCTGGACGCCGAGGCGCCGGATGAATCCGATGCAAGCCTCGAGGATGTCGACGCGCTCGCCGTGGTCGATGGCGCGACGGTGGAGGATATCGAGGCTGCCGGCCGGTATGAGGTGACTGACGTATCTGGCGAGACCGAAGAGCCCAAGCTCGAGCAGACGCAAACGGCCTTCGACGAAACCAATGCTCGCGCCGAAACGCATGATGAGGCATTGCCAGAAGCTGAGCCCGCCGCGCCCGCCGTCGATACGGCTTCGGTAAGCGAACAGCTCTTCGGGCAGAGCGAGCCGACTGAAGAGACCACGCGACCCGAGGAAAGCCACGTCGCCGAGACCGCACATGCCGCATCTCCGGTAGAGCCCGTCGTTGAGCATGCGGCAATCGAAGCCGCTGCCAATGAGCCCAAGCAGCAGGAAATTCAGGCAGCGGCTGCCGAGACGGCAGCACCGGATGGACCGCAGGCCTTTGCCTACAAGCCGAATGGTCGCGCCACCCGTTTCGTCTGGAAGATCGATGCCGAGGGACGTTTCAGCGAAGTCTCCCATGAATTTGCCGATGCCGTAGGCCCGCATGCCACCAATGTAACCGGCGTCGCCTTCACCGATATCGCAGCGCTCTTCAATCTCGACCCGGACGGAAAGATCGCCGAGTTGCTGGCGCGGCGCGATACGTGGTCCGGCCGCACGATCTACTGGCCGATCGAAGGGACGAGCCTGATGGTGCCCGTCGATCTGGCCGCCCTGCCGACCTATACGCGCAGCCGCGAATTCGACGGCTTCCGGGGTTTTGGCGTGGTGCGCCTTTCCGACGCGATCGAGGATCCGTCGAGGCTTGGCCTGACGCTGGCCCCGGCCTCCGATGAAGCGAAGCAAGCCGAGGAAACGCAGTCGGAGGCTGG
Source organism: Rhizobium sp. BK376 (assembly GCF_004341625.1). Lineage (GTDB taxonomy): Bacteria > Pseudomonadota > Alphaproteobacteria > Rhizobiales > Rhizobiaceae > Rhizobium. The sequence continues at coordinate 574,002 of NZ_SLZG01000003.1, read as the reverse complement.
AGAGCCGTCCGAGAATGAGGTCGCGCCAATCTTCGACGCAATTGAGCCGGAGACGGATAGGTCTGATGAAGCGGTGGAGCCTGTTGCCGGCCACGGAATTGATGTGGCGCAAAGCGAAGCCGAGTCCGAGCAGCTAGAGACGCATCAGGATGAGGAAATAGCGGACCACGCTGCCGCCGAGGAGCTTGAGACCGACAATCCCGAGCTTGAATTCCCACCGTTGTCGGAACCCCCTGCGCTGAAAATCTCCGATTCGCCGAACAGGCGTCTTTCGGACAAGATCGTACGGCTGCACGAGCACCGCCTGAACATTCGTGATGGCCTCTCCGCAAGCGAACAAGCCGCTTTCAACGAGATCGCACGCCAGCTCCAGCCATTCGGCCAGCGCAGCGAGCAGGCGACGGAGGCGGCGGAGGCCGAACCCGCGGCGAATATCGCTGATGAGGCCCTTGCTGGTGATGCCGGAAGGCAGAACATCCCGGCAGACCAAGAGGCACAAACGGAAGCTCCCCGCGAGAGCGAGAGCATGGCTGAGGCTGAGACTGCAGCCGAACAGGAGCAATCGGTTGCCGCGCCGGAATCCGTGGCCGTGGCCGTCGAAAGCGACAATGACAATCAGGAGCCGGCAGCAGACGAACAGGACGGAGAGCGTACGTCGGCAGCAGTCAGCGAACCGGAAGAGGATTTCAATCCGCTGGACGTGCTGAGCACGGCTATTCCGCCGCGCGTGAAGATGACGAGCGGACTTTCCGCCGACACGGTCGACCAGATGCCGGTGGCGCTTCTCGTCCATGCCGGCGACAAGCTGATGCACGCCAACCCCGAACTGTTGCGCCTGACGGGCTACGAATCGCTTGCCGATATCGAACGAGTGGGCGGTCTTGATGCGCTGCTGCAGCGCCATGACCTCGAGGGCAAGACTGAGCGGCCGGGCACGATGATGGTGGTGCGTTCCGACGATGCGCTGATCCCGGTCACCGCACGGCTGCAGTCGATCCGCTGGGAAGACGGCAGCGCCCTGATGCTGGCGCTGATGCCTGTTGAAAAGGATGAAGGTCGCGACGAAACGCCCGCCGATATCAGGGAAGAGGCTCGCCCCGAACGCATGCTGGAAAAGGTCGCCAAGCTGCAGGTCGAGGTCGAGGAACTTCAATCGATCCTGGAAACGGCAACCGACGGCGTGGTCATCATCGGGCCGGAAGGCGAGATGCGTTCGATGAACCGGTCTGCAAGCGCGCTGTTCAACTATGACGACCAGGAAACGCGCGGAAAGCCCTTCGTCATGCTGTTTGCGCATGAGAGCCAGAAGGCGGTGCTCGACTATCTGAGCGGGCTTTCCGGCCATGGCGTCGCGAGCGTGCTGAACGACGGCCGCGAGGTCATCGGTCGCGAGGCGTCGGGCGGCTTCGTGCCGCTGTTCATGACCATGGGCCGGCTCACCTCGTCGAACGGCTACTGCGCCGTCATCCGCGATATCACGCAATGGAAGCGCACCGAGGAGGAACTCCGCAACGCCAAGCGCGCCGCCGAGACCGCCAATGCCCACAAGAGCGATTTCCTGGCGCGCGTCAGCCATGAAATCCGCACGCCGCTCAACGCGATCATCGGCTTCTCCGACATGATGGCCGGCGAGCGCTTCGGCCCGATCGGCCACTCGCGCTATATCGAATATGCCAACGACATCGGTCGTTCCGGTCGGCATGTGCTCGACATCGTCAACGACCTGCTCGACATTTCCAAGATCGAAGCGGGCGAGATGGACCTCGAATTCGGCGCCGTCGGCCTGAACGAGGCGATCTCGGAGGCCGTCTCGCTGGTGCAGCCGCAGGCCAACAGCCAGAGGGTCATCATCCGCACGGCGCTGTCGCAGTCGGTACCGAACGTGGTCGCCGACCTGCGCTCGATCAAGCAGATCGCCCTCAACATCCTGTCGAACGCGATCCGGTTCACGCCCTCAGGCGGCCAGATCGTCGTCTCCACCTCCTACGAGCCGTCAGGCACCGTCGTCATGCGCATTCGCGACACGGGCGTCGGCATGACCCGCACGGAGCTGGAACAGGCGATGAAGCCCTTCCGGCAGGTATCGACCAATTCCCGCCAGCGCGGCGACGGCACTGGCCTCGGCCTGCCTCTCACCAAGGCCATGGTCGACGCCAACCGCGCGATCTTCTCGATCAACTCCGCACCGAACGAAGGCACGCTGGTAGAAATCACCTTCCCCTCGCCGCGGGTTCTGGCGAATTAGGTTTTTTGTCTTGCACCCAACGAAAAAAAGGCAGCCAGAGGCTGCCTTTGAGAGTGGATGCTGTTCAAGGAGAGCTCGAGTCGATCAACGTCATGTTTCGGGAGCGGGGAAGCTCCTTGCCGCCTAACTCATGAGGCGGCCCCAAGTTGGTTTTACCTTTGACCCACGCCTCTTAACGCGGGGTTAAGATCGGAAGGCCAGCTTTTGCCTGTTAAATCTGGCCTTCGGGTCCCCGATTCCTCAGCTCTTCAATTCCTCGAGCCCGTCGAACAGGCGCAATGCATCCGGGTTGGCGAGCGCTTCCCTGTTCTTGACAGGGCGGCCGTGGACGACCTCGCGTACGGCGAGTTCGACGATCTTGCCCGACTTGGTGCGCGGAATATCGGCAACGGCGATGATCTTTGCCGGCACGTGACGCGGCGAGGCGCCGGAGCGAATGCGATTGCGGATTGCCTTGGCAAGGCCCTCCGTCAGCTCCACCCCTGAGGCGAGGCGGATGAAGAGGACGACGCGGACATCATCTTCCCAATCCTGGCCGATGCAAAGCGCCTCCGCGACCTCGGGCATTTGCTCGACCTGATTATAGATCTCAGCTGTACCGATCCGCACGCCGCCCGGATTGAGCGTGGCGTCGGAACGGCCGTGGATGATAAGGCCGCCATGCTCCGTCCATTCGGCGAAATCGCCGTGGCACCAGACGTTGTCGAAACGCTCGAAATAGGCGGCGCGGTATTTGACGCGATCCGGGTCGTTCCAGAACATGACCGGCATTGAGGGAAATGCCCTGGTGCAGACCAGTTCGCCCTTCTCCTCGCGAACGGGTTTGCCGTCCTCGTTCCAGACATCGACCGCAAGGCCAAGGCCCGGCCCCTGGATCTCACCACGCCAGACCGGCGACAGCGGATTGCCGAGCACGAAGCAGGAGACGATATCGGTGCCGCCGGAGATGGACGCAAGCTGGATATCGCTCTTGATTCCGTCATAGACGAAGGTGAAGCCTTCTGGCGACAGCGGCGACCCGGTCGACGTCATCAGCCGCAGGCTGGAGAGATCATGGGAGCTGATCGGCGTGATGCCGCTCTTGCGGACAGCATCGATATATTTTGCGGAGGTGCCGAAGATCGCGAACTTCTCTTCCTGTGCATAGTCGAAGAGGACATTGCCATCGGGCGCGAAGGGCGAGCCGTCATAGAGGCAAAGCGTCGCACCTGCCGCCAATCCGTTCACCAGCCAGTTCCACATCATCCAGCCGCAGGTGGTGAAATAGAACACCTTTTCTCCGGGCCGCACGCCGCAATGAAGACGATGCTCCTTGACCAGTTGCAGCAGCGTTCCGCCGGCGGAGTGGACGATGCATTTGGGAATGCCGGTCGTGCCCGAGGAAAACAGGATGTAGAGCGGGTGTGCAAAGGGCAGCGGAACGTACTCCACCGCCTTTGCCGGGAACGGCGCGATGAAGGCATCAAGCGTCTTCGAACCCGGCACTGCCGCTGCGACGGAGGGTGCATCGCCGGCATAGGGGACGATGACTGCAGGCGTGTTCAGGCGGCTGGTGATGGCGGCGACTTTCTCGCTCACCTCCTGGAGCTTGCCATTATACCAGTATCCGCTGCAGGCGATGAAGAGCTTGGGCTCGATCTGGCCGAAGCGGTCGAGAACGCCCTGTTCGCCGAAATCGGGCGAGCAGGAGGACCAGATGGCACCGATCGAGGCTGCTGCAAGCATGCAGGCGATGGTTTCGGGCATGTTCGGCATCATCGCAGCGATGCGATCACCCTTGCGAATGCCGATCGCGCGATAGGCCTGCTGCAGCCGCGAGACCGTTGCCGTCAGCCGATCCCAGGACCAGCGGTCGCGCACCTTGTCTTCACCGCGGAAGATCAGCGCATCCCCCTCGCCGCTCTCAGTCAGAAGATTCTCGGCGAAGTTCAGCTCGGCATCGGGAAAGAAGCGCGCGTCCAGCATCCGGTCGCCATCGACGAGCGCTCTTTCGCCTCTGTTTCCCTTGATGCCGCAGAAATCCCAGACAGCCGTCCAGAAGCTCTCCCGATCTTCGATCGACCAGGCATGAAGGCCGGCGAAATCCGACAGGGACAAGCCGAAACGCTCGTTGCAGGCCTGCATGAAGGCATACATCGGGGCTTGCCTGCGGGCCTCTTCGGAAGGCGTCCAGAGCGGTATTTCATTCTGCATTGCATCACCTCCATTTCGTGACTTCTATATCATGCTGCATCGCCTATAAAAACGATGTTCGCCGAGCGGCATTTGCATATCAGAAGCATTTCCTATATCGGGCAAACGCAGGCAAAATCATGCGCAACTGTTTGAAAGTTTCTGCAGCATCATGAGGGCGTCAAGAAATAGAAGATGGCGGCTTGCCATGAGGTCTGTGGGGCGATGGCTGCCTGCCGTTGCGCGCACGACGGGCACGGTCGTGCTCACGATCGTCATCGTTTTTGCCGTATTCCGGGCAACGGCCCCCTTCCTGATTTCCAGCGGCCTCGTGCGTTCGGGCATCGAGGACGTGCTGTCGAAGTGGACGGGCTACAAGGCGGAGATCGAGGGCGCGCCGACGCTCGACTTTTGGCCGACGCCGCGTGTCACGCTCAACCAGGTGACCATTCGCGAGCGTACCACCGATGGCAAGGTGCTCGGTCATGTCGACAGCCTGTCCGCCGATTTTTCGCTGTGGGCCGCCATCAGGGGCCGTGCAGATTTTCATGAATTTCATTTCCTCCGCCCGATCATCTACATCCGCCGCGACGAAGCCGGCCTGATCGACTGGACGAATGAGGGGCTTCTCGCCAAGGCGATCGACCGGGCGGAACGTTCTTCTTCCACTACGCCGGGCATGAGGCCCGACCAGGACGCCAAGATCGGCACGCTAACCATCGAAGACGGCATATTGCAGATGGCCGACGAGCGCAGCGGCAACACCTACAAGCTCGACAGCATCAATGCGGATATTTCCTGGCCCCGCCTTTCCCGTCCGATGAGCGCCGTTCTACTGGCCCGTCTCAACGGTCAGGACATCAAGGTCGATTTCAATTCGGATCAGCCGCTGCTCTTCTTTGCCGGAAAGAACGTCGACGCCAAGACGACCTTCACCTCTCCCATGATCAGGGGCAGCTTCACCGGAACTACCAATATCTCCAATTTTTCGGCTCTCGCAGGCAACCTTGATCTTGCCATTCCAGACGTGCCGTCATTCCTGGTCTGGAGCGGCGAGCATTTGCCGGGCGGCGACACGCTGAAGAGCGTCTCGCTCAACGCCAATATCTCCACAGTCTCCAGCGGCCTGCGCTTCAACGACCTCAGCTTCAAGGTCAATGACGCGGCCGCAACAGGCATCATGGATTTCGGCTACACGGCCGCCGGCAAGCCGAAAATCTCCGGCACGCTCGCCTTCGACCAGATGAACCTCAATCCGTTCCTGGCAGCCTTTTCGATGCGGCTTGCGGCGGATACGGCAATCGACGCGTTGCTCAACGGCAATCCCCTGCAGCGCCTGGACATGGATGTCAGGCTGTCGGCAAAAAATGCCGCGCTCGGTCCGTTCCGGTTCGACGACATCGGCGCAAGCCTGCTCGTTGCCGGCGGTACAGCCAAATTCGATATCGGCGACAGCTCTTTCGAGGGCGGCGACCTGACCGCGCATCTCGAAGTGATGGAGCGCGATTTCGACGGTGGCGGCAAGCTGCAGATTTCCATCCGCGATGCCGATTTCGGCGGATTGATCAGCCGTTTGAAACTGCCAGGCCCGCTGCCTCTTACGACGGGCTCGCTCGATCTGTCGCTCGCAACGTCAAAGCCGATCTGGGCCGCCAATCTTTCCGACGTAACAGGCACGCTGCATTTCCGGGGCAAGGCCGGTTCCTTCCGTGAATTCAATATCTCGGCCTTCCGTGCACTCGCAACCCAGAAGACCTTCTTCCGAATGAGCGACGTTGCCGATACTGCCTTCGATTTCGACAGCATCAGCGCCAACGCAACGGTTGCCAAGGGATCGGCAGATGTTCGCGATCTCAAGATCGTCGGACGCAACGAGACGATAACGCTGAACGGCTTGATACCCTACCGCAGCAATGGCCTGGCGCTTTCCGGGACCCTTGCGGCGACCGATCCGGCAAACGCGGCTGACCTGCCGATGCTACCGTTCTTCCTTGGCGGCACGTGGCCGGACCCGGTCGCCTCGCCCGTCACAGCCCTTCTGCAAAAGCCACAATAGAACTCCGGCGCTTTCCCCCTGAAGCGCCGGCGATCTCTAACCTTTTTGCTTTTTCAATTCGGCTTCAGCGGCCTGCGGCAGCTGCCTGCTCGTCGCGCTGACGCTGCACCTCGCGGCGCTTGGTCACGACTGACGCGCAGATGACGCCGATCGCTACGATGCCGACGAGAATGGTGCAGATCGCGTTGATCTCGGGCGTCACGCCGAGCTTCACCTGGCTGTAGATCAGCATCGGCAGCGTCTTGGCACCGGCCCCGGATGCGAAGCTTGCAATGACCAGATCGTCGAGCGACAGGGTCAGCGCCAGCACCCAGCCAGAAAAGACGGCTGGCGCAATGATCGGCAGCGTCACCTCGAAGAAGGTGCGAACCGGGGTCGCGCCGAGATCGAGTGCAGCCTCCTCGATCGAGCGATCGAAGCTTAGCAGCCGCGATTGCACGACGATGGCGACGAAGCACATGGTCAGCGTCGTATGCGCCAGCGTGATCGTCCAGAAGCCGCGCTCCACACCCGCCGTCACGAAGAGCAGAAGCAGCGACAGGCCGGTGATGACATCAGGCATGACCAGCGGTGCATAGACCATGCCTGAAAACAGGATGCGCCCGCGGAACCGCGTGTAGCGCACCAGCGTCAGCGCCGCGAGGGTGCCGAGAACGGTGGCGAGCGTTGCCGAGAGCAAGGCGATGCGCACCGTCAGCCAGGCCGCGTCGAGCATGTCCGTGTTCTGCAGAAGGCGTCCGTACCACTGCGTCGAAAAGCCGGCCCAGACGGTAACGAGCCTGGACGCATTGAAAGAGTAGATCACGAGCAACAGGATCGGCAGATAGAGGAAAGCAAGGCCGAGCGTGACCGAAACGATGTTGAAGCGGGACCATTTGAGCATCGTCTATCTCCCCGCCTCGTCGGCCTTGGCCTGCGCGTTCTGGAAAAACACAATCGGGATGACGAGGACCAGAAGCAGGATGGTCGCGACCGCCGATGCCACCGGCCAGTCGTGATTGCCGTAGAATTCCGACCAGAGCGTCTTGCCGATCATCAGGGTTTCGGAACCGCCGAGCAGATCGGGGATGACGAATTCGCCGACGGCAGGAATGAAGACCAGCATGCAACCGGCGATGACGCCGGGAATCGACAGCGGAAAGGTCACCCGCCAGAAGGCCGTGATCGGCGGACAGCCGAGATCCTGCGCCGCCTCGATCAGAGTGCCGTCCATCTTTTCCAGCGAGGAATAGAGCGGCAACACCATGAAAGGCAGATAGGAATAGACCATGCCGATATAGACGGCCGTGTTGGTATTCAGGATCACCAGCGGCTGATGGATAATGCCGAGATAGAGCAGCAACTGGTTCAACAGTCCCGTCGTGCTGAGGATCGCCATCCAGGAATAGACGCGGATGAGGAAGCTTGTCCAGAAGGGCAGGATGACCAGCATCAGCAGTGTCGGGCGAATAGAGCGCGGCGCCTGCGCCATGCCATAGGCGATGGGATAGGCGACCAGAAGCGTCAGCAGCGTCGAGATGCCGGCGATCTTCAGGCTCTGGAGATAGGCGTTGAAATAGAGCGGGTCTCCCGCAAGCCAGGTGTAATTGTCGAAGCTCAGTTGCTGGAACTTGTCCCACAGGCCGCTGATGCCGTCGGCGAGGTAGAAGGCCGGCGTATAGGGTGGCACTGCGACTTCAGTCGTCGACAGCGAAATGCGGAAGACGATGAAGAAGGGCGCGAGGAAGAAGAGCAGCAACCAGGCAAAGGGGATGATGATGACGAGGCGCTGGGTGAATGACGAGCCGATCGATTTCATCATCTCAATCCTTCAAGAGCACGCCGGCATTCTCGTCGAAGGATACCCAGACCTGCTGGTCGTAGCCGAAGGGTTCCTCGACCGCTCGCACGGCGTTCAGCGAGGAGGCCTTCACCACCTGGCCGTTCTTCAGCTTGACGTGGAAGACAGTCATGTCGCCGAGATAGCCGATGTCCCAAATTTCGCCTTCGGTCGCGTTGGTGGAGGCGTTAGCCGGCGCATTCCTGCTGACGCGCAGCTTTTCCGGGCGGACGGCAAAGCCAGCGCGGCTGCCTGTGGCCGGGCTTTCGGTCGTGGCGGTCCTTATCGTGAAGCCGTTGTCCACCGCGATCTCGACGATGCCTGATGCGGCTGTTGTGACATTTCCGTCGAAGATGTTCACGTCGCCGATGAAGTCAGCAACGAAGCGGCAGTTCGGGGCCTCGTAGACCTCAGCCGGCGTTGCCACCTGCACCACCTTGCCGTGGCTCATGACGGCGATGCGGTCGGCCATGGTCATCGCCTCTTCCTGGTCGTGGGTGACGACGACGAAGGTGAGGCCGAGGCTCTGCTGAAGGTCCATCAGCTCGAACTGGGTTTCCTCGCGCAGCTTCTTGTCGAGCGCGCCGAGCGGCTCGTCGAGCAAGAGCACCTTGGGCCGCTTGGCGAGCGAGCGGGCGAGCGCCACACGCTGACGCTGGCCGCCGGAAAGCTGATTGGGCTTGCGCTTGGCGAATTGCTCCAGCTTCACGAGCTTCAGCATCTGCGCGACGCGCTCGGCGATTTCGTTCTTCGGCATGCCGTCCTGTCGCAGGCCGAAGGCGATGTTCTTTTCGACCGTCATATGCGGAAAGAGCGCGTAGGACTGGAACATCATGTTGACGGGGCGGCGATAGGGCGGCGTGCCGGCAAGGTTCTGGCCGTCGAGGACAATTTCGCCCGAGGTCGGCTGCTCGAAGCCGGCGAGCATGCGCAGAAGCGTGGACTTGCCACAGCCGGAGGCGCCGAGAAGTGCGAAGAATTCGCGGGTGTAGATATTGAGCGAGAGATCGTCGACGGCGGTGAAATCGCCGAATTTCTTAGTGACATTATTGAAGGAAATGAACGGCTTTTCAGAAGGATCCGTCCAGGGAGCAAAGGAACGCCGGATATTGCCGAGAGACTTCATCATCTATCCCCAAATGAAGCGCAGCGAAGACGGCTCTTCCCCATCCGCCCTGCCCGCTTAAAGCGTGCTGCACACTTTTGCGCGACATGCTCTAAAGAAAGGCCCGGGCGTTGCCGCCCGGGCCGGATGTGTCGGTTATTGGCCGGTCAGGACCTTGGTCCACAGTCGCGTCGCGAGACGCTGCGTTTTCGCATCCCATGGCTTCACGGTGAAGAGCAGGTTCTTCATCATGTCTTCAGTCGGATAGACGGCCGTGTCGTCCAGCACTTCCTTGTTCATGAACTGCTGCGATGCCTTGTTGCCATTGGCATAGGAAACGAAGTTGGATGCCTTGGCAATGACCTCAGGCTTCATCATGTAGTTCAGGAATTCATGCGCTTCGGCGACATGCGGCGCATCGGCCGGGATCGCCATCACGTCGAACCACATCTGCGCGCCCTGCGACGGGATGGAGTAGTCGACGTTCACGCCGTTCTTGGCATCGGCTGCGCGATTGCGGGCCTGCAGTACGTCGCCGGAATAGCCGAAGGCGACGCAGATGTCGCCGTTTGCCAGCGCATTGATGTATTCGGAGGAGTGGAACTTGCGGACATAGGGCCGGATCGAGGTCAGCAGTTCCTCGACCTTCTTGAAATCCTCAGGCTTGTTGGAATTCGGATCAAGGCCGAGATAACGCAGGGCTCCGGGGATAACGTCCTTCGGCGCATCAAGAATGTAGATGCCGCAATCCTTGAACTTGGCGGCGATCTTCGGATCGAAGATCACTTCCAGGCCTGGCTTGGCGTCGGTGCCGAGAATCTGCTTCACCTTGTCGACATTGTAGCCGATGCCGTTGGTGCCCCACATGTAGTCGACGGCATATTCATTGCCGGGATCGTAGGCGGAGATGCGCTGCTGCACCATGTCCCACATGTTGGACATATTCGGAAGCTTGGACTTGTCGAGCTTCTGGAACACGCCGGCCTGGATCTGGCGCTGCAGGAAGTCGGCGCTCGGCACGACGACGTCATAACCTGTATGGCCGGCGAGCAGCTTGGTCTCCAGCGTCTCGTTGGAATCGAAGGTGTCGTAAACGACCTTGATGCCGGTTTCCTTGGTGAAGTCGGCGAGCACGGAATCGTCGATATAGTCGGACCAGTTATAAATATTGACCACCCGGTCTGCGGCGGAGGCGGAGGCTACCAGTCCGACGGCAAAGAATGCGGTCGCTGCCAAGCGCTTGAAAATGGATTTCATTGTCTCTCCTGTTCCGTTCAAGGGCATCTTTGCGATACCCAACCCTCTGTTTTTCCCGTCAGACTAGAAAGGAATTCGGACGGCCACAAGGGGAAAGATGAGGAGCGAGACGGTTTTGCAAAACTGCGAAAATGGGAAGGCCGACGCCCGCTGGTCCCGGCTTGCGAAACCGCAGGCGCCTTCTTTCCTGTCGTCTCTCAGCGACCCTTCCTGCTTCGCAAGCGGTTGGGACATCGCAAGCGCACGATCAGCGGCAGTAATCCCAGTACCCGCGAGTCTGGGAGCTGTTGGACCAGTACCAGCACAGGCTAGGACTTGGCGGACGCGGTGCCACCGCAACTGCCGTTGCGGCAACGACGGTACCAAGTGCTACGCCTGCCACGACCGTCCCGTAATATGGCCGGCGGACCCAGGGTCGATAGTATGGACGCCGCGCGACTGTCGTCGAGCCGTGGTGCACGACTGTGTTGCCGGCTGGTCCACGACGAACCGTTGTGCCATGGCGCCTGATAACCTCGACCTTATGGACCAGTGGATTGGCAGGCGCTACTTGGATCGTGGGAATATTACCCATCGGCATGGCGCCTGCCACTTCCGGCGAAACGACCATCGTCAATGCCATCAAAAATTTCATCGATTTCCTCATATCGCGATCTCCTCAATCGTCGTCTTTCAGGTTTTCAATGGGGCCGTTTTCCCAGCGCTGCTGGCGAAATTTATATTAGCGCATTCTGCATTTCCTGCCGGGGCTTTGCGAACCGCTGGACTATCCGCGGTGTCAATCCACCGGCTCTGCCTTCGGAAAGGTCCACTTGCCATCGACGATGTCGGGCGAAGGGCGATAGAGCCGCACCATGTAATTCCAGCCCTTGGTGATCGGCAGGCAATTGGCAATCTTCCCGTCGCAGCCACCGAACTGGACATGCACCGATCCATCGCCGTCTGCTTTGGCCGTCAGGTTGTTCAGCGTATAGGCGTTCAGCTTGTTGGCCCGGTAGTAGCCCTTCGCGTCATAGACGCTTATCGACCAGAAGCCGTCCACCGGCACGTCCTTGACGTCGAGACCGTAGACGGTCTTGCCGTCGTTCTGGTCTGGCGTGACGTTGAGATAGATCGCCTCCTTCCCGGGATTGCCGCCCCACGCGGAGGCAGCGCCGATCAGTCGTCGAACGGGATCGACCTCATCCTTCGTCCCGAACATGCGGTTCGTGTCGGGCAAGGTCGCAGCAAGCTCAAGGAGCGCGGCTCTGACCTTGGCCTGGCTTGCCTGATCCCATTTCGGAACCTCGAAACTGCCGGGCGCGGATTGTTCCACCTTGATTGCATCCTGCAGGTCATGCGCCTGCTTCATATCGTCCGGGTCCTGCGGGTTAACCAGCGTCCGCACGCCCACGATCACATATCGCGTGCCGATCTTATCCTTTGAAAGCGTATAGCTTCCGGCCTTATAGGTGACCTCGGGCGTGTATTGATCCTCATCGATCACCTGCATCGACATGAAGCGCTTGCCGGCATCCGGCATCGTGATGGTGACAGGGCCGGCGTCGAGATCGAAGACTGCAGCGGAATAGAGCGTGTCGCGGTTCGTCCGGATGACGAGCTGCTTGTCGATCGGGCTGAGCTGGCGATGGTGCATGAATTTTCCGAAGCCGTCGTCCTTGGCTATGTTGCTGAAATAGAGATCGGATTCAGCCCGGACGAAATTGTCCGGCGTAACGGGAACGGCATCCCCCTTCGTCTGCGGGAATGCCGGACCGGCGCAGATCAGCGCCAGAAACGCAACCGTGGTCAGGTATCTATTCGTCATGGCGGCCTTCTCCTCGATCAGCTCGTGCGTTCCAGCGGCGGTGCCTTCCATTTTCCGTCGATCGCCTCCTGCTTCGGCCAGTAGAGACGCATGACCACGAAGAACGGCCCTTCCGGCGCGGGCAACCAGTTGGCCTCAATGTCCTTGTCCGGCGAGTCGTGCTGGATATGGAGGGTGATACCGCCGTCGGCGTCGCGCTTGAGATCGGGAAGCATCGGCGAGTTGATGAGGTAGCGATTGAGCGGATTGGCGCTGAGCAGGCTGGATGGGAGCTTGTAGAGGGTCAGCGACCAGAAGGCATTGACCGGTGGCAATCCGTCCGGTCCGAAGTGAATTGTGTACTTGGCGCTGCCATCAAGCGACTTGCCATCGGAATCGATGAAATAAACGGGATAGAGCGCCTCTTCCTTGGAGTTGCCGTAGATGCCGAGCACTGCGCCCGCCATGCGGGACATATAGTCGCCGTTCAGGAAGGCACGTGTCCCGAAGCCGTTGGCGCTGGAGCGCTTGCCGGTATCTAGCTCGGTTTTCTTGTAGTCGGCGAATTCCGCCCAGGCATCGGCCATGCCCGCCTTGATCGCCTTCTGCAGATCTGGCGACAGCGCCTTCGGATCGAATACCTTGCCTCCCCCGACGCCGATCCTGGCGAAGCGCGCCATGATGTCAATTTCGGCAGGATTGGTTGGGCAGAACGGCAGGATGAAATTAAGAACGGCGAAGAAGCGCGGCGACGTCTTCTCCGCCTTGCCGCTCAACGGCTTGATGAAATCGATCTTCGGCGCTGCCGCGGGCGCAGGCTTGCCGAGAAATGCCGATAGAGGCTCCACCTTGTAGCCGGCCTGTATCTTCTTAACATTGTCTATATCGGTGGGGTTGAAGAGCTGCGTGCGATAGAGCGCCATTGCGAGTTCCGTCTCGCAGTGGATGACTGCCTTGATGCCGGGAGGCGTCTCGCCCGTCCAGCCGGGTCCCGCCAGCAGGAACTTGCCGGCCTCGTTGCCCGTGGCGCGGCTGCCGACATAGGCGAAGTTGAAAGTGTACATGTCGATGAACTGGATCGAATAGTACCGGCCCTTCTCGACCTCGGGCACGGTGAAGACCAGCGGCTCCGCCCGCAGATCGATACCGACAGAGGAATAAGGCGTATCGGAATTCGGCGTCTGGATCGCCTTGTCATCGGGCGTATAGACCCTCGCCGTATTGAAGAGCGTGTTCCAGGTGCCCTTGTATTCCGGGTCCTTCCTGTCGACGAAATAGGCGTACTGGATGCGATAGTTGTCGACCATCGGGAAGCCGTAGATCGTGGCCTCCTTGGCGATTGCCCGCGCCTCCTGAGGCGTCACATCCGGCACCGCCCCCTTTGCAGCAGCCGCATTCGGCATCAGCATCCGGGGCAGAAATGCGACGGCCGCGCCCGCTGCCACAAAATCCCGTCTCCGCAGCATCGCAAATCTCCCCATGACGCCGACCATTCGGATCTGGAGTGTCGGATGGCGATGGTTCGAAAGGAAGTACGCAACGGTAAATGCGACGTAACAGGAGAGGTCTGACACTATCCCGTTTCAGCCAATCTTCGATGTCTCACGATTGCTGAAAGGGCGTGCCGTCCTTGTGTACGAAGCGCCCATCAGCATTCGAACTCATCATGTCTATATCGGAGCAGGTCGTCAGATCGGCCGGCTGGCGCGAGCCGACTTCGAGATAGATTGCCGCTGCACCCGACCTGTTGATCATGTGGTGGCCATTGCCTGTACCTTTGGCAAAGGTTGCGCAATCACCGGCCCGCAGAACCGTTTCCCCGCTATCCTCGACGAGCGTCAGCTCTCCTTCCAGCACATAGACCAATTCGTCTTCGTGCGAATGCCAGTGGCGCTGGCTCGACCAGCCGCCCGGCGGCAGATGCATGAGGTTGACCCCGAAATCCGTCAACCCGCCTGCGTTGCCCAGGCGCTGCCGCACACGCTCGGCACAGGGCCTGTCGAATGGTTTCGGATAGCCGGAACCTTTGATTTTCGGCACGGTGGCGACATCAATCCTGGGCATGAGGGCCTCCTAGAGAGTGGCGAAATGGATCTGGATTATCGGCTATCCGCGAGTGATATGGGGCTCGAACGACTGAAAGCTCGTCTAGTGTTGCAGGCGGAGCCAAGAACCCCTCATCCGGCTGCCGCCACCGACCAGGGCCGAGCTGCGGGTCTCGCCCCGTCCTTCGGACCCCCGAGTGGAGAAGAGAGATGCCGCACCGACGATGTCCTTGACGTTGAGGTTTGGCAAGACGGCGCGGCTTGCCTCCATCCTCGCGATCTTACAGAGTTTTGAATTGTCTATTTTAGCTACGCGTAAAACGCGCAATGGCCGTCAGCTATGCGCAAGGGCCGCCGCCTAGATTGAATCCACAAACGAACCTGGCGACATGATGAGCATAGAGGCAATCCGGGCCTGCCGCCTGCAGTCACCGCGATCAGCGACAGATTGAAGGTTTTCCGCTTCGCTCAATCAATAGCAACAAAGGATAATAACCCATGAGACTGGCGATAATGCTTCGGGGACATCATTTTGTGCAGAGCGACCGTTTCGGGAACCCGATGGATGCGCGGCACAATATTCCGTCATTGCTGGATAGGCTGATCAATCCAATACGAAGAATTAGCCCGGGAGCGAAAGTCTATCTCGTC
Organism: Rhizobium sp. BK376; assembly: GCF_004341625.1. Lineage (GTDB taxonomy): Bacteria > Pseudomonadota > Alphaproteobacteria > Rhizobiales > Rhizobiaceae > Rhizobium. The sequence goes on along the minus strand of NZ_SLZG01000003.1, from coordinate 558,866 downwards.
ACCTATGACAGTCCAGTGCTCGAAGACATCAAGGCGCAGATAGGACCTTGTGAAGTTGTTCTGATCAACCCGATCGGAAGCAGTCAGGCGGAAACGTACAAGGAAGGCTTGGAATACATTCATGGGAAGGGCGATTTCGATGCGCTCGTCGTATCCCGTTTCGATCTCAAGTTTAAAAAGAGCTTCGATACCTGGGCGGTCAAACCAGATAACCAGTCCATCTTTTTCCCCTGGCGTGAATTTCTGAGCTACTGGCGAGATCATCGCCGCGTTGGCGACGCGGTTCATATCATAGGCAATGAGGCACTTCCGGCGTTTCATGCCGCATTGACTATGTGCCTGCTGGCCCAGCGAAACCATCTTCACCTTATGTACTATTTTCTCCGGACCATGCGATCCGAGTTGCGATTCATCGAAGGTGGTTATTGGTCGTCAAACACTCTGTTTGCCAATCCGGAATGCGACAATCCGCTGTATGACATATTCAATCGGCAACGTTTGCAGCAGATGGCTGGAACCACTGGCATGATACTCGATGAAATCAGAGCCGAGTGAGCGAAGAGCCGGTATTTCGATGCCAGCTCCGCGCCATCAATAGGTCGGCCGCTTGCCGGCGAAGAGATCGGCGTGGCTTTTCAACAAACGCGCCATGCGGTCGATCACTGTGCGAATCTCGCGGCGGTGGCGGTCTTCGTTGTTCATGACGATCCATTGGAAATGACGAAGTGCCGTAATCTCCTCCCCTGCCCGCTCCAGCCTCGGTTCCAGATCGCCGACGAAGCAGGGCAGCACCGCGATACCAGAGCCTGCCAGCACAAGGTCGTAAAGCGAGCGGGGGCGATTGACTGTCAGCGCAATCTCGGCCTGGCGGTTCTGGTGCGGCCAGCGCAGATAGGCGGAAATCGCCTCGTCCTCGCTGACGGCGATCCACCGTTCCGGACCTGCGGCGCGCAAGTTGCGGGCGCGATAGGCGGCATAGGCGACCTCGCCGGCCTTGATCGCCGCCAGATTGGCCTCTTCCGGCTCGAAGGCACGGAGACCGATGTCGCTCTCGCGGTGGGCGAGGCTCGCACGGCGTTCGGCGAGATAAAGGTCGATGCGGAAATCATCGCGCTCCGAGCAAATGGCCGGCATGTTCTGGCTCATCAGCCAGCCGACCCAGGTTCCGGCCGCAATACGCACGACCGGCCTGCCTGACGCCTCGCGTTGCCAGCTGTCGATGCTACGAGCGGCCGACTCCATGTCCAGCAGACGGTCGAACAGCGCCTGCCCATCGCCCGTCAGGCTGTAGCCGGTCTGGCTGCGCAGGAAGAGCGTTCGGCCAAGCTGCTGCTCGAGATCCAGCATCCGCCGGCCAATCGTCGCGGGGCTCAGGCCGCTTGCAGAGGCCGCGCCAGTGAGCCCACCGCCGCGGGCGACACCGAGAAAGAGCTGATAGGAATCCCAAGTCGCGTTTTTCATAGGTGAAAAACATAAGCGGATTTCAGCCGTTTATAAAGCAAAAGGTGATGCGTAATTGAGGGGATGGCTTCACGAAAGGAGGCATCTCATGATCGACTATATCGGCATCATCGCGTGCATTGAATTGAAGGCCGAGGCCAACCGGGCCCGGTGGCTCAGAGATGAGGACGCCTATTACGACGATTTCGGCAATGCGCCCAATCTCGACGGCTGGCTGCGGAGGCTGTCTGGGTTCTTTCAACCGCGAGCCGCAGCGCTGAGATCCGCCGGGGAGGACTGCAAACCTGCCGCCCCGCCCCTTGCCGATCGTCGGTGTCAGGCAGCGCGCCTGTAATCGCCAGGCCGGTCAGTTGCGAGACGGAACTGGCCGATCAATGCCATCAGGTCGTCCGCCTCGCGGGCCAAGCGGCGGCTGGATTCGGTGGCTTCCTCGACCATCGACGCATTCTTCTGCGTCATCTGGTCCATGGCGTTGACGGCGCCGTTGACCTCTTCCAGCGCTGCCGACTGGTCCTTGGCGGCGGTGGCGATCACTTCGACATGGCTGCTGATTGTGATGATCTCGCGGCTGATCGTGGCGAGCACCCGTCCCGTCTCCTGAACGAGACCGGAGCCGGCGCCGACTTCGCGGCTGGAATCGTTGATCAGCGTCTTGATTTCCTTTGCGGCGTCGGCCGAGCGCTGCGCAAGTTCCCGCACTTCCATCGCAACGACCGCAAAGCCCTTGCCCGCCTCCCCGGCGCGAGCGGCTTCGATGCCTGCGTTCAGCGCCAGCAGATTAGTCTGGAAGGCGATGTCGTCGATCACCTCGATGATCTGCTCGATCTTCTGGGAGGATTCCTCGATGCGGCCCATCGCGCTGATCGCATTCTCGACGACGGCGCCGGAGCTGTCGGCCGTCTTCTTGGTGGTCGAGACGGCCTGGTTCGCTTCCCGCGCGCGGTCGGCCGAGGAGCGGACTGTCACGGTGATCTCATCCACGGCGGCTGCCGTCTGTTCCAGCGATGCCGCCTGCGATTCCGTCCGTTTGGACAGTTCGTCGGCGGAATGGAGCATCGAGTTGCTGTTGTTCTGAATGGCGCGGGCATTGTCGCTGATCTTCGACAGCGTATCCTGCAGCCGCGAGAGCGAACCGTTGAAATCCGTACGCAGCTGTTCCAGGCGGCCGACGAAGGGCTTTTCGATCGTCTGGGAAATATCACCACGCGAGAGGCGACCGAGGCCGGCTGCCAGCTCCGTGACGGCGAAATCGATCTGGTTGTCGAGGTTGCGCTTGTCTTCGTCGTTGCGGGCGCGCTCGGCTTCGGAGAGTGCGCGCTGCTCGGAGGCGCGGATTTCCATCTCCTGCTTGGCATGGGCATTGTCGCGGAAGATCGAGAGCGCGCGGGCGATGGCGCCGAACTCGTTCTTCTTCTCGATATAAGGCACCTGCGCCGACAGGTCGCCATTGGCGATGCGGCTGACGGTTCCGGTCAGGGTCTCGATCGGACGGACCGAATTGCGGATCGTCAGATAGGCGAGGCCGCAGACGATGAGCATGACCGCCGCGCCGACGCCGAGCACCAGCACCTGGAGATCGCGCATGTCGGCATAGTAGACTTCCATCGGGATGCCGATGAAGAGGATGCCGACATTCGCACCCGATGCATTCTTGATCGGGAAATAGCCGGTCATGAACTTATGGCCGAAGAGATCGGCAGGGCCATAATAGGCCTCGCCCCGAGCAAGCACCGGCTGGGCCGGATGGTCGGGCGCAAGGCTGGTGCCGACGGCGCGGTCGCCGTTTTCCTTCTTCAGGTTGGTCGAGACGCGGACATAGCTGTCGCCGCGCTTTTCGAAGATGGTGGCAACGCCGGCAATCGACTGGGCGACACGATCGACGATGGAATGGTCGGCGAATACAGGGATCTTGTCCTCCGTGACACCCGACAGCGCGTTGTCGCGCATATCGACCCTGGCATCGGCAAGGGCTGCCCCATAGAGGACGGCCATGGCGCGGCTGGCATCGCGCGCATCAGACACTGCATTGCGCATCACATAGCCGCTGAGATTGTAATAGGTGACGCAGCCGATCACCGCCGTGCTGATGCATAACAGAGCGAGCGTGATCGCAACGATCTGGCGGACGATCGACGTGGAGAACAGGCGCGGCATTACAATTCCTCATTGATACAACGGACAACATGGTAAACAAAAACGGTTAAGGAAAATCGTCCTCCTGAACAGTAAAAAGGCGAGGTATATTGCGGTACCGGCGACCAGGACTTCGCCAATGACTGAATTCCTTCAGCGTTGAAGGAATTTTATTTCTACCATGTCAAAAAATATAAACCAGGGATTGAATTTGCGATTTCGCAAACGAAAATTGCCCCACAGTCTCGAAGAGCCGATCCCGAATTCGTGACTTTTTCCCTTCGCAATTCGGCGCTAGCCTTGTCACCGTGCCGTCTTCAACGGCGAGGTCGACGCCGCCTGCCCTTCATTCGAAGATTCTCCAAGGCGCCACTTCATCATTTCAGGAGCTTCAGATGCAGTATTGCAAGTTTGGCAGCACGGGCCTTACCGTTTCCCGCCTTTGCCTCGGAACCATGACCTTCGGGCTCCAGACCGAAGAGGCGGGCGCGCACACGATCCTCGACAAGGCGGCCGAGGGCGGCGTCAACTTCATCGACACGGCAAACGTCTATCCGCTCGGCGGCGGCCCATCGCTCGCCGGCACGACGGAGGACATCGTCGGCCGCTGGCTGAAGGGCAAGCGCGACGATTTCATCATCGCCACCAAGGCCGTCGGCAAGATGGGCGCCCATCCCTGGCAGCAAGGTGCATCGCGCAAGAGCCTGCTGGATGCGATCGATGCGTCGCTGCGCCGTCTCGGCACCGATTATGTCGACCTCTATCAGCTGCATTCGGACGACCAGGAAACGCCGCTCGACGAGATGCTGCTGGCGATGGAAACCATCGTGCAGTCGGGCAGGGCACGCTATGTCGGCGTCTCGAACTACCTTGCCTATCGCCTCGCCCGGGCGCTCGGGCGTGCCGATGTCATGCGTGTCGCCCGCTTCGTTTCGGTCCAGCCGCGCTACAATCTGCTGTTCCGCCAGATCGAGCGGGAATTGCTTCCGCTTGCGACAGAGGAAGGGCTGGCGGTCATTCCTTACAATCCGATCGCCGGCGGGATGCTGACCGGCAAGCATCAGGTCAGCGACAAGCCGACGGAAGGCCGTTTCAGCTCGCAGATGCGCGATGCCGGCGCCCGATACCAGGAGCGTTACTGGCACGAGCGCGAGTTCTCGACGGTCGAGAAGCTGAAGGGCATCGCGGCTGAAAGCGGCATTCCGCTGGTCAAGCTGGCTATCGCCTGGGTCGCGGCCAATCCAACTATCACCGCGCCGATCATCGGTGCCAGCCGTGCCGAACAGCTGACCGACACACTCGATGCGATCGACATTACCCTCGATCCGGCGCTTAAGGCACGGCTCGATGATGCAACGGTCGAATATCGCTGGGGCGACGCCGCGCGCTGAGTCGGCAGTTTCCGAAAGTAAAAAGCCCGCCGCACCTCCGTGCAGCGGGCTTTTTCAATGGGTGGCCTGCAATCCTCAGGCGGCGCGGTAGTAGGACTGGTCGGCGCCGCTATCGATCTTGAACTGCTGGATGAGCCGCAGGAGCGAATCCGCCTCGTTCGCCAGCTCGCGGCTGGAGGCGGTGGTTTCCTCGACCATGGCGGCGTTCTTCTGGGTCATCTGGTCCATCTGGTTGACTGATGAGTTGACCTCCTGAAGCGCGCTTGCCTGGTCATGGCTAGCGCGGGCGATCATCTCGACATGCTGGCTGATGGTGACGATCTGGCCGCTGATCTGCGCCAGAACCGTACCCGCTTCCTGCACGAACTGTGATCCGGAATTCACTTCGCGAGACGAGGTATTGATGAGACCCTTGATCTCCCTTGCCGCATCGGCGGAGCGCTGGGCGAGTTCGCGGACTTCCATGGCGACGACTGCGAAGCCCTTGCCGGCTTCACCGGCGCGGGCTGCTTCAATACCGGCGTTGAGCGCCAGCAGGTTGGTCTGGAAGGCGATCTCGTCGATGACGCCGATGATCTGCTCGATCTTCTGCGAGGCATCCTCGATGCGGGCCATGGCGTCAATGGCGTTGGCGACGACCACGGAACTATCGTCGGCGCTACGCTTGGCTTCTCGAACGATCGCATCGGCATCCTTGGCGCGCTCGGCAGACGAGCGGACGGTGACCGTGATCTCGTCGACGGCGGCTGCGGTTTCCTCGAGAGAAGCCGCCTGCTGTTCGGTGCGCTTGGAAAGATCCTCGGCTGACGCAGCCATTTGGTTGCCGTTGCTCTGGATCATCTCCACATTGTCGCGCACCTGGCTCAGCGTTTCCTGAAGGCGCAAGAGCGAGCCGTTGAAATCCTGGCGGAGCTGTTCGAGACGGCCGATGAAGGGCGTTTCGATGGTCGCCGAGATGTCGCCATGCGCAAGACGCTCGAGGCCGGCTGCGAGTTCGCTGACCGCAAAGTCGATCTGGCGGTCGAGTTCGCGCTTCTCTTCATCGTTGCGCTGGCGTTCGTGTTCGGCAGCCGCACGTTCCTCATCGCTCTGCTCCTCGATGCGGATCTTGGAGATGGCATTTTCCTTGAAGATGCCAAGGGCACGGGCCATGTCGCCGATTTCGTCGCGGCGCTGCTCGCCCGATATCGAGGTTTCCAGGAGACCGTCGGCGATGCGACGCATGGCGGCCGTGATCTGGCCGATCGGACGCTGCAGGGTGAGCACCAGCGCAATGCCGCCGGCGACCGAAAGGACGATGCCGAGGACGGTGGCGAGGATCGAGATCCAGTTTGCCTGCTCGCGCTCGACCCCGGCGCTCTGCTTCTGCGTTTCAGCAAAGGTGGTCAGCTTGCCCCAGACTTCGTCGAGCTGCTGGCGGGCGCTTGCATATTGTGTCGTGCGCTGGGTGATCGTGTCGACAAGCTTGGTGCTGTCGCTATCGAGCGACTTCAAAGCCGGGTTGATCGCGTCGTTGATGTCGCCGACGAAATCCATGCCCGTAGCACTCTGATCCAGCGTATTGAGATCCTGGCCGAGCTTGGCGATTTCCTGATGGAAACGAACCAGATTGTCCTTGTTGATGCCGGCAAGAAAATCCGCCATCACTAGCTGCAGCGAATAGATCGAGGCCTCGACGCGGCGGGTGTCCTCGATGACGGCGTTGGTCTGCACCACGCGGCTGTCAAGCTCAACAAAGGTGGTCGTGGCCGACCGCATCATCTGCGTCGCCTGCAGCTGGGTGTAGGTCGACATCTGACGGAAGCGGGAAAGCAGGCGGGAGATGCCGCCAATGGTGTCGTCGGTCGTGGATGCGGTTGCGGCGTCGATGCCGGCATTCAGATCCTTGATCGTGCCTGCAAGCGAGTCGACCATGCTCTTCTGGTTCTGCGGCAGGGCGAGCGCGATCGAGCGCTGAGCCTTGACGACGTCGCCGATGCGATCCTTGATCGCCTTCAGCTTGTCTGTAGGCGTCTGCGCCTTGTTGAAGTCATCGGCAACGCTGACGAGCGTGTCGCCACCCTTTAGCAGCCGGTCGGCCGAGCGAAGCGTCGCTGTGGCATTGCCCTCGTCGGTGCGGACCGAATCCTGCATCTGCTGGGCGTCGAAATCGATGTTGAAGCGAACGCCGATCAAGGCGCGCTGCGCGTCGCTGATCGATTTGCGAAGGTTCACTTCCTGCTGGTGCAGATCCCAGAGGCTGCCGACGACCTTGGAGATATCGGCCGTCTTGGCGGCGGCATCTGCCAGGCTGTCGCGACCATCGGAATCCTTGCCGAGCTGCGACAGGGTGGCATCGAGCACCGAGCCCTGCGACTTGACGTCGGCATAGAGCTTGTCGCGCGCCTGCTCGTTGGTGATGCGCAGGAAGTCGTCCATGGAGCTGTAGAGGTTCTTGAAACCCGTCAGCGACTGCAGGACGTTGTTTGATATCTCCATGCGCCCCTGCAAAAGGCCGGAGGCGTAAAGGCCGGTCAATCCGACCGCTGAAATGCTGATGACGAAAGGCAGGACGAAGAGCAGAACCTTCGTCTGGATCTTGAAGCGGGAAAGAATCTTATCGATGAACATGGTGGTTCGGGCCTTTCATACACCACTCCCCCGCCGACGCCTGCACGGCGTTGACTGGGTGCACAACAGCAACCTCGGATTTTTGACAGGCGGGGTTTCGTCGGTGACGAAGGCAGTCATTGCCAGGTTCTAATCGATTAGAACCCCCTTTATCGTTGACGAGATTTTGGAGGCCATATCTTAATTTTCAGATAAGGGGTCGTAGCGCGAAACAGCAGTGGGACTTAAATCCAAGCATTGCGCTGAAAGGTCGCCGATCGGCAAGTATAAACCAGTCTATACATGCACAGCGCAAGCAAATGCGGCAGTGCTTCGATAAAAATCAGACCGGAATAATCAGAAGCTGCGTGCCGCCAGGTAGGCAATGCAGGCAGCGGTCACGCCGGTGGCCAGCATCAAAAGCCGGGCAGCCAGCAATTTTGTGTTTGTCTGGGTATCAGCAATTGCGATGGCGCGAGCGCGCTTGGTCTTGTTCATGAGTCCGTTTCCCATTTCACACCGACACGATAACCGCTAATGCGGCAGACCGGCAACTGCTAATATAGGAAATCGTGCAGCTGACGACATCGGGACAGAATGGCGCAGGTCCCTTAAGGAAGTCTTGAACGCAATGGTGAAGAAGAGGTAGCCGGCTCAGCGGTCGGGCAAGCCACTATGCAGGCTCTCAGGCTGCCTCCCCGGCAACATGGCCCGATGCCCAGGCCCACTGGAAATTGTAGCCGCCAAGCCAGCCCGTGACATCGACGCATTCGCCGATGAAGAAGAGGCCGGGGATCGTCTTGACCTGCATGCTGCGGGAATCGAGGCACGCCGTATCGATGCCGCCAAGCGTAACCTCGGCGGTACGATACCCTTCCGAGCCTGATGGCTTGATCCGCCAGTCCTGGACCGATGCCGCGAGGCGCTGCAGACGCTTGTCGGACTGGTCGGCCATGTTGCCGTCCATCTCTTCCGCCTCGACCACATGTTGCGCAAGACGCTTCGGCAGGATCTCCGCAAGAGCCGTCTGGGCAGATTGGCGGCCATTGGCCTGCCGTGCCGCCTTCAGGCGTTCGAAGACGTCGATATCGGGTTCGATGCCGATCGATATCTCATCCCCTTCCCGCCAATAGGAGGAAATCTGCAGGATCGCCGGTCCGCTCAGGCCGCGATGCGTGAAGAGCAATGCTTCGCGAAACGAGGTCTTGCCGTGGCGAATTTCGGCAGGCGCCGCAATGCCCGACAGTGGCGTCAACCGCTGCAGCAGGGAGGGCTCGATGGTGAGCGGCACGAGGCCTGGGCGTGTCTCCACGACGGGCAGCGAGAATTGCTCGGCGATGCGATAGGCAAAGCCTGACGCTCCCATTTTCGGGATCGATTTGCCACCGCTTGCGATGACCAGGGAGGTTGCGTCGATCGGGCCATCCGATGCGTGGATGCGGAAACCGTCTCCATGGCGCTCGACCGAGGCGATCTCCGTTCGCAACCTGAGATCGACGGAGGCTGACCGCATCTCGTCGACAAGCATGCGGATGATGTCCTTGGCGCTTTCATCGCAGAAGAGCTGGCCGAGCGTCTTCTCATGCCAGGCGATGCCATAGCGTTCGACCATGGCAATGAAATCCTGCGGCGTGAACCGCGCAAGCGCCGACTTGGCGAAATGCGGGTTGGCGGAGAGAAAGTTCTTCGGGCCGGCGTTTATATTGGTGAAGTTGCAACGGCCGCCGCCGGAAATGCGGATCTTCTCACCGGGTGCGGCGGCATGATCGAGCACTGTCACCGAGCGCCCGCGCCTGCCGGCGCGAATGGCGCACATCATTCCCGCTGCGCCCGCGCCGATGACGACTACATCGCATTTCTGAGCCAAACCACATTCCTTTTAGTGTCCGACGCTCTCATTTTTCCATCAGGGAGCGAATGTCAACGCCGCCACCCCCTCGCCAATTGCCAAACTGCGGTTATGATGACAATTCCGACCAACCCGATGACGGTGTTTTATGCCCGCCAAGAAGACTCCGCTGAAAGCTTCCAAACAGGTTTCGAAAGTCGTGACCATGCCACCCAGCCTCCGTTCGGCCCGTGGCGTCAACAACTGGAAGGACGCAGCGCAATGGCTGCGGATGCGCGGGATCGAGGACATAGAATGCATCACGCCCGATCTTGCCGGCGTGCCGCGCGGCAAGATGATGCCGACCTCCAAGTTCACCTCCAACACCTCGCTGGCGCTGCCCTCGGCCATCTATCGCCACACGATATCGGGCGAATACCCCGAGGAAACCGAGAGCTTCCGCTACGAGCCGCGCGACAGCGACCTGAAGCTCGTGCCCGATCTTTCGACGCTATCGGTCGTACCTTGGGAGACGGATCCGACGGCGCAGGTGATCTGCGACATCGTCAATTCCGAGGGCCAGGAAGTATCCTATACGCCGCGCAACGTGCTGAAGCGCATTCTGGCGCTCTATGCGGACCGAGGCTGGAAGCCTGTCGTGGCGCCCGAGATCGAATTCTATCTGGTTGGGACCAATGACGACCCGGACTACCCGCTGCGTCCGCCGAAGGGCCGGTCTGGCCGCTCCATCCTTGGCGGACAGGGTTATTCGATCGCCGGCATCAACGAATTCGACGAGCTGATCGATGATATCTATCACTTCTCCGAGAAACAGGGGCTGGAGATCGATACGCTGATCCATGAGGAAGGACCGGCGCAGCTCGAGATCAACCTACGCCACGGCGATCCGATCGAGCTTGCCGACCAGGTCTTCCTGTTCAAGCGCACGATCCGCGAGGCAGCGCTGAAGCACAATATCTATGCCACCTTCATGGCGAAGCCGATGCAGGGGCAGCCGGGATCGGCGATGCATATCCACCAGTCGGTGGTCAATATCGAGACCGGCAAGAATGTCTTCTCGAACGCGGATGGTTCGCCCTCGAAGGAATTCTTCCATTTCATCGGCGGCATGCAGAAATTCGTGCCGAATGCGCTGGCGATGCTTGCGCCCTACGTCAACTCCTATCGCCGGCTGGCGCCGAACATGTCCTGCCCGGTCAACAACGCCTGGGGTTACGACAACCGCACCACGGCATTCCGCGTGCCGGTTTCCGATCCACAGGCGCGCCGCGTCGAGAACCGTCTGCCGAGTTCCGATGCCAATCCCTATCTGGCGCTTGCCGCCTCTCTTGCTTCGGGCCTGCTCGGCATCATGAAGGAGATCGAGCCGACGGCGCCGACGGACGATGCGGCCAACGAAGGATCGATCGACCTGCCGCGCGGGCTTCTGGAAGCCGTCGCCCTGATGGAGGAGGAAGAAGCCTTCGAGGAGGTCTTCGGCAAGGAATTCATCGGGCTCTATGCCGGCGTCAAACGGGGCGAATTCGAAACCTTCATGCAGGTGATCAGCCCCTGGGAGCGGGAATTCCTTCTGCTCAACGTGTGAGGGAGCATTCCCCATGAAGCTGCAGCAGACGTGGCAGAGCCCGATCGCGCCGGGCCTGTCCCTCTATCAGGCAACGGTCGGCGATCGAGAGACCTATCCCGCCCTCGACGGATCGCGGCGGGCCGACGTCGCGATCATCGGCGGCGGCTATACCGGTCTGCAGGCGGCCTACACGCTGGCAAAGGCGGGCGTCGACATCGTGCTGATCGACGCCAACCGCTTCGGCGACGGCGCTTCGGGGCGCAATGGCGGCCAGCTCGGCACGGGGCAGCGCTGGTGGCCGGAGGAGATGGAAGAGACGCTCGGCTACGAGCGCTCGAAAGCGCTGTTCGATCTTGCCGAACGCGCCAAGCAGCATCTTCTCGATTTCGCCCAGGAACACGCCATCGACATTGATTTCATCCCCGGCCAGATGAATGTGGCGCACAAGCGGAGCTATGTCCGCAGCTACGCCGAGAATGCCAGGATCGCAGCAGAGCGCTATGATTATCCGCATGTGCATTTCATGGACGAGGCCGAGACACGGGAGCGGCTGGGCTCGAAGCGCTACTATGGCGGCGTCCGCGATATGGGCACCGGGCATATCCACCCGCTGAAGCTTTTGGTCGGACTGGCGCGTGTCGCGCAGGCGGCGGGTGCTGCCCTGTTCGAAATGACCAGCGCGACGGCAATCCGGAAATCCGGCAGCGCAACCGTCATCGAGACATCGACCGGCACGATCACCGCCGGCCGGGTTCTGATCGCCTGCAACGGCCATATTGGCGACCTCGAGCCGATCACGGCAAGCCATGTCATGCCGATCCGCTCCTTCATCGGCGCGACGGCCCCTCTCGACCGATATCCCGATATCCTGCCCGGCGGCGAGGCGGTGGCCGATTCCCGTTTCGTCGTTCGCTATTTCCGCAAGTCGATCGACGGGCGGCTGCTCTTCGGCGGACGCGAGGCCTATACATCGGACAATCCGCGCGACATCACGCAGCATATCCGCCGCCAGATCGCCGAAATCTATCCGGCCCTGAGCGAGGTAGAGATCACCCATTCCTGGGGCGGCACGGTCGGTATCACGATGCCGCGTCAGCTTTTCGTGCGCGACGTCATGCCCGGCGTGACCTCGATCGGAGGCTATTCAGGCCATGGCGTCATGCTGTCAAATTACTGCGGTAGGCTTTACGCTGAATCGGTACTGGGGCGTCCCGGCGAACTTGATCTTTTCAAGGCGTTGGACATTCCGCCGTTTCCGGGAGGCCGCCGCATGCGCAGCCCCCTGCTCTTCCTGGCGCTTACCTGGTTTGCGTTGCGCGACAGGTTTTGACAAGTCGCGGTTTCCTCTTGGAGGAATCCGTTTTACAAGCAGGATTGAGATTCACCGCAATGCACACTGGCCTTTTTAAATCGATTAGATTAAAAGAGGCCTCAACCAAGTCTGATTGAGAGATACCTCATGAGCAGCCAAATCATTCCCGTTGAGCCATTTGACTATGTCGTTTTCGGCGGTAGCGGCGACCTCGCCGAGCGCAAACTCCTCCCTGCCCTCTATCATCGCCAGATCGAGGGCCAGTTCAGCGAGCCGACCCGCATCATCGGCGCCTCGCGCAGCGCGCTGTCCGATGACGAATATCGCAAGTTCGCACAGGATGCGTTGAAAGAGCACCTCAAGAAGGGCGAATATGACGAGGCTGAGGTCGCCAAGTTCTGCGCCCGGCTGTTCTACGTTCCTGTCGATGCCAAGACCGACAGCGGCTGGGACAAGCTGAAGAAGCTTCTCGACGAAGGCAAGGATCGTGTTCGCGCCTTCTACCTCGCCGTCGCACCCGGCATCTTCGGCGATATTTCGCAGAAGATTCACGACCACAAGCTGATTACCAAGTCGACCCGCATCGTCGTCGAAAAGCCGATCGGCCGCGACCTCGCTTCCGCCCTGCAGCTGAACGACACGATCGGCAAGGTCTTCAAGGAAGAGCAGATCTACCGTATCGACCATTATCTCGGCAAAGAGACGGTGCAGAACCTGATGGCGCTGCGCTTCGCAAACGCGCTCTACGAGCCGCTGTGGAACGCTGACCACATCGATCACGTGCAGATCACGGTTGCCGAAACCGTCGGTCTGGAAGGCCGTGCCGGCTATTACGACACCGCTGGCGCTCTGCGCGACATGGTGCAGAACCACATCATGCAGCTCGTCTGCCTGACGGCGATGGAAGTTCCCTCCTCGATGGACTCCGAGGCCGTTCGCGACGAGAAGCTTAAGGTTCTGCGCGCGCTGAAGCCGATCGATGCTTCGAATGTCGAGCACTACACCGTTCGCGGCCAATACCGCGCCGGCGCCTCTGCAGGCGGAGCCGTCAAGGGCTACCTCGACGAGCTGGAAGGCGGCGTTTCCAACACCGAGACCTTCGTCGCCATCAAGGCGGAGATCAACAACTGGCGCTGGGCCGGCGTTCCCTTCTACATCCGCACCGGCAAGCGTCTCGCCGGCCGCGTGTCGGAAATCGTCATCACCTTCAAGCCGATCCCGCACTCGGTCTTCGATAGCTCCGCCGGCCGCATCAACCAGAACCAGTTGATCATCCGCCTGCAGCCGGACGAAGGCGTCAAGCAGTCGCTGATGATTAAGGATCCGGGTCCGGGCGGCATGCGCCTGCGCAACGTCTCGCTCGACATGAGCTTTGCGTCTTCCTTCAACGTCCGCAACCCCGACGCCTACGAGCGCCTGTTGATGGACGTCGTCCGTGCGAACCAGACCCTGTTCATGCGCCGTGACGAAGTCGAAGCGGCGTGGAAGTGGGTCGATCCGATCCTCAAGGGCTGGGAAGAAGCCGGCCAGCAGGTGCAGGGCTACACAGCCGGCACATGGGGCCCAAGCCAGGCGATCGCGCTGATCGAGCGCGATGGCCGCACATGGCACGACGACCTGTAAGGTGATAGCGATGACAGCGAACATGAATGCATTTGCCAGCGGCGCGGAACTTGCCGCCAAACTCGCGGACAAAGTGGCCGAGACACTCTCTGCCACCATCTCGGCCCGCGGCTCCGCAAGCATTGCGGTCTCCGGCGGCTCGACGCCGAAGGCCTTTTTCGGTGAGCTGTCATCGCGCGCCATCGACTGGGCAAAGGTGACGATCACGCTCGTCGACGAGCGTTTCGTGCCCATCGAAAATCCGCGCTCGAACCATCAGTTGGTCAAGGACAACCTGCTGAAGGACAAGGCTGCGGCAGCGACCTTCATCCCGCTCTATCATGAGGCGGCAACCGTTCAGGAAGCCGCCGCCATCGTCACCGAGAAGACGAAGGGCATCTGCAATCCGTTCGACGTCGCCATCGTCGGCATGGGTGGCGATGGCCATACCGCTTCGTTCTTCCCAGGCGGCAATAATCTTGCCACCGCGCTCGATCCGAAGACGCCGCGCGGCGTCATGACGATGGAAGCGGAAGGTGCGGGCGAACCGCGCCTGACCTTCACCTTCTCCAGCCTTCAGGATGCCAAACTGCTGGTTCTCCATATCGAGGGCGACAGCAAGAAGGATGTGCTCGCCAAGGCCGAAGGGCCGGGCGACGAAATGGAAATGCCGATCCGCTCCTTCCTGCGTCGGGCGGCTTCCACAGTCGAGATATACTGGGCTCCCTAAAGGCCGCCTTCGGGCAGCGTCGGAGCTGATGCGAACAAAATGTGCAATATGCCGTGCGCCCTCGGGCGCGCGGACGGATAGTCTTTGTCTTTAATCCATGCTGGCGGCTCGATGATCGTAGCGGCCTGCGAACAACCAGCCAGGGGGTGACCATGTCCGCTGACGCACGCATTTCCGCGATTACCGCACGCATTGTCGAGCGCTCGAAGCCTACGCGGGAAGCCTATCTCGCACGTCTGCGCAGCGCCGCATCAAAGGGTGCCCAACGCAGCGTGCTCGGTTGCGCCAACCTTGCCCATGGCTTTGCGGTCTGTTCCACCTCCGAGAAGGAGGCGCTTGCGGGCGACCATGTTCCCAATCTCGGGATCATCACCTCCTATAACGACATGCTCTCGGCCCACCAGCCGTTCGAGACCTATCCCACAATCATCCGTGCGGCAGCGGCCGAGGCCGGCGGCATCGCGCAGGTCGCCGGCGGGGTGCCTGCCATGTGCGATGGCGTCACTCAGGGCCAGCCGGGCATGGAACTGTCGCTGTTTTCCCGCGACCTGATCGCGATGTCGGCGGGTGTCGGCCTGTCGCACAACATGTTCGATGCAGCGCTCTTCCTCGGCGTCTGCGACAAGATCGTGCCGGGCCTCGTCATCGCTGCACTCTCCTTTGGCCATCTGCCTGCGATCTTCATTCCGGCCGGGCCGATGACCTCGGGCCTCGCAAACGACGAGAAGTCGCTCGTGCGCCAGCTCTTTGCCGAGGGCAAAGTCGGTCGGCCGGAGCTTCTGGAAGCGGAATCCAAGTCCTATCACGGTCCCGGTACCTGTACCTTCTACGGCACGGCCAATTCCAACCAGATGCTGATGGAGATCATGGGCTTCCATATGCCCGGCGCGTCCTTCGTCAATCCCAACACGCCGCTGCGCGATGCGTTGACCCGAGAGGCGACCAAGCGGGCGCTTGCCATAACAGCACTCGGCAACGAATTCACGCCGGCGGGCGAGATGATCGACGAGCGATCGATCGTAAACGGCGTTGTCGGCCTGCATGCGACCGGCGGCTCGACGAACCACACGATGCACCTCGTCGCCATGGCGCGCGCGGCCGGCATAGTGCTCACCTGGCAGGATATTTCCGAGCTTTCGGATCACGTCCCGCTGCTGGCGCGCGTCTATCCGAACGGGCTTGCCGACGTGAACCATTTCCACGCAGCCGGCGGCATGGGTTTCCTGATCAAGGAGCTCCTGAAGCACGGGCTTATCCATGACGACGTGCGCACCGTCTTCGGCCACGGGCTCGACGCCTATTCGATCGACGTGAAGCTTGACGCGAACGGTACCGTCAAACGCGAACGGACGGCCGAGAAGAGCGCCGATCCGAAGGTGCTTACCGGCGTCGACACGCCCTTCCAGCCGACTGGCGGGCTGAAGATGCTGCGCGGCAATATCGGCAAGGCGGTCATCAAGATCTCCGCCGTCAAGCCGGAGCGTCACATCATCGAGGCTCCCGCCGTCATTTTCCACGACCAGTTGGAAATGCAGCAGGCTTTCAAGGACGGCAAGCTCAACCGCGATTTCGTCGCCGTTGTGCGCTTCCAGGGACCGAAGGCGAACGGCATGCCGGAACTGCACAAGCTGACGCCGGCGCTCGGCGTCCTGCAGGACCGCGGCTTCCGCGTGGCGCTTCTGACCGACGGGCGCATGTCGGGTGCTTCAGGCAAGATCCCGGCGGCGATCCATGTGACGCCGGAAGCCGTCGACGGTGGGCCGATCGCTCGCATTAGGGAAGGCGACATGATCCGCATCGATGCGGTAGCCGGCACGCTGGAAGTGCTGGTCGACGCCGCCGATATGGCCGAGCGCGAGCCGGAGAGGATCGATCTCTCCGCTAACGAATTCGGCATGGGCCGCGAGCTCTTTGCACCGTTCCGCCATGCTGCGGGGCCGGCGGATCAGGGGGCGAGTGTGCTGTTTCATCATTGATGGGGTATGGATGAACGGGCGTCTGGCCTTCGCGCCCTGCCGCCCCCTCATCCGCCTGCCGGCACCTTCTCCCCCGCTGGGGAGAAGAAACTCGTGGCGATGCTTCGCCTGGTATTGAACGGCGAGATAAGAATGGCGCGGGCACGTCATTCCCTTGTCCCTTCAGGGAAAAGGTGGCGGCAGCCGGATGAGAGGGCCATTGGCACACCCCTCAAATAGCTTATCCGCGAATATCCAGAACGCGATCCCGATGCGCCGGATGGGTAGAGTAGACGAAGATCTTGTTCAGTTCCTTCTCCGTCATCAGACGCAGGAAGCGGACTTCGATCGTGTTGTTGGCGAAGACCTTCATCAGCATGCAGCCGACCTTGGTGATGCGGGCGTCGGGAATATCAAGATAGAACTGCTGCGGGAGATTGTATTGCGTCAGGATCGCGAGGATCGCGCCGCTCTGTGAGATGCGGATGATGTCGCAGCGACGGGACGCCATGTGCATGACGCCCTTCTCGGTAAATTCGATGCGCGCGGCATTCATCGTATCCTCCATGCGGAACCGCACTTCGCGGTCGTACATGAAGGATTCTTCCTTGTTCAAAAAGTGGTTGTGACCCGGAGTCCCTGGCGCCGCCATCTCTAAAATCCCTAAAACATTGGCAACCATAACGCTAACATCGGAAGGCTTAACAGATGGTTTTGAACCATGGGTTTCCGGGGGCGAATATGAATTATGAGTGGACTTTTTTTGGGGTTATCGGCGGTACGTCTGCCCCTCGGAATCGAAGAGATGAAGCTTGTTACGATCGGCGGCAAAACGCATCTTCTGGCCCCTATGGGCATCGAGAATTCCTGGAATCTTGGCGATGATCGGCTCGCCCTCGACCAGGCCTTCGATATAGAGCAGGGTTACCTCGCCGAGCGCTTCGACAATCGATATCTCGCCCTCGAAAAGATAGTCGTCGCCGGTCGCGACGCGCAGATCCTCGGGACGCACGCCGAAGCTTGCCTTCTTGCCCTTTTCGGACTCGGCGCTCGGGACATCGAGCGTGACAGACTTGCCGCCGGTCAGGGTGACCGTCGTCGTTGCGCCGCTGGCCGTAACGGTCGCCGGGATGATGTTCATGGCGGGCGAGCCGATGAATTTGGCGACGAAGAGGTTGGCGGGACGCTCGTAAAGCTCCAGCGGCGCACCGACCTGCTCGACGCGACCGGCCGACAGCACGACGATACGATCCGCCAGCGTCATCGCCTCGACCTGGTCGTGCGTGACGTAGATCATCGTCGTGTCCGGCATGGAATCGTTCAGCCGCGCAATCTCGATGCGAGTGGCGACGCGCAATGCGGCATCGAGGTTCGACAGGGGCTCGTCGAAGAGGAAGACCTTCGGGTTGCGGCAGATCGCCCGGCCGATCGCCACGCGCTGGCGCTGGCCGCCGGATAGAGCCTTCGGCAGCCGTTCCAGATATTGGGTCAGTTGCAGGCTGGCGGCGGCAGCCTTCACGCGCCGGTCGATCTCCTGCTTGTTCTCGCGGGCGATCCGCATGCCGAAGGCCATGTTGTCGTAGACCGTCATGTGGGGATAGAGCGCGTAGGACTGGAAGACCATGGCAATGCCGCGACGCGATGGAGGCACCTCGTTGACCACCTTGCCGTCGATCACCATCTCGCCGCCGGTGATGCTTTCCAGCCCGGCGATCATGCGCAGCAGCGTCGACTTTCCGCAACCGGAGGGGCCGACGAAGACGATGAATTCGCCCTGCTTGATGTCGAGATCGATGCCGTGCAGCACGTTGACTGCGCCGTATGACTTTTTGATGCCCTTCAATTCAAGTGCGGTCATGCCCTCTCCCCTCCCCTTGATATTTTTGGCTTTGCGCAATTCCAGACGCAAAACCGTTTCACACTTTTGCTGGAATTGCTCTAGGCCAGACGCGCGAAGTAAGCTCCCCAGGCCGGAATATCGATCTTGTTGCCGTAGTTGTTGCTCGCAAATCCGTGCCCTGACAAAGCCTGCCAGTTTCCATCGGGCAGTTCGGTCAGCGTCTCTGCCGCACCCATGTTGAAGACGCAAAGGATGGTCTCGTTGCCGTAGGTGCGGGTGTAAAGCAGCGCGTCGCCCTGCGGCTCGAAGAAGGCGATCTCGCCCTTGGCGAAGGCAGGGTATTGCTTTCTGAAGCCGATGAAGCGGCGATAGTGCTCCAGCACCGAATTCTCGTCGCCGCTCTGGACGCTGACGGCGCGCAGGATGTGCTCGACCGGCACCGGGAGCCAGGGCTTGACTGTCGAGAAGCCGCCCTGTGCGACCTGGCTGTCCCAGACCATCGGGGTGCGGCAGCCGTCGCGACCCTTGAATTCCGGCCAGAACTGGATGCCATAAGGGTCCTGCAGATCCTGATAGGCGAGATCGGCTTCGGTGAGGCCCAGTTCCTCGCCCTGATAGAGGCAGACGGAGCCACGCAGCGTCATCAGGATCGAGGAATAGAGCTTGGCGAAACTGTCGCGATCGGCAACCAGGCTGCCCCAGCGGCTGACATAGCGCATCACGTCGTGGTTGGAGAATGCCCAGCAAGCCCAGCCATCAGGAGCCGCCTTGCCGAAATCCTGCATGACCTCCTCGACGCGCTCCGGCGAGAGCGGATCGGGCGCCAGGAATTCGAAGGCGTAGCACATGTGCATCTTGTCGCCGCCTGACGTGTATTCGCCGACGATCTCAAGGCCGCGCTGGCTGTCGCCGACTTCGCCGACCGCTGCGATCGCCGGATATTCCTCGAGCACGGCGCGGAAGCGCTTCAGGAAGGCGAGGTTCTCCGGGCGGTTCTTGTCGTAGACATGTTCCTGAAAATTGTAGGGATTGACCGCCGGCGCCGTCGACGCATTGCGGCGGGATACCTCCAGCGCCGGATTGTCGCGCAGTTCGCGGTCATGGAAGTAGAAGTTGATCGTATCCAGCCGGAAGCCGTCGACACCGCGGTCGAGCCAGAAGCGCACGACCTCCAGCAGGCGGTCCTGGACCTCGGGATTGTGCAGATTGAGATCGGGCTGCGAGACCAGGAAGTTGTGCATGTAATATTGCATGCGGGTGGGGTCCCAGGCCCAGGCGGAGCCGCCGAAGATCGACAGCCAATTGTTCGGCGGCGTGCCGTCCGGCTTCGCATCGCTCCAGACGTACCAGTCGGCCTTCTTGTTGCCCTTGCTGGAGCGGCTTTCGACGAACCAGGGATGGCGGTCGGAGCTGTGAGAAATGACGAGATCGATCAGAACCTTGATACCGAGACGGTGTGCCTCCGCGATCAGGCTATCGAAATCGGCAAGCGTGCCGAAGATCGGGTCGACATCTTCGTAATCGGACACGTCGTAACCGAAATCCCGCATCGGCGACATGAAGAACGGCGAGATCCAGATGGCATCAGCGCCGAGGCCCGCCACATGCGGCAGGCGCGCGGCGATGCCCTTCAGATCACCGATGCCGTCGCCGTTGCTGTCCTGATAGGAGCGCGGATAGATCTGGTAGATCACAGCACCACGCCACCAGTCCTTATCAGGTGCCGAGAGGGATTGAGGGGCAACGCTCATTACTTAGTGTCCTGTATCAATGCGGATTATGGATCAGCCCCCCTTCACCGACCCGGCAAGCAGACCGCGCACGAGATAGCGCTGCAGACCGAAGAAGACGAGGAGCGGGACTACGATGGTGACGAAGGCCGAGGCCGTCAGGATTTCCCAATTGCCGCCGCGCGAACCGAGCAGCGCGTTGAGCGCCCCTGTTAGAACCAGATGGTCCTTGTCGGTGCCGAGGAAGACCATGGCGATCAAAAGGTCGTTCCAGACCCACAGGAACTGGAAGATCGCGAAGGAGGCGAGCGCGGGGAAAGACAGCGGCAGGATGATCTTCACGAAGATATCGAAATCGCTGGCGCCATCGACACGGGCGGATTCGATGATCTCGCGCGGCAGGCCGGCGATATAGGCGCGCAGCAGATAGATGGCGAGCGGCATGCCGAAGGCGGTGTGCGCCAGCCATATGCCCGGATAGGTCTTGGAAGGCACACCGAAGAGCTGGCCGATCTCGTTATAGATGCGAAGAAGCGGGATCAGCGACATCTGCAGCGGCACGACGATGAGGCCGACCACGACCGCAATCAACAGCGCACGCCCGGGAAACTCCATCCAGGCGAGCGCATAGGCGGCGAAGGCTGCGACCAGGATCGGGATGATCGTGGCCGGGATCGTGACTGTCAGCGAGTTGATGAAGGACTGGCCGATGCCCTCGCTCGTCAGAACGTTCTTGTAGTTTTGCATGGTGAATTTCGGCGGGGTCGCAACGGAGAGATAGACGCGCCGGCCGCTTGCGTCGCCGAAGGGGGCGTTCTTGCTGTAGCGATAGGTGCCGTCGCTGTTGATCAGCAGCGTTTCGCCATCGCCAAGATCGGCAGTCGTTCCGGCCTCGTAGGCCGAGGGCGCCTGGACGCGCGTGCCGAATGAGCGAACGGTGCCGCCACCACCGGGACCAAAGACGGAACCGGAGATGACATAATTGGCGCCGTCCTGCTGCGCCTTGTCGCCGCCCGCGAGACGAACGGCCGACATCTGCGAGGAACCGGCAAATGCCGTCCACCAGCCGGAGACGGTGATCTGATCCTTGTCGCGCAGCGCGCTGACGAAGATGCCGAGCGTCGGCACCAGCCAGATGATGACGATGATGAGGACGACGAGGTGGACGAAGAGGCGCGCCGCACCGATGCGGCGAAGGCTTGATGTGGCCTGCATCTTAGCGCCCTCCCAGTTCGCGATTGGCGCGACGCACGTTCCAGATCATGATCGGCGTGACGGCGAGCATGATGATCAGCGCGATGACGGCGCTTCGGCCGCTATCGCCGCCGCCACGGAACAGCCAGTTGAACATGAGATTGGCGAGAACCATCGTGTTCCACTGACCATTGGTCATGGTCAGCACGATATCGAAGACCTTGAGCACGAGAATGGTGATCGTCGTCCAGACGACGGCGATCGTGCCCCAGACCTGCGGCACCATGATCTTCCAGAAGATCTGCCAACCATTGGCGCCATCGATGACGGCAGCCTCGATGGTCTCTTCCGGAATGCCGCGCAGGGCCGCTGACAGGATGACCATGGCAAAACCTGTCTGGATCCAGATCAGGATGATCATCAGGAAGAAATTGTTCCAGAAGGGTACCGAGATCCAGACTTCAGGCGTGCCGCCGAAGAGCTGGACGATGGCGTTCAGGAGGCCGATCTGCACGTCGTTGCCGCCGCGATACTCGTAGATGAACTTCCAGATGACGGATGCGCCTACGAAGGAAATCGCCATCGGCATGAAGACGATGCTCTTGGCGATATTGCCCCACCAGATGCGGTCTGTCATGACGGCGATGACGAGGCCGAAGAAGGTGCAGGCGGCCGGGACGACGGCGAGCCAGAGGATGTTATTGAAGATCGACTGGCGGAATTCATCGTCGTTGATCGCCCAGTGATAATTGGCAAGACCGACGAACTGAGCGCCGTTGCGATCGTAGAAGGACAGGATGAAGGTCGCGATGACGGGATAGACGAGATAGACGGCCAGCAGGATCAGCGCCGGCCCGAGAAAGAGCCAGGGGCGAATGACCGAACGATAGCGCAGATTGCGCGAAGCCACCTGGACATCCCCCTTGTCCGGCAGCGCCATGTCGAGCAACTTGTTCGAGGCCCAGAAATAGAGCACGCAGGCGCCCACTCCAAGCACGACGGCCCCCAAGGCCGACAGGATTTGCGAAAGCATCCACCCCTCCCCTTATCTCGTTTTTATTGGCAGTCGCGGCAGGCGAGATCACCGGCCACCCCACGTGACCGGTGATTTGAGCGATGAGATGCTTACTTGATGCCGTCCCAGGACTTCTGGATGGCGTCGCCAGCTTCCTGCGCCGACTTGCCGCCGACGAAATCGACCATGCCGGTCCAGAAGGAACCTGCGCCGATCTTGCCGGGCATCAGGTCCGAGCCGTCGAAGCGGAAGGTCGTTGCCGTCGTCAGGAGTTCACCTTCCTTGCGGAGCGTGTCGTTGGCATAGGCAGCCTTATTGACGCCCTTGTAAGGGGTCAGGAAGCCTGATTGCGCCATCCAGATTTCCTGAGCAATCGGCGTCTGCAGGAACTGGATGAAGGCGCGAGCGGCCGGCGAATCCTTCGTGATCGTCGCAAGCGTACCGGCGCCGAGGACAGGCTTGCCGAGTTCCGGATGGGCAGCGGCGGGCGGGAAGTAGAAGAAGTCCGCATCCTGGCCGAGCTTCGTGCCTTCAGGGAAGAAGCTTGGGATGAACGAGGCCTGCTTGTGCATGTAGCACTTCGGCGGAACCGCAAAGAGGCCCTTCGGGCTATCGCGGAAGTCGGTCGATGCTACGGCCGCAACGCCACCGTCGACATATTTCGGGTTCTTGGCGAACTTGCCGAACTCGTCGATCGCGGCAACGACCTTCGGATCGTTGAACTTCAGCTCGTTGGTGGTCCAGTTGTCGTAGTCCTGCGGCGTGTTGATGCGCAGCATGATGTCTTCGACCCAGTCGGTTGCCGGCCAGCCCGTGGCGCCGCCCGAGCCGAGGCCGATGCACCAGGGAACGCCGCCGTCCTTGGCGATCTGGTCGGTCAGCTTTTCAAGGTCCTCCAGGGTGGTCGGGATCTGGTAGCCGCCTTCCTTGAAGTTTTCCGGCACGTACCAGACGAGCGACTTCAGGTCGGCCTTGTAGGGGAAGGCATAGAAGGCTTCCTTGCCGTCCTTGCCCTTGTAGGTGCCATAGCCGACCCAGCTGTCGCCGGCGCCGTAATTGTCCTTGACCCACTTTGCCAGGTCGTCGCCGAGCGGCGTCAGGTGCCCCTGACTTGCGAGGTTTGCCAGAAGACCCGGCTGCGGCAGGATCGCGACATTCGGCGGCGAACCGGCCTGCGTGTCGATGACGATCTGCTGCTCATAGTTTTCGGAGGAGGAATACTTGGCGTTCACGCCGGTCGCTTCGGTGAAATAATTGAGAACGCTGGTGAACAGCGCTTCGTCTTCGCCGCGCCACGGGCCGAAGATGGTCAGTTCCTGACCCTTCAGGTCGGCATGGCCGGCCTTGAAATCGTCATAGCTCTTCCAGTTGAACTTGGAATCCTGGCCAGGCGGAAATTTCAGGTCGGCGGCGGATGCGGTGCCGGCGACCATTGCCGCCACGGCAACGCTCAGCAAAAGTATCTTCTTCATGTGATCAACCTCCCATCACATAAGGGGATCGTCCCCCAAAGCTCAAAATGCGCAATTCCTCAAAGCGCTTTGGCTACTAAATTCATTCTACTGAGGCGCGTTTGAAGTCAAGTGAATTTGCGAAATCGACCGTTATGCAGCGGAAATCTCGCAATGCAGCATCGATTAAACGGAAATATGGAGCGATTTTTCTTGAGTCAAGCCGTTCGCGTGCTACATATTTTAAAGCGCTTTGGAAGACGTTAAGGCGCTGAAGCAGCGCGGCTCGTAACGTTTCGAAGACGTTCATGCGCGCCGGGAAGAGGATTGCAGGCCGTGAATCTGAAGCAGCTATCGCAAATGTTAGGCCTGTCGCAGACCACAGTCAGCCGCGCCCTCAACGGATATCCGGAAGTCAACAGAGAAACGCGCGAACGCGTGCTTCAGGCTGTCCGCGAGACAGGATATCGTCCCAACAAGGCCGCACAACGGCTGGCGACCGGAAAGGCCGGGTCGCTCGGCCTCGTCATGCCGACGGCGCCCGGCCATCCCTCCGACGTGCATTTCGGCGAGTTCCTGACCGGCCTTGGCGAGGAGGCGCTGCGGCACGACTTTCACTTCGTCATCACCCCCGCCGACCCGAACGACGAAGTGGGTGCGCTCCGGCGGCTTGCGATCAGCGGCAACGTGGACGCGTTGTTCGTCGCCTATATGCGCGGCCACGATCCGCGGCTCGACATGCTGAAATCGCTGTCCATCCCTTTTGTCGTGCATGGCCGCTCAATCGGCAGCGAGCCGGACTATCCCTATCTCGACATCGACAACGAGGCGGCCTTCTACGACGCGACGAAACTGCTGCTCCAGCTCGGACATCGCCGGTTCGCCGTCATGAACGGGCCAGAGCATCTCGACTTCGCGATCCGCCGGAAGATGGGCGTGAGTGCTGCCCTTGCCGAACGAGGGCTGACGCTTGACGAGGCCTGTGTTACCCACACCGCAATGACGGACGAACAGGGGCTGTTTGCCATGGAGCGCTTCCTGCAGCTACCCGAGCGGCCGACGGCCATCCTCTGTTCGAGCACGGTGCTTGCGCTCGGCGCCATCCGCATCATCAACCAGGCCGGCCTGAAACTCGGCGAGGATATCTCGCTGATTGCCCATGACGACGTGCTGCCGCTCTTGAAACCGGAAAATTTCTCCGTTCCGCTGACGACCACCCGCTCGCCGCTGCGCGCCGCGGGCGTGCGCATCGCCGAGCGTCTGATCGGCCAGATCAAGGATCTCGGCAGCTATCCGGAACAGGAATTGTGGAAGGCGGAGCTGATCGTGCGGGCGTCTACGGGGGCGGCGCCGGCGGGGTGAAGTGACTTGTAATGCGACGCAAAAATTCAAAGTAGGCGTGTGACCGTGGGGACCCCTCATCGCCTCGCTATCGCTCCGGCACTTCTCCCCAAGGGGAGAAGAGACAAGTGGCGGCGCTTCGCCGATTTCTACCGTTGAGGAGTGAGCGACTCGGGCGCCGCGCCCCTCTTCTCCCCTTGGGGAGAAGGTGCCCGAAGGGCGGATGAGGGGTTCCCACGCGCCCTATCGGCAGTCTCGCCAGCCACCATCAAAACTTCGGCGCGACCTTCCCGGCGGCGCGGTAGGCGGCGATGACGGTGTTTGCCATCAGCATGGCGATCGTCATCGGACCGACGCCACCCGGGACCGGGGTGATGACGGAGGCGACTTCGGCGCATTCCGCAAAGGCGACGTCGCCGACGAGGCGGCTCTTGCCCTCGCCGCGCTCCGGCGCATCGATGCGGTTGATACCGACGTCAATGACGGTTGCACCGGGCTTTACCCAATCGGCCCTCACCATTTCCGGACGACCGACGGCGGCGACCAGGATATCGGCGTTGCGGGCGACGGATGGCAGGTCCTTGGTGCGCGAATGGGCAATGGTGACGGTCGCGTTGGCATTGAGCAGAAGCTGCGCCATCGGCTTGCCGAAGAGGTTGGAGCGGCCGATGACGACGGCGTTCAGGCCCGACAGGTCCTCGCCATGGGTGCGGCGCACGAAGAGCATGGCGCCAGCCGGCGTGCAGGAGATCAGGCCGGTTGCGAGATCGCCGGTCGCAAGCTTGCCGGCATTGACGACATGCAGGCCATCGACATCCTTTTCCGGCAGGATCGACTGGATGATGGCGTCTGAGTTCAGGTGCTTTGGCAGCGGCAGCTGGACGAGGATGCCGTTGACCTTGGGATCGGCATTGAGCGAGGCGACAAGGCTTGCGAGCTCTTCCTGCGTGGTCTCGGCCGGCAGCGTGTGCTGGATGGAATTGAAGCCGCATTCCTTGGCCATGCGGCTCTTGGCAGCGACATAGGTGTGGCTTGCCGGATCGTCGCCGACGATGACGACGGCAAGGCCCGTCTTCAAGGCGGTTTCCGTCTCAAGGGCGCTCGCAGCGGCCTTGACCTCATCGATTACCGAAGCTGCAACCTGCTTGCCGTCGATCACATCAGCCACGCGTTTCTCCCCGAGAATGGTTTCTGCGGCAATCTACAAGCCGAAGGACGAGCAGATTTGCCTCCTAGCGCCCTATGCTGTCAAAAAGCGCCAATTGCAAGGAGAATCCAACGCCACTGGGACGCAAGGGCCTTCGCGGATATTGCCCCATCCTTCGGGACCTGCGCCGAATTTCCATTTACAACGCTGCCGTTTGCTCGTACGTTAATATTCTACCTATAGCATCATATAGACAGAAGCATCCCCCAAGCGGATGCTCGCCATTCGGCCAAGGCCGATGCGCAAGGAAACCTGACCAGCCCAGACATTTCGCAGCGCCGGAGGAAGTGATGGGAATTGTACTGGCCTTCGTTCCGTTTGTCGTCTTCGCAGTCGTCGACCATTTCGTCGGTGCGACAGAAGGGCTGATTGCCGGCGCCGTGGTATCGGCAGCAATGCTCATCCGCGATCTCGTGACGCCCGGTCGCGCCCCGAAGGTGCTTGAGATCGGAACGGTGATCCTGTTTACCGCGCTCGCGCTCTACGCCATCCTTGCCAGTCCGACATGGCCGATCGTGGCCGTCAGGCTGCGAGTCGACCTGGGCCTCCTTTCCATCGTCCTCATTTCCATGGCGATTCGGCGGCCGTTCACTCTGCAATATGCAAGGGAAAGCGTTCCCCGCGAGCTTTGGGACAGTCCGGTATTCATCCGCACGAACTATATCATCACGGCGGTATGGGCCTTGGCCTTCGTCGTCATGGTCATCGCCGATCTCCTGCTTCTCTACGTCCCCTCGTTGCCGCAGCGGGTCGGCATCATCGCAACGATCGCAGCACTCGTCGCAGCGGTCAAATTTACCCAATGGTATCCCGAGAGCATAAGGGCAAAGGCCACGAGTTGAATTGACGTTCGCCCAAAGGGCGACCCGGAGGAAACGTGATGGCAGACATTGTCAAAGGGACAATTTCCTTCGCCGCGTCGAACTACTCCTTCACCTTTCTCATCAGCGGCCTGTTGTTTTCGATCGCCGCCATCGCGCGAGCGACGAGACCTGCCGGCCTGTCGTTCATCATCGAAAAGCTGCTTGCCTGGCACGTATTCTGGGTCGTTGGCGTTGGCAATTTCTACAATTTTGTCATGCATGCCTTTTTCGGGCGAATGTCCGCCGCCTTCATCGGTTGGGCAGACAGCCCATTCCAATTCGAAGTCGCGACCGCGAGCCTCGGTTTTGCCGTCGTCGGCTTCATCGCGGCATTCCGCAGCTTCGATCTGCGCCTCGCAGCCATCGTCGGTCCCAGCGTCTTCACGCTCGGCGCCGCTGCGGGACATATTTGGCAGATGATCATGGAGCACAATTTCGCTCCCGGCAACGCGGGCGTCATTTTCTACATGGACATCATCATCCCGCTGTTCGGTTTTCTGCTGCTGTGGCTGCAGCATCGCTACGGGCTGGCCTCATTGGGTTTGCGGCCGAAGTTCGAGACGCAGAGACCGTAAGTGCGCGACGCCGCAGCACAATGATGGGTAATTCGGGCGCCCGCCCGTCATTCAACTAATCGGTTGACTATTAATTCGCGCGGGTCCATATTCAACCACATGGTTGAATTAGAGACGATTGAGATGGATTCGATCTTTCACGCCCTCTCCGACGCCACGCGCCGGGAGATGCTTCATGAACTCGCCGATGGCGAGCGAACGGTCGGCCAGCTTGCCGAACCCTTCGCAATCTCGCTTGCGGCGGCCTCGAAGCACATCAAGGTGCTGGAAGGCGCCGGGCTGATCCGTCGCGAAATACGAGGCAGAACCCATCTGTGCCGCCTCGAGCCTGGACCGCTGGCCAGCGCACATCAGTGGCTGGGCTTCTACGAACGCTTCTGGACCGGCCGTCTGGATGTGCTCGAACGACTGCTGCGCGAGGAGGACGCACGCCAATCCCCCAACCCCAAAAGAGGAGATGACCAATGACCGACATTGCGAGCCCGAGCGCCTATGGCATGCTGACCGAGCCGGCGACGATGAAGATCCAGCGCCTTCTGCCCGGCCCGATCGAGCGCATATGGGCGTATCTCACCGATGGAGATCTGCGCCGCCAGTGGCTGGCCGCGGGCCAGATGGAGATGAAGGTTGGTGCGCCTTTCGAGCTGGTCTGGCGAAACAATGAACTTACTAACCCGCCCGGTCATCGGCCGTCCGGCTTCTCCGACGAGCATCGAATGGAGAGTCATATTGTCGAGCTCGAACCGCCCCACAAGCTCACCTTCACCTGGGGAAACGGCGGCGAGGTTTCCTTCGAACTGGAAGAGAAGGACGCCGGAGTCTTGCTCACCGTCATCCATCGCCGCCTGCCCGACCGGGCTATCACGCTGATGGTCGGCGCCGGCTGGCACATGCACCTCGACATTCTGGTCGCCCGCGTCACGGCCACGGAGCCCGAGCCTTACTGGGACGGCTGGAGCCGCCTCAGGGCGGACTATGACCGGATGCTGCCGGCCTGACGGCAGGCAGACGAACTGAACGACAGAAATCGAAACCCATGCCGACGGCGCGCTGCGCCGGCGGGAGGGCGAGGTCGACCCGCTGAAAGGCAGTTCGACCGGAATTGATCGTCAACGCAACAGGCATACACCAACAGGAGGTTCGCTATGCTTAATCAAGTTGTTTCACGCGATGAATGGTTGAAGGCGCGGCTCGGGCTGCTCCAGGAGGAGAAGGAACTGACGCGGCGCAGCGACGAACTGGCGCAATGGCGTCAGAAGATGCCCTGGGTTCGGATCGACAAGGAATATCGGTTCGAAACCGACAAGGGAACCGTTTCTCTGGTCGATCTCTTCAAGGGACGCTCCCAGCTTCTCGTCTACCACTTCATGTTCGGGCCGGACTATAGCGCGGGCTGCCCGTCCTGTTCGTCGATCGCCGACGGGTTCAACGGCATCGCCGTCCACTTGCAGAACCACGACGTGATGTTTTCCGCCGTGTCGCGCGCTCCCCTTGCGAAGCTCAAAGCGTATCAGGAGCGGATGGGATGGACCTTTCCCTGGGCCTCGTCCTATGGCGGCGACTTCAACGCCGATTTCAATGTCTGGTTCAGCGAGGAGCAACAGCGCGGCGGAGGCATCGACTACAATTACCGGCGCGAAGCGGCGTGGCAGCCACGCGAGGACGAAGGTTCTGTCGCAGTCCCCTCGCGCAAGACACCTGACGGAGCGGCCTCTGGTGCTGCAATGTCCGGAACCGACACGGCGACTTACGCACGGGAAAGGCCGGGCCTGAGCGCTTTCGCGATTGAAGACGGCGTCGTCTACCATACCTATTCCGCCTATTCCCGCGGGCTCGATGGGCTGTGGGGCATGTACCAGTGGCTCGACCGCACCCCGAGAGGCCGAAACGAGACAGGCATGTGGTGGCGCCGCCACGACGAATACAAGCTGGGCTGAGTGAGACGCGCAAAGGCAGGACCGGGATTTCAACTCCCGGTCCTGTGCCGCGTAGCCGCATCTCGGCGGAGGAGGAAAACATGAGCAATATTCATATTGACGACGGCGCCCGCGGCGCTGGCAGCGAGAATGGCGGCAACGCCGCCGCCTTAGGCGCAATCGACTTGCTATGCCTCGCGGCCGCGCCGACCTTTGCGATCATGGCGCTGATGACGGTTGCCCTCGGCGGCGACCAGATGGCTATGATGTGCTCGACGGCGCAAGCTGGCTCGCTGCTAGGCGGCATGGTGCCGATGTACCTGCTGATGAGCGTCTTTCACTCAGCGCCCTGGCTGCGATTGATCACCAATTATCGAAGCGGTCCGCTTCAATCCTGAAACGCGTTCGTTGTCCGCGATCCCCAACGCGCGACGGGAAGGTCAGCCTATGGCAAGGCTGAACCTCTAAAATACGAGAGTTACAGCGTTCAGCTGCCGTCCTTCCGTTTTTGAAAGCCGCCTTGAATGAACCAGTCGCCAGCCGCTTCCTCGTTTGATGCTTCGGCGCTTCTGTCCGTCCTGACGCAGGTCAGCAATCTGATGGGTGCGGGCGACAATGACGGAGCGATCGCCCTGCTCCTGTCGTCGGATCATCTCGTTCGCCGCGCGCCTGTTGCCTGCAACATGCTGGCATTTCTGCTTCTGCAGGCGGACAGACCGCAGGAAGCGGTTGCGTGGTTCGACGCGTCGCTCGCCATCAAACCTGAGGATGCCCAAGTGGTTGCCGGCCTCGGCATGGCATACCAAACCGTCGGCGATCTGGGACGAGCATTGGAATGTTACGACAAGGCAATTGCGCTAAGGCCGGAAGATGCCGGGCACTGGTATCACCATGGGGTGGTACTTGCGGACCTCGGCCGCTCGGACGAAGCCCTCTCCAGTCTCGACCGGGCAGTCGCCCTGAAGGACGACTATAACCTGGCATGGGCGAGACGCAGCCGTCTGCTGATGTCCGCCGGGAACCTGGCGGAGGCCGTTGCCTCGGCGGCGCGGTGCTGCCGACTGGCGCCGGGTGAGGTATCGTCCTGGGTGCTGCTCGGCGATGCCCTGCAGACGGATGATAATCTTCAGCAGGCTATCGCGGCCTACGACCGGGGGCTGTCGCTTGCCCCGACTGATTTTTACTGCCTTTGCAACAAGGCGCAGGCACTGAAGAAGGCAGGGCTCACGGAACCGGCGCTGGCATGCGCCCAGAACGCGCTGCGGGCCGACCCGACCAATCGGGAAGCGCTTCTCCTTTGCGGAAACCTCGAGTACGAACTCGGCAATGAGCAGGCAGCGCGCATCTGCTTTCGCTCCCTCGCCAGCATGGGAGCAGTTCGCAGCTACCCGGCAGCGCACCAGCCCGCAAGACTTCGCGCGCTCATGCTTTTCTCGCCCATGGCCGGCAACACGCCCTATGAGGATTTGATCAAGGGCGCCAGCTTCGATGCGGATG
Source organism: Rhizobium sp. BK376 (assembly GCF_004341625.1). Lineage (GTDB taxonomy): Bacteria > Pseudomonadota > Alphaproteobacteria > Rhizobiales > Rhizobiaceae > Rhizobium. Next base: position 527,648 of record NZ_SLZG01000003.1, on the reverse strand, counting down.
TCGCGATCGTGCTGCCGGATTACCGCTACGATCCAGGCGTCTTGGGTCACAAGGCCCACGTCGTCGTCAATCTGGTTTCGGAGACTGATTTCGGACTTGATGTGATCGCCTCTGTTGCCGACCTCATCAGCACCCTTCAAAAGCCGGTCATCAATCATCCCGGATTGATATCGGGAACGGATCGCCAATCGATCTCGCAGCGTCTTGCCGGGATTTCGGGTGCGGTCATGCCAACGACGGTCCGCATGGATGGCGCCGATCTTCGGCACCTGCTCAGTGAAAGTGAGATCCAGGGCTTTCCATTGATCGTCCGCCATGCCGGGACGCATGGCGGCGAGAAGATGGAACTGGTTTCCGATCCGGCCGCGTTGCTTAGCTTTGCCGAAGAGGCGGGAGACCGTGCCCTCTATCTGACCGACTTCGTCGACTACAGTTCCCCGGACGGCTTTTTCCGGAAATACCGGCTGATCTTCGTCGGCGAAGAGATCCTTCCCTATCATCTGGCGATCGGCGATGTCTGGAAAGTGCATCACGCGTCGACGCGGATGGCCGAAGCGGAATGGATGCGCAACGAAGAGCAGGCCTTTCTCGACAACCCGGGCCGTGTCTTCGGACCGGAGGCGATGGCGACCCTTGACGCGATCCGGCGCGAAATCGGTCTCGATTATTTCGGCATAGATTGTTCGGTCGATTCCGACGGACGGATCGTGATCTTCGAGGTGAATGCCTCGATGCTCATCCACCTTCACAATGAGGGGTTCGACTACAAGACGCCGCACGTCATGAGAATCAAGGCTGCTTTCGAGCGCCTGCTGGAGCGGCGGTCGAACGAAGCCTAGCGGCGGGCGCCGTTTCGCTTCGCGGCATAGCTTTCCACCTTTGCTCGCAGGGATGCCATGCGAGCCTGGAGTGCGGCGATATCCTCGGTAACTCCCGGGGTCTGGATCGGGGTCGGGACCGGCGCGGCAGTTGGAGCGGCGGGCGGTGCCTTCGGCAGATCGTTGGCAACAGGAATGGCGGCGTCGAATTTCTGCGGCGACGGAGCGATCGACGAGCGGCGCGGCTCCATGACCGGCTCGCTGCGGTGGAGGGAATGCTCAGCCGCGATGGCCGCCTCGCCTTCCACTCCATCGAGCAGGGCATCGACGATCCACTTGCGAAGGAATACGAGGCAAAGGGCAATACCAAGGCCCATCAGGAAGCCGACGGTCTCAGCGGCCGTGAGATTGTCTTCGATCGGCGCGTTCGGAGCGACGGCAGGGCTGGCCACGGATAGCGGCACGGGCGCTGCCGACGGCTTTGTCTCAGCGCCGCCCTGAAGGCTGTTTTCGTAGCGTTCGCGGGCCGCCTCGACTGCATCCTGCAACTGCCCGAAGCGCGCCATGTCGACCCCGATATCCTTGCTCTTCATTGCGGTTGCGCGATCCGCAGTCGCCTTCTGGTCGGCAAGCGCTGCCTTCAGGTCGGAATCGCCGGCAGCGACGAGGCGCTGAAGTTCCGTTTGTATGTTAGTGCGCAGCTCGTCGACCGTTGCCTGCTGGGCGAGCAGGCGCGGGTGGCGCGGGCCAAGCTCGGCCGAGAGCTGCGAGAGCGTCGTCTTCGCTGCGGCATAACGGTCGCGCATATCCTCGAGCGCCGGCGAGGAGCGCAGGTCCGGCGAAAGGGAGCCGTCGAGAACATCCGACAGCTTCGCGGTCTTTGCCGCGGTGAGTCGGATGCGGGCGGCGTCGACGGCCTTATCGGCATCAGCAGCCTGCTTATCGAGCTCACTCTTGTCCTGCTGCAGGTCAATCGCAGCCTTTATCTTGTCCTGGCCAGTTTGCGTGTTGAAGGCGGTAAGCGCTGCCGATGCCTGGTCATAGGCCTTGCGGTTCGCATCGATGGCGGATGCCTGTCCCGGCGTTTGCATTCCCTGCGAGATGACGGCGTCATAGACTGTCGCATCGGCCAGCATATTGGCGATCCGCGCCGATTTCTCTGCGCTGGGCGCCGTGACGGAAAGATACAACAGTCCTGCCGGACGGTTCGGGGTCACCTCGATCGCGCTTCGTAAGGTAGCCTGGGCGCGGGACAGCGCGTCCGACGCGGCGCCGCTGCTGGACAGGAGATCGACGGCGACGCCGATCGGCCCTGCCGTCCCGCCGGTGAATTCCGGGTCACGGTCAAGCTTGAGCTTCGCCACCACCTGGGACAGGAGGTGTGGGGAGGCGATCCGCTTGGTAAGAATATCCATAAAGCCGGGTTGCGACGCTGCTCCCGACTGAAGCTGGAGACGAGCGGTCGCAACATATTGTGGCGGCCCTGCCAGGAATGCCGGCAGAACTGCGCCTGAAATCGCGACGGCGGCAACGAAGGCGATGGACGATAGGCCAAAGCTCCAGCCCCGACGGGTAGGCTTCGCTGCTTGGTTGATTTTCACGATTTCGGGTGCTGGGCCGATTTTCGCTTCCCGCGGTGCGACCTTGGCCACGGGCTGAGGCGCCGGCGGTGCGATGCGTTCCTCGGCAATCTCCTGCTTCGGCAAGATTTGAGGCTGGGGCGGCAATGCTGCAGGAGTTGGCAATGCTGCCGAAACAACGGCTCGCGCCGTGTTTCTCGTCATCGGCGGATCGCTACGCAATATGCCGCGGATGCGGTCTGTCAATGGAGGTTCGGCGACTGGCTCGGAAACAGTCTTGCGTCCGGAAACGGGATAGGGGTCGCCGCGGAGAGCGCGCTGCAGGATGTCGATCAGCTCGGCATCGCTGGGTCCCTGGATATTGGCGGGAGCGGGATAGCGGTCGTCCTCGCGATAGGGCGCACTGCCTCCGCGCGATGCCTTTTGGGCATCGATCTCAGGAAAAGGCGAGTTCCTGTTCGCATGGCTGAACGACATTGAGGGCCCATCTCGCGCACTTCTTGGCCGACGCAACATCGCCGCTCAAGGTCCGATTGATTAACCCACTCTAAATTACTATGGCAAAGAAAGTGTTAACGTGGCGGCAATGACGAGCTGCCGGGACGGCCTGCCGGCAGCCATCAGCGACCGAACTTTTCGGGCGCCGGCAGTCTCCTTTGGGCGTCGGCGCGTACGGAACCGACCGTCTGCCGCAGTGTCGAATAGCGTGGGCCGAAGCGATGCCACACGACCTGGAAGAGGAAGACCGGCACGCCGACGATATAGCGGCGCCAAAGTCGGGACGGCTCCTGCAGGAGGCGGAAGATCCACTCCAGCCTGAGCGCACGTACCATGCGGGGCGCACGCGGAACCGTCCCGGATACGAAATCGAACAGAGCGCCCACGGTCATGACAAGGCGTGCATGCTGCGGTCGGATATGATCGGCCACCCATTTTTCCTGCAACGGCGTCCCCATTCCGACGATCAGGACATCGAGCTTCTGCCGTTCGATCTCCGATGTAACGGCGCTGCTGTCGACCTTGTCGAAATAGCCGTCGGATATCACGACGAATTCGTGCCATGGCGCATGATTGCGAAAATTCTCTGCCGCCTTTTCGACGATGTCGCGGCGACCGCCGACGAGACCTATACGCTTCGGCTGTTCCATGAAAGTCAGGAGGGCCGGCACGAAGTCAGTGCCGTTCAGATTGGCCGGGAAGGAGGCGCCGTGAGCGACGCGCGAGGCAATGTCCACGCCGATGCCATCGGGGAGAACGAGGTTGTGCACCAAGACATCGCGGTAGTGCTCATCGCGCAGCATGACGAGCATATTATGCGCGTTGACGAAGGAAATGACCGTCTGCCCGAGCGGCAGGGAAGCCAGCTCGTTTATGAATGTCAGGGCATCATCCCAGCCGAGGTCGCAAACCGGCAAGTCGAATATCATTCGACGTGACGCAAGAACGGCAAAGTTCGCGATCAAGTTCACTTACACCTCCTGCCATGGACGCGTCATGCGCCCTACTCTGGCAAACCCGTTACGCACGCAACGCGCCGGCACGCAGCAGCGGCCGGCCAACCCCTATGGCAGTCACTCTTCTTATGATCGGGTGGGACCCGTCTGCCCGGCTGAAAGCCTCTGCGGTCTGTCGCAGCGGCCATGGACAAGGAAAAAGCGATCGCTTGCGATGCTTATAACAAAGCTCTCACAAGCTTCCCTTACGGAAACCACTAGAAATTGCATTGGTCCCGCAACACATTGTTAACTATGGGCGCGCCGAACGCCGCCTCGCCTTTGGGAAGCGTCCCATTTTCGTCTGCGCACCGGTGAGCCTGTTTACGGCTCTCTAACCCTGCTTTGCCCCAGGAGCGAACAAGCGGTTAACGCAGAAGAGGCCGCAACGCGAGCGAAGCGGCCTCCTCCGAATAAAACCATGGATCGAATAATCTGCTCGGCAGACGTCAGTGCGCAGGGGCCTTGGCGTCGGCCGGCACGGGATCGCCCGGGACGATCTTTACCGGCTTCAGGTTCTTCTTGACAGGAGCGGCATCGTTGGCACGAACCTCGTCCTTGGAGAGATAATCGAGCTGTTCGACCAGAACGCTGTCGACATAGTCGCCGCCAAGCCGCTCGTTCATGTTCTTCTTGATGTCGTCGCGAAACGCAGCAAGGTTGAAGTTGGAAGTGTGCGAGAGGTCGACCATCTTGTTGCCGACCAGCAACGAGAAGAGCTCGTCCGTGGTCAGCTGAGTGAGCGGGACCTTGAGGTCCTTCGCCTTGTCCTTGTCCATCATGAAGGAGATCGTGGTCAGAAAATAGCCGGTCACCTGCTCATTGGCGATCACCGGAATGTTGATCGACTCGCCCTTCACATATTCCTGCTGCGCCTTTTCGGTAGCAGCCGGATCAGGCGCAGGCCTCGTCGCCATCCACACGGAGCCATAGACGGCTCCGAGCGCGACCACGCATGCCCAAACACCTGTAATGATGAACTTGACCATCAGGCCTCACGGACGATGAATTGTTCCTGGGAATAGGTGCCATCGGTTTCGGCATCATGCATGGCATTCTTCAGGATCTCGGTGACGGCGCGAACCGCCTCCAGATGCGCCTCTACGCGCCGGGCGTTGAGGACCAGCTTTTTTTTCAGGCCATGAAGCTGCTCGATATGAACGAGCGCAAGTTCGGCCGGATCCGTATCCCTGAACAGCATCGACAGCTCGTAAAGGCACCGGCTCTTGTGCGTATTCGACAGCTTGAGGTCGAATTCCGGATCACGGCCGATACGGGTATTCTCGTTGTCGATGATCATTTCAAGCCGGCCGAGAACGGACTTGATGCGGTAGTCGTTCGAAATTATTTCCATTTCCCCACCCCTGCTTACGCTTTTTTCGCCATCAAGCTCTGATTGGTCGCAGACGCATCCGAGCTCCCGTCTGTGGAGGCGGTATCAAGCGTCTTGCGCTGGAAATCGGTGATCATGCTCAGCGCCATCTTGCGATCGTTCTCATCGGTCGATGCGTTGACGATGCCCTTGCTGCGCGTCTTGTCGAGCTGTTCCTTGTACATCTGCTCGGCAATACCCACGCCGCCGTTCTTGGCAATCGTGTTGCCGAGCTGTTCGGCCATCATGCCCTTCCACATTTCGCCCGCAGTGCCCTTGCCGTACAGCGTTTCGCTGTTCGGCAGCATGTTCTTGACGAAATTCTGCAGGACCATGGCTTCGAACTTGTGGTAGGTCGCCGGGACCTTCTCGGTCGAATGAGTGCGATCCTTGGCATTGCCGAGGCCAGCCTTCGTCGCTGCGCTGTTCAGGACATCCACCGTCGACTGAAAGCCGTTGCCGGCTTCTGCAAGACTGGTTGCGGCAAATGCCGCGCGGTTTGCCTGGAGTTTGGCCTGCGCTGCCTGGACATCGGCCGGATCGGCCGCCTTGACAACGTCCAGGACCAAATCACTTGGCGGTGAGATAGCCACGTCACGTTCCTTTCACTTGAAATCGCGACGATTATGTTTCGTGAACCTTGCTGGAGGCTGGCGTTAGCGACGCCATGCGCTGGTCCATCAAATCGTAGACTGCATTATCGTCAGCCTCGCGGTTTTCCAGCTCGCGGGCCTCCTTCATGTTGTCCTCGAGACGATCCGCCTTGGTGCGCTCCTTCATGATCTTCATCTCGATCACCGTCTGCATGCCCGCAAGCTGCTGGTCCTTGACTGACAGACGGGCGAATCGCTGGGTGTAATGATGCGAAAACGCCGCATGCATCGGGTCGGTGGAGCTGATGGCTGCAATGGTCTGATCGATCGACTGTGAGACTTCGGTGCGCTGCCGCGTGTTGTCGGCCAGCTCCTGTTCGGCCATGCGCTCGAGATGCCGCTGAACCGTAACAAGGCGCTTCAATTTTTCAGATCGCGTTTTTTCGACCATTCGGTGCCGCCGTCGTTGCTAGTGACCATTGTAGACGCTGAGGAACGAATCGGAAAACTGCGTGACCAATTCGGCGATGCTCAAATAGAGCATGAACAGGCCGCCCATCACCAGATAGGGCGTGGAAATGAAATAGACCGGGACATGCGGCGCCAGCTTGTTGATGAAGCCGATCGAAAACTGGAACATCAGCGCATAGAGGATAAATGGGCTGGCAAGGCGCAGCATGATGAACGTGGTCTGCTCCAGCGTATCCGTCACCGAGACCAGTGTGGCGCGCACTTCGATATGGCCGCCGAAAGGCACGACCGAATAAGAGTCGATCAGCGCGCGGAAAACATAGTGATGGAAGTCCAGGATGAAGAGGACCATCATCGCGCAGAGGTTGATGAGAGCGGTCACCGTCGTCTCACTCGAATCGTCAAGGATGTCCGGCCCGCTCGGAGAGCTCAGGCCGATCATCGTCGAGATCACGGTTCCCAGGAACTGCAATCCGAGCGTGTATAGGCGTGCCATAAGACCATACATCAGGCCGATCAGCGTCTCGCTGAAGATCAGGCCGACATAGGTCGCGTCGCCTGCCGAGGCCTTGGGATAAATGGTGCTCCATAGCATCGGCATGACGGCCAACGACATTGTCAGCGCCAGGAAGAGCCTGATCTGCGGCGGGAGACGCCCAGAGGAAAATCCCGGGAGAACCATCACGCAAGTGCCTATCCGGCAAAAGGTGAGAAACAGAGCGAGGATGGTCCCCTGGGGGTCAGAAATCATGCAATAGAGCCTAGAATCTTGATTTCGATCCCCCTTGCCAATTCCAGATGAGACAGGACCGGGAGAGTCGCGAACAAGCGTTCGATGATCATGCGCACATAGGAGCGCGTTTCCGGCGACGTGACAAGCACGAAGGGTAGCCCGCGGTCCATGAATTCACGGATAACTCCGGTCGCCTGCTCGCTGAACTCTTCGAGCGCACGCGGATCGATGTCGAATTCGATAACGTCGCCCTTCGCATCGCGCTTGAGCGCCTGGTGGAAGGCGAGGTCCCACTTGCTACCGAGTCGCAGGACACGCAGCACGCCGTTGTCCGCAAGGTCGCCGCAGAGCTGCTGGGCCATACGCACGCGCACGTGCTCGACGATCTGTTCGGTCTTGCGCACATGCGGCGCGAGTTCGGCGACCGCTTCCAGGATGAGGTGAAGATTGCGGATCGAGACGCGCTCGGCAAGGAGCAGCTTGAGTACCGCCTGCAGGCCCGAATAGGACATGTGCGAGGAGCAGATTTCGTCGGCAAGCTTCTTGTATTCCGGATCGAGGCGTTCGATCAGCACCTTGACGTCCTTATAGGACAGCAGCGCGGGCAGGTTGTTGCGGATGACCTCGCTCATATGGGTCAGAACAACCGAAACGTTGTCGATCGGCTGGAAGCCCTCGCGCTTCAGATCTTCCGTGAAGGCTTCGAGTACTGAATAGGCCGGCAGACCGAAGGCTGGTTCGCGGATCTCGTCGCCCGGAACGGTCGGCTTGCGACCGGAGCCGGTGACTACGAGCACTTCGCCAACGCGCAGCATATTGGAGGCAACCGTCGTGCCGTGGATGCGGATCTGGTAGGATTTGTCGGCTATGGCGAGATCGTCCGTGACCTTGATTTCCGGCACCACGAAACCGTATTGCGTCGCGAATTTCTTGCGCATCTTGCCGACGCGGAAGGCGAGTTCCTGATGGGCGCCGAGCAGGCGGGTGGAAACGATCTTGCCCAGGGCGAGCTCGACTTCGGCGGTCTTCAGCGCAGACTTGACCGAATCCTTCTCGTCTTCCTTCGTCTGCATCACCTTCTTTTCTTCCTGCTCGCGGAGAAGCTTGTTTTCAGCTTCCGCCTGACGCGGGATGAACCAGGCGCCCGTTGCCATGAGGCCACCGAGGATCGCGAAGGGAATGAACGGAAGACCCGGCATGATGGCGAGGATGCCCATCAGCACGGCGGCAACGGCGAGCGCTCGCGGATAGCCGCTCAGTTGGCGGACGACGGCCTGGTCGGTCGAGCCGACGGAGCCGCCGCGGGTAACGAGGAAGCCGGCCGCGAGAGAGATGACCAGCGCCGGCATCTGCGAGACGAGACCGTCGCCGACGGAAAGCTTCACGAAGACGTCGGCAGCCTGACCGATCGGCATTCCGTGACGGAAGTAGCCGATGATGATGCCGCCGAAGATGTTGATGGCCGTAATGAGAAGGCCGGCGACAGCGTCGCCTCGAACGAATTTCGACGCACCGTCCATCGCACCGAAGAAGGAGCTTTCCTCTTCGAGATCCTTGCGTCGCCTCTGAGCTTCCTGCTCGTTGATGATGCCGGCCGACAGATCGGCGTCGATCGCCATCTGCTTGCCGGGAATGGCGTCGAGGGTGAAGCGGGCGCCGACTTCCGCGATACGCGTTGCACCCTTCGTAATAACGATGAAGTTGATCGTGATCAGGATCAAAAAGACGATCAGACCGATGACGAAGTCGCCGGACATCACAAGGCTCGCGAAGCCGGCGATCACGCCACCCGCTGCATGGTTGCCCTCATAGCCGTGAGACAGAATCACGCGCGTCGTTGCGATGTTTAGCGATAGTCGCGTCATCGTGGCGATCAGGAGGATCGTCGGAAAGGACGAGAATTCCAGCGGCTTCTGGATCCACAGTGCGACCATGAGGATCAGCACCGAAAGTGCCAGCGAAAACGCCAGGCCCATATCGATGAGGAACGGCGGGATCGGCAGGAAGAGCACGCAGATGATGATCATCACGCCGAAGGCGAAGCTGACATCCCGCAGGCTCGGGTTGGCTTTTGGAACCGGTATTGCAGCTGGCTGTGCCATGGTTCAGATCCATCTCTTCATGAGAGGGGGCAAGCGACAACGCCATTTGCCCTATTCGATCCGAGCGATAGAAGACGAAGCTTGCGCGAGGGTGGCTTCGTGGCCTTTTAACGAAAACGCCACGCACCGGTTTCGGCGCGTGGCGGGTGGCTTTCGCAAATGGCCAGGCCGGACGGCTCTTCGCTAGAATCCCGACTGTATCCGGGAGAAGACGAGATTTGTGAAAATCCCGATATGAGAGCCGATGAAAGGGGCCGTGATGCCGGCTACCAGCATCACCGTAACGATCTTCGGCACGAAGGTCAGGGTCGCTTCCTGGATCTGTGTCAGCGCCTGGATCAATGCGATCACGACGCCCACGATCATGGCTGCTGCGACGGCAGGGCCTGCCGCGACAAGAACTGTCCAGAGCGCCGCCCGAAAGATATCCAGTGCATCGGCTTCATTCATTGAAGCGACCTTCCCTAATTGTTTAGCGGCTCGTCATGAACTGCTGCCATCGCCTGAACCCGACGAATCATCCGACGAAGGCGGCGGATCGATGGTAGTGCCTGCCGGGGCGACTGTCACGCCTGCCTGAATCAGCACCTTCTGTCCATCATCAGTAATGGCAATGACACCGTCGGAATAGATGCTGACTTCCTTCACGGTTCCGGTAACCGATCCGTCTGCACTCATGATCTGCTTGCCGATGTAATCGGCAGCCTGCGAGACATATTGATTCTGCAGCGCAGTTTCGAAGTGCGAGTTTGTCTGGATCTGTTGCTCGACCTGCGAGAAGCTTGCCAGCTGGGCAATCTGCGCGCTGGCGTCCATCGGCTCGGTCGGATCCTGCGTCTTCATCTGAGCGATCAGAAGCTGCAGAAAGTCGTTGTAGTTGACGGTCGCGGCCGCGCCGGCGGAGGCAGCGTCGTTGGAACCGCTGGCACTGTTGCTACCCGAGGCCGAATTGGCCTGCATCTGGCTGACTGGATCTATCGCCATGGAGCAATCTCCCTACGAATCTGCTCGACCGTTGCCGCCGGCATTTCCAGGTTGTGCAGGATCTTGTCCTCGGTCGCATAGAGACCGCGGATCGCCTTGAGAGCATCGAAGGCGCGACCGGTTGCCACCAAGCCATCAACACGCTTCAGTTCTGCCAGAACTTCCTCGTTCTTGAAGCAGGAGAGCAGCATGACAACCGACTTGCGGAACATCGCAGTCGACTGCTCCTTGCCTTCAGGGTTTATGAGGATCATCTGAGCGATGAAATAGAGCTGGCGAAGTGGTGTCGTCGCATCCTCAGGCTGGAGAACGTGATTCTCCAACAGGAACGTCACGTCATTCAGGAACTCCAACGCAACCTTACGGTCAACGCGCAGCACGGCCCCATTTATAAATATTTTTTCTCCGGCTTTAAGCGATATGCGAAGAGTACTTTTCATTTGAGTCCATCCCTGATGATGGTGGTGACGTCAATAATGCTCTGGTAGTTGTTCGACTGCCGCTTCCTGATCCTGTCGCATTCCTTCAATATCCAGATTGCGATTGAGATGAGATTTGCGCGCAGTTCGATATCAAGTTGGTTCTCCGGATTCTTCAGATCCTCGATGAAGCTGATCCAGACGCGCCGCGTATAAAACAAGGCTTCGATAGCCTCTTTGCCATACTTCTCCTTGTCGCGGGCGGCCGATAGAAGTCCGACCGACCGCTCCAGAACCTGGCGTTCCCGCTCCCTGGCGTCTGCCACCGCGTCCTGCATGACTTCCGCATATGAGAACTGATACATTCATGCATCCTTCTGATCATCGACCTTTGATCATCAAAGGTAATTTACGAGACTCAACTGCTGGATCTTCGAGACCAGCGTGTAGGCTGTCTCTAGCTGTGTTTGCAGAGCGTTTGCCCTCGTGGAGGCTTCGTAGGGATCAACACCCTGAAGATCCGCGATGTTGTTGTTGATGATGTCCTTTTGCGCACTGAGGGCATCATTGGCTTTGCTGACGCGAGACTGGGAGAGGCCCAGTTCGCTCGCCGAGGCATTGAGCGCATCAACCGACTGGCGCGAGTAGCTGATCGCCGCATCCGTGACCGCATTCATCGTGTCGGAGCTCAGATTCTGGCCCATCAGCGCTTTCGTGACGGTGGCGGCGAGAGCGAGATATCTCATTCCATCGCCGTTCGAGTTCGTCGACGATTCCACCACTTCGGAGTTGCTGATCCGGCTCGTCATGTTCTGATCCGACGCGCTGGACCAGCTTGCCCAATTATCGGGCGCAGGCGAGCTGTCATCGGTAAACATCGGCTGGACGGTGTTCTGGATGAAGTCCGTCATCTGGGCATTCGTCAGATCAGCGGTCGACGTGACCGGAGGCACGAGATTTCCCATATAGGTGGTCAGCGCGTCGTTAATCGCCGATACGGCAGCATCACTGTTGTCTGTCATGGGCTGCACGTCGGTGTTGATGCCGGCAAAAATATACTCGCCGTTGACCATCGTATTCGCATCGCCGACAAGCGCTGAAAGCGCGGAATTCGCGGTGTTCTGGGAGAGCGTAACGTTGTCGCTCGTCTGGTTGCCGCGCAGGGCGAGAAGCTGGTCCAGAAAATCCTGCGACTGGGTGGACATATCGGACAGAGCGTTCTGCGACGCCGTCAACCGTCCTGCCGCGATGGAATTGCTGCTGACAATAGAATCGATGCGCGACACTTCGCGAGTGAAGTCGATGCTCTCGGAGACGTTTCCACCGAGAGACACGCCGAAATCCGCATAAACACCCGTCGTCGCCTCCTGAGAGGCGTCGGACATCTGGTTCTGCGTCTCGCGAATCGTGAGACGCATGGCATTTTGAATTGCATTGCTTGAAATGAAAGAGGTCTTCATAATTTAGCTCGCAGAATCCAATAGCGCTTGCAGCATATCGTTTACGGCAGAGAGAAGCTTCGTACCTGCCTTGTAGGATTGCTCGATATCCATCATCAGCGTCAGTTCCTCGTCCAGATTAACGCCGGTGCTATTGGAATAAGCGTCCGACGAACGGGTAAGGGCGGCTGACGTATTCTCTGCAGCCGTATTTGCCGAGCTGCGCTGACCTTCGACCCATCCAACCGAATTGGAGGCGAAGCTGAGAATGCTGGAGCTTGTGTCGACCCCTGTCGAAGGGTCGAAGCTCATGTCTGCATCCATGCCGTTCGAATAACTGTCCAGGAGAGTGGAGTAACCACTATCGCCGGTGGGATTCTGGCTGGTGCTGAGAGGATTGATGGTGCCGTCGCGCAGACGAGTGGGATCGCCGCCCTGCGATGTCACGACTTGCGCGCTAACCGCAATGGTCCCGGCCATCCCGTCGATGACCGTCGCGCTGGTGGGCGTCTCGCCATCACCCGCGCTGTTCTGGGTCCAGACGAACAGGCCGGGCTGCGTGCTCAGCGTGGTGGGCGGCGTGCCGCCATCCGTCGTCGTTTCCGAGAACATCGTGACGAGACCGCGAGCGATTTCATCGAGCTGCTTCTGATAGGTCGGCGCAACATCGTCCCGAAGCTGTATCAGCGACTGGAGACTGCCCTGCCCGTTCGTATCCGACCCCTGCCCCGAAGCCAACGGCACGCCGTCGATGTAGATGGCATTGCCGGTCGTTCCGGCCGTGTAGCCATTCGTCGGCTGGAAAGTCACCGTCCGCGGGAGCGTCTCGAAAAGCACCGTTCCCGTGGACGTGTAGATCGCCATGTCGTTGTTGTCGCGGGTGACGGTCTTGATGCCGACCAGCTGCGAAATCTGACCGAGAACGGCGTCGCGCTGATCGAGCGCATCCGAGAGTGCGGGCGAAGCCGCTCCTGACGCGGAAGCTGCAGCGACGGTCGCCGACTGCACTGCATCATTGGCCTGCTTGAACTGCGCCAGAAGATTGTTCAGCGAGTCGACGTCGGTGCTGATTTCCTTGTCAGCATCCTCCCGGAGGCTTTGGACAGCCTGCGTCGACTGATTGAGCGAGGTTGCAACGTCCTGAGCGGCCGTCACGGCGCCCTGCGCCGCCGTGAGGCTGCTCGGCGAACCGGCATAGGTCTGGAGTGCCGTCTGGAGCGTTGCAAGGTAAGTCGCGGGCGACGTCTCGTAGTCGTTGCCGCCCATCGTGGCCTTGATGTCCTCCAGGCCTTTCAACAGCCGTTGCTGCGCTGCGTCATCCGACGTGCTTGACAGGAACTGGGTCTGAAGCGAGGCATCCTGGGATCGCGCAATCTGCACAACGGTTGCGCCGGCCGACGTCGTCGATACAACCGCTTCGCGGCGGTTGTAGTTCGTGTTGCCGGCATTCGCGATATTGTTCGATACGACACTGCTTTGCGTGCCGGTATTGTTGAATATCGATTGTGCAGTGTTGAGTGCAGACGTGAGCGACATGACTTAACTAAGGTCCTGTTATCGCGCGAGGTTGACCAGAACGTCGAGCAGGTTGGCGCCGGTCTGGAAGACCTTCGAGTTTGCGGTGTAGTTTTTCTGCGCCTCGATCATCTCGGTCAGCTGGCCTGCGAGGTCGACATTCGATTCTTCGACCGCGCCAGAAACGAGCTTTCCGAACTGGGCAGACTGGGGGAAGCCCGTGATCGTCACGCCCGAATCGCCATTGGCGGAATAGACGTTGCCGCTGAGCGACGTCAGATTGTCTTCGCTCGGAACCGTTGCAAGCGGGATGCGGTAGATCGGCTTGCTGCTGCCGTCCGCGTAGAGAGCCGAGACCGTACCATCTGTACCGATCGTCACGCTCTTGACCGCCGACGGTGCCTGGCCGTTGATGTCGCCGGTCGCGCCGAAGGTGGCCGCAAGCTGCGTGAAGCCCGTGAGATCCATCGAGATCGACAGCCCGTTGGTGGGATCGTTCATGGTGAAGGATCCACCGTTGGTCAGCGCGCCATTCGCGTCGAAATCCATCGTATCCGTAGCGACCGGACCGTTCGCATACGGGAACGGCGAGCTGCCGCTCGCAGCATCGGCGTGATTGTAAACCGCAACGTCCCATTCATCGCTCGGGTCGGCCGGAAGATCCTGCGTCTTGGTGAAGTAGACGTCGTAGGTGACGGCATTGCCCTGGCTGTCGTAAGCGATGACCGAGCTCTTCTCCGAATAAGTCGTACCACTCGTGTTCGGATAGGTCGAAGCAGGATCCTGCGTAGCTGAAATCTTCGCGTCGTTGGAGTTCAGGTTACCCTTCAGCGTGCCTGACGTCGAAGCAATCGCGGTCAAACCGCTCTGGGCGGTATTAACGGGAACGAGACCGGTGAAGCCGTTGACGACAACGGAGGGCGAGCCCGAATTGTACGAGTAGCCCATCAGCGTGAAGCCGGCGCTATTGACCAGATTGCCGTTATTGTCCGGCGCGAAATCGCCGGCGCGAGTCAGGAAAGGCGTTCCATTGGCGTCCTGAACAATGAAAAAGCCGTCGCCGCTGATGGCCATATTCGTCGTCGTCGTCGTGTAGGAAATGTCGCCCTGATCCGAAATGGCGCGCTGGACGGAGGTTTCTACGCCACCGGAATTGTAATTTCCGGTGCCCGAGGGCAGCACCAGCGTGGAAAATGCGGTCGATGCTGACTTGTAGCCCGTAGTATTAACGTTGGCGATATTGTCTGAAACCGTGCTCAAACGGTTCGCCTGGGCATTCATCCCAGCGACCGACGTTTTCATACTGCCGAAAATGCTCATCTGAAAATCCTCATTTTCCTCGTAGTACCAAGTTATTTTATGGGCCTTGCGTGAAGCTGGCTGGAAGGAAGAAAAGCCGGATCATCATGAAACAGCTTTCCGGAGGACGTTATCGTCGGCTGCTCGACGTCAATTCCAGTCGATGCAGTAGCCAAGGAAGCGCTTGGAATCGACCGGGTCGAAGCCGAGCTTCTTGCGCAACTTCTTGCGCAGCTTGGAAATGTGGCTTTCCACGACGTTCTCTTCGACCTCTTCGTCGAAGATGCCGTAGATGGCGTTGAATATCTGGGTCTTGGTAACCCGGCGCCCGCGATTGGAAATCAAATATTCCAGGATACGACGCTCGCGCCGCGGCAGGGCAAAGATCTCGCCATTGATTTCCGGATCACGGCCGTCCGCAAACACGCGGATCGCCCCGATGTCGGTGTAGTTGGTGATTGCCTTCAGGCGGCGACGGATAGCTGCCGCGCGCGCCAGGATTTCCCGGGGATGAACCGGCTTGCGCACCACGTCGTCAACACCGCAATCAAAGAGTGCAAGAGTCGATTCTAGTGATGGTTGATCGCTGACCGCGATGACCGGCGCCATGGAGCGATCACGAATCGCCCGCGGCAGCTCGTGCACGTGCTGTCCCTGACCGATCAGGAATGCCTCAACCGCCGCGATGTCGCCCTCGGCCGCCGTCTGGACCCATTCGCCAAACTCGCGCGGATCAAAACCCGTCGAGGGAATTCCTTCGCGCCCAAAAAGAGATGTATAGCCATCTTTAACAAGCTCACGCTCATCAACCACTACGATCATTCGTCCGCCTCCGAATCAGTGTGGTGTTACCCGATGAGCGATGAGTACGAATCGCGGGAATCACGAACAACTGTGGGAAGTCAGTGGCAGAAATTAATAATTGATTAAGATTCAAGCGCCGATTTGAACTACATCTAGTGGCTATTGAACCAAATTGACACAAAAGGACGGTGGAAAAGTTAAGAGATTATGACGGTCACTCTTGCCGTCCTTTTTCTTTCCGCATTCTCGCCACATTGGAGGACTCTTGGATGTGGCAGAAATACAACTTAACAGCTTATCAATTCTGGCAAAATGAGGCCGCGTTCGGGGTCCATTTGCCATAGCCTGTCGCCACGAGATTGGCGATCACCCGACACACATATACCTTCTGCGCGGGATTGTTGTTCGGGCCGGCGTGATAGCGTGCAACCGCCATCGTCCAGGTCTCATGCCTGTCATGGAGATCGCGCAGGAATTTGGCCGCATATTCGACATTGCTATGCGGATCGAACATGGCTTCCACAGAAGAAAAATTCTCGCCATGGAAGTATTGGTTGATCTGCATGCAACCAACGTCGATCAGCTTCGCGCCGCCTTGACGGGCTATCGCAAACTCCTGAAGCGCTGCACTTTCCGAAGGCGGAAATACCGCCTTCCCCTCGATGTTCATGGCGTAGGCATCAAGCGATCCCTTCCGCCCCGTTTCCGTCAACCCGACCGAGTAAAGGATGCCCTCCGGGATGCCATATTTCGCCGCTGCGGACCGGATCTCGCGTTCACACAGGCCCGACGCAGAACTGCCGGCGGAGGCCTGTGCGTCAGAGATAGACGTCGCCAGAGCCGCCGCGCCGATAGCTGCCAGAAGTGTTATCTTCCGTGCCCATTTCGCCCGAGGTCCTACCGATGTCATTTCCATCGAACTGCTGCCCTGAATAGTTTTGTCCGCGTGCCTGTCCGTTGCTCTGTCCCTGGTTTGGCAGGGATTGCTGCTGGGACTGACCCTGGAAGCCAGACTGGGAATTCGCCTCCGTCTGCGACGGAGCCACGAGCGTCACGGTGATCTTGTCGACCGAGTAGCCCTGAGAGCGCAGCGCGTCCATCATTGCGCCCTGATCGTTATGAAGCTGGCGATAGGCCTCGCCGGATTGAACCTTCAAATCGACCGTGAGATCATCGCCCGACAAGCGCATCGTCGCCGTGACGACGCCGAGATCGGCGGGGTTCAACTCGATTTTCAAAGTGTTGACGACCTTGCCGGTGCCTGTCCAGCTTGCCTCGTTGGAGAGCGCCGAACCCGGCTGCATGGCGCTCGACCATTCCCCGTCGCCGCTCATCGAGCCGATGACGGCCGAGGAATTCGATCCCGGCGCGAGACCGAGATAGCGACGTGAATCGAGCACGGTTACATCTGCACCCGATGCGCCGCCGGTCGATGCCTTCACATCGACTTCTGCGGCCTGATCCTTGCCCTTGCCGATCGACATATCGAGCGACTGTCCGCGTCCGTCGGCACGGCTCAACCTGAAAGCCTTGCCGGAGGCATCGGCGTCGCCAGTGTCGGCAACCGATGTATCAGCTCCGGCATGGAGCGATGCCGACTGAACGTCCTTTACGGTCGCATTGCGGTCCGCGTCCTTCGAGGAACGCTGACTACCTGAGGCCTGCGGTGCATTGCTCAGGATCGCCTGTGCCGCAAGCGCCGGATCGCCACCGGATTGACCGTGAAGCAGTGACAGCGCATCGGAAGCGGCGCCCTTGGAATGAGATTGTTCAGACTTGCTGCCGTCGTCGCCGATTGAGGACGCCGTGTCCTTGGTCGTCTTGCCGACGTGTTGCTCTTCCTTGAGCCCGTCGCCCGCAGAGGAGGTTTCGAGGGAAGACGCGCCCTTTCCGCCCTGCTTCTGACCCTTGGCCATCTGAGCCGCATTTGCAGCCTGCAGCTTCGACGCCGCAGTTGCCGACTTTTCGTCGGTGCCGGTCTTTTCGGCAGCGTGGTTCACTTGTCCATTGAACGATGTCTTTTGAAGATCAATCAACGGCTTGCTTCGGCGTCCGCGGCCTGATGCGCCGGTGACCAACCCTGTCAGGGCACCGGCGCTCCCGCCGTCCTGAGCACCATCGTTGCCGTCCAATGCGCCCGAGGCTTCGCCATCGGACTGATCGTCACCGTCGCCACCCGCGGCCTTGCTCAGAACATCGAAGAAATCGTCACCATGGCTACCGCCATGGCCGTGGCCCTTGGCGCTGCTGGCGCCTTTCGTAGCGACAGTTGAACCCGCCCCTACCGGAGCGCTTGGAATACCGACACCCACCATGATCAATGACTTTCCTGTTTCAACAGGCCGTCGATTGCATCCAGCTTCGAGCGGCTTGTCGTGACGAATGTATTGAACGGAGAAGCGGCCTCCTGCCCATCTCCCTTCTGGGTCGGGGCCGCATCAGCGGCTCCTTGCCCAACACTCGCCGCAATCTGGGGTTGGTTCCCCTCCGTCTGCGAAGCAGCGGCGCCACCGTGTTCAGCATTATCTTCATTAGAAATATTAATTTGCGAGCCTTGCGCGAGGCTTTTGGCATCCGGTTCGCGCATAACGGCATCTGCTACAGCCTTTGCGGCATCGCGAAGAGCACGGTCTCGCGGGTTGAGCTCGCCCTCGGGGATCTGATTGATATCCCGGACTGCAACGCCGATATCTGGTGAGGAAATATTGGCGATGCCGCCGTAAAAACTTGCGAGCGCATTGAACGAATCACTGCCATCGCTGCCGATATCCTGCGCTCGGGTGGAAGCAAGCTTTGCCAGATCCATCTTGCCGGCGACCGCCGATCGCCGCGCAATGCGCAGGTAGACTTCCCGCTGCCGCGGTGGGTCCATGAAGGAAAGAATGTCGATAATATCCTGCTGCTTGACGTCGGCGCTGTGATCAACCACCAGCTGCACAAACTGATCGGCGAACTGGCCGGCATAGGGCGAATGCAGGAACCGGCGGACATACCGCTGCGAGTAGCCGAGAGCCTCGGGAATCATTCCAGCTTGCGCTGTCAGCGTGACAGAGCGACGCAGGGCGGCCTCTTCGACAATCGTTCCGGGCGCAGTCAACCTCGCCCAATCGAAGAGCTGCAGCGCCGCCTTCGGGTTCTTCCCCATCATGACGTTTCCGGCAACCAGCGAAAGGTAAGGACCGATCTTCTTGTCGCGATATTCCTTGGCGACATCGGCCAGCGAATTGACGACGAGCAAACCCTTGCCGCTCAGATATTTCCGCAGGAGGTCGGCGACGCGGTTGTCGAAATGTCCATCGACATCGCGGGACATAAGATATTCGAGCGTGTCGGGATTGCCGCCGCTCATCGCGTAGATCATGACGGCATCGACGTTGCGGCCATCGTCGAAAACGGACTTGTCCGCGTTGCGCAGGCGCTCGTCCAGCGTCGACAGCATGAAGCGCTGCATTTCGCCGGCGGAATTGTCGCCAAGAACGACTGAATCCTGGACGAATTGCAATGAGCGCAGCATCTTGTAGGGAGGAAGATCGCCCTGATCTTCAGCGCGACCGGCTCCCGACACGAGCGTGCCGAGAGCCAGGGCCAATGCGATGCTGTAGCGATGCCTTGCGCGCGCCATTGAAGCTAGCCTTGGTTACCCTGAATCAGAATCTCGATACGCCGGTTGGCATCATTGAAGGGGTCGTTCGGCAGCTTCAGCCGCCGATCGGCGAAGCCCGATACCTGCGATATTCTCTTCTCGTCCAGCCCGCCCTGAACCAGCATGTAGTAGGCGCTTTGCGCACGGTCCAGAGACAATCTCCAGTTGTCGTTCTGCCCATCCTTGAGGAAAGGCCTGCCGTCCGTGTGGCCGCGTATCACCACCGCGCCCTTCTTGTCGGAAAGGATCTTACCGATCTTTTCCATGGCAAGAACCATCTCCTTGCGCGGCACTGCTGAGCCGACGTTGAACATCGGATCATTGCCCTGGTCGGAAATCGTCACCAGCAGGCCGCCTTCGGCCGGGGTCACCTGCAGTCCCTCTGCCAATTGGCCGGCGACGCCGCTGATCTGCTTGTCGATTGCCTGCTTCAGATCCTGGGCCTGCTGCTGCTCAGCCTTGGTGGGAGGCGGCGTCGATGCCTTGTTCGGCGACGCCTGATCCAGCGCGGCATCCGCCTTATCGTTGGCTGCCTGATCCTGCGCGCCCTGCGACGGAGTTTGCGGCTGCTTGCCCGGATGCTTTTTCTGATCCGGCGTTTGCGGCTTCGTCACCTGGCTGTCGGCCTGGTCCTCGGGCGTCTGCGGCTGCTCTGTCACTTCGCCCTGATCCGTCGCCGTGGCCTTTGCCATCGCGACGACCTCACCCTTCGCCGCAGCCTCGGCAGCGGTGCTCTCCTCGCCCTGCGGCGTATTCTTCGACGTTGTGGAGATCTGAACCTGCTTGGTCCAGAAATCCGGGTCGAAGGGGTCGCGATAGGCCTTCCCGCCGTCGGCACCCGTTGCGGGACCGGATTCGGCCGCACCGCCCTCGCCCTTGGCGCTCACATTGGCCTGTTGCCCGACTTCCTGGGCGATCTCCGCCAGAACGGAATAGGGGTTCTCGAAGAAATCCGCCTCGGAGTAGTTCGTCTGGTCGCCGCTCGTCGAGGTCTGGTCGTCTCCGGTCTTGGCAGAAGCACCGTTGGTCTGCTGGTCTTCCTTCTGCTTTGATTTCTCAGCTTTTTCTTCGCCGTCCGCCTGATCGACAGGCTTCTTCAACCCCTTTTGCGTCGGCTTCTCGTCGGCTAGCTTGATGGGATTGAAATAGGATGCGACCGAGGCCTGCGTCTGCTGGTTTGCAGCATTGACCAGCCACATCACAAGGAAGAAGGCCATCATCGCGGTCATGAAGTCCGCATAGGCGATCTTCCAGGCGCCGCCATGGGCGCCGTCATGGGCGCCGCCGCCATGACGCTTGACGATGATGATCTCGTGCTTGCCGCTGTGGTGGTTTTCGCCCTCACTCATTCCAGAACCTTCCTCAAGCTATCGGCCCAGGCAGACATGCGGGTCACCAGAACGCTTTCACCAATCGTCACAGTGAGATCGACATCCTCCGCCTCGACGTGCCGCAGCAGTTCCGCGTGCTCGCCGAGATGCTCGGAAAGATTGTCGAAGAGATCGCGAGGACCGCTGACTGTAATCGGCCCGGCCTCCCCGTCGAGGATGGCGACCGTGACCAAAGTTGCAAGGTCAGCCACTGCCCTCTCGATCAATTCCTCGGTCATGATGGGCGAGAGCGCCTTTGCAGTCTCGACGCTGACAGCGTCACCGAGCGCCGCCGCAATGGCCTTCAGCTTCTCGGCGATCTGTTCGGCCATCTCCACCTTGTACTTGGCCTCGAGTGCTTCCAGTTCTTCGCGATGGGTGGCCTCGATCGCTTCCAGTTCGGCGCGATGCTTCTCACCCAGCTCGAGCGTCGCGGCTTCCTGCCCTTCGGCATAGGCCTCGCGCCGCTCTGCCTCCACATCGACCGGGGGCTCTGCGGGAATATCCGCAAAGATCGGCTCCTCTGCGAAGGATATCGTCGGAATGACTGGAGGGGGTGGCGCCTGTTCGGCGCTGAAGTCCTTAAGATAACGGGAAAGAGAGGGGCTCATGATTCGTACGCCTCCTCTGTGAGCGGATATTGCTGCCAGACGTGGCCCGCTGGGCCTTCAATCTCATTCTTCATGCTCAAAACGTCGATCATCACGCTTGCGGTTTCCGTCCTGCAGCCGAAAATTCGGCCTGGGCATACCGGCCAGAGCAGCGGGAGCATGCCTTCTGGTCCGAAAGTACGAAGTCAAACTTGTGCGAAGATGAATGATGCCGACACATGATCCGCGGAAAGCGATCGACCTTGTGGTCGACCGCCTCCGCGTTTGGAACGCCCGCGGTCATTTACCCTGAAGCAGAATGAGAATCTTGCTTGCCATGGTGTTGGCCATTGATACCGACTGGACGGCCATCTGCTGTGCTGCCGTCAGCGCCGATACGCGGCTGGACGCCTCGTCCATATCCGTATCGACGAGATTGCCCACAGTCTGGGTGACGGTATCGCCGAGCTGCGAGACGAATGTCGACTGCTCGTCGACGCGCTTGCTGACAACACCAAGATCTGCTGCCGAGGAGGTCAGCTGCTTCAGGATCGAATCCACGACGCTGATCATATCGCTCATCTGATCATCGCTGGTGGAATTCGATATGGTGACGGCAGTGCCGTCCGCAGGGGGCGTGCCGCCGGTGGCTGCAAGCAGATAGTAGTTCCGCGCCGGTGACGAGGCTCCATCCGGATTGAGCTGACTGGCGTCGATATCCTTGGTAAACAATCCGCGGCTCGGATCAACGGTATCGATGAGCACGGCCGGCGTCGCATCATAGTTTACGGTTGCGAGAGAGACCGATCCATCGGTCCCACGGACAAAGTTACTGACGATCGTCTTCGTCGAGTTGACGTTCTGGTCGTCGTTATAGAGCCAGTTCTCGCCGGAAATGGTTGCCGCCTGCGTGATCGTATTGAGCTGGTCCTCATACTGACCGAGGGTGACGTTCATCTGATCTTTGTCGACACCCGGCGATTTCGCCGAGACCAGCAAGGATTGGATCTTGGTGACGACGTCAATCGCCGAGGTCAGTCCGGTATAGGCGGTATCGACCTTCGCGGCACCGAGCGAAAGTGCGTCCCCGATCGTCGACAGGGTCGAGGTGTCGGAACGCATCGTCGTTGCCATCGACCAGTAGGACGGATCGTCGGCAGCCGTCTGAATGCGCAGGTTGGACGACACCTGCTTCTCAACGGTATCCAGATCCTTGTTCACCCCGCGTAGGATGACAAGCGCGCCGAGTGTGAAAGCGTTGGATGTCACGGTGCTGCTCATGGAATGGCCCGTTGTTTTCATGGAAAGGAGCAGGCCGGAGAAACCGGCAGCGACCATTCGGCATCATGCCCACCAGCGGGAAAATCCCGGCGTGGCTCGTCGCTTGGAGCAAATCACTTGCGATTTATAGTTAACAAAACCTGATGGCATCAGGCAAGTGACTAGCTGCCATGGCGTTGTCAGACACAAGCTACGATCCAGTTCCGTCGATCGGGTCGCTGCTTTTTGCAGGCCATAAGTGCAATGACCCCATTCAAATTCGCCTAAACGGCAAGTCAGCCTCGCGCCAACTTAGGGGGGTTACTGTCTCCCGACGACAAATTGCGATCGATCACCGGAATGCCATCCGCATTGCGACACATTGATTAGCCGCCATAGGCCGCGATATTTTTTAACATGCGGAGCAGGGATGCTGACCCTTCAGAGTGCAGGAATTCAGGGAGAAGACGAGCGCCGCCCGGCGACAAGCCTTGACCCGGAGGATTGGCAGGCACTGCGCGACCAGGGTCATCGGATGCTGGACGATATGCTGGATCATCTGGAGACGCTACGCGAGCGACCACTATGGCAGCCCGCGCCTTCTTCCGCCCGCGCGCTGTTTGACGAAGAGCTGCCGGCCCAGCCCATGGAACTGGCTGACGTCCATGCGATGTTTCGGGACAATATTCTCCCCTACGGCGGCGGAAACATCCATCCCGGCTTCATGGGCTGGGTTCAGGGCGGCGGCACGGTTGCCGGAATGCTGGCCGAGATGCTGGCGGCCGGGCTGAATGCCAATCTCGGCGGCCGCGACCATATGCCGATACAGGTCGAACGCCAGATAGCTGCCTGGGCACGGGACCTGTTCTCCTTCCCGAAATCGGCGGGAGGGCTGTTTCTCACCGGCGCGTCCCAGGCGAATTTCGTCGCTGTCCTCCTTGCGAGAACAAAAGCCCTCGGCGCGGCGGCTCGCACCCAGGGAGTAGCCTCAGGCCCCCGACTTGTGGCCTACACGTCGAGTGAAGTGCACGGTTGCGTGCCACGCGCGATGGAGATGGCGGGGATCGGCAGCGATAACCTTCGACGCATTGCCGTCAACGCGCTTGGGCAGATGGATGTTGCGGCCCTTCAAACACAAATTGCCCGCGATCTGGAAGCCGGAAACCAGCCGTTTCTGATCGTCGGAACCGCAGGCACTGTCAATACCGGCGCCGTCGACGATCTGATCGCACTCCGCAAAATCGCCGACACCCATGACCTCCATCTTCACATAGACGGCGCGCTGGGCGCTTTGGGAGTCTTGTCCGAAGAGTTGGCGCCGCTCTTTGCGGGCATCGAAACATGCGATTCGCTTGCGTTCGACTTTCACAAGTGGGGTCAGGTCCCCTATGACGCAGGCTTCCTTCTTGTGCGTGACAGCGAACTGCAACGCGAGACATTCGCCTCCCAATCAGCCTACTTGACGCGCGCCAAGACTGGCCTGGCGGGTGGCGACTGGTGGCCCTGTGACTATGGTCCGGATCTGTCGCGCGGCTTTCGAGCATTGAAGACCTGGTTCACGATCAAGACCTATGGCCTCAGGGCCATCGGAGATTCGATCAAGGCCAACTGCCTCCTTGCCCGCCGTCTGGGCCAGAGGATCGAAAACGAGCCGGCTCTGCGCCTTCTTGCGCCTGTCGCGCTCAATATCGTGTGCTTCTCCTATTCAGGCCGTGGGGGCAACGTGCCTGCTGAAATCAACGCGCGGATCGTCGAACGGCTCCATGCCGAAGGCTCCGTCGCACCATCCCTGACCCTTATCGACGGCCGGCCTGCAATCCGCGCTGCCATCGTCAATCATCGTACGCATCACTCGGACATCGACGCGCTCGTTCGCAGCGTCCTGAAGTTCGGGTCACAAGAGGAATTTGCCCCATGAAGAGATCTTCTGCGCTGGCCCTAGACGCCGCTCGCCACGAAATCGATGAATCCGGTCGTGTCATCGGCATGGCAGCACTCGTTTCAATGGCCTATGAGCAAATCGATATGACCCCGCTCTGGGACAGATTGATGGAGCGGGCCATGAAGCAGGGTAGCGATTGCGCGGCTGCAATGTTCGACCTGGCGACGATCCTGCAAAGCCGAGGAAGCACCGAGGCTGCGCTCCAGGTCTTGCGTGGAGCGGTGGAACTCCGCCGCGACTTCTCGATTGTCCACGGGAACGGCAAGGGGCCTAGACTGCTGGCATTTGTCACGCCGGGCGATTTCATGGCGAACACGCCGCTCGATTTTCTGCTGGTCCACAGCGATTGCGTTCTTCATCTTTATCATGTCGACGCCGAAATGACTGAACTGACGGACCTGCCTGCCCATGATGTGGCGTTCATGGCGATCGGCGAGTCGGCCGAAAGCGCTCCCGTTCTGGAGCGGATGCGACAGCTGCTGGCTGAGTTCCCGGGACCTGTCATGAACAACAAGCCGGAATTGATCAGCAGGCTGACGCGCGACGGCGTCAGCAGCATGCTCGCCGACGAACCTTCAATTCTGTCTCCGAAAACCTTTCGCATCAGCCGCGAGGAGGCCCTCAATATCGCTCTGAGCAGGAGAGCCGTCGATGACTTAGCGCCGGGTCTTTCGCTTCCGATCATCGTGCGGCCGATCGGCACGCATGCCGGAAATGGCATGAAGCTTATCGAGAAACTCTCTGATCTGATGGAATGGCTCGATAGGGACACGGCATCCGAAATCTACATCGCACCATTCATCGATTTTCGCGGCCCGGATGGCCTTTATAACAAGCAGCGCGTCGTATTCATCAACGGCAAGGCATATGCGAGCCATATGGCGCTGTCCGAACACTGGATCGTTCATTACCTGAGCGCCGGCATGGCCAAGAATGCCGCAAAGCGCGCGGTCGAGCAGGAATGGATGGAGAATTTCGACACCGATTTCGCCGCCCGGCACCGCGCGAGTTTCGAGGCGCTCTATCGCCACGTCGGGCTTGACTATTTCGGTATAGATTGCGCCGAACTGCCTGACGGACGCCTACTTGTCTTTGAACTGGACGTGGCGATGTTCGTCCACAGCATGGATGATGCCGTGGTATTTCCCTACAAGCATGTCGCCATGCGCAAACTGTTCGCCGGCTTCGTCGAGGCCGTCGGCGAGGCTGCCGTCAATGGGACAGTGTCGCGCGCATGAATGAAACAGCTGATATCAGGAATGCACTGCTTGCCGCTCTGACTTCGGGCGGTGACGAGAGATTGGACTGCGATCCCGCGACCGGTCTCAACATGTATGGTTACGGCCCCCTGCCCCGGCCACAGGATCTCGCTTTCAGCTCATCGACGGCATCCACCATTTCCGCGCAGGCTTTCAGCTTCGTCGAAACCTATTACGCGCAGCTTCTGCAGGATATGGAGCGCCAACCGGCTGCCGACATCTATGCGCGGGAAATGAACCACATCCGCGCCGATCTGCTCAGGCTGCTCGGCATCAGGGATGATCTCGATCTTTCCGGGGTCGAGGCCATCATGGCGGCCTCGGG
Organism: Rhizobium sp. BK376; assembly: GCF_004341625.1. Classification (GTDB taxonomy): domain Bacteria; phylum Pseudomonadota; class Alphaproteobacteria; order Rhizobiales; family Rhizobiaceae; genus Rhizobium. Next base: position 501,637 of record NZ_SLZG01000003.1, on the reverse strand, counting down.
AACGGATATTCATCTCTTCGCAGCCGCGATCCTGTCCCGCCAGGGCGGCCAGCCGCTGATAACGGTCACCCTCATGGGCAGCGAAACCGGAAGCGGCGTCATGACGGCCGCGTCGGGGCGTCATTTCATGCAGCGCGTCAGCAGTGGCAGCAACGTCACCAGGGGCGATGAAATCAATCCTGGTGACTCCACGATGAACACGTCAGTCGCCGTGCGAAACAAGGATGGCACGCTGCGCTCAGAGGACGAAGTCGAGGACGAGGTCCGGGGCGTCGTCGAACTGGCGCGCGCTGCCGGCATGCGCTCACTCCTCGTCTCCGCCGACGTTTCAAAGACCGGGCTCATTGCGCCGGGTCTGGAAAGCGTCTTCCGACTCAAGGCCCGTTTCGGGTCGATGCTCGATGTCCTGATCGATGCCTGCCAGTTCAGGATCTCTGCTGCAACGATTCGCGCCTATCTGGCGCATGAGTTCCTCGTTGCCCTCACCGGGTCGAAATTTCTGACAGGCCCGGTCTTCAGTGGCGCGCTCCTGTGCCCGCCCGGACTGGTCCATTCACTGAGCCTGCGGCGCCTGCCTCCCACGCTTGCCGACTATTGCACGAGAACGGATTGGCCCGAAGGTTGGGCGGCGCAGGACATACTGCCGCACCGCGCGAATTTCGGCCTTCTATTGCGATGGAAGGCGGCGCTGTTTGAACTCGATCGGTTCGCGGCCATCCCGGTGGACAAGGTGAGGATGGTCATGTCCGCTTTTGCGGAGGCCATAGGCATCCGGCTTGAGCGAGACGAAGCCTTCGAGATGCTCGATACCCGGCCGATAGATCGAAACCGGTTGTGGTATGGGGCGGATCCCGCAAGCTGGGACGAGATACCGTCGATCTTCTCGTTCTATCTGCGCAATCCCTATAGCGGCACTATTTTGACGGCCGCCGAGACAGCATCAGTCTACAAGGATCTTGCTTCCGGGAAGGACGCCGCCCTCATACGCATCGGCCAACCGGTTTCCTGCGCGGCGGATTTGAACGGCCAGCCTGCAAGCGCGCTTAGAATATGCTTGAGCGCGCCGCTGATTGCTGAAGCGAGCCAGGGTTCGGACGCACTGCAAAGACTTATCTCGCAAGCCATGACAGCCTTGGACGGCGTAGCCTATAGCGCTGCGAAACTCTCGGCCCGGTCGGTTCACGCACGATCCGCCTAGAGCGTCGTCCGGCAGATCAGCAGGTAATGACTTTTGCCTAGTGGGTCGATCGGTACCCTCTGATGAACTCACTGCAATCGACAGAACAATGAAAACAGAAAGCCGCGCCCTTCCGGGCGCGGCTTTTTGATTTCGAAGATCTGGCTCTGCCGAAGATTAACGGAAGAGCGACAGGATGTTCTGCGAAGAGGAGTTGGCGATCGAGAGCGACTGGATCGCGAGCTGCTGTTGGGTCTGGAGAGCCGTCAGCTTGCTCGATTCTGCTTCCATGTCTGCGTCAACCAGCTTGCCGACGCCCGAGTTGACGGAGTCGCTGAGCTTGGAAACGAAGTCGGTCTGGAGGTCGATACGCTGCGAGATCGAACCCAGCGATGCTGCCGCACTCGTCATCGCCGTCAGAGCCGCGTCGACGCCCTTGAGCATCGCGTCGAGGTCCGACTCGTTCATGTTGGTGACGTCCATGCTCAGGATAGAACCTGGAGCCTGTATGGTATTGCTTCCCGGCGTGTTGGTCGTGTCGACACCCCAGCTCGTGGTGCCGTCGTTGGCGACAACTTCCTGATTGGTTCCGGTGACGTCCGCAGCCTTGACCCAGACACCCTGAACCTGGACGTAATCGCCGGCGGCTATGCCATTGGCACTAGCCGCGACATTTGCGTGCGTGCCGTTGGTGTCGAAGGTGGCGCTTGCGCCCGTCAAGTCATCCTGGGTGTAGGACAGAACGGTCGTGTCCGTAGTGGTACCGTTGTTGTTGACCGGGACCGTGACGGTGTTCGGCGTGACATCGTATGTGTGATCGAGAATGCCGCCGTTGCCACCAGTCGTGTCGATCAGAACGTTCGTGCCGTCGAGCGTGTAGCTGATCGTCTGGACCGAAACTTGGCCGCTGCTGTCACGAACGAAAGCACCGAGGACGCTCTTGGTGGTAGAGCCGGACGGATCGCCCTGCAGCCAGTTTTCGCCGGAGAAGGAAGCGGAGGAGATGATGGTCGACAGCTGGCCCTGGAGCTGTTTGATGTCGCCCTGGATCTTCGACTTGTCAACGCCTTCAGCCTGAGCAGCAACGATCTTGGCCTGCATCTGGTCGACGAGGTCGATAGCGCTGTTCATGCCCTGATAGGCGGTCTCAGCAGTTGCCGCACCGAGGCCGAGAGCGTCGGAGATTGCGGAGTTTGCGTCGTTGTCGGAACGCATGGTGGTTGCGATCGACCAGTAAGCGGCATTGTCAGATGCCGAACCGACGCGCAGACCGGACGATACCTGAGCCTGGGTCTTGTCGAGACTGGTGTTAACGCCCTGAAGGGTCTGAAGAGCAGACATTGCTGCGCTGTTGGTCAAAATACTAGTCATAAATAGGTGCCCCAATTGATTGGTTAAAGAAGGGCATTCCGGATTTCGCCGGGAACGACAGTCGGCCTCATGCCTGTCAACTGGTTAATCTTTATAGTTAACTCGTCGTTTCGATGACGATAGATAACCACGGTATGGTTAACGAATGTTAAACAGAGCCGTATCACCGGTAACGATTGGCAATAAAAAAACCGCGCCCCCGGAGGGGCGCGGCTCTTGATTTCGAAGACCTGTCTCTGCCGAATTAACGGAAGAGCGACAGGATGTTCTGCGAAGAGGAGTTGGCGATCGAGAGCGACTGGATCGAGAGCTGCTGCTGGGTCTGGAGAGCCGACAGCTTGCTCGATTCTGCTTCCATGTCTGCGTCAACCAGCTTGCCGACGCCGGCGGTAACCGAGTCGCTGAGCTTGGAAACGAAGTCGGTCTGCAGGTCGATACGCGAAGAGATCGAACCCAGGTTTGCTGCGGCGCTCGTCATTGCGGTCAGAGCCGCGTTGACGCCCTTGAGCATCGCGTTGAGGTCGTCCTCGCTCATGTTGGTGACGTCCATGCTCATGATCGAACCTGGAGCCTGGATAGTGTTGGCAGCCGTCGGCACGTTGCTCGTGTCTACGCCCCAGCTCGTGACGCCGTCGTTGGCGACAACGTCCTGGTTGGTTCCGCCAACGTCCTTTGCCTTGACCCACTGGCCCTGAACCTGGACGTAATCGCCGGCCGGGATGCTAGCGTTGCCGGTCGCGACATTTGCGTGCGTGCCGTTGGTGTCGAAGGTGGCGCTTGCGCCCGTCAGGCCGTCCTGGGTGTAGGCCAGAACGGTCGTGTCCGTGGTGGTACCGTTGTTGTTGACCGGAACGGTCACGGTGTTCGGCGTGACATTGTAGCTCTGGTCGAGAATGCCCTGGTTGCCACCAGTCGAGTCGATCAGAACGTTCGAGCCGTCGAGCGTGTAGCTGATCGTCTGGACCGAAACATCGCCGCTGCTGTCACGAACGAAAGCACCGAGAACGTTCTTGGTGGTCTGACCGGACGGATCGCCCTGCAGCCAGTTTTCGCCGGAGAAGGAAGCGGAGGAGATGATGGTCGACAGCTGGCCCTGGAGCTGCTTGATGTCGCCCTGGATCTTCGACTTGTCAACGCCTTCAGCCTGAGCAGCAACGATCTTGCCCTGGATTTCGTCGACGAGGTCGATAGCGCTGTTCATGCCCTGATAGGCGGTCTCGGCAGTTGCCGCACCGAGGCCGAGAGCGTCGGAAACAGCGGAGTTTGCATCGTTGTCGGAACGCATGGTCGTTGCGATCGACCAGTAAGCAGCGTTGTCAACAGCCGAACCGACGCGCAAACCGGAGGAAATCTGAGCCTGGGTCTTGGTGAGGTTGTTGTTAACGCCCTGGAGGGTCTGGAGCGCAGCCATTGCTGCAGAGTTAGTGTGAATACTAGTCATAAGGTGTCCTCTCGAAACGAGATAAATATTGAAGCGAGGACATACCGGACTTAGACCGGCGATGGCGGTTCAGCTTCATGCCACTCGGCTCCCCCGTTTTCTGGAGCCAAATCCGTCATGTGCTGAGAATGTCGCAGCTATTGTTTGCCAAGTGATTAATTACATGCAGAAGATTTCCGCTTGATTCGGGATAGTTTCCCAGAGGTAAAGTTATCCTCAACCGACGCGTTTACTTGCGGAAATCGCCTCGCGCCATGGCCGCATTGCTAAAGTAGTGAAGGCGCAATTTTCTGATTGCGGCATTGAACGCGTCGCCGATCGGACAGCCGCCCTATATCTCTCTAAAGATCTGATTTTGCAGCATATATTTCCGAGACCCTACCGATTACGGACAGGTTTAAGAAAACGGCGCCGGGAGATCTTCCAGCCCGTGAGAACCTGGCAATCGAACCATCGGAAAAGTTCGGCGATCTTTAAAAAATATCGGAGGAGACCTGGGGATAACTCTCCGAAAGGGTTCCTCGATCGTCTATTTGTGATCAGGACACCGCGCCAGTCGTTAATGAAACGAGCGCACCAAGCTGCCGACCAAAAGGTTCCAGCCGTCAATCAGGACGAAGAAAAGGATCTTGAAGGGAAGAGAGATCGAAGTCGGCGGCAGCATCATCATGCCCATGGCCATGACGATGGTGGAGACGATGAGGTCGATTACCAGGAAGGGCAGCACCACGAGGAAGCCGATTTCGAAGCCGCGGCGGATTTCCGAGATCATGAAAGCGGGGATGAGGACCCGGTAGTCGATCTTGTTGCCATCCGTGGTCGCCTGCCCGCGTTCCTGTGCCAGATCGACGAAGAGTTTCAGATCCTTGTCACGCGTGTTGTTCGACATGAACGTGCGGAAGGGTTCGGCGATGCGCTGCACCGCCTCCGTTTCGATTATCTGATTGGCAATCAGCGGCTGGGCGCCGTCCTTCCAGGCCTGATCGAAAGTCGGCGCCATGACATAGAAGGTCATGAACAATGCCAGGCTGAGCAGGATCATGTTGGACGGCGTCGTCGACAGGCCCATGCCGGTGCGCAGGATGGAGAATGCGATGATGAATCGCGTGAAGCTGGTCACCATCATCAGGATGCCGGGCGCGACGGAAAGAACCGTCAGCAGGCCGAACGTACGAATGATCCAGGACGCCGCCGAACCGTTGACAGGCAGGTTCAGCAAATCCGCCGGCGACTGCTGAGCCACCGCCAGTTCCGGTATCGCCATCATGACGAGAAGCAGGATAAGAAATCGAATCATTCAATCACGAAGGTTCTAAACATAACCTTCGATACGCGTCCTTCCGAGCGCAGGTCAACACGCTCCTGGATGTCATCCCTAAGATATTGAAAGCCACGCGGACCCTCGATCTGCTGCAGCGAGACCGTGCGGATATAGGCGAGGATATCCTGATGAATATCCTCAGCCATTTTGACATCTGGCGGTCCCTTGAACATCAGCGCGACCTCTAGCCGCACCCAGTTTTCCGAGGGATAGGCGAGGTTTGAGGTAATCGGCTCCAGTTGGACGATACCGTTCGCTTCGGTGGCGATGTGCGGCAGCCCGGCATCGTCGGGCTTCTTGCCCGCCTCGGGCTTCTTTGCGTCGGCCGCCTCCTGCTCCTTCTTGGCTTTTTCGGCCGCGGAGATCGACGGGGCGATCAAGGTGCCCACAAACCAGCCGCCGCCGCCGCCGATTACGGTCACCACCGCAAGGCTCACGATCAGCATGATCAGCGGCGACGTTTTTTTTGCCGGTGTACCCTCGGCTTCCTGCTCTGCCATGGCCTGTCCGCCTGTTGCTTTCTGTTCCTGTACCGCGCCGGCCCGTCAGAGCGGCGACAGAAGATCGACGGCCTGCTGGCCCCGCGGCGGCTGCTGGATTTCCGTCAGGCGGCCGCGACCACCGTAGGAGATGCGCGCCTCGGCGATCTTGTCGTAGGAAATCGTGTTGTCCGACGTAACGTCTTGCGGCCGGACGATGCCGGCGACGTTGAGAATGCGGATCTCCTGGTTCATGCGTACTTCCTGCGAGCCACTGATCATCAGGTTGCCGTTCTCCAGCACGCCGGTCACAACGGCGGCGACGAGGAGGTTGACCTGCTCGGAACGCTGCATCTTGCCCTTGGCATCGGTGCTGGTGTCGGAACCGGACGTGGCGGTGCCCTGCGTGGTCGGCTTCCAGCCGAAAATCTCGGCAGCGACGTTGTAGTTCATGTCGCTCTTGTTCGTTCGGTCGCGGTTGGTCTCGTTGTCCCAGTTCGCCTTGTCGTTGATCGAGATGTTCACCGTCAGGATGTCACCCACGTTCAGAGCGCGCGAATCCTTGAAGAGCGCTGCCTGGGAGTCGCTCCAGAGCGAATATCCCTGAGCGACCTGATGCGGCCGCTTGGGATAGAGCGACATCTGCGGGGTCTGGGCATATTGAAGCCCGCTGCCGATCGGGCTCATGGCCGGCGCCCTGCCGATCTCTCTCAAGGCCTGGCTCTGGCAACCGGCGAGGGAAAGGATAGCGGCGATCGCGACCGGTAGACGCATGTTCATTGTGTATCCTTCGACGTATTCGGGTCACTGGCGCTTGATATGATATTGGTCACGACGGCCGCTTTCTGCGGGTCCATTTCAGCCATGATCAGACTGGACTGCCGAGGCGTGAGCTTCATGATGATGGCAGCCGCGATGGTGATCTTGGTACCGTCCAGGCTGGCCGCCGCCGCATCGGGCTTCATGTTCTTGTAGATCTCGACCAGTCCGGTGTCCGCGTTTTTCAGGAAGTCGTCACGGCGCTTCAGCCAGTCGGTATATTCAGCCTTGCGCTTATCCATGATGGCTATGCGGGCATCGACGTCGGCCTGAAGCTTTTCCAGCTCCTGCTTCTGAAGAAGATAGCGCTGGTCGCGCGCCGGATCAGCAATATTGGTGCAGAACTGCCGGATTTCGTCCTGGCTGTTGGCCGGATTGGCGTTTGCGACATTTGCCGGCGCGGCGGCAGCGGGTGCCGCCGGAGTGCTGTCCTCTGCTAGGGCGCTGGAGCCAGCAACCATGGCGAGGATCATCGCCGGCGCCATGAGGCCGCGGCAGGTCGAGAGCATTTTCGTCTTGATATCCGTCATCATTGCAGGACGAGCTCCGCTTGAAGTGCTCCGGCTGACTTGATGCCTTGGAGGATCGCTATGATACCGTCCGGCTTGACGCCGATATTGTTAAGTCCGGCCACAAGTGTCTTGAGATCGGGACCATCGAGTACGGCGACCCGTCCGCCGGTCTTCTGGGCTGTGATGTCCGTCTGGTTTTGAATGGCCGTCTGGCCGTCGGTAAAGGGCTCGGGCTGGATCACCTGCGGATTTTCGCTGACCTGGACGGTGAGCGTTCCATAGCTGACCGCCACCGGCGATACGCGCACATCGGCCCCGATGACGATGGTGCCGGTGCGCTCGTTGATGACGACCTTTGCCGGCGTATCCGTCTGGACTTCGAGGTTCTCGAGATCCGCCATCAGCCGCGTCAGGTCGGCCATTTTCGGCTTGTCGATCGCAACTTCCTGAGAATCCTTGGCCTCCGCGATCGGCGCGCCGAAACGAGAGGTGGCGTAGGCGTTGACCGTATCGGCAATGCGGATGGCCGTTGAAAAATCCGGATTGCGAAGCTGCAGGACCAGATTGACGGAATCCTTGAAGCGCGAGGGCAGCTCGCGTTCGATAATGGCGCCGCCGGGCACGCGGCCCGCGGTCGTCACGCCTTCTGTCACGGTAGCCGCCGCTCCCTGAGCCTGAAAGCCGGAAACGATGACCGAGCCCTGGGCAACGGCGTAGATCTGACCGTCCGCACCCGTCAGAGATGTCATGATGAGCGTACCGCCGCGCAGCGACGTCGCGTCACCCAGCGAGCTGACAGTCACGTCGATGCGGCTGCCTGGGCTTGCGAAGGGAGGCAGATTGGTGGTCACCATGACCGCGGCCGTGTTCTTGGCGGCCGACTGGCCGCCCTGTGTCGAGATGCCGAGGTTCTGCAGCATCGCGCGCATGGACTGTTCGGTAAACGGCGAGGAACGCAGCCCGTCGCCGGTTCCCTGCAGGCCCACGATCAAGCCGTAGCCGATGAGCTGGTTGTCGCGCCCTGATTGCAGCGACGCGATATCCTTGATGCGCGAATTCATTGCCAGGGCCGGGTCGGCAAAGACCAGGCCGGGCAATGTCAGCAGCGCTGTTATGATGCGACGCAACCGTTTCATTTTGCTACCACACGAATGGTCCCGTCCTGAAGAACGGTGCCTGTAACGATGATGCCGGAATCCATGTTCCTGGCGCGAACGACATCGCCGACAGATCCGTCGTCCAGCGGCGTGCCTGCCGCCGTGATCGTCATGGCGCCGACGCTCATGACAAGGCGAGCATTGGCGCCGCGCGTGACCGCAAAGGGCTGGCGCAGCGCCGACATGGAGATGGTTCGGCCGGGCAGCAGCGTCCGCTTGGAGACGAAGCCTACGACTTCGTTGATCTTCTTGGCGTAGTCACCCGTCAGATTGGGATTGGTGACATCGAGCTCTTCCAGCTGTGCGCTGCTGATGACGTCGCCGGGATAGATGACCTCGGTCGGAACGACCGCGGTGCCCATGTTCGCGGTGCCCATATCCTGGGCTCCGGCATAAGACGCAGGCAGAAGGCCGGCGCAGAAGCCGGCGATCGCGAAGGCTGTCATTGCAATGCGCTTTGCCCGGCGAAACATCATGTCCGGCCCCTTTTCCGTTACTTGAGGTTCTTACTGACGATCTGTTCCATCTCGTCAGCGGTCGTGATTACTTTGGAATTCATCTCGTATGCGCGCTGTGCCGTGATCAGCTCGGTGATTTCCTTGACCGGATCGACGTTGGACGATTCCAGGTAACCCTGCTTGATGTAGCCAAAGCCATCCTGGTTCGGATTGCTGATGACGGGGTCGCCCGAAGCCGAGGTCTGCTGGAAGAGGTTGCTGCCCACGGCCTGAAGGCCCGCTTCGTTGACGAAGTTGGCAAGCTGCAGCTGTCCGAGCACCGTCGGTACGGTCGCCGTTCCGATCGTCGCCGATATTTCGCCTGTTTCGCTGACCTGCAGATTCGTAGCGTTGCTTGGGATGGTGACGTTCGGCGTGATCAGATTGCCGTCGACGGTCACCAGCTGACCAACGTCGTTCTTGTTGAGCGAGCCGGCGCGCGTGTATTCGGTCGTGCCGTCAGGCATCTGCACCTGGAACCAACCCTTGCCGACGATCGCCATATCGAGATCGTTCTCCGTCTGTGAGAGTTCACCCTGGATATGGATATTGCGGACGGCTGCGGTCTGAACACCGAGACCGATATTGGCGCCTTCCGGCACCGTCGCCTGATTGGGACGATTGGCGATGCCCTTGGCGCGTTCGGTCTGGTAGAGAAGGTCGGAGAATTCAGCGCGCGAACGCTTGTAGCCGGTCGTGTTGATGTTCGCGATGTTGTTCGCGATCACTTCGAGATTGGTCTGCTGGGCATCCATGCCGGTCGCAGCAATGGCGAGCGCTCTCATGTGTCTTCGTCCTATCCCGTTAGATCGTCATTTTTGTAATGTCTTGCCAGGCTGAAACCAGCTTGTCGCGGAAGGCCATGGCCGTCTGGAGCGACTGGTTGGCCTGCATGACCGCATCGACCACCTTACGGGTGTCCATCGTTCCCTTGATGCCGGCGAAGGAGGCGTTTTCCGCCTGCTTGAGATCGCCGACCATGTTGTTGGCCACATTGCCCAGGACCGAGGCGAAGCTCTGGCCGTTCGAGCCGTCGGATTTCGCCATGCCGGGAGTGGCTAGGCCCGGGGCGATCAGGCCGGTGGCCTGCGAGGGGGCGGCGTCGTCGGTGGCGATGTTGCCGAGACCGCGGGTCATCGACAGGGATGAAATGCTCTTGATTGCGTCGATCATTGGGAGTTCTTCAGCAGGTCGATGGTGGAGGAGATCAGATCACGCGATTGCTTGATCGTCTGGAGATTAGCCTCGTAAGAGCGGTTCGCTTCACGCATGTCCGCCATTTCGACGAGGACGTTCACGTTCGGCATCTTGACGTAGCCCTTGGCGTCGGCAGCCGGATTGTCCGGGTCGTATTCGTTCACGAACTTCCCCTCATCCTGGCCGACCTTCTTCACCCCGACTGTGGTCACGCCGCTAGCGCGATCGACTTCGGCCCCGAATGTCACCGTCTTGCGGCGATAGGGATCAGCGCCGGGCGTGTCCCCGGTCGAGCGGGCGTTGGCGATATTTTCCGAAACGACGCGCAAGCGTGTCGACTGTGCTTCCAGGCCTGAGCCTGCGATCTTCATTGCGGCGGACAAGGGGTCCATGGGTTTATCCCTTTACTGTCATCATCATCATGCGATGAAAGGAACTGACCAGCGCCGTGTTCAGGTTGAATTGGCGCTGTATTTCGCCGGTCTTGGCCAGTTCTTGCTCCAAGCCGACGGTATTTCCTGATTCCTGAACGCCGATTTCCTGGTTCAGCTGAGCGTCCTCGACATTGACGTCGCCGCTTTCGCTGAACTCATTGCCGGAAAAATGCGCCGGATTGGTCCTCGCCATGCCGACATTGGTATCGTCGAGCACCGCGTTGAACGGCGTTACGTCCTTGGCGCGAAATTTCGGCGTGTTGGCATTGGCGATATTGCCGGTAACAACCTCTTGACGCACCTGCAGCCATTCGGCTTGGCGTGACGCCAGGTCAAAAAGTTGAATCGGTTGCATGGCTTCTCTCCGTTCTTACAACGTGAAACTAGGGCGATAATCTTGCGTGGGACTTACGGGAAATTCGAACTTCCGAATAAAGTCCAAAAGCTTTGCCGGCAGGCGATTCGCTGATGTCAACACCCCGTATTTTCGGGCCGGCTCACAGCCTTTCCGAATTCCGGAAAAATTAAGCGAATCACCCACAATCCTGACGTGTGAACGCATTCCCGCGGATCCTTCGATCCCCGGAAGAGCATGTTCAATCATGCGCATAGATCTCGCCTTTCGATGTGACGATGACCCACTTGCCGTTACGCTGTTCGATGGTCGCGAGCCTGCTGTTGTCGGGCAGGATCGAGCCGACGCGCACGAGGTAAATGCCGGAACCATCCTGGATCAGGGCGCGGCCGTTCGCTACGTGGAGGAGGTGAAAGGCAGATTTTCCGGGGAACGGCTGGTCTTCCGGCGGCTGACCCTTCGGATCGTCTTTGCCGATATCGGTGATGGTGGCCGTGTTGATCTGATCGGGAAGCGTCGTCTGCGGTGTCGTGTCGTTCTTGTTGACCATGGCAAGAGGCGAAACGCTGAAGACATTGCGTGCTGGCCAATCGGGAAGGATACGGGTGCGGTCATCCTGGGTCGCATGAATACCGAACTTGTCGGGATTGAAGAATACGTACCAGGGAAAGAAGGCCGACAGGGCGGCCAGCACCAGACCCGTGCCCTTCAGCAATTTGTCCGACAGGGCGGACTTTCTGGCGGCCCCTTTCAGCGGAGCGACTGGCACATCTGCATCGGAATCGGTCACGTCTAGTTTCTCCTTGCCACGGCCGGCTGGGGCGGCGGTGCGGCACCATTTTTCAAAGCAGTGGCGAGATCGGTGAAGGCATCAAGCGACGGTCGCTCGCCGGGAGACTGCTTCAGGATGTCGTAGATGATCGGCACCTGCCTCACCGCCATATCGAGATCGGAATCCATCCCCGGCCGGTAGCCACCGATAAGGCGCAGGTCCCTTGTTTCCTCGAAGCGGTGAACGAGTGCCTTGAGCCGTGACACCAGCTTTTCCTGATCCGGAGTCCAGGCTTTTCTGGCGAGACGCGAAACCGAGGCGAGCGGATCGATCGGCGGATAACGCCCCTCTTCAGCCAGGCTGCGCTGCATCACGATGTGGCCGTCGAGAATACCGCGTGTAGAGTCAGCAATCGGGTCGTTGTGGTTGTCGCCGTCGACGAGGATCGAGATGATCGCGGTGATCGTCCCGGTTCCTTCCGCACCTGGACCTGCTCTCTCAAGCAGACGAGGCATTTCGGTGAAGACCGAAGCCGGATAGCCGCGCGCGATCGGCGGTTCGCCGGATGCGGTGGCGACCTCGCGGATCGCGTGAGCAAAACGCGTGACGCTGTCGATGATCAGCAGCACGTTGTCGCCGGCATCGCGAAAATGCTCGGCGATGGTAATGGCCGAAAGCGGCGCCATCTTGCGCAGCATCGGGCTCTCGTCGCTGGTCGCGACGACCGCGATCGATTTCTTCATATGCTCGCCGAGCGTATCTTCGATGAACTCGCGAACTTCGCGGCCGCGCTCGCCGACGAGTGCAATCACGACCTTGTCGAAGGCTTCGGCCCTTGCCAGCATGGACAGCAGCGTCGACTTGCCGACGCCGGAGCCTGCAAAAATGCCGAGACGCTGCCCGAGGCAGAGCGGGGAAAAGATATCGATCGCGCGGACGCCGGTCTTGAAGCCCTTCTCGACGCGGCTGCGCGTCATCGACGGAGGCGCCGAGTTGGAAATGGAGCGACGCTCGGTGCCGTGATCCAGCGGCCCCAAGCCGTCGATCGGTTCGGCAAGCGAGTTGATCGTGCGCCCACACCAGCTGTCGGTCGGCGCGATGCGAAAGGCGCCCCTGCGGATGACGGTGTCATGGATGCCGATCGGTTCGCCGGGCTCGATCGGACAGACATATGCCAGTTCCGGCTCTACGCGAACGACCTCGCCAAGATGAATACCGGTCGAGGAGCGGTGCGCGACGAATTCGCCGAGCCGCACATGCCTGGAGAGGCCGGCGACTGTGTAATGTCCGGCCGCGATCGTGCGGACATGGCCGCCATGGGCGACCAGATGGTCCGGCATCGTATAACGCCCGGCAAGGCTCGCCAATTGCCCGAGCTTCGGAGACAAAGCGTTCTCCGGCAGCAGATCCTCGATCATCAATCAGCCCTCTTAACTGCCGCCGAGGGTCTTGATGGCGTCGCTGATGGAGCCTTCGCTGGTGCTGGTCAGCGACGAAATGCTGTCGAAGGCGCGGCTGACCTCGATGAGTTCGGTCATCGCGCGCATGCCATTGACGTTGGAATTTTCGAGATAACCCTGGGCAACGCCGAAGTTCGAATTGTCAACCACAGCCTGGGGCGGGTCCGTCGTGATGACGCCGCTGTTGGAGTAGCGCTGGAACCCCTTGCTGATATCGGCGGTGTAAAGGCCGATCTTGCCCATCTCCTTGCCGTTCTGGAAGACAGAGCCATCATAGGCGATGGTCGGTTCGCCGCCCTTGGGGTCAAGCTGAATGGGTGCGCCGCCGGCATCGAGAATGGAATAGCCGCGGATCGATTGAAGTTCGCCGGTCTGCGACATCGTGAGACGGCCGTCTCTTGTCAGCACCGTGCCGGCGGGCGTGTTGAGGGCAAACCAGGCATCGCCCTTCACGGCAACGTCCAAAGGGCTGCCGGTGTTTTCGAGCTCGCCATTATCAGTGGAGAGATAGTCGTTGCCTTGGGAGACGAACGCGACTTTGGAGTTGAGCTTGTTCTCGGTATTGCTGAGAACCTGGTCGAATTTGACCTCGGTTGCGCGAAAGCCCGTCGTATTGATGTTGGCCATATTGTCGGCGATCGTCGTGAGACGCCGCTCGAGTGCCATCTGCGACGATAGCGAAACGTAAATACCGGTCTGCATTTTCTACGCCCTCCGAACATTGGAGCATAACGAAGAACCATCGGCGGCCGCCGGGGTTCAGCCATCTCGTTAACCGGGCATGGATGCCCTTACCCGGGACCATGCACCCGCTTGCTTGTGCGAAGCTGACATGTCGAAACGCGACGGCGAGAAGCCGGTCGGACGGCTTCCTCGGTCGGATGGCCTCCCCGGTCGGACCAGCCTCACGCAAGGCAGCGCCGGTAGTTCATGGATGAAACAATGATCAGATGTGGACCGACATGAATATTATTATCGGATTTGTCGTGATTTTCGGCTGCGTGATCGGCGGGTTTATGGCCGAGCACGGACCGGTCGATCGGCTGGTACAGCCTTACGAGCTCCTCATCATCGGCGGAGCCGGGCTCGGAACGTTCATCATGTCCAACTCGATGAAGGTCGTGAAGGATTCGGGCAAGGCGCTCAGCGAGGCTTTCGCCAGCAAGGTGCCGAAGGAACGCAACTATCTCGACGTGCTCGGCGTACTTTATTCGCTGATGCGCGACCTGCGCACCAAGTCGCGCAACGAGATCGAAGCCCATATCGACAACCCGGACGAATCGACCATCTTCCAGTCGGCCCCGACGGTTCTGAAGAACAAGGAACTGACGGCCTTCATCTGCGACTACGTTCGTCTCATCATCATCGGCAACGCCCGCTCGCATGAGATCGAGGCGCTGATGGACGAAGAAATCGAAACCATGCTGACGGACAAGCTCAAGCCGTATCACGCGATCACGGCGGTCGGCGACTCCTTCCCCGCCATCGGTATCGTCGCGGCCGTTCTCGGCGTTATCAAGGCGCTGGGTTCGATCAACGAGTCGCCGGAAGTGCTCGGCGAACTCATCGGCGCCGCACTCGTCGGCACCATGCTTGGTATTCTTCTGTCCTACTGCGTATGCAACCCGTTGTGCTCGCAGATCAAGATCGTCCGCACGAAGCAGCACCGGCTCTACATCGTCGTGAAGCAGACACTGCTTGCCTACATGAACGGCTCGGTGCCGCAGGTTGCGCTGGAATACGGCCGCAAGACGATCTCCGGCTACGAGCGGCCTTCGATCGATGCTGTCGAGCAGGAAATGATGAACCCCGGCGGTGAGAACAAGGCGGCTTGACGAGAATGAGCAACGAAACCGCGAATATGCAGCCTCCTATGGATCGTGCATTGCTGGCCAAGTTGACCGGCGGCCTCGGCGACGGCGCGACCGTCGCAAAGCTCTCGACGAGCCTCGCCAATATCTACATCGATTTTCTCCCTGATATCATCAAGAGCGAAACCGGGCTCGACGTCTCGGTGACCTATGCCGGGTGCACGTCCGGCCTGATCGACGATCTCGTCGGTGATCTCGTCGAGCATCATGCCGTCGTGGAAGGATCGTTGCGGAACTGGTCGCCGCGTTTTGTTCTTGCCTGCGGCACCGGCTTCGTCATCACCCTGATGGAACATATGCTCGGCGCCGTTCCCGACACGGTGGAAGAGCCGCCGGCTCGACCACTCTCGGTTATCGAGCTCGATCTCGCCGTCATGGCGTTCGACAAGATCGGCAGCGTCCTGCGCTCTGCCGTCAATGCGCCAGGCGGCTTCGAGCCCATCATGGGCGCGCCCTTCAATATCGAAGAGCCGCCCAAGAACGCCGAGGAGCACCCTGAGGAGTTCGGCGCAGCCGTCAAAATGACGATCACGCTTGGAAGCGTGGCGACCGATTTCTACGTCATCATACCGCAGAAAGTACTCCTGAAGACTGTCATCAGCGCGCCCCGGGCGAAGAGCCAGTCCGCCAAGTCCCAGGAATGGACTGATATGATCAGCGAGCAGGTACGACGGTCGCAGGTTACCCTGGAAGCACGTATCCGCTTGCAGTCGCTGACGATCGATACGATTTCAAGACTCGCCGAAGGCGATGTCATTCCTTTCATGGACAGTGAAGACGTACGCGTCGAGGTCAGCGCCAACAGCAAGGACCTCTACATATGCGAATTCGGTCGTTCAGGTGAAAATTACACCGTGCGTGTCAAGGACAACATCAGCTCCGATGATGACCTTCTCAAGCATCTCATGAATTAATCGGTTCTTTCGCGCCGCCGCCATCAAGGCAGTTTGAGGCAAGTTTCAACTGGAATAGTGATTTCATGGCTACGAAGAAGACAAAGAACAGCGAAGACGATCTCGACCTCCCGGGCAATGAGGCCGAGCTGAATGAGGCCATCGACGGCCTGCGTGGTGTCCTCCAGCAGGACGCCTCCGGCGAAGCACCGAGCTTTGGCGGCGGCGATTTCGGTTCCGACAGCTTCGGCGGAGATGCGCTTGGTGGCGGCACATTCGGCGAAAGCGCGTTCGGCGGCGGTATTGGCGAAGAGAGCTCGGGCCTGCCGGCATTCGGTGAGGGATTCGGCGGCGATGATCTTGGTTCGTCTTTCTCCGGCGACACCTCCTTCTCGACGTCGGCGACGGCCGGCAGCGCACTGAACGCCAATCTCGACCTGATCATGGACATCCCGATCGATGTCCAGATCGTCCTCGGCTCCAGCCGCATGCAAGTCTCGGGCCTTATGAACCTGACCGAAGGCGCAATCATCGCCCTCGACAGGAAGATCGGCGAGCCCGTTGAAATTACCGTGAATGGCCGCAAAATTGCTCGCGGCGAGATTACTGTGTTGGAAAATGACGACACGCGATTCGGCGTGAAGCTCATTGAAGTAATGAGTACCAAGAAAGCCTGATCCCGGTTTTTGGGACGGAGAGGAAGACCATGATGGACTTTGACGATTTCGGCGGCGCGCTTGCCGAGAAACCGTTATCCCAGGCTGAAAAGGCGGCGGCGGTCCTGCTTGCTATGGGCAAGCAGGTGGCCGGACGCCTGCTGAAATATTTCACCCAAAATGAATTGCAGCTCATCATTGCCTCGGCGCAATCCCTGCGCCCGATCCCGCCGGACGAGCTGGCCGGGCTGGTGGCGGAATTCGAGGATCTCTTCACCGAAGGCACCGGTCTGATGGACAATGCCCGGGCGATCGAGAGCATTCTCGAGGAAGGACTGACGCCTGACGAAGTCGACAGCCTGCTCGGCCGCCGTACTGCATTCCAGGCCTACGAGACCTCCATCTGGGATCGCCTCGGCGAAACGGAACCCAGCTTCGTCGGCAAGTTCCTGCTGCGCGAGCACCCCCAGACGATCGCTTACATTCTTTCCATGATGCCATCTTCCTTCGGCGCAAAGGTGCTGATGGAACTGCCGGACACGCGCCGCGCCGACATCATGAACCGTACCGTGAACCTCAAGGACGTCAGCCCCAAGGCTGCCCAGATCATCGAAAAGCGTGTCATCACGCTGATCGCCGAGATCGAGGCAGAGCGCAATTCGGGCGGCTCCAACAAGGTGGCCGAACTGATGAACGAGTTGGAAAAGCCCCAGGTCGAGACGCTGCTCGATTCGCTCGAATCGCTCAGCAAGGAGGCCGTCGGCAAGGTACGTCCGAAGATCTTCCTCTTCGAAGACCTCATGCTCATGCCGCAACGCAGTCGCGTCCTGCTGCTCAACGACATTTCCGCGGATATCCTCACGATGGCTTTGCGCGGCTCGTCGGCGGAAATGCGCGAAGTCGTTCTGGCCTCGATCAGCCCGCGCCAGCGCCGCATGATCGAATCGGATCTCTCCACCGGCACGACAGGCATCAATCCGCGCGAAATCGCCATCGCTCGCCGTGCCATCGCACAGGAGGCCATCCGGCTCGCCAACAGCGGCCAGATCGCCCTCAAGGAGACCGAAGAGGGCAATGACGCGCAGGCGGCGTGATCTGCTGTTGACAATCCGGCAGCGGCAAGTCGACGGCGTTGCTCCAGGCGCGCTCCAAGTCTAGGTTTTCTCAACATCAGGCCGCGCATGATGCGCGGCCTTTGTCCGTTTATGAAGGACGGTAGAAGTGGCCGACGAGGACAAGGACAGTAAAACAGAAGACCCGACCGGCAAAAAAATGCAGGACGCGGTTCTCAAGGGTAATATCCCGGTCTCCAGGGAAATTACCCTTTTCGCCTCGATGCTTGCCACATTCGTCTATCTTATCTTCTTCCTGCCCGACCGGGTGGGGCGCATGGGCGAGATTCTGCGCGACCTGTTCGAAAAATCGGATCAGTGGAACATCGAAACCGGCCCCGACGTGATGTCGCTTTTCGCTCGGATCGGCTGGGAAGTCGCTTACCTGATGCTCCCCGCCATTGCGCTTTTCTTTGTCTTCGGCATCGGCTCATCCTTTGCACAGAACATGCCGTCCTTTGTCTGGGACCGCCTGATGCCCGACTTCAGCCGCGTGTCACCGACCAAGGGCTGGCAGCGGATCGCCAGCGTTCCCGGCCTCATCGAATTCGGCAAGGCGCTCACCAAGGTTCTGATCGTTGGCGTCATCATGTTCTTCGTGCTGCGCAGCGATTTTCTGCATGCGATCGATGCGCTTTATTCTGATCCGCAGACGCTTTTCGTCAGGCTCTTCGACGTCACACGAAAGATCCTGCTGGTGGTGCTTCTGGCTTCGGCCGTCATTGGCGCCATCGACCTTTTTTGGACGCGCCATCATTGGTACGAGCAGCTGAAGATGACGAAGCAGGAGGTCAAGGACGAATTCAAGCAATCGCAGGGCGACCCGGCGGTGAAGGGCCGTCAGCGTGCTCTCATGCGTGCGCGTGCGCGCCAGCGCATGATGAACAACGTCCCGCGTGCGACGCTTGTCATCGCAAACCCGACGCACTTTGCGGTCGCGCTGCGCTATGTCCGCGAAGAAAACGATGCGCCCGTCGTCGTTGCCAAGGGGCAGGACCTGATTGCCTTGAGAATCAGAGAGATAGCAGAAGAGGCCGGCATCCCCGTTTTCGAAGATCCACCACTCGCGCGCTCCATGTTTGCGCAAGTCTCGGTCGATAGTGTCATCCCATCGGTCTTTTACAAGGCAGTCGCCGAATTGATCCATCGCATCTATGCGGCGCAGTCGAATAAGAAACGGGTACGATAAATCGAATGAAAAAATGCCCCTACTCTGCCCAACGTGAACAAATCCTGGCTGAAGCAATCAGCCCGGTCGCCAGCGAACTCAGGCTGCTGGATGCAGCCGACCTCATTTCGCTGCTGCGCTTCGAATGCTACGGCAATCTCGCCGATCTGGTGGCCTCGGCCGCAGAGCTTTATTTTCACCCCGGCACGGTCAATTTCGGCCTCAGTGGTGACTACAAGCTGGAATGGGGCGG
The DNA here is from genome assembly GCF_004341625.1 of Rhizobium sp. BK376. Classification (GTDB taxonomy): domain Bacteria; phylum Pseudomonadota; class Alphaproteobacteria; order Rhizobiales; family Rhizobiaceae; genus Rhizobium. The sequence goes on along the minus strand of NZ_SLZG01000003.1, from coordinate 482,692 downwards.
CCCGGCCGAAGTGGGGATCGATCTGGAGATCAAGCCCCGTGGCGTCACGATCTATGCCCGGCTGGCCCTGGCGGAGAATCACGCCGGTATCGAGATCAATCACATCGCGTTTCAGAACGCATCGGCGGATCCGGACGAGAATACGGCCATCCTGGCACGCAGCCTTGCCGATGCCCGTTATGCGACCAACGGTCTTACGGCTCTCGCCAGCTGATTTTCCGATCAGATCTGCTGAACTGCATGGCCGGCCCACAAAGCCGGTCAATTCTTTTGGCATTTCTGAAGGATGAATTGCGCGCCTAAAAGAGACGTCTCAGCTGATATAGCCGAGACGGATCGCCTTTGCGATTGCCTGGATTCGGTTGACCGAATCGAGCTTGATCGTGGCGGAGCCGAGATAAGCGTTGACCGTGTGCACGGAAAGCCCAAGCTTCTCGGCGATCTCTTCGCTGATCCTTCCGTCGCCTGCCAATTGCAGACAGGCGATCTCGCGTTCGCTGAGCGCTTCGGCGGCCACCGAGCGACGTTCATCGAGCGACAACAGGTCCATCATGATCTGACAGCTCCTGCCATGCAGATCCACGATCATGTCGCTTGTAAGGTCGATGAAATTTGCGGTGAAGACCACATAGCCGTTGCCGACCGCGCCGAGCCGAATCGGAAAGGCAACGCCTGCAAAAGGCAGGAGATGCGGCTTCAAGCGGACGGTAAAGGCGGCAAAATCCGGCGTCTCCGCCGTACTGTCGTCCTCACGTCCGTTCCACATCAACGGCAACAGTGACTTGTCGATATGCTCGATCAGGGCGGCGCCATAGGCATCGACGAAAAGCTTGCCGGCGGTGGCATTGGTGGCGCCCCAATTGTCCAGCTCGCAAACCAGGCGCTGCGTGCTGGGAAGCCCCGAGCCGCCGATGCGATAGACGGCGAAATTGCGGGCATCGATCAATTTCTGCATCGAGACCAGCTTCGGGAATACATCAGAACGGCTGGAAACCCGCTGGACGCGAACGGGCCGCATTTCGTTCGGTCTCGTCGTCGTCCTGTCCGGCGGATAGCGCATCGAAAGCCCTTTAAACGAGATTATTTCTGACCGCGAAGGCGATCGCTTCCGATCGCGTCTTGGTCGCCGTCTTTCGCATGACGCTGGTGATATAGTTGTTGATCGTGTTGCGCGAGATGCCGAGGATCATCGCGATTTCGTCGCTCGTCTTTCCTTCCGCGATCCAGAAAAGACATTCCAGCTCGCGCTCGGTCAACTCGAAGTCGCGATCGCTCTTGGTCTCGCCGTAGCGATTGAAGCTCGAATAGTATCCGGCGAGAAGCCCGACATCGCGCAGCCGCTCCGGCGACAGAATGAAGCCTTCGCGAAAAAGCAGCATCAGCGAGAGCCGTGTGCGTCCGACATTGAATGTCAGCGAACAATATTGCCTGCTGACACCCTCGGGCAGCAGGACGTCGTCAGGAAGACCTGCGAAATTCGGCTGGAACAGCTGCAGGCACTTTTCCATTTCGGTTGTGCGGATATAGCCACTGACAAGCTCCGACGCCAGCCGCCGGACGAGGTCGAAGGGCCAGTCCGAGGAGACCACGAAATCGAGACCGCTCTCCTGTATGAGGTCGCAGCGAACCAAGAGGTAATGGGCTGCGCCGACATAATCGGTCAGGGCGCAAAGTCCGGACTGCAGATGCTCGGAACCAGCAATCTCGGTCAGCCGCAGGATGAGCTGCTCACGCGACAACACCTTCCCGGAAGCGGCCAGAACAGCGGCCTCCTTATCGCTCTTGCTCGCCTGCAATATCTGCATGTCCATTTGCACTTCCTGCAGCTGTTAAACGATTAACGTCAAACCTGAGCATTGCTCGACCAGGACTTAACCACCCCATGTTCATGCGGGACGGAGCATTTTCGCATTCGCTAGAATCACTAAGATTGTAATCATCCGATTATGAGTCCGCATCTCCACTTTTTGGGAGTTTACGAAAATTGCATTTCGTGCCTGCGATTCGCACCAAATATCGCATTCGCCACAATAGGTATGATGATATTAGGTTGATTCTTCACCAGCAGCAATGGAATTCAAGGCCTGCCCTTCGTCCATCCACGACGCGGTAATAGGGAAAGAGCGGGTCTGGGGGGCTCCACAGGGCTCTCATCGCGAGAAAATTCCGAGAATTTACTTCGGGCAACCGACGAATTCCCCGGCACAAATGAAAAGGGCCGGGAAATCCCGGCCCTTTTTCATCACGCTGCGGCATCGACCGCCCATTTTCGAAGGATTTTCGCTGCGCGTTCCTCGCTCATTTCCACCATGCGCGCGAGGCGACGTTCCGGGCCTTCCTTGAGGCGGCGGTTGAAGCTGCCGTCGTCGTCGCCCATCGTCAGCAGATCGTCGGTGCTGTCGAAACCGAAGTCGGAGCCGAAGCCGTCCATCAGCGCTGCGCCAGGGCCGCCGCCTGCCGGTGCGAAATCCGGGAGTTCGAGGCCGGCTGCTTCCGGCAGAGCCTCTCCTGCCGCCGCACCACCGCGGATCGAGCGGATCAGCGGACGGAAGCCCATCCAGACGATCAGGAATGCCACGACCACGAAGGCGGCCGAGTTGATGATGCCTGCGAGATTGCTGCTCAACATCTGCATGATCGACGGGCCGGAAGCATTGTCGCTCAGCAGTTGGTCGTCGAGGAAGTCCATCGCGTTGACGGTCACGACGTCGCCGCGAGACGTATCGACACCGGCAGCGGATGCGACGATCTTCTGCATCTCGGCCAGATAGGCGTCGATCTTTGCCTGGTCGGCAGGCTCGCCGACCATCTTTGCGAGGCGGCCCTTGTTGACGACGACAGCGATGGACAGCTTGTCGATCTTGTAGCCGTTGCGAACCGTCGCAACCGTCGTGCTGTTGATTTCGTAGTTGGTCTGGTTGTCCTGCTTGTTGGACTGGTCTTTCGACTGCGGTCCACCGCCGCCCGCCTGCGGAGCCGCCTGCGGAACGTTCTGCTCGACCGTTGCGGCCGTGTCGGACTGGTTCTGCTGCGACTGCGAGTTTTCCTTGCTCGTGCGAACGGAGCGCTCGACCTTGGAATCGGGATCGTACTTGGTTTCCTGCGTCTGCTGGGTGTCCGTATTCAGCTGCGCGGTTACGCTGGAGCGAAAGTTGTCCGCGCCAAGGAAAGGCGCCAGGGCCTTGTCAATATTGGCTGCAATGTCGCTCTGCACGTTCTGCACGACGCCGAGATTGCGGTTGAGCTGGCTGTTGCTCGGATCATCGCCCGAGGCCAGAAGCTGGCCGGTGGAATCGAGGATCGTCACGTCGTCGACGGCAAGCCCGGGTACGGCGGAGGCGACAAGATGCCTGATCGACTGCGCGGCCCTCTGACCGGCAGCAGCACTTGCCCGGATCATGACGGAAGCCGTCGGCTTCTGATTGGGCGTCCTGAAATTGCCCGCGTCCGCCATGACGAGATGCACCCTGGCAGATGAGATGCCATTGATCGAGGTAATCGTCCGGGCGATCTCGCCTTCGAGCGCACGTACACGCGTCACTTCCTGCATGAAGGATGTGAGGCCGAGCGAACCGACATTGTCGAAGAGTTCGTAGCCGGCATTGGTGCTGTTCGGCAATCCGCGCTCCGCGAGAAGGAGACGGGCCTTGCCTGTCGTGCCGGCCGGAACGGTAACGCTAGAACCATCAGTACCGACCTGGAAGTCGATATTGTTTTCGGCAAGAACCATGCTGATCTGGTTCAGATCAGCCTTTTCCAATCCGACATAGAGGGTTTCTTGAGCGGGTTTGTTGACGAAGAGAGCAGCCCCGAGGACCACGGCGATAGAGACGACTGCAACGCCGCCCAGAATCATAAGCTTTGTTCGCCCTAGATTCTGAAGGTTCTTAACGACCTGAAGTAATTGATTTAACAGATTCATTCTGTTCTCGCACGTTTCGTCAAAGACAAAAATGGCTTTGTGCCCTGCAGCGAAACTAGTGGGCGAAACTTGTGCGAGCGTTTCGTCCGAACCGGACAAAACTGAAAAACCGCTGCTATTTCATAGACGATCCGCCAACGGGCGGACTTAAGACCGGGCGATCAGACTGCCCAGAGACGATCAGAAAAAGTCGAAATCACCAGCTGCTTTGCCCAGCGGCTGCGAATGACCATGGCGCAGGCCGCCCGCAAGGGCCTTCTGCATTTCGGCGAGCTTCACCAGGCTGAGAGCGGTCGTGACATCGACCATCCAGCCATCCGGAATGCCTCCGGTGATCGTGTCGATGAACTCTGCAATCCCGCGCGTCTTCTGCACTGCGAGATCGATGCCCTGCATGACCTTCATGGATTCCGGTGCTTCAAATATGCTGGGGCCGCCAAGCTCGATCAGCTGAGGCTCGATCCGCTCGATCAGGTATGCGACATCGTGCAATTCCGAAACGATACGCATCAGGATGGCGGGCAGAGCCTCGTCTCCGGATGCCGGCTCGGTATGCGGGACAATGTTCATAAAATAATCCTCGCGCCTTAAAAAAATTCGATCGTATTCTCTGCAGGTTTCGGCGCAAAGACCGGGCGCTGTTCGAGGGCCACGGTTTTCTGCGTTTCGGCGCCGGTCAACGGATATTGCCGTGCACGGCCCGAGATCGGCCAGTATTCTATCTTGCGTCCATGTTCCCCGCCCGTGCTCGATCCGACGACGGGAATGCCTTCGTCCCTGAGGAACTGCACAGCGAAAGCTGCGTTCTGCTCACCAACGTTGGAGAAGGTCGCAATCGTCTTCGCTCCACCGAAGATCTTTGCCTCCAGGCGGTCACGGCGCGCGCCCTTCTTCAAAAGTCCGTTGATCAGCAGTTCCATCAGATGGACGCCATAGCGCGTCGCGTCACCGCCGGTCATCGGCGTTGCGGCGTTTCCGGGCAGCAGGAAATGGTTCATACCGCCGACACCGGCGATGGGATCACGCAGACATGCAGCTACGCACGAGCCGAGAATGGTCGTCAGGACGACGTCTTCACTGACGACCTTATACTCGCCTTGAATGATGTGCATGCGTCGAGCTGCACTATCGGTGATCATTTCAATGCTCCGAACACGGCCTCGATGGCGGCCTTCATCTTTTCGATGGTGAAAGGTTTGGCCAGGACGTTGTTTGCGCCCAACTGAGCCGCCTTTTGCACCAGGGCACGGTCGCCCTGCGCCGTCAGGATGATGAAGGCCGCCTTCTTGGTCGCCGGATTGGCCCGAACGTGCTGCAGAAAGACGATGCCATCCATCTTCGGCATGTTGAAATCCGAGATGACGAGATGGTGGGGCTGCTCGGCCATGATCTTCATGCCCTGCTCACCGTCGCCAGCTGCGGTAATCTGTTTGAAACCCAGTTGTGTCAGCGCATCACTCAGCAGAAGACGGCTGGTGACCTGGTCGTCGACGATTAGAACTTTAATTTTCTCCGCAAGAGACATTACTCGCTCTCCTTTCGGGCGGCTGTCATTTTCAGTATTTCATCTCCGATGGCATTCAGCGGAAGCTGCTGCTCAACGCCGCCAAGTTCGTACGCAACCCTTGGCATTCCGTAAACAACGCACGTTTTTTCGTTCTGACCCACAGTTCTCGCACCGGAATGACGCATTTTGAGCAGGCCAGCGGCCCCATCGCGTCCCATACCCGTCAAAATGACGCCCACGGCGTTTCGACCGGCAAGTTCGGCGACGGAGTCAAAGAGCACATCGACCGAAGGACGATGGCCGTTTACCGGCTCCTTTTCGATAAGACGGCAATGGGGCGCTGACGCATTTGCGACCTGCAGATGACGCTCGCCGCCCGGTGCCAGGTAAATCTTGCCGATCTCAAGCCGCGCGCCATCGGTTGCTTCCTGGACAACAGGTGCACAGAGGCGATTGAGACGCTCGGCGAAGCTCTTGGTGAAGGTCGGCGGCATATGCTGGGTGATGACGGTCGGCGGGCAATTCGCTGGGAATTTTTGTAGAACCGCGATCAGCGCTTCCACGCCCCCGGTCGACGAGCCGATCGCCACGATCTTGCGGCCCACCCGGAAATCCGCGACCGAGGGTGGCGCCGCCGGTGCCTCGGCTGAAGGAGCGCGCTGATACTGACGCTGCGAGCGGGCGGCAGCCTTCACCTTGTCGGCGAGATCGCCGAAGGGGTTCCGGTCGCCCGGAGCCGGCTTGCCGACGCAATCGAAGGCGCCGATTTCGAGCGCCGCAAGCGTCGCCTCTGCGCCGCGATGCGTCATGGTCGAGACCATGATGACCGGCATCGGCCGGAGCTTCATGATCTTCTCCAGGAACTCCAGGCCGTTCATGTTGGGCATCTCGATATCGAGCGTGACCACATCCGGGTTGAGCTGCTTGATGGCGGCGCGCGCTTCCATGGCGTCGCCGGCTTGGCCGATAACATCGACATCGGGGTCGGAACTCAGGACAGCGGTAATAAGACCGCGCATCGTCGGTGAGTCGTCGACAACTAGGACTCGGGCAGGAGCCGTCATGCTCTTCTCCCTGAATTTTTGCCGGTATAGCGATAGGTGGTGATGCCGATATTGTCGAAGAGATGCTTGGCATCTCCCGAAACGCGCTCGGAATGACCGATATAGAGGTGACCGCCTTCCGGCAGCAGGCCGGCAAAACGGGACCAGATCTTCATCTGCGTAGGCTCGTCGAAATAGATGACGACGTTGCGACAGAAGATGACGTCGAAATTGCCCTTGAATGGCCATTGCGCCATCAGGTTCAATTCGTTGAAGGTAATCAGGCGCTTGACGCGATCGTCGACCTGGAACTTGCGACGCCCCTGTACCTGGACCTCCTGGAACCATTGCTTGCGCATGGCAGGCGACACGGTTTCCAGCGAGCCCTCGTCATAGGCGCCGGCGCGGGCAAGACCAAGGATCTTCGGATCGATATCAGTTGCCAGGATGCGGAAATCATAGTCCGCGGCGTTCGGCATCAACGACAGGACCGTGAGCGCGATCGAATAGGGCTCCTGCCCGTCCGAGCAGGCAGCCGACCATATGCGGACCCGACCGCCGCTTCTTGCCCTTGCCAGAAGGTCCGGCAGCACCTCGTTGCGCAGGTGCTCGAAGTGATGGTTTTCGCGGAAGAAGCGCGTGAAATTCGTGGTCAGGTGCGACAGCATCTCGCGTCTGGCGCCAGCGCCGGCCGGCGACGATACGAGCGAACAATATTCCCGGAAGCCCGAGAGTCCGAGGCTGCGGATATGCTTGGAAAGCCTCGAATAGACCAGCGAGGCCTTCGATTCATTCAGCGAAATGCCGGCATCCGCATAGATCATCGCCGCGATTTCGGACAGATCACGGCGCGTCAGCGGATATTCACCGCTGGCGAGGACCTCGTCGGAACCCAGCAGATCCTTTGCTCCCATCAAGCTCATGCAGCCTCGCTTTCAATATCCGGGAACAGGGCCTCGAGCTCGACGAGACAGATCATCCGGCGATCGATCGCCAGAATGCCGCGTGCGAACCGCTTTTGCAGATCGGAAGAAATCTCCGGCGTCGGCTGAATGTTTTCTTCGGTGATGGTCAGTATGTCGGAGACCGCCTCGACCAGCAGGCCGACCGACTGGCGCTTGACCTGGGCGACGATAATGACGTGCCGGGGGGAAGGCTCGGCGGGTTGCATGCCCAGCCTCAGGGACAGATCGATGATCGGCAGCACCTCGCCGCGAAGGTTGATGACACCCTTCATGTAAGATGGCGCATGCGGCATGGCGGTTGCCGGCGTCCAGCCCCGGATTTCGCGTACCGACATGATGTCGACGCAGAATTCCTGGTCGCCGATGCGAAACGCAATCAGCTCGCGGGCACCCTGGATCAAATTCTTGACGGCGTACGACATTACCTTATCCCGCTGCTGCGTAAGACATTTCGGCCTTCAGCGACTGACCGCGCGAGGCAGCGACAACCGCGTCCACGTCGAGGATGAGCGCCACACGCCCGTCGCCGAGAATGGTTGCAGCAGCGATGCCCGGAACGTGGGTGTAGTTCGCTTCGAGGCTCTTGATGACGACCTGGCGCTGGCCCTGGATGGCATCAACCATCAGAGCGCGCTGACCGCCGCCTTCCGATTCCACCAGGAGCGCCACACCTTCGACAGGGTTGGCCTGGGTGGCGCGGAAATTCAGGATCCGGCCGACATCGACCAGCGGGCAGAAGGAATTGCGGATCGAGATCAGGCGATGGTTTGCGCCGAAGGAATGGATCGCAGCGGCTTCCGGCTGGAGAGTTTCCACGATCGCGGTCAAGGGCACGACCAGCGTCTGGCCGGCAACCGTTACCACCATGCCGTCGAGAACAGCGAGCGTCAGCGGCAGGCTCATCGTGAAGACGGAACCCTGGCCCGGCTTCGAGGTGATGTTGATACGGCCGCCGAGTGCCTGGATCGAGCGCTTGACGACGTCCATGCCGACACCGCGGCCGGAAATATCGGAGATCTTGTCGGCGGTGGAGAAGCCCGGCAGGAAGATCAGGTTGTCGATTTCTTCGTCCGTCAGGTTGGCGTCGGCAGGGATCAGGTCGTTGTCGATCGCCTTCTGCCGGACCTTTTCGCGGTTGATGCCGGCGCCGTCGTCGGCAAGTTCGATCAGAATGCGGCCGGAACGATGCTTTGCCGTGAGGCGAACCGTACCTTCGGGATTCTTGCCGAGCGCGGTGCGTTTTTCCGGGCTCTCAACGCCGTGGTCGACAGCGTTGCGGATCATGTGGGTCAGCGGCTCGGCCAGCTTGTCGATGACCGTCTTGTCGACTTCGGTGTTTTCACCTTCGGTGATGAGGCGGATCGACTTGCCCGTCATGTCGGCGATTTCGCGAACGATACGCGACATGCGCTGGAAGACGGGCTTCACAGGCTGTGCGCGGATGGCCATGACCGAGTCCTGGATCTCGCGGGTGAGCTGCTGCAGCTCCTCGAGACCCATGTTGATCGATGAGGTACCGGTCGTGTCGTTCTCGATGACGCTCTGCGAGAGCATCGCCTGGTTGATAACAAGCTCGCCGACGAGGTTGATCAGGCGGTCGACGCGATCGAGATCGACGCGGATCGTCTGGCCGGCGCTGTTGGCGGCGGCATTGTTCTGTGCGGCGGCAGCAGCGGCGGCTGCGCTCGGCTCTTTCTTTTCGGCACGGGAGGCAGCGGCGGCAAGCTGCGTGACATTGCTTGCTGTTTCCGCTGCTGCGACGGCTTCTGCCGCATCGCTTCTCGTCTTCGGCTCATCGGCGGCCTCGGCCGGCGCGGGCTCGTCGTCCAATGCGGAGAGATCGAACGGAACCGGGATCATCGGCAGCTCGTCGTTACCGCTGTCATCGCTGATCACGTCCTCGGCCGGATGGATCTCGAGTTCGCAATCCCATTCCGCAAATTCGAAGACGGTTCGGATAGCGTCTTCGCCCTTGTCGGTCTTGATGGAAATCGCCCACTTGAAATAGGCCGCTTCCGGATCCAGCTGGTCGAGGCCAGGCAGGGCATCCATGTCGCAGCGAATGCTCATCTCGCCTAGGCGCGAGAGATCGCGCAGCAGCAGAGTGGCGTCATTGCCCTTCGAATAGAGATCGGCGCGCGGCTTGAAGCTGATTTCGAACTGCGGAAGCTCGGGATGAACGTCCTCGGCACCGTCGAATTCATCGAAGGTGAAAGGTATCGGCTGGAAGCCGCTATCGTCTGTCGGAGCGGGCGCTGCCTTTACGACCACGGGTGCCGGCGCTGCAGCCTTGGGAGCGGCGGCAGGCTTCGGAGCGGCGGCAGGCTTGGGTGCAGGCGCTTCTGCATGGGCCGAGGGAGCGGGCATTTCGCCATGGGCGAGTGCCTCGAGTTCCTTGACCAGGCCGCGGCTTCTCGACTCATCGACGCTGCCGCCATCACGGGCAGCGTTTGTCAGGTCGGCAAGCACATCGGCAGCCTTGAGCATGACCTTCAGGACATCCTGGGTCGGCTCAAGCTTATTGGAACGAACGCAATCGAGAGTGGTCTCGAAGACATGGGCAAAAGAGACCAGATCATCCAGACCGAATGCACCAGCTCCACCCTTGATGGAATGAACGGCACGGAACACGGCATTGACGGTTTCCGGATCGCGGTCTCCGTCATTCATTTTCAGGAGACCGGATTCCAGTTCCGCGAGCTGCTCCTCGCACTCCTGGAAGAAGATCTCTTTGATTTCGTTCATATCCATAGGAAAAAATCCTGTTTAAGCGGTTACACGCTCGATGGCATCGATCAATTTGGCCGGGTCGAAGGGCTTGACGATCCAGCCGGTCGCACCAGCCTGGCGCGCGCGGTTCTTCTTCTCGGCATCGCTCTCCGTGGTCAGGACCAGGATCGGGATCGCGCGATACTTGTCGTTGCGGCGAACGCCCTCGATGAAGCCGAAGCCGTCGAGACGCGGCATGTTGATATCGGTCACGATGACGTCAGGATTGCTCTCCTCGAGAACTTCGAGGCCTTCAACGCCGTCTTCCGCCTGGATGGTCTCGAAACCTGCATTGTTGAGCGTAACGAGAAGCATGTTACGGATCGTCCGTGAATCATCCACGGTAAGCACTCTCTTCTTCATTGCCGGATCTCCTTGGCAAGCAGATGATCGATATTGATGCCGATCAGCTGCATCGTTTTGTGAAATGCGTCCGATACCTTCGTGAAGGTGAAGGACAGCTTGTCTTCATCCCAGGTCTTGGCGGCGGCCATGAGGACCTGAACGCACAGAGCCCCGACCTTCTCGACGCCTGATGCGTCGATCACGACATTGCTGCCGCGAAGCCCCATCAACTTGCTGCGAAGCGTCGAGGCCTCATTGAGGTCCAGCACCGTAGCCAGACTGATCGATTTCTCGCCTTTCCTGCTCGCCATTACTTCATTCCTTGTCTGTTGGTTTCAGGCCCCAGCGCCTGCGTACGCATAAGATAAAGTGCATCAGTAAACATTCCGCCCGCCTCCAGCGGCTGCCGAGTAGAGCGGGAAGTCTAATTCATCCATTTCCTCGGCATCGCCGGTAATCTGTGCCTGAACATTGCGCTCCAAGGCCGGCAGGGACGCGACCGTGTCTATCCTGCGCTGCGCCGGACCGTCGCTGGCATATTGCTTCTCGCGCGCGATGCGGAACTCCCGGATCGTCTCGCCGAGTTCGAGAATGACCGTGTGGAGATGATCGGCGCCCTCGCCGGAACGGGCAGCCAGCGTGCTGGTGCCTGCCACGCGCTCGCTCAAGGCGCCCACGTCATCGGTCACGGTCTGAAGATCGACCGCCTGGCCGTCGGTGGCGCTGGCTATGCCCGAAATGGCCTCGTTGATGTCGGCCACCTGGCGCACGATGCTGCCGATGGCCTCCTGGGTGCGGCCGACCATCTGCACGCCCGAATCAACCTGCGCCTTGGTGCCCGTCACCAGCGTCTTGATTTCGCGGGCGGCATCGGCGGAACGTTGGGCAAGCGCCCTCACCTCCTGCGCGACGACGGCGAAGCCGCGGCCGGAGTCGCCGGCGCGCGCTGCCTCGATGCCGGCGTTCAGCGCGAGGAGATTGGTCTGGAAGGCGATCTCGTCGATGACGCCGATGATCTGGCCGATTTTCTCGGCAGAAGATTCGATATCCGCCATGGCGGTGATCGCCTGACCGACGACATGGCCGCTCTGTTCGGCAGCGATGCGTGTCGAGGCGACGGCTTTTTCAGCGGAACGCGTGCTGACGGCATTGCCGCGAACTTGCTGGGCCAGGCCTTCCAGGCGCTTGGCGGACACCTGAAGCTGCCGGGAATGATCGGTGGATGCTTCGCTAAGGTTGCGGCTGTCGCGGGCAATAGTGCCTGTCGCAGCTTCGGCAGCCTGGACCCGTCCGCCGAGAGCGGTAAATTCCGTCTGGATATCGTCGAGCGCGCCGTTGAGGGTTTCAACTAGGCCCGAATAGGCCTCCGGCACTTCGTTCGTCACGCGCGCGGTCAGATCGCGTTCGGCGAGAGCCCGGATCACATCGCCGAAGATGTGACCGATATCGGCCTGATCCATCTGACGCTGCTCGGCGAGTGCACGCTGATGACTGACGCGCAACTGATTGAAGCGCAAGGAGACGGCAATCTCGACGTCGACCATGACCAGCCGGACGACAGCCGCCATGAGTTCGCCAAGTTCGCGAGCCCGGCGCTTGGTGCCCGGAAGGATCGCACGACCGCCCATCTCCTCCAGAAGACCGGACAGCAGATGCTCGAGCACGATACCATGACCGGCGACGTGCCAGCGCGGGTCGAGGCCCATCTTGCTTTCCGAATCCGAAAGGATCTTCACCCGCTCGGCATAGAGGCTGTCGAAGCGGGCGTCGGTCAGCACATCCCAATGGGAGGACTGCAAATCATGAAGGCGCTCGACCTGGCGTTCGCTCGAAAAATTTCGCGATGCGTCCGGAAAGGATTGGAAGCGGTGGAAGAGATCGCGCAGGCCTTCCTTCAGCTGCGCCTGCAGCATGGGGCGATGACGGCGAACCATCTCGCACTGCTCGGCATCGAGACCGGCAAAGCGTAAGCGGTCGCGAAGGCTGCCTGCCTGCGCCCGCTGTGCCTGATCTGATGGCGAATCCTGCGCCAATGCCGTCCCCACCGAAATGCCGCGCAAAACGCCCGGCGAAACAAAATTATCCAGTTTAAGCAAAACGATAGCGAAAGGAGACACGCACGCTGCTGGCGACACGCTGCCGCCGGCAGGCAAAAGCCCGCTCATTCACCAAAATCTGTTCCTGGAACTATCTGATGAAATAGATACCGGACCTACCCGGTACGACGGTGGCGGCTTCATGCCTGGTGGGAACGAGCAACAGCTTCCCATTCCGACGTGTAGTGCAATGTTTATGGTTAATTCCTTGCTTGAAGGTTAATAAGACGACACCGCCGTTCGCTTTTGAATTAAATTGCTTTTTTCTAATGACCGGTATTCTTGCCGTTGCAGAATAGCCGCAAGTCACAAGCAAGCTTGGCGCTATAGATCGGTAAGAAGAGAATGCACAAAGCAGTTAAGGAAGAGCAATGATTGTTCTTGGCATGAGCGCTTCACTGATCGCCGGCATGACGCTGTTTGCGATTGCGTTTCTGGCGCGCCTCGACAGCCGCGACAAGGCTGTCCTCAGAGTTCTCTGACCTCCTCCCGCAATAGGCGACACCAAGCCTTCATAACCACGCTTCATCTGCGCGCCGCGGACGTGCCGATACATTTGCCATCTGCTAGGCGATGGGCTGGCGCCGGGCGCAATAGTTGCCTATGAAGGCCACCATCGAACCGCCGCCAGATCGAGTGCAGATGACCAGCCTCTCCTATACCGACACAAGTAACAGGACCCTGTCGCTTCGATTTGGTCTTGCGATCGTGTTTTCCGTCACGCTCTGGCGTGTGGTTATGCTCCATTTCAACAGGACCGACCTGTTTCTGGATGAGGCACAATACTGGTTCTGGGGCCAGAACCTCGATTTTGGCTATTATTCCAAGCCGCCGATCATCGCCTGGGTGATCCGCTTCTTCAATGCGATCTCCGGATCGGACTCGACCTTCTGGATCCGCCTTTCGGCGCCGCTGTTCCACATGGCGACAGCCTTGATGCTGATGCGCATCACCCGCCGCCTCGGCTGGGAGGAGATCGAGGCCTGGGTCGGCGTGACCTTCATCACGCTGCCGGCGGTTTCCCTGTCGTCGACGTTGGTCTCTACGGATACGATCCAGATCCTTTTCGTCGCCATTGCGATATGGGCGTTCCTCGGCCTCAACAAGCGCGCATCCGTCATCGAAGCTCTGCTGCTGGGCGTCAGCCTCGGCCTCGCCTTCATGACGAAATATTCGATCCTGTTCATGCTGCCCGGCGTTGCGGTCGCGATGATCCTCATGCCTTCAGCGCGGATATCCTGGCGCGACTGCCTGATTGCGGCCGTCGCCGGCGCGATCGTCGTCTCACCGAACCTCTGGTGGAACCTGACGCATGACATTGCGACCGTGCGCCATACGGAAAGCATTGCGCATTGGAGTGGCGGCAAGGGCGGCGGCTCGACGCTTCATCTCGTTGGCGCCATCGAATTCTTCCTGGCGCAATTCGGCGTCGTCGGTCCCATCGTCTTCTTTGCCACGCTCTGGGGCGCCTGGCGGATGATCCGCGGCGAGGCAAACGACAGGGAAACGCTGCTCGTCTGGCTATCCATGCCCGTGGTCGTCCTAATCACCCTGCAGGCCTTCTTCGCCAAGGCCTATGCCAACTGGGCAGTCACAGCCTATGTCGCCGGCACGATCCTGGCGGTCTGGTTGCTGCGCGCAACGAAGCGCGGGCTGGTCACCTCCGTCATCATCAACGGCATTCCGGCGGTGCTCCTGCCCATCCTCACCATCTTTGCCGCAGACCTGAAGCTGCCCAATGGCGATCTCGTGATGAAGCGCTATATGGGCCGCAGCGCGATCAGCCTTGACATCGCGGGTATTGCGAACGACGCGCATCTCGACACGATCGTCGCCCAGGATCGCGATATTCTTGCCGACCTCTTCTATACGCTGAAGGGCAAGCCCTATCATATCTATGCCCGCAATCTCGGCGGTTTCCCGTCAAGCTATTATGAGCAGAACTTTCCGCTTCCAGCAAATACGGGCGGTAATGTCCTATATGTCTCGACCTCGCCGTTCGAATGCTCTGCAGGAGCGGACGAAATGGTCAAGACATGGAAGCCGGAATTCGGTTATATGCGCGGCAAGACACTCTATGCCTATCGCGTAACACCGACCTGTCTCGCCCCTCCCTCGGAGACAGCGTCAGCCGAATGAATGAACGGCCACCACTTCAAGTGGGCCGCGAAAATCATATGTCAGAACGGTCTCAAGCTTCGGGGAGAATTCAATGCCGCATGACACGCCTCTGATTTCAACGATTGTTGGCGGTCTAGTGCTGGCATTCATCTTCGGCGCCATCGCCAACCGGCTGAAGCTGCCGCCCCTTGTCGGCTATCTCATCGCCGGCGTGCTGGTCGGGCCGCATACGCCCGGTTATGTCGCCGACCAGAACCTTGCGCCGGAGCTCGCGGAAATCGGCGTCATCCTTTTGATGTTCGGCGTCGGCCTGCATTTCTCGCTGAAGGATCTGCTCTCCGTGCGCGGTATCGCCGTTCCCGGCGCGATCGTGCAGATCGCCTTTGCCACCCTGCTCGGCTGGGGTCTCGGCGAGATCCTTGGCTGGTCGACCGGCGGCAGCCTCGTCTTCGGCCTGGCGCTCTCGGTCGCCTCGACCGTCGTCCTGCTGAAAGCGCTGCAAGAACGACGCCTCGTCGAAACCGATCGCGGCAAGATCGCCGTCGGCTGGCTGATCGTCGAAGACCTTGCCATGGTGATGGCGCTGGTGCTCATCCCGGCTGCCGCCAGCATTTCAGGCGATGGGCACGGGGCCGTCGAGCCGCTGTCGGCAGCTCTCAACCGGATGCTTGGCCTGGACCTCGGCATCGGCGGCATCATCGGCATGACGCTTTTGAAGGTGGTGCTGTTCGTCGCGCTGATGCTGGTTTTCGGTCGCCGCGTCATTCCCTGGACGATGCATCGCATCGCCCATACCGGGTCGCGCGAACTGTTCCGCCTCGGCGTACTGGCGATCGCGCTCGGCGTCGCATTCGGCGCATCCAAGCTCTTCGGCGTCTCGCTGGCGCTCGGCGCCTTCTTCGCCGGCATGGTGCTTGCCGAAAGCGAACTCAGCCATCGCGCCGCCCAGGAGAGCCTGCCGCTGCGCGACGCTTTCGCCGTGCTCTTCTTCGTTTCCGTCGGCATGCTGTTTGATCCGAACATCATCGTCAACGATCCGCTGACGCTGCTTGCAACGGTCTTCATCATCGTTATCGGCAAGTCGGTGGCTGCCTTCGTTATCGTGCTTGCCTTCCGCAAGCCGCTTAGCACCGCACTGACGATCTCCGCAAGCCTTGCCCAGATCGGCGAATTCTCCTTCATCCTGGCGGCGTTGGGCGTCGATCTCGGCCTGCTGCCACCCGAAGGTCGCGACCTGATCCTCGCCGGCGCGATCATTTCGATCATCCTGAACCCACTGGTCTTCTTCATCTGTGACCAGCTGAAGCACGGTCTCGAGAAGAGAGGCATCGCACGGCGCGATCCGGAAGCCGAAGCTGCCCCGGATACCGTGAGCGGTGCGGAAAGTGCGCCGGCCACTTCTGCTCATGCGGAAGCGGCAACGGACGACGAACCTCATCCCACCGCGCTTTCAGGCCATGTCGTCCTGATCGGCTATGGACGGGTCGGCAGCATCGTCGGCCAGAGCCTGAGATCGTCGGGTACGCCGTTCGTCGTCGTCGAGGATTCGGACAAGCGGATTGCCGAGTTGCGAGATAGCCACATCGAGGCCATATCGGGCAATGCGGCACTGGCCGAGGTCCTTGCCTATGCCAATATCGCCGCCGCCCGAAGCCTCGTGGTCGCCATTCCGAATGCCTTCGAGGCATGCCACGTGACCGAACGCGCACGCGCGATCAATCCCTCCATATTGATCGTAGCCCGGGCGCATTCCGACGCAGAGGTTGAAGAATTGAAGCGCTACGGCGCCGATACCGTGATCATGGGCGAGCGAGAAATTGCAATGGGCATGGTTGACCGGCTCGCTCAAGTGCATCATGACAGGCCGCACTATGAAGATGAGGGACGGGCTGGTATCATGGAGGATGAACCGGTCACCGTTTCCGCAAAAGAATAAGGTCGCTTCAACCCTTGGATCCGTTCGAACCCGGCTTTGCCGATAGCGAAGAGATGGACAGCCATGAGACGCCCCGCGCCGTGCCGCGGGTGATCGCATCGCTCGTCGTCGCCTTCTTCGCCTATATCGGCTTTGCGCTCGGCGGCGGATTCGGAGCGGCCCTCAACACCGAGACAAGCTCCTTTGCAGCCGGCAAGAGCACCCAGCCGCTCTATCTGTCGCTGCGCGACACGGCGCGCGGCATCGTTGCCGCCGAACGCGACGCAGCGCCGAAGGGAACGTGGCATGAAGGCGCGACCGCGCTGCTTCCGGCCCCGCCCTCGCTTTCGCTTCTCAACCTTCCCGCATCAGCCCATGACTATGCCGATGCCTCCCCGACGGCCTCCCTTTCCTCGCGTGCCTATCTGGCGCGCGCGCCGCCGGTTTTCGTAGGCTGAGCTTACGTGCGCGCCCCATGCGGCGCATTTCAGACATGACGACAGACAACGCCGCCAGCGACAGTATCGCTGGCACAAGCGTATTGAAGGATTAACAACATGCGCACCTCACCATGGCTGGTGCTCACCTATACGGTGATCATCGTGCTTGGCCTCTTCATCGCCCTGCCGAACGTGCTTCCGCAGTCGACGCTAGACCGTATCCCGGCCTGGCTGCCGCATAACCAGGTCTCCCTCGGCCTCGACCTTCGCGGTGGTTCCCACCTCGTTCTCGAAGTCGACCAGAACGATCTGACCCATGAGCGGCTGCAGACGCTGCTCCAGGATTCTCGCCGCGTCCTGCGCGAGAAGAACATCCAGACGAAGTCGATCATCCTCAACAAGGACCAGATCGTCGTCACCCTGAACGACCCGTCGCAGAGCGATGCTGCCATCGAGCAGCTCAAAACGCTTGCGAACCCGGTTACAACGGGCCTCAGCGCCGGCCAGTCCGACCTGACGATCACGCCAAACGGTAGCGCAGTGACCGTTGCGTTTTCGCCGGCCGGCATTGCCGCCAATGTCGATTCCGCCGTGCAGCAGAGCCTTGAAGTCATTCGCCAGCGCGTCGACCAGGTGGGCGTCGCCGAACCGACCATCCAGCGCATCGGCAGCAACCGCGTCCTCGTCCAGCTTCCGGGCACGCAGGACCCCAGCCGCCTGCGCGAACTGCTCGGCTCGACCGCCAAGATGTCCTTCCACATGCTGGCCGATACGGGCGACCTCAACAATCCGGGTCCTGGCGTTACCGTCATGAAGGACGAAAAGGGCAACAGCTATCCGGTGCTCGACCGCGTCGAACTTTCCGGCGACCGTCTGTCGGATGCCCGCGTCAGCTTCGACCCGAATACGCATGAGCCGCTCGTCACCTTCCGCTTCGACAGCGCCGGTGCGAACCGCTTTGCCGAGATCACCCGCCAGAATGTCGGCAAGCCCTTCGCCATCGTGCTTGACAACAAGGTGCTGAGCGCGCCTGTCATCCGCGAGCCGATCACCGGCGGTTCCGGCCAGATTTCCGGCAGCTTCACGGCCGACAGCGCCACCACGCTCGCAGCCCTGCTGCGCGCCGGCGCCCTGCCCGCCAAGCTCACCGTCATCGAAGAACGCACCGTCGGCGCCGACCTCGGCAGCGATGCGATCAAGATGGGCATCTATTCCGGCATCGTCGGTTTCGTCCTCGTCGCCCTCTTCATCTTCGTTCTCTACGGAACGTGGGGCATCCTGGCCAACGTGGCCCTGCTCATCCACACGATCCTGACCTTCTCGGCCCTGACACTCGTCGGTGCGACGCTGACGCTGCCTGGCATCGCCGGTGTCGTTCTCGGCATCGGTCTGGCAGTCGACGCGAACGTTCTCATCAACGAACGCATCCGCGAAGAAACGCGCAAGGGCAAGAGCGCCTTTGCGGCCATCGATACCGGCTTCCGCCGGGCCTATTCGACCATCATCGACGGCAACATGACGGCGCTGATCGCCGCCTGCATCCTGTTCTACTTCGGCTCCGGCCCGGTTCGCGGCTTCGCCGTGACAATGGGTCTCGGCCTCATCATCTCGATGTTCACCTCGGTCGCCTTCGTGCGCGTCGCGATGATCGGCATCACCCGCCGCATGAAGCTGAAGGTGCTCAACATCAGGCCGCTGATCCCCTTCAGCCCCTATGACAAGCACATCAACTTCATGAAGGCGCGCTTTTTCGGCGTCAGCGTCTCGGCGCTCCTGTCGATCGCCTCCATCATCCTGTTCATCCATCCGGGCCTGAACTATGGCGTCGACTTCCGCGGCGGCATCCAGATGTCGGTCAAGACCCAGGACGCGGCGGATCTTGCTAAGTTCCGCGAGGGCCTGGACACGCTCGGCCTCGGCGAGATCACGCTGCAGTCCTTCGGCGACAAGAACAGCATCCTCGTCCGCGCCCAGCGTCAGGACGGCGGTGAAGAAGCCCAGACGGCTGCAGTGACCAAGCTGAAGGCCGAAGTCGCGAAGATCGATCCAACGGCGACGGTCGAAGGCACCGATGTCATCGGTCCGAAGGTTTCGGGCGAACTTGCCTGGGCCGGTATCCTGTCGGTCGTCATCGCAAGCTTTGCGATGCTGTTCTACATCTGGTTCCGCTTCGAATGGCCGTTTGCCGTCGGCGCCATCGCGACGCTGGTGCTCGACGTTACCAAACTGGTTGGCTTCTTCGCCATCACCGGTCTGGACTTCAACCTAACGGCGATCGCCGCCCTGCTGACGATGGTCGGCTATTCGGTCAACGACAAGGTCGTCGTCTACGACCGCATGCGTGAAAACATGCGTCTCTACAAGTCGATGCCGCTGCGCGAGATCATCGACAAGTCGATCAACGAGACGCTGGCTCGAAGCCTCTATACCAACGCGACGGCCTTCCTCTCGCTGCTGCCGATGGCGATCTGGGGCGGCAGTGCCGTGTCCAGCTTCGCGATCCCGATGGCCTTCGGCATCCTCGTTGCCGGCGCGTCGTCGATCTTCATCGCAGCGCCGATCCTGCTCTTCCTCGGTGACTGGCGTCGCCGCCATGCGAGCCATTCCGCCGCGGCAAACGACGAAAAGCCGACCGAGGCCAAGGCTGCGAAGGATACAAAGCAGATCCCGGCTGCGGAATAACGGCAGTTTGATGAGAATGGCGTGCCCGGCATCCGGGCACGCTCCTCCGGCTTCTCGCCGGGTGTCAGTCCAGGGAAGGCATGTGCAACGGCAAGCCCGGACGGGGTACAGGAATTCGCTCGATCGCGCCGTGCTCCTGTTCCGTGATGACGGCGTATTTGCCGTCAGGCGCAAAAGCGATATTGCCTGGCCGCGCGCCGTTGGTCCTGATGTGACCAATCATCTTACCGCTTTGATCGACTAGCGAAATTTCCCCCTGCCCATACATGGCGCAATAGAGAATTCCGTTGCGGTCGAAGGCTATGCCGCATGGCCCCTTCAACTGATCCGTGATTGGCGATTGCAGCAGATGGGCAAATACTTCCTGCCGTCCGCCAACGATCTGGCGATAGATATTTCCCGTCAGCGTCTCGCTGTAATACAGCAGCCCTTCCGCATCGAAGGCGATGCCATTAGCGAGCAGGAGGCCCGTCGCTAGGACCCTCAGCACCCGTCCTTCAATCGGATCGATCTGGTAGACACGGCCATTATAGGAAGCATCGATGAAATCGGCTCTGATATCCGTGCCGTCCACAAGGTCGGAAACGCGGACACCCGAATCCGTCAGGTAAAGCAGGCCGTCGGGACCGAAGGCAAGGCCGTGGGGAAAAAGAAACGGGCCGTCGGCAGCCCCCTCGATGGTCTGCAGAACCTGGCCTTCGGGCGATATTTTCACGACGGAATTTTCAGGGCCGCCGGCCACCCAGAAGCAGCCGTCACCATCCACCGCAAGCCCGGACGGTCTGCCACCCGGGCGACAGATTTCGCGCAGGGAACCGTCATTTTCAATGAGAGACAAGCTACGGCGACTGTCTTCCAGCTCAACGAAAGCGATACGTCCATCCAGCAGCGCGACCGGCCCCTCGGGCTGGCGCAGTCCAACTGCGATAGTGTCGTTCATGCGGAAGCGTCCCTTGCGGTCGACAGTCCAACGGAATGTAAGGCTATCCTGTCCAAGTCGCGTTGTAAACGTATGTAATTCCCCCTCACGTTCCATTGTTGCGCCGCGTCAAACCACGCGGCCTTCTTGACAGCTTTGATTATTCTGGAACATTCGTCGAACATTCCTATGCACTAAAGGGCTGATTCGCTTTTCTGCGGCTTCCATCGGGGTCGACCATCCAGCCGGTCAGGAGAAATGATGAGCGCGGCCTACCTGGAAAAATTGAACCCGGAACAGCGCATGGCTGTCGAGCACGGCACCGGGATCGAGGGGCAGCATGTTGCCGGACCGCTGCTGGTCATCGCCGGTGCAGGTTCGGGCAAGACCAATACGCTCGCCCACCGCGTCGCGCACCTGATCCTCAAGGGCGCCGATCCACGCCGCATCCTGCTGATGACCTTTTCCCGCCGCGCGGCTGCCGAGATGGGACGGCGCGTCGAGCGGATCTGTGCACAGGTGCTCGGACCGAATGCCGGCATCATGGCCGATGCGCTCTCCTGGAGCGGCACTTTCCACGGCATCGGAGCGCGGCTGCTGCGCGACTATGCCGAACAGATCGGTCTCGACCCCGCCTTTACCATCCATGACCGGGAAGACAGCGCCGATCTCATGAACCTTGCGCGGCACGATCTCGGCTTCTCCAAGACGGAAAGCCGTTTCCCCACGAAGGGAACGTGCCTCGCCATCTACTCGCGCGCCGTCAATTCGGAAGCGGCGTTGGAAGAGATCCTGCGCCATGCCTTTCCCTGGTGCGCCACCTGGGAAAAGCAGCTTCGCGATCTCTTCGCCGCCTATGTCGAG
Organism: Rhizobium sp. BK376; assembly: GCF_004341625.1. Classification (GTDB taxonomy): domain Bacteria; phylum Pseudomonadota; class Alphaproteobacteria; order Rhizobiales; family Rhizobiaceae; genus Rhizobium. Next base: position 461,104 of record NZ_SLZG01000003.1, on the reverse strand, counting down.
GCCAAGCAGGCTCAGAACATTCTCGATTACGACGACCTGCTGCTCTACTGGTCGCACATGATGCAGGAGCCGCTGATCGCAGAGGATATCGGCGGCCGCTTCGATCACGTCATGGTCGATGAGTATCAGGACACGAACCGGCTACAATCCTCGATCCTGATGGCGCTGAAGCCTGATGGCCAGGGCCTGACCGTCGTCGGTGACGACGCGCAGTCGATCTATTCGTTCCGTGCGGCAACGGTGCGCAACATCCTCGATTTTCCGACCTCGTTCACGCCTGCGGCCAATGTCGTGACGCTCGATCGCAACTACCGCTCGACGCAGCCGATCCTGGCTGCCGCCAATGCCGTCATCGACCTTGCCTCGGAACGCTTCACCAAAAACCTGCGCACCGAGCGGCAGTCGGCCGAGCGGCCACGACTGGTGACGGTGCGCGACGAGACGGACCAGGCGCGCTATGTCGCCGACATGGTGCTCGATCACCGCGAGGAAGGCATCCGGCTGAAACAACAGGCCGTGCTTTTCCGCGCATCGCATCACAGCGGGCCGCTGGAAGTGGAGCTCACTCGCCGCAATATTCCCTTCGTCAAATTCGGCGGCTTGAAATTCCTCGACAGCGCTCATGTGAAGGACATGCTGGCCGCGTTGCGCTTTGCCCAGAACCCGCGCGACCGCGTCGCCGGCTTCCGGCTGATGCAGCTGCTGCCGGGCGTAGGCCCCTCGACAGCCCAGCGCGTCCTCGATCGCATGGGCGAAGAGCCGAGCCCGCTTGCGGCTCTGTCAGATATTCCCGCTCCACCACGCACGGGCGACGACTGGGCTGCCTTCGTTTCGACCCTGCAGGAGGTGAAGAGTGGCAAGGCCGGCTGGCCGGCGGAAATCGGGCTGGTGCGGCAATGGTATGAGCCGCATCTGGAGCGCATGCACGAGGATGCTTCAACGCGGCTTGCCGACCTGATCCAGCTGGAGCAGATCGCCGCCGGCTATGCCTCGCGCGAACGCTTCCTCACCGAGCTGACACTCGACCCGCCCGACGCCACCAGCGACCAGGCCGGCGTTCCGCTGCTCGACGAGGACTACCTCATCCTCTCGACCATCCATTCCGCCAAGGGCCAGGAATGGACAAAGGTCTTCATGCTCAACGTCGTCGACGGCTGCATCCCGGCCGATCTCGCGGTCGGCTCGTCCAGCGAGATCGAGGAAGAGAGGCGGCTGCTCTATGTCGCGATGACGCGGGCAAAGGACAGCCTGCACCTTGTTGCTCCGCAGCGTTTCTTCACCCACGGGCAGAATGCGCAGGGAGACCGGCATGTCTACGCCTCACGCACCCGCTTCATTCCTGCCACGCTGCTGCAATTCTTCGAGGTCTGCGGTTGGCCGAAGGTCAGCTCAGAATCCGCTGCGATTGCCCAGGCACGCCAGGTCCGCGTCGATGTCGGCGCCCGCATGCGGGGCATGTGGCGGTAGCCGCTAAGGTGCGAACCCCTAAGCAGAGCAGGGATTCGCCAGCAAATACCGCTGATCAGCAGGCGTCGGCAAAGTTATCCTGCACCGAACGCCCGCACGATCCCTGCGGTCAGGCTGCGCCCTGTACGGCGCTATCGCTCGAATATACGGGGAAGTCCGTGAAACCCACCTCCCCGCGCCGGGTGTAGTAGCTCGACCGATCCGCCACGGCCAACGGCCAGCCATGCCTAAGACGCTCGGCGAGATCCGGGTTTGCGATATAAGGCCTGCCGAAGGCGATCATGTCCACCAGACCGGTGCCCAGCGCGTCCTCAGCCTGCTCGCGGCTGGTGAAGCCGCCGCACCAGATGATTGTGCCCGGAAACGCCGCCCGAACCTTGGCAAGCACGGCGTGGTCGATGTGGTGCTTTTCGAACTCGGCAGTCTCCATATTGCCCGTGGGCATCAGTTCGTAGAGCAGGTGAATGTATGCGACACCACGGCGACCCAGTTGCTCGGAAACGTAGAGCAGTGTCTCCTCGGCGAGAGGGTCCTCGGGCATGGAGTTGAAATAGCCGAAGGGTGAGAGGCGAACGCCAACTCGCCCGGGACCCAGCTCACGCACCGCCGCGTCGACAACTTCCATCAGGAACCGCGTGCGATCCTCCACGCTACCGCCTCCGTAGCGGTCAGTGCGCGTGTTGAGGGCCGAGTTCATAAACTGCTCCAACAAATAGCCGTTGGCTGCATGCAGTTCGACCCCGTCGAAACCGGCACGGCGCGCGTTGGCGAAGGCCTGAGCAAAGGTACCCACCAGGGCCGATACTTCTTCCGTTTCGAGACGTCGCGGCTTGCCTGCGCGCATGTAGCCCAACTTGCCCTCGGCATCGTGGGCAAACACATCCGAATTCTCGGCCGGCTGCTCGGTCACGCCCCAAGGGGCTTCGCCGTTTGGCATGAGCGACGGATGCGCCATTCTGCCAACATGCCATATCTGTGAAAATATCGTGCCGCCTTTGCGATGCACTTCATCGGTCACCAGACGCCAGCCCTGTATTTGAGCATCCGTATAGAGGCCGGGCGTCTTGGCGTAGCCTTTGCTGGATGGTGCAACGTCGGCTACCTCAGCGACAATCAGGCCAGCGCCGGCCCTTTGCCCATAATAAGTGGCCATCAATGCATTCGGGACGTCGCCATCGGATGTCCGCGTGCGGGTCATGGGCGGCATGACGATACGGTTCTTCAGCTGAACGATACCGCCCAGCCATTGAGATTCGAACAGGCTCACCATAAATACTCCTTCGGTTATTGCCGGTCGAAGATTTATCTATTGGCGGCTATCCCAATCTACACACGCTTTGGTCAGTGGTGACACATGAACATCATCAAGAGACTGCCGGGCTTGCCGGTCGAGCGCACGCTGGGTGTCATCTCCGGGCGCTGGAAGGCGGTTCTGCTTTACACACTGCTGGATGGCCCGCAACGCACCTGCGAGCTTGAGACGCGCATTGCAGGCATTTCCCAGAAAGTCCTGATTGAGCAGCTGCGAGTGCTCGAGGAACATGGGATGGTGAGCCGACAGCCTTCTGCCGGCAGTTCTCAAGGCATCGAATACCTGCTCACCCCGCTTGGCGAAAGTTTGCGGCCTATCCTTGATTCACTCATCGCATGGGGAGCCCATCACGCCAAGGAACTCGATGAGGTCGACAGGCTTCTGCCGTGCGAGGCTGTCGTGCGAGATCGTGTGATCTGACGGCCATCGCTATCCGGTCCGTGAGCCGGTGAAGGCTTGGCCGTCACGCCGGTGGTAGAACATCAAAATAAGGCGCGTGCCTCTGCGTCACCTTCTCAAATCTGTCATATCGGCTGGGTAGAAGCAGCCCGCGGCGCGCAGCCTGTCGTGGGACTTGGCTGCTGCGCCTCTTCTTTTTTGCGGGAACGAGACAGATGCAGAACAATTCGGCAGTGATCATCGAGGGCGCGACCGTGGTGTTCGGCGACCGTCTGGAACCCGCTTCCGTTCGCATCGAAAATGGCCGGATCACAGCGATCGACGGTGCCCGCGACGGAGCTGATATTGTCGACGGACGTGGCCATCTCCTTGCCCCGGCTTTCGTGGATATTCATGGCGACGCGTTCGAACGGCAGGTCATGCCGCGTCCCGGCACCATGCTCCCAGTTGCCCCCGCGCTGCTCGAAACGGACCGCCAGCTTGCCGCCAACGGCATTGCGACCGCCTACCACGCCCTGACGCTGAGCTGGGAGCCGGGGCTTCGGTCGGTGGAAAACGGTTATGCCATCGTCCGCGCGCTCGACGCGCTGGCCCCGCGGCTGACCGTGGACAATCGCGTGCAGCTGCGCTGGGAAACCTTCTGCTTCGAGGCTATCGACCTTATCCGCGAGGCGCTTGCCGGTCCGCGCAAGCCGTCGATTGCCTTCAACGACCATACATCGATGGTGATGCTGCATCCCTCTGTACCGTTGCAGGAACGGCCGTTCGACTTCGATCCGGCCTTCCCGACGGTCGATCCCGAAACGCCTGCATTTGCGGAGAAGATGACGGAACGCGCCAAGCGGGCAAAGATCCCGGTATCCGACATGGTCGCGCTCGTCCGCAGCATGTGGGAGCGCCGGTCGCAGGTGCCTGCTGCGATCGAGGAAGTCGCGGCCCTTGGCCAGGCCGTCGACGCGCCGATGTTGTCGCATGACGACAGCCAGATCGAAACCCGTGATTTCTTCCGCGTCCGGGGCGCGCGGATCAGCGAATTCCCGATGAACAAGAGGGTGGCGCAGGCCGCCCGCGACGCTGGCGACTTCATCGTCTTCGGCGCGCCGAACGCGACGCGCGGCGGTAGCCACATCGCTTCGATCGGTGCCGCCGACATGATCCGCGAGGGCCTCTGCGACATTCTCGCATCGGACTATTATTACCCGGCGATGCTGCTCGGCCTGGCGAGGCTCAAGGCCGATGCCGTGGCACCGCTCCATGCGCTCTGGCAGCTCGTTTCCGGCAATCCGGCGCGCGCGTTGGGGCTTTCCGATCGTGGCGTGATCGAAGTCGGCAAGCGGGCGGATCTCGTATTGGTCGATTGGCCGGACGGCGCTGTCCCCGCGGTGCGTCGCACCTGGGTCGCCGGCCGGGAAGCCTATCGCGCCGCTCCAGCGGGCCATTGAAGCGACAGGAAGTCGCATTGCGCATGACATTTTCCCGGCTTCGGCGCCGGCTCGTTCGGATTACGTTCATGTAAAACGGATAAACTAACCGCAGATTGTCACTAGACCGCTCAAAAGACTGGGCGATCCCTGCAGAATGGCCGAACTCCCAATCAAACCGGCCTTCCATTCGTCGGGCATCTGTCTGACGAAGGAGATGAAGATGGAATATGAAGAAGACTTGAAGCTCGAACGGCGGCGTTATTTTCAAAAGGCGATTCTGGCCGTTTTCATTTGCGCAGCACTTGCTGCACTCGGTGCCTGGCTTATCCAGCCTCAATCGGCCTCGGCAACTGCGCCCCTGTCCTTCGCGCAGCCGGTGGATTCGACCGTTTCGGTCTAGGCTTTCTTGCGACGGTCTGACCCGGTCAATTCGCCGTATGGTTCGACGCAACCGGCGACACGCTTCGCCCGGTGACCAGGGCGCTGGGCAGATTTTCGCATATGATCCCGGCCAGCGCGATTGCTGACACAAGAGCAATCACTGTTCCCCACGACTGCCGGCGGAAGGGCAGTGGCCACAGGGATCGAGAGACTTCTGGATCGTAAAGCATTTCGTCCGCCCCCTCCATATTCACGCGAAAGCCATGATCATCGACGCGATCGTTCCGAGGCAGATCAGGATCACGATCGCTTTCTCTGTTTTGGCGTCCATCATCGTTCTTAGCTTACGTCCGGTGAATTTGGATTGTCTAGTACCCTGATGGACAATATCTGGTAACGAAATCCGTGGCGACTGGCCGCTTTGCTAATTTCAGCGGGTTACGGAGCAAATATTTGCGCGATGGCCGACATCGCCGGCGAGCGCCTTTGCCGCCCTCGCGCCGCTCCTTAAATCCGCTCCCGAAACATCTCGATGATGGCGGAGAAATCACGCGCGCCATTGCCCTGTTTCTCGAACAGGGAGAAAAGCTGTGCAGCCTCGGCACCCAATGGCGTGGCCGCGCCGCTCGATAGGGCCGCCTCCTGCGCCAGCCGAAGATCCTTGAGCATCAGCGCCGCCGCAAAGCCGGGCCTATAGGAATTGTTGGCCGGCGAGGTCGGAACCGGGCCTGGAACCGGGCAATAGGTAATGATCGACCAGCATTGGCCCGAGGAGGTCGAGGCGACGTCGAACAGCGCCTGATGCGAGAGCCCGAGCTTCTCGCCGAGCACGAAGGCCTCGCAGACGCCGATCATCGAGATACCGAGGATCATGTTATTGCAGATCTTCGCCGCCTGGCCGGCGCCCGCGTCTCCGCAATGGACGATCTTCTTGCCCATGGCTTCCAGAAGCGGTTTGGCGCGCGCAAAGCTTTCCTCCGAACCGCCGGCCATGAAGGTGAGTGTCGCAGCGGTGGCGCCGCCCGTGCCGCCTGAGACCGGGGCGTCCAGCGAAAGGCATCCCGCCTGTTTGGCCATGGCGTGAGCCTGCCGGGCGCTGTCGACATCGATCGTCGAGCAATCGATGACAAGCGTGTCCTTGGCCGGCGAGCGGGTGATATCGCCCCAGACAGTCAGGACCTGCGCGCCTTTCTGCAGCATGGTGATCACGACCTCCGCATCGGCAATCGCGTCAGTCAGCATATTGGCGGGCTTCACGCCGGATTTTTCGGCAGCGGCCAGCATGTCGTGGGAAAGGTCGAAACCGGTGACGGTATGGCCCGCCTTGACGAGATTGGCGGCCATGGGCCCGCCCATATTGCCGAGACCGATGAATGCGATCCGTGTCATGATGGATTTTCCTTCCCGTCCTGATTCTCAAAAAGCTTAGGCTTCTGCGCAAAGAAGCGATCGATCGTCGCCTCATCCACCTTTGCGAGGCTGGCGGGAGACCATTTCGGATTGCGGTCCTTGTCGATGACGGCCGCGCGGATGCCTTCGTAGAAATCCGGGCTGTGCAGGACCTGCAGGCAAGCGCCGAGTTCGCGCTCCAGGCATGTGGCAAGGCTCTTGCTCCTGCGCCCGGCCCGCAGCAGCCGCAGCGTCAGCTTCAGGCTGGTCGGCGAACGGGTGGCGATGACCTTCAAAGTATCCTGGGCAAAAGCCTCTGGGGCCATGGCGAGAGCCGCCAATATTTCTTCGACCCTGTCATGGGCAAAAGCAGCATCGATCAGCGCCCTGGCGTTGGCAAGCTTCCCATCTGCGGGTTCGCCTGACCTGCCGGCGATGACATCATGCACATGCGCTGCAGAAGCGTCCGACGGCAGGTCGCCGATCGCGGCAACCAGATCGGTCAGGCCGGATGATGCCACGCAATGGTCGGCAAGGCCGGCATAGATGGCGTCGGCCGCATTGATGTCGAGGCCCGTTAACGCCATCCAGGTCCCGAGTTCTCCCCGCGTGCGCGGCAGCAGCCAGGTTGCACCGACATCGGGAAAATAGCCGATGCCTGTTTCCGGCATGGCGAGCCTGGTCCGCTCGGTGACGACGCGGTGACTGCCATGGGAAGAAAGACCGACGCCGCCGCCCATGGTGATGCCGTCCATCAGCGCGACATAGGGTTTGGGATAATGGGCGATCGCATGGTTCAATCGAAATTCCGCCCGCCAGAATGAGCTCGCATCGCCGGTGCCATCGCGGCCGCTGACGTGAAGTGCGCGGATGTCACCTCCGGCGCAGAAGCCGCGCCCGCCTTCGCCCATGATGACGACGCTGGCAATCGTGTTGTCCGTCGCGAACGCCCGCAGGGCAGCAGTGATCGCCTCGACCATCGGCAATGTGAGGCTGTTCAGCGCCTTCGGCCGGTTGAGGCGGATGACGCCCGCTGACCCGCTGCGTTCGATGATGATGTCTTCGGTGCCCGATTCCGTAAGTGACATCTGCATTCAAAGCTCCGTTTTATGTCCGACGCCCCGCTTACCCAAGGACATGTTTACCCAAGGAGATGGGCCTTCCATAGTATCTGTCCAGCGCCGGGCTCAACGATTGTCGGCCAGGATCATTTCGGCTGCCTTCTCTGCGATCATGATCGTCGGCGAATTGGTGTTGCCCGAGGTGATTGATGGCATGACCGAGGCATCGGCGATCCTGAGCCGCGCCAAAGCCCGCAGTCTCAGCCTGATATCGACGACACTCTGCGGGTCGTTGCCCATGCGGCAGGTACCAACCGGGTGGAAAATCGTCGTGCCGATATCGCCGGCGGCGCGCTCCAGATCGGCTTCGCTCTGGTAGGAGGGGCCGGGCTTGAACTCTTCCGGCTTGAAGCGGGCGAAGGAAGGCTGGGAGACGATCTTTCGCGTCAGCCGGATGGAACGCACAGCGATCTCGCGGTCGCGGGACGTTGAAAGGTATTTCGGGCTGATCGTCGGCTGGGCGGCAAAATCGGGGCTCGCCAGATGTACCGAGCCGCGGCTTTCCGGCCTCAGGTTGCAGACGCTGGCCGTGATTGCCGGAAAGGAATGGAGAGGGTCGCCGAACTTGTCGAGCGAGACCGGCTGCACGTGATATTGCAGGTCGGGGGTTTCCTTGTCGGGGCCAGAGCGGGTGAAGATGCCGAGCTGGCTCGGGGCCATCGCCATCGGGCCGGAGCGGCGCATGAGATATTCGAGCCCGATCGCCGCCTTGCCGATCAACTTCGTTGCCTTCTCGTTCAAAGTCGGCACACCTGTGACCTTGTAGGCCATGCGCAATTGCAGGTGATCCTGCAGATTCTCGCCGACGGCCTTGACCTCGCGCACGACATCGATGCCGGCCGCGCTGAGCACGTCGCCGCGACCGATGCCGGAGAGTTCCAGAATATGCGGCGAGCCGATCGAGCCGGCAGAAAGCACGGTTTCCTTATCCGCGTAGGCACGCTTGGCGGTGCCGTCGTGCTGGAATTCGACGCCAGTCACGATGCCTTCCTCGACCAGCAGACGGCGTGCCTGCGCCTTGGTCAGGACGGTCAGGTTCTCTCGCTTGATTGCCGGCCGCAGGAAGGCCTTGGCGGTGTTCCAGCGGATGCCGGAGCGCTGGTTAACGTCGAAATAGCCAGACCCTTCATTGTTGCCACGGTTGAAATCCGCGGTTTCAGGAATGCCCGCCTCGCGCGCCGCCGCCTGGAAGGCATCGAGAACGGCCCAGGTGACGCGCGCTTTCTCGACGCGCCACTCGCCGCCCGTCCCGTGCATCTCGTCCTTGCCCCTGTAGTGATCCTCCGAGCGGGTGAAATAGGGCAGCACGTCGTCCCAGCCCCAGCCGGTGCAGCCGAGTTGGCGCCAGAGATCATAGTCCCGCGCCTGGCCGCGCATGTAGATCATGCCGTTGATCGAGGAGCAGCCGCCGAGCACCTTGCCGCGCGGATAGTTCAACGCCCGGCCATTCAGTCCTGCTTCCGGCGCCGTCGTGAAGCACCAGTCTGTCCGCGGATTGTTGATGCAATAGAGATAGCCGACCGGAATGTGGATCCAGTGATAGTTATCGTTGCCGCCGGCTTCGAGGAGCAGGACGCGGTTGTTGCGGTCCTCGGATAGGCGGTTGGCGAGCACGCAACCGGCGCTGCCGGCCCCGATGATGATGTAGTCGAAGCGATCCATTTTTCCGCCGTTCACCGCCTCATCGACGATATTCAAACCCCAGCTTCCGTCCGAGACGCGAGGCGTAGAACTCACCGATGACGCCGCGGCGGAAGAGCAGGACGCAAACCATGAAGACGATGCCCGTGATGATCGTCACCGGGAATTCCGAGGTGGCGAGATAGTTTTCCAGCGTGACGACGAAGGCCGCCCCGAAGAGCGGGCCGATCAGCGTGCCGATGCCGCCGAGCAGGGTCATAAGAATGACCTCGCCGGACATCTGCCAGGCAACGTCGGTGAGCGTTGCGAACTGGAACACCAATGCCTTGACCGCACCTGCCAGGCCGGCCAGCGCCGCCGACATCACGAAGGCGCCGAGCTTGTAGCGCACCACTGAATAGCCGAGCGAAATGGCCCGCGGCTCGTTCTCGCGGATCGATTTCAGGATCATGCCGAAGGGGGAATTGATGAAGCGCCAGATGATCAGCACGCCAATAATGAAGACGGCGAGCACGAAGTAATACATCGTATTGGTGTTGCTGAGATCGATGACGCCGAAAAGATGACCGCGCGGGACCGACTGAATGCCATCCTCGCCCTCGGTGAATTTCGCCTGCAGGCAGAAGAAGGAAAACATCTGCGCCAGGGCCAGTGTGATCATGGCAAAGTAGATGCCCTGCCGGCGGATGGCGAGGAAGCCCATGACAAGGCCGAGCACGGCCGCACCCGCCACACCCGTCAATATGCCGAGCTCCGGCGGAAAGCCCCAGGATTTCACCGTATAGGCGGTGAAATAGGCCGCGCCGCCGAAGAAGGTCGCGTGGCCGAAGGAGAGCAGGCCGGTATAGCCGAGCAGCAGATTGAAGGCGCAGGCAAAGAGCGCGAAGCACAGGAGCTTCATCAGGAAGATCGGGTAGACGAAGAAGGGCGCCAGCAGAAGCAGCAACAGGCCGATGACCAGGAAGCCGGCCTGAACCGACATGGCCGTGCGGCGGCGTTCCTTCGATTTGATCGTATGGGTCATCTCAGCCATATTAAGCATCCCGCCCGAAGAGACCCGCGGGCCTGAGGAGAAGCACGATCGCCATGATGACGAAGATAACGATATTCGAGGCTTCGGGATAGAAGACCTTTGTCAGTCCCTCGGCAATGCCGAGAAGATAGCCCGTCACGATCGCCCCCATGATCGAACCCATGCCGCCGACCACCACGACGGCGAAGACGACGATGATGATGTTCGATCCCATCAGCGGCGACACCTGATAGATCGGCGCCGCCAACACGCCCGCGAAAGCGGCGAGTGCCACGCCCAACCCATAGGTCAGGGTCAGAAGAACAGGCACGTTGACGCCGAAGACCTGAACGAGGACGGCATTTTCAGTGGCAGCGCGCAGATAGGCGCCGAGCTTGGTCTTCTCGATCAAAAGCCATGTACCGATGCACACGACTAGCGAGACGATAACGACCCAGCCGCGATAGATGGGCAGGAACATGAAGCCGAGATTGACGGCGCCGGTGAGTGCTGCGGGCGGTGCGTAGGGCTGCCCCGAAGCGCCATAGAGATAGCGGAAGGTGCCCTCGATCGTGAGCGCCAGGCCGAAGGTGAAGAGGAGGCCATAGAGCGGGTCGAGATCGTACAGCCTCCGCAGGAACAGCCGCTCGACGACCGCACCGAGGATGCCGACGATGAGCGGTGCGAGGATCAGCGAGGGCCAGTAGCCGATGCCGGTATAGGCAAGCAGCAGATAGGCCGCGAAGGCGCCGAGCATATATTGCGCACCATGGGCGAAATTGATCACCCGCAGCAGGCCGAAGATGATGGCAAGGCCGAGGCTCAGCAGCGCGTAGAAGGAGCCGTTGATGAGACCGATCAGGAGCTGGCCCAGGAAGGCTTGAAGGGGGATGCCGAAGATTATGGTCATGGGGTGCGGGTCTCCCATTCTCTTCTTGGAGATCGCGGATATGTCCTTAAGACCCCTTCTGGCCTGCCGGCCCCGGGGTCGAGCCACCGGTCTCGACCCGTCCTTCGGACCCCCACAAGGGGGGAGAAGACTCGTAGCACCGCCTTGCCCCAATCACGGCTTGAACAATGGGGCACCAAAGCCCCTCCCCCTTGTGGGGAGGGGTTGGGGAGGGGTCTTTTGTCAAAAAAATCCAGAGCCCTCATCCCCCTACACCCCCAGAACCTTGTGCAGCATCCCCATCCGTTCCGGCAGTTCGCCGACCGGGAATTCGGCGACCATCTGGCCGTGGTCCATGAGGTAGAAGCGATCGGCGATGCGGCTGGCAAAGCGGAAATTCTGCTCGACGAGGAGAATGGTCATGCCCCGCTCCTTAAGCTTCTTGAGCACCTCGCCGATGCGCTGGACGATGACGGGCGCAAGGCCCTCGGTCGGCTCATCGAGCAGGAGACAGCGCACGCCTGTGCGCAGGATACGCGCCATGGCGAGCATCTGTTGCTCGCCGCCCGAGAGTTTGGTGCCAGTGCTGTTGCGGCGTTCGTAGAGATTGGGGAAGAGTTCGTAGATTTCATCGAGCGTCATGCCACCCTTCGCCACAACAGGCGGCAGCATCAGGTTTTCCGAGACGCTGAGGGTGGAGAAGATGCCGCGTTCTTCCGGCACGAAACCGATGCCGCGATGCGCGGTCTTGTGCAGCGGCACCTGCATCATGTCGGCTCCGTCAAAGCTGATCGTGCCCTTTCGGGAGCGGATGATGCCGACGATGGTGCGCAGCGTCGTCGTCTTGCCGACGCCATTGCGGCCGAGGATGGTGATCGTCTCACCCTGGCCTACCTTCATGTCGACTCCGTGCAGCACGTGGCTTTCGCCGTACCAGGCATTGAGGCCCTGGATTTCGAGAAGCGTCGTCATCTCACGTCTCCTCCGTGCCCATATAGGCCTCGCGGACACGCGCGTCGTTGCTGACGGTGGCGTAATTGCCCGCGGCAAGGATCTCGCCCCGCTGCAGCACGGTCACGTGATGGCAGATATTGGAGACGACGGAGAGATTGTGTTCGACCATCAGGACGGCGCGATCCTTTGCGACGTCGCGGATGATGCCCGATACGACGCTCACATCTTCCTGTCCCATGCCGGCCATGGGCTCGTCGAGGAGCAGCACCTTCGGGTCGAGCGCCAGCGTGGTGGCGATCTCCAGCACGCGCTTGCGACCGTAGGAGAGATCGGCGGCCACTGCATTACGCTCCTTGGTCAGCCCGACGACGCCAAGAAGTTGGTCCGCCCGATCGTTGAGGCTTTCGAGCGCTGCGAGTGGCCGCCAGAACTGGTGGGCCAGATTGTTGGGCCGCTGGAGCGCGACGCGCACATTGTCCAGCACCGTCAGATGCGGGAAGACCGCCGATATCTGAAAGGAGCGCACGAGGCCCATGCGCGCCACTTTGTCGGGCGGGGTTTTGGTAATATCCGTTCCCATCAAGGTGATCGTGCCGTGGGTCGGCTGCAGGAATTTGGTGAGGAGGTTGAAGACCGTCGTCTTGCCGGCACCGTTCGGCCCGATCAGCGCGTGGACGCTCGCATCGTGCACATCGAGATCGACATTCCTGACAGCGGTGAAGCCACCGAAATCGCGTCTCAGGCCGCGGGCGGACAAGACCACCCGCGGTTCCCTGTTGTTGTTGGCCGCAGAGACAGCCATCGCAGCGATCAGCCGTGGACCAGCGGGCAGCCGCTCTTGGCGGGATCGATATAGGCATCCTTGCCGGGGATCGTGGCGAGCACGTTGTAGTAATCCCAGGGTGCCTTGCTTTCTTCAGGCTTCTTGACCTGCAGCAGGTACATGTCGTGGATCATGCGACCGTTCGGGCCGACCTTGCCGCCGCGACCGAAGAAATCGTCGACCGGCATTTCGTGCAGTTCCTTGGCGACAGCTTCGGTGTCATCCGTCCCGGCCTTCTGGATCGCTTTCAGATATTGCGTCACGGCGGAATAGGTGCCTGCGTGGACCATGTTGGGCATCTTGCCGGTACGTTCGAAGAAGCGCTTGCCGAATTCGCGGCTCTTGTCGTCGAGGTTCCAGTAGTAGCCCTCGGTCAAGGTCAGCCCTTGCGCTGCCTGCAGGCCAAGGCCGTGAACTTCAGCCAAGGTGAAGAGGAGAGCCGCCAGATGCTGGCCTCCCTGGGTAATGCCGAATTCGGCCGCCTGCTTGATGGCATTCGATGTGTCGAGGCCGGCATTGGCAAGGCCGATCACCTTGGCGCCGGAGGATTGTGCCTGCAACAGGAAGGAAGAGAAGTCGCTGGTCGACAGCGGGTGGCGGACGGAGCCGACGATCGTGCCGCCGTTTGCCTTGACGAAATCGCTCGTCTGCTGCTCCAGCGAATAACCGAAGGCATAGTCGGCGGTCAGGAAGAACCAGCTGTTGCCGCCCTGCTTGACCATGGCGCCGCCGGTGCCGACTGCAAGCGCATGCGTGTCGTAGGCCCAGTGGAAGCCGTAGGGAGTGCAGGCCTTGCCGGTGAGGTCAGTAGTGGCAGCGCCTGTGTTGATGGTGATCTTCTTCTCATCCTTGGAGAGCGCCTGCACGGCAAGGCCAACGGAAGAGGTGGTCAGTTCCATGATCGCGTCGACATGATCCTGATCATACCACTGGCGTGCAATGTTGGAGGCTAGGTCCGGCTTGTTCTGATGGTCGGCATCGACGATCTCGATCGGGGCACCAAGCACCTTGCCGCCGAAATCCTCGACCGCCATCTTGGCAGCCTCGACCGAAGACTTGCCGCCGAAATCGGCGTAGACACCCGACTGGTCGTTCAGGATGCCAATCTTGACCACGTTGTCGGAGATGCCGGCGGCGAAAGCAGCGGTGCTGCCGGCCAGCAGAAATGCCAGGGACGCGATGATGTTCTTTCGCATTACTTCTCTCCTCCCAGAGATTTGGCAGATTGCGAATCTGTTCAGAATTGACCAGCCGTTCTCCTCAAAACGACTTTTCAGAATATTACGATCAAGGAAATCGCGCGTTGACGCAAGCATAGTTTGCAATTAATTCCAAACAGGGTCTGTTCATTTTTGAACAGAGGAGGAGCATGAACGGGTCGCAGCATTTCACCTGGGACGATCTGCAATTCTTTCTCGCCGTGGCGCGGACGGGGCAGCTTTCGACCGCTGCGCGGCAATTGCGCAGCAGTCATGCCACCGTCTCCCGGCGCATCGACCGGCTGGAGTTCGCACTCAAGGTCAAGCTCTTCGAACGCAATCCGCGCGGCTATGTGCTGACCAGCATGGGCCAGCGATTTGTCGATACCGCCGAGCGGATGGAGCAGGAAACCGAGCGGCTTCAGGCCGATCTGGCGGCGGGCTCCACCACACAGCGCGGTGTCGTGCGCATCAGCGCGCCGGAGGGATTTTCCAACTTCTTCTTTGCGACGATTTTGCAGGATTTCAACGCGCGCTATCCCAACATTGCGCTCGAGCTCGTGACGATCCAGCAGATCATGTCCCTGTCCCGCAAGGAGGCCGATCTCGGCGTGGTGCTCGACGAGCCAAAGGGTGGCCCCTATTTCGTGGAGAAGCTCACCGACTACCATCTACAAGTCTATGGATCGCGGGACTATCTGGCCGTCAATCCACCTGTGACCTGTCGCGAAGATCTGCTCGATCATCCCTTCATCGGCTACATCGAAGACATGATCTTTGCGCCGGGGCTCGACTATCTCGGCGACATACATCCGCGCATCCGGCCGCAATTCCAGAGTTCCAGCATCTTTGCGCAATTGACGGCAACGCGAAACGGGCTCGGCCTATGTGTTCTGCCCTACTTCATCGCCGACGGATACCCTGACCTGCAGATGGTGCTGCCCGGTGAGGTCGATCTGAAGCGGCACTACTGGATCACCTGTCATCGCGATCTGAGGCATGTGCCGCGTGTCAGGGCAGTGATCGATTTTCTGGTGGAAGCGGTGGAACGCAATGCCCCGGCCTTCCTCGGCCGGGCTTCGGCAATCCTGCCCGACTAAGCGTTGACGGCCTTGGGCAGCATCGTGCCGGCCTCGTTCTGCCGCACGAATTCGATTGCGCGGTCGAGGGACAGGGGCCGGGAGAAATGATAGCCCTGCGCCAGCCGAACGCCTGACGCATAGAGGGCCTTGGCGATCTCGGCCGTCTCGACGCCTTCAGCCACCGACGCGATGCCGAGATTGTGGCAGAGGTCAGCGACGGACCTTGTGATGTTCATGCAGCGCATGTCTTGCTCGAACTGCATGACGAAGCTCTTGTCGATCTTGATCTTGTCGAATTCCAGCCGATGGATGTGGCTGAGGCTTGAAAAGCCGGTGCCGAAGTCATCGAGCGCGATGGTGATGCCGGCTGAACGCAGCATGCCGATCACTTCATAGGCCGTATCGAAATCCGACAGCAGCGCCGTTTCGGTGATCTCGAACTCGATGCGCCTCGGATCGACCGTCGCGGCATTGATCATGGCCAGCAGCGCCATGGATGTCTCCTGGTCGCAGATATCGCGTGCCGAGAGGTTGAAAGACAGGCGAACCGGAGCAGGGATGACGGCGAGCGCCTGAAGCGCCTGCGCAAACAGCGTGCGGGTCATCTTGCCGATGACGGCGGTACGCTCGGCCGCCGGAATGAAGGCATCCGGGCTGATGCGGCCGAACCGAGCGCTGTCCCAGCGGGCGAGCGCTTCCAGGCCAACAACGCGGCCATCGGCAAGGTCGACGATCGGCTGATATTCGAGCTTCAGTTCCCTGGCGAAATCATCGCCCTGCAATTCCAGCTCGATGAGGTGGCGCTGCTTCAGGATCGTTTCGAGATCGTCCGAGAAGAATTCGACGCCACCGTTCCGCTTGTTCTTGACCTGATAAAGCGCCAGATCCGCCTTTTCATAGAGTTCTTCTACGGTATGGCCGCCACCCTCGGGATAGACGATGCCGCATGAGCCGGAGACGCGGATCGAGCCGCCGGGAACCTCATAGGCCTGCCGCAGGGCGGCGCAGAGCGCGTGCCCCCTGTCGGAAACGTCATCGCGGCTCATATCCCGCGGAAAGATCACGCCGAATTCGTCGCCGCCGAGGCGTGCGACCGTGCCATGGCTGCCGATCAGCGCCTGGAAGCGCGCGGCCGTTTCCTTCAGCACCTGATCGCCGGCGGCATGGCCGAACACATCGTTGACCGGCTTGAAGCCATCGAGATCGACGAGGCCGACGATCGGCGCCTGGTCGGGATGCGCTTCGAGGAGGATCTGCAGCTCGCGGAAGAAGCTGCGGCGGTTGGCAAGGCCTGTCAGCTGGTCATGCAGCGCATTCCTGCTGTTGACCAGGTTCAGGCGCTCGGCCTCCTTCTGCTTCTCCTCCAGCTCTTCCGTCAGCCGGACGAGACCGGAAAAATTCTGGAAATAGCTGTTGATCACGCGAATGAAGGGATAGGCGAGAAACATGACGCTCAGGGCTGTCGCCTGGAAGACCGGATTGCCGGAAAACATGAAAACCACCACCATCATCGAGAAGGTGATAGCCGTCGTCACGAAGGCCGCGGCCGGCAGATGCATGAGACAGAAGATGCAGGATATGCCTGTGACAACAAGAAAATAGGCAATCTGTCCCTGCTGAAACGGGTTGCCGTACTGGTAAAGCGCGATCGCCCAGCCGCCGAAACCAACAGTCAGAACGCCTGAGACGTAGATGGTCCGCCGCATCACCTTGTAGGCGCGTTCGGCATCAAGACGGCCCTTGCCGTTCATCTGCCACCAGATGATGCGGAACACGCAAACAACGCTCAGCGCAACCGGGATATCGAGTGCCAGCCAAAGCGGTGCTGCATGAATATGGGTAATCGCGACGGATAGCGCGTTGATCACGAGGAGAACGTAGAGAATAGGAATCTGTGCCGACAGGGCGTCGTACTGAGCCAACAGGAACTTCGGGTTGTCCTTCTGCAAACGCAGACCTGAAAGCAGACTTTTCATGGTTTCCCTCTCTCGATAATCATGAAACCACGGAAAACTTGATTTTCAGTTATTTTTCAGGAGTAAAAATTTACACAACCGGCACGTCTTTGAATATATTATCTTCCGCGACAGGGAAGTTCTCTATTATTTACACATCTGCAAAACTTCTTTTCTCAAATTAATACTCAGCAATATCTATACTTCAAACAACAATGGCGTCTGGCCTCACTCAGGCATTTGCGGCTGCAAGGACCTTCTCTGCGCCGCCAAGATCGAAGTTCGAACGATGGGCAAGATAGTTTTCCCAGGCGAGCGACGATCTGACGATCGTTTCCATGCAATTGAATTTCGGCGTCCATCCAAGCTCGCGGCGAGCGAGCGAAGCATCTGCCACGACACAGGCAGCATCGCCCGGCCGACGCGGCGCCATGTGGATCTTGAAGGCACGACCGTGCACGCGGGTGACCATGTTCAAGACGTCAAGCACCGACCAGCCCATGCCATAGCCGCAATTGGCAACGAGCGAATGACCGCCGCCACGCAAGCGCTGCAAAGCTTTCAGATGGGCATCGGTCAGATCGGTGACGTGGATATAGTCGCGCACGCCCGTGCCATCATGGGTCGGATAGTTGGTTCCGTAAATCTCGACCTGCCTGCGCCTGCCGAGAGCGGCCTCGCAAGCGACTTTCACGAGATGGGTCGCGCCGTCGGTGGACTGTCCGGTGCGACCCTTGGGATCGGCGCCGGCAACGTTGAAATAGCGCAGCGTGACATGATTGAAATCATAGGCTGCCGCAGCGTCCCGCAGCATCATTTCCGACATGAGCTTGGACTGGCCATAAGGGCTTTCGGGACGGAGCGGCGCTGCTTCCTGAACCGGTTCGCAGGAGGCCTGGGGACCATAGACGGCCGCCGTCGACGAAAAGACGAAATTGCGGATGCCGGCCTTGATGGCAGAGCCCATGAGCGAGCGCGTCTTGACCGTGTTGTTTTCATAATAGGCCAGCGGATCGGCAATGGATTCAGGCACGACAGCGGAGCCGGCAAAATGAATGATGGAATCGATGTCGTTTTCCGCAAATATCCGCTGCATCAAGGCTTCGTCTGCAACGTCACCAAGATAGAAGCGCGCAGCCGGGGCGACCGCCCAGCGAAAGCCGGTCGAAAGCCGATCGACGACGACAACCTGCTCGCCGGCATCCAGCAAGGCCCAGACCATGTGACTGCCAATATAGCCGGCGCCGCCTGTTACCAATACCGCCATTCTTCGCACCCCTGCCTACTCGTACGGGAAGCATATGAGGCCCGCTTTCTTTCAGATTTGACTATCAAAGGGCGCTTTGCACTCCTTCGGAACACAAAGATTACTTGCGTGGTTAGCCCCTCATTTCGACAATTATTCAAGTTTTATCGATCTGCTCTTTCGGCAGCAAAAAGCCCGGCACGGAGCCGGGCTTTGGATCTGCTACGGCAAGTTGTCCAGTCGGTCAGAGACGCTTGATATAGTCGCTCAGGCGTTCGGCTGCGTCGGCGATCTGGCCCGGGTTGCGCAGGAAACAGGCGCGCAGGAAGGCTTCGCCGCCCTCGCCGAAGGCCGTTCCCGGGGCGAGCCCGACACCTGTCTTGTCCACGATGTCGATCGCTGCCTTGCGGCTGTCGACGATGCCGTCGACCTTCAAGAAGGCATAGAGCGCGCCTTCCGGCTTCAGCGTCTCGACCCTGTTGGTGGCGATGAGCGTGTCGCAAAGGATATCGCGCGAGCGGGTCGCCCTTTCGATGTTGGAGCGGACGAAATCGTCGCCTTCGTTCAGCGCGGCAACGGCACCTTTCTGCATGAACTGGGCGACACCCGATGTCGAATATTGCACCAGGTTTTCGATGACCTGCCCCGTCTCCGGCGGCGCCACGATCCAGCCGACCCGCCAGCCGGTCATCGACCAGTTCTTCGAGAAGGAGTTGACGAAGAGGATACGATCATCCGCCTCCTTGACATCGAGGAAGGAGGGCGCGCGGCCGCCGCCGTAATAGTAAAGTGCGTAGATCTCGTCGGCCATGATCCAGAGCCCGTGCTTGCGGGCAAGCGCAAGCATATCCGAGAGGTCTTGGCGCGTCGCGGTCCAGCCGGTTGGGTTCGACGGCGTATTGATGAACATGCCCTTCGTCTTCGGCGTGATTGCTGCCTCGAGCCGTTCGAGGTCCAGCGTCCATTTGCCGTTTTCGAACTGGAGCGGCACGCCGACGCGGCGGGCGCCCGATATCTCCAGCGCTGCGGCAATATTCGGCCAGGCGGGGGTCAGATAGATCATCTCATCACCTGGCGAGGTGATCGCCTGGACCGAGAGCTGAATTGCCTGCATGCCCGAGCCGGTCACATAGAAATGCTCTGGCGACAGAGAGACGTCGAAATGCCGGACGTAGTAGTCCGAGAGCGCCTGGCGAAGCTCGGGAATGCCGCGCTGCCAAGTATAGAACGTCTCGCCGGCAGCAAGTGCCGCCATGGCAGCATTGTTGATGAAATCAGGCGTCGAAAGGTCGCCCTCGCCGGCCCACAGCGGCAGAAGGCCGTCGCGGCCGCGGGCATAGTTCATCACTTCCACGATCCCGCTTTCGGGCGCGGCAAGCGCGCGCGGGCTCAGGCTGGTCAATATCGACATGCAAAGTCTCCGGTTTTCGCCTTCATAAAACAGTTTAGAGGGCAAATCCCATGACTTTGACTTAGCCAAACATCGATTTCTGTGATGAATGACGCTCTGCCTCTGCGATCAAGGCTTATGCAAGACCTCAGACTGCCGGGCGCTTGGCCAAGAGATCGCGGATTTCCGTGAGAAGCGCGACATCAGCCGGCGGCGGGGCGGCCTCGGCAGCCTTTTCCTCATGCCGTTCGACCTGCTTGCGCAGCGTATTCACGCCCTTGACCATCATGAAGATGATCCAGGCGAGGATCAGGAAGTTGATTACGACAGTCAGGAAGCTGCCATAGGCGAAGACGGCGCCCTGGGCGCGGGCTGCAGCGAGCGACGGCGCGTTCACCGCCGATGAAAGCGGAATGAAATAGTTCGAAAAATCAAAGCCGCCGAAGACAGCGCCGACGACCGGCATGATGATGTCGTCAACCAGCGATTTGACGATGCCGCCGAAGGCGCCGCCGATGATCACACCGACGGCGAGATCCATGACGTTGCCGCGGGCGATGAAGGCCTTGAACTCATTGAGCATCGAATAGTCCCCTTTGCGTTGCCGTTGAACATGCCTTTGAATTCGTTAGCTACATCTTTGACGACGATCTTCAATAGTCAACTGTTCTTATTTGAAGCGCCTGCATCGCCCGGGCCCGCCGGCTTTGACTTAAGGCTTAGATGCAGACCGATGTTCAATACACGCGGTTTGACCTAAACTGCCCCGGGGGAGAAAGATGCCGGGAGGGTCGATGCTTCCAGGATGGGTCATATTCGGCTCCGCGTTCGGCTATCTGTTGCTGCTGTTCGCAGTCGCCAGCTATGGAGACAGAAAGAGCCGCCTGCAGGCGTCGCCGCTGCACGGCCGCCCGCTGGTCTACGCGCTCAGCCTCGCCATCTACTGCACATCCTGGACCTATTTCGGCAGCGTCGGCCTCGCCTCTCAAAAGGGACTGGAGTTTCTCGGCATCTATATCGGGCCGATCCTGGTCTTCACGCTCGGCATGCCGATCCTTCGCCGGATCATCGAACTTGCCAAGGCGGAGAAACTGACCTCCGTCGCCGACTTTATCGCCGCACGCTACGGGAAGAATTCCACCGTCGCGATGATCGTGGCGCTGATCTCCCTGGTCGGAGCGATCCCCTATATCGCTTTGCAGCTCAAGGCGGTTTCCGCCAGCGTGTCGGCGATGGTCAATCCGTCGGATTACGGCATCGGCAGCGGCAACCTCTATTTTCTCGACCTGCCGCTGATCGTCACGATCGTGCTCGCCTGCTTTGCCACGATGTTCGGCACGCGCCACACGGATGCTACCGAGCATCAGGACGGTTTGATCCTTGCCATCGCGATGGAGTCTCTCGTCAAGCTTTTGGCCTTCCTGACGCTCGGTTTCTGCGTCATGTGGCTTCTCTTCAGCGGACCCGGCGACCTTTGGGCCAAGATGACCGCGAACGACACGGCAATGGCTGCCCTCGAATACAAGACACCACTCAGCCGCTGGATCACGCTGACATTGCTGTCGGCCTTTGCGATCATCATGCTGCCCCGGCAGTTCCATGTGGCCGTGGTCGAGAACCACAGCGCCAAGGAACTGCGCTTCGCCGGCTTCCTTTTTCCGCTCTACCTGGTCGCGATCAATCTCTTCGTCATCCCCGTGGCGATCGGTGGCGTGCTGCTCTTCGAGGGACACGGCAATGCGGATCTCTATGTCCTGTCGCTGCCGCTCATGGGACAGATTCCTGTCGTCTCGCTCATCACCTTCATCGGCGGTTTCTCCGCAGCCACGGCCATGGTGATCGTGGAATCGGTGGCGCTGTCGATCATGGTCTCCAACGATATCATCATGCCGATTTTCCTCAGGCGAAAGCTGATGGGGATAGGCCTGCAACGCGACGATTTCGGTCACAAGCTGCTGCATATCAGGCGGACGGCGATCTTCGGCGTCATGCTGCTCGGCTATGCCTATTATCGTTCCACGGATAGCACGACCGGCCTCGCCTCGATCGGCCTTCTTTCCTTCGCCGCGATCGCGCAGATGGCCCCTGCCCTGTTCGGCGGTCTGATCTGGCGACGGGCAAACGCCCGCGGCGCAATCCTCGGGCTCTGCTTCGGTTTCGTTACCTGGGCCTATCTGCTGTTCCTGCCGAGCCTCGGCGGGCCGGATTACTCGCAGGTTTCCTCTGCCATCCTCTCCTTCGTCTTTCCCGGCGCGAGCCTCTTTGCCGCACCGACCGCCGATCCCCTGGTCAACGCGACGGTGCTGAGCCTTCTGGTGAATACGGCAGCCTTCATCCTCGGATCGCTGACCCGCAACGCCCGGCCGCTGGAGCGCATCCAGGCCGGCATTTTCGTCAAGCGGCATTCCCGTTCGCAATTTGCAACGCGGGGGTGGAAGACGCGGCTCAGCGTCGGGGACCTCAAGATCGCCATCGCCCGCTATCTCGGCGAGGAGCGTATGCAGCGTTCCTTCAACACCTATGAGCGCACGGCCGGGCGACGGCTCGAGGACGACCAGCCGGCAGACATGGCGCTCATTCATTTTTCCGAACAGCTTCTCGGCAGCGCCATCGGCTCGTCCTCGGCAAGGCTGGTGCTGTCGCTTATCCTGCAGAAAACCGAGGATGCCTCGGCAGATACGGCCTGGCTCCTCGATCAGGCGAGCGAGGCGCTGCAGTATAACCAGGACATGCTGCAGACGGCGCTTTCGCAGATGGAGCAGGGTATCGCCGTCTTCGATTCCCATCACCGGCTCACCATCTGGAACCGGCGCTTCCGTCAGCTTCTCGACCTGCCAGAGAATGTCGGGCAAGTCGGATATCCGCTCGCCGATATCGTCGCCATCCTCAGCGATCGCGGCGACATAGCTGCCGCCGACCAAAGCCAAGTCGTTCGCCATTTCCTGACGCTCGGCAAGCCGTTTCCGCTGGTTCTTGCCAGCGGGGAGCGCATCATCGAAGTGCGCTCCAACGCCATGCCGGACAAGGGCTTCGTCGCAACACTCACGGACATTACGCAGCGCGTCGCCGCCGACAAGGCATTGAAACAGGCCAACGAAACCTTGGAACAGCGTGTTGCCGAACGCACGGCCGAGCTCACCCGCGTCAACCGGGAGCTCGGCGAAGCAAGGGCTGCCGCCGACGAGGCCAATATCGGCAAGACGCGCTTCTTTGCGGCAGCCGGCCACGATATCCTGCAGCCTCTCAATGCGGCCCGGCTTTATTCCTCGGCGCTGGTCGAGCGGCTGGGCGAGAGCGAAAACAGTCCGGTCGTCCGCAACATCGACTCCGCGCTGGAATCGGTCGAGGCGATCCTGGGTGCCGTTCTCGACATTTCCCGGCTCGACACGGGTGCGATGAAGCCGCGATTCGGGACTGTCGCGCTATCAGGTCTCCTGGAACGCATCGAGACGGATTTTGCGCCGATTGCCCGCGAAAAGAAGCTCAAGCTCGTCGTCATGCCGACGAAGCTGAAAGTACGCTCGGATCCCAATCTCCTGCGCCGCCTCGTGCAGAATCTCGTCTCCAATGCCATCAAATATACCGTCACCGGCAAGGTGCTGATCGGTGTGAGACGGCGGGGCAAATCCGTTGTCATTCAGGTCATGGATTCAGGCATCGGCATTCCGGCTTCGAAATTCCGCACCGTCTTCAAGGAATTTGCCCGATTGGACGAAGGTGCGCGCACCGCATCGGGGCTGGGGCTCGGGCTTTCGATCGTCGACCGCATCTCCCGCGTGCTCGACCATCCCGTCGAGCTGCGCTCGGTACCGGGCCGTGGCACGGATTTCCGTGTCACCATTCCGATCGACCTGACGCAATCGGATACCAAGGCTGTAGCGGCGACCACCTCGTCCGATGGAGTCGCTCAGACGCTCAGGGGCCTTCGCGTTTTGTGCATCGACAACGAGACGAATATTCTCGAAGGCATGCGGCTTCTGATTTCCGGCTGGGGTTGCGATGTGCTCACGGCGGAATCGATCGCGGGGCTCGCCGCGATGCCGGCGAATGGAGCCCCGGACCTCGTCATCGCGGATTATCATCTCGGCGACGGCACCGGCATCGAGGCCATAGGCAAGCTACGCGAGACATTCGGCGGCGACCTGCCTGCCCTTCTGATCACTGCCGACCGTTCGCCCGATGTGCGCGCCGAGGCGGAGAAATATGGCATCGGCCTGCAACAGAAGCCGGTGCGTCCGGCGGCGCTTCGCGCCTATCTTGCCCAGGTTTCGAGCCTGAAGCGCGCTGCGGCGCAGTGAAATCGACCCTTTCCGGGACCATGGTTTAGGGAGCGCCTGCGGGCAGGCGCTCCCCTTTTCGGGATCAGTGGGCGCGGCTACCGCTTGCAGCCGGAGCACTGTCGACGATCCAGCGGCGATGCGAGCCGAGGGCGATCAGGAGCAGCACCGAGAGGAAGCAGCAACCGGCGAGAATATAGAAGCCGATATCGCCATTTCCGGTCGCTGCATCGACATAGGCCTTGATCTGCGGCGAGGCGAAGCTGCCGAGATTGCCGAGCGAGACGATGAAGGCGATGCCGCTCGCAGCCCCGACGCCGCCGAGATAGCGCGTCGGCAGGCTCCAGAAGACCGGCTGCGAGGAGGCAAGGCCCGGAACGGCGATGCAGGCGGCGATCACCATCACCCACGGGTTCATGGTCAGGCCGATCGTGCCGAGTGCGATGGTGCCGAGCGTCAGCATGACGATGCAGACGATGCGGTGATTGTCGTGCTTGTCTGCATAGACCGTGAAGATGCGGGTTGCGATCAGCGCGCAGAACCAGGGCAGGCCGAGCAGCACGCCGACCCAGGTGTTGATGCTGCCGCCCATGGCCTGCGCCAGACGGGCCGGGAAATAGAAGGTGATGGGGCCGACGCCGACCTGGATGAAGAGATATATGCCGATGAAGGCCAGCACGCGCCAATCCTTAAGCACGCTGAAGACGGAGTGGCGCACCTCGGAGAGCTTGCCGCGCTCCTCGGCCTCGATGACTGAAGTCAGCGCCTTCTTCTCTTCATTGGTGAGCCATTTCGCCTCGCTGGGACGGCTCGTCAGGTAAAAGAGGCCGACAATGCCGACGATCGTCGCCGCAAGGCCCTCAACCGCAAACATCCACTGCCAGTTGCTGAGCCCGAAGACATCATGGTGCGTCAGCAGCCAGCCGGAAAGCGGAGCGCCGATGACGAGCGAAAGGGGCACGCCGAGATAGAAGAGGCCGGTGGCGCGGGCGCGTTCCTTGGCGGGGAACCAGTAGGTCAGATAGAGCAGCACGCCCGGATAGAAGCCGGCCTCGCAGACGCCGAGCATGAAGCGGACGATGTAATAGGTCGTCGCGGTATGGGCAAAGACCATGCAGGCAGAGACGATGCCCCAGGTGATCATGATGCGGGAGAGCCAGAGACGGGCGCCGACGCGCTGCATGATGAGGTTGCTCGGCACTTCGAAAGTGGCGTAGCCGAGGTAGAGGATGCCGGCGCCGAGCGCATAGGCCGCATCCGAAATGCCGGTATCGGCCTGGTAGGCCGTCTTGGCAAAGCCGACGTTGGAACGATCGAGAAAGTTCAGGACCAGCATGAGCCCGAGGAAGGGCAGAAGCCGCATGGTCGCCTTGTGGACAGCGCTCTTCAGCGCCGGATTATCATCTTTCATGTCACTCCTCCCAGAGCGTGGCCGGTTTTGGAAGGAGGAACGACACGGCCCGGGCCGTTCCGCTGTCATCGGGCCGGGCAATGAGAGACCGGCCGCCGTCATGCATCGGCAGCCGAAGGCATACCCGCGCATATTGCATATACGCAGATTATCTTCATGGGCAAAGATGTCAAACAGGCTCAGCGAACTTCCGCTTCTTTTCACAGAGCGGCAGGCCGCTGTTCCGGCCTAGGGTTTCAATCCAAGCTCGGCGAGGCCGCTGCCATCCATGGCGAAGGGCACCGAGCCATGCACATGGGCGATCTTCCAATCACCGCTGATCTTCCTGAGCCCGACGGTCTGGCGGAACCAGAGATCGACCTTGACGCCATCTGTCTTGGTGCCGGTCATGTGTACCAGCCCGCGCCAGAGGGCCACATCAGCACCGGCGATCAGCTCCGTATCGCGGACATCGCCGCCGATCGGCCCGTCCCAGGTGTCGAACCATTGCTGCAGGTCTTCGGCATCCCGGCCCTTGTATTGCAGCGGCGGCGCCAGCGTATATTGCACGACGTCTTCCGTGAGATAGGATTCCGCCTCTACCGCTCGCTTGGCGCCGATCGCGTCGCCCCAGGCGGCAAGCACCGCCTCGATCGCGGCTTTCTCGCCCTTCATCTCCACCTTTTCGGTCATGGCATGTCTCCTCTTCGGTTGATGATAGTCCAAGGACGAAGGGGGTGGACGCCACCCGACATTATCCGCCAATCTTTCTGCTATTCACCGTGGAGGCGGTGAGCTAGAGCATCTAAAGTGTTCTATGGAGCGAACGGACGGTAACATGCTTATACGCCCGGTAGTTGAGAGTGATCGAAGCGCGATATGGGGGATTATAGGCCCGACGATCCGCGCTGGGGAAACTTACGCGCTGGATCCTGATCTTTCCGAAGCGGATGCGCTTGCCTACTGGCTGGGACCGGACCGCGAAACGTTCGTTACCGAAGACCAGGGCGCTATCGTCGGGACCTATTACATCAAGGCCAACCAGGCGGGTGGCGGACGGCATGTCTGCAATTGCGGCTATATGGTCGACCCCGCGGCCGGCGGAAAGGGCGTTGCCCGCAGGATGCACGAGCATTCGCTCGATCATGCCAGAGAGCGCGGATTTCGGGCGATGCAGTTCAATTTCGTCATCAGCAGCAATGTGCGGGCGGTAAAGCTCTGGACCTCCGTCGGCTTCGATGTCGTCGGCCGCCTCCCCGGCGCATTCCTTCATCCGACCGAAGGCTATGTCGACGCGCTTGTCATGTACCGCAACCTCTAGCGTTCAACGGCGCGCCGCGGCCGACCGACGGACATCCTTTTCGGACCCTGACGCGGCCACGTTCGAGGCCGTGACAACGCTGCCGCGGCCGAGGGACTTTGCCTGGTAGAGCATGGCGTCCGCCGCATTGAGGGCGGCATCGCAGGTCGTGTCCTTGTCCGCGACCTCGCTGATCCCGAACGAGGCGCCGATGGCAATATTGCAACGCGGCAGGGCGATCGGGCTTGAGAGCGAGGCAGACAGGCGGCGGCAAACCTGCTCGGCTTCCGCAAGCGACAGGTCTGGCATCAGGATCGCGAATTCGTCGCCGCCCAGACGGAAAAGCCGGTCCTCCTCCCGCGTTCCCGACCGAAGCCTTGCGGCGACGACTTTCAACAGCTCGTCACCCATCGCATGACCATGGCTATCGTTGACGCCCTTGAAGCCGTCGAGATCGATGCAGACGACCATCAATGGTCCGGCGTCAGACAGCGTCTTGAATTCTTCAGCCAGCAGCGAGCGATTGGCGATGCCCGTCAGGAAATCATGCGTGGCCGCGTGCCGCATCTGCCGCTCGCGGCTGACCAGCATCTGCGCTGTCCCCTGGGACATACGGACGAGGAAGAAACCGCCGGCCAGGAGAACAAGGCTGACGGTCACGATCAGCGGCAGCGACTGGTAAAGCACATCCGCCGCCGGTGCGGGCGGCCGCCAGGAGAGGACCTCGACCTCGCCTTCCGAACCCACGGCGATTTCTACGCGGGCGCGGTCTGATGTAACTGACGACAGCGGGCTGACATGCGCGTCGTCAAGCAGAAAGCGCTCTCCGAAAAAATCCTGCAGACTGCCGGCGATCGGCATCGCCGTGATCAGGATCGGCGCGCGATCGCCCTTCGGCTTGGCTGTGCCGAAATCCGGCTGAAACAGGCTGGCGGAAAGAAGAACGGCCTCTTCCCCCAAAACCTCTATTCGGCTGATGGCAACGGGCTTGGGAATGCCGGGCTTGGCAGGCGTGAGTTCCCTTTCGCGCACGTTTGCCACGAGCTGAGACGCATCCTTTACGATTGCGGCCGGCCCTCTCATGAAGAATGGGCGGGCTTTCACCGTATCGTCCGTTCGCGAATAGAGGATCGCATCGCTGGAATTCAGAACAGCCGCAAAGCGCGTTCGCGAGGTGCCGATTAGCGAAGCGCCGATGTTGCGGTCAGTCCATTCGAAATTGAAGGTGTTGTCCAGATTTGCGATCGCCTCGTCCCAGATGGTCCAGGCGGTCAGCGAAAATTCGATATCGCTGATCCAGAGCGCGATATTGCGCTCGACCAGCGCTTCCTGCCGATGCCGCGCCTCGGCATCGATCCGGGCGACGCCATAATAGGGGAAGGTCGCCATCCCGAGGATCAGCAGTGCTATGCCGGCAATGGTGGGGCCAATGAGTCTGAAATGAACGAAGCGCATCGCCAATGCCAAGCTGTCCCTGGAGCCGATCATAATAGTTGATTGGCGCCCATAGTGGTCTGCAGAGCTTACGATGGGGTTATCGTAGGATGATAAATTAGAGATTGCCGGAGAATTCTGCCGCTCATGCGCTTGAAAGGCCTGGCGGCCACCTTGCCGCCAGCTTGCCACAATCTGCCGCCTATCTCTGTGCGCCGGGAGCGTGGAGGAGACATCATGAGACTGATTCTTGGCCTTGTGGCCTTTCTTGTCGCCGCGGTTGCGGCAATCGCCTTTGCCTATCCGGCGGCTGCGGCCGTCGCCTGCCCTTCCTGCTATGGCTTTGCCGACATGGGCGGCAATCTCTATCTCGAAAAATCGATGACGGCGCAGGAGCGCCAGGACGCGCAGGCGATCGTGGCGCAGGCGCGCGATCGGGTGAAGACATTTTACGGCGCGCTCGACGGCAATCCGCGCATCCTGATCTGCAAGACCGATGCCTGCTACGACCCGATGGGCGGCAAATCGCATGGGATCGCGCTGCTCGACAAGGCGCTCTTCCTCTCGCCGCGCGGCGAAAACGCAGTCATCGCCGCCCACGAGCTTTCCCATATCGAGCTGCACAGCCGGCTCGGGCTTGAGAAGACCTGGAACAAGGCCATTCCGCAATGGTTCGACGAGGGCCTTGCCGTCAATATTTCCAACGATCCGCGCTACCTGAAACCGGAAGGGACTGCCGACCGATGCATCCTCGAGCCGGAGGCAGACATGCCGACCACCCGCGACGCCTGGGTGGAGAGCGCCCAGACCCGCGACCTCTACGCCAAGGCGGCCTGCAAGGTCAGCCGCTGGCTTGCCGCGCATGATGGGGCGCAAGGGGTGGTGAAGCTGGCGGCCGACGTCGCTGCCGGCGAGACCTTCGAGGCGGCGGGGCGATAGGCCGCCCCCACAGCGCTAGCCTGGCTTGCGCCGTACCGGGTCCGGTCCGGGTGCTGACCGCAGATTTTCATTTCCGGCCCTTTTCTTCCCTGGCCCGCTGCAGTTCCTTCGCCCGCTCCACCAGCGCATTGAGCGTCTTCACGATTTCCGCATGGCGCTCCACGCTCTTGCCGACGCAGGGCGGACAGGCACGGTGATAGCGCTCTTCATATTGCGCTTCCGTCAGGAACCCCTTGCAGCGCTTGGCGCGGCGACAGGGGGAAAGGCTGCAGCTCTTCCAATAGCCGAGAACGGTGGCCGGGAGCTGGTGAGCTTCTGACAGGCGCGGTGCTGCTCGCGCTCTGTGAGCCTTCGGTACTCGCCATAGGTAAGGCCGGGCATGAAGAGCCGCCTGTCCTCCTCCATCTCCCGGCGTCGTTCCTCTTCGCTTTTCATCGCCATCCCCTTCCGGACATGCTCCATCATCCACGCGGCCAATCCGGCCGCATGCGTTGCTCCAATTGATCGGAGAGCCCACACGAATGCGGAACCTCATTTTTGTATAAATCTGTGGCTCCGCATTCGCGTGGCCTTCGGCGTTCTTTCGGGGCATCCCTCCCCTACAGGTGATCACCTCGCCTCGCTGCATGGCTTCATTCGCGATTTCCTTTCGGGAAATCCTGCCACTTGCACGGCTCAACCGAACCGGGCACGGCTGCCCGGGGGAGGCTTGATAGGGCAGACATCAGTAACCCGATACTTACCCACGACTTTCACCTCTTCCGCCCTTCCCGCACGTTACGGATCAAACGAAAGCGCCGGCCCCCGCCTGCCCGCGAACGTCTCGCGAAACACTCCGGCGACGGAAGCGGGGGCATTGTAGGCATGGGTGATGGGGGTGGGGATGTAGAGGAGGATAAGTGATTGTTATCGCTTATCCGGCTCGCCAGAACAGCGGCGTCAATTGAATATCGAGGGCCGCTTTGGATCTAATGCGACCTCACCATTAGCCGACCTGAACCGTCGCACTATAAAGACAGGTTCGTGCGGCTGCTTCAAACCTAGTTAGGTTCCGCCCACCTGCGTGCCGCAACTGCTTTATGAGATCATTCTGATGATATTGTCATATCTGTCTTGAATGTGGTTCTCCTTCGACGTGCCTTTAATTGCCTGTCGAAGGAATACCTCTAGATCCTTTTGAGTGATCGGCATGACTATGCCGTTGTCATTCTTATTTGCGATCGCCGATATGTGCTTAAAATAGCTGTCTTTTATCTTATCGCCTCGGTACGCGATTATCCCAAAGTAGCCAGAAGTTTTATTCAGATAGTACTGGACCTGATGAAAATCATCAGAGTGAAGATCTTCGTAGTTCTTGCATTCCCACACTACCTGCGTTGCACCATGCTTTTGCCTAATCATCTCCCAGAACCCGCTTGGCGCTCTATTTGATGCAATCCAGTCCCTAATAACAGAACTGTCGTATGTCCGCTCTTTTGCTTGCACGTTAGTCAGGTACCTAAAAAAACATAGCTTAATGACCGTGCCCACGATATCTTCAAATCTAGTTGCTCCCTCACTTCCCACGGGAAGAGTCTTTAAATCTTCAAGTGTCTTTTTCAATGTTTCCTTGTACTCGTCCAAGCCAAAACTATCAGGCAGGTCCTCCAGAATTCCTTCATGCTGTAGTATTGTTTCTTCTGAGAGATTACTCAGTACAATCGGACGAAGATTCAGGGCCGCAGAATAGGTCGGGTGGACAACGAAGGTGGTCGCATGATCAATCAACGGCTTGGTGTTAGCGTCCGCGCCGGTATCTTTGTAAACGACTCCTCGCTTTCCCCTCAGTCCCAGAAATCCGATTGAATAAAACAGCTCAACAAATCTGAACGGCACGGTATAATCGTAGAACCATGAACTGCAATGCTTGTTTATTTTTTCTTCAAGTAATAGTTTTTGTATAAAATCCTCGATTGCAGAGATGGTAAATTCATTGCCAAGTCCAAAGAAATACTCGATAATAACGCTTATATTCGGATAATTTTCCGCATACTCATCCCCCAAATCCTTCAATCTACTCGTACTGTATCTCTTTTCAGCATCTCTAAGATCAGAATCTTGTATTTTTTGATGGTTTTCATTTATCGCTGATTTAATTGCGTAGTCACACAACATAAGCACATCGCGCGGTCGATGTTGGCTCAATGCCATCACGCGCTGTATAGCGTCACCGGGCTTATCCTCTTGAAAGAAATAGCCCCACGCATCGACTAACTTAGGTTTTGTATTGAAGGGGTGAACTAGACGTCGTGCAACGAACTCAGCGAGCTTTGCTTCCGTCCACTCTAAAAACACTACTGACGTCTCGAGCCTCGAAAACTCATTGTCGACGGCTTTTATCCTATCGTAAATATTTTCGCGAATAAACACACATGGCTTAATGCACGGATTGCTAGCAATGAGACGCACTGACGCGTGCATAAGTGCCATCAGGCAAATAATCGCCGTATCAGACCCATCCCACGACTCATCGAGACGATCAATAAGAAAGGTATAGTGATAGTTAGCATCGTCGCCGTAAACTTGTATCGCTCTAAAAAGTTCGTCTCGTCTCTTAATTTGTCGCAGCCATAGTCTTTCGTTGTCCGACTGAAAAGCTTGGAAAATCTCGTCGCATAGATTGAGAAACCGCTCTTCGAAGTCCAAATTCTCGATGAGCGTACGCTCTTTTTGGACGACATCCGGTGCGCTTCCATAGTCGAATTTTTTATCCTTAATCCATTGCTTTATTAATTCACCGAGGAGCGCTCTTTCTACCGCGTAGACGAGGGATTTGAATGGCCGTTGCCTTGTGTCCTTAAAATCAGCGACGTCGAGCGGAAGTTTGATTAGGTCAAATATTTGAGGAAGTATGGTGACCGTGCGTGGAGACTTCCTCTCCATTTCTATTGTAATAGCTGTTTTTCCGCTGCCGCGCCTTCCAATAAAAAAACAACTATTGTTAGATTTGTTGAGCGCCGCAAGTGTTGCGGGCGTCGACACGAACAACTCGGCTGACCGTCTAATTATATCGTACTCAGCAAATGCCTTTCCTAGATCAACGCGCTGAAGGGCATCTCTCGGTAGTTGAATTTCCTTCATTGCAGCAACGTCACCTTAGATTGAGTCGGGCCTCAACAATTGAGCGTCATTGGTGAAATGAGTCAATATTTCTGCACCTAGAGTCACATGATTGTCTTATGGGTGAAAGGAATTAAACGGCATTATCATTTCGCCACTTTCGGCCGGAAGTAACCATGAGAGGGTGACGGCGACGCCTTGCGGCGGTTCGACGAGCAGACCGCAGCAAGTCTTCTCCGGTTCGCCATCCAGACGCACACCCCCGAATCCATCCGCTAAACCCGAATTAACCTCGGCGCCGGCATGACTTCACCTAACCTTCCGTATGCCTTCGCCTGATCAAACGTCGTGCCTCGCCAAACACTCCGCAGAATTGGTCCGCCTATCCCGGCTTGGTACCTTTCTGGTTGCCAAGGGCATAGCAGAGAAGGCGAGTGGTCATGGACGTGTATGAGGCTGTCAAAAGCCGGCGGGCGGTGCGTGGGTTTGTCGATCGGGAGGTCCCGAGCGAGGTGCTGGAGCGCGTGTTTTCCGCTGCTGCCTGGGCTCCGTCCGGATCGAATATCCAGCCGTGGAACATCTATGTGGTGACGGGCGCGCCGCTTGCCGAGCTGAAGAAGCGCGCCGGCAAACGCGTGGTCGCAGGGGACCCCTGGGACGAGCGGGAATATGAAATGTACCCGTCCGCGCTGAAGTCTCCCTATCGCGAACGCCGGTCCACCTTCGGTCATGAGCGCTACAGCGCGCTCGGCATTGCCGATGGCGACTGGGAGGCGAGCCAGAGAGCGGCTTCCGCGAACTGGAAGTGCTTTGGCGCGCCCGCCGCCCTGTTCTGCTACGTCAGCCGCGATCTCGGTTTCCCCCAATGGGCCGATCTCGGCATGTATCTTCAAACAGTCATGCTGCTTCTGCGCGGCGAAGGGTTGCACAGCTGCACCCAGATGGCCTGGTCGGTCTATCGCAAGACCGTTGCCGAGATCCTGTCGCCGCCCGAAGGGCTCATGCTCTTCTGCGGCATGTCGATCGGCTACGAGGACGTCAAGGAACCCTACATCCGCACGGGCCGGGCGCCGCTTGCCGAAACCACCACCTTCGTCGGCTCGACTTCGCAACGGGTGCCGCACATCGCGCCCGGGGATTCGTTGCTGGATTTATGAAATCTGTGCCCCGCTCTCATCAACAACCACAGGGACTACGACCATGAATTCAACTTTGTTAAGGCTCGTTGTGTCGGCTGCACTTTGCCTGCCCGGCACCTTGGCGGTTGCCGCCGAAAATGAAGTCCACGTCACGCCGCTCATGCAAAAGGACCTGCCAAACTATCCGGGCAAGGAGGGGCTGATGATATTGGTCGAATATGGACCGGGAGCCGCCGATCCCATCCACAAGCATGACGCCAACGCCTTCGTCTACGTTCTGGAAGGCCAGATCGTGATGCAGGTGAAGGGAGAAAAGGAAGTCACCCTGTCGCCGGGGGAGACCTACTACGAAGGTCCTTCCGACATTCACGTGGTCGGCCGCAATGCGAGCAAGACGAAGCCGGCGAAATTCGTCGTCGTGCTGCTCAAGAACAAGGGCGCTCCGGTTCTCACACCCGTGAACTGACCTCGGGCGTCATCGCAAGGGATGCCGGCCGGCCCTCCCTTGCGATCTCTTGGTCCGCTGTCACGCCTTCGTGACTGAGGGTATCACCCATGATCCATCGAGGATCGACGGCGATTTGTCGTCCGGCCAATAGAGCCGCATCATCAGGATGAACTTTTCCTTTGGTGCGGGCAGCCAGTTGGATTCCTTGTCGGCGCCGGGAGATTTGTTCTGGATGTATATGTCGACCGAACCATCCGGATTGGCCTTCAGATCCTGCCGCGCACTGATCGAATAGCGGTTGAGCGGATTTTCGACGAAGAAATACTTGTCGTTATACATCGTTATCGACCAGAACCCCCGCACGGGCGGCATCTGGTCCTTGGGAAAGGTCAGGATATAATTTTCCGACCCGCGATAGGCGCGGGCGAGAACTCTGTCCTTCGATTTCGTCGAGGTCGGATAGATGGCATCCTCGGGACGGTTGGCGCCAAGCCCGATGGCCGCAATCAGAGCCCGCTGCACATAATCCGTTCCGTAGATGCCTGTCTTGGTCGTGTAGCCCCAGCCGTTAACATCCTTGATGTCGCCGTCGCTTGCCTTGAAGTGCAGCATGATGCGCCCGAATGCGATTTCGGGGATGCGCTTGATGAAATGCGCATCCAGCTTGCTCTTGTCGAAATCCTGCCCCGGCACGATCCCGATTTCTGCCATCCTGGCAACCATGTCGGCGTCGGCGTCAGAGGGCGGATTGGCCTTCAAAAGCTCAGCGAGTAGCGTGAAATATTCGACCGCATTCATCCGGTTGACCTGGTCGCGGACCGCTGCCTTCATATCGATCTTGGGATCGACCTTGCCGAGCGGCGGTTGCCACTCCTTGCCGTAGCTGCTGAGCGGGACGAGCTTGCATTCATCCTGCAAGGCGTGGACTTCCTTGTAGTCCTCCGGCGTGCCGGTGCAATAGATGCGTCCGAGTATCCAGACGATGCTGGTCGGCGACTTGTATTCCGTGACGCCGTCGGGGAGTTCGCCCTTCCATCCGGGACCGGTGATCGCATAGGTTTGCGCTCCGCCGCCCGTCGTTCTCTTGCCCGGCACCTGGAAGACCGTGGTCCATCCGTCAAGCATGGGAAACAGGAAATACCGGTCCTTCATGTCAGGGATCGAAAAGACCCAGGGTTCCTTCTCCACATCGATGAATGCCGTCGTGTAGAGCGTATCCGCATTCGGCGCCGTGACATCCTTGAACGATGCATCGGGATATTCACGCAGCTTGATGATCTGCCCCATCGGCCCTTTCGTACCCTTGACCTTGGGGACGTTGGTCACCACCCGACGCGTCATCTCCATCGTTACCAACGGATAGCCGTAGATATACGCATCGACGGCGAGCCAGAAATCGCTTCTCCCCTCGAAGGGATCGACGAGCGGATCATCGACGGCATGTGCAGGTGAAAGCGAGGTTGCAGCAAGCAAGGCAATGCCGCCGAGCGACACGGTACGACGTGTGACTTTCATTTTCTCCCCCGATGTATTGGCTTACGTTCCGGAGCCTGAATTGGCTTGCCCGACGTTTAAGCCACCCCTCGCAACATTAGCATCGCCTAAATAAATGAGAAATACAACGTAGGGCTTAGCCGAAATTGGGGGCTTGAGCAGGCGCAGCGGCTGTGGCGTGACCGCTTCTGACGGGGGAGCAGATATCGACGGGGCTTGCTTGACGATTAGCTCAAGCCCAAATCCGCCAGCCAATCGCGAAACAGATTGATCCATCCGTCCGATGGCATCCCCTGCTTCGCCATGCCGAAGCCGTGCTCGCCCCGGCGGTAGATGTGCATTTCGGCGGAGCGATCGGCGTCGGTCCAGTCGGAATAGAGGCGTTCGACCATGCGGTAGGCGACGATGTCGTCCTGCGCGACGACGGTGAAGAGCGGCGGGGCATCTTCAGGCACCTGACGTCCCCGGGTTTCGCCGCCATAGATCGGTGCTGCGAAGGCGAGCGGGGCTGCGCGCGGATCGAGCGCCACATCGGTTACCAGAAACGCGCCGGCGGAGAAGCCGATCATGCCGACCTTGTCCGCCGAGAGCCCCCATTCTGCCGCCCGTTCGCGCACGATGGCGATGGCGCGGCGGCCGTCGTCAGCGGCGGCTTGCCGGGCAGCATCAAATATCCCGTATGGCGTCACCTCGTCCATGCCGCGCAGCGCCTTGCGCCCTCGCTGCGGCATGTCGATGCCTGATATCAGTGCCTGCTCCCAGGCTTCGTAGTCTTCAGGCGCTTCCGGCGTGCCATGCACCCGGTATTTCAGCAGAAAGGCGGTGTAGCCCGCAGCCGTCAGCCAGCTTGCGACGTCAGTCCCCTCGTGCTCCATCGCCAGGATGCGCCAGCCGCCGCCGGGGCAGACGATCACGCCGACGCCGTTCGGCCTTTCCGGCCTGAAGACGCTGAGCGTCGGCTCCGACACGTTGCGCAGCATCGTCGCGGACCTGGCCGTGCCGACCGGTTTGCTGAAGATGATTTCCGGCCCCACGCCCTCCAGCCTGGTCGGCGGCCCCTCGGGCCAGAGGCGGATCACATCGTCGGGCGGGGTATCGGTCATGGCTAATTCCTCGAGCAATTGGGCGTCATCGCGCCTGATTGATGGACGGGCGGCTATCAGGCACTGCGGCGCGATCCGCCGGCAAAGATGTCGCTGAATCGTTCGGAGATGGCGCCCCAGCCCTTCTCGTGAGCCCTTGCCATCTCGTCGTTGGGCAGGCCGGAGTGCACCAGGGTCAGGAGCGTGCCCTCGCCATCCTGCTCGAATGTGACGGTGACCGTCGATTCCAGGCCCAGCGTATTTGGCGACATCCAGGATATGCGGATCAGGCCCGGCCGTTCCATGTCAAGGAACCGCCCATAGTGCGGCGTGCTGCCGAGGGAGAGCCAGTACCAGAGCCCATCGACCGTGGGATCGACGATCAGTTTCTCGTTTCCATGCCAGGGTGTGCCGGGAATGCTGGGATCGAGCCAGGCATCGAATACCTTGCCCGGCGACGCCGGGATCGTCCGTTCGAGCTTGATTGCCACGGTTTCTGCAGTTGCCCTCATTTGCTGTCTTTCTCCTCCCTGTTCCTCTCCTTGAAGTAACCCTCGAATTGATCGAGGCGCTCGTTCCAGAAGTGCTCGTATTCGTTCATCCATTCAGCCACCTCGCGAAGCGGTTCGGCCCGGAACGAGATGAAGACTTCGCGGCCCTGTTTCCGGCGTTCGATCAGGCCGGCCCTTTCCAAGAGCTTCAGGTGTTTCGTCACCGCGTTCAGGGCCGTGTCGAAGGGTTTTGCGATATCCAGGAAGCGCGCCGGCCCATTGGCCAGCTGCCCGATGATCGCGCGGCGCGTGGGATGCGAAATCGCCGTCAATATATCCGTCAAGTGATCCATGCCTACATTACACCATATGGTGTAATGTTTTGCAAGCCTGCCATGCCGTGGGCCACAGGGCGGATATCCCAATTACTTCCGATAACCCTAATATTTCAACAGTTGCAAAAATCTGAAGGATGGCACAAGCTCAAGCTGTCATAAACCAGCGAGCCATTCGGGGGGACGGATAGCGGAAGATGACAATAGTTTCCGATCAGATCGGATCAACCCATCATGCCAACGCCCTCATCTGCCGGGGGTGCTGGGACCAGATGCGCGTGCCGATCCCGATCCGCGGGCCGCTCGCCCTTCCCCTGCGCGCCTTCGGCATCACCCGCAGCAAGATGAACCCTAACATCTGCACGATCTGCGAGCGTTCGTTTCGCTACGTCAAAAAGCAGCGTCACATAACCGCCAACGCCACCATTCTGTTTGCAGATATCAGGGGGTTCACGGCACTGTCGGAGCGCATCGAGGTAGTCCGCCTCAGCGAGATCGTCAGCCTTTTTCAGGATCTCTGCGCGCAGGCGATCTGGGCGCATGACGGCATCGTCAACAAGCAGATGGGCGACGGGCTGATGGCGATCTTCAATTTTCCGATCGCCAACAGGGATCACGCCTATGCGGCGATCATGGCCGCGCTCGACATCCAGAAGAGCTGCAGCGCAGCGCTCGACGCCTTGAACCTGGATCTGGAGGGAATGCCTGATGAGAAGCTGGGCGTCGGCGTCGGTATCCATAGCGGCGATGTCGAGATCGGCGAGTTTTCCACCTTCCGCAGCGATTTCACCGCGATCGGCGGCGCGGTCAACCTAGCGGCAAGGCTGGAATCCAAGGCCACAGCGGGCGAGATCCTGGTGTCGTGTGAGACGGCTGGCCGCGAGCCCGACCTTATGAGCGGGACCGAGACGCGCCTGCTTACGCTGAAGGGGATCGAGCAGTCGGTGACGGCAAGGGTGCTTGTGAGGCGTTGATGGCTCCCCCCTTCTCCCCGCGAGAAGAGGGCTGGGCGGAGGTGGCTTGGTCTCTTCTCCCCCGCGGGGAGAAGAGGAAAGCCGGCTAAGCGGCCTGCTTCTTTCCATAGGGATCAAACCGGCCGTAGAAGGTCTCGCCCTTGGCGGTCATGTCCTTCAGCAGCGCGGTCGGCTTGAAATGATCTCCGTAAGCCGTAGCTAACTTTTCGCAGAGCGTGACGAAGGCCTTTACGCCCATGCCGTCGATATAGGAGAGCGTGCCGCCGGTGTAGGGCGCAAAGCCGAAGCCGAGGATAGAGCCGACGTCTGCCTCGCGCGGATCGGTGACGATGCCCTCCTCCATGGTGCGGGCGGCTTCGAGCGCGATGGTCACCAGCAGGCGCTGTTTCAGCACTGTCACGTCGACTTCGGAAGCCTTCTTCTGCGGGTAGAACTCCTTGAGGCCGGGCCAAAGCGACTTCTTGGCCGGTTTCGCGGGATAATCATAGAAGCCCTTGCCGTTCTTGCGGCCACGGCGGTCGAGCTCGTCGACCATCCTGTTGATAAGCTTCATATGTTCCGGGGCGACGGCCGCGGGGCCGAGATCGGCGACTGACGCCTTCAGGATCTTCTGGGAAAGGTCGATCGCGACTTCGTCGTTGAGCGATAGCGGACCGACCGGCATGCCGGCCATCTTGGCGGCATTCTCGATCATGGCCGGCGGGACGCCTTCGATCAGCATGTCATAGGCTTCGTGGATGTAGCGGAAGACGCAGCGGTTGACATAGAAGCCGCGCGTGTCGTTGACGACGATTGGCGTCTTCCTGATCGCGGCGACGAAATCGAGCGCGACTGCAAGGGCGCGGTCTCCCGTCTCCTTGCCTGTTATAACCTCGGTCAGCATCATCTTCTCGACCGGCGAGAAGAAGTGGATGCCAATGAACTGGTCCGGCCGCTTCGAGTTTTTCGCAAGGCCTGTGATCGGCAGCGTCGAAGTGTTGGAGGCGAAGATCGCCGTTTCCGGCAGGATAGCCTCGACCGCCTCGATGACCGCCTTCTTCACCTCACGGTCCTCGAAGACGGCTTCGATGACGAGATCGGCATCCTTCAGGTCCGCATATTCGGCCGAGGGCGTGATGTTGCCGAGAAGGGCTGCGGCCTCTTCCTGCGTCAGCCTTCCCTTACCAATAGAATCCTTGACCAGGGTCTCGGAATGCGACTTGCCCTTGGTGGCGGCCTCGATCTCGCGGTCGATGAGCGTGACCCGGATGCCCGCTGCAGCCGTGACATAGGCGATCGCACCACCCATGAAACCGGCGCCGACGATGCCGACATGCTTCAGCTCTGCCTTGGGGATGCCGGCCGGGCGACGGGCGCCCTTGCCGAGTTCCTGCATGGAGATGAACAGCGAGCGGATCATCGAGAAGGCTTCGGTCGACTGCAGTACCTGGGTGAAATAGCGCTGCTCGATCTTGAGGCCTGTGTCGAAGGGTACCTGCAGGCCTTCATAGACGCATTTCAGTATCGCGAGTGCGGCGGGATAATTGCCTGCGGTCTCGCGGCGGAGGATGGCGGGCGCTGCCGGCCAGAGCTGGGCGGAAGCTGGCGTCCAGATGCCGCCGCCAGGCACCTTGAAGCCCTTTTCGTCCCAGGGAGCGATGGGTTTCAGACCGTCCTTGATCATCTGCTTTGCGGCTATGATCAACTGGTCCGGTTCGACGACCTGATGCACGAGGTTCATCGCCTTGGCGCGGGCGCCGTTCAGCGACTGGCCCGTCGTCATCATCTGCAGCGCCGATTGCGCATCCGTCAACCGCGAGATTCGCTGCGTGCCGCCGGCGCCGGGGAAGATGCCGACCTTCACCTCGGGCAGCGCGATCTTGACGCTCTTCAAATTGGAGACGACCCGGCCGTGGCAGGCAAGCGACATTTCGAAGGCGCCACCCATGCAGGTGCCGTTGATCGCCGAGACCCAAGGCTTGCCCGAGGTTTCCAGCTTGCGGAAGAGGCCGGTCATCTGCCCGACGAGATCGAAGAGTTTTTGCGCTGCCGCAGCCGGGTCCTTCGCCTTCTCCTCGTTGTAGAAGGTGAACATCGATTTGATCATCGAAAGATCGGCACCGCCGGAGAAGGTGGACTTGCCTGACGTGATGACCACGCCCTTGAGAGTAGTGTCGGCGCTCGTTTCCACGACGATGGCGTTCAGCTCGTCCATCACCTCCTCGGTGAAGACATTCATCGACTTGCCGGGCATGTCCCAGGTGACGAGGGCGATATTGTCGGCGTCGGTTTCGACGGTGAAGTTCGTGTAGGTGGTCATGTGGGATTTCCTTTTCCCGGACGATCTTTGCGGCAAAGCCCCTCCCCTGGTGGGGAGGGGTTGGAGAGGGGAATTTGCGGTGAAACCCCTCCCCTCGCTTACGCTCGACCCTCCCCAAAAGGGGGAGGGTTAGCCCTCAAACCCTCTCGATCACAGTCGCCGTGCCCATGCCGGCGCCGATGCAGAGCGTTACCAGCGCGGTGTTGAGGTCGCGGCGCTCCAGCTCGTCCAGCACGGTGCCAAGGATCATCGCGCCGGTTGCGCCGAGCGGATGGCCCATGGCGATGGCGCCGCCGTTGACGTTGATCTTGTCGTGGTCGATCTCGAAGGCCTGCATGTAACGCAGCACGACGGCAGCGAAGGCTTCGTTCAATTCAAAGAGGTCAATGTCGGCGAGCGTCATGCCGGTGCGCTTCAACAGCTTTTCCGTAACGTCGACCGGGCCGGTCAGCATCAGCGCCGGGTCCGAGCCGATATTAGCAAAGGCCTTTATACGGGCGCGGGGTTTCAGGCCCATCGATTCACCGCCGGCCTTGGAGCCGAGCAGGACGGCAGCCGCGCCATCGACGATGCCTGACGAATTGCCGGCATGGTGGACGTAAGTGATGCGCTCGACCTCCGGATGCGCCTGGATGCCGACGGCCTCGAAGCCGCCCATCTCGCCGGGCATCTGGAACGAAGGATTGAGCGCCGCCAGCGCCTGCATATCGGTGCCGGGGCGCATGTGTTCGTCATGGGCAAGGATCACAAGACCGTTCTGGTCCTTGACCGGAATGACAGACTTGTCGAACCAGCCACTCTTCCAGGCATGAGCTGCACGCTTCTGGCTCTCGACCGCATAGGCGTCGACGTCGGTGCGGGAGAAGCCGTATTTGGTGGCGATCAGGTCGGCCGAGACGCCCTGCGGCATGAAGTAGGCCGGGAAATTCACCGACGGATCCATGAACCACGCGCCGCCCGACATGCCGAGACCGACGCGCGACATGCTCTCGACGCCGCCAGCAATGACGATGTCGTCAGCCCCTTGCGCGATCTTGGCCGCGCCGAAATTCACGGCATCGAGGCCGGAGGCGCAGAAGCGGGAGATCTGCATGCCGGGCGCCGTCGTCGAATAGCCGGCCTCGAAAGCGGCAGCCTTGGGGATCACGGCACCTGCATCCATGACCGGATCGACGCAGCCCATGATGATGTCGTCGACGGTCGCGGTATCGAGCCCGCTGCGGTCTCTGATCGCCTCCAGCGTCTTGGCGGCAAGGCGCACGGAGGGAACCTCATGCAGGCTCCCGTCCTTCTTGCCGCGCCCACGCGGCGTGCGGACGTGGTCGTAAATGAAAACGTCGGTCATTTCAGTCTTCTCCCTGGCGGCCGTCGGGCCGTTGAATTCGTCTTCTCTTCTCCCCTCGGGGAGAAGGGGGGCCCCCGTCAAAACGCCTCGGCGCTCAGCGTCATCATCGTTTCCGCACCGGTTTCGATGCGGGCCTTGCGCAGCGCGGTCTCCGGCATGATGCGCTCCATGAAGAAGCGCGCGGTCACGAGCTTGTTGCGCAGGAACTCCTCGCGGGCGGTCTCGCCTGCGGCAAGCCCTTCCGTTGCCGCCTTTGCCATCTTTGCCCACATATAGCCGAGAACGACAAGGCCGAAGAGGTGCATATAATCGGTCGAGCCGGCGCCGGCATTGTCGGGCTTGGCCATGGCATGCTGCATGAACCACATGGTCGCGGCCTGCACGTCGTTCAAGCCCTTTTTCAACTGCTTGGTGAAGAAGGAGAGCTTTTCGTCATTGCGGTTTTCCTCGCAGAAATCGCCGATTTCCTTGAAGAGCGCCATGACGGCACGGCCGCCGTTGAGGCCGAGCTTGCGGCCGACAAGATCGAGCGCCTGGATGCCGTTGGCGCCCTCATAGATCATGGTGATGCGGGCATCGCGGACATACTGGCTCATGCCGTTTTCCTCGATATAGCCATGGCCGCCGAAGACCTGCTGCGCCATGACCGCATGCTCGAAGCCCTTGTCGGTCATCACACCCTTCAGGATCGGGGTGACAAGACTAAGGATATCGTCGGCGGTCTGGCGCTCCTTTTCGTCCGTCGCGCGGTGGGCAATATCAGACTTCAGAGCAGTCCAGAGCAGGAAGGCGCGGCCGGCCTCGTTGAAGGCGCGCATGGTCATCAGCGAGCGGCGGATATCCGGATGAACGATGATCGGGTCGGCCTTTTTGTCCGGCGCCTTGGGGCCGGAGAGCGAGCGGCCCTGGAGCCGGTCGCGGGCATAGGCGACGGCATTCTGATAAGCGATCTCGGCGACCGAGACACCCTGCAGGCCGACGCTGACGCGGGCTTCGTTCATCATCACGAACATGGCGTTGAGGCCGCGGTTTTCAGCGCCGATCAGATAGCCGGTCGCCTCGTCGTAATTCATGACACAGGTGGCGTTTGCATGGATGCCCATCTTATGCTCGATCGCACCGCAGGAAACGCCGTTGCGCGCGCCGAGCGAACCATCCTCGCCGACCATGAACTTCGGGACGATGAAGAGCGAGATACCCCTGGTACCCTCGGGCGCGCCTTCGATGCGGGCGAGCACCAGATGGACGATATTGTCCGTCATGTCGTGTTCGCCGGCAGAAATGAAGATCTTCTGGCCTGTGATCTTGTAGCTTCCATCGGCTTGCGGCACCGCCTTGGTGCGCAAAAGGCCGAGATCCGTGCCGCAATGCGGTTCGGTCAGGTTCATCGTGCCGGACCATGTGCCCTCGACCATCTTTTGCAAATAGGTCTTTTTCTGCTCGTCCGAGCCATGAGCGAGGATGGCGGCAATCGCGCCCTGCGTCAGACCAGGGTACATCATCAGCGACATGTTGGCAGCAGAGGTGTATTCGCAGACTGCAGCATGCAGCGTATAGGGCAGCCCCTGGCCACCGAACTCTTGCGGCACGGCAAGCCCGATCCAGCCGCCTTCGCGATAGGCGTCGTAAGCGTGCTTGAAGCCCTTCGGTGTCGAGACAGTGCCGTCAGCGTGGCGGGTGCAGCCTTCCTGATCGCCGGAATAGTTCAGCGGAAACAGAACCTCCTCCGCCATCTTCGCCGCCTCGCCGAGGATGGCCTCGATCATGTCAGGGGTAGCGTCGGCAAAACCGGGAAGATTGTTATAACGCTCCAGCCCGAGAACGTCGTTGAGAACGAAAAGCGTATCGTTCACAGGGGCCTTGTAGGTGGGCATTGTCTCAAATCCTCCAATTCGCAAGCCGGCGGCCATAATGCATATAAAATATTGACGTGCGCGTAAACGTCAAATTTATGCGATCAAACACTATCCTTGCCAATCGACGGCAGCATTACAACATCACAACAAGAAAATCGCTTGCGGCAAATACAACTCCGAATGATGGTATCCCGCGTCAAATTCCACCGACGGGCTTATGGAGGACGACCATGCCTGCGACAGGCAGAGCGACACTCGACGAGATCAGGCATTTCTATGCCAGGCTGATGGCGGCGGCGAGCAAGTCCGCCGATCCGCGTCTGGAGCGGATATTCGAGATCGTACCACGAGAGGCTTTCCTGCCGCCCGGTCCCTGGCACATCATGGTCGGGTCGCAATATTTTGAAACGCCGAGCGCCGACCCGATCTACCTTTACCAGAATGCGCTGGTTGCGCTCGACGTCGGCAAGGGCATCAACAATGGCGAGCCGTTTCTGCATGCAGCATGGATCGGCGCGGTCGCGCCCCAAAGCGGCGAGACCGTCACCCATATAGGCGCGGGCGCGGGATACTATACCGCGTTGCTGTCGATGCTGGTGCTGCCGAACGGGCATGTCTATGGCTTCGAGAGAGAGGATGGCCTGGCGAACCGGGCGCGGGACAATCTCGTCCCCTTCGAGGGCGTCGATATCATCCAGGCGGACGCGACTATACAGCCCCTTCCGCCCTCTGACGTCATCTATGTCAATGCCGGCGTCGCCCGTCCGCCGCTTTCCTGGCTGAAGGCGCTGCGCCCGGGCGGGCGGATGATCTTTCCCTGGCGCCCTGCCGACGACATCGGCCTTGCCATGCTCGTCACCCGGACTGACGCCGGATTTCGGGCAAAGCCGTTGATGCCATCCTGGTTCATTCCCTGCGTTGGCGCATCAAGCACCGACGAATGCGTTCGCACGCCAAACGGACGTGACGCACGGCGCGTACGCTCGCTATGGCCGACCGAAAGCCGCGCTCCCGACGATAGTGCCATGGCGGTCTATCGCGACGTCTGGTTTTCATCCGACGAGCTTGATTACTAGGCCCTGGTACTAGGCCCTGTCGCAAGGCCGACACTTGAATCGGACAAAAGCGGATCCTTCTTCATAGCCCAGGTGAAATACCGATGACTTTCGGATCATGGACGGATGCCTCGCACAAACCGCTCGTCATCGCCCATCGCGGCGGCGCGCTGCTGGCGGCGGAAAACAGTGCGGAGGCCTTTCGCGCGGCAGAGGCGGCCGGCGCC
The DNA here is from genome assembly GCF_004341625.1 of Rhizobium sp. BK376. Taxonomy (GTDB): domain Bacteria; phylum Pseudomonadota; class Alphaproteobacteria; order Rhizobiales; family Rhizobiaceae; genus Rhizobium. Next base: position 416,236 of record NZ_SLZG01000003.1, on the reverse strand, counting down.
GATGCGGTCGAAACCGACGTGAGGGTGACGGCGGATGGTGTGCACGTCTGCGTCCATGACGCCGATCTGCAGCGGCTATGCGGCGATCCGCGTACCGTTGCCGAGCTTGACCTTGCGACTTTGCGGCAATTGCTGCCCTCCGTGATGACGCTGCCGGAGGCCATATCCGCATCGTATCCGCTCGGCCTGCTGCTGGATGTGAAGCTGATGGAGGAGACCCATCTTCCAGCCATTATCGCTTCCGTGGCCTCCGCCGGCGCGACCGCGCGCACCATCCTCGGCTTACGCGATGTCGCGCTGATCCGGGCGGCACGGGGAATGGCGGCCGACATGGCGATCCTCGCGCTTGTCAGTGATCCGGATTCGGCTGTCAACGCCCGGCTCGCAGGCGCGAACTGGTTCCGGCTCTGGCAGGGGGCGCTGACCGAAGAGAGAGCGAAATCGGTGCGCGAGAGCGGATTGCGGCTCGCAATCATGGTCGGCCAGCCCCGCAGCGTACCGCTGCCGGAATATCCGCCTTACCCCGTCGGCAAGGTGGATGGCGATGGGCTTGCAAGGATTGCCGAAAGTCTGCCCGATGCGATCATGCTCGATGATCCCAAGCTTCTGGCCTAGGGCAATTTATAGTTTTATTTGTGTCGATACTAATTTTAGAAATTGCAAATGCCGGCCTGGTTGCGGAGCGAATGGCCAACTCGCAACAAAAGGTTAAAAAAATCCGACGGAAATTAACCGCTTGTTTACCACGTCTAATGAATTGTGCGCGGTGAAAGTGGTGATCCGTGTTTCCCTTTATTGTCTCGCGTTTTCCAGGGAACGCCGCCCGGCCGTCAGCTTGAGGAAAGTCTAATAAGCTAATCCTTGCCAGACGGTTGCCGATAGCCTTTGCCTCGGATCAGGAGGACGGCAGTCGGATTGAACAGGAAGTGGCCCATTAAGGGCTCAACGTCGAAGCGAGCAAAAGATGAGCGGATCGCGATCAAATCCTCCCGGCATGAGCGACAGGACCTCTCTCGATGCGTTGAGCCGCACGATCGAGGGACTGGAAGCTCGTATCGAGGGACTGATGGGATCAGGTGGCGTGCACGACGCACGCCAGCGCACGGCGCCTGCCTATGCTGCCGCTACCGATCGCGTGGCCTATGCCGAAAGGGCGCCGATGGCAGCCCGCGGCGAACGCGACGCCTATGGCAGCCGCGGCCAGGAACGGCCGGCTCGCGCCGAGCAGCGCCCGGAGCCCATCAGCCGGCCCGACCCGCTCACGGAAATCCGCCAGCGCCAGCGCGCGCTTGAGGCGAGCCGCGAACGCAGCTATAGCCGCCACGACGAGCCTTCCCATCCCGAACCGCAGTCCTTTGCTTCGCGCTCCTTCGAGCGGCCGGCGCAGCGAACGGCCGCGCCTGCCCCGCAGCGCCCGGCAAGCCCGCTTGCAAACCCGGATGCGATGACAGAGATCGCGCAGGCTCTCGTCAGCCTCCGCAAGGACCTGAAGCAGGATATCGCCGACGGCGTCGGGCGCGAGATGAGCGCGCTCAGGGCAGAAATCCGCGCCATCAAGGCCAATGCCGAGGATCGCAACTTCGCCGGCGACGTGCGTGACGACCTGGCGCGGCTTGCCGAGAGCATCAACCAGCTCGGTCATACGGGCGGGGCGCCGGAAACGGCAGGGCTGAAAACGGAATTTGAAGAACTGCGCTCGCTGATGGACGGGCTTGCCCGCGAGGATTCCGTGCGCGGCATGGAAAACCGCTGGGACGGCATCGAAGACCGGCTGCAGGCGCTCGATACATCGGGCCTGCAGGAAGAGCTGGTTTCTCTTGCCTATCGTCTCGACGACATGAAGCGCCAGCTCGGCGGCATGAATGACAGCCCGGCCGTGCATGCGCTGGAACAGAAGCTGATCTCCATCGCCACGGCCATGGAGCAGCTTGGCAATATGATGCAGCCGCAGGGCGTCGCGCTCAGCGAACAATTCTCCGCAATCGACATGCGGCTGGACGAGATCAGCCGGGCCATTGCCGCCACCGGCCGGACAGCCGCGAATGCCGCCGATCCCATGCTGATCCAGCGTCTGGAAGGCCGCCTTGCCAATCTCGGCGACCAGATCGACCTCATGGGCCGCCAGACCGCGCAGCAGCAGCCGGTCGACGACCTCGCGCACCGGATCGAAGCGCTGACCATGCGCATCGAGGAACTCGGCAACGGGGAATCGGTCGCAAAGCTCGAAGAGCGCCTCGACCAGCTCTCCTACCTGATGGAGCGCTCGCAGAAAGCAGAACCGCAGCCGGACCTGACGCGTCATCTTGCCGATATCTCGCAGAAGATCGACGCGCTCGAGCATGGCTCGGTCAACGATGTGCTGGCGGAACGCCTCGACTACCTCGCCCGCCGTATCGAAGCGATCGATTTCCAGCCCGCACCTCCCGCCTCGGCCCTCGATGAGGATGTGGTCTACCGGCTGGAAAGCCGGCTCGCCGATATCGCCGACAGACTTGAGGCCAGCACGGCCGCAGCCCCGACGGATTCGCATGCGCTGCGCGGTCTGGAGGAGCAGATCGCCTATCTCTCCCGGATGATCAGCGAACCGCGCGGCGACGCCGGCGGCGAGTTCCCCGCCGAGTTCGACCGCCGCATGGGCGCGCTCGAAGACTATATGGCGACCAGCGACGAATATATTATCGAGGCGGCCCGGCAGGCGGCGGAAGCTGTCGTCGAGGCCTATTCCCGCAATGGAACGCTTGGCGGCAGTGCCGTCCCGGCCGCCGACATGTCGGCGATCGCGGCACTTGCCGAAGATCTGCGGCATCTCGAGGATATCAGCCGCAACAGCGACGAGCGGACGCATCGGACCTTCGAAGCGCTGCACGGCACGCTCGTACAGATCGCCGACCGGCTGGACCACATGGAAACAAGCCGGGAAAGCAGCCGGCCCGCGCCGCGCATGCCGGCAGCCGAATACAATGTCGATCCGTTTCATGTCGAGGAAGAGCAGAGCCATCAGGCCTATGCGAGCGCGGCAAACGCGCCGGTCATGACGGCTGCCCCGGTGCGCCCGGCCCCGATCATCCGCACCTCGACGGTCGCGGAACAGCCGGTTGCAGCGTCGATGGCAGCTGCCGCTGCGAGCACGGCGATGGACGCCGCAGCGATGGCGGAAATCAAGGCGGAAGCAAAGAAGGCCGGCATCAAGTCCAGCCTGTTCGCCAGCCTCGGAAAGCGGTTTCTCTCCGGCCGCAAGGCCGCGGAACCGGCTGCTGTAACCGGCGAGCGCCCTATGATCGATCCGGCCCCCTCGATCGATCCGGTCGATGTCATGCCGTCGGAGGAAGCCAACGAGTTGCTGGAGCCGGGCTCGGGCGCGCCTGATGTTCGCAAGATCCTCGAGCGCGTCCGCGCCAGCCAGACGGCGGCCCGTTCCGGCAATGCCAAGGCCCCGAGCGAAAGCGAACGTGCCGACTATATCGCCGCTGCCCGTCGCGCCGCACAGGCGGCTGCAATGGAAGTGGACCAGACGCAGCGCATCTCGCCCAACGCCAAGGACGGCGGCAACAAAGGCGGCAAGGCATTCTCGCGCTTCCGCCGGCCTATCCTGCTTGCCATCGGCGCAGCGCTTCTAGCGATCATGGCCTTCCCGCTCGTCAACACGCTGACGCATGGCAAGAAAGCGCCGCCGCCGGCTGAAATCTCCGCCCTGACCTCGGCCACCGAGAACCCGGCGAAGCCCGTCGCTACGCCAACGGCACCGGTAGCTCAGGCCAATCTCGGCAATGTAGCCGCAATGCCGCCCTCGATCGATGAGAACGTACAGCTGCCGGCTGCCCAGCCGCCCGTTGGCGTCCCTCCGGCTGGAACGGAAAATCACCTGACGTCGGCAAGCCCGCTCGATGCCGGGGGCGAGACGTTCACGCCGCCTAGCGCTGCGGCCCCTGCGCAGGGCGCATCCGGCTTTGTGCCCAGCACGCCGGCGCCGGCTGCCCCTGATGTCACGGCCGCCGCACCGCAGGCAGCCGCTCCGGCAGCAACGACGGCAACGGCACCCGGCGCTCCTGCCCAGCCGTCGATCATCGTTCCCAGCACCATCCAGCCGCCTGCGCTTGCCGATGCGGCAAAGAACGGCGATCCGCTGGCGCTCTTTGAAGTCGGCGCGCTCTTCACAGACGGCCGCGGCGTGCCGGCGGACATGAAGCAGGCAGCCAGCTGGTACCAGCTTTCGGCCGATCGCGGCTTTGCGCCGGCGCAATATCGCCTGGCCAGCCTTTATGAGAAGGGCAACGGCGTCGATCGCGACCTTGCCAAGGCCAAGGATTATTATGAGCGCGCCGCCAATGCCGGCAATGCCAGCGCGATGCACAACCTCGCAGTCCTGTATGCGTCAGGCGCTACCGGCCCGCAGGACTACAATACGGCGGCCGACTGGTTCACGAAGGCCGCCAATCTCGGCATATCGGACAGCCAGTTCAACCTTGCGATCCTTTATGCCCGCGGAAACGGCGTGAAGCAGGATCTCGGCCAATCCTACAAGTGGTTCGCCATTGCAGCCAAGGGCGGCGACAAGGATGCGGCGCAGAAGCGCGACGAAGTCGCCAACGCCATGAAACCGGACCAGCTGAACGCCGCCCGCACCGCGGTCGACACCTGGAAGCCGCAGCCGGTCGACAGCAAGGCCAACAGCGCCGACATTCCCGACGATTGGACCGGCAAGGGCGTCCACACCGCCTCGGTCGACATGAAGAAGGCGATCCGCAACATCCAGGCCATCCTCAACAATAACGGCTTCGACGCCGGCCCGCCGGATGGCTCGATGGGCGAAAAGACGGTCGCCGCGCTGAAGAGCTTCCAGAAGTCGATCGGCATGGAGCCTGACGGCAAGGTGACGGACAAGGTCGTCAAGGCATTGCTGGCCAAGAACAAGTAAGCGCTATTGCGCTCTACCCAAAAAGGCCCGGTCGGAATCCTCCGCCGGGCCTTTGTGCATGTCAAGCGGCCCTGCTCGCGACGGTCTCCCTTCGCGCGCATCATGATTTCCGGTCGGTGTCGGCTCGCAACTCAAGCCGGCCGATAAGCGCTCTTCACTTCCGGCGGTGCGGTGCGGCAATCAGAGCGGGGTGTGACCGCTACCGCTGTTCTGGCCGTGGTCACCCTTGCCATGGTCGCCCTTGCCATGGTCGCCCTTGCCATGGTCGCCCTTGCCATGGTCGCCCTTGCCATGGTCGCCCTTGCCGTGGTCGCCCTTGCCGTGGTCACCCTTGCCGTGGTCGCCCTTGCCGTGGTCGCCGTGGCCGTGGTCGCCCTTGCCGTGATCACCCTTGCCGTGGTCGCCCTTGCCGTGGTCGCCGTGGCCGTGGTCGCCCTTGCCATGGTCGCCCTTGCCGTGGTCGCCCTTGCCGTGGTCGCCCTTGCCGTGATCACCCTTGCCGTGGTCACCCTTGCCGTGGTCGCCCTTGCCGTGATCACCCTTGCCGTGGTCGCCCTTGCCGTGATCACCCTTGCCGTGATCGCCCTTGCCGTGGTCACCCTTGCCGTGGTCGCCCTTGCCGTGGTCACCCTTGCCGTGGTCGCCCTTGCCGTGGTCGCCGTGGCCATGGTCGCCGTGGCCATGGTCGCCCTTGCCGTGGTCACCCTTGCCGTGATCACCCTTGCCGTGGTCGCCGTGGCCGTGGTCGCCCTTGCCATGGTCGCCCTTGCCGTGGTCGCCCTTGCCGTGGTCGCCCTTGCCGTGGTCGCCGTGGCCATGGTCGCCCTTGCCGTGGTCACCATCGCCTTGATCACCCTTGCCCTGGTCGCCACCACTTTGGTTGCCGTTGCCCTGGTCGCCATTGCCCTGGCTGTTGCCGCCGCCCTTGTCGTCGTTCGAGGATCCCTTGTCGCCGGCTGAATTGGATGCGCTGTCATTGCCGGAGGTCTTGCCGCCGGTCGAGCTGCCGGAATTGGGACCGCGCCCATTCCGGCTACCGAAGTCTTCAAATCCCTTGGCCGCCGGAATTGTGTTCACCGGCCGATTGACCACGCATTCTACGGATCCCGCTCCGGCATCCGAGCAATTGGCCGTCCGCGCCTGTGCCAGGCTGCTGCCGCCCATCAAAAGTGCAATGCTTGCTGCAATCAAAATACCATGACGTTTCATTTTGGGGCCTCTCCGGTAACGCTTAACAAACCGTTAATGGGCGAACGATTATGTAAACGATCGGTTAAAGGCAATAGTATTGTACGGAGCAATACTTCAGTATTAATAGTAACGTTAATTTTTAATTGGTAAAATTTTAATCAATTTCAATTTAATTCAAGATATACTGCGCCACTCTGATGCTTTTTCTGGAATACATATGCGTCGTGGACCTCCCTGCGCGCACGAAAACGTGTTCAGCTAGTCCGTTTGCTGCGATTCCTGCGATCTGGATTTCTGGAGCGGTTTTCTATTTGTCATTGAAGATCGCAGCGCCGCCCCAGCTGCGCTCGACCACGATCATTGCGCGGAAGGAAAGCCTTATGTCTGCAATATCAAAGCGTCTTCGACTGCAGCGTCTGCTCTGCAGTCGCGCGGGCTATCTGGCGGCGGTACTCGCGTTTCCGGCTGGCGATGCGCTTGCCATCAGCCGATACAACTCCGGGTCCATGACATGTTCGGCCATCCAGGACACTCTCGACAAGGAGCGGGCAGTCATCTTCCGCTATCCATCGAGGAGCGGAGCGCAGCTTTACGATCGCTATGTGAGCAATGGCTCCCTCTGCGGCACCGGGACGGAAGCAAGGCAATCTGTTATCCCGAGCCGCGACGGCGGATGCGCAGTCATTTCCTGCCTGCAATCCTGGGGCGGCAACAATCGCTGAGACGGGGAAGCGAAGCCGGCTGATCGCGCCGGCCTCTCGATCTTATTAGCGGGCTAACGGCAGGCCGGGAGCCTCGTAGCCGGTGCGCTCGACATATTCCGTGTAGCCGCCGCCATATTGGTGGATGCCCTCTGGCGTCAGTTCGAGCACGCGGTTGGAGAGTGCAGCCAGGAAATGGCGATCGTGCGAGACGAAGAGCATCGTGCCCTCATACTCGGACAGCGCCTTGATGAGCATTTCCTTGGTGTCGAGGTCGAGGTGGTTGGTGGGCTCGTCGAGAACGAGCAGGTTCGGCGGGTCGAAGAGCATGATCGCCATGACGAGGCGCGCCTTCTCGCCGCCCGACAGGACCCGGCATCTCTTTTCGACATCGTCGCCGGAAAAGCCGAAGCAGCCGGCCAGCGCGCGCAGCGGCCCCTGTCCTGCCTGCGGAAACGCGTCCTCCAGCGACTGGAACACGGTGCGCTCGCCATCCAGCAGGTCCATAGCGTGCTGGGCGAAATAGCCCATCTTGACGCTGGCGCCGAGGGCGACGCTGCCCTGGTCCGGCTCGGTCGACCCCGTCACCAGCTTCAGAAGCGTCGACTTGCCGGCGCCGTTGATGCCCATGATGCACCAGCGCTCGCGACGGCGCACGACGAAATCGAGGCCCTCGTAGATGCTGCGGCTGCCATATTTCTTGTGCACGTTCTTCAGGCTGACCACGTCTTCGCCTGAGCGCGGCGCGGGCTGGAATTCGAAGGCGACCGTCTGGCGGCGCTTCGGCGGCTCGACGCGGTCGATCTTCTCCAGTTTCTTAACGCGGCTCTGCACCTGCGAGGCATGCGAGGCGCGCGCCTTGAAGCGCTCGATAAACTTGATTTCCTTGGCAAGCATCGCCTGCTGGCGCTCGAACTGCGCCTGCTGCTGCCTTTCGTTCTGCGCCCGCTGCTGCTCGTAGAATTCATAGTCGCCGGAAAAGCTGGTGAGCGTGCCGCCGTCGATTTCGATGACCTTGGTGACGATGCGGTTCATGAACTCGCGGTCGTGCGAGGTCATCAGCAATGCGCCGTCATAATCCTTCAGGAACTGCTCCAGCCAGATCAGGCTTTCGAGATCCAGATGGTTGCTCGGTTCGTCGAGAAGCATGACGTCGGGGCGCATGAGGAGGATGCGGCCGAGCGCCACGCGCATCTTCCAGCCGCCCGACAGCTTGCCGACATCGCCGTCCATCATTTCCTGGCTGAAGCTCAGGCCCGCCAGAACCTCGCGGGCGCGGCCCTCCAGGGCGTAGCCGTCGAGCTCTTCATAGCGCGCCTGCACCTCGCCGTAACGCTCTATGATCCGGTCCATCTCGTCGAGCTTATCCGGATCGACCATCTCGGCTTCCAGCTCGCGCAATTCGGCAGCAACGACGCTGACGGGGCCTGCGCCATCCATGACGGCCGAAACCGCGCTCTGCCCGGACATCTCGCCGACATCCTGGTTGAAATAGCCGATGGTGACGCCGCGCTCGACCGCCACCTGCCCCTCGTCGGGAAGCTCTTCGCCGTTGATCATCCGAAAAACCGTGGTCTTGCCGGCGCCGTTCGGGCCGACGAGACCGATCTTCTCGCCCTTGTTGAGGGCTGCTGACGCTTCGATGAAGAGAATGCGGTGGCTGAGCTGCTTGCTGATATTTTCGATACGGATCATAGTCTGGATAGGTCGCCTTGGGAGTTTCGGGCGCCCTTATGCCACGGGTTGTGCGGCTTGTCGCAAATTTTCAATGTCATATTCCGTCATGCAGTCATTTTGCCCGCGGGTGGCAATCACTTGCCCCCTGGGGGAGCGCTGCAGCCGCTTGACAGGCGCTTGCCTGATCGCGCCGCGGCATAACGCATTTTACTAAACCTCTGGCAATGATTTCACGATAGGATCGGTCATTCAAACGGGGAAAATTCAAAAGGCGCCTGGTCTCACTGGCGCCGATAACGGGGACAGGCCGTGACAATCTACCTGCCGATCGCCGAACTCTCGGTGAATATCTTCATCATCCTCGGCATGGGTGCGGCCGTCGGATTCCTGTCCGGCATGTTCGGCGTCGGTGGCGGCTTTCTCATCACGCCGCTTCTGATCTTCTACAACATCCCGCCCGTCGTTGCGGTCGCCACGGGAGCCAACCAGGTGGTTGCCTCCTCGATCTCGGGCGCGCTCACGCATTTCCGGCGCGGCACGCTGGACATGAAGCTCGGCACGGTGCTGCTCATCGGCGGTCTGGTCGGCGCGACCGTCGGCATCTGGATATTCTCGCTGCTCAGACGCATCGGCCAGCTCGATCTCATCATCTCGCTGCTCTATGTCGTCTTTCTCGGCACGATCGGCGGGCTGATGCTCTGGGAGAGCCTGAACGCCATGCGCCGCGCCGCGCGCAACGAACCGTCCGCGGCGAGAAGGCCAGGCCACAACTGGGTGCACCGGCTGCCGCTGAAGATGCGCTTCAAGAAATCCAAGATCTATCTCAGCGTCATTCCTGTCATCGCGCTCGGCTTCGGGATCGGCATCCTCACCTCGGTCATGGGCGTCGGCGGCGGCTTCATCATGGTGCCTGCCATGATCTACCTGCTGCGCATCCCGACCAATGTCGTGGTCGGCACCTCGCTGTTCCAGATCATCTTCGTGACCGCCTATACGACCGTCGTGCAGGCCGCGACGAACTATTCGGTCGATATCGTGCTTGCCTTCGTGCTAATGGTCGCCGGCGTGATCGGCGCGCAATATGGCGTGCGCGTCGGCCAGAGGCTGCGCGGCGAACAGCTGCGCGCGCTTCTCGGCCTGCTGGTGCTTGCCGTCGGCCTTCGCCTTGCGGTGGGGCTGGTCGTCACACCTGCCGATATCTATTCCGTCGTCATCGAGGGGGCGGGCCGTTGATGCGTCCTGTCCTGGTTGCCCTTGCGCTGCTCATTGCGCCTATTGCTGTGCAAGCCCAGGTGCTGCTCGACCAGCCGTCAACGTCGACCTCGTCGCGCGAGGACATGGAGATCGGCACCTCCACCAGCGAGATCGCCATCACTTCCGATTTTACCGGCGCGGACCTGACGATTTTTGGCGCGCTGTCGAACACCGATCAGTTGCTGCTGGCGATCGGGCAATATGACATCGTCGTCGTCCTGGAAGGGCCGCGGGAGAACGCCACTGTTCGCAGAAAGGAGCGGGTCTTCGGCATCTGGGTCAACACCCGGTCCATGACTTTCGAGCGCGTGCCCGAGGCCTATTCGCTTTCCAGCACCCGCGCCATCGACAGCATCACCACGCCGCTTTCGCTCAACGACCACGGCATCGGCATGGATCATATTCCGCTGACGCCGATCGGCTTCGTCAGCAACAATGCCAGCGACCTGACGGAATTCCGCGATGCCTTCCGGCGACTGCAGGAGGCCGGAGGCCTCTATGTCCGCGATCCCGCCGGCGTCCGCTTCGTCAGCTCCAGCCTGTTCAGGGCAACCTTGCGCCTGCCGGCCGACGTGCCGAACGGCGTGCACACGGTCCATGCCTATCTCTTCAAGAGCGGCAAGTTCGTCGTGGAAAGAACCCTGCCGCTGCGCGTCATCAAGACAGGCATCGAGCAGACCATCACCGACGCCGCGCATGAGCGGCCGATCACCTACGGCTGCTTTGCCGTATTGCTCGCCGTCATCACGGGATGGACGGCAAGCTTCGTCTTCCGGAAAAACTAGAGCGCGTAATCGCAAACTCGGCAGTGACGCACGAGGCAGCGATCGACTAGTGGTGCGCTGCCTCGTTTCGTTTCGCTGTAACGCAATAAGCGCTCAGTAGTCCCAGAAGACCGGTACCCAACGGAAGGCGTCGCCATCGACGGCAACATGGCCGACGGAGGGGAACGGCATATGCGTGGCGACAAGCAGCTCGCCGGTCTCTGCCAGTTCCCGCAGAAGCCGGACGCGAACGCGGGCCGCCTCTTCAGGATCATGTTCGAAACCATTGAACCAATCGGGGTGTTCGAAGCCAACAGCGAACACGGCGTCGCCGGCAAACATCAGGCGGTCTTTGCCCGAGGCCACGCGGACCACGCTGTGCCCGGGAGTGTGGCCGCCGGTGCGGGAGACGACCACGCCCGGCGCAACCTTGTACTCGTCATCGAACAGCCGCAGGTGGCTCTCATACTCTTTCCGGAACTTCTTGGCGGCCGCCCGAAGCGCGTCCGGAAAACCCGGCGGCATCGAGACGTGGGAGAAATCGGGCTCTTCCCAGAATTTGACCTCGGCTGCTGCCACGTGGATCCTGAGGTCCGGACGCAGCCGTTCCTTCACGCCGTCGACGAGAAGCCCGCCAACATGGTCCATGTGCATGTGGGTCAGCACCACGTCGGTGACGGATCCAAGATCGATGCCGACCGCCTCCAGTCGCCTGATCAACTGCCCTGCCCGCGGCAAGTTCAGGTCCGGGTCCAATCCCAGCCCGGCGTCGATGAGGATGGTCTGGTCGCCGCTGCGCACCACGACCACATTCAGTGCCCAATCGAAGGCGTCCTGCGGCAGGAACATATCGCCGAGCCAGGCCGCACGATCGGCCGGCTTGGCATTGTGTCCCAACATTGCGGTTGGCAGCGGCAGCACGCCATCGCTGATGACAAGTACGTCAATCTCGCCGATCCGCACCGCGTAGCGCGACGGAACCAGTTCTTCGCGTCCCGATTTGGCGGGATGTAAGGTATTGTCCAAGCTCATCTTTGCCTCCTGAAGACCATACGTTTTCGGATGTGCTTGAGTACCACCGCTGGCAGAGCGGATGTAATCATCCGGTGGTCTAGGCTGCGTACACCCGATGTATATCGGGAGCCGGTGTCCACGCCGCACTCGAAATCGGGGCAGACGGTTCTTCAGCAGGGTCAGGCAGTGTCGGCGAATGACGACGCGCTACTTGCGCGCCATCACTTCCAGGTAGGCGGCCGTCAGCCGTTCCAGCACGGAAGGCTTTCCAGGCGGCAATGGTATGCCGAGGTGGGTCTCCCTGAGCTCGTCCATGAAATCGTCCCATAGGGGCTGGCCGCCCTTTTCCAGCAGTTCCGCACGGATCGAGAGTTCTTCCGACACGGGCAGGTGCTTGCGGCCCCAGGCGCCCATATGGGCAAAGAGCGGCACGAGTTCGATTGCCATTTCGGTCAGGCTGTAGATGGCCTTTTGCTTGTGCGTCGGATCATCGCTGCGCGTCAGCAGGCCACGCTCTACCAGCCGCTTCAGCCGGTCGGCGAGGATGTTGGAGGCGATCCCCTCCTCCGAATTCTGCAGCAGCTCGCGAAAATGCCGGCGATTGCCGAACATGATATCGCGGATGATGATCAAGCTCCAGCGGTCGCCAAGGACCTCGAGCGTCAGGTTGATCGGGCAGCCGGAGCGGTGAATCGCGTCCATTCGAATCTCCAAAGAAACTGCTTGCATTTTGCCATCGGTTTACTTAGCCTGCAAGTGCTTGCTTTTTGCAACCAGTTTTAATCTTGGTGCAGTATCTCGAAGCGGAGGAAGAGAGATGAGAAAGCTTGTTGTCTGGAACCTGATGACGCTTGACGGCTATTTCGAGGGAACGGCGCCGTGGGCGATCGATTTCCATATGCTGGCCTGGGGCGATGAACTCGAACACTACGCACGGGGCCTGGGAAACGAGGGCGACATGCTGGTCTTCGGCCGCAAGACCTACGAGGGCATGGCCGCCTACTGGCCGACGGCGACGGAAACGCCGGAGATCAAGGAATATATGAACGGAATTTCGAAGATCGTCGCATCCCGCACAATGGATAGGGCCGAATGGAACAACAGCCGCGTGGTCCGCGACCCCGTTGAAGAGTTGAAGGCGCTCAAGCAGCGGCCGGGCAAGACGATCTTCGTCTTCGGCAGCGCTGAACTCGCGGACTCGCTCGCCAGGGCCGGGCTGGTCGATGAATACCGCATCTGTCTCGTGCCCCTCATCCTCGGCAGCGGCAATCCGCATTTCAAGCCGGCGAGCGAGCAGGTGCCGCTGAAGCTGCTGGAGGCAAAGCCGCTGAAGACCGGCGGTGTGATCCTGCGCTACGAACCGGTGAAGAACGCGGCCTGATCGGACCGCTCAACCCCGCAGAGCTGCGGCAACCAGCGCCGCAGCCGCCTCGCCGGCCGTCTCCATGTAAGACGGGTCCCTGTGCATGAGCACCACGGCAAAGCTGCCGTCGAGCAACAGCACGACCTGGCGGCCAAGCTTGCGGGCATCAAGGATGGATTCGGCCTCGAAAATCTCCGTCAGCCAATTCTCTACCCGCTTCTTGTGTTGAGCGCCGATCTTCATGGCCGGGTGACCGGGCATATTGGCCAGTTCCGCCGAGGTGCGCAGGAAGCCGCAGCCTTTCCATTTCGGGTGGCGCGCCGACTTCGCCAGCTGCTGGAAGATCGCCCTGACCTTCACGTCCACCCCGCCTTCGGCTTCGGCAAACCATTTCTGGAACAAAGCCAGGTTTGGCTGATCGCGGCCTTCGAGATAGGCGGCGATCAGTTCGTCCTTGCTATCGAAATGGTAATAGAGCGTGCGCTTGGTGACACCAGCCTTTTCCGCAACGGCATCGACGCTGACGGCGCGAATGCCCTCTCCATAGAAGAGCTTTGCAGCGGCGGTCACGATGCGGTCGCGGGTGGTTTCGGGTGCGGTCTTCATGTCCCCAAGTATACCGACTAGTGAGTATCAACGGCAATATCGGATCGCTAGAGTGTTTCCCTATCTGAAGTGGATCGACGGGACCGACGGTATGGAACAGGTGGCTGAGCGCGGGCCGAGCACGACGAAGCATGCGTTGGCATCCGATGCTGAACCGATCGATATCCGGTGCCGCGACGGTGTGGTTCTTCGGGGCCATATCTGGCGCGCGGCGGGCGGAAGTAGCTGCGGCAACGTCATCATCAACCCGGCGACCGGCGTGCTTGCTCGCTATTATCACTACTATGCGCGGTTCCTCGCCGAACATGGATTCGACGTCCTGACCTACGATTATCGCGGCATCGGGCTATCGAGACCGCCGCGATTGCGCGGCTGCAGCTATCGATGGCGGGACTGGGGCGAACTCGATTTCGATGCAGCGTTGATTGCCATGCATGAGCGAAATTGCGAGCTGCCGCTCCTGGTGGTCGGTCACAGCATCGGCGGCTTTTTGCCGGGCCTTTCTGATCATGCCGGTCTCATCGACCGGATGCTGACGGTCGGCGCGCAATATGCCTATTGGCGCGACTACGCGCCGGCGCATCGCATGCGCCTCGTCTGGAAGTGGCATATCGTGATGCCTGTTCTAACCGCCGTTTTCGGCTATTTTCCCGGAAAGCGGCTCGGCTGGCTCGAAGACCTGCCGGCCGGCGTCGCCAATGAATGGAGTTTTCGCGGCGCGCGGATGGAACGCAGCCACCCTGTCCCGGAAAGAGGCGATGTCATCGCCCGCTTCGATGCGGTCGAGGCATCGATCCTCGCTGTGACAGTCTCGGACGACGATATCGGAACCGCAGCGGCCGTCCGCCGCGGGCTGAGCTACTATCGGCATGCGGAGGTGGCACAGGCTGCCCTCGAGCCATCGGATTTCGGCCTGGATGCGATCGGCCATTTCAGCCTTTTCCATGCCCGTCATGCGGCAGGGTTCTGGCTGGACACGGTTCTCTGGCTGCGCGACGCCGTCAATCCCTGGCCGCAGCGGCGCGATGCGGAGGCCTTGGCGACGCTTCCGGGATAAGCCGGATGCCCGTCAGTATTGGGCGTTTGCGAAGATGTCGCCGAGCGACCAGGAATTGTCCCCCGCCTTGTCGGCGATGTCGTCGACCTTCCAGCCGCCATGTTCGCGCACCAGCGTGTAGTAGAGCGTCACCGGCCCTCCATTCTCGAAATTGACGACCACCTTGGCGTTATCGCCATCGACGTCAGGCTTGCCGATCTTCACATGCGTGGCTTTTCCATCCTGGCCTGCGATGACGGGATCGAAATCGATGGCGCCGACATCGCCGGGCTGGGTCTTCTTGAGGTCGTCCTGAAAGAGACCGTTCAGGTGATCGGAGAAATAAGGCGCATAGGGCGTGGGGCCGTCCGTCGATTTGCCCTGATTGCTGTAGAGCGCCTTCAGCAGCGCTTCGGGCGTCTCGAAGCCGGCTGCAAGGGCCTGGGTGGTGATGGCGGATAGGCCGAAGAACAATGCAAGGGCAAAGGACGGAAGTCGCATGCTGGCTCCTGTGATCGCGTTGGATAGTGGCATGCTACTGAAACAAATTTGGATGCGTCAGGCCGAAAGCCGCCCGAACCTGACCGAATAGATGCGGTCGCGGCCGAGCAGATGGGCGATCAGCGCGGCATGATCGAAGAGGCCGTGCATCGCCTTGTGGCGCAGATCCAGGCCGCCGCTCATGACACCGAAGGCCGGCATCAGCAGGCGGGCGCCGTCGGTCGCGAAACAGGGACGGCGGATTGCCCTGTCGCGGCGGCGAACCGTCGCCGACGGGTGCAGGTGGCCCGATATCTCGCCCTTCTGCAGGCCGCCCCTGGGCTCGTGGCGGAAGGTCAGGCCGTTATACTGCATCTCGTCGACGGAATTGCCCGGCAGGTCCACGGTTCCATCGGGATCGTGGTTGCCATTGATCCAGACCCATTCACGGCCACGCGCCATCTCGACGATACGCCCGCGGAAGGCATCGGGCAGATGCGCGGAGCCGACGCGATCATGGAAATTGTCGCCGAGCGAGATAACGAGCTTCGGATCGTAGCGGGAAATGACGGCTGAAAGCACGGTCAGCGTCGCCAACGTGTCATAGGGCGGCAGCATTATGCCACGGCGGGCAAAGGCTGCGCCCTTTTCCAGATGCAGGTCGGACACGACAAGGATGCCGTCATCGGGCAGATAGAGAGCGCCGCGCGGATCGCAGACGGCAGCGACGCCGTGGACCGATGTGTCCACGCCGGGGGCAATGTCGGTCGTCATTGTCGTGCGGGCCGCAAGGGCTAGGCGATGCATCACGTCTGTTTCTTTCCAGTGTCGAGACCGAGGGGCCGACCTCTGTCACGAGTGGGAGTATCAATGGGCTGTTGCCGAGTAGCCGGCTTGGCCTTGTTTAGCAGGTTCCTGAACTGGCTTTTTTTCGTCTTCTCCCCTGGTTAGCCAGAGGAGGGGGCTGAGTATCAAAACAAAAAGAAAAAATCGCAGCATTCGCCACTTAATAATCTCACGGGGGTCGCCGTAAGGGTTTTCTTGTTTCCCCTTATTTTTCGTCTCCATGCCCAAAGGCCTCTTCAAGCTTAAGTCAGCAATCAACTGTTATTTTGACTATTCGAGCATTTTATTGGGTTCATCCTTGTGGGCTCCTTTTACGATCTCCCTTTCAGGGGAGATCACGCCATCGCCTCGGCAATCAGATCGTCCGCAGCTTCCGCCAGCAGATGGTCATGCGCCTCGCCCGGCACCGCTTCCTTGCCGATCTCCAGCATAACAGGCACGGCAAGAGGCGAAATATGGTCCAGCGCCCGGTGGGTGATGTGGCCCTTGATTCGCCTCAGCATATCGCCGATCCGTGAAATATCCAAAAGCCCGGTCGCCGCATCCTGTCTCGTCGCCTGCAGCAGGATATGGTCGGGCTCGTGGCTGCGCAGCACGTCGTAGATGAGGTCGGCGGAGACAGTCACCTGCCGCCCGGTCTTTTCCTTGCCGGGATGACGGCGCTCGATCAAGCCCGCAATCACGGCGCAATTGCGGAAGGTGCGCTTCAGGAGGAATGATTCGTCGAGCCAGGCCTCAAGATCGTCGCCCAGCATGTCCTCGTCGAAGAGTTCCGACAGGTCGAGCTTGCCGTTCGCGATCATCTCCCCCATGTCCTCGAGGCCCCAGATGCCGAGCGAATAGTCCGTCGCCACGAAGCCGAGCGGCTTGGCGCCGGCGCGTTCCAGCCGGCGGGTCAGCAGCATGCCGAGCGTCTGGTGCGCCAGCCTCCCCTCGAAGGGATAGGCGACCATGTAGGCGCGGCTTCCCCTCGGAAACGTCTCGATCAACAACTCGTCGCGCTTCGGCAGTATCGATTTTTCCTGCTGGATCGCCAGCCAGTCGCGCACCTGATCCGGCAGATGGCTCCAGCGATCCGGATCGGAGAGCATGGTACGGACCTGATCGGCGAGATAGGTGGAAAGCGGGAATTTGCCGCCGGCATAGGAGGGAATCTTCGGGTCGTTCGAGAAGGCCTGGCTCGCCAAGGCCTCGTTCTCGCGGATACCTTCGAAGCGCAGCACTTTGCCAGAGAAGATGAAGGTGTCGCCTGATGACAGCTGCTCGAAGAAGTATTCCTCCATCTTGCCGAGCGTGGCGCCGCCGCGGCCGATGCGCCCGCCCTCCCCGCGCTTGACCATTCTGAGATTCAGCATCGGGCTTTCAACGATGGTGCCAAGATTGAGGCGATATTGCTGGGCGACCTGCGGGTTGGAAACGCGCCAGAGCCCTTCAGGCGTCTTGCGGATACGGGCATAGCGCTCGTAGGTGCGCAGCGCATAGCCGCCGGTCGCGACGAAATCGACGATGCGCTCGAAGGTTTCCCAGGAGAGATCGGCATAGGGCGAGGCACTCACGATCTCGTCGTAGAGCTGCAGCATGTCGAAGGGTTCGGCGCAGGCCATGCCTAGCACATGCTGGGCGAGTGCATCGAGCGCACCGCGGCCGACGGGCGGCGTGTCCTGCGCGCCGATATAGTTCGCGTCGAGGGCTGCCTGGCACTCCATCACCTCGAAGCGGTTGGCGGGAACGAGGATTGCCTTGGAAGGTTCGTCCATGCGGTGATTGGCACGGCCGATGCGCTGGGCAAGGCGCGACGCACCCTTGGGTGCACCGACATGGATGACGAGATCGACGTCGCCCCAGTCGATGCCGAGATCGAGCGTCGAGGTGGCGACGACGGCCCGGAGCTTGTTCGCAGCCATAGCGGCCTCGACCTTGCGGCGCTGGGCGACATCGAGCGAGCCGTGATGCAGCGCGATCGGCAGGTTGTCGTCATTGACGGTCCAGAGCGCCTGGAACAGCATTTCGGCCTGGGAGCGGGTGTTGACGAAGAGCAGCGTCGTCTTGTGATCGAGCAGCTGCCTGTAGACGTCAGGAATGGCGTATTTGGCCGAATGGCCGGACCAGGGGATACGCTCCTCGGTGTGCAGGATGGAAATATCCGGCTTGGCGCCGCCTTCGACCATGACGAGGCCCGCGTGATGCTCGCAACCTTCCTGTTGCGCCACCAGCCATTTCTGCAGGTCCATCGGTTCGGCTACCGTTGCGGACAGGCCGATCGTCTGCAGCCCGGGCGCCAGCTTGCGAAGCCGGGCAAGACCAAGGGAAAGCATATGGCCACGTTTTGACGTGACCAGCGAATGCAATTCGTCGAAGATGACGTATTTCAAATCCTTGAAGAAGCGTTCCGCTTCGCCATTCGCCAAGAGCAGGGCCACCTGCTCCGGCGTCGTCAAAAGGATATCGGGCGGTGACAGTTTCTGGCGCTGGCGCTTGGCATTTGGCGTGTCGCCGGTGCGGTTTTCGATGGTGGCGGACAGACCCATCTCGGTCACGGGCTTTGTCAGATTGCGCTCGATGTCGACGGCGAGCGCCTTCAGCGGCGAGATGTAGAGCGTGTGGATGCCAGTGAAGGCCGAGCCGGGCGGAATCTTGCCGCGGCGGGTCAGATCGGTGAGCGAGGGGAGAAAGCCGGCCAGCGTCTTGCCGGCACCGGTCGGCGCGATCAGAAGCGTGCTTTCGCCGGCTTCGGTGCGGGCGAGCAGCTCCAGCTGATGGGCGCGCGGCTGCCAGCCCTTTTCCGCAAACCAGCGGGTGAAAGGGACGGGCAGGCTGACGCTGGTTTCGACATCGATCTGATCCACGGCATGAATGTAGTTCAAATAGGAGAGAATTGAAGCAGATCCCTCCTATGGGACAAGTCAACTCGCAGTCCTGACCAAGAGCTCGTTTCGGAACATCTGACATGCGGGCGTGTTTTCCTGTGACAGTCACGGCAAAGGTGCTGCATGGATTCGAAGTTCGGAAACCGCTTGATGATTGCCGCGCTTGCGGTCGGCTTCGTCATTTGCGTGGGCTATTCGCTGTCGAGCTCTCATTTGCACAAGGGTAAGGACCCTTCGGAAAGCTCCAGCCCGGCGAGCTCCCAGTAGGACGATGAATTTGGAAAGCGGCGGGCATTTCGTCGGCCCGGCGGCGATGATGTCCGGCTTCTTGACACGTGCGCCGAATCATGGATAAATATTATCCATGATAGGAGATGGTCATGAAACTCGGTGACGGTGTCGAACAGGCAATCCATTGCGTGGCGGTGCTTTCCGGCCTTTCGGAAGAAGGCGTGCTGTCGGCGGCGGCCCTTGCGGAATTTCACGGCGTTTCGGTGAGCTATCTGCTGAAACACCTGCAGGCGCTCTCGGGCGCAGGCCTCGTCAATACCGTGCCCGGGCCGAAGGGCGGCTATCGGCTGGCGAAGGCGCCTAGGGAAATTTCGCTGCTCGACATCGTCCTTGCCGTCGAAGGACCGCAGCCAGCCTTCCGCTGCAGCGAAATCCGGCAGCGTGGACCGAATCCATTGCCTGGCCGCTACTTTACCAAGCTCTGCCAGGTCAGTGCAGCCATGCTGAGGGCCGAAAAGGCCTATCGCGCCGAACTCGCCAAGGTGTCAATTGCCGACCTTGTGGCTGAGCTGAATGCAGACGACGACGGCGGCATTGCCGCTCGCGGCTGCGCCTTTCTTGAACTTCACGAACGCAAAGCGAGCCGCTGAGGGCTCGCGACCAAAGGAGAAAACACCATGCAACCCCGTTTCAACTTCGCCAAAGCTTCTGCTGATGCCTATAAGGCCGTCGCCGCCCTGGAACAGTATGTCCAGACCTCCGGCCTCGACCGCCGCTTCATCCACCTGATCAAGCTGCGCGCATCGCAGATCAACGGCTGCGCCTATTGCGTCGACATGCATGTCAAGGAAGCGCGCCATGATGGGCTTTCCGAACAGTGGATCAACCTGATGTGCGTCTGGCGGGAATCCCCGATCTATGACGCGCGCGAACGCGCCCTGCTCGGCTGGGTCGATGCCGTGACGAAGATTTCGGAAACCGGCGCTCCGGATGCCGACTACGAGGCGCTCAAGGCGCAGTTCTCAGAAGAGGAAATGACGAAGATCACCGTCGCCATCGGCGCGATCAATATCTGGAACCGTCTTGCCGTCAGCTTCCGTGCACAGCATCCGATCGATGCGGCCACGAAGGCTGCGTAAGAAATTTCCTTTTGCGCCGGCGGCAACGTTGTTGGCACGGCGAAAACAGCACATGACCGACCCGAATAAATCGGGTCGGTGACCTTCAATCAGGCGTGGTCAGCGCCCTTTTCCGTCGCGCCGGCATGTTGCTGCTCGCGGGACGCATGGACGTTTTCGAATATTTCCCGGACAACCTGTGCGATCTTTTCCGCAGAAGAACCCTTGGCGTATTCTTCCTGCATGCGGCGTCTGACAAGCTTTTCCAACTCTGACATATCTTCACCTCATCTATCCGGCGCAAGAGAATTGTCCTCCTGCGCCAGACGAGTGGCAAGTTACGAATAGTTTATCATTGGCATGGGCTTGGGGGCATAGGCGGGGGTTTGGGCTCGGCGCATCAGAGCGCGACGTAGCGATCCGACCGATGGTTGATCGCGATGAAGAGATTCATCACGACAGCGCCGAAGACGGAGTAGAGAATGACCGGTGGCGTCGTGACGAAGAAGGCAGTCGCCAGCACGCAAAGGTCGATCCCCATCTGGACGAGACCGGCACGGATGCCGAAGCGCTCCTGAACATAAATGCCGAGAATGCCGACGCCGCCGAGGCTGGCGCGATGGCGATAGAGCGCCAGCAATCCGTAACCGAGAAGGAGACCGCCGACGAGTGCCGCCCAGGCCGGATGGATGGCGGCAATCGCCATCACCTTCGGCTGCAGCGTCGTCAGGAGCGAGGTCAGGCCGATGGCGATGAAGGTCTTCGTCGTGAAGGCCATGCCGAGCTGCTTCCAGGAGAGGTAGAAGAACGGCAGGTTGAGCAGGAAGAAGGCAAGGCCGAAATTGATGCCGAACGCATAGTGCAGGAGGAAGGCGACGCCGGCGGTGCTGCCCGTCAGCAGACCCGCGCTTGCCAGCAGGTAGAGGCCGATTGCGGAGACGAGGCTGCCGGAAAAGACGCCCTGCACGTCTTCGATCGGCGTATGACGCGTGGCAGCTGTATTTCCAAAACCAAGGGCACTGATGAGCTGGGCCATGTCGTCATTCTCCAACGGCGGACGAGTTCAAGAACGCTTCAAGGCAGGCTTGAGCGTGGCGGGTCATGTGAGGTGAAATCCAGCCGAGCGGTCCACAGGCGTCTATGACGCTGTTCTCTCCAGCTATTGGCGCGGATTATCGGGACTTCCCGCCATCTTCGCAAGCAAAATACGTAAGCAATACTGACCTATTTTAACTTCGCAAGAATCGTTCCTTCAGGGCGATTTCCGCGTAACGAACAGGATGCCGGAAATGGGTTTTCCGCCATCTTTGCGAATGGTGGTTCTGGCAAGCTCGACGACGCCGAAGCCATGCCTGTCGCAAAGTGCCCTGACATAGGTTTCCGAATGGGCATAACGCAGGGAGTGGCGCAGTTGCACCCCATCGCCCTCCCCGCCATCCTCGACCGAAAAGGCAAAGACTGCCTTCGGCAAGGCCAGCTCGCCTGCGATCGCAAAGACGCTTTCGAGATTGCCGAGATACATCAGGACGTCTGCGGCAGTAATCAGGTCGGCGCGATGGGCCACAAGGCCTTCGCCTGTGACGCCCGAGCTAGCCGGCGGCAGGGAGAGATCCGCCTGGGCGAGATGGTCGTAGACGCCCTTGGCATCCGCCTTTGCCAGCATGTTCTGTGAGAGGTCGAACCCTTCCAGCCGGTCGACGCTGGCCCGGATTTCAGGGCCGAGCAATCCGGTGCCGCAGCCGAGATCAATCGCAAGGCGGAAATGCCGGGGGATGGCCAAGGCTTCCGATATCAGCGCCGCGAGCTTCTGAGGCACCGTATAATCCAGCTTCTCGACCAGCGATTTCTCGAAGCGATCGGCGTAGTCATCGAAGAGACGTTCGACATAGCGGCTGGGCGGGACATCAGGCATTTCGGTCGCGCCCAAAACAGCAAGCTTCAGCCGCGCGCCGAATATATCGTCGGGATCGAGCGCCAGCACCCTTTCGAAGGCTGCGGCAGCGCCGGCGGCGTCCTTCGCCTTTTCGCGGTAGGTTCCCAGCTGATGCCAGCCGGCGGCCCAGGCAGGCGCCAGTTCCAGTGCCTGTTCCATAAGTTCGGCTGCCGCGGCCGGATCGCCGCTCTCATCCAGCATCTTGGCATAATCGGCGCGGCGATCGGCTGTAACGTCGCCGGAAGATAGCTGGGCTCTGGGCATGAAAAAACCTGTTGGGAACAGCCGCTATCTGGCGGTGGCCACAAAAAAACTCAAGTCCTATTTCAGGCAGAGCCCCGCAATGCCGCAAAAGCGCTTGCGACGTTCGATTCGTGGCCTTATCCCAGGGCAAACAGGAGATTGCGAATGTCGGATCAGATGAACAGATTTCTCGGGGATTCGCCCGCCCGTACGATCGTCAAGCTGATCGTGGTGTCGCTGATCGTCGGCTTCGTGATGAAGGTCATGGGCTGGCAGCCAATGGATCTGATCTACAATATCCGGCATGTCGTGCTCGACATCTGGCACACCGGCTTTGCCGCGCTCGGCAAGTTCGGCGACTATCTTATCCTGGGCGCGACCATCGTGATCCCGATCTTCATCGTCCTTCGTCTCTTCAACTACAATCGCTGACATGACCATAGAAACCACCCTTTTCACACGCCGTAGCGCGCTGCGCTTCACCGCCCTTGCGCTTGCTGCCGGTGCTGCAAGCTGTGCGACCCAGTCGCCGCAGGTGTATAATGCGCCCGGCAACGACCAGACGGCGGCCGCACTTCCGCTCGTCAACGCGCTGCGCGCCAAGAATGGCCTGCCGGCGCTTGCAATCGATCCGGCCGCCAAGGCCGCCGCGCTCTATCAGGCAAAGCGCATGGCAAGCCTGAAGAAGATGGCGCATTTCATCGGCTTCGGCGACGATTTCGGCCGCCGCGTGAAGGCAAGCGGCGTCAAGCTGCCCGCTGCGGAAAACATTGCCGAGGGTCAGCAGACCGTCGATGCGGTGGTCAACGCCTGGATCCACTCGCCGCACCATCTCGAAAACATGCTTGGCCACTATACCGGCCTTGGTGTTGCACTGGCGCGCGATCCCTCTTCCAACAACCTTCCCTATTGGTCCATGGTGCTGTCTTCAAACGCCGTATGATGACGGGAAGGCAGCGACATGGATCAGGGGGCACGGGACAATAGGCTGGCGTTCGATGTGACGCACCGGCTGGTGCTGTCGATCGCCGTGCCGATGACGCTTGCCTTCATGACGACGCCGCTGCTAGGCCTGACCGGCACCGCCGTCGTCGGACGTCTTGGGCAGGCGGAATCGCTGGCCGGTCTTGCGATCGGCGCCGTTCTCTTCGACCTGATCTTCGCCAGCTTCAATTTCCTGCGCTCCTCGACCACGGGCCTGACGGCGCAGGCCTATGGCCGCGGTGACCTGCATGAACAGCAGGCCGTCTTCTGGCGTGCGCTTCTGTCAGCCATCGCCTGCGGCGTGCTGCTGCTGGTGCTCTCGCCCATTCTGCTGTGGCTGGGGCTGAAGC
This sequence comes from Rhizobium sp. BK376, assembly GCF_004341625.1. Taxonomy (GTDB): domain Bacteria; phylum Pseudomonadota; class Alphaproteobacteria; order Rhizobiales; family Rhizobiaceae; genus Rhizobium. Next base: position 392,663 of record NZ_SLZG01000003.1, on the reverse strand, counting down.
TGATGGGACCGGAAGGCGGCGTGGCGGATGCCACGCGCACCTATTTCTCCATCCGCATTCTTTCCGGCCCCGTGGCGCTCGCCAATTATGCGATCCTCGGCTTCGTGCTCGGACGCGGACAGGGCAAGATCGGGCTCATCCTGCAGACGCTGATCAACGGCATCAACATCCTGCTTGCCATCGCGCTCGGCCTTGGCCTCGGCTGGGGTGTTGCAGGCGTCGCCTGGGGAACGTTGCTTGGCGAAACCGTCGGCGCGGTGACCGGCCTTGCGATCGTGCTCAATGAATTTTCCGGCTCGAGACGGCCGTCGCGATCGGAGCTGCTGTCGCGGCAGAAGCTGGGCGAGCTTTTCGCGCTGAACCGCGACATCCTGATCCGCACCTTCGTTCTCCTCGGCGCATTCACGCTGATGACGCGGATCGGCAGCCATTTCGGCGCGGTCACGCTTGCGGCCAATGCGGTGCTGATGAATTTCGTGCTGATTTCCGCTTTCTACCTGGACGGTCTTGCCAATGCCGCCGAGCAGATCACCGGCCGGGCGATCGGTGCGGGCTACCGTCCCGCCTTCGACCGCGGAGTGAGGCTCACCATGGGATGGTCCTTCAGCCTGGCTGCGATTGCCGGCCTCTTCTTCCTCGCATTCGGGCCTGACATCATCGCCGCGCTCACCACCTCGGAGGATGTGCGCTCAGCGGCCGAGAGCTACCTGCCGCTGGCGGCGATCACAGGAATGACCGGCGCGCTTGCCTATCTCATGGACGGTGTCTTCATCGGCGCCACATGGTCTCGCGACATGCGCAACCGCATGCTGATGGCCTTTGCCGGCTATCTCATCGCGCTTGCGATCTTCGTTCCCTGGCTTGGAAACCTCGGGCTCTGGTTGTCGCTCAACGGCTTTCTGCTCTTCCGCGGCGTCTTCCTGATGATGCTGGTCAAGCCGAGGGCCGACCAGACATTTGCTAGTCAGATTGGCCGATCGGCCCAGTAATCCAGCTTGGTATCGCGCAGGTCGCGGATCGAATTGACGCGCTCGCGGTCGAGCAATGTCGAAAGGCCGGCAACGATCTTGCCCGGCAGGCCGGGGCCTTCGTAGACCATGCAGGAATAGAGCTGCACCAGATCCGCACCCGCACGGATCTTTTCCAGCGCCGTCTCGGCGGACGAGACACCGCCGACGCCGATGATCGGCATGGCCGGGCCGACGCGCCGGCGCATCTTGGCAAGGACAGTCGTCGACTTTGCAAAGACCGGCTTGCCCGAGAGGCCGCCTGCCTCCTTTGCCTGCCGCTGGTCTTTCAACCCGTCGCGGGACAGCGTCGTGTTGGAGACGATCAGCCCGTCGAGGTCATGGGCCAGCGCTTCGGCTGCGATATCGTCCATGCCCTCCTCTGTCAGATCGGGTGCGATCTTCAGGAAGACCGGAATTTTCCGGCCGGCCTTTGCCGCTTCCTCGTCGCGGGCGGCAAGCACGGCCGACAGCAAAGCAGCCAAGCTCTCGCGCGCCTGCAGATCACGCAGGCCGGGCGTGTTGGGCGAGGAGATATTGGCGGTGAAATAGCGCGCGACGGAATAGAAGCGGCGGATGCCGGTCACGTAGTCGCTGACGCGATCAGTGCTGTCCTTGTTGGCGCCGATATTGACGCCGATGATGCCCTTGCCGCGGATCGAGGAGAGGCGCCGGAAGGCAGCCTCATGGCCTTCATTGTTGAAGCCGAGACGGTTGATGACGCCGTCATCCTCGACCAGCCGGAAGATGCGCGGGCGGGGATTGCCTGCTTGCGCCTTCGGCGTGACGGTGCCGATTTCGGTGAAGCCGAAGCCGAGGCGCAGAAGCGCTTCCGGAACCTCGGCATTCTTGTCGTAGCCCGCCGCCATGCCGAGAGGGTTTTCGAAATCGAGACCGGCGACCGTCTGACGCAGGCGTGGATCGCTTCTCGTCCGGCAGGCCGGAACGAGGCCGGATTTCAGCGCGGCGATCGACATGCCATGCGCCGTTTCCGGGTCGAACATGAAAAGGCCGCGCCGGCCGATATCCTTCAAGGCGCCGATCATTCACCCATCTCCGGAAAGACATGCGCGCCGTCAGCGCCAATCAGCAGCGGCTTTTCCCAGAGCACCGACGTCAGCGGCAATTCGCCATAGAGATGCGGGAAGAGATCGCCGCCGCGCGAGGGCTCGAAGACAAGCTTGTCGCCGAGGGACGCGGCATCCATCGCCACCAGCAGCAGGCCGGACTGGCCGGCAAAATACCGGGCGGCGGTCTCCTTGGCCTGGACTGCCGTCGAGAGATGGATGAAACCGTCGGTCAGATCGATGCTCGCGCCCTTAAAAACTCCGCTTTGTCTGGCTTCCTGCCAGAGCGCGTCCGGTACGATCTTGTAAACGACTGACGTCACGGTCATCATCCTCTTCGGGCCAGGGAGTGGCTGTCGCTAGCGCTTTGCCGAAAAGCGGCGCGGATGTCCACGGACGAAGGCGAATATTTGCATCTGTGCTCTTAAAAATCCGGAGGATGACATGACCAAGGCAATGGCAACAGCATGTCTGGCGTTCCTCTTTCCGCTCTGCGCCGGCGCCGCCGAGCCGGATGCGGCACGCTTCGAGCTGCAGCGCAGCGGCGATCACTTCGTCCGCCTCGACAAGCAGACGGGCGCCATGTCGATCTGCCAGGACAAGGACGGCAACCTCGTCTGCCGCATGGCGGCCGACGAACGTGCGGCCTATGACGCCGAACTCGACCGCCTCTCCGACCGCGTGACGGCGCTGGAGAAGTCCGTCGCTGCGAACGAGGGCAAGTCGACGCTGCCCACCGACGCCGAAGTCGACCGCTCTATCGGGATCATGGAGCGGATGATGCGCAGCTTCATGGGCATGGTGAAGGAATTCCAGAACGAGGAGCAGACCGACAAGCCTCTTCCGCAGAAGACCCGGGCGTTATATGAATAAAATGTGATGCAGGCCGCATCCGCAAGGGGGTGGCCAAGCTCTTGGGAGGGGGCTTCAATGAGCGAGCAAACCATCATCATTGCGGACGACCATCCGCTGTTTCGCGGCGCGCTACGGCAGGCGGTCGGCGGCATGGAGGGGGAGCAGATCATCGTCGAGGCCGGCGATTTCCAGGCGGCGCGCGCCGCGGCCTCCGCCCATGTCGAGGCGGATCTCATGCTGCTGGATCTCTCGATGCCCGGCAGCAGCGGCTTTTCCGGGCTGATGGCGCTCAGGGCCGAATTTGCGAGCCTCCCGATCGTGATCGTATCGGCGAGTGACGATTCCACCACGATCCGCCGGGCGCTCGAATTCGGCGCTTCCGGCTTCATTTCCAAATCCTCCGGCATCGACGATATCCGCCGCGGCATCCAGGCGGTGCTTGCCGGCGATATCTTTACGCCCTCCAACTATCAGGAAGGCCAGGAACAGGACCCCGATATCGCCGACCTCGTGCGCCGCCTGCAGACATTGACGCCGCAGCAGAGCCGCGTACTCACCATGCTGGCCGAAGGGCTGCTCAACAAGCAGATCGCCTATGAACTCGGCGTTTCCGAAGCGACCATCAAGGCGCATGTTTCGGCAATCCTGTTGAAGCTCAATGTGGACAGCCGCACGCAGGCCGTCATCCAGCTCGGCCGCATCAACATGGCGATGGTTGCTTGAACGGCAATCTCGCGTGATCGGCGAACCGTTAACAAAGAGCTAATAAAGGATTTTATTCCTGTCAAACCCTTTACTCGCAGACAGGCCTCGGCTAATCTCAGGCCTGACTGAAGATGTGCCGGGCGTGCCGGCTTTCCGGGCCTTGAGCGACGATGCTGTCACACGAGCAGATATGGGGGGCGATCGACAGACTTGCCGAGCGGCATGATCTGACGCCGTCCGGCCTTGCGCGGCGTGCAGGCCTCGACCCGACCTCCTTCAACAAATCCAAGCGGCTGAGCATCGACGGGCGGCTGCGCTGGCCTTCGACGGAATCGATCGCCAAGGTGCTCGACGCAACCGGCGCCAGCATGGAGGAATTTCTCGGCCTCATGCGGCCGATGCCGCTTGCGGGCGGCATTCCGGAAGGCGCTTTCCCCCCGCAGGGAGGCTCCATTCCCCTGCTCGGCTTTGCGCAGGCGGGCGCCGGCGGCTTTTTCGACGATGGCGGCTTTCCCGCCGGCCAGGGCTGGGACGTCGTGGAATTTCCCGCCGCACCCTCGCAGAAGGCCGGCGTCTATGCGCTGGAAGTCCAGGGCGACAGCATGATGCCGCTCTACCGCGACGGCGACGTGCTGATCGTCGAGCCCGGCGCGCAGGTGCGCCGCAACGACCGTGTCGTCGTCAAGACACGGGAGGGCGAAGTGATGGCCAAGGTGCTGCTGCGCCAGAGCCCGCGCAGCATAGAGCTGCTTTCGCTCAATCCCGATCACCCCAATCGCAGCCTGGAACTATCGGACGTCGAATGGATCGCCCGGATTATATGGGCGAGCCAATAGGAAAGTTTTCTTGTTATGCGTCGAGAGATTTGGCTGGCCGGACTGGCGGGAATGGTTGTGGGCTCCTGGCTGACGCTGATCGGAGTCCAGTTTGAAATCCGCGGATGGATCATCGCGCCGCGGCCGGTGAAGGTTGCGGAAAATACTCCCGCCGCCGCTCCTGCTGCGCCACCGGCACCTGTCGCCTCGGCATCGCCGGCGACTGCAACGCCTCCCCCGGCACCTTCAACGCCTCCTGCAGCAACATCACCTGCGCCGGCGACCGAAGCAGCCAAGGCTGTGACGCCGGCAGATAATACCAAGGCGAACAATCCGCCGGCCCCGGCAGCCGCACCGGTTACCGCGCCGCCTGCGACGGTGACACAGGCCGCTGCTCCTCAGGCGACGGCGGAAAGCAAGCCCGCGGCGGTGCCATCTCCGGCACCCACTCCGCCCGGCGACGCGCACGCCAAGGCTTCCCCGCCGCCGGTCGTCGTCAAACCTGCAGAAAGCAGCAAGCCGGAGGAAAGCAAATCGGTGGCGACATCAGAGCCCGCCGTTGACAAGCCTTTGCCCTCTCCCGCCCCGCAGCCTTCTCCAAATTCATCGCCGGCGGCGGCGGTTGCTGCCGCTGTGCCCGGCCATCCCTACAAGGCGACATCGAAAGAGGCATCGGTCGCGATCCCGATTCCGCGGCCACAAAGCCCATCGGAGATAGCTGCCAGGAACGTCGTGACGGCCAGCCTCGGTCACCCCGGAAAGGATGAGCTCCACATCGATCCGGTCCCGACGTCCGCAGTCATGGCGCCTGTGCCCGCAGCGCCCGCGACCACAACGCCCGTTCCGGGTCGGACCGTTGCGGTGCAACCGCCATCTCCGATACCACAACAGCAATCTCCGCTACCGCAACAGCCATCTGTGGCGCCGCAGCTGCCCGCATCGCCGGAGACGGGCCTATCCCCGTCCGAACTGGCGGATGCGGCGAAGAAGAGCGCTCGGCAGGCGCCGGCAGCGCCCGCGACGCCGGATGGATCTCAGACGCAGCCGGCAGCACCTGAAGGCCCGGCGGCGCCCGCGCCGCAAAACGCGACACCCGGCAAGACCGTACAGCTGGTACGTCCCTTTTCCAATCGCGCCGGCGAGCTGACGATCGGCGGCAGGAAAATCCAGCTCCAGGGGGTTCTGCCGACAGATCCCGGCCGAATCTGTGTCGATGACAGCGGCAAGACCTGGCCCTGCGGGGCGACAGCGCGCACGGCGCTGCGCATGTTCCTGCGAGGCCGCACCGTCGATTGCGATATGCCCGAGTCTGCCGGTCAAACCGACACGGTTGCCTCCTGCCGCTATGCCAAGACCGATCTCAGCGACTGGCTGGTGCGCAACGGCTGGGCAGAGCCGGCGCCGGGCGCATCGCTTTCGGACGCCAATCAGGAAGCGCGCGACCAGAAGCGCGGCATCTACGGCAGCGATCCACGCAAGGGCGCGAAGTCCACGCTGGCACCCGCGCCGCCAGTGGAAGATCCGCTCAATCCGATTTGAACCAGGGGCCGATTTGTGCGGGGGGCCGGTTTGAGCGGGAGGCCCGATTTTAGGCCGGATGGCCGATATGAGCGGGAAGGCTTGCAACGGGCAACCGGACTTTCTAACTTGGTGCGACCGTCAAAAGGATAGCCCGAACGATGAACCACCCGCTTTCCGCTCAAGAAGCCCTGATCTACGTCATGGTCATGGCATCAGCCGTAGATCGGACCATGAATGACCGCGAGCTCAGCAGGATCGGCGAATTGATCCAGGCGCTGCCCGTCTTCAAGGGTTTCGATGACGAGAACCTGATCTCGGTGTCCCGCGATTGCGCCAAACTGCTCTCCGGGCCGGAAGGGCTGGATATTGTTCTGGAAACGGTGCGCGATACGCTTTCGCCGCGCCTCTACGACACCGCCTATGCGCTGGCCGTCGAAGTCGCTTCTGCGGATTTTTCCGTCAAAGCCGAGGAATTGCGGCTGCTTAGCCTGTTGCGCGATCGGCTCGGGCTCGACAAGCTGACCTGTGCCGCCATCGAGCGCAGCGCCATTGCCCGCTATCGCAAGGGCTAGCAAACCCAGCAAAGGTGCGGCCGCGGTTTTACTATTCGAAGAAAAGCGAAAACGCTTTGATCTCAGCCAGATCAGTATAGCCCGTGGGGAAAATAGCGCAGGTAAATTTCCTGCAGGCGGCCGGTGCGCGACAGGGTCGCCAGCGCGTGGTTGATGGCTGCCGTGAGGTCCGCATCCTGCTGGCGCAGCATGATGGTCATGCCTTCGCTCAGGAATTGCTGCGAGACATAGGGGCCATCGAATAGGGCGCAGCATTTTTCCGAAGCAGGCGATGATGCCCAGAAGGAAAATTGCAATCCATCGGCGAATGCCGCATCAACCTTGCCATCCCTAACCGCAGAAAGCAGTGCTTCCTTGCTATCGAAGGGAACGGACTTGATCGCCGGGAAATAGGCGGCGAGCATGGCTTCATGCGCCGTGCCCTTGACCACGCCGACTGGATGGCCGGCAAGGGCAGCCGCGGTCGTGCCATCGAGCGGCTTGCTCAGATTGCGGATGAAACGGGCCGGCAGCATCAGATAGGGCCGCGAAAAGGCATATTGCTTGCGCAATTCCGGCGTCACAGCAATGCCCGCAATGACGGCATCCCCCTGGGAAGCGGTGAGCGCCGTCTGGAGATCGCCAAAGGGCATTGCCTGGATCTGGCATTTTTCCGAAACGCCCAGTTCGTCGCAGATCTCCCTGATCAAATCGATATGGAAACCCGCGAGCTTGCCGCTCTGGTCGGTGAAATTGAAGGGGGGAAAGTCGACCGAGGTCAGGAACCGCAGCCTGACGAGGGTGGAAAGATCGGGTTTGGGAAGACGTTCGCGAGCGTCAAAGAGGATGGGCAGACCTGATGAGACGGGTTCCGCATGGGCGACCGGCACAGAGAGGAGAAATGCAACTAAAATCGCGCCTAGGCTGTAAAATCTTAAAAACCCCTTAAAATTTAGGGATGAAAGTAGCGCGCGTCTCAATATGATCCACCCTCGGGGATAGCAGGGGCGTCACCGCCATGGTGATGGTGTAGCAGAGTCATGCGTATCGGGGAATATCCACCGCAATTGACCATAGTCCGGACCGTTGCACCGGAGGTCGTATCGCCAGCCGCGGGCGTCGGCTCTGCGTCTTCTGACGAGTTGCCTTCCTTTTTGCAGCAGGAGATCTCTGCGCTCAGTGAGCTCGGGATCGGCAAGCCCTACATCGAGGCGGCGGCACAGCGGGCGATTGCCAACGGCACGAGCATCGAGCAGGAACTCATCGCAAGCGGGCTGGTGGAGGAAAAGGCGTATTACGCCGCCCTCGCCCGGGCGTTGCGCCTGCCTTTCGTCGAAACGGTCGAGGATGGTGCGATCGTTGACAGTCCCTCGCTGGACAGCCAGTTGATCCGGCCAAGGATGCTGCGGCTGACCCATTCGCGCCATGCCCCGACGATCGCTATCGCTCCCGAGGCCTGGCGGATTGGCGATATACGGTCGTCGATCGCCCGCCTGCCGGGTCTCAAGGATTCGCTGGCGATCGCCAGCCCGTCCACCATGCGAAAAGCCGTCTGGCGGGCCGGTTCGGCAAGGCGCGTACGTGATACGATCGCCGGGCTATTCGAAAGCCAGCCGCGTTTCAGCGCCCGCGTCGTCTTTCACGGCAATCAGGGCTTCTATACCGGCGTTGCCGCAAGCCTGCTGATTGCCGGATTGCTCGTCAGCCAAGCGGTACAACTCTCGCTGCATGTCTTCCTGTCGCTTCTCTATTTCGCTGCGCTATTGTTGCGCGCCGGCGCGGTGCTACAGCGCAAACGACGCCGGCGCTCATCGAGCCTTCCGGGTGACGGGCCGCTTCCGATCTACACCGTCATGGTCGCGCTATATCGTGAAGCCGATATCGCGGGGCAATTGATCGCTACCCTGAAACGGCTCGACTGGCCCGCGTCCCTTCTGGATATCAAGCTTGTCTGCGAGGCCGACGACATCGAGACCATCGCGGCGCTGAAGGCGGAGAAGCCAGGCCCGCAATTCGAGATCATCGAAGTGCCTCCGTCGCAGCCGCGGACCAAACCGAAGGCGCTGACCTACGCGCTTGCCGGCGCGCGTGGCACCTATCTTGCCGTCTACGACGCGGAGGATCGGCCTCATCCGCAGCAATTGCGCGAAGCCCACGCCCGCTTTTCCAGCGCGCCCGACAACATCGCCTGCCTGCAGGCGCCGCTTGTCAACGCGAACGGACGGGAATCCTGGATCAGCGCGCTTTTCTCGCTTGAATATTCCGCCCTCTTCCGCTCGCTGCTGCCGATGCTTGCGACACACCGCATGCCGATGCCGCTCGGCGGAACGTCCAACCATTTTCGCACCGATATATTGCGAGCCGTCGGCGGCTGGGATCCGTTCAACGTGACCGAGGACGCCGATCTCGGCATGCGGCTCTATCGCCTCGGCTATCGCGCCGACGTGATCCGCCGCCAGACCGTGGAGGACGCCCCCGTCACTGTGGGCGTCTGGACACGGCAGCGCACGCGCTGGTTCAAGGGCTGGCTGCAGACCTGGCTGGTGATGATGCGCGATCCCGCGGCCCTGCGTCGCGAGATGGGAATGCGTGGTTTCGTCGTATTCCAATTGCTGATCGGCGGCATGCTGCTCTCATCGCTGGCGCATCCGCTCATCCTGGCGTTTCTTGTTCGCTCCGTTATCGACATGCTTGCCGTTCCGACCGACGATCTCCCGCTTGCGACCCGGGCGCTGTTTGCCATCGACTTCGTCAATATAGTCGGCAGCTATGCGACCTTCCTGGTTCTCGGGACCGCGGCGATGATCGAGCACGAGAAGCGCCATATCGGCTGGCGCTGGATGATGGTGCCCTTCTACTGGATGCTGGTGTCGCTAGCCGCGTGGCGCGCCGTTTTCGAGCTGCGATCCAACCCATTCTTCTGGCACAAGACCCCGCATGTGCCCGTGGTACGGAAGTCTTAGTGAAGGCATCTCCATACTGTAATAACGCTATCCGCGAAACGCACACCATGGCGGCCGTCGCTAGAGATACCTTGGAATTTTTGCCTCAAGTATTCGGATGAGTGCCGGGTCCATGTAGTCATAGTCGTCGGGGATATCGAGACACACCAACCGCTTGCCGATGAGCGACTTCTTATATTGTCGCAAAACCTTGTTGCGGTGCGATTTCTCCATCACGAATATTATATCGGCCCACTCGATCTGGTCGCTGCTCAGCGGATTGCAGGCGTCGTTGTTCGTTCCTGCGGACGAAACCTCGATGTTCTCCCATCCTGAGAACACCTGCTCTGCGGTCGGGCTGCGCAGTTTATTCTGGCTGCATACAAATAAAACGTTTTTGATGTCGGACCTCGATGGAAATTCACGTCGTATTGCGTGTTTCAACCATGATTACACCAACGTATTCAGGGATGCATCGAAATATGAAACCCGGTGGTTTAGCTACGGAGTTCTGGCAGGAAATAATGGCGTTCCAACGTCTGCCACGCAGCAGAGCCGCCGCTCACCCTGACGGCATCCACAACCCAACTGCCAAAAAATCGGGAACATCATCACTATCAGGATTTATTGCTGCGGATTCTTAGGGCTCAATTAATCAATATCGACTCTATTTGTACCGAAACGACATCGGCCCCAAGACCGATCGCATGACGCAAGTCGTTTGCGCCTTGTTTGCAAGGATATCCAATATTTCGGTTTCACCTGCGTGCATCAGGTTCCGCGCGTTACACATCGTTGCCTTCGGGTTGATGTCCGCGCGCTCCGTCGTGTGGCGCGATTACACCCAGATGGGCAAATCATGTTCAAAAGTCTTAAGATCAAGACCAAAATTCTTTCCGTGATCGTTCTGCTGGGCGCGATATCCTTCATCGGCCTGCTTTACGTCGTCAGCGAGTTCCGCAGGGCGGACCAGACCTACAGCACCTTCCTCGATCGCGAGGCGGTTGCCGCAACGCTTGGAACACGGTCGAGCACGTCGGTGCTGACATCGGTGTTGCAGACGAGCCTGCTGCTCGCCTTCGACCCGAGCAGCGACGCATACAAGGCGACTATCGCCTCGAAGAGCCGTTTCGACGAAGCCAAGAACCGTCTGTCGCAGGCGGAAGCGCTGGTGCCGGCTCAGAAGGCCCAGATGGATGAAATCCTGACCGGGATGGACGAGCTGAACGATCTGGCAGCCAAGGTTGCCGACCAGCGCAAGGCCGGCGACACCAAGGCAGCGACTGCCTCGATGACGGCGCTCTACGACAAGATGAACATTCTCATCCCGAAGATGCAGACCAACAACAACGCCCTGACCGACCGCATGAACAAGGGTGCCGACGCCGTCTCTGCCCGCGTCAATATGGCGATCGACTGGAGCCTCGGCATCCTCGGCACGCTGACGCTCGCCGCGATGGCGCTCGGCGTCTATGTCGCTCAGGCCGGGATCGCTTCGCCGCTGACGCGCCTGCATCGCCGCATGGTATCGCTGGCTGAAGGCGATACCAGGGACGAGATCGACGGCCGCGACCGCGGCGACGAAATCGGCCAGATGGCATCTGCCGTCTCCGTCTTCCGGGACAACGCCATCGAGCGCGCCCGTCTGGAAGCCCAGGCAGACGCCGATCGCAGCCTCACGGAAAGCGAACGTACGCAGCGCGAGGCACAGCGGATTTCTGAAGCCGCCTCGCTGCAAAGGGCCGTGGAGGCGCTGGGCGATGGCCTGAAGCGGCTCGCCGACGGCGACCTCGTCACGCGCATCGACACGCAGTTCGTCGAACATCTCGATGCCCTTCGCCAGGATTTCAACAATTCCGTCGACAAGCTGAACGAGACCCTGCAGACGGTCGGCTCGAATGCCCGCGCCATCAACGCCGGCGCAAACGAGATCCGCGGTTCCGCAGACGAGCTTTCGAAGCGCACCGAACAGCAGGCAGCCTCCGTCGAGGAAACCGCAGCGGCGCTCGAACAGATCACGACGACGGTCAAGGACGCCGCAAAGCGTGCCGAGGAAGCAAGCCAGCTCGTTGCCCGCACCCGGGCCGGCGCTGAAAAATCCGGCGAGATCGTCCGCAATGCGGTTCGCGCCATGCAGCAGATCGAGCAGTCCTCCGTCGAGATCGGCAATATCATCGGCGTCATCGACGATATCGCCTTCCAGACCAACCTTCTGGCGCTGAATGCCGGCGTCGAAGCTGCCCGCGCAGGCGAGGCCGGCAAGGGCTTTGCTGTCGTCGCACAGGAAGTGCGCGAGCTTGCACAGCGCTCGGCCAATGCTGCCAAGGAGATCAAGTCGCTGATCACCACTTCGGGCGGCCATGTCCAGACCGGCGTCAACCTGGTCGGCGAAACCGGCAAGGCGCTCGACACGATCGTGGCGGAAGTGCAGGAAATCAACCAGCACGTCCATGCGATCGCAGAAGCCTCGCGCGAGCAGTCGGCCGGCCTGCAGGAGATCAACACGGCCGTCAACACGATGGACCACGGCACGCAGCAGAATGCCGCGATGGTCGAGGAAAGCACGGCGGCGAGCCACAGCCTTGCCTCGGAAGCTGCGGCCCTGACCTCGCTGCTCGCCCAGTTCCGCCTGACCGGCACGGATGGCGGCCAGACCTTCCGTGCATCGCCAACACAGACCTCCGCAGGTCACGCACCGCGGCCGGCCGCCCGGCGCCCGGCTATTGCCCCTGTTCGCGCCGCCGAAGAAGGCAAATCGCGCCCCACCGCCTCGCCGGCCCGTGCACTTGGACAGAAGCTGATGAGTGCTTTCGGAGGCGGCAACGCAGCTGTCGCCGCCGCTCCGGCGAAGGATGCGGACTGGACGGAATTCTGAGATAGGGCCTGCAATACAGGCCTCACGGCAAGCGGGCGGAGCACCACGTGTTCCGCCCGTTTTCTTTTGGGGAATTATGATTCCGTCGGGCTTCGACGGTGACGGCTATTCCGCGGCGTTCCTGCTGGCCGTGTCGCCGCGCCACTTCAAGAATCTGGCGGGTGAGCCCACGTAGACGCCGTAGGGCTTCGTATCTCCCTTGACGACGGCATTGGCCCCGATGACACAGCCTTTGCCGATATGCGAGCCGCCGAGTATCTTTGCGCCGCCGCCGATCCATACATCGTCTTCGATGACGATCGGCTTCTTGGTCACACCCTGCATCCGGATCGGCTGGGTGACGTCATCGAAATTGTGATCGAAGGAAACGACCATCACATGTCCGGCAATCCGCACATCATTGCCGATCTTGATCCCGCCGCGTCCTAGCAGGATGACATAGTCGTTCAGCGAGACATTGTTTCCTATCTCGATGCTGTCCTTCTGGGCATCGACAACCACGCCGCGGCGAAATTTGACCCGTTGTCCAAGCTTTACGCTGCCGTCTTTCCACATAATCGTTGTGCCGCGCGGAATTCTGGTCTTCCTTGCGATCTCAAGGACACCGCGCGTAAAAATCGCCTTCAACCTGAAGAAGTTCGTTAAACTTATCTTTCTCAACTGAAGCGATCTCCTTTTCCGCCGAGCTTGACATAGCTCTCTGGCGGGAACCTGAAAGGCAGATGCTGGCTGATCTGCAGTCGTTATATAATGTGCTTGTACTGAAATTTGGAGCGGGTGAATGGAATAAAACTCCGCATTTAACTCATTGTATTTACCGGATTTAATTGAACTACTTGCCAAATTACCACAATTAGTACCGATTTCTGAGAGTGCATAGCGCACCTAGTTGCCCGCGCTCCGGGCGGAGTATCTATAGGAAAAAGGCATTTCAGCGGCGCAGATGCTTTCACAGAAACCACCTTTTTGATGACGACGAGGACTGATAGCGGACACATACCTTGACTCTTAGGTCTCTCAATGAGAACATAAAGTGAACGTACGGGGGCGCCGATGACGAAAACAGAAAAGGTTATCGAAAATGCGATGACGTTCATTGCAGCGTCGCAGGCCGCACGTCAACGTGACATTGAGCGACGCGCCGAATGGCAAAGTCGCATCGAGCTTCGCGGTCCATTGCTGCCGCGCCCTGTGCAACTTTCATTGGATCTACACTGATGTTACCGGAAAAGCACGATATCGCGACCACTGAGCATGATCTCAAGTGGGAGATCGAGGCTGTTCTGGCCTATCACGACGAGGATGCAAAAGCGGCCGTCGCAACGCTGCTGGCCGACGTCCATCATCTCCGTATGCAGCTGGCCATCGCGACGAACACGATGAGCCCCGGCTTCACCCGAGGATGGCAACCGAGCCCGGACAAAAATGAAGCACGGGCGCGGGATCAATCTAACGCCGTATGATGGCGATCCGGAGTTTGACATGGCAACTCTGGCCAGCCTTCCGGAATGGTATGTCCTATTCGCTCGTTGTGTTCATTGTGGAAACCAAGTAGCGATCGATCGATGGGACGTCGCCCGTCGATGTGGCAAAGGCATCGCGCTTGCTGAAGTCTGTCCGCGCCTAAAGTGCAATCGATGTGGAAACCGAATAGGCAACAGGCTGTTTCTGGGTAAGCTACCTCGCGATTGAAAGAGTGGTCGTAGCGTACGCAGACGCATGCACACCGACAGCTAATCAAGCAATTTTTGATTCGCCATGCGCGGCAGTGACATTGACGGACCGGGCAACTGGTTCCCGCGCTGGAACGTTGCGCCCGAGCTGTGCCTGCGGTCGCCTTTCGGCCCAAAGCGGACTAGCAGCGCTGCTTTCTCCCAGCCCAGTTTACGCTTTGATTTACCGTAACGTACTTCCGCGCGCGAATTGATGCGTGTCATCTCGACAGGTCGCCTGTTCACCGATCTGCAAGAGGTTTCCAATGTCCGCAATTCGAACGCTTGCGCTTGCTTCCCTTATGGCAGGCACGATCCTCACCATTGCGACGAACGCCTTTTCCCAGTCTGCCGACAAAGACGAGCTTCTCAATCTTCCGACGAGCAAGGAGAACATAGAAGCTGGGCTGGAGGCGGATGCCTACCAGACCGGGCTTTCAGCCTACATCTGGGGTTATCCTCTCGTTCGCATGGAGCGGGTGGCTCGGGAGTACAGCGACGTCCCGGCGCCGAAACCACCCACCAGTTACAGAGCGCCCCTCAACCAGATCGGTTGGGCAACGCTGCTCGCAACGCCTGACGCCAAGGACATGCCGACCGCCAATAACGACACGCTCTATCTCAGCGCGGTCGTCGATCTCGGCAAGGAACCGTTTATTCTGCACGTGCCCGATACCAACGACCGCTACTACGTCGTCGACGTCTTCGACATGTGGCAGAACCTCGAGCACTATATCGGACGCAGGGCGACCGGCACCAAGGAAGGTAACTATGCGCTGGTGCCACCAGGCTGGAAGGGCGAATTGCCGAAAGGCGTGAAGCGGCTTGATGTCGGAACTGACAAGGTCTGGCTCTGGGGTCGCCTGCGCGTCAATCAGGGCGAGGACATGAAGCCCCTGGTCAAGCTGCAAGAGCAGTTCACGCTCCGACCGCTGAAGGAATGGAAGAATTCCAGCTATGTCGCCGCTGCTGCCAAGTTGCCGGACATGCCTGATGTCGGTGACGATCCTCTCGGCTTCTACAAGCAACTGGCCTTTGCACTGAAGTCCAACGCGGTGCCCCCGCAAGACGCCGCCCTGTTCGGCCAGTTCGCCCGCTTCGGTCTCACCAAGGATGGCTTCGACGATTCAAAGCTTAGCCAGCAACAGCGTGATGCGCTGATCCGCGCTCTGAAGGATGGGCCGAAAGTGGCCGTTTCCGCGCTATCCAGTTCTGGCACGGAACGCAACGGATGGAGCTGGGTCCGCGGCCTCGATGATTTCGGTTATACCTATCCTCTGCGTGCTCTCGTTGCCGGCCCCTATCTCGGTGGTCAGGGCGAGAAGGAGGCGATGTATCCATTGCGCTCGACGGATTCCAAGGGCGAACAACTCGAAGGCAGCAAGAAGTACGTTATCCATTTCGCCAAAGCGCCGCCCGTCAACGCCTTCTGGTCGCTGACGGTCTACAACGCCGCCGACAAGATGCTCGTCGACAATCCCATCCGGCGATACAAGCTCGGCACCGATACCAAGGGCCTCAAGGTGAACGCCGACGGTTCCTTCGATGTGCCTTTGCAATCGACCGAACCGGATGGCGCGTTCGCCGCCAACTGGCTGCCCGCACCAACAGGGCCGTTCTACATGATCTTGCGCCTCTACCAGCCGAAGGAGGAAGTGCTTTCCGGAAAGTACGACCTTCCTCAGGTCGATCCGGTTCAGTGAACGGAGGATTTCCAATGAACAGCGATGATCTTGCCGAACACCGGCTCCTCAATCGGCGCGAACTCCTGACACGCACAGCGGCAACCGTTTCCGTTGCGGCGCTCGTCTCAATGCCTCCTGCGCTGGCAGTGCCTACGCCGGCAATGGCTCAGGATGGACAGAATCCGTTGGGCGGACAGCCAGCGAGCGGGTCCACGCCGTCGACCAGAGATTTCGACTACCAGATCAAATACCAGCGGGCATTCGAGGCAGTGCTCTGGAACATGCCTGCGATCGCGATCTATTCGATACGCCGCGCCGCCTTCGACAGTCTCGGCATGAAGGACAACGACATCATTGCCTATTCGGCGGTCGGGACGCCAAAGCTCGAAGCCATCACCGCCAATAGCACGACGCCCTATATCGCCGCCTACACCGACCTGCGGAAAGGGCCGGTCGTCCTGGAAGTGCCCGCCGCCGGACCGGATGGCAGCCTCTACGGCCAGGTCGTCGACGCCTGGCAGTTCACGATCGCCGATGTCGGGCCCTCAGGTATTGACCGGGGCAATGGCGCAAAGCTCCTGTTCACGCCTCCGGGCTATGCGGAAGCGGTGCCGGACGGATATCTCCACGTCGCCTCGCCGAACTATCGCATTGCCTTCGCCTTCCGTTCGGTCCCGGCAGCGGGCAAGACTGCGACCGACGCCCACACCTATGCCCAGCGGCTGCGGATGTACTATCTCAGCGAGGCCGGCAATCCGCCGCAGCAGAAGTTCGTCGACCCGATCGATCAGCGTTACCCGACCCTGCCGTTCTATGACGAGCGGCACTTCGAAGACATGCATGCCATCATGAGCGTCGAGCCCGTGAGGGAGCATGACAAGGTGATGATGGGCATGCTGAAATCCCTCGGCATCGAGAAGGGCAAGCCATTTGCGCCGGATGAGACGGCGAAGCGGGCGATGAACCAGGCGGTGGTCGATGTCTGGTTCTACCTTCAGGACTGGTACGACCACACGCCGGATACGATGCGCTACTGGCCGGATCGCCACTACGTCTCGCTGCTCCAGGCCGACAACAACAAGGCCTTCTCCTTCATCTACGACGACTATGTCGATCTCCTGCCGCGGGCGGCAGAGTATTTCTGGTGCACTTACATGCCGAAAATGCTGAGCGACGCGCCGGCCACGCAATACATGATGGCGATGGCGGACAAGGATGGAAATCTGCTCGAAGCCGGCCAGCTCTACAAACTCGACATTCCCGCCGAGATGCCGGTCAAGCAGTTCTGGGCGATCACCGTTTACGATCGCGCCACCATGTCCTTCATCTATAGCGATTTGGATCGGACGACGCTGTCCTCCTACGATCTCGACAAGATGAAGAAGAACGCCGACGGCGGCGTCAGCATCTATGTCGGTCCGAAAGCGCCCGAGGGTCTGGAGGCGAACTGGATCCCGACGGCGGGCAAGCGGCCACTGCCTGCGGTGCGCTTCTATGGCCCGACCGATGCCTTCAACAACAAGACGTTCAAGCTCGCGGATTTCGAACTCGCATCGTGATCCAAAGATTGATCCGTCTCAGTAATTCAGAGGCCCTTCCCTCGAAGTGAGGCAAAGACCATGGCACGTTCGAAAATCGAAAAGCAGGGGTTTATTTCTCTCGTAAGCGTCATCGCCGCGTTGATCGCGGTCGCCCACCCTGCTCCTGCCTTTGCGCAAAGCGCCCAGTCGGGTCCGTCTTCCGTCTCGGTCCTCCCCTATCCCGATCCCCAATTCAGAGGGACGATCGGGCGGACGACATCGGATTCGAAATCGGACTTCCCGCAACCGGTCTTGGCACCGAAGGGCGCTCCCAACGTGCTTCTAATCATGACCGACGATGTCGGTTTCGGCGCTTCGAGCACGTTCGGCGGACCTGTAGCAACACCTACGCTAGACTCCCTGGCGGCGAGCGGCATCAAATACAACGAATTCAACACGACGGCCCTTTGCTCCCCGACGCGGGCGGCGCTGCTGACGGGTCGCGACCAGCACAATGTCCACACGGGCATCATCATGGAGCGCAGCCTCGGCTATCCCGGCTATGACTCCCTGATGCCGAAGAGCGCGGGAACTGTCGCCGAGATCCTGCGGGGGAACGGCTACAACACCGCCTGGTTCGGCAAGAACCATAACGTGCCGGCATGGCAGAGCAGCGCTGTCGGACCCTTCGACCTCTGGCCGACCGGGCTGGGCTTCGACTACTTCTATGGTTTCATCGGCGGCGACGTGAACCAATGGGACCCGACGGTCTTCGAAAACACCACGCCAATCGAGCCGAAGGAGAAACTGACCGGCGCGGCGAAGGCGAATTATCACCTGGATTCCGATCTTGCCGACCAGGCCGTCCACTGGCTGCAGCAACAGAACTCTCTTGCGCCGGACAAGCCGTTCTTCGCCTATTACGTGCCCGGAGCGACCCACGCGCCGCACCACGCGCCGAAGGAATGGACCGCGAAATTCAAAGGGCAGTTCGACCAGGGCTGGGACAAGCTTCGCGAGGAGACCTTCGAGCGCCAGAAGAAGCTGGGTGTCATTCCGCAGGACGCCGTTCTAACGCCGCGGCCTGCCAACCTTCCCGCCTGGGACTCCCTTGATACCAAGCACAAGGAGCTGTTTTCGCATATGGCGGAGATCTATGCCGCCTATCTTGCCTATGACGACCACAATATCGGCCGCGTGATCGACGAGGTGAAGAAGGAAGGCAAGCTCGATAACACGCTGATCATCTTCATCGAAGGTGACAACGGCAGCAGCGCCGAAGGCAGCCTTCAGGGTACGGCCAACGAGATCGGCGTCATCGGCAACGGCGCGAAGGAGAGCTTCGACTACCTCTATTCGATCAAGGACGAACTCGGTGGTCCGCTGCACTATAACCATATGCCGGTCGCCTGGTCCTGGGCCTTTGACACCCCTTTCCAATGGACGAAGCGTTATGCCTCGCATTTCGGTGGAACGCGCAATGGCATGGTTATGAGCTGGCCGGCGCGGATCAAGGATGCCGGCGGCCTCAGACAACAGTTCCATTACGTGACCGACATCATGCCGACCATCCTGCAGGCCGCTGGCGTTCAAGCGCCAGACTCGATCAATGGGGTAAAGCAGCTTCCGATCGACGGCGTTTCCATGGAGTACACCTGGGCAGATGCCAAAGCGCCGTCGCAGCGGACGACGCAACTCTTCGAGATGTTCGGTAACCGCGGCATCTATCACGACGGCTGGATGGCTTCGACGACGCCGCTCGTCTTTGCCTGGGAGCCGGAGCCGAAGGGCGTGACGGAAGCAAGCTTCAAATGGGAACTCTATCACGTCGACGAGGACTTCAGTCAGGCAAAGGATCTTGCCGCCACGATGCCTGACAAGCTTAACGAGATGAAGGAACTCTGGTGGGCTGAGGCGGGACGCAACAACGCCCTGCCGCTGAACTTCAGTCCGCAGGCAACGGTCGAGGCGATGTTCCAGAGGCCGAGCCTCACCCGCGGCCGCACCCACTTCGTCTATCATCAGGGGACGGTGCGCATTCCGGAGGGAACCGCACCGGCCGTCAAGAATACCTCCTTCACCATCACCTCAAAGCTGACCGTGCCCTCCGACGGCGGCGAAGGGGTGATCATCACCCAAGGCGGACGCTTCGCCGGCTGGGGTCTGCTGATGATCGATGGAAAGCCGACCTGGGTCTACAAGAACAGCCAGCAGCCGGGCGACGGAATCCGAATTTCCGGAGCCGACAAACTTGCACCGGGCGACCACACCATCGGACTTGATTTCGCCTATGACGGAAAGAAAGGGGAATTCGGCAAAGGAGGAACCTATGTCCTTTCGGTCGACGGCAGCCAGGTCGCACAAACCAGGATCGATCACACCATTCCGTTCATCTACTCCGTAGACGAAACGCTTGACGTCGGTGAGGACAGAGGTACCCCCATACTCGATGACTATTCCGACCGGATGCCTTTCGCCTTCAACGGCACGATTGGCGAGGTAGATCTGGATCTCAAGGGCGGCGACGCATCGGTGGCCGTCGAGCCGGAGGATCCGGATCAGTAAGCCGAGCGAAGGCAAATAACGTGGAAACGGCATCTTGAATCCAGAGGTGTCCCCGTCACCGTCGTCCGCCATTGGCGCGATCCTGCTAAGGCAGTAGTCGGCTCTTTGCTGTGATCGCTGTGATCGCGCCAGATTCGGCTATTTGATAACTTCTCGATGCGTGCATTGTCGCCAATCCCGAAGCGAATCCGTCCAGCAATCACTGATGTTTACGCGAAGATTTACTTTACTGCACTTCCGCATCGGCTCGTCTCCGCGCAACAGTTCGTTAATCAGCGCGCTCACGCAAGCATAGCTGATTGCTGACGTGGCTTCCCCCAATCACAACCGTGAACCTTCGGAGGCTCGATCGATGAGATTTTCTGGCAGACCAGCGGCGCTAAGGCTCCTGCTGTTAAGCGGCTCGGCCTATGCACAACAGGCGACAAACGCATCCGACAAACCCAACATCCTTGTCACCTTTGGTGACGAAATCGGACAAACCAACATCTGAGCCTACACCATGGGAGTGGTTGGATACCGGACGCCTAACATCGATCGCATCCCACAAGAGGGTGCTATCTTCACCGATTATTATGCCGAACAGAGCTGCATCGCCGGTCGTTCGACGTTCATTAGGGGCCAGTCGACATTGCGAACCGGCCTCTCCAAAGTTGGCCTGCCTGGTGCGCCCATCGGCCTACAGGCGAATGACCTGACCATAGCCTCGGCGCTCAGGGACAAAGGCTATGCCACAGCGCTGAAGTCGCTCGACGACATGGGCATCGCCAACAATACGATCGTGGTCTATACGACCGATAACGGCCCACACGAAAACACCTGGCCGGACGCCGCCAACTCGCCTTACCGCAACGAAAAAACATCTAACTGGAAAGGCGCCCACCGGGTGCCGGCAATGGTCCGCTGGCCAGGGCACATCAAGCAGGCGATCCAGCTTAACGGCATTTTCTCCGGCATGGACTGGTTCCCAACACTGCTTGCCGCCACAGGCGATACGGATATCACGCAACGATTGCTCAACGGAACGACGATCGACGGTGAGCAGTACAAAAACCATCTCGACGGCTTCAATCAGCTGGACCATCTGACCGGCAAGTCCCCTGACAGCGCGCGTCACGAATTCCTCTATTTCAATGACGATGGCGACCTGGTGGGCTTACGCTATGAAAATTGGAAGCTCGTCTTCGAAGAACAGCGCGCGCCCGGCACTATGCAGGTTTGGGCAGAGTCATTCGTCAAGCTGCGCCTGTCGAAAATGTTCGATTTGCACGCAGACCCATACGAGAAAGCGGATATCACGTCGAACACTTATTGGGATTGGGTCTTCACCCATGCCTACCTCGCAGCCCCGGCCCAGGCCGAGGTGGCAATATGCTTTCGGGCGATTGGAGCGGGTGAAGGGAATCGAACCCTCGTATTCAGCTTGGGAAGCTGCTGCTCTACCATTGAGCTACACCCGCGATGCCAGACAGAATTTCAACAGTTCCCCGCTGCTGTCAAGGCTCGCTGACGTGAGATCACAGGCGGAAATGCTTCGACAGCTTCAGTCCCTGCGCCTGATAGTTCGAGCCGAGGCCTGATCCGTAGAGGCTGCGCGGGTGTTCCAGCATGTGTTCGTAGACCAGGCGGCCGACGATCTGGCCGTCTTCGAGGATGAAGGGGACTTCGTGGCTGCGCACTTCCAGCACTGCGCGGCTGCCGCGGCCGCCGGCGGGGGCGTGGCCGAAGCCGGGGTCGAAGAAGCCGGCATAATGCACGCGGAATTCGCCGACGAGCGGATCGAAGGGTGTCATCTCGGCTGCAAAATGCGGCGGCACATGCACTGCCTCGCGGGAGACGAGGATATAGAATTCATCCGGATCGAGGATCAGTTCCGTGCGGCCGCGGCTGTAAAGCGGCTCCCAGAAATCGAAGATGTCGTGCTGGTTCTTCTTGTCGACGTCGACAACCGCAGTGTGATGCTTGCCGCGATAGCCGATCAGGCCATCCTTGTCGCCAGTCAGGTCGATCGAGAGCGCGATGCCGCCGCCCGTCACGTTGGGCAATTTGCTGGCGACCAGCGTCTCCCTCTCGTGCAGCGCCAGCAATTCCGGTTCGCCCAGCATGGCGTGGCCGATGCGAAAGCGGATCTGCGACAGGCGGGAGCCACGGCGCACAACGATCGGGAAGGTGCGCGGGCTGATCTCCAGATAGAGCGGGCCGCAATAGCCTGCCGGTATCTTGTCAAACTCTTGCGCATAATCCGTGATGACGCGCGTGAAGATATCGAGGCGGCCCGTCGAGCTTTTCGGATTGGCCGATGCCGACATGTTCTCGGGAAGATCGAGATGCTCCATCAGCGGCACGATATAGACGCAGCCGGTTTCGAGCACGGCGCCTTCAGTCAGATCGATGACATGAAGGCTCAGGCGGTCGAGCTTGTCCGAGACGAGATGCGAGGGGCCCGGCATGAAACTGGCGCGCACGCGAAAAGCCTTGGAGCCGAGGCGCAGGTCCAGGCTTGCCGGCTGAATCTGGTCGAGATCGAGATCCTTTTCCGTCCTCAGCCGCCCCTCTTCGAAGAGCGCTGCAATGGCGCGGTCCGCCAAGATTCCTGTATCGCGAGCCATCATGCCTCATCCATAATTTGCCGCAGACAAAACCAAACTCAGGGAATTGACGCAAGCGGTCAACGGCAGTATTGCAATCTTATCCCGTGGTGATTTGGCCGGTCGGCTTGCAGCCACGTTAAACAAATGGCTAAAAAGACCGGGTTGAAACCGGTCTGCTTTTGCGGCCGGTTTTTTTGTATCACGAAGGTGGTGATGGCATGAGCAAGACTTGGCGCCCCGCAACTCAACTCGTTCACGGCGGCACGCTCCGCTCGCAATATGGCGAGACATCGGAAGCGATTTATCTCACGCAGGGCTTTGTCTACGACACATCGGAAGCGGCCGAGGCGCGCTTCAAGGGCGAGACCGAAGGCTTCATCTACGCGCGCTACGGCAGCCCGACCAACGACATGTTCGAGAAGCGCATGTGCGCGCTCGAAGGTGCTGAAGAGGCGCGCTCGACTGCTTCGGGCATGGCTGCGGTCACCGCCGCCATCCTCTGCCAAGTCAAGGCCGGCGACCATATCGTTGCCGCACGCGCCCTTTTCGGCTCCTGCCGCTGGGTAGTCGAGACGCTGGCGCCGAAATACGGCATCGAATGCACGCTGGTCGACGGCCGGAACCTCGAGAACTGGGAAAAAGCGATCCGCCCGAACACCAAGGTCTTCTTCCTGGAAAGCCCGACCAATCCGACGCTTGAGGTGGTCGATATCGCCGGCGTTGCCAAGCTCGCCAACCAGATCGGCGCCAAGGTGGTCGTCGACAACGTCTTTGCGACGCCGATCTTCCAGAAGCCGCTGGAACTCGGCGCGCATATCGTCGTCTATTCCGCCACCAAGCACATCGACGGACAGGGCCGCAGCCTCGGCGGCGTCATTCTCTCCGACAAGCAGTGGGTCGACGAGAACCTGCAGGACTACTATCGCCACACGGGTCCGGCCATGTCGCCGTTTACCGCCTGGACGCTGCTGAAGGGCATCGAGACCCTGCCGCTGCGCGTCAAGCAGCAGACGCAGAATGCTGCCAAGATCGCCGATTTCCTCGCCGAGCAGGGCAAGGTCGCCAAGGTGATCTATCCGGGCCGCAAGGACCATCCGCAGGCCGATATCATCGCAAAGCAGATGACCGGCGGTTCAACGCTGG
The DNA here is from genome assembly GCF_004341625.1 of Rhizobium sp. BK376. Classification (GTDB taxonomy): domain Bacteria; phylum Pseudomonadota; class Alphaproteobacteria; order Rhizobiales; family Rhizobiaceae; genus Rhizobium. Next base: position 369,109 of record NZ_SLZG01000003.1, on the reverse strand, counting down.
TCTGCTTCGAGCTGAAGGGTGGCAAGGATGCGGCGTTTGCGCTGCAGAACGCGCTTGAGATCGTGAAAATCTCCAACAACCTCGGCGACAGCAAGAGCCTGATCACGCATCCGGCGACGACGACCCACAAGAACCTCACCGACGAGGCCCGCGCGGAACTCGGCATTTCGCCGGGCACCGTTCGCCTGTCGGCGGGCATCGAGGATACGGACGACCTGATCGAGGATTTCGCACAGGCGCTCGCCAAGGTTTCGGCCTGATCAGCCAACGACTGTCCGGGTGAAAGCCCGGGCAGTCCCACACTGCCCCATCATCAAAATTTCACAGTTTGAGGGACTGTAGAGAGGCGAGATTGCGGCGTTAACCCTGCGTATTAGCCTTAATATTCGAAATGCCGCATAAAAACCGCCGTTAAGGGTCTATTCACCATTCCATTCCTTGACGGGCAAGGTGGCGTATAGGATATCGGTAACATATCTTGATTAAGGTGTTAGGCATGTATCGCGCCCTCACACGGGATATCGAAGTGGTTGTCGAGCCGTTTTATCTGGAGGAGCAGTCCGATCCGGATGATGATCGCTATGTCTGGAGCTACCGCATCGTCATCTCGAACAACTCGACAGTCGCCGTTCGTCTCGTGTCCCGTTATTGGCACATTACGGACCAGAACGGTCAGGTCGACGAAGTCACCGGACCCGGCGTGGTCGGCGAACAGCCGCGGCTGGGGCCGGGCGACACTTATGAATATTCCTCCGGCTGCCCGCTCGACACACCATCCGGCATGATGTTTGGCCATTACCAGATGGAAGCCGACAACGGGGAGGTCTTCGATGTCGACATCCCCGCCTTCTCGCTGGATTCACCCGGCCTGATGCGCACCTTGAACTGAGGCCATTACGCCTCGGTTACTTCCTCGACCCCGAACTTGTAAGTGGTCGAGCAGAACTCGCAGGTCACGGAAATCTCGCCATCCTCCTGGCTCGCCTCGATCTCTTCGGCAGAGAAGCCGGTAAGGACGCCTTTCAGCTTGTCGCGCGAACAGCTGCAACGATCGTAGACCGCCTGCGATTCATAAACGCGCACGCCGCGCTCATGAAACAGCCGATAAAGCAGCCGCTCGGTTCCGACCTGGGGATCGGTGAGTTCGTCGGCATCGATCGTCTCGACCATCGTGCGGGCTTCCGACCAGGAATCATCCTCGACATGATCGCTGAGGCCATTATCTCCGTCGCCACCGTGGAGATCGCGCTGGCGCATGCGCTCCGGCGCATCGGGCAGGAATTGCGCTATGAGGCCGCCTGCCCGCCAGCGATGGCGCGGCTTTCCCGCCTCATCGCGATCGAAGAGCTCGGCGGCGCCGAGACGAACGCGCGTCGGGATTTGCTCCGACTGGCGGAAGTAGACACCGGCAATATCCTCCAGCGAGGTGCCATCGAGCTCGACGATGCCCTGATAGGGCTGCGAATAGCGTCCCTGATCGATCGTAAAGGCGAGCACGCCCTTGCCGAGCAACTGCTCCGGTTCTGTCTCGCCGGCCTTGATCGCCTTTTCCAGAGCCTCTTCGTCAAAACGGGCATAGGCGCGCACATTCTCCGGCGTGGAAAAATCCGCAACCAGGAGATCGACCGGGCCGTCGCCCTTGGTCTGCACGGTGAATTTGCCCTCGAACTTCAACGAGGTGCCGATCAGGACAGTCAGAACGATCGCCTCCGCCAGAAGGCGCGCAACCGGTGCCGGATAGCTGTGCCGCTCCAGGATGGCGTCGAGCATCGGCCCGAGCTGGACCGCGCGGCCACGAACGTCGAGGCCTTCCACCTGAAAGGGAACGACATGATCGTCGCCTGCGAAATCGAACTGGCCCAGCGATGCTGCATTTTCCGTCATAGCTCTATTCCTTGTCTGTCAAACGAGATGCGATCCGACCTATCCTTCGGCCTCGCATAACATTTGCCGGTTCGCAGCTTATGACGCAGCGTCCGGATATTTTCAGATCGCGCCCAGGCACCAGGCAAGAATCGATTTTTGTGCGTGCAGACGGTTTTCCGCCTCATCGAACACAACGGATTGCGGGCCGTCGATCACCTCGTTCGTCACCTCCTCGCCGCGATGCGCGGGAAGGCAGTGCATGAACAAAGCTTCCTTGCGGGCCTTCGACATCAAGGCCGCATTCACCTGATAGGGTTGGAAGACATTGTGACCCCGAGCCCGATGTTCCTGATTCATGGAGACCCAGGTATCGGTTACCACGCAATCGGCGCCTTCGACCGCACGGTCGGCATCATGATAAAGCATGATTTCGGCGCCCTCATCGCGGGCCCAGTTCAGATAGTTATCCTTCGGCTCGGAACCAAGGGGTACCGCCATATTCATGCGATAGCCGAAACGGGCAGCGCCCTCGACCAGCGAATGCAGCACATTGTTGCCATCGCCGGTCCAGGCGATCGTCTTGCCCTTGATCGGGCCGCGGTGCTCCTCGAAGGTCATGATGTCGGCCATGATCTGGCAGGGATGCGTGTCATCCGTCAGCGCGTTGATGACTGGCACGGTCGCATGTTCGGCAAGCTCCAGCATGCGCGAATGCTCGGTCGTGCGGATCATGATGGCGTCGACATAACGCGAGAGCACCTTGGCCGTATCGCCGATGGTCTCGGCGCGGCCGAGCTGCATTTCCGTGCCCGACAGGAACAGCGTCTCGCCGCCGAGCTGGCGCATGCCGACATCGAAGGAGACGCGAGTTCGTGTGGAGGGCTTCTCGAAGATCATCGCCAGCATCTTGCCGGCCAGCGGCTTGTCGGCGGAGCCCGCCTTCAGAGCCTGCTTTCGCACCATCGCATCATCGATGATGGTGCGCAGATCGGAAGCCTCTACGGCTGAGAGATCGAGGAAATGCTTGGGTGATGCCATGGTCCTGCCCTGTACCCTAAAACTGATAACGCCTGCTGCGGGGCCAACGCCCCTTCAGCAGGCGCGGGAAAATCAAGCCGATTTCTTGGCGCGTTCGGCGCGCAGCTTCTCGGCGGCGTGCTCGATGCGGTTCAGCCCTTCGCGTGCTTCCTCGGCCGTGACGGTCAACGGCGGCAGCATGCGGATGACGTTGTCGCCCGCCGGCACGCCGAGAAGATGCTCGGCGCGGATCGCAGCCAGCAGCTCGGCCGAGGGGATCGCGGCCTTGATGCCGAGCAACAGGCCATCGCCGCGCACATCCTCGATGATATCAGGATAGCGGTCCTTCAGCGATGCCAGCCCCTGGCGGAAGACGAGTGATACGTCGCGCACATGCTGCAAGAAACCGTCACCAAGGATAACGTCGAGCACCGCATTGCCGACAGCCATGGCCAGCGGATTGCCGCCATAGGTCGTTCCATGGGTGCCGGCGACCATGCCGGAGGCCGCTTCCGCCGTAGCAAGGCACGCGCCAAGCGGGAAGCCGCCGCCTATGCCCTTGGCCACGGCTATGATGTCGGGGGTGACACCGCTCCATTCATAGGCGAAGAGCTTGCCAGTCCGGCCGACGCCGGTTTGTACCTCGTCGAGGATCAGCAGCAAGCCATGTTCGTCGCAGAGCTGTCGCAGCGCGCGCATGAACTCGGGCGAGGCCGGACGCACACCGCCTTCGCCCTGCACAGGTTCTATCAATATGCCGGCGGTCGCATCGGTGATCGCGGCGCGCACGGCCTCGATATCACCAAAGGGCACCTGATCGAAACCCGGCGCTTTGGGGCCGAAGCCTTCGAGATATTTTGCCTGGCCGCCTGCGGCGATCGTACCGAGCGTACGGCCATGGAAGGCGCCTTCGAAGGTGATGATATGGAATTTCTCCGGATGGCCCTTCGAGAACTGATAGCGCCGCGCGGTCTTGATCGCGCATTCCAGCGCCTCGGCGCCGGAATTGGTGAAGAACACCTTGTCGGCAAAGGTGGCATCGGTCAGGCGCTTGGCCAGCACTTCCTGACCCGGCACTTCGTAGATATTCGACAGATGCCAGACCTTGTCCGCCTGCGCCTTCAGCGCGCCGACGACATGCGGATGACTATGACCGACCGAGGTAACGGCAACGCCTGCGCCGAAATCGAGATATCGCTCGCCGGTTTCCGTGATGAGCCAGACGCCTTCGCCTCGCTCGAACCGCAGTGGAGCACGCATATAGGTGTCGTACAGCGGGGTGGCGGTTGCCATGACGCAATTCTCCTCGGTCAAACCATGCTCGGACGCGGATTTTCGCACTAAGAACCGGTCCGGAAAAATCAAAAATGCCGCCTTGCGGCGGCGTTGGCACTATTTACTTTTCGCACCGCGATGTCAACAAAACTGAGGATTTAGCAGGTGCGGCAGAGCGACCGTTTCGCGGTGGTATATTTGCAACTTCTTATGTTGCAAATATGACTCTGCGGAACAGCAAGTTGGGGAAAACGCCGAAATCGATTCGAGATGATTCGAGCGACTCTTGTCACGGAGTCAGCCTCACACTAGGTTAAAACTCAATTACTAGACTGCATGCGGCGGAACTAGTCACCACAATTTAAGAGCGTTTTCAGCTCCAATATACTTGGGGCGATGGTGAGGGATTCTGCCATGAGAAACGCGACAGGCGGAGACAGGTCATGAATTGGACAGACGAGCGCGTTGAGAAGCTGAAGAAACTATGGTCCGAGGGCTTGAGCGCCAGCCAGATTGCCGCTCAGCTCGGCGGAGTGAGCCGAAACGCTGTCATCGGCAAGGTGCATCGCCTGAGCCTGCCGGGCCGCGCAAAAGCGGGCGGCACGGCCACAACGGCACGCGCTCCGAAGCGCAATGCCACTGTTCCGCGCGCGCCCACCTACGCCTCCCGCGTCGCAACCAGGACGGTTACCCGCCAGCAGGGCGCGACCATGCTCAAGGAAGAGATCGAAGTCGACGAGATGGAGGAAATGGAGTTCCGTCCGGCCTCCAACGTCGTCGTTCCGATCTCGCGCCGTCTCGGCCTGACGGAGCTTACCGAACGCACATGCAAGTGGCCGGTCGGCGACCCGCTGAAGGACGATTTCTATTTCTGTGGCTGCGAGTCCCCGGACTCTTCGCCCTACTGCACCTACCATCAGCGCCTCGCCTATCAGCCGGTAAATGACCGCCGGCGCGCTGCGCGCTAAACTCATATCGCCACAAAGAGAAAACGGGCCGCAAGGCCCGTTTTTCGTTTGGCTTTGAGCTGGAGACGGCTCACGCTTCCATGGAGTAGCCGGCACCGCGAACGGTGCGGATGACATCCTGCATGTTGGAGAAGTTCAGCGCCTTGCGCAGGCGACCGACATGAACGTCGACGGTGCGCTCGTCGACATAGATGTCGTGGCCCCAGACACCGTCCAGAAGCTGCGACCGCGAGAAGACCCTGCCCGGAGAGGACATCAGGAATTCCAGCAGGCGGAACTCCGTCGGTCCGAGGCGGACTTCGCGGCTCTTGCGATGGACGCGGTGCGTCTCGCGGTCGAGCTCGATGTCGCCACAGCGCAGGACCGTCGAGAGCACTTCCGGCCGGGCGCGACGCAGCATCGCCTTGACGCGGGCCATCAGTTCCGGCGTCGAGAACGGCTTGACGACATAGTCGTCCGCGCCGGTCGACAATCCGCGCACGCGCTCGCTTTCCTCGCCCCTCGCCGTCAGCATGATGATCGGCAGGCGCTCGGTCTCCGGCCGCATGCGCAACCGGCGGCAGAGCTCGATGCCGGACACGCCGGGGAGCATCCAATCCAGGATCAGAAGATCGGGAGTACGCTCCTGGAGGCGCATTTCAGCCTCGTCACCTCTCAGGATCGTGTCCACTTCGAAGCCTTCGGCCTCGAGATTATAGCGAAGAAGCACGCTCAGTGCTTCTTCGTCTTCTACGACAGCAACTCTAGGAACCATTCGTTTGTGGTCTCCTTCAACGGCGTGGGGTTATTCCGTCACGGCACCGACGGTATTGGCGGTATCATCCTTCGGGCGTTCGCCTTCGACCTGCGCACCGGTTGCCATGTAGTAGATCGTTTCGGCAATGTTGGTGGCGTGGTCGCCGATGCGCTCGATGTTCTTGGCGCAGAAGAGAAGATGCGTGCAGGTCGTGATGTTGCGCGGATCTTCCATCATGTAGGTGAGCATCTCGCGGAAGAGCGAGGTGTACATGGCATCGATTTCCTCGTCGCGTTCGCGGATCGAGACGGCCTTGTCAGGCGAGCGGGTCGTGTAGACGTCGAGCACTTCCTTCAGCTGGACGAGCGCCAGTTCGGAGAGATGCTCGATGCCGCGGGCGAGACGGCGCGGAACGCCCGTGCCCTGCACGGCGAGCACGCGCTTTGCGGTGTTCTTGCCGAGGTCGCCAACACGCTCCAGGTCGGCGGCGATACGGATCGAGCCCATGATTTCGCGCAGGTCGGCAGCCATTGGCTGGCGGCGGGCGATCGTGACGATCGCCTTGTCGTTGATCTCGCGCTCGGCGTGATCAAGGACGACGTCGTCGGAAATGACCTTCTGGGCAAGGGCAGCGTCGCCGTTGACCAGGGCGCGAACGCTGTCGCCGACCATCTGCTCCGACAGGCCGCCCATCTCCGAGATGCGGCGCGACAGGAACTTCAGATCTTCGTCGTAGGCTGAGAGAATGTGTGTCGAAACCATGTTTCTGTCCTCATATTGAAAGGGCGAGCGCACTCAGGGGCATCATCAACCGAAACGGCCCATGATGTAGTCCTGCGTGCGCTGATCGTCGGGATTGGTAAACATCTTGTCTGTGTCGTTCTCCTCGACCAATTGGCCGAGATGGAACATTGCGGTGCGTTGCGAAACGCGGGCTGCCTGTTGCATGGAGTGCGTCACGATGACGATCGTGAAATTCTCCCGTAGTTCATGAATGAGTTCCTCCACCTTGGCCGTCGCAATCGGGTCGAGCGCCGAGCACGGCTCGTCCATCAGAATGACCTCGGGACTGACGGCAACCGCGCGGGCGATGCAGAGGCGCTGCTGCTGGCCGCCGGAAAGGCTCGTGCCCGCCTCCAGGAGCCGATCCTTTACCTCACCCCACAGCCCCGCCCTCTGCAGGCTGGTCTCCACGATGTGGTCGAGATCGGCCTTCGACTTGTGAAGGCCGTGAATGCGCGGCCCATAGGCGACGTTTTCGTAGATCGACTTCGGGAACGGATTGGGCCGCTGGAACACCATGCCGACTCGGGCGCGCAGCTCGACGACATCAATCACCGTATCGTAGATGTCCTGATCGTCAAGCGTGATGCGGCCGGTCACCCGGCAATTCTCGATCGTATCGTTCATGCGGTTTAGGCTGCGCAGGAAGGTGGATTTTCCGCAGCCGGAGGGGCCGATCAGCGCCGTCACGGTGTTTTCGCGGATATTGAGGTTCACATCGAAAAGCGCGCGCTTTTCGCCGTAGAAGACAGAAACGTCCTGGCCGATCATCTTGTAGGGGGGAGTGATCATTTTCTGGCTCAGGGGCTTTCCGGCTGCGGTCTTGACCATGGTGTTCATCTTGTCCGCTCTCCTACCACCGGCGCTCGAAACGACGGCGCAACAGGATGGCTCCGATGTTCATCGCGACGAGAAAGATGAGGAGGACGATGATCGCTCCCGACGTCCGTTCGACAAAGGCGCGCTCGGCCTCGTTGGACCACATGTAGATCTGGACCGGCAGCGAAGTCGACGGATCGAGCGGTGACGTGGGATAGCTGGTGACGAAGGCAACCATGCCGATGAGGAGCAGCGGTGCCGTCTCGCCCAGCGCATGCGCCAGGCCAAGGATCGTGCCTGTCAGGATGCCCGGCATGGCGAGCGGCAGCACATGATGAAACACCACCTGCATGCGCGAGGCGCCAAGGCCGAGCGCGGCGCTGCGGATCGACGGCGGCACGGCTCTGAGCGCTGCACGGGTGGCAATGATGATCATCGGCAATGTCATCAGGCTGAGGACGAGCCCTCCGACCAGGGAGGCGGAGCGCGGAAGACCGGCAAAATTGATGAAGACAGAGAGGCCGAGCAGGCCGTAGACGATCGACGGCACGGCGGCGAGATTATTGATGTTCACCTCGATCAGATCGGTGAACCGGTTCCTCGGCGCGAACTCTTCCAGATAGATCGACGTCGCCACGCCGATCGGCAATGCCAGAACCAGTACTGTCGCCATCAGGTAGAGAGAACCGACGAGCGCAACGCCGAGGCCGGCCGATTCAGGGCGGCTCGAATTGCCGGACACGAACAGGCCCGTATTGAAACTTTCGTGCAGCGCGCCATCGGCCGCAAGCTGCTTCATCCAGGCGATCTGCTGGTCGGAGACCTTGCGGTTGCTCTCCGGCACGGTCAGATCGATCTCGCCCTTGTGGGCGGAATCGATGTTCGCACTGGCCAGAAATGTGACTTTCACCGTCTTGCCGACGATCGACGGATCAGCCGTGACTTGGTTGCGCAATTCGACGCGTGCGCTGTCCGAAACCATGTCCGCCGCCTTGCGAACGGCGAGGCGGTTGGAGGGATCGATTGAGAGCGCCTTGAGCAACGCATCGCGCACCAGAAGCGGATAGTTGGCAGCGTTCAGCACATTCGGGTCGCTGGCGCGCGCGTTGCGCGGATCGATCGTCTTCTCGCTGAACTCGATCGGCAATGTGATCGTCGTCTGAACGAAGGCAGTGTAGCCATGCCGCACGATCGAGGAGACGAGAATGATGAGGAAGACCAGCCCGAAGGTGATGGCAGCGATGCCATAGGCGCGGAAACGGCGCTCGGCGGCATAGCGGCGACGCAGGCCTATATCGCGATGCCTGACCGGTCGGGAGAGTGCGCCTGCCCCGTTCGCCGGAGCCGTCGGAGATACGACTTTGCTCATTCGTATTGCTCCCGGTATCTGCGCACGATGTAGAGAGCGTAAACGTTCAGGCACAGGGTCAGGCAAAAGAGGGTGATGCCGAGCGCGAATGCGACAAGGGTCTGCGGCGAGGTGAATTCGAGATCGCCGGTGAGCTGATTCACGATCTTGACCGTGACAGTCGTCATCGGCTCGAACGGGTTGATCTGCATGCGAGCCGCGACACCGGCAGCCAGCACGACGATCATGGTCTCGCCGATCGCGCGCGAGGCGGTCATCAGCAGGGCGCCGACGATGCCCGGCAGCGCGGCGGGCAGGATGATGCGCTTGACGGTCTCGGAACGGGTCGCGCCGAGGCCGAGCGAGCCGTCGCGCAGGGACCGCGGCACCGCCATGATGATGTCGTCTGACAGCGACGACACATAGGGGATCAGCATTACGCCCATGACGAAGCCGGCGGTCAGTACGCTCTGCGCCTCGATGAAATTCGTATAGTCTCCGGTCAGGAAGCCGTTGATGTCGCTGGAGAGGTCCCGCAGGAAGGGGCCGACCGTGACGAGCGCGAAAAAGCCGTAGACGATGGTCGGGATGCCGGCCAACACTTCCAGCATCGGCTTGGCAACCGACCTGACGCGGACCGAGGCATATTCGGCCATGTAGATTGCGGCGAAGAGGCCAATCGGAACCGCCACCACCATCGCGATCAGGCCGATGTAAAGCGTTCCGGCAAGCAGCGGAATGAGGCCGAAGGATCCGACGGAATGGGAGCCGACATCGGCGAAACGGGGGTCCCACAAGGTTCCGAAGAAGAACTGCGATGCCGGGACGAGATTGAAGAAGCGGATCGTCTCCGACAGCATGGAGGCGACAATGCCGACCGTCGTCAGGATTGCGATGGAGGATGCGAGGATCAGGGCGCCCAGGATAACCTGTTCGACACGATTTCGGGCGCGGAAACGCGTATTGACCGACTGCAATCCGTAGGCCGCGCCGCCCAAGGCAATCACAAGCGCAACCACGGCCATGACGACGCGGCTCACAAACCGCAAGTCGTTATATTTCGCCGCGGCGTCGATCATGTAGCCTGTCGGGCGCGCTGCGAGCGGCACGCCTTTCTGCGCCAGGGCCAATTGCAGATCGGTCGTGCCGGCATTGACACCTGCCAGCTGGCGGTCGTCGAGGATCCTGATGCCATGGGCGATCGTCCGCACCATGCCGTAGCTGAGATTGAGCTCTGCCTCCGGCAGGGCCTGCACCTCTTCCGGAAAGGACCTCAGCACCATGGAATCGATGATCTCCGGGCTGATCGACAGCCATGCGCATATCAGCGCAAGCGCCGGCAGCGTCGCCCAGATTGCCGCATAGGCGCCGTGATAGCCGAAACGCGAATGCAATGCCGACGGCCGGCCACCAGCCAGCGATGCCGCTCGCGTTCGTCCAAGGACGAAAGCAGCAGCGCCGATGATCAGCAGCAACAGCAGCAGCAGTGACAGGTTCATTCAAAATCCCCGGCAACGCCGGCGCGGAATTGGAAATCCACGCCGACGCACAATCGTTTACATGATCTTTCCATCCTGGAAGTCCTTGCGAATCTGGTCGCGCTCGGCATCGGGCGCAGGCACCAGCCCGTATTCGGCGAGCGGGCTGTCAGGCCCGATCATCTGGTCGGAAATGAAGAAATCGACATATTCCCTCAGGCCCGGAATGACGCCGAGATGCGCCTTCTTGACGTAGAAGAACAGCGGCCGCGACACCGGATAGGTACCGTTGGCAATGGTTTCGCCCGACGGCACGATGCCGCTGACCGTTGCGACCTTCAGCCTGTCGGCGTTGTTCTGGTAGAAATACAGCCCGAAGACGCCGATACCGTGCTTGTTGGCATCGATGCGAGCCAGGGTCTCAGGATAATCGCCGTCGATGTCGACAGCCGCGCCGTCCTTGCGGACCGCAATGCACTTGGCAGTCTGCTGATCGGGATCTGAAACCGACTGCTTGATGACATCGAGTGCACCGGAATCCTTGCAACCCGCAGCAAGTACCTTCTCTTCGAAGACCTCACGCGTTCCGTGCTTTTCGCCCGGAATGTAAGCCGCAATCTCCATATCCGGCAGAGCCGGATTGATCTCGGACCACTTCTTATAGGGATTTGGAACCAGCTTGCCGTTCACGACCACTTCGGCGGCAAGCGCCTTGTAGAGATCGGTGGGAACGAACTTGATATCGGGATTGCTCTTGTCGAAGGCAAAGACGATGCCGTCATATCCAATCCTGACTTCCTGAATGTCGGCGACGCCAGCAGCCTTGCAGGCCTGCACTTCGCTATCCTTGATCGGGCGGGAGGAATCCGCGATGTCGACGGTATCGGGACCGACACCCTTGCAGAATTCCTTCAGCCCGGCGCCAGAGCCGCCGGATTCGACAACCGGCGTCTTGAAGTTGGGGAAACTCTCGCCAAAGGATTCAGCGACAATCTTGGCATAGGGAAAAACGGTGGACGAACCGGAAACTTGAATTTGATCGCGCGCAACAGCCGTTCCAGACAGGATGGCGGATGCAAGCAACGCTGCAATAGATAACTTTAAGGCATTCATTGAGAATCCCCCGGAGGGCTTGTGTGGCGGCGGCGAACGATAGGATTCGCCTTTCAGCGTCCATCTATTAGCGGTCCAAGCACCGCCCTTTTATGTCAAGCGAATGAAACAATTATGACAAAGCAAGTAATTGAAATATATTAATTAAAATAAAAAGTAGCGCCGTATTTCACAGAGTGTCAGAAGCGTACGGTAAAGACCGTCCCCTTGCCGACCTCGGATTTGACGACGAGGCGGGCGCGATGGCGGGTGAGGATGTGCTTGACGATCGCAAGCCCCAGGCCCGTTCCCTTTTTCGAACGACTGTCCTCGACGCTGACGCGATAGAAACGTTCGGTGAGGCGCGGAACATGCTCCGCCGGGATGCCCGGCCCCTTGTCTGCGACCGACACTTCGACGGCGCCACTCTGCTCCTGGCGCAGGGAAACATCGACGATCTTGCCTTCCTGGCCATATTTGCAGGCATTTTCGATCAGGTTCTCGAATACCTGGACAAGCTCGTCGCGGTCTCCCAACACCTCCACCTTTCCATCCGGTATCTGGAGGGCAATTGTGACGTCGAGATCGGTGGCGAGCGGCAACAGCGAGTCCCTGACATGACCGAGCAGCGGCACGAGATCCACCTTCTGGTCAGGCGCGATATGCGACTTCAATTCAAGGCGCGACAGCGACAGGAGATCGTCGACGAGGCGGCTCATGCGCGTCGTCTGGTCGAACATGATCCCGAGAAAGCGCTCCTGCGCCTTCGCATCGTTGCGGGCCGGTCCTTGGATGGTCTCGATGAAGCCGCGCAATGAGGCGAGCGGCGTTCGCAATTCATGGCTGGCATTGGCGACGAAGTCGGACCGCATGCGATCGATATGGCGCAGCTCGGAGATATCGCGGAAGGACAGCGCAAAGAAGGCGCCGGAGCCGGTATTCGTCCCTGGCAGCCGGATCGGCGCGCTTCGGACAATATAGACGCGTTCGGACGGCAGCCGTTCTGAATGCTCGATCTGGTTCGGCGTATTGGTGACGATGGTTTCGCGAACCATGTCGAGAACACCAGGCGACCGCAGCTTTGCAGAAATATGGGCACCAAGCGAGATGGGGCCGAGCGCCTTTTCGGCAGCCGGATTCTGATGGAGGACCGAGGCATCCCGCCCGAGGACCAGAACGGGGACATCAAGAGCATCGAAGCCGGCGACCACAGGACGCAGCAGGCTTTGAAGATCGATGTGTTCCGGCTCGGCCTGCGCCGGCGCCGGCACCCGCACGACCAGCGGCCGTCGCGCCAATGCAACGAAGATGGTCGCGATCCATATCCAGAGGACCACGCCAACGTCGATCTTTTCGACGAGCGCGAAGATGGCAATCAGCGTCGAAAGGAACAGGATGGCAAACTCCTGCCTCAATCGCATCGCCAGCTTTTTCAGGAATGACGACTCGTCTTCCAAGGGCACCTCGCCGCGTTCCAATCTTGAATCCAAGATTCCGTCTGATAGCGCGGATTCATGACAGAAGTTTTCTTGACTATCCACAGGCGCCAATAATCCGGCTAAGGAATTCCGCGCAAGGGCCATCCGATCCGAAAAAGCCTTGAAAGAAAATATTAATCAGGCTTTTCTTTCACTTAGGTTTTTTTTGCCGCACCCTTGGAACGGCGAAAACCAAGAACAGGACAAAATCGTGCGGGAGGGGGACATGGGATTGGACAGAGAAAGCCGGGCTGTAGAGTTGCATATTCACGGCAAGACGCGAATTTTCGACGTTGATGACCCGGTGCTACCCGATTGGGTGGAGGAAAATGCGGTTTCCTGCGGCGATTACCCCTACAAGAAAAGGCTGAAAGAGGCGGAATATCTGGAGCAACTCGAGGCGCTGCAGGCCGAGCTCGTGAAGGTGCAATTCTGGCTGCAGGCGACAGGCAAGCGGATTCTCGCGCTTTTCGAGGGGCGCGATGCGGCCGGCAAGGGCGGCTCGATTGCGGCGACTGCCTCGCATATGAACCCCCGCCTCGCCCGGATCGTCGCTCTTTCCAAGCCGAGCGACCGGGAAGCCGGACAATGGTATTTCCAGCGCTATGTCGCGCAGTTTCCGACGGCGGGCGAATTCGTGCTCTTCGATCGCTCCTGGTACAACCGCGCCGGTGTCGAGCCCGTCATGGGTTTCTGCACGCCGGAGCAATATGAAATCTTTCTGAAGCAGGCGCCGCAGATCGAGAGGATCATCGAGCACGAAGGCATCTACCTCTTCAAATTCTATCTCGACATCGGCCGGGAGATGCAGATCAAGCGCTTTCACGATCGTCGCCACGATCCGCGTGCCGTCTGGAAGCTCTCCTCGATGGATATCGCAGCCCTCTCGAAATGGGACGATTACGGCAAAAAACGCGATCGCATGCTGGAAGAGACCCACACTAAATATGCGCCGTGGATCGTGGTCAGGGCGAACGACAAGCGCCGCGCCCGGCTCAACCTCATCCGCCATCTCTTGAGCGGGCTGCACTACGAGGGCAAGGATGAAGCCGCCATCGGCGAAATCGACGACAAGATCATCATGCTTGGGCCGGATTTTCTGAAGGAAGTCTGCAAGGATTGAGGGGACGAAACCGACTTACTCGCCCGGGAGCACCCTGATCGCATAGACATTGACGCCGCTGCCCTTGCCATCGACATTGCTGTTGATGATCAGCTTGCCTGCCGAAGCGCTGGCCGAGGCCTGACTAAGACGGACCTGAAACAGCGCATCCGACTTCAACCGCGTGACATCGAAACGATGGCGGCCGCAGCCGCCGAGCGACTGGAAGTCGCATTCGACCGTTATCTGGCTCGGCGTGTCCGAGGTCGCCTGCAAGGTCAGCGCGATCGTCGAGGCCTTGCCGGCCATCTGCTGCACGACATTTGCCGGCACCTCGATTACGGCATCGCCGTCCGCGCCGCTCGCACTGGAGGTTATACGGACCGCAGGGCCTTCGTTTTCGGAGACGTTTTCCGCCTTCGACTGACCTCCGGCGGCAACTTTCTGGGCGTCGGTCGGTTTGAAAATCTCGATCCATTCGTTCGAGAACGTATCCTGCGGGTCGATCGTCGCCAGACCCGAGTTACCGGTGCCCGGGCTTGAATCGGAATCGTCGTTGCCGTCATAATCCTCCGCCTCGACATGCGCCGGAGGATTGCGGACACTGGTGTCGCGCTCCGCCGCCGTCATCAGCACGCCCGAGGTTTTCACCCACCAGGCGCCCATGCCGAGCGCTGCCACCACGATGCAGAAGACCAGGAGGCGCGAAAAGAACTTGCGCGGCTTGCGCCGCACCACCGCTCGCTCCGGCTTGAAATTCATCGAGCGTGCGGCTGCCGGCATCGCATCCGGCTCCCCTTCGGGCGCTTCGACACCGAGGTGATCGCCAGGCCCGGCGCGAACATCGTCGAGATCTGCGTCCGATGTCTCATGCTCGGCGAAAGCCGGCTCCCGTCGTGTCTCGCCCTGCACGGCCGGACCAGCCTCAACGACCGGTTCGCTGCGCGACGGCGGCTGAACCTCCCGGGGCTGACTCTGGGGCTGGGGCTGCGGTGGGGCCGCGGGACGGGTGGGCGGTCGAAGCGCGCCAGCATCCGGCGGCACCACGCTCGCCTGGAGACGCATGCGCTCTTCGCCCTCGATCGACCTTATCGTCGCTTCCAGACGCTGGCGCTGGCCCGAAATGATATCGGTGTCGGTAATATCCTGCTTTCTGAGCCCTGCCTCGAGCGCCTGGCGCGCCGACTGATAGATGCGGGCGCGGATTTCCGGATTGGCGCGATCGGATCGCTGTAGCGCGTTTCTGATAGCCGTTTCTAATCCGCTCACGTCCGATCCTCTACTCTAACTCTTACCGCAGGCCTAATCTTTACCAATGCCTAACCAAATTCGGTAACGTCTGGTCCGACGATGCGCAAGCCTTGCCGGAAATCTGCCGTCACTCCGACGGGGATAAATGCGCATGACGGCACAATATGGAAAATAGTCGTGGAGGGAACGGCAGCAATGCTCTCAATGGGCGATGTTGCAGAATAGCCTCGAATGATCGGATGCAGGTCGGGCGGTCGCCGGCTTCCTGCGCCGTCTTTCCCGTCCGACTTATATCTGCTAGTGCTCTAACGTTTCCGTAAACGTCAAACATGGTGATAAATGGCCCTTCCCCCGATCCTGAAAACCCATCTCAGGCTGCCGGTCGTGGCCTCGCCACTCTTCATCATATCCCATCCCGAACTGACGCTCGCCCAATGCAAGGCTGGCGTGATCGGTGCCTTTCCGGCCCTCAACGCCCGGCCGGAAAGCCAGCTCGACGAGTGGCTGGCCGAGATCACCGAGGAACTGGTCGCCCACAATGCGGCCAATCCTGATCGCCCGGCAGCCCCTTTTGCCGTCAACCAGATCGTTCACACATCCAACAAGCGGCTCGAGCACGATCTTGGTCTCTGCGTCAAATATAAGGTGCCGATCGTCGTCTCGTCGCTGGGAGCGGTTCCGGAGGTGAATGCGGCCGTCCATTCCTATGGCGGCATCGTGCTGCACGACGTCATCAACAATCGCCACGCCAATTCCGCAATCCGCAAGGGGGCCGATGGGCTGATCGCGGTGGCGGCCGGTGCCGGCGGCCATGCCGGAACGCTCTCCCCTTTCGCGCTGGTGCAGGAAATCCGCGAATGGTTCGACGGGCCGCTGCTGCTTGCCGGCGCGATTGCCAGCGGCGGCGCGATCCTTGCCGCCCAGGCGATGGGCGCCGACATGGCCTATATCGGCTCGCCCTTCATCGCGACCGAGGAGGCGCGTGCCGCCGATGCCTACAAGCAGGCGATCGTCGAAGCGAATGCCGGCGAGATCGTCTATTCCAACTATTTCACCGGCGTGCACGGAAACTACCTGAAAACCTCGATCCGCGCCGCCGGCCTCGACCCCGAGGCCCTGCCGCAGGCCGATCCTTCGAAGATGGATTTTGAGCAGGCAACAGGCAGCGCCAAAGCCTGGAAGGATATCTGGGGCGCCGGCCAGGGCATCGGCAGGGTCAAGGCCGTAGAGCCGGTCAGCACCCTCGTCGACCGCCTGGAACGCGAATACCGGCAGGCTCGTTTTCGGCTATCGCTCCAGGGACAGGACAGTTGATCATCCACAGCGGCACGCTTTTTTGCCGACCCCTCAAGAGAGCGCTTGAAATCTCCCCGCATTGACTGTATCAGCGCCATGCAAATCGCCGGGCCGATCAAATCAGCCCCGAAATGCCGCTTTAGCTCAGGTGGTAGAGCACATCATTCGTAATGATGGGGTCGCAGGTTCGAGTCCTGCAAGCGGCACCAGCTTTTCAAACCAGATAATTGAACCCTCGCTTCAGCTCACTCTCGTGTCCCAGCGAGAAGCTCAGTTAATCATCAGATCCACTGAAAACGTTTCCTGGTTCGTCGTTATAGGAAAAAGTCTTGGTTATGATGCCTGATGTCAGCGCTTCGGCGTTTCGAACGTAGTAGAGGCCTTGCGGGGTCGCTAATCCCATCATAGCGAACACGGCCTGGTGGTTGACGCCCATTTCGTCAAGATAAGAGGACAGATACTCATTAAGGGCCGGAGACGGATCAGTGGAAATTTCGTCGAGGTTTCGATGGCCTGGATTCGCCAGACTCGTAACTAGGAGTCCGTTGGTTATTTGGTGAACGCCGATGGACGAGTTCACTGCTGCTGCGCGAACCGCCCCTCCTGCCAATGCAAAGGGACAGGCCGAAAAGCAATACGCGCCGCCTGAATGAACTTCACCGGTCGAGGGCCCAGCTTTCGCAATCTTCTCGGGACAACGAGGCTGCATCATCGGGCAGCCCTCCAACTGCGTTCTTCCGACGGCCGTTTCCAAGCCTGCAGCGCGTATTATGCGCCCTATCGAAAGAGCTGCGTCTACATCTCCACCCATCGACTGGAACACAACCGGCGGCTTCCGTCCTTTGAGGCGTTTCAGGAGCTTGTTGAGACTCTTGGGCGATTCCGCGGTTATTTTGCCTTCTGCGGATATCCATTGAATGCATGCCGGCAGGCAACTGTGGTTGTGGACGAGCACGAAATCCATCGGGCGCGCTTCTAGCGATTGCTGGGCTGCTGCGGCCGCTGTGTTTCCAATCGCGATCAGAAGGATAGCGGAAATAACAACGCAAACGACTGCGAGAGAATTAAGGCGAATCGACAATGAATGCCCCCATAAGTAGCAGGCAATTTCTATTGTCTGGCAGCGTTACACACAAGCAGCCAGCAATTATCAACAGTTAGCAGTCAAGGAAGAACCCAAGCCTCGATTTCTGACTCGTTTACAATGTACTATGTCATTATTGACTCTCCGCGAAGTCGTGAAAATAGTCGGCAAGCCCATAAGGATAAAATACTTTGCAAATGAATATTTTTGTCCGTCGTGCCGCCATTATGCGGTCAGATTCTCAATTGGAGCGATGTTTCTACTCACAGGTTGCGCGAGCACTTCGTACACGGCCACCGCAAAATCCGGTCAAAAGACGTTTCTGGGTCTTGCAATAGCTATGAACGAGGGCTGCCAGTCTGGAGGCGCTTCTTATCCTGAAACCCCCGTGTACCCACAACACGGTCAGCTCAGCTTTGAGCTAAATGAAAGCCGCTTCAAGAACGGCATTGACGGGCAGTTCCGAGCTTGCGCGGGTCGAAAGGTTAATGGTGCCGGAGTTTATTACCGCTCCGACCCTGGCTTTGCGGGATCTGACCGACTGGTCGTCAGAACATCCGACCGTGCAAACCACGAAATAAAGATCAAGGTCGTCAAATAATTTCGGCTTGGAGACGATGGTGCCCTTCAAGGACACAACCGCCCTGGCGGAGATGGTGACGGAGAGCGGGCTGCCACCAAAAACGGCCCTGGCACTTATGCCCGATAGAGGCTCTGGGTCGCTGTCCTCTCGCGCCTCCGCTCCAGGACTCGGCGACATCGCCGTTGCCGGCATAAGTGGGCGGTGACCAAAATCGATTTGGTCGAAGCCGGGCGAAATTTCACCAAGATGTTCAGGCACGCCGAAATTTCTTCCTTTCAAAGGGTTTCAAGTTGAATATCGAATACCCCCGCCGATCGATTTCCGGCGCATCACGGCCAGGCATGCCCTACCGGGCTGATATCGACGGTCTAAGAGCAATCGCCATTCTGCCCGTCGTCTTCTACCATGCCGGAATTTCAGGCTTTGGCGGCGGGTTCGTCGGTGTCGACGTCTTCTTCGTGATCTCCGGTTTCCTGATGGCGGGCCTGATCGGGGGAGAACTCGAACGCAACGAATTCAGCCTGATACGCTTTTACGAGCGTCGCATCCGGCGGATTTTCCCAGCGCTGTTTGCGGTGATGATTGCATGTGCGGTCGCTGCCTGGCTGCTGCTGATGCCGGTCGAGATGGAGTATTTCGCGCGCAGCCTGAAGGCGGCGGCAATGTTCGGTTCGAACTTCCAGTTCGAAAAGGAAACCGGATATTTCGACATCGCGGCGCAGACGAAGCCTCTGCTGCATACCTGGTCACTCGCCGTCGAAGAGCAGTTCTATATCCTCTTCCCGCTGCTTCTTATCACAATCCATCGGTTCGCGCCCCGGCGGCTGACCGCTGTTTTGGTGATCCTGTTCGTGGCCTCGCTGGTGGCCAGCGCCTGGATGGTCGAGCGCTCCCAGAGTGCCGCCTTCTATCTGCTTCCGTTCCGGGCGTGGGAATTGCTGCTGGGATCGCTGGTCGCTGTCAATCCGCTGCCGCAGAGGATTGCCGACCTGCCGAAAGAGGCTCTGGTGGCCCTTGGCCTGGCGCTGATCGCCGTTGCGGTATTCGGGTTCGACGACCGCATGGCTTTTCCCGGTATCGCGGCACTGTTGCCCTGCCTTGGAGCGGCACTCGTTATCCAGTTCGGGAATGGCAGCCAGGTGACTGCGAAACTGCTGCGCTTTCCGCCGCTGGTGTCAGTGGGCCTGATCTCCTATTCCCTCTATCTCTGGCATTGGCCGCTGATCGTCTTCACAAGAATGCTGGACGGTCATTCGCTCGATATAGCAAAGACCATCCTCGTCGTCCTTGGCTCGATTGCGATTGCGGCTCTATCCTGGGCCTTCATCGAGCGCCCGTTCCGGGGAAGCCGAAGCCATATTGGACGGAAGTCCGTCTTTGGCGGCGCGATCGTGGTTGCCGTCGGAGCAGTCATTCTCGGCAATACCGTCGTCCATATGAAGGGTATTCCCGGCCGCCTGCCTGACAACGTTCAAAAGATATACTCGGCGACGTATGACGCAGGACCGTATGGCGTCTCGCCCTGCTTTATCGATGACAATGGCGGTCCATCGATTTCCGATATTCGTGCAGGCAAGCTTTGCAATGTCGGCGCCCAGTCATCGCAAGACCCGGCCTTCGTCGTCTGGGGCGACTCGCATTCCGGCGCAATGGCCCCGGCGATCGGCGTTGCCGCTCGCGATGCCGGCGTTTCCGGACTGTTTGCCGGGCATGCGTCGTGTCCGCCGCTTCCGCGCGTCCCGCTTTCAGCGCGTGGTGATACCGAGCGATGCGGGGCATTCAACGATGCGGTCAAGGACCTGATCCTGTCCCGGCACATTCCGCTCGTTTTCCTGGCGGCCTACTGGCCGAAATACATCCACGACGCCGAACTGCCAAACGAAGGCGTTTATTTCGATCCCTCCGTTCCGCCGCCGCTGACAGACAAGTCGGCCCCGATCAAGGCGGCCTTGTCGCGCCTGCTGAATGACCTGAAGAAGGCCGGAACCCGCGTCATTCTCGTTCACGATGTTCCGGAGATGGGCCACTACATTCCGGAAGCCGCGGCCAAGGCGGCCATGGAAGGAACGTCAACCGATCTCGCACCGCCCTGGGACTATGTAAGCAAGAGGCAGGCGCTTTCCCGCGAAGTCCTGACTCAACTCGCGCAAACCTATAATGCGGAGATCGTCGATCCGCTGCCTGCCTTCTGCGCCAACCAGCATTGCGATGCGCTGCGCAACGGTGTGCCGCTCTACAAGGACGCGGATCACATTACCGCTACCACGTCGGCGAGCATCGCCTATCTGTTCCGTCAGGCATTCCAACCTCTGCAGCGGCGGTGACTGAGTGGGCCGGATTGAGGTCACGGAAGATCGTTCGAAAGAATGTTTCGACGCAGCCTCAGCCCGCCTTGCATTTGCCCTTTCAACATAGTTCAGTGCCGCCATATGCGGCATCCCAAGAACTGGGGAGGTGTTGAGCTTGGATCTGGTAGAGCGACTGGCCGATTGCGTTGAGCATATGGAAGAGCTTTCGAGGCGCATCGGCAGGATCAAGGCTGGCGACGTGCATCATCAGGTGCGCTTTGGCGATGGGCCGTGGGAGGACAGCACCCAACTCGTGCTGGATCACTACGAGCAGCTCCTCGGGACCTTCAAAACCCTGGGAGAAGATATTCGCCGCCGCATCGACGCCGGGGAAATCTGACAGCGGTCTATCCGCTTTCGCGCCATTTGTGAGTATTCGGCTCCTGAAAAATGGAGACGGATTCGACGTAAGCTTTTGCAATAATTGTATTTTTCCGACAGAAAAAATCTTCCTGCCTCGTATGCGTTTTTTCTCATATTCCTTGGAACCATCAGCCTCTCCGCGCGTTTGGGTATGTTGCAAGAGGGAGAAAGGTCATGGCAAGAAGACCGCAGAAGAATGCCTATCGTGCTGGTGCGAGTGCCTTTTTGAAGGGCATGGGTGGTGAGCATAATCCGCATGCGTCCGAAAGCGCCGATTGCAAGGCTTGGGAGCATGGTTATCTCGATCGTCAGAAGATGTTGAGCAACACGCGGCGACCCGTCAGCAGTGCCGGGCGGCAACCGGTTTCAAGACCTACAGCGCATTGATATGCAAGCTGCGACCGAGGCATCTGGCGGCGGCTTTGCCAGGCAGTGCTTCGGGCAGGATATCCGGCGAGCGGTATCGACCGGCTGAATTCGAAGATCCGGGAATTATATAGCGGCCGCCCCTGACGGAACGGCCGCTTTCTGGTTGAGCCGCAACCGCGCTGCGATATCAGTAGATTTCCGGAACGTACATTTCCGGCGGAACCGGCGCGCGGTGATAATCGGCGTTGCGGACGCGTTCCGGCAGGATGATTTCGTCCTTCGGCACGTTTTCGTAAGGAATCTGCTTCAGGAGATGGGCGATGCAGTTCAGTCGGGCCTTCTTCTTGTCGACTGCTTGAACGACCCACCACGGCGATTCCTTCGTGTGGGTGCGGTCGAGCATCTCTTCCTTGGCCTTGGTGTATTCTTCCCAGTGGACGCGGCTCTGCAGGTCCATCGGCGAGAGCTTCCACTGCTTCAACGGATCCTGGATACGCATGTTGAAGCGGAATTCCTGTTCCTCGTCGGTGATCGAGAACCAGTATTTCAGGAGGATGATGCCGGAGCGGACCAGCATACGCTCGAATTCCGGCACGGTGCGGAAGAACTCTTCCAGTTCGTCTGGCGTGCAGAAACCCATGACGCGCTCGACGCCAGCGCGGTTATACCAGCTGCGGTCGAAGAGGACCATTTCGCCGGCGGTCGGCAGGTGCGGGACATAGCGCTGGAAATACCATTGGTGCCGCTCGCGCTCCGTCGGGGCGGGCAATGCGACAACACGGCAGACGCGCGGATTGAGGCGCTGCGTGACGCGCTTGATGGCGCCGCCTTTGCCGGCGGAGTCGCGGCCTTCGAACAGCACGACCACCTTCAGCTTCTTGTACTGTACCCAATCCTGGAGGCGGACGAGTTCGTGCTGGAGGCGAAAGAGTTCGCGGAAATAGAGCTTGCGATCGATATTGGCTTCCGTAGCGCTGCTCAGGCCCTCGGCGACCAGCTCATCGAGCCTGTCCTCTTCAAGCTGCATTTCCAGCTCTTCGTCAAAACTGTCGGCGATCTCTTCTTTGATACGGTTCAGCTGCTCTTCGGAATTCTCGATCATAGTGCGCGTCCTTCTGCTTGAAAGTCCACACTGCCAATGGCATGTGTCGCTTTGATAACAAAGATGCGACGAGCAGTCTCCTAGCTCACGCGCAAATGAAAACGGCGCCTGAGTGGCGCCGTTCAATTCCGTTTCGGACTTCTTTCAAGCAGCGATCAGCTGAACCTCAGTTGTGGGAAAAATGCTGATGATGATTGTTGTGATGATAGTGGTGCCAGTTGTGCCAATGATGGTGGTATTCATGGTGGTGCCAGTGATGGTGATAGTCACGGGCTTCGGCAAATGTCGCAGTGGCGGCAAATGCACTCAGCGCAAAAAGCGCCGTTACAAGCATCTTCATTCTCTTCTCCTTAAACGCCCGGCAGTGGGGCCGGATCGCAATATGATATTACCAACGACATAAGGAGAATGCAGAAGACGGCCGTTTGTTCCGTCGCGTAAGTTTCGGGTGACGCTTCAGCGCGCTACCAGACGGCTTCTGACCTTGCCAACGCCCGCCACTTCCTCAGCAATTTCAATGGCCCGCGCAATGTCACCGCGGTTATGGACGGTGCCTTCCAGAATGGCGTAGGAGCCGAGCATGGAGACTCTAATGTTAGATGCATTGATGTCATAGGCGTCACTCAGCGCGCTGTCGACAGCTGCCGCCATCAAACCGGCGCTGTTCGCCCTGCCGGCTGCTTCATCGGCATCAAGGTTCGAAAAACGCTGTACCATGACGGTCTCCATCTGTTGGGACTGGTTCAACGCTTCGCTACCGGTTTCGTTTCATCAAAGGCCTGTGAACAGGGCTATTGCTGGTCGCCGACGATTTCCGCGACCGCCTCCCGGATCAGCCGGCACGCATCGATCGAGGCTTTCCGGCCATTGTGGGCCAGATGATAGGATAGCGGCAGCGGCTGCTCCAGCTCGAGGATGCGCACCTTGTCCGCGATCGGCCTGGCGCTGACATGGCCGAGGAAGGAGACGTAGCCGTGATTGGCTACGAGATCGACGATAACGGGAAGCGAATCCACCGAGGTGATATCCCGTCCGCGGTGACGGCGCGGCCTGCCCCGCCCGTCGCTCAGGCCTGTGGCCGCATGGCCGATGCCGGTGCGGGGGCTCGGCAGGCAGAGCGGACGGTTTTCGATCAGCGCGGCGAGATCCTTCTCCGTGCTTTCGATCGGAGCGATCGCCACCATCTCCGTCGCCAGAAGCTCCACATGCTCGAAACTGTCGAGGCCAAAGACGGAGTCGACGATCGCAACGTCGATCCGGCCCGATCTCAGCGCCTCTCTCAGGTCATCCGCTGTCATCAGCACCAATGACAGCGCGCTCCTGTTGCCGCTGGTGTTCCAGCGCGACACGAGAGAACCGAGGCAGCGGGCCACCCAGCTTTCCGACCCCGTCGGGATGATCGAGCCGATGCGCACGGCGCGGGTCGTGCGCTGGAACCGATCGTCGGCCGCAGCCTTCATTTCGCTCCACGCATTGCCGATCGCCGACAGCACGGCATAGGTGTTTCGCCCTTTCTCCGTCAGCACCGAGCCTTGCGCCTGACGCTCGAACAGCCGGCACCCCATCAGTTCCTCCAGATTGGCGATCTGCAGGGACAGTTGCGGCTGGCCAAGCCGGAGACGGCGGGCCGCCCGATTGATGCTGCCCTGGTCGGCGACTTCGAGGAAGCGTTCGATCGTGGCGATCTTGAGCGGCAGGCGCGAGGCCCAGGCGGAAAAGTCATCCGGCGACGGCGGATCGGCGGTCAGCTCTGCCAGCGCGCGCATCTGGATGAGGATGGGCTGCAACCCCTTCTGTATCCGGGAGCTCGCAAGCAGGGTCACCAGTTCGCCGGACGCGCGCTCGACCAGCTTTATCGCAAGCTCCGCCTCCAGTCTGCGCAGAATGCCGGAGACGGTGGAAGCGGACAGGGACAGGCGCCGGGCAGTTTCCCGCACCGAGCCGAGAGAGAAGACCGTATCGGCAATATAGAGCGCCCCCAGGTGC
Organism: Rhizobium sp. BK376; assembly: GCF_004341625.1. Taxonomy (GTDB): domain Bacteria; phylum Pseudomonadota; class Alphaproteobacteria; order Rhizobiales; family Rhizobiaceae; genus Rhizobium. The sequence goes on along the minus strand of NZ_SLZG01000003.1, from coordinate 344,765 downwards.
ACGCGCCTCAATCCTTCCTTCGTCGCAGGCAGCATCCGCCTGCGTCATCGGACGGACGATATGGCGTGTTCCGCAGAAAAGATATCCCGTAGAAAAAGTTACGCGGCTATCATTCCGGTCAGCTCGTCACCGATCCCGCCATTCTTCGGAATGCGTAAAAGAGGATTGGAAGAGCGCCAAAAGCACAATGGGAACAAAAACAAATCTTACCGGCCTTCAAAAAAGAAAAGTCGTTTCGCGCTTATCGTCAGGACCGTCGCCATAATCGCGCCGCAACTGCGACAGACGGGGCGGCGTAACGTCGATTTTTTTTCGATGGGCGCTACTTCTTCGAAACAGACATGCGGGGAGCTTTTCCCACGGCATGGGCAAACATGTGTCCGGGGACCGGCGCCCGCCGAACGGACGTGTGCAAACGATCAGTTCAACGGGGTATGAAGGGAATTAACATGTTGAAGAAACTCGCAATTGCCGCCTCTCTCGCGGCCTTCGTCGCAAGCACCGCATCGGCAGCCGATGTCGTCGTCTCCTCGAAGATCGACACGGAAGGCACGCTGCTTGGCAACGTCATTCTGCTGGCGCTCAACGCCAACGGCATCAAGACGCAGGACCGCATCGCGCTCGGCACGACACCGGTGCTGCGCAAGGCGATCACGGCAGGCGAAATCGACATCTATGCCGAATATACCGGCAATGCCGGTTTCTTCTTCAACAAGTCCGATGATGCGGCCTGGAAGAACATCGACGCCGGCTACAAGCTTGCCAAGCAGCTCGACTACGACGCCAACAAGATCGTCTGGCTGACGCCCTCCCCGGCCAACAACACCTGGGCGATCGCCGTGCGAAACGATGTTGCAGGCCCGAACAATCTGAAGACCATGTCCGACTTCGGCAAATGGATATCCGGCGGCGGCAAGGTCAAGCTTGCGGCTTCCTCTGAATTCGTCAATTCGGCTGCGGCACTGCCGGCCTTCCAGACGACCTACAGCTTCCAGATCAAGCCGGACCAGGAAGTCGTTCTTTCCGGTGGCGACACGGCTGCGACGATCAAGGCTGCGGCCGACCAGACCAACGGCGTCAACACCGCCATGGTCTACGGCACCGACGGCGCAATCGAAGCCGCCGAGCTGACGGTCATGGAAGACGACAAGAGCGTGCAGCCGGTCTATGCGCCGACCCCGATCATCCGTGAGGCCGTGCTGAAGGCCAATCCGAAGATCGAGGAAATTCTTGCTCCGATCTTCCAGAGCCTGACCGCCGACGAACTGCGCAAGCTCAACGGCCAGATCCAGGTCGACGGCCAGCCGGCCAAGTCGGTTGCAGAATCCTTCCTGAAGGAAAAGGGTTTCCTGAAGTAATCATCCGCCGATTGCCGTTACGGCCCCGCCTTGATACAGCGGGGCCGTTCGGATTTTACCGACCCCAAGGAGTGCCTGATGGAAGATGCGCAAGCGGTCCGCATTCTGGACCGCCTCGGAGTGGTCCTCGTGGCCGCAGGTGCTTTGGCGACGGCGCTGATGCCGTTCATCATCGTCAAAGCCAACCGCATCGCCGCCGGCAAGCCCCTGCTGTTGTCACAGCTCCCGTTCCAGCCGTTCGCTGGCACGCTCGCCATTCTTCTCCCTGTGGCCGCGCTCGGCATTCTCTTGATCCTGACTGCCCTCTCGGCCCTCTTCCTGCGCAGCGCACCGGCTCGCCTGATCGTCTCCACGCTTTGCATCGCGCTGCTGATCCTGACGATCGGGCTCGTCTCTTCGGCCGCCGCACCGCCGACAAGCACATCGGCGCGCATCACGCCGGGCGGCTCCTTCTGGGTGCTGCTTGCCGTCGTCGGGCTTCTCATCTCCGATGCGCTGGTCAAGATCAAGCTGACACCGTGGATGCGCGTCGCTTCGCTCTTCGTCTACTCGGCGCTGCTTTGGCTCTTCCTCCGTTCGGGGCTGCTCAACAACCTGTCGATCATGAAGGAATTCGCCACGCGTTCCGACCAATTCTGGGGCGAGGCGCTGAACCATCTCTTCCTTGCCTTCGGATCAGTCGCGATCGCCATCGTGCTGGCGCTGCCACTCGGCATCTTCTGCTTCTGGGTTCCGAAGCTGCGCGCCATCGTGCTGCAGGCGCTGAGCCTGGTGCAGACCATTCCGAGCCTCGCGCTCTTCGGCATCCTGATGCTGCCGCTCGGTTATATCTCGACGCATGTGCCGCTGGCAGCCGACCTCGGCATTCATGGCATCGGCACGGCACCGGCGCTGATCGCGCTCATCCTCTATTCCCTCCTGCCGATCGTCGCCAACACGGTCGTCGGGCTCGAGGGCGTCGATCCCTCCGTGCGCGATGCCGCTGCCGGCATGGGGTTGACGCGGACGCAGATCCTCATGCGCATAGACCTGCCGCTCGCCTTCCCCGTCATCCTGACGGGCATCCGCATCGTGCTGGTGCAGGCAATCGGGCTGGTCACTGTCGCAGCGCTGATCGGCGGCGGCGGCTTTGGCCTCTTCATCTTCCAGGGACTCGGCCAGACGGCCATGGACCTCGTGCTCCTCGGCGCCGTGCCGACCGTCTTTCTCGCCTTCTCATCGGCCGTCATCCTCGATGCGGTTATCGACAGCATCCGGGGGCAGCACCCATGACCGACAAAACCGAAAACATGATCGAGTTGAAGGGCGTCACCAAGCGCTATGAGCCCCTCACCGTGGTCGACAATGTGACCATGAGCGTCGAGAAGGGTACGATAACAGTCATCGTCGGCACATCCGGTTCGGGCAAGTCGACGCTGATGCGGATGATCAACCGGCTGGTGCCAGTATCGGCGGGGCACATTTCGGTCGGCGGCCGCGACATCATGAGCGTTCCGGCGACGGAATTGCGCCGCCGTATCGGCTATGCGATCCAGGGCCACGGCCTCTTCCCGCACCGGACCGTCGCGCAGAATATCGCGACCGTGCCGCAACTGCTCGGCTGGGACAAAGACAAAACGGGTCGTCGCGTCGACGAGCTGCTGAACCTTTTCCATCTCGATCCCGGGACCTTCGCCGGAAAATATCCGCATGAACTGTCGGGCGGACAGCAACAGCGCGTGGGCGTTGCCCGGGCTCTCGCCGCCGAACCGGAAGTCCTGCTGATGGACGAGCCCTTCGGCGCGCTCGACCCGGTCATCCGCGGCAAGGCGCAGGACGACCTTCTGGCGATCCAGAAACAGTTCGGCACCACGATCATCCTCGTCACGCATGACATGGACGAAGCCTTCCATCTCGGCCACCAGATCGCCGTCATGAGCGAGGGCAAGCTGTTGCAATGCTCGACGCCCGAGAAGATCCTGACCGAACCTGCCGATCCCTTCGTGCAGCAACTCACCGGCACCTCCGGCCGGGCACTGAAACTGATGTCGCTGACGTCGCTGAAAGGCGCCATGGAACCGGTGCAGCCCGGGCTTAACCATGCGCTCCCCGAAACGCTGAATCTGCGTGACGCGCTGGCCGAGATGATCTGGCAGGGCGTCGGCGAGGCCGCGGTGCAGGACGCCAACAAGGTGCCCATCGGCTCGATTTCGCTCCAGCACCTGCTGCAGCTGGGTCGCAAGGCATGAAGCTGCTCTTCGCCAACATCTTCCGGCTTGCGGCATTGGCGCTGCTTTTGATCCTGCTGTTCCGCACGGAATGGCTGACGCCGCTGCTCGCGCCGCTTACCAATTTCAATGCGCCGCCGATCTACACGCAGAATTCGCTGGCGCTGCTGACGCTGTCGCATATCGAGCTGGTCGCGGTCTCGATCGTCGGCAGCGCTGTCCTTGCCGTCATCGGCGGCATTTTCGTTACGCGAAAGAGCGGTGCCGACTTCCTGCCGCTGTCGCGCGCGATCGCCAACGCCGGGCAGACCTTTCCGCCGGTCGCCGTGCTGGCGCTGGCCGTTCCCGCGACCGGCTTCGGGATGGTGCCGACGCTGATCGCGCTCTTTCTCTATGGGCTGCTGCCGATCTTCGAAAATACTGTCGCCGGGCTGCAGCAGGTGCCGGACTCGATCATCGACGCGGCCGACGGCATGGGAATGAATGGCCGGCAGCGGCTGTTTTCGGTCGAATTGCCGCTGGCGCTGCCGCTGATCCTCGAAGGGCTGAAGATTGCGACCGTCATCAATATCGGTACGGCGACGATCGGCTCCACGGTTGCCGCAAAAGGGCTTGGAGAAGTCATCATCGCAGGACTGATTTCGGACAATACCGCCTTCATCCTTCAAGGCGGCCTGATCGTCGGCCTGATCGCGGTCCTCCTCTACGATGCGATGGGCATCGTCGAAGGCGTCATCACCCGCAAGATCGGATTGCAGTCACATTAAAGCGCTTTCCATGCTTCGGCCCGGGCTGTAAGCCGAAAGCTACGCTTGCAGTGAGAATTGGTAACGGGAGGTCGCCATGGCGAAGATGATCCATTCGATGATCCGCGTGCTGGAAGAGGCGCGATCGGTCGAGTTTTACAAAAAGGCTTTCGGCCTTGACGTCGCTGACCGCATCGAATTCGAGACCTTCACACTCCTCTATCTCAGCAACAGGGAAACCGGCTTCGAACTGGAGCTGACCGTCAACCAGGGGCGGATCGAATCCTACGAGCTGGGGCAAGCGTATGGCCATCTCGCCGTTTCCGTCGATGAGCTGAAGCAAGAGCACGAGCGGTTTACCAGCCTCGGCCTCAATCCCGGCGATATCATCGAGCTCAACCGCGACGACAGGCTCTTTGCCCTGTTCTTCTTCGTGACCGACCCCGACGGTTACAGAATAGAAGTGCTGCAGCGGCAAGGCCGGTTCCAATAGGCTCTGGCTGCATGACGGACGGCAAACGAATCAGATAGCTTCGCCGCATGCGTGTGGCTGCCTTTCAACGACTGGCGATCTTTGATGCTGTCGAGGTGGCGGCAGATGTCCTGTTGCGCGATATCGCGTGGGCGGACGCGAACGGCGTCGACCTCCTCGTCTTTCCGGAAGCCTATCTGCAGGGGCATACGTACAGTCCAGGCCTGACCAAACGGCGTGCCCTCTCGCTTGACGATCCCCGGCTTCTTGCCGTTATCGACCAGACAAGGACGACGAAGGCCACGGCGATCGTCGGCTTTTTCGAGCGCCGGGCCGACGGTGTCTATAACAGTGCAATGGTGATTGCAGGCGGACACCTCAAGGGCGTCTATGCCAAAGCCAACCCGATCGAAACCGGCTGCCTGCCAGGGAGCGCCTTTCCGGTGTGGGATATCGGGGACTGGCGCTTCGGCATCAATATCTGTTCTGATCTCCGGCGGCCTGATCTGGCCCGGACTGTTGCAAACCAGGGGGCGGGCCTCATCTGCTGCCCCATCAACATGATGCTCAGTCCCACGAAAATCTCCCGCTGGCGGGAGCCCTGCCTTGCCGGCTTCAGGGATTGCGCGCTGCAGACGGGCTGCTGGGTGGTTTCATCCGATGTCGTCGGGACGAATTCCGAGGGCTGGGCGAGCTATGGCTGCACCGTCATCGTCGATCCGCAGGGCCGTGTCGTTCAGCGCGTCGATGAGTTTGTCGAGGGCGTGACGGTTTTCGATCTGCCGTCTCCGCAAAATGAAACCCTGCCCGCCAGAAGCGAACAGGGTCTCCTCCTCGCCACGAGACTGGATTACATCCAGTAGGGCGGAATGCCGTAGTAATCGTAGACCCTGCGGCCATTGTCGGCGTACCAGGTATCATCATCGTCGGCATAGCTCGGAGCGCCTTCGATCTGGTCCCTGGTGAGGTCGATGCGATAGCCGTCAAGTTGCTGATCGTAGCTCAACTTTTCCCACGGCAGGGGATAATGGTCATGCCCGATGCCGAGGAAGCCGCCGAAACTCAGAACGGCGTAGGCGACGCGGCCACCCCGCTTTTCGAGGATCAAACGTTCGATGGAACCGATATGCTTGCCGTCGGCGCCATAAACGCGGGTGCCTTCTACACGATCGCTGGCGATCAGCGACGGCGTATCCTTAACATTAGGGTCGCGGCGGGCAGCGTCGGTGGTCTCGTGCAACATGTTGCACCTCCTTTTTGCTGTTTCCTCGTGGTTCATCCACAGTTGGTCAACGAGTCCGTCTTGCGAAGGTTCCCGCATTCAAAGACGACAAATTTCGTTGAAGAAATTGCCCCTTACACCGGAGCCTAAATTAACCCTTTGTTGCTTGTGCTTTCAAAGCAATGACATAAGCTTGACCGGCGGGAGAAGCGGTGGACTTTTCAATCGGCCTGTATCGAGCTACCAGTTCGGCGGCTCGGGATGCCGGCAAAATGTCGGGTCCGCCTGGGAGGAAGACGGCATGAATACGGTTTCGGTTTCGTCCAGCGGATCGTCGGGAGCGCAGGCAGGCGCCAAGATATGGCTCGCCTCTTATCCTGAGAGTATCCCAGCTGAAATTCCGTCGCTCGATCATGCCTCAATCACAGAACTCTTCGAAGAATGCTGCAAGCGCTATGCGGGCCGCAATGCATTTTCGAGCATGGGCAAGTCGATCACCTATGGCGATCTCGACACCCTGACTCGCAACGTCACCGCATGGCTGCAGAGCACCGGCCTCGAAAAGGGTGACCGGGTCGCCGTCATGATGCCGAACGTGCTGCAGAACCCGATTGCGACTTACGCCATCCTTCGCGCGGGCCTTATCGTGGTCAACGTCAATCCGCTCTATACGCCGCGCGAGCTGGAATATCAGCTGCGGGACTCCGGCGCCAAGGCGATCTTCGTCCTGGAGAATTTCGCCCACACGGTCGAACAGGTCCTGGCGCGCACCGACGTGCGCCATGTGGTCGTCACATCGATGGGCGAGATGCTCGGCCTCAAGGGGCTGATCGTCAATTATGTCGTGCGGAAGGTGAAGAAGCTGGTGCCGGCGTGGTCCATCCCCGGCCATACGTCTTTCCGGCGGGCGCTGGAGCAAGGGCGGCGCTTAACCTTGAAGCCAGCTAGCATCCAGGGCAGCGACATTGCCTTCCTGCAATATACCGGCGGCACGACCGGCATAGCGAAGGGAGCGATGCTCACCCACGCCAACCTGCTGACAAACCAGGTGCAGATGCAGCTCTGGCTCAACTCGGCCTACATCACCAAGAAGCGTCCTGAAGTGCTGAACTTCGTCTGCGCCCTGCCCCTCTATCATATCTTCGCATTGACGGTGAATTCGCTGATGGGCCTGTCGATCGGCGCCCACAATGTGCTGATCGCCAATCCGCGCGACATTCCGGCCTTCATCAAGGAACTCGGCAAATATCGCTTCGACATCTTTCCGGGGCTCAACACCCTGTTCAATGCGATGATGAACAATCCCGATTTCGCCAAGCTCGACCTGTCGCATGTCAGCACGCTTGCCGGCGGCATGGCGGTACAGCGGCCCGTTGCCGAGCGCTGGCAGAAGATGACCGGCACCTGGATCACCGAGGGCTACGGCCTCTCCGAGACATCACCTGTTGCCAGCGCCAATCGCTTCGATACGCCTGAATTCACCGGGACGATCGGCCTGCCCATGCCTTCCACCGATTTCGATATCCGCGACGAAGCGGGCAATTCGCTGCCGCTTGGGCAGGTCGGCGAGATCTGCATCCGCGGCCCCCAGGTCATGGCCGGCTACTGGAACCAGCCGGAGGAGACGGCGCGGGTGATGACGCCGGATGGCTTCTTCCGTTCCGGCGACATGGGCTTCATGGACGAGCGCGGCTTCACTAAAATTGTCGACCGCAAGAAGGATATGATCCTCGTCTCCGGCTTCAACGTCTATCCGAACGAGATCGAGGAAGTCGCCGCCATGCATCCCGGCATCCTCGAAGCCGCCGTCGTCGGCGTGCCCGACGAACATTCCGGCGAAGCAGTGAAAATCTTCATCGTCAAGAAGGATCCGACGCTGACGGAGGAGGACGTGAAGGCCCATTGCGCAACCAATCTCACCAACTACAAGCGACCGCGCTTCATCGAATTCCGCACCGAGCTGCCGAAGACCAATGTCGGCAAGATCTTGCGCAAGGAGTTGCGGGGGTAGACCGCGGGTCGATCATGGCCGCAGTGCCTTGCAAGAGCACGATCACGTCTCGACGGCTATCGCGCCATTGTGGACTTGCTGGCCAGAGATGTAAGTGTGCTGCGCAGCAAGTGGAAGCACTTCTATGGCTCCTCTCCCCACCCCGCCTAAGCTAAAGCTGTCGCGACTGCGCGACATTGGCTGGTCGCTGTGGGACCCAATAGGCTTATTGGGTCCTGGACAGAGGTGGGACGAAGCGCAAGCGTTCGCGGACGAATATGATGCGTACTTGATCCAGGCCGCTGGACTGTTACGACGAGGAACTCCGGACCAAGACGTTATAGAACTTCTCGTGAGCGTCGAGACGGCCCAAATGGGCTTGGGACAGCAACCCGATACCTACGCACGCGCAAGATCGACTGTGGCCGCTATTAAAGCAGACAATGATCTCTGGACTCACTCTGAATAAGAGTCCGCTCCTGGCGCGAAGCCGTCTAAGCGGCTATCGGCCGGAAGGCGCTGCTGACGCTTATCTCATTTCGTCGGCTGAGACCGTGCGGTGAGTTTATTTCCGTCCGGATCACGAAGATAGGCGACGAAGGAACCGTTCGGACGCTCCGCAGGCGGGCTCTCGATCGCTGTGCCACCATGCGTGGTACCGGCCTTGTGCCACGCTAGAACATGGTCGTGGCTCGCGGCGGCGATACCGATCGTCCCACCGTTGGCCGCAGTCGCCGGCTGGCCGTTTATCGGTTTCGTGATCATCAGCCGACCGCCCTCGTGGGCATAGATCAGCCTGCCTCTCGCATCCATTTCGCCGGGCTTGCCCCCCAATGCAGCAAACGTGGCGTCGTAGAAGCCTCTGGCCCGCTCCAAGTCGTTGCTGCCGATCATGACGTGGGTGAACATGCTTCATCTCCGGTAAGGTACCCAATGGCTCACCATCCTAGTGTACCCAATCCTAGCCATGGGCCCAGTCGCGAAACTCCCGATTAAATCGACACTTGTTTTCCCGACTTTTGCGATGCCGCAAAATAACGAGTTTTGCGGCAGCCGCAATAACTGCCCATGGCGCTCTCCGGTCGCGGCTGCTATCGGCTGAAAGCAGTCATTTTCAAACAGATTACTCTGACTTGCCTCGCCTCATGGCCCGGAGGCGGCGTTAGCCTTTTGGGCTCTGCGCTCAAGCGCGCGCTTTATTGCGTGATCAAGAAAGGCCAATTTATCGAAACTGTAACTATCTTCCTCTGGCACGCTCTCGCGAATGCTCGCAATCGATTCTCCTGCACGAAGGCGCTGGGCAATTTCGATGCCCCGTGCGGCACGCTTGCGCTCCGACTCCCGCCAAAATGCCGTAGTTTGAGGGTTTCTGAACCTATACGGCTTCGTGCCGGCGCCGGAGAGGACCACTCCCACAAAGTGATCGAAGTTCGCGTCGTCGGCCCAGACGGCCCAGAAGATCGTTTCCGCTCGCACGTACAGATCTAAGTCTAAAAGGGAGGCGGCAAGACGATCTGCAATCGCGTCGCTGTAGAGGCCGGAATTCGTTACATAGGCCACAAACCGCCATCGGCAGTGGCTTATCGGGTCATCGGCCAGCTTTATGACGATGTCGGCGATCTGGTCCTTGGGCGGGCTAGCTTCGTCAAGATACCACGCCCCGCGCTGACGCTCGCTTGATTTTTCGGATTGAAGAAGTTCGATGAGCGGGTCTAGGTCAATCCCCTTGCGCCATCGTCCAAACACGGTGCCCCATAGCGCATTGTAAGCGAAGTCCGGCCCCAGGTCCTCTCCGCCATGTATCATGCGAAGCAGATCATTGGTCGTGTAGGCAGCTAAATCGGAAGACATTGATAAAGCGGTGGTCACGCCACACGCATTTTGTTGATGCAGCTGCGTTATTTGCTTAACAAAGACACCTATGTCAATCGCAATGACGACTGTGGGCGCGATCCCGCCACCAATCTCAGCAACTACAAGCGACCACGCTTCATCGAATTCCGCACCGAGCTGCCGAAAACCAATGTCGGCAAGATCTTGCGCAACGAGCTGCGGGGGTAGGTTCTCCGGCACGCTCTCTTCACGGAATTCGGTAGCGAATGTGAGCCCGCAGCGACCACATTCGCTCGCCTATTTTTTTGTTGCCTATCCGCGAATTCGGCACTCGTAAAGACCGCCTATTGATTGCATTAAATTGTTCGAATAGCTTCAGACTCACGCAACGTGGGGCCGGGCGCGTGGATAGAACTGATCAGGTAATGGATGCGCCTTCGAGCCGCACGCCGTCGCTAGCCCTCATCATGGCGCCGATGAGTTCAATCCATCCTCAGGACGTAATAAATGCTCAAAGCAGACTTGGGTGATCGTAGCGCTGGTCCCATTCGAACTTCCAGGGGCTGGGTGCAGTACGCCATTGTGGCCGCCTGCTTGATTATAGCCGGATTCCTAATTGCTTACACCTGCATTGACAGTTTCCAGGATAACGTCCGGCAATGGGCGGGGATCGCCCCAGCTGCTCTGCCGAAGGACTTCTACACCCGCTTTGATATTCAGCCACTGCCCCGGGCTGTGGTCGACCGCAGTCCAGCATCCGAGCATGTCGCTACGCTGCTTCGAGAACCTTGCGATTGGGACGCCACCTATGCATTCGCCGTAGATCTGCAGAAGGCGGGTTATTCAAGAGAGGCTGCAAAGGTTTTCACTACGTTCTCCGAAAAATGCAGGCCTTCGGATGTGGCACTCTATTCGGCCGCGGATATGCTTTATGGACTAAGCGACCTCCCCGCCGCCATCAAAATCAGCGATGAATTGATTACGATCGCTCCGGACCTAGCGCAGCCCTATTACCTTCGTGCGCAAGTTTTCCACGACGCAAAGCGCGACAAGGAGGCAATCGACGCATTCCAGACGCTTCTGGGTCTCACTGCGGATCTGAGCTCTCTGAATAGCGAAGTGTTCCGCAAGATGTCCTTGAGCTACGCCGCTCTCGGCCAATTCTGCGAAGCCATGACGCCAATCCAAACATGGATCTCGCTCAACCCAGCCAAAAACGATAGCCCTACCTGGCAAGCTCTGATCCAAAACTATAGCTCCAAAGGCAATTGCGAGGGATCGTATGCCTCTGGCAAGGATCATTTCGCCACATATGGAAGGGACGTGATCGTGGTGACAGCCGTTGTTAACGGCGTTCGCGGTCGCTTCATCGTCGACACCGGAGCCAGCGTTGTTTCAATGACGCAACATTTTGCTGATGCGGCTAAGATACCGATGTCAGGCGGCTTTTCCGTTCGAGTGCAAACAGCAAACGGTGTCTCGACAGCAGAACCAAGCTCCGCAGGCAAAATTCAGGTCGGCCATGTCGAGGCAGATGACGTTGCGGCGGTTGTCCTGTCAGGCGACAATAAGCCGCTTGGTGACGGAATCGATGGTCTGTTGGGCCGCTCGTTTCTATCGCGCTTTGATGTAACCTTCGGCGCGAAGGAATGGCGCATAGAAGCCAAAAACGAAGCGCACTCCTCGGGCTGATACAATCGTCATCGACAAACGCGTGTTCCGGGGCCTCCAGCGTCGGGCAGAAAGTCCAGATTCCTACCCGTGGAACGAGGACGGCCTTGGAGGAAAGGCGCCGCTGGACGCATTCAAGGTCCAGTGTCATTTGTCACGTAATTGAGCGTTCTCATCGAGCGCCTCCCCCTTGCCACCCGTCCGCTTTTTTATATTTCACGTCTGCACGAACTTGATTTACGCATCACAAAGCGAATAGTTTCCGCGACCCTCCGGCGTTCATGTTTTTCAGGATGAGCATGCATTCCGGAGCTTTCAAATTCGCATGATCGTCGCCGAAAAGATCTACACTTTCGGGATCGTGCGATGAACCCCAAGGAGCTTCCCATGCAAGCGATCGTCGAAAAACTGAAGAGCACCGCAGCCGCCACCAAGGCAACCGATATCCGCGCGGCTTTTGCCGCCGATTCCAATCGTTTCTCCAACTTTTCCGTATCGTTCGACGACCTCTTGATGGACTACTCCAAGACGGCCGTGAACAAGGAGATCCTTGATCTGCTCGAGCAGCTCGCCAAGGAAGGCGGCGTCGAGGCCAAGCGGGAGGAAATGTTCACCGGCAAAGAAATCAACTTCACCGAAGGCCGCGCCGTTCTCCATACCGCGTTGCGCAACCGCTCCAATACACCGGTCATGGTCGACGGCAAGGACGTGATGCCTGATGTCAACGCGGTGCTCGCTGCCATGGGCAAGTTTGCCGACGGCATCCGCTCCGGCCAGTTGAAGGGCGCCACCGGCAAGGCGATCACCGACGTCGTCAACATCGGCATCGGCGGCTCCGACCTCGGCCCTGTTATGGCGACGCTGGCGCTGGCGCCCTTCCATGACGGCCCGCGCTCGCACTTCATCTCGAATATCGACAGCGCCCATATCGCCGACACCCTGAAGCTGGTGCAGCCGGAAACGACGCTCTTCATCGTCGCCTCCAAGACCTTCACGACAGTCGAAACAATGACCAACGCGCAGACGGCACGCGCCTTCATCGCCAAGGCGCTCGGCGAGAAGGCCGTGCAGCATCACTTCGCTGCCGTCTCGACGGCGCTCGACAAGGTCGCCGCCTTCGGCATCGACCAGGATCGCGTCTTCGGCTTCTGGGATTGGGTCGGCGGCCGCTACTCGCTCTGGTCGGCAATCGGCCTGCCGATCATGATTGCGATCGGCCCGGAAAACTTCGGCAAGTTCCTCGACGGGGCGCATGCCATCGACAATCACTTCCGCAAGGCTCCAATCCGCGAAAACCTGCCGATGCTGCTCGGCCTCATCGGCTTCTACCATCGCAACGTCCTCGGCTATCCGACTCGCGCCGTCCTGCCCTATGATCAGCGCCTGTCGCGCTTCCCGGCCTATCTGCAGCAGCTCGACATGGAATCGAACGGCAAGGGCGTCACGATCGACGGCACGCCGGTCGAAGGCCAGTCCGGCCCGGTCGTATGGGGTGAGCCCGGCACCAATGGCCAGCATGCCTTCTACCAGCTGATCCACCAGGGCACGAGCATCATCCCGGCCGAATTCATGATCGCCGCCAACGGTTTCGAGCCCGACCTCAAGCACCTGCACCAGCTGCTGGTCTCGAACGTGCTCGCCCAGTCGGAAGCACTGATGAAGGGTCGCACTTTCGCGGAAGCCAAGAAGCAGCTGACCGACAAGGGCATGGACGACAAGAAGGCGGATTTCATCGCGCCGCATCGCGTCTTCACCGGCAACCGCCCGTCGATCACCTTCGTCTACGACAAGCTGACGCCGTTTGCACTCGGCCGCCTGATTGCGCTCTACGAACATCGCGTCTTCGTCGAGGGCGTGCTCTTCCGCATCAATTCCTTCGACCAGTGGGGCGTAGAGCTCGGCAAGGAACTGGCAACGGGCCTGCTGCCCGTCGTCGAAGGCAAGCAGAGCGCCGAAGGTCACGATTCCTCGACGCAGGGCCTCGTGGCTGCGCTGGCGAAACTGGCCAGGTAAACCTCCCGCCGCCTTGGCGCGAAATGACAGCCGACATCGACGGCCCCGCTCGAAGACCGATGCGAGGCCGTTTCTATTTTGGCCGGGCGAACAGGTTGCGAAAGTCAGTTCAGAGCCGCTAAGCTCCCCCTGGGGAGAATAGCTGGGAGGCTGGAATGACGGACGACGAACTGGTGAAATTCGAGGCCGAAGGCGCCGCAGCCCTGCCCGCGCCTGACGAAGAGGGCGTCGTTGCCAATGAAGGCGCCGAGATCTGGTTTGCCGCCTATGGCGCCGGCCCTGCCGTCATCATGCTGCATGGGGGTCTCGGCAACAGCGGAAACTGGGGCTACCAGGTGCCTGCCATCGTCGCTTCGGGCCGTCGGGCTGTCGTTATAGACAGCCGAGGCCACGGCCGCAGCACCCGAGACGATCGCCCCTATCGCTACGAGCTGATGGCTTCGGACGTCCTTGCTGTCATGGATAGGCTGAAGATCGACAAGGCTTCCTTTATAGGCTGGAGCGACGGCGCCTGTACCGCCCTGGTCTTTGCCGATCGGCATCCGGAGAGGACATCAGGCGTCTTCTTCTTTGCCTGCAACATGGATCCGAGCGGCACCAAGCCCTTCGTGGCGACGCCGGTCATCGATCGCTGCTTCAGCCGCCACCGGAAGGACTATACAGCCCTGTCGCGCACGCCCGACCAGTTCGATGTCTTCGTCCAGGCGGTCAGCAAGATGATGGCGACGGAGCCTAATTATTCCGCGAAGGATCTGGCACGGATCCGCGTACCGGTCGCGGTCGTGCTCGGCGAGCAGGACGAATTCATCAAGCCCGAACATGCCGATTACCTTGCCAGCAGTATCCCGGATGCGGAATTGATCCTGCTTTCGGGTGTCAGCCATTTCGCACCGCTGCAGAGACCCGACTATTTCAACCGCGAAATACTCGGGTTCCTCGACAGGCTCAGCTGAAGCTCAAAGCCCGATTTCGTGCGCCCAGGGCGGGTTTGCGCCGGCACGCGACACGGTGACCGCGGCCGCCTTGGCGCCGAGGGCGAGTGCGTCGCGCAGCGCCTTTTCATCCAGCGAAGCAACCTGGACTTTGGTGAGCAGGTTGTTCATCTTCAGAGAGGCGAGGATGCCGGCATCGAACGTATCGCCCGCGCCAACCGTATCGACGACGGTGACACGTTCGCTCGGCACCGAGACCTTGAGTGACTTCGTATAGCCGTTGGCGCCCTCGGCACCCTTGGTGATGACGACAAGCTTGGCGCCGTGGTTCAGCCAGTGGGCGGCCAGCGCATCATGATCGCCTGACAGGCCGAACCAATCCAGATCCTCATCGGAGAATTTCAGGATATCTGACATCGCGGCCATCCGGTTGATGCGGGCCATATGCGCCTGCTTATCCCTGATGAAGCCCGGGCGGATGTTCGGGTCGAGCGAGATGACGCGCTTCTCGTGCTCGCGCTTCATCAGGGCTTCATAGGTCTCGCCGCAGGGGCTGGGGATCAGGCTGATGGCGCCGAAATGCAGCGCCTCGCAGCTATCGTCGAGAGTGGGCAGGTCGGCTTCGGTGATCATCCGGCCGGCGGTTCCCTCGTCGTAGAAGGCGTAGGTCGCCTGGCCGTTGACGAGCTTGACGAAGGCGATCGTGCTCGGGCGGGCAACGATGGCGCAAGGAGAGGAATCCACCTTGCTTGCCTTCAGCGTCTCAAGCAGAATCTCGCCCATCATGTCATCGGCAAGGCCGGTGAAGAAGGCCGTCGGCACGCCGAGGCGGCCGAGCGCGATGGCCGTGTTGAAGATCGCGCCGCCGGCATAGGGCGCAAAGCCCTTTTCGCCGAGGGTCGTATCCCGCGGCAGCATGTCGATCAGGGCTTCGCCACAGCACAATATCATTCCGGCCTCCCAGAGAACCTGTCGTTAAATATCGGTCGTCAAATCGATTAGATAAAATCGCGGCAAAAGCAAAGCGCCGCGACGCTTTAAAGCGTCGAAACGCCGCCATGCGCGCTGGACCATTCCAGCGGGCGATTGAGAAAGGCCTCGACTTCTGACAGCGTCTTGTCGTCGAACAGCTTCTGCGCCTTGGCGACGGCGAGGACATCTCGCCATGTGGCGATATGGTGGAACTTCACCTCGCCAGCGGCAAACCGCTCCTCGGCTTCTGCAAAGATGCCGTAGTAGAAGAGTGCGATGCCATGTTCGACAACACCGCCGGCAGCGCGGATGGCATCGATGAACTTGAACATGCTGCCGCCCGCCGTGGTCAGGTCTTCGATGACCAGCACGCGTGCACCGGCCGGCATCTCGCCTTCGATCTGCGCATTGCGGCCGTGGCCCTTCGGCTGCTTGCGGACATATATCATCGGCAGGCCGAGACGATCGGCCAGAAGGGCTGCGAAGGGAATGCCCGCAGTCTCGCCGCCCGCAATGCAATCGAACTGCTCGAAGCCGGCGTCACGCATCAGAATGCTTGCCGCAAAATCCATGACGGTCGAGCGGATACGAGGATAGGAGAGAAGCTTGCGGCAATCGATATAGACGGGGCTCGCAATGCCTGAGGCATATTTATAGGGGGTCTCGGCGTTGAAGTGGACCGCCTTGATCTCCCAGAGCATCTTTGCCACCAGTTCGGCCATCACGGCGCGGTCGGGAAATGTCGTCTGGATCATCGCTCTCTCTTTCAGCTGTCGGACACTTCTGCGGCATAGCAGCAAGCGGAAAAGAGTTCCAGAAGCGAGCGGCATTTCACCAGCTTCTATTTTTGCGACCTTGAGGCAAGTGTCTCGCAAGAATTTCGCCATGTCCCATAGTGAGATCGAAGCATTGCTGTGAATTGTTCCATGAGGCGAATAGAAAATTTTTGCAACAGACGGTTTAGCTCGAAGAAAATCCAATCTTTTCAACTGAATTATTCGTAAATTTAGAATGTTCTTACATTCCTTTGTTTCCAGTCGTTCGGCAGTGCGCGCCACAGCCACGTACCACAATTCACTAAAATTCGAATATCGCGATTAACATCCAGGTTGGATTTTCAAACCTACCTTCGGTTCGAAACGACGGGCTTACGGAGGAGAATTTGGAATGAATCCAAGAATGTCCATTGCATTGGGAAGGTCTTTTTCTCCCCTGACCATGAAGATCTTCTCGATCTGCTTTGTGGCGACACATGCTCCCTTGCTTGTACTCGCAGGCTATCTTGCGATCGGCTATGCCAGCGATCCGATACCGGTGCTTGTGACCGTGCTTAGCGCAACACTCGTCGGCACGATTTTCTGCCTCTATTCCGTCTGGCGGCTGATCCAGCCGCTGCAGGACATCGTCACCATGATCGACGCCTATCGCAGCAATGGCACGGTCAAGCCGATGACCTCCTCGCCACGGCAGGACGAGATCGGCCGGGTGGTCAATGGTGTCTCGGCGCTGATCGTCGAGCTCGACGCCACCCTTTCGCAGCTTCGCCGCCAGGCAAGCACTGATGTCCTGACCGGGCTCGGCAACCGTCGCTGGCTGCGAGAGATCGTGGGCATGGAATTGCAGCGGGCATCGCGCGAGAAGACACCATTCAGCGTCATCATCCTCGATCTCGATCATTTCAAGCGCATCAATGACCAGTTCGGCCACGATGTCGGCGACCAGGTTCTGATGATGACGGGCGCGACCATCCAGCACAGTCTGCGGCCCTATGATATCGCGGCCCGCATCGGCGGCGAGGAATTCTGCATCGTCCTGCCGCGTACTCCCGCCGCGATGGCGATCGCCATCGCGGAACGGCTGCGTCGCGAAATCGCCAGCAAGAGTGTCGGCCCGCTGACAGCAGGCGCCATTACTGCGAGCTTCGGCGTCTATCGGGGCGATCCGGCAACCGAGTCTCTGAAGATGATGATGACCGCGGCCGACCGAAAGCTTTATGCCGCGAAGAATGCCGGCAGAAACGCCGTGCATTGGCACGTTGCCCCAGCTTTCGCACATGAATTGACAAATGATGCCGGGGGATCACACGCGGCGACCGCGTCAAAGCGGTCGCATCACCCGGATCAGGATACGATTCGCGACGGTTCCGGGGGCACGCTGTAAAGGAAATCCGCCAGCTCGACCCGATTGCGGCCAGCGCGCTTGGCCGCATAGAGCGCCTTGTCGGCGGAATTGAGCACATTGTCGAAGGCCAGGCGATCGCTGCTGCCAATTGCTATGCCGGCGCTGACGGTGCATTTCAGCAGCTTGCCATCGACAACCATTTCGCGGGCCGCAAAGCCGCTACGCACGCGCTCGGCCACCTGTTCCGCGCGGCCGGGCAGGATCTCCTCCAGGACCAGCGCAAACTCCTCCCCGCCCATACGAGCCACGACATCGGAGGCACGCAGGTTTCGAGACAGCTCATCTGCAAAAAACTTCAGGATGGCGTCGCCAGTAGCGTGGCCATAGTGATCGTTTACCGCCTTGAACCGATCGATGTCGAAAACAACAACGGCCATGGACGAGGTGAAGGCACGCTGACCATAGAGATCAAACAGGGCGCGGCGATTGAGAAGGCCTGTCAGCGGATCAGTGTTGGCTTCGACGCGATGGAGCGCAGCCTGACGCCATTGATGCAACGCCAGCGAAAGGGCACCGATGCCGGTCATCCCCGCAATGCAGACGGCGAGGCTCACATCTTCCGCCCAATTGTCCGGCGCATGGCCAAGAACTAGCTTGCCATCCGAGATCAAAACCGAAGCACACAGAACGAACGTGATCGCTGTCAAAGCATACAGAGCCGAAATGCCGTAAAGAGGCGCAGGGGCTTCATGACGGCTCAGCCAATATTCGCGCGCAGTTGCAAACAGCAGCGCTGCGATCACGATGTTATCGCCCATGAAGGCAAGTCCGTCATAGCCCGATGCCATTGCCGGCAAGGTGGCAAACATGCCCGTAAAGCTTCCGAGCAGTATCCGCCAGCGCGAGAGATGTCCCTTGCGGAATTGATATCCAGCAGCCCAGATGACCGAAAAGCCGATCATGAACATCACAAACGTCATGCCGCCGACAAAGGGGACAGGCGTTGCGACGTAAAAGCTGTAGGTAAAAATGCCTGCAACGACCAGAAAGAGGCCGCCGGTACAGGTCAAAAGAAATGTCTCCGGACGCCGTGCGAACCAGCTTCCCATCAGCGTAAACGCCAGACAGGTGGCCGAAACGCCCAGGGCGATCAGCAGAGAATTATAATCAAGCATCATGCTGCCTTCTCCACGGTTACCCCGCGACGCAAATATTTGCATGCAAGTTATCGCGTAAGAAGTATCAAATTAGTTACCTGTTCAACTAAAGATGTCGCAAGTCGAAGCTTAAGTTAACACATTGAAATATGTATGATTTTAGATATACGCACAGATGATATGAAATGGTGTTTCGCCACGTCAGTTTTCGGTGTCCCAATGTAGTGCAAACATTGGATCAAATACTGTCACAGGGCCTGCACCTGTCTCGATTTTTTCGGGATAGGAAACGGATTCGGGGCGGCGGACGAGCGTGATCGTCTCCTCGTTCGGCGCAAGGCCATACCAGGCGGGCCCATTCAGCGAGGTGAAAGCTTCCAGCCTGTCGAGAGCGCCTTCCTGTTCGAAGACGTGGGCGAGGCAGCTCATCGTATTGACCGAGGTATAGATGCCGGCGCAGCCGCAGGCGCATTCCTTCAGCGGATCGACATGCGGGGCACTGTCCGTGCCGAGGAAGAAGCGGCGGTCGCCGCTGGTTGCCGCAGCCCTTAACGCCAGGCGATGGCTCTCGCGCTTGGCGACCGGCAGGCAATAGTAATGCGGGCGGATGCCGCCGACGAGGATCGCATTGCGATTGATGATCAGGTGATGGGTGGTGATCGTGCCGGCAAGATTGCGTTCTGCCGACTTGATGTAATCGACGCCGTCGGAGGTCGTCACATGTTCCATCGTCACCTTGAGCTCAGGCAGGCGCTTGCGAAGCGGATCAAGCACGGTCTCGATGAAGACGGCTTCCCGGTCGAAGATATCCACCTCCGGGGTGGTCACCTCGCCATGCACGCAGAGCGGCAGGCCGATCTTTGCCATACGCTCCAGAACGGGCATCGCCTTGTTCATGTCGCGAACGCCGCCATGGGAATTGGTGGTCGCGCCGGCGGGGTAGAGCTTTACGGCCATGATCAACCCGCTCTTCTTGCCTTCCTGGACATCGTCGGCGCTGGTGTGTTCGGTGAGGTAGAGCGTCATCAGCGGCTCGAAGCGATCGCCCTTGGGCAAAGCTTTCATGATGCGTTCGCGATAGGCCTTCGCATCATCGGTCGTCACGACCGGGGGCACGAGATTGGGCATGATGATGGCGCGGGCAAAATTCCGGCTGGTATCGCCGATCACGCCTTCCAGCATGGCGCCGTCACGCAAATGCAAATGCCAGTCATCGGGACGGCGGATGGTAAGCTTTTGCATGGGGTGATCTCCGGACTGTTTGGCGGTTGCGCCTCGATAGCATCATAGGCGGCGGCAAAACAATCCGGAATGATTTGTAACGAGCGCTCTCGTCAATCCTGGACGACTTCGATCGTAATGTCGGCGGGACGACGGTTTTCAAGAATTCGACGGCCGTTCGGCAGGTCGTTCTCATAGACCTTGGCGTGCGATTGCTCCTCGGTCAGCTTGTAGCCACGCCAGCGCGCCCAGAGCCGCTCTTCCAGAACTTCCATCGGCGGGGCGAGCATGATCGAATAATCGAACTGGCCTTCCAGCTCCGCCCATTTCCCCTCGCTGAAAAGCAGGTAATTGCCCTCGACGATGATGAAGCGATGGTCCGGCGACACGACGCGGGCCGAGGCGATCGCGAGCTCCCTCGACCGGTCGAAGACCGGAACCAGGACTTCCTGGTCGCCGGGGCGCACGGCCTTGATGATGTCGAGGAAGGCGCGGACGTCGAAAGTCTCGGGTATGCCCTTGCGGGCAAGCTGTCCTCGCTCGATTAGGATGGCATTGTCCATGTGGAAGCCGTCCATCGGCAGGACTTCGGCGCTCTCGCCCTTCGCCTTGATGGCATTGGCGAGATTGTCCGCCAGCGTCGATTTGCCGGCGCCCGGAGGGCCGGCGATGGCGATCATGAAGCGTTTCCTGTCGCCGGCGCGCGAAATGATATCGCCGGCGATGTCTGCAATCGTTGATGTCATGCGGCAACGGTCTCCGCCGGCGGAGCTTTGGCGCCGGTCATGAAGGCGACGGCATCGGACATGGAATAATCCTTGGGATTGATCACGGTCAGGCGTCGTCCGAGGCGGTGGATGTGAATGCGGTCCGCCACCTCGAAGACGTGCGGCATATTGTGCGAGATCAGAACGATCGGCAAGCCGCGGGAGCGCACGTCGAGGATGAGATCCAGCACGCGGCGGCTCTCCTTGACGCCAAGCGCTGCCGTCGGCTCGTCCATGATGACCACTTTCGAACCGAAGGCTGCCGCGCGGGCGACTGCGACACCCTGGCGCTGACCGCCTGATAGCGTTTCGACCGTCTGGTTGATGTTCTGGATCGTCATCAGGCCGAGGTTCGAGAGCGCCTTTCGCGCATCCGCCTGCATGCCGCGGCGGTCGAGCTTACGAAAGAGCGTGCCGATGATGCCGGGCGAGCGGCGTTCGCGGCCAAGGAAAAGGTTCTCCGCAATGCTGAGCGCCGGCGACAGGGCAAGGTTCTGATAGACGGTCTCGATGCCGGCAGCGCGTGCCTCCAACGGCGAGCGGAAATGAACCGGCTTGCCATCCAGGTGGATTTCGCCTTCATCAGGGGATACCGCCCCGGCAAGCGCCTTGATCAGGGTCGACTTGCCGGCGCCGTTATCGCCGATGACTGCAAGGATTTCGCCGGGAAAAAGCTCGAAATCCGCGTGGTCCATGGCCGTCACCCGGCCATAGCGTTTGACGAGGCCGCGGCCTTGAAGAACGGGTTGAAGCTGTTCGCTCATGCCGAAGCCTTTCTGATCCAGTTGTCGATCGCGACGGCGACGATGATGAGGAGGCCGACCGCGAATTCCTGCCAGAGCACGTCGACACCGGCGAGCGCGAGGCCGTTTCTGAAGACACCGACGATCAAGGCACCGATGAGCGTGCCGGCGATGGAACCACGTCCGCCGAAGAGGCTGGTACCGCCGATCACGACAGCGGTGATGGCGTCGATGTTGAGCGTTCCGCCTGCCTGCGGGCTCACCGCGCCGATACGGCCGATCAGCACCCAGCCGCCGATGGCGCAGATGAGGCCACCGATCGTATAGACGGCAAAGAGGGTCCGCGTCGTGTTGATACCGGCAAGACGCGCTGCTTCCGGATCGTCACCGGTCGCGTAGATATGCCGGCCGAAGGCGGTGCGGGTCAGGGCATACCAGGCAAAGAGCGCCATCAGCAGCATCAGGATGGAGCCGAGGATGAAGCGCGCGCCGATATTGAAGGTCAGGCCGAAGAGCGCGATGTGCGGGCCGATCGGCGTGCCCATGAACTGCAGGAAGGGCGCGGTCGCCTCGATATCCTGCGCACGGATCGTCTGGCTCTGCGAATACCAGAGATTGAGCGAGCCGAAGACGCTCCATGTGCCGAGCGTCACGATGAAAGGCGGCAGCTTGAAATAGGAGATCAGCGCGCCGTTGAAGGCGCCGCAGAGGATGCCGATCAACAAGCCGATCATCCACGCAAGAGCCACGGGCATGCCCATATCGATCGCAAGCTTGCCCATAACGACATGGCTAAGCACGAGGATCGCGCCGACGGACAAATCGATGCCGGCCGTCAGGATGACCAGCGTCTGCGCAATGCCGACGATGGCGATGATCGTTACCTGCTGCAGGATCAGCGAGAGATTGAACGGCGCAAAGAAGCGACCGCCGACCCAGACGCTGAAGACTAGGATGCCGATGACGAGAACGATCAACGGGATGGCGGTGGGATTGGAGTGCAGGAAGTGCTGCAGGCGCCGGATGAGCGTCTGTGTCTCCTCAAAGCTTGCGACACTCTGGTCGCTGCTCGTCAGGACGCGTTCATAGTCGGCAGGCCCGGAGGGGCCTTTGGCTTCGTTCGGAGTAGTCATGATGTTTATCCTGCATGGTCCGGTGAGGAACGGCCCTAAGGCCGCTCCCTTGATTGACGGATCAGGCTATAGAACCGAATATCAGCCCCAGCACTTCTTCAGACCTTCGTCCGAAGTGATCGACGGCACGCCATCGACCGGCTTGTCGGTGATCAGCGTAGCGCCGGTATCCGTGAAGTCGAGGCCCGGCGTCTTTTCCGGCTTCTTGCCGGTCTTGACGAATTCGGCGATGGCTTCCATGGCCTTGGAGGCCATCAGCAGCGGATACTGCTGCGAGGTGGCGCCGATAACGCCGGCCTTCACGTTCTTGACACCAGGGCAACCGCCGTCGATCGAGACGATGGTGACGCTGCCGTCGTCCTTGCCGGCGGCCTTGAGAGCCTGCCAGCCGCCCGCAGCAGCCGGTTCGTTGATCGAGTAGACGAGATTGATCGACGGATCCTTCTGGAGAAGGTTTTCCATCGCCTTCTGGCCGCCCTCTTCAGCGCCGCCGGTCACGTCATGGCCGGAAATGCGCTTGTCGTCTTCGTCGCCGTAGTGCTTGGGATCCTTGATGTCGATGCCGAAGCCCTTCATGAAGCCCTGGTCGCGCAGGAAGTCGACCGTCGGCTGGTTGGCGGCGAGATCGAGGAAGGCGATATGCGCATCCTTGGCCTTGTCGCCCATGGTCTTGGCAGCCCACATGCCGATCAACTCACCGGCCTTGAAGTTGTCGGTCGCGAAGGTCGCGTCGACGGCGTCGATCGGATCGGTCGGCGTATCGAGGTCGATGACCAGCAGGCCGGCCTTGCGGGCCTTCTCGATGGTCGGAACGATTGCCTTGGAATCGCTCGGCACGATGGCGAAGCCCTTGGCGCCGGCGGAGATCAGGCTCTCGATGGCGGCAACCTGGCTGTCATTGTCGCCGTCATATTTGCCGGCGAAAGTCTGGAGATTGAGGCCGAGTTCCTTCGCTTTGGCCTGCGCACCTTCCTTCATCTTGACGAAGAAGGGATTGGTGTCGGTCTTGGTGATGAGGCCGACGACATCGGCCGCAAAGGCGGAGCTACCCATCATGGCAAGCGCAGCAACGGCGCCGAGTAGAACAGATTTTTTCACATGATCCTCCCGAGAATATGAAACGCCGGAACCCTCCGGTCCCGGATCAATGTCGCGACAATGACTGCTGAATTTCTCCTATGCGGGCTTCCTCCAAAAGCCTTGCCGCATTCTTTACGGCAACGATTAAGAACCAAGGAAATAGGCTTGTCAATAAATAAATCCAATTGAATTATTAATCCAATGTGGCATGCTGCCGATAACTTGAGCAGTCAGCTTGACGGCGCCGTTTGTCTGGAGGAGAAGGCAAGTGATGCTGTAACACTTTGAATCTGCATGATCCTTTTTTAAGCCCCTGGATCGTGCACAAGGGTCAGGAGGAGATGACCCATGTCATCCCTAAGGAGGACGGACAATCCTGTTCCGCCTCAAATTCTCGATTCCAGCGGCGGCGCGAACCAGGTTCGCGTGCGTGCCTATAATGAGCGGCTCGTGCTTTCGCTGGTGCGTCGCCATGGCGCGCAGTCGAAGACCGATGTCGCCCGTCGGAGCGGGCTGTCTGCACAGACCGTTTCCGTGATCATGCGGGCACTCGAGAAGGAAGGGCTTCTGACGCGCGATGCGCCGGTGCGCGGCAAGGTCGGCCAACCGTCCATCCCGATGCGGCTCAACCCGGATGCCGTCCTCTCTTTCGGGGTGAAGATCGGGCGGCGCAGCGCCGATCTGGTGCTGATGGATTTTGTCGGCCGCATCCGACTGCAACTGCACAAGATCTATCCCTATCCACTGCCCCAGGACCTGCTCGGCTTCATCGCATCCGGAATCAAGGAACTTGAGACGAAGCTCGACGAAAAAGAGCGCAGCCGCGTGGCCGGCATCGGCATCGCGGCCCCCTTCGAACTCTGGAACTGGGCTGAAGAGGTCGGCGCACCACAGGGGGCGATGGAGGTCTGGCGCGGCTTCGATCTGCAGGCCGAGATATCAGACAAGGTGCCCTACCCCGTCTTCCTCCAGAACGACGCCACCAGCGCCTGCGGCGCGGAACTCGTCTTCGGCGTCGGTCCGCATTATCCCGACTTCGTCTATTTCTTCATCGGCTCGTTCATCGGCGGCGGCATCGTGCTGAATTCCTCGATTTTCGGCGGGCGCACGGGAACGGCAGGCGCGATCGGCCCGCTGCCGGTGCGCGGCCACAACGGCGAGAGCGTCCAGCTTCTCGAGATCGCGTCGATCTTCGTATTGGAAAACATGCTGCGGGAGCGCGGCATCGATCCGCAGCCGCTCTGGTATTCCGCCGACGACTGGATCGATTTCGGCGAGCCACTGGAAGCCTGGATACAGGAGACGGCCAAGGCGCTGGCGCAGGCGGTCGTCGCCGCTGCCTCGATCATCGACTTCAGCGCAGCCGTCATCGACGGCGGTTTTCCCGGCTGGGTCAGGGAACGCGTCGTGACCGCGACGATCCGTGAAGCCAGGAAGCTGGATTTGCAGGGCGTCGTAATGCCCGATATTGTCGAGGGAATCGTCGGTGCCCAGGCACGCGCCATCGGTGGCGCCAGCCTGCCGATCTTTGCCCGCTACCTCATCGACCAGAACGTCCTCTTCAAGGAAATCGAGCATGCTGAAGGGCCTTGACCCACTGCTGAGCCCCGACCTTCTCTTTACGCTGCGCGCGATGGGGCACGGCGACGAGATCGCCATCGTCGACGGCAACTATCCGGGCCTGGAGCACGGCAGACGCCTGATCCGGCTCGACGGGCACGGCGTGATCGCTGTGCTCGACGCCATCCTGAGCGTGCTGCCGATCGACGATTTCGTCGATCACGCAATCTTCCGCGCCACCGTCAAACAGGATCGCGATGCCGCCGACCCTGTGCATGAAGAAATGATCGCCTGCTGCGCGCGCCACGTGCCCGACATCAAGGTCGTACCGCTGCTGCCCAAGGACTTTTACGAGCGCGTCCGGCAGGCGCATGCGCTGATCCAGACGAGCGAACCTCGGCTCTACGGCAATATCATCCTGCGCAAGGGCGTGATCTATCCGAAGGGCGATTGAAACTCAGGTCTGGCGCACGTGCTTCAGTCGCTGATGCGATCGGGCGCAGCGAGAAGCGTGACGGCCTTGACGATATCGCGTTTCAGCGCCGCCTGGTGCTCCACGGCCTCAGGGTCGAGTGAGGGTCCGAAGGGATTGGTGGCGGTCCAAGCTGTTGCGAGCGCCATCAGCGCCGTCAGCAGGAAGCGCGGCGGGAAGGTCGAGCCAACGATGCCCTCGTGCTGAGCCTTCTGCAGCGCCTCCGTTTTGGCAATAAAGGATGCAATCCGCTCGGACGAGCCTTCCGGCCTCTGTTCCAGGCCGAACCATGTCATCAATCGCATCAGGTCCGGATGCGCCATGGCGAAATCGAAAAAACGCCCCGCGTAACCCGGCACGTCTTCCGGCGTGAACGGCATCTCCTCATAGACGCCCAGCAAGTGCTTCTGAAGAACCGTCGAGAACAGCGTCTCCTTGTTCTCGAAATAGATATAGATCAGGTTCTTGTTGCAGCCGGCAGCCTTTGCGATGCGATCGACGCGCGCACCTGCAATGCCATAGGTCGAGAATTCCGCCATGGCAGCGTCCAATATTCGTTCCCGTGTCGCCTCGGCGTTCCGCACCCAGACCTCCATTTGTCTCTCCTCCGAATAGCAATTGACTAAACGGTTAGATAGACATATTTTCTAACTGACTAGTTAGTTAGAAAATTCGATCAAAGGAGTTTTGTGATGACGCAACGCACATGGCTGATTACCGGCGTGAACAGTGGCCTTGGCCGACAGATGACGGAGCAGCTTCTGGCACGGGGAGATCGCGTCGCCGGGACCGTCCGGCAGATGGACGCGATGAGCGAGCTGAAGGCGCGCTATGGCGATCTGCTATGGCTGGCGCATCTCGACGTGACCGATACGCCGGCCATTCATCGGGTGGTCAACAAAGCCTTTTCCGAACTGGGCACGATCGACGTCGTGGTCAACAACGCCGGTTACGGCCTGTTCGGTGCGGCGGAGGAATTGACGGACAAGCAGATCAGCCATCAGCTCGATACCAACCTGATCGGCTCGATCCAGATGGTGCGCGCGGCATTGCCGCATCTGCGGGCGCAGCGTAGCGGCCGGATCATTCAGGTCTCGACCGTCGGCGGGCAGATCGCCTATCCCGGCGGCTCGCTCTATCATGCCAGCAAATGGGGTATCGAAGGCTTCTTCGAAGCGCTGATGCAGGAGGTTGCGCCCTTCGGCATTGAAGCTACGATCGTCGAGCCGGGTGGCGCGCGCACGGAATTTGCGTTTTCCAGCGCTAAACTCGGCCCGAAGATAGAGGCCTACGCCGATACGCCCGCGGGCATGGTGCGGCGGATGGTCGAAGAGGGTTCACGTGTCCCGCCGGGAGATCCCGCCAAGATGGCAGCGGCCATGATTGCCAGCGTGGCCCAGTCTCCCGCTCCGAAGCGCATCGTTCTTGGCAGCGACGCCTATACCATGATCCACAAGGCGCTGACCGATCGGCTTGCCGCGCTGGAGGCGCAGAAGGACCTCGCCTTCTCGACCGACTTGCCGGGCGTGGAGCCCGGGCGACCGGTGGTTCCGATCCGGTAAAAATCAGGTTCGGACATGGTCACATGTCCGAACCTCTATTCGCTCAGCGTCCGTCGCCGATACCGCCCGCCAGGGGGCCCCAGACATCGGTCAGCGCAAAGCCTTCGGCCATCGGGTCGAAGGGATCGAGTGCCACCTGCGACAGGCCGAAGGTGAAGCCGCGACCTGCGATGGTCGGGATGATCGCCGGCTTGCCCGCCACGGTCGTTTCCGCCGAAAGGCCGACTTCGAACTCCGAGCCAATGATCGAGCGCGACTTGAAGATATCGCCGACCTTGGCCTTGCCGCGGGCGTGCATGGTGGTCAGATTGGCCGAACTGCCGGTGCCGCAAGGCGAGCGGTCGACACGGCCGGGCCACATGGTCGTGCAGGTGCGCACAGAACCATCCGGATCGATATCGCGGAACATGACGTAAGCGACGCCGGAGATCGCCGGGATTTCGGGGTGAACGACCGGGATCGAGCTGTTGATCAGGTCCTTGAGGACCATGCCGGCCTGTACGAGGGCCGCAGCCTTCGACTTCTCGATGGTAAGGCCAACCTGACCGACATCGACCAGCGCATAGAAAATGCCGCCGTAGCAGATGTCGATCTTGATTTGTCCCCAATCCGGCGTGTCGAGCGCGACATCAAGCTCATGCACGAAGGACGGCACCATCGTCAGCTTGACCTTTTCGCAGCGGCCATCGCGGCAGGTGGCGACCGCCTTGACGAGGCCGGCAGCGGTATCGAGCGTGACCACCGTTTCCGGCTCCTTCATCTCGACCATGCCGGACTCCAGGAGCGCCGTCGTGGCGCAGATGGAATTCGAGCCCGAGCTTGCATGCGCCTGGTCCGGCTGCAGAACGATGAAGCCGGCATCGGCATCCGGATGCTTGGCGGGAAGCAAAAGCACGACGGAGCCCATCGGCGTGCCGCGCGGTTCGAGCACGAGGAAACGGCGCAGCTCCTGGCCCTTGGGATCGGTGTTCATCCAGTACAGCTGCTCGGCAACTGTCTTGCCCGGGATCTTCGGCACGCCGCCGATCGCCACCCGGCCGATCTCGCCTTCGGCATGAACATCCAGAAGCTGGATCGTACGCTTCCATCTCATTTCATTTTCTCCAATCAGACATGTCTTGTTACGCCGCCGTCGACGCGGATGTTCTGGCCGGTGATATAACCTGCGCCATCGGACAGCAGGAAGGCTGCCGTCTTGGCGATTTCCTCCATGTGGCCGATGCGCTTCATCGGGATCTTGTCGGCGGTCTCGGGCTTGTGGTTGAGGCTATCGATATAGCCGGGCAGTATGCAGTTCATGCGAATGTTGTTGGCCGCATAGCGATCCGAATAGAGCTTGGTGAAGGCGCCCGCGGCAGCACGGTAGGTGCAGGAAACAGGAAAGACCAGCGACGGCTCGTAGGCGGCAAAGGTGGTGATGTTGACGAAAGCGCCCTTGCCCTGCTCCAGCATGACCGGCGTGACGAGACGGGCCATGCGCACAAGGGAGAGGATCATCATGTCGGAGCCGAGCGTCCAGTCTTCATCCGATATATCGAGCAGATCGCCCTTCGGCGGATGGCCGGTGTGATTGACGACGGCGTCGATGCGCCCGTAGCTCTTCATGGTCAGATCGAAGATCGCCTTGATGTCCTCGGCCTTTTCGGCCACGCCGCGCGAGGCGACGCCACCCAGTTCTTTCGCCAGTTTCTCGCAGCTGTCCGAAGGCGACATGAGCGCCAGGCGATGGCCGTTCGAATGGAGTTCGCGGGCGATCGCCTCACCCATGCCGCGGCCACCGCCGGTGATGAGGGCTACTGGTTTTGACGTGTCGGGCATTGGCTATCCTCCTAATAGCGATTGATGCGGAACGCGGTCATGTCGACCGCGGGCGTGATGTCCGTGATCATATCGGCCATCAGTCGCGCTGTCGTCGCCGAAAAGTAAGCCCGAAATGCTGCACGGATCACCCCGGCAGCCGCAACGATCACAATCTGCGGACCGTCTCCCATGCTGTCCCCGCGTCGAATATTTATCGCGGCGATCATCCGCACCGAACTCACTGAAGTTGTGATATATCAGGCGACGCGATCTGCCTAGATTTTTTTGACGAATCCACTAGCCAAACGCGGCCTCAGCAGCAAAGCAGGTCGATTTTTCTGGAACTTTTCCTCGTCTGCGCCTTTTATTTTAGCGATACCGAAAATCAGGAGATTGGGCAATGAGATCGGTTTCGCTCGTCCTTTTCGCATTGGCATTGCTTCTGCCGGCCTTCGCGCTGGCCGAAGTCATGACTGCGAACGACATACGCAGCGATATCATCGGCAGAACGATGTATGTCGCAACCCCTCTCGGCGGTGAGTTACCGCTGAATTATCACACTTCGGGGCAACTGGAGGGCACGGGCAGAGCGCTTGGCTTTGCCGCCTTCGGCAAGCCGACCGATACGGGCAAATGGTGGATCAAGGACAACAAGCTCTGCCAGCAGTTCCAGACCTGGTACCAGGGAAACACGAATTGCTACAGCCTGGAGCGCGCCGGTGAGGATCGTGTCCGCTGGACACGGGACAACGGTCAAAAGGGCACAGCCCGGATCGGCGATTGAGCCTGCGTATTTGAACGGAAGTTCGGAAAATGAAAGAGCCCGATGCGGGAGGAGGATGCATCGGGCTCTTGATCCTGACTGGCAACTGGGAGGAGGAGGAGTGTTGCCAGTCGACGAAGGAGCGCTGGGAGGAGGAGTGCGCTGCCTTCGAGGGAGTAGATATAGATTGAGCGGAGACATTCCTAGAGGTTTTGCCGCAATGCAGTAATGCATTTACCGCATGGCTTCCTTCCGAAACTCCTGAAAAAACGATGAGCAACGGCGGACTGAAGAGATTTCTGCCTAATTTGCAGTCGCAAAATGGGCGCGCATAAAGTCTATATAGCCCTGATCCGTCATTTCACGACGGGCCTTGATGAAGCCGCGGGCATCGTCTCCCACGAGATAACGCAGCCGATCCGTGCCGTCGGTCGCCGCTTCATGAACGACAGCAGCGACGTCGACGGAATTCATGGTGCGGGCGGCAGCCATTCCTGCAAAGGCCTGCTGCGAGCTCTGCAGGAAGGCGTGGTAATCGGGCGGCGTGACATTGTCCGTTCCGCCCTGCGTCGCGCGCTCCACGAAACTGGTCTCGCTGACGCCGCCATGCGGTATCACCAGCTTTACGCCAATGTTGAGCGCCAAAAGCTCATAGGACAGCGCTTCCGTGAAGCCCTCCAGGGCGAATTTGCTGGCGCAGTAGAGCGATATCATCGGCAATGTAAAAAGCCCGGCACCGGAACTGACATTGATGATCATACCGGCCTTGTTCTTGCGAAAATGGGGCAAGATGGCGCGGGTGACATCCATCACCCCAAAGACGTTGACATCGAATTGTTCGATGACCTTCTCGCGCGGGACTGCCTCGAAAATGCCGTTCTGACCGTAACCGGCGTTGTTGACGAGGGCATCTATCCTACCGAAGCGGTCGATGCCGGCTTCGATCGCTTCGGCGATGCTCTGGCGATCCTGCACGTCGAGCCTCGACACGAGGACATCGTCCAGCCCGTTCAGTTCCTTTTCCCGATCGGGATTTCTCATCGTGGCGACGACGTTCCAGCCCCTGGAGGCAAAGAGTTTCACCGATGCCTTACCAATGCCTGATGAGGCGCCGGTGATCAGAATTGTCCTTCTCATGCTCTTCCCTTTCGCAAAGCACTTGGTTCGAGCCTCAAAATAAGCTGCTGGCACTGTGCGGATAACCAGCATATTTTCGGATGGGTTCATGAGGGAAATCGCACAATGCGCATGGCAGGCCTGGTCGAACTGAATACATTCGTCACGGTGGCGACGACGCGCAGTTTTCGTGCTGCAGCGCTTGAACTCGGCATGTCGCCTTCGGCAGTCAGCCATGCCGTTGCGACGCTGGAGGCGCGGATCGGCGTTCGGCTTTTCAATCGGACCACGCGGAGCGTCTCCCAGACGGAAGCGGGCGAAGAATTCCTGGCGCGCGTCGGTCCCGCCCTGCGCGATATTTCGGGCGCAGTGGAAGCCGTCAACCAGTTTCGCGCCAAGCCGAGCGGGAGGCTTCGGATCGACACTTCGGAAGGCGCGGCGCGGCACCGCCTCATGCCGATCCTGCTGGAATTTCAGAAGCGCTATCCCGATGTCCATCTTGATATCACGACTGAGGGGCGAATGGTCGATATCGTGGCGGAGGGATATGACGCCGGCATCAGGCTGGTCGAAACCGTGCCGCAGGACATGATCGCGATCATGCTGAAGCCGGAAGAGCGCTTCGCTGTCGTGGCCGCGCCCTCCTATCTCGATAAAAGAGAAGCACCACAGACCCCTCAGGATCTTCTCGCGCATGACTGCATTCGGTTACGGCTGCCAAGCGGCACCCTCTATCGATGGGAATTCGAGCGTCGCGGCGAGGAAATCCGGATCGACACCAGGGGGCCGATGACGCTGCAAAGTGCTGTACTGATGCGCGAAGCCGTGCTCGGCGGCGCGGGCATTGGCTATCTCATCGTCGATAATGTGGCAAAGGACATAGCCGAAGGGCGGCTGGTGCATCTTCTTGAAGAGTGGACACCGCCCTTTCCCGGCATCTGCCTTTACTACCCAAGGCACCGACATCCCACTGCGGCACTGACGGCTTTCGTCGGCCTCGTCCGCGAGATGACGAGGGCCGCCACCTCTTCCGTGGAATATCACGACCGATGAAAAAAATAAGGGGGCGTCACGCGCCCCCTTTGTTCTGCCTGTGCGGTCTTCAAACTCCGCAAACCAGAAGCATCACGCGGCCTTGAACAGCTTCTTGCCTTCGGCGTCGAGGGCCTTGAACTCCTCGTCGGAGATCGTGATGTTCACGGCGGCGACGTTTTCTTCCAAGTGCTTGACCTTAGAGGTACCGGGGATCGGCAGCATGACGGGGCTGCGCTTCAGTACCCAGTCGAGCGCTATCTGGCTCGGCGCGGCATTGTGCTTCTTCGCAATCGTATCGAGCAGCGAGCCGGGCTT
This sequence comes from Rhizobium sp. BK376, assembly GCF_004341625.1. Lineage (GTDB taxonomy): Bacteria > Pseudomonadota > Alphaproteobacteria > Rhizobiales > Rhizobiaceae > Rhizobium. Next base: position 312,504 of record NZ_SLZG01000003.1, on the reverse strand, counting down.
GGCAAGATCGCCGGCCGCGAGCGGGAACCAGGGGATGAAGCCGATATTGTGCTTTTCGCAATAGTCGAGAACATCCTCGCTGGTACGGTCGACCAGATTGTAGCGGTTCTGGACCGTCGCGACCTTGAAGACCTTCGAGGCGGCCTCGATGTCGGCGACGGAGACTTCGCTCAAGCCGGCATGACGGATAAGCTTGCTGTCGAGCAAAGACTTGACGGCGTCGAACTGTTCCTTGGCGGGAACCTTCGGATCGATGCGGTGCAGCTGCCAGAGGTCGATCTGCTCGACACCGAGGTTGCGCAGGCTCTTGTGCACCTGCTGGAGCAGGTATTCAGGACGGCCAAGCGGAATCCACTGGTCCGGGCCCGTGCGGGTAAGGCCGGCTTTGGTCGCAATGACGACCTTGCTATAGGGATGGAGTGCCTCCTTGATCAGGCGCTCGGACACATCCGGACCGTAGGAATCGGCGGTATCGATGAAATTGATGCCGAGTTCCGGCAGGCGCTTCAGGGTGCGGATGGATTCTGCGTGATCTTCCGGCTCGCCCCAGATGCCACGGCCCGTGATGCGCATCGCGCCGAAGCCGAGGCGATTGACGCTGAGGTCACCGCCGATCTTGAAAGTACCGGATCTTGCTGCGTTCAAATCAGACATGGTCTTTTCCTTCCTAACAAAAATGTTTCAGTGCTCACTCAAAATCCGTGGAGCTCGATACCGGCTCCCAGGCATCAAATTCGGTCTTCAGCAGCCCGAGCTTTTCTCGTACGAAATCGATCGCATCGCGACCAAGCAGGAGATGGGTCGGCGGATTGTCCGATGCAACCAGCTTCAGCATTGCGTCCGCTGCTTTTTTCGGATCGCCGGCCTGCTTGCCGCTGCGTTCCAGGCGGCGTGCACGCAGCGGTTCGAAAACCTCGTCGTAATCCGATATCGATCGCTCCGCACGAACCATGGAACGGCCGGCCCAGTCGGTGCGGAATCCGCCCGGCTCGATGGCCGTCACATAGATGCCGAAACTCCTGACTTCCTTGCCCACGCTTTCCGATATGCCTTCCAGCGCGAACTTGCTGCCATGATAAAAAGAGATTCCCGGAAACGTCGTAATCCCGCCCATCGACGTGATGTTGAGTATCCGGCCGCTCCTGCGCTTGCGCATATAGGGCAGCACTGCCTGCATGACAGCGACGGGGCCGTAAACATTGACTTCAAACTGGCGGCGCAGATCCTCGATCGTCGATTCCTCCAGCAATCCCTCGTGGCCGTAGCCGGCATTGTTGACCAGCACGTCGATGCCGCCGACGTTGCTTTCCACCTCTGCGACAACGGGTGCGATGGCAGCGGTATCCGTCACTTCAAGCAGCCTGCCAAAGGAATGGCCCGGCTTCAGCGCATCGAATTCGCGGCGGGCCTGTTCGTTGCGCAGGGTGCCCACGACCTTATGGCCGTCTGCAAGCGCGGCTTCAGCGAGCGCACGACCGAAACCGGTCGATACGCCGGTGATGAAGAATGTCTTGGTGTCTGGCATCGGCAATACTCCTTGTTGGGCAGGAGGAAGATAAACCGTCCCGACATTTTCGATAATCTGATCAATGGACGATACCCTTTTTAGAAAAACTGATTAATCTCGATCCGGCAGCGGAGGATTTCATGCGTCAGGACATGCTGGATGGCTTGGTGACTTTCGTCATCGTCGCCGAAGAAAAGAGCTTTTCAGCAGCAGCCGTGCGGCTCGGCGTTTCGCCTTCCGCCGTCAGCCAGTCGATCAGCAAGCTGGAACAGCGGATGCGGCTCGCCCTCTTCAACCGCACGACGCGAAGCGTCAGTCTGACGGAAGCGGGTTCACGCTATCTCGAACGTGTCGTTCCTGCCGTGCGCGATCTGACGGCTGCAGCAGCCGAGCTTGGCGAAGCATCGGATCGGCCTGCCGGGTTGCTGCGCATCAATGTCGCGCGGGCAGGCTATATGATAGCGCTCCAGCCGATCCTGCGCGATTTTCTCGACGCGTATCCGGATATCGGGCTGGAGGTGCGTATCGAAGCGTCGCTGGTCGACATCGTCGGCGAAGGGTTCGACGCCGGCATCCGCTTCGGCGATCTGGTGCAGAAGGATATGGTCGCCCTCAAGATCGGCCCCGCGATCGATGCGCACATCATTGCGGCACCCGACTATCTCGCGCGCTATGGCGTGCCGAGACATCCGCGAGATCTGCTCAATCACAATTGCATCAGTTTCCGCCATTCGAGCAGCGGCCAGATCGAGCGGTGGGAATTCGAGAAAGACGGAGAGAAGATCGAACTCGCGGTCAGCGGCCGCCTCATTCTCAACGATTCAGCGGCGCTGACACAGGCGGCACTCGACGGCATCGGCATTGCCTATATGATCAACGGCTATATCGACCGCTTCCTGGATGATGGGCGCCTGGTTCGCATTCTTTCCGACTGGAGCCCCGATCTTGCGGGCCTGACGCTCTACTATGCTGACCGCCGGCGCGTGCCGGCCAAGCTCAGAGCTCTGATCGACTTCCTGCGCAGGCGCGGGAACGGCATCAAGCCGCAGACGGCCGGCGCGCTGACCTAGAGTTTTGACGCAATTCCGAACGCAAAACCGTTTGACACTTTTGCTGGAATTGCTGTGGGGTCAACCTTTAACACTCTCAGAGTTGATCTCTTTACCGAAGCTTGCCAGCACCTTCCAGAGGTCGCGGAAGATCTCACGTGCGAAGGCCTCGAGCGGCCCCTTTTCTGGCATTTGGTGCCATCTTTCACCGCCGGCGCGCATTGCACCGACGACGATGGCGGAGAGAAGACGCATCCGAAAACGCTCTTCCTCGCTATCGCCCGTGCGTGCAGACAGCGCCTCGGTCAATTTCTGCTCGAGCTTGGTGTATTTGAGCTGGTCGCGGGCGCAGAGCGCCGGCGTGTTGCGGATAAGATCGCCGAGCGCCATGCTCTGCGGATCGGCAGCGGCAACGATGGCTGAGGTCAGGGATTCCTCGATGACCTTGACGACCGGCTCGCCGGCAGGCCGGGCGGAAATGGCGGCCGCGAGCCCATCGGCAAAGGCATCCTGCCAGGCAAAGACAACCTCTTCCTTGCTTGGAAAATAGTCGAAGAAGCTGCGCTTGGAGACGTCAGCCGCCTCCGTGATATCCTCGATCGTCGTTGCCTCGAAGCCGCGCTCAAGGAAGAGTCTCATGGCCGCCTGCTCAATGCGTTCCCGCGTCTGGCGCCGCTTGCGCTCGCGGCGACCTTCCCTCACATCCCCGTCCATATGCCTGTCGTCTGCCATTAAAGTCTCGATTCCGTCCCCGCCGCCTCCATCGCATTGCTTCTGGCTGCCAGTTCGGCAGCAAGTGTCGCGATATCGGCGTTCACATCCCTGCTACGATATCTGTGCTTGCGAGGCGAGACCTCAAGCGGCTTTCGACGCGAAATCCGGTAGACGCTGGCGGGAGGCAGGTTTCGCACTGTTCCGCCGACACAGACAGCGTCAAGGCCAAGCCGATCGAGGATATAGCGCGGCACCGGGCAACGCGGGCCATAGGTAAACTGATAGAAGGCGCCTCCTGACTTCAGGACGCTGAAGGCGCCGCCCACGATGCCGGTGATCATCAGCGGCGGCATCGAAAGAAGCGGCAGCCCGCTGACAACGGCACCAAAGGGCGAGTTCTCAAACAAGCCGCATTGGGCAATCCGGGACGCGTCCATCTGCAGCACCCGAGCATGCGGAAAACGCTCCTTCAGGACATCGGCAAACTTGGAGCCGAATTCGATGAGCGTAAGATCCGCTTCATCGATGCCACGGGAGAGAAGAGCCCGCGTGAAGACGCCGGTTCCCGGCCCAAGTTCCAACACACGACCGTTCTCCATCGCAATTTCCCGCGTCATGATCCGCGCAAGCGTTTCTCCCGATGGTGCGATTGCCGAAACCTGCCGGGGATTGGTGATCCAGGAGCGGAAGAACTGCACGAAATCGGAGCATGCCGTGGCCGAAACTGCATTCATTGAGACTATCCAATCTTTGACGACGATTTCGAATATGGCGCAGAGGTAGGGCGGAACAGCGTGGCAATTCAAAGGCATGAAGGCCTCCAGCCATGGCAATTTCACGTCACAATGGCGCGATATCCAAATGCATAATTATAACTATTGTATTTTTGCATTAAGTGCAATATTTATATTTTCGCTCCGGTCACCCAACCTCTGGCTTAGAGGAGAAACCTAATGTCGAATTTCACCATCAGGGATATTCCACCGCAAACAGGCCGTATTGCAGTCATCACCGGCGCCACCAGCGGCATCGGCTACGAGACGGCCAAGGCGCTTGCAGGCGCCGGTGCGCGCGTGATCGTTGCCTCGCGCAATGAGAAAAAGGGTGCCGAGGTGCTCGCGAGTATCCGTGCAACCCATGCCGGTGCCGAAGTCTCCTTCGAGCCGCTGGATCTTTCGCGCCTCTCGTCGGTGGCGGATTGCGCGAGGCGCATTGCGGATTCCGTTTCCCACATCGATCTACTGATCAACAATGCGGGCGTCATGTCCATCCCGACGCGGCACGAAACGGTTGACGGGTTCGAGATGCAGTTCGGTGCGAACTATGTCGGCCATTTCGCGCTCAACATGAGGCTTCTGCCAAAAGTCTTTGCCGCGCGCATGCCGCGCGTCGTCACGGTCAGCAGCCTTGCCCACCGGGGCGGCAGGATCGACTTCGACGATCTGCAGGCAAAACAGCGCTATACGCCCTGGAAGGCCTACTGCCAGTCGAAGCTTGCGACGCTCATGTTCAGCCTGGAGCTGGAGCGACGCGCACGCGCCGCCGGCTGGAACCTGATGAGCACGGCCGCCCATCCCGGCTATGCCCGCACCGGCCTGCAGAGCGCCGGCCGATCATGGGATCGCGATACCATGTCCGCACTCGAACGGCTCGGCAGTTTTCTGGAGCCTTACCTTTCCCATTCGGCTGCCGAGGGCGCCCTGCCTACACTTCTCGCCGCTACCTCGCCGAGCGCCCAGGGCGGCGCCATGTATGGACCCAACGGCTTCTACGAACTCAAGGGGCCGCCGAAACTTGCGAAGATCGTACCGCGCGCACTGGACAAGGCTGTGTGGAAGCGGCTCTGGGACGTCTCCGAGGGATTGACGGGATTGAGGATCCCGGTGCCTGAGGCAGCCTGAACGGCCGGCCGATCCCGCCAGCCCCGCGTAAGTTTATGATCATACGATCGGGCCAATGGAGTTCATTGGCCGGTCATCGGGCCATGGCGGGCGCCATCTTGCCCATCGTGCCGACGGTTGCCGGAGAGCTTTAATCCGTCATCGCGGCGCCGGCGGCATTTTGCCGGGGTGCCTTACCCAGGGAAAATGCACTCATGGTTTCCGCGCTCGCTACAACCCGCCTGATATCGGCCCAGCTCGCCCTGCAGATGCTGCAGACCGACGTGCCCACGTCTTCAAGCTCTGATGATCCCCTGCTGGGAGATTTCGGCGATGTTTCCAACCTGCCATCACAATCCCAGGCATCGCTGACCAGCCTGCTCAACGGTCTCCCGTCTACCGACCAGACCAGTGCGAGCGACCCTACTACCGGCGCCAGCACCGATGATCCGGACATGACGTCTTCCGATTTCATGTCGCTTTTGCAGAGCAATCTTCAGACCGCGGTCCAGAACGGCGACAGCGGCCAGGCCCAGGCGATGCTGAATGCAATCGCGAATGGCACGCTGACGGTCACCGACCCGACCGCCGGCCAGTCCATCACGGCCTGGAACCCGGATAATTCCGACAACACGGGTTCTACCAGCACGGACACCACCAGCAACGACGCGACCACGGTTCCGACGCAGGACTGGAACGATTTTCTCAACGCCCATCTGACCCGCGGCTCGGACGCCGCCTTCGTCAAGAACAGCGACGGCAGCTACACCGACAAGGTCACGGGGGAGGAATCCTATTTCGGCCAGGTCGGCAACCAGTTCTATTACCTCAGCTGGCCGGCGGCGTCGGCTGGATCTGCTGACTCAAGCGCATCCGGCTCGACCGCTTCCAGCACCGGCACAACGTCCTCCAGCTCGACGAATACCGGCGCCTGATCGGCTCCGCCTCTCTCATAGAAGCCCGCGCTCAATTATCCGTGCGCGGGCTTTTGCATGCTTGCTCTCCGGCGAAATGTTGGCCTATAGATAGGTAGGAAACCTATCTATAGGCTCTCTCATGGCGATCGACGGACTTTTGCAGGACATGGAAGATGCGATGGCGCTTGCGGAAGAGCTGCGCCCGGTGCTCCACCGTCTCTATCGGCAGCTTCGCCGTGAAAGCGACGATCCCAACATATCGCCGCTGCAGGCGCTGCTGCTGGTCGCCATCATCCGCCAGCCGGGGATCGGCGTGGCCGAACTGGCGCGTCTGGAAAAGCTGCGTGGCCCGACGATAAGCGGCCACATCAAGACGATGGAACAGGCGGGATACGTCACCCGCAGCGCGCCTGATCCAACGGACGGGCGCCGCAGCGGGCTGGTCGCTACGCCTGAAGGATGCGCTGTCATCGACAATATCAAGCGCCGGCGCACGGACTGGCTGGCCTTCGAGCTTTCGAAGCTATCCACATCCGAACGCAAGGCCATTCGCGGCGCCATTGGCCCGCTCGGAGAGATCGGCAAATGACGACAGGAAAGCAGAATACGGTGGCGGCTGCGCCACAGGATGGCGCTGGACAGCCGGATCGCCGCGAAATTCGCGCCGTCATACTGGGCCTGATGATCGTTCTCGGGCTGGGCGCGATCGACCAGAGCATCGTTGCGACCGCCCTGCCGCGCATCGTCAGCGACCTCGGCGGCATCACGCATCTCTCCTGGGTCGTCAGCGCCTATGTGCTTGCCTCCACCAGCACCATGCCGCTATATGGCAAGCTCAGCGACCAGTATGGCCGCAAGCCGTTGATCTACGTGGCAATCCTGATCTTCCTGCTCGGTTCGGTACTGAGCGGCGCAGCGCAAAGCCTGCTGCAGCTGATCATCTTCCGGGCCATACAGGGTATCGGTGCGGGAGGCTTGCTGCCGCTTGCTCAGATCATCATCGGCGATCTCGTTCCGCCTGCCCAGCGTGGCCGCAGCCAGGGCTCGATCGCTGCGGTCTTTGCCGTCTGCAGCGTCATCGGCCCGGTTCTCGGCGGCATCATCACCGATCTTCTGTCATGGCACTGGATCTTCTACGTCAACCTGCCGGTCGGCGCCGTCGCGCTCGTCATGATCGGCCGGGCGATGAAGCGGCCGCATCAGTCTCATAGCCGGCGGATCGATTATCTCGGCGCGGCGCTGCTCACCGTCAGCACGACGAGTTTCCTGCTGGTCCTCGCCCTCGGCGGCTCCGAATGGCCGTGGAATTCGCCCAATATCATCGGTCTTGCGGCACTGGCCCTGGTGGCCGGCATATTCTTCGTCTTCCATGTGCGCCGCGAACCCGAGCCCGTGTTGCCGCTCGACCTTTTCAATAATCGCACCTTCGTCGTCGCTTCCGTCGTCATGGCACTGGCTTTCATGGGCATGCTCGGGGCCAGCCTGTTCTTCCCGCTGTTCTTCCAGGTGGTCATGGGCGTGAGCGCTGCACATTCGGGCTTCCTAACGGGGCCGCTGATGATCGGCGTCGTCATCTCGTCCATGGTGAACGGTCGCGTGCTGCTGCCCCGGTCCGGCCGCTACAAGCCCGCGCAGGTCTTCGGACTGACGCTGGCGACGCTCGCGTTCGCGGTCTTGTCCTGGGGTGCTGCAACGAGCCAGGGTTTTGTCGTCATCGAGCCCGCCGTCTTTGCGCTCGGCCTCGGTCTCGGCCTTGTCATGCCGAACATGACGATCGCGGTTCAGAACGCCCTGCCCTTCACCCATCGCGGCGTCGGCACGGCGACGCTCGCCTTCTTCCGATCGCTCGGCGGCCTGATCGGCGTCACCGGTTCCGGCGCCATCCTGGCGCGCCAGGTGAGCGGCATGAACCTGCCGCCGCTGACGGAGGGCAATGTGGGCGCGCTTGCCAATGTCTCGCCGGAAACACAGGCGGCCGCTCTCGTGGTCTACCGGCGCGCGGTCGCAACGACCTTTACCGCAGGCACGATCATCGTTCTGCTCGCCCTGATCGTGCTGTTCTTCCTGCCGGAGGTTCCACTGCGGACTCATCACGGCGAACACAAGGATCAACCGGGCAAGCGATAGTCTTTCCGCCCGGTACTGCGAAAGACGTCAGACCTTTCGAAACCTCAGCCGGAAAATCACGGCTTCGCCCGTCCTCGGGTCGATTCCTGGCGCGTCGCTGATCAGAAGCTCGTCGCCGTCAAGCATGAAGGGACGGACAAGATCCATCTCCCAAATCGGGTTCCAGGCTCCCTCCACATGATGGATCACCTTGCCGTCTTCCAGAGTGTATGCGGCACAATAGGCGAGCATCGTGTCGAACAGCCCGATCTTTTCCTTGTCGGTTGGCGCCGAGGCCATGGGCTTGCCTCGGTCGCGACGAAAGACCGTCGCCATCATCCGGCCGTCCGCATGATAGGCGATGTAGCCGACGGGATTTGCGCCCATGGCATCGGCGATTTCGCCCGTTGCGACGACCTCGCGCGTCCAGGAGATCATTTTCCATGTTCCGAGCAGGGCGGTGTTTTCCATCTCGATCGTCCTTTCGAAAAGAAGCGTACCATAAGTTGCGACATTGCTAAAATAAGCGCAAATTCATCTCATCGAAGAGGAGGGTTATTTCGATGGTTGACCGCAGCGAACTCGAAAGCACCGTTCGGACATTCTACAGCGCTCGAAACAGGAACGATCTCGACGCCATGATCGCAATGCTCGACCCGGACTGCAGCTTCCGTATCGCCGGAAGCAACCAGCTGGGGCCTATCACCCAGCTGGTCCGGGGCGAAGAATCCCTGCGGGCCGCCATGGGCGCACTCGTGGACGACTGGGACCTGTCGGAACTGCACATCATCAGCCTCCACGTCGATGGCAACACGGCCTTCGTCCACCGCGCCGGGAAAGTCTGCTTCGTTCCGTCAGGCGCAGTCATCGAGACCGAGCTGCTGGACAGGCTCACATTTTCAGACAGCGGCTTGATTACCGATTACCTGGAATTCATCGACACCCATCTGGTCGCGGATACGGCAGGCCTGCTGAGCCCCCAGGAGGCAATCCCTTTTGCCCCTGAGCCAGTCAGCGAGAGCCGCCTTCAGCTATAAGTTCAGACACAGGTTTGTCGCCGACGCGGGCAAAACGCGCCGGAGGGCGATCATATCAAAACGAGGCGTCATCGTTACCGCACGATCGGCCCATCCGCCTTCTTCCAGGCGTCGATGCCGCCCTCGATATGGCAGGCGCCTTTGAGACCGGCATCCTGGGCCGCCTGCACTGCCATGGCCGAGCGCTCGCCGAAGGCGCAATAGAAGACGATCCGCTTGCCTGTCGTCTCCGCCAGCTCATGCAGTACGCCGCCGATGCCGATATTTTCCAGCAAGTCGGGATAGGGCGCATGCAGCGCGCCCGGGATCGTTCCGTGCCTTTCACGCTCCGACCTTTCGCGCAGGTCCACGATCGCGATGTCGGGACGGCCCCTCAGCACCATGGCATCAGCGGCTGAAACGGCCCAGCCCTTCCGCGCGATCTCGTCCTGATGCAGGCCGACATGGATGTTGGCCGGCACGGCCACATCCATCATCTTCGGATTGGGCAGGTTCAGATTGTTCATCAGGTCGATATATTCATCGACCGATTTTACCCGCAGGCGCGGATTGAACATCTTTTCCTCGCCAATGGTCGAGACGGTGTCGCCCTTGTAGTCATGCGCGGGGTAGAGCAGCGTTTCATCCGGCAATTTGAGCAGCTTGTTGAAGATGGAATTATACTGGTCGCGCGGATTGCCGTTCTGGAAATCGGTGCGGCCGGTGCCGCGAATGAGCAGCGTGTCGCCGGTGAAGACGCGACCGCCCATCAGGAAGGAATAGGAATCGTCCGTGTGCCCGGGCGTATAGAGCACATCCAGGCTCAGCCCCTCGATCGAGACACGATCACCTTCGGTGACGCGCATGGAAACGACGTCGGCAAGGGTCTGCTCACCCATGACCGTCGTGCAGTGGGTGCGGTCGCGCAGAGCACCCAGTCCGGTGACGTGGTCGGCATGCAGATGGGTGTCGACGGCCTTGACCAGCTTGAGGTCGAGCTCCTCGATGAGCTTGAGGTAGCGGTCGACCTTCTCAAGCACGGGATCGATAATCAACGCCTCACCGCCGCGTCGGCTGGCAATGAGGTAGGTATATGTGCCGGAAACGCTGTCGAAAAGCTGGCGGAAGATCACAGTCGGCTCCCTTTGCGCAAATCTGCCCGGATATAGGAATGCTGGTCGCTATCACTTTGGCTGCGGCACGATGCGGATATAGGGCTTCGGCGCAAGCCAGCCTTCCGGATAGAGCGCCCTTGCTTCCTCGTCGCTGACGGAGCCGGCGATGATGACCTTTTCCCCACGCTTCCAGTTGACCGGCGTCGCGACCCTGTGGCTCGCCGTCAGCTGGAGTGAGTCGATCACCCGCAGGACCTCATCGAAATTGCGGCCTGTCGTCATCGGATAGACCATGATCAGCTTGATCTTCTTGTCCGGGCCGATGACGAAAACGTTGCGGACGGTCTGGTTATCGGCCGGCGTACGCTTTGTCGGATCGCCAGATACCGGCGCCGGAAGCATGCCGTACAGTTTCGATACATTGTAGTCGACGTCTGCGATCATCGGGAAATTCGGGGCAGCGCCCTGTGTTTCCTGGATATCCTTTGCCCAACCCGCATGGCGGTCGAGCGGATCGACCGAGAGGCCGATGATCTTGACACCGCGCTTGTCGAATTCGGGTTTGATCCTCGCCATATAGCCGAGTTCGGTCGTGCAAACGGGCGTGTAGTCCTTGGGATGCGAGAAAAGCACAGCCCAGGAATCTCCCATCCAGTGATGAAACCGTATCGGGCCTTCGGTTGTCTGCGCGTGAAAATCCGGAGCCGTATCGTTGATCGCAAGAGTCATCGCACCCTCCTACCCTTGAAAGAAGCTTTTCAAGATCTTCGTGGACGTATTTTCTTATATTTTAGCATTTTAAGCAATGTTAACTCTTTGTACCCAGGTGAATGTAGCAATGAAGCCTAAAACCAGAAAACCCCGCTCTATGGCGGGGTTTCCGGTCTGAATTCTGACGCAGCTAGTTGCTTCCGTCGTTGGCGCGGGACTTAGGCCCCACCTTGGCTGTCGCGGAAGCGGTTTTGCCATCGGGCTGCTGACCGAAATAGGTACCGCCGAGATGACCGCCGGCGCTGGTATTTTCGACCTGCCGCTCGGTCCTCTTCTGGATTTCGTGTGCATCGGTCTTGCTCATTATCGTCTCCATTGTTGAGGTGGTGACCTATTCTCAACGACCGAACGCCGATGCCGTTCCGATTTTTCTATGTATTCCTTATCGTTTTGGCACGATCCCCTAGATTGGCGCGGGTTGTTTGACGGGGCTGCAGCCATACAATGAAACACATCGAATCGTTTTCCTCATCCGATGCTCCCCTGATGAAGGTTCCCAGGAAAACCTTCCCCCTGGCCGGCTCCCTTAGCCGGCCTTCTTTTTGGGAGATCAACCTGATTGCCGCCAGATAAAAATGTGGCGCCGGACGGGATGAAAGCAGAAGTTGCTGTGCTATCGTGGCGTCGACCAAGTCTTAAGGCCCGCCTCAGAATGAAGGTTCGGCCGAGGCACATTGCACCGGAGCCTCAAAATGACAGTTGTTCAGGAAGATTCTTCAACCACGGTCCCCTCGCATCCGGAGGAGATGAAATCAGTCTTCGATCTGCGCGTGGGGAAGTACATTACCTTACAGGGCAGTGCCCGGATAACGCCGGCGGGCGTGATCAGCACCGGCATCGCGGTCGCCGCCGTGGCGCTTGCATTTGGCTATCTCAGCGCGTCCACCAGGCGCCGCAGGTATTAGGTCGACGCATATCGAGTCAAGAAGCCAATCGCCTAGCAGCAACTATCGCGTCAGTATTCTTAGAAAAAGGAGAGAAATGGCGCACCCGAAGAGATTCGAACTCCTGACCCCCAGATTCGTAGTCTGGTGCTCTATCCAGCTGAGCTACGGGTGCGTGTTGCAGCGATGTTGTTAACCGCTGGCGTGGGCGATCCTCTAAAGGGTCCGGTCGGTGAAAGCAAGTACCCTTTGTCAAAAAAACGTAATTTTCCTTCGCGGTCGCGAGATGGGTTCGCGAAGCTCAGTTTTCGTGGACGTTGCGGTTACGATAGTCGTCGAGTGAGACGGGGCGATCGGGGATTTCGATGCGGAATTGCGTGCCGGCTGCCGGCTTTTCCACAAGCGCGATCGTGCCGCCATGGGCAAGCACGAGTTCGCGCGCGATCGCAAGGCCAAGGCCGGTGCCGCCCGATCGAGCCGAGCCGCGGAAAGCGGTGAAGAGGTTTTCGCGCGCCTTCAACGGCATGCCGGGGCCGGTATCGTCGACAGTTATGCCGACGACGCTGCCCAGGCGATGGGCCGACACGGTGATGCGGCGAATGCTGTCCGGCTCGGTCTCGCCATAGGCAACGAGGGCCTGATGGGCGTTGCGGCAGAGATTGTGGATCACGCGGAAGAGCTGCTCGCTGTCGGCGTCGACCTCCAGGTCACGCCCGATCTGCTCGCTGAATTCGATGCCGCTCTCCGGATCGATCGCCAGAATGTCCCTCACCTCTTCGATGAGATCCTGAAGCCGCAGGCGACGGCGCTTCGGCGCCGATTCCGAGGTCTGGCCATAGGACAGCACCTCGGTCGTGTAACCGACGGCGCGGTCGATGGTGCGCAGCAGCTTGGGCGCAAACCGCTTGACCATCGGGTCATCGACATCGACCAGGCGGTCCGACATGAGCTGGGCAGAGGACAGGATATTGCGCATGTCGTGATTGATCTTCGAGACCGCGAGGCCGAGGGCAGCGAGGTTCTTCTGCTGCTTCAGCGTCTTCTGAAGCTGCGACTGCATATTGGCCAGATGCCGTCCGGCGACCGAGAGCTCGTCGCGCCCGTTATCGGGCACAAGCACGCGCCGTTCGTCTTCCGGATCCTCGGCATAGGTCTGCATGCTGTCGGTCAAGCGCCGGATGGGGCGGATCATGATGCGGTTGATGGCAAAGAAAATCAGCGTCGCGGTGAAGAGCGAGATCAGGATCGACACGAGGAAGACATTGATGGAATAGCTGATCATCGCCTTGCGCAGCAGCGTATCGCGCAGGACCACCTCGACGCCCATGTTGGAACTTCCAACCGGGCCGAAGACGCGAATGATCCGATCGCCGCCGAACAGAAGCGTGTCGAGCGCATCGCAGATCGTCGAGGGCAGCGAGACATTGGTCAAATCATACTGGTCGTCGACGGAGGACGGCATCTGGGCGGTTGCCAGCAGCCTGGAGGTGCCATCCTTGCGCAGCACGATGGCGCGCGTGCCTGTCGCCATCAGGGTTTCTCGCTGCAATTCGCGCGGCAGCTCGACCGGCTGTAGTCCGTCGATGACGATTGCCGCGGCGGCCGCCGTATTCAGGCGATCCTCGAGCCAGCGTATGCGCATGTTGGCGATCGAGGGGAGAAAGATCAGCACTTCGGCGAGCATGACGAAGACGACGGTGAGCAGCAGGAGCTTGCCGGACAGGCCGCCGAATATGCCTGTAGGGCGGCTCAGAAGCGACGACCCCTTGGCGGAAGCCCCACCGCTGGCGGCACTCGTATCCTGCCTCATGTCCATTCCGGATATTCCCGCTTCATTGCAAGGCGCGCCTGGCAAAGCCGGCGTTGGACGCGATAATAAGGGATCGCAACCGATTTTCCAATCTCTCCCCAGGCGAATCTAGAGCCCGCTTACTTTGCCTGGATTCCGCGTAGGAATGCGACAGGGCGCAGATGATATGAAAAGCGCCGCGCGTTGCCGCACGGCGCTTCGTCAGGCGCTTGCCTGATCGATCAGAATTCTTCCCAATCCTGCTGGGCCACGGCTGCATTTCCGCCACCGGAGAAAGCCCTCGCGACCTTGCCAACCATGCGTCGCGCCGGCGACCCCATGGCGGCATGCGACTGCGAACGGACCAAGGTGGGCGCGGCGGGTGCCGCATTGCCGACCTTGAAGCGAGAGATCAGGCGCAGCAGGCCATCGGCTTCGCCGGAGAGCTTGTGAGTGGCGGCAGAGGTTTCCTCGACCATCGCGGCATTCTGCTGGGTCACCTGGTCCATCTGGTTGACGGCGGTATTGACCTCCTGAAGGCCGGTCGCCTGTTCGCGGGCAGCAGTGGCGATAGAGTGGATGTGATCGTTGATCGCAAGAACGCGGGTCTCGATTTCGCCCAGCGTCTCGCCGGTCGCCTGCACCAGCTTGACCCCGACCTGCACTTCACCGCCGGACTTGGTGATCAGCGCCTTGATGTCCTTGGCGGCGGTGGCGGAGCGTTGCGCCAGTTCGCGCACTTCCTGGGCGACGACGGCAAAGCCCTTGCCCGCCTCGCCGGCGCGGGCGGCTTCGACGCCGGCATTCAGCGCCAGAAGGTTTGTCTGGAAGGCGATCTCGTCGATGACGCTGATGATCTGGCTGATTTCGCGGGAGGCCTGTTCGATGCGGCCCATGGCAGCGACGGCATCGCGCACGACAACGCCGGAACGGGCTGCATTTTCCTTGGCCTCCGTCACCATCGTGCTCGCTTCCTGGGCCCGAGCCGTCGAATTCTGCACGACGGCGGTGATCTCGTCGAGCGCGGCCGAGGTCTCTTCCAGTGCGGCGGCCTGCTGTTCGGTGCGCTTGGAGAGATCGTCGCTGGCGTGACGCAGCTCGTTGCTGTTGCCGGTGATCGACTGCGTGGTCTCGTGGACCTCTCGCATCGTCTTCTGCAGGATTGCCAGCGTGCTGTTGACGTTCTGCTGCAGTTCGGCGAAAGCACCCTGGAAACTGCCGCGCATGGTCTGTGTCAAATCGCCCTCGGCAAGGCTTGCGATCACGCGACGGGTCTCGGTGACGCCGGTATCGACGCCGGACAGAAGCTCGTTGATGTTGCGGGCGAAACGGTTGAGGTTGGCGTCCTCGTAGTCCTTCTCGATGCGGCGGCTGAAATCGCCTTCCGCGGCAGAGGCAACGACGAGCGACATGCTGGATTGCAGATCGTCGCTCTTGGCGCGCATGGCAGTTTCCTGCGCGTTCATCCGCCTCACCGCAAGACCATTCTGCTTGAAGACCTCGACGGCAGCAGCCATCTCGCCGATTTCATCCCTGCGTCCGGCGAAGGGAACAGCCGCATCGAAATTGCCCTCGGCAACCTCCTTGATGGCATTCGTCACCTTCTTGATCGGGCGGCTGAGATGGGCAGTGCCGATATAGAAGCCCATGCTGACACCCGCTCCGATACCAAGGGCAATAATTCCAAGCACCAGCCAGAAGACGATGCTGCGGAAAACCTCCAGATCGGCATTTACCTCATCGAGCGCATCCTTGTCGGTCTGTACGACGGCGTCGATCTCGGCCTGGAAGGCCTTGCGGTTGGCTCTGTTGGCGTCGTTGTTACCCTGCTTGTTTGCAGCGTCGGGGCTCTCGACCGTTCCGAGCCGCGCGGTCTCGGTGCGGAAAGTCCGGAATTCCTGGGCGCGGGCCAGCAATTTGTCGAATTCAGGCTTTTCGCTTGCCGGAACGAGCGGCGACCATGAGGCAAAGCCCTTATCGATCTCGTCAAGATCCTTCATCAATCCGTCTGCGAAGGGCTTTGCTTCCTTCGTCGAGCCCGAAGCATAGATCCCACGGGACTCCATGACGACGGCCGTGACGTAGCGGTTCAGCCGCTCGCCCATATAGGCGCGGCTCGCCGCCTGCTCGTAGGCCTGCAGCTTTTCATTGTATTGGCGCATCGCATAAAGGGCAGTCACGCCAATCAGCAACGCCGCACAGGCCATGACGGAAACGAGCAGGTTAATCTTGCCGCGAATATTCAACGGTGTATCTCCTTGGGGCGGAGAACAGAAGTTCCCCGGATATACCGCTCAAGATTGACTAAAATGCTTAATGTTACCTTGCGCCGTCCCTAATATAGATCGGCGGAAAATTCATACAGTTGCACATGATTCTCTTCGGGAAAGCGTAAAAATTGCGAAATACTGAGGTTGCTTGGCTGGAAAGAGCAAACTGCGGATATTTTCCAGATCAAAAGCACAACTTAGGGAAACATGCCTGAAGCCACATAGCGCGAGGCGCGAACCTATCAAGGAATATCTCGCCCGAGATGAATCTGCCCGGCGATAATTGACTTCGAGAGCCTTCAACCTTATAAGCCCGCGCACGCTCGATCTTGGAGCCTGCTTTTGCGGGCCTGTTCGCGCTGCATAACGCTCCTTGCTAAAATGCAAACTCAAGAAGGGCCGCACTCCGCGGTGTTAAAATAAATGAAGCGTACCTATCAACCATCCAAGCTTGTCCGCAAGCGTCGTCACGGTTTCCGTGCGCGCATGGCAACGAAGGGCGGCCGCAAGGTCATCGTTGCCCGTCGTGCCCGTGGCCGCAAGCGTCTTTCGGCCTAAGGCCGGAATGCCCGATAGAGATGGCGGGCGAATGACGAATAATCGACCAGAAAAGACTGTCGGGCGGCTGAAAAGCCGGCCGCAGTTTCTTGCTGTTCGGGAGGGAGAAAAGCGCCGCGGCAGCTTCTTCCTGATCGAGGCACTCGATCGCAAAGAGCCCGATACCGATCCTCGCGTCGGCTTTACCGTTACCAAAAAACACGGAAACGCGGTGGAAAGAAACCGCATGCGGCGCCGGCTGAAAGAAGCGGTGCGTCTCCATGGCGGAATTGCAATGCAGCCCGGACACGACTATGTGGTTGTCGCGCGGCGTGAGGTATTGACTGCGCCCTTCGATGTGCTGGCCGACGAGCTCGTCGCCCGCTTCGAAAACAGGCAGAAACACCGGCGGTCCCGTGAGGACCGCCCCAGGAAGGTATGATGCAAAACAACCGCAATTACTTCATCGCGATTGGCCTGTCTGTGCTGATTGTCCTAGCCTGGCAGTTTCTTTACATGAATCCGCGCATCGAAGCGCAGCGCAAGGCCGACGAATTGGCCAAGGCGCAGCAGCACACGACGCAGCAAGCCCAGACGGGACAGGCCCAAACGGGTCAAGCACAAACGCCGGCGGCAGGCACGGGTGCTCCGGTCAACGGCTCTCTTCCGGCGACCGGCCAGTCGACGCCGACGGTGGAGACCGTTGATGAAGCGCTTGCCAAGACCCCGCGCGTCATCATCGACACCCCGGCGCTTACGGGCTCGATCAATCTCGTCGGCGCCCGCCTCGACGACCTGAAGTTCAAGAATTACCATGAGACCGTCGACAAGAGCAGCCCGATCGTCACGCTCTTCGCACCGGCCGACACCAAGGACGGCTACTTTACCGAACTCGGCTATGTCGGCGACGCAGCCGCAGGCACCGCGCCCGGCCCCGGCACGCAATGGAAGCTCGCAAGCGGCGACAAGCTGACGGAGAAGACGCCGGTCACGCTGACCTACACGAACGACAAGGGCGTCACCTTCAGCCGCACGATCTCCGTCGACGATCACTATATGTTTACCGTGGCCGACAAGATCAGCAACGCCGGTCAGGCCCCGGTCGCGCTTTCGAGCTATGGCCGCGTCACGCGCTACAACAAGCCTCTCGTCGCCTCGACCTATGTCCTTCACGAAGGGTTCATCGGCGTGGTCGGCGACAGCCTGCTCGAATACAAGTACGCGGCTGTCGAAAAGGAAAATGTTGCGCCTCCGAGGGCGACAGGCGGCTGGCTCGGCATAACGGACAAGTATTGGGCCGCAACGATGGTGCCGCCGCAGACCGGCGCCTATGATGCCCGCTTCTCGCACTTCACCGATGGAACGCCGCGTTTCCAGGCCGACTACAAGCAGGAAGCTGTGACCATCGCTCCCGGCCAGTCCGTCGACCTGAAGAACCTCGTCTTTGCCGGCGCCAAGGAAGTGCCCGTTATCGATCAGTATGAGCAGACCTATTCGATCCCGCGCTTCGACCGCCTGATCGACTGGGGCTGGTTCTATTTCATCACCAAGCCGATGTTCAAGCTGATGGACTTTTTCTATCACTTCTTCGGCAATTTCGGGGTCGCGATCCTCTGCACGACCATCGTCGTCAAGGCGCTGTTCTTCCCGCTCGCCAGCAAGCAATATGCATCCATGGCGAACATGAAGCGCATGCAGCCGAAGATGGAAGAGCTGAAGAAGAAATTCGGAGACGACAAAATGGGGCTGCAGCAGGCAACGATGCAGCTCTACAAGGAAGAGAAGATCAATCCGATCGCCGGCTGCTGGCCGATCGCCTTCCAGATCCCGATCTTCTTCTCGCTCTACAAGGTGATCTACATCACCATCGAGATGCGCCACGCGCCGTTCTTCGGCTGGATCCGCGACCTTTCCGCGCCGGACCCGACCTCGATCGTCAACCTGTTCGGCCTGCTGCCGTTTGCCGCTCCGACGGTTCTGCATCTCGGCGTATGGCCGCTGATCATGGGCGTCACCATGTTCCTGCAGATGCGCATGAACCCGACCCCGCCGGACCCGACCCAGGCAATGATCTTCAACTGGATGCCGCTGATCTTCATGTTCATGCTGTCGAGCTTCCCTGCCGGCCTCGTGATCTACTGGGCCTGGAACAACACGCTCTCGGTCATCCAGCAGTCGATCATCATGAAGCGCCATGGCGTGAAGGTGG
Organism: Rhizobium sp. BK376; assembly: GCF_004341625.1. Taxonomy (GTDB): domain Bacteria; phylum Pseudomonadota; class Alphaproteobacteria; order Rhizobiales; family Rhizobiaceae; genus Rhizobium. The sequence goes on along the minus strand of NZ_SLZG01000003.1, from coordinate 293,740 downwards.
AACTCTTCGACAACCTAAAGGGTCTCTTCCGACGAAAACCGGAACCATCGAAATAAACTCAAAAAGCCCCGCTTCGGCGGGGCTTTTTCGTATCGGGGATACAGTTATCCCGATTCCACATTTGCGTGGTTGCGAATTCGCAGAAATCCTATCTGGCTTCATCGAAGGCGAAATATCCGCTAGCTCCGTACGATAGTTCCGCAACGAGCTTTTTCCTGATGGCAACGGAATAATCCGCATATTTGTTGATATGCATGACGAAGGCGTCCGACCCGAGGACGACATGTCCAGCGTAATAGCGGGCAAGGTCTCCCCCATCGTCGGATATGGCCAGCCCGTTGATCGTTACGCGCATTTCTTTCGCGCGACGGCGCGCGTGATGCAGCGAGATAACGTTTTCCCGCTTTGGACCCAGGGTTTCCCGACCGTCACCCGAGATGTCGATGACCGATCGGCGGGCGCATAGATCGGAAGACGAAAGTCGGTCAAGCGCCGCCCAGATGCCATTACCAATGTCGGTATTGCCATAAACCGCCCGGAGATTGGTTTCGATCTTGCGTGCGAAGAACTCTGCGCCCTCTCCACGGTTCACAACGACCCAATCCAGCTCTTGCGATGGCAGCTGGCCGTCGCCCCAGAACACCGCGGACACCGCAACGATCCCTGCCCCTTTCATTGCGTGTAGAACGGCCTTGTCACGGAATGCCGTCGCTATCGAACTGGTCTGGAACCGATACTCTCCTTCATCGACACTATCGGAGCCGTCTACCGCGAGAACAAGCGCGACATCGACGCAGCCAAGCGCTGGAAACACCGTGCCTGCAATGTGGAACAGTGCGGAAGACAGACATAGCAACGTCGGTCGCATGGCCCCCCACCCATGTTTGGATTCATCGAAACCAAACCAGAGGCATAATATCATGGCTGCGAGTGAAACTCTGTAACCCAAAAGATTGGAATCGGCCGCCGAACGGAGCGGCCATGCCATCCGTCGTAAGCTGATTCAATTCTTGAAGACGGTGCAGGCGCCGCCGGCGGAGCGGATCTGGGCGCAGACCTTGTCCGCCTCGGGCCTGGTCTGTCTCGCGATGCGGGCAACATAGCGCGGCCGGAAGCCAAAGCTTCTGTCGCGCTTGCGGAAAATCAGAGGCTGTTCGGCATTCAGCGGCGCCGGTAGGCGATTGACGACTCGGAAGAAGAGGCTGCGGGCGACCTGTCCCTGCGGGTTCGAAGCGAGCTGGACGCCCCAGGGCGCCCATATGCCCTCCGGCTGGAAGGCGGGTTCCTTCAGGTTTTTCGTCCGGGCGAGCGCAACGCAGGCGTCAACGAAGGACTTGTCCTTGTCGAGGGGAGCGGCCGCGACGTCAGGCGGCGTATTCTTCCATTCGTCGGCGGTGTGACCGGTGATCGAAAGCACGTAGCCGCGCGTTTCATAGGGAAGGCCGCCCGAGGCAAGGAAGTTGGACAAGCCGGCCTCTCCTGCATTGTATGCGGCGGCGGCCAGACCGAGATTGCCGAAGCGATTGCGAAGTTCGTCCAGATATTCCGCCGAGGCGCGCAAGGATTTCAACACGTCGAGGCTGTCTTCCAGTCCGCGAAGCTTTGCCGTTCCCGGCATGAACTGGGCGATCCCCTGCGCACCTTTCATGCTCAGCGCATCCGGCTGGAACCGGCTTTCCTTCCAGATCAGCCTTGCAAAGTAATCCGGCGGCAGCCTGTTGGCGCCCGCGAAGTGCTCGATCGCGCCGCAGAGATCCTTGTCATAGCTTTCCTTGCGAATGCAGAGCGTTGCTCCGGGATCGGTCTGAGAGGGGCCGAGATACATGCAGCCTGAAAGAGCCGGCTTGGGGTCCGGATGTGGCTCCGGCTGGGCGCTGGCCGGCTGGGCGGCGGAATGGAAAAACGGGATGGAAACGCAGAGGGTAAGGATCGTCCTCAGGACGCGGGACTGCTGGTCACTCTTTTCCAACCGGTCACCTCAGCTTCTTCGATACCGATACAAGCATTCCCTCAAGCCGCGGGGCAGAGACTAATATACTTTTTAGCATCGGCAAATATGTGTCATACGCACGGTTGGCCCGGTCCGCGGGCGCTTTCCCTTGACAATCGGACGCAAAAGCCTGAATCGGTCCGCTTCCCTGATATGAGAGACGAGACAGAATGGCCGGAACGACGGAAAAGGATGACAAGCCCCTCTTCGGGCGCCCCTGGATCTTTATCCGCGGCGTGCCGGCGATGAAGTTCCTTCCCCCCGAAGGGCCACCGGAAGTCGCTTTCGCGGGCCGCTCCAATGTCGGCAAGTCGTCGCTGATCAATGCGCTGGTGGGTCACAAAGGTCTGGCGCGCACCTCGAATACGCCGGGCCGCACGCAGGAGCTCAATTATTTCGTGCCCGAGGGCTATTCCGGCGAAGCGGGCGACCTGCCGCCGATGGCGCTGGTCGACATGCCGGGCTATGGCTATGCCCAGGCGCCGAAGGAGCATGTCGATGCCTGGACCAAGCTCGTCTTCGATTATCTGCGCGGCCGTTCGACGCTGAAGCGCGTCTACCTGCTGATCGACAGCCGTCACGGCATCAAGAAGAATGACGAGGAGGTCATGACCTTGCTCGACAAGGCAGCCGTTTCCTATCAGGTGGTGCTGACGAAGACGGACAAGATCAAGGAAGCGGGTGTGCCGAGGCTGATTGCCGAGACGACCGAAAAGATCCGCAAGCGGCCTGCAGCCTATCCCGGGATTATCGCGACCTCCTCCGAAAAGAACGAGGGGCTGGACGAGTTGCGCCGCGCGATCGGCGATACGGTCGAGATAGCCAATATCTGACGCAAAAGGGCCGCCGCACCCGATCGGGCAAGCGACGGCCAAAGCTGCCGAGAAACCTTACATTTTCGGCAACAGGACCTTGTCGATCACGTGGATCACGCCGTTCGACTGCTTCACGTCGGCAATGGTGACGTGAGCGGTGCCCCCGGCCTCATCAGTCAGGGTTATCTTGCCGCCCTTGTCCATTGCCTTGATGGTGCAGCCGCCGACTGTCTTCAGGTCGTATTCGCCACCATTGCCCATTGTCATCTTCTTGATGGCCGAGGCCATCTCATCGCCGGCGACGACATGGCAGGTAAGGATCTTCACGAGTTGCGCCTTGTTCTCCGGCTTCAGCAGCGTCTGAACCGTGCCGGGCGGCAGTTTATTGAAAGCCTCATTGGTCGGAGCGAAAACGGTGAACGGGCCTTTGCCCTCAAGCGTATCGACAAGGCCGCCAGCCTTGACGGCGGCGACCAGCGTGGTGTGATCCTTGGAGTTCACGGCGTTTTCGACGATGTTCTTCGTCGCATACATCGGCGCGCCGCCGACGACAGGGTTCTTCGCATAGGCGAGGCTCGAGCCAGCCGAAAGCGCTGCCGCAATCGCAACGATGCGGATCGTAGTCCTGATCATATGTCTAATCCTCTTCCTCTTTTGGCCCCCTATCGCAGCTTGCCTTAGCGCTTGCCGTTCATCGCCGGGGGTATTGGAAGTACGAAGAGGCCGGAAAAAGAGTTTCAGCCGAAATGAGATTCTTCAAAACCCGCGGCGCACTTCATCGCTGCCGCCCGTAGCGGTGACGGAGACCGTTTCGAAGAATCGTTCAGGGGATACGCGCGGTGCCCGAGGCCACGACGTCGCCGGTCGGCTTGCCGGTCGGCGAACCGCCGAAGGGCTCGATGCTGACGGCAAGCACGTCGCCCTCGGAGATCTGGCCGCGAATATTCTGCGGGATCGCGAGTTCGCCCTCGCCCGTCTGCGGCAGGACGCCAAGGGCGATCGCGGGATCGCTGCCCTTGATCAGCCACAGCTCCAGCGATTTTTCCTCAGGCTGGCCCGAGGCCACGGGTGTCACGCGCAGCTTGCCGCTTTGGGCGTTATAGCTCGCCATCAAGGCAATGGCGCTGTTCTGAGCCGAGAGGGCCGCTACCAACGGCTTGCCGCCCTGTTGAGGCTTGATGAGGTTGGCGTTGAAAATGACGACGCCGGCAGCAAACACGAGAGAGGCAAGCGCCACGACGCGCCAGAGCAGCAAGGAATTCCAAAGATTTCCGCCCGCGCGATACTCGCCGAATATCCGCTGCTCGATCTTCGGAAAGACCGCCGCCGAAGGCACGATGCTCTCATATTCCTCATTGAAGCCGGAAAGGTTCTGTTCCCAGCGGGTAACGATCGCGGCAAACTGCCGGTCGCTGCGCATCCGCTTTTCCACCTTCTGCCGATCTTCCAGCGAGAGCACTCCAAGCACATATTCACCGGCGAGCACCTCGTCGCGGGAGCGTCCCCCTTTGCTTTGATCCGGTGTGGTCATCGGTCCATGCACTCTCTCAGTTTGATCAGGCTTCGGCGCAGCCATGTGCGCATCGTATTCAGCGGAACCGCATATTGCTCTGCAAGTTCCTGGTAGCTCAGACCTTCGGCATAGGCGCTTCTAACAGCCTGTGCACGATCAGCTTCCAACTCTTCCATGCACCTGTCAATCCGCCTTCCCTCTCCCTTTATCTCCGCCTGGCGTTCGGGCCCTGGCTCGGCGTCCGCCAGATCGTAGACCGTGTCGATTTCGTCCGCCACAGGCTTTCTCGAGCGTATCATATCAATCGATTGATTGCGCGCGATTGCCATCAGCCACGGCATGGCCGGGTTGTCGGATGCGGCAAAACGATCAGAGCGCTGCCAGATCTTCACGTAGGTTTCCTGGAGAGATTCTTCTGCATCGGTCCTGTCTTTCAGGATACGGAAACATGCGGCAAAGAGTTTCGGACTTGTTTTCTTGTAGAGATCGGAAAACGCATTTTGATCCTGCAGAGCAACACGGCTGATAAGCACGGCGATATCGTCACTGGCCATCAAATCCCTCGAATGCGTCCAAAGTTGATCATATTCGTAAAATCACATGGACAGCAAGCCATGCAGGCTCGTCGCCACAGCCTCTAGTACGCAGAAAACTAATCCCGAGATCATTATTCCATCTGTCAAAAAGTTGAGATAAAAGGCCGCGATCAATTCCCAAGGGGTATGCCATGAACGAGTCCGAGAGCGAAATCCAAGCACGTCTTCTGGCCCAGGCGCTGCCCTTCATGCAGCGCTACGAAAACAAGACGATCGTGGTGAAATATGGCGGCCACGCCATGGGCAATCCCGAACTCGGCAAGGCTTTCGCCAGCGACATCGCTCTCCTCAAGCAATCCGGCGTCAATCCGATCGTCGTCCACGGCGGCGGGCCGCAGATCGGCGCGATGCTGAGCAAGATGGGCATCGAATCGAAATTCGAAGGCGGCCTTCGCGTCACCGACGCCAAGACGGTCGAAATCGTCGAGATGGTTCTTGCCGGCTCGATCAACAAGGAGATCGTCGCCCTCATCAACCAGACCGGCGAATGGGCGATCGGCCTCTGCGGCAAGGATGGCAACATGGTCTTCGCCGAAAAGGCGCGAAAGACCATAAAGGACCCGGATTCCAACATCGAGCGGGTGCTCGATCTCGGCTTCGTCGGCGAGGTGGTCGAGGTCGACCGCACGTTGCTCGACCTGCTTGCCCGCTCGGAAATGATCCCGGTCATCGCCCCGGTTGCTCCCGGCCGCGACGGCGCGACCTATAACATCAACGCCGATACTTTCGCCGGCGCCATCGCCGGTGCGCTGAACGCTACCCGCCTGCTTTTCCTGACGGATGTTCCCGGCGTTCTCGACAAGCAGGGCAATCTCATCAAGGAACTCTCCGTCGCCCAGGCGCATGCCCTGATCGCCGACGGCACGATCTCCGGCGGCATGATCCCGAAGGTCGAGACCTGCATCGATGCGATCAAGGCGGGTGTCCAGGGCGTCGTCATTCTGAACGGCAAGACGGCCCATTCGGTCCTGCTCGAGATCTTTACCGAGCACGGCGTCGGAACATTGATCGTCCCCTGAGCGATCGGTTCCAGAGGCTTATACGGCGGCGGCAATGCGATACACATCATCGTGTTGCCGCAGGAAAAACGCGCCGCAACCGGTCCATCCGGCTTCTTTCTTCATTCGAACTGTGATGTTGTCTCCGCCGAAATAGCGGTGCATGCCTCAGCCGTGGCATCCGACAGGCCGGCCGGCGGGGTCGCGCTGTCATTTGCAAGGGCCGACAACGCCGCCCTGGCCGGAATCATCACATGTCGAAATCGTCCGAAGCCGTGCATCCCGAAGGAACGTCGGCCGTCGTCTGGGCCGGCTTCATCGCCATGTGCGCCGGCATGTTCATGGCGATACTCGACGTCCAGGTCGTGGCCACATCCCTGCCGACGATCCAGTCTGCCCTCGACATCGATCCCGACCAGATGAGCTGGATACAGACCGCCTATCTCATCGCCGAGGTGGTCGCCATTCCGCTGACCGGCTTTCTGACGAGGCTGCTGTCGATGCGCTGGCTTTTCGTCACGGCGCTCGGCCTGTTCGTGTTCGCCTCTGCAGGCTGCGCGTCCAGCGGAAGTTTCGGTGAGCTCGTCGCATGGCGCGTGCTGCAAGGCTTTTCCGGCGGAACGCTGATACCCTCGGTGTTTTCTGCCGTCTTCATCCTGTTTCCCGAGCGACGGCAGGCTGTCGCCACGACCATTGCCGGCGTCCTTGCGGTTCTTGCTCCAACGGTCGGGCCGATCGTTGGAGGCTGGCTCACGGAGACCTACTCCTGGCACTGGCTGTTTCTCATCAATATTCTTCCCGGTATTGCCGCGGCTCTTGTTGCGGGATCGTTTCTGCCCAGGCGAAAAATTGACCTCTCCGAACTCCGGCAGCTCGACGTCCTGTCCCTGGTCGTGATGGCGATTGCGCTGACAAGCCTGGAGCTTTCCCTGAAAGAGGCGCCGACCAACGGCTGGATATCGCCTTGGGTAATCGGCCTGCTTGCACTGTTTCTTGCTGCCGGATCTCTTTTCGTCTGGCGATCGCGCCGCAAACGGCATCCTGTCGTCGATCTTCATAATTTCCGCGACCGGAATTTCGTGGCGGGCTGCATTCTCAGTTTCGTGCTTGGGATCGGCCTGTTCGGTTCCGTCTATCTGATGCCGGTTTTCCTCGCTTTCATCAGGGGACACAATGCGCTGGAGATCGGAATGACCATGCTGGTCACCGGCATCGTCCAACTGATCACGGCGCCGATCGCCGTCGCGCTGGAAAAGCGCATGGACGCGCGCCTGCTCTCGGCGATTGGCTTTGCGCTTTTTGCGCTCGGGCTTGGAATGAGCACCTTCCAGGACCCGCGATCGGATTACGATGCGATGTTCTGGCCGCAGGTCATTCGCGGCGCCGCCATCATGTTCTGCCTGCTGCCGCCGACGCGCCTGGCGCTCGGCACGCTGCCGCCGGAGCGCATTCCCGATGCCAGCGGCCTTTTCAATCTGATGCGCAATCTCGGCGGCGCCATCGGGATCGCGCTGATCGATACGGTCATCTACACCCGATCGGAGCCGCTCGGGCAAAAGCTATGGGAGCGTCTGCAAAGCGGCGACGCCGGCGCGGCGGCCTTCATCGGCGCACCGGCGCAGACTGTCATCGGACACACCGGCGCCTTTGATGCCGATGTGACGGCAACGCTTGATCCACTGGTCCAGACCGCCGCCAGCGTCGAGGCTATCAACGAGGCCTGGCTCGCCATCGCGATCCTGACGGCCTGCGCCATCCTCTGCGTGCCGTTTGCGAGAAAAGCGATGCCGCAGAGCGAGATTCAAAGTATATGAACTCGCCGGACGGCATGAAATTATCACAGTGCGGAGATTTCCAATGAGGACCCTATCGATCCTGGCGGCAACGTATTTGACGATGGCCGGCCTCGCCAATGCTTCCGACCCCCTGCTTGGAAACTGGAAAACGCAAAACGGCGAGACATCGGAGATCAGCCGTTGCGGTTCAGGCTACTGCATCACCGCCAAGACCGGACAATATGCGGGACGGCAGATCGGCACGTTCAGCGGCAAGGATGACAGCTACAGCGGCAAGATCACCGATCCGCAGACCAACAGGACCTATAGCGGAACGCTCAAGGTGTCGGGCGACAGCATAAAGCTGACGGGCTGCGCGATGAACGTGCTATGCAAGTCCCAGACTTGGACGCGCCGCTAATGCTGCATGAGCGCGGTCAGCGGTAGACCGCCGCAGCCTCGGCCTTCAGCCATTCGATCATCGCACGATAGGGTCCCGGGCCGTAGCTGATGCGGCTGACGCCGAGTTTGGCCATCGTGGCATTGTCGGGCGTCGTCGGGCGGACCATGATGTTGACCGGCAGGGCGACTTTTTCGCACAGCCCGCCGATCAAGTCAGGGTCGACTAGGCCGGGCGCGAAAAAGCCGCTGGCTCCGGCGGCTTCGAAGGCTTTGGCGCGATCGAGCGCTTCGTCCATGACGCCGGCATGTTTTGCGGTATCCGCCTCCTGCAGGAAGATGTCGGTGCGTGCGTTGATGAAAAGCGGCATGCCGCGGCGGTCGGCCATCGCGCGGATTGCACGGATACGCTCGGCCTGCAGCGCGATCGGATGAAGCCCGGCGCCGCCGACAGCCTGATCCTCGAAATTGATACCGACGGCGCCGGCATCGATAATCTTGGAGACATTGGCGGCGACATCGTCCGGCGCGACGGCATAGCCGCCCTCAAAATCGACGGAAAGCGGAAGATCGACGCCCGATGCGATCAGCCGGGCGATCTCGACCAGGAACGGCAAGGGGATATTTTCGCCATCGCCGAAACCGTGGGCGGCGGCGATCGACCAGCTTCCGGTCGCAAGCGCCTTGGCGCCTGAGGCAGCGACCGCGCCTGCCGTCCCGGCATCCCAGATGTTATAGAGAATAACCGGGCTGCCCTTGACATGCAGCGCCGTGAACGACTTTGCCTTCTCGACCTCACTCATCCCATTTCCTCCCCGAATTTGCGACGCTCTTACGTCATAGCGCCCGCCATACATGTCGGCAATGACAGCTGCTGACAGCATGGGCAGACATATTTCCATTTCCCTCGCCTGATACCCATGCCATAACGCCCGTCATGACACAGACAAAGACCAAGGCCGCCAAGGCCGATTTCGCTGATATCCGCGACTGGGTGTTCGATCTCGACAACACGCTCTATCCGCATCACGTCGATCTCTTCTCGCAGATCGACAAGAACATGACGGCCTATGTGTCGACGCTGCTGCAGATGGAGCGCGACGAGGCGCGGAAACTGCAGAAGCAGTACTATCTGGACCACGGCACGACGCTGCAGGGGCTGATGATCCATCATGGCGTCGACCCTGACGACTTCCTCGAAAAAGCGCATGCCATCGACTATTCGCACCTGATGCCGCAGCCGGAACTGGCTTCAGCCATCAAGGCGCTTCCGGGGCGGAAGTTCATCTTCACCAATGGCAGTGTCAGCCATGCGCGGGCGACGGCCGGCGCGCTTGGCATCCTCGATCATTTCGACGATATCTTCGATATCGTTGCGGCCGGCTATGTTCCCAAGCCCGCAAGCGCCACCTACGACAAGTTCATGGCGCTCAACCGGGTCGATACGAAAAAGGCGGTCATGTTCGAGGACCTGCCGCGCAATCTCACGGTCCCGAAAGCACTCGGCATGCGCACCGTGCTGCTCGTGCCGCAGAATCTCGAGGACACGGTGACCGAATGGTGGGAGCGGCACAGCGACGAGGACGGGAACGTCGACTACATCACCGACGATCTGACGGCATTTCTTAACGAAATTATCTAAGTCGCTGGATTACAAAAGTTTCATCCATCTTACAGGAGTTTAACTGGTCCTTACGATGGGTGAGGCCTACCTTCGATCTTGTCCACTCGGCAACGAAAGGTAACAAGATGAACGGGAAAAAGATTCTGATCGCGGCGCTTTCTTCGACCCTGCTGGTCGGCGCAGCCGCGACCGCAACACTGGCCGCGACCGGAGATAATCACGGCAAGATGGGCCATCACGGCAAGATGCATCAGGGCCGCCAGGGCTGGCACCGCATGGGCCCGCCGCCGGAAGTCATCTTCATCCGCATGGTCAAAGAGTTCGACACCAATGGCGACTTCAAGGTCTCCAAGGAAGAATTCACCACGGGCATCGACAAGATCTACGACCAGATCGACGCGAACCACGACGGCCAAGTCACGCCTGCCGAACTCAAGACCTACCGCCAGGACAAGATGAAGGCCTGGAGGGACGCGCACAAGAACGACACGGCGCAGAACGACCAGAACGGCGACCAGAACGGCAAGCCCGGCGACGGCGACCAGGCTCGACCGGAACACGGGCGCCATGGCGGCCACGGTCCGCGCGGCTCCTGGATGCGTGAAGCCCGCATGATGGAAGTGATGATGTTTGCCCGCGTCGACACTGACGGCAGCGGCCAGATCAGCAAGGCAGAGGCCGAAGCCTTCGCCAACAAAATCTTCGACCGGATGGATCGCAACCATGACGGCGTGATTTCGATCGACGACATGCCGGATCGGCCGTTCCCGTAAGCATTCGAAAGCCGGCGCTCCTCCCCGTCGGAAAGGCCCGCCTCGCATCGCGATGGCGGGCCTAATTCATATCAGGGCTCGACGGCCTCCGGGCTGAGGTCGTGCTCGCCTGCGTGCTCGTAGAAATCCGCGACGATCTTCCACGCTTCTTCGGCGGTCTCGACGAAGCTGATCAGCTTGACGTCGTCAGGCGCAATCGTTCCAAACTCCGCCAGTGCCTCAAAATTGATGACCTTATGCCAGAAGGCGGCACCGAAAAGGATGAGCGGCAGGCGCTCCATGCGTCCCGTCTGGATCAGTGTCAGGCATTCGAAGAACTCGTCCATCGTGCCGAAACCACCGGGGAAGACCGCGATGGCCTTGGCCCGCACCATGAAATGCATCTTGCGGATGGCGAAATAGTGGAAATTGAAGCTCAGCTCCGGTGTCACGTAGACGTTGGGCGCCTGCTCGTGCGGAAGAACGATGTTGAGGCCGATCGAAGGCGCTCCCACCTCGGCTGCACCGCGATTGCCCGCTTCCATCACGCCAGGGCCGCCGCCTGTAACGATGACATATTCATGGAAATCAAAGCCAGCCGAATATTTCGAGCAGAGACGGGCAAACTTGCGTGCCTCATCATAATAGATCGAGGCCGCTTCCAGGTTGGCGCGCTGCGTCTCGTTGCGCGCTGCCCAGGCAGCCTGCCCCGGCGCCGGAATACGCGCGCCGCCGAACATGACGACGGTCGACTTGATGCCGCGCTCCGTCAGCAGCATTTCCGTCTTCAAAAGCTCCAGTTGCAGGCGGATCGGCCGCAACTCCTCGCGGCACAGGAAATCCTCGTCTGCATAGGCAAGACGATAGGCCGGCGACAGCGATTGCGGCGTCTTCGGCACGGCCTCGGCGCGTTGCTTGTCGGCGGAACTCGTCTTCAGCGGATCCCAGACCCCGTCCTTGCGCCGCAATTTGCCGTTCTTCGCCTTTGCCATTTCAGAATGCCTTTCAATAGATAATCCGGCCGGTCGCCGCTATTGCGGGACAGCCTCCGGATTCATATGCCGCCTGAAGCCTTGAAGCCAAGTACAATCCAATCCGAAAAATCATTCCATTTTCCGGGGCCTTGCTGTAGAGCAGAACACCGGTCAACCGACAGTATTTCCGGATATTCTCCGGCATGCACGATATCCATTGAAGTTTAAGGATTTCCCATGAGCGCCACCGATCTCACCTCGCTTGAAAAGACCATCGAAGCTGCTTTCGACAATCGCGACAATGTGAATACGTCGACACGCGGCGAAATTCGCGACGCTGTCGAAGCTGCTTTGGAGCTGCTCGACGGGGGTAAAGCGCGGGTGGCCGAGCGGGGCAGTGACGGCAACTGGACCGTCAACCAGTGGCTCAAGAAGGCGGTCCTTCTCTCCTTCCGCCTCAATGACATGGCGATCGTCGACGGCGGCCCGGGCGGTTCCACCTGGTGGGACAAGGTACCGTCGAAGTTCGAAGGCTGGGGCGAAAACCGCTTCCGCGAAGCCGGCTTCCGCGCCGTGCCGAACGCTGTCGTCCGCCGTTCGGCCTATATCGCCCCGAACGCAATCCTGATGCCGTCCTTCGTCAACCTTGGCGCCTATGTCGGCGAAGGCACGATGGTCGACACCTGGGCGACCGTCGGCTCCTGCGCCCAGATCGGCAAACATGTGCATCTCTCCGGCGGTGTCGGCATCGGCGGTGTTCTGGAGCCGATGCAGGCTGGCCCGACGATCATCGAGGACAATTGCTTCATCGGCGCCCGTTCGGAAGTCGTCGAGGGCTGCATCATCCGTGAAGGATCCGTGCTCGGCATGGGCGTCTTCATCGGCAAGTCGACCAAGATCGTCGATCGCGCCACCGGCGAGATCACCTATGGCGAAGTGCCGCCCTACTCCGTCGTCGTCGCCGGATCGCTTCCGGCAGCCAAGCCGATGGGCAACGGCCAGCCCGGCCCCAGTCTCTACTGCGCCGTCATCGTCAAGCGCGTCGACGAGCAGACCCGCTCGAAGACCGGCATCAACGAGCTGCTGCGCGACTAAGAGCTGAAGAACGAGGCGCCACGGTTTCGCGGCGCCTCTTTAGGAAGGACGCGGAGCAGCCCATTTTTCACGGGCGATAATTTTCATGACGTCTTTCCAGACTTGCCATCGCTTTGCCATTTCCCGCCGGATAATCCGCCCCCGATGACATCAGATCCCGTTGCCAATCTTCAGACTTTGATTCGCTGCCCTTCCGTCACGCCGGCCGAAGGCGGGGCGCTTTCTGCGCTTGCAGACATGCTCTTGCCCCTCGGCTTCAAGGTCGATCGCATGACGGCATCGGAGGCCGGAATGCCCGACATCGAAAACCTCTATGCGCGGCTCGGAAACGCCGGCCCGCATCTGATGTTTGCCGGACATACGGATGTGGTTCCAGTCGGCGACGAAGCGTCCTGGAGCCATCCGCCCTTTGCGGCTGACATTGCCAACGGCGAGCTTTTCGGCCGTGGCGCGGTCGACATGAAGGGGGGGATTGCCTGTTTTGCGGCGGCTGTCGCCCGCTACATCGAGAAGCATGGCGCGCCCAAAGGCTCCGTCTCCTTCCTCATCACTGGCGACGAGGAAGGCCCTGCGATCAACGGGACGATCAAGCTCCTGCAATGGGCCGCCGAGAAGGGCGAGCGCTGGGACGCATCAATCGTCGGCGAACCGACCAATCCGGACCGGCTCGGCGACATGATCAAGATCGGCCGTCGCGGCTCGCTTTCGGGAAAGATCATCGTTCATGGCGTCCAGGGTCATGCGGCCTATCCGCACCTGGCCGACAATCCGGTGCGCGGCATGCTGGCGCTGGCCCAGGCGCTGATGGACCCGCCGTTCGATAGCGGGACCGAGAATTTCCAGCCGTCGAACCTTGAGGTGACGACAGTTGATGTCGGCAACACGGTGACCAATGTCATTCCGGCAAAGGCAACGGCGAGCTTCAACATCCGCTTCAACGACACCTGGACGGCAGACACGCTGAAGGCGGAGATCATTGCGCGGCTGGACAAGGCCGCAGCAGACCAGACACTTCGCCCCGGCCGTGAGCCGGCTAAGTATGAAATCATCTGGGCAGACCGACCGAGCCATGTCTTCCTGACGCGCAACAACGCTCTGATCGCCTCCCTCTCCTCCTCGATCGAGACGGTCACCGGCCAGGCGCCAAAACTGTCGACGACGGGGGGCACCTCGGATGCGCGCTTCATCAAGGATTATTGCCCTGTCGTGGAGTTCGGGCTTGTCGGCCAGACCATGCACATGGTCGACGAGCGCGTCGCGCTTTCGGACCTGGAGACGCTGACTGTGATCTATGAAACCTTCATCGAACGATGGTTTGCGAATGCCGTCGTTTAAGGAGGTCCAATATTATCTCGCCGGTCTCTGGCTGCTGGTTCGCATGGACCAGCGCGGCTTTCGCTATCTCGATATTTCCGATCGCGGCGTCCTGCGCTCCTTCTGGGCGATCCTTTGGTGCATCCCACCGATGGGTATTACATGGATATGGTGGGAGCGTCTCTATCTGGCTGCCATGCCGCCGCAAAGCTCGGTCGGGCCTGCCTTCTTCTTTCGGCTTGGACTGGTGGAAGCGGCAAGCTGGCTGGTGCCGCTGATCCTCGCCGGCGTGATGCTGCTCATCTTCAAGACGGGCGAAAAATTCGCGCCGATCGTGGTGACCGTCAATTGGCTCGGCCTGCCGCTGTCCTATCTCAATGCGCTTTTGATCGCATTCGTCGCTTTCGTGCCGGGATCGGAAGGGCTGACCGCCATACTCTGGTACGCGCTGATGCTGGCGCTGATCTTTGTGCTCGCCCGCATCCTGCGGATGATCTGCGGCGCGTATCCGCTCTTCGTCGGTGGTTTGACGCTGGTGCTGCTGGTACCTTCCATGCTGCTCACCGATTTCCTGCAGCGCTTCCTCGGCATCTATCCGCCAAGCTGAAAACCGATCACTCGTCTGCCTCGTCAAGCGAGACGGGGCAGAAATCCGGATCGTCCGGATAATCCACCTGCATGAAATAGAGCCCTTCCGGCGGAGCGACAGGGCCGCAGGCCTTGCGGTCACGAGCCTCCAGCGCCGCTCTTACGTCATCGGGCGTCCACTTGCCTTCGCCCGCCATTTTCAGCGTGCCGGCAAAGGAACGTATCTGGTTGTGGAGGAAACTTTGGGCCGTGGCGCGGATTTCGATCAGATCGCCGCTGCGCGTCACATCCAGCCGGTCGAGCGTTCTGACAGGACTGTTTGCCTGGCAATGGGCGGAGCGGAAGGTGGTGAAATCGTGCTTGCCGACCAGTGTCTGCGCCGCGGCATGCATGACCTCGTGGTCCAGATGCTTTGCGACCCACCAGGCACGGCCGAGTTCGAGGGCGAGCGGTGCGCGGCGGCTGATGATGCGATAGAGATAGTGCCGGCGCAGCGCTGAAAAACGGGCGTCGAAGCGAGCATCGACCTCTTGTACGTCGAAAACGGAGACCCGCTCGCCGCCGAGTTTCAAATGGGCGTTCAGCGCGTTCTGCAGCTTGAAGGTCGACCATTCCTTCGAGAGATCCGCATGCATCACCTGGCCCATGGCATGGACGCCGGAATCGGTGCGGCCGGCACCGCGGATGGATACGGTCTCTGATGTCAGCGACAGGATCGCCTTTTCGATCGCGCCCTGAACCGAAGGGCCATTGTCCTGACGCTGCCAGCCGACATAGGGGATACCGTCATATTCGACGGTCATGCGGTATCGCGGCATCAGGCAAGCCTCGTGCCCGGCGCTATCGGTGTGCCGCGCAGGAAATCGGCCGCATCGAGCGGCTTGCCGCCGGCCCGCTGCAGTCTCGTCAGGCGCACGGCGCCGCTCGCACAGGCGATGACCAGATCGTCCGTCAGCACCTCGCCGGGCTGGCCGACGCCTTCTGCAACCGCAGAACCAAGCACCTTGATCCGCTCAGGTTTCCCGGCAATCGCCGCCTCGAACCAGGCGCCGGGGAAAGGCGAAAGGCCGCGAATGTGATTGTGCACCTCTACGCCCGACTTGGCGAAATCGATACGCGTCTCGCCCTTGTCGATCTTGGCGGCATAAATCACGCCTTCTGCCGGTTGGGGAGTCAGGGGCAATTCGTCCAGTTCGAGCTTCATCATCGCCTCGGCCATGGCCTTGGCGCCGACGAGCATCATCTTGTCGTGTAGTTCGCCGCCGGTCATGGCCTCGCCTATCTCGATCTCTCGTGTCAAAGCGACCGGACCGGTGTCCAAGCCCTTGTCCATCTTCATGACCATCATGCCGGTCTTCTTGTCGCCGGCCATGATCGCGCGTTGGAGGGGAGCGGCACCACGCCAGCGCGGCAGCAGCGAGGCATGGCCGTTGTAGCAGCCATAGCGCGTGCCATCGAGAATCGCCTGCGGCAACAACAGGCCGTAGGCAACGACAACTGCAACGTCGGCCTTGAAGTCAATGAAACGCTGACGATCTTCCTGGTCTTTGAAGTTTACGGGCGTCAGCACGGGTAATCCCAGCAACTCGGCGGCCTGATGCACCGGAGATTTCTGCAGATCGAGGCCGCGCCGCCCGCCTGGACGTGGCGGCTGCGTATAGACCGCGACGACCCTGTGGCCAGCATCGACCAGGGCGCGCAAGGTCGGGACCGAGAATTCGGGCGTACCCATGAAGATGATGCTAAGCGACATTCAAGCGTCCACTATTTTGTTCAGGCGCCTTCAAACGGGTTTACGAGCTTGAGATCAAGCCCCTCGAAGTCTTTTGTATTGCGCGACGCCAGCGTCGCGCCATGGGCAAGGCAGATCGCAGCGATCATGGCGTCCTGAACCGAGATCGGCCGGCCGATCGCTTCGCGCCGAGCGCGCAGCCTTCCGGTCTCGATCGCGGCATGCCGATCAAAGGCCAGTATTCTGCCGCCATAAGTATCCAACAGCCGGTCGAATGTTTCGAGATAGCGCCTGGACCGTGTGCGCAGCCAGAACCGCTCAGCTCCATAGGACTGCTCCATCACCACGATATCGCAAAGATGGAGTTCGTTTTCGGGCTGCTGCAGAAGCCAGGACCGCACACGCGGATCCGGCGCGGGCTTCGTGGCATCCGAAATGACATTGGTGTCGAGCACGATCACTCGAAATCCTCGAACGGTCGTCCGAAATCCTTCTTCCGCTCCGCCTCGATCTCCTCCATGATCTTGGCGAATTCATCCTTCTCTTCCGCCGTCAATGGCGCGAATACTTCCTGCAGGCTCTCCCACGCGGAACGCACTGGCTTATCCTCGGCATCGTGATCAGCCATCGCTTTTCGCAGAAGCGACTTCATTTCATCGGAAAGGCTATTGCCATTCTTCTCGGCGCGCTCGGCGATGTCGCGCTTCATTGCTTCCGGCACATTGCGGATCAGAAGATCACCCATAGGCACCTCCTATTTTGATATCATCGATATCATAGGGGTGACGGGAAGCATTTTCAACCGCCGGCTCAGAGCGCCTTGGTCTTGGCCGCCTTGGTGAACTTCTTGATCACCATTTCCCGCTTCAGCCGCGAGATATAATCGATGAAGAGCACGCCGTTCAGGTGGTCGATCTCGTGCTGCAGGCAGGTGGCGAGAAGACCATCGGCATCCACCAGCTGTTCCTTACCGTCGCGGTCCAGATACTTGACCTTGACCGTCGCCGGCCGCTCGACCTCGGCATAGTAATCCGGGATTGACAGGCAACCCTCTTCATAGACCGAACGCTCGTCCGAGGAGGCAAGGATTTCGGGATTGATGAAGACGAGCGGCTGCTTTTCCTCACCCTCGCGGGCAACATCGATGACCAGCATGCGGCGGGGCACGCCGATCTGGATTGCGGCTAGCCCGATACCGGGGGCATCGTACATGGTTTCAAGCATGTCGTCGGCAAGGCGCTTGATATCGGCATCCACGCGCTCAATCGGAGTGGACGCTTGGCGCAGCAAGGGATCGGGCAGAATGATAAGAGGCTTGATCGTCATGAAGTCTCCCATAACGCATCTTGTTACGGGAGGGAATTATCAACTTGGCGGGCAAAGTGTTTTTTGCCGAAAGCCGCGCTCAGGCTGCGCGGCGGTCCATGACCGGCTCGATCGCTTTCCCGTCGAGGCGCGTTGCAAAGCCGCTCAGCAGGTCGATCAAATTGTCTACTTCGGTACGGAGTTGCTTCGTCTCGGCCGAGGTACGCTCGACCATGGCCGCGTTCTGCTGGGTGATGGTGTCCATATTGCGGATGGCGACACTGACCTCGCTGACGCCCAGCGCCTGATCCTTGGCGGCTGATGCAATGTCCGCGACGAAGCGGTTGATGCCGTCGATGCGGCTGATCATGTCGGTCAGCGCCGTGCCAGTATTCGAGACGATATCGACGCCCGCATCGACCTGCGCGGAGCTCTGGGAGATCAAGTTCTTGATCTCCTTGGCTGCTTCGGCCGAGCGTTGCGCCAGCTGGCGAACTTCCTGCGCGACCACGGCAAAGCCCTTGCCCGCATCCCCCGCACGTGCTGCCTCGACGCCGGCATTCAGCGCCAGAAGGTTGGTCTGGAAGGCGATCTCGTCGATGACGCCGATGATCTTGGAGATTTCGGTCGAGGATTTTTCGATCTCGGCCATGGCGGAAACCGCGCTGGTGACCAGTTCGCCCGAGCTCTTTGCCTGATGCTGGGTGTCGCTGACGGCAGCCGAGGCCTTCTGAGCGTTCGCAGCCGTCTGGCCGACGCTGACCGAAAGCTGCTGCAGGGCCGCCGAGCTTTCCTCGACGCCTGCCGCCTGCTGCGCGGTGCGCATGGCAAGATCATCAGTTGCCTTGGTAATCGTGTCAGTGCCGCTCATGATGCCGTCGGAGCGCTTGCGCACCGAGACGATGGAGTGACGCAGTGACGCAACGGCGTTGTTGTAGTCTGCCGCCATCTGGCGGAAGTTGCCCGGCAGGTCCTCCGGCAGCGTCGCTTCCAGATTTCCCTTCGACAGAGCGTCTAGGCCGCGACGCAGATGGTCCATGGCGATCTGCTGGTCGGCCTCGGCCCGGGCACGTTCTGCCTCAAGCGCCTGGCGCTTCTCCTCGATGGCCTGAAGGTAGACGGAGATCGAATAGTCGATGTCGAGTAGAGAGGCCTTGATCACGGCGGAGAGCTTCTCGCCCAGTGCCTTGGCGTGCTGCCTGCCGAACATGAAGGGCCATTGCTTCTCCATGACGCCCTTGACCAGTTCCGACATGACCAGCGCATAGCCGCCGATATACCAGCGGGGCTCAAGGCCGATACGGGCATGGGTCTTGCCGACAGTCGTAACGCCGGAGACATAGGTCTGATCGAAATTGCCGTTCGAAAGATTGCCCCAATGGCCCTGTTGCGCCTTTTTCGCCCCAGCCATATGCGACTTGTCGCGGAAGAAATGGGAAACGGCAGGCGTCCGGCCCATCTTGTCGTAGAACTTGTCGAGAGCACCGCCCAACAAGCCGGTCAACGTGGGGCGCAGATCGCGAAGGGTCCGGCGCGTCGCCTCGTCCATCTCAATGAAATCCAGGCGTTCTTTCAGCGCGGTCTCTGATGTCTCGGACTTCATTGTCAAATCTCTATTCTGGTAAACGCGGGGCCCGAATGGGCGGCGAACGAAGAAAATGTCATTTGGCAATACACTTCTGCGAATATCGTTGATCATTGGTTAAGTAGCCTCTCAAAAAGTGAAGTTCGGTAAGTATCTCTTGCTCCGGTAACTTTGTTCACGTTTTGATCTGGATATTGCAATTTATTTTGCTATGCTCGCGCCCATGACCCCTACAAACGTTCCCGCCGAAACCGTCATCATTCTTGGCCGTGCCATTCCGACGACGACGCTGCTCGTCTCGGCCGGCATTCTTGTCCTGTGCGTGGTGGTCCTCTTCTTTTACGCCGCGACTGCCAGGCAGCGATCGCAGGAGGCGGCGGATCGCGCCGCAGACAGCGAGAGGGGAATGGCGGAACTGCTGCGAGTCCAGGCCGAGATGCAGGGCCGTCTTGCCACCATGGCCGAGGTATTCGGATCGAGACAGGCGGAACTCAACCAATCGATAGGCCAACGGCTCGACGGCATGACGCAGCGTGTCAACGCCACCATCGGCGAGCAAACCCGGACGACACATGAGAACCTCAGGCGCCTTCAGGAACGCCTTGCGGTCATCGATGCCGCGCAGACCAACATCCAGTCTTTGGCGAAGGATGTGGTCGGGCTTCAGGCGATCCTTTCCAACAAGCAGACCCGCGGCGCCTTCGGCCAGTCGCGTATGGAGACGATCGTCGCGGACGGGTTGCCGATGGGTGCCTATGCCTTTCAGCAGACACTTTCGAACGGGTCGCGGCCGGATTGCACGATCCAGATGCCGAACGGCCTGCCGCCACTGGTCATCGACGCGAAATTTCCGCTTGAGGCCTGGAATGCCATCCGAGACGCCGGCGGTCCCGAGCAGGCCAAGGCGGCGGCCCAGCAATTCCGGCGCGACATGGACGTCCATATCCGTGATGTGTCGGAGAAATACCTGATCCAGGGCGAGACGCAGGACACGGCTTTCCTCTTCGTGCCATCGGAATCGATCTTCGCCGAAATCCACGAGAATTTCGAAGCGATCGTGCAAAAGGCGCATCGGGCGCGGATCGTCATCGTTTCGCCGTCGCTGCTGATGCTGTCGATCCAGGTCATCCAGTCCGTTCTCAAGGATCAGCGGATGCGCGAGCAGGCGCACCTGATCCAGGGCGAAGTGGCGCATCTGATGGACGACCTTTCGCGGCTCGACGAGCGGGTTCGCAAGCTACAGGGGCATTTCGCCATGGCGCAGAAGGATGTCGACATGATCGTCACCTCGGCGGACAAGCTGACGCGGCGCGGCCAGAAGATCGAGGCGCTGGAATTCGAGGCCGGTCCCAAATCTGAAACCGTGGCCGAGACGCCGAAGGCCGTTGAGAGCCGCACGGGACTTCTGAAACTGCGGGTGGTTGACGAGGACTGATCGCTTCAGGCAGTGTCGCGCCAAAATCAGTTAGGGCGGACCCATTCCATGATCACTGTTTTCGGCTCCATCAATATGGACCTTATCGCCACCACCGAGCGCCTGCCGAAGCCCGGCGAGACCGTTGCCGGCAACGGCTTCTCGACGGCAGCCGGCGGCAAAGGCGCCAACCAGGCGCTCGCCGCCCGCCGCGCCGGTTCGTCGGTGCGCATGTCCGGAGCCGTCGGTCAGGATGGATTTGCGAGCCCCGCCCTTGAATTGCTGGATGGCGCCGGAACCGACCTTTCCGCCGTCAAGCGTGTGTCGGAGCCAACAGGTACGGCGCTCATCCTCGTCGGTGGCGACGGAGAAAACATGATCGCGGTCGTCCCGGGCGCAAATGGGACCGTAACGGCCGCTGATGCGACGGCGGCCGTTGCGGCGCTTCAGCCGACCGATAAGCTGATGCTTCAGCTTGAAATCCCGGTCGCTGCCGTCGAGCAGGCGCTGTCGGAGGCGAAGGCGAAGGGTGTTACGACGATCCTCAATCTCGCGCCGCTCATTCCCGACGCGCCCCGCCTCGGTCGGCTGGCCGACATCGTGATTGCCAACGAGACGGAGTTCGAGCGGCTGGCCGGACAGGAGGGCATGACTGCCGCAGACCGCGAAGAGGCGCTGAAGCGTCTGCACGCAGAGACCGGCCAGACCTTGATCGTGACGCTCGGCGGCGATGGTGTCATTGCCATTCGCGACAGCCATATTTCCAGGGCAAAAGGACTCGTCATCGAACCCGTCGATACCGTCGGGGCCGGCGATACGTTCTGCGGCTATTTCGCAGCCAGCCTTGATGATGGACTGGAGTTCGATGCGGCGCTACGCCGCGCCGCCGTTGCCGGATCGCTTGCCTGCCTCAAGGCGGGCGCGCAGCCGTCCATTCCCGTCGCATCCGAGGTAGCCGCGGCGCTCTGAGACAGCCCTGAGGTCGCGGTTGAAACAAGATGCGTCGCATTGAGCGAAACGCTGGTTTTCCAGCGTTTCCGGCCCATTTGGCGAAGATGCAATTAATCAAATTTTTGTGGTTGTGGACCATATTTGGCGCAGCCTGCGGCACATATTGCTGTGCCGACGGATCCCCCGGCGATCCCATGATGGGATCCTCCTGTACCGACCTTGCCCGCGGATAATGTCATCCGAAGCATCGTTTTCTCGAGGGAATGATGTCCATCTTCCGTATGAAGTCGCTCGCGGCCAAGCTCATCTTGGTGACCGGTGTCGCGATTGCGCTCGTGCTTTTCATCTCGAATTTCTATTTGATCTCTCAAACACGTGACCGTGTTCAGACCCTGACCATGGATCAGGCGAACTCGGAGGCCAAGTCGATCTCCAATGAGATCGCCGCCAATATCGGCGAACTCGCCAGCGCCGCCCGCTCGATGGCCGGCATTGTCGGCCGCGCACATGCCGGACATAATCTCGATCGCAAGGGCATCATCAACATCCTCAAGGCAAATGTTGAGCAGAATGCCTTCGCCTTCGGCAGCTGGTTCTGCGAACAGCTTGGCACCTTCGACGGCAAGACGATGGAACTGGCCAACAACAAGGATCAAGGCGTAAACGAGAAGGGTGCCTTCACGCCCTACTGGTCGAAGACCAAGGATGGCGGCATCCAGTTCTCCACCTTCGACAACGACTATACGGCTGAATGGTGGAAGCTCGCCGCCGACAGCGGTAAGGGCGCCATCACTGCGCCTTATATGGCCGAGGGCACCGACGTTCCGACCCTCATGAGCTCGATCGCCTATCCGGTCCTGTCGAACGGCAAGATGATCGGTGTTGCCGGCGTCGACATCTCGCTCGCCTCGCTTTCGGACAAGCTGCAGAAGCTGCACCCCTTCGGCAGCGGCCGCGTCATGCTGGTTTCCCAGGGTGGCAAGTGGCTGGTTGCGCCCGATGCCAAGCTGCTGATGAAGGACTATCAGGGCGACGGCATCGAGAAGGTCAAGTCCGCGCTGAGCTCACAGACACCGGGCCTCATCAAGGATCTCGGCAAGGATACCAGCGAGCCCTATGACCGCGTTGTTTATCCCTTCGCTGTCCCCGGCCTGAACGCCACCTGGGTCGTTCTCGTCGATGTGCCGCACAGCGCCGTCGCCGGACCGGTCACTGACCAGACCTATACGATGATCATTGCCGGCCTGATCGTGCTCGCTGCCGTCATGCTCGCACTCTACTTCGCGGTTCGCTCCTTCGTGCAGAGCCCGCTCGGCGGTCTCGTCGCCAGCGTCGGCAGCCTCAGCGCCGGCAATTACGCCGAGCCGGTTGCCGGCCAGGATCGTGCAGACGAAATCGGCTCAGTCGCCAAGGCTCTCGAAGGCTTCCGCTTTGCGCTTGCCGACACGAAGCGGCTAGAAAGCGAAGCCAACGAGCAGCGTCACGCCGCCGAATCCGAGCGCACCCGCTCTGAAGTGGAACGCAACGACTCCGTCGCGCTGCAGCGGCGCATCGTCTCGACGCTGGGTGAAAGCCTGGCCGAGCTCTCGCATGGCAATCTCGGCTATCGCATCGCCGAGACCTTCCCGGGCGAGTATGCCCAGCTGAAGGAAGACTTCAACAATGCGCTCGCCAGCCTCGAAGAGACCATCGGCACGATGAACCTCAGCGTCGGCAATATCGGCAACGGTACCGGCGAGATCAGCAACAGCGCTTCGGATCTCGCCCGCCGCACCGAACAGCAGGCAGCAAGCCTCGAGGAAACTGCCGCAGCGCTGAATGAGCTTACCGCCCAGGTCAACTCCAGCGCCGAGAACGCCCGCACGGCTGCGGCAAGCGTCAATGCAGCATCCGAGGATGCCGAGAAATCAGGCGGGATCGTCCAGAAGGCGATCGCCTCCATGCAGGGTATCGAGCAATCCTCGACCGAGGTCTCGCGCATCATCGGCGTCATCGACGAGATCGCCTTCCAGACCAACCTGCTGGCGCTGAATGCCGGCGTCGAAGCGGCCCGCGCCGGTGAAGCCGGCAAAGGCTTTGCGGTCGTTGCCCAGGAAGTGCGCGAACTGGCCCAGCGTTCGGCCAATGCCGCCAAGGAGATCAAGACGCTCATCAACACCTCGGCCGGTCAGGTCAAGGAAGGCGTCGATCTCGTCGGCCGGACCGGCAGCGCGCTGCACAAAATCGCCGAGCAGGTCATGGAGATCAACGGCCTCATCCGCCAGATCTCGGCATCCGCCAGCGAACAGGCAATCGGGCTCAAGGAGATCAACTCCGCGATGAACCAGATGGACCAGGTCACCCAGCAGAATGCTGCCATGGTGGAAGAAACGACTGCCGCCAGCGTCGCGCTGAACGACGAGGCCCAGACCCTGAAGGCGCTGGTCACCCGCTTCCGCATCTCCGGCCAGGGTGCTCAGCCTATCGCCGCGCTGCGCGCTGCGGCCCAGCAGATGCGCGCACCCACGCCGGTCCGCCGCGCGGCTCCCGCGCCGGCACCGGCTCGCCGCCCTCAGCCGCAGGTCCAGGGCGCAACCGCGCTTGCTCAGGATGATTGGGAAGAATTCTGAGAGACGATAAGCTGCCGAAGTTAAGAAGCCGCCGGAGCGATCCGGCGGCTTTTTTCATGCAAACAAATATCTCGTCTGTGACGTCAAATCCTGGCGAATCGCTCGGTCAGGAGCGCGAAGAAGCCGTCGGCGTCGACATTGCGCATGACCTTGGCATTGCGCTTGCGGTCGGTCACGTGCCACCAATCGACCACGGTCATGCCGACCGTCAGTTCCGACTTGGTCTCGATCTCGACATTGCACTCCCGGCCCTGAAACAGCTCCGGCTTCAAGAGATAGGCAACCGTCGTCGGGTCGTGGAGCGGGCCGCCGTCGGATCCATACTTCTCGACATCGAAACGCTCGAAGAACTGCAGCATCTCGACCATGGCAATGGCAGGCGGCGTACCGATATCGGCCATGCGCTGGACGCGATCCTTTTTCGTCAGCAGCTGATGCGTGACATCGAGCGGCATCATGACGATTGGAACACCGGAGCGGAAAACGATATCGGCGGCTTCGGGGTCGACGTAGATATTGAACTCGGCAGCCGGCGTGATGTTGCCGCCCTCGAAGAAGCCGCCGCCCATCATGACAAGCTCACGCACCCGGCCGACGACATCGGGCGCCTTCTGGAAAGCCATGGCGACATTGGTCAAGGGGCCTAGGGTGCAGAGCGTGACGGAACCTTCCGGCTCGTTGCGCAATGTCTCCACGATGAAATCGACTCCGTGCTGCGCCTGCAGCGCCATGGTCGGCTCGGCGAGTTCAGGGCCGTCGAGACCCGTCTTGCCATGCACATGTTCGGCGGTCACCAGTTTGCGGGCGATCGGCCTGTCGGCGCCGGCAAAGACCTTGATGTCGCGGCGGTCGCACAGCTCGCAGATGATGCGCGCATTGCGGCTGGTCAGAGACAGCGGCACGTTGCCGGCGACCGTCGTGATGCCCAGCACCTCGAGCTCTTCCCTGCTGCCAAAGGCCAGCATGATTGCGGCGGCATCATCCTGTCCCGGATCGGTATCGATGATAATCTTTCGTGGCTCGGCCATGGTCCCTGGGTCTCTTTCAATTCCTTGCATTGGCGCCCGAAGGCGCCTTCTGCGCTGTTCCCTAACTCCGTAAAGGGAGCATTTTGAGGCCGCTGTCAGCAACCCTTTGGGCCAGACGAATCGCAATTAGCCCACAGCCGGATTGCGTTTTGCCATCGCCAGTATGGTTTGATGGGGACCGTTGCCGCCTTTGTCAAGCAACAGCAAAGCCTGCTCCGGGAAGTAGCCGGCCAGAATAAATGTAACCACAGAGATTTCACCCGACGGAAGACCGTCGTCTTGCGCTTACTGGGGCCGATGCCCATATTAGCATTATCCGGATGCTCGATACGAGGTCCGGGAAGGTCGCTTGCCCCCAAGGACTTAAAAGACGATGAGCCGAATTACGCCTTTTGCCAGCCCACTCCTTCTGGGGTTCGACGCAATGGAGAAGACGCTTGAGCGGATCTCCAAGGTCAGCGACGGGTACCCTCCCTACAATATCGAACGCCTGCGCGCCGACCGCATCTCCGGCGAGCCCGAGCGGTTGCGCATCACGCTGGCCGTCGCCGGCTTTTCCGAGGAAGAGTTGGATGTGACGACGGAAGAGAACCAGCTGATCATCCGTGGCCGACAGGTCGAACACGAAGAGCGGGACTATCTCTATCGCGGTATCGCCGCACGACAGTTCCAGCGCATGTTCATGCTGGCCGACGGCATGCAGGTTCTCGGCGCCGGTCTCAAAAATGGTTTGCTTTCGGTCGACCTCATTCGACCGGAACCGGCCCGCATGGTGAAAAAAATTAACATTTCGGTCTCACAGTAGGACAACGGCTCAATGCCGCTGGGTCCCTCATGCTGGAGGCACGCGAATGCTGCTGAGAGAAGTCACTGGTCGACTGACACAAACCGAACTTGCCCATCTGGGCAGCGGCGAAGTCGGTTACATCCGCAAAATGCGTTCCGAAGAGGTCTCGCGCTGCTTCCCCGAAGCGCCGGATATCGATCCGGATGTTGACCTCTGGGCACTTTTCGGCGCCGACGGCACGCCGATCCTTCTGACCGACAATCGCTCTAGCACCTTCTACAAGGCAGCCGAAGACGAACTGAAGACCGTCAGCCTTCACTGATTGAAAATGCCTGACGAGGCGGCCATCTGCCGCCTCCGATCAAATCATCCTCTTGATCGCTGCAATGATATCACGGCCGGAATGCACCAGAATACCCGCCCCAAGCGCCGCCAGCATGTCGGCTGACAGGTTAGCGTCCGCATCCTTCGTGGCAATTGCCAAGCAGGGCGGCTCGTCGGGCCAATAGAGCACCGCGCCAACCCGCGTCATCAGGACAAACAGATCGTCAAAGAGTTCGGCGCCGCCGGGTCGGAAGATGGTAATGTTCGATATCTGCGGTCCGATGCCGACATGAAGTGTTCCGCCGCCTCCTTCCGGATAGGTCAGCTCAATCATTCCCGCTTCGTTGACTGCCCGGGTCATGCGAGGGCCAAAAACCTCTTCGACATGGCTGCGCGCGAAGCTCGCGGTGTTGCCATTCTCGAAACGCTGTAGGTAGACTTCAAAGCTCATGGTGCCTTCCCCCGTTGACGCCGGCGAATAGATCGCAGGCGATGCTTCGAGGCAAGGTGGAAATCAGATCCTGCGGAACGTCAGATAGGCGGACGATCGCCCTTCGCGCCGGGCCTTGGCCTCATAGCGCGTGCTCGGCCAACCCTCATAGGGAGTGAGCCAGTCGGCTGCATTTTCGGCCAGCCAATCGAAACCGCCGTGGTCGCGGCAGTGCTGCAGCGTCCAGTTGACGTAGGTATCAATATCAGACGCAAAGCAGAATAGACCGCCGGGCTTCAGGACGCGATGGAAGCGGTCCAGATTGACCTTCGAGACGAAGCGCCGTTTCCAATGCTTCCGCTTCGGCCACGGGTCCGGATAGAGCAGGTCGATCTGATCGAAGCAGGCGTCCGGCAGCCAGTCCAGCAATTGCGTCGCATCGTCATTATAGACGCGGATGTTGCGCGCGCCCGTATCGTCGATGCGCGACAAGAGCTTCTGCATGGAATTGACGAAGGGCTCTACGCCGACAAAGCCGGTCGAAGGTTGCTCCAGCGCACGATGGATCAGATGTTCCCCACCGCCGAAGCCGATTTCCAGGCGCAATCTTTCGACCGGCACCGGGAAAAGCTTGCTCAGCGGCTCCGGGGGAGCCGCTGAGAGGTCGATCAGGAATGCCGGGAGCAGCGTCTTCAGCTTTTCGGCCTGCAGCTCGCGCAAGGGTTTTCCCTTGCGCCGGCCGTAGAATGCTTCCGTCGCCCGGCTCCGGCGCTCCGGTTCCGTCATGCAGCTTCCCGGGTGTTCAGCGCTTCCTTGAGCGCCTTTACCAGATCCGTGCGCTCCCAGGAGAACGAGCCGTCGCGGCCAGCCTTGCGACCGAAATGGCCGTAAGCAGAGGTCTTGGCGTAGATCGGCTTGTTGAGATCGAGATGACGGCGGATGCCTGTTGGGGACAGGTCCATGCTCTTGCGGATCGCGAACTCGACCTGATCTTCCGTTACACCCTTGCCGGTGCCATGCAGGTCGACATAGATCGACAGCGGCTGAGCAACGCCGATAGCGTAAGCGATCTGGATCGTGCAGCGATCGGCAAAGCCGGCAGCAACAACGTTCTTTGCGAGATAGCGTGCGGCATAGGCGGCCGAACGGTCGACCTTGGTCGTGTCCTTGCCGGAGAATGCGCCGCCGCCATGGGCTGCCGAACCGCCGTAGGTGTCGACGATGATCTTGCGGCCCGTCAGGCCCGTATCGCCATCCGGTCCGCCGATGACGAACTTGCCGGTCGGGTTGATGTACCAGCTGCAATCGGCAGCGATCGGCAAATCGCCGAGAGCTTCGCGGATATAGGGCTCAACGACGGAGCGAACCTTGGCAGAATCCCAGCTCTCGTCGAGGTGCTGGGTGGAGAGCACGATGGAGGTCACTTCCGAAGGCTTGCCGTCGACGTAGCGAACGGTGACCTGGCTCTTGGCATCGGGACCGAGCTTGGCGACTTCGCCCTCGCCCTTCTTGCGGGCGATCGAGAGCAACTGCAGGATCTTATGCGAATAGTAGATCGGAGCCGGCATGAGGTCCGGCGTTTCCTTGCAGGCGTAGCCGAACATGATGCCCTGGTCGCCGGCACCTTCGTCACCCTGCTGGTCGGACGCGTTGTCGACGCCCTGAGCGATGTCAGCCGACTGCGAATGCAGCAGGATGTCGATCTTGGCGGTCTTCCAGTGGAAGCCGTCCTGCTCGTAGCCGATATCCTTGATGGCGCGGCGCGCGGCGGCCTTGAACTTCGACGGATTGATGACGTCGTTGCCGTTCTTGTCCTTCTTCATCAGGCTCGGCGGAAGACGAACTTCGCCGGCGATGACGACGCGGTTGGTCGTGGCCAGCGTTTCGCAAGCAATGCGCACGCCCCAGGGGTTGACGCCGGTCTTGGCGGCTTCGCGGTAAACAAGATCGACGATTTCGTCGGAGATACGGTCACAAACCTTGTCCGGATGACCTTCGGCAACTGACTCGCTGGTAAACAGGTAATTCGCGCGCATGTGGGATTCCCCTCAAAGAACAAATCTTCCTTCAGTGTTAGTCAGTTCGCGACGGAAAGACAAGGCACAGAAGGACATAAATATATCTTTATATGGGGCCGATATTGGTAATTTTTTGCAGAAAACACAAAAAAGGCGGCCAAATAGGCCGCCTTTTGTATATTCAAATATGAATGAATTATTCCGCGTCGGCCTCAGCGGCCAAAGCCTTGACCAGTTCCACTACCTTGCGGCGGACCTTGGAGTCGGAAATCTTCACAAAAGCGCGGTTGAGCTGAAGACCTTCCGAGGAGGACAGAAAGTCGACAACGTAGTTCGAGCTGGAGGCCTCGGCCATGCCGGTCAGCGCTCCGGACTGCTCGCCCGGCGCATCCTCGAAAAAGAAGGAAACCGGAACGTTAAGAATGCTCGAGATGTTCTGCAGACGGCTGGCGCCAACGCGGTTGGTGCCCTTCTCATACTTCTGGATTTGCTGGAACGTAATTCCCAAGCTTTCGCCCAATTTTTCTTGACTCATGCCAAGCATAGTGCGCCGGAGGCGGATCCGACTGCCGACATGGATATCGATCGGGTTCGGCTTCTTTTTATTCTCAATCATCATTTAGCCCTAACAAACGGTTGAATTGTAATCCTGCGACCCGGCCCGCCCTTGAAGCACCCCATAACGCCACGTTGTACATGAGGTGCTTACAGCCTTCTAATTTACGTTAAGAAGGTCCACGAAATCCACTATGCAATTTTAGGGGTTTTTGGTCAATTCGCCCTTGAAATAAAACCCAGACGTGAAATCAGAGCGATCAAACCCATACCTCCCACAATCAACCAGAAGTATATTCTCCTTTCCTTATCGTTGATATACGAATGAGTTGCACTACCCAGAGTAGCGTCGACAAATCCTTGCTGATTAAAATCGATTCCGGAAATCAAACGTCCGTGAGCATCGACAAACGCCGAGATCCCGGTATTGGCGCTGCGAATCAGCGGCAACCCCTGCTCGACAGCCCTGACGCGCGCCTGCTGGAAATGCTGAAAGGGTCCGGGTGTCTCGCCAAACCAGGCATCATTTGTAACGTTAAGAATAGCATCCGCTTTTGTGATATCCGGCGTCATTTCGTCCGGAAAGATGATCTCGTAGCAGATCAGCGGATAGAGCTTCACCCCACTTGGCAGCGTCAGCAGCGACCGGCGCGAGGCGGCGGAAAAGCCGCCCGGCATTTCGACCACATTCTCTATGCCGAGGTTCTGCAGGATGTTCTCGAAAGGCACGTATTCGCCGAAGGGCACGAGATGGACCTTGTCCGAGGCACCTATGATCTGGCCTTTCCCATCGATGACATAGACGGAATTATAGTAGCGCGGCGGCGCACCCGGCCCCATGTCCTCGGCGCGGACGGCTCCGGCAATCAGGATCTGGTTGTCATCAAGGACGTCGGCAATGCGCGTCAGGGCGTCCTGGTTATCGGTCAGGATGAAGGGGATCGAAGTCTCGGGCCAGACGATGATATCGGGCTTCTTGCCGCCGTCCTTCGGCGGCTGCGCTGACAGCGACAGATGCTTCTCGAAGATCGCAGCGCGGTCCGCATCCGTATCCATCTTGTCTTCCTGATCGATCTCCGGCTGAACGATGCGCACGATCGGCGCTTTCCCAGCCGCATCGGCCGGCGGCTCCGGCTGATGCAGGGCGTAATAGCCATAGCCGAGATGGGCGGCGAAAAAGATGATGGCAAGGCCGATCCCCGGCGCGGCGCCTTGGCGGGTGCCGAGAAGGGCGGGGGCCGAGAAGACGAACACGGCAAGGACCGTCACTCCGAGCATCCCGACCAGATGCGCCGACTGCATCATGAGAGGGATCGGCATGATGCCATAGCCGATGGCGTTCCAGGGAAAGCCGGTAAAGGCGAAAGTTCTCAGCCATTCGAGAATGCCGAAACCGAGGGCCAGGGCGGCGATCCGCCCCATGCCGTCGGACCAGACCAGTCGGGCGAGCGCCGTCGCCACGCCATAGAAGATGGCAAGGAAGGCAGGCAGCCCGAGGATTGCCAGCGGCAGGGCCCAGGCGAATTCATCGGCATCGATCAGAAGCGCATGGCCGAGCCACCAGAGGCCAGCGACGAAATAGCCGAAGCCGAACAGCCAGCCGGTGGCAAAGGCCGGCCAGAGCCGCCGCAGGAAGCCGCTGCCGGGCGCCGCTGCCGCCCCATCCAACAGCCAGACCAGCAGCGTGAAGGAGACGAACATGGCGGCGAAGAAGCCGAAGGGCGGCAATGCCAGAACGCCGATCGCCCCTGCGAGAATGGCCAATAATGCGCGCTTGAAACCCCATGCGAGAATGATCCTGCCCGCAAGCCATTCCATGCGCGCGCTCCTATCTCTGCCGCGAATCACCTGATGCGCAGTCTTTCAAAAAAGCGGCGTCTTGTCGTGTTTCGTGAGGGAAGCCGCCGGCTTAGCCGGCAGCGCTCCGTCCGGCAGCCGGATCGTCCGAAAGATTGTCCGGCGGCGGGGCTTCGCGGTCCGGCGTGCTGCCATCACCATCCGTCTTGGCCGGACGGCGGCGGACGGCGTGGCGCTTGCGGGTGATGCGCACGCGCTTGATGCGCCGCGGGTCGGCATCAAGAATGTGGAATTCAAAGCCCGGAAGGGCCTGAACCACCTCGCCGCGAACAGGAATGCGGCCAAGTGCAGAGAAGATCAGGCCGCCGAGCGTGTCGACCTCGTCCACTTGTTCGCTGATGTCGAAATCAGGGCCGATCGCCTCGGCGATCTCTTCCAACTCGACGCGGGCATCGGCGATGAACATATCCTCCGACACCTGCTTGAACATCACTTCTTCGTCATCATGTTCGTCATCGATATCGCCGACGACCATTTCGACGATGTCCTCATGCGAGGCTAGGCCATCCGTGCCGCCATATTCGTCGATGACGAGCGCCATCTGCGTGCGGTTGACCTGCATGCGGCGCAGGAGATCGGAAGCCAGCATCGAGGGCGGCACGAAGAGGATCTTGCGGATGATGCCGGCTTCGGCCACGGTCTTCTGCAGGTCGACCCGGGCGAGATCGAAATTCGGCTTGGCCGAGCGCGGCGCCTTCTGAATGTTTTCGGCAACAATCTCGACGATCGGGGCCGGCGCCGCCTTTGTCGATTTCGCAGGCGCCCGGCGCTTGTTGCGCGCCTGCTTTGCGACATAGGAAAGAAGATCGCGGATATGGATCATGCCGCGCGGATCGTCGAGCGTGTCGCAATAGACCGGCATGCGGGAGCGACCGGATTCCTCGAAGAGGATCATCAGTTCGCCGATGGTGATGTTCTGGTCCACCGCCTCGATATCGGCGCGCGGCACCATGATGTCGGCGACGCGCACCTCGCGGAAGCGCAGGATGTTGTGCAGCATCGCCCTTTCGTCGGGCGAGAAGGCATCGTCGCCTGCCGCATCGGTCATCAGCGCATCGGCAAGGTCCTCGCGCAACCGGGAGCCCTGCGCCGGACGCAAGATGCGTGTTGCCCGCGTCCAGAAGGATGATCGGTTGACGTGCTTGCCGTTGCTACTACTGCCACCCTCATCGGAGGAGGCGTCGGCACCGTCTTTGGCCTCGGTGGCCGGCTTCGCTGTAAAGTCGCTCATGGTTCCTAATCGATCGGGTCTTGCCCCGCATAGGGATCAGATAGGCCAAGGTTCGCCAAAATGCGAGTCTCGAGGCCCTCCATAGTTTCGGCTTCTGCATTATTCATATGGTCGTACCCAAAGAGATGCAAGAAGCCGTGCACCATAAGGTGCGTCAGATGGTCGTCAAAACTCTTTTCCAGTTCGACCGCCTCGCGCTCCACCGTCTCCCTGGCGATGATGATATCACCCAGCATCGGCCCCGGCTTGCCGCCGGGCTGAAGTGGAAAGGCCGGGAAAGAGAGCACGTTGGTCGGCTTTTCCTGGCTGCGCCATTCCGCGTTGATCTCCCGGATCGAGGCATCGTCGGTAAAGACCAGGGAAAGCTCCGGCGCTACCTCGGGGAATGGCTGACCGGCAACCTTGTGCAGGTAGGTCGCGGCCGTGCCGAGAACGCGCTCTGCAAGCGTCTGAAGCGTCTCCTCAGAGGGCCAGTCGCCCTCTTCGACGCTGATCTGGATATCGAGTTGCGGCATTAGTTCTGTCGATCGACCTCGATGCCATCAGCCGGCGCCGCATAGGTGGCGTCGTAGGCCCTGACGATGCGGCCGACAAGCGGGTGACGCACGACATCCGTATCCTTGAAGCGCACGATCGAGATGCCCTCGATGTCGTGAAGCAGGTGCAAGGCCTCGACGAGACCGGATTTCACGCCGCGCGGCAGATCGATCTGGCTCGGGTCGCCTGTAATGATCATCCGCGAATTCTCGCCGAGACGCGTCAGGAACATCTTCATCTGCATCGCGGTCGTGTTCTGCGCTTCGTCCAGGATGACGGCCGCGTTGGCAAGCGTACGGCCGCGCATGAAGGCGAGCGGCGCGATTTCAATGACGCCGGCGGTAATGGCACGGTCGACCTTGTCGGCCGGCATCATGTCGTAAAGCGCGTCATAGAGCGGGCGCAGATAGGGATCGACCTTTTCCTTCATGTCGCCTGGCAGGAAGCCGAGACGCTCGCCAGCCTCGACGGCTGGACGCGACAGGATGATCTTTTCGACAGCGCCGCGCTCCAGAAGCTGGCAGGCATGCGCGACGGCGAGATAGGTCTTGCCGGTACCGGCCGGGCCGACGCCGAAAACGAGCTCGGCGCGTTCAAGCGCCCGCATATAGGCGTCCTGCGTCGGGGTTCGGGCAACGATGGTCTTCTTGCGGGTCGAAATCTGCGCCATGGTGAGCTTTGCCTTCTTTTCCATGGTCGGCAAGCTCAGTTGGTCGTCTGTGGCAACCGCCATGCGGATTGCGCCCTCGACGTCGGATCGTTCCACGCTCCCGCCTTTCTGCAGCTTGTCATAGAGATAGTCGAGCGTGCGACGCGCCTGGTTGGTGGTGAGCACATCCCCCGTGATGACAACGGAATTGCCCCTGGCGCGGGCATCGATGCCGAGCCGCTCTTCAAGAAGCTTCAGATTCTGATCGAACTGACCAAATAGCTCGCTGGCGAACCTATTGTTCTCGAACGTCAGGACGAAGTGATTGGCGTCGCTCGCGATGCGTGGCTGGCGCGATGAGGAAGAAACCAATTCTTGTCCGTTCAAGCGGTCAGGCTCCTTTGGCTGTCCGAAACCTATAGCACTTCAGCAAACAAGCTGTTCGTGCTGGTTCCGGTGATTCGCACGTTAATAATGTCACCGATTTGCGATGCTTTTGCATCAACATTCACAGACTGAAGCCAAGGGGATCGGCCGATCAACTGTCCGGGCATTCTGCCGGGCTTTTCGAGCAGGAGATCGATGACCTTGCCCACACAGGCCTCGGCGAACTCCTGCTGCTGCTCCAGAAGCAGCGCCTGCAGACGTTCCAGCCGATCAGCCTTGATCTCTTCGGGCACCTGGTCCTTCAGTTCCGCGCCGGGTGTTCCAGGGCGCGTTGAATATTTAAACGAGAAGGCCTGTGCGTAACGCACATCCTCCACGAGCTTTAGTGTATCCGCAAAATCCTCGTCTGTCTCCCCCGGAAAACCGACGATAAAGTCACCCGAAAGGGCGATATCGGGGCGTGCAGAGCGGATTTTATCGATCAAGGCCAGATATTCTGCCGTCGTATGGCGACGGTTCATAGCCTTCAGAATGCGGTTCGAGCCCGACTGGACCGGCAGGTGGAGGTAGGGCATCAGCTTGCGCAGATCGCTATGGGCGCCGATCAAGCGGTCGTCCATGTCGCGGGGATGGCTTGTGGTGTAGCGCAACCGGGCAAGGCCTGGAATTTCCGCCAGACGGTAGAGCAGATCGCCGAGGCTCCAGGCCTGACCGTTCGGGCCTGCTCCGTGCCAGGCATTGACGTTCTGGCCGAGAAGCGTGATTTCGCGGACGCCGCCGTCCACAAGTTTCTCAGCCTCTTCGACGATCTGCTGGACCGACCGGGAAACCTCCGAGCCGCGGGTATAGGGAACCACGCAGAACGTGCAGAACTTGTCGCAACCTTCCTGGACGGTCAGGAAAGCCGTGACGCCGCGCGAGCGGATCTTGCCCTTCTCGGCAATCGGCAGGTGCTCGAACTTGTCTTCCAGCGCATATTCCGTATCGACGACCCGCTGGCCCTCCTTGGCGCGGCGCAGCGCGTCGGGCAGACGGTGATAGGTCTGCGGGCCGATGACGACGTCGACGGCAGGCGCGCGACGCAGGATTTCCTCGCCTTCGGCCTGGGCGACGCAGCCGGTGACCCCGATCATCATCTCGCGACCGACGGCTGCCTTGCGCTTCTTCATGTCACGCAGGCGGCCAAGCGCCGAGTAGACCTTTTCGGCGGCCTTTTCGCGGATATGGCAGGTATTGAGCAGGACCAGGTCGGCCTCTTCCATGTCTTCGGTCGGCTCATAGCCATCCTTAGCCAGCGCATCGCTCATGCGCGTGGAATCGTAGACATTCATCTGGCAACCATAGGTCTTGATGAAGACCTTACGGGTGTTTGAGCCATCGCGGATAGTGGTATCCGGGGCGTCGAGAACTGCGCTTTCCTGGGTCATGGGCGCTATTTAGTGGTTTTTAATCTCGGTGAAAATCGAAATCTTGAGATCAGTCGATCTCGCGTCCCAGCAACCGGCTTGTAAGCATGATGCGGATGCGGCTGGCGATGGTGGCGCTGACTTCCTTGCGGTTGCTGTCGGCGCGATATTCAACGGCCTCGCCGAAGCAGACATCCACATCGATCGCGCCGCAGGCCAGGATACCTTTCAGATGCGGCAGCAGCTCGATATCGCCGGGCCATGCGGTAACGGGGCGATAATAACGTCCCATGGCGAGACCGTGAATGCGGGTATAGGCGACGGCGACCGGCTGGACATAAACCGTGCCGTTCGGCGCGCCTGGCAAAGCTGCGGCCGCGGCTCCGAAGAGCGAGGATTTTACCTCCAGCAACCGGTTGCCGTCGGAGGTTGTCCCTTCGGGAAACAGCACCATGATCTCGCCGCCTGCCATGCGCTCGGCAATCTCGTTTACCTGGTTGCCGGTCGATCGTTTCTGCTCCCTGACGACGAAGACGCTGTTTTGCAGCCGGGCGAGGAGACCGAAGATCGGCCAGTCACGCACCTCGATCTTGGCGATGAACGCAACGTCGGCGACGGCCGAGAGGACGAGAATATCGAGCCAGGACGAATGGTTGGAGGCGAGCATCAATGGCCGGCGCCGTTCAGGCGTGCCGATGACATGGATGCGGATGCCGAGCCAATAGCAGAGAACGCGATGCCAGATGCGTGGCAGATAGCGGCTCAGTTTCCAGCCGAAACGGAGGCAGAGCATCTGCAGCGGCAGCATGAACAGACTGACGACCGATATGACGATGGCGGCACAGGCCATGCGCAGCCAATAAGTCAATATGTCGTCTCCCGGGCTTCCGGCATCACCTCAACGCTCGTCCTTCTTCAGCGGAATTCCGTAGAGCTCAAGCCGATGATCCACCAGTTGGAAGCCATGCTCCCGCGCAATGCGCTCCTGCAGCGCCTCGATCTCGGGAGAGCTGAACTCGATGACGGTCCCATTCTTCAGGTCGAGGAGGTGGTCGTGGTGTTCTTCCGGCAGTGTCTCGTAGCGGGAGCGGCCGTCGCGGAAATCGTGGCGGGCGATGATGCCCGCATCCTCGAAGAGCTTGACGGTGCGATAGACCGTGGAGATCGAGATCTTGCTGTCGACTTTAACGGAGCGGCGATGGAGCTCCTCGACGTCAGGATGATCTTCCGATTCCTGCAATATCCGGGCGATCACCCGGCGCTGATCGGTCATGCGCATACCGCGTTCGGCGCAGAGCTCCTCCAGTGTCTTGGTGGCATCGGTCATGGCAGGTGGTCTTCGCGGCTATTTCGTTTCCGCTAGGGACTAGCGAAGAACACGGCGCATGACAAGCGCCGTCGATTTTGCGCCTTTGTCGTCAGCGTAGTAGGCCTTGCGCTCGCCGACCTTCTCAAAGCCGAGCTTGCGATAGAGGCCGAGCGCCGGCGCATTGCCGCCATCGACTTCGAGAAACATGGTCTCGCCGCCGCGAGCCTGGGCCTCGCGCAGGGCCGCTTGCATCAGCCGCCAGCCGAGCCCCGTCCGCGCGAGCTTCGGCTGCACGGCGATCGTCAGGATCTCACCTTCACCGGCGGCGTGCCTTGCGAGCACGAAACCCGGAAGCGGCTTCCTCAGGAAGGCATTGGTCTGGCGGGCGACGAAACCGAAGACCGGCTCCTGGCTCAAAAGGCTATGAAACTCGCCGTCATTCCAGGCTCTTGGAAAACGCTCGGCGTGCAGGACGGACACCTCGTGGCAATCCTGCGGCTCCATCATCACGATCTCGAATTCGGGCTTCAGGGTGAGATAGGATTCGAGCATGGTCATATCCGGGCAACGGCATAGCCGGCCTGCGGCCGGGCATCAGGTCCACGTAGGTAAAGCGGCTTCGGCTTTTCGCCGACGGGTTTCAATGCGCCCAGCCGGGCGACGAGGGCAATCGGGAAGCTGTCGGGCTGATCATTCGCCGGCTCACTTTTCAGCAGCGGCGCGGCAGAACCTGTGATCGTACCGTCGAAACCGCCGGCAAGCGTCCGGGCGTCGGCAACAGGCAGCGCCTGCGCCTCGCTGCTGGGCGCACCATTCTCGTCGAAGGTTTGGAGATAGATCTCGTCGCGCTTGGCATCGCGGGCTGCGAGAACCGGCTGGCCGGGCGCTTGCTCGAGTGCAGCGGCGGCCATGGTTTCCAGAGTCGTCACGCCTACTGCCGGAATGCCGAGGGATAAGGCAAGCCCGCGGGCTGCCGCGACGCCGACGCGAATGCCGGTGAAGGAGCCGGGGCCGATCGTGACGGCGATGCGATCGACAGCATCCAGACCGAGACCGGCTTTCGCCAAAGTCTCGTCGAGAATTGCCATCAAACGTTCAGCATGCCCTCGCCCGATCGTTTCCGTGACCTCCCCAAGCACAGAATCTCCATCGCTATTATACACAGCGACAGCACAATCAACACCTGCCGTGTCGAGCGCCAGTACGATCATTTAAGAAATATCCGAAAGGCCGGCTTCAGTTGGTTTTCATACAATTCCGAATTTTCACGCGATTCGGATGGGAAGCCGTTTCGCGCTTTTC
This sequence comes from Rhizobium sp. BK376, assembly GCF_004341625.1. Taxonomy (GTDB): domain Bacteria; phylum Pseudomonadota; class Alphaproteobacteria; order Rhizobiales; family Rhizobiaceae; genus Rhizobium. The sequence goes on along the minus strand of NZ_SLZG01000003.1, from coordinate 255,891 downwards.
CGGAATTGCCTTAAACGGCTTCGACTTCCTGAACTTCAGGCACGAAATGGCGCAGCAGGTTTTGCACGCCGTGCTTCAACGTCGCCGTCGACGACGGGCAACCGGCGCAGGACCCCTTCATGTTCAGATAGACCTTGCCATCGCGGAAGCCGCGGAAAGTGATGTCACCGCCATCCTGGGCCACCGCCGGACGAACGCGGGTGTCGAGCAATTCCTTGATGGTCAGGACGATGGTTTCATCGCCCTCATCGAAGAATTCGCCGCCGGCATCGAGTTCCTCTTCGCGCGAAGACGAAGCGCCCATGACGGGCTTGCCGGACATGAAATGCTCCATGATCGAGCCGAGGATGGCCGGCTTCAGGTGCTGCCATTCCTGCTCTTCCTTGGAGACGGTGATGAAATCATAGCCGAAATAGACGCCGGTCACGCCCGGAATCTCGAACAGACGGGCAGCAAGCGGCGAAACGTCGGCATCCGCAGCGTTGCGGAACTCGGCCGTGCCCGATTCCATCACCACTTTGCCGGGGAGGAACTTAAGGGTGGCCGGATTCGGGGTGGCTTCGGTCTGTATGAACATCGTCGTCTCCGTGCGGCGGGCGCGTCCACCCTGCCCGATCTTTAGAATTCTTCAAAAGAGATATGCCTATTCAGACCCGCATTCAAGAGCCTTACACTCAAGAAATGCAGGGAATGCAATCAACCGACCGCGTCGATTTCCTCATCCGTCAGCGTGTCCGGCAGGATCGTCACGGGGATCGGGAAGGCGGCACCACGTCCGGCCACCGAGGAGACCAGCGGCCCGGGTCCCTCCTTGGCGGAACCGGCAGCGAGGACAAGGATCGCAATGTCCCGGTCTTCTTCAATCGCGGCGTTGATCTGCTCGGTGACAGCACCTTCGCGGATGACGACCTCGGGATCGATGCCGATGGTCTCGCGCACCTGCTGGGCCGATTTGGCAACCACGGCCTCGGCCTCTTCGCGAGCCTCGGCCCGCATGATCTCCTCGACGCCCAGCCATTGCTGGAAATCGCCCTCGGGGATCACATAGAGCAGAACGAGCCCGCCATTGGAATTTTTGGCCCGCCGGCCGGCATAGCGGACAGCACGCTGGCATTCGGGCGTTCCGTCGATCACCGCCATGAATTTCCGGCGATGACCTTCGAGCCTGGAGAGTCGCGTTGATACCATGGGCGCGACTCTGACACCTGATTTTGAGGTTTTGCAAGCCCCCGATTTCGGTGGCGCCTTGGGGCAGGCCCCCTCACCCTACCCTCTCCCCGAGGGGAGAGGGGGAAGTGCAACATTTGGAAAAGGCCCTCTCTACCCTGCCGGGCATCTCCCCCACAAGGGGGGGGAGAAGACTCGCAGCAACTGCTTTGCCTCAATCGAGGCTTCGACAGAGCGGCAGGTTAGCCCCTCCCCCTTGTGGGGAGGGGTTGGGGAGGGGTTTAGATCTCCCTCATCGCAGTCACCTCAGTGGATAAAGCCGATAATATCCCGCACCTGCGTCATCGTGACTTCGGCACGCGCCCGAGCGCGCTCGCTGCCATCGCGAAGGACGCTGTCGATATGGCCGGGATCGGCCATCAGGCGGCGCATTTCGGCATTGATCGGCGCGAGCGTGTGAACGGCAAGATCGACCAGGGCCGGCTTGAAGACCGAGAACTGCTGGCCGCCAAATTCGGCGAGCACGTCAGCCTTGGACCGGTCGGCGAGCGCCGCATAGATGCCGACGAGATTGTCGGCTTCCGGGCGGTTGGCAAGGCCGGCGATTTCGCTCGGCAAGCCTTCCGGATCGGTCTTGGCCTTGCGGATCTTCCTGGAGATCGCTTCCTCGTCGTCCATCAGGTTGATGCGCGACAGATCGGATGCGTCCGACTTAGACATCTTCTTGGTGCCGTCGCGCAGGCTCATCACGCGGGGCGCCGGGCCATCGATCAGCGGCTCGACCATCGGGAAATAGGCATGCACCGGCTCGTCACCGACAGTGATGTCGATGCCGTAACCCGTGCGACGAATGTGCTCCATGTAATCCAGATTGAATTTCATGGCGATGTCGCGGGCAAGCTCCAGATGCTGCTTCTGGTCGTCGCCGACGGGCACATGGGTCGCGCGGTAGACGAGGATGTCGGCAGCCATCAGGCTCGGATAGGCGTAGAGACCCAGCGAAGCCTGCTCGCGATCCTTGCCGGCCTTGTCCTTGAACTGCGTCATGCGGTTCATCCAGCCGAGGCGGGCGACGCAATTGAAGATCCAGGCAAGTTCGGCGTGCTGCGGCACGGCCGACTGATTGAAGACGATATGCTTTTTAGGGTCGATGCCGGCGGCAAGAAAGGCAGCGGTGATCGAGCGGATCTGGCCGGGCATGTCCTCATGCACGAGCTGCGCCGTCAGCGCATGCAGGTCGACGACGCAATAGATGCAGTCGTTGTTTTCCTGCAGCGCCACGAACTTGCGGATCGCGCCGAGATAGTTGCCGAGATGGAGATTGCCGGTCGGCTGAACGCCCGAGAATACGAGCGGCTTGAATTCTGATGTCATGTCGTCCTCAATAGGCTGGTGGAGGGCCCCAGGGCGTCTCGCGCCCATGTAGCTAACGTCGCGGCTTATGCATGGCGCCACGGTCGCGATCAAGAGGCGAAGTGCCGCTCCTCAAGAAGAATGCTCAATCAAATCCCAGGTGTTGCCGTAGGGATCGGCAAAGACAGCGACAGTGCCGTAGGCCTCATGGCGAGGCTCTTCGAGAAAGCGAACGCCCCTAGCGACCATCGCAGCATGATCGCGGGCGAAATCATCGGTTTTCAGGAAGAAACCGACACGGCCGCCCGTCTGGTTGCCGATCGCCGCTTTCTGCTTTTCATCCGCTGCCTGCGCCAGCAGCAGAGAAGCTCCATGCCCGCCCTTCGGCGCGATCACCACCCAGCGCTTGTTCTCCTCCGGCAATGGCTGATCCTGGAGGCAATCGAAGCCGAGCGCGCCGCAATAGAAATCCTTGGCGCGGTCATAATCGTCGACGACGAGCGTCACGAGAAAAAGTGAGTGGGTCATGGTAGGCTCCATAGCTGAGGGTGTTTGTCAGGGGATTGCGGAAAAGGGTCAAGAGAGCATTTTTCGCTTGGCTCGGCCCGGTAGCCCCTCATCCGCCTGCCGGCACCTTCTCCCCGCTTGCGGGGCGAAGGGACTCGCGGCAGCCTCTCCGTCCTTCTCCAACCCCTCGCGGGGCACGTCCCCTCGCCGCGCTTGCGGGGAGAGGGTTAGGGTGAGGGGCAGCCCCCGACCATACCACAGGACGGAATCCGCCCTTGGCAATCTCGATTTTTCAAAGTTCGGACGGGGCGCTGAAAGCTGCCTCGTAGTGAAGTAAAATAAGTGACACCTTTCAGCGCCCCGTTCGGCGGTTTATGCCCGCAACTCCGATCCCTCTGCGACTTCCGTTGAACCCGAGTGCCAATTCGGACGGAAACCATGTGTGCCGCACAAAGCCGCCCGCGATCGAAGATCGCGGATAAGCCGGCTTTGATTCAAAGGTGGAGCATGTTCCCTTTCGCCCGGCGAGCCGGGCGGGACATGCTCGCCACGCCCGAAGCGAAACCCGAAGAGTCACCTCTTCGCCGTCTCCGGAGGGAGACCATTTTCTGCGGACCCCGAGCATGAGGCTTTGCGTCTTCCCCTCACGACCCGCGCCGATCCCGCCTCACTGCCACGCCTGGCAGCGTATCCGAGGACGAGATTTAGCAAGTGTATGCGCCTGAGATGGAGAGGGGACGCGAGGGCAAAATAAATGTCGCAAGTCTCTGAAAGTTCACCGTCACCCGCGCCGCGCTCTTCATCTCAAGCAGGCCAGTAAAGCTATCAATACACATCAATAATTTATGTGAATATTTCTCACTTTTTGATTTTAATCGTTTTTTAATGATAATTAGCGAGTAATTTTACTACTATTTTAGTATATTTTTACGTATAGATTTTTTAGCCGGAAAACCATTTCCTTCGAGGTCATCGGGCGGGACGCTCGCCTCGGAGGTAGGTCAATGCAACGAGCCTATTCGATCGCGTTCGTGATTCTGGTCGTTCTATTTTCCGCAGCGACAGGCAATACAGAACCCGTCCGTCGTTACGCCATGGGCAATCGGCAAGAGACAAGCGAAACGCATCGGGAAGCCAGCGACTCTCATCAAGAGGTCGGCCGGTCCTACATGTTGCAGACGGTGAGCGTCCAGGCTGGCTGCTTTCCGGAAAAATTGCGCAATGTCCTCGCTCATATTGCCGCCGAAACTCATCACGAGCCCGTCGTCACCTCAGGCCTCAGGGCACATGCGAGCCGAACAGGCTCTCTGCATCGGCGCTGCATGGCGGCCGACATCCGCGTGCCCGGCGCATCCTATCGCGCAGTGATCGCAGCCGCGGCCAGTGCGCCTGAGATCGGCGGCATCGGCACGTATTGCAACGGCATTGTGCATGTCGATATCGGGCCGAAGCGGTTCTGGAATTACTGCTCGCGCGGCCGCCACTACTTCCGTCAGGGTTCGCCGTTGATCGCTTCGGCGGATGACTCGGCAGGGCGCTTGCGGTTCAAGTTGCGACGGACCATCGCCAAATCCACTCCACCGATCACGAAGGCGACGACGAAATACACGACCATTGCAACAAGTATCAGTAAGGCCAAGGTGCCGGTCTTGGTCAGCAGCGTCGAGCCGGAAGAAAGAAGCGGCTCCCAGCGATGAAGCAGATAGACGATGACGCCGCCCATGACGCCTGACGCGACAAGCAGCAGCACGGTGCGGCGCGCCAGCGCCCACTCCCAGGTGAGATGACCACGGCGATAGAGCGTCACGAAGAGCTGCACCGCGTTCAGCCATCCCGCAACGGCCTCTGCCAGAGCGATGCCTCGCTCGTGAAGGATCGGGAAGAGAAGGATCGACAGCGCAGAATTGACGAAGACCGCGACCGCGGTGAAGCGCATCGGCGACTTCGTGTCCTCGCGTGCATAAAAGCCCGGCTGCAGCGCCTTGATCAGAACAAAGCCCGGCAGGCCCAGGCCGAAGATGGCGAGAATGGAACCGACGAGAGTGGTGTTGTTCTGGGTGAAGGCGCCGCGCTCGTAAAGCACGCGGATGATATCGTCCGACAGCAGCCAGATGGCGACGGCGGCGGGAAGGGTCAGAAACAGCACGAATTCGATCGAACGGTTCTGTAGATTGGCGGCCTCTTTCACGTGGCCGGATTTCAATGCGCGGGCAAGCTCCGGCAAGAGCACGATGCCAACGGCGACGCCGACGACGCCGAGCGGCAGCTGATAGATGCGGTCGGCATATTGCAGGGCGGCGATCGCGCCCTCCTTGCCCGAGGCGATGGCCTGGCCGATCACGAGGTTGATCTGCGTCACGCCGCCGGTGATGGCGGCGGGCACGGCTAGGAGAAGCAACCGTTTGACGTTCGGCGTGAAGCGCGGAAAGCGCAGACCGATGTTGATGCCGGCATGGCGCACGCCGATATAGACCACCAGCAGTTGGAGCACGCCTGCGACGAGCACCGACCAGGACAGATACCAGGCGGTGGCCAGGGGGTCGGCACCAAAGTAGATCGCGTAGAACAGCGCGCTGATCATCACGAGGTTCAGGAAGATCGGCGCGACGGCGGCGGCGAAGAAGTGATGCAGCGAATTCAGCATCCCGCTCATCATCGCCGTCAACGACATCGACATCAGATAGGGGAACATGACGGCTGCAAGCCGAACGGTCAGGTCGAACTTGTCGGCATCGTCGGCAAAGCCCGGCGCGATGATCCAGCGCACGATCAGCGGCATTGCGAGTTCCATGACGACGGTGATCAGGAACAGCACTGAGAACAGGACCCCGAAGACTTCCTCCGAGAAGCGCTTGGCGCCGTCGATGCCGTGGGCCTCGATCTCCTTGGCGAAGAGCGGCACGAAGGCGGCGTTGAAGGCGCCTTCGGCAAAGAGCCTGCGGAAGAGGTTCGGAAAACGGAAGGCAGCGTAAAAGACGTCGGCCATCGGGCCGGTGCCGAGGGCAGCTGCCATCAGCGTTTCGCGGGCGAACCCGAAGACACGGCTTCCGAGCGTCGCTCCGCCGACGGTTACGAATTTCTTGACGAGACTCATGCGGCGGAATCGGCTTTCTTTTCAGCGTTCAGCGAGCGCGTGGCGGGAGGGGCGATGATGCCCGACGGCATGCGCTCGCGCATCTCATCCTCCTCGCCTGCCATCACCGCCTTCAGCCGCGCGGTGATGTTGGCCCGCTTGTTGTCGTTGGAAATCTTCTGCCCGACGAGATCGGTCACATAGAATGTGTCGATGACCTTCTCGCCAAACGTGGTGATACGCGCCGACTGGATGTCGAGCGACAGGTCGGACAGCACGGCCGTGATCTCGGAAAGAAGACCCGTGCGGTCAAGGCATTCGACCTCGATGACCGTGAACTTGTTCGACAGCGTGTTTGAGATGACGACCGACGGCGGAATGGTGAACGCCTTGTTCTTGCGGCGGTTCTTCGTGCGGTTCGCGATGACTTCGGGCAGGCGCTTGCGCCCGGAAAGCACGTCCTCGATCATCTTGCCGATGGTGGCTGCGCGGCGTAGCTCGTCCTCATCGTTGGGGAATTCACGATTGACATGGATCGTGTCGAGCGCCCGGCCGTCGGAGGTGGTGAAGATCTGTGCGTCGGCAATATTGGCGCCGGCCGCGGCACAGGCGCCGGCAATGACGGTCAGCAGGCGCGGATGGTCCGGCGACAGGACCGTGATCTCGGTGATAGCGTGGAAACTGTCGGTGCGCACCATTGTCGCAAGCGTCTGTCCGGCCTTGTCGGCCTGGCGGATGAAGGTCGTATGCCGGATCTGGTCTTCGAGCGGTACCGAGAGCAGATAGGGCTGGTAGTGCAGCTTCGTATAGGTCTTGCGATCCTTCTGGCTCCAGTCGGAAAGCGCATTGTAGAGCGCTTCGGCAGCAAAGGCCGCCCGCTCCTTGCGCGAGACCTCAGAGAAGCCGCCGGCAAGCAGCAGTTCGGTCTCATAATAAAGAGTGCGCAGAAGCTGGCCCTTCCAGCCGTTCCAAACGCCGGGACCGACCGCGCGGATATCGCAGACGGTGAGGATCAGAAGCAGCTTCAGCCGATCGAGAGATTGAACGCGATCGGCGAAATCGGTGACGGTCTTACGATCTGTCAGATCACGGGTCTGCGCCGTCATCGACATGATCAGGTGTTCTTCGACCAGCCAGACCACCAGCTCGGTCTGCTTCGGCGACAGGCCGAAGCGCGGGCAGAGCTTGCGCGCCACCTTAGCGCCGGCCTCCGAGTGATCCTCCTGGCGTCCCTTGGCGATGTCGTGCAGCAGGACAGCGACGTACAGCGCCTCCCGGTCTTCGACGGCGGGCATCAGCTTGTTGACCAGCGGATGGATGTCGTCGGCCTTGCCCTTGTCGATCTCGGCAAGCACGTCGACGGAGCGAATGAGATGTTCGTCGACCGTATAGTGATGATACATGTTGAATTGCATCATCGAGACGATCTTGCCGAATTCGGGAATGAAGCGGCCAAGCACGCCGGCTTCGTTCATCCGGCGAAGGATGAGCGCGGGATCGCGCTTGGAGGTCAGGATCGAGATGAAGAGACGGTTTGCCTCCTCGCTCTCGCGCACATCGTTGTCGATCAGCGACAGCGAGCGCGTCACCCGCTTCAGCGCGTCCGGGTGGAACTCTAGCCCATTGATATCGGCGACATGGAACAGGCGAATGAGGCTGACCGGATCGCGCTTGAAGACATCAGGATTGGCGAGCGCGATGCGGCCGCGATCTTCTACGAATTCCAGCGTACCGGGAATCTTGCGCGAACGATGGGTGAAGCGGTTGAGCACGCCGGTCAGGCCCGGCGTCGCCTTGGCCTGCTGGTCCTCAAGGGCTGCACAGAGAATGCGTGTCAGGTCACCGACATCCTTGGCTACCAGGAAATAGTGTTTCATGAAGCGCTCGACGGCCGAAAGGCCGGGACGAGCGTGGTAGCCGAGAGCTTTTGCGATCTCCGGCTGGATATCGAAGGAAAGGCGCTCTTCCGCCTTGTTGGTCAGGAAATGCATATGGCAGCGCACGGCCCAGAGGAAATCCTCGGCCTTCTGGAACAGGCGGTATTCCTGTTTCGACAGCACGCCCACCTTCACCAGATCGGCGGGGTCGCGAACGTGGTAGTAATATTTGGAGATCCAGAAGAGCGTGTGCAGGTCGCGCAGGCCGCCTTTGCTTTCCTTGACGTTCGGTTCGACGACGTAGCGCGTGTCGCCGGCCTTGCGGTGGCGTTCGTCGCGTTCGGCAAGCTTGGCGGCAATGAATTCAGGCCCGGTGCCGGTGACGATCTCCTTGTCGAAGCGCGCCTCCATTTCGCGCACCAGCGGCTCGTAGCCGCAGATGTAGCGAGTCTCCAGGATCGCGGTGCGGATCGTCATGTCCGACTTGGAGAGACGGATGCTTTCCTCGACCGTGCGGGTGGCATGGCCGACCTTGAAACCCATGTCCCAGAGCATGTAGAGGACGAACTCGACCGCCTTGTGGACCTCCTCGTCCGGCTTCGGCATGAAGAGGAAGAGCAGATCGATGTCCGAACCGGGCGCCAGCGTATCGCGGCCGTAGCCTCCGGTCGCGGCAACGGCAAAGCGATCCCTCTGCCTGGGATATACATGGGTCGTCGAGAAATCGTAGAGCAGCGTGATGATCTGGTCCTGCAGCCAGGAAATACGGTAGGCGCAATTGAGCCCGCTACCGTCCTCGGCCAGTAATTCCCTTGCCTTCTCGCGACCCTCGGCACTCGCCTTTTTCAGAACGGCGAGCAGATCGGCGCGAAGGACATCCGGCCTGTTGCGGTTCGCTTCGGCAGCGGCATCGCATTGCTTTCGAAGAAGATCGATATCAAGAATGCCGGAAAAATCGAGATCATGCATAGCCATGCTGCGCTGACCGGAGTCCTCTTGGATGGCTGCAGCCTCTTCCTGGCGCGCCCGTCGTTTCGTCTGCATGCGCTATAGCCTCTCTGTCCGGCGATTGACACAGGCAATATAGGAACGAGATCCGTTAAATTTGACAGAATGCCAAATTTAGAGCGATCGAAAAGCCCAGTGATCTACCCGGTCGTCATGGCGCCGAGATGACGCCATTGCTGTACAAATCGGCGGTTTCAAGGCCTCAGCGACGCAATCGTACGTCTCAAGTCGCTGGCATTGTAGAGAACGTGGCGCGATTGCGCACCGATTTCGTTCAGCGTTTCCTTCTCGCATTCCCAATAGCCGGCCTTGGCGATCTTGCTGCTGAGTTCGGAAATCTGATTGCAGGCCATGACGAGATCGAGCATGCCGCGGGCGGAATGCCAGGCTACCGGCTCACCATCGGGCTCGGCCTTGCGGGCGGCCTCCATCGAGGTGAACCGCTGTGCAAGCGTGCGCACCTCGCCAACCAGGCTTTCCATGAACATCGGCACCGTCTCCGTCGTCAGATCGTCTTGTCGAGTTTTTTCTTCAATTCGTAAAGGGCATCGAGAGCCCCGCGCGGAGTCAAATCATCGAGATCGAGCGCCTTCAGCGCCTCCTCGACCTTCGAGGGGCCGCGACGCCCGGCTGCCTCCTCACGCCTTACCGCCACCTGGAACAGCGGCAGGTCGTCGATCAGCTGGCTGGCCGGATTCTTGCGGTCGGCATCCTCGAGCCGGGTCAGCACGTCGCGGGCACGGGCAACGACCGAGGCCGGCAGGCCGGCGAGCCGGGCCACCTGAATGCCGTAGGAGCGATCGGCAGCACCGGGTCCGACTTCATGCAGGAAGATGACGTCGCCGTCCCACTCCCGAACGCGCATAGTCGCGTTGGACAGACGGTTCAGCTTCTCGGACAACACGGTCAGCTCATGGAAATGGGTGGCGAAGAGGCCGCGGCAGCGGTTGGCCTCATGCAGGTGTTCGACCGCGGCCCAGGCGATGGAGAGACCGTCGAAGGTCGCGGTGCCACGGCCAATCTCATCGAGGATGACGAGCGAGCGGTCGGTCGCCTGGTTGAGGATCGCCGCCGTCTCGACCATCTCGACCATGAAGGTGGAGCGGCCGCGGGCGAGATCGTCTGAGGCGCCGACGCGTGAGAACAGCCGGTCGACAATGCCGATATGGGCGGATGCGGCCGGAACGAAGGAGCCCATCTGCGTCATGATGGCGATCAGCGCATTCTGGCGCAGGAAGGTCGATTTACCGCCCATGTTCGGGCCGGTCAGCAGCCAGATCGCACCATCCCTGCCATCTTCCTGTGGCGAGAGATCGCAATTGTTGGCGACGAAGGGACCACCAGCCTGCCGGCGCAGCGCCTGTTCGACAACCGGATGCCGGCCGCCACCGATCGCAAACATTTTCGAACCATCGACCTGCGGGCGGCAATAGGCCTGCTCGTCCGCCAGAAGCGCAAGGCCGGATGCGACGTCGATGATCGCGAGCGCCCGGGCTCCCGATTTTATCGCTTCGGCCTCGCCGACGACGGCCGTCACCATGCGGTCGAAGGCTGCGAGCTCGATCGTCAGCGCCTTGTCGGCGGCGTTGGCAATGCGGCTTTCGAGATCGGCGAGTTCAGTCGTGGTGAAGCGCATCGCATTTGCCATGGTCTGGCGATGGATGAAGCGTGCCTTGGCTTCCGATGTGTCGGTCATCGGGCCGGCATTGCCCGCGGTGACCTCGATGAAATAGCCGAGCACATTGTTGTGCTTGATCTTGAGCGACTTGATGCCGGTTTCGTCGGCATATTGCAGCTGTAGGCCGGCGATGACGCGCCGGGACTGGTCGCGCAGCGCACGTACCTCGTCAAGCTCGGCATCGGCGCCCTCGCGCAGGAAACCGCCGTCGCGTTTGAGAAGCGGCAATTCGTCGGCGAGCGTGCCTGCGAGCATTGCTTCAAGCGCGTCAGGAAGCGCCCGCAGGCCGGCGAGCGCAATGGACAGTTCTTCCGGCAACATCGCATTTGCAAGCTTCCCGGCGATATGGGCAGCGGCACCCAGACCCTGGCGGATCGCCCAGAGATCGCGCGGGCCGCCACGGTCGAGCGCCAGCCGCGACAGGGCGCGCGGCATATCAGGGACATGTTTCAGCGCATCGCGCAGATCGCTGCAGAGCGAGGGCTCTTCCATCAGGAAGCCGATCGAATCCAACCGCTCGTTGATCCGAGCCGGATCGGTCAGGGGCGACATCAGCCTTTCTGCGAGAAGCCGGGCACCGCCGCCCGTCACCGTGCGATCGATCGCCTTCAGCAGCGAGCCGTTGCGGTCGCCCGAGAGCGTGCGCGCCAGTTCGAGATTGGCGCGGGTCGCCGGATCGATGAAGAGGGTGGAAGCGCCACTTTCGCGCTCCGGCTTGCCGAGCGGCGGGCGTTCGGCAATCTGGGTCTTTTCGACATAGGCGATCGCAGCGGCTGCGGCTGCGAGTTCGGCGCGGGTGAAAGTGCCGAAACCATCCAGGGTCGAAATGCCGAAATAGCGGGTGATGCGGCCTTCGGCACTGGCGCTGTCGAAAAGTACGGCCGGCTGCGGCACAGCGGTGCGGCCGAGCACGTCAAAGACCGGCTTCAGCTCGGCATCGTGGAACATCGTATCGGGCAGGATCAGCTCGCGCGGGTCGATGCGCAGGATATCGGCGAGCAGCCGTGAAGCTTCCGTTTCAGCGAGACGGAAGACGCCGGTCGAAATATCGATCCAGGCGAGCGCCAGCTGCGGCTCGCCGGCACCGCGGATGCGGGTCAGCGCCATCAGATAATTGGATTCCGAGGGCGAGAGCAGCTTTTCCTCGGTGATGGTGCCTGGTGTGACAAGCCGAACGACATCGCGTTTGACCACAGATTTGGAGCCGCGCTTCTTTGCTTCCGCGGGATCTTCCACCTGCTCGCAGACGGCGACGCGGAAACCGAGCGCAATCAGTTTCTGCAGATAGTCGTCGGCCGCATGCACCGGCACGCCGCACATCGGGATATCCTGGCCCATGTGCTGGCCGCGCTTCGTCAGCGTGATGCCGAGCGCGCGGGAGGCATCGACGGCGTCCTCGAAGAAGAGCTCGTAGAAATCGCCCATGCGATAGAAGAGCAGCGAACCGGGATTGTTCGCCTTGATCTCTATATATTGCTCCATCATCGGCGTGGCCGAGGCCCGGCTTTCGTCGGTGGCGAGTTCGGCAGCCGAGAAGGCATCGATGCTGGCGATCATTCGTTCGTTCACGGCAGTGCAGTTTTTCCTGAAAAATGAGGTGCCACCCTATCCACGCGCCGCTATAGAAGACAACAGCAATCGGAAAAGGGGAGCCGCTCGCCCACAGGAGGTTTCAAGGACGCGTCCAAATCGGCTGAAAAGCCTGGGCCGTCCTTCATAGGGCACATGTCGGTCTATCTGAGGCCGAGGCGGAAATTTTAATCGTTTGTAACAGGACGACTTTTCCCAAAAGCGTCGTGTCAGCCAAAAAAACCGTCATTATAGGAAATGGCGGCAACCGGATATCAAGGTCTGATGCCAAGAGGGTTTGGAGGATATATGCCTGAGATGAACGACAAGCCGCGCCCAGCCAACGGGATTACCGATCAGGAAGCGCTCGATTTCCATTCGCAGGGTCGCCCCGGCAAGCTGGAGATCAATCCGACCAAGCCGATGGCGACGCAGCGCGATCTGTCGCTTGCCTATTCGCCGGGTGTCGCGGTTCCGGTCAAGGCGATCGCCGCCGATCCCGGTACTGCCTATGACTATACGTCCCGCGGCAACATGGTCGCCGTCATTTCCAACGGCACCGCCATCCTCGGCCTCGGCAATCTCGGCGCGCTGGCATCGAAGCCGGTCATGGAAGGCAAGTCCGTTCTCTTCAAGCGCTTCGCCGACGTCGATTCCATCGACCTCGAAGTCGATACGGAAAATGTCGACGAGTTCATCAATTGCGTGCGCTATCTCGGCCCCTCCTTCGGCGGCATCAACCTCGAAGACATCAAGGCGCCGGACTGTTTCATCATCGAGCAGCGCCTGCGCGAACTCATGGATATCCCGGTTTTCCATGACGATCAGCACGGCACAGCGATCATCGCAGCTGCCGGTCTTATCAACGCGCTGGAGCTGACCGGCCGCGACCTGAAGACGACGAAGCTCGTCTGCAACGGGGCGGGTGCCGCGGCAATCGCCTGCGTCGAGCTCATCAAGGCGATGGGCTTCAATCCCGAGAACATCATTCTCTGCGACACGAAGGGCGTCATCTACCAGGGCCGCAGCGAAGGCATGAACCAGTGGAAATCGGCGCATGCGGCAAAGACCGACAGCCGCACGCTGGAAGAAGCCATGAAGGACGCCGACGTCGTCTTCGGCCTTTCGCAGAAGGGCGCCTTCTCGGAAGAGATGATCCGCTCGATGGCGGACAAGCCGATCATCTTTGCCATGGCCAATCCCGACCCGGAAATCACGCCGGAAGAAGTGGCCCACATCCGCGACGACGCGATCATGGCCACAGGTCGTTCGGACTACCCGAACCAGGTCAATAACGTTCTCGGCTTTCCCTATATCTTCCGCGGTGCGCTCGACGTGCGCGCCACGACCATCAACGACGAGATGAAGATCGCCGCCGTCAAGGCGCTGGCCAGTCTTGCCCGCGAGGATGTGCCCGACGACGTCGTCGCTGCCTACCAGGGTGCCCGGCCGCGCTTCGGGCCACAATATATCATTCCCGTGCCCTTCGACCCCAGGCTGATCTCGGCCATTCCCGTTGCGGTCGCCGAAGCGGCGATCGAGACGGGCGTTGCGCGAAAGGCCATCACGGACATGGCCGCCTATGCGCGGGAACTCTCGGCCCGCCGCGACCCGATCGCCTCCACGCTTGCGCGGCTCTATGAACGGGTTCGCCGGCACCAGAAGCGGATCGTCTTTGCCGAGGCCGAAGAAGAGCAGGTCATGCGCGCGGCCCTCTCCTATGCCAACCAGCAGCTCGGCACCGCCATCCTGCTGGGCCGCGAGGACCTCATTCACGCAACTGCGGAACGGGCGGGCATCGACCTCAACCGGCCGGGACTGGAAATCGTCAACGCTCGCATCTCGACACGCGTCGATGCCTATATCGACTACCTCTATGCGCGGCTGCAGCGAAAAGGCTATCTCTTGCGCGATGTCACTCGCCTGATCCATAACGACCGCAACCATTTCGCCGCCTGCATGGTGGCAATGGGCGACGCCGACGGCATGGTGACGGGGGTTACCCGCAACTACTCAACCGCGCTGGAAGACGTGCGCCGCTGCATCGACCCCAAGCCGGGACACCGCGTGATCGGCGTTTCGCTGGTGCTGGCCCGCGGACGCACCGTCTTCGTTGCCGATACCGCCGTGCACGATATGCCGACGGCGCTCGAGCTTGCGGAGATTGCCGAGGAGACCGCAAGCCTTGCCCGCCGCATGGGCTATGAGCCGCGCGTCGCCCTGCTCGCCTATTCCACCTTCGGCCATCCCTCGGGCGAACGTTCGGAGCGGGTGCGCGAGGCTGTCGCCATCCTCGATCAGCGCCGGGTCGATTTCGAATATGACGGAGAAATGGCGGCTGACGTTGCGCTAAACCGCAAGATCATGGAGGGGCAATATCCCTTCTGCCGTCTCTCCGGCCCCGCCAACGTGCTCATCATGCCGGCTTTCCACTCGGCCTCGATCTCGACCAAGATGCTGCAGGAACTGGGCGGCTCCACCGTCATCGGTCCCCTGCTCGTTGGCCTCGACAAGCCGGTGCAGATCACCTCCATGGGCGCCAAGGATTCCGACATCGTCAACATGGCGGCGATCGCTGCCTATGGGGCTGGGACGTAAGTTCAACTCGACAGCGGCGGCCTTCCGACCGCCGCTGTCGCCTAGCCTTTGGCTCGATTGTCAGCATGTCCGGTCAGACGGCGCTGGGTTTTAATCCGTGGAAAGCTCATCCGGCCACATCTGGGCTCCGTGGAGAACGCGTAGGATTCGGATGCGATCGGGCAGTATGATTTAGGCAAGGATGTAGGGCGTTCGCGGGACAACCAGTTCTCGTGTGCCCTCGATGCGTCCGATCCTGCCGCTTTCCGGAAATTCTAGGAGACGACGTGCTGCCGATGCGACTTGTTGGTCGATTAAAACTGCGGCTTTCGGATTTTCAGCTCGAATATAGGTAAAGATGCCGTCGCGATCGGAAAGTGCATAGCGCGCCCAGACGAGCTTCACTGATCAGCCTCATCAATTTCTTGCAGCGCCTGAGCTCGCCGCTCTTCGAAATGTGCTTCGACGTCCGCGTCGTCGATATCCGGCCGCGTATCGGCAAGCGCCTGCAGAACCTTGGTTCGAAACCAAGTGTCGTGCGCCTCACCATTACTTAAAAGCTCAAGCGGCAAGGCGCCTTCATTGGCAGTTCTGGTGAGCAATATTCGAACGGCGTCGGAAACCGTCAGCCCCATTGTCTCAAGAACAGCAGTAGCGCGTTCCTTGATCTGCGGATCAATCCTTGTCTGAACAAGCGCGGTCGACGCCATCTACTGTCTCCTTCAACCAGAATAGGGTGTAATGCAATTGAATGACGATTTCCACCATCTCCCTCCAAAAGCCATCTCGATCATGCGTGTCCGACCTGTCCGCGTATGAAAGAAAGACGCTGTCCGCAGTCGTGATTTCGGTATAAAATCGCAAGATGGATGACGCTATGCCCCTGTTTGCAGCGCTTAGGCATTCGGCGCTGCCTGATATTGCGGATGCCATAGAGCGGTTGGTCGTCGAAGCACCCGACCATCATCTTTGCCGCGTGAATGCGCTTGCCTTTGCGAACAAGTACGGATTCGACGAAGACTTGACGGTCAACGCCTTTCTGCATGCAGCGCGGCTCGGGCTGTTCGAGATGTCCTGGAACGTCCTTTGCCCGGGCTGCGGCGGCGTTCTCGATGCCAATACCTCACTGAAGACCATCCAGAGCGATACCTATAGCTGCGCGCTATGCGCCGCCGGTTATGAGCCGACGCTGGACGAGATGGTCGAGGTGACCTTCACAGTCAGCCCGCGCGTTCGCCATATCGCGGCGCATGATCCCCACTCCTTGTCTCCCACAGAATATTTCCGGCAGATCTATTGGGGCTCCGGCATCGAGCTTCCGGAAGAAGGTTACGAGGAAAAGGTCGATGCGTTCGTGCTGGAATCGCTCGAACTGCCGCCGGGGGAAAAGGCCGTCATATCGCTACAGCTGCCGGCAGAGTTCACCGTGATCTTCGAGCCTGTCACGCATGCTGCGCAATTCATCGACGTGCAGGGCGAGCCGACCAGGGAGCGGCAGAACCTTTCCCTCGTCTTTGACCGCGTGCAGCGGCATGGCGATGTGCTTAAGCTCAGACCAGGACCCTTACGTCTTTCCGTCGAAAACCGAACGGAAGTGCGCACCCTTCCATCCGTATGCCTTGCCAACGACGCGCTTCATTCGCTGCTGCACAATCGCCGGTCTTTCCTGACGGCCAAGCGGCTGCTTTCCAACCAGACGTTCCGTGACATCTACCGCACCGACACGATCGACGTCGATCAGCGGCTGAAGATCACTAGCCTCACATTTCTTTTCACCGATCTGCGCGGCTCGACGGAGCTTTACGAGCGCGTCGGCGACCTTGCCGCCTTCGATCTGGTGAGGACCCATTTCGGCATCCTCAACGATATCGTCGGCGCCGAGGCCGGTGCCGTCGTGAAGACCATTGGAGATGCCGTCATGGCCACTTTTCCGACGCCCGATCGGGCCATCATGGCTGCCATGCGGATGCGCGAGGCGATGCTCAGCCTCAACAAGGAGCGCGGCAGTGACGACCTGCTTCTGAAAATCGGTATCCACGAGGGACCGTGCATTGCGGTCAGTCTTAACGAGCGGCAGGACTATTTCGGCCAGACGGTCAACATCGCGTCGCGCGTACAGAACCTCGCGACGTCGCACGAGATCTTCGCAACCGGTTCCGTGCTTGGCTATCCCCAGGCGGCAGAACTCTTGAGCACCCACGGCTTGAAGCCGGTATCGCACAATGTCGCTCTTCGCGGCATCACGAACCAGATCGATGTTTTTGCTATCCCGTGATCAAAGCCGCGCAATGGCTCCCTGAAGACGTTTCAAAGCCTTCAGGGATGCAAATCAGCTGGCGAAACGGCCAGCGTCGGCGCCGTAGTAGTTCACATAGCGATCGGAAATGCTTGATATCGGCAGAACGATTAGGACGTCTGTCGTGTTGAAGGCCTGATCGACGACGGCGCCGGAGCCGACCATCGCGCCGAGGCGCAGATAACCCTTGATGAGCGGCGGCAGCGCCATCAACGCCTTCTTGGAATTGACTGCCTCCACAGGCATCAGGTCCATGGTGCGGGCAAGATTCGGAAGCGCGCCAACGGTCCATTCGTCCTTTGCAAGCACATTGTGATGCAGGAAGGACAAGGCGAGCGCATGCTGTTCCGGCTGGATACCCGGGAAGGAAGCGCAACCGAACATAGCGCTCATGCCGTGCTTCAGCGAGTAGGCCCAGTTACCCTGCCACAGCAGCTCGACGGTGCGCTTATTGCGATAGGCAGGCAGTACGCAGGAGCGCCCGAGCTCCATGAAGCGCTTTTCCGGGTGACGGGCGAGCAACCCGTCGATGGCGAATTCCGAAGCAGAATAGAAGCCGCCGTTCGCCATGGCCACTTCCTGGCGCAGCAGACGATAGGTGCCGACGATCTGGTCTTCCGAATCGCCTTCGAGCGAACGGTCGAGCACCAGCAGATGATCACAGATCGAATCATAGGCATCGACGTCGCGCCCGCGGCGCATCGCATCTGCCGGCAACTGAGCATTCATCTCTTCGACGAACACGCGAAAGCGCACGGCCTGCGCGGCATCGATCTCGCGCTCCGTTCGGGCAAGGCGCGTCTCAAGATTGCCGATGCGTCCAAACACATCGCCGCTCACGGGCACACTGGTTTTATTCGACGTCTGAACTGCTTCGCCCTGAATTTCGCGATTCAACATTTCGATAGACATGGCGGTTCCCCTCTACGGGTTGGGTTACACGCCATTAAGCAAATGTATACGACAGGAAAGTGACATGGTGCAATGCGAAATGCAAGAACCGTGCCTGTTCAAAACCTTCCACAAAGCCGGTTTTCAGTGGACGGAAGCGGCCTCCAAAGCGCGGGTTGCAAGTCTCTGAACCTCGGTCACCAGACGCTCCGGATCGACCGGTTTGGCGAGTACGGCATCGGCTCCCTCGAGGAGAGCCTTATTGTGAGTCTCCTGGCGATGGTCGGCGGTCAGCACGAGAATCGGCAGGGCCGGCAGGCCGTCGCGGCGTTCACCGGCGCGTATCCGAGCAAGCACATCCAGCCCTTCTCCGCCGGGCATGGACAGATCCGTGACCATCAGATCCAGCCGGTCCTCGCCCATCTCGGCTGCAATGCCGAGAAGGGTTTCGAAATCCCCGACAAGCTGGACATTGTGCCCCGCCTTCACGAGCGTTGCGCGCACCAGCATGGCGTTGACGGGGTCGTCCTCGCCAAGAACGATACGGAGGCCGGTCGGGGGCTTCACCTCCGGTACTGCCGGGCCGAAACCACGCTGGTTGTCGTTGATCGCATCCCGCTTTTCCATGCCCCGCATGCGGCCGCTGAGCACATCGATCAGCGACTGTTCACGAAGCGGCCGGATGAGCCAGGCATCGAAGAGATCAAGCGGCCGGATCGCGCGTTCCTCGGGATTGACCAGGAAGATCTTGCGCAGATCGGGTGCCGCGATCTGGACGCGGTCCGAAAATTCGCGGAAGAAATAGGGAGCCATACGGTGATCGACGATGATGTCAGTCGGCAGCTCGTCCGCCTTGCCCACCGCACTCAGCGAAAAGCCGCCGATATCGCCGGGTTCAAGCCGCTGGCAATGACCGCCGAGCGTGCGGATCGTGCTGGCGATGCCGATGCTCGCAGGGCCATCCGGCGCAAGCAGCAGCACGCGCGTTCCCTTCAGCAGGCCACGACGGCTCGAACCGCGGTGTTCCGGCGATACGCTTAGGGGGAATCGGATCGTAAATTCGCTGCCCTTGCCTTTTTCGCTGGTCACTGTCAGCGAGCCGCCGAATTCCTTGATGATGCGGGCTGAGATGGGCAGGCCAAGGCCCGTCCCTCCGCTTCTTTCGATCGCGTCGCCGGCCTGTTCATACTCGCCGAATATCCGGGCCTGTACAGCCGGCGTCATGCCTGGCCCGCTGTCCCTTACCGTTATCAGCAGGTCGGCTCCATCGAGGCCGGCTCGGATCAGTACACCGCCCTGATGCGTGAACTTGACTGCATTGCCGATGACGTTGAACAGCACTTGCCGAAGGCGTGCGGGGTCGAAATTCATGAGTTCGGGGACGTCGGCGGACACAGTCGTTCCGACCTCTATGCCTTTTTCATGTGCCCGATGAGACAGCATCTCGACGACGCTTTCGATCAGCTGGCGCAGGGGTTCCGCGCGAGGGCGGAGCTCGAACCGACCGACCTCGATCGTCGAAAAATCGAGAAGGTCCTCGACCAACTGCACCAGCGCGTTTCCGGACTGGCGAATGCCCGCCAGATAATTGCCCTGCTCGGCGGTGAGGTTCGTCTGACTGAGCAGGTGACTCATGCCGAGAATGCCCGACAGCGGGGTTCGGATCTCATGGCTGACAGTCGCAAGAAGCCGGGACTTGGCGGCATTGATGTATTCCGCCTTCAGGCGGGCTTCCTCGCGGGCGTGGGCCGTCAGGCGTTCGTCGGTGACATCGCGGGCGATGCTCTGCACCATCAGGTCGCCGGAGGCCGGATCGCGGATCATGACGTCATGCCAGGCAAAGATGCGTTGGCCGAGCGGCGTGGACATCTCGACATCATAGCGATTGGGCTCGGTGCCCGGACGGAAGGCAAGACCCAACTCTTCGCAGCTCATGCCTTCCGGATGCGGCCTGCCTGTCATCTGCCGGAAGACCGTGTTGGCGCGGACGATGCGGCGATCCATGTTTCGTGTCACGGCGATGTCGCCGAGCTGGTCGTGTATGGTCGCAAGAAGCATGGCGCGTTCGTCCTGCTCCCACTGCCGGTCATACTGATGCTCGGTGTAAGTCTTCGGCTGCGACGAATGAACGCGGCCTGCCGTGCCTTGGCTGTGTCTGACAAAATCTGTCACGGCGATCGCGACGGCCACAAGGATGAGGAAGGCGGCCAGAGCCAGCGGACCACCGGCATAGCCGATGGAGAGCATCAGGACGCCGGCAACAAGACCGCCGCCACTCAGCCAGTAGCGATGAAGCCGCTCCGGAAGTCGAGGCGATCTGGCCTGGGGCGGCGAATTTTCAGCGTTTTCAGGGATATGGCCATCGGCCAGATTTTCCGGCGCAAGCGGAGGCGCATCGATCCGCGGGACACCAGATCTGCGCGCGCCGTCACCAAAGGTGGACGCCAGCCTGTCCTGCAGATTTCCGAGAGCGCTCATGTGAGCCCTCTAACATGAGCACCCTTCCAAATGCCTTCCAGATATCGTTAAAACTTTATCCTTTGGCCTTTTTTGGTAGCAGCAGCTCATCCAAAATGACTGCCGCTGCGCCTACCGAAATCAAGCTGTCGGCGAGATTGAAAACGGCAAAGGACCATGTCTCGGTGTGGAACAGGACATAGTCGATCACGTGGCCGTAGAGAAAACGATCGACAAGGTTGCCGAGCGCACCTGATATGATCAACGCAAAGCCGAGATGGGCGAGCCAGCGGTCCTTCGACGTACGGTGCCATAGCCAGAGCACGAAAACGACGATGACAAGGCGCATGCCGACGATGAACCAGCCGTCCATGCCTGACAGCATCGAGAAGGCGACCCCAACATTATAGGTCCGGTAAAGCGCCAGCATGGGAATGACCGGAACAGCCTCCTGCAGCGGCAGAAAGCGGTCGACGGCGATCTTGATCGCCTGGTCGAGAATGACGGCGATGACGATGAAGATCAGGATCGGCAATGGCCGGGAAAACAATGCGGATTTGCGCGGCTCGGTGGACGGAAGTTCGGTCATCTGGTCTCGCTGAGCGTCAGGATGTGGCGGCGGGCCTCAAACAGCATCACTGCTGTCGCGACTGCCAGGTTGAGGCTGTCGGCGCGACCGGATTGCGGGATGCGGGCAAGCGCATCCGCCTCTTTCGCAAGCATGTCGGGCAAGCCGGATTGCTCATTGCCCATCAGAATGACGACGGGCTTCTTCTTGTAGTCGATGGTCCGGTAATCGACGGCGCCTGCGAGATGCGTGGCAACGACCGAAACCCCGGCGCCCTTCTTCCAGGCGAGGAACTCTTCGGCTGTCGCTTTGGCGACCGGGACGGCAAAGACCGACCCCATCGTGGCGCGCACGGTTTCCAGTGAAAAGGGATCGGTTGCCTCGCCGACGAGGATGACGCCGGAGGCGCCGGCCGCATCGACGGTTCGGATAATCGTACCGAGATTGCCGGGATCACGGACGCGGTCGAGCGCCACCCAGGTTTCGCCCGGCTTCGGATGGATGTCTCGCAGCGTCGTCCAGCGCTGGTCGAAGATGCCGACCACCATCTGCGGATTGTCGCGACGGGTGATCGAGGAAATGACCTTCTCGCTCACTTCCAGCACCAGTCCGCCCGAGGCCACCGTCTTTGCGGCGACCTGCTCGACCAGCGGCTTGCCCTTGGCTGCCTTGGCGTAGACGAGCGTACGGATGGTCCAGCCGAGCTCCAGCGCATCGATGACCAGCTTCAGGCCCTCGGCCATGAAGGTGCCGGTCTCCTCGCGCGTCTTCTTCGATGTCAGCGCCTTGATGTCCTTGATAACAGGGTTGGCAAGGGAGGTAACTTCCTTCACCTGACCGACCCGGCGCGGACCGCGCTCCTGGAATTCGTTCATTTCGGCACCCAACGGGAAAAGAGAGAGGTGGAAAGCGCCTTGCCCGGGGTCTTTCCATCGAGGCCTGCTTCGCGGATGACCAGCTCGCCCGATTCCACGGCGCCACCACGGCCACGCATGGTCTCGCGCATCAGCTCGTGGATCGAATAGAAGCTGGCGCGGATCGAATAGGCGGTCAAGACGAGGCCGAGCGCCTTCGGCGACAGGATCTCGCGGCAGATATCCAGCATCAGCGGTAGGTGCTCGAAGAGATGCCAGACTTCGCCGTTCGGGCCGCGGCCGAATTTCGGCGGATCGGTCAGGATGATGTCATAGGTACTGCCACGTCGTTCCTCCCTCAGGATGAACTTCATCGCGTCTTCGCAGATCCAGCGGATCGGCAGCTTCTCCATGCGGCCGAGCGCCTGGTTCTCGCGCGTCCAGCCGATCGCCTTCTTGGAGGCATCGACATGGGTGACTTCGGCGCCGGCGGCAGCCGCCACCAGCGAGGCGACGCCGGTATAGCCGAAGAGGTTCAGGACCTTCAGCGGCCGGCCGGCCTTCTCGACCTGATCTTTCATCCAGGTCCAGTGGACGATCTGCTCAGGGAAGACGCCGACATGGCGAAAGGAAGTGAAGCGGCCATGGAAATCGACGCCGAGCAGATGCAGCGGCCAGGTCTCGCCGAGCGCCGCCTTCGGAAAGCGCCAGCGCCCCGTTCCTTCCTCATCGGTATCGCCGGTGAAGACGGCATCGACATTTTCCCATGCTTGGACCGGCAGCGACGGCTGCCACAGCGCCTGCCCCTCGGGACGGACGATCCGGTACGGTCCGTATTGCTCAAGCTTCAGGCCGTTGCCGCTGTCGATCAGATGAAAGTCGCCGGCACCGAGGGATTCCAGAATGATCGGCACGCGCTCGGCAGGTCGCTCGCCGGTGCGGGCGATCAAAGGCCGATCAGGCGCTGTGGGAGCCGCCGTTTCGCGGACCGCAGCAGGTTTGGGATTTCGCGCCGATGCGGACGGTGCCGTCGGCTTGGCGGGGCGCTTCTGACGATCGTCCGTGGGCCGCCCGCTATTGGGAGCAGCCGCATTTCTCTGTCCCGGCCGGCGTTCTTTCTGTTTCACGTTCTTTTCCGCGTCCAAATAGTTAGAGCGTCCTCTAGCCACAAAACGAGGCGCAATCAACCTAAGCCGGCGTTCTACAGCCGAAGGGCTCAACCTCTCGCGATGACCGGCCTATTTCAAGCCCCCGTTTATCTTCAGCCAATGTGCCGCTGCATACAGAGCTGCAACATGCATGCCCTGCATGATGAGGGCGCCGGACTGAAGATCGCGAAGGACATCGTCAAGCGGCCGAAAAAGCACTTGCACGTCTTCGCTCTCATCCAGAGATTGCTCCGCTACCTTGTTGAGGCCGAGCGCAAGATAGGTCGTATGGATGTTGTTATGGGTCGCCGAATTGGGATGCGTCACGAGTATTTTGACGAATCTGTCCGCCTCGTAGCCCGTCTCCTCCAGCAATTCGCGTTTGGCTGCTTCCATGGCAGGGTCGTCGGACCGTCTGTCGCTTTCCTCAACCCCACCGGCGACCACACCGAGCACGATTTCGCCGCGACCGTGCCGGTATTCCCTGACCAGCAGGACACGTCCGTCCGGCATAACAGGGACAACGTTAATCCAGTCGGGATATTCCAGCACATGGAACGGGGCGACCAAGGTGCCGTCTGCGGTGAGGCAATCGTCGCTTCTGACCTTGATCCAGCGATCCTGGTAAGTGATGCGGCTAGCGGTAACGC
This sequence comes from Rhizobium sp. BK376, assembly GCF_004341625.1. Classification (GTDB taxonomy): domain Bacteria; phylum Pseudomonadota; class Alphaproteobacteria; order Rhizobiales; family Rhizobiaceae; genus Rhizobium. Next base: position 232,218 of record NZ_SLZG01000003.1, on the reverse strand, counting down.
TCCAAGGCTTGGGATCTCGTTCCATGACTGCCATATGTTTGAAGTGTGATGACGGATGAGATTGTCACCGGCGAAATAGCATCTGGGCGCCACTTGGCAAAGCGGTTTCCGATCTGCGATTATCCCGGCTCGAATGCGGAAATGGGAGGAATTGCATGGACATGACCGGGCAAGAGCGGATTGCCGCGCCACGCGATGTGGTGTGGACCGCCCTGAATGACCCTGACATTCTCATGCAGTGCATTCCTCGATGCGAGAGCCTGCAATGGGTTTCGGAAAGCGAATTGACGGCGCGGGTCAAGGTCAAGGTGGGGCTGATTTCGGCAGGTTTTACCATCGCGATCACGCTTTCCAACGTCCGCAGCCCTGAGAGCTACACGATTTCGGCCGAGGGCAAGGGCGGACTTGCCGGTTTCGGCAAGGGGTCGGCGAATGTGGTGCTCGAGGAGGATGGCAGGGAAACTATCCTTCATTACGAGGCCGGCGCTGAAATCGGCGGCAGGATCGCGCAGATCGGGTCGCGGCTCATCGGATCCGCCGCCGGGAAACTGGCGCAGCAATTCTTCGCCGATTTCAACGCGGCGGTCAGCCAATAGAGGGAGAATGTTGACGAACAGATCTTGGACGATCAGGCCGGCCGAGCGGGAAGACCGGACAGTGCTTTCGGATATCTACCTCTATGTGCGCCGCACGACCTTCACATGGGTCGATCCAGGCCAATTCCACGAGGAGGACTTTGCTGCCCATACGCGCGGCGAGCGGGTTTTCGTGTGCGAGGACAGGGCCGTCGGCATTGCCGGATTCCTGGCTTTGTGGGAGCCTGAGGACTTCATCCATATGCTTTACATCAGGCCGCGTTTTCAGGGCCAGGGTGCAGGCACCGCCCTCTTAGAATTCCTGCCTGGATGGCCCGTTCGAGCCTACCGCCTGAAATGCCTTGTGAGGAACAAGCGCGCGATGGGCTTTTACGCGTCCCTCGGCTTCCAGGTCACCGGCAACGGCACCTCGCCAGAGGGGGATTATCTGGACATGCAGCTGAGCGTGGCCGCAGAGATGTCAGGATAGACCCTATTTGGACGGAAGGTGACCGGCGATCTGTTCGGCGCGGCTGCGATGCCTGTCGGCTTCCGCCTGCCAACGGATCGCTTCACGAGCCTCGGTGCGCGCCCGCTTGCGGTGACGGCCCTGGCTGAACCAGGTGGCGGCGGCGCCGATGAGCATGCCGAGGATCAGCGCCACGAAAAGGAAGACGAACAGCGGAGCGTGAACCGCCAACACCTGGTCTTCCGGCCGGAACGGATTGAAGGCGACCGTCGCGGCCTGGCGGTTGGCAACGCAGAAGACGATGAGAATGACGCCGAGCGGTATCAGAACCAGCAGGTTGACGATCTTCTTTGCCATATCCGCAATCTCCGTTTTCCAAGCCCGCAACATATAGCCGGAACTTTCGGCGGCAGAATAGGCAAGATCAAGGCAAGTTCAAGTGCTCGCTTGTCGCTAGAGCGCTCCCGCTTTTCTTCGAATCGCGAAATCGCTCTATCGACTTGATTCGACGCAATTCAGGACGCAAAACCGCGTTACACTTTTGCTTGAATTGCTCTAGCGGCTTTCGATCCGGCTGGTGTCGGATGTCAATTTTCGTCGTCGTGCTCGTCGCCAGAGCCGGGATTGAGGCGCTCGCGCAGCTCCTTGCCCGTTTTGAAAAAGGGAACCCATTTTTCTTCAACGAAGACGGTATCTCCGGTGCGGGGATTGCGACCGGAGCGCGAAGGACGGTTCTTGACCGAGAAGGCACCGAAGCCGCGAAGCTCGACGCGATTGCCTCCTGCAAGCGCATCGGTGATCTCGTCGAGGACAGCGTTGACGATATTCTCGACATCGCGGTGATAGAGATGCGGGTTGCGCGCTGCAACAATCTGCACCAATTCCGACTTGATCACGGTCGTCCCCTTTAAATCATTGATTTATCAATGCCCGACACCCTGCCAAACAGAAAGCAGGCCGTCAAGAAACAACTTCTCGGTCATAAGTTTCTGGAAGTCCTCTCCCTTAACGAGATCACCATAACCAAAAAGATTTAGCAAGCCGGCAGCGGCCTTGGAGAAGAAGAAGGAGGACCTCTTGCCGGAGGCATCCCAATCGACGATCGGGATGTCCTTGCCGACCTTGCGAGTATCAAGATAGGCGCGGATCGCCTCGTCGCCGCCAAGGCTGTCGACGAGCTTGTTCTTCAGCGCCTGGCGCCCGGTAAAGATGCTGCCGTCGGCGAGCTTCACAACCTCGTCGCGCGGCAGCTTGCGGCGATCGGCAACCAGATCCACGAACCAGTCGTAGCTGTCCATGACAAGATTGCGGATCATTGCCTTGGCATCGTCACTGGCCGGATGGAAGGGCGATGGCTCCGCCTTCAGGGGCGCCGACTTGATCTCGTCCAGGGAGACCCCGACCTTGTCCATCAGATCCTTTACCTGCGGATACTGGAAAATGACGCCGATCGAGCCGGTGATCGAGGTCTCGCCGGCAACGATATCGTCGCCAGCCGTGGCAATCATGTAGCCGGCCGAGGCAGCCACCGTGCGGATGTCGGAGACGACGGGTTTCTTTGCGGCCACCGCGCGGATCGCCTTGAATATCCGTTCACCGCCATAGGTCGTGCCGCCGGTCGAGGAAATGGAGACGATCAACGCCTTCACCCGGTTATCGTCCTCGATCTTCTTCAGCCGCTCTAGAAGTTCGGTATCATCCTGGATAAGGCCTGATATTTTGACCCTCGCGATCTGCGGCCCCCGGTTCACGACGAGGTCGCCGCCGGCGACGCTATAGAGCGCGAAGCCTAACGCCACGAGAAGCAAAACGGCCACAATGCGCCAAAAACCGACTTTGCGGCGCAATTGCCGCCTGTCTGCGATTGCAGAACTGTCCATGACGTCCTATTTCCCTCCGTGTCACGAAGCGGACACATAGTTTCCTGGGCGGTTTGAGCAGTAGCGGCACACACCCAGTCATATGAAACATTCATAGAATGGATTTTTCTGCCGAGATTGTTTGTTGCAGAAAAAAATCCATATTGGCAAGTCAATGCAATAATGCGAAAGGACGTGGCGAGCTTGAATATGCACTGAGTGCAGAGTTCTCCCGGCCCCAATAGACGGACCATTGCATGCTCAACACTCTTGAAGCTTCTGACCAGGAAAAAAACAACGCGCTGCGCCGCAATGCGTATAGCGCTGCGTTGTTTCATTCCCGACGGGTGAGAAAGCTCAAGTTCTTGCTTCCGATTGCCGCCCTCATCATCTCCGCAATCTTCATTGCGGTCTCCGTGGCGCGCTCCTATCTGCCGGAAAACATCTCCATCGAAGGCGCCCAGATCGAGGATGGCAAGGTGGTGATGTCGCGGCCGGCGATCGCGGGGCGCAATGCCAACGGCGTGAACTATTCGATGGTGGCGGAAAAGGCGCTGCAGGATCTGAAGAATCCCAACCTGATCACCCTGAAGAACATCAAGGCATCCATGCCCGTCAATGCCGACGTGATCGCGCATGTGGAAGCCCTCAGCGGCGACTTCAATCGCTCGGCAGATACGCTCAAGATGACCGAGCCCTTTACCGTCGTCATGGACAACGGTATGAGAGCTGAATTCAAAACCGCCGACTTGGACATCAAGTCCGGTAACCTTGTCTCAAATGATAGGGTCGCAATCCAAAAGGGCGGTGCATCGGTCGTTGCGCAATCTGTAAAGATGACCGATAAGGGCAAAGTAATCGAATTCGATGGGCAGGTTCAAATGCATATCGACCCATCCACCATACATAATTCAGGCACCTAACAGCCGGACGGCCCATGACAAACGATTGTCGCTTCTCATTCTCTACCTCTGGCCTTCGCAAAGCCGCCTTGGCTGGGACGATAGGCATGCTTGGACTTCTGGCGGCCGCAAGCGCGGGTGCCCAGCAGTCGACGACCAGCAACATGCCGGGCCTGAAGCTTTCGAAGGATCAGCCGATCCAGATCGAAAGCGACAAGCTGCAGATCCACGATCAGGAAAGCACGGCCGTTTTCACCGGCAACGTCAAGGTCGTTCAGGGAACGACCACGATGCAGGCCGGCACGATGACGGTCTTCTATAAGAAGAAGCAGCCTGCCGATGCCAATGCAGCCGGCACCAAGCCCGCAGCCGACGCAAAACCGGCCGCTGACGCAAAGCCGGCCGCCAAGACGCCCGCCGCCGGCGGGGGCAACAATTCGCTCGTCTCCGGCGATGCCGACATCGACCACATCCTGGTCAATGACAAGGTCTATATCGTTTCGGGAACGCAGACAGCGACGGCCGACAACGGCTCCTTCGACATGGCAGGCCAGCTCGCCATCCTCAACGGCGACAAAGTCGTCCTGACGGATGGACCGAATGTTTTCACGGGCTGCAAGCTGACCGTTCACATGAATACCGGGGAAGCGCAATTGGATAGCTGCGGGGGCCGCGTCCAGATTCAGCTCGACCCGAAGTCGCAGCCGTCCGCAACTCAGAAAAGTAACTGATCCCGGTCCCTACGTGAAAATAATGTCGCTCCCCACTAAGCCCGGCAAAGCCGGGCCGCAGACTGGTGTATCCGAAACGGGTGCCCCGGACAAAACCCGCTATCAGGGCACCCTGATAGCGCGCGGCCTGACCAAGACCTATCGGACGCGACGCGTCGTCAACGGCGTCTCGCTTGTGGTGCGGCGCGGCGAGGCCGTGGGGCTGCTCGGGCCGAACGGTGCGGGTAAGACGACCTGTTTCTACATGATCACCGGTCTCGTGCCTGTCGACGAAGGGACGATCGAGATCGATGGCAATGACGTTACGACCATGCCGATGTATCGTCGTTCTCGTCTCGGCGTCGGTTACCTTCCGCAGGAAGCTTCGATCTTTCGCGGCCTGACGGTCGAGGAGAATATCCGCGCCGTTCTCGAGGTTCACGAAAAGAGCCGGGCCCAGCGCGAGCAGAAGCTCGACAGCCTGCTTGAGGAATTCCACATCCGCAACCTGCGCGCGGTTCCGGCCGTCGCACTGTCGGGCGGTGAGCGCCGAAGGCTGGAAATCGCCCGTGCGCTTGCCACGGACCCGACCTTCATGCTGCTTGACGAACCCTTCGCGGGCGTCGATCCGATCTCGGTCGCCGACATCCAGAACCTCGTCCACCATCTGACGGCCCGCGGGATCGGCGTTCTGATCACGGACCACAATGTGCGCGAGACGCTCGGGCTGATCGACCGCGCCTATATCATCCATGCGGGTGAGGTGCTGACCCACGGTCGCGCCAATGACATCGTCAACAATCCGGAAGTGCGCAGACTCTACCTTGGCGACAATTTCAGCCTCTGATACCGTACCGGCAGGCTAGAAATTCACCTTCCCCTTACTGTTCCGCTTGACCAAACCCAATAAAAAAGCAATTTTTGGGCCAGTTGGAAATCCGTGCCTTTTTCCCAAGCGATAAAGAGCGATTTCCCTGGGAGTCGAAGGGAGTTTCGCGTCCATCATGGCGTTATCTGCCAACCTTTTTCTGCGCCAAAGCCAGAGTTTGGTAATGACGCCGCAGCTGATGCAATCCATCCAGCTGCTGCAGATGACGCATTTCGAGCTCAACCAATTCATCGCCCAGGAAGTCGAAAAGAATCCGCTGCTCGAATTTACGACAAATGACGGCGAAATGGGCAGCGAGGACGGTCGCCAGGCAGAAGATGATGGCTACGACAGTCACGGCGAAGACGGCTCCGATCATGGAAGCGGCAACCTGGAAAGCGACTGGTATGAAAGCGACAATACCGGTCATGCGGATCGGCTGAACGCCGAACTGGATACCAATTTCAGCAACGTCTTTCCCGATGACGGCCCGCCGCAGCGCCTCGATGCGCCCGAATTGCTCAGCCAGTGGAAATCCATGCCCGGCAGTTCGGAGCCGAGCGAAGGATACGATCTCGACGATTTCGTCGCCGGGCAGATCTCGCTGCGCGATCATCTGAACCAGCAGATCCCGTTCCTGCTGCCCTCCCCGGCCGACCGGCTGATCGCCCAGCAGCTGATCGACCAGCTCGACGATGCCGGCTACCTGCGGGCAGATATCGACGAAGCGACCGGCCGGCTCGGCACGGAAACTGCGGAAATCGAGCGTGTGCTCGGCATATTGCAGACGCTCGATCCACCCGGCGTATTCGCCCGCTCGCTCGGCGAATGCCTGGCAATCCAGCTCAAGCAGAAGGATCGGCTGGATCCCGCGATGGCGATGCTTTTGGAGCACCTCGATCTGCTGGCCCGACGCGATTTCGCCACGCTCAAGCGGGTGTGCGGCGTCGACGAGGAAGACCTTCTCGACATGATGACCGAGATTCGCCAGCTCAACCCGAAGCCGGGCAGCGGCTTCGAGACCGGCGTGTCCGAGGCGATCATGCCCGACATCATCGTGCGCCCATCGGCCGACGGAAGCTGGCTGGTCGAGCTCAACCCGGATACGCTGCCCAAGGTCCTGGTGAACCAATCCTATTTCGCGTCGATCTCCAAGACGGGGGGCGATTACGCATTCCTGTCCGAATGTCTTCAGAACGCCAATTGGCTGACGCGCAGCCTCGACCAGCGCGCCAAGACCATGATGAAGGTGGCAAGCGAGATCGTCCGACAGCAGGACGCCTTCCTGGTTAATGGCGTCGATCACCTGCGGCCTCTCAATCTCAAGACCGTCGCCGACGCGATCAAGATGCACGAGTCGACCGTCAGCCGCGTTACCTCCAACAAATACGTGCTGACGCCTCGGGGCCTGTTCGAGCTCAAGTACTTCTTCACCGTCTCGATCGGCGCGGTCGAGGGCGGGGACAGTCACTCGGCGGAAGCGGTCCGTCACCGGATACGGACGCTGATCCTGCAGGAGAGCCCGGAGGCGGTGCTTTCCGACGACGATATCGTCGACACGTTGAAGAAAGGCGGCATCGAGCTCGCACGCCGAACCGTCGCCAAATATCGCGAAGCGATGAACATCCCCTCTTCCGTCCAGCGGCGCAGGGAGAAGCGGGCGCTTGCGAAAGTCTCCGGTTTCTAAGCCACAGCATCTTCAACCATACGCTGTCGGGATATTTCGATTCGTTAAGAGACTGTTGACTTTCGCCTTAGTCGCGGCTAGAAGCCCGCCGCAATCGGTGCAAGACATTACCGTGAGACTTATCCCCATCATCCTGAAGGCGCCTGACAAACGCAATTTGTCTTCAATCGTGCGAAGTGCTTGGATGAGCTTGAGGCTTGGCGTAAACTGATACGCGCAGATCACTACAAGAAGGGAAACTCCATGAGTGTGCGTGTATCCGGTAAACATATGGAAATTGGCGATTCTTTCCGTCAACGGATCGAAGACCAGGTCGGTATGGCCGTCACGAAATACTTCGACGGGGGGTATTCGGGCCAGGTGACAGTTGAGAAATCCAGCTCACGCTACGCGGCAGACTGCAAAGTTCATCTCGACAGCGGCGTGGTATTGCACGCAGCCGGCGAGGCAATGGATCCTCAACTCGCGTTCGATGCCGCTCAAGTCCGGATCGAGAAACGTCTGCGCCGCTACAAGCGCAAGCTGAAGGATCATCAGGCAGCGAACCATATCAACGGCTTTGCCGAGGTTGCCTACACGGTCATGGACGGCGTCCCTGATGAGGATGATGAAATTGCCGACGACTTCGCACCCGCGATCGTCGCTGAGAGCACGAAGCAGCTGAAGACCATGTCGGTCGCGACCGCCGTGATGGCGCTCGACATGACCGACGAGCCGCTGCTTCTGTTCCGCAGCCCTGGCAAGGATCACTTGAATATCGTCTACCGCCGACAAGACGGCAACATTGGCTGGATCGACGCAGCCAATATCAAAGGCTGAGAAATGAAGATGGGCGGCGGCCCACGGGCCGCCGCTTCCCGGTCATCGAATCTCGGCGACACGAAGGAACGAAGAGAATGGCGTTGGCAGATCTTCTGCAACAAGATGCAATCATCCCCGCCTTGAAGGCTAATTCCAAAAAACAGCTGCTTCAGGAACTGGCGATCAAAGCCTCCAAACTCACGGGACTGCCCGAGCGGGAAATTTTCGATGTCATTCTGCAGCGCGAGCGCCTCGGCTCCACCGGAGTCGGCAACGGCATCGCCATCCCGCACGGCAAGCTCACAAGCGTAAAATCCATTATCGGCATCTTCGCCCGCCTGGAGGCACCGGTTGATTTCGAGGCACTGGACGATCAGCCGGTCGATCTCGTCTTCCTGCTGCTCGCCCCCGAGGGCGCCGGCGCGGATCACCTGAAGGCCCTGTCGCGGATTGCCCGCGTGCTGCGCGACCAGGATCTGGTCGCCAAGCTCAGGGCCACCAACTCGGCTTCGGCCATCTACGCTTTCCTCAACCAGGAACAGGCGTCCAACGCCGCTTGAAGCGGCTGATATCTCCCTTCTCCCTCCGGGAGAAGGTGGCCTGAGGGGCCGGATGATGGGCGGCACAGCAGACGGAAGGTATTATCCTTCGCTCGCCGCTCACTCTATTTATCGTTTCGCTACCCCATCTCTCCGTCCGCCTACCGGCATCTTCTCGCCGCTGGCGAGAAATGGCCTTTCGGGCGCCCGGCACGATTTGCCGTCTGCGGGGCCGAATTATTCGTAGATTTTCGCGGCTGCGAGCAGCGTGGCGGCGTGTTCCCACGGATTACCCGGCAATGGCTGCTGCCAATCGATTACCCATGCCTGTATGGCTTCCAAAAAGCATGCGAGATCAGCGTTTTCCCATTGCCCTGTTGCGCCAGAATCATTCAGATCCATCCTCAACTGCCTGAGAAATTCAATGAAAGTATCACGGTCGCAAACGAGACTTGGGTTCATCGGAATAGCATGACAAAGCCGGCGTATCTCTGCAATGGGCAAAGCGGCGATGCCCGGAGAGCGCTGAATGCAGCGTGCCAACTCTTTTGGGGAGAACTTACGTGCTGATCGATAGCATCGACGAGCTATATAAAAGGAGGCATTGGCGGTACTGGCGAGTAGACGAACTTGTTGCCAAAAGAGGTCCGGAAAAGAACGATTTTTTGTTCATCAAGCTGATTATGGCTCGGCCTGATTTGACTGAGAAGAACACCATTACCTACTATTTCGACCAATGTATCGATTTCGAGCCCATTAAGGTATCGAACTTTTCCGGCATCCATTTGATGATCGAGCACAAAAGGTCAGACTTTCGCGAAGAGGTTCGCTTTAGAGTGTACGATGAAGAGCACAAAGCGTTTGATTTCCTCTGCGGGCAGTTTGTCGTAGAAATCGATGAGTGACCGGTTTGGGCCGAAAGCCGTCATGGAATCTTCGCCCCACGCATAATCATTTCCAATGGTCGATAAATCTTTTAGCGATTGGGCCGTCCTTGGTAGCAAGGACGCTCCAACCGGGTTTCGCCCCCGGCACTAAAATGCCCACCAGTTCATCGTGTAAATATATCCTGGCAATGGCTTCATATTGCTCGGATGCTTCCCAAGAAATACGTACGTCTGCCGGTTGCTCCATGAATCGAATTGCGAGGTCGGTACGTACATATTCAGCAGGATTCAAAAATGGCATTGCCTCTTTGTCGTGCCATTGGCCCTCAGCCGGGGCATGGCTACGGTTGTATAGCCATACGTCAGCGATAAATTTGTTTTTCCTATCAGTTAAATAACCATAAGCCACTCGTCCATCGTCTTCCACGAGAACGCTGTAACCAGACGCCACATCTCTAACGATAGCCATTATTGAATCTTCTGCGCTCATCGGATGAACCAACTTTATTTGTGGCGACCGCGGGAATCCGGTGAGGGTTTTATACCGCTTGGCTTGGCAAGGCTATGTCCGCAAAGGGCCGATAGCGGCCCAATTCCCTCTTTCATCCCCCTAGAGGCATGGCTGATTGAGCTGAAGGCGCGGCTATCAGACGCCCGCGCCCAGGGTGATGAGAAGTTCATCCAGCTGCTCGAACTGCTCGGGCATCGCGTCTTCCATGCCGACGAACGACTGGTCTAGGGCTTCCTTGGAGGGATAGAGTTCTCGCAGGACCAGCAGCGTCTTGCCGTCCTCTTCCTCGAAAGTGACGGTGGTGACGGCGCCTTCACCGCTTTCGTCATTGGTCCAGACGAGGCGCGAAGGCGGCGTCACTTCGAGATATTTGCCGAAGAAGGCCATGGAATTAGAGGCGTCGCGTCCGAACGCGATACGATAGCCGCCCCCGGTGCGAACATCCATTTCGCAGGAAAGCAGGGGGACGCCAATCGACTTCGGCGCCCACCACAACTTGAACAATTCAGGTTTGGTCCATGCGTCGAAGACGAGACGAACCGGACCATTGAAGGTCCGCGTCACGACGAGTTCGAGCTCGGACCTCCGTTCGACTGCCGTGCGGCTGTCACTCACTCTGCTGCCCATCGATTTTCTCCTTCCGTTTCAAAGCCTCGACGACCTGGTCCAGCGCGTCGAAGCGCGTGTTCCAGATCCGGCGGCGTGCTTCGATCCACGCTGCCTCCTCCTCGAGCGCGCGCAGGCTGAGCCTGCAGGTCCGCACGCGCCCGACCTTCTCCGTCGTAACCAGCCCCGCCTGTTCCAGGATGCCGACGTGCTTCTTCATGCCCGTAAGCGTCATGTGGAACTTGTCTGCGAGTTCCGTGATCGAAGCATCCGCACCGCCGAGCTGCTCCAGAACGCCGCGTCGCGTGGCGTCCGAGAGTGCGGCAAAGGAGGCATCAAGGCGACCTGTCGAAAACTGAACCATTTGGTTCAGTGTTAGCATGCGAAACGGCGTCGCGCAACAGGCCGGCCAGCGGCAGAGCCTCCGAACGACGTCCACGCAAAGACGAAAGGCATCAAACAAAAACGCCGCGCGTCGAAAGACACACGGCGTCATTCATTCCAAAATGCAGCTTTGCGCCGATCAGGCGTCCTTTTCGTCGAGCGGACTATTGGCGCCCGACTCGGATGCCTCGACGATTTTCGGGCCGCCCTTGGCGACGCCGACCATGGCAGGGCGCAGAACGCGCTCGCCGATGATGTAGCCGTCCTGCACGACCTGCACGACCGTGTTGTTCGGCACTTCGGCATTCGGCATTTCGAACATGGCCTGGTGGAAGTTGGGATCAAACTTCTGCCCGACCGGATTGATCTTGCGCACGCCGTGCCGCTCAAGAGCGGACAGCATGGAGCGTTCGGTCATTTCCATGCCTTCGATCAGGGTCGTGAGGCCTGCGTCAGCCGTCTCGCGGGCTTCTGCGGGAATGGAATCGAGCGCGCGGCGCAGATTATCCGAGACGGTGAGCATATCGCGAGCAAAACCGGCAACGGCGTAGGACTTGGCGTCCTTGACCTCGCGCTCCGTACGGCGACGCAGATTGTCCATGTCGGCGGCGAGACGAACGAAGCGCTCACGCACGTCGGCGTTCTCAGCCCTCAGAAGTTCGACGGGATCCGGTTCGGCCGAGACCTGATCGACGGCATCGGCATTCTCCTGCGCGATATCCGCAAAGTTGTCGGCCGCCGTGGCATCAGGTCCGTTTTTCGTTGTTTCGTCGGTCATGACGGTCTCCGAATAGTATTGTCCTTGGGATTTGCCCCCGATATCGAGGTTTGGCTCGGAAAAATCAAGACTTTGTCGCGAAGAAGCCTTGTTCTCCACGGCCATTCGACCTTGAAGCACGCTTCGTCAGGAGCCGGGCCTCGACATCCTGGAAATCAGCTGGGCGGTATAATCCACCATAGGGACGATGCGGGCATAGTTGAGGCGTGTCGGGCCGATTACGCCGACAGCGCCGACAACCTTGTCGTCTTCATCCCGGTAGGGCGCAACGATCAGCGAGGAGCCGGAGAGCGAAAACAGTTTGTTTTCCGAGCCGATGAAGATGCGCACACCCGGGCCGCTCTCCGCCAGATTGAGAATCTCGATCAGGCTGTCCTTCTTTTCGAGATCATCGAAAAGCAGCCGTAGCCGATCGAGATCGTCCGCGCCGACATCTGCGAGAAGGTTGGAGCGACCGCGCACGATCAGTTGGCCCGGCTTGCTCTCGTCTCCGTCGCCGGACCATACCGCGATGCCTCGTTCGACGAGTTCCCTTGACAGAATGTCGAGCTCATGACGGACATTTTCCTTCAGCGACTGAAGCTGCTTGCGCAGTTCCGGCAGCGTCTGGCCCGTCATGTGGGCATTCAGGAAATTCGCCGCTTCCGTCAGCTGGGACGATGTTACGCCGGCTGGCAGCTCGATAATGCGGTTTTCCACCTGGTCATGGTCGCCGACGAGAACCGCAAGAGCCTTCGTCGGCTCGAGGCGAATGAATTCGACATGCTTTAGCACCGCATCGTTCTTGGCGGTTATGACGAGACCGGCACCGCGGGAAATGCCCGACAACATGCGGCTTGCTTCGCTCATGACGGCTTCCATCGGCTGGTCGCGGTTGCTGCCGCGAACCTGCCGGTCGATGTTGGCGCGGTCTTCGGCCGAGAGATCGCCGACCTGCATGAAGGCATCGACGAAAAAGCGCAATCCGACCTGGGTCGGCAACCGTCCTGCACTGATATGCGGGGAATAGATCAGGCCGAGCTCTTCCAGATCGCTCATCACGTTGCGCACGGATGCCGGCGAAAGGGACATCGGCAGCAAACGGGAGAGATTGCGGGAGCCAAGCGGTTCGCCGTGCTCAAGATAGCTTTCGACGATGCGGCGGAAGATTTCCTTCGAGCGTTCGTCCAGCGCAGTAGCGGCATCAGAAACCGGCGTTGTCGGGAACCCCATCTCGTTCTTCAAATCCACTCCGTTGATCCTTGGTAAGGATATAATCAATCAACCGGCATTGGCAAAAGGGAAAATACTGTCGATGAAGCCGACGGCGCGGTCTTGGCTTGCATTTAACCTGAATGTGATTTCGGCCCATCTTTAACGATGAACTATTGCAATCGCGGGAGGCGATGATAGACGGGAATTCCGGCTCTGTTTCAAAGGGAAATTTTCATGCCGGATTCTTCCACATTATTGCTTTTCGCCGCCGCGTCTTTGGTCCTCACCGCAACGCCCGGTCCCGATATGCTGCTGATTGCGTCGCGGAGTGTCAGCCAGGGGCGATCTGCAGGATTTCTCACCTATGCGGGAATAGCTGCCGGCACGTATTGCCACGCTATCGCGGCCGGGCTTGGGCTATCCCGCCTCTTTCTCACCGTGCCTGTCGCCTACGAAGTCGTGCGCTGGGCCGGCTGCGTCTATCTGCTCTATCTCGCCTACAAGACGGTCAGAACACGAGGATCCGCCTTCGCTCCCTCTTCCTCGCTCATGCGACGCTCGGGCAAGCGGATTTTCGTGGAAGGTCTCGCCACCAATCTCCTCAACCCGAAAATGGCGCTTTTCGTGCTGGCGCTCTTTCCGCAATTCGTCGAGCCAGCAGGTAGCCCTCTGCTCCTGCAGATGGTTCTCCTCGCTACGATCTTGAACGGAGTGGGCTTCATCGTGAACGGCACCGTCATCTATTTGGGAAGCCACATCCGCACCCGGCTCTCTGCAATTCGCCGTTTTCCCAGGCTCCCTCAGTATCTGCTTGCGACCGTCTTTACCGGATTGGCGTGCCGTCTGGCTCTCGGAACGGGAAACTAAAACCCTTCGAGGTCCTGAGGCAGAGGAGCGCAATGATGAGCATTTCGTATTTTGACCCACGGCTCGTGGTTCCGGCCTGCTTTTTCTTTGCAAAAGGCAGTAACCAATCGTAGAAGCGGGTCATCAACATCAGGAGAAAAGAATGCGCCCTTCAGGCAGAAAAACCGACCAGATGCGCAAGGTCTCGTTCGAGCGCAATTTTTCCAAGCATGCCGAGGGATCGTGCCTGGTGAAGTTCGGCGATACCCATGTGCTCTGCACGGCGAGCCTGGAAGAAAAGACGCCGCCGTGGCTGCGCAACACCGGCAAGGGCTGGGTCACCGCCGAATACGGCATGCTGCCGCGCGCGACCGGCGAGCGCATGAAGCGTGAAGCTGCCGCCGGCAAGCAGGGCGGCCGCACCCAGGAAATCCAGCGCCTGATCGGTCGCTCGCTGCGCGCCGTGGTCGACCTGGTGGCGCTCGGCGAACGCCAGATCACCATCGACTGCGACGTCATCCAGGCCGATGGCGGCACGCGTACGGCATCGATAACAGGCGGCTGGATCGCGCTCTACGATTGCCTGAAATGGATGGAAAGCCGCAACATGATCAAGGTCGACCGGGTGCTGAAGGACCATGTCGCCGCCATCTCCTGTGGCATCTTTGCCGGCCAGCCGGTCATCGACCTCGACTATCTCGAGGATTCATCCGCCGAGACCGACGCCAATTTCGTCATGACCGGCGCCGGCGGCATCGTCGAGATCCAGGGCACGGCGGAAGGCACGCCATTCTCGGAAGAAGAATTCAGCGCGCTGATGGGCCTTGCCAAGGCCGGCATCGCCGATCTGGTGTCGCTGCAGAAGCAGACGGTCGCCTGACACCAAAGGGACGCAGCCGATGAACCCAATGCTGGAAGGCATTCTGGAGACCGCGCTCTACGCTGAAGATCTTGACGCAGCCGAAGCCTTCTATGAGGGCACGCTTGGGCTTTCGAAGATCACGCGGGCCGGCAACCGGCATGTCTTCTTCCGCTGCGGGCCGGGCGTTCTTCTGATCTTCAATCCGGCGGAAACGGTCAAGCTGCCGGCTGCCGATGCTGCCCTGCCCGTGCCGCCGCACGGCATGCATGGACAGGGACATGCCTGCTTCCGGGTGTCGAAAGAAAATATCGATGCCATGGCGGCGAGGCTGAAAGCTGCCGGCGTCGCCATCGAAGCCGACTTTCATTGGCCGAACGGCGGCCGTTCGATCTATTTCAGAGACCCTGATGGCAACAGCCTGGAATGTGCCGAAGCCGTGATCTGGGGTCTCGTTTAAGGATTTTTTGAATGCGCAAGCTCGATACGAAGACCATCGTGGTCGCCAGCCACAATGCCGGAAAAATCCGCGAGATTGCGGATCTGATCGGCCCCTTCGGGTTTACCGCGAAATCCGCTGCGGAACTCAACTTCATCGAACCCGATGAAACGGGCACGACGTTTGAGGAAAATGCCACGATCAAGGCGCTCGCTTCGGCCCATGCTTCCGGTCTGCCGGCGCTTTCCGACGATTCCGGCCTCGTCGTCGACGCTCTTGGCGGCGATCCGGGCGTCTATACCGCCAACTGGGCGGAGACGGCTGAAGGCACGCGCGATTTCGCCATGGCGATGCGCAAGGTCGAGGACGCGCTGGAGAAGGTAGGGGCGAAGGCGCCTGAAAGCCGTACAGCCCGTTTTGTCAGCGTTCTCTGCCTTGCCTGGCCCGACGGCCACACCGAGCTTTTTCGCGGCCAAGTCGAAGGCACGGTCGTCTGGCCGCCGCGTGGCGGCCAAGGCTTCGGCTACGATCCCGTCTTCCAGCCTCAGGGCTATGACGTCACTTTCGGCGAGATGAGCGCCGAACAGAAGCATGGCTGGAAACCAGGCGAGCCTCAGGCCCTGTCGCATCGCGCCCGGGCGTTCAAAATCTTTGTCGAAACCTGCCTGGAAGCGTAAGGTCAAGCGGTGGACACTCTCGATTCGCCAAGCCATGGCCTACGTAATACGCCCCTGCTTCCCGATACCGGCGAACCCGGTTTTGGCGTCTATGTGCATTGGCCTTTTTGCGCGGCAAAATGCCCCTACTGCGACTTCAACAGCCATGTCCGGCATCAGCCCGTCGACCAGGAGCGCTTCACCGCTGCTTTCCTGAAGGAGATGGCGACGATGCGCGCCATCAGCGGGCCGAAGACCGTCACCAGCATCTTTCTCGGTGGCGGCACGCCTTCCCTGATGAAGCCGGAAACCGTCGATGCGATCCTTGAGGGGATTGCCAAGAATTGGCATGTGCCCGATGGCATCGAGATCACCATGGAGGCCAATCCATCGAGCGTGGAAGCCGAGCGCTTCCGCGGTTATCGCGCGGCCGGCGTCAATCGCGTTTCCATGGGCGTGCAGGCGCTGAACGATCGCGACCTGAAATTCCTTGGTCGGCTGCACAATGTCGAGGATGCGCTGAAGGCGATCAAGCTGGCGCGCGAGATCTTTCCGCGCATGTCTTTCGACCTGATCTACGCCCGCCCTGATCAAACGGTCGAGGAATGGGAACGGGAGCTGAAAGAAGCCATTTCCTATGCCGTCGACCATCTGTCGCTCTATCAGCTGACGATCGAGGAAGGCACGCCCTTCTTCGGCCTGCACAAGGCGGGCAAGCTGATCGTGCCCGATGGCGAGCAATCGGCGCTTCTCTACGAGGCGACGCAGGAGATCACGGCGCGCGAGGGGCTTCCGGCCTATGAAGTGTCCAACCACGCCCGTCCCGGCGCTGAAAGCCGGCACAATCTCACCTACTGGCGCTATGGCGACTATGCAGGCATCGGGCCTGGCGCCCATGGCAGGCTGACGCGGGGCCACGAGAAACTGGCAACCGCGACCGAGCGCAAGCCCGAGACCTGGCTCGACATGGTGGAACGCGAGGGCGACGGCATGATCGATCGGGAAATGCTCGGTTATGACGAGCAAGCCGACGAGCTGTTGCTGATGGGCCTGCGGTTGAAAGAGGGTATCGATCTCGTCCGTTGGCAAGAGCTTTCCGGCCGCGACCTTGATCCGAAACGCGAGGAATTCCTGCTGGAGCACGGCTTTATCGAGCGGCTCGGCAATTCCCGCCTGCGCTGCACGCCGTCGGGCATGCTGATCCTCGATTCCGTGGTCGCCGATCTCGCCTGCTAGAAGCAATTCCAGCAAAAGTGCGCAGCGGTTTTGCGTCCGGAATTGCAGAAGGCTCCAAGGCTCAGGCGATCCGCTTTTTCCTGAAGCTTAACAATCGCCCGTCGATCGCGGCAAGTCCGATCGCGATCAGCGCCATTCCGACGAGATGCCTGCCCTCAAGATGCTCGCCGAGGACGGCAGCGCCCAAGAGGATGGCGCTGACGGGGATGAGAAAGGTCACCAGCATCAGATTGGTGGCACCTGCTGTCGCCAGGATACGGAAGAAGAGAACATAGGCGATTGCCGTCGAAAGCAGCGCGAGGCCGAGCAGAGCCAGCCATGTCTCGGCAGAGGGCATTGCGAGCGTCCAGGGGTGATCGGCGATCAGAGCAATCGGCAGCATCAGGACCGTGGATGCCGTGACCTGACCTGCGGCCGGGATGAGCGGCGCCATGCCCATGCGGCGGAAACGGCGACCCCATATGCCCGCCAGAGAGTACGACACGGCAGCACCCAGGACCGCGAGTTGGGCCAGAAGGTTTGAACCGAGATCGCCCAGCGCTTTAAAGCCGATCATATAGGCGACGCCGGCGAAACCGACCACGACGCCGACCAGCCGATTTGCCGTCATCTTCTCGTCGGTCGTCAGCAGATGCGCGACCACGACGGCAAAGAGCGGCGTTGTCGCATTGAGGATGGAAGCGAGGCCGCTTGCGATATGGGTCTGGCCCCAGACGATCAAGCAGAAGGGGATCATATTGTTCAGAATCCCCATGCCGAAGAAAGCAGCCCAGGATTTTCCGTCCCGCGGCATGGCTTGACCCGTGGCGCGGACAAAGAGGTTCAGCGCAATGGCCGCAAACAGCACCCGGCCGGTGACGATCGTAAAGGGCGGCAATGTCTTTACCAGAATACCGTTGAAGAAGAAGGAACCGCCCCAGAGGATCGACAGGGCGATCAGCATCGTCCATTCCGCCGCGCCCATCTGTTTGCTCGACATATCCGCTCCTCCGCATCGTCTTTTCTTATCGAATAGAGATTGGCGATGATTGGAGCCACCCGTTTCCTGCGGCTTCGCTTTCTCGCTGACGCCGCGGTTCTTCGTGAAACGGAAATTGGCGGAGGCCGCTGGCTGCCGACCGAGGCGGCCGGCAGCCAGGCAAAGCCTTAGGACCGGCCGGTTACGCCGCCCTTGAAAAGGCTGCCGGTGCGTGTGCGCAGGAACATTTCCAGCGGGATATGCTCCTGATGCAGGAAGCCGGTCTCAGGCAGCAGCCCGTCGCGGACCATCTCGATGATGGCGACGACCGAGGCCGAGGTGGTCCAGGAGATGGCCGTGCGCCGCTCGCCGGCAATTTCGATCGGATAATAAGCGCGCACGAACTCCCTGCGGCGCAGGCTGCCATTCTCCGTGCCTTCCGCCGAGACATGGACATAGACGACATCATCCTCGACCGGCGGCTTGGCTTCCGTCAGGATCTCGCCCGCCAGCTTGCGATGATCACGCATCAGAAGTTCGTGGAAGAAGAAGTTCATCAGCTCCATATGGCCGGGATAGCGCATGGTCTTGTAGTCGAGATTGTCGACGCGGCCGAGCATGGTGCTGCACATGGTTCCAAGCCCGCCTGAAGTCGTGAAGGCCTCGAGCTTGACGCCGTTCACGTAGAGGATCTCGTGCCATTCCATCGGCGAGACCAGCTTTCGCACGCCGCCCTCGATGACCTCGCAATCGTTGAGATATTCGTTGACGACGCCCTCCGGCGACCAGTTGAACGCATAGCCCAAAAGACCGGTCGGATGCTGCGGAAGAGCGCCGACGCGCATGCGCACCGACCGGCAGCGATCAAAGCCGTCGGCAAGGCTCGCCCCGACAATGCCGACGAAGCCGGGCGCCAGGCCGCATTGCGGCGCCATCAGCCCGCGGGCAGTGCGGGAAAGCTCGATGATGCCGTTGGTGGTGGGCACATCCTCGGTCAGATCGAAATAATGGATGCCGGCAAGATGCGCGATCCGCGCTAGTTCGGCATTGAGATGAAACGGCAGGCAGGAGAGTACCGCCTCCACTTTCGAAAACAATTCGCCGATGACCGCACCATTGGTGACGTCGCCCGCCTCGCATTGAAAGGGAAGGACGTCCCTCGGCAATTGCATATCGACGCCGGTGACGACGAAGCCGCTTTCATGCAGCAATGTGGCTGCAAGCCGTCCGACCTTGCCCAATCCAAGAACGGCGATTCTTTCAAAATTCATGCAGTTTCTCCCAATGGAATCGCTCCTCGCGAGACCGACTCTCTCCCCTTCCATGTCTATAGAATAAAAAACTTATAAAAGAAAACGGCCGGCGATGACGCCGGCCGTTCGGGCAAGACGGGAAAATCCTGCCTTTATTCGTTGATCAGACGCTTCAGAAGCTCGATCTCGTGGGACAGCTTGCTGTCGCCGGAAATCAGTTCCTCGATCTTGCGGACAGCATGCAACACCGTCGTATGGTCACGCCCGCCGAAGCGACGGCCGATCTCCGGGAAGGAGCGCGGGGTCAGCGTCTTCGACAGATACATGGCGATCTGGCGTGGCTTGACGATGACGCGCGTGCGGCGGTTCGAGACCAATTCCTGACGCGAGACATTGTAGTGACGAGCGACGATGCGCTGGATGTCCTCGATGCGGACCCGGCGCGGCTCGCCGGAACCGACGAGATGGGCCAGCAGTTCGTCGACGCGCTCGACCGTCAGGTTCGGCTCGAAGGAACGGCGGAAGAGCAGCTGGTTGAAGGCGCCTTCCAGTTCGCGGCCGCTCGCCGTGACGTTTCTTGCGACGTGTGAGAGCAGGTCGGCGGGAATATCCAGCGACGGATCTTCCTGACGGGCCACTTCGAGACGGCGCTTGAGGATTTCGAGGCGCATTTCATAGTCCGGTGCCTCGACTTCGATGGCGACGCCGCCCTGCAGGCGGGACCGCACGCGCGGATCGAGCGATTCCAGCTCCCATGGGGCGCGATCGGCCGCAACGACGACCTGCTTGGCGCTGTCGAGCAGCATGTTGAGCAGATGGCAGAACTCGTGCTGGATCATCTTGCCCTGCAGGAACTGCATGTCGTCGATGATCAGAAGGTCGATGTTGCGCAGCGAATCCTTCAGCGTCAGCGCATCATTGTCGCGGATCGCGGTTGCGAAACGCCACATGAAATATTCCGCCGTGAGATAGACGACGCGCAGTCCGCGCGGGTTCTGCACGGCGGCATTGGCGATCGCCTGCAGAAGATGCGTCTTGCCGAGACCGACAGACGAATGGACGAAAAGCGGATTGAACCGGACAGCGCCGGGGCCGGCTTCCGCGATGGTCTTGGCTGCTGCAAGACTGATGCGGTTGGAGCTGCCCTCGACATAGGTGTCGAAGGTAAACCGCGAGTCGAGTGGCGAGCCGAAGAGCGGCGAGCCAAAACTGGCGGGACGGGCAGAAGCGACAGCACTGACAGCCTGTGCTACTGCCTGACCGGCGGGCTGAGCCGCCGGACGACGGATCTGCGCAACCGACGCAGGTTCAGGCAGAGACAGTTGCTCATCCGCGTTAGGCGCCTTAACGCCCCCACGGGTAGCCGTACGCACTAAAATTTCGACTTTGAGAATTTCCGCATCTTCTGCCTGGAACAGGCCGGTAATCAGATCGAGATAGCGGTTGTTGATCCAGGATTTGAGAAAAGTCGTCGGAACACTCAACCGAACGACACTTTTCGAGACCGAATGCAATTTGAGACGCGCAAACCAACTCGCATAGACATCGGGACCGACCTGAGCCTTCAAGCGCGCGCTAACACGCTCGAACAGAATGCTATGCTTCATGTCTCCTTTTTCCCCCGCCGCTTCAAGGCAAACCGAGCCGAGAGCCTGCTGTGCATTGTCCCCTTGCTTCAATGCACCGGCCGTCATCGTATTCATTTGCATTATTGCCGCCTTCCAAAAATTCATTCGTATCGGGCAAAACGGAAACCGCCGTCCGATGCTTAGCCAAATGGTCTGGGACCGCTCCTCGCGAGCAGCCACATACCGGTTCATCAGCCATCGCCCCCTACCCGAAGGGCGTGCGCAAGAGGCTGCGGCGAAAACTGCAATCAAGCAGTTTGCGTCATACCTTCCTGCCAGGGCAGTCGCTCAGTCCTCGTTTCCGACCGGCTGCACCCGCATGGCTTTCAATTTTTCTCCCCTGCCCCTGCAGCCTTGCTTGGATTGGCTGCCTGAGGTGACAAGTTCCCACGACCGGAAACATCGCTGCTTCCGGGGTTCACCCGTCAACTGTTTGAAAGACCGGAATATTTCATCCGTCACAAGGGACAAAAGACCACCCACGCCGCCTTGAATGGCAGTGTTCGCGTAAGCCGTTTCAGGTGATGTCCGCGCCCCTTGTTGGATTGCATTTAGGCAGGATCACCGACGGGAATCAACGATGAATTTTACGCAAAATTAAGAGCCGGCCATTGACTCAGGATCGCATTTTTGACTGTCACACCGTCGTCAAAAAAGAATCGCTTTTGAATCAAGGGGATTCCCCGATGGTGCGATTCCGCCACGCCCTGAAACAAAAAAAATAATAAACTGCTTGACTCATCTGGTAGCCGGCAGCCAATCCGAGGCATCGCGCGGCGTTGGAGCAACCTGCCATAAATCATTGTTTTTAAATGATTTTTTCTGTCATCGCACTGACATGGACAGGTGTTGCAAATTAACCATTTGGGTGAGTTTTGTACGAATCCAAAAAGCCCGGCCAAAGGACCGGGCTCATCGTAACGCTATAATTGTTAACGAAATTTAAGCGGTTGCCGTCGACAGCGCCTTAACGCGCTTGGCAAGACGCGAGACCTTGCGGGACGCCGTGTTGGCGTGAAGGACGCCCTTCGTTGCCGCGCGCTGCAGTTCCGGCTGCACGACTCGGAAAGCTTCCTTGGCGCGATCGGCATCACCAGATGCGAGGGCCTCTTCGACCTGGCGAACGAAAGTGCGAACGCGCGAGCGACGAGCCTTGTTGACTTCGGTGCGGCGTGCGATCTTGCGGGTCGCTTTCTTCGCCGAGTTGGTATTGGCCATGTATGCCTCTCTCAAGAATTCGAACAAAACTCCGCTATTGCCGCGTCAGGCCCTGCGGCCGTTTCATCCAGCAATGCGGGAGCAATTGCGGAAAACCAGATCGGCTTTCCAAACTGTGGCGGGCATATAGCTCTATTGAGCCCCGGCGTCAACGCGGATTCTTAGCAAATCCGCCAAAACCCGCCACATCACGCGGCAGGCCTCATCGGTTCTTGAACGCCGGCTTGCGCTTTTCAATGAAGGCCGCCATGCCCTCTTTCTGATCCTCGGTCGCAAAGAGGCTGTGAAAGAGGCGCCGCTCGAAACGCAGGCCTTCCTCCAGCGTGGTCTCCAGAGCCCGGTTGACGGCCTCCTTGGCCATCATGACTGACGGGCGCGACAGGGAGGCAATCTTTGCGGCTGCCGCCAGTGCCTCATCGAGAAGCTTGTCAGCCGGCACCACGCGGGCAACAAGACCCGAGCGTTCCGCTTCCGCCGCATCCATCATGCGGCCGGTCAATATCAGATCCATTGCCTTCGCCTTGCCGACCGAGCGGATCAGGCGCTGCGAGCCGCCCATGCCGGGAATGACGCCGAGCGTGATCTCCGGCTGGCCGAACTTGGCCGTGTCCGACGCAATGATGAAATCGCACATCATGGCAAGCTCGCAGCCGCCGCCGAGCGCAAAGCCGCTGACGGCTGCGATGACGGGCTTGCGCGCCTTGGCGATTTCTTCCCAACCACTGATGAAGTCGCTCTTATATATGTCGGCGAATTCGAGGGGCTGCATTTCCTTGACGTCGGCGCCGGCGGCAAAGGCCTTCTCCGATCCGGTCAGCACGATCGCGCCGATCGCCTCATCCGCATGAAAGGCAGCATAGGCCTGCTTGAGCTCCGCCAGCACCGTGGAATTCAGCGCATTCAGCGCCTGCGGTCGGTTGATGCGGACCAGGCCCACGGCTCCATGCGTTTCGACAACAAGCGTTTCGTAGCTCACAGCTCTTCTCCCTCGACTTATTTCTGACAGGTGGCGCAATAGAAGGTGGAACGCCCCGCCTGCACGATGCGCGAAATCGTACCGCCGCATCCCGGCGTTCGGCAAGCCTCGCCTTCCCGGTCATAGACGGAGAAGGAGTGCTGGAAATAACCGAGCGAGCCATCCGTCTGGATATGATCGCGCAGGGACGAACCGCCGGCGGCGATCGCATCGGCAATGACGTCGCGAATGGATGAGACGAGCAGGGTCAGCTCTTCTTTCGGCTTGCCGGATTTGGCAACCAGCGTGCCTGCCGCGCGGGTGGGCAAAAGGTGGGAGCGCCACAGCGCCTCGCACACATATATATTGCCGAGGCCCGCTATGTTCTTCTGATCGAGCAGGGCGCTCTTCAGCGGCTGCGCCTTGTCCTTGAAGCGCTCGGCCAGATAGTCGGCATCAAGCGAATTACCTGTCGGCTCCGGCCCGAGATCGCGAAAGGACGGGTGGAAGGCAAGCTCGCTGCGCCGGGCCATGTCCATGAAGCCGAAGCGGCGAGGATCGTTATAGATGACGCGGCTGCGGCCTTTCTCGCCCTCAAGATGAAAAATCACGTGATCGTGTTTCTCGTCTTTCGAGCGCGGATGGTGAAAATCACCCGGAATATCGTCCCGCCCGCCCGCCTCGATACGGAAGGAGCCGGACATGCCGAGATGGGCAATCAGGGTCATGCCGTCGTCGAAATCGATCAGCAGATACTTGGCGCGACGGGACAGGCCGATGATGCGCCGCCCGGCGGCAAGCTTGGCAAGCTCGGGCGGAAAGGGGAATCTGAGGTCGCCGCGGCGCAGCTCCAGCTCGGTCAGCAGGGCGCCTTCCATCGTCGGCGCCAGGCCGCGCCGGACGGTCTCGACCTCTGGCAATTCGGGCATGATGATCCATCTTTATATTTCAGCCGCTTGCAATGGGCGATCAGCAAGATGAGCTTTAATTTAACCTCGTCTTGATCTAAACCAGCGCCAACGTGCCACGGCGTGTTAGCTTGGCCCTTGAGATAGCGTGGTGTCGGCGGTTTCGCTATGGTCACCGTTGCGATTTATGGAATGGAGTAGAGTTGATGGCACAAAGCCGCACCTCCGCCGATGGCGGCATGGAAACGTCCTACGGCTTCCGCGAGGTGGCAGACGGCGAAAAGCAGGGTCTGGTCAACGAGGTCTTCCACAAGGTCGCCAAGCGCTACGACGTCATGAACGACGTGATGTCCATGGGCATGCATCGCGCCTGGAAGGATGCGATGATTTCCGCGCTCAATCCGCGCAAGGATTCCTCCTACAAAGTTCTCGACGTCGCCGGCGGCACGGGCGACATCGCCTTCCGCATCGTCGAGGCATCCAACCGGCTGGCGCATGCCACCGTTCTCGACATCAACGGTTCAATGCTGGCAGTCGGCTCGGAGCGGGCAGAAAAGAAAAAGCTCTCCGACAACCTCACTTTCGTCGAGGCGAATGCAGAGGACCTGCCTTTCGAGGCAAATTCCTTCGACGCCTATACGATCGCCTTCGGCATCCGCAACGTGCCGCGCATCGATGTGGCGCTGAAGGAAGCCTTTCGCGTATTGAAGCGCGGCGGGCGGCTTCTGGTGCTGGAATTCTCCGAGGTCGACATGCCATTGCTCGACCGCGTCTACGAGGCATGGTCGTTCAACGCCATCCCGCGCTTCGGCAAGGCGATAACGGGCGATGCGGAGCCCTACCAGTATCTGGTGGAATCGATCCGCAAGTTCCCGAACCAGCAGGATTTCGCAACGATGATCCGCGAAGCCGGATTTTCGCGCGTGACCTATACCAATTACACCGGCGGCATTGCGGCGCTGCATTCCGGCTGGAAGCTTTAGGGCATGATGCTGAAGACTGCGAAACGGCTTGCCGTTAACACGCTGCGGGCCGGACAAACACGATGAGTGCTTTCGGCGCATATTTCGGGCTCCTCAGGGTGGGCTGGGTGCTGGTGCGCGAGGGTGTCGTCTCCGCGCTGCCATCAGAAGGGCTTCCCCCCTCCGTTAGCCTGGCAAAATCCTTTGTCAGCATGTTTGCCCGAGGCGGCTCCAAGAACCAGGCGCGCAGCGACCGGCTTTCCAAGGCCGTCGAGCGGCTTGGCCCTTCCTATGTGAAGATCGGCCAGTTCCTGGCGACGCGTCCGGATGTCGTCGGCGTCGAATTCGCCAACGACCTGTCGCAGCTTCAAGACCGCATGGCCTTCTTTCCTGTTGCTGCGGCAAAGGCCAATATCGAGGGCTCGCTGGGCCGTCCGCTCGATGAACTCTATGCCAGCTTCGGCGACCCGATCGCCGCCGCCTCGATCGCGCAGGTGCATCCCGCCGAGATCGATACGCCCGAGGGGCGCAAGAAGGTCGCCGTCAAGGTCGTGCGACCGGGTGTCCGGCAGCGCTTCGCCAACGATCTTGCGGCCATGTACATGGTCGCGGGATTGCAGGAGCGCTTCATGCCCTCCAGCCGCCGCCTGCGGCCGGTCGAGGTGACGAAGACGCTGGAGCAGACGACCAAGGTCGAGATGGATCTGCGTCTGGAAGCTGCCGCCTTGTCGGAAATTGCCGAGAACACGGAAAAAGATCCCGGTTTCCGCGTGCCTAAGGTGGATTGGGAACGCACCGGCCGCGACGTCATCACCATGGAGTGGATCGACGGCATCAAAATGTCCGATGTCGAGGCGCTCAAGGCGTCCGGTCACGACCTCAACGCGCTCGCCGACATCCTCATCCAGTCCTTCCTGCGCCACACGCTGCGCGACGGCTTCTTCCATGCCGACATGCATCCGGGCAATCTCTTCGTCGCGCCCGATGGCATGATCGTCGCGGTCGACATGGGCATCGTCGGGCGGCTGGGCAAAAAGGAGCGCCGCTTCCTTGCCGAGATCCTCTACGGCTTTATTACCCGCGACTATCTTCGCGTCGCAGAGGTGCATTTCGAGGCAGGTTACGTGCCGGGCCATCACAATATGGAAAGCTTTGCCCAGGCGATCCGCGCCATCGGCGAACCGATCCACGGCCAGCCGGCCGAGACGATCTCGATGGGCAAGTTGCTGACGCTGCTGTTCGAAGTGACCGAACTCTTCGACATGGAAACGCGGCCCGAGCTTGTCATGCTGCAGAAGACGATGGTGGTGGTCGAGGGCGTATCGCGCATGCTCAATCCGCGTTTCAACATGTGGAAGGCATCCGAGCCCGTCGTCGGCGACTGGATTCGCACCAATCTCGGCCCGAAGCGCATCGTCGCCGACCTGCGCGACGGGCTCAAGGCCGCCGTCAAGCTGGCGGAAGCCGTCCCAGAAATTGCTGCCAAGACTGAGAAATTCCATCACGAACTGCTGCAGATGAGCGAGAACGGGCTTCGCTTTGACGCACAGACGGCAGAGGCGATCGGCAAGTCGGAGGCAAAGCACAATCGTTCCGCCCGAGTGGCGCTCTGGTTCATCGCGCTGGCGCTCATCTATATCGCCTGGCGGCTAAGCTGAGCTGCGGCACCCCTATCAGGGCCGCCGCACAAAAACATCACGTGTTCGATATTTGGGATATCCCTCCCTCCTTCATGGTCGCATAATCTTGCTGCAAAAGGAGAATCGAAACCCATGCAACGCCAGATGTCCGGCATCGAACTCACGGGCCAACCGCTGAGTTTCACCGATCTCTTGAGGATCGGAGCGGGCGTCACGATACCGACCGCTTGCGAAAAAGGCATGTTGCGGATCGCCGCTGCCCGCCAGATCGTTCAGGAGGCAATCGACTCCGGCATGCCCGTTTACGGGTCCACGACGGGCGTCGGCGCCATGAAGGATGTCGAATGGTCGGCCGATGAGCTGTCCGCCTTCAATCTCGGCCTGGTGCGCGCCCACCACTTCGGCACCGGCTCCCCCTTTCCCATGTCCGTCGTTCGCAATGCCATGGCGATCCGCGTCAACACGGCACTGACCGGACAGGTGGGCTGCACGCGGGAACTGATCGAATCCTACCTTCGGCTGCTCAACGCAGATGTCATTCCCGTGGTGCGCCGCACCGGCTCGATCGGCTGCGCCGATATCGGCCTGATGGGGCAGATCGGCGCCGTATTGACCGGCGTCGGCGAGGCGGTCTACCGCGGCCGCCGGATGCAGGCGGCGGAAGCCTTTGCCGCAGCGGGTCTCGAACCCATCAACATGGCGCCGCGCGACAGCCTGGCCTCCCTCAGCGTCAATGCGGTCAGTTTTGCGGCAGCGGCGGAAGCCACGCGCAATGCGGCCGCCTCGACCCGCATATTGCTTGCGACCGGCATGATGGCATCGGGTGCGCTCGGCGCCTCGCGCGATCCGTGGATTTCGGTGCGCCATGTCGGAACGGCGCGGGAGGCCTTGATCGGCTCCTGGCTCTGTAATGCTTCCGAGGACTGGCAGTGGCCGGTTGCCACCCATGTCCAGGACCCGCTCAGCCTGCGCATGATCGCCCAGGTCTTCGGCGCCGTCATAGAAAACCTGCTCTCGACAGGCCACAAGATCCTGGCCGCGACAGGCCGTTCCGACGACAACCCTGTTGTCGTCGAGGGTCGCGTGATGACATCGGGTGGATCGTTGCCGCTCGATGTGACGATCCTGCTCGAATCGGCAGCGCTCTGCATGGCGCATGCGGCGCGAAACGCCTTCAACCGCTGCGTCCTGCTCGGCAATGGGCAGCGCCGCGGGCTGCCGGTCAATCTGGTGCCGGAGGGCCGCATCGCGACCGGCTTCGGCCCGATCATCAAGCTCGCCGGCGAGATCTTCTCGCGGGTTCTTTCCATGACCAATCCGGTTTCGGCGCAGTCGCTGGTGGTTGCAGCCGGCATGGAAGACGAGGCGGCCTTCCTGCCGCTCGTTATCGAGCGTTTTGAACGGCAGATGCGGGCGCTGAAGCGTCTCGCCGCTTTGGAAGCGCTGCTCGCGGCCCAGGCGATAGACATTCTCGGCGACAAGCCGGATGGCGTCGGCAAGATGCTTTACGAGGTGGTGCGCCGCCATGCCGATTTCTATGTTGTCGACCGGCCGCTTTCGGCGGAGGTCGAGGCGATCGAGGAAGACCTTGCCTCGGACGATTTCATTTCCATGTTGATCGAGCATACGCCGATCGCGTCCTTCGATGACTTCTTCGCGCTGGGATCGGTGCGACGGGTGGAAGAGCGCTGGTGCCAGGAGCCGATCGCCGCGATGGCAGACATGGTGCGCGACACGCAGATTCGAACCAGCGAAAGGCAGTGACATGGCCGATTTCGATCTCGTGCTCCAGGGAACCGTGGTTCTGCCTGATCGCATTGTCGAGCAAGGCTATGTCGCGGTGCGATCGGGCAAGATCGCAGAGGTCGGCATCGGCGTTGCGCCGGCGGCGCGCGAGCGGCATCTGCTCGGCAAGGCTCTGATCCTGCCAGGCGCGATCGATGCGCAGACGCATTCGCTAAGCCAGAAGGACCAAGAGGATTTCATCTGGTCGACCCGATCGGCAGCGGCCGGCGGCGTGACCACCATCGTCGACATGCCCTATGACGAAGGCAATCTCGTCTGCTCGGCGGAAGCGGTGAAGAAGAAGATCGACCATGCGAGCCCGCAGGCCCGTGTCGATTTCGCGCTCTACGGAACGGTCGATCCCGAGGAAGGCCCGAAGCGCATCCGCGAGATGGTGGATGCCGGCGTCGCGGCCTTCAAGTTCTCCACCTTCGGCACCGATCCGAAGCGCTTTCCGCGCATTCCCCCTGCCCTGCTCGACGCCTGCTTTGCGGCGATCGCGCCGACGGGGCTGACCGCCGGCGTCCACAACGAGGACGACGAGGCGGTTCGCACCTACATGGAGCAGGTGAAGGCAAGCGGCATTTCCGACTATCGGGCTCACGGCCTGTCGCGCCCGCCGATCACCGAGCTGCTTGCCATGCACACGATCTTCGAGACGGGCGCCAATACCGGCTGCCCGGCGCATGTGGTGCACTGCTCGCTCGGCCGGGGCTATGACATTGCCCGCGCCTATCGCCGTGACGGTTTCGAAGCCACTGTCGAATGCTGCATCCACTATCTCGTGCTCGACGAGGAAAACGACGTGAAGCGGCTTGGAGGCAAGGCGAAGATCAATCCGCCGATCCGCCCCCGCGCCGAGGTCGAAACGCTGTGGCGCAAGATCGCCGATGGCAATGTCTGGCTTGTTTCGACGGACCATGTCAGCTGGTCGGAGAACCGCAAGACCAACCCGGATATGCTTGCCAATGCATCCGGCGTGCCTGGGCTCGAAGCCATGGTGCCGCTCTTCGTCAAGGGCGCCCTGGAGCGCGGCATTCCGCTGACCTGGGCGGCAAAGCTGATGGCCGAAAACCCGGCAAAACATTTCCGTCTCGATCATGTCAAAGGCGCGCTGACACCGGGCAAGGATGCCGATATCGTGGTTCTCGAACCGCGGGAAACAGTCTATGACGCTGCTGCCAGCGGCAACAACGTCGTCGGCTGGAGCCCCTATAACGGCATCCGTCTGCCCTGGACGGTGTCGGCCACCTATCTGCGCGGCATCAAGATCGCCGACGGCGCCAAAGTGCTGGCCGAACCCGGCAGCGGCGCCTTCGTCCGGCCTCTGCCGCGGCAGGTCATTGCCGGAGAGACCGCATCATGAACCGCAACCTGCCCGTCAACGCCGATCGCATTGCCGAGGATATCGACGCGCTCGCCAGGATCACCGAGCCCGATCATCCCTGGACGCGGCGCGCCTTTTCGCCGCTGTTTCTGGACGGCCGCGCCTACATTGAAGCGCGCATGAAGGCTGCGGGCCTCGAAACACGGATCGATGCCGGCGGCAACCTGATCGGCCGTCGCGCCGGCAAGAAGCCCGGCCTCGGCACACTCATGGTCGGCTCGCATTCCGACACGGTCCCCGACGGCGGCCGTTTCGACGGTATTGCCGGGACCATCTCGGCGCTGGAAGTCGCTCGCGCGCTCAAGGACAAGGGCATCGAGCTCGACCACGATCTCGAAATCGTCGATCTGCTGGCCGAAGAAGTCAGCATCTTCGGCGTTTCCTGCATCGGCAGCCGCGGCATGACCGGGCAGCTGCCCGAGGCATGGCTTTCGCGCACCAGCGGCGACCGCACGCTGGCCGACGGCATCCGCGAAGTGGGCGGTGATCCCGCAACCTTGCTTGAGCAGAAGCGCCCCGATCTCAAGGGCTTCCTCGAACTCCATATCGAACAGGGACCGATTCTCGAGGCTGAACACAAGGATGTCGGCATCGTGACCGCCATTGCCGGCATTACCCGCGTCGAGATAACGGTCGAAGGCCGGGCTGATCATGCCGGCACGACGCCGATGGATCGCCGCGCCGATGCGCTTGTTGCCGCCTCGCAGCTCGTTCTCGATATCCGTGAGGCGGCAATCGGCCTGACCAAGACGCCTGGCCATTTCGCGGCGACGGTCGGGGAATTCCGCATCGAGCCGAACGCGGCCAATGTGGTTCCCTCGAAGGTGGTGATGCTGATCGACGGACGCGCTGAAATCCGCTCCGACATGGAAACCTTCTGCGTCTGGCTCGACGAGCACGTCGCCAAGATCGCCGCCACGCATGGGGTTGTGATTGCAACACCGAAGCGCGTCTCCGACAATTTCCCGACGCCCGGCAATCCCGGCATCATCGAAACGCTGGAGCGCGCCTGCGACACGGTCGGCGCCCTGCATCGCCGCATGGCGTCAGGCGCCGGACACGACACGGCCTGGATGGCCAAGGTCGCTCCTGCGGCGATGATCTTCGTGCCCTGCAAGGACGGTCGCAGCCATTGCGCCGACGAATGGGCGGAGAACGACGATATCGCGCTTGGCGCAGCCGTCCTCTTCGAGGCCGTGCGTGAGATGGACAAGGCCCTGGCTTAATTATTTTTTTGTAATTTCGGTGAGGCGGCAGCGCCTTGCCGGAATGATTTGAGGAGAGATCGATGGGACGCATACTGGTCGAGAAGGATGTCGAGGCGGCGGTCAGAGGCGGGTCTGTCTATGCCGCCGGTGGTGGCGGCTGGGCGGATCATGGCCGGATGCTCGGCTATGCCGCCGTCAATGTCGGCAAGCCGGAACTCGTCTCCATCGAAGAACTCAATGACAATGACTGGATCGCGACGGCAGCCGCGATCGGCGCACCGGCCTCGACCACGCCCTGGGAGATGCAGGGCATCGACTATGTGAAGGCCGCCCAGATGCTCGAAAAGGAGCTCGGCGAAAAGCTGTCCGGGCTCATCATCGGCCAGAACGGCCGCTCCTCGACGCTGAACGCGTGGCTGCCCTCGGCGATCATGGGCACCAAGGTTGTGGATGCCGTGGGCGATATCCGGGCGCATCCGACCGGCGATATGGGCTCGATCGGCATGGCCGGTTCGCCCGAGCAGATGATCCAGACCGCGGTCGGCGGCAACAGGGCCGAGAACCGCTATATCGAACTGGTGGTCAGGGGCGCGACCGCGAAGATCTCGCCGATCCTGCGGGCCGCATCCGACCAGTCGGGCGGGTTCATCGCCAGCTGCCGCAATCCGCTGCGCGCCCATTACGTCCGCACCCATGCCGCTCTTGGCGGCATCTCCATGGCGCTTTCGCTCGGCGAAGCGATCATCGAGGCGGAAAAGAAGGGCGGCTCCGCCGTCATCGATGCGATCTGCAAGACAACAGGCGGGCATATTCTGGCCGAAGGCACGATCTCGAAGAAGAGCGTGGTCTATACCAACGAGGCCTTCGACATCGGCACCATCGTCGTTGGCAGCGGCGACAAGGCGGCCACCATGCACGTCATGAACGAATACATGGCCGTGGAAGTCGATGGTAAGCGCCTGGCGACATTCCCATCCGTCATCACCACGCTGTCGCCGGAGGGCGAACCGCTCTCAGTCGGCCAGCTGCACGAGGGCATGCAGGTCTTCATCCTGCATGTGCCGATGGACATCATTCCGCTGTCGGCCAGCGTGCTCGATCCGACGGTCTATCCCTTCGTCGAAAAGGCGATGGGGATCGAGATCGCCAAATACGCACTCGCCGGGCAGCCGGGCTGAGAGGTAGGCGGCTATGGCGCGCGATGCCGGGCTGGAAGAATTGCTGAAGGAACAGCTGGGCAACCGGCCGGGCCTTAGCGAGAAGGCCATGTTCGGCGGCTGGGGGTTTCTGCTCAACGGCAATCTGCTCTGCGCCGCCCGCGAAGACGGCATGCTGGCGCGGCTCGGCAAGGGCAATGACGACTGGGCGCTGAAGCTGCCCGGTATCATTCCGATGATCTCGCGCGGCCGGCACATGCAGGGCTGGGTGCGCGCCGGGGCCGAAGCCTATGGCGACGATGCGTTGCGCGGACGATTGCTGGATGCGGCGCTTGCCTATGTGGATACGCTGCCGACGAAGTGAATGTTGGGGCACGCTCCCATCTCCCCGAGGGGAGAAGGGAGAAATCGCGGGCCTCCGTGCTCACCGAAAAACTTAGACAGAGGACCAAGGACGATGCCCAAAGCCAATCCCCGTCATCCGAAATTTCCCATTCCGGGCGGTCCGGAGCTGCGCGCCAAGGGATGGCGGCAGGAGGCATTGCTCAGGCTTCTCGAAAACGTGCTGTCCGTCGGCGAGGATCCCGACAATCTGGTGGTCTATGCCGCACTCGGCAAGGCGGCGCGCAACTGGGCGGCGCACAGGGGCATCGTCAAGGCGCTGACCGAGATGGAAGAGGACCAGACGCTGCTGATCCAGTCGGGCAAGCCGATCGGCCTGATCCGCACGCATGCCAAGGCGCCGCTGGTCATCATGGCGAATTGCAACATCGTCGGCCAATGGGCGAAGGCTGAGGTGTTTTACGAACTGCAGCGCAAGGGCCTGATCTGCTGGGGCGGACTGACAGCCGGCGCCTGGCAATATATCGGCAGCCAGGGCGTCATCCAGGGCACCTACGAAATCTTCATGCGGATCGCCGAGCGCCGCTTCGGCGGCGATCTCGCCGGCCGCTTTATTCTAACGGCGGGTCTTGGCGGCATGGGCGGCTCGCAGCCACTCGCCGGCCGCATGGCGGGTGCGGCCATCCTCTGCGTCGACATCGATCCGGAGCGCGCGCGCAAACGCAAGGAGATTGGCTATCTGCAGGAGATCGCGCCCGATCTCGACACCGCGCTTGCGATGATCGACGCCGCCGTGAAGGAGAAGCGGGCGCTCTCCGTCGGCCTCGTCGGCAATGCGGCGGAAGTCTATCCCGAAATCGCGCGGCGCGGCATCGTGCCTGATATCGTCACTGACCAGACCTCGGCGCATGACCTCGTCTATGGCTACGTGCCGAAGGGCATGAGTCTTTCCCAGGTCAAGGAGTTGCGCGACGACGGCCAGGGACAGCTGATGGCGGCGGGCCGCGCCTCGATCGTTCAGCATGTGACCGCCATGCTGGACTTCCAGAAAAAGGGTTCCGAAGTCTTCGACAACGGCAACCTGATCCGCACACAGGCGAAAGAAGGCGGCGTCACGAACGCCTTCGACATTCCGATCTTCACCGAGGCCTATCTGCGCCCGCTCTTCTGCCGCGCTATCGGGCCCTTCCGCTGGATGGCCCTGTCGGGTGAGGAGAGCGACATCGCCCGCATCGACGACCTCTTGCTCGAAATGTTCCCAAACAACAAGATCATCACCAACTGGGTGCGGCTGGCGCGCGAGCATGTGCCCTTCGAAGGCTTGCCGGCGCGCATCGCTTGGCTCGGGCATGGCGAGCGCACCGCGCTCGCCCGCCGCGTCAACGAGCTGGTCGCGAGCGGCGAGCTCAAGGGCCCGATCGCCTTTTCGCGCGACCATCTCGACGCAGGCGCCATGGCGCATCCCAACATCATGACGGAGCGGATGAAGGACGGATCGGACGCCATCGCCGACTGGCCGCTGATCGACGCCATGATGCTCTGCTCCTCCATGGCCGATCTCGTCGTCGTCCATTCCGGCGGCGGTGGCTATGCGGGCTATATGACGAGCTGCGGCGTGACCGTGGTCGCCGATGGCACAGGGGAGGCCGATGAGCGGCTCGATCATGCGCTCACCAACGACACGGCGCTCGGCGTCATGCGCTATGCGGATGCTGGCTACGAAGATGCGCTGGATGAGGTGGCAAAGAAGGATGTGCCGTATATTCGGCTGGGGTGACGGCTTCTTCTTGCCACGCCAGCATGGATAGGTCAGAGACAGCCGCAATGAAGACCCTCTCTGGCCTGCCGGCCATCTCCGCCACAAGGGGAGAGAAGACTCGTGGCAACCGCTCGCCCCAACCGGGTACAAGCAACGCGGCAGGTTAGTCCCTCCCCTTGTGGGGAGGGGTTGGGGAGGGGTCTTGCCACAGGCGATGCCACACGACTTGGAGTACTGACCCAATGATCCCCTGGACCCTGCTCGATACCGCAAGGATCCCGAATGGCGGCGGAGAGCTGCGCCTGAAGCAGCGCGGCCAGGAATTCTCGATCATGCTCGGCACCAACGAGCTGATGAACAGCCGCCTCAGCGGTTCGGAACGGGCGCTGGCAACTCTGTCCTGCGAGAAGATCCGTGGTCGCAAGCATCCGCATCTGCTGATCGGCGGGCTCGGCATGGGCTTCACCTTGCGCGCAGCGTTGGCCGAACTCGGCGAAGATGCCAAGGTGACCGTCGCCGAACTGGTTCCCGCGGTCATATCCTGGGCTCGCGGACCGATGGCATCGGTCTTTGACGGTTGCCTCGACGATCCGCGTGTTGCGCTCCACCAAGGCGATATCCGCCCCCTTATCCGCTCCACCAAATCGACCTATGACGCCATCCTGCTCGATGTCGACAACGGGCCGGATGGCATCACCCATGAAGCCAATGACGGTCTCTACGACTTCAAGGGCCTGCGCGCCGCTCGCGATGCCCTGCGGCCCGGCGGCGTGCTGGCAGTCTGGTCCGCCCATCCCGACCGCGACTTCACCCGACGCCTCAGGGAAATCGGCTTTGCGGCCGATGAGGTGAATGTGCGCGCCAACGGGAAAACCGGTGCGCGGCATGTCATCTGGATTGCGGTCAATCCATCGCGATAATGGGCTGGGTGATTGTCGGATTGAGATAGCGGATGGCGCAGTCCAGGCTGCCGGGCTTGAACAATCTTCAGTAGAACTGATCTTCCTCTATGGGCCGACGCCTTCCAAGGCGTGGCATGCCCTTCCCGGAGCACCAATGAACGGCCGCACTTACGGAATCCTTCTCGTCAGCATCGCGACCGTGATGTGGAGCAGTGCCGGGCTTTTCGTACGGCTGCTCGGCCTTGATACATGGACGACGCTCGGCTGGCGGTCGCTGTTCGGCGGCCTCACGCTTCTCGTCATATCGCTTTACCAAAACCGACGCCCGACGCCCGCGGGCACAAAGCATGCGATCGGCCTCTATCTCTTCGCCGGGTTCATCGCCGGCCTGTCGATGTTCGGCTATATCGGCGCACTGAAATTCACCTCGGTTGCCAATGTGCTGGCGATCTACGCAACGACGCCCTTCATCTGCGCCGGCATCGCCTTTCTCTGGATGCGAGAGCGGGCGGAGCGACGCGTGCTGATCGCAAGCGGCATCGCCCTCATCGGCGTACTTGTTGTGGTGGGGTTTGCGGCACGGTTCGACGATCTCGCCGGCAATGGGCTCGCCCTGTTGATGACCGTCAGCTTCGCTTATCTGCTGATCTTCGCGCGGCGCCATCCGGCCCTGAAGCTCGCTCCGGTCAACGCCGTTGGCTCCGGGCTTTGCCTGCTGTTGTCGCTGCCGTTGATGTCGCATCAGATCCCGCCGCCTTCAGAACTGGCGATCCTTGCCGTCTTTGGCTCCACAACCTCAGGCCTTGCCTATCTGCTTTTCATGACCGGCAGCCGCCACATCCAAGCTGCGGAAGCGGGATTGATCGGGCTCACCGACATCGTTCTCGGGCCGCTCTGGGTCTATCTCGCATTCGGCGAGAATCCCGGTATGCCAACGACCATCGGCGGCGCGCTGATCCTGTTTTCAGTGGTCTGGTACATGTGGGGCCGGCTGAGGGCTGCCCGGGCTTTGTCGCGACAGAGACTGAAGAGCGCCGCCTAGAGCGTTCGCTTTTCTTCGAATCGCAAAGCCGCTCTATCTCCTTGATTTCACGCAATCCCGGACGCAAAACCACTCCGCACTTTTGCTGGGATTGCTTTAGAGATAGTTCGAGACTTCGATCAGGTTGGCATCGGGATCACGGAAATAGACCGAGCGGATCGGGCCGGTGGCACCGGTGCGATCGACCGGGCCTTGCTCGATCGCCGCTCCGATTTCGCCGAGATGGGCGATGACGGCATCAAGCGGTGTCTCGGTGATGAAGCAGAGGTCGGCGGAACCGGGCGTCGGTCGCTTGGCTTTCGGCTCGAACTCGCGGCCTGCCTGATGCAGGTTGATCTTTTGGTTGCCGAAAGTCAGCGCCTTTCGACCCTGCCCAAATGTTTCCACGCCCATGCCGAGCACGCGGGCATAGAAATCGCAGGTCGCCTCGATGCTGGCGACCGTCAGCACCAGATGATCGAGACGGTCGATGCGGATCATCGGCAAATCCTTCAGCGTGCACCAAGCTTTGCTGCGCCGAGCGCTGCGACAAGGCAGGCGGCGAGCATGGCGAGAATGAAGGAAACCACGGCCGACCAACCGTCGACAAGCCAGAAATATCCGCCGATCGAACCGGCAATGCTGGAGCCGAGATAATAGGCCAGCAGATAGAGCGACGAAGCATGGCCCTTCGTATCGCGCGCCAGACGACCAACCAGGGCGCTTGCTACCGAGTGGGTCACGAAGAAGCCGATCGTCAGAAGCACGATGCCTGTTATGATCAGGAACAATGAAGAGGCGAGCGTGATGGCCGTGCCGGCGGCTGCGATCAGCACCCCGATCGGCATGACGACGAAATGACCAAGCCGGTCTCCAAGCCGACCCGCTGCCCAGGAGGCCACGATACCGAAGAGGTAGGCGGTGAAGATCAGGCCGAGTTCGGTCTGGCTGAGATTATAGGGCGCGGCCACCAGCCGAAATCCGGCATAATTATAGACCGTAACGAAGGAACCCATGGCGAGGAAGCCGATCGCAAAGAGTAGCGGCAGCGCCGGATTTCTGACGTGACCAAGCCACGCCTTCACATGGAAGCTCGCCTGGAAGCCCTTGCGCGGCACGAAATTGCGCGACGGTGGCAGGAGGAAGAGGAAGCCGATGGCGGTTGCCAATCCGAGCAGGCCGATCGCTGCCAGCGCCGGGCGCCAGCTGAAAAATTCCGCCAGTGTGCCCGTCACCACTCGGCCGGCCATACCACCGAATGCGTTGCCGGCAATGTAAAGCCCCATCGAGGCGCCGAGGCCGCGCGGATCTATCTCTTCTGCAAGGTAGGCCATGGCAACGGCGGGAACACCGCCAAGCAGGAATCCTTCAAGAGCACGGAAGACCAGGAGAACCTGCCAGTTGGGCGCGACCGAACAGGCCAGCGTGCAGACGGCGGCGCCGAGCAGCGAGGCGAACATCAGGCTTTTGCGGCCCATGCCTTCGGAGACCGCGGCGGCGCAGAAAATCGCAAAGGCAAGAAATCCCGTCGAAAGCGACAGGGAGAGCGAGCTTTCAGCCGGCGTGACGCCGAAATCCTGCGAGAAAACAGGCATCAACGGCTGGACGCAATAAAGCAGCGAGAACGTGGCAAAACCGGAGAGAAAGAGCGCGAAGCTGGCGCGCTTATAGGCCGGCGTGCCGCGCGTCAGGAACTGCCGGGCTTCGGCTTTCGGCTCGCTTGTGATGACGCGCAGTTCGGGGCGGGAGGGGGTTTCAAGCGTTGAGGCTTGCTGCTCTGCGGGGCGGGACATGGTGCACAACCTTTCTTGCATCCAGATCTAGCCACGGCATCATCATTTGTCCAATATATGGAACAGTCGATCTCAATATGTTTTGGAGATAGCGATGGAGCTGCGTCATATCCGTTATTTTCTGGCTCTCGCCGAGGCCGGAAATTTTACCCGTGCGGCGGCCAAGCTCGGCATCGGCCAGCCGCCACTCAGCCAGCAGATCCGCGATCTGGAGGATGAGGTCGGTGCCCAGCTTTTCCATCGCGTGCCACATGGCGCCGAACTGACGGCGGCCGGGGAAGCCTTCCTGTCGGAGGCGAAGGCGGCCGTCGATGCCGCTGACAAGGCAAAGCTTGCCGCACAACGCGCCAATCGCGGCGAGATCGGCCGGCTGTCGCTTGGCTTTACCGCCTCTTCCGCCTTCAACACCGTCGTCAGCGCGACGATCCGTCAGTTCCGCAGCCGTTTTTCGGATGTGCGCCTGTCGCTGACGGAGATGAATACCAATGCACTGATGGAAAGATTGATGCGTGGGGAGATCGATGCTGCCTTCATCCGCCCCGGTCTGGAGGACCCCGGGGATGTTCGGCTGAAGCGGCTTCCCGATGAGCCGATGTTGATCGCGATGCCTGCGAGCCACCCGCTGGCCGGAGAGGCCGAGGTGCCGCTTTCCGGCCTTGCCAATGACCCTTTCATCCTTTTCCCACGCGTTGTCGGCCTCAGTCTCTACGACGATATTTTCGCTGCCTGTCGCGACGCCGGCTTTGAACTGGTCGTATCCCAGGAAGCGCCACAGATTCCGTCGGTGGTCAATCTGGTTGCCGCCAATCTCGGCGTATCCATCGTTCCGGCCTCGATTGCGCAGATCAGGCTACCCGGCGTTGCCTATCGGCCGATCAAGGGGCCGCCGCTGGTGGCGCGGCTGGCGCTGACGATCCTGAAATCGCAGCGCGGGCCGGTGACGGAAAATCTGATGCGGCTGGTGGATTAGACATCTTCATCGACATCAACCTGAGCGGCGGCATCCCAATAGGGAGGGTTGCCGAAAGCGCGCTTCAGGTGCTGGGCCATGGCCTTCAGCTTGACCGAGGGGTGACGGCCCTCCGAATGGGCCATGTAGATGAATTCCGGCTGCGCACGATAGCCGACATCGATCTCAACGAGCTTGCCTGCCTTGACCGGCGGGCCGGCGATGAAGGCAGGCAGGAGAGCAATGCCAAGACCGGCAATGGCGGCATCGGCGATCATGTCGCCATTGTTCATACGCAGGGCAGAGCGGGCACGGACGATGACAGGGCCTTCAGGCCGTTCGAAACGCCAGTCAAAATTGCCCCGGTTGGTATAGAGGATGCCGCGATGGCTATCGAGTTCGGCAAGTGAAGCAGGCGTGCCGTTGCGCAGCAGATAATCCGGCGAAGCCACCAGCAGGCGGCGGCTGGGGGCGAGCTTCCAGGCGATTAGGCGCGTATCCTGGATGGTTCCGTGCCGGATCACCGCATCGTAACCATCGGCAGCGGCATCGACCCGCCGGTCGTCGAGATCCATGATCAGTTCGATATCAGGGTGTTCGCCGAGAAACGCATAGAGCGCCGGGCCGAGATGCAGGCGGCCGAAAGTGACGGGGGCTGCTATACGCACAGGCCCGGCCAACGTCCCGCGCCGCTCAGCAATATCGGACGCTGCCTCCTGTACCTCATGCACGATACGCGTAGCACGCTCCAGGAAGGCGACGCCATCTTCCGTTAGTGTCAACTTACGGGTTGTGCGATGCAACAACTTGGCGCCGAGTGTCTTTTCCAGTTCCGCCAGTCTTTCGCTGACGACGGATTTCGACAGGCGCAGGCGGCGGGCGGCCTCGCTGACCGAGCCGGCCTCGGCGACGGCGACAAAGGCGGTGATCCCCTCGATCTTGATCATCGTTCGGTAATTCCGAATTCGAGTTCCATTATACGGAGACTAATCCGAACGATCGAAAAACGCCATTATCCATTGCATCGGACAGGCCAACGAAATGGCCGCCCTCAACAAAGGAGATGGATCAATGAATCGCTTGAATGGAAAAGTCGCAATCGTAACCGGCGCAAGCTCTGGCATCGGCCGCGCAACGGCAAAGCTCTTTGCTGCCGAAGGTGCAAAAGTCATCGTCGGCGCACGCCGCCAGGCAGAACTGGAAAGCCTTGTTGCCGAAATCAAGGCTGAAGGCGGCGATGCCGCAGCGCTTGCCGGCGACGTACGCTCGGAAGAGTATCACAAGGGGCTGGTCGCTTTGGCCGTCGAACGCTTCGGCAGGCTTGACATCGCCTTCAACAATGCCGGCATTCTTGGCGAGGCTGGCCCGAGCACCGGCGTTTCGGAAGCCGGTTTTGCCGAGGCGCTGACGGTCAACCTCACCGCGTCCTTCCTCGCCGCAAAGCATCAGATCGCCGAGATGGTAAAGCATGGCGGCGGCTCGGTCATCTTTACCTCAACCTT
This sequence comes from Rhizobium sp. BK376, assembly GCF_004341625.1. Lineage (GTDB taxonomy): Bacteria > Pseudomonadota > Alphaproteobacteria > Rhizobiales > Rhizobiaceae > Rhizobium. The sequence goes on along the minus strand of NZ_SLZG01000003.1, from coordinate 192,085 downwards.
CGTCGGCTACAGCTTCGCCTTCCCGGGCGTTGCAGCCTATGCCGCCAGCAAGTCGGGCCTGATCGGCCTCACCCAGGCGCTGGCTGCCGAATTCGGCCCGCAGCATGTCCGCGTCAACGCGGTTCTGCCGGGCGCGGTTGACACCGACATGTATCGCGAGATGAACGATACGCCGGACAAGCAGGACTTCATCACCAACCTGCATGCGCTGAAGCGTGTTGCAGCCCCGGATGAACTTGCCCGCTCGGTTCTCTATTTCGCCTCGGATGATTCAAGCTTCGTGACCGGCACGGCTTCGCTGGTCGACGGTGGCGCCTCGATCACCCGGACCTAACGCCAATATGGCGCGATTATCCGCCTGGGCTGGAAAGTCCTTTCCTGAACGAGCGGATTATCGCGTCGGCAAATCCATAGCATTGTCATTCTCAACAAACGGGCCGCCAGGCGGCTCAGAGCAAGGAATACAACCATGTCACGCCTGCAGAACAAGACTGCCCTGATTACCGGCGGCACCAGTGGCATCGGGCTTGAAACCGCCCGCCAGTTCATCGCCGAAGGCGCTCGCGTCGCTATCACCGGCAGCAGCGCCAAGAGTGTCGAGACGGCTCGCGCCGAGCTTGGCGACAAGGCCCTCGTCATCCAGGCCGATGCCGGACATGTCGAAGGGCAGAAAGCCGTCGCCGAAGCGGTGAAGACCGCATTCGGCCATCTCGACATCCTCTTCGTCAATGCCGGCGTGGCGGAATTCGGTCCGCTTGAGCAATGGAGCGAGGCGGCCTTCGACAAATCGATCGCCATCAACGTCAAAGGTCCGTTCTTCCTCGTGCAGGCCCTGCTGCCGATCTTCTCCAACCCGGCCTCGATCGTGCTCAACACCTCGATCAACGCGCATATCGGCATGCCGAATTCCAGCGTCTATTCGCTGACCAAGGGCGCACTGCTGACTTTTGCAAAAACGCTGTCAGGCGAACTCATCGGCCGTGGCATCCGCGTCAACGCCGTCAGCCCCGGTCCGATCGCAACGCCGCTTTATGACAAGCTCGGCGCTACGGCAGCGGACTCCAAGGCAATGACCGACCATATCAAGTCGCAAATCCCCGTCGGACGTTTCGGCGACCCTGCCGAAGTTGCCAAGACCATCGTCTTCCTCGCTTCTGACGAGGCGGCCTACATCGTCGGCAGCGAACTCGTCATCGATGGCGGCATGAGCAACCTCTGAGAAGTCGAGCACTCGGAGGCATTAGAAAGGCCGCGGCACCCCTCTCCTGCCGCGGCCTTTCGAATTCAAAGGATAAACATCGCTGCGCAAGCCGGCATCAGCCGCGCTTGATGAGCTCGCGGGCAACCGCCTCGATCGTCGTCGCTCCCTTCAGCGAAGCACTCTCACCACCCTCGAACTCGATCCAGCCCTCGTTGAAGCCATCGAGCATTCGTATGCGCGGCTCGGGGTTCTTCATGCCCTGCGAGCGGAAGAGCTCTTCCCAGGTTTCGCGGGCGACGACTTCGGTCCTGACCGGCTTTCCAAGAGCGGATGCGAAGGCAGCGGCGATGTCCAGGGGCGTGATGCGGGCCGGGCCTTCGAGCTGGACGATGCGCTTGCCGGTCCAATCTTCCTGCAGCATCTCAGCGCCGAGGGCACCGATATCATCGACGGCGACCATCGGCACCGGCTTGTCGAGCGGGTAAAGAAAGCTTGGGATGATGCCGCTTTCCTTTGCGGGGCCGACATCCCAGGCGGAATTCTCCATGAACCAGCCGGCGCGCAGGAAGGCGATCGGCATGGGGAGATCGGACAATTCCTGTTCGACGAGACCGAGCTGGTTCAGAAGATTGAACTCCGTCGCCTGGGCACCGATCGTCGAGAGGCAGACGACTTTCTTCGGCCTGGCCGCAACAAGCGCAGCCTTCAGCGCCGTGATGACCGAGCGCACTTCCGGAAAGCCCAGTGTCGGATCGAAGGTCGGCGGGATCAGCAGAAAGGCGGCATCGACGCCGGAAAACGCTTTCGTCAGCGCCTCTGCATCGGCCATATCGGCGAGGACGATTTCGGCGCCCTGATCCTTCCAGACCGCACCCTTATCCGCATTGCGGACCACGGCGCGGACCGGCAGACCCTTTTCCAGCAGTCGCGTGGCGACAACGCCACCGACCTGACCCGTAATTCCTGTGACAGCAAACATGATTGGCTCCTTCATCGCCCGCCATCGCTTATCGACGGCCTGTTTGCGCGCATATTCCTCCAACATAACCTTTGACTGAAGTGCGCTTCTGTCACATGATTGGTGACATGAGTTCACGGATTGGATGAGATGTTCGACGGTCGATTGCTGAACGGCGTCAGTGTGCTTGCGGCTGTTGTCGAGGGCGGCAGCTTCGTCAGGGCAGCCGAGGCGCTTGGCCTGTCGCCTTCAGGGGTCAGCCGCGCGATTGCCCGGCTGGAAGCGCGGATCAATGTCCGGCTGCTGGAACGCACCACGCGGTCCGTGCGGCTGACGGACGAAGGCGCGCGTTTCTACGCCCAAGTCGTGCCATTGCTTGGTGGCATCGAGGAGGCAGCGACCAATGCCGCAGGCGCCATGCAGTCCGTGCGTGGACGGCTGCGGATCAATGTCGATCCCTATTTCTCCCGGCTGGTGCTCGGCCCGCGGCTCGGCACGTTCATGGACCGCTATCCTGAGCTGCAGATCGAGATCTTCACCCGCAACGAGATCGGCGATCTCATCGCCGACGGCATGGACGTGGCCGTGCGTTTCGGCGAGCCGCCGCAGACCTCATTGATCGCCCGGCAGCTGATGCAGACGCGGGTGATAACCGTCGCCGCGCCGGCCTATATCGAGCGGCATGGCCGGCCGAAGACGCCGGCCGACGTGGCAAGGCACTCCTGCATCTTCTATCAGGACCCGCGAACCGGCCGGGCTTTCGAATGGGAGCTTCGGCGCGGGAAGAAGGTGGTCGAGCTCGAAACGCACAGCCGCATCCTCGTCAACGATGCCGGGACGACGCTTGCAACCTGCCTTGCCGGGCTCGGCATCGCGCAGGTCTTTCTGATCGGGCTCAGGGAATATCTCGACAGCGGCCAACTCGTCGACCTCTTCCCCGACTGGCCGGACGAGCTGTTTCCGCTTTATGCCTTCTATCCCTCGCGCCAACATGTGCCGGCAAAGGTGCGCGCCTTCATCGACTTCTGTGTCGAGATCACCGGCTGATTGCATGTTGCAAGCCAAAGGCTTAGGCTCAAATCAAGGTCAAAAAGGCGACGGGAAAAAGCCATGGCTCTCAGCGGCAAACGCATCCTTCTCATCATATCCGGCGGCATTGCCGCCTATAAGAGCCTTGACCTGATCCGACGCTTACGCGAGCGTGGCGCTTCGGTGCGCCCTGTTATGACCGAGGGCGCGCAGCAGTTCATCACGCCCCTCGCCGTCGGGGCGCTTAGCGCCGACCATGTCTTTACCGATCTCTTTTCTCGACAGGACGAGCAGGATGTCGGCCATATCAGGCTGGCGCGGGATTGCGATCTCGTGCTCGTCGCACCCGCCACCGCCGATCTCATGGCGAAGATGGCAAACGGGCTTGCCGACGATCTGGCCTCGACGGTCCTGCTTGCGACCGACAGGCCGGTTCTCGTCGCGCCCGCGATGAACCCGAAAATGTGGGCGCATGCCGCAACGCGCCGGAATGTCGAAACGCTTGGAGGCGACGGCATCCGCTTCGTCGGCCCTATGGCCGGCGAGATGGCTGAGAGCAAGGAGGCCGGCGTCGGCCGCATGGCCGAGCCGCCGGAGATCGTCGCTGCCACGGAGGAGATGTTCGGCACCACGGCCCCCGGGCCGCTTTCCGGCCGCAAGGCGATCGTGACCTCCGGCCCGACGCATGAGCCGATCGACCCGGTGCGCTATATCGCCAATCGCTCCTCCGGCCGCCAGGGCCATGCGATAGCGGCAGCACTTGCAAAACTCGGCGCGGAGGTGACGCTGGTCTCGGGTCCAGTCAACATCCCCGATCCGTCGGGCATGACGGTCATTCATGTGGAGCGGGCGGAAGAGATGCGTGATGCCGTGCTCGGCGCGTTGCCGGCGGATATCGCCGTCATGGTGGCTGCCGTCGCCGACTGGCGCGTGGCATCAGCGGCCGATCAGAAGATCAAGAAGCATCCCGGCGAATCGATCCCAACGCTAGCGCTCACGGAAAATCCGGACATCCTGCGGACCGTCGGTCACCACACGATGCGGCCGAAGCTGGTAATTGGATTTGCCGCCGAAACCCAGGATGTCGAAAGCAATGCCCGCTCGAAGCTGGAACGCAAGGGCGCCGACATGATCGTCGCCAATGATGTTTCGCCCTCGACCGGCATCATGGGCGGCACGCACAACAGCGTGAAAATCATCCGCCATGACGACATCGAGCAATGGCCCGACCTCTCCAAGGACGAGGTCGCCAGCCGGCTCGCGGCGCTTATCGCGGATCGTTTCAGGCAGGGATGACGATGGCGCCCTTATGGGTACCCTTCGACCGCTCTTCCGGCAGGAAGGGAGTGACCTCGACGCCATCCTGATGGACGACGACGGCACTGCCATCGGGAACCTCCGTCCAGGCATCGACATCGTCGTTCAACGGCTCGGAGACGATGCAATAGCCGCTGCCCTTGCCGAGCGGTGCGGCATAGAGTGTCGGCGCCTTTCGATCGGTGGCGTAACGGATCGCATAGAGCGACTTGCCGTCGGAAAAGGCGGCCGTGAAGCGCACCAGCGCCTTGCCGGTCAGATGCTCGGCGAGACCCTCGACGAAGCCGATCGTCTCCTTGATCGCACGGACGGGGTTCTCGGCGAGGCCAAACTGCAGCGCGAGCAGGAACAGCAGCTCCGAATCCGTCGTGCCAGATCGGGCGTGAAAGAGTTCGTCGTCCAGCATCGCCTCCATCGGGCGGCGAAGACGGTCGAAATCGGAAATCTGGCCATTGTGCATGAAGGACCAGTCGCCATGGACAAAGGGATGGCAATTATCGCGCCGCGTGCCGCCGCCGGTCGAGGCGCGGACATGGGCAAGGAAAAGCGGCGAGCGGATCTGGCGGGCCAGGCTCTTCAGATTGCAGTCGGACCAGGCGGGCAGGATATCGCGATAGCGGCCAGGCTCGGAACGGTCCCCATACCAGGCGATGCCGAAGCCGTCGCCGTTCGTCGCCGTCTTGGCACGCGTTGCGCAATGGGATTGCTCGATCAGGGAATGGGCGGGCGACGACACCAGCTCCTCCAGATAGAGGGGGTCTCCGCGATAGGCTGCCCAGCGACACATGCTTGTCTTTACTCCGATTCCCGCATCTATCCTGTCCTGCGGGAGAATGGCGAAATCAAGGAACGATTGTTCAGCGGAATAGGTAACAAAGTCTTAATGCGATCCGCTACTTGACGCTAAGAATGACAGATTTCTGACACATGGTCCGATCACATTTTTGCAACGCAACATTTTTCTTTTGTGAACAGTCCGTCTCGGTCTGTCGCCCTTCGCCTCAACAAGTGTCGTCGATATATTCACCGTCAAGTTGACACTCCAGGAGGCAAATATGTCCTTTCGCCCTGTAAAACATCAAAGCATCGCGCAACCGACCATGGAAGGCGCTGGCGTCAAGCTGCATCGCGTCTTCGGTTTCGGTGACCCGTCCCTCACCGACCCGTTCCTGATGATGGATGATTTCCGCAATGACAATCCGTCGGATTATATCCGCGGCTTTCCCTGGCACCCGCATCGCGGCATCGAGACGATCACCTATGTGCTGGCCGGAACGGTCGACCATGGCGACAGCCTAGGCAATCAGGGCCAGCTTGGCGCCGGCGACATCCAGTGGATGACAGCCGGCAGCGGCATCATGCATGAGGAAATGCCGAAAGGTGATTTCGCCGGGCGCATGCATGGCTTCCAGCTCTGGGCGAACCTGCCCTCGTCGCTGAAAATGACGGCGCCGCGCTATCAGGATGTCAAATCAGCCGACATTCCCGTTGTCGTCGACGATGACGGAACGGCGGTGCGCGTCCTCTGTGGCAACTTCTGGGGCAAGGCGGGTCCGGTCGACGGCATCGCCGCCGAGCCGATCTATCTCGACGTTTCGGTGCCGCCAGGCAAGAAGAAGCGCCTGCCGGTCGACACTTATCGGACCGCGTTCGCCTATATCTTTGCCGGCTCGGGCACCTTCCGCGACGCTTCGAAGCCTTTCGGCGTCCGCGTCGAGAAAGAAGTCAACGGTGAAGAAGTCAATATTCGGGATATGTCCGGCAACCGGACGCTCGTCGTCTTCGACACCGGCGACGAAGTGACCGTGCAGGCTGGCGAACAGGGCATCCGCTTCCTCCTGATCTCGGGCAAGCCGATCGAGGAGCCGGTCGCCTGGCATGGACCGATCGTCATGAATTCACGCGAAGAGATCATGCAGGCCATGCGCGAGCTTCAGAACGGCACCTTCATCAAGGCCCCGCACTAGGCCTCGTTGACCGAAGCCCAAAAGAAAACAGCCCGGGTAAAACCGGGCTGTCGATTGATCTGGGATAGCTTGGCGAGCGTCTAGCGATTTCCGCCGCTGCCGCGGCCACTTCCGCCGCCGTTGCCGTTGCCACCACCATTGCCCTGGCCGCCGTTACCGCCGCCATTGCCCTGGCCACCGTTGCCGCCGCCATTACCACCGCCGTTATGCGGATCGCTGCCGTTACCGCCGCCATTACCCTGGCCGCCGTTACCGCCGCCATTGCCCTGGCCGCCGTTACCGCCGCCATTGCCCTGGCCACCGTTGCCGCCGCCATTGCCCTGGCCGCCGTTTCCGCCACCGTTGCCCTGGCCGCCGTTGCCGCCGTTACCCTGGCCGCCGTTATCGCCGCCATTGCCCTGGCCACCGTTGCCGCCGCCATTACCCTGGCCGCCGTTACCGCCACCATTGCCCTGACCGCCGTTATCGCCACCGTTACCCTGGCCGCCGTTATCGCCGCCATTGCCCTGGCCACCGTTGCCGCCGCCATTACCCTGGCCGCCGTTACCGCCACCATTGCCCTGACCGCC
>NZ_SLZG01000003.1:0-184948 GCF_004341625.1 Rhizobium sp. BK376 | reverse complement strand
CGCCGTTATCGCCACCGTTGCCCTGGCCACCGTTGCCGCCGCCATTGCCCTGGCCGCCGTTATCGCCACCGTTGCCCTGGCCACCGTTGCCGCCGCCATTGCCCTGGCCGCCGTTTCCGCCGCCGTTGCCCTGGCCGCCGTTGCCACCACCATTGCCCTGGCCGCCGTTGCCCTGGCCGCCGTTACCGCCGCCGTTGCCCTGGCCACCATTACCGCCGCCGTTGCCCTGGCCGCCATTACCGCCGCCATTGCCCTGGCCGCCGTTACCGCCGCCGTTGCCCTGGCCGCCATTACCGCCGCCATTGCCCTGGCCGCCGTTTCCGCCGCCGTTGCCCTGGCCACCATTACCGCCACCATTGCCTTGGCCACCGTTGCCGCCGCCATTACCGCTGCCGTTGCCGCCGCCATTGCCTTGGCCACCGTGGTCTCCGCCACGTCCGCCATGGTCACCACCGCGTCCGCCGTTGCCTTGGCCACCGCTGCCGCCACCATTGCCTTGGCCGCCGCTGCCGTGGTCGCCGCCACGCCCGCCATGATCGCCACCGCGGCCACCGTTACCGCCTTGGCCCTGGCCGCCGTTGTTGCCGCCATTGCCCTGGCCGCCATGATCGCCACGGCCACCGTGGTCTCCACCACGTCCGCCATGATCGCCACCGCGACCACCGTTACCACCTTGACCGTGACCGCCGTGACCGCCGTGATCGCCGCGTCCGCCACGGTCGCCACCTCGGCCACCGTGATCGCCTTGGCCGCCGTTGCCGCCATTGCCCTGGCCGCCGTGGTCGCCACGGCCACCATGATCACCACCACGGCCACCATGATCACCACCACGACCGCCATGGTCGCCGCCACGTCCACCGTGATCATCACCACGACCGCCGTGATCACCGCGGCCACCATGGTCACCGCCACGTCCGCCGTGTTCACCGCCGCGACCGCCATGGTCGCCACCTTTGCCGCCATGGCCGTGGCCGCCGTGATGGCCGCCATTGCCGTTGTTCCCACCGTTACCGTTGTGATCGCCGTCGCCATCGTGGCCGTGATGACCACCGTCGTGTCCATGGCCATTGTGGCCGCCATGGCCGCCGTTACCGTTGTGACCGCCATTGCCATTGTGGTCGCCGTGACCGTTATGGTCGTGGCCGCCGTGATGGTGGCCACCATGATGATGGTCGCCGCCACCGCCATTGCCGCCATCACCACCGTTGCCGCCGTCACCTCCATTTCCACCGTCGCCGCCATTGCCACCGTCGCCGCCGGAGCCGTTGTCGCCGCCGTTACCGCCCGACCCATTGTCCCCGCCGTTACCGCCGGAACCGTTGTTGCCGCCGCCATTATTGCCCGAGCCGTTGTCGCCGCTGCCATTGTCGCCGCTGCCGGAACCATTATTACCGTTGCCACTGGTGCCGTTGCCGGCAGAGTCGCCACCGGTACCGCTGTTGGTGCCCGAGCCGCCATTGCCGCCGGTCCCACCTGATCTGGAGGTACGGAATCCCTTCGAGTTGTTCTGCCCTGAGGAGGACGGATCGGATGTCGGGTTTATCGTTGCTGTCGGCTTGCACAGTATTGCCGCTATGGAGCCGGGCGCCGCATGCGCGCAATCCGCTGCTGATTGAGCACTAACTAAACTTGTAGTTGCAAGCAAGAATGCAGCACTTGCTGCTATGATTATGCCATAGTGTTTCATTACGCTTCCCCTCCCTTGCCAAGGTCTTTGAGCTTAACGTTGCGTTAGGATGTACTTAACCGAACGTTAATTACAATAAATCTTCATGATGAGAGGGTTTAGGCAGATTTAACCTGTGATTTTTCTAGTTATACATTCGCGGCTAATTCCTTTAATCACTCCGAAAGATGCGTATGCCTAAATGATTACTCCGATTCTGTATCGAAGTGGCACTTTCGCCTTTTACGGGAGACTTTCTCATGAGAATCCTGCTTTTTGTGGCGTTTGCGTTTGTTTCAGTGATTAGTTCGAATGAACCGAGTTTCGCCAATTCTCACCTAGCCTCCACGCGTTCCGTCGGCGCGCCGCCGGCCTTCGTGTCGGCCTGTCACCGCTATGCCTGGCTTTGCAGCAACCGGCCTGGACGAGCCATGAGCGATAATGAGGCACTGTCGCTGCTGAAGCAGGTCAACAGCCGGGTGAACGCGGAAGTAATCCCCGCCGAGGATGTTGCAACCTCCGGCAAACAGGATTACTGGTCGCTGCCGATCAACGGACGCGGCGACTGCGAAGACTATGCGCTCCTGAAGAAGAAGGAATTGCTCGACGCCGGCTTCAAGTCGGACCGGCTTGCAATGACCGTCGTGCTCGATCGAAACGGCGGAAACCACTCCGTCCTGATGGCTCGCTTGGATAGCGGCGACTATGTGCTGGACAATCTCGGCAGCCGGGTCAAACCCTGGGAAGACACCGGCTATACTTTCATCGCCCGACAGAATTTCGAGAACCAGCGGAGCTGGCAGGTTATTCTGGCCGGACCACGGGCGCGCCTGATCGCATCGAAATAACTTTTACATCGGATGGGACGAAGGACCGCAAGTTGCGGTCCTTTCTGTTCGGTCGCCGCTTGACGGGCAGTTTCCTTACCATTATTCATAAAGTCATCCGATGACTTTATGAATATGATCTCGATGGAACCGCTCTCTCGCAGCAGCCTGGCTGAAAACGCCGCCGACAGTATTCGCGCCGATATTCTCGCGCATCGTTGGGCCGTCGGCGAAAAGCTGCCGAACGAAGCCACGCTGTCGACCACACTCTCCGTCAGCCGCGGCACGATCCGCGAGGCCGTGCGCGTCCTCGTCTCCCAGGGCTATCTCGAAACGCGGCAGGGGTCGGGCACCTATGTGCGCTCGACCGTCGATGCGACTCGGACCCTCGGCATGGCCCGCAGGGCCGGATTGCGCGACCAGTTCGAGGCGCGCTGCGCGCTCGACGTCGAGGCTGCACGGCTCGCCGCCATCCGCCAGACACCCGCTGTCATTTCCGAATTGCGCGCGCTGCTTGCCGCGCGAGGCCATTCCACCGATAGCGATCGCGCGGCTTTCGTCGCCCGGGACATTGCCTTTCACAAGGCGGTCATCGCCGCCTCCGGCAACCGGGCGATGATCGAAATCTATGAATTCTTCTCCGCCTCGATCCAGGAAACGATCGAAGCGACCATCTCTGCCGAGGTGCCCGAACCCGACATGCAGGCGCATGCCGAGATCGTCGACGCCATCGAAACCGGCGACCCGCAACAGGCCGATGCCGCAGTGCGCCGTTTCATGGCGCCCGTCATCGCCGCATTGGACAGGATGCTGCTGTCATGAGCCAATCCATATCGCAAACGTCAGACATCCTCAGCGACGCCGAAGAGCCACTGATCGACGCGGAAGCCGATAGCATCCCCCGGCCGCAGCCTCCTGTTCTCCAGAGCGCTGCCGGCCGGATCATTCTCGGCGTCAGCCTCGTCCTCATTGCCTTCAATCTTCGGGCGATATTCTCCAGCGCCTCGGCATTGCTGCCCGAGATCCGCACGGAACTCGGCCTATCGGCGACCGGCGCCAGCCTGCTGACCACCCTTCCCGTCGTCTGCCTCGGCCTGTTCTCGCCGCTTGCCGCCAGGCTTGCGCAGCGTATCGGCTCGGAGCGGACATTGCTTGGCGTGCTGGTCCTCCTGGCAATCGGGACCGCCATGCGCGGGCTGCATTCCGTCCCTCTGCTCTTTCTCGGAACGGCGATTGCCGGCGGCTGCATCGCGGTCGGCAACGTGCTTCTCCCCGGACTGGTCAAGCGCGACTTCGCCGACAAGGCCGCACTGATGACCGGCTTCTACACGATGGCCCTTTGCGCCAGCGCGGCCGGTGCTGCCGGCTTCACCTTGCCGGCGGAGCGATTTTTCGGTGGCTCGCTCGACATGGCGCTTGCGATCTGGGCGCTGCCGGCTTTCATCACCATGCTGATCTGGCTGCCGCAGGCGCTTTCCGCGGGCAAGCAGGCCCGAAAGACCGGCTTTCGCGTCGAAGGATTGTGGAAGGACAGGCTGGCCTGGAAGGTCACGCTTTTCATGGGCTTCCAGTCGGCGCTCGCCTATTGCGTCTTCGGCTGGCTGGTTCCGATCCTGCGCGAGCGCGGCGTCGACGGCGTCACGGCTGGCGCCATCGTTTCGGTGTCGGTCATGGTGCAGGCGGCGTCCTGCCTCGTTTGCCCGCACATCGCCGTGCGCGGCAAGGACCAGCGCCTGATCAACGTGGCGCTCTGCGCGATAGCGGTTATCGCGCTGCTGGGGCTGCTTTTTGCGCCGCTCTCCACCGTCTGGCTCTGGGCCGTGCTGCAGGGTATCGGACAGGGCGGGTTGATCGCCGTCGCACTCACCGTCATCGTCCTCAGGTCCCGCGATGCCCATGTCGCGGCACATCTGTCCGGCATGGCGCAATGCGTCGGCTATCTCCTCGCCTCGATCGGCCCGCTGATCGTCGGGCTGATCCGCAGCTGGACGGGCGGCTTCGGCTGGACCGCGGTTCTATTCGTCCTCCTCGGCCTTGCGGCGGCGATCAATGGTTGGCAAGCCGGACGCACGGGGCATGTCGGGGCACGGACTGTCACCATCAAACCCGAGTGATCGGTCCCCTGCCAGTGGATTCTGCCTTGCCCCAAGAGCATCGTGACATAGGTACGTTCCTATGTCTTATCAGGAAAAGCTTGCGACTGGCGCAACGTCAGAAGCGCCAATGGACGAGCCGGCATTTACCGCGCTCTCACTCAATCCCGAAGAATGGGCTCTCTTTCTTGATATCGATGGCACGCTGATCGATCTTGCGGAAACGCCGGATAGGGTTGTGGTACCTCCTGGCTTACCGGCCAATCTCCATGCATTGTCCGAAAGACTGGGCGGCGCTCTGGCGCTGGTGACGGGACGGGCGGTGTCGCTCGCCGACAGCCTGTTTTCGCCCTTCAGATTTCCGATCGCCGGGCTGCACGGCGCCGAGAGACGGGACGCTGAGGGCCAAATCCGGCGTATTCACATCTCGCCCGCCTTCGAGGCGATTAAGGCGGCGATCGCCGAGGAGGCGAAGGCCTGGCCGGGCGTTCTCATCGAGGACAAGGGCGCTGCCGTCGGCGCGCATTTTCGCCAGGCTCCGGAGCATCAGGCCGTCGTGGACGAGATGATGCAACGCCATATCAGGGCGGCTGGCCCCGACTGGACCCTGCAGCGCGGCAAGATGGTGGTCGAAATTCGCCCCGCCCGCGCCGACAAGGGTGCGGCGGTCGAGGCCTTTCTGGAGGAGACGCCTTTTAAAGGCCGCCGTCCGCTCGCGATCGGCGACGACGTCACCGACGAGGCGATGTTCCATGCCGTCAACCGCATCGGCGGTCAGTCCCTGCGTGTCGGTCCGCTCAATGCGCAGACCGTCGCCCGTTCGTCCATCCCCTCTCCTGACGCTCTTCGCCACATGATCGGGAGGCTCGTGGCGTGAGCATTTTCAGCACCATTTGTTTTTTGCCTGAAAGGATATTTCCGTGAGCCGTCTTGTTGTGATTTCCAATCGTGTCCCCGTCCCTGACAAAGGCGGCATTGCGCCGGCGGGCGGGCTTGCCGTCGCCTTGCACGCTGCGCTGGAAGAACGCGGCGGCATATGGATGGGCTGGTCGGGAAAATCCAGCGGTGAACGCGAGCCGGAGCCGCTCTCCCAGAAGGTCCAGGGCAAAATCACCTATGCCCTCACCGACCTCACCGACACAGATGTCGAGGAATATTATCACGGCTTTGCCAACCGCGTTCTTTGGCCGATCTGCCACTACCGGCTGGATCTTGCTGAATACGGGCGCAAGGAGATGGCGGGATATTTTCGCGTCAACCGCTTCTTTGCCCATCGCGTCGCGCCGCTGATCAAGCCCGACGACATCATCTGGGTGCACGATTACCATCTCATTCCGCTTGCCGCGGAACTTCGGCAGATGGGATTGAAGAACCGCATCGGCTTTTTCCTGCATATCCCCTGGCCGCCGGCCGATGTGCTCTTTGCAATGCCGGTGCATGAGGAGATCATGCGCGGGCTTTCGCACTATGATCTCGTCGGCTTCCAGACGGACCATGATCTCGAGAATTTCGCCGGTTGCCTGAAGCGTGAGGGAATGGGCGGAGCGCTGGGCGATAATCTCTATTCCGCACAGGGCCGAACCTTCAAGGGCGGCTTCTACTCGATCGGCATCGAGACCGCCGCATTTGCCGATTTCGCCAGGCGCGCCGCCCACCAGAGCATGGTGCGCAAGGCGCGCCAGAGTATCGAAGGCCGCGACCTGATCATCGGCGTCGACCGGCTCGATTATTCAAAGGGCATCACCCAGCGGATCGACGCCTTCGAACGCTTCATCAAGGCCAATCCCGCGCATCAGGGACGCGTGACCTATCTGCAGATCACGCCGAAATCGCGCTCGGAAGTGCCGGAATACGAAGCGATGCAGCGCATGGTCGCCGAGCAGGCCGGTCGGGTCAACGGCGCCAGCGGCACCGTGGACTGGGTGCCGATCCGCTACATCAATCGCTCCGTCGGCCGTCATATTCTGGCCGGACTATACCGGCTGGCGAAGGTCGGCCTCGTAACGCCACTGCGCGACGGCATGAATCTCGTGGCCAAGGAATATATCGCCGCACAGGACCCCGAAAATCCCGGCGTTCTGGTGCTTTCCCGCTTTGCCGGCGCTGCCCGCGAACTCTACGGCGCGTTGCTCGTCAACCCATACGACGTCGAGTCGACCGCAAACGCGATGGCACGGGCGCTGAACATGCCGCAGGAAGAGCGTATCGAGCGCTGGCGGGGCATGATGAACCACCTGCTCGAATACGACGTCTCGCGCTGGTGCAACGATTTCCTCAAGGACCTGACCTCGGACTAGAGCCCTTACCGGCTCTGGCGGCGTCGCAAATAATCCGTTTTACAGCGCTGCCACCTTCGTGCGACGAAACCCCTTGCTCTAAAAAGGCATAAGGCATCGGGAAACCGGCTCGCTTAGGCGTCCCGACATCCCTCGACAGGCAGGATATGGTTTCATGGCGCGCCCGAACATTCTCATCATCATGGTCGATCAGCTCAACGGAAAGTTCTTTCCGGATGGCCCGGCCGATTTCCTACACGCGCCGCATCTGAAGGCGCTGGCGGCCCGTTCCGCCCGCTTCCGGAACAACTATACCTCGTCGCCGCTCTGCGCGCCGGCGCGCGCCTCCTTCATGGCCGGACAGCTGCCGAGCCGGACCGGCGTTTACGACAATGCCGCCGAATATGTTTCGTCAATCCCCACCTATGCGCATCATCTGCGCCGCGCCGGTTACTACACGGCTCTGTCGGGCAAGATGCATTTCGTCGGGCCCGACCAGCTGCACGGCTTCGAGGAGCGGCTGACAACCGATATCTATCCGGCGGATTTCGGCTGGACGCCCGATTACCGCAAGCCCGGCGAGCGCATCGACTGGTGGTATCACAATCTCGGCTCGGTGACCGGCGCCGGCGTTGCCGAGATCACCAACCAGATGGAATATGACGACGAAGTCGCCTTCCTCGCCAACCAGAAGCTCTATCATCTGTCCCGCGAGAATGACGACCAGGGTCGCCGCCCCTGGTGCCTCACCGTTTCCTTCACGCATCCGCACGACCCCTATGTTGCGCGCAAGAAATTCTGGGATCTCTATGAAGGCTGCGAGCATCTGCTGCCGGAGATCGGCGCCCTTCCGGAAGACGAACAGGACCCGCATTCGAAGCGGATCATCCATTCCTGCGACTACCAGAATTTCGACGTGACCGACGACAACGTCATGCGCTCGCGCCGTGCCTATTTCGCCAATATTTCCTATATCGACGAGAAGGTCGGCGAGCTGATCGACACGCTGGCGCGCACGCGGATGCTCGACAACACCTATATCCTGTTCTGCTCCGACCATGGCGACATGCTCGGCGAGCGCGGTCTCTGGTTCAAGATGAACTTCTTCGAAGGCTCGGCCCGTGTGCCGCTGATGATCGCAGGGCCTGGCATCAAGCCCCGCCTGCATCTGGAGCCGAGCTCCAATCTCGATGTGACGCCGACGATGACCGATCTCGCCGGCATTTCCATGGAGGACGTGCAGCCGTGGACCGACGGCATCAGCCTTGTGCCTGTCATGAAGGGCGAAGGCCGCACCGCGTCTGTGCTGATGGAATATGCGGCGGAGGGATCCTACGCGCCGCTCGTTTGCATCCGTGAGGGCAAGTGGAAATATATCCAT
Organism: Rhizobium sp. BK376; assembly: GCF_004341625.1. Lineage (GTDB taxonomy): Bacteria > Pseudomonadota > Alphaproteobacteria > Rhizobiales > Rhizobiaceae > Rhizobium. Next base: position 176,705 of record NZ_SLZG01000003.1, on the reverse strand, counting down.
TGCGTGCTCGATCCGGACCAGCTTTTCGAGCTCGACAGCGACCCGCTGGAGCTCAGAAACCTCGCCGACGATCCCGATTTCGCCGACGTCGTCGCGAGCTTCCGCAGACAACGGGAGGAGCGCTGGGACATGGGTGCCTTCGACGCCGCCGTTCGCGAGAGCCAGGCGCGCCGCTGGGTGGTCTATGAGGCGCTGCGCAATGGCGCTTATTATCCCTGGGATCACCAGCCGCTGCAGCGCGCCTCGGAGCGCTACATGCGCAACCATATGGACCTCAACATCCTGGAAGAGAGCCAGCGGTATCCGCGCGGCGAGTGAAGAGGCGGGGCTAATCCAGGCGCGGGACGCAGAGCCTCGCATCACTGCCCGCAACGGAGCCGATGACGACATCGATCCCGTAAAGCCGCTTCATCATGTCAGGAGTCAGTACTTCTGCGGGGGCGCCGAGCGCGATCAGCCGCGCCTCGTGCAGCAACGCGACGCGATCGGCGACGAGGAAGGCATGGTCAGGATTGTGCGTTGACAGGATGATCGACAGGCCGCGCTGTGACAACCTCCGGATATGCGCAAGCAGCCGCATCTGGTTGCCGTAGTCGAGGCTCGATGTCGGCTCGTCCATGACGAGGATGGAGGGTGATTGCGCCAGCGCGCGGGCGATCAGGACCATCTGCCGCTCGCCGCCGCTGATCTCGGTATAGGGACGCTCAGTGAGATGAGCCATGCCGAGACTCGATAGAGCCTCCGCCGCGGCGGCCCGATCGGCAGCGCCGGGCATGGCGAAGGGTTGCAGATGCGCTGCCCGCCCCATCAGCACCACATCGAAGACGGTGAAGGGGAAGAGCGCGGTATGGGCCTGCGGCACATAGGCGATACGCTTCGCGCGCTCGCGGCGCGACCAGCCGGAGAGCGGCTTGCCATCCAGTGTGATCTCGCCCGCTTTCAGCGGCAGCAGGCCGAGAACAGTCTTGAAGAGCGTCGTCTTTCCCGCCCCATTGGGGCCGAGCAGGGCCAACACCTCGCCTTCCGCCAGCGACAACGTTACATCCTCGCCAATCGTGCCTGTGCCATAGCCGAAAGAGAGCCTGCTAAGATCAAGCTTCATTGCCAGCCCCTCCTGCCTGAGGCCAGCAGCCAAAGGAAGAACGGCGCGCCGACGGCCGCCGTCAGGATACCGAGCGGCACTTCGATCATTGCGATCGTGCGGGCGAGCATGTCGACGACGAGGAGATAGGAACCGCCCAGCATCATCGAGGCTGGCAGCAAGCGGCGAAAATCGGGACCGACGAGCATGCGGGCAATATGTGGAATGACGAGGCCGATCCAGCCAATAATGCCTGAGATGGAGACGGCGGCCGCCGTGATCAGCGTGGCCGACAGAATCAGGGCCAGCCTTATCCGGCGCGTATCGACGCCGATCGACTGTGCCTCCTCATCGCCGAGCGCCATCAGGTTCATCTGCCAGCGCAGCAACATCAGTGGCACGAAGCCGAGGATCAGCGCCGGGAGGATGGAGAGGATATCGCCGCGCGTGATGACCGTGAGGCTGCCGAGCAGCCAATAGGTTATAGCCGGGAGCTGATCGTAGGGATCGGCGAGGATCTTGATCAGCGATATGCCTGCGCCCACCAGCGCCGCCACGGCGATGCCTGCCAGCACCAGCGTCAGTGCCGGATCGCAGCCGCGAATTGTTGCACCGACTACGTAGACAGCGGCAACAGCGAGAAGCCCGCCAAGAAAACTGGCAATCTGGATCAGCACGACGGGCAAGGAGAGGAAGATGCCGAGCACTGCACCGAGGCTGGCACCGGCAGAGACGCCTAGAATATCCGGCGACACTAGCGGATTGCGGAAGAGGCCCTGATAGGTGGCGCCGGCGGCCGAAAGCGCAGCGCCGATGCAGAGGCCGGCGGCGACGCGCGGCAGGCGGACATTCCAGAGAACGGTCGAAAGAATCGGATCGACCTTTTGGCCCGTCAAAGCCGCGCCGAGCGCATCGAACAACTGCATCGGTCCGGCACCATATTTTCCGACCATCATCGACAGGCAGGCGAGGATCAGCAAGCCGGCAAGGCCGAGCCACAGGAGGCCATTGCGTGACGAGGTCCGCGCAGGCGCCGCCTCTCCTGCCGCTAGTTTTGCGATGTCGCAGCACCTTTCAGCAGGATCTGCAGCTGCTCATCGGTCAGATCGACCTGATAGAAGAGCTTGTAGAAATCTCGGACTTCGCCGGAGAGATCGGCCGTGAAGACCTTGGGATAGAGCAGCTTTTCCAACCAGGCGATGCCGATCAAGCGGTTGATGCCGGGCGGGGCGTCGAACCAGCCGAAGGGCAGGCTTGGCGTGACGAAGACCCGGCTGTTCTTTACGGCGTCGATGCTCGCCCAGGTCGGATCGCTCTTGACGGCGGAAGCGAATTTGCCGCTGGCCGCGAGGATCGTATCCGGGTTCCAGGCAAGAATTTGCTCAAGCGAGACTTGCGTCAGCCCGCCCTTGCCCGCAGCGGCCGCGACATTGGTTGCGCCAGCCGCTTCGAGGATTTCCAGGCTGATGGAGCCGGCAAGCCCGGTTTCGAGACCCGCCGGGCCGCGGCCGTAATAGACCTTCGGTCGCTGATCGGCTGGGATGGTTGCGAGCTTGTCGCTGAGATCCGTCAGCTTGGCATCGGCATAGTCCGCCAGCAGCTTGGCGCGATCGGGCACGCCGAGGATGTCGCCCGCCTGCTTCAGCGTCTCGGCGCTCTTCGCGAAACTACCGTCGATCAGGACATAGGGGATGCCGGTCTGCGCCTGCACCTTGTCGGCCAACGAGGCATAGGTCGGATTGACCGTGCCGACATCGATGATGAGATCGGGCTTGGCAGCAATGACGGATTCCATGTTCGCCGTTCCGCCCTTGCCCGTTAGCCGGCCATAGGCGGGCAGATCGCGGACTGACGGCATAAGGAACGGCTTTTCCGCATCGCTCGGCGCCTGAACCCAGCCGGTCAACTTGTCGGGAGCGAGCACATAAACGAGCACCGAGGCCGGCGGGCCGGCGGCCAAGACGCGGCTGACCTTGTCGGGAATGTCGACCTTTCGGCCGGCGGCATCGGTAATCGTTCGGGCATCGGCGGCGGATAGAAATCCAAGAAACGCAAATGAAACAGCCGCAATGAATTTCAGCATCGCAAATCGCCTGCCCTGATCGAAAACCTATCAGGGCGGCACTATGGCATAGCGTTATAGCCGATGGAATATGTCGAGCCCGGATATCACGCCGCTTTGACGGCGTGATATTCCTTGATGGCGACCATCTTGATTGCCGGATGACGTTCGGCCTCGTAACGCAGCGAAAAACCGTCCTGCGCCAGGAAAACAGGATCGCCATCGAGATCACGGGCGATATCGCCGCGCTTGACCGTGATGAACTTGTCGAGGTCGGCGGCCTGATCGGCAGAGACCCAGCGGCAAACGGAGAAACGCGACATCTCGAAGGAGACCGGCAGGCCGTATTCGGCCATCAGGCGCTCCTTCAACACGTCGAGCTGCAGCGCGCCGACGACGCCGACGATGGCCGGCGAGCCGTCTTCCGGCGAGAACAGCTGCACGACGCCTTCCTCGGCCATCTGCTGCAGCGCTTCCTTAAGCTTCTTCGCCTTCATCGCGTCCTCAAGGCGGACGCGGCGCAGGATTTCCGGCGAGAAATTCGGCACGCCCTGGAAGACAAGGCTTTCGCCTTCGGTCAGCGTATCGCCGATGCGCAGCGTGCCGTGGTTCGGAATGCCGACAACATCGCCGGCAAAGGCGGTATCAGCGAGCTGGCGCTGCGAGGCGAAGAAGAATTGCGGTGCCGTGAGGCCCAGCTGCTTGCCGGTGCGGGCGAGCCGTGCCTTCATGCCACGCTCCAGCTTGCCGGAGCAGATGCGGGCAAAGGCGATGCGGTCGCGATGGTTGGGGTCCATGTTCGCCTGGATCTTGAAGACGAAGGCGGTCATCTTGTCTTCGGCTGCATGGACGGTTCTGACGTCGGCCACCTGGTCGCGCGGCGGCGGAGCAAATTCGCCGAGCGCGTTGATCAGGTCGCGAACACCGAAATTGCGCAGCGCCGAGCCGAAGAAAACCGGCGTCATATGGCCTTCGAGGAAGGCTTGACGATCAAAGGGACGGCAAGCCTCGATCGCGAGCTCGGTTTCATCGACAAACGCCTGGCGCTCGTTTTCCGGCAGCCGGTCCGCCACGCTCTGGGGGCCGTTGACCGGCGTGCCCTCGACTTCGGTATCGGAGCCGCGCACGGTGTTGTCGGCAAGATTGTAGGATCCGCAGAAGGTCTTCGAGCGGCCGATCGGCCAGGTGACCGGGGCCGTATCCAGCGCCAGCTTTTCCTCGACTTCATCAAGGATCTCGAAGGGATCTCGGCTTTCGCGGTCCATCTTGTTGATGAAGGTGATGATCGGGATGTCGCGCATGCGGCAGACTTCGAAGAGCTTCAGCGTCCGCGGCTCGATACCCTTGGCGGCGTCGATGACCATGACGGCCGCATCGACCGCCGTCAGCGTACGATAGGTGTCGTCGGCGAAGTCCTCGTGGCCGGGCGTGTCCAGGATGTTGAAGACATTATCGTTATATTCGAAGGTCATAACCGAGGTGACGACCGAGATGCCGCGCTCGCGCTCGATCTTCATCCAGTCGGAGCGCGTCTGCATGCGGTCCTTCTTCGCCTTGACTTCGCCGGCGAGCTGAATGGCGCCCCCGAAGAGCAGCAGCTTTTCGGTGAGCGTCGTCTTACCAGCGTCCGGGTGGGCAATAATAGCGAATGTGCGGCGGCGGGAGACCGCCTCGGCGAGACTTTCGGCCATGATGTGAATCCTGTGGAATTGCGGCGTATCTAGCGATTAAAGGCCCGCATTGCAATTGACCTTCTAGGCTTGGGGGCAAACTAATGCCCCATGACCATTCACACTGACACCCGCCCGACCCTCAATCTCGTTCGTCTTCCCAACGGTGAAGGCCTCGATCTGCCCGCCTATGAAACGAAGGGGGCGGCAGGAATGGACCTGCGCGCCGCCGTCGAGGATGGCGCTGCGATGACGATCCTGCCGGGCAAGCGCGCACTGGTGCCGACCGGCTTCATCTTCGAAATCCCTGACGGCTACGAAGGCCAGATCCGCCCGCGCTCCGGCCTTGCCTTCAAGCACGGCATCACCTGCCTCAACACGCCGGGTACAATCGACAGCGACTATCGCGGCGAAGTGAAGGTTCTGCTGATCAATCTCGGCGAAGAGCCGTTCGAGATCACGCGTGGCATGCGGATTGCCCAGATGGTGATTGCACCCGCCCTCCAGCTGCGCGTCGCTGAAATCACCGAGCATACGCAGACCCTGCGCGGTGCCGGCGGCTTCGGCTCGACCGGTGTGTGATGGCTGAGCCTGGCGATCACGGGCTGAGTTTTCGGCAGGACTATTTCGGCGACCCAGCGGGATGGACCGCGCTTGTCGATCTTCTGCAAGACATATTTTCCATCGACGTAAGCCTGCTGGATCAATTCGGCGGGCCTGATCCCTCCAGCATGCCGTTCGGCTATTTCAACGATGCGGGCGTATGTGTGGCGAATTTCAGCGCCTTCTCCATGCCCGTCGTCATCAATGGGCGGCCGGTGAAGGCTGCCGGGTTCCAGTCAGGCGCCGTGCGGCCGGAATGGCGCGGGCGTGGGCTCTATCGCGACCTGATGCGCAGGGCCTTCGCGTGGACCGACGCGCAGCGGTTCGAACTCGGACTGCTGCTCACCGAAAAGCCGGCGCTTTACGAGCCCTATGGTTTTCGGACCATAGCGCAGCATTGTTTCGTTGGTGAACCACCGTCCGTCCTGCCGGAGCAGCCGCCTGCAGCCACCCTCGCCCTGCCCGGCGACGGCGAGGCGATCAAATCGCTGCTGCTCCGGCGGACGCCGGTCTCGCAACGCTTCGCCGTCACGAAGCAGATGGAAATGTTCCTGCTGAATACCTGTTTCGATCCGGATATCCGACTCAGCCGGCTCGCCAAGGAAGATGTCGTGGTCGCGTGGAAGCTCGATGGATCCTGCCTGAGACTTCTCGACGTGGTCGGCCAATCGATCCCTTCGCTTGCCTCGATAATAGCTGGTCTGCGTGTCGCGCCCGATCGGATCGCGACCTGTTTTCCCACCGACCTCCTGGACTGGACCGGAGCCGCCACGCTGTATCAGGGCTACACCGTGCTGATGATGCGCGGGGCAGTCGCGGACGACATAACCGAGCCGGTCATGCTTTCGCCGATGACGGAATTCTAGCCGAAGACATTCCAGCCGAAGACAGGGGCGGCAGACGGCGCTTCACCGGTGTCGACTTGACCATCGACGTGCTGGTTTCCGCGCGCTCGACGATCCTGTCCAGAATTCCATCGAGTTCGCTCATCGAGCGAACCACCAGGCGGCCGATGAAGCAATCGTCGCCCGTGACCTTGTCGCATTCGATGAATTGCGGGGTTTCCTGGATCAGGCGTTCGACCATGTGCAGCATGCCCGGCAATGGCCGGATACGAACGATCGCCTGCAGGGGATAGCCTATCGCGGCCGGATCGAGATCGATGGTGAACCCGCCGATGATGCCGCGCTCCTCCAGCCGGCGCAATCGATCCGCGGCGCTGGGGGAGGAAAGCCCGACCTCCTGCGCCAGTTCCTTCAGCGACATGCGAGCGTTGCGCGCCAGCGCTTCCAGGAGCCGCTGGTCGACTCCGTCGAGGTCCAATTCATTATTATAGGAATTCATCTTCTTGCCTTCCATAATCAGGCATTTTCCGAATTTTTCCTTCCAAAGGATATATAAATCCGGCCGATCTGACAATACTATCGGATGGCAAAGAGGTGATTGTCATGAGCGATTTGAAACGCGGAACTGTAGAAATGACGGCGGCCATGCTGATCTCGGGAACGATTGGCTGGTTCGTGCTGATGTCGGGCCAGCCTGTCATGGCCGTGGTCTTCTGGCGCTGCGCCTTCGGTGCGCTCGGCCTGCTCGTCATCTGCGGTGCGCTGGGCTTGTTTCAGCGCAAGTTTCTTACCTGGCGCAGCCTTCTAGTCGCGATACTGGGTGGCGTCGCCATCGTTTCCAATTGGCTGCTGCTTTTTGCATCCTATTCGCATGCTTCGATCTCCATTGCGACGACCGTCTATAATACCCAGCCATTCATGCTGCTGGGGCTGGGTGCGCTTTTTCTAGGCGAACGGATCACGCTCGATAAGCTTTTCTGGCTGATGCTTGCCTTCGTTGGGATGGCGGCGATCGCGATGGGTAAATCGGCAGCGGGCGACGGCAGCTATTTCCTCGGCATACTTCTGGCGCTGGGTGCCGCCTTTTTCTATGCGCTGGCGGCCCTTGCCGCGAAATGGCTGAAGGGCACGCCGCCGCATCTGATCGCGCTTATCCAGGTGGTCACGGGCATGCTGATGCTGGCGCCCTTTACCGATTTTTCCGCCCTGCCGCAGGGTGCCGCTCCCTGGTCGATGCTGGCGACGCTGGGCATTGTCCACACCGGCATCATGTATGTGCTGCTCTATGGCGCAATCCAGAAGCTGCCGACGCATCTGACCGGTGCTCTGTCCTTCATCTATCCAATCGCGGCGATCGTCGTCGACCGCATCGCTTTCGGTCATGCGCTGCAGACGATACAGATAGCAGGCGCCGTGGTGATCCTGCTGGCTGCGGCGGGCATGAATCTTGGATGGTCGCCGAGAATTCTCCTTCGCAGGGCTGCTGCCGGCTGGTCTGGTGCCGCCGGCTCGCAAGGGGCGCCGATTGCAGACAGCGGCAAGGAAAGCTAAAAGACGGAAAAGGATCCGGAGGAAAATCCATGACGCTGGCGGGGCTGCTGACCTATAGCGGTGCATTGTTCATTGCCGCTGCCATTCCAGGACCGGGGATTACGGCGATCGTGGCGCGGGCGCTGGGATCGGGCTTTCGCGAAACATTTTTCATGGGGCTCGGCCTTGTCCTGGGCGACATGACCTATCTGACGGCCGTGATCCTCGGCCTTGCCTTTGTGGCGCAGACCTTCACGGAAGTGTTCCTCGTCATCAAATTCGCTGGCGTTCTCTATCTTGCCTATATCGCCTGGAAACTCTGGACCTCGGGCCTGCTGCCCCAGGAGATTGCGGCGCGCAAATCCTCCAGCATCGGCATGTCGTTTCTATCAGGACTTCTGGTGACTCTTGGCAACCCGAAAACCATGCTTTTCTACGTGGCGCTGGTGCCGACGCTGATCGATATCCGCTCGATCGGCCTCAGGGACTATGGCCTGTTGCTTGCCACGACCTTTGTCGTTCTGCTGGTCGTGCTCGTTCCCTATATGCTGCTTGCCTCGCGTGCCCGCACCCTGATGAAGAAGCCGAAAGCCCTGCAGGCGCTGAACCGGGTGGCGGCGGGCATTCTTGCCGGAACGGCGGCATTCATCGCGACACGGGCGGCCTGAAAAAACGTTTCCCAAAGCATTACGGTTGAAGGCTTTTTTCTCGCGCGCCGAGCGGCGGATGCGCAAAGCCGCTCTAGTCACCTGCCATGTTTGACCCTATTCTCCCCCTCCAAACCTGAAGGGAGAGCACCATGTCCGAAACCCATAAGCCAGGCCGCGGCCGCATCTATGGTTCGATCACAGAAACGATTGGCGACACACCGATCGTGCGCCTCGACAAGCTGGCGAGGGAGAACGGCGTCAAGGCCAACCTGCTGGCAAAGCTGGAGTTCTTCAACCCGATCGCATCGGTCAAGGATCGTATCGGCGTCGCCATGATCGAAAGCCTCGAAGCCCAGGGCAAGATCACGCCCGGCAAGACAACGCTGATCGAGCCGACATCGGGCAATACAGGCATTGCGCTCGCCTTCGCCGCCGCCGCCAAGGGCTATAAGCTGATCCTGACCATGCCGGAGACCATGTCGATCGAGCGCCGCAAGATGCTTTTGCTGCTTGGCGCCGAGCTCGTGCTGACCGAAGGGCCGAAGGGCATGAAGGGCGCGATTGCCAAAGCTGAAGAGCTGGCCGCCTCGCTTGGCGACGCGATCATTCCGCAGCAGTTCGAAAATCCGGCCAACCCTGAAATTCATCGCAAGACAACCGCCGAGGAAATCTGGAACGATACCGAAGGCACGGTCGACATCCTCGTTTCCGGCATCGGCACGGGCGGCACGATCACTGGCGCGGGCCAGGTGCTGAAATCGAAGAAGCCCGGCATCAAGGTGGTCGCCGTCGAGCCTTCGGAATCACCGGTTCTATCCGGTGGCGCGCCGGGTCCGCACAAGATCCAGGGCATCGGCGCCGGCTTTGCGCCCGCCATTCTCGACACCAAGATCTATGACGAGATCATCACGGTGAACAGCACCGAAGCGCTCGAGACCGCCCGCCACGTTGCTCGCCTTGAAGGCGTTCCGGTCGGCATCTCATCGGGTGCTGCCTTGGCCGCTGCCATCAGGGTCGGCCAGCGCGAGGAAAATGCCGGCAAGAACATCGTCGTCATCATCCCCTCCTTTGCCGAGCGCTATCTCTCGACGGCACTGTTCGAAGGCCTGGGCGGCTGATAGCCGGCTATATTCTGACCAGATCCGGAAGGGCGCTACGGCGCCCTTCATGCTGTTCGGCCCCACATTTCCCCCGCACTCAACCTTGCCAGAAAGCCCTGAGTTCCATGCTGCTGATCGTCGGAACAATTCGCCTGCCACCCGGGAACCTTGATGTCGCCCGGCCGGTGATGAAGCGGATGGTGGAGGGCACTCGCGCGGAAGACGGCTGCCTGGAATATTCCTATGCCGAGGATGTGCTCGACCGCGGCCTCATCCACGTGAAGGAAATGTGGCGGGACCAGCCGTCGCTGGATCGTCATTTCGAATCGCCGCATTTGGCTGAATGGCGGGCAGCCTGGCCGGAACTCGGCATCCATGACCGGAAGCTGCGCAGCTACGAGGTCGGCGAAGCGCGCGAAACCTGAGAGCCCTTCGCTGTCCCCAACAAGTCTAAACGGCGGTTATGCCGCGGCCGTCAACCGCTCGCCGGCGATGCGATAGGAAATCGCCTCGGCGAGATGGATGCGGCCGACGGTCGACTTCTCGTCCAGGTCGGCAAGCGTCCGCGCGACCTTCAGCACGCGATGATATCCGCGGGCGGAGAACTTCATCTTTTCCGCCGCATCACGTAGCAATTGCAGCCCGGCTGCATCGGGTTCGGCCAGCTTCTCGATCATCGACGTGGAGCAGCGCGCATTGGTGCCTGTTGCTGGCATCCCGGCGGCGACAAACCGTTCCCGCTGACGCTCTCGGGCGCGCGCAACGCGTGCGGCGATATCGGCGCTCTTCTCGGCCGGCATCGGACGGATGAGGTCGGCCGCCGAGACAGCGGGAACGTCGATGCGGATATCGATGCGATCCATCAACGGGCCGGAAATGCGGCCCTGATAGTCCGTCATGCAGCGCGGACCGCGGGCGCAGGTATGTCCCGGCTCGCCCGCCATGCCGCAGCGGCAGGGGTTCATCGCCGCAACGAGCTGGATGGTCGCAGGATAGGAAATCCGGTGATTGGCGCGGGCGATGATGCATTCACCCGTCTCCAGCGGCTGGCGCAGGGCATCCAGCGCCTGAGGCGAGAATTCGGGAAACTCGTCGAGGAACAGGACGCCATGATGGGCAAGCGATGCCTCGCCGGGCCGGGCGCGCAGACCGCCGCCGACAAGGGCCGCCATGGTTGCGGAATGATGCGGGGTGCGGAAGGGCCGCCGGTCAGAGAGCTTGCCGCCGGACAGTTGGCCGGCGATGGAATGGATCATTGAGACTTCCAGCAGTTCCTGGGCGGACAGCGACGGGAGGATTGAGGGAAGCCGCGAGGCGAGCATGGATTTTCCGGAACCCGGCGGTCCGACCATCAAGAGATTGTGCCCTCCTGCCGCAGCCACCTCCAAAGCACGCTTGGCGCTTTCCTGGCCCTTGATGTCGGCGAGATCGGGAAGGTTGGCAGCATTGGCGCGAATGGCGGGCTCCGGTCGCGAGAGCACCTGCGTGCCGCGGAAATGATTGGCGAGCGCAATCAGGCTGCGCGGGGCGAGGATGTCGATCTGCGAGCCGGCCCAGGCTGCCTCCGCGCCGCTTTCCGCCGGGCAGATCAGGCCCTTTCCCATGGCGTTTGCGCCCATCGCAGCCGGCAGGGCGCCTGCGACAGGGGCGATCGTTCCGTCGAGATTGAGTTCGCCGAGCACGACGAAATCGGATAGCGCATCGGCCGGAATGGCACCGAGGGCAGCCATCAGCCCGAGGGCAATCGGCAAGTCGAAATGCGATCCTTCCTTCGGGAGATCAGCGGGGGCGAGATTGACCGTCACCTTCTTTGGCGGCAGCGCCAGACCGGAAGCATGGAGCGCTGCCTGAACCCGCTCCCGGCTTTCGGCCACCGCCTTGTCCGGTAGGCCGACGATCTGAATGCCCACCTTTCCAGGCGCAACCATGACCTGAACTTCCACGGGAACGCCTTCAATGCCCTGAAATGCAACCGTGCTTACCCGCGCGACCATGCCCTGTCCTCCATGCCGCAACCCCTTACACCGCGAAATACAGACCCTCTGGTGCTATGAATTGCAATCATGCATGGAAAAAAGAATAAAACAAGAACAATAAACGAACAATCGCACCTTACCGCTGCATTAAAGTTGCAATGAGTTGTAGCGGCGGAACAAACGGCAGATGAATCGCGAAACCGCGCTGGCAGCTAGGTTTGTCGGCAAGCTCTCAACGTCATCCACGGCCTCGTTGTAAAGCCCGAGGATGACGAAAGAGCCGTTGGCAGACTTTTTCGGTAGTCTGACGCGCCCTCAGGCGCGCTTGCTCTCGATTGCATCCCAGAGGAGGCTGGCGATATCGGCGCCGCCGAAGCGCTTGACCTCGCGGATGCCGGTCGGCGAGGTGACGTTGATTTCCGTCATGTAGTCGCCGATGACATCGATGCCAACGAGAAGGAAGCCGCGCTCCCTCAGCGCCGGACCGATGCGCTTGCAGATTTCCTGCTCACGGGCGGTCAACTCGGTCGCCTCGGCGCGCCCGCCGACATGCATGTTGGAGCGGCTGTCATGCTCGGCCGGCACGCGGTTGATGGCACCGACAGCTTCGCCATCGACGAGGATGATGCGCTTGTCGCCCTTGCGGACGTCAGGCAGATATTGCTGGGCGATGAAGGGCTCGCGGAACAGTTGGCCGAACATTTCCAGCAGCGAGGAGAGGTTTCGGTCGTCCTTGGTGGAATGGAAGACGCCTGCGCCGCCATTGCCATAAAGCGGTTTCAGGATGATGTCGCCCATCTCGTCGCGGAAGCGGCGGATCTCGGCGGGGTCCTTGGTGATCAGCGTCTTCGGCATGAGATCGGCGAATTCGGTGACGAAGATCTTTTCCGGCGAATTGCGGACCCAGGCCGGGTCGTTGACCACGAGGGTCTTTTGATGGATGCGCTCAAGCAGGTGCGTCGAAGTGATATAGGACATGTCGAAGGGCGGGTCCTGGCGCAGCAGGACGACGTCCATGGTGGAAAGGTCCACACGCTCCGGCTCGCCAAGGGTAAAATGATCGCCCTTGATGTCGCGCAGTTCCATCGGCTCGACGGTCGCGAAGATCTTGCCGTCGCGCATGCTCAGACGCTCAGGCGTGTAGTGAAAGAGCTTGTAGCCGCGTGTCTGCGCTTCCAGGCTCATGGCGAAGGTCGAGTCGCCTGCAATGTTGATGCCTGATACATGGTCCATCTGGACCGCGACGTTCGTAATCTTCGCCATGTCTGTCCCTCGCTCGGATGCCGGACAGATTTAGGTCCGCCGCCCTCCAAACGCAACGCCTGTTCGGCGAGTTCGCAAAGCTTGTTTCAGGCCGCGATGCCCTGAAGGCCGCCGCTGCGGACGAGATTGCGGAGCCGGTAGGCCATGGTGAGCGGTTTCGGGAAAGGCTTGCGGCAGAAGGCAACCTTCTTCACATAGCGCTCGATGCGCCAGACCGCGGAGGTACCGCCGGCGAAATAGGCGACGTCGCCAGCGCGAAGCAGGCGCTCGGTACCGTCCTCGGCGGTCACATGGACTTCCCCTTCCATGATCATGACGGTCTCGTCCCAGCCGAACTGCCACTGGAATTCGCCCGCCGTGCAGTCCCAGATCGCAGTCACCGCCGCATCGTCCTGCCCGCGGGAATGCTCGGCGAGCCGCGCGACCGGCGCGCCCGAGAGAATCCAGGACGGCTCGATCGGCGAGGGCTTCATCTCCATCTCGTCTGCGGTGCCGGCCACGAAATTCCTCGGTGCGGGCTGCGCCATCATTTCGGGCACAGCGCGCACGGCAAATGCCGCAGCACTCGCAAACACAAAGTTCCAAGCCATAGCAAAGCCCCCGTCATACCTCTTGCGTCGATCTTTGAATGGCATGACGGGAGTAACGGCTTCATTGAAAGGAAAGCCGGCATTTTAACGATTTCAATTTTTAGGCGAAACTTTCAACCGTACAAACAATCATATCGTGGTCGGTAAGCGGCTTTCCTTCCTCGTTCAGCGAGGAGACGAGATGGCTCTCGCTGATCTTCAGGCCGCGGCAGACGATCCAGTCGAGCTTCATGGCGCGCTCTGGGAAACGGGTAATCAGGCTCGGGCGGGTGCTCGTCTGATCGAGCGGGCCGCCATGGCATTCGAAGCCGCGTGCTTCAGCCATCGCAAACAGCGTATCGGTCCGGTAGTCGCCGCCAGAGTGATTGCCGGTGTTCAGGTCACCGCCGATCAGGATCGGAAGGCCGGGCGCATAGGCCTCGACGGCGTCCATCAGGGCTGATATCTGCCGTTCACGATAGGGGCCGTCGGCGACGCTTTCGAGATGGACGGAGACGGCAACGAAAGGGCCGGCTTCCGTTTCGACCGTGGCCCCGATCGCGCAGCGCTCGCCGACGCGCGGCTGCTCGTTGCTGTCCTTGAACCACTTGCCTTCGCCCGGAAGCCGGAAAACAAAGGGATCCTTCAACGGAGTGGATGCCATCAGCGCGTTGCCGTGGAAACCCTTTTCGTTGAAGTCGTCCTTGCAGAAGGAATGTTCGATTTCGGAACCGAGGCTCAGTTCAAGGAACTCGATACCATAGGCATAGGCCATGCCGAGCTCACCGGCGACGATGGCGGTGGGATCGGCCTGGCCGGTACGGGCCATGCCCTCGTCCATTTCCGAGAGAAGGACGAGGGGCGCCCCGGTTTTCCGCAGCTTTTCGGCGCTTTCCAGCGGGAAGAGGCAACGCTCGAGATTCCAGGCCGCAACGGTGAAAGGAAAGGCAAGCGGGGTTGAAAGGTCGGCGCCGCCTATCCGAACCGTATTCATGCAGTCGAGCGAGGCAATGGTCGCATCATGGATATCGGGGCGCTTTTCCAGCGCAATGAAGGCTTGGCGCGCTTCCTGGGAGGGAACGTCGAACACAGATACGGTCTTGCGGATCATGATGAAATGCCTGCCTGTTTTAGATGGGGGCCTTGGCCTTGCTTTATCAGCAAGACGAGATGCGCCGGCCATAGGCGCGTTCTATGACAGGGCCGTGAAGATCGCTCAGAAAGCATCCATGAAATGCCGCGGCCAGCGGCCGGGCAGGATGGCGACGATATCGTAGCGTTGCGACAGGGCCGCATAGTCACGCTGGCGGGCGAGCCAGAGGTCGCTTGCGGCGCGGATCCGCCTTTGCGTGCCGTAGGACACCGCGTCCACGGCTTGCTGCTCTTCGCGCCGCGCCTTCACCTCGACGAAGACGGCGAGATCGCCTTTGCGAGCGATGATGTCGATCTCGCCGAGCTTGGTGCGATGCCTGATGGCAACGATGCGGTAGCCCTTCAGCAACAGAAAGGTGGCGGCGAGATATTCCGATACCTGGCCGCGGCGCCAGGCTTTCTGTCGCTTGCGGCGTTCGTCGTTCTCGATCATTCAGCGTTCTTCATGTCGAGCAGGCGCTGATAGAGCTCCTTGCGCGGCAGGCCGGTCAGTCGCGCGGCTTCGGTCGCGGCCTTGGCGGTCGGCAATGTTCGGGAAAGATCGGCTAGGATCGCCTCGACATCGGCTTCCGGGGTCTCCTTTGCCTCGGGTGGCCCGACCACGAGGACGATTTCGCCCTTCACGTTATCGACCTTTTCGTAATGGGCCGCCAGCTCGGAGAGCGTGCCCCGCCGGAACTCCTCGAAAGTCTTGGTCAGTTCGCGGCAAACTGCGGCCCGCCGATCTCCTCCCAGAACATCGGATGCACCGGCGAGGGTGGCGGCAATGCGGTGCGGCGATTCAAAGAAGATCAGCGTCGCCGGAACTTCAGCCAGTTCGCTCAACCTGTCGCGACGGCCCTTGTCCCTGGCAGGCAGAAAGCCCGCGAAAAAGAAGGCATCATTCGGCAGGCCGGAGCCGACAAGAGCGGCAAGCGGTGCGGATGCGCCCGGGATGGGCACGACGCGATAGCCGGCCTCGATCGCCTGAAGCGCGAGCCTGTAGCCAGGGTCGGAGACCAGCGGCGTGCCGGCATCCGACACCAACGCCACCGAGCGGCCATCTGCCAGCGCCTGCAGCAGCCGGGGACCGGCTTCATCCGCATTGTGCTCATGATAGGCATAGGGGCGGTTCTGGATGCCGTAACGGTCGAGGAGGACGCGGGTGACGCGCGTATCCTCGCAGGCCAGCACGTCGGCGCCTGCCAGCGTTTCCAGGGCTCGGAGCGTAATGTCGCCGAGATTGCCGATCGGCGTTGCGACAAGATAGAGCGCCGTCTCCAGGGGGCGGGCCGGAACTGCCGTGTTATGTAGCCGGAAGCCGCGAACCCTGCCTCCCTCGCCCGAAATCTCGTCGCTCATGTCGTGTCGATACCCTGTCCTAAAGTCTAGCCTTTATGGGCGAGGCAGTCGCCTTGGGCAAGACCGGACGAAATCCTGTGCGCATTCGGCAGGAAATGCCGAAATGACCTTGCGTACCAATGCATAGCTCTTGCATTCGCATGCGGAATTCTGCCATTTTGCCTGTCCAATCCTTCGGGTCCGGCCCGGAGAGGCATTTCTCCGAGCGCTCCGGCGCCCGGGCAGTAACGGTCGAAAGCGGTAGCATCCCATGCGTATTACTATTGAGCGGTCAAACCTCCTGAAGTCGCTGAACCACGTGCATCGCGTGGTGGAACGTCGCAATACGATCCCGATCCTGTCGAACGTACTGCTGAAAGCCGAAGGCGCCAATCTCGACATGAAGGCGACCGACCTCGACCTGGAGATCACCGAAGCGACGCCGGCCAATGTCGAGCAGGCTGGCGCCACCACCGTTCCGGCCCATCTTCTCTACGATATCGTGCGCAAGCTTCCTGACGGTTCCGAAGTTCTCCTGGCCACCAATCCGGACGGCGGCTCGATGACCGTTACATCAGGCCGCTCGAAATTCTCGTTGCAGTGCCTGCCGGAATCCGATTTCCCCGATCTGACCGCCGGCACTTTCAGCCACTCCTTCAAGCTGAAGGCATCCGATCTGAAGATGCTGATCGACCGGACGCAGTTCGCGATCTCGACTGAAGAGACCCGCTATTATCTGAACGGCATCTTCTTCCATACGATCGAGGCTGGCGGCGACCTGAAGCTTCGCGCCGTCGCAACCGATGGCCACCGTCTCGCCCGCGCCGATGTCGATGCTCCCTCGGGATCGGAAGGCATGCCCGGCATCATCATCCCGCGCAAGACTGTCGGCGAATTGCAGAAGCTGGTCGACAGTCCCGATGTCATCGTCACGCTCGAAGTGTCCGATGCCAAGATTCGCCTGACGATCGGTTCGATCGTCATGACCTCGAAGCTGATCGACGGCACCTTCCCTGATTATCAGCGGGTCATTCCGGCCAATAACGACAAGGAAATGCGCGTCGATTGCCAGACCTTCGCCCAGGCGGTCGATCGCGTGTCGACGATCTCCTCGGAGCGCGGTCGCGCTGTGAAGCTTGCCCTTTCCGATGGGCAACTGCTCTTGACGGTCAACAATCCGGACTCGGGCAGCGCCACTGAAGAAGTCGCCGTCGGCTACGACACCGACGCGATGGAAATCGGCTTCAATGCCAAATATCTCCTCGATATCACCGCCCAGCTTTCCGGCGACGAGGCGATCTTCCTCTTGGCGGATGCCGGCTCTCCGACGCTCATTCGCGACACGGCGGGCGACGACGCGCTCTACGTTCTGATGCCGATGCGTGTTTGATCTGTCACACAAGCGTCGCAAACCTGTAAGGAATGCGACGTTTTATCTTGTCTTTGCGTCATGACCTTGCAAGATTGCGCGCGAGCGATACCTCAAATCGCGTCGGTGAGATTCTGGTGGGAGGAAAGCATGGCGCTGCGCCTGAAAGAACGGTTGGGCAAGAAGTTCGACGAGGAAATCCGTTTTTTCAAAGGCATGATGCAGGGGCCGAAAACCGTGGGCTCCATCGTGCCGACGTCGTCGATCACGGCCCGGAAGATGGCAAGCGTCATCAATCCGCAGTCCGGCCTGCCGGTGCTGGAACTGGGTCCGGGGACCGGGGCCGTCACCAAGGCGATCCTGGCGCGCGGCGTCAAACCTGAAAATCTGGTCGCCATCGAATATTCGACCGATTTCTACAAGCATCTGCTGCGGCTTTATCCCGGCGTCCATTTCATCAACGGCGATGCTTTCGATCTGGACAAGACGCTGGGCGTGCTACGCGGCCAGACGTTCGATTCCGTCATTTCCTGCATTCCGCTCCTGAACTTCCCGATGCAGGCGCGTGTTGCGCTGCTGGAAAGCCTTTTGGACCGCATGCCGGCGGGACGGCCTGTCGTGCAGATTTCCTATGGCGCGATGTCACCGATCATCGCCAAGCCCGAGCGCTATCATATCCAGCATTTCGATTTCATCGTCCGCAATATTCCCCCTGCCCAGCTCTGGATCTACCGGCGCACGTAAGATCAATCATGTTTGCGCTTTATATTACGCATCCGCAGGTCCGCATCGACCCTGACGTGGCCGTGCCCAAATGGGGGCTGTCCGATATCGGCTCCGCGCGGGCGAGACTTGCTGCGGAAAGCGCCTGGGCCGGCCAGCTTCGGCGGATCATTTCCAGCAATGAGGTCAAGGCGATCGAGACGGCCAATATTCTGGCCTCTGCGAGCGGGGTCCCGGTCGAGATTGTCGAAGGCATGCACGAGAACGATCGTTCGGCGACCGGCTTTTTGCCGCCGCCCGAATTCGAAATGGCCGCCGACTGGTTCTTTGCCCATCCGCATGACAGCTTCAGGGGCTGGGAACGGGCAATCGACGCGCAGACGCGGATCGTCTCGAAGGTCGAGGCCATTCTTGCCGAACATGATCCGCAAGCGCCGATCGCCTTCATCGGCCATGGCGGCGTCGGCACGCTGTTGAAGTGCCATATCGCCGGCAGGCCGATCGCGCGGCAGGGCGACCAGCCGGCAGGCGGCGGCAATCTCTTCTGCTTCGATCTTGCGAACCGCGCCATCTCGTGCGACTGGACGCCTATGGAAAGCTGGAAGGGCGAAAGCCGGAAGGGATAGGCCGGACAATGACCGCACGGACCGCACGCGACCACTTGATCGTCGGACTGGATGTCCCGACCCTTGGCGAAGCCGAGAGGATCGTGACGACGCTCGGCGACGATATCGTCTTTTACAAGATCGGCTACCAGCTCGCCTTTGCAGGCGGCCTGGAATTCGCCCGCGACCTCGCAAAGAGCGGCAAGAAGATCTTCCTCGACATGAAGCTGCTCGACATCGACAATACGGTCGCCTCGGCCGTCGAGAACATCGCCAAGATGGGCATGTCGATGCTGACGCTGCATGCCTATCCCAAGGCCATGAAGGCAGCCGTTTCCGCCGCTGCGGGGTCGGATCTCTGTCTGCTCGGCGTGACCGTTCTCACTTCCATGGACGATGCCGATCTGCGCGATGCCGGCTATGGCGACGATGCCGCCTCGCTGGTTCTGCGCCGCGCGGAACAGGCTCGATTGGCGGGCATGGGCGGTATCGTCTGCTCTGCCGAGGAAGCTGCTGCCGTTCGCGAAGTCATCGGCCCTGATATGGCGCTGGTAACGCCGGGTATCCGTCCGGCCGGCAGCGACCATGGCGACCAGAAGCGCGTCATGACGCCCTTCGATGCCCTGAAGGCCGGTGCCTCGCATCTCGTCGTCGCGCGACCGATCGTCAAGGCGCCCGATCCGCAGGCAGCCGCCAATGCAATTCTTGGCGAGATGCTGAACGCGCTGTGGCCGGCCAATCGCTGATATCAGGACGATCATAAAGGGAGAACATCATGCCAAAGGGATATTGGATTGCGCGCGTGGATGTCCGCGATCTCGAGCGCTACAAGGATTATATCGCGACGGCCAAACCGGCATTCGAGCGATACGGCGCGAACTTTCTTGCGCGCGGCGGTGCATTCACCGAACTGGAAGGCAAGGCGCGCGGCCGCAACGTCGTCATCGAGTTCCCCTCGCTGCAGCACGCCGTCGACTGCTACAACTCGCCTGAATACCAGGCAGCCGCGAAAATCCGCCATGAAATAGCGGATGCGGAAATGGTTGTCGTAGAAGGCGTTTAGAGCATCTGGCAGGAGGCCGAAGATGCGGGCGCGATGGTACTTCACCTTGCGCCCCGATTCGGCTAAGACGAAACCATATCCAGCATCTGTCCAAGCCTTTCGAGGAGCCTGCCATGACCCTTGCCGACCTTCCACCGCTCGTGACCGTGTTCGGAGGGTCTGGCTTCGTCGGACGGCACGTCGTGCGGCAGCTTGCCAAGCGCGGCTATCGCATCCGTGTTGCCGTTCGTCGTCCTGATCTTGCCGGCTTCCTGCTTCCGGCCGGCAATCTCGGCCAGATCTCTGTTGTCCAGGCCAATCTTCGCTATCGCAACTCCGTCGACCGTGCCGTCCAAGGCGCGCAGCACGTGGTCAACTGCGTCGGCATCCTTTCCGAAAGCGGGCGCAACACGTTCGACGCAGTGCAGGACTTCGGCGGTCGCGCGGTTGCCGAGGCGGCTCGCGGCGTCGGAGCAACGCTCACGCATATTTCCGCGATCGGCGCGAATGCAAACTCTGCGTCCTCCTATGGCCGCACCAAGGGCCGTGCCGAGGCTGCCATCCTCTCCATCAAGCCGGAAGCCGTCATCCTGCGGCCCTCGATCGTCTTCGGTCCCGAAGACAACTTCTTCAACAAGTTCGCTGAAATGTCGCGCCTTGCGCCTGTCCTGCCCCTCATCGGCGGCGGCCAGACGAAGTTTCAGCCGGTTTATGTTGAGGATGTCGCCGAGGCAGTTGCCCGCGCGGTCGACGGCAAGCTTCTTCCCGGCAAGATCTATGAACTCGGCGGCCCCGAAGTCCTGAGCTTCCGCGAATGTCTCAAGACAGTCCTGAGGGTCGTGGACCGCAAGCGGCCGCTGGTCACCGTGCCTTTCGGCGTAGCATCGCTGATCGGCAGCATTGCCTCGCTCGTTCCCGTGATCGCAGCGCCGATCACGCCTGATCAGGTTCGGCTGCTGAAATACGACAATGTCGTCTCGAAGCAAGCGGAAACCGAAGGCCTGACCTTGAAGGGTATCGGCATCCTGCCCACTATGCTGACCTCGGTGCTGCCGTCCTATCTCGTGCAGTATCGGCAGCACGGCCAGTTCTCGGGTTCCGGCAAGGCTGCCTGATTCTCTAAGCGCTCAAAATCAAAGCCGCCGCGGTCTTTCCAGGCGGCTTTTTCTTTGCCCTTCGTGCGGCCTTTTCGTTCCAAAACGGCGGCTTTTTCATGATCGCGCACAGGTAAGCGTTGCTTAAAAGACGCATCGTTTAATTAGTGGCATTAACGTCAAATTTAACCGGAACATTTATTGCTAATTCCCATTCCTGTGACTAACACAAGCCGCGCGCCCAATGACTGTCCCAAGGGTTTTTGAGGCGTGCTGATTATTGCGGAAAGGCATTTCGATGGGCAAGTCAATCGCGCTTCTGTTTGCGTGTGCGGCATTGGTAATCCTGGCGGGTTCGTTCGTAGCGCCCGGCAGCATTGCAGCGGTCAAGGGCGAATGTTCGCCGGCTTATGGTGTCGATCCCTGCTCGACGGGTTCGATCGGCCATTAATGAAAAGGCCGGCGCTTCAAGCACCGGCTCTCTTCTCTCTCTATATATAACAACAGGCAGCTCGGTCTGAGCGTGTGAAACGCGACGCCCAAGGTTTGGTGCGATCCGCCTGCCGGTTGATGAAAAAGGGCGGCAGACGCCGTGCCACCCCTCTATAGTTTCTCTGAAAATTGATATGTCCGAGGACTGATATCACCTCACTGCATCCGCGCCATGGATTGCGCGAATGCAGTGCGAGACCGATGTCTCAGTTGATCATGCCGGCCATTGCCATGCCGAGCAGCAAAACGCCGAGAATAATGCGGTAGATGGCGAATGCGGTGAAACGGTTGCTCTGGATATAGGAAAGCAGCCATTTGACGGCGATGAAGGCGACAACGGTGGAAACCACGAAGGCAATGCCCAGCGAGGTCCAGTTTTCGCCTGCAGCTCCGCCACCCTTGAATGCCTTCAGCAATTCATAGCCGCTTGCGGCATACATGGTCGGGATGCCGACGAGGAAGGCGAATTCGGTTGCGGCAGCGCGGTTGCCGGTGCCTGCCAGCATGGCGACGAAAATCGTGGCGCCGGAACGCGATGTTCCCGGAAAGACGCCGGCAACGATCTGGGCGATGCCGACCAGGATGGCGACGAGCCAGGTGATCTTGGTGTGGGGCGGCCGGCGGGCGGCGGCCCATTCAGCAAAGATCATCCAGATACCGCCGATGATGAGCGCCCAGGCGACCGGCGTTGCATCCTCAGGCAGTTCGAAGCCGAGTTTCTTGACTATAAGCCCGAGGACTGCCGTGATGAGAAATGCGACGATCAGCTTGGCGGCGTAATCGCGGTTCCTGGGATCGCGCCAGCCAAGCACCAGATCCACCAGGCGGCGCCAGTAAATGATCGTGACGGCGATGATGGCGCCTGCCTGAATAACGATGTTGAAGAGCTCAGACCGCGCGCCGAGCCATTGCTCCGCAATGATGAGGTGGCCGGTGCTCGATATCGGCAGAAATTCGGTGATACCCTCTATGATGCCCAGAATTATAGAGTTTATGTATTCCATTCATTGTCTCCGGTTTTGAGTTCGGTCGGACTTGAAGCACGCTTAAGCCGAGTGGGGCGGCATCCGTCTTCAGTGGTCAGAGGCGGGGTAAAAACATGGCCATTGGCGGCGTGATAATGATTTGTTCAGCCATGTGATGTCCTTATGTCAGACGGCGAGGCGGGCCGATTCGCTTGTATTAGCTTGGCCAAACTCCTATAGCTGCAACGAATGAGTCATGACTAGGGCCGCAAAATAGAAGCGCTCCGTCCATGCAAGCAACAATCACAAAGTTCGAGTATCAATGCCGACGCTCTACCATCATTCCATGTCTTCCGCATCACGCTTCGTCAGGTTGATCCTGACCGAATACGGCTATCAGGCAGAACTGATAGAGGAGCAGACCTGGGAGAAGCGGCGCGACTTTCTTGCGCTTAACCCAGCCGGCACCCTCCCCGTCTATGTCGATGACAGTATGAGGGCGCTCTGCGGCGCGACGGTCATTTCCGAATATCTCGACGAGACGCATGGCGTGCTGAAGCGCGACCGGCGTCTGCTCGCGGAAGATCCGTTCCAGCGCGCAGAAATTCGCCGGCTCACGGAATGGTTCATGCAGAAGATGGAACAGGACGTCACCCGGCCTTTGGCGCGCGAGCGTGTCTACAAGCTGCAGATGCGCGCGGAGCACGGCGGCGGCGCACCTGATTCCAAGATGATGCGCACCGCGCGCGCCAATATCCGCCAGCATATGAAGTACCTCGCTTGGCTTGCCGGCTCGCGGCAGTGGCTGGCCGGCGAGCGGCTGAGCTATGCCGACCTTGCGGCCGCAGCCTCGATTTCCGTGCTCGATTATCTCGGCGAGATCGACTGGGCGGAATCGCCGATCGTGAAAGACTGGTATCAGCGGCTGAAATCGCGCCCGTCCTTCCGGCCGCTGCTTGCCGAGCGCGTCCGCGGCCTGACGCCCGTCTCGCACTACGCGGATCTGGATTTCTGATGGATACGGAGCCATGCCCGAGGAGCGGTCAACAGAGAAGGAACGCAAGCGTCGTGAGACGCTGACGGCTTTTCTGCGCGCCGAGGCGCAAGCTCAGGGTTTCGACCTTTGCCGCATCACCAGCCCCGATGCCATACCCCAGGCGCCCGAGCGGCTGAACAGCTTCCTTGAAGCCGGCTATCACGGCACCATGGACTGGATGGCGGAGACGCGCGAGCGCCGTGGCGATCCGCGCGTCCTTTGGGCTGACGTCCGGTCCATCGTCGTCTTCGGTCTGAACTACGGCCCCGATGAGGATCCGCGCGGTATTCTTTCCAAGCCGGACCGGGCCGCGATTTCCGTCTATGCCCGCAATCGGGACTATCACGACGTCATCAAGGGGCGCCTCAAGGAAATTGCGACGCGCTTTGCGGCCCGGGCTCAGGAGGACGTGAAGGTCTTCGTCGACACCGCTCCCGTCATGGAAAAACCGCTGGCTGCGGCCGCCGGCCTCGGCTGGCAGGGAAAGCACACCAATCTCGTCAGCCGCACGCATGGCTCATGGCTGTTCCTCGGCTCGATGTTCACGACCGCCGATCTGGTCGAGGATGCGCCTGAGGTCGATCATTGCGGCTCCTGTCGCGCCTGTCTCGACGCCTGCCCGACAGCGGCTTTCCCGGCGCCCTACCAGATCGATGCGCGGCGCTGCATTTCCTATCTGACCATCGAGCATAAGGGGCCGATCAATCCTGAGCTCCGGCCGCTGATCGGCAATCGCATTTATGGCTGCGACGATTGCCTTGCGGCCTGTCCCTGGAACAAGTTTGCGGCACAGGCCTCCGAAATGAAGCTCGTCGCGCGCGAAGACCTGAAGGAGCCGACAATCGCTTTTCTGCTTGATCTCGACGATCCGACCTTTCGCTCCTTCTTCAGTGGCTCGCCGGTCAAGCGGATCGGCCGAGACCGGTTCGTGCGCAATGTGCTCATTGCAGCCGGAAATTCGGGCGACCGGAGCCTGATCGATCACTGTCGGCGGCTTGCGGGCGATGGCTCGGCTGTGGTGCGCGGAATGGCGGTCTGGGCGCTTTCGCGACTGATGGAGGCTGGCGAATTCAGCGCGTTTGCTGCAGAAAGGCCCGTCGAGGCGGATAGCGATGTTCGCGCGGAATGGGACCTGGCGGGGATGAAACAATGAATCTGACGATTTTCGGCTGCGGCTATTCCGGTACGGCGATTGCGAAGGCTTTCGCCGATTCAGCGGACCATATCGTCGGCACGACCCGCTCGCCTGACAAGGCCGCCGTTCTGGAAAGGGACGGTATCCGGGCGTTCGTCTTCGACGGAGCCGAGATCAGTGACGCATTGCGCGCCGATATCAAGGAGACGACGCATCTCGTCCAGTCGATCGCACCCGGCAAGGATAGCGATCCGCTAATCCGGCTGGCCGGCAGCGATATGCGGGCGCTTATGCCGAAGCTCGAATGGATCGGCTATCTCTCCACCATCGGCGTCTATGGCGATCACAAGGGCGCATGGGTGGACGAGACGGTTTCTGTGCATCCCGTTTCGGCACGTTCGGTCGAGCGTGTCGAGGCTGAGGAGAACTGGCTTTCCATCGGTGAGGCGAACAGTATTCCTGTCGCCGTGCTGCGGCTCTCCGGCATTTACGGGCCGGGACGCAATGCGTTCTGCAATCTTGAGAGGGGAACTGCCCGGCGGCTCATCAAAAAGGACCAGGTCTTCAATCGCATCCGTGTCGAAGATATCGGCGCTGCCACCCGCTTTCTTTCCGACCGCGGTCTCGGCGGCATATATAATGTGACCGACGACGAGCCTCGGGCACCGCAGGACATCATTGTCGAGGCAGCGCGGCTGATGGGTATCGAGCCACCGCCGGAACAGCCCTTCGAGACGGCCGAACTGACCCCGATGGCGCGCTCCTTCTACGGTGAGAACAAGCGCGTCTCGAATGCCAAACTGCGGTCGCTCGGCTTTGCCTTCCGCTTTCCTGAATACCGCATGTCGCTCTCCGAGCTCTGGTCGTCGGGCCGCTGGAGAGGCTGATCCTCTCCCTTCGACCAAGATCGGTTTCGTGCGGAATCGACACGCGCGCAAGCCCTTCTGCCAGCCGAAATTCGACGGGTAAACCGGGTGGATTCCTGCGCCTGAATGGCCCGATTGCGAGTGAAATTCACATTCTCAAAGGGCAGGAATTTCCTACTAATCCATTTGCATTAGCTAATTTTACCCTCAAATAGGGTTAACGACCTTTAAATTTGCACAAATGTGGCAACGAATATGGCAAAGTCGGAAAAAAATTTCTCCAAATTTTGTGATCTACTCGCCAGCCACATCGTCGGCAGAAAAATCATTCAATTTTGAACTGATTTCATTGCCTTTTTTCCATATATTAGATATTTATAATGACCTAACCGTACGGTAATCGAAATCACAAATGTTACACGCTGTAACATTCCGTGATTTCAGATGGCACTTTTTCGCCACGTTTGACCCGATTGAAACGGCCCGCGCCAATAAGCGCATGGGTCTACATGTAGAGGGAAAATCGGTTTGAAGAAAATCTGTCGTTCAGTTCTCACAATTTCAGCTATTGCCGCTGCCTTTGCTTTCCATCCGATGGCAGCATCGGCAGCAACGGGATGCGGGGGCGCATCGTGGTATTCATTGGGCTCGAGAACTGCTTCCGGCGAGCGCATGAGTTCTTCGACGTTAACTGCAGCTCATCGCTCTCTTGCGTTCGGCACCCGGCTGAAGGTCACCAACCGTCATAACGGCCGCAGCGTGGTCGTCCGGGTCAACGATCGCGGCCCCTTCATTCGCGGACGCGTCCTGGATCTCTCCCGCGCCGCAGCGCAGAACATCGGCATGGTTGCTTCAGGCACGGCCAGCGTCTGCTACCAGGTCGTCGGCTGATTTGCAGACAGGCCGAAGCGCAAAGCTTGCTCTCTCCGTCAATCGCGGTTACGACCCGATCGAGACGTTTCAATAATCCGCCGCCACGTGCGTTTTTTCGTGCGGATTGATGAAATGCCAGCTTTAAGCAGGAGAGAAGACTTATGCGTTTGGGCGGCCGGCTACAGGGGGCCATCGAGGTACTTGGCGATATCGAGGCTCGCAAGCGACCGGTGGCCGACGCGCTCAAGGACTGGGGTCTGGCCCACCGCTTTGCCGGGTCGGGCGACCGAGCGGCAATCGGCAACATTGTCTACGACGCCCTCAGGATGCGCCTCTCGCATGCATGGCTGATGGACGATGACAGCCCCGCCGCTCTTGCCCATGCCGTGCTCTTTCGCCAGTGGGGCCTGACGCCTGACATGCTTGCCGCCGAACTGGAAGGCGACCGCTTCGCCCCGGAGACACCCGGGGAGGCCGCCATGGCGGCCTTTGCCAGCCGCTCTCTCGCCGATGCGCCGCTTTACATACAGGGCGACATTCCCGAATGGGTCGAGCCATCCTTGGCGCAATCCTTTGGTGAGGAATGGCTTGATGAAGCCAGGGCGCTCGCCGAACGTCCCACCCTGGACCTGCGGGCCAATATCCTCAAGTCGAGCCGCGAAAAGGCGGTGAAGGCGCTGGAACGCGCCGGCGCCATGCCATCCCGGATCGCCCGCTACGGGATGCGCATCCCCGCCGGCGAAGGTCCCTCACGGCTTCCGAACGTGACTGCCGAGCTTTCCTTCCAGAAAGGATGGTTCGAGGTTCAGGACGAGGGCTCGCAGATCGTGGCCGATCTCGTGCTGCCGCAGGAGGGCGAGCAGGTTCTCGACTATTGCGCCGGCGGCGGCGGCAAGACACTTGCCATGGCAGCCGCCATGCAGAACAAGGGCCAGGTCCACGCTTACGACGCCGATCGCAAGCGGCTCGCGCCGATCATCGAGCGGCTGAAGCGGGCGGGCACTCGCAACGTCCAGGTCCATGACGACAAGAACGCTCTCACTGCGCTGCGCGACCGCTGCGACAAGGTGCTGGTCGACGCGCCCTGCACTGGAACTGGCACATGGCGCCGGCGGCCCGACACAAAATGGCGCCTGACGCAAAAGAACCTCGACGAGCGCATCGGCCAGCAGCAGGAAGCGCTGGCGCAGGCCGCACAATTCGTCCGCGTCGGCGGTATGCTGATCTATGTCACCTGCTCGGTGCTGCCTGAGGAAAACGAGGCTCAGGTCAACCGCTTTACCGCCAATAATCCCGAATTCGAGATCGTCGAGGCGCAGAGCTCGTGGAACGCCCTGTTCGGCAACGACGCGCCGAAACCGCGCTCCTCCGATGGCAAGACGATTACGCTCACGCCGGCCTCGACCGACACGGACGGCTTCTTCTTCTGCCGCATGCAGCGCAAGGCGTAAGCCCGAGCAGATTTTCCGCTCTATGGTTGTCGTCAGGCGGCTTCACAATATGGTGAAGTCTGGCGGTCCGAATATCGTTCGAACAGCCGGATCTCTGTGTAGCCGGCTCGCAAACCCGCCTTTGGCCCCTCGCATTCCTGTCCACCGGTCGTTCGCCCGCAAATCCCGCATCGCGTGCAAGGGAAAAGCGGAGTTTCTCTTACAACAATTCTAAACTAGAGTGTTTGACACCAGTTTGATTTTCCGCCATGACACGGGTCGCGAATTTTTGGGTGGCATTTGCCGCCAACCGGAGAGGGACCCCATGAAACTGACCATCAATCTTGGCGCCACGCTGGCGCTGCTGGCCGCCTCGGCGCTGACAACGGCGCTTCCGGCGCGTGCTGCTGTCGACGAAGCTGCGATCGTCAAGCATTACGCAGACGTCGCCCATGCCAAATACGAGGACTCGCTGATCCTCGCCAAGAAGCTCGACAAGGCAATCGACGACCTGATCGCCAATCCAAGCAAGAAGACGCTGGATGCAGCCCGCACCGCCTGGATCAAGGCCCGCGTTCCCTATTCGCAGTCTGAAGTCTACCGCTTCGGCAACCCGATCGTCGACGACTGGGAAGGCGATGTGAACTCCTGGCCGCTGGATGAAGGCCTGATCGACTATGTCGACAAATCCTATGGCACCGAGAGCGATGAGAACGCGCTCTACGTCGCCAACGTCATTGCCAACAAGACGATCAAAATCGACGGCAAGGATGTTGATGCCTCGCATCTGACGCCCGACTTCCTGAAGTCGCTGAACAGCGCCGACAAGGTCGATGCCAATGTCGCTACCGGCTACCACGCCATCGAATTCCTGCTCTGGGGCCAGGATCTGCACGGCACAGGCCCGGGCGCCGGCGAACGCCCCTATACCGATTACGATCAGAAGAATTGCACCGGCGGCAATTGCGACCGCCGCGCCGAATACCTGAAGTCGGCCTCCACGCAGCTCGTGGACGACCTGCAGGAAATGACTGATGACTGGAAGCCGGATGGCGCCGCCACGAAGCGCGACCTTGATGACCCGAAGGTCGGCATCACGGCAATCCTGACCGGCATGGGCTCGCTCTCCTACGGCGAACTGGCAGGCGAACGCATGAAGCTCGGCCTGCTGCTCCACGATCCGGAACAGGAGCATGATTGCTTCTCCGACAATACCTACAACACCTACAACAACGACATCATCGGCATCGAGTCGGCCTATACGGGCAACTACACCCGCATCGACGGCACGAAGATGAAGGGTCCGTCGCTGCACCAGCTCGTGGCCTCCAAGGACAAGGCCGTCGACAAGGAAATGATGGACAAGTTCGCGGCCACCAACAAGGCGGCGAAGACCATGGTCAAGCGCGGCGAAACCGTCGAAAAGTACGACCAGATGATCGGTGAAGGCAACACGGAAGGCAACGCCGTCGTCCAGCACGTCATCGACGGCCTGCTCGACCAGACGAAGAGCATCCAGCGCGTGATCGCTTCGCTCGATCTCGGCGAGATCAAGCTCGAAGGTTCGGACAGCCTAGATAATCCTAGCTCCGTTATGAAGAAGTGATAAAGGAGGGCGGCGGCATTCCGCCGCCGCCCTTGATCCCTTGATGTTGCGTATCGTCACCCGCCCTGTTCTTTTGTCCGCGCTCGCAATCGCAGCGCTTACGGGCACCATTTCTCTGGTCGCCGCCGATACGATCAACTTTCCGAAAATACGGACGGACCTGACGCCTGAGCAGCTGAAGCGCGTCGAGAACCTCACGCGGCCGACCACCGATTTCACCAAGGCCGAGACCTACGAGGCGATGGAAAGCGGTGCGACGACCTCGATCGCGCCCGTCACTCTCAACGCCTTCTCCCAGCCTTCCGCCAATCTCGGGTTCGATCGCGAAGAGAATTTCCATCTCGGCAATGCCCTTTTCCGCCAGCTCTGGGTCTCGTCTCCATCTTCGACGCAGGCGGCCGACGGGCTTGGCCCGCTTTTCAATGCACGCTCCTGCCAGAGCTGCCACATCAAGGACGGTCGCGGGCATCCGCCCGATAGCGACGGCAATGCCAGCTCCATGGTGCTGCGTCTGGCGCGGCCGGCCACCACGCCCGATGAACAGAAGGCGTTCGACAGCTTTCACGCCATCAATTTTCCTGACCCGACCTATGGCACGCAGCTTCAGGATCGGGCCGTGCCCGGCCTTGCCGCCGAGGGCAATGTGCAGGTCACGTACACCGAAGAGACGGTGACGCTCTCGGATGGCGAAACCGTTTCGCTGCGCCGGCCCCACTACACGGCCGGCGATCTCGCCTACGGCCCGCTTGATCCCGCGACCACCGTATCCGCCCGCGTCGCGCCTCCAATGCTCGGCCTCGGCCTGATCGAGGCGATCCCCGAAGCCGATATTCTCGCTCACGCCGATCCCGATGACCGCGATGGCGACGGCATCAGGGGACGAGCGGCCATCGTGCGCGACCATCGCACCGGCAAGCTCGCGCTCGGCCGCTTCGGCTGGAAGGCGCAGAACGCGACCGTGCGCGACCAGGCCGCCGATGCGCTCGATACGGATATCGGCATCTCCAATCCGGACCGGCCAAACGCCCAGGGCGACTGCACTGACAAGGAGCCCGCCTGCCTTGCCATGCCCAACGGCGTCCAGAAGCGTCTCGGGCCTACCGAGACATCAGAGACGATCCTCGATCTGATCACCTTCTACTCGAAGAACCTCGCGGTTCCGGCGCGCCGCAAGGCGAGCTTCCCGGATGTGCTCCACGGCAAGCAGGTCTTCTATCAAGCCGGTTGCACCGCCTGCCACACGCCGAAATTCGTCACCAGCGACAAGGCCGCCGACCCGGCCCAGCAATTCCAGCTGATCTGGCCCTATTCCGACTTCCTGCTACATGACATGGGCGAAGGCCTCTCCGACGGCCAGCAGGTGGGCGTGGCATCCGGCCGCGATTGGCGGACACCGCCGCTCTGGGGCATAGGCCTCACCCAGACCGTCAGCGGCCACACCTTCTTTCTTCACGACGGCCGCGCACGAAACCTGACCGAAGCCATCCTCTGGCATGGCGGAGAAGCGGAAAAGGCGCGCAACGCATTCGCATCCCTGCCTGGAGATGACAGGCAAGCCCTCATAACCTTTCTGGAGTCTCTCTGATGCGTCCCTGGAAATTCCCGCTTACCGGCCCGATCGCAACAATGTTTGCCAGCCTGCTCCTTGGCGTCGCGGCATTGCCTGCAGCTGCCCAGCAGGCGGCTCCCTTCGGAACGCTGAACGAGGCTGCGGTGCCGGCCGTCATGCAGAAGGCGGTCGACGACTTCATCCGTCCCGGCTATCGCAACATGCATGACTCCGCCTCGCGGCTGACGACAGCGATGAAGGCGCTCTGCTCGGCGCCGTCGGACGATACGCTGAAGGCTGCCAAGTCCGCCTTCGCCGATACGGTCAAGAACTGGTCCATGATCGAGATCGTCGAGGCCGGTCCCGTCATCGAGAAGAACCGCTTTGAGCACATCCTCTTCTACCCTGACCGCAAGGGCATCGGCCTCAAGCAGGTGCAGGCGCTGATCGCGAAGGCCGATGAAAAGGATGCGACGGTCGAGGGCGTTGCCTCGAAGAGCGTAGCGCTGATGAGCCTGACAGCGCTCGAATATGTACTCCATGGCAGCGATTCCGACACGCTTTCAAAGGACAAGAACGGTTTCCGCTGCCGCTACGGCGCGGCCGTTGCCGGCAATATCGAGAATGTCTCGAAGGAACTGACGGACGCCTGGGAAGACTCAAACGGCATTCAGAAATCCTGGAAGAACCCCGGCAAGGACAGCCAGGATTTCATGGACGGCAAGGAAGCGGCAACCGCCCTGCTCGGCGTGCTCGTACATGGCGCCGAGAACGTTCGCGACCAGCGGCTTGAGAGCTTCTACAAGGGCGATATGAATGCGGCGCGGCCGAAGATGGCGATCTACTGGCGCTCCGGCAACACCTGGACTGCCATCGCCGGCAATCTCGAAGGGCTACAGGCGCTCTGGCAGAAGGCCGGCATGGCCGATCTGTTGCCACCGGACAAGCGCGACGTCGTCGGCAAGATCGACGGCCTGCTGAAGACGCTTGTTGCGACCGCTCCGACCGTCAACCCTGACATCGAGGCTGCGATTTCCAGCGATGCCGAGCGTGCCAAGATCGATGTGCTGCGCAATGAGAGCCGCCAACTGACGACCGATTTCTCCGACGGTTACGGCGGCGCGATGGGCCTTTCCGCAGGCTTCTCCTTCGCCGACGGTGACTGAGCGATGCCGCGCAGTGCGCTGATCGATCGCAGGGCATTCATGAAGGCTGCAGGGATCACCTTCCTTGCGGCATTGAAGCCCGGCGCCGTCATGGCGCTGGAACGGGCCGACGCGGTCTATGCATCAGGTATCCGCGCAGCTGACGGCTCCTATGCGGTGGCGACCGTCACCGAGCGCGGCGAGATCGTCGACCAGGTCGCTCTGCCGGCGCGCGCGCATGGAATGGCCTTTTCGCCCGTCACCGGCCGGACCGTTGCCTTCGCGCGGCGGCCGGGCACCTATGCCATGATCTTCGATCCCTGGACGAAGAGCGAGCCAATCGTCGTCGCATCTCGCGAGGGCCGGCATTTCTACGGTCATGGCACATTCTCGCCGGACGGTCGGCTGCTCTATGCCAGCGAGAACGACTTCGAGAACAATCGCGGCATGATCGGCATCTACGATGCCCGTGATCGCTTCGCCCGCATCGGCGAATACGAGACCTTCGGCGTCGGGCCGCATGACATGACGGTTTCCGACGACGGAAGCCTCCTGATCGTTGCCAATGGCGGCATCGAGACCAATCCGGATTTCGGCCGCACCAAGCTCAACCTCGACCATATGGAACCTTCGCTGGCGCTGATCGACGCGGCAACCGGATCGCTGATCGAAAAGCATACGCTGCCGCCGCAATATGCCCAGGTCTCGACCCGGCATGTCGATCTCGACGCGAGGGGACGGATCTGGTTTGCCTGCCAGTACGAAGGTCCGCGCAATGAACTGCCGCCGCTGGTCGGTCATTTCGCCAGGGGTGAAGACCTGACCTTCGTCTCGCTGCCTGATGAAACCACGCGCAAGCTCGGTAACTATGTCGGCGCAATTGCCGTCAACCGGGCGGAAAACCTCGTCGGTGTGACCTCGCCGGTCAATGGTGCTGCGGTAACGCTCGATGCCAGAACCGGAGCCCTCCTCAAGGTGAAAAGCATAACGGATGCAGCGGGGATAGCGCCGGCGAAAGACGGATTTGCGATTTCCTCCTACCGCGGCGACTTTCTCGAACAGCACAGCGATGTCGCCTGGGATCAGCATATCGTGCGGATTGCCCGCGGTTGATTTAGTGGCGCAAACCTCGGGTTATGTTCATGTGAGACTCAAGCAAATCGATTACGATTTCCGGAGGACCATCGGTGCTACGCCAGCTTGCCGTTTCCTGTGATGATATGGATTGCGACCATTTGTTGATGCATTGGCATTGGCTTGTGCCGGCAGATGCAAAGCCGCTGATGATTGGCATCTTCGGAGACTGGATTTTTGGCGCACCCGATGGATCGCATTGGCATCTCGACCTCCTTGAAGGAGATTTCCATCGGATTGCGGACAGTTCAGACGACTTCAATGAAAAGAAGGACCAGGATCAGTTCCGCAATGAGTGGTTTGGCGCGGACTTGGCGGAAATCGCGCTTGGGAACGGGTTGGTGCCAACACACGAGGAATGCCTGGGTTGGAAAATAGCGCCGATACTTGGTGGAAGCTTCTCCATGGACAATATCGAGGTGTTTCCGCTCACAGTATACCAAGCCATCACGGGCCAGCTTTTTCGGCAATTATTCGCGAATAAATGACAGAGCTGATCCAATGGAGCTGTTGTCACTCTCGATGCCGGAACCAGAACTCTCCTCAGGGAGGAAAGTATATCGGATGCTGCGGGCATAGCGCCGGCGAAAGACGGATTTGCGATTTCCTCCTATCGCGGCGATTTTCTCGGGCGGCACAGCGATGTTGCGTGGGATCAGCATATCGTGCGGATCGCTGAGCCGGTCGGCAGCGCAGTTGATCGAGGCTGGCGGAATTCGGGATCGGCCCTAGCTAATCCGACATGAACAAGCCTGCGACCTATCTCCTTTTCATCATCTTCGTCGTCGGCATCGGCGTGCTGATCGGCTTCATCAATCTTCCCGGTGAATGGTACCAGACGCTCGCCAAGCCGCAGTTCACTCCACCGAACTGGCTGTTCGGCCCAGCGTGGACGATCCTCTACATCCTGATCGGCATTGCCGGGGCGAGGACCTGGATCGGCGATCGCGGTTCTGCCGGCATGAAGCTCTGGTGGTTGCAGATTTTGCTGAATTTCTCTTGGTCGCCCGTCTTCTTCGGTTTTCGGCTGACGGTGCCGGGGCTTTTCGTGATCGTTGCGCTGCTTGTCGTCATCCTCTGCTTCATCGTGGAACGTTGGCGCCGCGATGGGACCGTTGCCCTGCTTTTCATTCCCTATGCCGCCTGGGTTAGCTTTGCGACACTGCTCAATGCATCGATCGTTTATCTGAACTAAATCGACCACTTGGCGCTTGTCGAAAATTAGCCGCCATGCCACTTTCGCAACCGCGAGAGGACAGCAGATGATTGGCGACGAGAGCGGCGATTTCCGGCAGCGGATCCGACAGAGTTTTGAGCGGCAGGCGGCGATGGCGACCATCGGCGCGGAACTGACGCGCGTCGAGCACGGCATGATCGAGATCGAGATGCCGTTCGACGTCAAGCTGACGCAGCAGCATGGCATTCTACACGCGGGAATCATCTCCGCCGCGCTGGATTCGGCCTGCGGCTTTGCCGCCTATAGCGTGATCGACCCCGATGCATCGATCCTGACCATCGAATTCAAAGTCAATCTGATGTCGCCGGGACGCGGAGACCGTTTCCTGTTTCGCGGCGAAGTTACAAAGCCCGGCACGACGATCATCGTTGCCGACGGCCGGGCCTATGCCATTACCGACGGACCTGCAAAGCTCATCGCCTCGATGACTGGCACGATGATGGTCATTAGGGGAAGAGAGGGAATTACAGGATGAAATTCGAACTGAAATCCGTGGCGGGAAAATCGATCCTGTTCGTCATGGCGGCAGAGGCTGAATACGGCCCCTTCCTGCGCTCCAGGATCGACCCGCTGATGACTGGTGTCGGGCCGGTCGAGGCGGCGATTGTGTTGACCCGGGCGCTGACGCAGCTCGAAGCCCATGGCGATCTGCCAGATATGGTCGTCTCGCTCGGCTCGGCTGGCTCTGCACGGCTTGAGCAGACGGAGGTCTATCAGGTCAGCTCGGTCTCATACCGCGATATGGATGCCTCCCCTCTCGGTTTTGAAAAAGGCCGGACGCCGTTCCTCGATCTGCCTGCGATTATCGATCTGCCGCTCCGCATTCCGGGCGTGCCAGAAGCAAGCCTTTCCACCGGCGGGAATGTGATATCGGGCCTCGATGCCTATTCCAAGATTTCGGCCGACATGGTCGACATGGAAACCTTTGCGATCCTGCGCGCCTGCCAGCAATGGGAGCTGCCGCTGATCGGCCTGCGCGGCATTTCCGACGGTGTCGTCGAACTGCAGCATATTTCCGGCTGGACCGAATATCTGCATGTGGTCGATCGCAAGCTTTCCGACGCCATCGACAGCCTGTTCACCGCACTGGAAGACGGAGTATTCTGGTTCTGATCGGGCAGACGGTCGTTCTGCTGTTTTGCCCCGGCGAACATCCCGTTTGCCGGGACAATCGGGACAATAAAATCGGATTTCCGCCGTTTTGCCGGATTGCAAGGGAAAGCGCTTTTCTTTAAAGGCTCGCCATGACCCAGACAGCACATCCAGACACCGTCCTCATCGTCGATTTCGGCAGCCAGGTTACACAGCTCATCGCACGGCGCGTGCGCGAAGCGGGCGTCTATTGCGAGATCGTTCCCTTCCAATCCGCCGACGAAGGTTTTCGCCGCCTCAAGCCGAAGGCCGTGATTCTATCAGGCAGCCCGGCCTCGACGGTCGATGAGGGCTCGCCGCGGGCACCACAGATCATCTTCGAGAGCGGCGTTCCCGTTTTCGGCATCTGCTACGGCCAGCAGACCATGTGCATGCAGCTCGGCGGCAAGGTCGAGAGCGGCCACCACCGCGAATTCGGCCGCGCCTTCCTGGAAGTCGACAAGGACTGCGCCCTGTTCGAAGGCCTCTGGTGCTCGGGCACCCGCCATCAGGTCTGGATGAGCCACGGCGACCGCGTCACGGCACTGCCTGAAGGCTTCGAGATCGTCGCGACCTCTCCCAACGCGCCCTTCGCCTTCATCGCCGACGAGGCCCGCAAATATTACGGCGTGCAGTTCCACCCGGAAGTCGTGCACACGCCCGACGGCGCCAAGCTGATCAGCAATTTCATTCACAACATCGCCGGCCTGAAGGGCGACTGGACGATGTCGGCCTACCGCGCCAAGGCGGTGGAAGCGATCAAGAAGCAGGTCGGCGACAGCAAAGTCATCTGCGGCCTTTCCGGCGGCGTCGACAGCTCGGTTGCGGCACTGTTGATCCACGAGGCGGTCGGCGACCAGCTGACCTGCATCCTCGTCGACCACGGCTTGATGCGCAAGAACGAGGCGACCGATGTTGTCGCCATGTTCAAGGAACACTACAATCTGCATCTGGTGCATGTCGATGCATCCGACCTGTTCATCAATGCGCTGGAAGGCGAGAGCGATCCGGAAACCAAGCGCAAGACGATCGGCCGCCTGTTCATCGACGTCTTCGAAGCCGAGGCAAAGAAACTCGGCGGCGCCGATTTCCTGGCCCAGGGCACGCTCTACCCTGATGTCATCGAAAGCGTTTCCTTCTCCGGCGGCCCGTCGGTTACCATCAAGTCGCACCACAATGTCGGCGGCCTTCCCGAGCGGATGAACATGCAGCTGGTCGAGCCGCTGCGCGAACTCTTCAAGGACGAGGTGCGCGTGCTAGGCAAGGAGCTCGGCCTGCCCGACAGTTTCATCGGCCGCCACCCCTTCCCCGGCCCCGGCCTTGCCATCCGCTGCCCAGGCGGCATCACCCGCGAAAAGCTGGAGATTCTCCGCGAAGCCGATGCGATCTATCTCGACGAGATCCGCAAGGCTGGTCTCTACGACGCGATCTGGCAGGCGTTTGCCGTGCTGCTTCCTGTCCAGACCGTCGGCGTCATGGGCGACGGCCGCACCTACGAATTCGTCTGTGCCCTTCGCGCCGTCACCTCGGTGGATGGCATGACAGCGGACTTCTACCACTACGACATGGAATTCCTCGGCCGCGCCGCAACCCGCATCATCAACGAAGTCCGCGGCATCAACCGTGTGGTCTACGATGTGACGAGCAAGCCGCCGGGTACGATCGAGTGGGAATGAGGATCAGGTGCCAATGACGGATACGCTGGGATAGAACAGCGTATCCGTTGGCAACTGGGTGTATCGATAGGTGTCGATTGTCGCCGGTCTTTGGCTTCCTGACACGGCGACGTTAGCAGTTGACTAAAGCAATTCCAGCAAAAGTGTAACACGGTTTTGCGTTCGGAATTGCGTCAAATCAAAGAGATAGAACGTTTCCACGACTCGGAGAAAAGCGGGAATGGTCTAGAGAGGATTGAACGAGCGGTTCATTGTGATGATGGCGTCGTGGACATCGGCGTAGGCTGGGTTATTGGCGAATAGCTGGCCGTACTTTTCTCGCCATAGGGTGTCGCGTATCGTTTCCGCCTTACCTTTGACCGCAGCAGCGATCCCCCGCAGAGTCGTCTCTGCGTCATAGTCACAACAATACGCCGGCGTCGAAGGCTGTTGCCGCCACGAATCCTGCAATAATCCACCGTCTACCGGATCAAATCCCATATCGTTTATGAGCTCCATAACAACGGATTTTCCCCGAGAATTATCGCCGGCCACAGGGATGGCCAACCGGTTGGAAGACCCCTCCAGCTTTCCAAACTCTGACAGAGCATAGAACATGATACTGTTAAACGCTTTGAAGATGGGGCGACCGAGTTGACGCGAAGTCCACACGCTTTCCGGCATGCCGTAATCGATCTCGGAAATACGGGCGTCACGCACATCGGGGTAGTAGTTTGACGTGTCAACTATGACGAGGTCATCCCGAGCCTGACTGAATAAATCTCCAGGTAACGTAGCCGCCACCGGGAATGCCATCGCGAGCAAGACGACGTCCGAATTGGCCACTGCGCCGTATATATCCGTCGCTTCCGCCCCAATAGCATCCGCGAACGGCTTAACCGCAGAAGGGCCTCGTGAGTTGGCGACTCGCACGGAGTGTCCCTTCTCCCGCCAGCGGCGGGCCAAGGTTCCACCCATTTCCCCCGTACCGATAACGCCGATTTTCATATCGTCGGCCTCCCTGTCTCGCGGCTCAATCGATTGCCGATCAGTTTCAGCCACGGAGCGGAATGGAACACGCTCATCAGCAGATACATCGACCCCATTCCCCCTAGCGAAAAAGGATCGGCGCCGCACATCATCTCCATGTTCCCGGCGGTCGGCAACGTGGTGATGATTGCCATGGCTGCAAAGGTCGGCGCGGCTGCGATCGGCAGCCACGTCGCGATCCGACATGTCAACGGATGGGGTATTTTCGATGCGCCCGTCGACCGGTCAATATAAGACTCGCTCATTCGTGCGAGCCTTTGTTCTGATTTCGGAACGCCGCCTCACCAACGTCCGACACCTCGACCCACTTGGCGTCGGGTGCCGCGCCGGCCTCGTAATTGTCGTTCCAATTCCACCACTTGTATGTCTGTGTCTGGGGATAGCCTTCCGGAGAGTCCTCCCAGACCTCCTGCCGCCCGAGTGGGGTGATGTCGAGATAGCTCCAGGTGGTACCCAAGGCTTCGTCACCGCGGTTGTTGGTGAAATAGGTGCGGAAAATCTGGTTGCCATCGCGGAAGAAGACATTGTGGCCGTGCCATTGGTCTACGCCGAAATCAATATCGAAGCTCCCCTCGAAGCTGTACCAGGGCATCTCCCAGCCCATCCGGGCCTTCAAACGTTCGATATCGGCCAGAGGTGCGCGGGAAGCGTATGCGAGGATGGTATCCCTCGCGTTCAGGTGGGCAAGATTTGAGACCTGATCTGCCCCGAGCGAGCAGCCGCGACAGGCGTGGTCCGGCCAGCCGTGAACGCCAGGCTCGAAGAAGGCGCGGTAGACGATCAACTGCCGACGGCCTTCGAACAAATCGAGGAGGCTCACCTTGCCTTGCGGTCCCTCGAATGCATAGTCCTTCTCGACTGCCATCCATGGCATACGACGGCGTTCCGCCGCCAGCGCATCGCGAGCGCGGGTCGACACTTTTTCCTTAACAAGCATTTCCCCCCACGCGGACGTCCACTCGTCCGGCGACACGATCGGGGGCATATTGGGACGTCTTCCCTTATTGGAGTCGTCTGCAGGTACAGTCCTGTCGTTGATGGTCATGGTCTTGCTCCAGTGATTACTCTCTCCAAGACGTTCAACGGGAGCAAAAAGAGTCAGGGATTTTTGCGCGCCGGCGAATAGACGCGAGGCGGCAGCGGGTGGCCCAAACATCTGGTTATGGGTTCTGCGACTATCGGGGCTTGCTTCGTCCCCGCATTCCCGGAGCTTGTGCCGATGAGATCTAACAAAGAGGCATCAAAAGAGCCGGGATCTGACTCTTTTCCGGCGCTTCGATCGTCTTGGCTTCATTGGAACATTGGAGCAAAGCAGATGAGCCTTAGAGATAAAAGCGCGGTTGTGACCGGTGGAAGCCGCGGCCTTGGACTGGGTTTGGTCGAAGCGCTTGTTGCCGAAGGCGCGAAAGTCACCGTGGTCGCCCGGGGAGCAGACGCACTCGAAGCCGTGAGAGCCCGTCTTGGGGTCGCAACTATCTCCGCCGACGTAACGGATCGCGCCGCCGCCAATCGCATCCTTGCCGATATCCGGCCGGATATCCTGGCGCTCAATGCCGGTGTGACGCCGCGGATGGGGCGATTGGATCAACTGAGCTGGGAGGACTTTTCCGTGGCTTGGGAAACGGATGTGAAAGCGGGCCTGTTCTGGCTTCAGGCAGCTCTCAATCTTCCGCTGAAGCCTGGAAGCAGGATTCTGGTCGGCTCGAGTGGCGCCGCGGTGACCGGTTCGCAGATGTCGGGCGGTTATGGCGGCTCGAAGAAGATGCTGTGGTTCATGACGAAATATGCGAACGGCGTTTCGCGGGAATTGAACCTCGGCATTCGTTTTCAGGCTATCGTGCCGCGGCAGATGATTTTGGGAACCGGAACAGGCGATGTGGCCGCCGGCGCCTATGCAGGCTCGATGGGAATTACGCCGGAGCAATTCGTCGCCCGATTTGGCGCTCCGATGCCACCTCGACAATTCGGCGACCGGGTGATTTCTGTTCTGGAAGATCCACAATATGCCGATGGCATCGTCTTCGGCCTTAACGGCGACGCCGGCGTGACTGTAATGGAGGGGTGACGGCTTGACCAACGGCGAACAGTCTTCGAAAGCCGATCGACGGGCTGAGCTTCTCGCCCTGGCTGGAGAGTTGCGGCCCGAGCTTCACCGCTATTGTTCACGTCTCGTGGGTTCGGTCATCGAGGGCGAGGACGTCGTGCAGGATACGCTTGCCAAGGCATTCCTCGCCCTTGATGGACTGACGGAAACGCCGCAACTTCGCCCCTGGCTTTTTCGGATCGCCCATAACCGCGCCTTGGATATGCTGCGCAGCAAAGCCATCCGAGCCGCGGAGCCGATAGAGGCAGCACATGATGTCG
Source organism: Rhizobium sp. BK376 (assembly GCF_004341625.1). Classification (GTDB taxonomy): domain Bacteria; phylum Pseudomonadota; class Alphaproteobacteria; order Rhizobiales; family Rhizobiaceae; genus Rhizobium. The sequence continues at coordinate 136,383 of NZ_SLZG01000003.1, read as the reverse complement.
TCGACCAGGCAAGCCCCGATCCCGTGGAGATATTGATGCGTCAGGAAGCGGTGAAGACAGCGGTATCGCGCTTTACGGAGCTTCCGGTTCTCCAGCGCAGCGTGATTGTCCTGAAAGACGTCCTGGATGAGCCGCTCGCCGATATCGCTTCACTCCTTGATCTCACAATCGACTCCGTCAAGGCGCATCTTGCACGCGGTCGCGCCCGTCTTCGCGCGATAAACGAGAAAGCGTCTCCGCTTCCCGAAATCAAATCGTCCTCCGCCGCGGTGGAGCGTTATGTCGCTCTGTTCAATCGGGGGGACTGGAACGGCCTGCGCGCGATGCTGGCGGATGATGTGAAATTGAATCAATCGACGCATCCCGTTCGAACAGGCTCGGCGGATGTTGGAATGTTCTTCAGCATCTATGCGAAGATCGGCGACGTATGGCTTCAGCCCGCCTGGCTGGAGCGACGTGAGGTCATCGCGGTATTTGACAGCCGCCTCGCCGCCAAGCCGAGCTATTTCATGTGGCTGGAATGGCACGGAAGCGAGATCACCTTCATCCATGACTATAAATATGTCCGCTACGTCATGGAGGGTGCGGAACTGACAATCTCACCCTAGGTTGCTGGGTTCCACGGAGTTCTGTTCGTCGCCATGCCCAAGCAGGCAGGCCGTATCACCAGATGAATGGAACCAGGCGCCAGCGCACCTGGCGGGCATATTCATCATAGCCTTCGAGACCCGTCCGCAGCGTCCGCTCCTCGATGCCGATCCGGATGCCGAACAAGAGGGCCAGCAACGGGACCGTCACCAGCCCCCACCACGATCCGAGCACAAGAGAAGTACCGGCGACGTAGAAGAGTGCGCCGAAATACATGGGATGGCGGACGATGGCATAGGGGCCTGTCGTGATAACCGCCTGCCCGCGGTCTTTTTGTATCTTTACGACGGGTGCTGCGAAGCTGTTTGTGCGCATCGTCCAATAGATGAACAAGAGTGCGGCCATGAGGACGCCGGCCCCTGCCCATTGCACGGTGGGCGGCATCATGGACCAATGCCAGCGCGCAGCATCCGCCGCCATGAAGGCCATCCCTCCGAATATGAGGAGCAGGAGCGGGACGATAATCAACTTGTCCGCGAGTGGCTGGTCCTTCTGTACAGGCGGCTTCAGGCGCTCTCTGAGCAGACCCGGATCGACGCGCATTATATCCAGCCCAAAAACGACTGACACGACGATCATTCCACCGAGATAGAGCCAGCCGCCGGCGTAGTCTAGCGTGCCCGCGGCAGCGAAAATGATCGCGCCCATGAGGCCGAACCAGACAATCGTCTGGACGAGAAGATTTAGAACGAGACCCATTTCCAACCTTTCCCGTCGGAGCCGTTGATTCCTCTGCGCGGCGATTACCGTCGCCGGAATTCGGCTGCTCACTAAGGGCACAGCGTATCAAGTACCCCTATATTTGACGTGCTCGATGAAGGCACGCAGCTTGGGCAAGACCTGGCGTATCCCCGAATGATAGAGAAAAATTCCCGGCGTTTTGACGGCAAAGGGGGCGAGCAGCGCTTGCAACCGGCCGTCAGCAAGCGGCGCTTCGGCAAGCGGGGCCGGCACCTGCGCAAGCCCCACACCACGGATCGCCGCGCCGAGGAGTGCGGGGTAGTCGTGGGCGATTAGCGGCCCGGAAAGGATTGCCTCGACCGCCCTGTTGCCATCCACAAAAGGCCAGGGCGCGATCGACCCATCCGAGCGGCGCATGCGCAGGCAGGCGTGTCCGCGCAGATCGTCGATGCGTTCCGGCCGCTTTCGCTGATCGAGGTAATCGGGGCTGGCGACGACGACTAAAGGAAGAGGCGGCGTCAACCGCACCGCGACCATGTCGGCGGCGATAAACTGACCCATCCGGATGCCGGCATCAAAGCCCTCCGCCGCCAGATCGACCAGTTCCCCACTTGCGGCAATCTCCACCTCGACCTCAGGATAGAGCCGGCAGAAGGATGCGATCAGCGGTTCCAGCAGGATCGGCACGACGGCGGGAGGCACCGAGAGGCGCAACAGTCCGGTCGGCCGCTGCCCGAGGTCACGCGCGACTTCGCTTGCGGCGACAAGCTCCTCGAAGGCTGGCTTTGCGCGTGAAAGGAAACGCTCGCCGGCTTCGGTCAGGCCGACGCTGCGGGTCGTGCGGATGAAGAGCGCTGCGCCGACGCGCGCCTCAAGCGTGCGCACTGCCTGGCTGATGGCAGATGGCGTTACTCCGAGTTCCGCGGCCGCTTTGCGAAAATTGCGGTGCCCGGCAACGCTCAGGAACGCTTCTACGCCATCGAGCGCGCCCTGTCTGACTGTGAAGTTATGCTTCATGGCTCGTCGACATTATCGCGAATAGTCGCTCACAGGAAGCAGTTGTAAACATGGCCTGACCGGAAACCTGAAAGGAATTTTGCGATGACCGACATAGCAGACGGCGTCCGCGACCACTATCTCGCGAACGGCCTGACCGAGCGGCTGAAGACGGCGCTCAGCGTTCTAGGGCCGGAGGATCAGCGGCTTACGCCTGAACAACTTGCGAGCCTTGATCAGTTTCACACGCTCGGTCTTGCCGCAACCGCCGGGCTTGCCAAATTGGCCGGGATTTCCGCCGACATGTCGGTTCTCGATGTCGGTTCCGGCATCGGCGGGCCGGCGCGCTTTCTCGCCGCGACCTATGGCTGCCGCGTGACCGGCATCGACCTTAGCAAACCATTCGTCGACGCCGCGCGCTATCTGACCGAGCGGACAGGATCGAGCGGGCAGGTGACGTTCGAGACAGGGAGTGCGCTTGAACTTCCATTTGAAGCCGGTCGTTTCGACGTCGTACTGCTGCAGCATGTGGCGATGAACATCGCCGACCGTGCGGGGCTCTACAGTGAGATCAGGCGCGTGCTGAAATTGGGCGGCCGCTTCGCGACCTTCGATGTCGTGTCGAAAAAGGGCGAGCCGCATTATCCCGTTCCCTGGGCGCGCACGCCTGACATCAGTTTCCTGATGACTGCTAACACGACCCGCGAGGCGATCGAACAGGCCGGTTTCCACATGTTGGCTTTTCAGGATGACAGCGAGGCCGCAAAGGCTTGGTTCACAGCTTTGCGCGCGTCGGGGGCGCCGCCTTCGCCAAATCTGGGCGTGGTGATGGGACCCGACTTCGCGCAGCTCTCCTTCAACCTCGGACGAAATCTGCTCGAAGACCGCCTTGGTATCCTGACTGCGGTGTTCGAGGCCGCGTCAACCAACAGCTGACAGGAGGAGACATGTCCCCGGCGATCATCTTCCAGATACATCTCGTTTTGGGTTACGTGCCATGGCTGCTTTGCTTCGGCACCTATGCCTGGCCCCGGCTCAAGGCGATGAACCGGGTGGATGCGCAACGCGCCATCGCGACGCTGCACAGCTTCCGCTTCTTCGGGCTCGTCTTCATCGTTCCCGGCGTCATCGGCCCCAACCTGCCCGCGGGCTTTGCTGGTTTCGCGGCCTATGGCGACTTTGCGACAGGGCTGCTCGCGATGCTGGCGCTTTTCATGGTCAGGATGGGTCCGCTCTTCTGGCTGTTCGTCGTCGCCTTCAATCTCGTCGGCGCGGCCGATATCATCATCGACTACTATCACGGCATCCAGTTCGGCCTTCCCGAACTTGCGGGGGAGTTGGGCGCCACCTACGCAATCCCGATCCTCTACGTGCCCCTGCTGATGATCACGCATTTCGCAGCATTCTATTTGCTCATGCGTCCGCAGGCGAAAGCAGCCAAGGCACTCGCCGGCAATGTGATGGCCTCCTAGGCTTCCGTAAACGGCAAGTTCGCCGGGAGCAGAGAGCAAGCGAGCGGTGCGTGATGTCGCGCGCCGCTAGCCGTTAGAAGCCGAGAGATTGCTGGACCGGCTCCTGAGATCCCACATGGACGCCTTCGAGTACAAGCATTCGCGCCTTAGAGACCGAGCCCCCGGGCGCTGAAAAGCCACCGATCTTGCCGCCGGCTGCAAGGACGCGGTGGCAGGGAATGATCAGGGCCACGGGATTTTTGGCCATGGCCTGGCCGACATCGCGGGCAGCCTCAGGACCGGCGCCGAGTTCTTTCGCCAGGGCTCCATAGGTCGTCGTATGCCCCCATCCGATCCGGCGGGCTGCAGCGTAGATCTGTTTGAAGAAATCGTCCTGGCCATCGAGATCGAGAGTGATGGCCGAGAAATCCGTTTCTTCACCGGCGAAGTAGCGCTTTACCGCGGCTATTGCTTCGGCCACTTCAGCGGTGGGATTGCCGCGCTCGGCATCCGGCAGGCGGCGCAACATCAGGCGTTCCGTGCTGTCAGCGCTTTTCGTCGGCAGCTGAAATCGCGTTACGCCGACATCGTTCCAGGCGATCGCGCAGTAACCGCCCTCGGTTGCGAAGACATGATAGTGATGTGTTGGGTGAGCCATAACGCGGCCTCCATTTTTTCATTTGCCTTCAACATCGTGCGTTGGCGCTGCTGTTTCAACCCGATTCTTGCGCCTCCGGTCATGCATTGGCAAGTATTCTGTTCACTTTTTGTTCTTGAACTAGGACTCTTTTCACGTTAGTCTTATTCATCCTTTCATCATTCGGAGGCGAGGCTGCATGAGGCAGCCTCGAAAAGCGATGGGTTCTGCGTCAACACAGCTACCTCTTGATCTTCAAACCATGCAGCGGTGGCATCGAGTCACCCCTAGGAATGGTCAACCGGCATACTTCATTGCCATTTTGCCTGGCTTTGAGATCGCTCAGAAAGCCACCCTTATTGCGGATGGCTTACATCGAGAGCATGCTTTTTATAGAGGCCCGCGCCCAGCGGGCCTCCTGCATCTGACGACATGTGGAATAGGTGGCTACGAGGAATCACCCGAAGAAATCGCCGTCGCCATCAGTGAAGCTATTAAGGACATTCATATGGAGCCGTTCACATTGGTTCTGGATTGTCTGATGACCTACGATACGCCGACGAAACATGTCGTGCTCTGTGGCGAAAAGGGCCAAACTCAATTTCGGCTGCTCCATATCAAGCTCGTGAAGGCGCTTCGCCTCGCCGGTTTTTACGCAGCGCTCGATTGTGGATGCCAGCCGCACATGACCTTGTTCTATCGGGGGAAGGATATCGGCAAGAGACGATTGCCTGATCCCTTCGTGATCCAAGCGAGCCAAATATTCCTCGTGCAGAGCCATATCGGCGAAGGGCGGCATGACCATTTTGGCCCTTGGCCGTTGCACTAGATCGAGGGCGAAAGCAATCTTTCACTCCCTTATCTGACATGCCTTCCCAACGATCTCGCTTAAGAAATCCATGACGCTGCGGATCGCTGGCGACCGCCTCAGATCAGGATAGGTCACAAGCCACAGATCCCGTGCGGGAGAAGGAACGGCGGTCGGCAGGCGAACGAAGACGGGATCTGCGTCGCCCAGAAAAACGGGAAGTGCCACGACGCCGAGACCCGCACGTGCCGCCTCCTGCTGGCCGAAGACATCACCGGCGCGAAAGACGATTTGGCGGCCGGCAAGCAGGCTGTTCAGCCATGCCTGCTGCGTCAAGTGATCCAGCCTCAAATCATAGCCGATGAAGCTCCAGCTTTCAGGCGGCTGAGCGGCAACCTTCGGCAAGGCATAGAGACCGAAGCGCATCGTCCCGATGCGGCGAACCAGGAGGTCGGCCTCTTCGGGGCGTGTCATGCGCACGGCGATCTCCGCTTCGCCGCGATCCAGCGCCGCGGCCTCGGTCGATCCAGACAGCGTCAAGGTGATATCGGGGTGGCGCCGCCGAAAATCGGGAATATTGGGCGCAACCAGGCGTGCGGCAATCGACGGAGGCGCGCTCACCCGGATTGCCGAGGCGGGCTTGGCAGCGGCACCTCTGGAATAGCGGCGGATCGCCTCCACTTTCTCCTCGATTTCCATGGCGAGTTCGGCAATCGCCCGGCCATCCGATGTGAGGGGAGAACTCCGTGGCAAGCGATCGACGAGGCGCAAATCCAGGGCACGCTCCAACGCTGCGATGCGGCGACCGACCGTTGCGTGATCGACGCCGAGGGTGCGCGCAGCCGCCGACAACGAACCGGTGCGGGCGAGCACGACGAAATGAAGAAGGTCCTGCCAATCGATCATCGGTGCATTATTGCACAGGTAAAGTGAATACATACCGAATTTATTCCGGTTGCGCTTTGTGATCCTCTCCTTCCCAGAAAAAGGAGAAAGCCCATGTCACTCGCCGTCATTCTCACTGCGCCAGGCGCGCCCGATGTTCTCAAGCCCGCCGATGTTTCGGTGCCCGCACCGGGGCCCGGCGAGGTCCGGATCCGCCAGAGCACGATCGGCGTCAATTTCGTCGATATCTATTACCGCAAGGGTCTCTACCCCATGCCATCGGGCCACGATGTGCTGGCGCTCGAGGGCGCGGGTGTCGTCGAGGCGATCGGTGCCGATGTGACCGACCTCAAGATCGGAGACCGTGTTGCCTATACCGGTCATCCGCTGGGCGGCTATGCTGAAGTGCGGACCCTGCCTGCATCGCGCCTTATTCGCCTGCCCGATGGCGTCAGCGAACGTGTCGCCGGAAGTTCGATGCTGCGCGGCCTCACCGCCCATATGCTGCTCCACAAGATCCATCGCCTCAATGCCGGCGAATGGGTTCTCGTTCATGCGGCAGCCGGAGGCCTCGGCCAGCTCGTCACACGATGGGCAAAAAGCATGGGTGGCCGGGTGATCGGCACTGTCGGCTCCGAGGCCAAGATGGCGATTGCGAAAGAGGCGGGTGCCGATGCAGTCCTTCTCCATACGGCATCGGACTGGGCTGAGGAGGCGCGGCGCCTCGCGGATGGCAAGGGCGCGCATCTTGCCGTCGATGGTATTGGCGGAGAGATGCTTTCGAAGACACTCGGAACCGTGCGCCCCTTCGGCGTGGTCGCCAGCCTTGGCCAGCCGGCAGGCCCGATTCCGCCCATTCGCGTCGAGGAGCTGAGCGCGCCCCGCGTCATCGGCCTGGCGCGTCCGAGCGTGCTTGCCTATGCCAACGATCCCGATCTTTATCGCCAGGGCGCCACGGACCTGTTTGCCGCGCTGCAATCGGGCCTGATCAATCCGATCGGTGCGGAATATCCGCTCGAAGAGGCTGCGAAGGCACATGAGGATCTCGAAGCCGGCCGCACGACCGGCAGCGTGATCCTGACGGCTTAGCGGGGGATTGATAGGCCCCGGACGTGTCGTCTTGTCGACGGCGGCACGTCGCTTGCCGCTGTCACGATAATTTATTGCTGCAGAGCAGCAATTTGATTGACGAGCTTAGCAATCGGCTGTTATCCGCATTTCAGTGACTTTGCGTATTCATCCGGATATGCCGCGTCATCACCATCCTGAACGGCAGCAAATTCCGGCACATGAAGCGCCGGTGGATGATGTCGTGCTTACCCTTTCAGCGGCCTCGAGCCGATCGCCTGATCCCCGTCGCGCTATCACCGATCTGCCCTGGCAAAGCAGCAGCATGGACATCGCTCGTCGATGTCCGGCGACCAGATCTTGTGAAAACAGCCATGCAATCCACCTTTTCGCTCCTGTCCATCGTCGCGTTGACCTTTTTCGGCTATCTCGCGATCGGTCTGCCCCTTGCCGTACTTCCGACCTATGTGGATACCGGGCTCGGCTTCGGCGTGGTCTGGGCGGGCATTGCGATCAGCACGCAATATGTGGCGACGATCGTCAGCCGCGCCCAGGTCGGGCGTCTTACGGATCGCCACGGGCCGAAATATTCCGTAACGCTCGGCTTCTTTGCCTATATCCTCTGCGGCATCCTCACGCTGCTTTCGGCACTGGTCACGTCCATGCCGGCTCTGAGCCTTGCCCTTCTGCTTGCCGGCCGGCTTGCGCTCGGCGTCGGCGAGAGCTGGGTCAGCACCGCGGCGATCACCTGGGCGATCGGGCTTTTCGGCCAGAAGGACACGGTCCGCATCATTTCCTGGAACGGCATTGCGACCTATGGCGGCATCTCGCTGGCAGCACCCTTTGGCGCGTGGCTGGAAGGCCAGTTCGGTTTCGTTGCCACAGGCGTAGTCACAATTCTGCTTGCGATTGCGGGTCTGCTCGTGGCGCGGACGCGGCCGACAGTGCCCGGCATCAGCAAGAAGGGCATGGGGACAGGACAGGTCTTCACGCGGATCGCCCCGTTCGGCACGGCTATGGCCCTTGCCTCCTGCGGCTTCGGCGTGATCATGACGTTCATCGCGCTGTACTTTCATAGCCGCAACTGGGACGGCGCACCCTTTGCGCTCAGCGCCTTCGGTCTCGCCTTCATGGGTATCCGCATATGGCTTGCCCGCGTGGTTGCCCGCTATGGCGGCCTGCCGGTGGCGCGTCTTTCGCTAATTCTCGAGGTCATCGGCCTCGTCACCCTCGCCTGCGCGCCCAATCCGATCATAGCCATTGTCGGCGCAGCACTTGCCGGCGCCGGCTTCGCGCCGGTCTTTCCGGCGCTCGGCAACGAGGCTATGGCTCAGATCCCGCCGCAAAACCGCGGCGTCGCACTTGGCCTTTACTCGGTGTTCCTCGATGTGGCGCTGGGTGCGACCGGGCCTCTTGCGGGTCTCTTTGCCGCCCATCTCGGCTATGCCTCCCCTTTCTTCCTCGGCATCGGGGCGGTCCTTCTCAGCCTCGCCTTGAGTTTTAACCTGCGCAAGGGCGGCGGCACGCTCTGAGAAACGTGCCCTGCCTGGTGAGACCAACAGTGAGGTGGGTGCTCATCCGCCCTTCCAAGGCGTGGGCCTGATCCGTTTGGCCCGCATAAGTCATTGCCTACCCCTCTTTGTGCTTGCTATGAGCGTGACCGCAGCATGCGGCAAGGCAGGAGAGAAGAGATGGACATCACCGAAATCGTCGTCGAAGGGGATACACCCGGCATTTCGTGGCGACTGCCTGTGTTTCATTTCAAGGGATCGGCGCCCGGGACTCCGAAGATCTACATTCAGGCGGCCCTGCATGCCAACGAGCTGCCAGGCACAGCGCTTCTTCACTTTCTCTGCCAGAAGCTACAGCAAGCGGATGCTGGCGGCACGATCCTCGGCGACATAACCGTCGTGCCGCAAGCCAATCCGATCGGCGCGGGCCAGTGGCTTTTCGGCGGAATGGAAGGTCGCTTCGATCTCGGCACGCGGACGAACTTCAACCGCGACTTTCCGCTGATTTCCATCCGCGACCGCGACAGCCTCGTCGAAGGCCTCGATCGCTATCGCGCACCTGACAGGCTGAAGCGCCAGCTGATCCATATGGCGCTCGGGGCAGATCTGGTTCTCGACCTCCATTGCGACGACGAGGCCCTGCAATATGCCTATATCGACGAGGCATTCTGGCCCGAAGCATCCGACCTTGCGGCAGCGCTCGACATGGACGCCGTGCTGCTTTCGGATGGCGAGAGTTCCGCTTTCGAAGAGGCCGTGAGCTTTGCCTGGAAATATGCCGTTCCCGGCGAGAAGAGGACACATTTCAGCGACAAGCTGTCGGTGACCGTCGAGTTGCGCGGCCAGCGCGATGTTTACCCCGACATGGCGCGATCGGATGCGGAAGGCCTGTGGCGCTTCCTTGCCGCACGCGGCATTGTACTTGATGACACTGCCCAGCTCTCCGAATTCACAGGCCCCGCCGCGCCGCTCGACAACATCGAGATGATCCGCGCGCCGCAGTCTGGCATCGTCTTGTTCCATCGCACGATCGGCGAGCGCGTGGCAGCGGGCGACCTGCTTGCAACGATCATCACCAGGCCCGGCATGGCCGATGGATCAATCGATATCCATGCGCCGCAGGCGGGCCTGATCGTCACCCGCATCTCTGACCGGCTCGTGCATCGGCGCGGCGACCTGATGAAGATCGCCAGCGACAAGCCGAGCGCTGCGGGACGCAAACCCGGCACATTGGAGGATTGAGAACACGATGACGGTCACGATCTACGGCATCAAGAATTGCGACACGATGAAGAAGGCACGCAGCTGGCTTGAAGAGCACGACATCGACTATCGCTTCCATGACTACAAGGCCGAGGGCATCGACAGGGCGCATCTCGATCGCTGGACCAGCGAAGCCGGATGGGAAACAGTGCTCAATCGTGCCGGCACGACCTTTCGCAAGCTGCCAGACGAGGAGCGCACCGACCTGACCAGGGAGAAGGCGATCGCGCTGATGCTGGCCCAGCCCTCCATGATCAAGCGACCGGTGTTGGAGAAGGACGGCGAACTCCTGGTTGGGTTCAAGCCGGAGATCTACAGTGGCGTACTTATTGGAAATGCATAGAGGGTTGCCATGTCCAAAACCACCCGTGCGACGCAGGTTCTGACCCAAGCCAAAGTCAGCTTCACCGTTCACGCCTACGACTACGACCCCAATGCCGAACGTGTCGGCCTGCAGGCGGCGGAAGCGCTCGGCGAGGAACCGCATCGTGTCCTGAAGACGCTGATGGCTGAGGTCGATGGGAAACCCGTCTGCTGCGTCGTCCCCTCGGACCACGAAGTGAGCATGAAGAAGCTTGCCGGCGCCTTTGGTGGCAAGTCGGCCAATATGATGAAGCCTGCCGATGCCGAGCGGCTGACGGGCTATCACGTCGGTGGAATCAGCCCTTTCGGCCAGAAGAAGGTGGTGCCGACCGCAATCGAGGAAGCGGCGATGAGCGAGGCCTATGTCTTCATCAATGGCGGCCAGCGCGGCCTGCAGGTTCGGCTCGATCCGAAGGATGCGCTGAAGGTCCTGAAAGCGAAAGCTGCGCCGCTGATCGCTTAAGCCGGAAGCACCTTCAATTTCGCCGCAAAGGGGACTAAGTCTTAGTTCCTCTTTTCCGAAATCAGCAAGCAGGTTTTCCCATGACGATCGTTCCGCAAAACACCCATTCCGTCGATGCCGCCAAGCTGGAAAAGCTCGCCGAAGTGGCCGTAAAGGTCGGGCTACAGCTGCAAAAGGGCCAGGATCTTGTCATCACGGCGCCTGTCGTTGCGATGCCGCTGGTGCGGCTCATTACCCGGCATGCCTATATTGCCGGCGCCGGGCTGGTGACGACCTTCTATGCGGACGAGGAGGCTACGCTCGCTCGCTACGAGCATGCCCCGGATGAAAGTTTCGATCGTGCCTCCAGCTGGCTCTATGAGGGCATGGCAAAGGCCTATGCCAACGGATCCGCGCGCCTTGCCATTGCCGGCGACAATCCGCTGCTGTTGTCAGGACAGGATCCGAGCAAGGTGGCCCGGGCCAACCGCGCCAATTCGGCGGCTTACAAGCCGGCTCTCGAGAAGATCTCGAATTTTGACATCAACTGGAACATCGTCTCCTACCCCAATCCCTCCTGGGCAAAGGTCGTCTTTCCGGACGATCCGGAAGAAATCGCGGTTGCCAAGCTTGCCAAGGCAATCTTTGCCGCATCGCGCGTCGATGTTCCCGACCCGATCGGCGCATGGGCCGAGCACAATGCCAATCTGCACAAGCGTTCGGCCTGGATGAACGAACAGCGATTTTCGACGCTGCATTTCCAGGGACCGGGCACGGACCTGAAGGTCGGGCTTGCGGATGGCCATGAATGGCATGGCGGCGCCTCCACCGCCAAGAACGGCGTGACCTGCAACCCCAATATCCCGACCGAGGAAGTCTTCACCACGCCGCATGCGCTGCGCGTCGAAGGCCATGTATCGAGCACCAAGCCGCTGTCACATCAGGGCACGCTGATCGACAATATCCAGGTGCGCTTCGAGGGCGGCCGGATTGTCGAGGCAAAGGCTTCGCGCGGCGAGGAAGTGCTGAACAAGGTGCTGGATACGGACGAGGGAGCCCGTCGTTTGGGCGAAGTGGCGCTGGTGCCGCATTCCTCGCCGATCTCGGCAAGCGGTATCCTGTTCTACAACACGCTCTTCGACGAAAACGCCTCCTGCCATATCGCGCTCGGCCAGTGCTATTCGAAGTGCTTCATCGACGGCGCCAAGCTCAGCCAGGAGCAGATAAAGGCGCAGGGGGGCAATTCCAGCCTGATCCACATCGACTGGATGATCGGCTCCGACAAGGTCGACATCGACGGCATCAAGCCGGACGGTTCGAAAGTGCCCGTCATGCGTCGGGGTGAATGGGCCTGAGAAGGCTGCCTCTTTCCCCTTCTCCCCTCGGTGAGAAGGGGGCCTCCCCTCGGTGAGAAGGGGGCCCGAAGGGTCGGATGAAGGTGCGGCACTGGAGACCTATCAGTTGAGGTGCGCGCAGGCCCCTCATCTGCCTGCCGGCATCTTCTTCTCGACGGGGAGAAGAGACTCGTGGCAATGGCACCCCGGCCATCGTGGACGTCCGCCTCTCAGAAAAGGCTGCCCTGCTTTGGCGGATGGATAGGCTCGGTTGCTTTTGGCGGGCGTTTTTTGACAGTCGCGGAGGGTGGTGCGGAAGATGGTGTGCCCTCCTCGCCGGTCACCGCCCCCACACGACCATCCGCGAATTCGATGGAGATGGCGGCACCCGCTGACAGGGCCGAGGCCAGTGAAACCGGCCTGTCATCCTCGTCTCGAACGACCGCATATCCTCGCTTCAGCACGTTCTTGTAGGAAAGCGATTGCAGCACGCGATCCTGCGCCACGAGCTCCCCGCGGGCGCGTACCAGTTGATGGCGGATCGCGGTGTCGGCGTGGCGGGAAAGATTTGCCAGTTGATCGCGGGCGCGGGCCGTCTGGGTCGCCAAGCGGGTCGGCATGCTGCGCAGGGACACCTCGGCATTCGACAGACGTTTGCGGCTTTCCGACAGCAGACGCTCCACCCTGCGTTCGGCGCGGACGATCCGCTCGTTCAGCATCTGGCGCTTTTCAGCGATACGGCTCGAAAGGACTTCGGGGCGCAGATGGGCGGCAGAGCGCTCGAATGCGCGGCGCTTGTTCAGCGTGTTGAGTTCCAATCCGCGACCGAGACCGCTAGCTGCCTCGTCGAAACGGCGGCGCGGCAGGGCAAGGAGCTGGTCGAGCGAGGGCAGCGCCCGCAACAGTGACCTCACCGCCTGACGGCGCTGCTCCATGTGGCGGCTCATGCTCGTCTGCAACCGTGCTGCAAGACCTGAGATCTGGGCCTCCAGCTCGGCCTTGACGGGCACGGCCATTTCGGCGGCACCCGTCGGCGTCGGCGCGCGGACGTCTGCCGCATAGTCGATCAGCGTCCAGTCGGTCTCATGGCCGACCGCCGATATCAGAGGGATCTCGCTTGCCGCAGCCGCCCGCACCACGATCTCGTCATTAAAACTCCAGAGATCTTCCAGACTGCCGCCACCACGCGCGACGATCAGGACATCGGGGCGCGGCAGGGCGCCGCCGCGCTGGAACGCGTTGAAGCCATTGATGGCGTTCGCCACCTCTTCGCCCGAGCCCTCGCCCTGAACCTTGACCGGCCAGACGAGAACATGAACGGGAAAGCGATCGGAAATGCGATGCAGGATATCCCGGATGACGGCGCCGGTCGGCGAGGTCACGACGCCGATGACATCAGGCATATAGGGCAGGCGCCGCTTGCGCTCGGGATCGAACAGGCCTTCCGCGCCGAGCTTGCGCTTGCGCTCCTCGATCAACGCCATCAGTGCGCCCTCACCGGCGGGCTCCAGCGTTTCGATGACGATCTGGTATTTCGAGGAGCCGGGGAAGGTCGTCACCTTGCCGGTAGCGATCACCTCCATGCCTTCCTCGGGACGGAACTTCAAACGCGAGAACGAGCCCTTCCAGATGACGGCATCGATGCGGGCGCGGTCGTCCTTAAGGGAAAAGTAAGCATGACCGGAGGAATGTGGCCCACGATAGCCCGATATCTCTCCGCGCACGCGAACCTGGTCGAACGCATTCTCGACCGTGCGCTTGATCGAGCCGGAAAGCTCCGACACCGAATATTCGGCAAGGTTCGACGGCGAATCATTCTCGAAGAAGCTGCTCATGAAGCCTTTCTAGCGCAAGCTACCGGCAAGATCAGCAAGGGAGACGCATTTTCCCGAGCGATGTGGGGACGATATCTCGACGGTAATCGTTGGGAATAAGAATTTCTTCGGAAATAACCCTAACCTTTTCAACGGTGTTTCCGAATTCATCCTCGCAGCCTGCAATCCTTTCCATCCTCGCTCGTCCCGATGTCGGCACAATCGTTCTCATCACTTTGTTGAAGAGGACCAATATTATGACCGATCGCTTCGAATCCCTCAGCCCCTCGATTTCCGGACCGGCGATTTCCGGTTTCCCCGTCGCTCCGAACGATGCCTCCGACCTGCAGGAGACGACGCGCGGCCTTTACATCGGCACGGGCGGCGATCTTGCCGTGTTCATGCTGGCAGGGGACTCGCTGCTGCTGAAGCAGGTTCCCCAGGGCATCGTGCTGCCGCTCAGAGTGACGCGTGTCCTGCAGACGGGGACCACTGCCGCCGATATCGTCGCGCTGGTCTAGCGAGGCCGGTCCAACTTATTCCATCGAATTTTACCGAATAAGTTGCAGAAGGATTCACCCTTCTCCTCAAGGCTTCTTTAGCAGGGATCGTGCAATATCAGGACAACGAAATTTTGCACGAACGGGAGATGGCCGTGATCTTCGCGACCGCCATGACAATCGGGATCGTCGTTGGGATGATGCGCTCGGCCGTAAGCGTGGCGATCGTCGCCGCGCTCATGGGCCTGGCGTTCCTCGCGGCCCTTTTCGTTTCCTCAGGACCAGTGTCCTTCCTCTCGCTGGTGCTTGCAATTGCGGGCTACAACTTCGCGCTTCTCGGTCACGTCGTGGCCCTTCTCACCTTTGAGCGCGGCCGTCGGCAGCAAGCCCAAATATCCTGACTATTCCAAGCCTTTTGCGGCAAATTTCCCGCGCTAGGCGACGTCAGCGCTTATTGTGCGGGGCAACTATAATTCGCTTGAACAACCTCCGTCATGAGGTCATCACCCGTCGCGTCGCGTACGCCCGGATTTTGTTCGAGGAATGTGCAGAGCACATCGCCCAACACCTCCGCCTTTGTCCCGACCGGCACGCACAAGTTTATCCCGACGGATTCGCCCAAGTACGCGGCATTCACCATTGCCTTTGTATTCGGAGCGTTATCGACAATATTGCGTCGGGCAAGGTATTCGTCCCTGTTCCATTTATCCAACCAGCCGGCAACATAGCCCCGGACGAATTGCCGCGAGCCATGACAATCGGAAAGAAGCAGGTCGCCGGTCGAAAACCCTGCAGGTACCTTTGCCGCAATAGTCGCCAACAGAGTAGCGATAAAAATGCCTGACATTTTGGGCTCCAGCGTTCTTGGTCAGCGCAGATTTCAGCCCAAAAGTGTCGGAAATTAGCTGGTTTCCCCTAAACAACCTGAAATAGCGAATTTCTCTTCTGACGCTATGCAGTCCTTGCCGAATGCCGGGGGTCGGACGGCAATCGCGCAGCCGCCATCTCGACTTCGACCGACGTGACCTTAGGGCTTGAAGCGGAAGAATTTCACGTCTGCGCCTTGCCCATTCGGCAGGGGTTCCAGATAAGACGGCACCTGCCCCCTTTTGAGCGCTGCATAGAGGCCATCCGGCTTGATATCGGCGATATCGCTGGTCTCAGGGTTGTCGGGGCAATAGGCGAACAATGTCACCTTGGCTCCACGCAGGAAGGCTTCCGCCTCTGCGGGTTCCGCCAGTTCAATATGCAGCTGGGTCAGCATGCCTGCTTGGTCACGGTGGTATGGCCCGGAGAGTGCGCGATGCTTCGTGAAACGGAGAATGGGCGCGCCCATGTCCGACGGAGCGGAAACGACTCCGGGATCGAGACCGGCTATCGGTGCCAGCGCCTCCTTGGAAAAGCATCCGGCCGCATTTTCCTTGTTTGAGCCTGGCTCCACGACAAAGCTGGTCTTCATCTGCCCATTGACCAGCCCGCCTCCGACAGCCCAGACGGCGGGAACCGAAATGAGCGCGCCGACGATATAGAAAAAGGCGGCGCCGATATTTTCGGAATCGGCATTGGAGACACGGCGCAACTCGATCAGCAGCAAGGTCAGCGGCGGAATAGCGAGCAGGTTCGAAAATGTCGCGCCGCGCACCTGCACGAAAGCTATGATGAGATTTACCAGGAGAAGCGTTAGCAGGATGAGATATAGCCTGACACGCTCGCCGCGAACGATCCTGAACAGGCAGGCGGCGCAGGCAAAGACACCAACCGCATAGAAGGCACCGAGTGTCTCCGGTGCCTTGCGAGCGAGATCTACGAATGACTGAGCCTCGCTGATACCGTTCAGCCAGAGCTTGACGAGCATTGGATCCAGATCACCCAGCGGGTTGCCGAGGCATTGGGGCGCAAGCAGGAGTGCTGTCCCGGCTATGACGACACCGCCGGCTGCGAGGACGACGAACCGGCCGACACGTGAAAGGCCTGACGCAAAGAGCGAAGACAGCAGGAGAACGACACCGCCGACGCTGGTGATGCCGTAAAAACCGATCGAAAGGTTATCGCAGGTCACGGTCGAGTAGAGATGCGGTGGAACCGTTGCGAAAAAGGCCACGCTGATCGAGACGGCAAGGGTCAGCGAGAAGGCCTGGGCCGCAGCCGCAAATGCCTTTCCTTCCCAGGCCCAGAGAAGCGCGACCGCAAGGCAGGCGACGGCGACGAAGGGCGTCGTTTCGGCGCCGATGGCGATCGCGAGCGCGGCTGCAAATCCGGCGATGGCGAAGCTTGCAGGACGAAACCTGTCATCCACCAGCATGGCCGTCATGAAGGCGACGAGGCCGAGTTGCACATTGTCGTGGTCGATCGAGCCGGGCAGGAAGCGGTTCGACGTCATGACATAGAGCCCGGTCAGGCCGAGCGATATGTGCATCCCGACGATACCGCCCGTGCGATATCCGGTCAGACCCATTCCGTACATGAGCGGCAGAACCAGCGACAGCGGCCAGACCGTCAGCGCCAAGACTTCCGCGCGTTCGGGCGCGACAAAGAGGCGGAAAAAGGCAATGAGACTGGCGATCGGCAGGTCGATCAAACGCGACCAATGCATCAGCGTCCCGGCATCGAGGCCCAGGCGGTATTGCATCAAGTCGAACCAGCCCTGGCCGGCAAGGAAATCGCGCACTTCGACCAGACGCATGACGTCGTCATTGTCGGCGCCGACATAATCCGTCGCGCTCCAGCGCAGGAAGACCAGCACTGCCATCAGGAAAAGACTGTAGAGAATGGACATTATCCAGAGGCGTGACCAGATCGAAGACTTGCCATCGCCGGGCTTCGCGGCCGTCATGCCGCGTACTTCCATCGCATCCGTCATGATCCGTAATGTTCCGTTGCCTCAAGCTTTGGCCGTAGTTTAGCGTTCCGGCCTCAAGAAAGCGTAAAACCGCGGGCAAAGACGATCACGACAATGTTCCGGCAACAGGCCCCGGTTCTCCTTATTTCCCAAGCAATCATAGGGTTTGTTAACGAGCGCGGAGATAAGCTCGCCTGCGGATTTTCCATGTATCGAGTGAAAACCATGCCAGAGACTTGGGCCGAAAGCCTGGACATCGCCGTCCTGCTGCCATGCTATAACGAAGCGGCAACGATCGGGCCGGTTGTTCGCGGGTTCCGCGCGGCGCTGCCAAGCGCCCGCATCTATGTCTACGACAACAATTCCACCGACGGGACGGCGCTGCATGCCATGCTCGCCGGCGCGATCGTGCTGCGCGAGCGACGCCAGGGCAAGGGCCATGTGGTGCGCCGCATGTTCTCCGATATCGATGCCGACATCTATATCATGGCGGATGGAGACGGCACCTACCAGCCTGATGACGCCGAAGAGCTGGTGCGCACGCTGGTAACCGAACGCTCCGACATGGTGGTCGGAACGCGGCGCGGCGTGCATGACGATGCCGGCCGGCAGGGCCATGCATTGGGCAACCGCATCTTCAACATGCTCTACCGCAGCATCTTCGGACCCGATTTTACCGATATTTTCTCCGGCTACCGCGCCTTCAGCCGACGCTTTGTCAAAAGCTTTCCGGCTGTCTCAGGCGGATTCGAAATCGAGACCGAAATGTCGGTACATGCGTCACGACTGAAGCTGCCCGTCACCGAACTTGAACTCGACTACGGTCGGCGCCCCGAGGGGTCTCACTCCAAGCTTTCCACCTTCAGAGACGGCGCGAAGATCCTCTGGATGTTCGCCATGCTGATGAAGGAAACGCGGCCCTTTGCCTTCTTCGGCCAGTTGAGCGCGCTGTTCATGGCGGCGAGCCTCGGCTTCATGGCCCCGGTTCTCGCCGAGTATTTCGAGACGGGTCTCGTCAGCCGCATGCCGACCTGGGTGTTCTCGATGGCGCTGATGATGGTGTCGTTCATGCTCTTTACGGCGGCTCTTATTCTGGATTCCGTCGCACGTGCCCGTGCAGAGCAGCTTCGGATCCACTATATGGGGATCGAAGCAATCGGTCTGAATGACAAGCCGGCGGCGATCACGATCCATCAGGCGGAGAATTCCACCCGCCGCAAGAAGAAAGCCAAGGCTGCATGAAGAGACTGTTCTGGTTCGGCATTGCCGGTGGTATCGGCTTTGTCGTCGATGCGGGCTTGCTGATGCTGCTTTTGCACTTCACCACGCTGGGCCCGTTCTGGGCGCGCGCAATCAGCATACCGTCGGCCATGGTCGCGACCTGGATCCTCAACCACACCTTCACATTCGAGAATACCGGCCGGTCCCTCGCAGTCGAGGGTTTCCGCTACGGTTCGGTCGGGATTACCTCGGCACTGGTGAACTATGCGATCTACACGTCACTACTGGTATCGATACCGGTGTTGCGCCCGACGGCCGCGCTGATACTTGCCTCGGCGGCGGCGACGGCGTTCAGCTTTTTCGGCTATTCCCGCTTCGTCTTCCGCCGCTGATCTCCGCCGCTTATCAAGAAGCCGGTCAGACCGGCTCCCAGCCATCCTTTTCGCTGGCGCGATAGATGGCGTCGATGACCTTCTGGTTCAGCCTGGAGCTTTCCAGCGTCACGATCTCCGACTTGCCGCCGGCTGCGGCATCGGCGAAGGCTTCCGCCTCGCGCTTGTACTGGCGGCTATCGGGGAAGCGGAAAATCTGCGATTCCGAATGGTTGCGGTTGGTGAGCTCGATTTCCTCGGCGCCGTAGCGGTCCGCATTGAAGGGCGACTTGACCTCGATGAAGCCGTCGGTGCCATGGAAGACCATGACCTGACGGGCAGCCATCTGCGTCGAGATATAGAAGCTCTGCTCAAAATCGCCGAAATCGGCCTTCACGCTCGAATAGATGTCGGTGCCGAATTCCGGATCGCGCTCGGTCACGGCCTGGATGCGCAGCGGCTCCTTGCCGGTCACGAAGCGCGTGCTGATCGTCGGATAGACGCCGATGTCAGGCAGGCCGCCGCCCCCGAGCTCGGGAATGTTGCGCATGTTGCCGGCGTCGCGGTTGAAATAGGTGAAGGCGCCCTGGACATGGCGCAGCTTTCCGATCGCGCCGTCGGCCAGCAGGGCACGGACCTTCTGCCAGACCGGCGTGTAGGTGACCATATAGGCCTCGGTCACAAGTACCTTGTTGCGGTCGCGGGCAGCGATCAGGCTATCGATCTCTTCGGCCTTGAGCGCGATCGGCTTTTCGCAGAGCACGTGCTTGCCGGCATCGGCAGCCTTGATGGTCCATTCGACATGCTGCGAGGTCGGCAGCGGGATATAGACGGCGTCGATCGTGTCGGAGGCCAGCATCTCCTCGTAGGAGCCGAAGGCATGCGGCACGGAGAAGCGGTCCGCCATCTCGCGGGCGCGGGACAGATCGCGGCTGGCGACCGCAGTCACCACGCAATTCTCGGCATCCTGAATGGCCGGTACGACAAGCTCGCGACCGATCTTTGCGGTCGACAGAATTCCGAAACGAAGCATGGTCTTCCCTCCCAAAAATGATTTCGGCGCACCTTATGCAGCCGTCGCGCGAAGCGCAATGCCACCTGAATGCCGCACGGATATTTCACCGAAGTTTGGTTTCCCTCGGCGCCATAAAGGCCTAGATAGGTAAAGCGGTTTTCACCGCATCTATCTTTTCAACCACTTTAGTCATTTTCGGGAGAGCGGCATGGAAATGCGCCGGCTAGGTAAAACAGAGATTTCGATCGCGCCAATCGTCTTCGGCGGCAACGTCTTCGGCTGGACGGCCGACGAGAAGACCTCCTACGACATTCTCGACGCATTTTTCGGCGCCGGCTTCAACACGATCGATACGGCAGACGTCTACTCGCGCTGGGTCCCCGGCAACAAGGGCGGCGATTCCGAGGAAATCATCGGCAAGTGGCTGAAGAAGGGAACTATCTCCCGCGACAAGGCCATTATCGTCACCAAGGTCGGGTCCGATATGGGTGAAGGAAAGACGCTGAAGGCGGCCTATATCCTCAAGGCCGTCGAGGATTCGCTGCGTCGCCTGCAGACCGATTATATTGACGTCTATCTTTCGCACTGGCCGGACGAAGAAACGCCGCATGAGGAATCGCTCGGCGCCTATGCGAAGCTGAAGGAACAGGGCAAGATCCGCTCCGTCGGGTGCTCCAACTATGATGCCAAGCTTCTCCAGGCATCGCTCGATGTCGCCGACAAGGCCGGGCTTCCGCGCTACGACGTGTTGCAGCCGGAATACAATCTTTACGAGCGCGCCAGCTTCGAAGGCCCGCTGGCCGATCTCTGCGTCAAGGAAGACATCGGCGTCATCACCTATTTCAGCCTTGCAGCCGGCTTCCTTTCCGGCAAATACCGCACCAAGGCCGATACGGAAGGCCGGGCGCGCGAAGGCCGCGTGGCGCAATATCTCGACGACAAGGGCATGCGCATCCTTGCCGCTCTCGATACGGTCTCCAAGGATACCAGCAGCAAGCCGGCGGAAGTGGCGCTTGCCTGGCTGTTGCGCAAGAAGGGCGTGACCGCGCCGATCGCCAGCGCCACGAGCCTTGGCCAGCTCGACGCTCTCATCAATTCGGCAAAGCTCGACCTTTCCACTGAGGCAATGAGCCTGCTCGACAAGGCCGGCGAATAGGGCTGGCGAACAGGACCCGTGAATAGGACTGAAACAGAATGACCGTGATCACCCGCGATGCAAGGCCTGAAGACGAGACGCGCTGGCGCGAACTTTGGGCCGACTACATCACCTTCTATAATGTGACCATCGCGCCTGAAATCACCGACATGACGTGGCGCCGGATCTTCGATCCGGCTTCCGCCATCTTCATGCGGGTGGCAGAGGTTGACGGGAAGGTGATGGGTTTTGCCCTTTGCCTCACCCATGAAGGGACGTGGATTCGTGATCCGGACTGCTATCTGGAAGACCTGTTCGTCGATGCGGCGGCTCGCGGCAAGGGTGTCGGCAGGGCGCTGCTGGACGACCTCGTCGGCCTCTGCAAAGAGAGAGGCTGGGCGCGGCTCTACTGGCACACGGAAGAAACCAACACCACGGCTCGCAAGCTCTATGACAGCTATGTCGAGAGCGACGGGCACATCCGCTACCGCATCAACTTCTGAGCGGCGGAAAACCTTCGTAGAGGGCCGAATGGTCCTCTTCCCAATTCGCCATTCCGGGCCGCGTCAGAATACCGCGCGGCTCGGCATAGCTGGTGATCTCTTTCGTCGGGTGCTCATGCCAGGTGATATTGACCGCCCATAGTTTCGGAAAGAACTGAAGCGACGCATAGGGCAGGTGATCCCTTATCCACCAGGCCAGCCGGCGCCAATCGCCGGGCTCATGGTATCGATCCCAGACCCAGGGCACGACGACACAGGCCGTAGCGCCAATGTGACCCTCTCTGTCGCGCAAATCCCAGATGTGGTTGGCGGCGGTCGCCTCGTTGCGCGCACAATTGAGATTGTTCTTGTTGCCGAACTTGTTGAGCGCGGGCGCCCGATAGCCAGAGCGCAGGTGAAGACGTCCGAATGTAGCCTCCAGCGGCTCCAGCAGTTCCTCGCAGAGGCACTTGCCCGCTGCAATCGCCAGATTGGGATTTTCAGGGATATTGGGTATGCCGTAGAGGCTGCCGATCTCGGAATGCAGAAAATCGCGCAGGAAGAAATTCTTCGAGAGGCGTACGCGACCCAAATCTTCGAGGCCTCTCATCGATGCCGGCTTCCTCATCGCACTCTCCCCTTTTCGCGGAACCTAGCCCCTGTTTTTCCCGGCGCCACCCGAAACCTGCAAGACCCTCAACCGCCGACCTTGAAGAAGTCGATGAAGGCCCGCAACGCCGGGCGCATCTGCCGACGACTGGGGTAATAGAGAAATGGTCCCGGATAAGGCGGACACCAATCTTCCAGCACCCGGATCAGCTTTCCCTCGACGAGCTCGTTATGCACCCGCATGTCGAAGAGATAGGCAAGGCCGGCACCGCTGAGCGCGCCCAGCAATGAAAGCCTGTCTTCGCTGACGGTCAGGGGGCCATCGATCGAAACGATCAGTTCCCGTCCGTCCTTTTCGAATTCCCAGCGATAGATAGAGCCGTTGGCGAAGCGGCGCTTGATGCAGCGATGCTGGACGAGATCCCGCGGATGGAGCGGTTTTGGATAGCGCTCGAAATAGGCGGGCGAGCCGGCAATGACGGTGCGTATGTCCGAGGAGATCCTGACCGCGATCATATCGGCCTCGAGACTTTCCTCGAACCGGATGCCCGCGTCGAAGCCGCCTTCGACAATATCGGTAAAGGCGTCCTCATTGGCGATTTCGAGGGTGATATCGGGATAAGCGTTGAGAAAATCCCCAAGCCGCGGGCCGAGAATAACATCCGAGGCAAAGCGCGGGGCTGTCACGCGCAGGTTTCCGGCCGGCCGGCCGCGCGTATCGAGGACGGCATCCAGGGCGGTGCCGATTTCCTCCAGCGCCGGGCCGAGACGTTCCAGCAGCAACCTTCCCTCCTCGGTCGGTGCGACGCTGCGGGTCGTGCGCGCCAGCAGGCGCACGCCGAGGCCTTCTTCCAGGCTCGATATGGCATGGCTTACCGCCGAGGGAGCGATGGTCAGTTCCTTGGCGGCGGCGCGGAAGCTGCGGTTGGCAGCAACGGCGGCCAGAACCGCGAGTTGGGAGAGTTGCGTCCTGTTCATTGATCTAAATGATAGAACAAGCTGTTATGCTTTGCACGGATTTTCAAACATCGGTTAGGGCTTTAACTTCCGGGGCGTGCCGGGCGATTTGATCGCCGGCCAGACAAATCCGCTCAGGGAGCTCCAGAATGAAAACCCGCAAACTCGGAAACGACCTTACCGTCTCTGCCATCGGTCTCGGCTGCATGGGCATGAGCTTCGCCTATGGCGCAAAGGACGACGAGGAGTCCACGAAGACGCTGCGCCGCGCTGTCGATCTCGGCGTGACCTTCTTCGACACGGCCGAAACCTACGGCCCCTTCCACAATGAAGAATTGCTCGGAAAGGCACTGAAGCCGGTTCGCGACCGCGTCGTTATCGCCACCAAGTTCGGCTTCAAGCTCGATCTGACCAAATCCGGACCGGCCGCGATGGTTGGCGTCGACAGCCGTCCAGAACATGTGAAGGAGGTCGCCGAAGCCTCGTTGAGGCGGCTCGGCACCGATGTCATCGATCTTTTCTACCAGCATCGCGTCGACCCCGACGTTCCGATCGAAGATACGGTCGGCGCCATGGCTGACCTAGTTCGGGAAGGCAAGGTGCGCACACTGGGCCTCTCCGAGGCGAGTGCCGCCACGATCCGCCGCGCCCACGCTGTTCACCCGATCGCGGCCCTGCAAAGCGAATATTCGCTCTGGAGCCGGGATCCGGAAGCAGAGGTGCTCGCAACCTGCCGCGAACTCGGCATCGGCTTCGTGCCCTACAGCCCGCTTGGCCGCGGCTTCCTGACGGGCGCCATCCGAAAGGTGGACGATCTGGATCAGGACGATTTCCGCCGCAACCTGCCGCGTTTCCAGGGCGAGAACTTCGATGCGAATGCCGCTTTGGTCGCCGCTCTCGAGCGTCATGCCAGGGAAAAGGGTGTGACCGCGGCACAGCTTGCGCTCGCCTGGGTTCTGCATCAGGGCGAAGGGATCGTGCCGATCCCCGGCGCCCGCAAGCTTGATCATCTGGAGCAGAACGTCGCTGCTGCAGAGATCGTACTTTCGCCGGAAGAGGTGGATGAGCTGAGCAATATCATTCCGCTCAGCGAGGTCGCGGGAAAGCGCTACTCTGACGCCTCATTGGCCATGACAAACCGCTGAGAAAGTAGAATGACCGCCCGCCCGAGATATCTTCCGGGCGGGCTGCTGCAAGCTTTGCGTCTATGTGATCCCAACGACCGCGGCAACGTTTCTCCTCGAAAAACGTTGATTCTCACAGATGGTCTAACTTCGTCGGGTACAGTACCATTGCCCCGGGAGCACAGGAGGCGCAGGAATGTTGGACAAGCAGGCAATCGAGGCGACGGTTCACCTCTATGTCGAGGGAATGGCATTCTCCAACGGGGCCGCGCTGAAAAAGGCGTTTCACCCCCAGGCGGCAATTATTGGAAATTATCAGGGTTCGGTCGAATGGATGTCGCGCGATGAATTCATCGACGCGGTTCTGTCCGAGACGCCGGCATCTCCCGGCACACAGCCGATGATGGATATCGCCTCGATCGATATCGAAGGCGATGCGGCGACCGTCAAGGTGGTCGACGAATTCGGCGGCATGCGCTTCTCGGACTATCTGTCCCTGCTGAAGATCAACGGCCGGTGGACCATCGTCAACAAGCTCTACCATCTGCATTCATGAGAAACGGCCGGCGAGAACTTCGCCGGCCGTTTCCAGATTAACTTCTGAGCACGCCGCCGGTCGTCTTGGTGACGTTGGCGACGATCTTCTGCGTCAGAGCCTCGAAATCCTCGTCCGTCAGCGTCCGCTCTGCCGGCTGGATCTGAACCTCGATCGCGACCGATTTCTTGTCCTCGCCGAGCGATGCGCCTTCGAATATGTCGAAGACGTTGACGCCCGATATCAGCTTGCGGTCGGCGCTGGTCGCTGCGCGGATGATCGCACCTGCTTCAACAGACTTGTCGACCACGAAAGCGAAGTCGCGCTTGACGGCCTGGAAGGGCGAAAGCTCCAGCGCCGGCTTGGTGCGCGTCGCCTTCTTCTTCGGCTCAGCCATCGCGTCGATGAAGACCTCGAAGCCGCAGAGCGCGCCTGACACATCCAACGCATCGAGCGTCTTCGGATGAAACTCGCCGAAATAGCCGAGAACGACCTTCGGCCCCATCTTGATCGTGCCGGAACGGCCCGGATGATACCAGGAGGGACCGCCCTGCTCGACCTGGATATTGGCCATCGGCAGCCCACAGGCTTCGATCACCGCCAGCGCATCGGCCTTGGCGTCGAACACATCGACCGGCTTGCCGCCGCCCTTGGCGGCGTTGGACCACATGCGGCCGGAACCGGCAAGCGAGGCAGTGCCACGACGGATGCCGCCGGCAACGCGACGCTGGCCTTCCGGCCGATCGTTTTCGTAGGTGCCGGAGACTTCGAAGATCGCGACGTCGCCATAGCCCTTGTCGGCATTGCGCTGGGCGGCCGAAAGCAGGCCGGGCAGCAGCGACGGGCGCATGTCGGACATGTCAGCAGCGATCGGGTTTGCAAGCTTCAGCGCATCCGAGCCGCCGCCGAACAAGGCTGCCTGATCCGCCGAGATGAAGGACCAGTTGACCGCTTCCAGCATGCCGCGGGATGCAAGCGCGCGCTTGGCAACGCGGGTGCGGATCTGCAGTGTCGTCAGGATCCTGCCGTTGACGGCCGCGTAGCTTTCAAGCGGCGCCGGCTTGATATTGTCGACACCGTGAATGCGCATGATTTCCTCGACGAGGTCGGCCTTGCCGTCAATATCCGGCCGCCAGGACGGAACGGAGACAGACACACGTTCGCCGGCGCCGGAAACGGAGAAGCCGAGCTTTTCGAGGATCGACTTGCCCTCATCGGTCGAGACTTCGAGCCCGGTCAGGCGCTTTACCTCGGAATAGGGGAAATCGACGATCTTGGCCTTATAGCCCTCATAGCCGACGATCTTGGCTTCGGCTGCGGTACCACCGCAGCATTCGAGCACCAGTTCGGTCGTGCGCTCGAGGCCTGGGATCATGTATTCCGGGTCTACGCCGCGCTCAAAACGATAGCGCGCATCGGTGATGATGCCGAGACCGCGGCCGGACTTGGCGATGTTCATCGGGTCCCAGAGCGCGGACTCGATCAGCACGTCGGTCGTGCTTTCATCACAGCCGGAATGTTCGCCACCCATGATGCCGCCGATGGACTCGACGCCGTTTTCGTCGGCGATGACAACGTTGTTCGGGACGAGCTTGTATTCGCGCTGATCGAGCGCCAGTACCGTCTCACCCTCTTTAGCGCGGCGGACTGTCAGGTTGCCCTGAACCTTTGCTGCGTCGAAGACGTGCATCGGCCGGCCCTGATCGAAAGTCATGTAGTTGGTGATGTCGACGAGGGCGCTGATCGGGCGCAGGCCGATGGCGAGCAGGCGCTGCTGCATCCACTTCGGGCTCGGGCCATTCTTGACTCCGCGCACGAGGCGCAGGCCAAAACCGGGGCAGAGCTTCGGATCATCGAGATCGAGCGTCACGTTCACCGGCGTCCCGCCGCTGACCGGGAAGGACGGAACGTGACGTGCCTTCAGCGTACCGAGGCCGGAAGCTGCAAGATCGCGGGCGATGCCGTAGATCGACGTGCAATCCGGGCGGTTCGGCGTCAGGTTGATCTCGATGACCGGATCGTCAAGATGGGCATAGGCGGCATAGCTGGTGCCGACAGGCGCATCGGCCGGAAGATCGATGATCCCGTCGTGATTGTCTGAAATCTGCAGTTCCTTTTCCGAGCACATCATGCCGCGGCTTTCGACGCCGCGGATGTTGCCGACGGCGAGCGTCACGTCGATGCCGGGGACGTAGGTGCCCGGAGCTGCAAAGGCACCGACCAGCCCTTCACGCGCATTCGGCGCGCCGCAGACGACCTGAACCGGAGCGCCCTGGCCGATATCGACCATCAGCACCTTCAGCCGATCAGCCTGCGGATGCTTTTCCGCCGAAAGGACCTTTGCGATGACGAAGGGCTTGAACGCCGCCTTGTCATCGACATCCTCGACCTCCAGACCGATCTGGGTCAGGCGGGTGCAGATTTCACCGAGTGTAGCCTCGGTATCGAGGTGATCTTTCAGCCAAGAGAGGGTGAATTTCATCGGTCCAATCCTTCCTTACACGCTCAGACCGCCGAACAGCGTCGGCATGTCGAGGGGGCGGAAGCCATAGTGGGTCATCCAGCGAACGTCGGCGTTGAAGAAGTCGCGCAGGTCGGGCATGCCGTATTTCAGCATGGCGATGCGGTCGAGGCCCATGCCCCAGGCAAAGCCCTGATATTCGTCCGGATCGAGCCCGCCCGCGCGCAGCACGTTCGGATGCACCATGCCGCAGCCGAGGATTTCCATCCAGTCGGTACCCTCGCCGAACTTGACGATCGGGCCGGAGCGGTCGCACTGGATATCGACCTCGAAGGAGGGCTCGGTGAAAGGGAAGAAGGACGGGCGGAAACGCATCGTCACGCTGTCGACCTCGAAGAAAGCCTTGCAGAATTCCTCCAGCACCCAGCGGACGTTGGCAACGTTCGCCTTCTTGTCGACGACGAGGCCTTCGACCTGGTGGAACATCGGCGAGTGCGTCGCATCGCTATCCTGGCGATAGGTCTTGCCGGGGATGATGATGCGGATCGGTGGCTTCTGGGCTTCCATGGTGCGGATCTGCACCGGCGAAGTGTGCGTGCGCAGCACCTTGCGTTCACCCTTTTCATCCGGATTGAAGAAGAAGGTGTCGTGCATCTCGCGGGCCGGATGGCCCTCCGGGAAGTTCAGCGCGGTGAAATTATAGTAATCCGTCTCGATATCGGGACCTTCCGCGATCGAGAAACCCATGTCACCGAAGATCGCCGTGATTTCATCGACGATCTGGCTGATCGGGTGAATGCGGCCGCGTTCGGCCGGCGAGGAACGGACCGGCAGGCTGACGTCAACGGTCTCGGCCTTCAGGCGGGCATTGATTGCCACGTCCTTCAGCGTCGCGCGGCGGTCAGAAAGCGCATCCGTGACCTCGTTCTTCAGGCCGTTGATCGCAGCGCCGCGAGTCTGGCGCTCTTCCGGCGTCATGGCGCCAAGCGTCTTCAGGAGTTCGGAGATCGAGCCCTTCTTGCCGAGGGCAGATAGGCGCACGGCTTCAAGCGCCGGCTCGTCAGCGGCGGCCGCAATCTCGGCAAGCAGTGAGGATTTCAGCTGATCGATATCTGACATTGTCTTCTTTCCGTCCGGGATCGGCAGGTCATGAAAAGTCGGCGCAAGCAGTACAGAGAAAGAAAAACCCGCGCTAGCCCAAACCAGCGCGGGTTTCCCAAAATTCAAAAAAGCGTAAAGCCTGGGAAGCGCTGGCAGCGCATGTCCCGTGCGGGCGAAGCCCGCTCGAAAGGTACATGCGCCACTTTAAGCGTTGAGCCAGCTTTGCACGTTCTTACGAACGTGCGCGGCTCAACGAACCGCGCCTTCAAACTCGTTCGGCGTGCCAGAATCCTTTAGGTATTCCAGAGCCTTCTTGGCGGCTGCAACGAGTGCACCGAATGCTTCCGGCTCGTGGATCGCCATGTCGGAGAGAACCTTACGGTCAACTTCGATGCCAGCCTTGTTGAGGCCGTCGATGAAGCGGCCGTAGGTCAGGCCGAATTCGCGGACGGCAGCGTTGATACGCTGGATCCAGAGAGCGCGGAAATTGCGCTTGTTGACCTTGCGGTCACGGGTTGCGTACTGCTTGGCGCGATCGACAGCTGCCTTTGCGGTACGGATGGTGTTCTTGCGGCGGCCGTAGAAGCCCTTGGCCTGCTTCAGAACCTTCTTGTGCTTGGCGTGGGCTGCTACGCCTCTTTTTACGCGTGCCATGTCATGATCTCCTTAGTCTTAAGCGTTACGAAAAGTCTTAGAGACCGTTCGGCAAGTAATTCTTGATAACCTTGCGGCCATCGGGTTCTGCGAGAACCATGGTGCCGCGTGCATCGCGAATGAACTTGTTGGTGCGCTTGATCATGCCGTGGCGCTTGCCAGCAGCGGCGGCCTTTACCTTGCCGGTCGCGGTGATCTTGAACCGCTTCTTGGCAGAGGACTTCGTCTTCATCTTGGGCATTTTGCTACTCCTTTTGTGCCCCGTCTGCGCTTTATGAAAAAGCGCCCCTCGCAGATCCGGCTTGCCGGGTCCGCAAAAGCGCGGGTGCTTGTGTTGTTGAACTGCGAGAGCGGTGACGAACCGTCTTGCAAGCATTCTGAACCGCCACGGCATGCCCTGCCGGTCAGTTCGGACGCGCGCTTATAACCGCAGTGCCGCCAAAGTGCAACGGGGCGTCAGGCGGAATTTTGACTTGCGTATGACAACGCAGAAAGGGGGGCAGAAAAGCAGAGGCAAAAAAGAAAAAGCCGCCCCTTGGGACGGCTCGGTCTCCCGCCGGATGGCGCGCTCACGCCTTGGGCGCGAGCACCATCATCATCTGGCGGCCTTCAAGCTTCGGCTCAGCCTCAACCTTGGCAATTTCCAGCGTGTCTTCCTTGACCTGCTGCAGAAGCTTCATGCCGAGTTCCTGGTGAGCCATTTCGCGGCCACGGAACTTCAGGGTTACCTTGACCTTATCGCCCTCGTCGAAGAAGCGACCCATCGCCTTCATCTTCACCTCATAGTCGTGGGTGTCGATGTTCGGGCGCATCTTGATTTCTTTGATTTCGACGATCTTCTGCTTCTTGCGAGCCTCGGCGGCCTTCTTCTGGTTGGCGTATTTCAGCTTACCGAGATCGAGGATCTTGCATACGGGCGGCTCAGCATTGGGAGAAATCTCAACCAGATCGAGGCCGGCTTCCTCTGCCATCTTCAATGCCTGGTCGGTCGGGACAACGCCCATGTTCTGTCCATCAGCCGTGATCAGCTGAATCTTGGGAATGCGTATTTCCCTATTTGAACGCGGCCCTTCCTTTACGGGCGCGTCGGTTTTAAAAGGTCTGCGAATGGTCGTACTCTCCTAGATTTATTTCGGATGATTGCAGCCTCGAGCCTCCATCGGCGCAACTGACGGAAATGTCGTGACTGCTGCTACGAAGTCAATAGCACGCCTTAACGGAAAAATCACCTCCTGTCAGCCATCCGCGAATCTGTTTTATAGAGTGTAAATCTGGGAGTTATCGATGTCCGAGGCGCCAAAGACCCAAGAGACGCAATTTCTTTCCATCGGGACCGGCGATCAGGAACGGCAGATCGCCATGCTCATCCGTCCGCCGACGAAGAAGGTTGCCGGCACAACATTTGTCTGGCTCTCCGGCTATCGTTCGGACATGAGCGGCACCAAGGCCCTGGAACTGGACGCCCTTGCCGAAAGGCGCGGGCTCGGCTGCATCCGTTTCGACTATTCCGGCCATGGTCTGTCGGGCGGCAAATTCACCAATGGCACGATTTCCCGCTGGCTCGACGAGGCGCTTGCCGTGCTCGACCACGTCAAACCGAAGCGTCTCGTGCTCGTCGGCTCCTCGATGGGCGGCTGGATTGCGCTGCGCATCGCCCAGGAACTGCGCAAGCGGAAGAAAGCGCCCGTCGTTCAGGGCATGGTGCTGATCGCGCCGGCGCCCGATTTCACCATAGACCTGATCGAGCCAAACCTTTCAGAGGCGGAAAGGACGGCCCTTGCGGAGAAGGGCTATGTCGAGGAACGGTCGGAATACAGCCCCGAGCCGAACATCTTCACCAGGGCGCTGATCGAGGACGGCCGCGCCAACCAGGTCCTGACCGGCATGATCGAGACGGGATGTCCGGTGCATATTCTGCAGGGCATGCAGGACGCGGATGTTCCTTTTGCCCATGCGCTGAAATTGGTCGAGCACCTGCCGGCCGATGATGTCGTGCTGACGCTCATCCGCGACGGCGACCACCGGCTGTCGCGGCCGCAGGATTTGGACCGTATGCTTGCTGCAGCCGAGGCAATGGCGGCACGTTAATCAATTTGACGGCATCTGCCTTTTTATCGGCCAAATTTGCACCGAACTTACGCAACGTAAGCTCCTGTTTATGTGCCATTTTAACCATGTTTGGGAGTAACCGGCGTTAACGAATAAGTAACGATTGACTTCCCGCACCCCCCTCCATTAACAATTCGTTAATAAATGACGGGGCGATACAAGGAAGTTGGGTGTGCGTATCAAGGGCCTGTTTGTAGCCTTGGCGGCTATTATTGCCATGTCCACGCCGGCGATGCCGGCCACACAGAACACGCCATCGATGGTTGTCGGTGACGTGACCTCCCAGCCGATCGGGCACTACGATTTCTGCCAGCGTTACAGCAATGAATGTGGCCCGACCCGCGAATTGATGCCGGTCAGCATGACGCCCGAGATCTGGGCGCTGATCAGCCAGGTTAATCTCTACGTCAACAAGACCATCACGCCAGCGACCGATCAGGACATCTACGGCGTCGAGGAATACTGGGCCTATCCAGTCACCGCCGGTGATTGCGAAGACTTCGCGCTGCTGAAGCGTCGCATGCTCATCCAGCGCGGCATTCCGACATCCGATCTGCTGATGACTGTCGTGCGCAAGCCCGATGGCGAAGGCCATGCCGTGCTTACGCTTCGCACCGCGCAGGGCGACTACATCCTCGACAATCTGAGCGACGATATAAAGCTCTGGTACCAGACGCCCTATTCCTACATCAAGCGCCAGGCGAGCTATAATGCCGGTCGCTGGGTCACGATCGAAAACGGTCGCGACGTCTTGGTCGGCGCGCTGAAATAATCGAACGCAGACATCAAAGAAAAGGCCGGCTTTTGCCGGCCTTTCTATTTTCAGATCCACGGATTTGCGATCGCGAACTCTTGGGATCGAGCAATAGTTGCTAATTGTTCTTGTGGCCCTGCTGGCCAGACTTCCCATGCTGCTCGTGCGAGCCGCCACGGTTGCTGCTCGACTGATCGTTTTTGGAACCGGACGAAGCCTGCTGGCTGCCCATATTCTTGTGGCTCTGCTGACCGGCCTTTACGTGCTGGTCATGGGTTCCACCCTGGTTTGCCATTTGATTTCTCCTTGGGTTTCATGTCGAGACCATTGCGGCCTCGACACACAAACCAGTCAGGGACAGGAGCGTTCCCGCTTTTAATATTTCGTTACCTTAAAATTAGAGGGGTGCCTCAGCCGTTGCCGATCAGGATGCCGGCAGCCAGAACCAGCGAGCCACCGATGACAACCTGAAAGGCTGCCCGGAGGAACGGTGTTTCCATGTAGCGGTTCTGGATGAAGGCAATCGCCCATAGCTCGAAGAAGACGACGATGCCGGCGGTGATCGTGGCGGTCCAGAAATCCGGGATGAGGTATGGCAGCGCGTGACCAAGGCCGCCGATCGCGGTCATGATGCCGCAGGCAAGCCCGCGCTTGATCGGTGAACCACGACCGGAAATCTTGCCGTCATCATGCGCTGCCTCGGTGAATCCCATCGAAATACCAGCGCCAACGGACGCGGACAGGCCGACAAGGAAGGTCTGCCAGGTATCCTGCGTGGCGAAGGCGGCCGCAAAGATTGGCGCTAGCGTCGAGACCGACCCATCCATCAGGCCCGCAAGGCCGGGCTGGACATAGGTCAGGACGAATTGCCGACGGGCGGTCGCATCCTCCTCCTCCTTGACGGATTCCGGCGTGTGCTTGCCCTCCAGCATCCGCGCAATGTCCTCGTGCCCCTGCTCGGCAAGGGCCAGATCGCCGAGAAGCTGGCGCGTTCCAGCATCGGAAATCTGTTTGGCGGCCTCGACATAGAAGCGATAGGCCTGCGCTTCCATGGCTTCCGCCTCCTGCCTGATCGCCTCGAGCGAGAGGTTCTTGCGCAGCCAATCCGGCTTTCGCTCGTAAAAGCCGCTGACATGTTCGCGGCGGATCAGCGGAATGCGCTCGCCGAAACGCTTTCGATGCATGTCGATCAGCGTCTTGCGATGGGTATCCTCGACCTCGGCCATATCTTCGAAGACCTTGGCGGATGCCGGATAGCGTTCTCTGAGATCATCGGCATAGGCGAGATAGATGCGGGCGTCATCTTCTTCGGCCGCAATGCCGATGGCTAAGATTTCCTGTTCGGTCAAAGATGAAAAAGAACGTTTGGACGACCTGAAAAATCCAGCCATCGTGAGAATCTCCATTTTAGAATTATTCTAAAACTAAAGAAGCGGCCGTTTCGGGTCAAGAGCCCCGAGGCTTGATTTCGGTGCAATGCGGCAATGCAGGCCGCCGGGCTTTGGGACCGGGCAGAGAAAGCTTATATCAGGTGTGCCGCATAGTGCGGCCGAGGTGGAATTCGTGACGGATAATGATCTTCAGGGACGCGCAGCGCATGTCGCCGCCATCCGTGAGCGCGCCGAAGCCGATATGAAGGCGATCGGGGTGGATGCGGCTTTCATCGACAAATTGGTGGAGACCTTTTACGGCCGCGTGCTTGACCACCCGGAGCTCGGGCCGGTTTTTGACGCCAAGCTGAACGGGCGCTGGCCTGACCATATGGCCAAGATGAAAAGCTTCTGGTCGGCCGTGGCCTTCCGCAATGGCGCCTATGGCGGCAAACCGGTGCAAGCGCATATCGGCGTCCAGGACTTGACCCCGGCGCTCTTTCCGAAATGGCTGAACCTGTTTTCGCAGACGCTCGACGATATCGCGCCGAATGCGGAAGCCAAGGCATGGTTCATGGCGACGGCCGAGCGCATCGCCAAGAGCCTGACGCTCTCGCTCTTCTACAATCCTGCTCTGGACGATCCGGCACGGAAACCCGCCTGATCTCACGACTTTTCAGCCGAGAAGGTGGCGCCGGCGCTGGCAGTCACCACGAGGGCCGTCCCCATCATCTGGAGGATCGTCATCGGCTGCGCCAATATGATGAAGCCAGCCAATGCGCCGATGGCCGGTTCCAGGCTCATGAGGATGCCGAAGGACGCCGTCGGCATGCGCCGAAGGGCGGTCATCTCAAGCGCGTAAGGCAAGAGCGGCACCAGTAGCGCCAGACCTGCCATTTCCAGGAGGCCATAGGCGTCGAGATGCGGGACGGCTGTCGCAAAGCCAAAGGGTGTTGCGACAACAGCCGCGACAAGCAGCGACATCGAGAGACCTTCCAGCCCCTTGAAGGCGGCGCCGACCTTCTTGGTGAGCAGAATGTAGATCGCCCATCCGACCGCTGAACCTGCGGCGAAAAGGACGCCGGAAAGGCTTCCGACCCACCCCTCTCCGTCATAGGCAAGGAAAAGAACACCAACTCCTGCCAGAGCCGGCCATGCCAATCGCCAGCTCATTCCAAATCCAAGAGTCGCGACAGACAGCGGCCCGAGGAAATCGATGGCGACAGTAAGACCAAGTGGGATGCGCTCGATCGCCGCGAAAAAGCACATGGTCATCAGGGCCGTGGTGGTCCCGAGCACAAGGGCCGCGATCCACTGTGCGCCGCTATAACGCAGAACCGGCGGTCGGATGGCGATCGCAAGCATGACGGCTGCAAAAGCAAGCCGCAACCACGATGCGCCGGCCGGCCCGAACGTCGCGATGGCCGGCGCCGACAGCGCCGCCCCGAACTGGATCGACGACATTGACATCAGGCACATCAGGGCGCCCGCAGCCATGCCTGATGAGGAGGCCGATTGAAGCTTCGCCTCCACGCCATCCATCCCTATATCACCCGGCTGTTGCACCACTGCCTTCTCCCAATTTCGGGTTGTTGATAGAAGGCTTGCAGCAGCACGGCAAATTCAATCTTCTGATGCTGGGATAACCGGCATTGATCTTGAGCGTGGCTCAGGACAGCGGCCGATCGGGATAAAGGACCTCGTCCGCCTCCTCCGCGTCCATATCGAAAACCCGCCTCCCGATCTCGAAGCCGAATCCGTTTCGCGCAAAGGCCGATAGTTCCTTTGCCTTGCGCTTCTCATCCAGATCTCCTCGCCGGAATGGGCCGAAACCGCGCTTCCGCGCAAAGATGACCGCCGCGACGAGGTCGTCGGCATCCTGCACCGCCGATTGGACCGTTTCTGTCGCCACGCCCTTCAAGGACAATTTCTGGGCGATGACGCGCTTCGACTTGCCGCTGCGCACCGCCGTGCGCGTGCTGATCGCGGCAAAGGCGACGTCATCCAGCGCCTTCTGGTCATAGGCGAATTTCACAGCATATTCGGCGAGCGCCTTTACCTGGGCGCTGCTGATGTCCTCGAATTTCGATTTCGCCTTCTTGGCGATGGCATCAAAAAGCTGCTTTTCGGTCATCATCCGGCGTTCGAGCCTGTAGATGGTCGAGTTCTTGGCCCAGGAGAGCATGCGCGACGTCGGAACATCCGAGGTTAGAGTATCGTCGTCGGTCATCGGCAAATTCATCAGCGAGGTGTCTCTAGGCTTCCAGCCCTTTGAGCATATTGGCGACGTTCAGGCCGATTTCCGGCACGCCGTAGCCGCCCTCCATCAGGGTCAGGACCGGCAAGCCGGCGCCGGCGATTTCGGAACCCATGCGGATGAAATCCTCCGATGTCAGCTTGAAGAAGCTGATCGGATCGCGCTCGAACGTGTCGACGCCGAGGGAGACCACGATCGCTTCCGCGCCGAACGCCTTGATCCGCAGGAGGGCATTGGCAAGTGCTGCCGACCAGGCCTGCCAGGTCGTGCCGCGCGGCAGCGGGTAGTTGGCATTGCAGCCCTCGCCCTGCCCCTTCCCGGTTTCATCGGCATAGCCCCAGAAGTAAGGAAAGGCGTCGGCTGGCTCGCCGTGCAGCGAGGCGAAGAAGATATCGCCCCTGTCATAGGTGATGTCCTGCGTGCCATTGCCATGGTGAAAATCGACATCGAGGATCGCGACCTTCTTCGCGCCGAGATCGATCAGGTGCTGTGCGGCGACGGCTGCGTTGTTGATGAAGCAATAGCCGCCGAAGAGGTCGATGCCGGCATGGTGGCCGGGCGGGCGGCAGAGCGAGAAGGCAAATCGATTGCCGGCATTCAGCCAGTCAACACCGGTCAACGCACATTTCATGGAGGCGATGGCGGCCTCATAGGTGCCCTCGGTGATCGCCGTCTCCGCGGCGTTGGCATAATAGCCGAGCAGGGCGTCGATATCGTTTGGCACTCGCTGTGTCGAGCGGCGCACCGGAAAGGAGGTCGGGATCGCCTCGCCCTCTGCTCCGCTCGCCTTCCAGAGCGCCCAGGCCTTCGACAGGAACTCGAGATAGCCCCAATCATGAACCTTCAGTGCCGTCTCCAGCCCATGCAGATTCGGCGCGACGACATCCGAAAACCCGGCATCCCTGACGGCCTTCAGTATCCATTCCGCCCTGAACGGCCCCTCGAACGGCGTCACCAGAAGGCCGCCGTGCAACTCCGTCTTGGCGTCGCGCAGTTTGTGATCTTCGGAGTAGATGACGCGCATATCAGGCTCCTATGGATGGCAGTTGCATTCGACGGATCGAGAGTTACACGGATTCGCGATGAAGAGAAAAGTAATCCCAAATGGTCTTGCTCTTGCGGCAGAACGACAGCATCTTCATGCCGATTTTTAGAGCGGCCGATTTTCAGAACGAGAGATATTTTTATGAAAGCCCTTATGGTCGATGTCGATGGCGTGCTGGTTCACGGACGTCCGACAGATGGTCTTCCGCCCTTCACCTATCTGGAGCGAGATCTCGGCCTTACCCGCGAAATGCTGCAACAGGCGTTTTTCAAACCCTATTGGGCGGATATCGTCACCGGCCGCGAGCCGATCGAGCCGCGTCTGGCTGATGTGCTCGACCGCATCGCGCCGAACATCACGCCTGAAGCGCTGATGGACTACTGGTTCGAAAACGATTCCCGCCTGGATAGGCAATTGCTCGAGGGGTTGGTTGAGTACCGGAAGAAAGGCGTCACGCTATTTCTTGCCACCAACCAGGAGCATCGACGCGCCGCATACCTGATGGAGCGGCTCGGGCTTTCCGAGCATTTCGACGGCATCTTCTATTCTGCTGCCCTTGGTCACAAAAAGCCTTCCGAAGATTTCTTCCGGATTGCGACCGAGCGTTCCGGTTATGAACGCCACGAGATCGCCTTCATCGACGATTCGATCGAGAATATCGAAGCCGCCCGGGACTTCGGCTGAGCCGCGGTTCAGTGGTTGCCGGGCATGACGATCAATGGCGCCCTGGCGGCGCTCGAAGTCTGATCGACGCTGACGACCTGCCTCGCAGAATAGGACGACCTTGATGATGATCGAGGTCGAATGCGCTTTTGACCGCATCCATGGTTGGTCATCACTTCCAACCAGATGAGGTTCTTCATGCGACTGACACGCTTCCTTCTTGCGCTTGCCTTCAGTGCCACCGCCCTTCCCGCCTTCGCCGCCGAACCTATCGGCTTGCAGAAGATAAGCGTTGTGACGCAGGATTCGTCCCGCGCGCTCGCAGTGACCATCTGGTACCCCTCGAAGGCCGATGGAACGCCCGCGATGATCGGTGAAAGCAAGGTATTCGACGGCGTTCCTGTCCGTCGCAATGCGAGGATCCAGCAAGGCCGCTTCCCGCTGATCCTTCTCTCCCATGGTTCCGGCTCGCGTGCCGAGGGCATGGCCTGGATTGCGGAAAGCCTTGCCGAAGCCGGCTTCATCGTTGCCGGACCCAACCATCCGGGAACGACGAGCGGCGATTCCACGCCTGCGGCAACGCCGAAGATCTGGGAGCGGACGCAGGACATTTCGTCGATCATCTCCACGCTATCGGCGGATGCGCATTGGCAGGCATCGATCGATCCGAACCGCATAGGCGTTCTCGGCTTTTCGCTCGGCG
The DNA here is from genome assembly GCF_004341625.1 of Rhizobium sp. BK376. Classification (GTDB taxonomy): domain Bacteria; phylum Pseudomonadota; class Alphaproteobacteria; order Rhizobiales; family Rhizobiaceae; genus Rhizobium. Next base: position 98,577 of record NZ_SLZG01000003.1, on the reverse strand, counting down.
GCTCCACGGCTCTGGAACTGGCGGGCGCACGCGGCGATCTCGACGCCTACATCCGCTACTGCCGGGAAAACCCTGACATGATGGATTGCAGCTGGTTTCGCGGCGGTCGCGGCTTCGCTGATGGCGAAGAGGTCGACGTGGCGCCTCTGGACCTTGCCAGCATCGACAAGGCCCGCTTCGAACAATCCAATCGCGACAAGCGCATCGCTTCGGTCGTCGCCGTCGATCCGGGACTCGCAACCGCCCTCAAACCGGAGAGCCTGACGTCGATCGGCATCCCGGTCACCCTCATCAATCTCGGCAGTCCCGGCAGCGTACCCGTTGCCGTTCTTTCAGATCGGCTTGCCGACGAGATCCCCGGCGCCGGCTATGCGCAGGTCGATAACGCCAACCACTTCAGCTTCCTGCCGATCTGCAAGGCAAGCGCTGCAGAATTCCTGGCATCGATCGGCGAACAGGATCCGATCTGCCAGGAGACCGCACGCCCACGGATCGATATTCACGCGGAGCTGGAAAAGCTCATCATCGACGCCTTTACGCGGACACTGAAGGCCGGCGGCTGATCTCGTTCGCAGGACGTCGCCACAGTCGGAGCATCAGTTCCTGTTGTCGCCGATCCGCTTGTAGAAGAAGGTAGTTGAGCAGAGGCCGCCCTCCGGCCACATCGCGTAGTCGGGAATGGCGCCCACCCGCTCCCAGCCAAGGCGCGGATAGATCGCTTCGGCATCGCTGCCGGTCGCGGTATCCAGCACCAGCAATGTCTTGCCCTGCCTTGCCGCCTCAGCTTCGACCGCTTGCATCAGCAGTCGTGCAAGGCCCCTACCACGGGCAGAGCGGTGGATCAGCAGCTTCTTCAGATCGCCGCGATGTGGCTGGTTCGGCATGGAGGCAAAGCCGATTTGCACCGTGCCGACGATTTTTCCCTCCAGTTCGGCGACAACGAGCAGGTTTTCGCCCTCCTCGACCGCTTCGGCGACACCTTGCCAATAGGCCAGAGCGTCCGCCGAGGTATAGGGCTGCATGAAGCCGACGGAGGCACCGCCATTGACGCAATCGGCCAATATTTCGCAGAGATCGGGTATGGCGGCGCGCGCCTCGGAGGCGGTGAGAAGGCGGATATCTGGCATGGTCTGCTCCTGAACGGGAATTATCGGCCGCCGCGATCGAGCACGACGCAGTAGCGTGCCGGTCCGTCGGACGGGTTGTGAAAGACGTGGCCCTCGCCCACGGGCATGTAGAGGCAATCGCCGGGCTTGAGGTGATAGGCGGTGTCGCGGGAGGTGATCTCCATCTCTCCCTCGAAGAGCCAGACATGCTGCCTCATGCCGTGGCTTGCCGCATGGGGCGGAAAGCTGACGCGGGCTCCGGCGGGAAAGACGACCTCGATGAGATCGACCATCGAATCCGTGGCCGAAGGCGAGACGGAACGTCTGAGATAGCCAGTTTCCGGATCGCGCCAGACCTGCTGATCGTTGCGGCGGGAAAGCGGCGAGGAAAGCTTGTCCTCTTCGGCAAAGAAGGCCGACAGCGACAGGCCGAGCGCCGCGCAAAGTCTTGCAAGCAGCGAGGCCGTCGGGCTGGCTTCCGCTCGCTCGATGCGGGAGATCATTGCGCGGCTGACACCTGACGCTGTCGCCAGTTCGTCGAGTGTCAGACCCCTGGCGATCCGCAGCTGGCGGATACGCAGACCGATCGCGATTTCGAGTTCTTCTTCCATCTCGGCACCCAATTTCTACTATAAGAGAAATACATGATCCGATGATGGAATCAAGGTCAAAAACTACCGTAGCCGACGATCGTCTTCGAATGGCTGAGCAAGTGCGTTTTGCGCTGTCTTTGCCATAGCTTTTGCCTATTGTGGCGCTGTAGTAAGCCGGGCCGCCCGGCAATCAGGATTGGAATGGATAAAGGCATGCAAGACAACCAAATGGCCAGCCAGCCGGCAACGGACAGCTTCACGACCGCCGCATGGGAGAGGATCGCATCGATCCGCGCCAGCATCGAAGCCCTGCCGCTGCTGGAACGGCTGTCCGACGGCACCCTGCCGCCCGAAATCTTTCGGCACTACATCCTGCAGGACGCGCTTTATCTCAAGCATTACGCCCGCTGCCTGGCCGTCGTTGCGGCAAAGGCGCCTGACAACGCGCAGGTCCTGCGCTTCTTGGGCTCGGCTCAAAAAGCTCTCAATGTCGAGCAGGGTCTGCATGCGGGATTTCTGGCCCAGTTCGGCATCACCCCTGCGGATGTCGAGGCCGCCGAACCGTCGCCGAGCGGCTTTGCCTATACCAACTTCCTGCTCGCCACGGCCTATCACTGCTCCTATCCGGTGGCGCTTTCCGCCATCCTGCCGTGCTTCTGGATCTACTGGAAAGTCGGCGAGGCCATCAAGAACAGGCCCTTGACCGAAGGCAATGCATTCCAGGCCTGGATCAACACCTATGGCGATCCGCAATTTGCCGCCGGCGCCCGCGAAGTGATCGCCTTGACCGACTTTGCCGCCCGTGGAGCATCCGAGGCGGAGCGGACGCAAATGCTCGATGTCTTCGTGCGCGCTTCGCAATATGAATGGATGTTCTGGGACTCCGCGTGGAACCTGGAGACATGGCCCGTCTGACCCATGCCGCGTCCCGATGGCAGGACTGCATCGCGCAGCCTGTAAAATAGGGCGAACATAGGGTTAATTACCGCTTTGCGGACGTTGCCGCCGCTGCTATATGGCGCGCATGAGCACCAATCCGACGACTCCGCTTTCGCATATCCGCAATTTTTCGATCGTGGCCCATATCGACCACGGCAAATCGACGCTGGCCGACCGCCTGATCCAGACGACGGGCGGCCTTGCCGAGCGCGAGATGTCGGAGCAGGTGCTCGACAACATGGAGATCGAGCGCGAGCGCGGCATCACCATCAAGGCGCAGACCGTTCGCCTGCACTACAAGGCGCAGAACGGCGAGACCTATATTCTGAACCTCATCGACACGCCCGGACACGTCGACTTCGCCTATGAAGTCTCGCGGTCGCTCTCGGCCTGCGAAGGTTCATTGCTGGTCGTCGACGCCTCGCAGGGTGTCGAAGCGCAGACGCTTGCCAACGTCTACCAGGCAATCGACAACAATCACGAGCTCGTCACCGTTCTCAACAAGATCGACCTGCCCGCTGCCGAGCCGGAGCGCATCAAGGAACAGATCGAGGAAGTGATCGGCATCGATGCCTCCGACGCCGTACTGATTTCGGCAAAGACCGGGCTCGGCATTCCCGATGTTCTGGAAGCGATCGTCCACAAGCTGCCGGCGCCGAAGAGCGCGGGCGGCGAGAAAGCGCCGCTGAAGGCGCTGCTGGTCGACAGCTGGTATGACACCTATCTCGGCGTCATGGTTCTCGTGCGCGTTCTCGACGGCGTGCTGACCAAGGGCCAGACGATCCGCATGATGGGCACGGACGCCAAATACCAGGTGGAGCGCGTCGGCGTGCTGACGCCGAAGATGGTCAATGTCGACAGTCTCGGCCCCGGCGAGATCGGCTTCATCACTGCGTCCATCAAGGAAGTGGCCGACACGCGCGTCGGCGATACGATCACCGAGGACAAGCGTCCGACGGCTGAGGCGCTGCCGGGCTTCAAGCCCGCCCAGCCTGTCGTCTTCTGCGGCCTCTTCCCGGTCGACGCTGCCGATTTCGAGGATCTGCGCGCTGCCATGGGCAAGCTGCGCCTCAACGATGCAAGCTTCTCGTTTGAAATGGAAAGCTCTGCTGCGCTCGGCTTCGGCTTCCGCTGCGGCTTCCTCGGCCTGCTGCATCTTGAGATCATCCAGGAACGTCTGGAGCGCGAATTCGATCTCGACCTGATCGCAACGGCGCCTTCGGTCGTTTATCAGCTGAGCATGACCGACGGCAGCGAGCGCGAGCTGCATAATCCGGCCGACATGCCCGATGTCGTAAAGATCGGCGAAATCCGCGAGCCCTGGATCAAGGCGACGATCATGACGCCGGACGACTATCTCGGCGGCATCCTGAAACTTTGCCAGGATCGCCGCGGCATCCAGACGGAACTCACCTATGTCGGCAGCCGCGCGATGGTCACCTACGACCTGCCGCTCAACGAAGTCGTCTTCGATTTCTACGACCGGCTGAAGTCGATCTCGAAGGGCTATGCCTCCTTCGACTATCATCTTGAAGACTACCGCGAGGGCAACCTCGTCAAGCTGTCGATCCTCGTCAACGGCGAGCCGGTCGACGCGCTCTCCATGCTCGTCCATCGTTCGTCTGCCGAAAAGCGTGGCCGCGACATGTGCGAGCGGCTGAAGGAGCTGATCCCGAAGCACATGTTCAAGATCCCGATCCAGGCAGCGATCGGCGGCAACGTCATTGCCCGCGAGACCATCTCGGCGCTGCGCAAGGACGTGACCGCGAAATGCTACGGCGGCGACGCCACCCGCAAGCGCAAGCTGCTGGACAAGCAGAAGGAAGGCAAGAAGCGCATGCGGCAGTTCGGCAAGGTCGAAATCCCGCAGGAAGCGTTTATTGCCGCGCTCAAGATGGGCGACGAGTAAGTCTTTGCACAGGCGACTCATGTGCATATGATGTGCGCATGATGGAGCCGCTGAAATGTCTCAACAGCAAAGAAAAGCAGCCAATCTTTCTCTGGACGAAAAACTCGTCACTCAGGCGCGGGATCTGAAGATCAATATCTCCCGCGCCACCGAGGACGGCATCGCGCGCGCCGTGAAGGCGGAGCGCGAACGGCTTTGGCTTATCGAAAACGCTGAAGCCATCCGCCTCGAAAACGAATATGTCGAAAAACATGGGCTGCCGCTCGCTAAATACCGGCAATTTTAATGGCTCGCTTTCAGGTCTATCGATTGAAAGGCAGCGATATCCTGGTGCTCGATCTGCAGGCCAATTTCTTCGATAGCCTCCCGTCCAGAGTGGTGGTTCCGCTTCATTCTGTCGACGAAATGAGCTAGGCGGCATCGAGCCTCAATCCGCGCTTCCGGATCAACGACGAACTTTATGTCATGGCCACCCAACGCATGGCGTCCGTGCCGGTCTCCGAAATCGGCGAGGCGATTGCCGATCTTTCAGCAAAGGCCGATACGATCATTGCCGCGACCGACTTCCTCTTCCAGGGCTTCTAGGACGCCTGCCCCATATATTCCTTCACCAGCACCTCATACTCCTCCATGGCCGGCAGCGCCGCGTAACTATGAACCGCCGGCGTCGTCGCGCCGGGCAGCTTCTCGCTCGTCCAGGTCTCGATGAAGGGAGAAAACCAGCTTGGGTCATCCAGCATGGTCGGGCGCAGGTTGACGAACCAGTCCATGCCTTCCGACTTCGTAAACATCCAGCTCATGCAATAGGGGCAGAAGTAATGGTGGGCGTCAGCGCCGTGAAGCCCACCGATGACGGGTTCGCCCTTTGTTACCTCGAAGCCGTCCGCCGGGATCGCGGCGCTCAGCGAATAGGCGCTGGACGACATCTGCTGGCAGCCCCTGCAGTGACAGGCCATAGTCAGCAGCGGGGGTGCGGTGATCTTCAACCGCACGCGCCCGCAGCGGCATCCGCCTTCCGCAGGTAGGTTCAATTCGCTCACGATTGGTCCTCCATTCCCGAAATTACTTAGAGGGCGACACGTCCACTAACCCTGTGGCTATCGTCCGCTCCCGGCATCAATCCTTGTCGTCAGGCGGGCAAGGCCAGTTCGCCGGTATGTTCAACCCGGAAGGCAGCTTCGTCGCCTTGTCGCCGCAAGCAAGATCGATCTGGCTCTGCTGCAGGTTCGCCGCGGCAGAGAGGTCCAGTCCCTCGATCCGCGTCAGGTACATGAAGGCCCTATCGAAATTGATAGGCCCCTGCAGCTTGGCGCTGCTAAGGTTGGCGCGAGAAAGATTGGCGAGCGTGAAACGGGTATCGCTCAGATCCGCCTTGTCGAAATTGGCTCGGCCGAGTTCCGCCTTCTCGAAATCCGTTTTTGCCAGCCTGGCGCCGCTGAAGTCCGCCCGCTGGAGCTCGGCACCGGCAAAACTGGCGCCGTCGGCTACGACATTGGTGAAACTCGAACGATAGGCCTCGATATGCGAGAAATTGGCACCCTCCGCATGGGCATCCGTCAGCCAGGTGCGCACCATGGTCGCCTTTTCCAGATTGGCTGACTGAAGATTGGTGTTGCTGAGATCGGTGCTGTCGAAATGGGTGCCGGCAAGATTGGCACCATGCAGATCGCTGCCCTGGAGAATGATGTTGTTCCGGTGGCATCCGCTCCAGTTTATGCCGGGCGTAGCCATATCGTCACAATCCGCGGCGGCTGCCGGATTGGAGCCCGCAAGCAATAGAACCAGGGCAATAGCAGCACCAAGAGCGGCAGGCACGCTCCCCAGCGCCAACAACGGATTGGAAAACCGCGCCCGAATTCTGCCCCCCAGTGATCTCACGCTTTTTACGCTGCCCATCCACGCGCTCCGTCCGCCCGCTTGATCAAGACCGATCGCCCGTATGATTCGGGTGACCGCCTTTCCTTTTCTATATAGTGCGTGCGGCAATAAAAAGAGTGCGGCAAATCTCGCCTCTCCAGCAATATCAAGAGGACCTTCAGTGCTTGCGACCGCTATCCGCGCTCTCTAGATAATCGGGATCGATCGAAAGGAACGCTGATGAGCGACAAGCCCCGGATAAGCATACTCTACTGCACACAATGCAACTGGCTGCTGCGGGCCGCGTGGATGGCACAGGAGCTGCTGCAGACCTTTACCGACAGTCTCGGCGAAGTAGCATTGATTCCCGGTACCGGCGGAAATTTCGAGATTCGCATCGACGGTGAACTTCTCTGGGAACGCAAGCGCGATGGCGGCTTTCCCGGCCCCAAGGAACTCAAGCAGCGGGTGCGCGATGTTATCGATCCGGGCCGCGACCTTGGCCATACCGACCGCACTGCAGCGGACGCTTGATCGGGTCGGCTCATCGGTAGGGTGAGTAGCAGACCAGCGACCCACCGCGAAAGGTCCGGTAGCGATTCGTAGTCGGATCATAGGAGCGGTATTTCCCCCGGCACCACTGAACATGCTGGCGGCTGAGGGTTGGCGCCCGTGTGGCAGGGCGAACCGGCGGCGGGACCGAGGTCGTGGTCGGCGGCTGGTATATGAGGTTTGGCGTACCCGTTGCGCGCGGCCTGTAATAGACCGGCGGCTGGTATCCTGGGGGGCGATAGGTAGGCGGGCGATATGTTTGCCGAGGCCCGAAGCCAAAGCAGCCCCTGTAATCGCACAGCGTCTGCACCTTCACGATATCCGAATGCACCTGTGGACCGATTGACCCCAGCGGCACGGCATTCGCGGCCAGGGGGGACAGAAGCAAAACAAGAAGAGACACGCAAACCAGCGTGATCCTAGCGAAAACGATCATGGCAACTTTCCATCCCCTGCGCGACTTCCCCACAACAGCATTCTCTAAAATGTAGAGCGAAATCATCGCCATCCAAGACGCGGTCACGCTATTGCGATGAGAGGCTATCTCGAGGACGGCCTTCAAGAGCGTAGGAGAAGTGGTTTCGTCGCCGTTCGAGGGGTGGTTGGAAACGGTTTTTTGCGGATTGCCATGAAAACTTCAAAAACCCTGTTGACAGCAAAGAGCCACCCCCGTACATGGCTCTCCGTCGCCCAGATGGCGGAATTGGTAGACGCGCCAGCTTCAGGTGCTGGTACCCGAAAGGGTGTGGAGGTTCGAGTCCTCTTCTGGGCACCATTCCATTTTGATCGTTGCCACGATCATCCTTAAATCTTTAATTTTTTCATTATGTTGACCGCGTTCAGCGCTGCCGCTGGTGGCTGTGCTGAACAAGCGCCAACGGTGGCTACCTGCGTTGCGTTTCAGTCGTCGCGATGCAAACCGTGGATTGGCGTTGTTCTGCCTCCATCAATGCAGATATAGCAGGCGGCCACCGTCCTGAATGCGCTACTGATTCTTGTTCGGACCTTTTCCGGTTGTGGGATTGCAGGTTTTGACCCTGCATTTCGGATCATCGCTCGTCGGCACGGTCGTGTTTGCCATGCCGCCCATCCCGACACAGCTCATCGAGTTTGTTACGGCACGGCTGTACATCATCATGTCTGATTTCTGCTTGGACGGATAGCGCAAGACCATCATGCCGTCTTTTGCAATTTCGTCATGCACCTGGGTACACGTCATCGACTGGGAGTTATGCCGCGACATCGCCATGGCGTTTGAGGCAAAAAGGCCAAGAGCCGCAATCAAAATGATCTTCTTCATCTGGATTCCTCTTCTCGGTCATAGACATCGCTTTCGGAGGCATCCCGATTGTTGTGCAGCTATCCTATCGTTTTTGTGACAGAGGCATACAGGCTTACCAACTGTACGCTGCGATACGACCCCCGTCGCGGCGGCATGGAGCTCTGCCCGCGCGCTATGAACTACGACAAACAGCGTGCTGTTATTATCTGTTCCGGTCGTTATACTGCCAGTAGGACCAATTCGGCGGTCTGGTGCTCGACGATATGACACCGTTCTGGTCACAGACATAGCCAAGCCGCGGCAGTCCACGATAGATGCCACCACGCCACCAATAGGAATGAATGGTCGTGGTGCGGCAGCTGAACTTGTCGTCCGCTGTCTGTTGCGTCGGTGCAGTGACGCCGGGCAAATCCTTGTAGGGATATATGGTCTTTCCCGCAGCGGCCCAATTGACCGGATTTCCCGCCATGGACAGACCAGGAGCGATAGCAGCAAACACCAAGGCGACGATTGTGGTTCTGATGGCGATCTTCATCTGCCTTGGTCCTTAGCGGTGTCTCAACATTCGGTCATTGGCCTCCATTCGATATAGTGATCGCCATGACTTACGCCAAGGTAAAGGCAAGCATCTCTTCAGGCACCGTGGTCAACGCTATCGGTCGTCCTGAGTGGTCCGGAGATCGCGGAAAGACGTGCCGCTCCCATGGCGAGATCGGCTTTGGCCCCGGAATTTCATGGGATAGCGCTGTTGCGCAGATCCGACCTTATACACAGGAGATTAAAAACGTCTTGCAGTCTCCGACAGCCGGGTTCATATAGCCGGGGGAGAGTGGCAGAGACGCAATCCTTGTTTGTGTCCCTATGGGTTTCTGCTACATTAGCATGAGATATCAGGCATACCGTGTCTTGCGGGTGGGATTATTTAGTCGGAGTTAAGGCTATTCTCGAGCGAGTGAGTCGGGGGAAATCGTCCGCAGATAGCGATGCAGCCGACGTTCCGGCAGCACCCATTCTCATATATGCGATCAACTTGGATCGCTCCGTCGACCGGTGGGAAAGATTGCGCGGACAAGCCGTGCGGTACGGTCTAAACGTTGTGCGTATTGCGGCCGTCGACGGCAGTGCGGTTCCCGAGCAGGATCGGGTCGATTTCCATCCCCATCAATTTGTATATCATAACGGCAGAAGACTTCTGGCCGGCGAATATGGCTGCTACCGCAGCCACTTGATGGCTATGGAGCAATTTGTCGACAGTGGCCACGAACTGGCGATCATCATCGAGGATGACGTCGACCTCAATCCCAGGCTGATACAGCGTGCCATTGCGGCAATCACTGCCGCGCCCGATATGGGCCTGGTAAAACTCGTCAACCACCGCGCCGTCGGATTCAAGCCGCATTTGGAAACGTCCGAAAGGGATATCGTCGGTCGCTGTCTGCACGGGCCACAAGGCTCGGCCGCCTGTTATATTCTCACGCGTAAGGCAGCTCAAAAGCTGCTGGTTACGCTCCGACCGATGTTGTTGCCTTTCGACGTCGCCCTTGAGCGCGGTTGGTCGACCGGCGTTCAAACCTTTTCAATGGAAAAGAACATCGTCGAGTTCAGCCCGTTCAGGGGGGATACTGCAATCGGCAGGCGAGTGCATTACCGGGCAGTCAAAAAGCACTTCATGCTTCGTGTCTCGGCTCACTGGTTCCGCACCCACGACCAGGTTCGACGCTGGTACTACGCGGTGAAAATGCGAAAGATGCTGGCTAGCAAGCAGATCCATCAGGCGGCTGTGTCTGCTTCCCTCTCCCGGAAAACGAGGTCGACGACCTCCACGGTCGGCGAATAGCCGGCAACAAGCTTTTCCAGCATGCTGCGCGTCAGCGGCACGTCATTTTCATCGAGAGCCGCTTCCAGAGCGTTCAAACGCTTCGATAATTCCAGCCATGGCAGAAAATCCTCATGTGCCCGCATGATTCGGGGATGCGGAGTGGCCTGCGGATCATCGCCGATCAAAAGCTCCTCGTAGAGCTTCTCACCAGGCCGCAACCCCGTGATCTCCATCTCGATGTCGCCGTCGGGATTTTCGTCGTCGCGCAAAGTCAGGCCGGAAAGCTCCACCATCCGCATGGCAAGGTCAGCAATGCGAACGGGTTCGCCCATATCGAGAAGGAAGACATCGCCGCCCTGTGCCATAGCGCCGGCCTGAATGACCAGTTGCGACGCTTCCGGGATTGTCATGAAGTAGCGGGTTATATCGGGATGCGTAAGCGTAATCGGCCCGCCATCGCGTATCTGCTGGCGAAAAAGCGGCACGACCGATCCGGACGAACCGAGCACGTTGCCAAAGCGGACCATCGAGAATGTGGTCGGCGCGCCCGGCTTCTGATCCGCATTCAAGGCTTGAAGAACGAGCTCGGCGAGCCGCTTGCTGGCGCCCATGATGTTTGTCGGACGCACCGCCTTGTCCGTGCTGATGAGCACGAAGCTTGCGACCCCGGCATTCTGCGCGGCCCGGGCCGTCGTCAGCGTGCCGAGCACGTTGTTCTTGATTCCTTCAGCGGGATTATACTCCACGAGTGGGACATGCTTGTAAGCCGCGGCGTGATAGACCGTACTCGGCTTCCATGTTTCCATGATCTGCTGCAACCGGCGACCGTCCCGGACGGAAGCTAGAAAGGGAATGATGCGTATATCTGCGCGCTCAAGTAGCAGTGCAGCCTTTTCCAACTCGGCGTGAATGGCGTAGAGCCCGAATTCATTCTGCTCCAGCAAGAGAAGGCAGGCAGGACCATTTCGAAGGATCTGACGGCAGAGCTCACTGCCGATGGACCCTCCTGCCCCCGTCACCATGACAACCTTGTCCTTAATATGTCGATCAAGCAGAGCCTGGTCCGGCACGACAACGTTGCGGCCGAGGAGATCTTCGATGTCGAGTTCTTTCAGGTCCGTTACGGCGATGCGGCCTTGCGCGAGCGCGGTCAAGTCCGGCATCGTTCGCACGGTCACTCTGACCTTTCGCATCTCCTCCAGGATTTCGTTGCGACGTTGTCGGGTGGCATTGGGCAATGCCAGGAGGACGTCGCCGATCTCCCCGGTTGCGACCAACGCAGCCAAATCCGACGGGTCGTAGATCGGCAAGCCGCCCATGATGCTGCCGTGCAAATTCTTGTCATCATCGAGATAGCCGACGACGTTGAGTTCGGCGCTGTTTGCAAGTGCACCGGCGAGTTGCCGACCGGAAGTCCCGGCACCATAAATCAATACCCTGGAGAGGGCATTCCGATTGAGGAGGCGTTGATAGGCGTTACCAAGCCAGTAACGCGTCCACATGCGCGAAAGGCCAATCGCGATCAGCAGCAGAAGTGGCTGCAGGATGCCAACGGTTCGCGGCACGCCCGGTACGCTGATCGCGGTGAAGATCGTCATGAAGGCCAAACCGTAGATCGAAACGGCCTTTACAACGGTCATGAAGGCGGACAGTCCGGCATAGCGGAAGATGGCGCGGTACAGACCAAGCACGATGAAGATCGGGATTGCGACAAGCAGGGACACGATTGCCGGCAGCCATTCGACGCCTTCCAGAATCACCCAACCATCCAGACGAAGACAGTATGCGAACCAGACAGTGAGAACACACAGGCTGGAGTCCACGATCAGCGCTAGGGCGCGCTTGGTCGTACGGGGTAGCGCGAGGAAGGGTAGAACGAGCTTATCGGCCGGTATCATAGCTATGTCTTCCTCCGGCGCCGATCATAAGAACAGCGTATCATATCTCTTGCATGGTTCCCGGTGTATTTGTCCAGGCAGGAACCTCTATTGATGCCTCTGGAGCCAAAAGGCAACAGCTCCCACCACTTCTCCGTGTTCGGTGCGGTGGATCGACAGGGCGGCGAATCTCGATACGACCATTCTCAGACCGCCGACGCTGCGGATCATTTCGACAAATAGCCGCGTATGACAGGATGCCGAAACAGGCTGGCGATCACAGCAATAGCCATGCCCAGGCCGATGCCGAAAAGGGCGCCGGCGATCAGGCCGGCCACCATCATGACCGATCTTCCCGGCCCGTCAGCCTTCAATGGCGGCACCGCCTCGGAGATGACGCGGATATTGGTCTGCGACAGGCTCTGGTCTTCGCTCGCCTGGTCCGAGCGTTTCGTCAGAGCCTGGTAGATGTCCCTTGCCGCGGTCGCCTTGCGTTCAAGCTCGTTCAGTTCGACAAGCTTGCCCGACGTGTTGACCTGGGTTGCCTTCTGGACCGCAAGCTCCTTGGCAATGCCCTGCTCCGCCTTCTGCGCCTGCTCATAATCGGATTGCGCTGACGTCGACAGGCGCTGAAGCTCGCTGCGAATTTCGGCCGCTATGCTTTCGAGGGAAGACCGCGCCGCCAGCAGCCTCGGATGGCGAGCGCCAAGCTGGCTTTCGAGGCTTCCGACATTGGCGGCTTGAACGGCATATTGCTGACGCAGATTGGTCAGAGAATTGGAGGTAGAGTTCAGGGCTTGCGGACTGGTGCTGGCAACGACATCCTCAAAGCTCAGCTTGCCGACGGCGTCCGCACGGGCCTTGGCCTCGATGGTTTTCTGCTGGGCAGTGACCAGGAGGTCGTTCAGCGCGGTCAGGCGCTTGTCGGAAATGAAGCCGCCACCCTGCACGGCGACCATGTCATTATCCGCCCGATAGGTTTCCACGGCTTTCTCGGCATCGAGGACCTGCTGGCGCAGGTCGTCCAGACGGCTGTCGAGAGCAGTGTTGGTGCTGTGATAGGCCGTCGCAGCCGCCTTGCTTTCCTCGTCCCTGAAGGACGTCACGATCTGGTTTGCGATCTGGGCCGACTTCAAGGGGTCGCGCGTCGTAACCTTGAGCGAGACCACATAGGTGGTGGCTTCACGGGCGATGACCGCAGCCTTCTGCAGCACCGCGATCGCGACGTATTTCGCGGTCTCGCCGGTCGCTCCACCGTTGAATTGAGGATCCTGATCGAGCTTCAGGGCATCGACCACGCGACCCATGACCTTTCCGGAGCCGAGTATCTGCGTCTGGCTGTCGATGAGCGCGGAAATCAATTCTGGCGCCGCGGTGCCCTGTTGCGGATCCGAAGCACTGACCTGATGCGGATCGAAGTAGAGACTGGTCTCCGCCGTGAATTTCTGCGGCAGCATTGGAATGACAGCGGCGCCAAGACCACCCATGATTGCCGCGAGAATAATAATGAGCAGGCGTCTCGCCCAGATCGCGCGAACGGCGGAGCGGAGATCGAGAATGGGGCCGGGCGCGACTGTTTCGACGGGCTTTTCGTGAACCTCTTCCTGCGGCGGAGCGCTGGGAGCAGGTACGGGTGCCGGTGCCGGTGCCGGTCGAGTTTCCGCCTGCGCGGATGTCTGTCGTGCAATTTCCTCTCCGGCGCGTTCGCGCAACTCGCTGACAGGCGCAGGCCGGGGTTGCTGGATGAAATCTGACGGCCGGATCACGGGGCCGCGCATACGAAGATCCTCGGGCTGCCCAGGAGGCGGCTCGTTGCTGCGCCAGCTCGGAAGGCGGCTTGTTCCCTTACTCTTCTCGTACGAACTCATGTCAGACTTTCGCTGCCGTCCGCATTACCCGTACACGGCAGATCACCTGGAGTTTAGAAATGTTTGGCTAAGGGATTCTTAAGGACGTTCCAATCTCGTCCAGATCTCACCGACAATTGCTGGCTGACCCACATAGACCTGTCATCCGGGCGCCTGTAAGAAGTAGCGTCCGGAGAGCCGCCTTCCCCTTGGTGTGCGAGGAAAGGGAGCCTGCATGAGTATAGTAAAGAGGCTGATGCGTCTTTCACTTGCCGCCACAGCCGTTTTCCTACCAGCCTTGGCCGCAAATACATCCGGTGCAGCGACTCCCGAGATATGCTACCGCGGCATAAATCTTTCCGGCGCGGAATATGGCGATCGCGGCGGGGTTCTCGGCACGAATTATACCTACCCTTCCGAAGCGACGGTGCGCTATTTCGCCCGTAAAGGCATGAACGTCGTCCGTCTGCCCTTCAAATGGGAACGGTTGCAGCCGACGCTGGGGCAACCACTCGACACGGGTGAATTGCAGCATCTCAAGGACGCCGTCGAGCTCATCCGCAAGAACGGCATGGCCGTCGTTCTCGATCCGCACAATTTCGGCTACTACGACAAGACGCAGGTCACGCAGCGACCGGCAACAGACATCGCCTTCGGCGATTTCTGGGCGCGGCTGGCCGTTGAGTTCGCCAACGAGAACGGCGTCCTCTTCGGGCTGATGAACGAGCCGCATGACATCAAGGCACCCGACTGGCTGAACGCGGCCAACACGGCCATTCGCAGCATCCGGACCGTCGGCGCCCGCAATCTCATCCTGGTTCCGGGAACGATCTGGAGCGGCGCCTGGACCTGGAGCCAGGACAGGCTCGGTGGTGGCTCGAACGCCAGTGTCATGATCGGCGTCAAGGACCCTCTCGATTACTATGCCTACGAGTTCCATCAGTATCTGGACGCCGACTCCTCAGGCACTCACGCGACCTGCGAAGGTGCGGACCAGGCCCGCCAAGGGCTGGTGGAGGTGACCAACTGGCTGCGTCAGAACAAGAAGCGCGGCTTCCTCGGCGAATTCGGCGCCGGGGCAAACGACCCGTGCCTGAACGGCCTGACACAGATGCTCGACGTGATGAACCAGAACAGCGATGTCTGGCTGGGCTGGACCTATTGGGCGGCGGGCGACTGGTGGCCGCCGGAAGAGCCGCTGAACGTTCAGCCCCGCAACGGCAGGGACAAGCCGCAGATGAAGGTTCTGACCGCAGGTCTTAGCAAGAAGGCATTGCCGGCGCCGGCATGCACGGCGGTCAAACCCGGGAACTGACCGCTCGATCCGGCCTTTGCCGCGAATCACGTGACTGATATCCTGCGGCCGGGCGACCGAACGCCGTCATTTTTGGATATTTCATGCATAGTTCAGGCGAAAAGCAGCGCATCGACTATCCCATTCTTGCGATCACGCTGCTGTCGGTGCTCTACAACTGCATCCTTGCCTATATCAACCACAACATCATGCATCTGACTGTCACGCCCGTCGTGCTCTGCGAAAGCACGGCGATGCTGCTCAGCGTCGCCTATATCCTGAAGAAGGGCATCTATGAGGAGGATCTGCCGCTCTTCCTCTATCTCCTCTTTACGCTGATCATGACGATCTACGTGACGGTGCTCAACCATATCACCTTCATCGATCAGTTCCGCAATGTGCTGATTGTCTTCTGCTTTGCGGGAATCGGCGGCTGGGCCAACGAGCGCACGATGCGGCTTGCGTTCTTCATCGGCTGCCTGTGCGTTTTTGCGGGCCTGGTCTGCGAGGTGGTCAGCACTCCCTTCTACGTTTCGCTGTTTGGACCCGGCGAATATTTCGAGAACACGCGCGGCATCAAGCAGGCGAGCTTCAACAATACCGGCCTTTTCGCCAACGCACTGGGTTTCGAAGGTCGCTTCTCCTTCGGCCTTATCAATCACCGCTCCTCGTCGATCTTCCTGGAGCAGGTGTCGCTTGCCAATTTCTGCGGCGTGATCGTCATCTACCTGCTGTCCTTCTGGCCGAAGCTGGGTTTCATCGAAAAGGCTCTGTGCATCGCGACGATCGTGCTCATCCTTTTGACCAACGACACCCGCACGATGCTGATCTTCTCCTTCATCAGCATATTCGGCTATTTTCTATTTCCGAAAATCCCGAAGGCCTTCGACCTCGTGCTGATGCCGATGCTGATCCTGGTCGGGTTCTTCGTGCATTACATGAAGCCCAACGAGACGGGAGACAATTTCACCGGCCGCATCGGTCTGACGATCACTAAGATGCTCGATCTTGACGTCAACGCCGTGCTTGGCCTTGAAGTCTCGCGCATCACCGAATTCGCCGATAGCGGCTATGTCTATCTCATCTACGGGTCGACGATCTTCGGCCTTATCATGTTTTGGCTGTTCATCTGCCTCTTTCCCGCAGGCGAGAGCCCGGCGCAGCGTCGCTGCGCCCATTCACTTTCTCTTTTCATTTTTCTGAATATGATGATTGGCGGAACTGCGATCTTTTCGATGAAGATCGCCGGGCTGTTGTGGCTCCTGGTCGGATATATGCGGTTTTCCGAAAATCCCCGCTCGACCCAGGAACACCTTGAAGATGTAGCGAGTAGCAAGGTGCCGGGCTAATCGAGGGAGACGCCAGATCTTTCCGAGCATGTCATGGCTGCGTAAGGGTTAGGGCGTTCCATGCTTGTTCAGCTCCAGTATCTGCGTGCGATCGCCGCGCTGATGGTCGTCTATTTCCATTCGGTCCTGCAGGTTCCCAAGGTCAATGCCGGCTTCGACTGGCAGTTTCACCTGTTTGGAGAGACCGGCGTCGACATCTTCTTCGTTCTCAGCGGCTTCGTCATGTGGCTGACGACGGTGGGACGGCGGATTTCGCCGATCGAGTTCTATCGCCGGCGCATCAAGCGCATCGTGCCGCTCTACTGGCTGGCGACGATCTTTTCGGCCGTGGTCGCCCTCATCGCTCCGACGATCCTCAAATCGACCGTCTTCAACCTCCCGCATCTCATCGCTTCGTTGCTGTTCCTGCCCTGGCGCAATCCGGCCGATCCCGATCTCATCACGCCGATCGTCGTGCCCGGCTGGACGCTGAACTATGAAATGTTCTTCTATTGCGTGTTCGGCCTGCTTCTGCTGGTGCCTGAAAGATGGCGGCTCTATTCACTCTTCGGCGCGATGACTGCCATCATCGTCGGCTGCCATCTCTTGCCCTTTCAGAGCACGGCGACAACCTTCTACGGCGATCCGATCATCTACGAGTTCCTGGCAGGCGTGGTTCTCGCCAAGCTCTATCTCGAAAAGATATTCTTGCCGCAAAGACTGGCATGGCCTGCCATCGCGCTCGGCTTTGCGTTTCTGCTCATCAACGAAACGCTGTGCGATGCGAGTATGCGCTCCTATATGTGGGGCATTCCGGCGGTCATCATCGTCTATTCCGCCGTCTCGATCGATTTCTCCCGCCTGCCCGAAATCGGCTGGCTGAACTATCTCGGCGATGCATCCTACAGTGTCTACATCACCCATGCCTTTACCCTGGCTTTCCTGCGCGTCGCCTGCGGCATCTTGAAGATCGACATCGTCACCCACGGTCCGGTCTTCGTGACCGCATGCATGATCTTCTCTGCCATCGGTGGCGCTATCGTCCATGAACTGACGACGCCGACGCGATGGAAGAAATGGCGCAGAAGCGCGCCGGTACTCGCCAGCCCGTCCAAGGCCAGCCCGTCCAAAGGATGAGACCTGAAGCCTTAAAACGCCTGCCCGTCGAGCCGTCACGGCGGGGATACGCGTTTCGAAGGCGCAATGGGAACGGGATTTTCCGGTGCCTTCCGTAATTTGGACGGCAGGGAGCACCGAGGGTCGAGACCAATCCTGCAGGAATTTGAGGGCTTGCCACACTCATTGTCGCAGAAATGAAATTTCCTCGACCTATCCGGCGCTTTTCATTTGATTTAAGCAGGCGGCATCACCTGCCACAGAGGAAAACGACATGAAGAGCTACGTTCTGACGGTATCCTGCAAGTCGACGCGCGGGATTGTTGCGGCGATATCGAACTATCTGGCCGAGCAGGGCTGCAACATCGTCGACAGCTCGCAGTTCGACGATCTCGACACCGGCAAGTTCTTCATGCGCGTCAGCTTCATCTCGGAGGAAGGGGTTGGGTCAGAGGCGCTGGTCGAGGGCTTCAGGCCGGTGGCAGAGAAATTCGCCATGGATGCCGAGCTGCACGATGCCACCAAGCGCATGAAGGTGCTGTTGATGGTGTCGCGCTTCGGCCATTGCCTCAACGACCTGCTCTATCGCTGGAAGATCGGTGCGCTGCCGATCGATATCGTCGGCGTCGTCTCCAACCATTTCGACTACCAGAAGGTCGTCGTCAACCACGACATCCCCTTCCACCACATCCGCGTCACCAAGGAAAACAAGCCGCAGGCGGAAGCCCAGCTTCTGGACCTTGCCGACCAGAGCGGCACCGAGCTGATCGTGCTTGCCCGCTACATGCAGGTCCTGTCGGACGCCATGTGCCGCAAGATGTCCGGCCGCATCATCAACATCCACCATTCCTTCCTGCCGAGCTTCAAGGGCGCCAATCCCTACAAGCAGGCCTATGAGCGCGGCGTGAAGCTGATCGGGGCGACGGCGCACTATGTCACCGCCGATCTCGACGAAGGCCCGATCATCGAGCAGGACACGGTGCGCGTCACGCATGCGCAGTCTGCCGAGGATTATGTCTCGATGGGCCGCGATGTCGAAAGCCAGGTGCTTGCCCGCGCCATCCATGCCCATATCCACCACCGCACCTTCATCAACGGCAACCGCACCGTCGTCTTTCCGGCAAGCCCGGGTAGCTATGCGTCGGAGAGGATGGGGTGAGGGTCGACAGCAGCCGCATGACAGAGCGCCGGAAACCGGCGCTCTTTTTGTTGGTCGCCCAGCCCTCGATCGGATAGCCCGAAGCAACCATCTGAAACGCAATCCTGCCTAAGTATCACGGGCGATTGCATCTTTGTCTTGCCGCTGGCAGGTTTGCGCTTATTTGCTGTTGTAGATAACCGCTTTCCGGGGATGCCATGGCCGACGTCGCTCTCGCCAACCGTATTCAATTGCCAAGACCGGAGGTCTCGGCGGAAGACGCATCGGACATCCTTCACATACATTACGGACTTTCCGGCACGCTCAGCGAACTCGGCAGCCAGCAGGACCGGAATTATCGGGTCGAAACCGATCAGGCGCACTACGTGCTGAAGATCTGCCGGGCGGAATACGCCGTTGTCGAACTCGAAGCGCAGAATGCGGCAATTCGGCATCTCAAGGCCAAGGAAAATGCGCTGCGCGTTCCGGCCGTCATTCCATCCTTGAGTGGTGAGGAGATCGTCGACCTCACCCTGCACGATCAGGAATACCGGGTCCGCCTGCTGGAATATCTCGACGGCCAGTCTTTGACGGGCCGCAAGCACCTCCCGGTCGCCTCGATCTCGGCCCTCGGCGCGCTCTGCGCACGCCTTGCCAGCGATCTCTCCGATTTCGACCATCTCGGACTGGACCGCAACCTGCAATGGGATCTGCGCCGCGCCGGTCCGGTTGCCGTGCAGTTGCTCTCGGCAATCACCAATAACGAAACCCGCGACCGTATCGCCAAGGCGATGGTGGCAGCCGTCAAGCGGATCCAGCCGCTGGCAAGCGGCCTGCGCATACAGCCTGTTCATCACGATGTGACAGGCGACAACGTCGTCAGCCGGCCGGATGCCAACGGCCGTCTCATCCCTGATGGCGTCATCGATTTCGGCGACATCATCCAGGGCTGGCTGGTCGGCGATCTCGCCGTGACCTGCGCTTCGCTTCTGCATCACGTGGAGGGCGACGCATTCGCCATCCTTCCGGCAATTCAGGCCTACCACGCCGCCTATCCGCTCAACGATGCGGAGCTGCGTGCGCTCTGGCCGCTGACCGTGGCGCGCGCCGTCATCCTTGCCGCCAGCGGCGAGCAGCAGCTCTCCATCGATCCGGACAATGATTACGTCCGCCGCAATCTGGAATACGAACGCAAAATCTTCGAGATCGCCACCTCGGCAGATCCCGATGTCATGGAGGCCGCAATCCTCAAGGCGGTGGGCGTGGACATGCCTGCGCTCGATAAGACGGGCTGGTTGCCGCTGCTGCCCGACATTGCATCCGAGACCATGACAGTCATCGACCTCTCGGTCACAAGCGCGAATTTCGGGGACGGCAACTGGTCGAAACCGGATATGGACTGGCAGCTGCTCGCAAGGGCCGCGATCGAATCCAGCATTGCGGCAACACGCTACGGCGAATTCCGGCTTACCCATACGAAGACCCTGAGCCTTGAGCCACCGCAGAATTTCGCCCTGCATAGCGATATCTGCCTGCCGGCAGGCACCGCAGTCGCAGCGCCCTTTGCCGGGCGCATCCATTGGCAGGGGCAGCATCTGGTTCTGTCGTCAGACGATCTTAGCCTTCATCTCGACGGCGCGGACTCCTCGCTGGAAGAGGACGCCGAAGTTGCAGCGGGCGAGCCCCTCGGCACCGTCTCGGGAGAAGAAGCTTCGGTGGGCGGGTTGCGCGTCCAGCTCTGCCGCATGCCCTCGCTGGTGCCGCCGCTTTTCTGCAGCGCCGGTCATGCCGAGGTCTGGGCGGACATATGTCCGTCCCCGGCCGGCATTCTCAACCCGGCGATGGACGCACCGAGACCGCAGGCCACAGCCTGGCTCGCGCTGCGCGACGCACATTTCGCCAAGCCGCAGAAACATTACTATCAGTATCCGCCGCAAATCGAGCGCGGCTGGCGGGAACATCTCTTCGATGTGCAAGGCCGCGCCTATCTCGACATGGTCAACAACGTCACTATTCTTGGTCATGCGCATCCGCGGCTGACGGCGGCGGTCGAGCAGCAATGGTCAAGGCTCAACACCAATTCCCGATTTCACTATGCGGCTGTCGCGGAATTCTGCGAGCGGCTGACGGCTTTGGCGCCGGAAGGGCTCGACAGCGTCTTTCTTGTCAATAGCGGATCGGAAGCCAACGACCTGGCGCTTCGTCTGGCCGCGGCGCATACCGGCTCCGTGAATATGCTCTGCCTGCTGGAGGGTTATCACGGCTGGTCGGTCGCAAGCGATGCCGTTTCCACCTCGATTGCCGACAATCCGCAGGCTCTGACGACGCGGCCGGACTGGGTGCATCCCGTGATGGCGCCGAATACCTATCGCGGTCGCTTCCGCGGACCGGAATCAACCGCAGATTATGTCGAGGCGGCAATGCCAGTTCTCGACGGGATCAGGGAAAGGAACGAGGGACTTGCCGGTTTCATCGCCGAATCAGTCTACGGCAATGCCGGCGGCATTCCGCTGCCGAACGGCTATCTCGAAAGGATGTATGCCCTGGTGCGGGAGCGCGGCGGTCTTTGCATCGCCGACGAGGTGCAGGTCGGCTACGGCCGCCTTGGACATTTTTTCTGGGGCTTCGAACAGCAGGGCGTCGTGCCCGATATCATCACCGTGGCCAAGGGCATGGGCAACGGCCACCCGCTTGGCGCCGTCATTACCCGCCGCGAGATCGCCGAATCACTGGAAAAGGAAGGCTATTTCTTCTCTTCGACCGGCGGCAGCCCGGTGAGCTCTGTCGTCGGCCTGACGGTTCTCGACATTTTGAAGGACGAGGCACTGCAGCAGAACGCACGTGAGGTCGGCGATCGCCTGAAGGCCGGGCTTGTCGGGCTGATGGGACGCTTTCCCTTGGTCGGGGCCGTTCACGGCATGGGTCTCTATCTCGGTCTCGAATTCGTCCGCGACCATGATTCGCTGACGCCGGCCACCGAAGAAACGGCCGCGATCTGCGATCGGCTGCTCGAGCTCGGCATCGTCATGCAACCGACTGGCGATCACCTCAATGTGTTGAAGATCAAGCCGCCCCTCTGCCTGCAGCCCGAAAGTGCCGATTTCTTCCTGAAGGCCCTGGAAAAGGTGCTGGATGAGGGGTGGTAGCCGCCTTCAAGGCGGCATTAACCATTAGGGTGATTTCGCGACCATCCTATTTTTACCCTTACTGGGCATTGTCGATAAGGCTGCGACTTCCTAAATGTAGGTCGGTGATCGGCGAGCCGCTCGCCGCGCGAAGTCGTACGAAAGCGTGATATCGTTCTTTCCTAAACTTCGCCGGCAAAAGAATTTTATTTCTCCGATCGTCGACATTTTGACATCTTTCGGAATATAGTTCCGTAGATATCTTCGTTATAGTCTACATCATTGGTAGATTAATAACGGCTCATCGGTGACTGTCCGGGTCTGCCCGGAAAGCCATACAAGTACAACGCCAACTAAGGAAAGTGATATGCAGGTATACGAAGTCATCGCTTTTGGCCTTGGGCGGTTCGTGCTTGGCCATGACCGCTCGGGCGCACTCTCCCGCCCGCGCTGTCGAATGTGACGTTCGTCCCCCACTCGGACCAAAACTGTCAATTCGCCGTATCTGCGCCACGTGAGTGCAGTGGGAGTATTTTTTATGAAGAAGCAAGTGATCGAATACGCCGGCGTTCCCGTCGGCATCGTTGTCCCGGATGAAGATCGGTTGAAGTTCATCGCCGTGAAATTCCATGTGCATGATCTTGATGAGCAGCGTTTCCGGAACACGGATGAGGTGAAACTCGCCATCCGTGACCTGTTGGCGCGCCAGAACGCAAGGCCGATGCATGTCTGACATAGGCCGACGGCCGGGACTCTAGCCACTGCCATTTATGTCAGTCCCGACAATTAAGACCGCTCCGAGCCTCAGGCCGGGGGCGGTCTTGTCTTTCCGGCCTCTTTGCGATCCTATCGCCAGCATGCTGCGCATGTCAGACGAGCGAAGGATAACCCGTGGCCGACCTCCTTAATCTCCTCACCGATATCGAAGGCGTTTCCGTCGGCAACGTCACGGATCTGTCTCTCGGATCCGGTGTTACCGCTGTTGTCTTCGACGAGCCGGCGATTGCCTCAGGCGTCGTGCTGGGCGGCGCTCCCGGAGGACGCGACACGGCGCTGCTCGATCCTTCGATGACAGTCGGTACGGTCGATGCGCTGGTGCTCTCGGGCGGATCGGCCTTCGGCCTCGATGCTGCCGGTGGCGTGCAGGCGGGCCTGCGCGAAGCCGGACGTGGGCTACAGGTGGGAACGACGCGCGTGCCGATCGTGCCGCAGGCGATCCTCATGGATCTGCTGAACGGCGGCAACAAGGACTGGGGCCTGCAATCGCCCTACCGCGAACTCGGTTACGACGCTTTCAAGGCTGCGAAGAAGGGCGTTTTCCAGCTCGGCACCGTGGGCGCCGGAACGGGCGCGACGACTGCGACGTTCAAGGGTGGCCTCGGTTCGGCGAGTGCCGTCAGCAGCACAGGACATCGGATTGCGGCGATCGTCGCAGTCAATGCGCTGGGCTCGGCGACGATCGGCGACGGCCCGCATTTCTGGGGTGCTCCATTCGAGAGAGGCGGCGAGTTCGGCGGGCTGGGCTTACCGCAGCAGATCTCGGACAGGGACATTGCCATGCGCCTGAAAGGCGTGAATGTTACAGCGACCACGATCGGCGCGATCGTCACCGACGCGACGCTCACCAAGGCCGAGGCGCACCGCCTCTCCATTCTTGGCCATGACGGGCTGGCGAGAGCGCTGCTGCCCGCCCATCTGCCCTTCGACGGCGACACGGTCTTTGCCGCTTCAACGGGGCACCGACCGATGGCTGATATGCTGGACTTCATGGAACTATGTCACCTCGCGACATCGGTCATGGCCCGCGCCATTGCCCGCGGTATCTATGAGGCATCAGCGCTCCCGGTCGAGGGGGCTCAGAAGGCATGGCGCGACCGCTTTCCTGCGGGACGATGATCGCCTAGAGCGCGTCCGCTTTTCTTCGAATCGCCGACCCGCTCTATCTCTTTGAATAGACGCAATTCCGGACGCAAAACCGTATAACACTTTTGCTGGAATTGCTCTAAAGGAAAAGGATGCCAAACGGCGGAGTTTAAGTGAATGCAGATCCGGGCCCTGATGTATTTCGACGAATTGGTCAGGACCAATTCCATGCGCCAGGCTGCGGAGAACCTGAACGTCGCCCCGACCGCGATCAGCCGGCAGATCGAAAACCTGGAGTATCATTTCGGAGCGCCACTGGTGGAGCGCAGCGCCCGCGGCGTGAAACTGACGGCGGCGGGCGAACTGCTGGCCGCCCGGGCCGGCCGGACGCTGCGCGAACTCGACCATGTGCAGCAATTGATCGGCGACCTGAAGGGACTGCAGCGCGGACGCGTCAGCATCTACGCCAACGGGGCAACCGTCGCCAATCTGCTGGCGCCGGCGCTTGCCGAATTCAGCCTCAAATATCCGAAGCTGCGGTTCCAGGTAGCGATCACCAGCGCGCGGCAGGCGGTGGAAGCCGTCAACAGTGCCGAGGCCGATATTGCCGTTACGCTGTTTGCACCGGCAATGTCCGGCGCCAAGGTGCGACTGCGCTCGGAGATCGCCTACGACCTGATAGCGGCGCCGAACCACCCGGCGGCGGGGCGGCAGGATATTTCGCTGAGAGAACTCGCCGAATATTCGCTGGCATTGCCGGAACAGTCCTTCGGTTTCCGGCAGGCATTCGATGCGTTGTTCGAGAAGGAAGGACTGGAGCTCGATCCGGTCTTCATCACGAGCTCGCTGGAAATGCTCAAGGAGCTTGTTCTCAGCGGCGCCGCGGTCACGCTTCTGCCCGCGCTGACCGTCAATCGCGAAATCCAGGCGGGACAGCTGGTCGCCATACCGCTCAGCGGCAAGAGCCGTGTCCGCACCCATGTCGATCTCTGCGTCGCGCCCGATCGGCAATTATCCTTTGCTGCGACGAAGCTTCTCGATTTCATCGAGCGCTTCATGCGCGAGCGAACCGACCGCAGGAGTGACTTGAAAGAATAGCTGCGGGCTTGCATCCGGCGACAATTTCCTGTGTAGCTTTTTCGGCTACACCGAGCACACAAAATTGACATTGTGTGTGCACCGGCGCGGTGCCACTATTTTCTTCAAAAGGGGTTTGTCGTCACGCCACGGCAGCCAGACAAGGGAACATGATGATCAAGGTTTCATTCGCGTCTTCAACGCGTCTCGTCCGGCTCCTTTCCCTGGGTGTGGCCATGTCGGCCGGCCTGATGCTGATGGGCCTGACGCCGGCCGAGGCCGCCAAGACCACGCTCAACCTCGGCATGGCCGTCGAGCCGACGGGCCTTGATCCGACGATTGCGGCACCCGTCGCGATCGGCCAGGTGACATGGCAGAACGTTTTTGAAGGGCTTGTCGCAATCGACGAAAGCGGCAAGGTCATCCCGCAGCTCGCCAAGAGCTGGGAGATTTCACCCGATGGCCTGACCTATACGTTCAAGCTGCAGACCGGCGTGAAATTCCACGATGGCGAGGCATTCGATTCAGCCGCCGCCAAGTTCGCGCTCGACCGGGCGCGTGGCGCCGACTCCGTCAATCCGCAGAAGCGCTTCTTCTCGACGATCGCCTCGATCGACACGCCCGATGCCGAGACGCTGGTGCTGCATCTGTCCTCGCCGGCCGGCAGCCTGCTCTACTGGCTCGGCTGGCCCTCCTCCGTCATGGTCGGTCCGAAGTCGGCCGCCAATGACAAGATGACGCCTGTCGGCACCGGGCCGTTCAAATTCTCCACCTGGGCCAAGGGCGACCATGTCGATCTCGTCAAGAACCCCGACTACTGGAACAAGGACGTCCAGGTAAAGCTCGACAAGGTGACGTTCCGCTTCATTGCCGATCCGCAGGCGGAAGCAGCGGCGCTCAGGGCCGGTGACGTCGACGCCTTTCCGGAATTCGGAGCACCCGAGCTGATGAGTTCCTTCGATGGCGACGCGCGGCTTACGACCAAGGTCGGCAATACCGAGCTTAAGGTCGTTGCGGGCATGAACAACACGCGCAAACCCTTCAACGATAAGCGCGTGCGCCAGGCGCTGATGATGGCGCTCGACCGCAAGACGATCATCGACGGCGCATGGTCGAGCCTGGGCACGCCGATCGGCAGCCACTATACGCCGAATGATCCGGGCTATGTCGACATGACCGGCACCCTGCCCTTCGATCCCGCCAAGGCCAAGGCGCTGTTGGCAGAGGCCGGCTATCCCAACGGCTTCACCTTCACCATCAAGACACCGCAGATGCCCTATGCGCCGCGTAGCGCCCAGGTGATGCAGGCGATGTTTGCCGATATCGGCGTGACGATGAACATCGAGCCGACCGAGTTTCCGGCAAAGTGGGTGCAGGACGTCTTCACCGGCCGCGACTATGACATGACCATCGTCGCGCATGCGGAGCCGCTAGATATCGATATCTATTCGCGCGACAACTACTACTTCAACTACAAGGTCCCCGCCTTCAACGACCTGATGAAGAAGATCCAGGAGACATCAGATCCGGCCGAGCAGAACAAGCTCTATGGCGAAGCGCAAAAGATCCTCGCCGAGGACGTGCCGGCGCTTTATCTCTTCGTTATGCCCAAGCTCGGCGTCTGGGACAAGAAGCTGAAGGGGCTCTGGGAAAACGAACCGATCCCGTCGAACGTTCTGACGAATGTTTCCTGGGAGGAATGACCCATCAGAACGCCGCCGGTGGCATGAGCCGCCAGCCGAATGACATATCGATACTGAACCGGAAGAGGTCCGGCATGGGAATGCAATGATCGTCCTCCTCACCCGCCGGATCATCGGGCTTATCCTGACGCTGATCGCAGTTTCGCTGCTGGTCTTTACGGTCATGGCAGTCCTGCCGGGCGATCCGGCGGCGATCACGCTCGGCACGTCGGCGACGCCGGAGACATTGGCGGCACTTCGCCACGCGATGGGTCTCGATCATCCGTTGATCCTGCGATATCTCGGCTGGCTCGCAGGCGCGATCAGCGGCGATCTCGGCCAGTCCTATACCTATGGCGTCCCCGTTGCCGGGCTGATCCTGGAACGGCTCGCCGTGACCCTGCCACTCGCAATCCTCGCCATCATCCTGTCGGTGCTGATCGCGCTTCCGCTCGGCGTTGCAGCTGCGGCCCGGCGCGGCGGCGTGTTCGATGTCGTCGCCTCGCTTTTCTCGCAGATGAGCATCGCGGTGCCCGGTTTCTGGGTGGCGCTGCTGCTGATCATCCTCTTTGCCACGACGCTCGGCTGGATGCCGGCCGGCGGCTTTCCCGGATGGGGCGGCGGCGCGCTGCCGGCGTTGCGGGCGCTTGTCCTGCCGGCAGTCGCGCTCGCCCTCCCGCAGGCGGGCGTGCTGACACGAGTGACGCGTTCGGCTGTTCTCGATACGCTGCATGAGGATTTCATCCGCACGGCGCGCGCCAAGGGCCTGTCGAACGGCTTCATTCTCTGGCGCCATGTCGTGCCGAATGCGCTGGTGCCGATCCTCACCATCCTCGGCCTGCAGTTCACCTTCCTGATTGCCGGCGCTGTGCTGATCGAGAACGTCTTCAACCTGCCGGGTCTCGGGCGGCTTGCCTATCAGGCGCTGACACAGCGCGATATCATTGTCATGCAGGACGTGGTGCTGTTCTTTGCCGGCCTCGTCATCGTAATGAATTTTCTGGTCGATCTTTCCTATCTCGTCATTGATCCGCGTCTTCGCGCCGGGGGCCATGCATGAGCGCCGTCTCGGTCGAACCAATCATCGTCTCCCGCTCTCGCTATGGGCGCATCCGCAAGCGCACCAACCTCCTTGTCGGCCTTGTCATCATTCTTGTGCTGGTCGGCATTGCAGTCCTGTCGCTGTTCTGGACGCCGCTGCCGCCAGCAAAGATGCAGATCATCCACAAGCTGCAGCCGCCGCTTACCTTCGGCATCCTCGGGACGGATCAGTTCGGTCGCGACGTTCTGTCGATGCTGATGGTCGGCTGCTGGAATTCGCTGTCGATTTCGGTCTCGGCCGTGGCGATCGGCGGCCTCATCGGAACGATCATCGGCATGCTTGCGGCGGCCGAGCGCGGCCTGTTCGCGTCGCTTCTGCTGAGGGCCTGCGATGTCATCTTTGCGCTGCCGCCGATCCTGTCGGCCATGGTGCTCGGCGCCTTTCTCGGCACCGGCCGGCTGACGGCTATCATCGCGATCGCAGTCTTCATGGTCCCCGTCTTTGCCCGCGTCTCGCTCGGTTCTGCGCTGCAGGCCTGGAGCCGCGACTATGTGATGGCGGCGCGGGCGCTCGGCAATACGCGGCTCACTATTACCACGCGCCATGTGCTTCCGAACATCATTAGCGGGATCATCGTGCAGGTGACGATCCAGCTCGGCCTCGCGATCCTGACCGAAGCGGGCCTGAGCTTCCTCGGCCTCGGCGTGCCGCCGCCGGCGCCGACCTGGGGGCGGATGCTGGCCGACGCGCAGACCTATATGGCGCTTGCGCCGTGGCTTGCCATCCTGCCCGGCCTCGCAATTGCCCTCTCCGTTTTAGGCTTCAACCTGCTCGGTGACGGATTGCGTGACCTGTTCGACCCGCGCGAGGCGAGCCGATAGATTTTTCAAAGCGAGAGACGCCAAGAGATCGACCATGGCTGAAGAAACCGACATTTCCGTTCGCGACCTGCTAAAGCGTTTTTCAGAAAGAAGCCTTTCGCCCAGCGAATACTGGCTGGCGCTTGAAAAGCACATCGAAGCCTGGGAGCCTGTCATATCGGCGCTCTACGCCTACGACCCCGATGAAGCGCGCCGCATGGCTGCCGCCTCGACCGCGCGCTGGGCAAAGGGTGCGCCGACGGGGCCGCTCGACGGCATTCCCGTGACACTCAAAGAGCTGATCGCCACGAAGGGCCAGCCAGTGCCGCTCGGCACGCGCGCGACGGAACTGACGCCGGCTTTAGAGGATGCACCGATCGCGGCCCGCCTGCGCGAAGACGGCGCAATCCTCTTTGCCAAGACCACCTGCCCCGACTACGGCATGCTGTCGTCAGGCCTTTCGAGCTTCCACAAACTCACCCGCAATCCCTGGGACCCGACACAGAACCCCGGCGGCTCGAGCGCCGGTGCTTCGGCGGCTGCCGCTGCGGGCTATGGGCCTCTGCATATCGGAACGGATATCGGCGGATCGGTGCGCCTGCCGGCCGGCTGGACCGGTGTCTTCGGCTTCAAGCCGAGCCATGGGCGCATTCCGGTCGATCCCTATTATGTCGGGCGCTGTGCGGGACCAATGGCCCGCACAGTGGAGGATGCCGCCTATTCCATGGCAACTCTATCGAGGCCGGACTGGCGTGACGGAACCAGCCTGCCCCCCAACGATATCAATTGGATGGATCTCGATATCGACGTGCGCGGCATGAAGATCGGGCTGATGCTGGATGCCGGCTGCGGGCTTGCCGTGGATGACGAGGTTCGCGATGCCGTTGCCGCTGCAGCGCGGCGTTTCGAGGAAGCCGGCGCTGTCGTTGTCGATGTCGCGCCGGTCCTGACGCGAGAAATGCTCGACGGGCTCGACGTGTTCTGGCGAGCCCGCTTCTGGGGGGATATCGTCGGCCTGAGCGAGGAACGACGGCAGTCGATCCTGCCTTACATCCATGACTGGGCGAAAGGCGGCGCCGATATCAGCGGCGTCGAGGCGGTGCGCGGCTTCAACCAGACGATCGAGATGCGCAAGACCTGCGGAAAGCTGTTTACAGAGGTGGATGCCGTGCTTTCCCCGACCAATCCGATCGTTTCCTACCCCGCCGAATGGGCATCACCGACCAACGATTCGCAAAGGCCCTTCGAGCATATCTGCTTCACGGTTCCCTGGAACATGTCCGAGCAGCCGGCCTCCTCGATCAATTGCGGGTTTTCCCGGTCCGGCATGCCGATCGGCCTGCAGATCATTGGGCCACGGTTTGGCGACATGCGGGTGCTACAGTTATCGAAGGCATTCGAAGGCTGGACTGGCGGCATGAGCGTGTGGCCGAAGAGGCCCTCTCAACAAGCAACGGCCTGAAAAGCCAGTCACATCAAGCCGCTGTCCTGCGTATCGGCACCGAGCTGCTGGAGTGCTTTCTCAACGACGCGCAAATCATCCTGAATGCCATCGTCTATGGTCATCGGTCTTCCGATCACCGCTCGCTGGATGCCGCGCGTTTCTCTCTGCAATTTCCGAAGCTCGTTCACCTTGCTGCTTCTTGGAAGTTGCCCATTGCTGACGATGTTCTTGACCTTCAGTTCCATTGCAGTAACCGGCATAGATATTCTCCCGGCATCGGCACAGTGGTTAATCCAAATGGGTAACGTTTCCGGCCGCCTAGAGTTCCGCCATTGCTTCAAGGGCGGCGGTAGCCGGTCGGGCGATCGTATAGCCAGCCAATACGTTCGATCGCCGCTTCGAAATTTTCCCGGACGACCGACATGGTGTGGCCGTTGGCGTGGATGATGGTCTCGGGATCTTCCATGATCGCGACGTGACCGGGCCAGAAGACGAGATCGCCCCGTCGCAGCTCCTGGCGCTCGATCGGCTCGCCCAGGCCGACCGCCTGCATGTCGGTGTCGCGAGGGGCGCTGCGTCCCGCCATCATGAGGGACAGTTGCACGAGGCCGGAACAATCGATGCCGAGTCCCGAACGGCCACCCCAGAGATAGGGCGTCTCCAGGAAACGGAGCGCGATATCGACATAATCATCCTCGCCGATCTCGCCGATCGGCTTGACGTGCTTTTCGAAGATCGCGGCGCCATCCTCCAGCACGACATAGCGGTTGTGCCTTGGCCCTTCCACGGCATCAGTCACCCGGACACGGCTGCCCATGGATAGCACGCTGACATAGGGCTTCCTGAGTTCCGGCTCGGGATAGAGGAAGGTCCGTTGCGGCAGGACGATATGCGTCGGCTCGGACATGCTGCTCGAGATCGACGTCTCGGGGAGATAGCCGACATATCCATCGCTTTCGGCCTTGACCCAGCACCAGCCATCCCTGCGCTCGAAGACGGTGATGTCTTCACCGAAAAGGAGTTCGGTATCGATGCCCCTGATAGCATCAGGTGCCGGACGCAAGGGCGCGACGGGGACGGCGATGCGCGCCTTTTCTCCCTCGACAAAACGCCCCGCCTCGACCTTGCCCTTGAGCGAGGCTTCGGCAATGTCGGGCCGGAAGGCATGCAGTCGTCGATCGAACATTCCATTCTTCCTTAAAGCGGCAGCTTGCGGCCCTGATCCATGACGAGATCGCCGAGTTTTTCCAGATAGAGCGCGCCGGTCACCGTTCGCTTGATAATGACATTGCGGCGGTCACGGTCGTCGCGAACGCGGTCGACCAATCCCATCTCGCCCATCGTGTCCAGGGCTCGGGTGATGACCGGCTTGGTGACGCCAAGCGTCGCCGCAAGGCCACGCACCGTGTGCGGCGGCGGCACGAGATAGATCTGCAGCAGAATCGCCATCTGCCTCAGCGTCAGATCGCGCTTGTCCAGCCGCACCTGCTCCAGCGACACGCCGTGCCAGAGACCAAGAGCCTGCGAGGCGGACAATTCAAGCGGCAAGCCAAGCTCCGGATATCATTACGCTGCCGTTTTATTTAGCGGGCAGATCATGGCGGATTCAAGGGCTTTCTGCTTGTCCGCAAAGGAGGGAGGGGCCGAGGCCCCTCGCCTGCCATGAGACAACCCTCCCCGATCGGAGAGGGGACAAAGGTTTAGCGAACGCTCTCGCGAATGTGATGGTATAGCGCCCGGATCGCCTGTGCCTCACCGCCACCCGGCGAATGCGGGCGTTCGTTCTGCGCCCAGCCGTAGATGTCGAAATGCACCCAGCTTGGCGTTTTCGTCACGAAGCGCTTGAGGAAGAGTGCAGCCGTGATCGAACCGGCCATGCCGCCCGAGGGCGCATTGGTAATATCGGCGAACTTGGCGCGGATATCCTTGTCGTAGCCCATGTAGAGCGGCATACGCCACAGCGGATCGTCGGTCTCGATCGAGGACTCGATCAGGTCATGCGCCAGCGTTTCGTCGTCGGTGAAGAAGGGCGGTAGATCAGGGCCGAGTGCCACGCGGGCTGCGCCCGTCAGCGTTGCCATATCGATCATCAGATCAGGCGCATCCTCGTCGGCATAGGCAAGCGCGTCGGCCAGGATCAGCCGGCCTTCGGCATCGGTATTGTCAATCTGAACCGTCAATCCCTTGCGGCTCGTGTAGATATCGCCGGGACGGAAGGCATTTGATGAAATCGAGTTCTCGACGACGGGGATGATGACGCGGAGATCGACCTTGAGCTTGGCGTCCATGATCATCAGCGCAAGGCCCATGACATTGGCTGCACCGCCCATGTCCTTCTTCATCAGGAGCATGGAGGCTGCCGGCTTGATGTCGAGACCGCCGGTGTCGAAGCAGACGCCCTTGCCGACCAGCGTGACCTTCCGGTGTCCCTTCTTGCCCCAGCGCAGCTCGAGCAGGCGCGGCGCATCGGCGCTGGCACGACCGACCGTGTGCACCAGCGGGAAATTCTCCTTCAGGAGATCGTCGCCGATGATGACGGACATTTCGGCCTTATAGTGCGCGGCGAGAGCGCGGAAGGCCGCCTCCATCTGCTCCGGGCCCATGTCGTTGGTTGGCGTGTTGATGAGATCGCGGGCGAGGAAGACGCCGGCCAGCTGACGCTTGATATCGGCGGCGTCGGCATCCCGCGGAATGAGCAGCGTCGGCGCCTGCGCCTTTTCGGACTTGTAGCGCTCATAGCGATAGCTGCCGAGACCGAAGCCGAGCGAAAGACGATTGGCGGTCAGCGGCGCCGTTTCGATATGCCAGTCGCCAGCCGGCAGCGTGCGCGCCAGCTTTCCTGTCAGAAAGGGCTGTTCGGAAGGATTGGAACCCAGCCCATAGAGCGCGCCGCCAAGATGCCCCTCCTCAGTCGGGATCAGCAGAAGCGATCCGCTTTCGGCTCTGTAACCCGCCTTGCGTGCCCAATCGAGAGCGATGGGATCGATGGTGCCTGTGTCGATATGCGCCGGTGTCACGGCGAAGATCGGCAGCGTCTTGCTCCCCTTGGTATTGAAGGGGGTCGGACGTTCGATAAACTGATAGGGGGCCATAATTTTCCTTCGACGATCGCAGCGGGAATCAACGGATTAACTCTCTGTTAGGGTTAACAGATTATTGCTGGAGTGAAGATTGCGTCAAACCTTCCCTGTTTCCGTTTAGAGGCCAGGCGCAGGATCATGGATTTCAGGGACCGCGCATGACCGCCTCGGCACTTTCGTCCTCTCTCAAAATTCGTCCATTGTTCGGAGCGTTTGCGGCCATTCTGGTGCTAGGCTTGGCCGGATGTTCGACGACGTCGAAAGACAATATCACGACGGGTTCTATCCCGACGATGTCCAAGCCGGTCGATCAGATGAACGAGACGGAGCTTGCAAGCGCAAGCGCATCGTTCAGCAAGGCCTATAGCGCTCATCCCAAGGATCCAGCCGTCGGCGTCAGCTACGCCAATGTGCTGCGCATGACCGGGCGAAACGACCAGGCGCTCGCCGTCATGCAGCAGGTGGCGATCGCGAACCCCAGCGACCGCACGGTGCTTGCCGCCTACGGCAAGGCGCAGGCGGCCGCGGGCCAGCTCAACGAAGCGCTCTCGACCATCGATCGCGCGCAAACGCCGGATCGCCCCGATTGGAAGCTGGTGTCGGCGGAAGGCGCGATCCTCGACCAGCTCGGCCGCTCCGATGAAGCGCGCCGCAAATATCACGACGCTCTTGACCTGCAGCCGAACGAACCGTCGATCCTGTCCAATCTTGGCATGTCCTACGTGCTGACCAATGATCTCAGGACCGCGGAGACCTATCTGCGGTCGGCTGTGGCCCAGCCGGCAGCCGATAGCCGTGTGCGGCAGAACCTTGCGCTTGTCGTCGGCCTGCAGGGACGTTTTCCGGAAGCCGAACAGATCGCCCGGCGCGAACTGACACAGCAACAGGCGGACGCGAATGTCGCCTACCTGCGCTCCATGCTGTCGCAGCAGGGATCCTGGCAAAAGCTCGCCTCAGGCGACAAGACCGAGACCAAAGCGGTCAACTGAGTAACTGGGCCTAACGGGGCAGGCTTTCGGCGATCAGGCGGATGCCGAGGCCGCCGATGACGACGCCGGCCAGCCGATCGATCCAGCGCTTGAGACCTATATAGATGGCGCGCGGCCGGTTCGACGAGAAGGCGACGGCAACGATCGAATACCAGCCGGCTTCGATGCAGAACACCGTGGGCGGGATCGTGAGGGCAAGCCAGAGAGGCGGATGCGCGGGAAGCAGCGCCGCGAAGATGCTGGCGTAGACGACCGCGGTCTTGGGGTTGCTGAGCTGTGTGGCGAGACCGAAGGCAAAATTCCGCACGATACCTGAACTTGCCGGAGAGCCGGAGACATCCATGGCGATGTCCTGCGTCGCGCCCTGCCAAATCTTGACGGCGAGATAGACCAGATAGAGGCCGCCTGCAATTTTCAGCACCAGA
This sequence comes from Rhizobium sp. BK376, assembly GCF_004341625.1. Taxonomy (GTDB): domain Bacteria; phylum Pseudomonadota; class Alphaproteobacteria; order Rhizobiales; family Rhizobiaceae; genus Rhizobium. The sequence continues at coordinate 64,333 of NZ_SLZG01000003.1, read as the reverse complement.
TAAAGCCAGGAAAGCTGCATCAGCAGCGCCGTCAGGCCAAGCAGGGCCAGCGTCGCAAAGACGACGCCCCCTGCTCCCATGCCGAAGGCTGCTGCCAGCCCCGCCTTTCTGGAGCGCGAGATCGAGATACGCGAGACGAGGACGAAACTCGGCCCCGGGCTCATGGCGCCGATCGCAAGCGTTGCGGCAATCGTCAGGAATACGGTAATCGATGACATCAGGTAGCTCCCGTTCAGATGCCAATCATTAGCTTCGAGCAGGAGGCGGAGCAATATCGCCGTCAGAACCGATCCATGACCTGGATGCCGGCGGGGCCCAGAATGACCGCGATGAGGACAGGCAGAAAGAACAGGATCATCGGCACCGTGAGTTTCGGCGGCAAGGCGGCCGCCTTCTTCTCCGCTTCATTCATGCGCTCGTCGCGGCCTTCCTGCGCGAGTACACGCAACGCCTGCGCCACAGGAGTACCATAGCGCTCCGCCTGGATCAGAGCCTGGGTAACGGCCTTGACGATCTCGATCTGCGTACGGTTGGCAAGATTGTCGAAAGCCTGGCGGCGATCCTGCAGGAACGACAGCTCTGCCGTGGTCAGGACCATCTCTTCGGCGAGCGCCGGTGATTGCTCGGCAAGCTCTTCCGAAACGCGCCGCATGCCCGCCTCGATCGAGATGCCGGATTCAACGCAGATCAGCATCAAATCGAGGGCGTCCGGCCATGCGCGCTTGATCGATTTCTGCCGCTTGCCCATGGCGTTGGAAATATACAGGTTCGGGGTATAGAACCCTACATAGGCAAAGCCGATGACGGTCAGCAGGCGGATCGGCAGTGGCCTTGTCACAAGATGATTGAGAGCGAATACCCAGATGACTGCAACAATCAGGAAGACGAAAGGCAGCACGAACCGCGCGACAAGGAAGGTGTTCAAGGCATTTTCGGAGCGAAAGCCGGCGGCGCGCAGACGGTTGACGGTGTTGGCGTCGACGAGCGCCTCGCGCAGATTGAACTTCTCGACGATCTGTCGGATCGGTCGGCTATTTTGATTGCGCAACGACGCCTTGGCCGGGTCAGCATTCAACTTGGCGCGCTCGCGGGCCCGGATCAGATCCCGCTCCGTGGATACGGCCTTCATGCGCTTGCTGAGATCACCGCGCTCGAAATAGGGAATGGCGATGGTGTAGAAGGTCGCAAAAACGGCAATTGCGACGGCGACCGCCAAGATCATCCCCGGATCGGTAAGCGTAGCTGCGAGATCAGTGGACATGGGGGTCTTCCTTCAGGTCAGATATCGAAACTGACCATGTTTTTCATCACGTAAATTCCGATCGACATCCACACGGCGGAGCCGGCCATGATCAGATGGCCTCGCGGATCGGTGAAAAGAATCATCATGTAGGCCGGTGAGGTCAGGTAGACGAGCGTTGCGACAATGAAAGGCAGGGCGCCGATAATGACGGCGGAAGCCTTGGCCTCCATCGAGAGTGCACTCACTTTCGCCTTCATCTTCTTGCGTTCACGCAGCACCTTCGAAAGGTTTCCGAGCGCTTCCGAGAGATTGCCGCCGGCCTGGGACTGAATTGCGATGACGATCGCGAAGAAATTGACTTCCTGAAGCGGCAGGTGGCTGGTCATACGCGCACATGCCTCGGACATGCTCAATCCTACCTGCTGTGCCTCGATTACGCGACGGAACTCGGTCTTCACCGGCTCCTGGGCTTCCGAGGCGACCAGGCGCACCGCGTCGTTCAGCGGCAGGCCAGAGCGCAACGAACGGGTAATGACATCAAGCGCATTCGGGAATTCCTCGAGAAATTTGTTCTGGCGGCGCTTGATGAGAAAGCCGACGACCCAGCGCGGAAGACCAAAGGCGGCAGCGAAGGGCAATCCGAACACGACAGGCTTGGGCGCACCGGCGATAAAGGCAACGACCAGAACGAACAGGCCGAACAGCACGCTGAAGATATAGAAGCGCGATGGCGTGATCGGCAGACCCGCCTGTGTGAGCCTCGACTTGAGCGATAGGGCCTTCTTGCTCTTTTCCTGCTGCCGCTTTTCCAGGTCCTTCAGGGAATCCTGCACGGACTTGCGTCGCTTCGACATTTCCTGGACACGGTCGCGGGCAGCCTTGACCTTGACACGATCGACCTCGGCCGATTTGACGCGGTTGACGCGAATCTCGGCCTTCTTCTGGCTCTCGATCTGGGAATAAAGAAAGGTATAGCAGATCGCCGCCGCGGAGACGGCGGCAAGGACGACTATCAGCAATATGACCGGATCGATTCCGAACATCCCTTAGACCTTCGACTTGTCTTCCATCTCGTCGAGGGCGGCGGCAAGGCGCTTTTCCTCGTTGTAGTAACGGGCGCGATCCCAGAAATGCGGCTTGCCGATGCCGGTTGCCACATGGCGACCGATCAGGCGGCCGGCTGCGTCCTCGCCCTCGATTTCGTAGCGCATCAGGTCCTGAGTGATGATCACGTCGCCTTCCATGCCGACCACCTCGGTGATCTGGGTGATGCGGCGGGAGCCGTCGCGCAAGCGGGCCGCCTGGATGACGACGTCGACGGAGCTCGCAATGATTTCGCGGACGGTTTTCGCCGGCAGCGTATAGCCGCCCATGGCGATCATGGATTCCATACGACTCAGGCATTCGCGCGGATTGTTGGCGTGGATGGTGCCCATGGAACCGTCATGGCCCGTATTCATCGCCTGCAGGAGGTCGAAGACTTCGGGTCCGCGCACTTCGCCGACGATGATGCGTTCGGGACGCATACGAAGGCAGTTCTTGATGAGATCGCGCATGGTAATCTCGCCCTCGCCCTCGATATTGGGCGGGCGGGTTTCCAGGCGCACGACATGCGGCTGCTGCAGCTGCAGTTCCGCAGTGTCCTCGCAGGTGATGACGCGTTCGTCGGTGTCGATGTAGCGCGTCAGGCAATTCAGGAGCGTCGTCTTGCCGGAGCCGGTACCGCCCGAGATGACGACATTGCAGCGCACGCGACCGATGATCTGCAGGACGGTCGCACCTTCTGGCGTGATTGCCCCGAAGCGGACGAGCTGATCGAGCGTCAGCTTGTCCTTTTTGAACTTACGGATGGTGAGCGCGGGGCCATCGATCGCCAAGGGCGGCGCGATGACGTTGACACGCGAGCCGTCGGGAAGGCGGGCGTCGCAGATCGGGCTCGATTCATCGACGCGGCGGCCGACCTGGCTGACGATGCGCTGGCAGATCGACAGCAGCTGGGAATTGTCGCGGAAGCGGATTTCGGACTCGATCGTCTTGCCGCCGACTTCGATGAAGGTCTGGCCGGCGCCATTGACCATGATATCGGCAATGTCGTCGCGCGCCAGCAGCGGTTCCAGCGGACCGTAGCCCAGAACGTCGTTGCAGATGTCCTCGAGCAGTTCCTCCTGCTCGGAGATCGACATCGCAAAGTTCTTGATCGTGATGATGTCGTTGACGATGTCGCGGATTTCCTCGCGCGCGCTTTCGCCGTCGAGCTTGGAGAGCTGCGAGAGATCGATCGTATCGATCAGCGCGCCGAAGACCTGAGCCTTGGTATCGTAATACTCTTCAGTGCGGGCCGGGCGACGGCGCTGCGGCGTTTGCATCGGGGGCGGCGTTACCTGCTGGCGCGGGCTCGCGCTTTCGCGAGCCGGTTCCATCAGTGTGGTCGAACTTTGCGGCGGCGCACTGACATTCGGCGTCGGCGTCGGCGCATGCGACGGGGTCGGAGGCGGAGCTCCAGCTCCGCTCTTTCCAAAACCTTCATTTCCGCGTTTGCCAAACATGCCGACAATCCATTTCTATTCGACGGAACACTTTGACCCGAGAAGCCAGGGCGAGCATTCCTGCAACTCTCGGCACCCTTGGATCAGTCCGTCTGCGGCGACCAAAGAGTGCCTGACAATCATTTGCGCCTGAGCAGGCCCATAAGCCCGCCCTTCTTTGCCTTCTTCACCGCGACGCGACCGGTGACGATATGCGATATCTGTGAAAATGTTTCCGCCACCGCGGACTTCGGATCAGTCTCCGCGATCATGCGGCCGCTATTGGCGGCATTGCCGAAGAGGTGGATATCAAAGGGAATGATGGCGATCGGATCGGTTTCAAGCGGCTCGCAAAATTCAGCGGGCGCGATCTCCGGTCGCTTGGGCATGCCGACCTGGTTGAGGATGAGATGGGGGGCCTTGTCGTTGGGACGCAGCTTGCGCAGCGCATCCAACTGGTTCTTGGCGTTGCGCAGGTTGGCAAGATCCGGAATTGCGCAGATCACGACCTCGTCGACAGCGGCAAGCACCGACCGTGTCCATTCCGACCATGCGTGAGGCACATCGAGCACGGCCACTGGCGCACTGCGCTGCAGCACGTCGAGCACTGGCTGGAAGGCGGTGCCATCGAAATCATATGCGCGATCGAGCATCGACGGAGCGGCGAGTAGCGACAGGTGGGTCGAGCACTTCGTCAGCAGGCGATCGAGGAAGACCTCGTCCAGACGCTCGGGCGCGAAGACGGCCTCGGCGATGCCCTGAGCCGGATCCTGATCGAAATCGATATTCGCCGTGCCATAGGGAAGATCGAGATCTGCCAGAATGGTCTCGGTCGAGAAAAGGCTGGAAATTCCGAAGGCGCAATTGTGAGCGATGGTCGATGCGCCGACGCCGCCTTTGGCGCCGATGAAGGCGATGCTGCGGCCGAGCGGTTCGGCTTCCGGATCGACAAAGATCGCGGCCATGGCCGACATGATATCCGTCATGGAGACGGGCTGGACGATATATTCCGAAATGCCATTGCGGATCAGTTCGCGATAAAGGCCGATGTCGTTGTGGTAGCCGACGATGATGACCTTGGTGCTCGGGTCGCAGACGGCGGCCAGCGGCGCCAGATCTGCAAGAAGGCTGGACGGATTTGCACGGGTTTCCAGAATGATGAGGTTCGGTGTCGCCGTGCTGGCAAACATGTTCGCTGCCGCCGCCGTGCCGCCGCTGGTGATGCGAAGGCTGACCTTGGCCATTCGCCGGTCGCTGCCGCAGCGCTCCATCAGATGCTGCAAAGCCTCGCTTTCGCAGAATGCGTGAACCGAGATGCGCGGCAGCGGTCGCATGTTTTCGAGATCGTCGGTCCGCGGTACATCGTCGATGTCCCCCGCTTCCGTCCTGATATCGTATTCGATCGCGTTCATGGCCTTGTCCTGTTAACCCGGCCTCAACCGGAAATTCCTGTTAGAAGCCGTTGCCGCCGAGACCGCCGATTGTCGCAGTACTCGTGGGAGTCGAACCGCTTCGATAGCCATCGATGACCTTGCTGCGCTGTTCGGCATCTATCGGGGTCTGGGCGCGTGGCGCAATGAGGTCGGTCGGGTTGGCAACCTGAGCCGCCAGATTGTTCTGCTGGGCGCAGCCGAAATTGTAGTAATTCTGGTTGTCGAAGGCATTGGCTGAGAGGTCTGCAGGCCACTGTCCGCAGGCATTGGTAACGGCAGTCGTTGCCGTGAAGCGCAGGCGGATGGGTGCGGCGTCACCCGCGCCATCGGCAGGGTAGATGCTGTCGACGATGAGCCGCGACGGGACACCGTTGGCGACCAGTTCACGACGTATCTGCTGACGCAAGGCCACGACCGAGCGCGAATTCGGCGACCCCTGCGGCGCGAGAATTTCGACGGTTCCGGTGGAATGCGCCTTGTAGTCCTGCGTGAACCCGCGAACTGTATCGCGGGCGCCTGACGTCAGGCCGCGCTGGCCGGCAGAGACCGGAATGTCGACATTATGCTCGGCCTGCGTGAGCACGATCGGATGACGCTGGCGGTAATCGTCCGAGAGAGCGCCCGTCACCATGCCGTCCTTGGGGTTGGCGCAGCTGCTGACCGAAGCGGCCAAAGCGATGAGGGTGACGGCGGCGAACGACAGCCGTGCGATACGGGATGCATTGCATTCAGGGCTGGCCATCGATCGGTCTTTCATGGGGCTGATGGAAAGATGATGCGTCATGAGCCGCGGCCTCACTTGTAGATGAAGCCGACGGAGCCGTGGAATTCGGCATCGGCAACCGGCGTATCGCGCCGGCCGTAGATCTTGTTGACACGGTTCAGGAAGAAGGTTCCCCCATCGCCGGCGGGCGAAAAGTTATCATCGGGCCGCGCCAGCTGATTGCGTGCGACGGGGCGCACCAGATAGGGTGTCGCTATGATGACGAGCTCGCTTTCGTCGCGCTCGAAGCTCTTCTGGCGGAAAAGCGTGCCGAGGATCGGTATCTTGGAAACGCCGGGCGTGCCATTCGTGGTGTTCTGAATGTTATCGCTCAGCAGGCCGGCCAATGCGATCGAACCGCCGGAGGGTAGCTCGACCGACGTGTCGGCAGCGCGCTGATTATAGGTGGCTTGCCCGGCCGTGCCGACGGGTTCCGAAACCTGCGTCTGGATATGCAAGCTTATTCTTCCTGCAGACAAGACAACCGGCGTGAAGGCGAGGCTTATGCCATAGGTGTACGGCGTAATCGTCACCGTGCCCTGATTGTCCGTCGTGGAGTAAAGCGTCTGGCCACCGGAATTGAAGGTGGCTGCCTGGCCGGAGATTGCGGTCAGGGTCGGCTCGGCCAGCGTACGAATTGCCTTCGCCTGCTCCATCGCATTCAGGTAGGTGGAGATATCGTATTTACCGATTGCACTCTTGAACAAGGCAGCGATGCCGCCGCCTGCCGTGCTGATGGCCGAATCGGCATTCGGGCTGCCAAGCTGGGCCACGGTCAGACCCGAGGAATTGGACACCAGATTGTCGAAACCAAGCTGTTTCAGAACGCTCCGCTTGATTTCCGCCACGGTAACCTTGAGCGTTACCTGATCCTCACCCTCTATCTGCAAGAGGTTGACGATCTGCGATACTTGGCGCGTTTCGGCAAAGAGCGCGACGGAACTGTCGCCGCCAGTGCCGCTGGCGGTCTCCTTTCTCGTCGTCGCCTCACCGCCCTTCAGAAAGGCTTCGGCCAGTTGGGCGGCGCGTGCCGAATCCTGGGGCGTGCGGACCGTTCCCGTCATGACAATATTGTCCGAGACAATTTCGACATCGATATCGGAATCGGGAATAAAGCGCCGGAGGTTGGCCTGCAGCCCGGAAATGTCTCGTTCGATTTCGATATCCAGATTTGCGATCTGTTCGCCGTGTTCGCCGAAGACGAAGATATTCGTCTGCCCGACCGTCTTGCCGAAAAGATAGATGCGTCGCGAGGTGCGGGTGACTGCATCGGCCATCGTCGGATCGGAAACCAGAATGTCGTGAGCGTCTGCGGGCAGGTCGACCACGAGCGCCTTGTTGAGACCGAGCTTCAAACGCCTGCTGGCGCCCACCGATGCAATGGTCACGATGCTGTCGGAACCATCGGCCAAGGCCACGGGCGTCCGCAGGATGCCGGGCAACTCGTGAAATGGCAAACCGGCAAAGGCAATGGAGAAGGACAGAAGCGCCACAAACGGAAGGGCGCCTTTTTTCCGAATATTCCACATGATGTCGCTTCTTCTCATTGTGCCTTGACCGCCGTGCCGTTGGTGACGATCGCACCCGATTTGATGACTTGGACGACCGAGGCGCCGCTGTCGCCTGTCAGAAGATAATCGGCAGCTCCCGTATCCGGCTCCTGTGCATCGGCAACGGAGCGCAGCGCGAGGGAAAGCCTGTCGGCCATCTGCTGGGCGACAGCCAAAACCTTGGTCTGATCGGGTGTGAGCTCCAGTGTCGCGGTCGTGCCGACCACAGCCTTGGTGCCGTCGTCCTTTTCCTGGATCTGCTGGTCGATCGCGAGAACACGAACGTTGCTGAGTACGGTCTCGGTCTGGAATTTCTGGGCGTCGGTACCCTTCCGGACCATGATCACGTCGACACGGTCATTGGGGAGGATGAAGCCGCCGGCGCCCGTTGCGACCGAGATCTCCGTCGCCACAGCCCGCTTGCCAGTGGGCAGCAGCGACGAGAGGGTGCGGCTATTGGCATCCGCCACCTTCTCTTCACGGATCGGTTCGCCCTCGAAGATCGGCAGGCGAACGATGGCCCCGTTCAGATCCTTGAGCGCATCGGGCCGTTCCGCCTGGGTGATGAAGCCCTTGACCACACCGCTCTGCGGCCAGGCCATCCAATGGATGGATTTGTCGTTCAGCCGGGCGCCGACGGGAAGGTTGGCATCTGCCACCAGCACATTGACGCTGGGCTCCTTCTGTATCACGGCCTCGACTTGCCGCTGCACGACATTGTGGCCGCCAGCCAGACGCATCGCCAGCAGTCCGGCAAGACCTGCCGCGACGACCGCCACTGCGAGTATCATTATGCGAGCGGGTTTCATGGATCATTCCTCGGGGAATTCGACTCTTCGCCCCGCAGAATGCTCCGGAATTGGTGTAAGTATGGTTAACGGCTTGCTTACAATTTAAGTTAACGGAAGGTGTCTTTTGCCAGATCGCTAGTGAAGCCGGCCAAGCGCTGCTTCCATAAGAGGCGATGAGGGATAAGCGAGGAATCCAGCGATTCCGATTGCGATGCCGTAAGGTATTTTCTTGGCAATAAGCAAGGAATCGGGAATGCGCAGGCCCATCGTATTGATCGTCTGACGCTGAGAACGCAGCAAGACGATGGCAATCGTGACCAAGCCACCAATATAGGCAACGTAAATCAGAAAGATCAGCAGCGAGGGGTCATAGCCGAACCAGAGAGCGGCCGCAGTCAGTAACTTAGCGTCGCCGCCGCCCATGACATTGACGGCAAAGAGGGCGAAACAAACTGCAAAGACGATGGCTGCACCGGCAAAATGCATTCCGATCAATTGCAAAGGCACGCCTGATAACAGGGCGATGACCAAGAACGAAGCTATGAGGATCAGCGACACCCGGTTCGGGATCGTCATCGTAAAAAGATCAGATAGCGCTGCAATGGAGAGGCATAGAGGAAAGATCAGAAATGTAGCAGCTTCGATCATCATGCTCTCCTGCGCGGAAATTAATCCCGCAATGTTGCGGAAGCGATAAGTCAAAAAACCGCCTTTCGTTAAAAAGGCGGTTTCATTATCACCTGGCCATCTGTCGAGACTTAACAGCGGCAACCAGAGCCCGTATCACGGCTTAACAGCAGAAGACGGGTCATTCATTACGGTAGCAAGGTTCTGGAACTGCGCGTTCAGAGCGTTGCCGAGGCTCGAAGCGCCGGCGATCAGGGCAACGGAGATCAGAGCGGCGATGAGGCCGTATTCGATGGCGGTTGCACCGGATTCATCTTTCAGGAAACGGGCGAAAAGCTTGGTCATGGATCAATCCTACTCCACTTGTTGGTCAGCACGTCCGCCAACTGTTTGCCGTTGATCGGATGCCAAAGACGGTACCGAATGCCCGTTTCTATCGACTTAAAGAAGTGAGTTAACAATCAGTAAACCCCGAAACCGCAATAGCTTAGTTAACGTTTGATAGCAAAGTTAGAAATCATTCTATTGAATTTATGGAGCGTCTTCTGCAGTATATAGCTTTAGAAATTGATAATTAAGCGGAGCAACGTTTCGAAATATTACATGCTGCGACGCACGTTCCCATTTTGAATATTCCCAGCACCTTAAGCGACCCGTATTTATACACCAGCACCATATCTTAATCGTTCATTTACCATTTTTTTTCATTCTATGGCATCTTTACCCTGCATGAACGCTCCAAGAGGCCTGATAATGTCAACCCACGGTAGAACGGCATCCCTTGCTTGCGTCATCGCCATTTCCTGGCTGATCCCGCAGATTGCGCAGGCTGCGGATGACATGCTGCGGGTTTATATGGACCATGCCCGCGTCTTGAAACTCGACCGGCCCGTGAGCAAGGTCATCGTCGGAAATTCGCAGGTTGCGGATGCGACAGTGGCGGACCCAAAGACCATCGTGCTGACAGGTCGAGCCTTCGGCACAACGAACATCGTGCTTCTCGACGCAGACGGCAATGCGATCCTCGACGACCGCATTCTGGTGTCGATCGATGAGGGCAATACCGTTCGCGTCTTCCGCCAGACGGATCGATCGGTCTTGTCCTGCACGCCCAATTGCGAAGTGCATGCGCAGCAGAACAACAACGGAGCTGCTGCCCCGGCCGCCGCCGGCCCCTGAAGCCTCATCGCTCCCTCAAATTTCATGGAGCCAAGAAACGGAATATCAACAAACGTTTCCTAGTTTAGCCTGGGTTTCGAAATGATATTCGGTGGCTGGATGACGGTAGGGCGTGAAGACAGAGGCGGAGCTACGACCGTTCTCAGGGGATGGCGTGGTCTTATCCATTCGCGGGATGGTGCAACCGCGATCGAATTCGCGCTTCTGGCCATTCCCTATTTCGTCATCGTTTTTGCCATTCTGGAAACGTTCATAGCCTTTACCGCCGAGCAACTGGTGTCGAACGCGGTCGACACTGTCGGGCGCCAGCTTCGAACCGGACAGATCACCTACAATCTCGGCCGCAGCACCGACAAGACGCAGGCGCAATTCCGCCAGCTCTTCTGTAACGAGATCAACATATTGATCCAATGCTCGGCAACAGAGATCGCCACACCGGACAAACTCTGGCTCGACGTGGAAAGCTATACCTCGTTTGGCAGCATGCCGACGACAGTTCCGATGAAGAACGGCGACCTTGATACGTCGGGCCTGAAATATTCACCTGGTGGTTCCGGCACGATCAACATGCTTCGAGCCTACTATCGCTGGCAGATCATTACCGACCTTGTTCGCCCTTTCGTCAGTACGATCCGACCTTCGGATGGATCCATACCGAGCATATTCCTGATCGTGGCCACTGCTGCCTTCCAGAACGAAAAGTATCCCTGAAATGGTGCGTGACCGTAATTTCCGAAATGAGTCGCCCGCCCCGCAGCCGACCGACGCGCGCGGAGTCATGATACCTTTGGGACTCCTGATCCGCCTTAGCCGTGACAAGCGCGGCATCGGAGCAATCGAATTCGCCATTCTCGCTCCCGTATTGCTGCTGCTCTATCTCGGCGCGCTGGAAATCACGGTCGCGCTGAGCGTTGCCAAGCGTACAAGTCGCGCCTCCGGTACGATCGCCGATATCGTGACGCAGCAAAGCAGCGTCACCAAATCCTTTCTTGCGACCATGCCGTCGGCGGCCAGCGCAATCTTTGCACCCTTCGGCACGACGGGCATGACCATGAAGATCACCGGCATCACGATCGACAGCAGTTCCAAGGCAACGGTGGCGTGGTCGTGGGCGCAGAACGGGACCACGCCTTACAGTGCGGGCAGTGCCGCGTCTGGCGTCCCCACGGACATGAACACGGCGGGTTCGTTTCTCGTTCGCACGGAACTATCCATTCCGTATCAGATGCTGAGTTTCGGCCCCGATTTCCTGCCGTCAGGGACCAATACGATTACGATCTCCAGGGAATATTTTTATCGGCAACGCACCGGACAATCGATCCCGTGCAGCGACTGCTGAGGCGGCTACCTCCTTCACCTGCCCGAACATGAAAATTGCAAAGCCTCTTACCTCGATATATGGGTGAGGGTTAAAGCGCATGGAGGCGGCTGCCGGCCGGCAGTCGGCGCTCTCAATCTCGTATCGGGTGGATAATGGCACGCGCGTTTCTCTTCGTTCTCGACTCCTTCGGCGTCGGCGGTGCTCCGGATGCCGTGGATTATGGTGACGAGGGTGCCGACACGCTTGGGCATATCGCCGAATTCTGCGCCGCAGGGGCCGCAGACCGCGCCGGCTTGCGCGAAGGCCCCCTGGCACTGCCCAATCTGTCGACCCTCGGCCTGATGCAGATTGCGAAAGCGGCCACCGGCGCCTATCCGGCGGGAATGCCAATGCCGGAAAGGCTTTATGGTCTCTATGGCTGCGCCAACGAAGTCTCGCGAGGCAAAGACACGCCTTCCGGGCACTGGGAGATATCAGGAACGCCCGTCATGTTCGACTGGGGCTATTTTTCGTCCGAGGGCGATGCCTTTCCGCCTGACCTTGTCGAGGCGATCTGCAAGGCTGCGGAGATACCGGGCATCCTTGGCAACTGTCACGCATCCGGCACCGATATCATCGCCAGATACGGCGAGGAACATATCCGTACCGGCAAGCCGATCTGCTATACGTCGACGGACTCCGTCTTCCAGATCGCGGCCCACGAAACCCATTTCGGCCTCGAGCGGCTGATCAAGCTCTGCGAAACCGTCCGCACTCTGCTCGATCCCTACAATATCGGCCGCGTCATTGCCCGACCCTTCGTCGGCGAGACGCGAGCCACTTTCGCAAGGACCGGCAATCGTCGTGATTTTTCGGTGCTGCCGCCGGAACCAACCTTGCTCGACCGGCTTGTTGCGGCCGAGCGGACGGTTCATGCGGTCGGCAAGATCGGCGACATCTTCGCACACCAGGGAGTCTCCAAGGTGATCAAGGCCAATGGCAACATGGCGCTGATGGACGCGACGCTTGAGGCAATGGACAATGCTGCCGACGGCGATCTGGTCTTCACCAATTTCGTCGATTTCGACATGGTCTACGGCCACCGCCGCGACGTTGCGGGGTATGCGGCGGCACTGGAAGCCTTCGATGCGCGGTTGCCGGAAGTCCATCGCAAGCTCAAGGCCGGCGATCTCGTCATCCTGACCGCCGACCACGGATGCGATCCGACATGGCGGGGCACCGACCATACGCGCGAGCGTGTGCCGATCATCGCTTACGGGCCAGGAATCCGATCGCGGGCGATCGGCATTCGTCCAAGCTATGCCGATATAGGCGAAACCATTGCATATCATCTGGGGATTGCGGCCGGGCCGCATGGAAGGAGCTTTCTGTGACATCGCATCTGAAGAAGGTCGAGCTGCATTGCCATCTGGAAGGTGCGGCTCCGCCTGCTTTGACGGAGAGCCAGGCGCGTAAATACGGCGTCGACACCACGAGCTTCATGCGCGACGGCGTCTATCTCTGGAATGATTTCGCGGAATTCCTGGTCAGCTACGACAAGGTGTCGGAAGTCTATCGCACGGAAGAGGACTACGCCCTTCTGACCGAGACCTACCTCGAAGAGCTGGCATCCATCGGCACGATCTATAGCGAGCTGATCGTCTCTCCCGATCATGGGGAGCGCATCGGTCTCGGCGCTGACGCCTATATGGCCGGCGTCTCCGCGGGCATTTTGTCGGCAAAAGAGAAAACCGGTATCGAAGCGCGCCTAATCGTGACCGGCGAGCGCCATTTCGGACCGGAGCGCGTCATCCGGGCGGCCGAATATGCCGCAAAGAGCGACAATCCGTTGATTACCGGATTCAACATGGCGGGCGAAGAGCGCATGGGTCGCGTTGCCGACTACGCGCGCGCCTTCGACATCGCCCGCGAGGCCGGTCTCGGGATTACCATCCATGCCGGCGAAGTGTGCGGTGCGTTTAGCGTCGCTGACGCGGTGGATCTCGTCAAACCGGCGCGTATCGGCCATGGCGTGCGGGCGATCGAGGATGGCGAATTGGTCAAGCGGCTCGCCGATCTCGGAACCGTGCTGGAGGTCTGCCCCGGTTCCAACATTGCGCTCAAGGTCTTCCCCGATTTCGCCTCGCATCCACTACGCAGGCTGAAGGAAGCCGGCGTGCGGGTCACGATCAGCTCCGACGACCCGCCATTCTTCCACACCTCGCTGAAGCGCGAATACGAACTGGCCTCGGAGGCCTTCGGCTTCAGCGATGCAGAAATCAACGAGATGACACGCACCGGCATCGAAGCCGCCTTCGTCGATGAAGCGACACGGAAGGCGCTGCTTGCCAAAATATGAGAGATTCCGCCTCGGATTGGGGATGGCTTGGCGCTAAAATCGCCTCCTCTCTTGCAGCGGGATCGATTTCGGTGAAAGAAACATCTGATATCAGGAAATTATCGGAAGGCTGAAACCATGGACGGCGTCACTGTCATCGATCACCCCCTTGTGCAGCACAAGCTCACCATCATGCGCCGCAAGGAAACATCGACGGGTAGCTTTCGTCGCCTGCTCAGGGAAATCTCGACGCTTCTCTGCTACGAGGTGACCCGCGATCTCGAACTGACCATGGAAACGATCGAGACGCCGCTGCAGGAAATCGAATCTCCGATCCTCGAGGGCAAGAAGCTGGTCTTCGCCTCGATCCTGCGCGCCGGAAACGGACTGCTAGAAGGCATGCTCGATCTCGTGCCCTCGGCCCGTGTTTCCCACATCGGCGTCTATCGCGATCATGAGACGCTGCAGCCGGTCGAATATTACTTCAAGGCGCCCGAGGACATTTCGGAACGCCTGATCATCGTCGTCGATCCGATGCTGGCGACAGGCAATTCCTCGATCGCCGCGATCGACAAGCTGAAGGAGCGCGGCGCTCACAATATCCGCTTCCTCTGCCTGCTGGCGGCCCCTGAGGGCATCAAGCATTTCCGCGACGCCCATCCGGATGTCCCGGTCTATACCGCTGCCATCGACAGCCATCTCAACGAGAAGGGCTATATCGTTCCCGGCCTCGGCGACGCCGGCGACCGTATGTACGGCACGAAGTAACTTCAGCCTTTCTTAACTATTTCAAAAATTTTAAGCCCGGCGAAATCAAGTGCCGGGCTTTTTCTTTCCTCGTTCTTAGCAACTTGTCAGCAAACAGAAGATAAAGGTTGCGATATGAAGCACGCCTCGCATGAAGCCGGGGTTTATACGGGAAGGATTCTTGTTGATGCTCATTCGTATGCTGGTTTTCGCCGGGGTGGTCGCGGCGATCGCAACCCAGGTGCCGTCTCTCTTCGAGACGAGCGGCTCTGCCGACATTTCTCCTAAACCCGTCCTGAACGTTGCGCTATCGCAGCAGCCGGTCGTGGTCGATGCCCGTGGCAATGTCCGGCTGAAGGCGGACACGCAGGGCCACTACAATGGCGACTTCAAGATCAACGGCAAACCCGTCCAGGGCCTGATCGATACCGGGGCAACCTATGTCGCGCTGAACGAGACGACCGCAAGGCATCTTGGCTTCAGCGGCAACGCTCTCGACTATCGCTATTCCGTCAATACGGCCAACGGCGCCACGAAGGCGGCCTATGTCAAGCTCGACCGCATGGAGATCGGCTCGATCAAGGTCAACGACGTCGACGCGCTCGTGCTGAAGGACGAGGCGCTGAGCTCCACGCTGATCGGGGTCAGCTTCCTCAAGAAGCTCAATTCATACAGCGTCGAGGATGGCTCGCTCCATCTCATGCAGTAGCGCTTACAGTCGCGTTACGATGACAGGCGGCAAATCAGGCGCATCATCGGAAATCCGATAGCTGTCCAGAAGACTAGCCGCCGCCCTTTCCGCAGCGTCCTCATCCGCCGCATGCACGGTCGCGATGGGGTCGCCTGCTGTCACCTTCGTTCCAAGCGACAGAAGATCGCTGAAACCGACACGGTGGTCGATGCTGTCCTGCGGGCGGCGGCGACCGCCGCCAAGGTCGATGACGGCAATGCCGGTCGAGCGGGCGTCGCATGCGGCGAGCCAGCCATCGACAGGTGCATAAACTGCCTTCTGAACAGGAGCCTTCTGGAGATATCTGTCAGGCTGCTCCAGAAGATCGGCCGGCCCTCCCAGGCCGTGAACCATCTTGCCGAAGGCTTCCGCCGCCCTGCCGGACGCCAAAGCCTGACGAGCAGCGATCTCTCCTTCCTCGAGCGACGCCGCCAGTTTGGACTGGACGAGCATCTCGGCGGCGAAGGCCATTACCACAGTTTCGAGACGCGTATCCGCCTTGCGGCCAGCCAGAAAATCCAGGCAGTTTCGCAATTCCACGACATTTCCGGCAGCATCCGCCAAGGGCTCGTTCATGTCGGTGATGAGCGCTGACGTCCGGACCCCGGCCCCATTGGCAACCTCGACCAGCGAGCGGGCGAGCGTTTCGGCTTCGTCCTTCGATGTCATGAAGGCGCCGTTGCCGATCTTGACGTCGAGTACGAGCGTCTCAAGGCCGGCGGCCAGCTTCTTCGAGAGGATGGAGGCAGTAATCAGCGGAACGGAATCGACCGTGGCGGTCACGTCGCGTACCGCATAAAGCCTGCCGTCCGCGGGGGCCAGACTGCCGGTCTGGCCGATGATGGCGCAACCCGCCTGCTCGACGACCTTTCGGAAAAGCCCTGCGTCAGGCGTAATCGTATAGCCTGGAATGGATTCCAGTTTGTCCAGCGTACCGCCGGTATGGCCAAGTCCCCTGCCCGATATCATCGGCACCGCAAGGCCGCAGGCGGCGGCGATTGGCGCAAGCATCAGCGAAACATTGTCGCCGACACCGCCCGTGGAATGCTTATCGGCGATCGGGCGGTCCAGGCCCGGCCACGAGAGCGTGTCGCCGGAATGCGCCATAGCAAGGGTCAGCGCCACGGTCTCTTCGGGGGTCATTCCACGGAACCAGACGGCCATGGCAAAAGCACCGATCTGGCCCTCGGAGAGCTCGCCCCGGGCAAGCGCATCGATGAAAACATAGATGTCGGCGGCGGAAAGAGTTCCGCCGTTCCGCTTCTGCCGGATGATCTCCTGCGGAATCATGTCAGTAACTGGCCGCAGCCACCTTTGCCGGCTCGCCGCCGCTCAGCACGACGAGGATGTCATCGAGCAGACCGGACGCACCAAAGCGGAAGGTTGACGGCATCGCCCAATCCGGCGCCATGATGGTTTCGGCAAGGCTCAGGTAAAGTGCCGCATCCGCAACGGAGCCAATGCCGCCCGCCGGCTTGAAGCCGATCTTCCGGCCGCTCTCGCGGATCGCCCGCAGCATCACGTCTGCTGCCTCCAGCGTCGCGTTTACGGCAACCTTGCCCGTCGATGTCTTGATGAAATCGGCGCCTGCGGCAATGGCGAGTTCCGAAGCACGCTTGATCAGCGCCACATCCTTCAGCTCGCCGGTCTCCAGAATGACCTTGAGCAAGGTCGATCCGGTGCATTCGGCGCGCACGGCGGCAACCATGTCGGTGACGGTCTGCTCGTTGCCGGCAATCAACGCGCGGTAAGGAATGACGAGATCGATCTCGTCGGCGCCGTCAGCAATCGCCTCACGGGTTTCTGCGGCAACGTCAGCGACCTCCATATCGCCGGCGGGGAAATTCACCACCGTTGCGATCTTCACCGGATGGTCGGCACCGAGAATGCCGCGGGCCTGGGCCACGAAACGCGGCCAGATGCAAATAGCGGCGCTATGGCCGAAAGGGGTTTGGGCGCGGGCGCAGAGCGTGACGATCTGCGCGTCCGTGCAATCGTCCTTGAGATTGGTCAGGTCAAGCAGGGAAAGTGCTACCGCCGCCGTCTCCCTTATCGAATGGTTTGCCATTATTCGCTTCCTCCATCCGCAATCATTTTTTTCAGAATCGCGGCCAGACGGGCGCCACCGACGGGCGCCATGTCTTTTGTTTCTTCGTGGGTCAATTCGTTGCCGGTCATACCCGCCCCATAATTGGTGATCACGGAGGCCGCCGCAACCCTCAAGCCGAAAAGACGCGCAAGAATGACCTCGGGCACGGTCGACATGCCGACGGCATCGGCGCCGAGAATGCGGGCCATCCGGATTTCCGCCGGCGTCTCGAAGCTTGGCCCGGAAAACCACATATAGACGCCGTGGAAAAGGCCGACGCCTGCAGCTTCGGCGGCGCGCCGCATCGCCATCGACATTTCACTGTCATAGGCGTTGGTCATGCCGACGAAGCGATTATCGCTATGCGCGCCGATCAGCGGGTTCATGCCGGAATAGTTGATGTGATCGGTGATCTGCATGACCGACCCGGGTGGCATCTCCTCGCGGAGGGAACCTGCGGAATTCGTCAGGATCAGCTTCTCCACCCCGAGACCTTTCAGGGTCTCGATCGGGACACGCATGGCGTTGGCGTCACCCTTCTCGTAATAGTGGACGCGGCCTGAGAGCATGACAACAGGAACATCGCCAAGCCGTCCGGCGACGAGTTCGCCGGCATGACCGGAAACCGCGCTGACCGGGAAGTCTTGCAGTTCCGAATAGGGTATGCGGACGGCATCAGCCAGTTCGGCAACGAGCGAGCCAAGACCCGAACCGAGCACGATGCCGTGGCGCGGTGACAGCGGGCCGAGCCTCTCGGTGAGCAGGTCGACGGCGTCGGTCATCCCAGTATCTCGGTTTCGAAGCTGAAGGGCAGAAGCTCTTCCATGGACATGGTCTTCTTCACACCAGTCTCGTCGCAGAGATAGATCTTGGTGCCCTTGCTGGCGAACTCGGCGATCTTCTGCCGGCAGCCGCCACAGGGCGGGCAGAGCGGCAGCTTTTCGGCAATCACGGCCATTTCGACGATCTTCTTCGCTCCGCCCATGATCATATGGCTGATCGCGGTCGGCTCGGCGCACCAGCCCTGCGGGAAGGAGAGGTTTTCGATGTTGGCGCCGGCATAGATCTTGCCGTCCTCGGCGCGGATGGCCGCGCCGACCGGGAATTTCGAATAGGGCGCATGGGCAAAAGCCATTGCGTCACGGGCGGCTTCGAAAAGATCATGCGACATGGATCAGCGCTCCTTCACATAGGGGACGCCACCGGCCTTCGGCGGATTGGCGACACCAATGAAACCGGCCAGCAGGATGCAGGTAAGGATATAGGGCAATGCCTGGAAAATCTGCACCGGGACCTCACCGATGAGCGGAACATCCTTGCCCTGCATGAAGTTTGCGAAGGCATCGAGGAAACCGAACAGCAGGCAGGTGAACATGACAGGCACCGGCTTCCACTTGGCAAAGATCAGCGCGGCAAGCGCGATATAGCCCTTGCCGGCCGACATGTTGTTGATGAAGGCGGCCGACTGGGCAATCGCCAGATAGGTGCCGGAGAAACCGCAGAGGATACCGGCGCAGATCAGTGAGCGGTAACGCAGCCATTCGACCGAGATGCCGGCGGTATCGACCGCACCCGGATTTTCGCCGACGGCGCGCAGGCGCAGGCCAAAGCGCGTGCGATAGAGGATCCACCAGCTGATCGGCACGGCGATGAAGGCGAGATAGGTCAGGATATTGTTGCCGGATATAACGTTGGCATAGAGCGGCCCGATGATCGGCACGCCCCGCAATGCATCGGCACCCGGCAGCACGATCGAGCCGAAGCGCGCGGTTGCGGGAAGCGTCGGCGTGCGGCCGCCCTGCCCGAACCAGGAGTTTCCAAGCACGATCGTTAGACCAGCCGTCAGGAAGTTGATCGCAACGCCCGATACGATCTGGTTACCGCGATTGGTGATGGAGGCAAAGCCGTGCAGCAGGCCGAACAACACCGAAATGAGAATACCGGCGAGCAGGCCGAGCCAGGGCGAGCCTGTCACCGAGGCAACACAGGCCGCAGCGAAGGCGGATGCCAGCATCTTGCCTTCGAGACCGATGTCGAAAATGCCCGCCCGCTCGGAGAACAGACCGGCAAGAGCGGTGAAGATCAGCGGGATCGAGAGGCGGATCGTCGAGCCCAGGATACTGATGAGGGTGTCGTAATATTCCATTGTCCGATCCTCAGGCTCTCGCGAATTTCTGATAGGCACGCACCATGGCTGGTCGGAACATATATTCCAGCGCACCGGCAAAGAGGATGACAAGCCCCTGGATCACCACGATCATGTCACGGGTGATGTCGGGCATGTCAAAAGAGAGTGCATCGCCGCCCTGATACAGGATCCCGAACAGGATAGCCGCCAGGATGATGCCGAACGGATGGTTTCTGCCCATCAGTGACACCGCAATGCCAACAAAGCCCGCACCGAGCACGAATTCAACCTGCAGGCGTGCAGAAGCGCCCATGACGGGGTTGAGCGCCATCATGCCCGCGAGGCCGCCTGATATCAGCATGGCAATAATGACCGTGCGCGCATAGGGAATGCCGGCATAAACGGCAGCGGTCTGGCTAAGGCCGAGGGTACGCATCTCGTAACCGAGCTTGGTCCTCCAGACGAGGAACCAGACCAGAACGCACATGACGAGCGCGATCAGGAAGGAAACGTTGAGCGGGGCGGCACCTATCGTCGAGCCGAACATGGCGATCAGCCAGTCCAGTTTCGGCAACTGCCCGCCTTCGAGGAAGGTGCGGGTTTCCGGCGCCATCTTGCCGGGCACGATCAGCACATGCACCAGAATGAAGTTCATCATCGCCGAGGCGATGAAATTGAACATGATTGTCGTAATGACGATATGGCTGCCGCGCTTGGCCTGCAGCCATGCCGGAATCAGAGCCCAGAGTGCGCCGAATACCGCGGAGCCGATGACCGCGAAGGGCATCGTCACATACCAGGGCACATATTTGTCGAGCGTCAGCGCCGCCAGCGCGCAGCCGAGGCCGCCGACATAGGCCTGCCCTTCCGAGCCGATATTGAACAGGCCGGCATGGATAGCAACGGCGACCGAAAGGCCGGTGAAGATGAAGCTCGTCGCATAGAAAAGCGTAAAGCCGATGCCTTCGCCGTTGCCGAGCGCGCCCTGCAGCAGAAGCACCAGCGCGTCCAGCGGATTCTCGCCGATCAGCCAGACCACAAGACCGGAAATCAGGAAGGCGACGATGATATTGATGACAGGGATCAAGCCATAGCTGATCCAATTGGGAAGCGGTACGGAAGCAGTGCTCATCGGGGCCTCATGCGGCAATGCCGGCCATCATCAGGCCGAGGGTCTGTTCACCGGCATCAGCCGTCTTTTCGCCGACGACATGGCCGGCGAACATTACGAGGATACGGTCCGAGAGCGCGCGGATTTCATCGAGTTCCACCGATACAAGCAGGATCGCCTTGCCGGCATCGCGCATGTCGATGACTCGGCGATGGATGAATTCGATGGCACCGATATCGACGCCGCGCGTCGGCTGGCCGATCAGCAGCATCTTCGGGTCGCGCTCGATCTCACGCGCGACGACGATCTTCTGCTGGTTGCCACCGGAGAAATTGGCGGTCTTCAGCTGCGCATTCGGCGGACGGATGTCGTATTTCTCGATCTTTTCGATCGCATCCTTTTTGATGGCCTCGAGATCAAGCAGGCCGCCACGGCCGTATTTCTGGTCGCGGTGATAGCCGAGGATCGAATTCTCGTATTCCTCGAACTTCAGGACGAGGCCCATATGGTGCCGGTCTTCCGGGATATGGCCAAGGCCAAGTTCGCGCAGCCTCGCCGGGTCCGCTTTGTCGATAGATTTGCCGTCGAGGAAGATTTCGCCCGAGGTCGGCTTGCGGATGCCTGCGATCGCTTCCAGCAGCTCCGACTGACCATTGCCGGCAACGCCGGCGATGCCAACGATTTCGCCGGCGCGAACATCGAAGGAAACATTGTCGACCATGGTCACGCCGCGGCCGTCCTTGACCGTCAGATTGCGAACGGAGAGAACAACGTCGCCGGGATTGGCCTCGCCCTTTTCGACGCGCAGCAGAACGCGCCGGCCCACCATCAGCTCGGCGAGCTCTTCGACTGTCGTCTCCGATGTCTTGCGGGTGGCCACCATCTCGCCGCGGCGCATGACGGACACCGTATCGGTGATAGCCATGATCTCACGCAGCTTATGGGTAATCAGTAGAACGGTTTTGCCCTGGTCGCGCAGAACGCCAAGGATGCGAAACAGGTGATCGGCTTCGGCGGGCGTCAGCACGCCGGTCGGCTCGTCCAGGATCAGGATCTCCGCGCCGCGATACATGGCCTTGAGGATTTCGACACGCTGCTGCAGACCGACGGGAAGCTCCTCGATCAATGCATCCGGATTGACCTCGAGGCCGTAATCCGTTTCCAGCCTTTTCAGCTCGGCCCTTGCCGAGGCCACGCCCTTGGCAAGGAGTGCGCCACCCTCGGCGCCGAGCATGACGTTTTCAAGCACTGTGAAATTGTCGACGAGCATGAAATGCTGGTGCACCATGCCGATGCCGGCGCTGATCGCGGCCTGGCTATCGCGGATCGTGATGGGGCTGCCATTGACGCGGATCTCGCCGCTGTCGGCTTGATAGAAACCGTAGATAATCGACATCAGCGTCGATTTGCCGGCACCATTTTCGCCGATGATTCCGTGGATCGAGCCCTTGGAAACAGTCAGGTTAATATCTTTATTGGCGTGGACCGCACCGAATTTCTTATCGATGCCCACGAGTTCGATAGCAGGGGCTTGGCTCACTTACACGGCTCCCAAAAAGCGGAATTCCGGATATGAAAAGGGCGTATGACGATACAATACCGTCATACGCCCTCGTTTCATATCAGCTCTTCGGGCAGGCGTTGTCGGTCGTGTAGTCGTGAACCTTCACAGTGCCGGAAATGATGTCGGCGCGCGCCTTGTCGACGGCGGCCTGCATGTCGGGCGTGATCAGCGACTTGTTGTTGTCGTCGATCGCAGCGTCTACGCCCTGTTCCTTCAGGCCGAGTTCCTGGGTGCCGGGAGTGAACTTGCCGTCCTTGGCATCCATGAAAGCATTGTAGACTGCGAGGTCGACGCGCTTTACGACCGAGGTCAGAACCGAGCCCGGATGCAGGTAGTTCTGGTTCGAGTCGACGCCGACGGAGAGCTTCTTGTTGTCGGCTGCCGTCTGGAGAACGCCAAGGCCGGTCGCGCCTGCAGCTGCGTAGACCACGTCGGCACCCTGGTCGATCTGGTTCTTGGTGAGTTCGCCGCCGCGAACCGGATCGTTCCAGGCTGCGCCCGTCGTGCCGGTCATGTTCTGGAAGACTTCGATCTTCGGGTTGGCGGCGCGGGCGCCGAGTTCATAACCACATTCGAACTTGCGGATCAGCGGAATGTCCATGCCGCCGACGAAGCCGATCTTGCCGGTCTTGGAGGCCATCGCGGACATGACGCCGGCGAGGTAGGAGCCTTCGTTTTCCTTGAACTTGACCGAGCGGACGTTCGGCAGATCGAGGCTGTCGTCGATCAGCACGAACTGGGTCTTCGGATATTCGGCAGCGACCTTCTGAAGAGCGGACGTCCATGCGAAGGACACAGCGATAACGGGGTTGAAGCCCTTACTTGCAAAGTTGCGCAGCGCCTGTTCGCCCTGGGTGTCACCCGTCGGCTCGAAGTCGCGATAGGCAACGCCGGTTTCCTTCTTGAACTTCTCTGCGCCGTTATAGGCTGCTTCGTTGAAGGACTTGTCGAACTTGCCGCCAGTACCATAGACGATCGCCGGCTTGATGTCGGCCGCAAGCGCCGTTGCCGACATTGCAGCCAAGGCAAAGAGAGTCAGAAGGGATTTTTTCATGTGATGCAGCCCTGTTGTTGCTATTTGTTGGGTCCTCCCGCAAGCTCTTATCCGAGCATGTCTGCGGTACCGCCAGCCTCCCCCGAGGCACGGCTTGGCGCGCATCCTTGCATGGCTGCACGAAAAATTCACGAGAAATTTTTCAGTTGGTAAAGATTTGTAGAGTCTGCCAAAAACCCGGCCAAATGGCCTTATTTTTGAACGTTTTAGCCGTCGATCTGCGTTTTTTATAGCCAGATAAACAGCTTAAAATGCCCAGATATGCAGTGGATTCCGACGCAGGACCGAGCGCGACAAGGGCCAGATACGCAGTTTTTGCAACCAATCCGACATCACGCCGCAAAGCGGCCAGAAGCCGGCGGCTTCTTATAGGCGATCATCCAGAGAAGAAGGGAAATGGTGAGAAGAACTGCGAAAGCCGGCTGCGACATGACCCACTCGATGACCTGATTATAGAGGCTCGGATGAATGTAATAGGAGACGGCGGACTGAAGCGTTGTAAGCGCCGAAGGGCTCAAATCCTGCAGGGCATCCTGCATCGGCGTCATCACGACAGCAGACGCCGCCACTGACTGAATGGAATCGAGCGTGCCGGCAATGGTGGCTGCGACCAGTGCCACGAGACTCGCAAAACGGAGCAGGAAACGCATCGACCCTTCCTATACTCAAAACCCATCGGCAGGCGTTTGGGGGGAAGCCGCCAGCTATAAAACTCCGCCTGAAAAAATAGATAGGGCGTCAGCAGCATTCGCGCAACGGAGGTCTGATCGAGAGTTTTATACAGAGAAGTCAAAAAACTGTTAGACTCGGGTTGATCCGGCGAAATTCATCGGTATATATCGCGCCGTTCCGACGATTTGCCTCCAGACCGGATGTGAAGCGCAGATGGACAGGTGGCCGAGTGGTTTAAGGCGCACGCCTGGAACGCGTGTGTACGTGAAAGCGTACCGAGGGTTCGAATCCCTCCCTGTCCGCCATGATTTTTTCGAAGACATCCCGCCAGATTTAGCGACGCATCAGCCATTGCATCGAACCCAAGCTTTAAAACAAAATTAACCGCCATTGCCAGCTGTGGCTTGGCTGCGCGGGCCTTGTCTCTATTTCATCTTTGCAAGAGAAAGCTGATGGAGGACATGGTTTGCTTTCCTGGGAGAACAAGGGAGGCCCTGGCGTTCCCGCCGATGCCTGCGAGCGAAGCTTCCGCGAGATCAGCGCATCACGGCTTTTCGATGCGGTAAAGCATGTCGACGAGATGACGGTGTTTGAACGGCGGCGTCTGCTCAGACAGGCAGCCGATGAAATCTGGAAGACGCGAGAAGAGTTCGAATTCCACGACGGAAGGTTTTCCGAGGCGCCGAACGATCTCGCCAGCGAATTGAGGCTGATGGCCGAACATATTCTTCGAACGCCGCATCCCCTCGTTCGACTTGCATTCCAGGAGGCGGCAGTGGCGCTGCAGGAATTCGAATGCATCAATTCGAATGAGCCTGTCGCGCATTGAAACCGCCCGCGGATGCGCTATGACTTCCAGGCATGAATGCCAACGCCGGCTGCAGACAAAGCCTGCAGCCATTCCGTGCGTCCGGAGACCGACATGCCAATATCATCCGACGATCTCGATCCGCTGTATCTTGCAGAGGATTGGAAAAGTAACGGCCGCGATGTCGCGATTGCCACCGTTATCGACACCTGGGGATCGGCTCCCCGGCCTGCCGGCAGTCATCTGGTGGTCGATGCGGACGGCAATTTTGCAGGTTCCGTTTCGGGCGGCTGCGTCGAAGGCGCGGTCATTGCCGAAGCCATGGACGTCATCGCTTCGGGCAAGGCGAAAATGCTGGAGTTCGGCGTGGCCGACGAAACCGCCTGGAATGTCGGCCTGTCCTGCGGCGGGCGTATCCGTGTGTATGTGGAGCGGGTGAGCTGACCCACAGCGCTTCCCGATTTCGGAAAGCTGCCGGCAACCTGTCATTCACCCTGCCCATCACGTCTCTTTAACGGAACATCATTCGTGACCGCGCCGATTGCCGCGGAAATGTCGTCGGGCCCGTAGGGTTTGCGAATGAACGCCGAGGCAATATCCTGGTCGATGGACGGCGGCTCGTCCTGGCCCGTGGCAAAGATCACGCCGATATCGGGCCAGCGCTTTGCTATTTCGCGCGCAAGATCCATGCCCGTCAGTCCTTGAAATCCGAGATCGGTTATGACGACATCGATATCACCGCTCTCCAGATGACGGATTGCGTCGCTGACATTGGCGGCCTCCTCGACACTGTGCCCGAGTTGCGACACCATCTCGAGGGTCGACATGCGTATCAACGCGTCGTCTTCGACGACAAGCACGGAGTGAGAGGGTCTTTTCGCCGGTTTGAGCGGAGAGTTGACAGCCCCCAACGTCTCCTCGACGAACTCGCGCTGCTTGCGATTGTTCAGCACGGCCCTGATCTTGCGGGCCAGAGCCTCCCGACTATAGGGCTTTGACAAGAGTTCGACACCGGGGTCCAGGCGCCCGCCATGAACGATCGCGTTTTCGGTGTAACCCGAGGTGAACAGAATGGCGAGGTTCGGCAGCCTCCGGCGGGCCTGACGCGCGAGTTCCGTGGTTTTCAGCGTACCGGGCATGACGATATCGGTAAAGAGAAGATCGACCGATACGCCGCTCTCGATGACGCTGAGCGCGCTGGCGGCATCCTTCGCTCTCAAAACGCCGTAGCCGAGCTCATGAAGAAGTTCGATGACCGTTGCCCGGACCTGCTCGTCATCCTCGGCAACCAAAATGGTCTCCGTGCCGCCAGTGACGGGACCGAAATCGGTCTCGCTGGCAGTATCCTCCCGCTGATGAACGCGCGGGAAATAGAGCTTGACCGTAGTTCCCTGCCCCACCTCGCTATAGATCTTGACGTGGCCGCCGGACTGCTTGACGAAACCATAGACCATGGACAGACCAAGGCCCGTGCCCTTGCCGACAGGCTTCGTCGAGAAAAAGGGGTCGAAGACCTTATCCACCACATCGGGCGGCATCCCAGACCCTGTATCGGTGATGGCGAGCATGACATATTGGCCAGCCAGGACTTCGTCGTGCTGCCGGGCGTAGTTGTCGTCGAGATAAGCGTTGCCGACCTCGATGGTGAGCTTGCCGCCGGCGTCCATTGCATCTCGCGCGTTGATCGCCAGATTGAGCAGCGCATTTTCCACCTGGGTCGGATCGACTAGCGCATTCCAGAGGCCGCCGGAGCGAACCGTCTCGATCTCGATCGACTCGCCGAGGGTTCTTCTCAGCATATCCTCAAAGCCGGATACCAACCGACCGATATTGACGACCCTTGGGTCGAGCGGCTGTCGCCGTCCGAAGGCTAAGAGCTGGCTTGCCAATTTCGATCCGCGGCTCACGCCCGCCAATGCGTTTTCGACGCGTCTTTGAGCCCTGGCATTGTCGGATACGTCCTGCGACAGGAGTTGAAGGTTGCCGGAGACCACCTGGAGCAGATTGTTGAAATCATGCGCCACGCCGCCGGTGAGTTGGCCGAGCGCTTCCATTTTCTGTGCCTGGCGGAGGGCTTCCTCCGCCTTGACGCGCTCGTTGAACTCGTCCGATACGCGCTGTTCGAGCGTGACATTCAGGGCTTGCAGCTTTTCCTCGGCCCGCCGGCGCTCCGCGAGTTCCCGTTCGGCCGCCCGAAACAGTCGCGCATTGTCCATGGCGATGGCGCCCTGACCGGCCGCGCCGACGATCAGTTCCTCATGCTCTGCCTTGAACATGGCAGGCAACCGATGCCCGAAGAAGAGGCCGCCTATGACTTCGCCCGAACTGGAGATTACCGGGGCAGCCAGATAGCTTCTGACGGGGAGATGCCCATTCGGCATTCCCTTACGGGGTTCGTTTTTTCCGTAGCGGGCATCCTGCAGAATATCGTCGGACCGAATGACGCCCTCGCCCTTGAAGGTCGGCTGGAAGACTGCCGTTGCCCGCGGCATTGGGAAATCAGCAAATTTTTCGCGTGGGACGCCGGACAACGCATAGAGCATGTAACGCTCGCCGTTTTCGTCCATTACATTGTAGAAAAATGCACCAAACTCGGCGCCTGTCATCTCCACGCCGGCGTCGGTGATCATTTGGACGACCTTCTCAAGGTCCAGCTCCGCGGCGAGATCGGCACCCAGCCTGTTCAAGACGCCGAGGATCCGCGTTTCCCGCCGAAGGGCGTTCTCCGCCCGCTTCTGCTCGGTTACGTCATTTCCCTGGATGAAGATGCCGACCGGCTTTCGATCCTCTCCCAGGACCGGCTGGAAGATGAAATCGACGAATATTTCAGCGACGCGACCGGGCTCCCTTTCCAGCAACACGCGGGAGGATTCACCGACAAACGGCTCGCCAGTGGAATAGACGCGGTCAAGCAATTGGCGAAAGCCCTGCTCGTTCAGTTCCGGCAGGGCTTCCAGCAGCGGATGATCCAAGATGTCGCGATTTCCGATGAGCCGCAGGTAGGCTTCATTTGCCATTTCAAACACGTGGTTGGGACCCACCGTCATGGCCATGAAACCCGGGGCCTGCTCGAACATGCGCGTCAATCGCTCGCGTTCGCCCCGCAGGCGCCGCTCCGCCTTGACCTTGGCCGTCGTCTCGACGACCACGGCGATGACACCCGCCGGCTTGCCCGCCTCGTCTATGACGGGCGAATAGTAGAGATCCATCCAGCCTGCTTCGGGCTTGCCCGTGCGGTTCAGAACGAGTTCCCGATCGGCGTAGTCGAGGGTGCCGCCGCTCAAGCCCACCTTCATCACGTTATCATTGAAATCGGCGACCTCGGGCCAGCCTTCCCGTACCTTCGACCCCAGCAGCCGCGGATGCCTTTCGCCAGCGAAGACGGAATAGGCATCATTGTAGATCATGATGCCTTCTTCGCCCCAGAGCGTGACGATCGGAACGGGCGACTGCAGGACGAGCGCTATCGTCGTCTTGAGGCTTTGCGGCCAGCGCTGGTGGGAACCAATCGAAGTGGAAGACCAATCAAAATCGGCGATCAGGCGGGCCAGTTCGCCGTCATGTGCCAAAAACGCAAATGCTTCTTGCATGAAACCCATCGATTCGGTCGCGGAACGGAAGGAACGTGGGTTAACTAGATTAGTGTTCCGCAACGGCTAGGGACTCGCCCGCGCTGCGACTGAAAAATATTACCATGACCCAATGCTCTGCGTCTGTCCCACAGGGTCGCCGCGAACGGTTCCGCTCACATTTCGCGCTCGGATTTCAGGCGATGGATCGACGTCAACAAGGCCGCGTATTGATAGGGCTTGGGGAGGAAAACCGCATTTGCCGGCAAGGCCATGGGATCAAGCTGCACGACACCTGACGTGATGATGATACCGATGTCAGGGCGGATGGCCCGGACCCTTTTCGCAAGCTGAATGCCATCCATGGATCCTGCCATGTTGACATCGGTAAACAGGATTTCGACGTCACGGCGGCTTTTCAGCAAAACCATGGCCTCATCGGCGTTGCCTGCTTCCAGCGCAACATGTCCGACACCTTCCAGAGCATCCAGCGTGCTGAAGCGAATGAGGGGCTCGTCTTCGACGATGAGGACGACGGACCTGTCGGTATTCATTTTCTCTCCTTTTGGGCGTTCGCTGCGGCCAAGGCGGCCTTGAAAGCAAGCGGTCTTACCCAACATCCCTATGGTCGGCGGAGTGCTATATATATTCGCGATTCCCAAAGGAAACCTCTTGTCGATCCGATCTTTTGGGAGGTTAATGATCTTGGCATGGGGGAAATTGATCGTGGAGGACTGCATTCCGCTTGGATAACTGACATCAACGCTGCTGGCCGAAATCGGTCATCGGAGGTGAAGCATGGTTTTCAATCGCGCTTTACCCGTGCTGGCATCCCTGCCCGCAATTGTTGGAGTCTGTTCCGAGCCTTCCATAGCCAGCGATATAAGCCGGCCTTTTCTCCAAGAAAGAGTGGCGACGCTCGCGCCCTTCGCTCATGTGCGCTTCTGCCTGTCCAATCCGGACCAATGCGTCAAAGGAAATGGTGCGTCGGTCATATTGATGACGCCTGAAATCGAGCAGCAGATCGAAACGGTCAACAGCTACGTCAATCAAGAGATAAGGCCTGAGCGAGATACATCGGCAGAGGAAGATTGGCGCATCGATGTATCCGCGGGCGATTGCAACGATTACGCGGTCACCAAGCGCAAGGACCTCATCGACCGCGGCTTTCCTATCCCCGCCCTTCGATTGGCTGTCGCGATGACGCCTCAGGGCATCGGGCACACGGTGCTCGTGGTGCGTACGACAAAGGGCGACCTCGTTCTGGATAACCGCACCGCGGACATCAAGACATGGAGCCAGACCGGCCTCAGGTGGCTCAAGATCGAATCCGCAACCGACCCGCATCTATGGTTCGCGCTCTAGAGCCTTTCCGGAACGAAAACGTCTCCTTATTCGTTATGAACCACCGGAACCAAAAACGTCATTGAAAAATTCGCGAGAATCCGCGGCCTTGTCGGAGGCGCGGCTTTTCGCGGAAGCGTAGCCGCTAGCACACGGCTGCGTTTCGAGCAGGGAGAAAATTATGCAAAGCAGACCGCGTGCAAAAATGCTTTCGCCGGCGGAGAAAATAAAAAAGGCGGAAGAGACCAAGCATGTAGCACAGGCAACCATCGACGCAGAAAAGAAGGCTCGCGATGAAAAGACCGCGCGGCTGCGTGCCCTTCGGCTTTCGAAGAGCAAGGAGGACTGATTTCCCGCTCTGTTCCGCGGCCCCGCTCAAGCATCGTCACCGCATTCATTATCCCAAAGACGCATCAGCCTTCACTTGCGTGTGACAGGAGCGCGCCATAAATGATGTCCGTCATTTTAATTGACGACGGCATCGATCACCACAGGAGATGTCGTAGAAAAACGCCACGTCAGGAGGACATCCGATGCCGTCCAAGCTCTTCTCGCCCCTGCAGTTCGGCCCCTATCAATTGACGCATCGGGTGGTCATGGCGCCGCTGACGCGCATGCGGGCCGCACAACCGGGCAACGTGCCCCACGCGCTCAACGCCGAATATTATGGGCAACGTGCAAGCAAGGGCGGCCTGATCATATCCGAAGGGTCGCAGATTTCGCCGAGCGGCCAAGGCATGCCGGCAACGCCGGGCATCCATTCTCCCGAACAGATCGCCGGCTGGAAGGCGATCACCGATGCCGTCCATGCAAAGGGTGGCATTATTTTTCTCCAGCTCTGGCATGTCGGACGGATCTCGCATTCCTCGCATCAGCCGGCGAGCGCCCTGCCGATCGCACCCTCTGCGATTGCCGCTGCCGGTGACGCCTTTACGGCCTCCTTCGAGCGTGTTCCCTTCGAAACGCCTCGGGCGTTGGAAACAGGCGAAATCCCCTCATTGATCGAGAGTTACCGGCATGCGGCAGCGAATGCCAAGCTCGCAGGCTTCGATGGCGTCGAGATTCACGGAGCGAACGGCTATCTGCTTGAGCAATTCCTACAGTCGCGCTCGAACCAGCGGACCGACCGTTATGGCGGCTCGATCGAAAATCGCACACGGCTCTTGATCGAGGTCGCCCAGGCCGTCTCCGAGGTCTGGGGAGCCGATCGAGTCGGCGTCCGCCTCTCGCCATTCGGCGTCGCAAACGATAGCGGCGAGGAGGATCCCTTGCCGCTCTATACGCACGCCATCAAGGAGCTGGCAAAACTCGGTCTTGCCTATCTGCATTTCATCGAGCCGCGCGCAAGCGGCGCCGGCCAGGCCGAAGTCGACCACAAGGATGTGCCGTCGGCTGCCGAACTCTTCCGGCCGCTCTGGCCGAACGTGCTGATTGCGGCCGGCAACTTCAAGCCGGATACGGCGGAAGGAGCGGTCGCGTCGGGCAATGCCGATGCCATTGGCTTCGGCCGGCTGTTCATCGCCAATCCCGATCTGCCGAAACGGCTCAAGAAGGGTGCCGAGCTCAATCCCTATTATCGCCCGACCTTCTATGGCGGTGGCGCTGAAGGCTACATCGATTATCCCACGCTGGACGCAAGGGAGGCTGCGGAATGAGCCGACCGAGCGCTATCGTGGTCGGCGTCGGCGCCGAGATGGGGCTGGGTGCTGCCCTCTGCCGACGCTTCGCCTCCGAGGGGTACCACGTCATCATTGCCGGCCGGACAGCCGAGAAGATCGAGAAGGTCGCGGCAACGATCACCGCCGACGGCGGCACTGCCGAGCCGGTTGCGGTGGACGCAGCGGATGAGGCAGCCGCCGTTCGCCTGTTCGATGATGCCTTTGCGGCAAGGGATGGCATTTCGCCGCCGGATCTCGTGGTCTTCAACGCCGGCATCAACCGCCCGATCGGCTTTCGCGATGTGACGGTCGAAGATTTCGAGGAATTCTGGCGCGTCTGCTGTCTGGGCGGTTTCATCGTCGGGCGGGAGGCGGCAAAGCATCTCGTCCCGCTCGGGCGCGGCACCGTCATCTTCACGGGGGCCTCCGCCAGCCTGCGTGGCAAGGCGGGCTTTGCGCAATTCGCGGCCGCCAAGGCCGGTCTTCGGATGATCAGCCAGAGCATGGCCCGCGAGTTCGGACCGCTCGGCATTCACGTGGCCCATACGATCATCGACGGCGGCATCGATGGCGAGAAATTGCGGTCAAGACGGGTTCTTCGCGAAGGTGACGCGGAAGGCCTGCTCAACATCGACGCCATCGCAGACAGCTACTGGCACATTCACCGCCAGCATCCGTCCGCCTGGACGCAGGAACTCGATCTGCGACCCTTCAAGGAAACTTTCTAGGGCCGGCGCAGTGCGCGCCGACCCCTGGCGTTCGTATCAGCCGGCCGGGAACGGGTTGCGTTCGCCAAAGCCGCGCTGGTGCCAATAGGGATAGGCAGGCGTTTTCTCGCTGGCCGCATCGAGGCGTGCGACCTGCTCTGCGGTCAGGTTCCAGCCGATCGCACCGAGATTGTCGCGCAGCTGGCCCTCATCGCGGGCGCCGATGATGATGCTCGACACCGTCGGCCTTTGCAGAAGCCAGTTCAAGGCGACCTGCGGGATGGTCTTGCCCGTCTCCTTGGCCACTTCATCGAGCGCATCGACGACGTTGTAGAGATATTCATCGTCCACCTGCGGACCGTTGTCGGCCGTCTTGTGCAGGCGGCTTACTTCGGGCAGAGGCTGGCCACGGCGGATCTTGCCTGTCAGGCGACCCCAGCCGAGCGGGCTCCAGACCACGGCGCCGACCTTCTGGTCGACGGCAAGCGGCATCAGTTCCCATTCGTAATCGCGGCCGATCAGCGAATAATAGGCCTGGTGGGCGACATAGCGCGGCAGGTTGTAGCGATCGGCGACCGCCAGCGACTTCATCAGGTGCCAGCCGGAGAAATTCGAGCAGCCGACGTAGCGGATCTTGCCAGCACGGACGAGATCGTCGAGCGCCGACAGCGTCTCCTCGATCGGTTTCATGGCATCGAAGCCATGCAGTTGGAAGAGATCGATATGGTCGGTCTGCAGCCGCTTCAGCGCCTTTTCGCAGGATTCGATGAGGTGGAAGCGGGAGGAGCCGACATCGTTCGGGCCATCGCCGGAGCGAAAGGTGGCCTTGGTGGAGATCAGGACCTTGTCACGCCGTCCCTTGATCGCCTCGCCGAGCACTTCTTCGGCAACGCCGCCGGAATAGACATCAGCGCTGTCGAAGAAATTGAGACCGGCGTCAAGGCAGATATCGATCAGGCGGCTGGCTTCCTTGACATCGGTCGCGCCCCAGGCGCCGAAGAACTCGCCCTTTCCACCGAATGTACCTGTTCCGAAGCTGAGTACTGGCACGCGAAGGCCCGAGCCTCCGAGGTAGCGATAATCCATGATACGTCCTCCAATAATAAAATAGCTCTTGTGAATAAATGCGCCGAAGACGGCCGGAAGGACCATAGGGCGCGGCTCGATGTATGAATGCCTGCACTTCGGTTCAACGATGAGGCATCCGACAACAGTCAGGATGCAGCCTTGCCGGAAGGCGTTGCCAAAGCCACCCGAAAGACTATCGTCAGCTTTAACCGAATTCTGTCCAGGGGCGAAATATATGACTGATCGGCTGAAGGGAAAGATCGCAATCATATCGGGCGGCGCGACTGGAATGGGCGGTGCCGCGTCGCGCCTGTTTGCGGCAGAAGGGGCGCGCGTCGCCATCATCGACCGCAATGCGCAAGCGTCTGCCGAAACGGTCGCTGAGATCCGCAAGGCCGGCGGCATCGCGGAATATTGGGTCGCCGATGTCTCGGACGAAGATGCCGTCAACACAGCCGTCAAAGGCGTCGAGGAGCATTTCGGGCCTGTCACGGTGCTTTTCAATCATGCCGGAACGATCGTCATCAAGCCGTTCCTCGAAACGACGCTTGAGGAATGGGAATGGCTGCATGCGGTCAACGTCCGCTCGATGTTTCTGATGACGCGCGCCGTGCTGCCGCAGATGTTGGCCTCCGGCCGCGGCTCGATCGTCTGCACCTCGTCGATTTCGGCGGTTGCGGCGACGCCGATGGAAGTACTCTACGATACGACCAAGGGCGCCGTTCACATGTTTGCCCGCGCTATCGCCGTCGAGTTCCGTGACCGCAACATTCGCTGCAATGCCGTCTGCCCCGGCTTCATCCGCACACCGCACGGCCAGAAGGAAGTCGCCGAATTGCAGGCACTGGGCGTGGATGTCTCGGATGCGGCAATCGCGGCGCAGCAAGGCAGGATCGGCGAGCCCGAGGATGTCGCGCGGGCAGCCCTCTATCTGGCGAGTGATGAATCCAACTTTGTCAACGGCGCGCATCTTTTCGTCGACAACGGCTTCACCGCCATCTGACGGCTTCGGTCAGACCAAAACGGCCTGGTCGACGCGATCCTCGGCGCCGAAGAATTTCAGGTAACGCTCGACCTCATCAGGCTCGCCCGTCGCCTTCTGCGGATTGTCGGAGAGCTTGACGGCCGGACGGCCGTCGGCATCCGTCACCTTGCAGACGATCGAAATCGGGTTCAGGCCCTGGATGTCAGTGGGAGCGCAGCCGGCAAAATCATTGGTCAGGTTAGTGCCCCAGCCGAAACCCATGCGCGCGCGACCGTCGAAGTGCTTGTAGGTGTCGATGATCGCGTCGACATCGAGGCCGTCGGAGAAGATCAGGAGCTTCTGCCGGGGATCGCGGCCCATCTTCTTCCACCAGGCAATGATTTTCTCGCCGCCCTCTATCGGCGGAGCGCTGTCGGGACGGAAGCCCGTCCAGTCGGCAACCCATTCCGGCGCATCGCGCAGGAATGAGGCCGTACCGAAAGCATCGGGCAGCACGATCAGCAGATTGCCACCATAGAGCCGGTTCCAGTCGCGCAGGACCTTGTAGGGTGCATTGCGCAGCTCTTCGTCGGTACGGGCAAGTGCTGCGGCGACCATCGGCAGCTCATGCGCATTGGTGCCTACGGCTTCGAGATCGGAATCCATAGCAAGCAATACATTGCTGGTGCCGGTAAAACCCTGGCCGACGCCTTCCTTCAGCGCTTCCACACACCAGCGCTGCCACAGGAAGCTATGGCGACGGCGGGTGCCGAAATCGGATATGCGAAGCTTCGGCAGCTCCCGCAGCCGCTCGACCTTTTCCCACATCTTGGCCTTGGCGCGGGCGTAGAGAACATCGAGGGTAAATGGGCCAAGCGCCTTGAGAGCGGCACGCGAGCGCAGCTCGTTGATGATGGCGAGCGCCGGGATCTCCCACATGGTCGTCTCTTTCCACGACCCGCGAAACTCCAGGATATACTGGCCATCCCGCTTGGAAAGTTCATATTCGGGGAGCTGGAAAGTCGCCAGCCAGGCAAGGAACTCAGGCTCGAAAATCTGGGCGCGGCCATAGAAACTGTTACCCGCAAGCCAGATCATTTCCTTCTTCGAGAGGCGCAGCGTGCGGGCATGATCCAGCTGTTCGCGCAATTCCCTTTCGTCGATGACCTCGGCAAGTCTCACGCTCTTCGTACGGTTGATGACGGAGAAAGTCGCATCGACATCTGGATAGAGCTTCCAGATCATCTGCAACATCAGCAGCTTGTAGAAATCCGTATCGATCAGGCTGCGGATGATCGGATCGAGCTTCCAGGTGTGATTGTAGACACGGGTGGCGATATCCGTCTTGGTCATGCTGTTCCTGCCCCGTCTTCCAACCCGACGCCGCGTGCGCTGCCCAAGGGAAGACCGGCAGCGTGGTGCATTCCTACTCTTATCAAAAAATGTTGAGCGAAAGTCCAGTCATCGCAAGAAAATTGATACAAAATAAAACGCCCTGCGACCAGGCGGACGCAGGGCGTTACTGTCTTTGATCTTCGGCGTCTATTACTTGTGCTGGGCATCGACCTCCGCCGGTGTTTCCGGCGTCTTGTTCGGCAGCGTGTTGGGCGTAACCTGGCCCTGAGCCGGCGGCTGTGGAGCGGCCTGTTTCGCCGCGTGGCTGCTCCAGATCTCAACCGGCACCCAGACGATGAAAGCAAGGACCAGAGCCGTTATCAGAACCGTCAGCACGCGGCGGCCTGTGCGGCCTTGCTTTGCCTTGGTAGCCGCCAGTTCCTTTTCACTGTGCAGCCGGTTGTCGGCCTTTTCCCATTCGGTATGGATTTCCATCTGCTGTGCCACTGTTGCCTCCTTGGATCTGCAAAAGGCAGGCAAAGACCCGCCATTCAGAAGCGTTCCTTTTGGAAACGACCCGATCTGGCGAAAGTTCCGATGCTTTTCGGCGGCTGAAATGCGGGTCAGTAGCCCGTGGCGCGGTCCACGACATGCTGCAACACTTCGCCCCGCTCGTAGCGGGCGATCTGCGTTTCGACATGGCGAAACAGCGCGTTCACATCCGAGGCCGCAGCCGCATGCGGCGTGATGATGACGTTATCCATGACCCATAGCGGGCTATCTGCCGGCAGCGGCTCGACCTCGAAGACGTCGAGCGATGCTGCTCCGAGCAGACCGTTGTCAAGGGCTGCCACCAGCTCACGCTGGTTCTGGCTCTTGCCGCGGCCGGCATTGATGAAAACAGGTCTTCCGAGCGCTCCGCCCTGGCGCAGCTTGGAAAATAGCTTGCGATCAAAAATTTCCGTCGTTTCAGCGGTCAACGGAAGCAGACCGACAAGAATGTCTGTTTTGGCTAGAAACGCATCGAGTTGCCCGGCGTCATATGTCTCTGTCCCGTCGATCACCTTGTGACGCCGCGACCAGCCGATGACGTTGAAACCCATCACCTTCAGCTTTGCCACAGCATCCTGGCCGAGAACGCCGAGTCCCATGACGCCGACCGTGACTTCCCTCGCTTCCGGCTGGACGAGTTCGTTCCAGACGCGGTCGCGCGCCTGTCTTTCATAGGCTTTGACCTGCCGCAGGTGCGTCAGGCATTGCAGGACAACCCACTCGCTCATCCGTGTCGTCAGGCTATGGTCGACGAAGCGAACGACCGGAATATCAGGCAGTCCCTTGAGCGTCATGACGTGATCGACGCCGGCGCCGCCCGAAAACAGCACCTTCAGGTTCGGTGCACGAGCAAAGAGATCGGCATGCGGCTTCCAGATGACGGCATAGTCCAGGCCGGACAGATCACGATCCCCGTTTGCGGGATCGGCCAGATCGATGCTGCTGCGATCGGGAAACGCGGTCTTCAGGGCGTGCGTGATCGCCTCAGGATCGAATTTGA
This sequence comes from Rhizobium sp. BK376, assembly GCF_004341625.1. Lineage (GTDB taxonomy): Bacteria > Pseudomonadota > Alphaproteobacteria > Rhizobiales > Rhizobiaceae > Rhizobium. The sequence continues at coordinate 27,484 of NZ_SLZG01000003.1, read as the reverse complement.
GGTCGATAAGGACGGGGGGCTTGGTCGGCATGGGGCTGTCTTTATTGCTGGACGGTTGCTGACGGGACCGCCTCGATGTTGAAGGCGGCGGCAAGAAGCGCCTTGGTATATTCTTCCTGCGGCGCGCGGAAGATATCTGCGGAAGCGCCCTGCTCGACGACCTTGCCGAAACGCATGACGATCAGATCGTTGGCGAGCGCCTTCACGACCCTCAGATCGTGGCTGATGAAGAGATAGGCGAGGTCGTGCTTGCGCTGCAGGTCGCGCAGGAGATCGACCACCTGCGCCTGCACGCTCATGTCGAGCGCAGACGTCGGCTCATCCAGCATCACGAAGCGCGGCTTGAGCACCATGGCACGGGCAATGGCGATACGCTGGCGCTGGCCGCCGGAGAATTCATGCGGGAAACGCCAGCGGGTCTGCGGATCGAGGCCGACTTCCTCCAGCGCCCAACAGACGCGCTGGTCGCGATCCTCCGGCGAAAGCTCGCGTTCGTGGACCTTCAGGCCTTCCGCCACGATGTCGCCGACCGACATGCGCGGGCTGAGCGAGCCATAGGGATCCTGGAAGACCACCTGCAGCTGGCTGCGCAGGGGACGCATCTCGCGGAAGGAATAGGCGGCAATGTCCTTGCCGACGAAGCTGATGCGGCCTTGCGACGAGATAAGGCGGGTCAGCGCCAGGCCGAGTGTCGTCTTGCCTGACCCGGATTCGCCGACGACACCCAGCGTCTGCCCGGCGCGCAGCTTGAGATCGATGCCGTCGACCGCCTTCACATGATCGACGACCTTGCGCATCAACCCCGACTTGATCGGGAACCAGACGCGGATATCCGAGCCCTCCATGACGACCGGCTTTCCCGCATCCGTGACCGGCGGCTCGCCACGCGGCTCTGATGCCAAAAGATGGCGCGTATAGTCGTGCTGCGGATTGGTGAAGACCTGTTCGACCGTGCCTGTTTCGACGATCTTGCCCTTGGTCATGACGCAGACGCGATCGGCGAATTTGCGCACGATGCCGAGATCGTGGGTGATGAACAGCATCGACATGCCGTGCTGGCCCTTAAGGTCGCGCAGCAGTTCGAGGATCTGCGCCTGCACCGTCACATCGAGCGCCGTCGTCGGCTCGTCGGCGACCAGAAGCTCCGGCCTGTTGGCGAGCGCCATAGCGATCATGACACGCTGGCGCTGGCCGCCGGAAAGCTCGTGCGGATAGGCTTTCAGGCGCTTTTCCGGCTCGCGGATGCCGACCTGGTTCAGGAGTTCCAGCACGCGGGTCCGGGCCGCCTGACCCGTCAGCCCCTGATGGAGAGCGAGAATCTCGCTGATCTGCTTCTCGATCGTGTGGAGCGGGTTGAGCGATGTCATCGGCTCCTGGAAGATCATCGTGATGTCGTTGCCGCGCACGGCGCGCAACGCGTTGTCCGACGCTTTCAAGAGGTCCTTGCCCTTGAAGAATATCTCCCCGGAGGGATGGCTCGCCGAAGGATAAGGCAAAAGCTTCAGGATCGAATTGGCCGAGACCGATTTGCCCGAACCGGATTCGCCGACCAGCGCCAGCACCTCGCCCTTCATGATATCAAAGGAGATGCCGTCGACGGCGAGTGACGTACCGCCGCCCTGATGAAAGGCGACCGAGAGATTGCGGACGGAGAGCAGGGCTTGCGAGGCTTCGGTCATTTGAACGTCTTTCTCGGATCGAAGGCATCGCGAACGGCTTCGCCGATGAAGATCAGGAGCGAGAGCATGATCGACATGGTGAAGAAGGCGGTGAGACCCAGCCAGGGCGCCTGCAGGTTGGACTTGCCCTGCGCGATCATCTCACCGAGCGAGGGCGAGCCGGGCGGCATGCCGAAACCGAGGAAATCCAGCGAGGTCAGCGTCGTGATCGAGCCCGACAGGATGAAGGGCAGGAAGGTCAGCGTCGCGACCATGGCGTTCGGCAGGAGGTGACGCCACATGATCGTGCGATTGTTGACGCCAAGCGCGCGGGCGGCGCGGACATATTCGAAATTGCGGGCGCGCAGGAATTCGGCGCGCACGACGCCGACGAAGCCGGTCCAGGAGAAGAGCAGGAGGATGCTGAGGAGCACGAAGAAGCCCGGCGGCAGGATGGCGGCGATGATCAGCAGGATATAAAGCACCGGCATCGACGACCATATTTCGATGAAGCGCTGCAGCAGCAGGTCCGTCCAGCCGCCGAAATAGCCTTGAATAGCGCCAGCGGTGACGCCGACGAGCGCAGAGCAGATGGTCAGCGCCAGGCCGAACAGCACCGAGATGCGAAAACCGTAGATCATGCGGGCCATGACGTCGCGCGCCTGGTCGTCGGTGCCCAGCCAGTTGAGATTGCCGAAATTGCAATCGGGGTCGGCCGCCTTCTGCGGATAGCCCGAGCAGCGCTCGTCCTTGCTCATCATCCAGAAGGGCGCTGTTGGCGCAGAATGCGGAATGTTCGAATTGACCGTCTGGTAGGAATAGTGGACCGGCGGCCAGATCATCCAGCCATTGCCGTTGATCTCGTCCTTGATGAAGGAGGAGCGATAGTCGGTTTCGGCGAGGAAGCCGCCAAATTTCTCCTCGGGATAATTTACGAAGACGGGGAAGAGGATTTCGCCCTTGTAGGAGACGATGATCGGGCGGTCATTGGCGATGAATTCGGCACCCATGCTCAGGATGAAGAGGATCAAGAAGAGCCAGAAGGACCAATAACCGCGGCGATTGGCCTTGAAATTCTGCCAGCGGCGGATGTTGGTCGGCGACAGCAGGCCCTTGCGGGGCGGCTTGACGGGAACCGACGTCGGCGCGGTCACGGGCGTGTCCATCTCAGACATCCCTCCGCTCGAAATCGATGCGCGGATCGACCCAGGTATAGAGAAGGTCGGAGATGAGGCCGACGAAAAGGCCCATCAGCGAGAAGATATAGAGCGTGGCGAAGACGATCGGATAGTCGCGGTTGACGATCGAGAGATAGCCGAGGCGGCCGAGCCCATCGAGCGAGAAGATGTTTTCGATCAGCAGCGAGCCGGTGAAGAAGGCCGAGATGAAGGCGCCGGGAAAGCCGGCGATGATGATCAGCATGGCATTGCGGAAAACGTGTCCGTAGAGCACCTGCCGCTCGTTCAGCCCCTTGGCGCGCGCCGTGATGACATACTGCTTCTTGATCTCCTCGATGAAGGAATTCTTGGTGAGCAGTGTCGTGGTCGCGAAGGCGGCGAGCGAGAGCGAGATCAGCGGCAGTATGAGATGCCAGACGTAGTCGAAAATCTTCTGATACCAGTGCAGGTCCCAGAAATTATCCGAGACCAGACCGCGGAGCGGAAACCAGTCGAAGAACGAGCCGCCGGCAAAAATCACGATTAGCAGAATGCCGAAGAGGAAGCTCGGCACGGCATAGCCGACGATGATCACGCCCGAGGTCCAGACATCGAAGGTCGATCCGTCCTTTACCGCCTTGCGGATGCCGAGCGGGATCGAGATCATGTAGGAAAAGATCAAAATCCAGACGCCGAGCGACATGGAAACGGGCAGTTTATCGAGGATGAGATCGAGGACGGGCGTGTTGCGGAAGAAGCTCTCGCCGAAATCGAAGCGGATATAGTTCCACATCATCTCGCCGAAGCGGGTGAGCGGCGGCTTGTCGAAGCCAAACTGCTTCTCGAGCTTGGCGATGAGTTCGGGATCGAGTCCCTGCGCGCCGCGATAGCGCGAGCCGCTGTCGTCGAAGGATTGCTGGTTGGCGAGATCGCCGCCGGCGCCGGACAGGCGGTCAGAGGCGCTGTCGCCCTGCCCTGTCAGCTGGGCGATGACTTGCTCGACCGGGCCGCCAGGGGCAAACTGCACGATCGCGAAGGAGATCGCCATGATGCCGACGATGGTCGGTATCATCAGCAGAATGCGCCGGATGATATAGGCACCCATCAGCCTGCCGCTCCCTGAAGAGCGAGACGCGCCCGCCGACCCTGCATCACCCTATCGATCAATCCGCCTACCTCTTTATCCGCAGCCCTTGGGAAACATCGCAAATCGCTGCGATTCGGCATGGGCCATTTGGACCCCAGCGCGCACAGCAATGCAAGCACCTGCTACTTTGCCGCCGATTTCGACCACCAGACATCGGGGAAGCCGATCGCGTATTTCGGCAGCTCGGGCAGATGCTCGAACTTGTCCCAATAGGCGATGTTGTAGTGTGTCGTGTAATACATCGGCACGACGTAGTGGTTGGCGAGGAGCACGCGGTCAAGCGCCTTTACCGAGGCCTTCTTCTCCTCGAAGTCCTGCGCGAAGATCACCTTGGGGATCAGCGCATCCACGGCAGGATCCATGATGCCGGCGAAATTATGCGATCCCTTGCGCGACGCCGCAGCCGAACCCCAGAAATCCGCCTGCTCGTTGCCTGGGCTCAGCGTCTCGCCCCAGACATACCAGATCATGTCGTAGTCGAAATTCTGGACGCGATTGATGTATTGCGAGGTATCGACGGTGCGCACCCGCGCATCGATGCCGATCTTCTTCAGGTTCTGGGCGTATGGCAGCGCCACGCGTTCCAGAATCGAGCTGTTCAGCAGGATTTCGAAGGATAAGGGCTGGCCGGTCTTGGCATTGACCATCTGATTGCCCTTCAGGGTGTAGCCAGCCTGCTTGAGAAGCTCGAGCGCACGGCGAAGGTTGTCGCGCGATTTCTGCGGGTCGCCGCCAACTGGGTTGGTGTAGGGCGTCGTGAAGACCTCCGGCGGAACCTTGTCCTTGATCTCATTCAGCAACTCCAGCTCCTTGCTCTCGGGCAGACCGGAGGACGCAAGCTCCGTCCCGAAGAAATAGCTGTTCACCCGCGTATAGGCGTTGAAAAGGACATTGCGGTTGAGATCTTCGAAATCGAAGGCGTAGTTCAGCGCCTCGCGCACGCGCTCGTCCTTGAACTGGTCGCGCCGCATGTTCGGCACCATTGCCTGCATCACGCCGGATGCGCGCAGCGGATTGGGCAGTTCCTCGCGCTTGATGCGCCCGTCCTTGGCAGCCGGGAAATTATAGCCGGTCGCCCATCGGCTTGCTTGATTGTCCATCCAGTAGTCGGTATTGCCCGCTCGGAAGGATTCGAACTCGACGTCCCGGTCGCCGTAATAGGTGTAGGTGATCGAACCGAAATTGTTCTGGCCGACATTGACCGGCAGGTTCTTGCCCCAATAGTCGTCACGCAGCTCGTAGCGGATGGTCGAGCCGGCCGTAAAGGAGGCTATCTTGTAGGGGCCTGAGCCCATGACCGGCTCCAGCGTCGTGCGGGTGATGTCGCGCGGCTTGCCATCAGGACCGGTCCCTTCCCACCAATGCTTGGGAACGATCGGAAATTCGCCGAGGATCATCGGCAGCTCGCGATTGCCCTTCTGGTCGAAAGTGAAGGTGACATCGCGGTCGCCGGTCTTCTCCGCCTTCGTCACATGTGCGTAATAGGCCGTATAGAGCGGGTTCAGCTCCTTGTTATTGTTGAAGCTGAAAATGACGTCTTCAGGTGTCACGGGCGTGCCGTCCGCCCATTTCGCTTCAGGGCGCAGCCGGAAGGTGGCACTCGATATATCGTCCGGAACGGCGACGCCTTCTGCCAGCAACCCATAGGATGCAGCGGTTTCGTCATCGGAATGCTTCAGCAATGTGTCGAAGACGGCGCCTACGCCGGCAGCGGGCGCGCCCTTCTGCAGCAACGGATTGAAGGTATCGAAGGTGCCGTCGTCCGACAGCTTGAGATCGCCACCTTTCGGAGCATCGGGATTTGCATAGTCGAAATGCTTGAAACCAGGCTGGTACTTCAGGTCACCGATAATGGTGGTCCCGATCTTGAACTGCGGATCGTCCGCCCGCGATGTTGCCGTCGACGTCAACAGGCAGATGAAAGAAAGAGCCAAACCCGCTGATCGCACCAATGCCATGCAAAACCCCTGCCATTTTGTCGTTTGAATCAAGCATAAGACAAATGAGGGCAAAAAACAGGACGGTTTTGCTCATCTCTTCGCCGATGCAAAGATTAGCAGGAATCACCCCTTCGCAGACGCCTCCTCCAGCCGTTTGCGCAGCATCAGGCGCAGTTCCCTGACAAGACGCTGATCCTCTACGGCATCGGGATCGCTGGCGGTCGTCACCGCAATCCGCAGCAATTCCAGGATGATCGCCGAGAGCAGCCCGACATCGTCGATGACAGGCGGCTGCGCGCGCCGCAGCAGGGAGGCGAGGTGCTCCTTGAGTTCGGCGCGCGAGCGTGCCTTTCGATCTCTCGGAACATCGCGACGACCCGCAAGGACCGGAAATTCCGGAAATTCCTCGATGAAGGCGGCCAGCCGGTCAAAAATCTCCTCGCCGATATCGGCCGCAGACAGGCCGTCGGCCTTCTCACCAATATCGCGCAGCACCGCCTTCAATCGTTCGAGGCGGTCGATATGCAGGTCTTCGGCAAGTAGCGGCTTGGTCGGGAAAAACTGGTAGAGCGAGCCGATGGAGGAGCGGGCCTCGGCGGCAATCTCCGTCATCGTTGCGGCATCGTAACCCCGCTCGCAGAAGACTTTCGCCGCTGCCTCCAGCAGCACTGCGACGCGGTCATGGCCGCGCTGACGCTTCGGAACACGCGCTTTCGGCTCCTCGCTTGACTTTTGCGAGGCCTCCTTCATATCTTGCATTGTGAGGATACCCTCATGTTTCTTTCCGGAGCCTTCCCATGTCTCTTTACGATCCCAAAACGACCGCCCTTGTTTCGATAGATCTCCAGGGTTTCGTCCTTGGCCGCGCGCTTGCCCCCCATTCCGCACAGCAGATCGTCGACAATACGGCAGCAATCGCCAAAAAGCTGAAGGCCGATGGCGGCACCACCGTATTCGTCACCGTCGGATTTTCTTCGGACTATGCCGACGCTGTCAACCAGCCAGTCGACGAAAGCACGAGCTTTCCTGTCGGCGGCCTGCCTGCCGCCGCTTTGCTGCCGCCGCCGGAAATCGCTAAACTGACGCCCGACGTTTCGGTGCTCAAGCGCAATTGGAGCGCATTCTACGGCACCGATCTCGATCTTCAGCTGCGCCGCCGTGGCATCAAAACGGTCATTTTGACCGGCGTCGCAACGAATTTCGGTGTCGAGGGAACGGTGCGTGACGCCTATGCGCACAATTACGCCGTCATCGTTGCCGAAGACGCGACCACGACCTTCACGGCCGAGATGCATGATTTTTCCTGCACCAGAATCCTGCCGCGGCTGTCGCGCGTCCGCAAGACCGCGGAGATCCTTTCCAACTGAAACACAGAGCGCCCGGAGCCGGTTTCGGCGTAACTGTCGATTCATAAGGAAACACAGATTCACCAAAATCGCTTTTCAAGCTAGATTCGGTTGCAAATCACCTCGGCAATAGCCGGCAAGCTTGCAAGGAACGGCATGATCTTCCGTTTGGCTCGGACCCTCAGCGCATTAGCCCTCGCCGCAAGCATCGGCGCGGGCCTTACTGCCGGCGATGTCGCGGCTCAGCAGAAGACCCCGACGCTCGGCAGCGCGAAAGCGATCTTCGGCGCTGTCGGCCTGCCGACCAAGGGTCCGGCGCAATCGATCGGCTTTTATGCCAAGGGCTGCCTTGCCGGCGGGGTCGCGCTGCCGACCGACGGGCCGACCTGGCAGGCCATGCGGCCTTCGCGCAATCGCCGCTGGGGACGGCCGGACATGATCGCGTTCCTGGAGCGCTTCTCACAGGATGCCGCAAAAAATGACGGCTGGCCCGGCCTTCTCGTCGGCGACATATCGCAGCCGCGCGGTGGCCCGATGTTCAACGGCCATGCCTCACACCAGATTGGGCTCGATGCTGATGTCTGGCTGACGCCGATGCCGCCGCGCACGCTGACGGCGACCGAGCGCGAGACCATGCCTTTCACGACCATGCTCGACAAGAACAAGTTTCTGACCGTCGATGACAGCGTCTGGACCGAGTCCCACGCGCGTCTATTGATGCAGGCGGCAAGCTATCCGCAGGTCGAACGCATCTTCGTCAATCCGGCCATCAAAAAGAAGATGTGCCAGAGCTGGACGGGCGACCGCTCCAATCTCGGCAAGCTGCGTCCGGAATACGGCCACGATTCGCATTTCCATATCCGCCTTCGCTGTCCGGCCGGCTCGATCGGCTGCAAGCCGCAGGCGCCGGTTGCCGCCGGCGACGGTTGCGGCAAGCCGCTGGCCTGGTGGTTTACCAAGGAACCATGGGCCAAGCCGAAACCGAAGCCGCCTGGCGTTAAGCCACCACCGAAGCCGCGCGACGTGATGGTCTCGGATCTTCCGAAAGCCTGCCAGACGGTCCTCGATACGCCATCCGTCGCTTCCGTGAAGGCAGCGACCTTCGGCGGCACGTCAGCGACGGATTCGCCAGCGGCGGTCGAGCCTGTTTCTGGCGCATCCGCGGGTGATACGCCACCGGGTGATCTGCCCTTGCGGCCAACGCAGCAATAGGACGTCATATCAGGGGAAACCCTTTCCGGTTCCCCCTTTCCGGGTCCCATGTCTTTCAAACACTAAACTGTTGGTATAGAAGGCTGTCAAATCGATTAAATACCGGATGCGGTTGGAGGTTTTCATGGCTGGCGAGAAGTGCGTTGCGCTGATTGCGCATGACCAGAAAAAGGAAGACATGGCGGATTTCGCCCGCCGCAACCGGGACATCCTCGCCAAATGGCGGATCGTGGCAACCGGCACCACGGGCGGCCGCGTCATCGACGCCGTTCCTGATCTCTCCGTGACGCGGCTCAAAAGCGGTCCGCTCGGCGGTGACCAGCAGATCGGCGCGATGATCGCCACGGGCCAGATCAACGCGCTTATTTTCTTTGTCGACCCGCTCACGCCAATGCCGCATGATGTCGATGTGAAGGCCCTCATGCGGCTTGCCATCGTCTATGATATTCCAATGGCCCTGAATGCGGCGACCGCCGAACGACTGATCAAGACCCTTTAAGACCAATCCGCCTGCCGGCGGCAACACGGATCCGGCCATGCCACAGCTCAACCATAGTGATGCACCCCTGCCCTTTCCCATTCTGATGGGCGATATCGGCGGAACGAATGCTCGTTTTTCGATCCTCGCTGATGCCGGCGCGGAGCCAATCCACTTCCCGAACCTGCATGCCGCCAGCTTCGAGACGATCGACGAAGCCATTCAGAAGGGCGTGCTGGACAAGTCTGCCGCGCGTCCGCGCTCGGCAGTGCTTGCCATTGCAGGCCCGATCAGGGGCGATGAAATCCCGCTCACCAATTCCCATTGGGTCGTGCGACCGAAGACGATGATCGGCGATCTCGGTTTCGAGGACGTTCTTGTCATCAACGACTTCGAGGCGCAGGCGCTGGCGATCGCTTCCCTCACCGGCGATGCCCGCGAAGCGATCGGTCCCACGCAAGCCGACATGATGGCCTCCCGCGCAGTTCTTGGTCCGGGCACCGGCCTCGGTGTTGCTGGCCTCGTACACGCTCAGCATGCCTGGATCCCGGTTCCGGGTGAAGGCGGCCACATCGATCTTGGCCCGCGCAGCGCCCGCGATCTGCAGATCTGGCCGCATCTCGAAGAGATCGAAGGCCGTATTTCCGCCGAGCAGGTGCTCTGCGGCCGTGGCCTGCAGAACCTCTACCACGCAATCTGCAAGGTCGACGGCATCGAGCCCACGCTGAAGGAGCCGGCCGACATCACCACTCATGCCCTGGCAGGCACTGATAAGGCAGCGGAAGAGACGGTCTCCCTCTTCGTCACCTATCTCGGCAGGCTGGCGGGCGATGTCGCGATGCTCTTCATGGCGCGCGGCGGCGTCTATCTCTCCGGCGGCATTTCGCAGAAAATCATCCCGGCGCTGAAGAAGCCGGAATTCCGTGCGGCTTTCGAGGACAAGGCGCCGCATTCCGCAATGCTGCGCACGATCCCGACCTATGTTGTCACCCATCCGCTGGCGGCGCTTGAGGGCTTGTCGTCCTATGCCCGCGCGCCGGGCAGTTTCGGTGTCGCAACCGAAGGGCGTCGGTGGCGCAGCTGAGCACAGTCTAGCCAAAGCCCCGCTAACTCTTTATAGAGCCGCGAAGACCATGAGCCTTCGCGGCTCGCATGTTTCTACACAGGAAGCCGATTGTTGAAATCGCCCGAGACCAAGAAAAGCGTCAGCAGCGAAACCGTGACAGGTATCCTGAAGCGCATCATTGCCGAGAACGGCCGTGAGCACATTTGGGGCTATGCTTTTGCCATCGTCTGCCTGATCATCGTTGCGCTTTCCACTGCGTTTACGGCTTGGATCATGCGTTCGATCATCGACGAGGCCTTCGCCAACCGCCGTGCCGATGTCGTCTGGATCATCTGCCTGTCGATCTTCATCGCCTTCGTCATGCGCGGTTTTGCGAGCTACGGACAGGCAGTCGCGCTTTCCAAGGTCGGCAACAATATCGTCGCCCGCTACCAGCGCCGTCTCTATTCCCATCTCATGACCCTGTCGGTCGGCTATTTCAACGAGGCGCGGTCGGCTCATATCGCCGCCCAGGTCAGCCAAAATGTCAGCGGCATCAGAGACGTGATGAACCTGACCATTACGTCGACGGCGCGTGATCTGCTGACCTTCATCTCCTTGCTCGGGGTGATGCTATTCCAGGATCCGCTCCTGAGCCTCGCGGTATTCATCATGGCGCCGCCGCTGCTTTACGCCCTTCGCTACGTATCGAAGCGGCTGCGCGCGGTGACGAAGGAAGCCGTCCATCTCAATAGCCACGTTCTCGGCGCGATGCAGGAAACCATTCAGGGTATTGCGATCGTCAAGGCCTTCACGATGGAGGCAGAGCTTGAAAACAAGGTCAACAAGATCATCACAAAGGCGGAAAGCCGCGCAAACCGTATTGCCCGCCTTTCCGAGCGCACATCGCCGCTGACGGACAGTTTTGCCGGATTTGCCGTTGCGAGCGTGCTTGCCTATGCGGCCTATCGCTCGATCTATCAGAACGTCCTGCCCGGCGCCTTTTTCTCCTTCGTGACCGCATTGCTGCTTGCCTATGACCCCGCCCGCCGCTTGGCGCGCCTGCAGGTTCAGATGGAGCGCGCGGTCGTCAATGCACGAATGATCTACGACATTCTCGACATGGAGCCGCGGCAACGCGACCTCCCGGATGCCAAGGATCTCGTGGTTACCGAGGCTAGGATCGAATTCCGCGATGTCAGCTTTGCCTATGCCAATGGCGAAGTTGTCCTCAACAAGGTCAGCTTCGTCGCCGAAGGCGGGCGAACTACGGCACTGGTCGGTCCATCGGGCGCCGGCAAGTCGACGGTCATCAGCCTGATCCCTCGCTTCTATGATCCGCATGAAGGCCAGATCCTGATCGACGGACAGGATATCAGCCGTATCACCAAGAGCTCCCTGCGCCAGCACCTCGCCTATGTTTCGCAGCAACCCTACCTATTCGAAGGTTCGATCCGCGACAATATCCGCTACGGCCGGCCGGAAGCGACGGACGCCGAGGTCGAGGATGCAGCCCGGCTGGCTTATGCGCACGACTTCATCGTCGCGCAGCCGCAGGGCTACGACACGCCGGTCGGCGAAAACGGCGTGACGCTCTCCGGCGGCCAGCGCCAGCGGCTTTCGATCGCGCGCGCCCTGGTGCGCAACGCGCCGATCCTGCTGCTTGACGAGGCGACCTCGGCGCTCGATACGGAATCGGAAGCGGCCGTGCAGAAAGCGCTGGACGAGGCAATGAGCGGGCGCACTGTCGTCGTCATCGCGCATCGGCTTTCGACGGTCGTGCGGGCGGAAAAAATCGTCGTCATGCAGCAGGGCAGGATCGTCGAAGAGGGCAACCACGAGACGCTTGCGCAGGCGCCGGACGGACTCTACGCTCGTCTCAACAATCTACAGAGACCAGCCGCATCCGGTCATTTCTAGAACCCTGACAGCAGACGGATATTATGAGCGACAATGCGATGAAGCTGGTGGTGGTGGGTGCTGCAGGCCGCATGGGCCAGGCGCTGATCCGGATGATCCATGAGACCGCGGGCGTTACCCTGCATGCCGCGATCCAGCGCGAAGGTTCTCCGTTCCTCGGCAAGGATGCCGGCGAGATCGCTGGCCTCAGACCGATCGGGGTCCCGATCACCGACGATCCGCTTTCCGCCTTCCTGCATGCCGAGGGCGTGATCGACTTCACCAAGCCGGCAGCGACGGTCGCCTTTGCCGGGCTTGCTGCACAGGCGCGCATCGTCCATATCATCGGAACGACGGGCTGCTCGACCGAAGACGAAGCGAAGATCAAGGCTGCCGCGCGTCATGCCCGTGTCGTCAAATCGGGCAATATGGGTCTCGGTATCAATCTCTTGAGCGTGCTGGTCGAACAGGCGGCGCGGGCGCTGCCGCCGGCCGACTGGGATATCGAGATCCTCGAAATGCATCACAAGCACAAAGTCGATGCGCCCTCGGGCACGGCGCTACTTTTGGGGCAAGCCGCAGCACAGGGCCGCGGCATCGATCTTGCTGACCATTCGGTGCGGGTGCGCGACGGCCATACGGGACCGCGCGTTGCTGGTACGATCGGTTTTGCGACGCTGCGCGGCGGCTCCGTCATCGGCGATCATTCGGTGATCTTCGCCGGCGAAGGCGAGCGCGTAACCCTGTCACACAATGCGGGCGACCGTTCCCTTTTCGCGCGCGGCGCCGTGCAGGCAGCGCTGTGGGCGCGCGACAAGAAACCAGGCCATTACTCCATGCTCGACGTTCTCGGGCTTTCTTCACGTTGACCTTAATTCGGAGGCATATTTCATGAGCGGCACACTCGTCCTCGTTCGCCACGGGCAGAGCGACTGGAACCTGAAGAACCTTTTCACCGGCTGGAAGGACCCTGATCTGACCGAAGTCGGCATCCAGGAGGCAGTGACCGGCGGCCAGGCGCTCGCCGACTACGGCATCCAGTTCGACATCGCCTTTACCTCGGCGCTGACGCGCGCTCAGCACACGCTGAAGCTCATCCTCGACAAGGTCGGCCAGACCGGGCTCGAAACCATCAGGGATCAGGCCCTCAACGAGCGTGACTATGGCGACCTGTCCGGCCTCAACAAGGACGATGCCCGCGCCAAGTGGGGCGAAGAACAGGTCCATATCTGGCGCCGCTCCTATGATGTGCCCCCTCCGGGCGGCGAAAGCCTGCGCGACACCGGCGCCCGCGTCTGGCCCTACTACCTGACGGAAATCCTGCCGCGCGTGCTTGCCGGCCAAAAGGTGCTGGTCGCCGCTCACGGCAACTCGCTGCGCTCGCTGGTCATGGTGCTCGACCGCCTGAGCAAGGAACAGGTGCTGTCGCTCAACCTCGCGACCGGCGTGCCCATGGTCTACAAGCTCAAGGCAGATTCGACCGTCGCTTCGAAGGAAGTGCTCGGCGATATGTCCGGCGCGCATTAAGCGCATCTAAGCCTTACGCATCAAACCTTCTCCCCGCGTCGCCGGGGAGAAGTGCCGGATTCGCTGCTAATTCTCGATCGTGAACTGCACCCTATCCGCCGCAAAGCGGGTGATGGAATATTGCACCGGCTTGTCGTCGAGATCGGTGTTCATCGCGCGGGTGATCAGGATGATTGCGCCCGGCGACAGTTCGAGATCTGTGAGATCGCCGGTATCGGCATGGGTTGCCGTGATTTCGGTCTTGGCGCGAATATAATCCGACAGGCCCAGTTCCCGGAAAGCCTTGGTGATCGATCCGGTCATCCGATAGACATCGCCGATGCCCGCAAAGCGGTCGGCCGGAAACCAGCTTGTCGCCCGAGAGACCGGACGCTGGTCGGCTTCGCCGCGCGTTTCGAGCCGGATGACATCGTCTCCGGGGCGCAGATGCAGCCAGCGCGCGATCTCGGCATCCGCCTTTTCTTCGGCAAGGTCGAGGAGTGTCGCGCGGGTCTCCCTCGCCTGATCGCCGATGCCTTGCGAAAAGCGCGTTCGCTTCGAGATCGGGAAATTCAGTCGCTCCTTGCGCTCGATCAGCGTGCCACGTCCCTGGACGGCCCGGACCACGCCTTCCTGCGCCAGTGCGGCCAGCGCACTCCTGACGGTGTGTCGGTTGACCCCGAATTGCAGCGCCAGCACCGTTTCCGGGGGCACCATGCCGGTCGAGTCGAAATCGCCGTGATTGATCGATGCGCGAATACGGTCGGCAATCTGCCGCCAGAGCGCTACGCCCGTCTGTCTCTGTACCTGCTTCTGCCCTGCCATCAGATTCCCGTGTCATACGCTTGTCATGTCGCGCCACTATCTGTAAGACTATCTTGTATAGTTGTCTATATCAATAGACATTTTGAGGTGGCAGGATGAATTCAGCACAAAGGCATCAAGCGGCAGCCCTGGAGCTTCGCGAACGCAAGCGTACGATCGATCTCTTGGCCCGCGCGGAGCACGAAGAGCTCGATGCAGCCTGGAGCGGGCTAGCAAGCAAACCGGACGTGCACCCCGTGCGCGGCCCCGAAACGGGTCTCGTCATGGTGCGCGGCCGCATCGGCGGCGGCGGATCTCCCTTCAATCTCGGCGAAGTCACCGTGACGCGCGCGACCGTCCGTCTCGGCTCCGGGACGGTCGGCCATTCCCAGGCGCTGGGCACGGACCGGGAGAAGGCGCGTCTCGCGGCTGTCTTCGATGCGCTCTGGCAGGAGCCGGCAACGAAGGACCTCGTCGAAAGCACGATCCTGACACCGGTGGCAGAGCGCATTACCGCCGGCAATCGCAAGAAGGCGGAGGAGACTGCGGCGACCCGCGTCGACTTCTTCACCATGGTTCGCGGAGAAGACTAATGAGCCTCAGCAACGAAGCACTGACCGGCGGCTTTGCCGAGCCGGTCTATAATGCCCAGAGCGTCTTCAAGATGCTGATGGACGCAATGGCCCGTCCGGGCACGATCCAGACCGTTGCTCCCGAGGTTGTGCCACCGGCGCCGCTCGGGCTTGCAGCCGGCGCGATCGCCCTGACGCTCTGCGATCACGACACTCCCGTCTGGCTCTCCGCCACTCTTGGCAAATCGGCCGTTCCGGCATGGCTCGGCTTTCATACCGGCGCAACGATGACCGACGACAGGCTGGAAGCCCGCTTTGCGCTCGCAGAAGCCGTCACGACGCTTTCCTCCCTCGGCCAGTTCTCGGTCGGCACCCAGGAATATCCGGATCGCTCGACGACACTCATTCAGGAGATCGAAAGCCTCGAGGGTGGCGCCGAATTCGCCCTTTCCGGCCCCGGCATTCGCGACATCAGCATGATTGCTCCCAAGGGGCTGCCGGAAAATTTCCTCAGAGTGTGGAATGAGAACCGCGCGCAGTTTCCGCGCGGCGCCGATCTCGTTCTGACCGCCGGCCGGCATTTCCTCTGCCTGCCGCGCACCACGAAGATAACAGCAACGGAGATGTGACCCCATGTATGTTGCCGTAAAAGGTGGCGAGGCCGCCATCGCCAATGCCCACCGCCTGCTCGCAGATCGTCGTCGTGGCGACCGGTCTCTTCCCGCGATCGGCATAGACCAGATCGTCGCACAGCTGTCGCTCGCCGTCGACCGCGTCATGGCGGAAGCTTCGCTTTACGACCGCACGCTGGCAGCGCTCGCCGTGCGCCAGTCGCGCGGAGACATGATCGAGGCGATCTTCCTGCTGCGCGCCTATCGCACGACATTGCCGCGTTTCGGCTATTCGAACCCGCTCGACACGGCCGACATGAAGATCGAGCGCCGCATCTCGGCGACCTACAAGGATCTGCCGGGCGGCCAGCTTCTCGGCCCGACCTTCGACTACACGCATCGTCTGCTCGACCCGACTCTTCTCACCGACGCGCCGGTGGACGAGCCGGTGAACCGGCCCGCCGAAGACGGCCGGACGATGCGCGTATCGGAAATTCTCGCACAGGAAGGCCTGATCGAGAGCGATGGCGAATTGCCGCTCGACCATGAGACCGGCGACCTGACGCGCGAGCCGATGGAATTTCCGATGAGCCGCGACCTGCGCCTGCAGGCGCTTGCGCGTGGCGACGAGGGCTTCCTTCTAGCGCTCGGCTATTCGACGCAGCGCGGCTACGGTCGCAACCATCCCTTCACCGGCGAAATCCGGATCGGCGACGTCGAGGTCGAAATGGATATGCCCGAGCTCGGCTTTGCCGTCTCGCTCGGCGTGATCCAGGTCACCGAATGCCAGATGGTCAACCAGTTCAAGGGTTCGGCCAAGGCACCGCCGCAGTTTACCCGTGGCTACGGCCTCGTCTTCGGCCAGAGCGAACGCAAGGCCATGGCGATGTCGCTGGTCGACCGCGCCCTGCGCACGGAAGAGTTCGGCGAGGATGTCACAGCGCCGGCCCAAGACGAGGAATTCGTCATGTCTCACTGCGACAACGTCCAGTCCACCGGCTTCGTCGAGCATCTGAAGCTGCCGCATTATGTCGACTTCCAGGCCGAGCTCGATCTGGTGCGCCGCATGCGCCGCGACTTCGAAGCAGCACGCGACGCCGGCAAGGATCCCATTCAGGAGGCTGCGGAATGACCGAGCTTGCTACCTACAACTTCGCCTATCTCGACGAGCAGACGAAGCGGATGATCCGCCGCGCGATCCTGAAGGCGATCGCCATTCCCGGCTACCAGGTTCCCTTCGCCTCGCGCGAAATGCCGATGCCTTATGGCTGGGGCACCGGCGGCGTGCAGGTTACGGCCTCGATCATCGGCCCGGAAGACGTGCTGAAGGTCATCGACCAGGGTGCTGACGACACGACGAACGCGGTCTCGATCCGCGCCTTTTTCCAGAAGGTCGCCAATGTCGCTGTTACCACCCATACCGGCGACGCCACGATCATCCAGACGCGCCACCGCATTCCGGAAGAGAAACTGAAGGCAAACCAGGTGCTGGTCTACCAGGTGCCGACGCCGGAACCGCTGCGCTTTCTCGAACCGCGCGAGACCGAGACCCGCAAGATGCATGCGCTCGAGGAATACGGCCTCATGCATGTGAAGCTCTACGAGGACATCGCTCGCAACGGCCGCATCGCCACGACCTACGACTACCCGGTCAAGGTCAACGGTCGCTATGTGATGGACCCCTCGCCGACACCGAAATTCGACAATCCGAAAATGCACATGTCGGATGCGCTCCAGCTCTTCGGCGCCGGACGCGAAAAGCGCATATACGCGGTGCCGCCCCATACCCAGGTCGTCAGCCTCGACTTCGAGGACCATCCCTTCGAAGTCCAGCGCTTCGACAAGCCCTGCGCGCTTTGCGGCGCCGAACAGGTCTATCTCGACGAGGTCATCCTCGACGACAAGGGCGGCCGCATGTTCGTCTGCTCCGACACCGATCACTGCGAAGACCGCCGGGCGCACGGCCATGTCGGCGCGATGCTGGCCCAGAAGGAGGCTGCGGAATGAGTGATACACCACTCCTGAAGGTGAGCGACGTCTCGAAGTTCTACGGCAACCGCATCGGCTGCCAGAACGTGTCCTTCGAGCTGTGGCCGGGCGAAGTGCTTGCGATCGTCGGCGAATCCGGCTCGGGCAAGACGACATTGCTGAACTGCATTTCGACGCGGCTGATGCCGACGACGGGTATCGTCGAATATCACATGCGCGACGGCAGCTACCGCGACCTCTACCGCATGAATGAGGCCGAGCGCCGCTTCCTGATGCGGACGGACTGGGGATTTGTGCACCAGAACCCGGCTGACGGGCTGCGTATGACCGTGTCTGCCGGTGCCAATGTCGGCGAGCGTCTGATGGCGATCGGCAACCGGCACTACGGCAACATCCGTTCCACAGCAGTCGACTGGCTGGAACGCGTCGAGATTGACGCAGACCGTATCGACGACCAGCCGCGCGCCTTCTCCGGCGGCATGCGCCAGCGCCTGCAGATCGCCCGCAACCTCGTCACCGGCCCGCGTCTCGTCTTCATGGATGAGCCGACCGGCGGTCTCGACGTATCGGTGCAGGCGCGCCTGCTCGATCTCGTGCGCGGCCTCGTCCAGGATCTCGGCCTTGCAGCCATCATCGTCACCCACGACCTCGCGGTTGCCCGCCTGCTCTCCCATCGCATGATGGTGATGAAGGACGGGGAAGTGATCGAACAGGGCCTCACCGACCGCGTGCTCGACGATCCGCGCGAGCCCTACACCCAATTGCTCGTCTCCTCGATCCTCCAGGTCTGAGACGGAAGAACGGAAAGAACAGCCATGGCAACGCCCCTCGTCGTTTCCGAAGTCCATAAGAGCTTCACCATGCATCTGCGCGATGGCATACGTCTGCCCGTCGTCGCCGATGTCTCCTTTTCCGTCGCCGCTGGCGAGTGTGTCGTGCTTGGCGGTCCGTCCGGCATCGGCAAGAGCTCGCTGCTGAAGATGATCTACGGCAATTATGCCGTGGATGCTGGCCAGATCCTCATCAATCACAAGGACAGGATCGTCGATCTTGCGACCGCCGACCCGCGCACCGTTCTCGACGTGCGGCGCCAGACGCTCGGCTATGTCAGCCAGTTCCTGCGCACCGTGCCCCGTGTCGCTGCGATCGATGTCGTTGCCGAACCCTTGCTTGCCCGCGGCGAAAGCCAGTCGGTCGCCAAGCAGCGGGCGGCCGATCTGCTGGCGCAGCTCAACCTGCCGGAAGAACTCTGGCAGCTTCCGCCCGCCACTTTCTCCGGCGGCGAGCAGCAGCGTGTCAACATCGCCCGCGGCTTCATCACCGACCATACGATCCTTCTGCTCGACGAGCCGACGGCATCACTCGATGCGCGCAATCGCGGCGTAGTCGTCGAGATGATCGAAGAAAAGAAGAAGGCGGGCGTTGCCCTGCTCGGCATCTTCCATGACACAGAGGTCCGCGACTCCGTTGCCGACCGCATTCTCGACGTCAGCAAATTCTCACCCAGAAAGACCGCCGCATGAGCCGCAAGCTGGGCGAAACGCCCTATATCCACGAAACCGCCCGGGTGAAGGACACCACCCTCGGCCGCTACACCGAAGTCTCGGAGCGTTGCCGCATCGACGAAGTCGAGATGGGCGACTATTCCTATATCATGCAGGACGGCACCGTCTGGTGCGCGACGATCGGCAAGTTCGTCAACATCGCGGCTGCGGTGCGTATCAATGCCACGAACCATCCGACCTGGCGCGCGACGCTGCACCATTTCACCTACCGTGCCGCAGACTACTGGCCGGACGCCGACATGGAGACGGACTTCTTCAGCTGGCGTCGCGATAACCGTGTCACAATCGGCCACGACGTCTGGATCGGCCATGGAGCAACCATCCTGCCCGGCGCCAATGTCGGCAATGGCGCCGTGATCGGAGCCGGTGCGGTCGTCTCGAAGGACGTCGCCCCCTACACGATCGTGGGTGGCGTGCCTGCGAAACTCATTCGCGAGCGCTTTACCAGGGAAATCGGCGAGAGGATGGACCGGATCGCCTGGTGGGACTGGGACCATACAAAGCTGCGCGACGCGTTGCAGGATTTTCGCGCGCTGGGCGCAGAGGATTTCCTGGTCCGCTACGGCGGCTGACCGGATCGGATCGGGACGGATTTCGCGGCGATCGAGCCCCGTTAATACACTGTCACAATCAACGCCGCGGGCGGCGAAAAAAGAAAACCATCGAGCGAGGGCGGAGCAACTCCACCCTCGCCGGTGGTGCTTGCGTGTCATCAGTTTGTTGCGCCTTTTGCGCCCAAAACGCCTGCAAACTCTGGCCTAACGTCAGTTTATCGCCGGAAAGAACGGCAAAGCCATTTGTGACAATGCTTACATAAAACTGACATTTGAGCTTCATGAAGCAAGTCTAAGCCCTTCCCTCGACGCAGGCTAGAAATACGAAGGAAGAGCATGATGTTCGAGCTAAAGAATGTCTCCCGCCGTTTCGGAAACAAGCTGGCCGTAGATTCCGTAAGCCTTGAAATTCCGCAGGGACAGATGGTCGGCATTATCGGCCGCTCGGGCGCCGGCAAGTCGACGCTGCTGCGCATGATCAACCGCCTTGCCGACCCGACCTCGGGCTCCATCCATTTCGGCGGCGTCGAAGTCTCCGCCCTTAGCGGCCGCAAGCGTCGCGACTGGCAGCGCGATTGCGCCATGATCTTTCAGCAGTTCAATCTGGTGCCGCGCATCGACGTGCTGACCAACGTCATGCTGGGACGCCTGAACCAGCGCTCGACCGTGCTCAGCCTGCTCAACGTGTTTACCCGTGAGGAACGCATCGACGCGATCACGGCTCTGGAGCGGCTCGGCATCGAGCAGACCGCCATGCAGATGGCCGGCACGCTTTCCGGCGGACAGCAGCAGCGCGTGGCGATCGCCCGCGCCCTGATGCAGAAGCCGAAGATGATGCTGGCGGACGAGCCGATCGCATCGCTCGACCCGCTCAACGCCAAGATCGTGATGGACGCGCTGCGCGACATCAACGAGCGCGAAGGCATCACCGTCATCACGAACCTTCATACGCTCGACACGGCGCGCAACTACTGTGAGCGCATCGTCGGCATGGCGGCCGGCAAGGTCGTCTTCGACGGCGCTCCATCCGATCTGACCGCCGACGCGGTCAAGGCGATCTACGGCACCGACAAGGACGGCGCCGGCATCGACGAAAGCATGACTTCGACCAGCATCAACATTCCCGAATTGCCTGCGGCCGCCGCGGCAAACGCATCCGCCGGCGCGCAACCGCTGGCAATGGTCGGCCTCTGAGGGAGCCGACCAAGATCGAGAGCCCGCGTAAAGGGCGCTTCTCTTCTAGACGCAAGACCATCCGGGGACACCGGTCAATCAGGAGACGACACCCATGTTGAAGAAGACTCTTCTCGCAGCCACGGCGCTTCTCGCGCTCGTCGGTTCTGCATCCGCAGCCGACCTCAAGGAATTCCGCGTTGGTATCCTTGGCGGCGAAAACGAAGCCGACCGCCTGCGCAACTATGCTTGCCTCGCCGACCACCTGAAGGAAACCTTCGGTTTCGAAAAGGTATCGCTGTTCCCGGCTGCCGACTATGACGGCGTTATCCAGGGCCTTCTCGGCGGCACGCTCGACTTCGCCGAACTCGGCGCTTCCGGCTATGCAGCCACCTACATCAAGGACCCGAACGCCGTTACCCCGATCCTGACGACCCAGCAGACGGACGGCTCGACCGGCTACTACTCGATCGGTCTCGCTCTGAAGTCCTCCGGCATCAAGACGATCATGGACGCCAAGGGCAAGAAGCTCGGCTACGCCGATCCGGATAGCACGTCTGGCTACCTCGTTCCGCTGACGCAGATCCCGAAGACCACCAACATGCCGAACGACAAGTTCTTCGGCTCGACCCAGTTCAACGGCGGCCACGAGAACAACCTTCTCGCCGCTTATGACGGCAAGGTCGACGTTGCCGTCGACGACTCTTCGGGCCTCGGCGATTTCAAGGACGGCTTCACGTCCGGCACCTTCCGCAAGGAAGTCGACAAGGGCTCGGTTGATCCGAACAAGCTCGTCGAAGTATGGCGTTCGCCGCTGATCCCGAACGGCCCGCTGGTCGTCTCGAACAAGATCGGCCAGGAATGGCAGGGCAAGCTGGCCGACTTCTTCACGAAGCTGCCGCAGACCGACGCCAAGTGCTTCTCCGCCATCGAAGGCGGCGACTTCAAGGGCTACGTTCCGGTCAAGCAGGAATTCTACAACGCTGTTATCGACATCCGTAAGGCTGCGATCGGCGGTTGATCCGCATGCATACTAGGGCGGCCGGCTGACGGCCGCCCTTTCCATTCTCGCCGTTTTCCGGTTCCAGTACGGGCGAATTCTTCATGACCTTTGCCGATCCCCAGCAACACCTCAGTGCCCATGACATCGGCGAGGCCTGGCGCAAAGTTGTTGCGCGCCGCCGGATGTATACTGGTTTCGGCCTTCTCCTGCTGGTCGTTGCCTTCGTCTCCTCGGTTCAGTTCGCCAACGACAGCAATGCCGGGCACTTCTTCGACCGCCTGCCCCATCTCTTCGATTTCACGACCTGGTTGATCCCGAAGGACTGGAACGACGTCTGGCGCGCGCTGTTCGATATCGCCAGCCCGAACAATCCGGGCACCGGCGGCGAAGAGTGGAACTTTCCGGAAGGCCGCGTCTATATCTGGGGCAGTTTCTACATCCCCGAATATTTCGAGCTGATGATCATCACCTTCAACGTGGCGCTGGTCTCGACGCTCGTCGGTTTTATCTTTGCCGTGCCACTCTCCTTCCTGGCCTCGCGCAATCTGACGCCCGCCTGGCCGGTTCGCCTTGTCGTCAAGCGCTTCATGGAAGTCTTGCGCGCCTTTCCGGAGATCGTCATTGCCGGCCTCTTTGCCGCGATCGTCTCGATCGGCCCCGTCTCCGCGATCATCGCCGTGGGCCTGCATTCGATCGGCGCGCTCGGCAAGCTTTTCTACGAAGTGGTCGAAAACGCCGACATGAAGGCCGACGAGGGCATCCGCTCCGTGGGCGGCAGCTGGACCGAACGCGTCCGCTTCGCCGCCCTGCCGCAGATCCTGCCGAATTTCATGTCCTACGCGCTGCTTCGCCTTGAAATCAACGTTCGCGCATCGACCATCATCGGCGCGGTCGGCGGCGGCGGTATCGGCCAGGAGCTGAAGCTGGCGATTTCACGCGGCTTCGGCCCAAAGGCGCTCGCGCTGATCCTTCTGCTTTTCCTCACCATTCTTGCCGTCGATCAGTTTTCTGCCTGGCTCAGACGGCGCCTGGTCGGCGAGCACGCCTTCCTGCTGCAACATTGAGGATTCCATGACGATGACAAACGCAAGCCATGCGGCATCGATCGAGGAGCGCTTCCCGGAAGCCTTCAATCCTCCTTTCCTCAAGCGCTTCGGCCCGCTTTTGACGGTCATTGCGCTGATCCTCTACGGCATCTACTCCGTATGGTTCTTCGATATCCCGAAGATCGTGGCGGAAGCCCATTGGGAGCGTGTCGGCCTCTATCTCGGGGAATGGATCAGCTACGACGTGCAGCCGGAGTTCCGGCTTTCCGGCAGCAAGATCACGCCGCGATATCCCCGCTTCTCTCCGCTCGGCGACGATCCGCATCCTGATTGGGTCACGCAGAATGCAGATGGCACGGTCACCGTAGATGTCGGCGGCACGCAGAAAATGGTCACGCTCAGCAAAACAGAGGTGACCGTTCTCAATCACGGCCAGAGCGTCGTGGTCGCGCTGACCAGCGGCCAACCCAAGGTCGTCGGCACTCCGCCGGCCTGGATGACCGTCTATGACGACAATGTGCTTGCCAACCTCGGCTTTGCCGGCGACGTCAGCATCGACGTCGATCGCGTCAAGATCCGCAAGCGCTTCCTTGGCTGGCCAAACTTCATCTTCGACACGCAATCGAAATTCTTCGGCAAATCGGCCAGCGAAGTTGCCACGCTGCTGATCAGCGGTCCGCAGCTTGAGAAGGGCACCTCCAACTGGGCGCTCGCCTTCGACAATTTCTGGAACAATAGCGGCTGGCAGCACGGTGACGTTATCACCAAGCTGCTACAGACGATCGTCATGGCCTTTCTCGGAACGCTGCTGGGCGCCGTCTTCAGCTTCCCCATGGCTTTCCTGGCAGCGCGCAACATCACCCCGAACCGATTTGCAAATCACCTGTTCAAACGCTTCTTCGATTTCCTGCGTTCGATGGACATGCTGATCTGGGCGCTGTTCTTTACCCGCGCCTTCGGTCCCGGCCCCTTGGCCGGTAGTGCGGCGGTCTTCTTCACCGAGACCGGCACGCTCGGCAAGATCTACTCCGAAGCGCTAGAAAATATCGATGACAAGCCGCGCGAGGGTGTTTCCTCGACCGGCGCGGACAATGTTCTCGTGCAGCGCTACGGCGTGATGCCGCAGATCGTGCCTGTCATTGTCAGCCAGACACTCTACCAGTGGGAGTCGAATGTCCGCGGCGCCACCATTATCGGCGCGGTCGGCGCAGGCGGCATCGGCCTCAAGCTCTGGGAGGCGATGGCCACCAATGCGAACTGGGAAAACGTCGCTTACATGGTGCTTTTGATCCTGATCGTCGTCTTCCTGTTCGACATGGCATCGAACGCATTGCGTACGCGCCTGATGGGTCCGAACGTCCGTTAAACATTGCTGAAAAATGATGGCGGACGCCGCTCCGCCATCATCATTCTGTCATGGAAATCTTTTAGCGCAGGGCCGTGTTGCGGTTCGTCGCCAAATCACCCATCAGTATGGCCGCCGCCGATTTCCAAGGATATTCCCTTGCGCTACGCACTCTATTTCACGCCTCCGAAGGACGACCCGTTGACCGGACTGGCTGCGCGCTGGCTCGGTCGCGATGCTTTTTCCAACGATAGTTTTCCGGCTACCGGTTCCGGCGATATTTCCGCCGATGAGCAGCGCGATATCACTGCCGAACCGCACCGCTACGGCTTCCATGCCACGCTGAAAGCGCCTTTCGAGCTGGCTGCCTCAGTGACCGAGCGCGATCTGATGGCGGTCGTGGAAGATTTTGCAGCCCGCACGCCGGCCTTCACGCTTCCGGAACTGGTGCTGGGCCAGCTTGGCCGCTTCTTCGCGCTCGTGCCGGGTGCCTTGTATCAACCGCTGCAGGATTTCGCCGCCACTGTTGTCAAATCCTTCGAGCCTTTCCGTGCGGCCTTGTCGGAGGCTGATATAGCCCGGCGCAAACCAGAAAGCCTCAGCGAAGCGCATCGCAACAATCTCCTGCGCTGGGGCTACCCGTATGTTATGGATGAATTCCGTTTTCATATGACGCTGACGGGCCAGGTCGCGCCTGAGCGGCAGGCCGTTGTTCACGATCTGCTTCGCGAGACCTTTGCCGCCCATACCGGTCGCCCGATTGCGATCTCCGGCCTCGCCGTCTTCGTCGAAGAGGCGCGCGGTGCGCCGTTCACCGTCCACTCCTGGCTGCCGCTCGCCGGCGCCCAAAGCTGAAAGTGACTGCAATGTCCAAAGAGACTGTCCTATCGAACGCCCGCATCGTCCTGGAAGATCAACTTCTCTCGGGCTCGGTGCTGATCCGCGACGGCAAGATCGCCGACATTTCGGAAGGACACTCCACGGTCGGCGAGGATTTCGAGGGCGACTACCTGATACCCGGTCTCGTCGAATTGCATACCGACCATCTCGAATCACACTATTCGCCGCGTCCGGGCGTTCGCTGGAACAAGACGGCAGCCATCCAGGCGCATGATGCGCAGGTGGTGACCTCGGGCATCACCACCGTCTTCGATTGTCTGCGCATGGGCTCGGATGAGGACGGCGGTTTCGAAAAGGGCGAGATGCGCGACATGGCCGACGCCATCCAGCAGGCACAGCGCGAGGACCGGCTGCGTGCCGACCACCTCATCCACCTGCGCTGCGAGGTGTCGGCCGACAACGTGCTCGACCATTTCCACGATTTCGAGAACGACAACTACGTCCGTCTCGTCTCGCTGATGGACCATGCGCCCGGTCAGCGCCAGTTCCAGACGATGGACCAGTACATCTTCTACTATCAGAAGAAGCGCGGTCTGAGCGACGAGGCATTCGCGCGTTTTGTCGCCAAGCGACAGGAAGAATCGGCCAAATATTCGAAGCCGCACCGCGACGTGCTCACGAAGATCTGCCACGAGCGCGGCATCACCATTGCCAGCCATGACGACGCAACGCTCGACCATGTCGACGAAGCGATCGGGTATGGCGTGCGCCTGGCGGAATTCCCGACCAGCGTCGAGGCTGCCAAGGCCTCGCACAAGGCGGGCATGAGCGTTCTGATGGGCGCTCCCAACATCGTTCGCGGCAAGTCGCACTCCGGCAATATCGCAGCCCGCGATCTCGCCGAACTCGATGTGCTCGATGTACTTTCCTCCGACTATGTGCCGCTCAGCCTGCTGCACGCACCCTTCATCCTGGCCGACGAAGTCGAGGCGATCTCGCTGCCGAAGGCGATTGCGATGGTGACGGCGACGCCTGCGCGCACCGTCAGCCTCGACGACCGTGGCCGCATCGCAACCGGCCTGCGCGCCGACCTGGTGCGCGTCCGCCGCGACCACGGCGTGCCGGTGACGCGTTCGGTCTGGCGCGAAGGACGGCGTGTGGCATGACGGCGAGCCCCAACATTCACAGCGCGGCCGACATGCCCGGTACGAAGGCGGGCATGATGGTCGTGGTCGTCGGCCCGAGCGGCGCGGGCAAGGACACGCTGATGAATATTGCGGCCGAGCATTTTGCCGGCCGGCGCGACGTGCATTTCGTGCGCCGCGTCATTACGCGGGACGGTGAGGCCGGCAATGAGGATCATTTGAGCGTTTCCGTCGCCGAGTTCTTCGCGATGGACCGGGCCGGCAGCTTTGCCGTCTGCTGGGACGCCCATGGCCTGAAATACGGCATTCCGGCTGCCGTGCGCCAAGAACTGTCGCAGGGGCATCTTGTGATCGCCAACGGCTCACGTTCCGTGCTCGACCGGTTCCAGGCAGCTTTTCCCCGGCTAAAGGTGCTGAACATCACCGCCCGGCCCGAGGTTCTGGCGGAAAGGCTGATCGCACGCGGTCGGGAGACACGCGAGGATATCATCAAGCGCCTTGAGCGCGGCTCGCTGACGGTTCAGGACACCTATGACGTGACCGACATCGACAATAGCGGCA
The DNA here is from genome assembly GCF_004341625.1 of Rhizobium sp. BK376. Taxonomy (GTDB): domain Bacteria; phylum Pseudomonadota; class Alphaproteobacteria; order Rhizobiales; family Rhizobiaceae; genus Rhizobium. Next base: position 888 of record NZ_SLZG01000003.1, on the reverse strand, counting down.
AGCTCGAAGATGCCGCGCGCACGATCGTCGAAAAGTTGGAAGCCCTGCTGAAAGGCTAAGGCCGTCCACCTCGCCGCAGCCGTCACTTGGTTGGACGCTCATTGGGTCTAGACCCCTGGACGACAACGTAAACTCTCGCCTAGGCTGCCGCCTGTGAGTGTCGAGGCAAACCGAACCGCGGATGCCACATCACGAATTAGATCGGTGGGACCATGACAGCAAAAAAGGACGCTGGAACGCCGCAGGAAAAAGGTGCCGAGCTTTTGGTCGCGATGACCGGCAAGGCGAGTCCCGCGAAAGCGGCCGAAGGCGACAAGCCGGTATTTGCCTATATCCAGAGCCTTCCCGAACCGCAGAAGAGCATTGCCAAACATGTCGATGCCTTGGCCGCCAAGGCACTGCCGGACCTCAAACGCGCGGTGAAATGGGGAATGGCTTACTATGGCGTTCCCAATGGGTGGTGCTTCACTTCCGGCGCCTTCGTCGGTCACCTGAAGCTGATGTTCATCCGGGGCAACGAGCTGCAACCAGAACCCCCGGTGACCCCGATCGGAATGGGCAAGGCCACGCGTGGCGTCGAATTGACCTCCATGGACGAGCTCGACGAAGACCAGGTGCTCTCGTGGATGGCTCAGGCCGCCGAGAAACCGTTCGTCGGGGGTAAGAAGAAGAAATAGCTCCTGGCTGCTTAGCGGGTCACCCGAATGCAGCCCGAGGCCGTAACGACGGTCTACCTACCGGAATCTCGGAATCGGCCTTCGGCCCGAGCGCCAGCTGATTGAGTACGAACCCTAGCACTACTTTGGCAGAATTGAATTTAGGTTCATTTGGAACCTGATACGGCAGTGTGGACATCGTTGTGGTGGATGGTGGTTTGAGAGTGCGGCT
>NZ_SLZG01000002.1 GCF_004341625.1 Rhizobium sp. BK376 | reverse complement strand
CACGTTCATCATGTCATTGGTCATCGGTGGTCTTTCCGTCAGGTTGGTCTTGAACAACCCGACCCTAGCGGAAAACACTGATGGCCGCCCGCAAAGCCGATCACCCGCTACAGCGCAACGAGAAGCGCGCGGGCACTCGGCTTTGCTATCTCCCGCCAGTTACACCATCTCCTGGGGCACGATCGTGCTTCGCCGAAAAAAGTGCGTTCAAACCGGGCAAAAATGTCGCCGCAAGGCAATGTCAGTTAACCCTTTGCGCCGCTAATTTAACATCTCATTAAATTTCGTGAGCGGCGATTCGTCGAATATAGCCGTTAATTATCAAATACTTGCGAATGAGGCACAAAGAGAACTGCCCGAAAACCGCTGCAGCGCAGCAAGGAATTCGCTTTCCAAGCAACACATTTCCGACATAGAATTTGATGGTTAACGGAGGAGGCAGACATGGGACTGACGAGATCTTTTAACGTCCTATTGGTCAGTGCAGCGTTCGTGTTCGTGACGGCAATGCTGTTCATCTGAGGCCTGAGCCCGACGAACAGACAGTGGCAGGGAATGCATTACTCCTGAAAGCTAACGGTCAGACATTTCAAAAACGCATGTCCTCAGGACATGCGTTTTTTCTTGCTGATTACGCCGCAGCACCAGCAGCTTGAATGTCCGTATCCCGCCGAAAGCCCAGACGCTCCAGCACCGCGCCGATCAGCGGCGCGCGGTTCATCGTATAGAGATGGAATTCGCGAATGCCGCGACGGATCAGGTCCTCGATCTGCTCGGCTGCAACATCAGCCGCCACTTCGGCCCTCTCCTCCGGCTTTTCGTCCAAGCCTTCGAAGCGGTCGTCGAGGAAAGCCGGCACAGTCGAACCGCAGCGGCGGGCAAAGCGCTTGAGCTGCGTCAGGTTCTGGATCGGCATGATGCCGGGCACGATCGGCATGGTCACTCCCGCTGCCTGCGCGCGCTCCAGATATCGTTCGAACGCATCGTTTTCGAAGAAGAACTGCGTCAGCGCCCGCGTCGCACCCGCATCCGCCTTGCGCTTCAGCGTTGCTATATCAGCCGCCATGTCGGGGCTCTCAGGATGTTTTTCCGGATAGGCCGAGACCGAAATGTCGAAATCGCCGTAGTCGACCAGCATCCGCACGAGATCGGCCGTATCGGAAAAGCCCTGCGGATGCGGCGTATAGGCAGACCCTATCCCGGCAGCCGGATCGCCCCTGAGCGCGACAATGCGCCGAACGCCAGCCGCCCGATATTCCTCAACCACAGCCTTCACCTCGTCCTGCGAAGCATCGACGCAGGTCAGATGCGCGGCAGTCGGCAGACGCTTCTCGCTGATCATGCGGCGGACGGCTGCAAGCGTCGGCTCCTTGGTGGAACCGCCGGCGCCGTAAGTCACGGTGACAAACTCCGGCTGCCAGGCGGCGAGTTCAGGCACCGTTTCCCATAGCTGGGCTTCCATCTCGTCCGACTTTGGCGGAAAGAATTCGAATGAAATGCGGATGTCGCGGCGGCTGCTTTCGGTTTTCAAAGCCATATCAAGCCCTCCCGGCAAGAGCGGGGGATGATGGATGGTCCTGTCCTGCAGCGATCAGCAGCCGCGGGTCGCGCGCCAGCCAGATCGTTACCGTCAGGTCCTGACCACTCTCTTTCCCCGAATGAAGATCCTGAACCTTTTCCATGTGAAGCCCGGCCTTCCTAAGCCACTCCTCCATCACGGCATGTGAAAAGCCGAGCCGCACATGGGCGTGCTCGGCGCGCAAATATTCCAGTGCATGTGGCGCAAGATCGATGATGACAAGGCGCCCGCCGGGCCGCAGCATGCGCGCCGCCTCCGTAATGGCAAGCTCCGGCTGATCAAGAAAATGCAGCACCTGGTGAATGGTGATGAGATCGAAATCCTGTGCGTCGAGCGGCAGGTTGAAGATATCGCCATGGCGCACGGAAGCGGTCGTAATATTCGCCTTGTCGAGATTGGAGCGCGCGACGGCCAGCATATCGCGGCTGGCATCAACGCCCACGCCCCTGCGATAGAGACCTGACAGAAGCTGGAGCATGCGTCCGGTGCCTGTGCCAAGATCGAGAAAGGCATTGATCGGCTGGTTTCCGATCAAATTGATCAGCGCATTGTCGACATCCTCGTCCGCCACATGCAGGCGGCGCAACTCGTCCCATTCGGCCGCGTTGCGGCTGAAATAAGCTTGAGCGCGCTCGGACCGCGCCCGCTTGACGGCGGCCAGACGATCGCCATCACGCAGCAACACCGGGTCGTTTTCGGAGGCATATTTCAGAAGCGCTCGGGTCAGCGCGACAGCCTTGCCGTCCTGCTTCAGCCGGAAATAGGCCCAGGCACCTTCCTGGTATCGATCGATAAGCTCCGCCTCGCCGAGCAGCTTCAGGTGCCGTGAAATGCGAGGCTGCGATTGCCCGAGAATTTCGGTAAGATCGGTAACGGTCAGGTCACCGGCGGCCAGAAGCGCCAGCAATCGCAGCCGCGTCGGCTCGCCCGCTGCCTTCAGCACATCCACCAGACCATCGAGTCCGAATTTTACCAGATCAGCCATTCGTCACCCAATCAAGATATAAAGATATCTTTATGTGATTTGACTTTAAATCGCAAGACCCAATTGGCAGAGGTCGGGGATTTGTCACCGGAGGTCGGGAACAGACCTTTGCAGCCAAAGAAAAACCCCGGCCAGAGACCGGGGCTCTCGAAATCAGAATTTATATAGGCCTCAGCGCGTCAGGCGCTTGTAGGCTTGGCTGCCCGGATTGAGGGCGTCAGGGCCGAGGCGGCGGACCTTGTCTTCCTCGTAGTCCTCGAAGTTGCCTTCGAACCACTCGACATGACCATCACCTTCGAAAGCGAGGATATGGGTCGCCAGACGATCGAGGAACATGCGATCGTGGCTGATAATGATGGCGCAGCCGGCGAAGGCTTCGAGCGCGCTTTCCAGAGCGCCGAGCGTTTCCGTATCGAGGTCGTTGGTCGGTTCGTCGAGCAGCAGAACGTTGCCGCCGGCCTTCAGCATCTTGGCAAGGTGCACGCGGTTGCGCTGGCCACCCGAGAGGTTGCCGACCTTCTGCTGCTGGTCACCGCCCTTGAAGTTGAAGGCGCCGCAGTAAGCGCGCGAGTTCATGTCGAACTTGCCGAGCTTGATGATTTCAGCGCCGCCGGAGATTTCTTCCCAGACGGTCTTGTTTCCGTCCAGCGCATCGCGGCTCTGGTCGACGTAACCGAGATGTACGGTGTCACCGATGCGGATCGAGCCGGCATCCGGCTTTTCCTGGCCGGTGATCATCTTGAACAGGGTCGACTTACCGGCGCCGTTCGGGCCGATGATGCCGACAATGCCGCCGGGCGGCAGCTTGATCGAGAGGTCGTTGATCAGCGTGCGGTCGTCAAAGCCCTTCTTGATGCCTTCCAGTTCGATGACCACGTTGCCGAGACGCTCGGAGACCGGGATGATGATCTGTGCGTCGCCGGGCCGGATGTTTTCGGCCGCATCGACCAGCTGTTCATAGGCCTTGATACGAGCCTTGGACTTGGCCTGGCGAGCCTTCGGGCTGGAGGCGATCCATTCCTGTTCGCGCGACAGCGCCTTCTGGCGGCCAGCCTCTTCGCGGGATTCCTGCTGCATGCGCTTGGCCTTGGCGGTCAGGTAGGCCGAGTAGTTGCCTTCGTACGGGATGCCGCGGCCACGGTCGAGTTCGAGGATCCAGCCGGTGACGTTGTCGAGGAAGTAGCGATCGTGGGTGATCATCATCACGGCGCCCGGATAGTCGCGCAGGTGCTTTTCAAGCCAGGCGATCGTCTCGGCGTCGAGGTGGTTGGTCGGTTCGTCGAGCAGCAACAGGTCCGGCTGCGACAGAAGCAGGCGGCAGAGCGCGATACGGCGACGCTCACCACCGGACAGGTTGGTGACCTCGGAATCTCGCGGCGGGCAGCGCAGTGCTTCCATCGCCATTTCGACCTGCTGTTCGAGGTCCCAGAGGTTCTGGCTGTCGATGATGTCCTGGAGCTTGGCGCCCTCTTCCGCAGTCTCGTCGGAATAGTTCATCATCAGTTCGTTGTAGCGGTCGAGCACGGCCTGCTTGTCGGCCACGCCTTCCATGACGTTTTCGAACGCGGTCTTGGCCGGATCGAGTTTCGGCTCCTGCTCTAGGTAGCCGACGGTCGCGCCTTCTGCGAGCCAGGCTTCACCGGTGAATTCCTTGTCCTGACCGGCGATGATGCGCAGCACCGTCGACTTACCGGCGCCGTTCGGGCCGAGGATACCGATCTTGGCATCAGGGTAGAAAGAAAGATGGATATTCTCCAAAATCTTCTTGTTGCCGTAAGCCTTGTTCAGGCCGGACATATGATAGATGAACTGGCGTGCCATTCTGCGATGCTCCACGGACGGACGAATTGAGTTGTGCGCTATGTAGGCGAAACGCACGCCCGCGGCAACGTCGAAACCGGCTTCAGGGGCTATTTATCCCGAGCAGGAAGGCGCAGAAGGCCTCAGAATCCTGCCGCATCCACCACGCCCTGATTGCATCCGAAGGAAGTTCTGCCTGCCTCCTGGATGAGCTTTCCAAGCCGCGGACCGCCGCTCGATGGCTGGGTTGCATCAGCGGAAAGGCCGATCGTGATTTCCGAAATCACCCGCACGTTGCCCACGCGCCGGCAACTCATCTTGACCCTGTCGCTGGCCCCATTGCCGAAGCTCTTGTCGAAAGCCGCCTTGATCGTTTCCGCATCCAGCGTCTTGCCGATATTCTGTGCGAAGAGATCGCGGACGGCGGATGCGTTCAGCTCGTTGATCAGGCCGACGGCAGCGTTGAAATAATCATCCGCGCTCATCCCGGTGCAGCTGCCGTGCCGCGTCCATTCATGGCGCTCAAGACCGGATTGCGTGCCAGGCATGACCTTGTCCAGCGCCGAACGGGTCTGCGCGGTCAGCGAGACATCAGGCAGGTCGTTCCAGTCGCTGCGGCGATCGGCGTCCCTCTGGTCATCCGATACGCCGCAATATTCCTGGCGCATCGGCCAGAGGCCGTGCAGGGAGAAATTGGTGGCATCGAAATCCCCGGCCTTCTGCCCCCGGCATTCCGTCTTCTTCTGGTTTGTTGCGCAAAAGGCCGGCTCCCAGCTCGCGGCAAGAATGAAGCGTGTACGCCCGCCTCCGGCATCCCGTGCGAATGCCCCCGCAGCCAGCATTGGCAGGCACAGAACCGCAATCATCAATCCACGGCTGAAAAGCTTCATTCTCGCACCCTCCAAACAAGAACAATATAGGAACAAATAATCAGGTCGCCACGACACCGGCAAGCCTGAATAACCTAAAGATGCACATTTATTTGTGTGGTCCAGATCTCCTCCATTGTTTTTTCGGCGGCGATGACCTTTCTTCGCCGGACCGGAGGAAATCCATGTTTTTAGAATTGCGGCGGCACGAGAGCCCGACAGGCGCTTTGCTTGCCTATCACCATCAGCCCGCGGAAGGTGCCGAACGCGGTATTCTTATCGTCTGCCACGGCCTTGCCGAGCATTCCCGCCGCTACCAGCGCTTTGCGGAGGCGATGGCGAAACGCGGCTATCACACCTATGTCCACGACCATCGCGGCCATGGCGAGACGACGGCTCCGGATGCTCCGCGTGGGCAGTTTTCGCGAAAAGACGGTATCGGGCGCGTGATCAGCGACGTGATGGCAATGCGCGATCTCGCAGCATCTGCCCACCCTCGCCTCCCCATTATCCTCTTCGGTCACTCCATGGGCGGCTTGATCAGCCTCAACACTGTTGTCACCCACCCGGAAAAATTCGACGCAGTGGCCGTATGGAATTCGAACCTCCACCCCGGATTTGCCGGTCGCATCGCGCAACTCATCCTCAGAGCCGAACGGATGTTGAAAGGCTCGGATGTGCCGAGCGGCCTGCTGCCGAAACTCACCTTCGGTGCCTGGGGAAGCTCGATCCGCGATCGGCGGACGAATTTCGACTGGCTGTCGCGCGACCCGTCCGAGGTCGATAAATATATCGCCGATCCACTCTGCGGCTTCGACGTCTCGACTTCGCTCTGGCTCGATATCTTCGAACTGTCGTTTCGCGCCCCGCAAACGACGCATCTTAGCCGCCTTCCCCGCAACCTCCCGATCCATCTTGTCGGCGGCGGACAGGACCCGGCGACCGATGGTGCAAAGGCCGTGAAATGGCTGGCGGAACGTCTGAAAAGCATGGGCTTTTCGCATGTGACCGCGGCCATCTATCCGGACATGCGCCATGAGACGCTGAACGAGATCGGCGCTGATCGGGCAATGGCTGAATTCGCCGATTGGTGCGACAGAACGATTGCGAAGTCCTGAATAGAAGATCGTCATAATGAACAGCGCAAAAGCCATCATTGCCAAACCTGCCGCCTCTGAAGTCACGATAGGCCTTGGCCTGATGTTTCTATCGGTCCTCGTGTCACCGATCATCGACATCTTCTCGAAGCTCGCCATCACTACGATCCCCTCGGCGGAAATCACGGCGGGACGCTTCGCGATCCAGGCCGCCTGCATGCTGCCCATCGTGCTGTGGCGAAACGGCCTTGCCGACACATCCTGGAAGCAAAGCCTCTTTCATGCCATCCGCGGCGCCATCATCACCATCTCGATGATCTCCTTCGTCACGACGCTGAAATACATGGCGGTTGCCGATGCGATCGCGATCTTCTTCGTCGAGCCAATCATCCTCACGATCCTCAGCAGCCTCTTCCTTGGGGAAACGATCGGATGGCGCCGCTACACCGCATGCGCGGTCGGCTTCTTCGGCGCCATCCTGATTATCCAGCCGAGTTTCGAGGAGGTCGGTTATGTCGCGCTGCTTCCGATCGTCAGCGCGGTCTGCATTGCCATTTCCGCCATGATGAACCGAGCCCTCGCCCAGCACGAGGATCCCTGGGTCATGCAGTTTCACATGGGGCTGTGGGGCCTGTTCTTCTGCGCCGTTCTGCTGTTTCTGGGGCGCGGGTCGGGCTCCGACGTCTTCGATCCCGTCGTCCCTGACGCGACGAGCCACGTCTGGCTGCTCGGCGTCGGTATCTCGGCGGCGATCTCGGGGATTCTCGGCGTCTATGCCTATCGCGCGGCACCCGCCTCGACGCTGGGCGCCGCTGCAATATTTCGAAATCGTCTCGGCGACGATCTTTGCCTGGCTGGTGTTCGGCGACTTCCCAGACGGGCTGAAATGGACCGGCATTCTCATCATCATCGCCTCGGGGCTTTACATCATCTGGCGCGAGCGCCGCTTTGCATCCAAGCCCGTATCCGATACATCAGAGGATGCGCGAGCACCCTGAACGCACCTGGACAGACATGACCCAACAGATGAAAAAACCACCCCTCTCCGGCATCCGCGTCATCGAACTTGCCCGCGTGCTCGCCGGCCCCTGGGCCGGGCAGATGCTCGCCGATCTCGGCGCCGACGTCATCAAGGTGGAAAACCCCGACGGTGGCGACGACACACGCCATTGGGGACCTCCCTTCGTCGAAGGCAAGGATGGCGAAAACCTCTCCGCCGCCTACTATCACTCCGCCAACCGTGGCAAGCGCTCAGTCGTCGCCGACCTGAAGACGGAAGAAGGCCAGGATTTCGTCCGCCAGCTGGTGATGACGGCAGATGTAGTCATCGAGAACTTCAAGCTCGACGGTCTCGTCAAATACGGGCTGGACTATGAGAGCCTGAGGAAGATCAATCCAAAGCTCGTCTATTGCTCGATAACAGGCTTCGGCCAGACCGGTCCTTACGCCAATCTCGCCGGCTACGATTACATCGTCCAGGGCATGTCCGGCTTCATGTCGATAACGGGCGAGCCCGACGGCCAGCCGATGAAGGCAGGCGTCGCAATCGCCGATATCTTCACCGGCATCTATGCGGTCTCGGCCATCGAGGCGGCATTGATCCACGCGCTGAAGACAGGTGAAGGCCAGCTTGTCGACATGGCGCTGCTGGATGTCCAGTCTGCCGTCCTTGCCAACCAGAACATGAACTACCTGATATCAGGCAAGGCGCCGGTCAAGCTCGGCAACGCGCATCCGAATATCTCGCCCTATGAGGTCGTTCCTTCGTCGGATGGCTACCTCATCCTCGCAGTCGGCAATGACGGCCAGTTCCGCCGCCTTTGCACCATTCTTGGCATTGCGGACAAAGCCGACGACGAACGCTTCGCGACCAACAAGGCGCGTGTCGCCAATCGCGAAGAGGTGCGCAGCTTCGTCTGCGCCGAGACGGCGAAATGGCCGAAACACGAGCTGTTGACCGCATGTGAAAAGAACGCCGTTCCCGCCGGCCCGATCAACTCGATCGAAGAGATGTTCGCCGATCCGCAGATCAAGGCGCGCGGCCTGAAGATCGATCTTGAGGATATGGCCGGCACCAGTATCCCAAGCGTGCGCACCCCGGTCGTTCTGTCCGAAACGCCGCTTGTCTACGACAGGCCGAGCCCGCGTCTCGGCGAACACCAGCAGGAAGTTCTGGCGGAACTCGCGGAACTGGCCAAGCTCGGGGAATTAAAAGGAAAGGCAAACTGATGAAACGCACCGGCGGCCAGCTCATTGTCGAGGCGCTGAAGGCAAACGGCGTCAAGCGCATCTCCTGCGTCCCCGGCGAGAGCTTTCTCGCCGTGCTCGACGCTTTGCATGACAGCGATATCGACGTGCTCGTCTGCCGCCAGGAAGGCGGAGCGGCGATGATGGCCGATGCCTGGGGCCGTCTGACGAGCGAGCCCGGCATCTGCATGGTGACGCGCGGTCCCGGCGCCACCAACGCCTCTGCCGGCCTGCACATCGCCATGCAGGATTCGATCCCCATGATCCTCTTCATCGGCCAGGTGCAGCGCGATGCCCGCGAGCGTGAGGCCTTCCAGGAAGTGGAATTCCGCCGCGCCTTTACCGAATTTTCCAAATGGGTCGGCGAAATCGATGACGCCGCGCGCATCCCCGAATTCGTCAGCCGCGCCTTTGCGGTCGCCACCTCCGGCCGCCCCGGCCCTGTTGTCCTGACCTTGCCGGAAGACATGCTGCGCGACGAAGTCGAGGCTGCGCATCCCAGGCACTATATGCCCGTCGCCGCCCATCCGGGCCGCAGCCAGATCGACGACCTCTACGGCCGCCTGACCTCTGCCGAACGCCCCATGGTCATCCTCGGCGGCACACGCTGGAATGAGAAATCCGTCGCCGAGATCAGGAGTTTCGCCGAGCGCTTCCAGCTCCCCGTCGGCTGCTCCTTCCGCCGGCAGATGCTGTTCGACCATTTGCACGACAGTTACGCCGGCGATGTCGGCATCGGCATCAATCCAGCGCTCGCCAAGGAGGTTAAGGAAGCCGACCTGCTGATACTTATCGGTGGCCGGATGTCTGAAATGCCCTCCTCCGGCTATACGCTGATGGACATTCCCTATCCGAAGCAGGCGCTGGTGCATGTCTATCCCGATCCGTCGGAGCTCGGTCGCGTCTATCGCCCTGATCTGGCGATCTGCGCCAGCCCCGCCGATTTCACTGCCGCCCTTGCCGATCTCGAGGCACCGGTCGAACCGTGCTGGGCCGGGCGGACGAAGCAGATGCATGACGCCTATCTGAAATGGTCGACCACGCCGGAAACAAGCCCAGGCGCCGTCCATATGGGCCGCATCATGGACTGGATCGAGGCAAACACGCCGCGCGACGCCATCTTCACCAACGGCGCCGGCAACTACGCCACCTGGCTGCATCGCTTCCATCGTTTCCGCCGGTTCAACACCCAGGCGGCCCCCGCCTCCGGCTCCATGGGCTACGGCCTACCGGCAGCGGTCGCTGCCAAGCAGCTCTTCCCGGAACGCGAAGTGATCTGCTTTGCCGGCGACGGTTGTTTCATGATGCATGGGCAGGAATTTGCAACCGCCGTCCAATACGGCCTGCCGCTGATCGCGCTCGTCATCAACAACGGCATGTACGGCACCATCCGCATGCATCAGGAGCGCGAATATCCCGGCCGCGTCAGCGCAACGGCCCTCAGCAACCCCGATTTCGCAGCGCTGGCCCGCGCCTATGGCGGCCATGGCGAAACGGTAGCAACAACCGAAGAATTCGGCCCTGCCTTCGAACGCGCCCGAGCCAGCGGCAAGCCTGCGATCATCGAGGTGAAGCTCGATCCCGAAGCGATCACGCCCTCGAGGACCCTGGCAGAAATTTCACGAACGAAAAGCGGCTGAGCGACTTCGTCGCCCACCCCTAGATGTCAAACGCTTGCGGTCGCAGAATTGAGGTTCTGCGACCGCTCTCTGAAACTAAGACATGTTCCAAAAATTATTGACTGACCACCAGTCAATAATTACTCTGGCTCGCATCCGACCACGCTTTTGGAGAGAGCGATGACTGCGCAGACACTTCTGAGCTCCCTGTTCCAATACAAAGCCAGCGCCGATGAGGAGCTTCTCGACGCCTTGACCTCCCTGTCGAGAGAAACTTCATCCGAAAATCTGCATTCCGCCCTTCGCGTTCTTAATCACGCGCATATCGTCGATCGGATTTTCGCTTCCAATCTCACAAGGGAACCCCATTCCTATAAGGCGAGTTGGACGAAGCAGCCTCCGGCGCTGACCGATCTCGCATCGGCTATCCGGGAAACCGACAGATGGTATCTGGGCTACCTTTCCCAGATCGCGCGAGAAGAGCTTGAAGAGGAGATAGATTTTACATTCACCGACGGCGGCAAGGGACGAATGTCACGCGAAGAAATGTTGGCTCACGTCATCACACACAGCGGCTATCACCGTGGGGAGGTCGGCCGCCTTCTGCCTGAAATCGAAGACACAGCAATGCGGGACGTTTTTGCCGGATATCTGCATCGAGCTGATCCGCAGCGGCGAGCGTAAATGGAATGAGCGATGGCACATGGTGCGAGCGGCAGACCTAGAACCAAACCGGCCGAAGAGCGGCGGGATGATCTCATTCGATCGGCTGAACGCCTCTTTCTCGAAAAAGGCATAGAGCAAACGACGATCGAAGACATCACCCAGGGAGCCGCGGTTTCCAAGGGTGCTCTCTACCTTCATTTCTCGTCGAAGGCGGACGTCCTTGAAGCGATGCGAGTGCGCTTTGTTCAAGATCTTCTGAACAGCATCGTTGAGGAGGTCGGCAGAGAGGATGATGGGGATTGGAACGCAAAACTGCGCGCCTGGGCGAAAGCGTGCACCATGGGCTATCTGAACGCCACCCGCCTGCATAATCTTGTCTTTGCCATCTCGCCGCCCCCGACGCGGGAGGGACTGACAAGCAACATCCTGATTGACCACCTGGCAGAACTGCTGACGGCCGGAAATCGCGAGAACGCCTGGTCGCTGGCCACCCCGGCATTCACCGCCGTCTTTCTGTTCAATGCTCTGCATGGCGTGGTCAATCAGGACAGCATCGCCGACAGCGAAACCGATCGCCTCCGGCTTCTTCACGATATCGAGGATCATTTCCGACGCCTCGTAGGCTGAGCCAAACAAAAAAGCCGGCGGGCGAACCCACCGGCTTCGATATTCACAATGCGTCAATCAGCTCAGTCGATCGCAGCGGTCACGATGAATTCGACCTTGTACTTCGGCGCAGCAAGCTTGGCTTCGCTCGTGGCGCGGGCCGGCGTGTTGGCCGGATCGACCCAGGCTTCCCAGGCAGCGTTCATCTCGGCGAAATAAGCGATGTCGGAGAGGTAGATCAGCGTCTGCAGGATCTTCGACTTGCTCGAGCCGCTGGCAGCCAACAGCCGATCGACTTCGGCCAGTGCCGACTTGCACTGATCCGTGACGCTCTCGCCTTCGCCGACCTGGCCGGCCAGATAGACGGTGTTGCCATGGATGACGGCGCCGCTCATGCGCGGGCCAACGTCGATGCGCTTGATGCTCATGATGTTCTCTCCTGAACTGTCGTGTGAACGATGTTTAAGCGGGCGCCGCAATCGCAGCGCCCCAGGGACGGAAATGGTCCCGAAATGACCGCGGATCAGCCGCGGATGTGATGTGTCTTCTGGTAGATCGCCGTCGAGCGTGCACCGGAACGGCAGTAGCCGAGCATCGGACGCGGGAATTCGTCAAGCGCATCGACCATGCTCTGGACGGCTTCCTCGGTCACGCCCATCGGGCCGACCGGAACATGCGCGACGATCAGGCCGAGTTCTTCCGCCCGGGTCGCGATGTCGTCGAACGGAGTCTGGTCTGGGCTTTCGCCGTCCGGACGATGGCAGACGATCGATTGGAAACCCATGGCCTTGATCTCGTCGAGATCCCCAACCGTGATCTGGCCGGAAACGGAGTACTCATCATCGATCGGGCGGATGTCCATGGCACGTTCCTCTCTGAAATCAGGGCTTTTGATCTACGCCGCCACACGCACAGCGTCAACCGTCGACAGGGCTCACACGAAGGCAAAGCTCAGCGCGTAGCTGCGGCTCTCTCCAGGCTTCAGCCAGTTGAATTCGCCGCCGGCTTCAAGCTCCGCCCGCGAGACCCAGCGATGCGAAACCGGCTCTATGCCGAGCACATCGGCCGGCGCCTTCTGGTTCCGCCAGACCTGCAGATGCGGCAGCGTATCGGCACGGAAACGGACACGCAACGTCTTGCCGCCGATAGCAGCGATCGGGCCGAGACGAACTTCCGCAAATCCGTTCTCGGTTCCTGGTGCCTCGACACAGAAAATGCCGCCAAGCTCCGGGCCGAACGTCCAGGGAAAGCCGCCGCCGTCAAGCATCTTGCCTTCGAGCCGCGTTTTCGCATCGAACCATTTGCCGCCGATATTCATGTGGTACATCAGAAAGGTCGGCACCGCCTGGGCGCTCGTGTTGACCACATGATCTTCCAGATGCACCTCGCCGGTGGTTCCATCGATGCGCCAGCGCCGCTCGATTCGGGCGGGCTGCCCTTCCACGGTGACAATGTCGATCACGGCGTGGCATTCGGCATTGCCGTTCTCGAATCGCGTCGAGAGGATTTTGGCCGGATGGCTGGAGGCGGAGCCATGCAGCGGATAGACTTTCCCATCTTTGCGGCCGGGGATAGGCTCCCGGTGCCGGATATGATCGGGGCCGCAGGTAAACAGAAAACCCTCGACCGAATGCGAAATCCGCGCATCGCCGTCGTCAGGGACAGCCTTGCCGGGCGCGATATCGACTCCATCGACGAAGCAGCCGCCGATATCGAGCACGGAGCTCTCATCCAGCATCAGCTTTGGGCCCTTGGCACCCGCAAATTCCATCATCCTGTTCTCTCCCTTTCCTGTTCCCGAACCGATGCAACCATCAACCTTACCAAACGTTAATCTCGGTCGCTGCTTCACACAAATTTTTATCTTTTATTCAGTATGATATGGAAAGATTCCACATTGGCGTCAAAATTCCCGTGTGTTTGTCCGTTGTATCCCCGATCGAGGAAAACTGACGTGAGCAGAGTCGTAAAATCAAGCCTTGTCCTGGCAGCCGCCATCGTCATGTTGGCCGGCACCTTGCCGGAGGCTCATGCGCAGCAATATTATCGCAGCGCAAACAGCGACACCTTCATGGTCACTCCTGATGGCCATATTCTCGACCAGATTCCCGAAGGCGGCAATGTGATTGTCGCCAGAGATCGCCGTGGCCGGCGGGTTTTGATCGACCGTTACGGCAACCTGATCGCGACCGAAATGCGCGCCAGCACCTATTATCCGAGGGCGCCGAGACGCGATGCTTACAACGACGGGTACTATAATAACGGTGAAGGTAACGACCGCTACGGCGACACGCGCTATGACAACCGTGGCTATGGCGTTCGCAACGATGACGGCGGTTATGCCGACAACGGCTACGGTCAGCAGGAACCGGGAGCCATCACCGGCGCCATCTCGGGGGAAGGCTCGATCCAACGCGTGCCGCTGGACAACCAGCCCATGCCCGATAGCAACCCGAACAGTGGCGACGACTATGCCTCGCTCGACCAGCAGCAGGCGCTGCCGCCCGCTGTGCCGGCACAGCCTGTTATCACGCTGAAGAACAAGTCGAAGATGGAAATCACGGCGCTGGAGGTCTTCCTCGATCGCCAGGGCATCTCTCCCGGCGCGATCGACGGCCGCATGGGCGCCAACGTGACTAAGGCGATCTATGCCTATCAGCAGATGACCGGCCAGCAGCTCGATCCGAACAATACGGACGCGATCCTCGAGCAGCTTCGGCTGTCGGGCGGCATGCCCATCATCAACTACACCATCACGCCGGCCGACGCCGCCGGCCCCTACGTTGCATCGATCCCGGAAGACTATGCCCAGAAGGCGACGCTGACCTCGCTCAGCTATACGTCGACCACGGAAATGCTGGCCGAACGTTTCCATATGGATGAGGACTACCTCAAGCAGCTCAATCCGGGCGTGGATTTCACTGTCCCCGGCTCGGTGATCAAGGTGGTCAATCCCGGCGACAACAAAACGGGAGCCGTTGCCCGCATCATCGCCGACAAGGGCCGCAAGCAGGTCTTTGCCTATGATGCCAACGGCGCGCTTCTGGCCGCCTACCCCGCCACGATCGGTTCCACCGATACACCTTCGCCGTCAGGCACCGTGACGGTCGAGCGCGTCGTCTTCAATCCGGGATACACCTATAATCCGAAGATCAATTTCAGGCAGGGTGCCAACGACAAGATCCTGGATATTCCGCCGGGGCCTAACGGGCCAGTCGGAAATGTCTGGATGGCATTGTCGAAGCCGACCTACGGCATTCACGGAACGCCCGATCCTTCCAAGATCGGCAAGTCGCAAAGCCACGGCTGCGTGCGCCTGACCAATTGGGACGCCAACGAGCTGGCCAAAATGGTGAAGCCCGGCGTCACAGTCGAGTTCGTCGAATAAGAATAGCATCCCTTCAGAAACGAATCAGCCGCCGAAGCGATCTCCGGCGGCTGATTTGCTTTTACCGTTTGAAGATCAGGCAGCGTCGCGCAGGCGCTGGGCAGCGATCAATGCCGAAGCCGTCAGTCGAACCGGCAGCTTGTTCAGCATCTCGTCGGCGAATGCGGCCGCATTCTCCTGCGCCTTTTCGAGGTTGCTCACCCTGAAAGGATCCATTGTGTGCAGCGTGCCGCCACAGTCGAAGATATCGCGGAAGGCCGAACGCTCGATGATTGGCGTTTCGAGCACAGGCACCTGACGCTGGTTGAGCAGCGCCTTGACCGTCTGCAGGGCGCGGGTCGTGACCATGGAGTTGACGCGGGTCAGCACGACCGAATGAGGGATGCTGATCCCCGCCTTGCTCTCCAGATATTGCAGCAGTTCCAGAACCTGCGCGCCGCCGCGAGCATCCATGGCACAGCCCTGGATCGGGATCAGCACGTGATCGGAAAGGCCAATCGCGGTTGCCAGCAGCGGATTGCGCGCGCCGGGCAGGTCGACGATGAAGAAATCGGTGCTGTCCTTGCTCTCCCGCAGATGCAACGGCAGCGATGTGCTCGTCACGAAATCGATGACGGAAACGTTCGGGATCGGGCCGGAGATTTCCTTCCAGTGCGAGATCCAATGCTGCGGATCAGCATCCAGGATGGTGACGCGATAGCCGCGCCGCGCCAGTTCCGTGGAGAGCAGCAGCACAGCCGTCGTCTTGCCTGCGCCGCCTTTGGTATTTGCAAATGTGATGACTGGCATGTCTGATCCTTGAGGGGGATTGCGAGCGCTAGCATCGCTCTTTTCCGCACCGTCGGGAGCATCGTGCGGTTAATGCATCCTTTCCGATCATGGTTAACAAAAAGATAACGAACGAGGCGAGTTTCACACTGTATTTCTAGGGGTGAACGGGAAGAGTCGCCACAACCGCAAGATTCATTCGGAAAATCCGGCTTTTAGAGCATCCAGAATGAAATCTGCTCGCTGCTGAATGTTAACCTTTGGCAGCACGATCACCTCGTACCCCAGCGAGGGATAAACGGCCGCAAGCCGGTCATACTCCGCTACCGCCTCATCGAAGCCGTGAAGACGCTCGGAATCAGTCACATAGATTTCGGGCCAAGGCGGCGTCAGGAAGACTTGGCCGTAGTAAAAGCCACCGGCTTTCAGCTCGTCCGGTATGGATTGGCCCGTAATATATTGCAGCGCAGCGGCAGCATCGATCATGCCGCGATCAAAGAATATCCAGCCGGCGTTCGCCCGTGCAGCGGCTACGTCGGATCGCCCCATCTCCATTGCGCACCGAGCGAAGGCGACCATATCGACCCAAGGCAAGGCCGCGCCGCTTCCTTCCAGTTCCTGCTTGACGATCCGCCTGCCCGGCTCTTCCACGACAGCAAAACCACGATCGGCAAGCTCAGCCAATAAGGTTGACTTGCCGCCGCCGGAGCAGCCGGAAATGACGACCAGTCCGGTCATGCTGATCTCCTCCGGCTTCTGGGATGTCACCAGTATCGAATTCCGCGACGAACCACCGCCGCGGAATTCCTGATATCGCTGATCAGAAGCAATCCCTAAAGAGCGCCTTGGTGTTTTCGAGCGTCATCGGCACCGGATTGCCGCCGGCGCTCGGATCCTCGATTGCCATGGCCGAAAGCTCGTCGATGCGATCAGGCGCAATGCCCATCGCGGTCAGCGTATCGGGAACGCCGAGTTCGGCGCGCAGCTTCAGCACATAATCGTAGAAGCCGTCGAAGCCACCCGAAATGCCGAGATAGGCCGCAGCGCGACCGATCTTCTCTTCGATAGCCTTGCGGTTGAAGCGCAGCACGGCCGGCATGACGACGGCATTGGTCATGCCGTGATGCGTGTTGTAGACGGCGCCGATCGGGTGCGACAGCGCGTGAATGGCGCCGAGGCCCTTCTGGAAGGCGACGGCACCCATGGCAGCGGCCGACATCATGTTGGCGCGGGCTTCGAGGTCGGTGCCTTCCTTATAGGCGCGCGGCAGGTATTCCTTGACCAGGCGCATGCCTTCCAGCGCGATGCCGGCCGACATCGGATGATAGAAAGGCGAGGAATAGGCTTCCAGGCAATGCGCGAAGGCATCCATGCCCGTGCCTGCCGTGATCAGCTTCGGCATGCCGACGGTCAGCTCCGGATCGGCGATGACGACGCCAGGCAAGAACTTCGGATGGAAGATGATCTTCTTCACATGCGTCACCGAATTGGTGATGACGCTGGCGCGGCCGACTTCCGAGCCGGTGCCCGCCGTCGTCGGAACGGCGACGATCGGCGCGATGCCCTCGACGTTGGCACGCGTCCACCAGTCGCCAATATCCTCGAAATCCCAGACGGGACGCGTCTGCCCGGCCATGAAGGCGACGCATTTGCCAAGATCGAGACCGGAGCCACCGCCGAAGGCGACGACGCCGTCATGGCCGCCATCCCTAAAGGCCTTGATGCCGGCTTCGAGGTTCTTCTCGTTCGGGTTCGGATCGACATCTGCGAAGATGGCGCGGCCGAGGCCAGCCTCTTCCAGAATGTCGAGCGCCGTCTTGGTGATCGCCATCGAGGCCAGACCCCGGTCGGTGATCAGCAGCGGCTTCTTCATGCCGAGGCTCTTGGCTGCGTCGGCCAGTTCCTTGATGCGGCCGCGACCGAGCTTGACAGCTGTCGGATAACTCCAATTGGCTGAAATATTGATGCTCATGCTGTGACTTTCTTCAGGTGGTAGGATTTCGGGCGCGTGAGATTGTGGAAGCCGAGAACGGAAAGCGAGCCGCCGCGGCCGGTTTCCTTGACGCCGGTCCAGCAAAGCGCGGGATCGAGATAATCGGCGCGATTCATGAAGACGGTGCCGGTTTCGATCTCGCGGCCGAGGCGACCTGCCCGCTCCGGATCTTGTGTCCAGAGCGATGCCGTCAGGCCGTAGGGGCTGTCGTTCATCAACTCAAGCGCTTCCGCATCGCTCTTGACCTTCATGATGCCGACGGCCGGTCCGAAGGTTTCTTCACGCATGAAGGCAATGGAATGATCGACATTGATCAGGATCTGCGGCGCGAGATAGGCGCCACCATCATCGGCCGGGAAAAGCTTCGGATCGACCAGCGTTTTGGCGCCCTTCGAGACGGCGTCGGCGATCTGGTCGCGAACCACCTTGGCGAAGCGCTTATGCGCCATCGGCCCGAGCGAGGTTTCCGGATCGAGCGGATTGCCGAGCTTGTAGTTCGACACCCAGGCGACCGATTTCTCGACAAAGGAGTCGAAGAGCGATTCATGGACATAGATGCGCTCGATGCCGCAGCAGCACTGGCCGGAATTATAGGTGGCCCCATCCATCAGCGTATCGACGGCCGCGTCGAGATCGGCGTCCTCCATGACGTAGCCCGGATCCTTGCCGCCGAGTTCCAAGCCAAGTCCGGTGAAGGTGCCGGCCGCGGCGCGCTCGATGGAACGCCCGCCTTCGACCGAACCCGTGAAATTGATGAAGTTGAAGCTGCCGGCGGCAATCAGCGCCGACGAGGTCTCGTGGTCGAGGAAGACATTCTGGAAGACATCGGCAGGAACGCCGGCTTCGACGAAAGCCTGCACCAGCCGCTCGCCGACCAGCAGCGTCTGGCTGGCATGCTTGAGAATGATCGAATTGCCGGCCATCAAAGCCGGGGCAACGGTGTTGATCGCCGTCATGTAGGGATAGTTCCACGGCGCAATCACGAAGACGACGCCATGCGGCTCGCGCTCGATGCGGCGCTCGAAACTCGCGCTGTCCTCGACGACGAGCGGCGCAAGCGCATCTGCTGCGATCGAGGCGACATAGTTGGAACGCTCGTTGAAACCTCGATATTCGCCGCCGTACTTGATCGGGCGACCCATCTGCCAGGCAAGTTCCGGCACGACGACATCGGCCATCTCGTTCAGGCGCGCCACGCCCTTGAGAACGAGCTGAACACGGTCCTCGAGCGGACGCTTCGCCCAAGCCTTCTGCGCCTTGCGCGCCCGCGCGACGGCATCCTTTGCCGCCTCAAGCGAAAGCGCCGGCCGCTCGGCATAAACCGAACCGTCGACCGGCGATATGCATTGGATCATGGCCATGATCAAATCCTGTCTTTTATCTGCAAACGAATGGATTGGCGCAGGGCTGAATCAGCCCTGCATTTGGTCACCTACCTTACTTCCGTTTTTGCGGAAAAGGCGGCGAAATTGTTGCGATACTTACGCCCTTTCAAATCCTCTCGCTACTTCCCAATCGGTAATGCGGCGGTCATATTCCTCTTGCTCCCATTCGGCCGCCCGCGTGTAGTGATCAATCACTTCGTCGCCAAAGGCGTCGCGCAGCATCTTTGACTGGTTCATGGCGACGGCGGCAGACCGCAGGGTGCGCGGGATTTCGCGGACGTCACGGGCGCCATAGGCGTCGCCGACATAGGGCGCCTCCAGTTCCAGCTTATTTTCGATGCCATCGATGCCGGCCGCGATCAGGGCCGCGAAGGCGAGATAGGGATTGAGGTCGGAGCCGCCGACGCGGCATTCGATGCGGATACCTTTGGTCTCGCCGCCGCAGAGCCGGTAGCCGGCGGTGCGGTTATCCGTACTCCAGATCGCCTTGGTCGGTGCAAAGGTGCCGGCGACGAAACGCTTGTAGGAATTGATGTAGGGCGCCAGGAAATAGGTGATCTCGCTGGCATGGGCCAAAAGACCGGCCACATAGTGCCGCATCAGCGGTGACATGCGGTGATCAGCCGTCTCGTCGAAGAAGAGCGGCGTCTTGCCATCGGCGCTCCAAAGCGACTGATGGATATGCGAGGAACTGCCGGCAGCGGTGTAGCTCCACTTGGCAAGGAAGGTGATCGCCTTGCCCTTTGACCAGGCAATCTCCTTGCAGCCGTTCTTGATGATCGAATGGCGGTCCGCCATGGTCAGTGCATCGGCATAGCGGACGTTGATTTCCTCCTGCCCTGCCGAGGCCTCGCCCTTGGAATTCTCGACCGGAATGCCAGCACCCTGCAGGCCGGTGCGGATCGCCCGCATCACGTCCTCTTCCTTGGTCGTCTGGAAGATATGGTAGTCTTCGTTGTAGGCACTCGCGAGCTTGAGGTCGCGGTAACCCGAATTCTGCGCCTGCTCGTAGCTCTGGTTGAACAGGAAGAATTCCAGCTCCGACGCCATGAAGGCCTTCATCCCCATGGCTTCGAGGCGTTTGACCTGCTTCTTGAGGATGGCGCGCGGCGAATGCGCAACCTCGTCATAGGTGTGGTGGTCGAGCACGTCGCAGAGAACCAGCGCCGTACCCTCGAGCCAGGGTATCCGACGAAGCGTGCCAAGATCCGGCTTCATGGTATAGTCGCCATAGCCCTTTTCCCAGCTGGTCGACTTGTAGCCGGAGACCGTCTCCATCTCGATGTCGGTCGCCTGCAGATAATTGCAGCTATGCGTCTCTTTCCATGCGCTTTCGATGAAATATTCTGCCTGGAAGCGCTTGCCCATCAACCGGCCCTGCATATCCACCTGGCATGCGAGAACGGTGTCGATGCGCCCTTCGGCAACGTCTTTTTTGAGGTCGTCGAACGTATAGCTGCTGGTCATGATTGGTCCACCTAAAAAACAAAGTCGGAAAATCGGGACGACAAATGCATATCCGGCGCCGAAGCGCTGGCCAAGCCTTGCACCGATAGGGGCCGCACGACGCGGCCCCCTGCTAGGAGCGGATGATGATACTTACTCGCCCGGAACGGCCCCCGTGACTGCTGTCGTCTCACCGACTGCAGCCTCGGCCGCCGCAATCTCAGCCTTGCGCTTGGCGATCATGTCGCCGATCGGCGGGCCCTGGAAGCGGCGGTTCTCGACGGCAAACCAGATGACGACGGCGAGGATGATGAAGCCGACCGTTACGCCGAAAACCTTGTCGTTCGGCGGCTGGATGGCGATGTAGACGATCAGGATCATTCCGAGCGTTGCGAGAACGCCGACGGCCTTGTAGACGCCGCCTCCGAGGTTCCAAGGTCCCGGAGCCGGCCACTTCTTCGTGCCGTAGGCAAAGATGCCAAGCACGATCGGGAAGAGGAAGGAGAGGAACAGGAAGATCAGTGTCGCGTTCACCACGGTGACGTAGAGGCTTGCCTCACCGACGGAGATGAAAAGTGCACCCCAGACGAACAGGCTTTCGAGGACGGCACCCGTCCAGATCGCTGCGACCGGCGTCCGGAATTTCGGGCTGACGCTCGCAAGCATTTTGGAACCGACCGGAACGCCCCCGTCACGCGAGAAGGCGTAGATCATGCGCGAGCACGACGTGACAGTCGCCAAGCCGCACAGGAACTGCGAAATGAAAATCGCGACATAAAGAATAGTCACCAGCCATGCCGGCATGATGGCATTGATAGTCGCGAAGAACACGTTCCAGCCCTGCTTTGCGCCGGCAGCCATATCCGGAATGGCAATGACGAAGGCCGAGAGCATGACCCAGCCAGCCAGCGACGACCAGATAACGGCCGAAACCATCGAGCGCGGGACGGAAAGCGCCGCCTTCTTGGTTTCTTCGGATGTATGCGCGGAGGCGTCGTAGCCGGTGATCGTATAGATCGGCAGCAGCAGGCCAAGCGCAAAAATGTACCACATGCTGTCGGACTGAGGCCAAACCGCGCCGCCTGCATCACCGGAATAGTTGGTGAACGTCCATAGGCGCGAGAAATCATGAGTCGGCGCGAAATAGAAGCAAGCTACGGTCAACACGGCGGCTGTCACGAGGATCAGAGTGCCGGAAAAGTCCGTCAATTTCGCCGTCAGCCCGATGCCGAAGTGATTGATGGCCGCCTGAATGATCGTGAAAATGACGACGAGCACAACCTGCATGCCCGGAGAAACGACGCCGTTGGCATCAGCGATCCCGAGCTGGGCACCAAAAGTCCCGCCAAGGAACAGAGCCGTACCGATGTTGATTGCGCCAAGCACGGTGATGAGACCGAGCAGGTTTAGCCATGCCGTCAGCCAGCCTGTAAAGCGCGTTCCAAGGATCGAACTCCAGTGGTAAAGGCCGCCTGCCGTAGGATAGGCCGACGAAATCTGCGCCATGCCGAGCGCAAAGAACAACGAAATGATGCAGCCGACCGGCCAACCGATACCGATAGCAGCACCGCCGACACCTGATGTTGCCTGCGCGAGTGAATTGATACCACCGGAGAGAATGCAGATGATGGAGAAGGAGATTGCGAAGTTCGAAAACGAACTCATGCGTCTTTCTAGTTCCTGGGCATAGCCCATGGAATGCAGGACTTGCACGTCCTGCTTCTTATCCTGATCGGTATAGTCCGACATGATATTCCCCTCTTGCCGATCACCCGCGGAATTACGGATGATCCCAGTTGCCAAGTGCCTCTCGGAATTTACCGATCGACATAACCGCAGTTGAACTGCTCCCACGGGTCGTTTTTTATGGTTTCAGGCGTCCAGACTTTGCTGGATCAGCCCAGACAGATAGTCAGCCATGACCCTTTGGCTGACCTCGTCTACGATGAGGTCGTTGCGGACCTCGATCATCACGTTATGCAGGCCGTTGGCGATCCCATGCAGTTTCAGCGTATGGGTGACGCCGTCCTTCGGCCCGTAAGGTTCGTTTCGCTCGGTGCGATAGACCGGCGCTTTCGCTGCAGCCGACAGCATGCGATCTGCCATGCGGCTGTCCTCGTCGTGTAGGATGCCAAGTTCCACGGCACGGGATTTGCCCAGATAGACAGGCGTAAAGCTATGGATCGTGACGATCATCGTCGCCTGCCCTCGCGCCGACCGGTCGGCCAGCAGCGCACGAATGCGATCATGGAAAGGCAGATAAAGTGCCTCGGTCCGCTCGCGGCGTTCGGTATCCTTCAAATCCCTGTTGCCGGGTATGGCGTAGATCTCGCTGGTCTCCGGCATTGCCGCCGGAGATTCCGGCGGGCGGTTGCAGTCATAGATCAATCGCGAGAAGCGCTGATAAACCAGGGTGCTATCCAGATTTGCCGAGATATGCCTTGCCACTGAAAGGGCACCCGGATCCCAGGCGATGTGGCTCGACAAAGCTTCGCTCGTCAGTCCGAGATCACCGAAGAGCTCGGGAAGCCTTCGGGACGCATGCTCACATATGATAAAGAAGGAACCTTTGCCATGCGGCCTCTCGACCGCGACGCAATCCCCATCCGCTTCCGTCAATATGCCTTGCTGTGCAAGCATTGAAGCCGTTCCGCCGAAATCTTAATAAAAAGCTTATAAGAAAAGAATTCTTCAGCTTTCTGTCACTGTCAATCGGAAACTGAAATTTTCTCTTCATTTTTGACATTGACTTGTCACATTCCCGCGTTGTTAAATCCTTATGGAGACAGGCAAAGACCGTCCCGGGAGCAAAAATCGAGTGGACCATGCGTCGAAGACCGTTTCGGACGTCATTCATGCCCGTTTCGAGGCACTGACTCGCGCGGAAAAGCAGCTGGCCCATAGCCTGCTCGATAACTATCCCGTCTCCGGACTGGGCAGTATTACGACCGTTGCCGAGAACGCGCGTGTCTCTACCCCGACCGTGGCACGCATGGTGCAGAAGCTCGGCTTCAAGGGCTATTCCGAATTTCAGTCCCGCCTCCATCAGGAGGTCGAAGCAACCATTTCCAACCCGCTGACAAAGCACGACCGCTGGGCCTCGAATGCCCCGGGCACCCATATCCTGAACCGCTTTGCCGATGCCATCATGGGCAATCTGCGCCAAACGCTAACAAATCTCGATACGGCAACCTTCGATAGTGTCGCCAGCTTGCTGTCGGAACGGCAGCGCGGCCTCTACTTTGTAGGAGGACGTATTACCGGTGCGCTTGCCGAGTATTTTTTCACGCATATGCAGGTTATCAGGCCGAACACAACCCTGCTTTCGTCCAATTCAAGCTCCTGGCCGCAATATGTCTTGAACATGAACCCGGGAGACGTGCTGATAATCTTCGATATCAGGCGCTACGAGCAGGAGATGGTTAGCCTGGCGATCGCCGCGAAGCGACGCGGCGCAGAAATCATCGTTTTTACCGACCAATGGGCTACCCCGGCGACGAAATACGCAAAACACACGTTTCGCGTGCAAATCGAAGCGCCCTCAGCGTGGGATTCATCGGTTGTCACACTTTTCATCGTCGAAGCTCTGATCGAAGCTGTCCAGAATTCAACCTGGGACGAGACGAGCGAGCGCATGAAAACACTGGAAGGCCTGTTCGAGCAGACCAAGCTTTTCAGCAAACTTGGCTAGTGGGGACAAGGGAACAGGCATGACACCGATCTGCGGATCGAGCTCATGTAAAAACCTGATGTCACAATTCGCTTATATAAGTAAAACCTCCGGCTTTTCTGGAAAAAACCTTACATGAAAGTGTCACACAAGCTTCATCTAAGGTCTTTAACAGCAACGTCAGACACTGACACCAAAGGAGAACAACAGTGATCTCGAAAATTCATCGCCTCCTTTCGCTCACCACCGCGATGGTCGTGGCTTCGTCCGCGATTGCCGCTGCTGCTCCGAGCGACGATCTCATCGCTGCCGCCAAGAAGGAAGGCACGCTGACCACGATCGCTCTTCCGCACGACTGGTGCGGCTACGGCGACCTGATCGAAGGCTTCAAGGCCAAGTACGGCATCTCCGTCAACGAACTGAACCCGGATGCTGGTTCGGGCGATGAAGTTGAAGCCATCAAGGCCAACAAGGGCAACACCGGCCCGCAGGCTCCTGACGTCATCGACGTTGGTCTCTCCTTTGGCCCGACCGCCAAGAAGGACGGTCTCCTGCAGCCTTACAAGGTCTCCACCTGGGACTCCATTCCTGATAGCGCCAAGGATGGCGAAGGCTACTGGTACGGCGACTACTACGGCGTTCTGACCTTTGCCGTGAACACGGATATCGTCAAGAATCCGCCGAAGGACTGGGCAGACCTCCAGAAGTCTGACTATGCCAACACCGTTGCTCTCGCTGGCGACCCGCGCGTTTCCAACCAGGCTACCCAGGCTGTTTACGCAGCCGGTCTCGCTGCTGGTGAGAAGGATGGCGCAAAGATCGGCGAAGCCGGCCTGAAGTACTTCGCTGCCCTCAACAAGGCTGGCAACTTCGTTCCGGTCATCGGCAAGTCCGCTTCGATGGCTCAGGGCTCGACCCCGATCGTCGTCGCATGGGACTACAACGCTCTCGCATGGCGCGACAGCCTGAAGGGCAACCCGCCGCTCGAAGTTACCGTTCCGGCATCGGGCGTTCTCGCTGGCGTCTACGTTCAGGCGATCTCCGCTTTCGCTCCGCATCCGAACGCTGCCAAGCTCTGGATGGAATACCTGTACTCGGACGAAGGTCAGGTTGGCTGGCTGAAGGGCTATTGCCACCCGATCCGCTTCAACGATCTGGCCAAGAACAAGAAGATCCCGCAGGACCTTCTCGACAAGCTGCCGCCGGCTGCTTCCTATGAAAAGGCTGTCTTCCCGACGCTCGACGAACAGAACGCTGGCGCCTCTGTCATCAGCAAGCAGTGGGACAGCGTTGTAGGCGCTGCCGTAAAGTAATCTGCGACCAGAAGCTTCCCCGTCACACGGCGGGGAAGCTTTCCTCACTCAGACGCACGAATGGCTGGGCTTTTCCATGAGCAGCATTTCGACTTCGGCGGTTTCCGCACCTGCGACGACCTTCAACAAGAAGGTGATCATCGACTGGCTGGGCATTGCGCCCTTCACCATCTTTGCGCTGTTATTCCTCATTCTTCCCACGATCTATCTGGTTGCCGGCGCGTTCCTGACGCCTGACGGCGCCTTTACCTTCGACAATATCGCAGGTCTGTTCACCGATACGATCATGTCGTCCTACCTGATCAGTATCAAGATTTCGGTCGCCTCGGCTCTGGGCGGCGCGCTACTCGGCTTCTACCTCGCCTGGGCGCTCGTCATGGGTGGCCTGCCCACCTGGCTTCGCCACGTGTTTCTGACTTTCTCCGGTGTCGCTTCGAACTTCGCTGGTGTGCCGCTGGCCTTCTCCTTCGTGGCCACGCTCGGCCGTCAGGGTCTGATCACCATCATCCTGATGAACCTGTTCCACTTCAATCTCTACGCGACCGGTTTCAACCTTCTGACCTTCTTCGGCCTGACCATCACCTACATGTACTTCCAGATCCCGCTGATGGTGCTGATCATCACACCGGCACTGGATGGTATGAAGAAGGAATGGCGCGAGGCCGCCTCGATCCTCGGCGCCACGAACAAGCAGTACTGGACAATGGTCGCACTGCCGATCCTGTGGCCGAGCCTGCTCGGCACCACTCTGCTCCTTTTCGCCAATTCCTTCGGCGCCATCGCGACGGCCATTGCGCTAACCGGTAGCTCGCTGAACATCGTGCCGATCCAGCTCTACGCCCAGATCCGCGGTGACGTGCTGCACAACGCCAACCTCGGCTACGCGATGGCACTTGGCATGATCGTGATCACAGGCGTCTCCAACATCGTCTATATTGTCATGCGCATGCGCGCTGAACGGTGGCAAAAATGAAGTTGCAAAAATTCTTCGCATGGCTTGCTGTCGCCATCGGTGCCATCTACTTCCTCGTGCCGCTCATCGGCACGCTGGAGTTCTCGCTCCGCATGCGCCGTGGCGTCTATAGCTTCGATGCCTACGTATCGGTCTTCTCGGATCTCCACTTCCTCACAGCCTTCGGCTTCTCGATGCTGATGGCGTTGCTCACCATCATCTTCGGTATGCTGCTCGTCGTACCCACGGCATATTGGGTTCGCCTGCGTCTGCCGCAACTCCGTCCGATCGTAGAATTCGTCACGCTGCTGCCGCTCGTCATTCCGGCCATCGTCATCGTCTTCGGTTATCTGCGCCTCTATAACTCGTCCTCGATCCTGCCGCTGACGGGCTACGACCTGACGACGAACATCCTGCTCGTCTGCTCCTACATCGTTCTGTCGCTTCCCTATATGTACCGCTCCGTCGACACCGCGATGCGCACCATTGACGTCGGCACGCTGACGGAAGCAGCTGAAAGCCTCGGCGCAAAGTGGACGACGATCCTGTTTCGGTGCATCTTCCCGAATGTGATGAGCGGTGTCCTTTCCGGCGCCTTCATCACGCTGGCGATCGTCATGGGCGAATTCACCATGGCGGCACTGCTCAACCGCCCGGCATTCGGCCCCTACATGCAGCTTGTCGGCGCCAACAGGGCCTATGAGCCTTCGGCGCTCGCTATCATCGCCCTCGCAGTGACCTGGCTCAGCATGGGCCTCCTGCAGCTCGTTTCCCGTTTCACGAATGCCGCTCCGGCTAAAGCGTAAGGTTTTGTACCATGGCTTTTCTCGAACTGACCCACATCAAGAAATCCTTCGGCGAAACCCAGGTCGTGCATGACTTCAACATGCACATTGAGAAGGGCGAGTTCATCTCCTTCCTCGGACCGTCGGGCTGCGGCAAGACCACCGTGCTGCGCATGATCGCCGGCTTCGAAACGCCGACCGCCGGCACGCTGACGATCGCCGGCAAGGACCAGCGCCCGCTGAAGCCGAACCAGCGCAATATCGGCATGGTCTTCCAGGCCTATGCCCTCTTCCCGAACATGACCGTGCACGACAACGTCGCCTTCGGCCTCAAGGTCGCCGGCGCGCCGAAGAACGAGATCGACGGCCGCGTCAAGGAAATGCTCGGCCTGATCAAGCTCGACCATCTGGCCGGTCGCTACCCCTACCAGATGTCGGGCGGCCAGCAGCAGCGCGTAGCGCTCGCCCGCGCGCTTGCCGTCAAGCCGCAGGTTCTCCTGCTCGACGAACCGCTCTCGGCGCTGGACGCCAAGATCCGCGTTTCGCTGCGCGAAGAAATCCGCGCCATCCAACAGAAGCTCGGTATCACCACTGTCTTCGTGACGCACGACCAGGAAGAAGCCCTGTCGATCTCCGACCGCATCGTCGTCATGAATGCCGGTCGCGCCGATCAGATCGGCACGCCCTTCGAAATCTACAACACGCCGGCAACGCGCTTCGTTGCATCGTTCGTCGGCACGCTGAACATGATCGAGGGCAGCGTCGTTGACCCCGATGCCAACCGCATCAAGATCGGCGATCAGGACATCACGCTCAAGCAGTCCGTCACCGCCTTCAAGCCGGGCGACAAGGTTTCGCTCGCGCTGCGTCCCGAAGCCGGCTCGCTCGCTGAATCTGCAAAGGGCGACACCGCACTGACCGGCGAAGTCTCCTCGGCCCACTTCCTCGGCTCCGTTATCCGCACGCGCATGAACGTTGCCGGCAACACGATCTCTTTCGACATGTTCAACAGCCCCGGCCTGCTGCCGCCGTCCGTCGGCGAAAAGGTCACGCTGCGCTTCTCCGCATCCGATCTTCTGGTCCTCCAGGATTGATTTTTCGGATTGGTCGGAAAAGACCGACACACTGTTCTCAAACGCCGGGTATCAGCCCGGCGTTTTTGCTTTGATTTCCTGATTTGCTTAAGTCTATAGTCTGCTCGTTCTCAGGGCGGGGTGAAATTCCCCACCGGCGGTATCGGGCCTCATGTTTTCGAACAGAAAGGCCCGGAGCCCGCGAGCGCCTTTTGCCCACAAGGGTGGAAGGGTCAGCAGATCCGGTGAGAGGCCGGAGCCGACGGTATAGTCCGGATGGAAGAGAGCACGCAGGATCAGCCACCTTCACGCGTGAAGGGTGCCGGTTGGTCAAGCCTGTTCGCCCAAGGGATAGTTTTGAAAACCCTTGAAAGGCAAAGAACCATGACAATCTCCGTTTCCCCTCAGCAAAGCCGCATTGCGATCATCCGCGCTCGCTGGCATTCCGAAATCGTCGATCAGAGCGTCGAAGGTTTCATATCGGAATGGCAGCAAACCGAGGGCGCGGCAGCGGTCGACGTTTTCGACGTGCCCGGCGCACTTGAGATCCCCTTGCACGCTCAGCTGCTTGCCCGCAGCGGTCGCTATGCTGCGATCGTCGCCAGCGCATTCGTCGTCGATGGCGGCATCTACCGCCACGAATTCGTGGCCGATACCGTCCTTGAAGCGATGATGCGCGTACAGCTCGACACCGGCATTCCGATCTTGTCGGCGGTGCTGACGCCGCATCATTTCCAGGAAAGCGAAGCGCACATCAACTTCTTCAAGGAGCACTTCGTACTCAAGGGCCGCGAAGTCGCCAGCGCCTGCCGCCAGATCCTGACCGAACGCGCAAAGTTCCTGACATTCGCGGCGTAACGCACAATCTCTTTCACAAGTGACGCCGCTCTTGGCTTTACGGCAAAGGGCGGCGATCGAGTGAGACGCCGGCAAGCGGCAAAATCCCGATTGCCTAGAGACCCCCGTCCGGCGGCCGGAGCAGGCGTTTCAACGAGACCCAAAGACTAAGACTGTCACGCGCCTCCTCATGCGAAATGCCGGCATCATCCAGCAGGTATTTGTTTCGACTCAGCAAAGCGTCCTCAAGCGCCCTGCGCTCCGTCCACCACTGACGCCAACGCTCAGCCCATGTCCTCCGCTCCACTCTCATCGTCTTGCTGCTCAGCATCAGCATGGTCGATCTCCCTTGCAGGCACAATCGTCATCCACGCTTTGACATTGCACAAACGAATAGTGACAATGCCTGCCATTGAGAAAACTCATGGCGGCACAAATGCATGTTCCCCTGGAAAGCGACTTGCTGCGGGTCTTCCTGATCGTCGCGGAAGCCGGCAACGTGACCCGCGCCGCCTCCGATGTCGGGCGGACCCAATCTGCCGTCAGCCTGCAGCTCAAGCGGCTGGAGGAAAGCGTCGGCAAGCCGCTTTTCGAACGCGGCCCGCGCGGTGTCGCGCTGACGGAAAGCGGCAAGCAGCTCCTGCCCTATGCCCGCCGCATCGTCGACCTGATGGACGAGACGACAGCCGCCATGCGGCGCAGGCCGCTTGATGGCCTAGTGCGCATCGGGATCCCGGAGGAGTACGGTCATACCATCCTGCCTCGCGCACTTGGGGTCTTCGCCGAAAGCCACCCTTCAGTCGACGTAACAGTTATGTGCGGCTACACGGCCCAGCAGATGGACGCATTGGAAAACGACCGCCTCGATCTGGCCGTCGTGTTCGACTGGAGTGCACAGGTCCACGGCGAAGTGCTCTTCATCGACCCGACCGTCTGGGTCACCTCCACGGTTCATCGCCTGCATGAGCGAAACCCGATGCCGATCGCCGTCTATGGCCGTTCGAGTTGGTGCACGGAGTTTGCCATCCGTTCGCTCGAACAGCACAGCCTGCCCTATCGCATCGCCTATAGCTGCGACACCAGCGGCGGCCTGAAGATCGCGGTCACCGCAGGGCTTGCCATCGCACCGCTGTCGCGCAGCAATATCCCGCCGGATTGCCGCGAGCTGACAATCGAGGACGGTTTCCCGCCGATCGATTCCTCCCGCGTCGTCCTGCGCCGCAATGCCTATCACTCCAACCCCGCTGTCGAGAGCATGGCGGAGGTCATCCGCGCCGCTTTCCGCCCCATAAACCAGGCTGGCCTGCGGCAAGCATGACCGCATCAGCCGAAATCGAGCTTGAACGTGACGCGCTCGGCCACCCACAGCCCTTCCGAATAGGCGATCGGCTGCCCATTCTTGTCGGCATCGACCTTGAGCACGACGAGAACAGGGGACGATTTCGGCTGCCGTAGCAACCGCGCCTCCTCCGCATCGGGCATCCGCGCTTCGATCTCAGTCGACTGACGATCGTAATCGGTTATGCCGTAGACCGCGAGTGACGCGGAAATGGTCGGATTTTCCCGCCTGACCCGCTCGAAATCGGGAAACCGGTCAGCGGGATAGAAGGTATTGCCCAGCTCGACAGGCATCCCGTCAGCCGTCATGACGCCGCGACGGTGAATGACAGGCGTGCCCTCCGCAA
This sequence comes from Rhizobium sp. BK376, assembly GCF_004341625.1. Lineage (GTDB taxonomy): Bacteria > Pseudomonadota > Alphaproteobacteria > Rhizobiales > Rhizobiaceae > Rhizobium. The sequence goes on along the minus strand of NZ_SLZG01000002.1, from coordinate 769,819 downwards.
TCCTCAGCCGAAACGCCACTTCAGTCGGCGCAGGAATAACCGCGTGCAGCAGCAACTCGCCGCCCGGCTCGAACCCCTGCTCGATCAGGTTTCTGGAGAAGCGCGTCTTCCTCGACAGCGTATAGTCCAGCGCGCCCTTGTGGACGAAGGTTCCCCGCCCCTGCTCCGCGCGCACCAGTCCTCGTGTTTCCAGATGTCCCAGCGCTTGACGCACAGTGAAGCGGCTGACGCCGAAACGCTCCATCAGCTGTGGCTCCGTCGGCAGCTGCTCGCCGGGCGAAAGCGTTCCGGCGGCAATCTCCGCCGCCAGAACCTCCCCAATCTGATGCCACAATGCGCTTCCGCTCTTGCGATCCACCATATTCAAACCACTCACACGCGTTTTTCGAGCCTGAAAAGCAGCTTATATTCAGCCGGATAGGCAAGCGCATCCAGGATGCTCGGATAATATTTGCGGTCCTTCGAGGCGGTCACAAAGCCATCATAGCCGAAGCGCTTGACCGATACGTCAAAGCCGGCAGCCACGAAGGCAGTGATATAATCTTCGGGCGAATAGTCCTGCACCGGAGCGTTGCTGTTTCCGCCGATCAGTTCGCGCCATTTGGGCCAAAGCGGGTTTTCCGTATGGCAACCCGTGACGGCATAGTAGACCCCGCCATTGCGCATCACCTGAAACATCTGTTCGGCATGGCGGCGCAACTCGGGCAGCAGATAGACGACCTCGTAGCTGAAGGCGACATCAAAACTGTCCGCCCATGGCGAGAGATCGGTCGTGACATGAAACTGAACCGGCAGGTTTCCCTTGTTCGCTTCGGCAACGGCAACCGATTCCGATGCGATGTCGATACCGACGCCGCGGCGAAACGGCCGGATCCCGTATAGAAGCTGGAGGAAGCCACCGCGATTGCAACCGAAGTCGAGAACGGTTTTCGCCGCGAAATCCCGCTCAGGGATCGTCTCGATGAAATGCCGCCAGTAGCGGCTGTGGGATTCCGCCATCCGTGCGTCGCCCTGCGGTTCGGTGTGCCAGGTGGTATAGGTATTGGCTGCGTCCGTCATGATGCTCTCCGTTCGAGTTGATGCAGCAAACCTAGCGGCAGACTATGACAGTCACATGAATTCGTCCGGACGACCAGACTATTTCATGTGAAATCGAATTAAGAATAGCGGAGAGCGCAATACCGCCAATTTTCCCGGCTTGATTGTCCGCTTGCCCGCTCCATTTCCTCAAGGTTTTCAGCCATAACGGATATATAATGAGATCACTGTTCAGACGCCTGACGTCTCCCAAGGGCCTGACGCTCGGCCGCAAGACGACCGCCATTCTCGATGGAAAAATAACCGGCCCCGGCCATCTCTGGTTCGGCATCCAGTGGGGAACCGCCCTCCCACTGCAATCCAACATCCTCATCCGCAAAGCTTCCGAAGTCTCCGTAAAGGGCGACTTCCAGATCTATTCGGGCAGCATCTTCGGGGTAGGCGAAGGCGCGCGGATAAAGCTCGGCAGCGGCTATATCAACAACGAGGCCCGTATCTCCATTGCGGGCGAGCTGACCATCGGCGATGACGTGGTCATCGGCCCGCAGCTCTATATGCTCGACCAGAATCACCACAGGATAACGGGCAGCAAACCGCGGCCGAAGAAGATCGTCATCGGCAATCACGTCTGGATCGCCGCGCGGGTGACGATCCTGCCGGGCGTGACGATCGGCGACGGCTGCGTGATCGGCGCCGGCTCCGTCGTGACCAAGGATATACCGCCGGGCACCCTCTGGGCTGGCAATCCGGCGCGCTATATCAGGGATGTCGAGTGGGATTGAGATGCGACCAGGCTTGCCGGCGGCAAAAAAAGCCCCGCAAAAAGGCGGGGCAGTTCTGCTTTGGGGCTGTTGTGACGATCAGTTCCTGATCGCCTGATCATTGACATCGAAGCGATGCATGTGACTCCCGTCCGGCGTTGCGTATACCACGTCGTCCGGCTCGTACTTGTGCTCGCCGAAGAGACGTACCGTCAGAAGCCCGGTATGTTCCGATTCGAGGTAGATGATCGTGTCGGCGCCCAGATGTTCGACATGGACGACCTTGGCGGACCACATTCCCTGATCGCGCGAGAGCGTAATGTGCTCGGGCCGAATACCGATCGTCTTGGCCGAGGTGTCGCCGAGCTTTTCAGCCGGAATGAAATTCATCTGCGGTGAACCGATGAAGCCGGCAACGAAAACATTGGCCGGACGATTGTAGAGTTCCATCGGCGAGCCGATCTGCTCGATCGCACCGGCGTTCAGGACCACGATCTTGTCGGCCAGCGTCATCGCCTCGACCTGGTCGTGGGTGACGTAGATCATCGTCGCCTTGAGGCTGCGGTGCAGACGGGCGATCTCAAGGCGCGTCTGGACGCGCAGCGCCGCGTCGAGGTTCGACAGCGGCTCATCGAACAGGAAGAGGTCCGGCTCGCGGACGATGGCGCGGCCGATCGCGACGCGCTGGCGCTGGCCACCGGAGAGCTCGGCCGGACGGCGCGCAAGATACGGCCCGAGCGACAGCATGCCCGATGCCTTGTCCACCCGACGCTCGATCTCGTCCTTTGCGGTACCGGCCTGCTTCAGGCCAAGCCCCATATTGTCCTTGACGGTCAGGTGCGGATAGAGCGCGTAGGACTGGAACACCATGGCAATGCCGCGCTTGGCCGGCGGCGCAAGGGTCACGTCCTTGCCATTGATGGCAACTGCCCCTGAGGTGACGTCCTCCAGCCCGGCGATGCTGCGCAGCAGGGTCGACTTTCCGCAGCCCGAAGGACCGACGAAAATGACAAACTCGCCATCCTTCACCTCAAGGTCGATGCCCTTGAGCACCTCGTGGTTGCCATAGGCCTTGCGGATGGATTTCAGTTGAAGCGATCCCACAGTCTCTGATCCTTACAAGTAAACAGGCTTGCCAGTGCGAACGCTTTCGTCCGCGGCAAGGCAGATGCGCAGCGATTGGACGGCGTCGTCCATATGGCGCGTCAGGTCGATATCGTTACGGATGGCCTTCAGCACATAGGCCTGCTCCAGGTCGCAGAGCTCCTGATGGCCGGGCTCGCCATCCATCTTCAGATCCTGGTCGGGACGGATGAACTTGCCATCGGGACCGGTCTCGGCATTGTGCAGTCGGATGACCGATGTCTTGGTGTGTGTATCGATATCATCGGACTTTGCATTCGGGTCCATGACGATCGAAACGGCACCGTTCGGCGACATGACGTCCTTCACGAAGAAGGCCGTCTCCGAGATCATCGGTCCCCAGGCAGCCTCATACCAGCCGACCGAGCCATCCTCATAGAGAACCTGCAGATGGCCGTAATTGTACATGTCAGGCGCGATTTCGTTCGAGAGGCGAAGCCCCATGCCACGCACCTCGACCGCCCGGGCGTCGGTGATCTGGCACATGACGTCGACATAGTGCACACCGCAATCCACGATCGGCGGCGTGGTCTGCAGGAGCGCCTTGTGCGTCTCCCAGGTCGGGCCGCTGGATTGCTGGTTCAGGTTCATGCGGAAGACGTAGGGGCCGCCCAGCTTGCGGGCTTCAGCGATCAGCCGCACCCAGGACGGATGGTGCCGCAGGATGTAGCCGACCACCAGCTTGCGCCCCGCCTTTTTCGCCGCGGCGACGACACGCTCGGCATCGGCCACGGTCGTTGCCAGCGGCTTCTCGATGAACACGTCGCAACCCGCCTCGAAAGCCATCACGGCATAATCCGCATGGCTGTCCGAATAGGTGCAGATCGAGCAGAGATCGGGCTTCAACTCCTTCAGCGCCGTCTCGAAATCCGGATGGATCGTGTAGCCGTTCAGCTCTTCCGCCAGCCTCGGCTTGGAGCGGTTGACGAGACCGACGATGTCGAAGCCCGGATTGTTGTGATAGGCGAGCGCATGGCTGCGGCCCATATTGCCGAGACCGGCGACGAGAACGCGGATTGGCTTGTCAGAGGAACTCATTTGACGGCTCCCGATGTGATGCCGCGGATAAGCTGCCGCGAGAAGATGACATAGAGGACGAGGATCGGCAGGATCGCTAGCGACAGCGCCGCAAGCACTGCGTTCCAGTTGGTCACGAACTGGCCGATGAAGATCTGCGACCCAAGCGTTACCGTCTTGGTGGCTTCCGAGGGCGCGAGGATCAACGGGAACCAGAGGTCGTTCCAGATCGGGATCATAGTGAATACGGCCACGGTTGCCATGGCTGGCCGAACGAGCGGCAGCACCAAGCGGAAGAAGATCGCATATTCCGAGAGCCCGTCGATGCGGCCTGCATTCTTCAGATCGTCCGACACGGTGCGCATGAACTCCGACAGGATGAAGATCGCAAGCGGCAACCCTTGAGCCGTATAGACGAGGATCAATGCCGTCAGTGTATTGACGAGATGCGCCGCGACCATCCCTTGCAGGATAGCGACCGTGCCGAGACGGATCGGGATCATGATGCCGATCGCCATGTAGAGACCAGTCAAGGTGTTACCGCGAAAGCGATATTCGGAGAGCGCGAAGGCCGCCATGGCTCCAAAGAGCAGCACGAGAAAGATCGAGACGATTGTAACGACGAAGCTGTTCTGGAAATAGAGAGCGAAATTACCCTGCCCCAACACCGTCTGGTAGCCAATGAGACTGAAAGTCGACGGCGTGGGCACCGACAGCGGCGAACGGAAGATGGCGCCGCGGTCCTTGAACGAATTCACGATCGTCAGAAAGACGGGAAAGAGAGCGATCAGCGTATAAGCCAGCAGCGCCAGATGCACGAAGCCGGTGCGGAACGGGGATGTGCGTGCTTTCGACATGGGCAGCACTCCTCAGAATTGGTAGCGGCGCATGCGCCGTTGGATCGTGAAAAGATAGAGCGAAACGCCAGCGAGAATGATCAGGAACATGACCGTCGCGACAGTCGCTCCCATCGAGCGGTCCCCCATCTGCAGCTGGAAACCGAAGAAGGTGCGGTAAAGGAAGGTGCCGAGAATGTCCGTCGCTCCGTCAGGGCCGGCAAGCGCACCCTGGACCGTGTAGATCAGGTCGAACGCGTTGAAATTGCCGACGAAAGTCAGGATCGAAATGATGCCGATCGCCGGCAGGATCAGTGGCAGCTTGATCTTCCAGAACTGCGACCATCCGGTGATGCCGTCACATTCCGCAGCCTCGATCACCTCTTCCGGAATGCTGAGTAGCGCGGCGTAAATCAGCATCATTGGAATGCCGATATACTGCCAGTTCGAAATCAGCGACACCGTGACCAGCGCGGTATCGGTCTTGCCGAGCCATGGCTCGAACAGGGATCGCAGGCCCACCATGTTCATAAGGCCGGGCGCGACGCCCCAGATCGGCGAAAGGATCAGCTTCCAGATGAAGCCGACGATGACGAACGACAGCAGCGTGGGCAGGAAAATCGCGGTGCGATAAAACGAAACGAAACGCAGCTTCGGCGTCGACAGCAGCGCCGCCAGCGCAATTCCGATCGGGTTCTGCACGCACATATGAACGGCGAAGAAGATGAGGTTGTTGCGGAAGGCATTCCAGAAATCATGCCCCCAGCGCGGATCCCCGAACAGCACTTTGTAGTTGGCAAAGCCGACGAAGGCCGGAGCACCATCCACGACATTATAGAAGGAAAGCCTGAGCGTTTCGATCAGCGGCAGGATCATGATCGCCGTGTAGACGAGGAAGGCCGGCAGGAGAAAGACGCCGATATGCCACCGCACCGGGCGCTTGATCGGAGTAACATTCGCCGATGTCGTATCGGTCATTGGTTCAGGCTCGCTTTGGCTTCGTTCTCTCCCCATCCCTGCCCACGACATGGTCTGGACGCATCAGGAATCGGATAATGCTTGTGCAGCAGCGGGAGACTCTTTCATGCGAAGACTTCGTTCGCATGACGGAATGTCTGTGACGAACACAGGATAGAGGGCGACGATAACGCGCCGCCCTCTGTCATTGAGGCTTACTTGCCCGGCTTGTACCAGCTGTCGAGACCGTCCTGCAGCTTCTTGGCAGCAGCATCCGGCGTATCCGTGCCATTGATGACGTTCGCGGATTCGGTCCACGTTACGTTTTCAAGGTTCGGCGTGCCGCGCGACAGGATCTGATAGGTCGAGCGGACCGTCGACTGGTGATCCTTGCGCCAGGAAACGAATTCCTGAGCGAGCGGATCGGCCATCTTCACGTCCTTGGAGTTCAGGCTGAAGAAGCCCGGCAGCGAGTTCGCGTAGATTTCAGCGAATTCCGGCGAGGCAACCCAGGTGAGGAACTTCTTGGCTTCTTCCGGATGCGTGGTCTTTGCGTTCATGCCGACGCCGATATCCGGATGGTCGGAGATGTAGGCGGTGTCACCAGCTTTGGCGACCGGCGGCGGGAATGCGCCCATCTTGAACTGAGCCTGGCTGTTGAACAGCGCGATTTCCCACGAACCGGCCGGATAGATGGCGGCACGGCCGAGCGTGAAGAGGTTCTGGCTGTCAGAGTAGGACTGAGCCTCGAAGCCATCACCGAGGTAAGGCTTCCACTTGGCGAGTTCCTGGTAGGGAGCGACCCAATCGGCATCCGTCAGCTTCTGCTTGCCGTCGATCAGAGCCTTGCGGCCATCTTCGCCCTTCCAGTAGTTCGGGCCGATGTTCTGGTAGCCCATGGTTGCGGCTTCCCAGAGATCCTTCGTGCCCATGGCCAGCGGGATGTAGGTGCCGTCAGCCTTGATCTTGTCGAGCGCTGCGAAGAACTCGTCGCGGGTCGTCGGGACCTTGATGCCGAGCTTGTCGAAAGCGTCCTTGTTGTAGATGAAGCCGTGGATGACCGAAGCCATCGGCACGCAGAAGGTCGTCTTGCCATCGTCGGTGGTCCAGGCGGCCTTGGCGACAGCTGAGAAGTTCTCCATACCCGGCAGGTCGTTGAGGCTTGTCAGGTTGCCAGCCTTGAAAAGGCCGAGCGACTTGTCGAACGGGCGGCAGGTGATGATGTCGCCTGCCGAACCAGCAGCAAGCTTTGCGTCGGTTGCAGCGTCATATTCGGTCGGTGCAGTCGGCGAGAAAGTGATCTTGATGCCCGGGTTCTTGGCTTCGAAAGCCGGGATGATCTTCTGCTGCCAGATCTGCAGGTCGTCATTGCGCCAGCTTTCGACGTTCAGCGTTACGTCGGCCGCATGAGCAAAGCCACCCGTTGCCAGAAGGCTGGATGCGAGGAGCAAGCTTTTCAGAACAGTATTTTTCATTTCCCTCTCCTTGTTTACGCGCTCGAAAGCGCTGTTCTCGGTCTGAAACAAGCAATTGGCGTGCCTGAGGAAACAGCCAACGCCCCAGCGGAGCCGCCAATCTTGCCGGCTCCGAATGCGCAAGGGCGCTTGGGCTCTCTTCCCGAAGCCGCCCGTCTCTTCGCACGCCGGCATCCCAGCCGGAGCGCAAGGAATTCTTTCAAGGGGAAACAACACGTGCCGGCCAATGGCGATGGCATCCCGAAAGATCCATGCTCACCTGACAACGGCTAGGTCCACCATCTTTTCGAGGGCCTTCCGGCTATTTTTTGCCGGTTCCGCCGATGCTTGCCTGCACTGTTCCCTTGGGAAGAATTAAGGCCAAAAAAATACCAATTGTCCAGCCGAATTTAACTTTTTGGCGCCAGAAAATCGTCTTTAAAAATTTTCATCAGCAAAAACAGTATGATAACTGCAAAAATAAAGCCAGGGCCTACCTCTTGGTAAATGGTATTTTTTTGGTATTGTAAAGAAAAAAGGGAACTGACGGCATCCGGAGGGTCAGATGACAGGGTTTGCGATCGGCATCGACGGCGGCGGGACAAGCTGCCGTGCCGCTGTGGCAGACAGAACGGGCAATATTCTCGGCACCGGCAAGGCCGGCGCCGCCAACATCATGTCTGATCCGGAAGGAGCCCTTGCCAATATCGTCGAGTCCGCCAAGGCAGCATTTCAGGGCGCCGGATTGCCCGTATCCGACATCGACAAGGCAAGCGTCGTGCTGGGCGTCGCGGGCGCCAATGTCGGCCCCTATGGCGCCTGCATCCAGGCATCCCTTCCCTTCGCCAGAAGCCGCGTCGTCACGGATTCGCTGATCGCGCTACAGGGCGCCCTTGGTGATGGTGACGGTGTCGTCGGCGCTTTCGGCACCGGCTCGGTCTACAGCGCGCGGCGTGATGGCAAGGTGACCGAGATCGGCGGATGGGGCTTCGTGGTCGGCGATCAGGCAAGCGGCGCACGCCTCGGACGCGACCTGCTTGAAGCCGCCCTCCTCTCCCATGACGGTGTTTACCCCGCCACACCCGTCACGACACTGGTAATGGCCGAATTTGGCAACGATCCACAAAAGGTGGTGGAATTCGCCCACATATCGAAGCCCAAGGATTTCGCCCGCTACGCCCCACTCGTCTTCGGCCATGCCGAACGCAACGATCCCGTTGCGCTTGCCATTGTCAGCAAGGCGGCGCGCGATATCGATGATACGATCCAGTCGCTGCTCTGGCCGGAGTGCCGCGCGATCTGCCTTCTCGGCGGTCTCGCCGGCGCCTACAGGTCGCGGCTCGCCACCAGCCATCAGACCCTGATGGCGGAGCCGAAGGGCGACGCCTTGCAGGGCGCCGTCGCCTTTGCGGTCGATCTCGCCAGAGAAGAAGGGGTCCGGGCATGACCGAAGACCTCACCCACATATTTTCTCCTGAGCGCCTCCTCGCTGGTGGCACCGGCCCGCTCTACGTCAAGCTGCGGCGAACGCTGGAAGACGCGGTCAAGGCCGGAACGCTGAAGCACGGCGATGCGCTGCCACCGGAACGCGATATCGCAGAATACGCCGCCGTGAGCCGCGTGACCGTGCGCAAAGCCATCGATGACCTCGTCGCCGAAGGCGTCCTTGTTCGCCGCCACGGCTCCGGCACCTTCGTGACCAAGCCAGTGTCGAAAGTGGAGCAACGGCTTTCGCAGCTGACCTCGTTCACGGAAGACATGGCGCGGCGCGGCATGAAGGCCCGCTCCGAATGGCTGCACAAGGGCATCCACACCCCCTCGCCCGATGAAATGATGATTCTCGGACTGGCGGCGGACACAAAGGTCTCCCGCCTCAGCCGCCTGCGAATCGCCGACGACCAGCCGCTCGCCATCGAACACGCCAGCGTTTCCGGCGAATTCCTGCCTGACCCGTCGACCGTCACCAGTTCGCTCTATGCCGAACTGGAGCGCCGCCAGGTCCGCCCGGTTCGTGCCGTCCAGCGGATTTCCGCAACGAACATGAAGGAAGCCGACGCCGGGCTGCTCGGCGTACCGGTCGGCGCCGCAGGCCTTTCGATTGAGCGTATCTCCTATCTCGGCTCCGGCCGCGCGGTGGAATTCACCCGCTCGTTATATCGCGGCGATGCCTATGACTTTGTCGCCGAGTTGACGATTGGGCCGAGCTGAGGTCACCAAAGCCGGGCAATCCAACCATCATGATCGGCAAGACCGTCGAAAACCAAGTCTGCCGAGATGATCGCAATCCGATTTTCGATTGCTGTAGCCGCGAGAAACCGGTCGAAAGGATCGCGATGGTTCCAGGTCAGCATCGACGCGCCAAGACATATTTCGGGTGTCATCGCAGCTATTCGTCCGCCCTGCTCCTGAAGCAGCCCGGGCAACCTGTCAACGAAGGGCGCCATCTCCGGCCACTTGCCGATGCGCACTTTCTGACCGATTTCAAACAGGCTGATTGGGCTGACGAAAACATTCTCAGCCCCCTCGATGAGTTCAACCGCTCTCGGCGAAAGACGCGCATCGCCCGTTAGCGACCATGCCCAGGCATGTGTGTCCAGTAGGAATGAACTCACTCGGCGCCTTCCCAAAGCCCAAGTTCATCTTCACGCATAGGCTCGAAGAAATCGGGCCCCTCTCCGGTAAGCTTACCTTTGAGGATGCCGATCCTAAACGAGGCCTGTTCAATGGGAACGATTTTCACGACAGGCTTGCTGCCCTTGGCAATGATAACCTCTTCGCCGGACAGCGCAGCATCGATGAGTTTCGACAGATTTGTTTTTGCGGCGTGAACGGTAAATTGCATCGACAGCTCCTTGGCTAACTTAGCTATATATATATAATGAAGGGGCGTTTATTTCTATCTGCTCACTGTGCAAATTGTCTCAGACGTCGATTTCGATTCTCGATCAAATGCTTACGGCCGCAAGATGAATCAATCTCCCAGCCGCATTGCATCTAAATATGCCGCCCCTGGATTTGGGAAAATGCCCCGCCCCCTAAGCCGCATCCTCCACCGCCGCAGCAGTCCTTGTCGGCACATAGTTCAGCACCGGGCCCAGCCAGCGCTCGACCTCTTCGACCGGCATGCTCTTGCGCTCGGCATAATCCAGCACTTGGTCGCGCTCCACCTTGGCAACGCCGAAGTAATAGGCGTCGGGGTGGCCAATATAGATGCCGGACACCGAAGAGCCCGGCCACATTGCATAGCTTTCCGTCAGCTTTACGCCGGTCGCTGCCTCGGCATCGAGCAGGCGGAACAGCGTTGCCTTTTCAGTGTGATCGGGCTGGGCCGGATAACCGGGGGCCGGGCGAATGCCGGCATAGGCTTCCGACACCAGTTCCTCGTTCGAGAGGTGCTCGTCCCTGGCATAGCCCCAGAACTCGCGGCGCACGCGCTCGTGCATGCGCTCTGCCAGCGCTTCGGCAAAGCGATCGGAAAGCGCCTTGACGAGGATCGAGGAATAGTCGTCGTTTGCCCGCTCGAAGCGCTCGGCGATGGCGATTTCCTCAATGCCCGAGGTCACGACGAAACCGCCGACATAATCCTTCACCCCGCTTGCGACTGGAGCGACGAAATCCGACAGCGCCACGTTCGGCCGGTCCTCGCGCTTGGCGATCTGCTGACGCAGCGTATAGAAGGTGGCGAGTTCGGCGGAACGGCTTTCGTCCGTGAAAAGCCTGATATCGTCGCCGACCGCACCTGCGGGCCAGAAGCCGATAACCGCACGAGGGCGGAACCATTTTTCCGTAATGATTTTTTCGAGCATGGCCTGAGCGTCGGCATAGAGCTGACGCGCCGCCTCTCCCTGCTTCTCGTCCTCGAGAATGGCCGGGAACCGGCCCTTCAGCTCCCAGGTCTGGAAGAACGGCGTCCAGTCGATATATTTCGCGAGTTCCGCCAGATCGTAATCGTCGAAGACCTTGGTGCCGAAAAATTCCGGAGCCTTGGGCTTGTAAGCCGACCAGTCGATCTTGACCGCATTCTCACGGGCGCTGGCGAGCGGCAGGCGTACCTTCTCCGCTTCGCTTTTCGCATGGGCGGTCGCGACCTTGGTATATTCGGCCCGGACGGTTTCGACATAGCCCTGCTTGGCATCAGGCGACAGCAGCGCCGACACGACGCCGACGGCGCGGGACGCGTCGGTGACGTAAACCGTTTGGCCCTTTTCGTAGCGCGGATTGATCTTGACCGCCGTGTGGACGCGACTGGTCGTCGCGCCGCCGATCAGGAGTGGGATATCAAAACCCTGCCGCTCCATTTCGGAGGCGACATGCACCATTTCGTCGAGCGACGGCGTGATCAGGCCGGACAGGCCGATGATATCGACCTTCTCCTTTACAGCGGTTTCGAGGATCTTCGTCGCCGGCACCATGACGCCGAGATCGATGATCTCGTAGTTGTTGCAGGCGAGCACGACACCGACAATGTTCTTGCCGATATCATGGACATCGCCCTTGACGGTCGCCATCAGCACCTTGCCAGCGGATTTCCGTTCGTCGCCGCCATTCAGGCGCTTCTCCTCTTCCATGAAGGGCAGCAGCACGGCGACCGCCTGCTTCATGACGCGCGCCGACTTGACCACCTGCGGCAGGAACATCTTGCCGGAGCCGAAGAGATCACCGACGACGTTCATGCCGGCCATCAGCGGCCCCTCAATGACATGCAGCGGGCGCTCCGCTTGCTGACGGGCTTCTTCGGTATCGGCCTCGATATAGTCGGTGATGCCATTGACCAGCGCATGCCCCAGCCGCTTCTCGACCGACCATTCGCGCCATGCCAGATCCTGCACCTTTGCTTCCCGGCCCCCCGCGCCGCGGAAGCGTTCGGCGACTTCGAGCAGTCGCTCGGTCGCGTCGGATCGGCGGTTCAGCACAACGTCCTCGCAGGCCTCGCGCAGTTCGGCATCGATATTGTCGTAGACGGCAAGCTGGCCGGCGTTGACGATGCCCATGTCCATGCCCGCCTGGATGGCGTGATAGAGGAACACGGCATGCATCGCCTCGCGCACGGTCTCGTTGCCGCGGAAGGAGAAGGAAAGGTTTGAGACGCCGCCGGAAATATGGACGAGCGGCATGGTCTGCCGGATCGTCCGGGTCGCCTCGATGAAGTCGACGCCGTAATTGTTATGCTCTTCGATGCCGGTCGCGACCGCAAAGATGTTCGGATCGAAGATGATGTCCTCGGGCGCGATGCCGGCTTGCTCCGTCAGAATCTTGTAGGCGCGCGTGCAGATATCGACCTTGCGCTGATAGGTGTCAGCTTGGCCCGTCTCGTCGAAGGCCATGACGACGACGGCAGCGCCATAAGCGTGCAGCAGCCGGGCCTGCTTGAGGAAATTCTCCTCGCCTTCCTTCAGCGAGATCGAATTGACGATCGGCTTGCCCTGAACGCATTTCAGACCGGCCTCGATGATGGAAAATTTCGACGAGTCGATCATGACGGGCACGCGGGCAATATCCGGCTCTGCCGCGATCAGGTTCAGGAACTCGACCATCGCCTTTTCGGAGTCGATCAGGCCTTCGTCCATGTTGATGTCGATGACCTGCGCACCGTTCTCGACCTGGTCGCGGGCGACGGCGAGAGCCGCGGTATAGTCGGCATTGGTGATCAGCTTGCGGAAGCGTGCCGAACCGGTGACATTGGTGCGCTCGCCGACATTGACGAAGGGAATCTCCTTGGTCAGCTCAAAGGGTTCCAGACCCGAAAGCGACATGAAAGGCCGATGTGCCGGCAACTCGCGCGGCTTGTACTTCGAAACTGCAGCGGCAATGGCGGCAATATGCTCAGGCGTCGAACCGCAGCAGCCGCCGACAATATTGACCAGGCCATCGCGGGCAAAGCCCTCGACCTGTGCTGCCATCATTTCAGGCGTTTCATCATACTGGCCGAATTCGTTCGGCAGGCCGGCATTCGGATAGGCGCAGACGAAAGTATCAGCAGCGCCCGAAAGCTCCTGCAGGTGCGGACGCATAGCGTTGGCGCCGAGCGCACAGTTGAGGCCGATCGTGAATGGATTGGCATGGCGCACGGCATTCCAGAATGCGGATGGAGTCTGGCCGGAAAGCGTGCGGCCGGAAAGGTCGGTGATCGTGCCCGAGATCATCACGGGAAGACGAACGCCCTTTGCCACGAAACGCTCCTCGCAGGCAAAGATCGCGGCCTTGGCATTCAGCGTATCGAAGATCGTCTCGATCAGGATGATGTCGGCTCCGCCGTCGATCAGGCCGTCGATCTGCTCGCCATAGGCAATGCGTAGATCGTCGAATGTGACCGCCCGGTAACCTGGATTGTTGACGTCAGGGGAAATTGAAGCCGTCCGGTTGGTCGGCCCGATGGCGCCGGCAACGAACCGACGCTTGCCGTCCTCACGCTCGGCGCGAACAGCGGCGCGGCGCGCGACTTCGGCGCCTTCCTTGTTCAGCGCATAGACCTCGCCTTCCATCTGATAGTCGGCCTGCGCGATGCGCGTAGAGGAAAAGGTGTTGGTCTCGATGATATCGGCGCCGGCCTTCAGGTACTTGTAGTGGATTTCCTCGATCGCATTGGGCTGCGAGAGGATCAGCAGGTCGTTATTGCCCTTCTGGTGGCAGGCACAGCCGATGAAGCGGTCGCCGAGGAAATGATCCTCGTCGAAGCCGAGCCCCTGGATCTGCGTGCCCATGGCGCCGTCGAGAACGAGAATGCGCTCGCTCGCCGCTTTCCTCAGCGCCGCGAAGACTTCGTTGCCATCTCGTTTCGTCGCTTCCGAACCAAAAAGATCATTGAACACGAGCGGACTCCTTTAGCCTGATTGCGACTTCGCAATCAAATCACATAAAGATATCTTTATGTCAACATATCTATGCATCGATCTATCGATCACAAGCCCCTTCGTGACCGTGACATCCCACCGGGCGCTCTATATAGAAATGGCAACAAACCTATGGAGGGAGTCGGAGGATGAGCATGAATCTCGAAGCAGAATCGCCAAAACTCGGAAACTGGACCACGCGCGACTACCATCGCCGCTGGCTTCTCGATCAGGCGAACGGACTTTTCGACTTCTTCCAGTATAACGGCGTCAACGCCACGGGTGGCTTTCACGACATGGACGATGTCGGCAACCCGCTCGATGCCGTCAATCCGCTTCGCAGCGTCCACCTCACCGCCCGCATGATCCACTGCTTCGCCGTCGGCTCGCTGCTCGGTCGTCCCGGCGCCGACGAAATCGTCGATCACGGCATGACCTATCTCTGGAACCGGCATCGCGATGAAAAGTTCGGCGGCTATTGCTGGTCGCGCAACAATGACGGCCAGGTCGATTCGAGCAAGCAGGGCTATGGCCATGCCTTCGTGCTGCTCGCCGCCTCCTCCGCCAAAACAGTCGGCCATCCACTCGCCGATGGAATGATCGCCGACGTCACCGAGATCCTGAACACGAAGTTCTGGGAAGCCGAACACGGTGCGATCAAGGAAGAATATAATCAAGATTGGTCGCCGATCGACGGCGGCACTTATCGCGGCCAGAACTCCAACATGCATCTGACTGAAGCTCTGATGGCGGCCTTTGAAGCGACGGGCGACAAGGAATATCTGACCAAGGCCGAAAGCATCGCCGATCTCATCATCCGCCGTTCCGCCGGTTCGGTCGATTGGCGCGTCGCAGAGCACTTCAACGCACAGTGGGTGCTCGACAAGAATTATCGCGGCAACGAGATGTTCCGCCCGTCAGGCACGACGCCGGGCCATTGGCTCGAATGGGCGCGGCTGACGCTGCAGCTCTGGGCACTCGGCGGCAAGCGCCACGACTGGATGCCGGATGCGGCGCGCGCTCTATTCGCACAATCCATGTCACTGGGCTGGGACAATGACAAGGGCGGCTTCTTCTATACGCTTGACTGGAACGACACCCCCGCAAAGCGCGAGAAGCTGTGGTGGCCGGCCTGTGAGGGCGCGGGCGCGGCGCACTTCCTCAACGAGAATGATCCGAGCGATTTCCACGAGGCAAGCTACCGCAAGATCTGGGGCGTCATCGGCCGGAATTTCCTCGATCACAAGAATGGCGGCTGGCACGAGGAACTGACGGAAGACCTGAAGCCCGCCCACACAATCTTCCCAGGCAAGGGCGATATCTACCACGCACTCCAGGCCTGCCTGATCCCGCTCTTCCCGGCAACCGGCAGCCTGACGAAGGTCATTCGGGAAGCCAGCGGCAGGGTTTGAGTCTCACCATTCGTCATCCTCGGGCTTGTCCCGAGGATCTGCCATGTTGCAACCAAATCATCCGTTGCAGATGCTCGGGGCAGGCCCGAGCATGACGGCGGAGACGAGGGCGCCCGCCCTCGCCAAGGCGCTCAGCCCTCCGAAAGCGCGAGATTGTGAAGCTCGTGCCCGAGCATTAGCGCAAGAGCCTCCACGACGAGATTGTGGTCGTCACGCTGGGGCAGACCGGAAACCGTAACGGCCCCCACGCAACCCGTCCCATTCACATTGATCGGGAAGCTGCCGCCATGCGAGGCGTAGTCGGTCGGCGGCAAACCATTGTCTTCGACCCTCTTGCCGGCTTTCTCGAGCATCAGGCCGCTCGCATAGCTGCTGCGGAAATAGCGCAGCACCATGTTCCGCTTGCGCCTGATCCACTGGGCATTGTCGGGCGTCGATCCCGGCAAAGCGATGTAGAAGACCGGCATGGAGTGGAAAGTAACATCGATCGCCACGCCAAGATTGCGCTCGCTCGCAAGGTCATGCAGCAGCTTGCCGAGCACCCAGGCGGTTGAAAGGTCGAACGCGTCGAAACGCAGTGTTTCCTCCTGCACCGCAATGCGGCTCAGATCGTGGTCGATCGTCATCGGTGAAATTCTCCTCCAAAATATCCTAGTCGACCCTATCAAGCGCCTATGCGCCGATTTGTCTACGGCCTTCTGGAGCAATTCCAGCAAAAGTGTGACGTGGTTTTGCGTTCGGAATTGCGTCAAATCAAAGGGATAGAGCGCTTCGGTGATTCGAAGAAAGCGGAAGTGCTCTAGGGTCTGGCCGGCAGATCGAAGCCGAGCTGCCATTTCTGCCCCAGCAGCGAATCGTATTCTGCCGGCTCGAATGCCTCGAAGCCACCACCGGGGTAGAAGGTGAGTTCTCCGACATAGACCCAGTCGGCGGAAGCGTAGAGATCGACCCGGACGAAATCGATATCATGGGCAATCGTCTCGGCAATGCGGATCATCTCCTCCAGCCGCGCCGGCCGGGGCACTTCGCCGGGGTAGAGCCCGAGATAGTCCGGATCGTAGAAAGGCAGCTTCTTCCATTCGGTCGTGTAGTTGCAGGAATAGCCCTGCCCGCCCTCGCGAATGTCGATCTCGATATGGGAAACCTTGCCGCCAAAGGTGAACAGCCGGTAGTCCCAGGGAACGCGACCATCGGCGAGAAGCATCGTCTCGATGATGATGCGCCGCTCCAGCCCGCTATAGGCCCACTCGCGATTGTAGGATGCATGGTCGATGGCGCGCCATTGCGACGAGGGATTTTCCTTCAATAACTTCCGGATATCGGCATCGCTGTAGAGAAAGCGGCCGACACCGCTCGCATGCGTCGGCTTGACGACCGCCGGCAGCGTGATCGCCGACCAGTCGACATCGGTAAGATCGGTCCCCACCCATTGCGTGGGAATGACATGCTGGCTGCCGACCCGCTCCGCGATCAGTTCCTTGGCACCGGCCTTGTCGACGAAGCGCGGGAAAAGCGGATTGCGATCGTAGAGCTTGCGCACCTGCATCTTGTCGGTGAACGTCTGCGGCGACTTGAGATTGGGAAACTTGCCGCGGATCGTGAAGTATTTGAGATTGCAGTAGGCTCGATCCGGCAAAGGCGAAATCAGCCGCCAGACGAGATTAAGCGCCCGCTCGCCGATACTCTTCTGCAAGTATCCGGGAATGAGGAAAGTATCTCGATCGCCAATATTATCGGTCAAGGTCGCTTAGCCACTCCTGTTTTGCGAGGAATACCAATGCTCCTTTAACACAAGGTTATGGAAGCACTATCATGATTGGCCCATGTCGAACCTACTCAAAAGCTCCCTGATCAGCCTTGCAGCAACGATCATCTCGCTTATCGCGGGCTTTGCGAGCAACATCATCGCAGCACGTCTGCTTGGCCCTGCCGGCTCCGGCAAGGTGGCCTACGCGTTGTGGGTCGCAACCTCGGCAGCAGCGATCGCCGACATGGGCCTGCCACAGACACTGTTGCGAAACGCCGGCGCACTGTCGGGCACCGGCAGCGCCTGGAAGTCGCTGGTGCGCGCCGCATTGCGGGCATTCACGATCTCGCTCCTGATGGTTTGCGCTGCAATCCTCGTCTATGCGGCGATGACCTATGCCTATCGCGACGCACGCCATGCCTGGTTCTGGGTCGTAACCGCCATTCTCTTTCTCAGCTATGCCGTTTCCGCCTTCTCGACGGCGGTTGCGCGCAGCCGGAACCGTTTTGGCCAGACGGCGAATAGCACGGCCATCGGCAGCGCACTGCAGGTTCCGCTGGTTCTTGTCGGCGCATGGCTTCTCGGCCCAACCGGCGCTCTCTTCGGCTATGTCGCAAGGTATCTGCCGCAGGCGCTCCGGCTCGGCCATTACCTCGACCGGAGCATCCCTGCTTCCTCCCACGCGCTGACACCGGAAATGCGAACCTATGGCCGCTATATGTGGCTGAGTGACCTCATCGAAATCCTGGTCCTCTCGCGCGTCGAATTCCTCTTCCTCGGTTTCTTCTTCTCGGCGACAGGCATCGGCTATTTCGCCGTCGGCCTCGGCCTTGCGGGTCTGATCGAGCAGGTCATGCTGCAGATCTCACCCGCCCTGATCGTCAGCTTCTCCGACGCCCATGCCAAAGGCGACCAGAAGGCTCTGCAGAATGCCTATTCGCGGGTCATCCGCATGGTCGCGCTCGTCATGCTACCGGTCAGTTTCGGCGGCGCCGCCATCATGCCCGACCTGCTGCCGCTGATCTTTGGTGATGCCTTTCTGCCTGCCGTACCCGCAGCTGCAACGCTCCTGGCCTTTGTCTGGATTGCAGGCCTCTCGGTCATCCCCTGGGGCGTGGTCGGCGCTGCCGGTCGCAGCTGGCTTCTGCTGCGCGTGCAAGTAATCAGCGGCATCCTAACAGTCTTGCTATTATCCCTTTCGGTGCCACTTGCCGGCCTCGAAGGCGCGGCGGCCTCCCGCGCCGCGATCACCACGCTCACATTTATCCTGCTGGCGCTGACGGCTCGAAGGCATGTCGGCGTTGCTGTTCCCGTGGGAGCCCTTGCCAGGAACGTCCTGGCCGCCGCCCTGTGTGCGGCAGCCGCGGGAACCGCCGTCTATCTCCTCGACGGTCCTGCTGCCATCATCGTTGCGATCCCTGCCGGTGCCGTCGTCTATGCGCTTGCAGTGCGCCTGCTGGGCCTCATCGAGGCAGCTGATGGAGAGATGCTGATGGAAAGCCTCGGAGGCAAATTACCCGGGCCGTCACGGCCCCTGGTCAATGGACTGCTCGGCTTTCTTGCACCCTCCTGAGCCGTGCCAAGGAATCAAGCCTGATCGAATGCAGCCCGCAACGTCTGTTTGGCTACATCGCCCCAAGTCAGAATTCCTTCGCTGAATTCAGGCAAACGCGGCATAGCCAGCGCCGCATCGATCTTCTGCCGCCAGCCGGTTTCGCCATCGAGGCGATAGGGAATGCCGTTGGCGCGCTTGAATGGAATGAGATCGGGCAGCAGGATCGGCAGACGGCAATAGCTATACTGCGAGAGCTTGAGGCTCGATTCCGCAAGATAGACCTCATCGGCCGTCAGTCGGTAGGGCGCAAGGCCGATATCCGCATGACGGATATAGGGCACGATGCTTTCGAAATCCCGCTCGCCATAGACGACGATATTCGGCGACGGCGCCCCGCGCCATGTCGCCCCAAAGATATGGAAGGTCATTTCGGGCGCCGCAGCCACCATCTGGTCGACAGCCAGCTGGTCGAAAAGCATGTTGCCGACCGAAATGGCATTTCGGCTGCCGGGCTTGTAGGGCGAAGCATAGCGACGATCGAACAGTGCCGTATCCACACCCTGCGGGATGACGCGAATGCGGCCACCAGTCGGCAACAAAGCACCAAGACGCTGCGACGGCACGCAGATGACATCGAAGCGCGGGATCGCCTCTTCCTGCATTTTCTGCAGGATGGGCGCCGCACCGACGCTTCTTAAGAGATCACGACAGAAATAGAGCGTCCTGGCACGAGGATTGAGCTTGCGAACATAGTTGAAAAAGCTGAGCGCCGAACCGCTTTCGATGACGACGAGATCGGCCGTTGCGACGGCCTTGCGGGCAAAATCCGGCAGATAACTGCCGTAGACGCGGAAGGCGACCTCGTTCACCCGATTCAGCACCCTGTTGTTCGAGCTAAACGCATGCAGCGGCGGAAGATAGGCCCCGGCATCAAGATTTGGCTCTACTGTCTCGAAACGGTTCGCCTGTACCTTCGACAAGGCATTAAATCGCGGACGGTCCTTCAGACGCGTCAGCCAGCTATGTCCGATCGTAACGAAATGGACCTTATGTCCCTGCTCCGCCCACTTGCGTGCGACGAAGTGAATGGACGCCTTGCGATATCCTCGCAAGAACACGTGCGATGTCAGAATGACGATCTTCAGGCGCTCTCCACTCAAGTCATCTGCCAATGGATCCCCGCTCGCGGAACCGTATTGAACGAACCAGACTGCGGATGACTGGTTGCCTACGATCCTGAAACTGCATCCCCCGGCCGGCCTCTCTCATGGCCCAAAGTGGGAAGTGATGAAATATGCCGCGGGAAGCGGACAATCATGTCCGGGGCGCTGAAATCCACGACAAGCCCTCGATGTGTCGATTTGAGCCGAAAAGGACCTAACAGGCGGTTAAGCAACGGCTGCGACTTCCGGTAGTCGGCCCTGTCAGAAAATCTGTCGGCAATAACGACAAGTCCAGCCGATGCGACGAATACCCGCCCCTTGCCCGCCGATGCGGTTCAGGTCATTGATAGCGCACTGAAATCCCGCCGGAGAATCCTTCCCAATGAAAGTGAAGATCGTCATGTGCGCAATTTTGACTGCGTTTTCCAGCGTAGCCACTGCTTATGCTGAAAATCCCGGCCAGGAAGTGTTGCGTGATGGATTCGACGGTAAGGACTTTTCCCCGCAGGGCCATCTCTACTATCGGGACAATACCGAGCAGGAAGCCGGCAGCTACGAATTTCAGTCAGCGGTGACCCGCAATGGTGGCGGGGCACTGAAGCTGAGCGTGAAGCCCCTGTGTACCTCATCCGAACAGAATTGCAGCGAACGCGCAGAAATCTGGGAACGCACAAGCCACCGGGTCCCCTATGATCAGGGCGTCTGGTACGGCTTCGCCGTCAAGTTTGGAGATCCCATCCCATCGGGCGATCATCGCTATCTCATCGCGCAGTGGAAACGTGAAATCGGCCCGGAGGCGCAGGGCGACTTCAGCCCCTTTCTTGCGCTCCGCCTCAACAACGGCAAGCTCTTCGCCACCGTCGAAACGAACTATGTCGCGCCGCCGACCGGAAGCGGCAATGGCGAGACGAAATCCTGCGGCGGCACAGAGGCGCCGGTCTGGTATCGCCCGGACACAAACCAGATGCGCGCGCTTGTCGCCACCGACGCCAATTGGTCAAAGGAGGATGGCGCCGAGTTCAAGAATTGCACCGACGCGATCACCATTACCGAGCACGGCAACAAGCTGCCGACCCCGGATTCCGGCTGGATCGATTTCGCGATCTACACCCAGCCTGGACCCGATGGGACAGGCCGAATTGAAATCTTCGCGAACAACAAATGGATTGTCACCGTCAAGGGACATATCGGCCATGCCGACAAGGGTCTCGGCAAGAACCAGTATTTCAAGTTCGGTCCCTATCGCGCAGCCGACACCACCGACTGGACCATGTATTACGACGATTTCCGGCGCTCTCCGAACTGCGCAGACGTGCTGGAACAGAGCAACGTCTGCCCTCCGAAATAACGGCCGCTGTGATCAAATTGTGATCGTCCGAGAGCGAACTTTTTGGCGCTTTGCGCGTTTCTTGCCCAGCACAAGGAGACGCGTCAGATGCTCACCACGAATCGTGACTGCCAGCGCGACGGCGCAAGGAATGCCATTCCAACCATGGGCGAGATCGAGGGCCGCATGGCGGTGCTTGAAGTCGTTGCGCAATCGGCCTTGACCCATGCACTCGATGAAGGCGACGAGGTTGTCGATGCCAGCCTGCTTGCGGAAATCCGCAAGGCAATGCGCGACAAATGCAGCGAGCTCAAGCTCGACAAGGAAGACTCGATATCCGCAATCTGCTTTGCGGAAGAACTCATAGAAGCAGCGATAGAGGCATCGCATCCTATCCACCAATGATGTGGTCGAGACCAAAATTTATTCTCGCGGGGATGGTGGCTGTGGCCGTCATCCTCGCATTGGTTTTATTTGTGCATCCGGCCGGCGAGAAGCCGAGCTTATCAGCCAATCCAGCACCTCATGCACCGGACCAGACGCCGCGATAATCGCTCTTTCCCCGATCGTAAATCTTAACTGTGCCGAATTGAAGCATGCCCCGTTTAAGGTTTGATCGTCATTAACGCCGCCATTTGAACGACCTTGCAAATTTCAGGAATAAAATCAGTCTGGAGAAATCCGCTCCTGAACCCCTGCCCCCGCAAATCCCAAGGTGTCGCGAATGTCGATGATGGCCAACTCGCAGTTCTATCCCGATGATGTCGATGTACTTGCCGGCGCGCTTTATGCCTGGTGCGCGGAACGCAGCGTCCGGCTTCACAGCCAGGAAGGCCTGTTTGCCGCAAGCATCGCCATCGATCTCTACAATGCCGGCCATCAGACCCAGGACCAATTGCTGGGCGCACTGCACGACCACGAGGCGCACTGAAACAATACACCTTCAATACTGTTGAAGATGTATGTGACGCCAAGGTCAGCAGTTTGAGGCGGTCGGAATATTCTGGCCCCGATATGGCCCAGCCTTTGATAAGACGGACCAACCCTTTTCCAGCCCAATGGCACGCCATTTCGGAAGCTGCACAGCCCTCGGCAGAACGCGCCCGCAGCCCTAGTGGCTTCGACCGGCCGAGGTCCGTAATTCTTCGCGCCGCAGCTCGTCGATGGCCGACATTGCCTCGTCGGCGGACCAGCCTGCGCGCATGGCTGCCGCAAGCAGCTTCATCTCGGCCTCTTGCTCTAGCCTCATGTAAAGCGGTTCCAGAGCTTCTTTTGCTGTTACGACATGCTCGTCGGGCGTGGGTATCGTTGAGCTGTTCTGCATCGGCATGGCTCTCTCTTTTTCGTTTTGTACGAATGAGCGAAATGCGCACCGCAGTGATCTGGTTCCAAGGCTTTCGAGAAAACAGGACCCCTCAATCGGCAACTTCTATTCTGAGCTACTTTGCCGGCGAAATGTCAAGCGCCCGAATATCCCTTTTCTCGCATCGCTTCTGCCGGCTGCTCCAAAATCGCGCGGGCATTTCCGCGCGTCCGGGCCTGCAGGTTGAATATCTACCCGCTTGCCGGGCAAAGCGCCCGGCAGAACAGCCTGCAAGGTCGAACTTCCGTCCACTCCCCGTGGTCAGCAGGACGTGAACGCGATATAAAGATAACAGATCTGGATACGGATAAAAAAACGGCTCTCGCTGCCATCAGGCGCCCGATCGGGACACCCCGGAGAGGTTCTGGTTGGTTGCGACGGCGGGCGGAGAGAGCGTCACCGCCGAGAAGATCGTAGCGGGTCTTGTTCGTGCGGCATCAGGGCTCGCCGGGACTCTGCCAACCGATCATCCACGCCGTCACTTTACAATTGTTGGGAGGACATCGATGAGTGACAAAATATTCAACGTTCTCTTTCTATGCACCGCCAATTCGGCCCGGTCGATCATGGCGGAATCCATTCTGAATATCGACGGCAAGGGCCGCTTCCGGGCGTTTTCGGCTGGAAGCCAACCGAGCGGCGCCGTCAACCCTTGGGCAATCAAAACCCTTGAAGCGCTCGGCTATCCGTCCGCCGGCTTGAGCTCCAAGAGCTGGGACGTCTATGGAGAACCCGACGCGCCGCACATGGATTTCATCTTCACCGTCTGCGACAACGCCGCCGGTGAAGCCTGTCCCGTATGGCCCGGACATCCCGCGACCGCCCATTGGGGGATCGAGGACCCCAAGGCCGTCGAAGGCCTGGACCTGGAAAAGGCCCGCGCCTTCGCGCAGGCCGCGCGATATCTCAAGAACAGAATTTCCCTGTTCGTCAATCTCCCCATTACGTCGATCGAACGGCACGTCCTGCAAAGCCACATCGAAGAGATCGGCCGCGCCGAGCCGATGGCAAGTTGAGGGCGGGGATCTGTGATCCTGCACCGAGCTTCGTCGGTAGAGCGCACGGAGGAATACCGATTAGCAATTCTCAACACGGCGAGCGAGTGATCAATGAGCTTTACTGCTCAATAACAGGAGGCGAAGATGGTGGGCCCGGAGGGACTCGAACCCCCAACCAAGCGGTTATGAGCCGCCGGCTCTAACCATTGAGCTACAGGCCCTGCGCGAAGGATACAGCGCATCGCGCCGGGACAATGGTTCCCCGGGGCTGCCTTGCCTCTAACGCAATTCTCTTTCGCTCACAAGGGACTGCCGCAATACCTTCACAATCAATCCGCAAAAAGCCTGTGCCCCGGAACATCAATCAAGGAACGAACCATGCCTCTGAGGAAAACCAGAGATTTTGCCTTTTCGACGCTTCTGGCCGCAGCCCTTTTGCCGCTTGCCGCCGCAGGCGCGCTTGCGCAGGAGGCGAAGCCGCGCGAGGCGGTGGTCATGGTGACGGGGGAAGGACATTCCTCGATCGCACCCGATATGGCGATCGTCACGCTTGCCGTCGTCAAGCAGTCCAAGACCGCGCGTGATGCGCTTGACGAGAACAGCAAGGCCATGGGTGCAGTCCTCGCGACGCTGAAGGATGCCGGCATTGCCGAGCGCGATCTTCAGACATCGCGCTTCTCGATCCAGCCGCAATACAACTATCCCAACAATAACAAGGGCCAGCCTCAGCCGCCTGAGCTTGTGGGTTACCAGGCGACCAATTCGCTCTCGGTGCGCATTCGTGATCTTTCCAAGCTCGGCTCCATCATTGACCAGTCCGTCACCCTCGGCATCAACCAGGGCGGAGACATCCAGTTCACCAATGACAAGCCGGAGGAGGCGCTGACCGCGGCGCGCAAGGATGCGGTGGCCGATGCTCTTGCCAAGGCGAAGACGCTGACCGATGCAGCCGGCGTCAAGCTCGGCCGCGTCATCGAGATCAGCGAGAATTCCATCCGCCCTGCCCCGCAGCCCGTTTTCCGCGCCGCAATGATGAAGGATGCTGCCGCCCCCGCCGTTCCGGTCCAGGGCGGCGAGAATACCTATGACGTGACGGTCAACGTCACCTACGCCATCGACCAGTAAGGCGTCGCTGCCGGCCCAAAGAAGCGGGCAAAGAAAAACCGCCCCGGCTGATCCATCGGGATCGCCGGGGCGGTTTGTTTACAGGGATGCTCTCGGCTGAGAGACAGCCCGATCTTCAACGCCGGGGATCAACGGCCCATCAACGGGCAGCCGCGCACATTGGCAAATACCATCGTATCAGGACCCCGACGGCCAAAGCCGTTGACGATGACGCGGCGAGGCGTGATGTCGGCAACGCGGGCACGGCGCAAGCCATAATCGCGAGCGATGTCTTCAGCCTGTCGCGGATCGCAGCCACGCGGACGACCGTAGCCATAGCCCGGAGGCGGCGGTGGCGGGCGGTAGTAATCCGGCGGTGGCGGACGATGATAGCCGGGGCCGACGTAGATGTCGACGCCTTGCGCGCTGGCGCTGGTCACCGCGCCCGAAAGGGCGGCGACGGCAATCGCCGTCGCGATCCCTGCCTTTGCCAGAATTTCCTTCATGTTCTTCTCCTCGAAACAAAACGCTTCATCTTGGTCCGCCGCATCACAGGCGATGACCGGAAGGATAGTGGTCTATTCTGAACGGATTCAGAATCGGCCGTTCACGAGTCGTTCAGTTAAAACTTGCGCCAGCGATAATAAAGCCCTTCCTTTCTTTAGGATGGCTTTACTGAACATGGAATTCACCACGATGCCAGCGCGGGCAACCGGGAACATTGGCGAACACGATACGGTCCGGACCACGATGGTTGCGACCCTCGACGACGACGCGGCGTGCCGTCATATCGGCAATGTGCGCATAGCGCATGCCATCATAGCGGGCCTTCTGCACGGCAAGCACGGGCGAGCATGTGCGAGCGGCGTGGGGATCGTAGCGAACCTCGCGGACCTTCATCGACAGATCGCCGGCGGATGCCGTCGAGGCAGCGGGGACTGCGCCAAGCGCGATCAGCGCTGCGATACCGGCCTTGGCAAAGAGACTGCTCATGGGATTTCCTCTTGATTGCTTCGGTTCTGATCGGATCCCGTTTCCTGCGGGCCCGTTTCTTGCGGGATTGAGGAAAAGATAGGCCACCGAAACTGAACCGGGCGCGAACCGCGTGTTCAGCCGGCATTCAAATCGATTAACGGCTCACTGGGGACTAACGCTTCATCCGCCGAAATGAAGCACGACCTCGCGCCGATGCGGCTGATCGCGATGCTCGAAGAGATAGATGCCCTGCCATGTGCCGAGGGCGAGCCGCCCGCCGATGACCGGAATGCCGACCGAAACCTGCGTCAGCGCAGCCTTGATGTGCGCCGGCATATCGTCCGGCCCTTCGGTCGTGTGCACGATCCAGCGCATCGAGGGATCAGAGGATGGCGGCACGAGCCGGCGGAAGAAGGCGTTGAGATCCGTCTTCACATCCGGATCGGCATTCTCCTGGATCAGCAGCGAACAGGATGTGTGCCGCACGAAGACGGTCAGCAGCCCCTCGCCTGCGCCGGCACTCCGCAGGAAATCGGCGACCTCGCCGGTAAACTCGTAGAGGCCCTGGCCACGGGTCGAAACGGTGAGGATTTTCTGGGGCACTGCGGCAAACCTTCCGTCGCGGGCAGATCCTTGATCATGCCCGAAGTCGGCTTTCGGCAAGGCGAAGTCAAGGGTGAACCGCCCCGATCCCGCTCAGGCGCCAGATCGAAAGATCACATCCGTCAAAATTGGTAGCGGCTGCAAACCCGGAAGACTTGGGTATGTGGCACATAAGGAGCGCGATATTCCACGATCCTCTCGCTGCAAGTCGTCGGCCTCACCCGATATGCGGTGCGAACGACGCGGGGTTGATAAACCCGCGAGACGTGGGATTTGTGGGGCTCGACATAGGTAACCATATCCGCCGCCATGACTGGAGCGGCTTCGATTAAAGTCGCTGCAATTACAAAGGCTGGAATGACGTATTTGATGTTTGATCGCAACATGACGTTCCCCCGGTTACAAGACCATTTCAACGCAAGAAAGGCTCAAACGTTCCGACGCACCCCAAGGACGTTACCGGCTGTCCGCGAAAGGCATCAGGCCTGTGATCGATCGCGAGTTGCCATTCGCCCTACCCGATCCAGCCTCAGGGCGTCAGTGTAAAATCATGGAGCTTCTTTCGGGCCGTGCCAAATGTGCCCAGCTGATAGACCGACGCACCCGTCGCTGAAAACGTAAACGAAGGGAATGGCTCTGCCAGCATCTTGTTCAAATAGGCTTCCGTTCCAACGCCGATAGTCACGTGGGGATTGAAACGCTTGCCGGCCGCGTCCGTGACGAAATTGGCGACATAGTTGATCAGGGATTTCTGAATGTCGCGACCATCCGCGTCGCTGAAGAAAGCCGCCGGAGTGCCGGTCTTTACGGTATAAGGTTTGACGGCAGTGATAAGCTCAGCTTGCAGCCGGCGCAGGTCGTCGGTCGGTTGGACGACAATTCCCGCAAGGCCGACAGGCGGAGCTGGGATGTAGTAATACTTGAATGCCTTCAGCGTCCATCCGGCAGGCTTCTCCTTGGCCAGAACCGCGTCTGCCGCCGCAAATACCTTGTCGAGATCGTCCGTGCGGACGAATTGCTGCAGCATCGTGATGTGGGGATGGTGCGTCTCATCAAGAGAAAAGCCCTTCGGGAAAGATTTGAGCAGACGAGCATTGGCGTCCGCTGCGTGCTGAAGCATGGTCGCGTCGGGTTCGAGCGCAATGTCGACCGCGGTTACGGGAACCTGCTGTGCAAGGGATCTCTGGGTAAATCCCGGCGCCAGCGACAGCCCGAGGCCCGTGATCGCGAAGACCAATGCTCGCAGACGTCGCGGGCGAACCAAAGATGCAGGCATCCTCAGACTTTGCTTTCGATCAGCCATGACCAAGCTCCCCAGCGAATTTGGCTTTGTGGCATTTGCCCTATGGTGCCGCGATCATTCGAAGAAGACGAGGCTCGCAGGCGATGGTGAAAGCGGCTTCGTCGTGACGCCGCGAAAACCCGCCCGTCTCGCCATCTCGTCCAATTCCTTCTTCGTATAGGCGTCTCCCGCGGGCGTGGTCGCCAGCATTTCGAAGGAAAATTCCGCCTCGAATGGTGGGCTGATGCGGTCTTCGTTCGGCACGAACTCGACGCCGACAACCCTCCCGCCGGAGCCGAGGCTGCTGCGCACCTTTTTCAGCAGTCCAACGCAAGTATCTGCGTCAAAATGGTGCAGGAAGTTTGGAAGCAATATGAGGTCATAATCCCCGCCCCAGTCGACATCGAACGCACTTCCGGCAAGGGATTGGTATCGCTCGGCAACACCCGCCTCCTGAGCATTTTGTTCGCTAAGCGCAAGGACCGACTGCCAATCGACTGCAACAATCTTTGCCGACGGTATGGTTCTTGCGATCTCTATGCCGAAACGGCCTGGGCCTGCGGCAATATCGAGCACTTTTCTCGGCGGCTGCGGCCATGTCGCGACCTCGGCGGCAAGGCTTTCCGCGCTGCTGCCGGTAAAGGCACCCATCGCCCGCGCGAACCTGATCCAGACTGGATTGTCCGGTGAAACATTGGCAAGGCCGACGGCTCCGCCGTTGCGGACATAGGACGAGGGATCGTTGAGGAACAACTCCGCCATCTCGGGCGCGGCAACGAAATCGACCGCCGCCCCCATATAGGCCGGCGATTGCCGATCGAGGAACATGCGGGTGGATGGCGTCGCCAGGTACCGATCCTCCTGTTTGAGCAAAAAGCCTTCCACGACCAGGAAATCACAAAGGATGCGCAATCCTCGCTCTGAAGCACCGACTGTTGCGGCGAGCGATTTGACCGTCGCATCTCCGGCACCAATGGCGGTGAAGACATCGAGTTCGATTGCGGCTTTGATGGCAGCAGTGCTGCGAAACGCAAACATGGCTTCAATGGCCAGAGCGGGAGAAACCTCGCCCGTGGCCGCCTCATCTTTTGTCAGAGACATCGGATTCTCCCTCGTCGGATCGGAGCCGCTGGCAGCCTAGCAGAATTCACAGGGGCTCGGCATTCGCCAGAAAGAAGTAGCTAATTTAGCACTTACGCCTTATGACTGGCTTAATCCCAACACAAAAAAGTCTCGATACGATGCAAAAGGGACACACATGAGCGAAAAAAACACCCTTAAATTCTCAGGGTCTAATATTCCTCACTTCTGAAATTAAAGCCGGCGGCGTAAAGGAAATAGTTACCATAATTCTCCATTGTTCAAGAACTGGCATGTCACGATGAGCATTTCAAAAACGCTCATCGCCGCTATGCCGGTCCGGGAGCAGTGTGTCGGTAAAAGCCCTCGGCCTGCGTAATCAGTTTGGAAGACGTGTATTATGGCGTTTGCGACCGAGTCATTCAGTGACGTAAATCCGTTTGGCGGATTTTCGCTTCGAAGCCCAAAGTCTCGCAGCATCATGCTCAGCACCGCTCTTATGGGAGCGGCGACTGTCGGTTTCGCGTGGGTGGTAGCCACCGTTTTCACCATGCAAACGATGGTGATGTCAGTTGGTTCCGCCCAGATCGTAGAAAATTCGCTTGGCCCGAAATCCGTGGCGCTTGCCGATCCCTTGCAGCGACTGCAGATGGCCGCTCTTTCGACACCGTCGAAGGCAGAGCAAAAGCGTGTGATCGAAGCCTATGCGGCTGCGTCCCGCTCCGTTGCCGCCATCCGCATGGCCCGCATCCAGCCGCCGGCGGCAGCGCCGGCCCAGCAGGCTGCCAATGGCGCTCACGCAATGCCGGACGCGGTGCGCAGGCAATTGATCATGCGTCTCGCGATGGCCAATGCCGCGGCGTCACCATCCAGAGACACCGCCGCACTCGAACCAAAGCCATCAATCGCAGTCGCCTCCCTCAATCATCCCCATCAAACAACCACTGACATCACCGCCCCGACAAGGGTGAAGGACGACGTTGTCGTTGCCTCTGCGGCCCCATCTGCCCCCGTGGCGGCTACCCCCATGTCAACCACCCCGGCGGCGGACACCGGACCGACTCTGGCGCAGCTGCAGAGCCAAGTGCTGGCAAGCGCAGAGCCGGATGACGGCTTTGCCACCATCGCCCCGCCAATCCCGACCGCACGGCCGGACGATGCCGATAGCGTCATGATGGCAAGCCTCGACACTTCGGACGACGCCGGCGACGATAGCAATTCGACCGGTGCCGACTCAGCGGAAAAGGCCTTCGGCCTGGTTCTTTCCAATCCGGATAGCGCCGTCCCCTTGCCGATGGCCCGCCCGGACGATGCCCTGCGGGACGCAGCACCCCCCGGCCGCACGCGAAACGCGCCGGAGCAGGCGCTTGCCTATGCTCGCACGGAAGATGACGACGACAACAGCGATATGCCGAGCGTCCGGAAGCCGACGACGGTTCAGCGTGCTGCAAATGGCACCGCCATCTACGATATCGAGGCCGGCATGGTCTATCTGCCGAGCGGCGCCCGGCTGGAGGCTCACTCCGGTCTCGGCAACATGCGCGACAACCCACGCTTCGTGAACCAGAAGAACCGCGGCCCGACCCCGCCGCACACCTACGCCCTGACCCTGCGCGAAAGCCTGTTCCATGGCGTGCAGGCGATCCGCCTGACGCCTGTCGGTGGCCAGGGCGCGGTCTATAACCGCGTCGGCCTGCTTGCGCATACCTACATGCTTGGCAAGGCTGGCGATTCGAACGGCTGCGTTTCTTTCAAGGATTATCGCCGCTTCCTCGCCGCCTACCAGCGCGGCGAAATCCGCCAGCTCGTCGTCGTACGGCGCATGTCGGAATATAGCGGCACCGCAACGGCGTCCGCCGAGCCGTCCCGTACGCTCTTCGGCAGGCTTTTCTCCCGCTGATCAGAGACGAATATTGAACGATGCCGGATGCCGGCACCGTTCCTTCGATCCAATGTAGGTTACTTGTCCTTCCGTAGGACCTGCGGCTCGTGCCACTTGCGCCCGTCGCGCTCGATCAGATCGTCGGCGCATTGCGGACCCATGCTGCCCGGTGCATAGGGATCCGGCTTGTCACCGCTATGTGACCAGAGATCGAGGAAGGGCTGCACCGCAGCCCAGCCCGCCTCAATCGCGTCGGCCCGCTGGAACAGCGTCTGATCGCCGATGAAAAGATCATAAAGCAGCGATTCGTAGCCGGTCGTATTGCCGATATCGAACATATCAGAATATCGGAAATCCAGCGACACGGGCACGGTATCGACCACGAGACCTGGCCGTTTGATCGAGATTTCCATGTGCAGGCCCTCGTTTGGCTGCACCTGGATGATCAATTTATTGGGCGGCAGCATGCGCTGCACCTCGGTGCCGTGAAACTGCGCAAAGGGCACCTGCTTGAACGTGACGACGATTTCCGTGTCCCGCGCCGTCAGCGACTTTCCGGTTCTCAGATAGAAGGGAACGCACGCCCAGCGCCATGTATCGACAAAGAGCTTCAAGGCCACGAAGGTTTCGGTCTTGCTGTCAGGGTTGACATCGGGTGTCTGCGTATAGGCCGGCAGGTCTTTGCCGGCGAGCGAACCCGCCGTGTAGGCACCGCGTACGCCGTTGTGCTTCGCTTCCTCGGGGGAATAGACGCGCAACGCCTTCAGAAGCTTGCCCTTTTCGTTACGGATCGCCTCGGCGTCGAAGCTGTTCGGCGGCTCCATCGCCACCATTGCCAGAAGCTGGAACAGGTGGTTGGGCACCATGTCGCGCAATGCGCCGGTCTCGTCGTAGAATTTGCCGCGCGTGCCGACATCGACGATCTCCGCAGCGGTGATCTGGACATGGTCGATATAATTGCTGTTCCAGAGCGACTCGAACATCATGTTGGCAAAGCGCGCCGTCATGATGTTCTGCACCGTCTCCTTGCCGAGGAAATGGTCGATCCGGTAGACCTGCGTCTCGGCGACCCGGTTGAGGATGCGCACGTTCAGCGCCTTGGCCGAAGCCAGATCGGTACCGAACGGCTTCTCGATCGCGATGCGGCGGAAATAGCCCGCGGTCTCCGTGGTCAGCTTATGGTCGCCGAGCTTGTCGATGATGTCACCGAAGAAGCGCGGCTGTACGGCCAGGTAGAAGGCGGCATTGCCATGGCCCGATTTCTCGAGGCGCTGGCCGATCTGCTCGTAGATCGAGTCCTGGGTGAAGTCGCCCGAAATATAGGAAATCCGCTCGCTGAGGTTTCGCCAGCCGATGCCGCCATCTTCAAACTGGATCTTGTTGTCGAGCAGGAACTTGCCCAGCCGCTCGCGCAACATCTCGTCTCCGCCGGGCTCGATGCCAACGCCGAGCACGGCAAAGCCGTCTCCGACCAGGCCGGACTTGATCATGTTGATCAGCGTCGGCACCAGCAGGCGACGCGTGAGGTCACCGGTGGCGCCGAAGATAACGAGGGTGACCGGCGGGGCGGGAGCAACATAGGGGCCGGTCATAGCCGCACCCAGGAAACGAGACGATCGATCGACATCCGGAACATGTGGGGGCCTCCTTGTTCATTTGCTTCGCCAGATATGACGTAGAGCCTTTATATTACAAGCTTTCAAGCAACGACGCGAATGTCCAGAGATTCCCGTTCACGATATCGAGCTTCCGCATTCTTTCGGGAATCTGCGATGCGCTGCGTAATGTGGGCGATGGCATTTCGTTTGAGCGCACGGGTCACCGGGAGGTGACTCCAGCCCTCAATGCTCCATTCCGCCGTGACCGTCAGGCCACAGCCTCGACATGGCTTAGATATTCACTTCTGAGCAGCCCCATGATGACGGTGTCCCAACGCTCGCTGCCAACGCGAGCCGAGGATCGGCGCGTGCCTTCGCGAACGAAACCCAGCTTTTCATAGGTGCGCAGTGCAGCAGTGTTGAAGCTGAAGACGTTGAGTTCGACGCGCTCCGTATTCGGATCGGAAAACACCTTGTCCACCACGCACCGGACCATCTGAATGCCATATCCGCGGCCGCGCTCGGCCGGCGCGACGCCGACGCGGGCAAGCCGCCCGATACCATTGCGCCGATCCGTCACCAGTTGCACATGACCGACGATACGGCCCTCATCGGTGACGGCCATCCAGGCATTGCGCTGCGGCCGAACAACCTGTGTTTCGGCGAGAATGTCTTCGAGCTGCCGTCTGTCGAGCGGAAAAACGAGGGTCGCCCCTGCCCATTGCACCAGATCCGCATCGGTCGGAAACCAGGTGAGTAGAGTTTCGATATGGTCGGTAGAAAACGGGACGAGACTGATCATATCCGGCTTCTAGCACGATGATCGAGCTGGGATCGAGCTGGGTTGCAGAAAAAACCGAGGGCCGCTGTCGGAACGTCCGATCCCTGTCCGTCCTTGGCACAGCAACACTGCAAATGGAGGAAAGCATGCAGAAAATTACCCCCTGCCTCTGGTTCGACAACCAGCTCGAAGAGGCGATCACCTTCTACAGCAAGATCTTTAGGGACAGCCGCGTGACACAGATGAAGAGAGCGCCTGACGGCAAGGCCTTCTTTGCCAACTTCGAACTTGCCGGCCAGAAGTTCATGTGCCTCAACGGCGGACCACATTTCAAATTCAACGAAGCGGTTTCGTTCTTCGTCGACTGCAAGGACCAGGCGGAGGTCGATTATTACTGGGAGCATCTGCTCGACGGCGGCAAGGAACAGCAGTGCGGCTGGCTCAAGGACCGTTTCGGCCTGTCATGGCAGATCGTCCCCGAAGCCCTGATCCGCTTTATGAACGACGAAGATTCGGTAAAGGCCAATCGCGTCCAGGAAGCGATGATGAAGATGGTCAAGCTCGATGTCGCGGAACTGGAAAAGGCCTATCGCGGCTAGCGCCCCTCGCCGCTGGTGCGCAGGGCGAGAGGCGGGCCACTATTGAACAAAACACAAGGGTGGGCCGGACCAAGCCCGGCCATCCTCATTGTCAGAGCATCATGCCGCCCGAAGCCTCGACGCGCTGACCGTTGATCCAGCGATTGGCGTCTGACAGCATCGAGGCAATCATCGGGCCGATATCGTCCGGCTGGCCGACACGGCCAAGTGCGGTCATATCCGCAACCCGCTTGTTGATCTCGGGATTGTCGCGCACGATGCCACCGCTGAAATCCGTGGCGATGGCGCCGGGAGCAACGGTATTGACCGTGATGCCGCGCGGCCCGAGCTCCTTGGCGAGGTAGCGGGTGAGAACCTCCACCGCGCCCTTCATCGAGGCATAGGAGCCGCTGCCCGGATTGCTGAAGCGGGTGAGGCCGGAAGAGACGTTGATGATCCGGCCGCCATCCCTGATCAATGTCAGAAGCTTCTGGGTCAGGAAGAACACGCCCTTGAAATGAACCTCATAGAGACTGTCCAATTCCGCTTCCGTCGTCTTTTCGAAGCTGTTGTGATGCGACGTGCCGGCATTGTTGACGAGATAGTCGAACCGATCCGTGCCAAGCTCGGAGAGCGCACTGCGGACCTTTTCCACGAAACCGTCGAAAGCGGAAACTTTGCCGGTATCGAGCTGCAGCGCCACGGCGCGGCGTCCGTGTTCCGCAACAAGGGCGACGACCTTCTCCGCTTCCTCCCGATTGGAATGATAGGTGATGATGGAATCGACACCGTCCCGCGCAAGCGCAATGGCGGTGTTGCGGCCGAGGCCACGGCTACCGCCGGTGATGATGGCGATTTTGGGCTGGGCGCTCGGATTGTTTTGGCTAGGCATCACATGTCTCCTTGGTGATTGTGATCTGACCCGGAATCTAGTCGTCGACAGGCATTCGCTTAATGCCGGAATACACGCCGTTTCTGCCTATTTCTCCGAATTATCGATTTGCGAAGAACAGCCGGCGGGCCTATCTCTGAACCATTGAAAAGGACGGGGGACGCAGATGTCGTCACAGCTGAAGGATATCGTCCGGGAATTTGTCGAGGCGGAGGGCGGCGAGGACGGTCTGTTCGGCACGCCGATGCCGTCCCTCTACATCATGCGATCGAGCACCGAGACGCTGCCGCGACATATGGTCTATAGGCCGTCGCTCTGCTTCGTTGTGCAGGGCGCAAAGCAGATCATGCTCGGTGACGAGGTACTCAGATATGAAGAGCAGCAGTCGCTCGTGATCGGTATAGAGCTTCCTGGTATCGGCCGCGTGGTCCAGGCAAGCCGAAAGGAGCCCTATATCGGCATCACGCTGGAACTCGACGTCGCAGTGCTGCGCGATGTCATGCGAAAGATGCCGAAAAGACCGAGACCTGCCAATCGAAGCCGGCTCGGCATCTTCGTACAGGATGCCGACGAACAGCTGGCCGATTGCATGGTGCGCTTGATACGGCTTGCAAGGACGCCGAAGGCGATCCCCGTGCTCTATCCCGCCATCATGCAGGAAATCTGCTTCTGGTTGCTGAATGGCGAACACGGCGGCGATATCTGCAAGCTGACGCTGCCAGACAGCCATATGCAGCGCATCGCCGACGCCATCTTCATCCTGCGCGAAGACTTCGCCAAGCCAATCCGCGTCAACGAGCTGGCGGCAGCAGCGAACATGAGCCCCTCTTCCTTCCATGAGCATTTCAAGCTGATCACCTCGATGAGCCCGCTCCAGTATCAGAAGCATCTGAGGCTGATAGAGGCGCGCCGGTTGCTGGTAACCGAAGCGGCAAGCGTCGCCGAAGCGGCCCATCAGGTAGGCTATGAGAGTGCATCGCAGTTCAGCCGCGAATATAATCGTATGTTCGGCGCACCGCCGCGCCGTGATGCCAGCGAGCTGCGCAGTACGGCGCCGGCCTACTCATTGCAGGCGATTGCGCTGTCAGCCTGACAGCGTCTTCACCTTGCCGAGATCAGGGAAGAGCCGCATCCAGAGCAACACGACCGCGATCGTTCCGACGCCGCCGACAATGCCCGTTACGATTGGGCCGAGCACGGCCGCGAGCATGCCGGATTCGAATTCGCCCAACTGGTTGGACGTGCCGATAAAGAGCGAATTGACCGCGTTTACCCGCCCGCGCATTTCATCCGGCGTCAGCAGCTGAACGAGCGAGCTGCGCACGACGACGCTGACCGTATCCGACGCGCCGACGATGAGCAGCGCCCCGACTGATAGAATAACGTTGCTCGACAGCGAAAAGACGATCGTCGCCACGCCGAAGATGGCGACGGCGATCAGCATCTTCTTGCCCGCCTGGCTCTGGATCGGCCAACGCGCCAAAACGACCGACATGACAAGCGCGCCGATCGCCGGAGAGGCGCGCAGAAGACCGAGCCCCCAGGGACCGGCATGCAGGATATCGCGTGCAAACATCGGCAGCAGCGCAGTGGCACCGCCGAGCAGCACGGCGAAAAGATCGAGCGAAATCGTGCCGAGCATCAATGGCTTGCTGCGGATGAAGGCAACCCCTGCAAAGACCGATTTCAGCGTCACCGGCTCGCGTCCTGAC
The DNA here is from genome assembly GCF_004341625.1 of Rhizobium sp. BK376. Lineage (GTDB taxonomy): Bacteria > Pseudomonadota > Alphaproteobacteria > Rhizobiales > Rhizobiaceae > Rhizobium. The sequence continues at coordinate 733,731 of NZ_SLZG01000002.1, read as the reverse complement.
TTCTGCTGCCGCTCCATCTTGATCGAAATGACGTTGAAGCTCGCAATCGCAAAGCAGATGGCAGAAAAGGCGAAGGGCGCTACCGGATCGAAGCCATAGAGCAGGCCGCCGATCGAAGGGCCGATGATGAAGGCCGTCTGCATCATCGATGTCGAGGTGGCGATGGCCTGCTGTAGAAGGGATGGGCCGACGACGTTCGGCAACAGCGCCGCCATTGTCGGACGCTCGAAGGAAACCACCGCACCCATCACGGTCACTGCGGCGAGGATACCCGTTGGCGTCAGCCAGTGCTGCCAGGTCGCGACGGCCAATATCAGGCAGGTGATCCCCTCCAGCAATTGGCAGGCAAGGCCGATCCGCCGCCGATCAAAACGGTCGGCGACATGGCCTACCACGAAGGTCAGGATGACCATGGGCAGGAACTGGCAGAAGCCGACGAGACCGAGCGCGAACGCGCTGTGGGTCTGGTCGTAGATCATCCAGCCCATCGCAACGGTTGCGGATTGAAAAGATATGGAGGAGAAAACCCGCGAGGCAGCAAAATTTAGATAACCGGGGTGGCGAAAAACGCTGCCCCGTCTGGATTGATAGTTGTCCATCAGAACTGTCCTGGGTCCGCCATGCCGCAGCCGGCGGATCGGAATTGATATAAGAAACTTATAAAGCCCTGCTCTGCCGCATCAGAACTCTTGTCAATGCTGCACCTGCGAAGTTGACAATTTGTCGCAGTCGTTCCCTTGCCAAGTGGAGACTTCCGATCGGATATAGTGCCAAAGGCGCTCCCCGGCCGGTCCATGCGGACGGTCACGGCGACGAGCAGCGACGAGGTCTACGCGTCCACCCTTGAAATCACCGTTGGTGAAATCAACCAACGTGCCATCGCCCACCTCCTTCTCCACGAGAAAGCGCGGCATATGTCCCCAGCCCATGGCATTCAAGATCACTTGCTTCTTCATGAGCTGATCGCTCACCGTCAGTTGTCGCGCACCCTTAAGGACATAGTAATCCCTTGGCGGTGAATGGCGCGCAGTATCGCGAATGATGCATTGCGCGAGATCCTGCAGATGTGATGGCGTGATAGTCTCGGGACGTACATTCGGAAATATCTCTCCTGCCACGACAGGAATGATGTCGACCGACAGCAGATCAATATATTCCATCATCGGATCGCTCTTGTCGATGTGGTGAAGGATCAGATCCGCCTCGTCGTCCGCCAGCCGTTCCCATGGCCCCGAAATCGCTTCGAAATAGAGATCGAGACGGGTGGCTGGATTATCGGTGAAGAAGTTTCGCAAAAGCTGCAAGGTTGGCTCAAGCGGGCACAAATCGCCGATCACGACCCGCAGTGCAGTCTCCTCGCCCATAGCAAGTTGTTTTCCAAACGTACGAAGGCCGGCAGCCTGACGGAGGAAATCTTGAGCCTTGGCATGAAAGACCCGTCCCCTGTCCGTCAACACGACGCGGTAGCCGCTGCGATCGAGAAGCGAAAATCCAAGTTGTTCCTCAAGATTGCGGACGGCTGAAACCACGGTCGGATGCGTGCGCATCAAGCGGTCTGCTGCTCCTTGGAAACTGCCCTCTGTGACCACCGCATCAAAACATCTGAGCTGCTGAAGAGTGATATCCATTATTGTAGATCCTATCTACAAAGTTTGCCGTAATTTTGAACAATATATCTACAGCGCATCAAGATAGAAAGGCTCTGGTGTTAACAAGGAGCCTAGCCATGAAAGCCATTGCCTTCCGAGAATATGGAGGACCGGATGTCCTCGACATTACCGAGCAGCCGGATCCTGAACTCACAGAGGGATACGTCGTCATTGCCGTACGTGCGTTCGGCCTCAATCGAGCGGAAACTTACATGCGTAGCGGCAAGTGGGGTGATGTTGCAAAAATCAGCGGCATAGAGTGTGTCGGAGAGGTGCTGCACGATCCGAGCGGCCGATTTGCGGTTGGAACACGTGTTGCCGCTCTCATGGGCGGCATGGGTCGCAATATCAATGGCAGCTATGCCGAACGCACGCTTGTGCCGCTGACGAATGTAATTCCTATTCGTTCGACCCTGCCGTGGTCGGATCTCGCGGCTCTTCCGGAATCCTATGCAACGGCATGGACATGCCTGCATCGTAATCTCTCGCTGACCCCTGGACAGACCCTGCTTATCAGAGGCGCGACATCAGCGCTTGGCCAGGCGGCGATCAACATCGCCACCGTGGAGGATATCAAGATCATAGCAACAACCAGGAGGACTGAGAGGCTCCCCGCACTTCTAGAGCTTGGCGCTCATCAGGTACTCTTGGACGAACCTCTCCTAGCCAAGACTTTGCGCCAGGAATACCCTTCCGGCATCGACGCCGTTCTGGACATCGTCGGCACATCAACATTGCTGGACTCGCTCAAGATCGTCCGAAGAGGCGGCCATGTCTGCATGGCGGGCTTCCTGGGCGGCGGCAGTGGAATTGCAGGTTTCGATCCGCTCACACATATGCCGAGCGGCGTTCAGCTCAGCTTCTTTGCCAGCTTCATGTTCGGCGCGCCCGGCTACGAGCTCGACGACGTCCCCCTGCAAGCCATCGTCGAGCGATCGGAAGCCGGCCTTTACAAGGCCAACCCTGCGCGAGTCTTCGATTTTCACGATATCCGCGAGGCGCATCGGCTGATGGAGGCAGACGAGGCGATGGGTAAATTCGTCGTGACCCTTTGACCGGGCGCCAACGCCGCCAATCGGAAACCATCCAAGACAGGCTGCGCTAACCGTGCGCAGCCTGTCTTTCGCGCTGTGCCTCGTACGCTCTAAGATGAGCGAGAACGATGTTGAGCATCGTATAGGATCCGCGCTTGTCCGGCGCTGCGCGGGCAAGCATATCGCCGACGATCTGGTCGCTTTCGATGCGGCCGTTACCCTCGATATCGCGAAGCATCGAGGCGGTGATCGGCGAGCCGGCTGTCGTCAGGAAGCTGCGGATGCGCTGGACGGCGGCTTCGCCGGGGGCGAAACCGTTGGCGGCGGCGATGTCAAGACATTCGTCGATCAGCCTCAACACCAGATCGGACGCCCCGGCGGCCACGTAGTCGCCGATCGCAGCACGCATCAGGCAGGTCATGCCCGCAGTCGATGCGATGAACGCCCATTTGTCCCACATGGCCTGGAGGATATTGGGGCTTGCGTCGATATCGAAACCGGCATTGGAGAAAGTCTCGGCAATCGATTCGATCCGTGCCGGCATGCCGCCCCTACGGTCGCCGAAGGCAATGCGATGCAGGTCGTTGAAGTGCAGGATGGCGCCATCGGGCGCGATCGTCGACGATATGAAGCAGGCGCCGCCGAGAACCGCCTCCGCGCCGAAACGCGCTTCCAGCCGTTCCAGGTGCCGCATGCCGTTCAGCGTCGGCAGGATCATCGTCTGAGGGCTAACAGCCGGAGCGAAGGACGCCATCGCATCGTCAAGGTCATAGGCCTTGCAGCCAAGCAGAACGAGGTCGAACGTCTCCGTCAGGCTATCGGCGGTGACAAGCTTCGGCTGCGCAATATGCAAATCTCCCTTTGGGCTGCGGATGCTCAGGCCGCTCTCGCGCAGGAGCTCGGCTCGTTTCGGACGAACCAGAAAAGTCACGTCCCGACCGGCCGCTGCCAGTCTGCCGCCAAAATAACCACCAATGCCGCCGGCACCGACCACGAGAATGCGCATGATATCCACCAATCCGTACATTTACTTAGATGACGATCATCATGAAATTTTTATATGCGCGCAAGAGGTCACCTGCCCCGGCAGATGACCTCTTGCGTTCACAAATGCGTCAGAAGCTGAAGCCCTCGCCGCAAAAACGAAGGCGATGCAACTCGGAATAAACCCGGCGCAAGTTATATTATCCCTATAGAGAGCCGATGATGTCGCGATATGCCATCTCGGGAAACGCCTTCAGCGTCTTCGTCCTGACACTGCCAGCAGCTCCGAGAGAAAGCGTAAACCGGGCAACGACGGTATCGTTCGGCGCTTCGCAAACGGCGACCATGTCATACTCGCCCATAGTCAGATAGAATTCACGAAAATTCCCACCCAATTCGCCGAGCATCTTGCGCGCGGCATCGAGCCGCTTCGGCGATTCGCGAACATTCTTAATGCCTTGCTCAGTCCAGTTGATCAGCACGATATAAGTGGTCATCGCATACCTCCCCTGGAGGCATAGCCCACGCCGGTGTGCGTTCGTCGGTCCGGCGCCTCATGGCTCCCGTCGCCCCCGCAACAGGAACTATAGACCTGCCGCCGTAACCAAACAAGCAAACGGACCGGTACGAAAATGCTTAATCAATGCAGGGTAGTTGGCAGCTCTCCGGCAGCGAGCACGTCAAGCGCTTCTTCGAGCGCCGCGACCAATATATCGGTCAGCTCGTCGCCTATGTTCTGGACGAGCATCGCGCTCACGGATTCGTCCTGGTTTTCGAGAAAACGGATAAGCTCTTCAGACACGTCATTGCCCCCAATTTCCGGAACCATCCCCGGTAGTGGGGTTAGAAATAGAGGTCGGTTCTTGCGCAAGGCTGGTGAGATGGATGCCAGTCGGCGTCTATCCTCCGGCGGTAACTTGCGGCTAATCCCCCCGAATCTGAAGGCTCTTCCATTCACTACGCGGGACGGCACCGCCAACATCGAACGAGAAGGATACGACCTTGGTCGCATCGTTATTGACCTCGCATTTGAAAATCATGCGGCGCCAAACGCCCGTTGGGTCTTGGAAGGCAGCCCGGCTGATGTTGAGTGTGTTGCCGGAAACGCCAGGATAATTCGGAACTTGCGTGGGAAAATGTCCCTCAGCCTGCGTGAGTTGAGCGACCAACTGATTGTAACACAGCGTTCCAAATCGCGTTCCCCTGGGAAGATTGCGAAGCGCCCTTACGGTGGTAGGGTCAGACGTCTCCTCTGTTGAGAATAGCGTTTTGGCTGTCTTCAGCTTAAGCCCGGTACCATCTTGAGCGTCGGCCGAGGAGACTGTCTTTGCTCCTGGCTTGGAGTTGTCCGTTGGCGGCTTCGCATCCTCCAGCTTTTTTTCGGTCGCAAAGCTCGTATGCAGACTGCCATCGCCATCTGAATTCGGGGCGTCGTTTTCCGAATGAACATCGTTCACATCAGTCTCAGGTAAATTTATATCCTTTGCCACAGGGCTTGCAGATTGCGCCTGCTTGCCTGGTTTTGCTGCGTCGTCGATGTTTGACGGTAGCTTCCCACCAGCAGCTTCGGCGACCTTGTTGGCATTGCCATCAGCATCGCCGGAATCTTCCGTCGCATTGTCATCCGGGGATTTGTGCCCGGCATCCTTGTCCGTGTACTCATGAACTGGAAGCTCTGTGGGTATTGGCGGCTCGGGTTGCGCCTGCGCCACCTCCTGCTTCGGCGGCTGCGGTTGCTTTTCCTCCGGCTTAGGCGGCTCCTCAGCCTTGGCCTCTTCTTTCTGAGGCTCAGGCGGTTTTGGTGGCTCCGGCTGCTTTTCCGGAGGCTTTGGCGCTTGTGGCGGCTTAGGCGCTTCCGGTGGCTTCTGCTCCGGCGGCTTCGGGGGCTCGGGCGCCTTTTCCGGCGGCTTCTCCTCCGGCTCGGGCGGCGGCGGAGGCGGCTCCGGCTTTTTCTCCTCCGCCTTTTCCTGCGGCGGCTGTTGCTGCGGTGCCTGTTGCCCCTCCTGTTTTTCGGGCGTTGGAGCCGGCGGTGGTGGCGGAGGCGGCTCAGGCGCCTTCTCGGCCTTCTTTTCCGGTGGCTGTTCCGGCGCCTTTTGCGCCACCTGCTGCTCGGGCTTCTTTTCCTCCGGAGGCGGCACCAAGTCGACGTTGACGGCGTCTTCCTTCTCAGGCGTCTGCTGGTCCGGCAGCCTCACGAAGATCAACGCGGCGACGACAAGATGGACCGCGATGGACGCAGCCACGATCCTGCCGAACTTCCCCCGGCGTTTTTCGGGAGTATTTTCCATCACTCAGAAGACAACCATGAAATCCAAAGCGGCGTTAAGCAGTATGATATGGGCCTCATCATGGTCATGCCGGATAAGAGAAGTCGAAAACTCAATCCTGCGCATATAGTCTTCTAAAACCCAACCAGAAAGAGACGATCGCGTGAACATCGTGTCAGCCGGCGCGGCGGTGCGCAATCGCCGATATAGCGCCGAGCTGCCTCATCCAAACAAAAACCCGGCCAGCATGGCTGACCGGGCTTGATCTGGTGATGCGCCTGCTGGCCTCAGCTGTCGAGGAACGAGCGCAGCTTTCTGGACCGGCTCGGATGCTTCAGCTTGCGCAGAGCCTTCGCCTCGATCTGGCGGATACGTTCGCGGGTAACCGAGAACTGCTGCCCCACTTCTTCGAGCGTGTGGTCGGTGTTCATGCCGATGCCGAAGCGCATGCGCAGCACGCGTTCTTCGCGCGGCGTCAGCGATGCCAGAACGCGGGTCGTCGTCTCGCGCAGGTTCGCCTGGATGGCGGCGTCGATCGGAAGTAGCGCGTTCTTGTCCTCGATGAAATCGCCGAGATGCGAATCTTCTTCGTCGCCCACTGGGGTTTCGAGCGAGATCGGCTCCTTGGCAATCTTCAGGACCTTGCGGACCTTTTCGAGCGGCATGGCCAGCTTTTCGGCCAGTTCTTCCGGCGTCGGCTCGCGGCCGATTTCATGCAGCATCTGGCGCGAGGTACGAACGATCTTGTTGATCGTTTCGATCATGTGCACCGGAATGCGGATCGTGCGGGCCTGGTCGGCGATCGAGCGGGTGATCGCCTGACGGATCCACCACGTCGCATAGGTCGAGAACTTGTAACCACGGCGATACTCGAACTTATCGACCGCCTTCATCAGGCCGATATTGCCTTCCTGAATGAGGTCGAGGAACTGCAGGCCGCGGTTCGTGTACTTCTTGGCGATGGAGATGACGAGACGAAGGTTCGCCTCGACCATTTCCTTCTTGGCGATGCGCGCTTCGCGCTCGCCCTTCTGCACCATATGCACGATGCGGCGGAATTCCGTGATCGAAATACCGGTTTCCGTAGCGAGATCCTGGATTTCCTGGCGGATATCGCGGATCGTCGTGTTCTCGCTCTTGGCGAATTCCTTCCAGCCGCGGGCAGCCAGGTTGCCGATCGACTTCATCCAGTTTGGATCGAGCTCGGCGCCGCTATACTGCTCCAGGAAGCTGTCGCGCTTGACGCCGTAGGATTCAGCCAGACGCAACAGGCGGCCTTCGTTCTGCACGAGACGCTTGTTGATGTCGTAGAGCTGCTCGACGAGCAGGTCGATGCGGTTCTGGTTCAGCGAAAGCGACTTGACCGACTTGATCAACTCGTCCTTGAGCTCCTTGTAGCGGCGCTCCTGCGCAGACGAAAGCGTACCTGAAGCAGCCAGACGCTGCTCGACCTGCTGATCCTGCAGCTTGCGCAGCTTCTTGTAGGTCTCGGCAATGGTGTCGAGCGTCAGCATCACCTGCGGGCGAAGCTCGGCTTCCATCGCGGCGAGCGAGAGGCTGGACTCGTCTTCGTCCTCTTCCTCTTCCTCGGGTGGCAGGCCTTCGCCGCCGACATCGGTGATGTCGTCGTCGCCGGTGCGCATGCGCCGGGTCTTTTCCTTTTCCTCGGCAGCCTTGCGGTCAGCCTCGATCTTTTCCGGGCTCTGGAACTGCGGAGCAGCCTTCGCTTCCGGACCAGAATAGGTGGTTTCGAGATCGATGATCTCGCGCAGCAGCGTGGTGCCTTCGTTGAGTTCGTCGCGCCAGATGATCAGCGCCTGGAACGTCAACGGGCTCTCGCAGAGGCCGCCGATCATGGTTTCGCGGCCGGCCTCGATGCGCTTTGCGATGGCGATTTCGCCTTCGCGCGACAGAAGCTCGACGGAACCCATTTCGCGCAGATACATGCGCACCGGATCGTCGGTACGGTCCGTCGGTTCCTTCTTCTTGCTGGTCGCAAGCGATGTGCCGGAAGAAGGCGCGAGTTCGCCGCCCTCGCTGTCCTCGTCGCCGCCTGAATCGTCGTCGTCGCCGCCCGAAGGCGCAGCACCGGCTTCTTCGGCCTCTTCATCCTCGATCACGTTGATGCCCATGTCGGACAGCATCGCCATCGTGTCTTCGATCTGCTCTGATGTCACTTCCTCGGACGGCAGGACGGCGTTGAGCTCGTCCATCGTCACGTAGCCGCGCTTCTTCGCGGCCTTGATCATCTTCTTGACCGCGTCATCGGAAAGATCGAGAAGCGGGCCATCGGAGGCGCCGTCGCGTTCGACTTCAGCTTCTTCGTTTTCTTTGACTTTGGTTGCCATCTATATCGTCGCTTTCCCTGACGCTTTAAACTTCGCTACGGTGAATGGCCTCGCATGCCCTGGCGCGCGACGCGCCGGCTTCGAATCACCCATATCCACCTAACGGAATGACCTTAATTCCCGATTAACCACGATCGCCGGCGCCGGACAGCAAAGCTGGATTGCGTTTGGATTTCCGGCCATGGTTGTGTGATCCGCCTGACCCAGTAGTTCACCGTATTCCGAAGACAAACGGTGATTCCCACAATTTTTGTTCTCGTCAAGCTTTTCCAGCAAAAAAGCCTGATAAAGACGAGAAAAAGCCTTTTCCACAGGCTTGCCCGCCACTATCGATTGCTTCCCTCATTTAGGAATGCGCCCGACAAAGACAAGGGTCCTGATACCAATACCTTCTCTCGACGGCGGTAGTGGTGCGGATCTTTGGCAACCATCGGGCACTACCCGCTGCAAAATGCCGCGCCTGATATCAGCGGCTGGCACCGTCGAAGTGAGTCATCTGCAATTCGGATAGATCAACGGCCGGAACACAGCGCAAATTGATCGCCGCCATCGGCGAGCCATCAGGCCCCTTGCCTTCGGCATAGGGCGCCACACCGCAGGTCGCGCAGAAACGATGCTGCAGCGTGTGCGTATTGAAGGTATATGTGGAGACATTCTCCTCAGGCGTCCTCAAATGGAAATCGGAACGCGGTACGAAGGCAAGGATGGAGCCGCGCCTGCGGCAGATCGAGCAGTTGCAGTCCATTCCACTTAAAAACTCGCCCTCCACATCAAAGGCGATCCTGCCGCAATGACAGCTTCCCTCGTATTGCATTCCGCTCTCCACTAGTTCCAGTCCATCACCACCTTGCCGGAATTGCCCGAGCGCATGGCTTCGAAGCCCTCGCGAAAATCGTCGATCCCGATACGGTGGGTGATGACCTGCGAGACGTTCAATCCACCCTGGACGAAGGCGATCATCTTGTACCAGGTCTCGAACATTTCGCGACCATAGATGCCTTTCAGGTTAAGCATCTTGAAGATTACCTTGTTCCAGTCGATCTCGAAGCCGGCTGGCGCGATGCCGAGAATGGCGATCTTGCCGCCATTGTTCATCTTGTCGATCATGTCGCGAAAGGCGGCGGCCGCCCCCGACATTTCAAGACCGACGTCGAAGCCTTCGGTCATGCCGATCGATTTCATCACATCGGCCAGATTTTCCTTCGATGCGTCGACCACGTAATCGATGCCGACCTTGCGGGCGAGCGCCAGCCGGTTCGGATTGATATCCGTTATCACGACCTTGCGGGCTCCGGAACGTTTGGCGACCATCGCACCCATGATGCCGATCGGCCCTGCCCCGGTCACCAGCACGTCTTCGCCGACCAGATCGAAGGAGAGCGCTGTATGGACGGCATTGCCGAAAGGATCGAAGATCGCCGCGACCTCGTCGGGAATATCGGCTGGGATCGGCACGACATTCGATTCCGGAATGCAGACGAATTCGCCAAAGGAACCCGGCCGGTTGACGCCGACGCCCTGCGTGTTGCGGCAGAGATGGCCACGGCCGGCGCGGCAATTGCGGCACTTGCCGCAGACGATGTGCCCCTCGCCCGACACCCGCTCGCCGACATGGTACTTGGTCACGGCCGAACCGATCTCCGCGATCTCGCCGCAGAATTCGTGACCGACGACCATCGGGACGGGAATGGTCTTCTGTGCCCAGCTGTCCCAGTTCCAGATATGCACGTCGGTGCCGCAGATCGCGGATTTCTTCACCCGGATCAGCACGTCGTTCGGCCCGACCTCGGGCACCGGCACGTTCTCCATCCAGAGCCCGACTTCGGGTTTTGCCTTAACCAGCGCCTTCATCATGTTCGACATGATCTGCCGTCTCCAAGAGATTCAAATGATTCGGTTTCAGATGATTCCAAGTTCCCGGCCAGCCTCGGCAAAGGCCGCCACCGCGCGTTCGACATCCGCGCGGGAATGCGCCGCCGACATCTGCGTGCGGATGCGGGCCTGCCCCTTCGGCACGACGGGGAAGGAAAAGCCGATGACGTAGACGCCCTTCTTCAGCATCAGCGCTGCCATGTCCTGTGCCAGCTTGGCATCGCCGAGCATGACCGGAATGATCGGATGGTCAGCCCCTGCGAGCGTGAAGCCGAGCTTGGTCATCTCGGAGCGGAAAAACTCGGCATTGCCGCAAAGCCGGTCCCGCAGCGCATCGCCATTTTCGATCAGCTCGAAAACCTTCAATGACGCCGCTGCAATGACAGGCGCCAGCGTATTGGAAAACAGATAGGGCCGCGAGCGTTGCCGCAGCCACTCGACGATCTCGGCCTTCGCCGAGGTATAGCCGCCGGACGCCCCACCGAGAGCCTTGCCGAGCGTGCCAGTGATGATATCCACGCGGCCTTCGACGCCGCAATATTCGACCGATCCGCGACCGTGATCACCGACAAAGCCGACGGCGTGGCTATCGTCGACCATGACCATCGCGCCGTATTTCTCCGCGAGATCGCAGACGCCCTGTAGATTGGCGATGATGCCGTCCATGGAAAAGACGCCATCCGTCGCGATCAGCTTGAAGCGGCTGCCCTCGGCCTTCTTCAGTTCCTCCTCAAGCGCCGCCATATCATTGTTGGCATAGCGGAAGCGTTTTGCTTTGGAGAGCCGCACGCCGTCGATGATCGAGGCATGGTTCAGCGCATCCGAGATGATGGCATCCTCTTCGCCGAGCAGGGTCTCGAACAACCCGCCATTTGCATCGAAGCAAGAGGAATAGAGGATGGTGTCCTCCATTTTCAGGAAGGAAGAGATCCGCGCTTCGAGCTGCTTGTGCTCCTCCTGCGTGCCGCAGATGAAGCGCACGGAGGCCATGCCGTAGCCATAGCGGTCGAGCGCCTTCTTCGCCGCGTCGGCCAGCTCTTCATTGTCGGCAAGGCCGAGATAGTTGTTGGCGCAGAAATTGAGAACCCGCGCGCCGCCGAGAACGGCGATCTCGCCCGCTTGCTTGGAGGTGATGACCCGCTCGGCCTTGAAGAGACCGGCCTCCTTGAGGCCCATGAGCTCGGATTTCAGATGAGAGATGAACGCTGACGTCATGAGGAAGGCCGCCTATCATAATGAGATACAACTGTTCCGGTAACCACAGCCACTACCATATCATCGCCCACCATGTCGCGAATAGCGAGCGGCAGAAAACGGCGTTCTCAAGATATACCAGGACGGACGGTCCGGAGGGAGCAATGCCGTGGCGGGCGAAGCTCAGTCGACGCCGACATGTCTGAGCAGGTTATGCTCGACGTATATGCTCACGTACAAAAATTGAATAATGCCCCTTGCCGATTTGGCTGCTTGGATCACGTAAGGTGACGTAGGATTTCGTGCATTCAGCAACAACGGCATGCCTGTTGCGCTTGAGCACCGGCCGGCCGACGAAGATCAGCATTTCAAACAGAGATAGATTTTCGCTGATGGGTATATTTCCTTGTTTGTACGCACCTTTATTGCTTCTGGTCTCGCTTCAGTCCGCCGTAGCCGAAGAGGTATCAGCGCCTTCGCGCTGGATAGGTCGGGTTGCAGAGGATCGCCGGGAGTTTGGGTGGCCGGGCAGCGGCCTCGAAATGGTGTTTCGGGGAACATCTCTTGAACTGAGCTTGGAAGATAGCGGCAACAACAGCGTCATGCTGGATGTGGACGGGCATGTCTCGCGGCTCGATCTTGCCAAGGGGAGCAAACTCTACGTCGTTGCCGATGGACTGCCGAACGGACAACACTCCGTACGATTGACGCGTCGAACAGAGGGCCTGTTCGGAAACACTCGCTTCCTTTCAGCGGAGACAGACGGCAGCTTTCTGCAATCTCGACCGTCGCCGCGGCGTTTGCTGGTCGTCGGAGATTCGATCTCGGCAGGCTACGGCGTCGAGGCAAAGATCGCGGGCTGTAAACCCGACGCCAACGCCGAGGCCGAAAACCAATATCTGACTTACGAAGCCATCACGGGCCGGACGCTCGGCTCAGATGTAACGACGCTGGCGAAATCCGGCATCGGGGTCTCTCGCGCTGATGACGATGGCGAGGTGATGGCCGGTTTGATCGATCGAGCGACACCCACCGACAAGAATGGCTCGCCGTCGCTGAGCGATCCGGACTATCAGGCGATCATCGTCAACCTCGGCACCAATGATTTCGGAAGTGGCCTTCGCCCGCCGACTTTCGTGAAAGACTATGCGGCGCTTCTCTCAAAGCTGAGGACGGAGCACCCGGACGCGCTGATCTATGCCGCTCTCGGACCGATGCTTTCGGATCCCGATTTCGCTGCTGGGGAAGCGGCGGTCAAAGCCGTGGTCGATTCCCGGATTGCCGCGGGCGACACCCGTTTGCACTATCTGCGATTAAGGGTCGCCGTCGGAAGCTATGGGTGCAACTGGCATCCCAGCCCCCCGACGCACGCCGCTATGGCGCAGATCTTGACGGACAGGCTGCGTAAGGATTTGAACTGGAGCGCGGCACCATGACCGGCCAAGGTCTTCAGGTGCCAACACCACCTCGAAGCGGAAAAAAACACTTGCCGTCGCTACAGGTTCTGCGTTTTGCGGCGGCGTTCTTCGTCGTGCTTTTCCATGTCGGCAGCGGACTGCAGATCCAATATCAACTCACCACCAATCCATTCGGCCTTGGCGCTGCCGGCGTCGACATATTCTTCGTGCTGAGCGGCTTTATCATCAGCTACACGACCAACCCCGCACGGGGCTTCCTCGACTTCGCCCGCCGAAGGGTGGCGCGCGTCGTACCCCTTTATTGGCTGCTGACGCTGGCGGTTATCATCATTGCCTTGGCGAAGCCGGATTTGCTCAATTCCACCGTCTTGACGCAGCAGGCGATCATCAGGTCCTTCCTGTTCGTGCCCTATGAAAAGAGCAACGGCGCCATCCAGCCCCTGTTGTTCCTGGGCTGGACCCTCTGCTACGAAATGTTTTTCTACCTGATTTACGGCCTGTGCGCGCTGGCCTCCGGACGCGGGGCGTCCTGGCTGGCGTCGGGCGTCCTCCTGTTCCTAGTAGGGCTCAATTCCCTATGGCCGGACGGGCCTGCCGAATGGCGCTTCTATACCAGTCCTATTCTCGTCGAGTTCGTTCTTGGAATGGGGCTGCAGGAGATCTTCTCAGGTTCGGACTACTTCAGGAACGGTTCCCAGCTCCTTGCTTTGATGAGCATTATCTGCGCGCCGATCGCCTATTTTACCGCATCGCTTGTCTTGCCGGGAATTGTGCCGCCGGCCATTTTCTCGGCGCTCGTTGTGATCGGATGCCTGTTCTGGAAGGTACAGAAAACGCGCCTGATCCTTGCGCTTGTCCTCCTGGGCGACGCTTCCTATTCCCTCTATCTGGTGCATCCCTACACAATCCAGCCCGCGATGAAGCTGCTCAGCAAAGATGCCTCGCTGGGGCTGGTATTCCTGCTTTTATGTGCCGCTGTTATCTGGACGGTGGCTATATCGCTTGCCCTTTACCAGCTGGTTGAACGACCAGCGCAAAGGTTCCTGCTCAAACCTCGACCGAAGGCGCTTCTGCCCGCCGTCGAAGTGTCATCCGGCAGCGACTAGATTCCCGGCGGCTTTGGACCGCTTCAGGCCTACCCGTCGTGGGAAAGGATGATGTCCAGGAACGCATCGCCATAGCGTTCGAGCTTCGACTGGCCGACGCCGGAAATGCCGAGCAGTTCCTTGCGGCTACGCGGCCGCTCGGTCGCAAAGGCCATCAGCGTCGTATCGGGAAAGACGACATAGGGCGGCACGCCGAGCGATTTGGCGATCGACATGCGCTCCGCCCTCAGCGCCTCGAAAAGGGTTCCATCGGCACCTGACAGCGTCGACCGGCGCTCGGTCCGCTCCATCTTTTTCGTGGATCGACCTGACGTCGGCCGGTCCTTGCGAAACAGTACCTGCCGCTCATGTTTGAAGACGGCGCGCGCCTCCGGCTCCAGCTTCATCGCCCCGAAGGCGCTGTGGTCGATCGCAATCAGCCCCATCGCCAGCAACTGCCGGAAAATCGATTGCCATGTCCGCGAGGCGATGTCCTTGCCCGCCCCAAAGACCGGCATCGAGACATGACCGAAGCGTTCAGTCTTCTCATTGACCGTTCCCATGAGCACATCGATGACATGGCCGGTGCCGAAACGCTCGCCGGTGCGATAGACTGCGGCAAGCGCCTTGATTGCCGCTTCCGTGCCGTCCCAGGTCTCGACCGGTTTCAGGCAGGTGTCGCAATTGCCGCAGCCGCCGCCATGCGCCTCGCCGAAATGCCCAAGGATCGCCTGGCGTCGGCAACCCGCCGTTTCGCATATGGCAAGCAAAGCGTTCAGCTTGCCGCGCTCCACCCGCTTGATTTCCTCGGCAGCGCCACCTTCGTCGATCATCCGCCGCCGCTGGATGACATCGGCCATGCCATAGGCCATCCAGACCTCCGACGGCAGGCCATCGCGCCCGGCGCGGCCGGTCTCCTGATAATAGGCCTCGACGGAACCAGGCAGATCGAGATGGGCGACATAGCGCACATTGGGCTTGTCGATCCCCATGCCGAAGGCGACGGTCGCAACGAGGCAGAGCTCTTCCTCCTTCAGGAAGGCATCCTGGTTGGCATCGCGTAGCGCCCGGTCCATGCCGGCATGATAGGGCAGCGACCGGATGCCCTGCCCGTTCAGCCATTCCGAGGTGTCCTCAACCTTGGCCCGCGACAGGCAATAAACGATGCCGCTGTTACCCTTATGGCCATTGAGAAACCGCAACAGCTGCTGGCGCGGCTGATCGCGCTCGACAATCTCGTACGCAATGTTCGGACGATCGAAGCTGGTCGTAAAGACCGCCGCACGATCCAGAGCCAGCCGCTCGATAATGTCGTCACGCGTGTGCGGATCGGCCGTTGCCGTCAGCGCGATACGCGGCACGCCCGGATGCAGCTCGGCAAGCTTTCCGAGTTCACGGTATTCCGGGCGGAAATCATGCCCCCATTGCGAAACGCAATGCGCCTCGTCGATCGCAAACAGCGCGATCTTCGCCCCGCCGATCATCTCGCGGAAACCGTCTGTAACGATGCGCTCCGGCGTCACATAAAGCAGATCGAGCGCTCCGTTGGAGATTGCTCGGCGAACATCGAGGAATTCCTCGCGCGACAAGGAGGAATTGAGCGCCGCAGCCCTGATGCCGAGCTGCTTCATCGCCTCGACCTGGTCGCGCATCAGGGCGATCAGCGGCGAAACGACGATGCCGACGCCATCGCGGCAAAGCGCTGGAATCTGGAAGCAGAGCGATTTGCCGGCACCCGTAGGAAACAGCACCACGGCATCGCCGCCGCCAACGACATGCTCGACCACCTGCTGCTGCTTTCCACGAAAGGCGGAATATCCGTAAATCCGATTGAGGACATCCAGGGGGCGCTCAA
This sequence comes from Rhizobium sp. BK376, assembly GCF_004341625.1. GTDB lineage: Bacteria > Pseudomonadota > Alphaproteobacteria > Rhizobiales > Rhizobiaceae > Rhizobium. Next base: position 718,025 of record NZ_SLZG01000002.1, on the reverse strand, counting down.
GGGATCGCCGCGTTCCCGAACTCCTTTCCTCCCGACGGGATTCGCCGAAAAGCGCATCATCCGCCGAAAAGCTCGGATCGTATCTCTCTGTCTCTGACATTCCGTCCTTCCACGAGGAATCGTTTCCTCACACTTTCCAAGATGCCTCTTGGTCGAAGATACCGTACCCGACAAGCTCACAGGTGAAATCGCCTTGCATCTTGACGTCATAGCCGAATCCACTAAAGCATCTCGCTTATGGGGTCTCCAAAAACAATCGAATACGCGGGCATCGCAAAGGCAAAGTTTCAGTCGGGCGATTTGCGCGCGCTGTATTTTGACGGGGTCCAATGTCGGATGGCCGTCGAAGATCGAAAACGCCGAATTGCGGTTTATTCGAACGTCGATCGCTCTATCCCTGCGCAGATTTTCTCCCACTACGCTCCGTGCATGCATTTCTACCAGCTGGAACGAGAATTCGGCCCCCCACTGTCGCTCTTCAGCCTTAAGCGATTTGCCTTCCTGTTGCGCGTTCGCAAGCTCAGGAACCTTTGACTACTTTCAAGAAGTCGGGGCCGGCTTGCAGTATTCGGCTGTCGCGATTTCCAAAGCGTCTGGCGCCAGCATCACTTTCCCGCGACCTTGACGCGACCGGACATGATGCCGAAGCCATCGATGATGGCTTCCTGGTTTTCGAGCCGCAGACCTTCGAGGTGCACTTCCTGAAGCGCCCGCATCAATTGCTCGATCCTTTCCCCATCGGCTTCTTCGGTCGCCTCGGCAATCTCGCGCTCAAGCTCATTCTTCTGCCATCTAAGGGCCTTCGAGCGCTTGTGCAGCGCGAGCGACTGACGATAGCCCTCGCGCGCATCCTCCATGGCCGCATCTTCCGTCGCGGTCCAAAGGCGGGCGTTGCGCACCTGCTGTTCGAGACCCCTGAGCAGCGTGGCAAACCCCTGCTCTTCCAGCTTTTCGAGCAGATGTTCCCGCGTCAGATGCGGCGCAGCCACCGTCGCCACTGTGCCAAGCATCGCAGACCACAGGCGCTGGAGATCCCGGCTCTGGTAGTCGATCGCGGCAATCTCGTCATACTCGTCCTGGAGAAGCTGGGGGTGATTGACCACGGTCAGCGCCAAAACACTCTCTCGCAGGCCCGGAATATCCTGATGACCCTTGATCATGCTGGAGCGGACCAGCCGATCCGATGCAGCCGTCGATGCCGGAGCACGCGGATTTCCACTCCGCTCACCGCCGCGACCGTTGAAGCCGCGCCCGCTACCACTGCGCTCGAAACCGCCGCCACGTGGACCGCCGCGGTTCTGAAACTGCGGCTGGAAGAATGCGTTCAGCCGGTCGCGAATATCCTGCTGGTAGTGACGGCGGACATTTTCGTCGGCGATGACGGCAACGATCTGCTTCAACCGCGCCTCGAGCTCCGCGCGGGCTTCGGGCGTGTCGAACCGGCCACTGCCGATCTCGCGGTTCCATACCATCTCGGCCAATGGCCGCGCCTGCGCCATCACCTTGTCGAAAGGTGCGCGGCCTTCGTGACGCACCAGATCGTCGGGATCCTTCCCGTCGGGAAGCAACGCAAAACGCACGCTCTTGCCGGGCTTCAAATGCGGCAGCGCCAGATCGACGCCGCGATTGGCTGCGCGAACGCCGGCGCCATCGCCGTCGAAGCAGAGAACCGGTTGCGGCGTCATCTTCCAGAGCAGATCAAGCTGGTTTTCCGTCAACGCCGTACCGAGCGGCGCAACCGCATTCTCGACGCCCGCCTGATGCAGCGCGATCACATCCATATAGCCTTCAACGGCGATAATGGTGCCGGCAGAGCTCTCCTCGGAACCGGTACGGCTGGCATCCTGTGCGGCGCGGCGCGCACGGGAGAAATTGTAGAGAACGTTGCCCTTGTGAAAGAGCTCCGTCTCATTGGAGTTGAGATATTTCGCCGGCGCATCCGCAGACATGGCGCGTCCGCCGAAGGCGATGACCTTTTCCCGCGACGACAGAATGGGAAACATGATGCGGTCGCGAAACCGATCGTAGGAAACAGGAATGTCGGGGCCGTGGACGACAAGGCCACAGGCCTCTATCTGCTCCTTGGACGCACCCTTTGCCGCCAAATGTTCCTTCAGCGCATTACGGCTATCCGGCGAATAACCGAGACGAAAAGTCTCGATGGTGCGGCCGGTCAGTCCGCGGTCGCGAAGATAGGCGCGCGCCTTTGCTCCATTTGCCGTCTGCAACTGATCCTGGAAGAACTGTGTCGCCATTTCCATGACATCGAGCAGCGACGTGCGTTCCTTCTCCCGCTTCTCGGCAACGGGATCGGCGATCGGCATGGCGACGCCCGCCATATCGGCAATCTGCTGCACAGCCTCCGGAAAACTCAGGCCTTCGAGTTCTGTGAGGAAGCGGAAGTGATCTCCGGTAACGCCGCAGCCGAAGCAATGATAGCGACCCTTGCGATCCTCACAGTGAAAGCTCGGCGACTTCTCGCCGTGGAAGGGGCAGCAGGCCCAGTAATCGCCGCGCGGCACATTGGTCTTGCGGCGATCCCAGGTCACACGACGACCGATCACGTCCGATATCGGAACGCGGTCACGAATCTCGTCGAGAAATGAATTGGGAAATCGCATGCATACCTCTGGGCTAGCATCCATATAAGCAGGAAAGCCGTGCTTTGCTATCAATGAGCGTCAGGATAACCGCTTTCCACAGGGTTGACCTACGGCGTAGCGCATATGCCGGGGCGCCGCAGTCTCTGCGACGTGCGAGGCCAAACCAGAAGCCTTAGTCGTTCACCGTATCGTGAAGACCGCCTTACCAGACCCGCACGACCAGAACGTTGCCCGTCTTCCCGAGGCAACTGGAGGAGATTTCAGACTCGCGCCACGGGCGTAATCCGCCGTTGCCCGGCGGAACAATAGTAGCAAAAAACCAAATGGATACAGTTGCTTCAGCATCGGTCTGGCCGCAGAAGCAGCGACCGAAAAGGCTTCAAATCGGAGTGACCTTGCCGCCAGCCCAATTTTTTGGTGGCGCATTTGCGGCGACGCTCCCGGCTAAACATTATTTTTTTGTAATTTGAATATTATTTTGCGGCGCAATAGTTTTTGTCTCACAGGCTGGGACATGCCGGCGGGACTTACTTAGGTTTCGCGACGCGACATGCCCGGACAGCCTGCCGAACTGGAAGCCAAACATGCGGGCTTACTGTTTAGGAGAGTTGTGATGCGCATTCTTCTCGTACCCTTTGCTGCCGCAGCCCTCTTTGCCACCGCGACCTACGGTTCGGCGGCGATGGCGAGCCACACGACAACAGGCACCGTCAAGACTTACGACGCATCGGCAATGACAATCGCACTCGACAACGGCACGGTCTACCACCTGCCGAAAAACGCAAAGACCCCGGACGTAAAGACCGGCGATAAAGTTCAAATATCTTGGCAGAAATCCAAGGGCACCGATTGGGCCCATAGCGTCAAGATCGTCAAGTAATTCACCCATCCCCAAGTGAGGCACCATCCCTACCCCCGGCGCCGCCTCACTTGGGTGCCTTTGCAATCAACGTCTGATTTTGGGCCCCACCCTGCGTCATCAGACGCATGCAAAGCGCAAGAAGGCAGGAACTCCCCCAGTTCCTGCCTTCTTTGATTTTCAGGTTTACTTTGGCATTTAAGTGATCTGTTGCTTTTCAAGCGAATCCGTTGATAAAAGCCGTCCTCACATCATGAATTCGGCCTCTCATCTGGAATAACATCAATGCCGATCGCCGCAGAAGAGCTTGCTTCCAACGAAAAGTTTCTTGCAGCTATTCTGCGTTGCGCTCATGAATTGATCGCAATCTACAATGAAAGTCCGCGTATCGCTTCCATCTTCGCAGCCCAGCAGCGCTGGTTGATGGCCCATGCCGGTTTTGCGCTGCATTACGGCATGCCCGGCGAGCCGAATTCCGGCCTTTATGCAGCCCGCTTCGTCGATTCCGTTCTCATCCATCGAATCGCCAGCCGCAACACGGCCGTCGCTTTCGTCCAGGAAATGCTGGCCTATAAATTTCTGCAGCCTTTGCAGGATCTTCCGGACCGGCGCACGCGCTTGCTGGTCCCCACTGATTACACCATAACGCACCTCGGGCGATGGATCAGCACTCACCTGTTTATCCTCGACTTGCTGGATGGCGGCAACCGCGCGGACAATCTTCAGGCAAATCCTCAGATGATCGCGGGTCTACAGCCGCGGATAGCAGCGGCCATATTCGCCAGCCAGGCCATCAGAAATCCGGGCCCGACGTTCAATCTGTTCAACTGGGCGAATTCAGGTGGCGTGGTGATGGATTATCTCGTCTCGAAGGTCGAGAGCGTGGAGCCGTCGCTGGAGCGAATCGCCATCGGCCGGATTTCCATGAAGGACATTCGCGACCAGTTCATGATTTCCAACACGCATCTGAAGCGGCTGCTGAAGCAGGCCGCACAGATGGGAAGCGTCGGCTGGGAAGGATCCCCCGGGCGCAGCAGCTTCTGGCTGTCGCGCGGTTTCGTGTCCGAATACTGGAATTATCAGGCCGCAAAATTCGCGGTGATCGATGCGGCCTACGAGGCAACGTCGAACGCTTCGCATGGCACGGATGTGCGACCGGCCTCCGACGAGGCCGGTCCGCATCGCTTTACTTCAGCAGATCCTTGAGGATGGCGGAAGCCTTGGCGAAATCGATCTGCCCTGCACAGCGCTCTTTTAGAACCGCTACGCACTTGCCCATGTCCTTCAGGCCCTGTGCCCCGAGCTCTGTGACAACAGCTGCGCAGATTTCGCGCACCTTGTCGTCGGATAGCTGCTCCGGCATGAAGCCCTGGATGACCGTGATTTCCTCGCGCTCCTTTTCGGCAAGCTCAGGCCGACCGCCATCCGTGTAGACCTTGGCAGACTCTTCGCGTTGCTTGATCATCTTTGCCAGCAGCTGCAGGATTTCGTCTTCGCTCGCCTGCTCCTTGCCGGCGCCTCGATTGGCGATGTCCCGATCTTTGATGCCGGCAAGGATGAGACGGACGGTGGAAAGCCGCGCCGTATCCTTGGCTTTCATCGCTTCCTTCTGGGCGTTGGAGAGGGTTTCGCGGATCATTCTTGTTCTCCTTGGCAGGCCGTGCTTCGAAGCAGCCGGCAATGCTTTTCATTTGCGAGCGTCTTAGACCAGCCCGCCCGGCACAATCAAATAAAATGGCGCAATATGCCGCATTGAATCGACAGGAACCCGGTTTCATCTGCATAGCAGCAATTGACCGGCGGGCCAGGTTTGGCTATTTACCGGCACCTGCACGAAAATCGACATCAGGGCCGACACGCGACCATTGTTGCGCGCCCCTGTCCGCGAACCAAAATGGCGAACGAACCCGACCTTTGCAAGGCGGCCGCGATCGCCGGAAACGGGATGACCATGACCGCAACCGCCCCCTGGACCACCGAAAAGCCTACCGCCATGCTCGTCCTCGCAGACGGCACAGTGATCGAAGGCAAGGGCATCGGCGCGACCGGCAAGGTCCAGGCCGAAGTCTGCTTCAACACGGCGCTGACCGGCTATGAGGAAATCCTGACGGACCCGTCCTATCTCGGCCAGATCGTCACCTTCACCTTCCCGCATATCGGCAATGTCGGCACCAACGAGGAAGACGTCGAGGACCTGACGCCTGCCGCACGCCACGGCGCCGTCGGCGTCATCTTCAAAGCCGAGATGACCGATCCGTCCAACTACCGCGCCATCAAGCATCTCGACGCATGGCTGAAAGCCCGCGGCATCATCGGCATGTGCGGCATCGACACACGCGCGCTGACCGCCTGGATCCGCGAGAACGGCATGCCGAACGCAGTCATCGCCCATGACCCGAGCGGCGTCTTCGATCTGGACACGCTAAAGGCGGAAGCCAAGGCCTGGAGCGGTCTCGAGGGCCTCGACCTCGCGAAGGTCGCCTCCTCGGGCCAGTCTTCGCAATGGGCACAGACGCCGTGGGTCTGGAACGAAGGTTACGGGACGCTTGGATCCGATGACGCCAAGTATCACGTCGTTTGCCTCGACTACGGCGTCAAGCGCAACATCCTGCGCCTCTTCGCCGGCCTCGACTGCAAGGTGACCGTTCTGCCGGCGACGTCGAGCACCGAAGACGTGCTGTCGCTCAATCCGGATGGCATCTTCCTGTCCAACGGCCCGGGCGATCCGGCGGCAACGGGCGAATATGCCGTGCCTGTCATCAAGGACCTGATCAAGACCGACATCCCGCTCTTCGGCATCTGCCTTGGCCACCAGATGCTCGGCCTCGCAGTCGGCGGCAAGACCGCAAAGATGCATCAGGGCCATCACGGCGCCAACCATCCTGTCAAGGACCACACGACCGGCAAGGTCGAGATCGTATCAATGAACCACGGCTTCGCGGTCGACTCGAATTCGCTCCCCGAAGGTGTTGAGGAGACTCACGTTTCTCTCTTCGACGGCTCCAATTGCGGTCTTCGCCTGACCGGCAAGCCGGTCTTCTCCGTCCAGCATCATCCGGAAGCCTCTCCCGGCCCGCAGGATAGCCACTACCTCTTCCGCCGCTTCATCAATCTCGTGCGCGAGAAGAAGGGCGAAGCGGCTCTGGCAGAGCGGTAAGCATCTGATTTCGGAACGGACAAAGCCCGGCGGAGATATCTTCGCCGGGCTTTTTTCATTCGCGGAATAAAATGATCTTGACCTCAACCAAACTTGAGGAAGTAGACCGCTCGTCGTGAGAGCAAACCGCCATCCGGAGGTGCAGTGACCCATGACGAAAGGCAATGAAATGAGATCGTCCGTTACAGGCTCGACAGGTTCGTCGTCCCGGCACCCGCCCGCGATGAGTTCCTGAAGAATATCAACAGGGTCCACTCCGTGCTGCGCGAGCAGCGCGGCTTCATTTGGGATGCCATTCTGGAAAACGATGCGGGTCCTGACGAATTCAACATCGTGACGATCGCCGAATGGGAGAATGCCGAAGTGATGGAGCCCGCCAAGGCGGCGGTCATGGCATCACATCGCCAAGCAAATTGCGATCCGCAGGAACTCTTCCGTCGCCTCGATATCCGCATGGAACTCGGTAACTATCGCTATGCCGCCTGATCGACGTGAAGGCCGGCATCAGCCGGCCTTACGCTCCTCGCGCAAGAGTATGTAAAAGCGCGCGCACAACATGACGGCCGCCGAGGCGAGGCCCAGCAGGAAGCCGAACCAGATGCCGATGCCCCCGAAGCCGAGCGGAAAAGCCAGCAGCCAAGCCAGGAAGAAGCCGATCGGCCAATAGGCGATCAGCGCCATGATCATCGGCACGCGCGCATCCTTCAGCCCGCGCAGAAGGCCGTTGGCGATCGCCTGCAGGCCATCGACGAGCTGGAAGAGGCCGGCAACGACGATCAGCGGCGCAGCGTAGGCCAAGACCTGCGGCGCCTCCGGCGAGTTGACGTCGAGGAACCAGCTTCCAAGAAACTCCGGCTTGGTCGCAAAGAGGATGCTGCCGCCGAGCGTGACCGCGCAGGAAACGATCAAGACCGCAATCGACGCCCGCGTCAGGCCTTCGATATCACCCCGCCCATGTGCGACGCCGACGCGCACCGTTGCGGCCTGCGACAGGCCGAGCGGGATCATGAAGGCGATCGACGCCCATTGCAGAGCAATACCATGCGCAGCAAGCTCGATCGTGCCGATATGTCCCATCATCAGCGAAGCAGCCGTAAAGAGGCTGACTTCGGCAAGGATGGTCACGCTGATCGGCAGGCCGAGCCGGATGACCTCCCAGAAGGCATGCCAATCCGGCCGCCAGAACCGCACGAATATCTCGTAGCGACGAGTCTCAGCCCTCGCCTGCACGAAGGCGACGATGAAGAGGAAACCTACCGTCTGGACCACAAGCGAAACCGTGGCAGCACCCTTCAGGCCGTAGCTCGGCAGGCCGAAATGACCGAGCACGACGATATAGGCGAGCACGGCATTCATCACCAGCATGGCGATCGTGACGTAAAGGATGACCCCTGCCCGGCCGATCGCGCTGACTAGAGCCCGCAGCACGTTATAGAGCAGGCCCGGCAGCACGGCGTAATGGCCGATGGCGATATAACCGGCGGCAAGCTTCGCCACATCGGGCTTCTGTCCGACAGCCAGCAGAATGGATTCGGCATTGTAGAATACCGGCTGCATCAGCAGCCAATAGGCGATCACGACCCAGAGGCCCATGCGCAGCGACCGGCGCACGGAGGTCACGTCGCCGCTGCCAAAGGCCTGTGCTACCATGGGAATAACAGCAATCGGGAAGCCCGAACCGAAGATCAGGATCGTAAACAGGAACTGCGCCGACAGCACCATGGCCGCAAGCTGCTCGGCGCCGAGACGGCCGACGATCATGACGTCGGTCGTGTTGATACCGAGCTGGGCCAGCTGCGCACCGATCAGCGGGATGCCGAGCGCAAGCGTGGCGCGGAAATGCGCAGGCCAAGAATTGCTATAGTCTTGCGCGACGAAGCGCGCATCCACCGGCGTATCCATATCGGAATCTCGTCTTTAAAGTGCGCGCAAATCGCCCCACCGCGTGGCGCGCGAAGATAGTGGACTTACCTGAAACAACCCGCGAAAGCCAGTCCGGAGCGGCTAATTGCCGAAGAATTCATCAAGCTATCAAAAAATCTGATGTGTTTTTAGGCGATCTCGAATTCGCTCTTCTGTTGCGTCACTCGAACCCTGGCCGAAAAGATTGCGACAGCCGCCAGAATGAAGATCGCCGCCATGAGATAGGGCGCGCCGGCAAAAGTGACTGGGGCCTCTGCCGAAGTGAAGTAGCCGAAGAGTTGCGTGAAGATCAGCGGCCCGATAATCGTGGTGATGCTGCTGAGGCTGGTGAGCGCACCCTGTAATTCGCCCTGCGCGGATGCGGGAACCTTGCCGGCAGCGATACTGCGCAGCGGGGCGTCGGCAACATTCTCGATGACTGTCCCGACGATGACGAGATAGACGACCCACCCTTCCCAGGCAAAAGCATAGCCTGTCAGCCCGGCCGCGGAAAACAGCAGACCCAGCACCGCCGTCTTCCACTCTCCGAGCAGCGGGACAAGCCGGGGCAGCACCAGCCCCATGACCACGGCCGCGCCGATACCGTAGATTCCGAGCGACAGGCCGATTTCGCCTTCGCTCCAGCCATAGCGATAGGACGAAACGAAGGACCAAACCGATGGATAGACCGCATGAGCCAGCCAATAGAGGAACATGACCAGGCAAACCCAGCCGATACCGACATAATTGCGCATCTGCTTCAGCGCGCCGAGCGGATTGGCCCGGCTCCATTCGAAGCTGCGGCGGTTCTTCGCTTCCAGCGTTTCCGGAAGCAGGAAGCAGGCGGCGACGAAGTTGACGAAGGAAAGCGCCGCCGCGCCGAAGAAAGGAACGCGTGGCCCGAACTCGCCGAGAACACCGCCTATGACGGGACCGAGCGTGAAGCCGACGCCGAAGGCGATGCCGATCAACCCGAAATTCTTCGCCCGGTTTTCCTCGTTGCTGATGTCGGCAATGTAGGCCGAGCATGTCGCAAAGCTACCGCCGCTGATGCCCGCCAGAATGCGCCCGACAAACAGCATCCAGAAACTCGTCGCGACGGCGCAGATGAAATTATCGATCGCAAAGGTCAGAACCGAGACGAGCAGGATCGGCCGGCGGCCAAAGCGGTCGCTGAGATTGCCGATCAGTGGCGCACAAAGGAACTGCATTCCAGCATAGGCCAGAAGCAGCCAGCCGCCATCGACGGCCGCAGAGCTGATCGTGCCGCCTGTCAGTTGCTCCAGATAGGCCGGCAGCACCGGCATGATGATGGCGATGCCGATAATGTCGAGAAAGAGGATGACAAAGACGAGGAAGAGGCCTCGGCGGACGAATTTCGGATCGATCATGGAGCTTTTGCCTTTTGATGGGCTCCGCCTCCATGAAGAGACAGAACGGGAACGGTTCGCGTTAAGACTTCAATACTGAAAGATGAACACAGAAACAATCCGTGAACATTTCAAACTTATTGATCGGCCTAGTTATTTTGCTGATCCTCGACCGCAGAACGCCGGCCGGCAGCGCGCTGTTCCAGCCGCAGGAAATCGACGAAGGCGCGCAGCGGCGCAGGCATATGTCGGCGGCTCGCATAATAGAGAAACGGGCCGGAGAACACCGTCTCCCATTCCGGCAATATCCGCACCAGCTCGCCGCTGGCAAGCGCAGGAGCCAGGAACTCCTCGAAAGTGCGGATGATCCCAAGTCCAGCGACCGCGGCGCTGCGCTCGATATCGACGGAATTGGCGGCTAGGCTGGTCGGCGGCGAAATCATCACCACCTGCCCATCCCGCTCGAACTCCCAGGCCAGCACGTTGCCGCTGACGAAACGATGACGAATGCAGCGATGGTTGAGGATATCGCGCGGATGCTTGGGTTCGCCATTCGCCTCGAGATAGGCCGGAGATGCAGCCGTTATGTAGCGCTGTTGCCGAGGCCCGATCGGCACCGCAATCATGTCGCGCTCCAGCCGCTCGTCGTAACGGACCCCGGCATCATATCCGGCCGCCAGCACATCGATAAAACTGTCCTCGGCGACGATCTCCAGCACTATGCCGGGATAGGCCTTCAGGAAGCGGTTGACGAGATCGGGTAAGAAGACGATGGCCGCGACATTCGGGACATTGAGCCGCAATGTGCCGGCGAGGCTGTCGCGGAAGCTATTGATATCGTCGAGTGCAGCGGCAATTTCCCCGATGGCGGGCGAAAGCCGTTCGATCAACCGTTCGCCTGCTTCCGTCGGCGTGACGCTTCGGGTCGTGCGGTTAAGGAGACGCACGCCCAGGCGTTCTTCAAGCCGTCGCAACGCCTCGCTAAGGGACGAGGCCGAGACGCCCCGTTTGCGGGCGGCCTCGCGAAAGCTGCGCTCGCGGGCGACGATGGTGAATGCATCGAGATCGGCAAGGGGCAAGTCGCTCATTGTGCAAAATTCCGTACAACTCGTTCAATTCGATCCGAATTATCGCACAAAATATCTTGGGGTAAAACCAGTTCCAAAGACGCCGCCGTGGCGCCGATAACGAAGGAGAAGGCAAATGAAGATGCATCGATTGGGCAAGACCGGGCCTGAGGTTTCCGCCATCGGCCTCGGCTGCATGGGCATGTCCGGCATGTACGGACCATCCGACCGCGCCGAAAGCATCGCCACGATCCACGCTGCACTCGATGCGGGCATCAACCTGCTCGATACCGGCGACTTCTACGGCATGGGCCACAACGAGATGCTGATCGGCGAAGCGATCAAGGGCCTGAACCGCGACGATTTCCTGATCAGCGTCAAGTTCGGCGCTCTGCGCGATCCGGCCGGCGCCTGGTCGGGTTACGATTCGCGCCCGGCGGCCATCAAGAACTTCCTCGCCTACACCCTGCAACGCCTCGGCGTCGACCATATCGATATCTACCGCCCGGCCCGCCTCGATCCGAATGTACCAATCGAAGAGACCGTCGGCACCATCACCGATCTCATCAAGGCCGGCTATATCAGGCATATCGGCCTTTCCGAGGTCGGCGCCGACACCATTCGTCGCGCCGCAGCAGTTCATCCGATCGTCGACCTGCAGATAGAATATTCGCTGATCTCCCGCGGCATCGAGGACAATATCCTGCCGACCTGCCGCGACCTCGGCATCGACATCACCGCCTATGGCGTTCTGTCGCGCGGTCTGATCAGCGGTCACTGGCAGAAAGGCGACGGGAAACAGAAAGGCGATTTCCGCGCCTTCAGCCCGCGCTTCCAGGACGCCAATATTGACCAGAACCTCGCCTTGGTCGAAGCGCTGCGAAAGATCGCCGACGCCAAGGGCGCTTCGGTCGCCCAGATCGCCATCGCCTGGGTCGCCTCCCGCGGCGATGACATCATCCCCCTCATCGGCGCACGCCGCCGGGATCGGCTGACCGAAGCGCTAGGGTCACAATCTGTTCACCTGTCTCCCGAGGATTTTGCCGCAATCGAAAAAGCCGTCCCAAGGGATGCCGCAGCCGGCAATCGCTATCCCGATGCGCAGCTCGCACATATGGACAGCGAGAAGTAGGAGGCTTCTCTGCCGCTTTGCCCGGAGCGCCGCTCCCACCCCTCATTCCTGTGCTTGTCACAGGAATCCAGTGCGCCCAAGTCCTTGGGCGCGGGAAACTCTTGAGGATCTGGCAAAGTCATTCACGGCGCAGACGCGCCGTGGCTGGATTCCTGTGACAAGCACAGGAATCCAGCCAAAAGCAAGGCCCAGGAGCAAGAACAGCGGCGTAACAAGCTCGCTACCCTCGCCCCGAAACGACGGTCGCCTACACCGGATTCGAGAACGTATCGCAGGCATTGACCTTGCCGGTATCGAAGCCCTGCTTGAACCACTTCACGCGCTGTGCCGACGTGCCGTGATTGAAGCTCTCGGGAACGACATAGCCCTGAGCCTTTCTCTGCAGTGTGTCGTCGCCGATCTGCTGGGCCGCATTCAGCGCCTCTTCCAGGTCGCCGGGGTCGAGAATGCCCTTCTGCTGGGTATATTTGCCCCAGATACCGGCAAAGCAGTCCGCCTGCAGTTCGACACGAACCGACATCGCGTTGGAATCTGCCTCGCTCATCCGCTGCCGCATCTGGTTGACCTTGGGCAGGATGCCGAGAAGATTCTGGACGTGATGGCCGACTTCATGCGCCACTACATAGGCCTGGGCGAAATCGCCATCGGCGCCGAGCTGGTTCTTCATCTGCTGGAAAAAGGCCATGTCGAGATAGACCTTGCGGTCGCTCGGGCAATAGAACGGCCCGGTTGCCGCAGACGCCAAGCCACAGGCGGAATCGATATGACCGGAAAAGAGCACGAGCTTCGGCTCCTCGTAGGTCTGTCCGCTCGCCTTGAAGATGCCGTTCCAGGTGTCTTCCGTTTCCGCCAGAACCGTAGCGACAAAAGCTTTCGTCTCGTCCGTCGCCCCATTATTCGGTACCGAATTGCTCTGCTCGTAGCCGGAGCCGCCGATCGTGCCGCCGCCCTCGTCGAGGATCTGCAGCACGTCGATACCCATGGCTTTCAGCACCAGATAGATGACGACGAAGAAGATAATCGTGCCGATGCTCATGCCGCCGCCGACACGCCGCATTCCTCCGCCACCGCCGCCGGGAAAGCCGAAACCGCCGCGTCGGAAGGGATCATCCCCCAGCCCGCCGCCAGGCGATACGCTGCGATCATCCTCAATATTGTCGGATTGCCGACGTCCCTTCCATTCCATTTGCACCTCCCCGGCGTGTGCTGAACCCGAAAGGGTCTTAGAAGGTACTTATATATCCTGAGGGTGACAGAATTCCAGCAGCCCTATCGGATTGACGGCTTTTCGCAAGCTGAGCCTGAGGAAAAAATATCAATCCCGATCTCAAATGCCATGTCGAACAGCGGCAGCCGTCTCCTCCGACCGACCACGCCAACGAAGTGCCATAAGCCACTTGACCGCAAAATGGCAAAGACCGACCACAATCATGGAAACATATCCGTCGATTGCATAATGCCAGCCGAGATAGATAGAGCTTGCCGCCACAAAAAACGCATAGCAGAAGGCGGCGATGCCCAAGCGCCGCGACACTTCAGCAGCGAAGAAAGCGTTCATCGTTACCAGACCGACATGAATGCTTGGAAATGCGGATATCCCGGATCCAAAACCGGCAACCCCGTGGGCATAGAGGGACCAGAGATACCTCTGAACGGCAACGGCCGAGTGCGATGACGAACTGGTCGCGAGGAATGCCATCTGATCGGCGAAGCGATCCGTATCACCGGTCACGTCTCCATAGAAAGCTGGTCCTGCCGAGATGAAGACAGCTGCGAGAAGATTGCCGCAGACCACCCAGACAACCATAAACATCGCGATATAACGGAAACGGATTGCCTCTGCCTTCGGCGAGGTCACGACGAGGAACAGGGTCAGGAAACATACGATGAACCAGAAGACGTCATAGTTCAATTCCAGGAGCTTCAAGACGAGATCGCTGCGACCGAAAGCATAAAGAAGACGCCAGGGCTCATTGCCGAAGTGAAGCATTTTATCCAGGTCGGCCTGGACCCGATCATAGAGGAAACCGCCACGCAAAATCGGCAGGATGTTCTTCACAGACGTAAATGTGCCCTGAAAAAACATCATTCCCATGAGAAGCAACATTCCGGATAACAGCCGGGCAATGCGCGCCGGCGAAAATGCGTGCCGAAGCGCCAGTCGGCGGCGCTTGTCAAACCTTTTAATGACGACCGCGAGCTCGATAGCGATCGTCATCGTCGGCAAGGAGAAAAGGAAGAGGGTAGTCCACTGATTGAAATAGATCTGATATGCGGACAATTCCGGATGGCCGGCTGTCTCAAGCAAGATCAGCCCGATAACAGTATAAATAGCGATGAAAGTATAAGCCGGCAGATCCGCACGGATCTTCTGCCAAGTTTCTCGGACACAATCCTTGGCCCAAATCATCAATTGGCTTCGCCATAGCGCTGGATTGCCCATTCAGCCCCTCGCCCTCAATCTATCGCGTATATTCTCACGTCGACTGAACGAAAATCTCGCTACGATTGCAATATAGTATCACGCATTACCATTAATGGTGGCTTAACTGCTTTGCACCTCCATCACCGGTAGCGCATGCGGACCATAAAGACGATCGCGAGCTTGACCACCGCCGAAATTTCGATCTCCATGAAGTCAGGAGAGAGTTGGGAGGTAGCCTATGAGAGCCGTGCGCCTGGAAGCCGTCGGACAACTATTTGCGCGCGATATCGAAAAACCCTCTCCGGGTCCGGGCCAGATGCTCGTGCGCATCGAGGCCTGCGGCATATGCGGGACGGATCGGCATCTCTATCTCGGTGAATTTCCTGCAGCGCCGCCCGTCACCCTCGGACACGAATTCTCGGGCATCGTCGCAGAGATCGGTGAAGGCGTAGCGGATTTTCGGGTTGGCATGCGCGTCACCGGCGATCCGAACATCGCCTGCGGCCGCTGCAGCCAGTGTCGCCGTGGCCGCGTCAACCTCTGTGAAAAGCTCCAGGCGATCGGCATCCATCGGGATGGTGGCTTTGCCGAATATGTCATCCTCCCGCAGAACCAGGCCGTCGAATTGCCGCTCGATCTCGACCCGCTCCACGGCACCTTCTGCGAACCCCTCGCCTGTTGCCTGCATGGCATCGATCTCGCGGAGATCAAGACGGGAGACTCCGTCGTCGTGCTCGGCGGTGGTGTCATCGGCCTGCTTGTCGTCCAACTGGCGCGTCTTGCCGGCGCGAGCCGCGTCGTCCTCGTCACCCGACATCCGGAAAAGCGAGCGCTCGCCGAGCGGCTGGGCGCAACCGCAACCCTCGATCCCACCGGACACGATCCGATCGCTGCCATCAATGGTGCCAGCGGCCTCTTGCCCGGCGGCGCCGACGTCGTCATCGAATGTGCCGGAGTGCGCGAAACGGTCGAGCAATCCGTGCGCATGGCAAGAACCGGCGGCACCGTCGTTATCCTGGGCGTCATGCCGCAAGGCACAAAGATCGAGATCGAGCCTTTCGACATCCTCTTCCGCGAACTGAAGATCATCGGCTCCTTCGTCAACCCCTTCACCCACGCCCGCGCCGCCGACCTCATCGCTTCGGGCGCGATCCAGGTCGCACCGCTGATCTCGCGCACTATTTCGCTCGACGAGGCGCCCGACGCAATCGGCCGTCCTGCGCGGTCCGGCGAGATACGCGTACTCGTTCTACCGTAACCCCCCGTTGAAAAATCGATTGCGCATGACCAAATAATTCGCGCATATCTCGCAATTGGCGGTCGACGCGATACCGCGCGCCGCATGAGGGTTTGATGAAACGATCTGTGACTGTTCCGCTGTTGCTGATGGGCACGGCGGCTCTGACGAGTTGCGGCGAAAAAGTGCAATCCGATGTCTATGTCGACGCCGACAACTGCATTGCCAGCGCCAAATATGATGCCGATAAATGCGTGGCTGATTACGCGGTTGCGCTGAAGGACCATGATACGAATGCTCCCGCCTTTTCCAGCCTGGACGCTTGCCAGGCGAATTATGGGATCGACCAATGTCAGCCGGTCACTGCGGCTCACACGCCCGGCGGCCTCTTCATCCCGAAACTCAGCGGCTATCTCATGGGCACGCACACCCAGGAGGGCGAAGCGCTGCCTTCTCGCGCGCTCTATCGGAAAGTCAACCGGAGCAGCTTTCGCGACGATGCAGGCACGCTCATCGCGGACCGGCCCGGCCATGTTGAGGTAAAGTTGGCTAGTCTGCAGCAGGATCAGTCGTCGGGGAATAACGGCTCTGGCGGAGGATATGGCGGCGGCAATAGCGACTTCTCCTCTGGCATCGCAAGAGGCGGCTTCGGTTTCGGCGGCGGCGAAGGTGGCGGCCACGGCGGCGGCGGCGAGTGAGGCGGGGTTACGGTTATGAAACGCGTCGAGATGACGGAACGGCCTGACTGGAAGGCCGATGCAGAAGTCTGTGGCTTCACCATCCACTCCATATACGGCGAGCGCTATTGGGACGAACGGCATGCCTACGAATTCACCCTGACGGAAATCGAGGAGGAACTCGAAGCACCGTCGGAGGAATTGATGTCAATGTGCTACCGCGCCGTCGATCACATCTCCGCCGATCGCGGCCTGATGCGCCGAATGGCAATCCCCGACGACTACCACGACGCAGTGAGCGCCTCGTGGAAGCGGCGCGACTATGATCTCTATGGCCGCTTCGACCTAGCCTTTGACGGCAATGGTCCGGCGAAGCTATTGGAATTCAACGCCGATACCCCGACGAGCCTCTTCGAAAGCGCCGTCTTTCAATGGCGTTGGCTCGAGGACATGAAGTCTCGCGGACATCTGCCGGCGACGGCAGACCAGTTCAACTCTATCCATGAGAGACTGATCAACGCTCTACGCAGCGTGAAGACCTGGCTTGGCCGCATGCATTTCGCCGGAATTTTGGATTCCGAAGAAGATCTCGTGACGATCGACTATCTGATGGATTGTGCCACCCAGGCCGGCTGGAGAACGACGAGGATCGACATGCGGCAGGTCGGCGTCGATGCCGACCATTGGTTCAGGGATCTTCGCCGGCGACGGATCAAGCGGCTGTTCAAGCTATATCCGCTCGAATCCATGGTGCGCGAGCCCTTTGGCCATCACCTGCCGCTGACATCGACGCGTATCATGGAACCCTTGTGGAAATTGACGCTGTCGAACAAGGGCCTGCTGCCGGTGCTCTGGGAGATCTTTCCCGATCACCCCAATCTGCTACCGGCCTATTTTGAGGATGATCCGCGGGCAAGGCGTCTTGGAGATGCCCATGCGCGGAAGCCGCTTTTGTCTCGCGAAGGTGCAAACGTGACGCTGGTGCGCGGTGGCGAGAACGCCTATTCGGTGGAAGGCCCCTATGGCGAAGAAGGCTATGTGGTTCAGGCGCTCCACATGCTGCCGCGCTTCGGCGACGACTGGGCCGTGATCGGATCCTGGATCGTCGCCGGCAAGTCGGCCGGCATCGGGATTCGCGAGGACGATACGCCGGTGACGAAAAACAGCTCTCGTTTCGTGCCGCATTATATACTCGGCGCGTAAATCGCGCCGAGGCCATTGAGGGCCGCGCAAAGGCAGATTCCTGTCGGCGGCGCAATTTATGGGGTTCCGTTTGCAAAAACATTTGCCTATAAGCCGCTTCTAGCCTGAAAAGACCCTCCATGCGCGACCCGACCCGGTGATCTCCCACCCTGGCCGGCTTTCTGCGCAGCTAGAAACGGATATCGCCCATGCCGAAGCGCCAAGACATCAAATCGATCCTCATCATCGGCGCGGGACCGATCGTCATTGGCCAGGCATGCGAGTTCGACTATTCCGGCACCCAGGCCTGCAAAGCGCTGCGAGAGGAAGGCTACCGCGTCATCCTCGTCAACTCCAACCCGGCAACGATCATGACCGATCCGGGCCTGGCGGACGCGACCTATGTCGAGCCGATCACGCCTGAAGTCGTTGCCAAGATCATTGCGAAGGAGCGCCCGGATGCGCTGCTCCCGACCATGGGCGGCCAGACGGCGCTGAACACCGCGCTTTCCCTCAAGCGCATGGGCGTGCTCGACCGCTACAATGTCGAGATGATCGGCGCAAAGCCCGCCGCAATCGATATGGCCGAAGACCGCGCCCTCTTCCGCGAGGCAATGAACCGCATCGGTCTGGAAACACCGCGCTCGATGCTGGCAAACGCCACCGATATCAAGGACGCCGACCGCAAGACCCATGAGGCCGAACGCGCCAAGCTGCGCGAAAGCCTGTCAGGCCCGGAAAACGCGAAGGAGCTCGACAAGGCGCTCGATGCGCTCGAAAACGAATGGAACCTCGGCGAGACCGACCGCAAGCAGCGCTATATCAGCCATGCCATGGCAATCGCTGCGCAGGCGATCGATGTCGTCGGCTTGCCCGCCATCATCCGCCCGTCCTTCACCATGGGCGGCACCGGCGGCGGCATTGCCTATAACCGCTCGGAATTCTTCGAAATCATCGGCGGCGGTCTCGATGCGTCCCCGACGACGGAAGTGCTGATCGAGGAGTCGGTGCTCGGCTGGAAGGAATATGAGATGGAAGTCGTCCGCGACAAGGCGGACAACTGCATCATCATCTGCTCGATCGAAAACATCGATCCGATGGGCGTCCACACCGGCGACTCGATCACCGTCGCGCCTGCCTTGACCCTGACGGACAAGGAATACCAGATGATGCGCAACGCCTCGATCGCGGTTCTGCGCGAGATCGGCGTCGAGACCGGCGGCTCGAACGTCCAGTTCGCCGTCAACCCGGCGGACGGCCGCCTCGTCGTCATCGAAATGAACCCACGCGTCTCGCGCTCGTCCGCTCTCGCCTCGAAGGCAACAGGCTTCCCGATCGCCAAGGTCGCGGCCAAGCTCGCCATCGGCTACACGCTGGACGAACTTGAAAACGACATTACCGGCGGCGCGACCCCGGCCTCCTTCGAACCATCCATCGACTATGTCGTGACGAAGATCCCGCGCTTCGCCTTCGAGAAGTTCCCGGGCGCCTCGCCTGTCCTGACGACAGCGATGAAGTCGGTCGGTGAAGTCATGGCGATCGGCCGCACCTTTGCCGAGTCGCTGCAGAAGGCCCTTCGCGGTCTCGAAACCGGCCTGACCGGCCTCGACGAGATCGAGATCCCCGGCATGGAAGAAGGCGAAGGCAGCCAGAATGCCATCCGCGCCGCGATCGGCACGCCGACGCCGGACCGTCTGCGCATGGTCGCCCAGGCGCTGCGCATGGGTCTCTCGATTGAAGAGGTGCATGAGGGCTGCAAGATCGACCCCTGGTTCCTCGCCCAGTTCAAGGCGATCGTCGACATGGAAGCCCGCATCCGCGAGCATGGCCTGCCGACCGATGCCGCAAACCTGCGCATGCTGAAGGCCATGGGCTTCTCCGACACCCGCCTCGCGACCCTCACCGGCAAGCGCCCGAAGGAAGTGGCCGAGCTGCGCAACAGCCTGAACGTTCGCCCCGTTTTCAAGCGCATTGACACCTGCGCCGCCGAATTCGCCTCGCCGACCGCCTATATGTACTCGACCTATGAGACGCCCTTCCTCGGCGCCGCGCGCTCGGAAGCACAGATTTCCGACCGCAAGAAGGTCGTCATCCTCGGCGGCGGTCCGAACCGTATCGGCCAGGGCATCGAGTTCGATTACTGCTGCTGCCATGCCGCCTTCGCGCTGCGCGACGCTGGCTATGAAGCAATCATGATCAACTGCAATCCGGAGACGGTCTCGACCGACTACGACACATCCGATCGCCTTTACTTCGAACCGCTGACGGCCGAAGATGTCATCGAGATCCTGCGCGCAGAGCAGGAAAATGGCGAAGTCGTCGGCGTCATCGTCCAGTTCGGCGGCCAGACTCCGCTGAAACTCGCGGAAGCGCTGGAAAAGAACGGCATTCCGATCCTCGGCACCGCGCCTGATATGATCGACCTGGCCGAAGACCGCGACCGCTTCCAGAAGCTCCTGATGAAGCTCGACCTCAACCAGCCGAATAACGGCATCGCCTATTCCGTCGAGCAGGCCCGCCTTGTCGCGACTGAAATCGGCTTCCCGCTGGTCGTTCGCCCCTCCTACGTTCTCGGCGGCCGCGCCATGCAGATCATCCACTCGGAATCGATGCTGCAGACCTATCTTCTGGACACGGTTCCGGAGCTGGTGCCTGAAGACATCAAGCAGCGCTACCCGAACGACAAGACCGGTCAGATCAACACGCTTCTCGGCAAGAACCCGCTGCTTTTCGATAGCTACCTGAGCAACGCCATCGAAGTCGACGTCGACTGCCTCTCCGACGGCACGGACGCCTATGTCGCCGGCATTATGGAGCATATCGAGGAAGCCGGCATTCACTCCGGCGACAGCGCCTGCTCGCTGCCGCCACGCACGCTGTCGAAGGAGATGCTGGATGAACTCGAGCGTCAGGCGAAGGCCATGGCCAAGGCACTGAACGTCGTCGGCCTGATGAACGTCCAGTTCGCAATCAAGGACGGCACCGTTTACGTGCTGGAAGTCAACCCCCGCGCCTCCCGTACCGTGCCCTTCGTCGCCAAGACCATCGGCGCGCCGATCGCCAAGATCGCAGCACGCGCAATGGCCGGCGAAAAGCTGGATGCGGCCTTCGCCGCCTATGGCAATAAGCCCGATCCCCGCAACTTGAAGCACATCGCCGTCAAGGAAGCCGTCTTCCCCTTCGCCCGCTTCCCCGGCGTCGACACGCTGCTCGGCCCGGAAATGCGCTCAACCGGCGAAGTCATCGGCCTCGACACGGATTTCGCGCTGGCCTTCGCCAAGAGCCAGCTCGGCGCCGGCGTCGAACTGCCGCGCGACGGAACGGTCTTCGTATCAGTCCGCGACGACGACAAGCCGCGCGTCCTGCCGGCGATCCGTATGCTGACCGAGCTGGGTTTCAAGGTTCTCGCAACCGGCGGCACACAGCGCTTCCTCGCCGAAAACGGCATCGCAGCCACCAAGATCAACAAGGTGCTCGAAGGCCGCCCGCATATCGAGGACGCCATCCGCAACCGTCAGGTCCAGCTGGTCATCAACACGACCGACAGCAACAAGGCGATCTCGGACTCCAAGTCGCTGCGTCGCGCCACCTTGATGCAGAAGGTGCCCTATTACACGACCATGGCCGGCGCCGAAGCTGCAGCCATGGCGATCAAGGCGCTGAAGGCCGGCAATCTCGAAGTGCAGCCGTTGCAGGCCTATTTCTGATGTGGCTGGGGCGCGCTGCGCCCCCCACAATCCACGACCCCAAATTACAACGCGCTCCAGACCATGCTAAACTTCTACCCGAGGTTTATCCGAGGGGAGCAGCATGCCGAAAAACATCGTCATTCTGTTCGACGGAACGTCGAACGAAATCTCGAGGGATCGCACCAATATTCTGAGGCTCTTCGGCGTTCTGAAGCGCGACGAGGAACAAATCGTCTATTACGACCCCGGTGTAGGCACCTTCGGCGCAGCCGATTCCTGGTCGAACGCCTATCGCAAGACCGTTGAAATCTGGGGCCTTGCGACCGGCTGGGGCATCGATCAGAACGTCAAGGAAGCCTATCGTTTCATCGTCGAGAACTATCGGCACAATCCTGTCGACGCCGAGGGCCATACGCCCGATCATGACCGCCTCTATATCTTCGGCTTCAGTCGCGGCGCCTATACCGCCCGGGTGCTGGCGGGTTTTATCCACGCGCTGGGGCTTATGAACCCCTACCACCTCAATCTCGTCGATTATGCCTACCGTGCCTACAAGGGTATCCCGAAGGCCGAGCAGCATCGCGGCGGCGGGGATTTCTCGGCGAAACTGCACAAGGCGCCGTCAGCCTTCGAGGCCATGCGACTCTACGAGCGGACGCTGCAGACTTTTCGCCCGCCGATCAAGTTGCTCGGGCTCTTCGATACGGTTTCCTCCGTTATCGAAGCGGGCAAATGGGCGCCGCAATTGGAAACCCTGCCCTTTACCAACAAGAACCCGAGCGTCGGGATCGTTCGGCAGGCCTTCGCCATCGACGAGCGGCGGACCATGTTCACTCCGCTGCCATGGACGCCTGGCCAGGAATATTGGGGCGGCCCCTTCCGACCGGCGACATCAGCGCCGCCGCAGGATCTGAAGCAAGTCTGGTTCGCCGGCGTCCATGGCGATGTCGGTGGCGGCTATCCAGAGGCTGAGAGCCGGCAGATCAAGATACCGCTCGTCTGGATGATCCAGGAAACCAAGCCCTGCGGCCTCCACTACGACGACGATGCCGTCGATCAGGTCGTCCTCGGCAAGGATCCGTCCAAGCCCTATGTCCAGCCCGGCATCGGCGCGGCGCTGCACGATGCCATGAACTGGGCCTGGCGGTTGCTGGAATATGTGCCGCGCCGGACGCCGATCACCTCATGGCGCAAGCGCGGCGACACGACAGGCATCTACCTGCCGATGGCCGACCATCGCTTCATTCCTGACGGCGCGCTAATCCACCAATCCGTGGTCGATCGCCTCGATGAAAACTACGTCGGCGATCCCTACAAGCCGCCGAACCTGCCGGAACAATACGAGGTGGAACCTTATTGATGAGCCGGCGCCGGAAAGATCAGGCGACGTCAGAACGGCGCTCCGCGAGCACCGCTGTCGCCATCTCGCTCATGGCGGCACCGAGAGCAACGATTGCGATACGTTGGCGGGTCGACTTCGCAATGTACATGTAGCTGTCGGCGCGCTTGGTGAAGGAGACGCTCGTATCGTCCGGCTGCAGGAAAGCAACGCCGACGGCGGCGCCAACGTCAGCAACAAGACCTTCGACCGCAATTGGCTTGAATATCCGTTCTGCCGCAACCTCAAGGTCGTGCAAGAGGCCTGCCATCTTGGGCGTTTCGACATCCAGAAGGATAACGAATTCGTCTCCGCCGACGCGGGCGATATAGTCTCCACTCCTGAAATTCTCGCGCAACCGGCTGGCGATCGTCTTCAACACCTCGTCACCGGCGGCATGTCCCATCGTGTCATTGACCGGCTTGAAACCGTTCAAGTCGATATAGACCAGTGCCAAGTCGCTCGTTCCCGTCCGCTCCAGCGAGAGGCGCTCCGTCACTTCGACCTCGAAGCCTGCTCGATTGGGAAGGCCGGTAAGAAAATCGGTACGCGCCGATTCCAGGAGCGCTAGCTCCATCTCGCGCTGATGGCGCACACGCGTCGATACGTCGAGGATCACTTCCACATCGAACGACACGCCGTCTATGACCGTCCGTTGCGCCGAAATGAGCGTTGGAATGATCGTACCGTCGGCATGACGGATATCGACCTCTTCGAGAACGTAGGAACCTTCCTCCGCAAGCAGTCTGTGCCTGCGGTCGCGCGCCGGGCTGTCGATCGCCGATCCCTTGGAAATCAGTCTCTTGCCGCAGATATCCTCCCAACGCAGACCCGTCAGCTTCAGATAGGCATCGTTGACCTTGGCATAGCTGGAAGTTTTCGTATCGCTGGTCGTGATTGCCATCGCGATCGGCGCGAACTCGAATAGCCGCATCAGCATGGATGCCAATACGCTCGGCTCGATGATTTCCTTGTCTTCCATGTTAGCCCCGATACAGCAGCGCAAGCGAGACTATAGTGAAGATATTAAGATGTTCCTGAAATGAGCGATTCAATGATACTGAAATACCAGCTAGCAAAGCCTTCCAAATTTCATCCGTTTCGACTGACGTTGTTATCTTACCTATAGAAGCTACTCACGAGAATGACTGCATAAGCTGACGCACTGCGGTCATATCCGCATGAAACCGCGTCAACTCCTCCGCTTTCCTGTCTTCATCCGGAATACGCAGGAGATAAGACGGATGCACCGTCACAAAGAGCATTCTGTCCTCGGCCAGAGGAATTGTACTCCCGCGAATGTCGGATAGGCGCATTTTGGAATCGGTCAACGCAAATAGGGCCGTGGCACCCATGGCGACCACCAGCTTCGGCTTTATCAGCTCGATCTCAAGGTTCAGCCACCAGCGACAGCGCTTCACCTCACCCAAATTCGGCCTTTGGTGGATACGGCGCTTGCCGCGCGGCTCATATTTGAAGTGCTTCACCGCGCCCGTTATGTAAAGCGCCTGCCGTTCGATGCCCGTTTCCGAAAGAACCTGATCGAACAACTTGCCGGCCGGGCCGACGAAGGGACGACCGGCCAGATCTTCCTGATCGCCGGGCTGTTCGCCGACGAACATGACCTGCGCATCCGCCGGTCCCTCGCCGAAGACCGTCTGTGTCGCGTGGCAGTAAAGTTCGCAGCGCGTGCAATGGCGCGCCTCTTCGCGAAGCGCTTCCAGCGTCCCGCTAAGGGGTTGAGGCGCGGCCGGTACACGCGCCGCAGCCTCCTGCAATCGCTGATGGAATGGCAACGGTTCCGTCGCCTGACGTTTTGCCATGTCCAGAACCTTCGCCTCGGCATCTGCAACCAGGCCCGGAATGAGCGATGCCTCCGGCAGGTTCTTCCAGTATTTCTTCGGCATTTCCGCCTGCATCGCCTTTACCTTCAGCCGCGCGGGATTGAAGATGCTCGCATAGTAGGTGCGCCAGAGTTCATCCGTCTCGTCAGCGAGATCCGGTTTGATGCATGGCTCTGTGCTGACAGTCAGCTTTTGTCCGTCCCAGGCAGCCGACCCCTTCGGCGTGGCGATAATCCAGTCCATGTCGGCAAAGCGACGCTGAAAGAACGGCGCTTTCCGCGCAACGATATGATGGTCAGGTTCGAACCAGGCAGCGAACCCCCGCCGCCCGTTCTCAGCCTCCGCCTTGATCTCCTTGAAGCGAACGAAAGCCGTCATCTTGTGCGCATCACGGGAGACACTCTTCGCCATCAGCCGCGCGAGAGACACATCCTCGTCAGATGCCACATCGAGCAGGCGACGATCGACCTGCAATCGCCATAGCAGGCGATAAAGCAGTCCGAACCGGGCCGGATCAGAATGGCAGATCACGGACTCGGCAAGCTCGATAAAGACCGGAGGCACCGTCATTTGTCGCGAGCCGGCCAGTGGCGGTGCCGCATCGTGCTCCCAGAAGAGCTGCTTGTCGGCGCCCTTTTCCACCCATTCCACTTCCTCGGGAGGCACGCCCGCCATGGCAAGGCCGCGGGCAGCATCACGCCACTCGGCCAAATCTCCCCTGCCCTCCAGCATGATCCTGTGCATCAGAGCAGCGTCAACTGCTGGGGCTGCGGCTCGAACATCGCGCGCAAATCCGAGCGATCAAGCAACCTACGCGGCGTCCACCCCTCGGCGGCAATGAAAGACTGTACCTTCTTGATCGACACGCCAAGCCGCGCGAGATCTTCGAGGCGAAGGCGCCGGAAACGACGACCGGAAAGGATGGCCTTGACCGTCTTGGTGCCAAGGCCCGGCACGCGCAGCAACCTCTCGCGGTCGGCTTTGTTGACGTCGACAGGAAAATCCGCGCGATGGCCAAGCGCCCAGGCAAGCTTGGGATCAAGGTCAAGATCGAGCATGCCGTCCTGCCGCGTTGCCGTGATCTCCTCGATGCCGAAACCATAGAAGCGATAGAGCCAATCGGCCTGATAGAGCCGGTGTTCGCGCATCAACGGCGGCTTGATCAGCGGCAGGTTCTTAGACGAGTCAGGAATGGGGCTGAAGGCGGAGTAATAGACGCGCTTCAGGCCATAGCTGCCATAAAGCCGGGCACTGGTGCCAAGGATGGTCGCGTCATTGGCACCGTCGGCACCGACGATCATTTGTGTGCTCTGGCCCGCGGGCGCAAACCGCTTGCGGCTCTTGCTCCTCAATGTCGGCTCCCCTGCCTCCTCGATTTTCAGCCGAAGCTCGCCCATGGCGCGGCGAATGCCTGACGGCTTCTTCTCGGGTGCGAGACGCGCAATTCCCTTGTCCGTCGGCAGCTCGATATTGAGCGAAAGACGATCGGCATAAAGCCCCGCCTCCTCGACCAGCTTGGCCGACGCTTCGGGAATGGACTTCAGATGAATGTAACCACGGAAATTGTGGGTGGTGCGAAGCTCGCGGGCGATCCGCACCATCTCCTCCATCGTGTGATCAGAGGAACGGATGATACCAGACGATAGAAACAGCCCTTCGATATAATTCCGTCGATAGAATTCCAGCGTCAGCCAGACCACTTCCTCCGGCGTGAAGCGGGCCCGCTCGACATTGCTGGAGGATCGATTGATGCAATAGGCGCAGTCGTAGATGCAGAAATTGGTGAGCAGTATTTTCAACAGCGAGATGCAGCGCCCGTCCGGCGCATAGGCATGACAGATGCCCGAACCCTCCGTAGAGCCAAGTCCGCCCGACATCGAGGAATTGCGCTTTTC
The DNA here is from genome assembly GCF_004341625.1 of Rhizobium sp. BK376. Classification (GTDB taxonomy): domain Bacteria; phylum Pseudomonadota; class Alphaproteobacteria; order Rhizobiales; family Rhizobiaceae; genus Rhizobium. The sequence goes on along the minus strand of NZ_SLZG01000002.1, from coordinate 691,608 downwards.
CGTCCCACTCGACGCGCAAGAGGCGTCATATTTGGCAGCATCCGAAAGAATAGCGAGGCGTTCTTTAAGCGACTTCTTCATGCGTATGTTCTCTATATGTTCCAGATACGGAAGTCAATGAAGAGCATAATGTTGGGAGGAAATCGGATGGAGATGATTCGTGACGGCAGACATCGCATACCCAGCCGAAAATTGGACCTATGCCGCCTCGCCCGAAGCCGTTGGCTGGTCCGGCGCGCAGCTTGAAGCCGCCTATGATTTCGCCGCCACCATCGGAACCAGCGCGATCTTCGTCGTGCAAGACGGCATCGTGGCCAGCGAGTGGGGAGCGGTGTCATATACCGGCGGTATCGCCTCGATGCGCAAAAGCCTTCTGAGTGCATTGATCGGCATTCATGTCGCAGAAGGAACGATCGATCTGCGAACCACCATAGCGGAGCTTGGCATTGATGATTGCGAACCCGTTCTGACGCAGCAGGAAAAGCAGGCGACGATCGCCGACCTGCTGACATCAAGATCTGGTGTCTACCACGCTGCGGTCGATCAAGGCCCTTCCATTCCCCCGGCTCGGGGACGATATCAGCGAGGCGAATATTGGTTCTATAACAATTGGGATTTCAACGTCTTGGGCGTCGCCGTGCGGCAACTGACCGGCATTCCATTGGCCGACGATTTCGACGAACGGATCGCGACACCTCTGCAGATGCAGGATTTCCGTCGCGATCACTTCTATTTCAAGACCGGTCCGCAATCGTTGCATCCAGCCTACAAAATTCGAATGTCGCCGCGCGATCTCGCCAGGGTGGGGCTTTTGTTTCAGCGAGAGGGTCAGTGGCAGGATCGGCAATTGATCCCGGCCGAATGGATTCGTGCGAGCGCGACCGCCTACGCCCATCCGGGGCCGGCTATCGGATACGGTTACAGCTGGTGGATCGGCAAATATCGACTGGACTCGTCTGAAGATAACTCAGGCTGCGCGGATCATTCCTTCTATTGGGCATCAGGCCTCGGCAACCAGTATCTGATGGTCTTTCCGCTGTTGGGCACCGTAATTGTCCATACGGTCGCCGATACGAACAACGGCCCAACGGATGAACAATTGGAAACGCTTCAGAACAAACTTCTCGGTGGCAAGCTGATACTCAGGCCAATCCAGGGGCCTGTAACGCGTTACGGATCCGAAATGCTGGCCCGTCACGAAAGTCGGCCACTGACCGGCAAGTCGGAATGATCTCGAATAGCAGGAAATTTGTCTCATCCCTTTTATTGGAGAAGCAACGTACCCAACTGAGCTTCAGTGAACTCAATGCGAATTTTCTGGAAATCGGTTGAGTCGATCTGCTATATTCCGGCGAATGACCAATTTGCACGGTTCCGAAGTTCCGCTTCGGGACCTGTTTTCTTTTGTGTCTGCGAGAGCGCAGCACAGGGAGTGAAGGATAAGGAAATGGTTGAAAAGGTACCGATGACACAGGGCGGGTTCGTCAAGCTGCAGGAAGAGCTGCGCTGGCGTCAGCAGGAAGAGCGCCCGCGAATCATCGAGGCAATTGCCGAAGCCCGCGCCCATGGCGACCTCTCGGAAAATGCTGAGTACCATGCCGCCAAGGAAGCTCAGAGCCATAACGAAGGCCGCATCAGTGAACTGGAAGACTTGACGGCCCGTGCCGAGGTGATCGACCTTTCCAAGATGTCCGGCGATAAGATCAAGTTCGGCGCCAGGGTGAAACTGGTCGACGAGGACACGGAAGAAGAAAAGACCTATCAGATCGTCGGCGACCAGGAGGCCGATGTGAAGCAGGGCCGCATCTCCATTTCCTCCCCGATCGCCCGCGCGCTGATCGGCAAGGAAGTCGGCGATTCCATCGAGGTCAATGCGCCCGGCGGCGCCAAGGCTTACGAGATCCTCTCCGTCTCCTGGGGTTGATTGTCCGTGCGTGATCGCGATCCGTCGCACTTGGGCGACATCAGCGAAATCGAAGTCATCGCGCCCAATTTCAAGCGCCGGCTATCCGGCGTTACCTCTACGATCGTGCAGCTGATCCCGAAACAGATCGAATTCGGCTGCCGCATCGTGACCCTCGGCCCCGGTCTGCCGGAAAACCTGCCCAAGCTCGGCTGGAGCCGGCTGCCCGGCCTCTGGATGCATCCGCGCCGCCATCGCGTCCGCGTCTGGCATGCGCGTCGCAACAACGAGATGCTTGCCGGGTGGCTCATGAAGGCAGTGCTGCGCATGCCATTGAAACTGCTGTTCACCTCGGCCGCGCAACGCAAGCACTCACATTATACCCGTTGGTTGATCCGTCGCATGGACGCGGTCATCGCAACCAGCGCAGGCTCGGGCGCCTTCTTGCAGGTGCCGCACACCGTCATCCAGCATGGCGTCGATCTGAAACTGTTTCATCCGCCCGAGACGGCTGACGACCGCATGGCCGCGACGGGACTGCCGGGCAGATATCTCATCGGCTGCTTCGGCCGCGTCCGCCATCAAAAGGGCACGGACCTCTTCGTCAAGGCGATGATCGAGCTCCTGCCGCAATATCCTGATTGGACCGCGATCGTCTGCGGCAGGGTCACGGCCGAGCACCGGGCTTTCGGCGAAGAGTTGGTAAAGAGTGTCGCCGCCGCGGGCCTTTCCGACCGTATCCGTTTTCTTGGCGAGGTCGATGATATCCGCCCCTGGTATCGCCGCGCCACGCTCTACGTCGCCCCATCCCGCAACGAAGGCTTCGGCCTGACGCCACTGGAAGCGATGGCCTCGCGCACGGCCGTCGTCGCAACAACCGCCGGCGCCTATGCCGAAATGATCGTTCCCGGCGAAACCGGCGCCATCGTGCCGCCGGACGACGGTGGGGCGCTGACGAAGGCGATTGCTACCTATCTTGCCGATCCCGATGAGGCTTTGCGCCAGGGCGAAAATGCCGTCCTGCACGTGCGCAGCAACTTCGCGCTCGAAAAGGAAGCGATGGCGATCGGAGAAGTCTATCAAACTCTTCTCGGCCCCCGCCTCATCGAAAACCGCTGACGGCTATTATCTAAGGTCGATTCCGTTGCGTTCCAGGAATTCGATCATCGCGCGGTCCTCGACGACATCGGCCTCGATATGCCGCATCGTCGTCAGCATCTTTTCCTCGAGCTGCTGTTTGGAAACCGCATAGGCCGATCCTCGCGCCATCTTGGCCCGCAACTCCTCCTCGGACTTGCTGTAGTAGTGATTGAGTTGCAGGAAACGATTGGAATAGAACTCACGCGACTTGCGCGCACGGCGCGAAAAGCGTTTGCCGGCATCGTTGGCAGTCAGATCGCCGAATTCACGTGTCTTGAACTGATGCACGCTGACTTCGATCACCTCGCAGGGATCGACGATGCATTTGAAATTGGTGACATGCTCTTCATTGCTGAGCGGATCCGATGCTCGTTTGGTGTAGTTCAGCGCTAGCGGACCTTTAGGCTTCGTCTTGTGCCCGCTCGTCCCGAACATGTGCCACGGCAAGGAAACATTCGGGAAATCGCCGACCGCGGCAAGCGCCTCCTCGACGGTCTTGCCTCGCATCGGCAGGAGAAACTCGTCGGCATCGACAAATGCCATGCGGCGAAAGGCGCCACCGAAATTGAGGATCGCATGGGCGAAGGCCACGACCTGCCCGTCGATCAACCGATCCTCTCCGGCATCGCTTATCTGCCCCGCCCAGGGGACGATGGTCAACATATCGGCGTCGAGGGCCTGACGAAGAAGGGCACAGGTCTGGTCCGAAGAGCCATTGTCGTAAACGATAAAGTGGCAAATGCCGACAGCCCTGTGAAAGCGGACCCATTCCTCGATATAGTTCGCCTCATCTTTGACGCAGACGGCAATGGCAATGCCCTGACGCTCCGGCTCGGGTTTCGGCGGCCGAATGGCGAGCTTCTTGATTGCGGATTTCTTGGTTTTGAACCAGCGCATGAAGGCTGCCTTTCCTACATTCCGACGCCTGCCGTATCGCCCGGCTAAAAGGCTTTAAATTCAATGCGATCCGGCGCTTGCCCTTGCGCGGGCAAACTGGTCGTCATACCCGAAACCATATTTGAGCAGCACCGAAACCGGCGAATGGTTCACGAGCGCGATACCCATTTCAGCGGCGATCGAGCGAGCAAGCGTGATGTGGTCAACGATACGTGCCTCGGCCTGGGCGATGCCCGAAAAAGCGGATTCGCCAACGCTCTCGTAGAAGCGCGGGCCACGCGCGTTGGAAATGTCGATGCCGATGAGACCGATGGTCCGCGGTCGGCAATATAGGGCGAATTGCAGCGCAGAAATCGCGACCGATCCTCCCAGCACCACGCCACGATCCGGCTGCAACGAAAACCCGGCCGTCAGGCCATCGTTGCATCGCACGAAGTCCAGGCGTTGCAAGTCCTGCATCGACAGGCGCTTGGCACCATAGGGTTTGCGGATATCGTCTATTAAGATCACGCGCTTGTCGGCGAGAAAGCCGCGATCGTTCTCGCAGATCGCGCGAAGCACTGACACGGAGAGCAGGCAGATCGTCCCGGGCACGACCTTCTGCTTCAGGAGATCGAAATGCCGCCAGATGAAACGCTCGTCCTCGACGGCGACGCCAAGCGGTGTTCCGATCGGCGACCCGATCAGGTTGATCGCGCCGTTGAGCAGAATGGCGCTGCCATCTGGAAGCCGTGTCAGATCGCAATCATTGACCGAAGGGCCGGAGCCGATGATGTAGATCGAGCCGTTGGCGCGCTCGCGCAACGCGTCTGCCCCGAGAAGGGAGGCGACCGTCTCGCCCTTGTAGCGAACCTCGCCCCTTCCCGTTCCCGCACTACGCTCGATGGACAGCCCGGGAAACCAATCCTGCATATGAGCAAGCGAACCGCCAAGCAGGACACGTGCGCCAGTCTTGACCAGCGATCGATGCCAGGGACGGTCGGAAGGCGCCATGCTTCTAAAGCTCCACCAGCCCCAACTTCTTCACCTGCCGAATGGTCAGCATGGTGCGCACGGTGTCGACATGCTCGTTCGCCGTCAGCACCTCGATAACGAAATCCTGGAAGCGGGTGAGGTTTTCCGCAACGCAATGCAGCAGGAAATCGCTGTCGCCGGACACCATCCATGCCTGACGCACGAGCGGCCATTCCGAGGTGGCGTTTGCGAAGGCCTTCAGATTGGCCTCCGACTGGTGCTTCAGGCCGACCATGCAGAAGGCGACAAGGTCGAAGCCCAGCTTGGGGCTGTTCAACATCGCGTGATAGCCTTCGATGACGCCGGCCTCTTCCAGCTTGCGAACGCGACGCAAACAAGGTGGAGCCGAGATCCCAACGCGGTCGGCAAGCTCGACATTTGTCATGCGCCCGTCACGTTGCAGTTCGCGGAGGATTTTTATATCGATGGCGTCGAGTTCGGCCCGCAGCACGGTGATTGCCTTCCTTTAATTCCCCTCTCGCGCCTTCTATATAAAGTGGAAGAATTCGCAAGAAAGTTTCATTGTGGTAACCGATTCTTACACACGCTACACATTTGCTTTGTTAGCAATGCAAAGCTGCCCTTGAATAATTGCACTCGACAATCCTAAATGGGGCGGCGGATCGCGAGATTGCTGAATCCCAAATAGGCGCCCACCTTCGCGAAACGCGTCATCGAAAGGACATGACATGCCTGCCCGCCATACCAAGGTGCTGATCATCGGTTCCGGTCCAGCCGGCTATACGGCTGCCGTTTATGCCGCCCGCGCCATGCTGCAACCCGTTCTGATCGCCGGCCTCGAACAGGGTGGCCAGCTCATGATCACGACCGACGTGGAAAACTATCCTGGCTTCGCCGATCCCATCCAGGGTCCCTGGCTGATGGAACAGATGCTGCAGCAGGCCAAGCATGTCGGCACCGAAATCGTCAACGACCTCGTCACCGAAGTCGACACACATCAGCGCCCCTTCGTCGTGCGCACGGATTCCGGCACCACTTGGACCGCCGATACGCTGATCATCGCGACCGGCGCCAAGGCAAAGTGGCTCGGCATCGAGAGTGAGCAGCACTTCCAGGGCTTCGGCGTCTCGGCCTGCGCCACCTGCGATGGCTTCTTCTATCGCAACAAGGACGTGATCGTGGTCGGCGGCGGCAACAGCGCCGTCGAGGAAGCGCTCTATCTTTCGAACATCACCAAGTCGGTGACGGTCGTTCACCGCCGCGATTCCTTCCGCGCGGAAAAGATCTTGCAGGAACGGCTTTTCGCCAAGGCAAACGTCAAGGTGCTCTGGAATACCGAAGTTGCCGAAATCACCGGCACGCCGGCCAAGCCCCCGATGCCTCCATCCGTGAGCGGCGCGCGCCTGCGCGACCTGACGACAGGCGCGGTCGCCGATGTTGTCATCGACGGCGTCTTCGTCGCGATCGGCCATGCGCCAGCCACCGAACTCTTCAAGGGCAAGCTGAAGCTGAAGGACAACGGCTATCTCTGGACCGCCCCGGATTCGACAGCGACCAGCGTCGAAGGCATCTACGCGGCCGGCGACGTGACGGACGACACGTTCCGTCAGGCCATCACCGCAGCCGGCATGGGATGCATGGCCGCACTCGAAGCAGAACGTTATCTGGCCGGGCATATGCCCGTTGCCGTCGCAGCGGAGTAATATAGACGATGAGGGGCACAGGAATGCCGTTGGACTGGGACAAGCTGCGTATTTTTCACGCAGCTGCCGAGGCAGGCTCGTTTACACATGCAGCCGACAAGCTTCACCTGTCCCAGTCCGCCATCAGCCGGCAGGTCAGCGCCCTGGAGCAGGATGTCGGCATCAAGCTCTTTCATCGCCACGCGCGCGGTCTTATCCTAACGGAACAGGGCGAGTTGCTTTACCGCACCGCCCATGACGTTCTTCTGAAGCTCGAGACGGTCAAGATGCAGCTGACCGAGACGACGGAAAAACCGAGCGGCAAATTGCGTGTGACCACGACGGTCGGTCTCGGCCAGGGCTGGCTGACCGACAAGGTGCAGGAATTTCTGCAGCTTTATCCCGACATGCAGATCCAGCTCATCCTCGACAACGAGGAGCTGGATGTGAACATGCGTCATGCCGACTGCGCCATCCGTCTGCGCCAGCCGCAGCAGTCGGACCTGATCCAGCGCAAGCTCTTCACCGTGCACATGCACGTCTATGCGGCGCCGTCCTATATCAACCGCTACGGCGAGCCGCAGTCGGTCGAGGATCTCGACGATCACCGTATCATCAGCTTCGGCGAACCTGCGCCGAACTACCTGCTCGACGTCAACTGGCTGGAGATTGCCGGCCGGTCGTCCGACAACAAGCGGCCTCCACATCTTCAGATCAACAGCCAGACCTCGATCAAGCGCGCCTGCCTTCTCGGCATTGGCATCGCCTGCCTGCCGGACTACATCGTTGGCCGCGACCCAGGGCTAATCCAGCTTGCAATCAACGCCGATGTCCCATCCTTCGATACCTACTTCTGCTATCCGGATGAGATGAAAAATGCGGCGAAGCTCAAGGTCTTCCGTGACTTTGTCGTTGCAAAAGCACGCAACTGGAATTTCTGACCTCAGAAACATCCTGATATATCAACGGCTTGTGTGACTGCGACATTGCGTTGCAGTCAATGCATGGCTGCCATGCATTCTACGACATTGTTAGCTGCACATTAAAACACCATATCGCACTCAGCTGATGCACATGGTGGCTTTCCTCCCAGTTCCACCGCAGCAGCTGTTCCCCTCTGGAGGTTTTAACCTTCACACCTATACGGGCCCTGGTTATTCCAGCGGCCCTTTTTTTTTCCTGTTTCGGCCTGAGCGCCCAAATGCATAGCTGCCCTGCACAAAAAAGCATTGCGCACTGCACAATAAAAGATCATACCGCACATAGCTGATGCACATGGTGGCTTTCCTCCCAGTTCCACCGCAGCAGCTGTTCCCCTCTGGAGGTTTTTGACCTTCATACCTATAGGGCCCTGGTTTACTCCGGTGGCCCTCTTTTTTTGCTCAAAATTTATGCGAAGCTATGCTCCGGAAGAATTTCTCGTCCAATCGCGCTTTCGCCCCTTGATATATCGAAAAGCGTCGATACATGTATCGAGAAATTTCGATGTAATGGACGTTTGCCATGGACAGGGACGAAATTCTGAAGGCGCTTTCCAATCCGGTGCGGTTGGATATCCTCAACTGGCTCAAGAACCCGGAAGAGCATTTTGCTGACCAGGAGCATCCGCTCGACATGGGCGTCTGTGCCAGCCAGTTCGAGCGCTGCGGTCTCTCCCAATCCACCATGTCCTCCCATCTCGGCATCCTTCACCGCGCCGGGCTGGTGACGACCAAGCGCGTCGGCCAATGGGTTTTTTACAAGCGCAATGAGGAAGTCATCGCTGAATTCCTCGCCTGCCTGCAAAAGGAACTTTGATATGCCTGTTGCTCTCCTGGTGCTGGCGCTCAGCTCCTTCGCGATCGGGACAACCGAATTCGTCATCATGGGCCTGTTGCCCGAGGTCTCCACCGATCTTGCCATCACCATTCCACAGGCCGGCTGGCTCGTGACGGGTTATGCGCTCGCGGTTGCGATTGGCGCCCCCATCATGGCGATTTCCACGTCGCATCTGCGCCAGCGAACGACCCTCATCTTTCTGATGGGCTTGTTCATTCTCGGGAACCTGCTCTGTGCGATCTCCCCTAACTATTGGGTCCTGATGATCGCCCGCGTGGTCACAGCACTTTGCCACGGCGCCTTCTTCGGCATCGGCTCGGTTGTCGCAGCGAACCTCGTCACCGAAGACCGCAAGGCCCGTGCCCTCGCCTTGATGTTCACCGGTCTGACGCTTGCAAACGTGCTGGGCGTGCCTGCCGGCACAGCCATCGGCCAGGCCTATGGATGGCGTGCACCCTTTTGGGTCGTCACACTGCTGGGTGTCGCGTCCATCGCCGGTTTGATGCTGGTCTTGCCGAAGGGCGAGGAAGCCCGTCAGCGCAATCTGATGCACGAGGTTTCGGCGCTGCGCGGCTCCGGTCTTCTGCTTGCGCTGCTGACGACTGTGTCCTTCTCCTCTGCCATGTTCGCGCTCTTCACCTATATCGCACCGCTGCTGCGTGATGTTACCGGCGTCTCTCCGGATGGTGTTACCTGGACCCTGTTCCTCATCGGCATCGGCCTGACGATCGGCAATCTTGTCGGCGGCAAGCTCGCAGACTGGCGGCTGGATGCGACGCTTGCCGGCGTCTTTGCTGCCATGGCCCTGACGGCCGCCGTCTTCACGCTAACGAGCCGCGCCGTTGTCCCGGCCGAGATCACTCTCTTCATATGGGCCATCGCGACATTTGCCGCAGTGCCGGCGCTACAGATCAGCGTCGTCACTTTCGGCAAGGACGCGCCGAACCTCGTTTCCACCATCAACATCGGCGCCTTCAATATTGGCAATGCGCTCGGTGCCTGGGTGGGCGGCACGGTTCTGAACCGCGGCTATTCTCTTTCGGAGGTCCCGATCGCCAGCGCCGCTATGGCCGTCATCGGGCTCGTCTTCGTCGGCCTGACATTCGTAACCGTCCGCTCGAAGGCGACGCTTCCCTCCTGATCACCTCCTACCCCCTCCTACCCCTTCCAATCGAAAACCTGAAAGGACAGCTTATGACCAAGCTTTTCGAGCCGATTATGCTCGGCGATATTTCCCTCACCAACCGTGTCGTCATGGCGCCGTTGACCCGCAACCGCTCCCCGAATGCCGTTCCAAACGAGTTGAACGTCGAATACTATCGCCAGCGCGCAACGGCCGGCCTGATCATCACCGAAGCAACGGCGATCACGCATCAGGGCCAAGGCTATGCCGACGTTCCCGGCCTCTACACCAAGGAAGCACTGGCAGGCTGGAAAAAGGTCACCGACGCCGTTCACGCTGCCGGCGGCAAGATCGTCGTCCAGATGTGGCACGTCGGCCGTATTTCCCACACGACGCTGCAGCCGAACGACGGCAAGCCGGTCTCATCGACCAATAAGCGCGCCAATGCCAAGACCTACCTTGTCAACGCCGACGGCACCGGCGGCTTCGCTGACGTTTCCGAACCCCGCGCGCTGGAAACCTCCGAGATTCCGGGCATCGTTGAAGATTACCGCAAGGCAGCCCGTGCGGCGATCGACGAAGCCGGCTTCGACGGTGTCGAAATTCATGGTGCCAACGGCTACCTGCTCGACCAGTTCCTGCGCTCCAACGTCAACGACCGTACCGACCAGTATGGCGGCTCGATCGAAAACCGCGCCCGCTTGCTCTTCGAGGTCGTCGATGCCGTCACGAAGGAGATCGGTGCAGGCCGCACCGCGATCCGTATCTCCCCGGTAACGCCATCGGGCGATGTTTCCGACGCCGACCCGCAGCAGCTCTTCACCTATGTCGTCGAAGGCCTGGCCAAATACGGCCTGTCCTACATCCATATCGTCGAAGGCCAGACCGGCGGCGCACGCGACTTCCTGCCCTTCGATTATGACGCGCTCCACGCAGCCTACAAGGCAGCCGGCGGCAAGGCCGCCTGGATGACCAACAATGGCTATGACAAGGACATGGCGGTTGCTGCCATCGACAGCGGCAAGGCCGACGTCGTCGCCTTCGGAAAGCCGTTCATCGCCAATCCGGATCTGGTCCGTCGCCTGAAGGAAAATGCACCGCTGACCGCGGTGGACTCGGCCAACCTCTATGGTGGTCAAGGCGCCAAGGGCTATACGGACTATCCGGCTTTGGACGCGGCCTGATCTGCGCGCCCACCAAGACACAAAGTCGCCTCCCGGTTCAGCCTCTGATCGGGCGGCGATCAACAGCCGCCGGCAACGCAAGCGTTGCCGGCGATTTTATTGGGAGCGTTTCTAAGGAAGACATCTCAGAGCATCGAGCGTCCACTGGGGCCGGCTCAGCCTTGATCACCAGGTGATTCGTGGGCCGAAAGACGACCCGTAGTAACCCGGTTGCGATCCGCTCGAATCCAAACTGTTGTCTCGCTGCACCCTGTCTGCCCATCGCTGACGGGCGGCGGCTTTTTCTTTATCGGTTTCGGTCGATTTGCTTGCAGCCGCAGTTGATTGGCGGCTGGCCGTCGAGCAGGACACCAAGACGACAGCCGGAAGAATAATCAGGATGCCCAAGGCAACTGCCCTCGTGAGCCCGTGGTGAATCGGCTGCAACGACATCCCTATTGCCCTCTTTTACAATCTCTGACGACGGGATGTTATTCGATTTCGCATCGGGTGAAAACTAGAAGCCTTTCGTGGTAGCGGGGCCTGTGTGCCGCCCTCTCCTATCGGCGCCTCACCTTGCCGGAAGGCACCCGAGCGAAATGAGCGCCTGGCGCACGCCTTCGTCGAGATCGGTATGAGGCTCCTCTCCGAGCGTCGCCACTAGACGATCGTTCTTCATCCGCATCTTCTCGGTCCAGAGGTAGCGCATCTCCTTGACCTCGCGCATCAACGTGACGAAGGGCGCTGCCAAGGGGACGATCCACCAGGGAAAGGCAGTGATCTTTGCTGTGCTACCGGTCACCCTCTTGATCGCCTCGACGATCTGCTTGCCGTCGTGATCGAAATGGCCGTCCATGTGATAGACCGCGAAGGCAGGCAGTTGATCGGCCCGTTCGACTAGCCGCACCACCGTCTCTGCCACATCAGGCAGATAGGCCCATTGATGGCCGATGCCATAGCGCGTCGGGTTCTTGATCGTCTTGACCGGCTTGCCCGGCGTCACCATCGCCGAGAACCAGCTATTGCCCGTGGCGCCGGGACCGAAGAAATCGCCGGCCCGCACGATGATGACGCTATTGCCATTCTCGGCGGCTACTTTCAGCCGCTTCTCCATCTCGACGCGGATCCTCCCCTTCTTGGTCACGGGATGCTGCGGGCTTTCCTCCGTCAGAACGGGAAAGGCGTCGGGGCCGAAATTATAGACCGTGCCGGGAAGAACGATCCGCGCGCCGACAACGCGAGCGGCGGCAACCGTGTTGTCGAGCATCGGCAGAACCAGCTTCTCCCAATCCCGGTAGCCGGGCGGATTGACCCCATGGACGATTAGTTCCGCGCCTTGCGCAGCCCTCAGAACATCGCCGGCATTCATGGCATCGCCCTGGATCCATTCGAAATCAGGCGCCTTCTGCGCCGCCTTCGCTGCGTCCCGATTGAGCGCGCGGATGCGCCATCCCTTGGCCAGCAGCTTCCGAGCAATCGCCCCGCCGATGCCGCCGGTCGCGCCCAGTATCAATGCCGTCTTCTCTGCCGTATCGGTCATGATCAACTCCTTGGTAAATCGATGAGCAGACTATGCCGTACGCGCCCGATAAACGAAATTGACGAAATGCGTGCAGTAAGTATACAAAAATGTATGATCAACGAACCGAACTGGGACTATTATCGCACCCTCCTCGCCGTGCTGCGGCAAGGCTCGCTGTCGGGTGCGGCACGTGACCTCGGTCTGACGCAGCCGACCATCGGCCGCCACGTGGAGGCGCTTGAAAAAGCACTCGGAACCGAGCTCTTCACCCGCTCGCAACAGGGATTGCTTCCGACCGATGCCGCCCTTGCGCTGAAGCCTTATGCCGAGATGCTGGAAAGCACGACCGCCGCGCTGTTGCGGGCTGCATCCGGCGGCAATGAAGGGATCGGCGGGACCGTCCGCATCAGCGCCAGCGAAGTGGTCGGCGTCGAAATATTGCCGCCCATCCTGGCAAAGCTGCAGAGAGCGCATCCAGGCCTGACGATCGAACTGTCGGCCTCCGACAATCTTGAAGACCTCCTGCAGCGCGAGGCTGATATCGCGGTGCGCATGGTCGAGCCATCGCAGGACGCGCTGCTCGCCCGCCATATCGGCACGATCCGGCTCGGCTTCTTCGCGCATCGGGATTATCTGGAGCAATATGGCGAACCGCGATCAGTCGAGGAACTGCGCAGTCACCGCCTGATCGGCTTCGATCGCCAGACGGCCTATACCCGCCTCATGACGAAGCGATATCCGATGCTGGACGGCATTTCCTTTGCCTTCAGATCGGATCACAGCATCGCGCTGTTGAATGCTGTGCGCTGCGGACTGGGCGTCGGCTTCTTTCAGAACCCGCTGGCAAAACAGGATGCCGATCTCATACACCTGCTGCCTGAGATCTCGATCTCGCTGGAAACGTGGGTTGTGATGCACGAAAATCTGAAATCCTCGCCACGCTGCCGCGTCGCCTTCGACGCATTGGTCGAAGGGCTCAAGGATTATATCGCCTGACCGGCGCCATCGACGTGGCGCGAAGCAGGAAATATGGATGGATCAGGCGCCGGGAGCATTTTCCGCCGGCGGGAAATGGTTCTTGCCATCGACGACTTCGGTCTCCGGCCGATCGCCACCGTCGGTATATTCCTCGTGCCAACGGCCTTTTTCGTCCTGATAGCTGATTTCGGCATCGTCGCCGCCGACCTGCTGTTCCGCTGCTACGATCCGCGCAGCCTCCACCGCTTCCGCATGCGTCGGAAACGCCTCGGAATAGACGCCGCCGAACCGGTAAGCCCAGCCCCCGTCATGCGGCACGATTTCGTAAGTGACTTTGACCATACAATGCCTCCTCTCGATCCCTGGAAAGGTCGCGGGCCGCGCATTGCTGGGGTCGGTCGCGGCTTGCCCACTCTGTCTAGGATACCGCGTCATGCGTCCTACGAACCATTGATCGCAGTATTCCATTAAAACCGCCCGACTGCAAATCTCTATGCTTCCTTAAACGCTTGATGCGTAAAATCATTACCTTAGATTGTGGCAATGAATCGAAAGCGGAGCGTCAAGTCAGGGCATGGCCGGTATATTGCGGGAAGAGAAATTTCTGATCCTTGCGGTCATCGTTGCGATCGCGGCATTCGTAACGGAACACGCGATCCTTGAAATGGGTCGTCTTGGGGCAATTGTGGGCGCGGTCGTCCTGATCGCCACCATCGTACTCGCGTCTATGCGCGTGGCTCACCATGCCGAAATCCTGGCCGCCAAGGTCGGCGATCCCTATGGCACGATGATCCTGACGCTGTCGGCGGTCGCCGTCGAGGTCATCATCCTGGCCATCCTGATGAATGGCGCAGAGAGCTCCCCCACCCTGGTGCGCGACACCATCTATTCGGCCGTCATGCTCGATATCAACGGCATCCTTGGCCTTGCCGCCCTGCTCGGCGGACTGAAGCATGGCGAGCAGCCCTATAATGACGACTCTGGCAAGACCTATGGCGTGATGATCCTGACCGCCATGGGCATCTCGATGATCGTGCCGGAATTCATCCCCGATGCGAAATGGCACTATTACTCTGCATTCACGATCTTTGCCATGATCGCCCTCTACGCCCTCTTCCTGCGCATGCAGGTCGGCCAGCACAGCTATTTCTTCAGCTACAGCTATCCGCGTACGGAAAAGAAATTGCATGGCGCCGAGGAAGACCACGAAGACAATTCGACCGCCACCTCGATCGGCACGATCGTCGTCGGAGTCGTGATCATCGGTGTCCTGGCGGAATTCATGTCCACCTTCATGACGACAGGCTTGAAGGACAGCGGCGCCCCGCCGGCGGTTGCGGCCATCGTGGTCGCGGCGATATCAGCTGCACCGGAAATCCTGACCGCCCTGCGCGCAGCCCTCAGGAATCGGATGCAGGCGACCGTCAACATCGCCATGGGCGCCTCGCTCTCGACGGTCATTCTGACCGTGCCCGTCATGGAGGCGATAGCGCTCTATACCGGCCAGCCCTTCGTCATGGCCATGTCACCGGTACAGACGGTGATGATCCTCATCACGCTGATTGCGGCCGCGATCAACCTCAACGACGGCGAAACGAACGCCATCGAAGGCATGACCCATTTCATCCTCTTCGCCACCTTCATCATGCTGACGGCGCTCGGGCTTTGAATCTGATTTCAAGGGCTTGGGGCGAAGTGCTGAATCGGATTGCGAAGGCAGGAAATCGTCAGCCCGGCACGATCGCCGGCGGCTCTCCACCCAGCCTCTTGCGCTCGCGCCATAGCGCCGGCAGCGAAAGCAGCATGACCGAAATCAGCGCGATCAGGGTCTTCGTGAGTTGGGAGAACTGCGGCGTCCGCTGGTCGATATAGTAGACCAGATAGACGATCGCGACATGCCAGACATAGACATGCAGCGAATGCCGGCCGAGCAGCCGCAGGAAACTCAGGGAAAGAACCCACCGCGCGCCGGCGGCGAAGGAGCGGATACGCGGGCTCGCATGCTTCGGTCCAGCAATCAGCAGCCAGACCAGCACGATCGCAGCCGCGGGGAAATTGATGAGATAGACGAGGCTGAAATCGGCGCGGACTTCCATCGTCGTGAACTTGTCGAGCACCGATTGCGGCAACAGGTCATGCGCCGTCGCGATC
Source organism: Rhizobium sp. BK376 (assembly GCF_004341625.1). Classification (GTDB taxonomy): domain Bacteria; phylum Pseudomonadota; class Alphaproteobacteria; order Rhizobiales; family Rhizobiaceae; genus Rhizobium. The sequence continues at coordinate 676,256 of NZ_SLZG01000002.1, read as the reverse complement.
CTGAGCGGCAGGAAGAAGATGCAGATGCTGAGCGCCAGTTTCGGCAGCAATGTCGCTTCCGGGCGAAAGACCTTGGACCAATCCACCTTCCTGCTTGCGGTCAGCACGCCGAGAACGAGCCCTGAAAAGAAGACGATCTGCCAGCCCAGCAGATTGAAGCTGACACGAATGCCCTGCTGGTCGCCTCGCAGCAGCCAATTGTTCACGGCCTCGGTCACCAGCCGTTGCAGGCCGAGCTGCGCTGCCATCCACAGCGCAGCGGAAACGAACATCACTTCGAGCCAGCGGCCGCGCAGGCAGAGCCAGACCACCGGCGGCGCAAGCAGCATGTAGACGACATATTGCGGCAGGATATCCATGAAGGTCGGCTGGAAAAGGAATGCCGCGATCGCCGCAAGCCGCAGCGGATCCCTGAAGCTCGTTCCGCCCAGCCAGTCGAACCAGATGTGCCGGGCATGCGGCAGGATCATTGCGGCCAACAAAACGACGAGAACCGTCGCCATTGCATAGCGATAGAGCTCGAAGGCCCGCCCCCAGATCTGCCGGCTCGCCGCCTCATAGCCGCTCTTGGCCATCTTCCGGCTATAAACCATGCCGACAAGCAGGCCCGACAGGAAGACGAAGCCCTGCGCATCCTCGACGAAAGCCAGCTGATTGTGGTTGATCAGCAGCATCCAGTAGCCGCCGATAAAGATGAGGTGGTTGATCAGCATGAAGACGAGGAAGTATCCCCGCAGCCCATCCATCAACTCGTTTCGCTGCATCTTCGGACCCGCCCTCAAAACCGCGTATCACCATCATTCAAGCTAGGAACAGCGCATGAATAGGGGATGAATGGGTGCGCTGCATCAACCTATAGTGATCGCAAGCGCCGACCAATGCAAAGGCCCGCCATCGCTGGCGGGCCTCCAATCAGTTCGATAGTCGATCCGCTCTTACTTGCAGTTCGCGCAGAAGCGCTGGATGCGGCGGCACGCCTCTTCCAGCAGCTCTTCCGACGTCGCATAGGAGATGCGGAAGTTCGGGCCGAGGCCGAAGGCGGAGCCCTGAACGACGGCAACGCCTTCCGATTCCAGCAGTTCCGTTACGAAATCCTCGTCGTTCTCGATGACCTTGCCCGTCGGCGCGGTCTTGCCGATCAGGCCGGCGCAGGACGGATAGACGTAGAATGCGCCTTCCGGAACCGGGCAGGAAATGCCCTTGGCCTGGTTCAGCATCGACACGACGAGATCGCGGCGACCTTCGAAGATCTTCTTGTTGCGCGGAATGAAGTCCTGCGGACCGTTCAGCGCTTCGACGGCAGCCCACTGCGCCATGGAAGCGGCGCCCGAGGTCTGCTGGCCCTGGATCATGTCCATCGCCTTGATGAGCTGCAGCGGACCGGCAGCATAGCCGATACGCCAGCCGGTCATCGCATAGGCCTTGGAGACGCCGTTCATCGTCAGCGTGCGGTCATAGAGCTTCGGCTCGACTTCGACAGGCGTCGCGAACTTGAAGTCGCCATAAGTCAGGTGCTCGTACATGTCGTCGGTCAGCACCCAGACATGCGGATGCTTCAAGAGCACGTCCGTCAGCGCCTTGAGCTCGTCATGGGTGTAGGCAGCGCCCGACGGATTGGACGGCGAGTTGAAGATGAACCACTTCGTCTTGTCGGTGATCGCCTTTTCGAGATCGGCGGGCTGGAGCTTGAAGTTGTCTTCCTGCCTCGTCATGACGGTGACAGGCGTGCCGCTGCACAGCGAGACGATCTCCGGGTAAGACACCCAGTAAGGCGCCGGGATGATAACTTCGTCGCCCGGGTTCAGCGTCGCCATCAGCGCGTTGAACAGGATCTGCTTGCCACCGGTGCCGACGATCGTCTGCTGCCAGTCGTAGTCAAGGCCGTTTTCGCGCTTGAACTTCGCGGCGATCGCCTTGCGCAGTTCAGGAATACCCGAGATCGGCGTGTACTTCGTCTCCCCGCGATTGATCGCGTCGATCGCAGCCTTCTTGATATTGTCCGGCGTATCGAAATCGGGCTCGCCGGCGCCGAGGCCGATCACGTCGCGTCCTTTCGCTTTCAGCTCGCGTGCTTTCTGAGCAACGGCAATGGTAGCGGAGGGCTTAACACGGGAAAGAGCGTCGGCAAGGAAGGCCATGTTGATCGGTCCTATTCGGTTGAAAACAGCAGAAAGCCTGCGGACCAGATTTCTGCGGTTAGCTCTATGTCGAATGTGCGACGACGTTTCAAGGGTAAAGGCGTTATGGAGACATGATTTGTGATGATGAATCCCTTTGCGCGAGGGCTTTCGAGGCTGATTGGATGGCCGCGGATCGTCCGTCGGACTCCACGCCACAAGTCAGACATCTGAATCATTGCATCAAGCATTTGAATCAACACATGAAGAGAGTCTGATTTCTCTCTTTATATCAAATGATTAACGCACACCCGAATTTCGGGGACCCGAAATGAAATGACGCAACCGGGCGTTCGCGCGTCGCAATCCAGGCGACCGGACACAAATGCGTTATCCAGACCACCTGATGTCTTGAAGAGAGGCTCGCCCCTTCCACTTCTTGACGAACCGCATTGCGAGGAAACAGCATGCTTTGCTCTTTGCAGCTCAGGTCGGCAGCGGCAGTCGCCTTCGCACTCTGTCTATCAGGTAACGCGCTCGCCGAGGATAGCGGCACGATCGAGACCCAGAAGGTCGCCATCAAAGTTGAAACGATTGCGCGCGGACTGAACCATCCGTGGGCGGTCGAGGTGCTGCCCGACGGCGCCTACCTCGTTACGGAACGACCGGGCCGCATGCGCATCATCCGGGACGGCAAGATCTCGGCCCCGATCGAGGGGCTGCCCGATATCGCCGCCCGCGGCCAGGGAGGCCTTCTCGACGTCGCGCTCGACCCGAACTTCACTTCAAACCGGACGATCTATTTTACCGCCTCGATCGAAGGCGAAGGCGGAATGGGCACTGCGGCGTTTCGAGCGACCCTCTCAAGGGATGAAACGCGCCTCACCGACCTCAAGCGCATCTTTCTGATGAACCGCCTTTCCAGCGGCACCCTTCAATTCGGCTCGCGCATCGCCATTGCCAGGGACGGCAGCCTCTTCATCAGCCTCGGCGACCGCTATGAGAAGGATCGCGCCCAGGATTTTCGAGACGATGCAGGTTCCGTCATTCACATCAATGCCAACGGCAGCATTCCTGCCGACAACCCCTTCAAGGACGGCAAGAAGGCGCTCCCCGAGATCTGGTCTAAAGGACATCGAAACCCTGAAGGCATTACCTTCGATGCCGCCGACGGCACACTCTATACGGTCGAACACGGCGCAATGGGCGGCGACGAGATCAACAACCCTCAGGCCGGCAGGAATTATGGCTGGCCCGTCATCACCTATGGACGCGATTACTCCGGGGCCAAGATCGGCGTCGGAACCGCCAAGGCTGGCATGGAGCAGCCGCTCTTCTACTGGGACCCGTCGATCGCGCCCGGCGCAATCGCCGTCTATCGCGGCAAAATGTTTCCGGAATGGAATGGCGATTTCATCGTCGCGGCACTGAAATTTAAGCTTCTGTCGCGACTGGAGCGGAACGGCAACGGCAAGATCGAGGAAAAGGAGCGGTTTCTGAAAGGCAGCTACGGCCGACTTCGCGATGTCATCGTTGCACCCGACGGCGCATTGCTTGTCACGACCGACGAAAGCAACGGCGCACTCCTGCGCATTTCAAGAGCGAATTCGACCAACTGAGCACGACAGGCTCTCCGGGGCCTCCTTCGACAAGGCAACGCTGAACCCGCCAGAGGTATCCTCCCCTTGCAGCGAGCAAAAGCAACTGCTAACCCTCCCCGCAAGACGACCTTCCCGACATCAGGGTGACTATGACGCGCGTTCAGGCGAATCTCCTTCTATTGCTTGCTGCTGCCATCTGGGGCGGCGGTTTTGTCGCCCAATCGACGGCCATGAACATGATCGGACCATTCTGGTTCATCGGTCTTCGCTTCGCTGTCGCCACCCTCGTCGTCCTCCCCTTCGTCTGGCTGGAAGCGCGAAAAGCCGCTGCTCCCCTGCAACGGCATGATCTTCGGCTGTTTCTTTTGGTCGGCCTCGCCCTCTTCGGCGGCGCTGCGACCCAGCAGGTCGGCATCCTCACCACGACGGTCACCAATTCCAGCTTCATCACGGGTCTCTATGTCGTCTTCGTGCCGCTGATCGCCGTGATCTTCCTGAAGCGGCCGCCACATCCGATCGTCTGGCCAGCCGCAATATTGGCGCTTGCGGGAATATTCCTGCTCTCCGGAGGAGCCCTCTCCCATCTGACGGGCGGCGATCTCCTGACCGTTGTCTGCGCCGTATTCTGGGCATTGCAGATCACGCTCGCCGGGGTGGCCCTGACCGCGACCGGCCGCCCGCTCGCACTTTCCGCAATACAGTTTGCCGTGACCGCCGTTGCCGGCATCGCCGTCGCCATCTTTCTCGAGCCCATCAGTGTCGATGTTATCTTGAGCGCTATTTGGGAAATACTTTACGTCGGCATCTTTTCGTCAGGACTTGCCTTTGCGCTGCAGCTGATCGGCCAGCGCTACACGACGGCTTCGCAGGCAGCGATCTTCCTATCCTCGGAGGCCCTGTTTGGCGCCTCGCTCGGCGCGCTGCTCCTCGGGGAGACCATTTCGCCGATCGGTTATGTCGGCTGCGGCCTCATGTTCTCGGCAATGCTGATGGTCGAACTGGTTCCCGAGATCATGCGCCGCCGCACTTTGGCGGCTTGAAAATCCGCGCTTGGAGGCCTTTTTGCATCTCGCGGCACCACATTAACGAAAATTTTTCCATTCGTCCGAAACGCCCTGTTCAAGCCAACAATTGTAGAAAATTTCACTAAAACTATATCGCAGACGATACAAAAACCTAATCTTCGAATGCCGGAGTGGGAAAATTTGCGATTCGCCTTATGTCGCACCGCTTTCGCGAGTGTCCTCCGGACAACACGTTAAAAAACTTTTGCTTGCCAATTTTAAATAAACACAGCACTCTTACTGTCGTTCGGGCATTTTATGAGCATGGGAAGTCCTTATAAGAGTTGCGCGCCGGAAACGCTAATATTCCGGTCAGCCGACATTGGAAACGATCTTGAGATACTCGTTTCGGAAGTGACGGCCGAGGTAGAGGGGACCTTTTCCTCAAATTGCGAGAACTGCCTGTAAACGCCCGCAAGGGTTAAGACAGTAATGCTGCTCGTGTGGATGGCGAGCAGGGAGAAAAGGACCTTAGGCATGGCCGAGACTGGCACTGTAAAATTCTTCAACACCGACAAGGGCTTCGGCTTCATCAAGCCTGACAAGGGTGGCGCGGACATCTTTGTTCACATTTCCGCTGTTCAGGCCTCTGGCCTGGCGGGTCTGTCCGAAAATCAGAAGGTAAGCTTCGATACGGAACCGGATCGCCGCGGCAAGGGACCGAAGGCTGTCAATCTGCAGATTGCCGGCTGAGCCCTAAAGGCTGTCATATTCGAGTTGAGGCCCGGCAGAAATGCCGGGTTTTGTCATTCAGCGTGTATTCAGCTTGTCGCCTCTAGATTGGCATAATCGAAGCCTAGGAACGGATGTAGACCGTTTCACTTCTAGGACAGGACCCATGAATACGCTCGGCAAATCCATCCTCATATCGGCCGCCGCCGCCGCTTTGGCAGTTGCATCGATCTCGCCTGCATCGGCCGATGATTGGCACCATCACGGCTATTACAATAATGGCTGGGCTGTCGGCGCTGCGGGTCTTGCGACTGGCCTCATCGTTGGTTCCGCCATCGCGAGCCAGCCGCGCTATGTTGAGCCGGGCTACTATTACGGCGATTATCCGCCGCCTCCCCCGCCCTACTACTACCGCGCCCCTCGCCCGGTCTATGTCGCACCGGCCGAAGCTTATTATCCGGGTCCGGCTTACGGGCTGCGTCCCTGGTCGCCGCAGTGGATGCGCTATTGCTCGGACCGCTACCAGACGTTCGATGGCCGCACCGGCACCTATGTCGGCTATGACGGTGCGCGTCACTTCTGCACGGCCGGCTGATCACCGGATTATCCAACCGTTATTGCTTCAAGCGCCGCTCATCGAGCGGCGCTTTTCGTTTGCGCATCAGATACCGCGAAGGAACGGATTGTTCCGCCGCTCGTCGCCGATCCGGCTGCCCGGACCATGGCCGCAGATAAAGCCGACATCGTCACCCAAGGGCAGAACCTTGTCGCGAATGGAATCCAGCAATTGCTGATGGTTGCCGCCGGGTAGATCGGTTCGCCCGATCGATCCGTTGAACAGCACATCCCCGAGATGCGCGAAATTCTGTTCCCGGTTGAAGTAGATGACATGGCCGGGAGCGTGACCCGGCGTGTGATAGACCTCGAACTCATGCTCGCCGAAAGAAACCTTGTCTCCGTCCTTCAGCCAGCGGTCGGGCAACACGTTCTGCAGGCCCTGCACGCCGTAGGTCGCTGCCTGGGTCTCGATCCGCTGCAACAGCGGCCGGTCGTCCTCGTGCGGCCCGACGATATCGACGCCGAGCGCTTCCTTCAGCTCCTTCGCACCACCGGCATGGTCGAGATGGCCGTGCGTCAGCCAGATCTCCTTGATAACAAGACCATTGTCCTTCAGGCCCTGCAGGATTGCAGGCACATCCCCGCCGGGATCGACGACGACGCCCTCCTTTGTTTCCGGATCGAACAGGACCGTGCAGTTCTGCTGGAAAGGGGTCACCGGAATGATGCCGGCCTGAAGCATGCCCATGAGCGTCTCTCGCGTTGAATGGCTACTTGCGGGATATAGCCCCAAAGCGCCTCCGAAACAGCCCTTTCTTCCGCAATAAATATGTGAACGCTGTGTCTCCTTCCCGCGATGACGGGCAGTGAAAGGGAACCTCAAACCTGCACGAGACGTTGATCCCCTATTGAAGGCGCTAAGGGAGAAATTCTATGAGCCATACACGAAACCTGCTGCTGGCGGGCGTAGTGCTCGCATCGACGGCGGGCCTTGCGCGTGCCGAGATGGCAGCCACGACGATGACGGATATCGATGTCCGTTCAGGCCCCGGCCAGCAATATCCGGCAATCGGCACGGCAACGCGCGGCTCGGACGCAGTTCTTGACGGCTGCATCGAAGGCAGCCGCTGGTGCCGGATCGATGTAAACGGCATGCGCGGCTGGGTCTATGCCCAATACTTGAGTGTTGAACAGGATGGCAGCCCGGTTGTGGTCCAAGAGCATAGTGCCGATCTTGGCGTGCCTGTGGTCACCTACCAGCAGACTGACGAAATGAGTGTCGGCAGCGTTGCGCCTGACGTAGCACAGCCGGGTCCGAACGACGAGTTGATAGGGCCGGTCGATCAGGTCGATGCAATCACCCCGCCGGAAACGGTCACCACCTATGTTGAAAGCAATCCGGTGAGCGCGGTGCAATTGCAGGGAGATGTCGTGGTAGGCGCGACCCTTCCCCAGGGCGTCAGAGTAGGCACCATACCGGACTATCAGTACAGCTATACGCGCATAAACGGCCAGCAGGTTCTGGTCGACCCGGGCACGCACCGCATCGTCTATGTCTACAATTGACGCAACTTGCTGTTTATCCACAAGAATCGGCCGGCGCATCAGCGTCGGCCGATCCCGTTTTGGTGCACCCAACCGGACAGAAGCCGCCCACGCGCACCCAATTTCCCGCAATAATTGCCGATATATATAATTATCCTAAAATATGATACTCTTACGTCTGCCGAGGGAGTATCGCGGCCACGCCTCCAGAGCGAGGCGCGGGACATTGAACGGATACGTTCAGGAAAGGGAGGGCAGGCATGGAATCGCTGGTACCTATCATCACACAACTGGTTGCCGGAGCAGTTGGTGGAAATCTGACAAGCGGCATGTTGAAGCAGCAGGCAGTCAACGTCGCAGCTCGAACCATTGCGGGCGCGATAGGTGGCCTTGGAGGAGGCATCATTCTTCATTTGGTGGGAGGTGAAGCTGCCCTTACCCAGATGGTATCGGACGGAATAGGCGGCCTTATCGGCGGCGGAATTCTGTCTGCTATCGTCGGCGCTGTGATGAGCCGCAGCAGGCCGGTCGTATGAACGACAAGGCCGACGCGGCAGGCTATCTGCCGCGTCGGCCTGTTTAAGAATGCAGAAGATTATTCGGCGGTGATAGCCGAGGCCGGATAGACTTCCTTCATGTAGTCGTTCATCAGCGTTTCCGAAATCGTCGCCGGGGTGAACTTGTAAGGACCGATTTCAGAAACCGGCGTCACTTCCGCAGCCGAGCCCGTCAGGAAGCATTCGCTGAAGCTCGGCAACTCCTCCGGCATGATCGCCCGCTCTACCACTTCGTAGCCGCGGCGCTCTGCAAGATCGATGACAGTCTGGCGCGTGATGCCGTTCAGGAAGCAATCCGGCGTCGGCGTATGGATGACGCCGTCCTTGACGAAGAAGATGTTGGCGCCCGTGGCTTCCGCGACCTGGCCGCGATAGTCGAGCATCATGGCATCGGCATAGCCTTTGGCTTCCGCCGCATGCTTGGAAATCGTGCAGATCATATAAAGACCGGCCGCCTTGGAGGCGCAGGGCGCGGTCTTCGGATCAGGGCGGCGGTATTCCGCGATATCGAGCCGAATGCCCTTCAGCTTCTCAGCCGGATTGAAGTAGCTGCCCCACTGCCAGATGGCGATAGCAACATTGATGCGATTGTTCTGTGCGGAAACACCCATCATTTCGCTGCCGCGCCAGGCGATCGGCCGGACATAGGCCTCGGAAAAGCCCTGGCGCTTCAGGAGTTCGATCGTTGCCGCATCCAGCTCTTCCACGCTATAGGGCACCTTGAAGCCGAGAATATCGGCGGACTTGTGCAGGCGCTGGTTATGCTCCGTCAGCTTGAACACGCGACCGCCATAGGCGCGCTCGCCTTCGAACACGGCGCTCGCATAGTGCAGTCCGTGCGTCAGCACGTGAATCTTGGCGTCCTTCCAGGCGACGAACTCGCCGTTGAACCAGATTTCTCCATCCAATTGGTCAAAAGGAACCGATGCCATATTTCCATCCTCCGGCGCGCGAACGCCATGCTGTTGATTGCTTCCTCCAATGCATTTTATCCACTCATTCAAGTGTAGGAAAGCGGTTGCTGTATTGGAGTTTTGCGGAGCCGGGCTTAGTTTCCTCGGGCGAGGCCATGGGGTCCGGGCTTCACAAGTTGCACAAAAGCTAACAGCGGCGTAAATTTATGTCAACAAAGCTGACATATTTTTGCGGAAATTTCGCCGTCAGACCGCAACAGGAAAGGAAACGCCAGGTGCCGCGACACACGAGCCAGAAAGCAGCGAAACCGGATCTGCTGGCCACATCGATGGAGAATACGGGGATCATCGATTTCGAGATCATCGAGCTTCTCTTCTTCGCCTATCGTGATTTCGTGTCCGATCCTGACGCCATACTGGACAAGAGCGGTTTCGGACGCGCGCATCATCGGGTCGTGCATTTCGTTAACCGCGAACCGGGCATGACCGTTGCGGACCTTCTGGAAACATTGAAGATCACCAAGCAGAGTCTTGCAAGAGTCCTCAAACAATTGATCGATTCAGGCTATATTCAGCAGGTGGCCGGGCCTGAAGACCGCCGGCAACGGAAGCTTTATCCGACCCAGGCGGGCCGCGATCTGGCGCTTGCACTGGCTGAGCCGCAATCGCGCCGTATTGAAAGGGCATTCGAGAATGCCTCGCCCGGTGCACGCGACAGCGTGAAAAAGTTTCTGAGGGGTATGCGGGACAGAAACAAGATCGAGACGGATTGAATGACAACAACGAAGACTGCCATTTCCGACGATGCTGCCCACCTTCTGGTGGTCGATGACGACACGCGCATTCGCGCACTGCTCAACCGTTATCTTATGGAAAAGGGGTTCCGGGTAACGGTCGCAGCCGAAGGGGCGGAAGCACGCCGTAAGCTGGAAGGTCTCGATTTCGACCTGATCATCATGGACGTCATGATGCCCGGCGAATCGGGCATTGTTCTGACGGAAGCGCTGCGCAACATCAAGAATATACCGATCATCATGCTGACGGCGCTGGCGGAATCCGATTCCCGCATCGCCGGGCTTGAGGCCGGGGCAGACGATTATCTTTCCAAGCCTTTCGATCCGCGCGAACTCGTTCTGCGCATCAACAATATCCTGAAACGCAATGCGCCGGCCGACGCCCCGAAGATCGAACAGGTCATGTTCGGGCCCTACACATTCTCGCTGAGCCGCAAGGAATTGAAGAAGTCGTCCGAGCTCATCCGCCTGACGGACCGGGAGCAGGAAATCATGCTGCTCTTTGCCAAGCGTGCCGGCGACACCATTCCCCGCCATGAGCTGATCGGCAACGACGCCGAGGTGGGAGAACGCACCATCGACGTCCAGATCAACCGGCTTCGCCGCAAGATCGAGGATGACCCCGCCAATCCTGTCTGGCTTCAGACTGTACGCGGCATCGGCTATCGTTTGAGTATCGACTAAGGCAGCGGTCCCAACGATGGCAATACTTGACACCTTCAGACGCGAACGTGAACACCCCGCCTCCTCGGGGATGCGCTGGTTTGGGCGCTGGCTGCGCCGGCAGCTGCCGACCGGCCTCTATGCGCGCTCGCTCCTGATCATCATCATCCCGATGGTGCTCCTGCAGGCCGTGGTCGCCGCTGTTTTCATGGAGCGGCACTGGCAGATGGTGACGCAACGCCTCTCCATGGCAACGACCCGCGACATCGCCGGCATCATCGACATCATCCAGACCTATCCGCAGGATGCGGATTATACCGAGATTACCCGCATTGCCCGCGACAAGCTCGGGCTGACGATCTCGATCGAACCGGGTGGCGAACTCCCGCCTACTCGCTCGAAGCCGTTCTTCTCCATTCTCGACGGGATTCTCAGCGACGAGATCAAGGACCAGATCGATCTGCCCTACTGGATCGATACCGTTGGTGATTCCAAGCTCGTGGAAATCCGCATCAAGATGCCGGATAAAGTCCTGCGCGTCTTTGCCCGGCGCAGCCAGACCTATGCCTCGAACACGCAGATCTTTATCTTCTGGATGCTGGGCACCTCGCTCGTGCTGATCGGCATTGCCGTGCTCTTCCTGCGCGGCCAGATCCGGCCGATTCTGGCGTTGACGCGGGCTGCGGAAAGCTTCGGCAAGGGCCAGCGGCTGGAAAACTTCTTTCCGCGCGGCGCCGATGAGATCCGCCGCGCCGGTCTTGCCTTTATCCTGATGCGAGAGCGCATCGAGCGGCAGATGGAACAGCGCACCGCTATGCTGAGCGGTGTCAGTCACGATCTGCGCACGGTTCTGACGCGCTTCAAGCTTCAGCTTGCCCTTGTCGGCGACAATCCGGACCTCCAGGGTCTGAGCGAAGACGTCGAGGACATGCAAAGCATGCTGGAGGGCTATATGGCCTTTGCACGCGGCGAAGCGGAAGAGGATGTCGGCGAGCTGAAATTGACCGAGCTGCTCGAGAAGCTGAAGGCTGATTTCGATCTGCACAAGAAGGTGTTGAACTATTCGATCGAGGGCGACAACGAAATATCCGTCCGCCCCAACGCGTTTACCCGTCTTGTAACGAACCTTGCCTCCAATGCGCGCCGCTACGCCAATACGCTGAACATCGAGGCCAAGCACAGCGCCAAATGGCTGACGCTGATCTTCGATGACGACGGCCCCGGCATCCCGGTGGAATCGCGCGAGGACGTCTTCAAGCCGTTCTTCCGGCTCGACGCCGCGCGTAATCTCGACAATTCGGGAACCGGTCTTGGCCTGGCCATTGCGCGGGACATCGCCCGCAGCCACGGCGGAAACGTCACGCTGGGCGACAGCCCGCGTGGCGGCTTGAGAGCCACCATCCGCCTCCCCGCCTGATAGGAAAATCGCGCGATGCCGATTGTCACCGATCCGGTCTCCCGCGACATTCATTGAAGCTGATGGCTACATCAGCTTCTTGCCGTTTGGCACCGGCCGCTCGGCCGCGGCGAGGACGATGGCTCCGGCCTCGTCCTCGAACCCGAGCGTCAGAACTTCAGACCGAAACGGTCCGATCTGGCGCGGCGGGAAATTGACGACGCCGAGGACCTGTCGGCCGATGAGGCGTTCCGGAGAATAATGGACGGTGATCTGGGCTGAGGATTTCTTGATGCCGATCTCAGGCCCGAAATCGATCTTCAGCTTGATGGCCGGCTTGCGCGCTTCCGGAAAGGCTTCAGCCTCGACGATGGTGCCGACACGAATATCTACCCGCTCGAAGTCGCCAAAGCTGATCTCGTCTGCCAAGGGAAAGCTCCTATATCAGCCGGCAAGCTCCTCAGCACGCTTGCGCGCTGCGGCAATTGCCTCATCAAACAGCGGCTGCATACCACGCTCTGCCATCAGAACGGAAAGTGCAGCTGCAGTTGTACCGCCGGGCGAGGTCACGTTCTGGCGCAGCCGCGAAGCGTCATCGGGGGACTGGTGTAGGAGTTCACCAGCCCCCGCGACAGTTTCCCGTGCGAGGCGCATGGCGAGGTCCGCCTGCAGGCCGAGCTTTCGCCCCGCCTCCGCCATGCATTCGACGAGATAAAACACATAGGCGGGGCCGCTGCCCGACAGGGCGGTGACGGAATCGATATCCGCCTCGCCCGGAACCCATTCGACCGGACCGGAGACCGCCAAAAGGTCCTGCACCAGCTGCCGCTGGCTCTCGCTGACGCTGAAATTGGCAAAAGCGCCGGTGACGCCGCGACCGATCATCGCCGGCGTATTCGGCATGGCGCGAACCATTGCCGCCTCGCCGAGATGCTTTTCGAGGAATGCCAGCGTCTTGCCAGCGGCGACCGAAACGACCACGGTGTTGAGACCGATGGTGCTCTTCAGCGCCGGCAGTACAGCCTCCATGACCTGCGGCTTGACGGCCACGAACAGCACGCTCGCGACCACTCCGCCCGGCGCGCCGGCCACATGCCGGGCGCCCGCCTCGTTGATCAGCTTCAACGTTGCTTCCGAAGGGCTGGGATCGACGACGATGATCGAAGAGCCGGGCACGCCGCTCTTCAGCCATCCCGTCAGCAGGGCGCCGCCCATATTACCCGCACCGACCAGAATGATCGGCTCGGAAACGGAAAGATTCTCGGATGCAGCCATTGCAGTATCAAGCCTCGCCTACGGTTTCGAACAGCACGGCTTCCATTGCGCGGTTGGCTTCCATGCCGGACCATACAACGAACTGAAATGCCTGATAATAGGCCTCGCAGGTATCGAGCGCGTTCGAGAGCAATACTTCCACCTGCCGATTGGTAGGTTCAGCGCCGCCGGAAAGCAGCAGCGACTGCCGGAAGATCACGATGTCCTCCTGCCGCCAGAGGTCGAAGTGCCCCATCAGCACCTGTCCGTTGATGCAGGACAGCAGCTTGATGACCTCATTCGTCCTGATATCGGGAACCTTGATGTCGAAGGCACAAGCAATGTGCAGTGCCTCGAACTCCTCCATCCAGGAGAAGGAAACATGGTAATCTGCCCAACGCCCTTCGACGGTCATGGCGATTTCGTCTTCGCCTGACCGTTCGAACGACCAGTCATTGTTTGCGGCTACGAACTCGATCATATCGACCGGGTTCGACTGGCGTTCTACTTCCACTTCCATAAGGCTCATGCAGCACCTTCTTGACCGGAATCGATGACGCTTCTTCGTGTTCGACACACAAGATGACACGTACACCTTTACTCCGGGACCACACTGGGATGACGTCGAACGGCTGCCAGACTAACTCACTCACCATGCCCGGAGCTTACCAAGTCCGTTTCGAATCATCATTTAAAATCAGTGTATAATGCGAAGCACCCTGCGCCATCCCCTCCCCGGGCAATTAGCCTCAGAGGCTGTGGAAAGCTTCTCCGATTTCGTTTCAGGAGGGAGTCATAAGCGACTCTGCCGATTGGCTTTTTTGGCAGTGTCCACAGGCAGGAAAAAAACTGTATTTTTCAGAGGATAAAATAAGATCGGGCGCAAGTTGCGCCCGTTTGAAAGTGCACCGAGAGTCGATTACTTGCCCTCGGCTGCCAGACGCGCTTCGAGTGCTTCGATCCGGGCAAGCAGCGCCTCGTTTTCATCGCGCGCCTTGATCGCCATCTCGCGCACGGCTTCGAACTCCTCGCGCTTGACGATATCCATGCTGTTCAGCCAGCGTTCGGCCTGGGCGTTGAAGACTGTCTCGACCTCGCGGCGGACGCCCTGCGCGGCCCCTGCAGCATCCGTCATCAGCTTGGCGAATTCGTCCATGATGCGGTTGGTTCCAGTGGTCATGATACTCTCCCTTGCGCCGTCGGTTCGGGGTCGGTTTGGCTTTGATGCGCTCCGACAGTTACATAGTGTTGAGTTAGGATTTCAGAAGTGCGGATGCAAGCGGTTTAAGAAACTGCGGGCGATGAGTCGCGGATATGCCATACAATCGACTTGACCGTTTTGCATTGCAGCGCCATGTTCCGCCGACATCAACGGATCCAATATCTTGCTATCAGCCGCTAACCTCCTCGCCATAATACCTTTTCCGCAAATCGATCCTATCGCCTTTTCGATAGGGCCGCTTGCCGTCCACTGGTATGGTCTCGCCTATGTCGCCGGCATCCTCGTCGGCTGGATGTACGCCAAAAGGCTGGTTTCCAACGGCAGGCTCTGGCCGAAGGACACGGCGCCGATGACGGCTGCCCATCTTGATGACTTCATCGTCTGGGTGGCGCTCGGCATCGTGCTCGGCGGCCGGATCGGCTATGTACTGTTCTACGATCTGGACGCCGTGATCCAGAACCCGATCCGCGCCATCCAGATCTGGAACGGCGGCATGTCCTTCCATGGCGGACTGATCGGCACGACGATCGCCATGATCCTGTTTGCCCGTCGCAATTCCATTCCGGCCTGGAGCCTGTTCGACATCATCGCCGCCGTTGTGCCGATCGGTCTTTTCTTCGGGCGCATCGCCAATTTCATCAACGGCGAACTCTGGGGCCGCATCACCGACGTTCCCTGGGCCATGGTCTTCCCGACAGGCGGACCTTTCGCGCGTCATCCAAGCCAGCTTTATGAAGCCGGTTTGGAGGGCATCACACTATTTTTGCTTCTGTTTGTGGCAACACGTTTCCTCCGATCGCTTAAGACGCCCGGCCTGACCAGCGGCATCTTTGTCATCGGTTACGCATTGTCCCGTATTTTTGTCGAATTCTTCCGCGAACCTGATGCCCAACTCGGCTATCTTGCCGGCACCGATTGGCTGACGATGGGCATGATATTGTCCTCGCCGATGATTCTCCTCGGCATCTGGGCAATCGCACGCGCTCGTCGCGCCGCCGACAGACAGCACGCCTGAAATTGTTCGTGGGGGCAATTGTATGACGACTGCGTTGGGGGAAAAGATCAAGGCCATTATCCGCGCCAATGGCCCGATCAGCGTGACAGACTACTTCTCTTTGTGCCTGGCCGATCCGGAATATGGCTATTACCGCACGCGCGAGCCCTTTGGCCGCGCCGGTGATTTTGTCACGGCGCCGGAAGTCAGCCAACTTTTCGGCGAGATGATCGGCGTCTTCATGGTCCATGCCTGGCAGAGGCATGGCAGCCCGGCGGATGTGCGCCTGCTCGAAATCGGCCCCGGCCGCGGCACGATGATGTCGGACATGCTGCGCGTGATCCAGCGCCTCGCCCCAGCACTTTACGATGACATGACCGTTCATCTCATCGAGACCAGCGAGCGGTTGAGCGAGCTCCAGCAGGAAAAGCTCGCGCCGCACGGCACCAAAGTGAACTGGCACAGCGATTTCGACGCCGTGCCGCGGGGCTTTACGCTGCTCGCCGCAAACGAACTTTTCGATGCGATCCCGATCCGCCAGTTCGTCCGAACCGCGACCGGTTTTCGCGAGCGGATGATCGGGCTGGACATCGAGGAGGAACTGACCTTTGCGGCCGGCGTCGCCGGCATCGACCCCGCTTTCCTGCCGGAAACCTCGCAGAAGCTGCCGCTCGGCACCGTGTTCGAGATCGCGCCCGCCAGGCAGGCGGTCATGTCCGCCATCTGCGATCGGGTGATCGATCAGGGTGGAACGGCGCTCATTATCGACTATGGCCATATGGTCACCGGCTTTGGCGATACGTTGCAGGCCGTGCGCATGCATGAATACGATCCACCGCTGGAACATCCGGGCGAAGCCGACCTGACGAGCCATGTCGATTTCCAGCATCTGGCCGAAACCGCCCAGACATCAGGAGTCCATATCAACGGTTGCGTCCATCAGGGTGATTTCCTGGTCGGTCTCGGCCTGCTGGAGCGTGGTGCTGCCCTCGGCCGCGACCAGAGCCGCACCGTGCAGGAGGCAATCCAGGTTGCGGTGGATCGCCTTGCAGGCGCCGGCGAAGGCCGGATGGGCGAGCTTTTCAAGGTGCTCGCCGTATCGGGGACCAATATCGATCTCATGCCTTTCCGCCCGGTGGATTGACAGAGCGCGCATCGCTGGGCCAACATCCGGCCCGATCGATGCGCGTCATGGACGCGGCCACAGGAACCCCTGTTACCACAGACCTCGTGCAAATAATGAAGGACGAAGCCTTGCCGACTCCGATCGAAAGCAGGCTGCTGAACGAAACCTCCGGCAGCAGCATTCGCCATGGCTATTTCACCCGCGACGGCGGTGTCTCCGAGGGCATTTATCGTGGATTGAACGTCGGCCTCGGCTCGAATGACGATCGCGAAAAGGTCGATGAGAATCGCCGGCGTGTCGCCGGCTGGTTCGGCTTGCCGGTCGAGAGGCTGGCGACTGTCCATCAGATCCATTCGCCCGATGTCATTACCATCAACGGCGATTACGACGGCACGCGGCCCCAGGCCGATGCGATGGTCACGGCGACGCCGGGCATTGCGCTTGGCGTACTCGCAGCCGATTGCGGCCCGATCCTCTTTGCCGATGCCGAGAACCGCGTGATCGGTGCTGCCCATGCCGGCTGGAAAGGCGCCCTGACCGGCGTTCTAGAAAACACGATATCAGCCATGACCGCGCTTGGCGCCAGGCGCGAGACGATCACCGCCTGCCTCGGCCCCTCCATCAGCCAGGCAAATTACGAGGTCGGCCCGGAATTCGTGGAACGCTTTGTCACCTATGACCCGAGCTACGAGCGATATTTCATACCCTCGGAGCGACCGGGGCACGCCATGTTCGACCTTCAGGCCTTGACGGTCGACCGCCTGCGCGCCGCCGGCGTCAAGGCCGAAAGCCTCAACCTCTGCACCTATCCCGATAAAGAGCGTTTCTTTTCCTATCGCCGGACGACCCATGCCAAGGAGCCCGACTACGGGCGGCAGGTTTCCGCCATCGCAATTGAGGATACTTTCTAAATGGCACTGCATTTCGAACGGAGCGAATTTTCCGACCGCCTGGCCCGTCTTACGGCGAAGATGCAGGAAGAGAAACTGGATGCCATGCTGCTCTTCGCGCAGGAGAGCATGTTCTGGCTGACCGGCTATGACACGTTCGGCTATTGCTTCTTTCAGACACTGGTCGTCAAGGCAGACGGCACTATGGCGCTGCTGACGCGCTCTGCTGATCTTCGTCAGGCGCGCCAGACATCCATCATCGACGACATCCATATCTGGGTCGACCGCGTCAACGCGGACCCGACGCTGGATCTGAAGAACCTGCTCGTTGAAATGGACTTGCTTGGCGCCCGCATCGGGGTCGAATACGACACCCACGGCATGACCGGTCGTGTCGCCCGCCTTCTCGACAGCCAGCTTGCAGCCTTCGGGCAGATCGTTGACGCTTCCTATCTCGTCAGCGGTCTCCGGTTGCTCAAGAGCCCGACGGAAATCGCCTATATTGAGCGCGCAGCAGTGCTTGCAGACGATGCGCTCGATGCAGCCCTTGCGCTGATCAAACCCGGTGCCGACGAAGCCGACATACTCGCCGCCATGCAGGGTGCGGTATTTTCCGGCGGCGGTGATTATCCCGCCAATGAATATATCATCGGCTCCGGTGTCGATGCCCTCCTCTGCCGCTACAAGGCGGGGCGTCGTAAGCTGGATGCCAATGACCAGATCACGCTGGAATGGGCGGGCGCCTATGTCCATTACCATGCGGCTATGATGCGCACCGTGGTAGTCGGAGAGCCGTCACACCGCCATCGCGAACTCTACAGCGCCTGCCTGGAAAACATCCAGGCGATCGAAACCGTCCTGAAGCCGGGCCATGTCTTCGGCGATGTCTTCGACATGCATGCCAAGATCATGGACGAACGCGGCCTTGCCCGCCATCGGCTGAATGCCTGCGGCTATTCGCTCGGCGCCCGCTTCTCCCCTTCCTGGATGGAGCATCAAATGTTCCACGCCGGCAATCCGCAGGAAATCGAGCCGGGCATGTCGCTATTCGTGCACATGATCATCATGGATTCCGACACCGGCACCGCCATGACGCTCGGCCAGACCTATTTGACGACATCCGATGCGCCCAGCGCACTTTCTCGCCATTCGCTCGACTTTCTTAACCGGTGATACCATAGACTGCCTCGCACGATAGCAATTGCCGGTTTCCGGCAATTCGGCACGGCGCGAGGAAAGGCGGGTCTGGGCGATGGGAGTGGTTAGAACAGCAACGGCAAGCGTCTTGCTCTGTTTCCTGCTTGCCGCCTGCAACACGACAGACGCGCTGACGCCACAGGTCGATGTCGGTGACGGCTCGTCCTCCTTCAATTCCTCTCCCGTCACCCAGCGCGACACGATGCGCATGGCGGCAGCCCCCGTGCAGCCGGTCTACGGCTCGGAGACGCAGGACAGCTACCATTCCAGCTACGACCAGCAGGGGTACCAGGGTTCTTCCTCCTCGACTCTCGACAGCCAGGCCGATGCGCTGAGAAACGGCGGCAATAATCCGGTTGCATCGAGACCCCTGGAAGACGGCCGGCCTCAATATTCTGCCCGCAGCGACCAGCAGGCATATCCCAGTAACGAGCAGGAAGAAGCCGACCGGCGGCTGAACGACCAGGCGCCCGTTCAGGGTCAGGCTCAAGATCAGGCACAGGATCAGCCGCAGCAGGAAGAGCAGCCGCAGCAGCAGGCGTCGCTGCCACCCAGCTCTTCCTCCGATGACGGCAGCATCCGCTTTTTGCCGATCATCGGCGCCCCCGTTCAGGCCGTCACGCCCCTATCGCGCCAGCTCGGCGCCGAGGCCCGCTCCCATGGTCTGACGATCAAGAGTTCGACGGACAACAGCAGCAGTTACATCCTGAAGGGCTATCTCTCCGCCTTCCAGGACGGCCCGGCCATAACCGTCACCTATGTCTGGGACGTGCTCGACAATAGCGGCGCGCGGCTCCATCGCATCCAGGGCAACGAGAGCGTACCCTTGAAGGGGGGCGATCCCTGGACCGCAGTTCCCCCATCCGTGATGCAGCAGATTGCCTCGAAAACCATCGCGGAATTTAACTCCTGGCGCACCACACGCGGTGGATAGTCCCGCCTCTTTACAGAAATGTTAAAGAACGAAGGCGTTAACCCCTTGCATTCGAGTGCAAGCTGGGTAAAAGCGCGGCTATTAAATCGGAAATAGGCGGACCAAGATGAAGGTTTTCGCAGGGAATTCGAACCGGCAGCTTGCCGAGGCGATCTGCAATTATCTCAATGTTCCCTTGGGCAGGGCCACCGTCCGGCGCTTTGCTGATCAGGAAATTTTCGTAGAAATTCAGGAAAATGTCCGCGGTGAGGACGTCTTCGTCGTTCAGCCGACGTCGTTTCCGGCCAATGACCATCTGATGGAATTGCTGATCATGATCGACGCGATGCGGCGGTCCTCTGCCCGGCGCATCACCGCTGTCATCCCCTATTTCGGCTATGCCCGCCAGGATCGTCGCGCATCCGGCCGTACGCCGATCTCCGC
The DNA here is from genome assembly GCF_004341625.1 of Rhizobium sp. BK376. Taxonomy (GTDB): domain Bacteria; phylum Pseudomonadota; class Alphaproteobacteria; order Rhizobiales; family Rhizobiaceae; genus Rhizobium. Next base: position 656,335 of record NZ_SLZG01000002.1, on the reverse strand, counting down.
CAAGCTGGTCGCCAACCTGATCACCGAGGCTGGCGCTGACCGCGTCCTGACACTCGACCTGCATGCGGGCCAGATCCAGGGCTTCTTCGACATCCCGACCGACAACCTTTTCGCGCTGCCGGTGCTCACCCGCGACATCAAGGCCAATTACGACCAGAAGAACGTCACGGTCGTTTCGCCTGACGTCGGCGGTGTCGTGCGCGCCCGCGCCCTCGCCAAGCGCCTCGACTGCCTGCTGGCGATCGTCGACAAGCGCCGCGACCGGCCGGGCGAATCGGAAGTGATGAACATCATTGGCGATGTCGAGGGCAAGGACTGTCTGCTGATCGACGACATCGTCGATTCCGGCGGCACCCTCGTCAACGCGGCCGAGGCCCTGCTTGCCAAGGGCGCATCGAGCGTCACGGCCTATATCACGCACGGCGTTCTCTCGGGCGGCGCAGTCACGCGCGTCACCTCCTCCAAGCTGCGCGAACTTGTCATCACCGACTCGATCCAGCCGACGACGGCCGTGCTTTCGGCCCACAATATCCGTGTCGTCAGCGCCGCCAATCTGATCGGCGAAGCGATCAACCGCACGAGCCAGGAAGAATCCGTATCGAGCCTGTTCGACTGATAAGACCGGCCTATCGCCGGTCTTTTTGTCTCGACCTATTTTTCCAACGCTGTTTTCATCGGTTCATCGGCCAGATTGTCGATAAACCAGTTGGGATAGACCGGCGAAAGAGGCGTCGCTGCATCGAGTGCGGCAACATTCGCATCGCTGAGGACAAGATCGACGGCGCCCAGATTATCTGCAAGCTGATGCGGCTTTGATGCGCCCAGCAACACGCTGGTGACGGCTTCCTTCGCCAGAAGCCAGGCGATCGCCACCTGCGCGACGCTTGCCCGATGCGCATCCGCAATCGCCTTCATGGCCTCCACAAGCTGGAACCCGTGCTCCTTGTCGAAAGGCAGGATATCGAAGCCGGAATAGCGATTGTCAGGATCGGCCAGGTTTTCGCGCGTGTACTTCCCCGAAAGGAACCCTGATGCCAGCGGGCTCCAGACCGTCAGGCCAAGCCCGTATCGCCGCATCATCGGAATGACATCGCGTTCCACGTCACGGCCGAGCAGCGAATAGTGCATCTGCCCATGCGTGAAGCGCGCCAGCCCACTGGCTTTCTGGATCTCCATGGCAGCCGCAACCTTCCAGGCGGACCAATTGGAGAAGCCGATATACCGAACCTTGCCGGAGCGAACGACAGCATCAAGGGCCGACAATGTCTCTTCGAGCGGCGTATAGGGATCCTCCTTATGGACGATGTAGACATCGATCCATTCCGTGCCCAGCCGCTTCAGGCTCTCCTCGACCGACCAGATTATGTGACGCCGGGAGAGACCGGCCTGGGTAAGAGCCGCCCCAGTGCGGAATCCAACCTTGGTGGCGATGACAACATCGTTGCGCCGCCCTTTTAGAGCCGCGCCCAATATCCTCTCCGATTGCCCGGACGCATAGGCATCGGAAGTGTCGAAGAAATTGACGCCAGCCTCCAGCGCCTTGCCGATCAGCTGATCGGCCACACCAGCCTCGGTCTTGTAGATGCTGCCGATCGACCGATCGCCAGCGGTAAACGTCATGGCGCCGAAGGCAAGCCGTGAAACGGCAAGGCCGGTTTCCCCAAGGGTCCTGTACTGCATATCGTCCTCCATCTCTGGTATCAGCCGGTATGGCTCGGGAAGAAAATGCACCATTTTATTATGTTGAGAAATCGGTGATAGCTATAAGAGCTATGAAGCAGGAGTTCATAATGACATGCTGGCCGATCCATTCGATGGCCTGACGGAGTTTCTCAGCGTTGCGGAGCATCGCAGCTTTACCGCCGCAGCCGCAGCCCTCGGGGTCACGCCAACGGCGGTCAGCCAGTCGATCCGCGCTATCGAGCGACGCTTCGGCGTTCCACTTTTTGTCCGCACGACCAGACGCGTCGCACTGACCGAAGCAGGAGAGGCACTTGTAAAGCGGCTTCGCCCCGCAGCGGAAGAGATTGGCGACGCGATCGACATGCTGGCCAATTTTCGCGATCGGCCTGTCGGCAATCTGCGGCTCAGCGTCCCGCGCATGGCCCTGCCGCTGATCGTGATGCCGCTGCTGCCCCGGTTTCGTGAGGCCTATCCAGACATATCGGTTGAGATATCCGTCGAAGACGCCGCGGTCGACATCACCCAACGCGGCTTTGACGCAGGCATCCGCATCGGCGAAGCGATCGAAAAGGACATGATCGCTATTCGCCTGACGCCTGAAATCAAATGGTGCGTCGTCGGCGCTACAGGCTATTTCGCCAGGGCCGGCCGCCCCGAGACACCGGAAGATCTGACCCATCACGAGGCGATCCGCTATCGATATCCCGCGTCCGGCGCGATCTACCGCTGGGAGTTCGAGCACGACGGCCGCGAGTTCTCGGTGGATGTGCCGGGCGCGATCACCGTAAATGACTTCGATCTGCTGATGCAGATGGCGCAGTCCGGCGCCGGGCTCTCGTATCTTGCAGATCTTTCGGTGCGCGATGCAATCGCCGAAGGACGTCTCGAAAGCGTCCTCGACGATTATCTGCCAACATCGCCGGGTCTGTTCCTCTATTTTCCCGCCCGATCCCAGACGCAACCAAAGCTGCGCGCCTTCATCGACATGGCGGCAAACTTCGCCCGCAGCCGAGCGGAAAGCTGATCAGACGCGAGCGACCGAAGGTACCGCACAGGCCTCGCCGCCGCCGAAAAGGCGCGAGCGGGTAAGGAAGCGTTTCTCCCGGCCGTTGTCGAGCGAGAACATCCCGCCCCTGCCAGGCACGACATCGATGATGAGTTGTGTATGCTTCCACACTTCGAACTGGCTGCCGCTGATATAGACCGGCACTCCGCCAATCTCGCCGAGCTTCACATCATGATCGCCGATCATGAACTCGTTCGCCGGATAGCACATGGGGGAAGACCCGTCGCAGCAGCCACCGGACTGATGGAACAGGATATCCGGATAGTCCTTCTGTATCTCCCGGATGAGATCGAGCGCGGCATCGGTGGCAAGAACCCGCGGTTCGCCATTCACAACTGAGTCCATGACGGCCTCCTAAGGCAAATATGCCCACTCCCCGCTGAGGGAGTGGGCGAGTTGAGTATTATAATCCTGTAGGTTCTCAGAAGAAACCGAGCGCCTTCGGGCTGTAGCTCACCAGCATGTTCTTGGTCTGCTGGTAGTGATCGAGCATCATCTTGTGGTTCTCGCGGCCGACGCCGGATTGCTTGTAGCCACCGAAGGCCGCATGGGCCGGATAGGCGTGATAGCAATTCGTCCAGACACGACCGGCCTGGATGCCACGGCCGAAGCGATAGCAACGGTTGGCATCACGGCTCCAGACACCGGCCCCGAGGCCGTAAAGCGTATCGTTGGCGATCTCCAGCGCCTCTTTCTCGTCCTTGAAGGTGGTGACGGAGACGACAGGACCGAAGATTTCTTCCTGGAACACACGCATCTTGTTGTGTCCCTTGAAGATCGTCGGCTTGACGTAGTAGCCGCTCGCGAGCTCGCCGCCGAGATCGTTGCGCGAACCGCCGGTCAGTACCTGCGCGCCTTCCTGCTTGCCGATGTCGAGGTAAGACAAGATCTTTTCCAGCTGCTCGCTGGATGCCTGGGCGCCGATCATCGTTGCCGGATCGAGCGGGTTGCCCTGCTTGATCGCTTCCACGCGCTTCACGGCCTTCTCCATGAACCGGTCATAGATGGATTCCTGGATAAGAGCGCGGCTGGGGCATGTGCAGACTTCGCCCTGGTTGAGGGCAAACATGGCAAAGCCTTCGAGCGATTTGTCGAGGAAATCGTCATCCGCTGCCATCACGTCGTCGAAGAAGATATTCGGTGACTTTCCGCCCAACTCCAGGGTGACGGGGATCAGGTTCTGGCTGGCATATTGCATGATCATCCGGCCTGTCGTCGTTTCGCCGGTAAAGGCGATTTTGGCGATACGCGGGCTGGAGGCCAGCGGCTTGCCGGCCTCGAGGCCGAAGCCGTTGACGATGTTCAAGACGCCCGGCGGCAGCAGGTCACCGACGAGTTCCGCCCAGAGCAAGATCGAGGCCGGCGTCTGTTCGGCCGGCTTGATAACGACGCAGTTGCCGGCGGCAAGTGCCGGCGCCAGCTTCCATGTGGCCATCAGGATCGGAAAGTTCCACGGAATGATCTGCCCGACCACGCCGAGTGGCTCATGGAAATGATAGGCGATCGTGTCGTGATCGATCTCGCCGATTGAGCCCTCCTGCGCGCGGATGCAGGCGGCAAAATAGCGGAAGTGATCGATCGCCAGCGGAATATCGGCGGCCATCGTTTCGCGGATCGGCTTGCCATTGTCCCAGGTCTCGGCCTGAGCAAGCAGTTCCAGCTTGTCCTCCATCCGCTGGGCGATCTTCATCAGGATATTGCAGCGCTCGGTCGTCGAGGTCTGGCCCCACTTTTCCTTTGCGGCGTGGGCAGCGTCGAGGGCTGCGTTGATGTCTTTCTCATCGGAACGGGGAATGTCGCAAAGCTTGCCGCCTGTGACGGGCGTCACGTTTTCGAAATATTTGCCCGAGATCGGCTCGCGCCATTCACCGCCAATATAGTTGCCATATTTCAGCTTGAACGGCGACTCGACGACTTTCTGATGCAGCATGTCATCCTCCCATGATGAAATGGTCCGAAGCGAACCAATGGGGGCAAATCTGTGCTGACTTTGCGGTATTACATAGGGCTTGAAGTCCATACCGCAGTGCACAGTGTTTCACTTGTGCGACAGGATTGCAGCAAGGAATGGCCGCCTATGACCGGCCTCTCCGCAACGAGGATTCGGACACGCTAATAACGATGTATTTTCCTAGTGGACCGCGAGCTTCTTCATCTTTCGATGCATGGTCGCGCGGCTGATTCCAAGCAACATTGCCGCCTGCGAGACATTGCCATTGGCACGCGACAGCACGCGCCGCAGCGCCGCCCGCTCCGCCTCCAGCAAATCCGACCCATCGTCGCTGCGCCTTTCATGCAGCGCATCGGCCGCCGGCAATCCTGCCGCAATGCGGGCATCGTCGAGCTTCAGCGCTATGCGAGCAGCCCTCGTTGCACCGAGCACAAGATCATCCTTGTCCACGGCAAGAAGAGCAGCGGTCGGATTGACGCCTGCCGGCACCATGACGAAACGTGCGCCGGGAAACGCGCTGCGGAAAAGATTGGTTTCGATGCGAAGCGCGGCGTCGCGCACCGCCTGCGAAAGAATGGCAAGGCCCATCTCGTTGACGTCCTCGCGGCACGTGGAAATATCCAGCGCCGCGGCAAGCTGGCCGCGATGATCCCTGATCGGCGCCGTCGTGCAGCTGAGGCGAATGTTGGACGAGAGAAAGTGCTGATCACGGAAAACCGCCACCGGCCGCCCATCGGCAAGTGCCGTGCCGATACCGTTCGTGCCGATGCTTGCTTCGCTCCAGATCGATCCCGGCCAGAGCCCAAGCCTGTAGAAATCCTTGTCGTCGGTGACGGCGCCGCGGCGATCCAGCGCGACACCATTCCCATCGGTAAGAAGCAGGCAGCAGCCGGCTTTGCCGACCGTCAGGAACAGCCGATCGAGTTCGTCGGCAGCGTCCGCAATTAGACGGGTGGATTGCTCCCTCGCCTCGCGGAATTCCTGTTCCGTCAGCCGCAACGGCGAGCGCTGCTCCTCTGGTGCCAGCATGTACTCGGTCATGCAGCGGCACCAGGACGCAACGATCGGAGAACTGGCGGCTGCGGATTTCTGCTGCGCACTTGCGTAGACACGCTCGGCGTGCGCTCTATCGGTCAGCATCGGCTCCTCCCAAAGCACGATGCGGATTGTGTCTCGCAACGGCATCTGTTGCAAATATAAAAGTCGCAGCGCCGGTCATAATTTAGCGACTGCGCAACCAGCGATGCTGCAAAACCCGCTTTTAAGAGCGGATCAGGGAGTCCCGGTGGGACCGGACGGCGCTGCCGGTATTTTCATCACTTGGCCGTTGATGGTAAAAGTGCCGTCTTCGGCCACGGTGATGTCCCAGCGCTGACGGCCATCGGGATCAGTCTTGGCAAACCCCTTGGCCGCCATCAGGCTGAAGGATACCTTATTGAGCTCAGGATCGGTCTTGGCCACATTCTGGATGAAGGAAATCGTCTTGTCGTAGTCGCGCGCAAGGATCGAAGCCTGCATCGAGAAGTGATTTTTTTCCTTCAAATTCGCTAGCAGCTTGCCGGATACCTCGACATCATAGACGGATGAAATCGCGCTCAGCTTGGGCATGTCGATCATCAGGTTTTGGCCGGGGAATATGATCTGCCCGATCTTGTCGCTGTCCTCCTTCGAGAGCGGCGAAGCCTTGGAAAAATCGGCATGCAACGCAAGGTCGACGGCATCGGCGAAATTCATGTTCGGAATACCGAACTGAAGTTCCGCAGCACTCGGAACGAGCGGAGCATAAATCGCAGGCACAAGCCCATCCGCGAGCGTGAAGTCCTGTGCCCGGACGCCGAAATCGATGCGTGACGCCTTGGTTATACCATCCATCTGGAAGGAATAATTCAGCCTCTTGATCCCGGCGTTTCCTTTCTCGGTCGTTACAGTCACGCCTTGAGCATCGACAGACTCTTGAAAGTGATTGAAGACCGGCAACGCGCCGCGCACCAACTCCTTGAAGCGGTCGCTACCCTTTTTGGAAAGAGTCTTCGCCTTGATATGTTGAAAGAGGAAACGCAACAGATCGCGCACCTCGATGACCGGGACACCTGTTGCGGACGCTTCGACGCCCATTGAGTCAGAGCGAAATTCAAAACCGGCCAGATTCGGGGCAACAACCTTGTTGTAGAGCGACGACATGTTGCTGCTGATATGAAAATCGACCTTATGGCCCTCGCCGCTGTCTATGGTCGCCAGCGTCGAATTTATTGCGCCCGCAGTCATCTCCGTCGCCTGAGCACCGGTCACAGAGGACGACTTGAAGTCCTTCCCGGAGAAATTGGCCGAGCGAAGATAGCTGATCGCGGGATCGAAGACGCCACTATAGGTCGAAGGACCCAGCGAGGCGGTCATGTCCGTCGCCGGCTCCGGCCCGAACTTCGAATGCATCGTCAGATTGATGCCATCGTTGTTCTGCTCGATATTCCAGAGGCCGTTCGCAAGCGGTGCGACCAGGTACATCTGGGGCTTCAGCCCGGTAATCGAGAAATCGGACGAACTGACCTTGTCGAGAAACTGCCCCACATCGAAGGTGACTTCATAGGCGTTCTCGGCGGGCTTCACACGTATGAAGCCGCTTTTTACGAGATCCTGCGAGAAAGCGTGATTGATGGCGTTTCTAAGCTCGCGGGCGCCCTGCTCGCTGATTTCAGCAGCCTGGGAGACACCTGCGAGACCGAAAACGAACATTCCCGCGACGACGATGATTTGAGGACGCACCATCTGACTCTCCCGTTACGCATGATGCGACTGTGGAAGAGGCGCGGGCTCAATGTCAACCCATGCGTTTGAAAGGAAACGACAAGTTTAGGTGAATCAGGCGGCCGCGGCGTTGCCGGGTTCTTCCGGCGTGGGCGGCGACGCTTGCTCGTCTGTTGTCGCAACCGCTACGTTGGGCGCATTGACGAAGTTTTCGATGCCGGAGCGTGGCATCGGCTTGCCGAAGAGAAAGCCCTGAACTTGCAGGCATCCTTCCCGGCGCAGGAAATCCATGTGCTCCTCGCGCTCCACCCCCTCGGCCAGAACGGGAATGTCGAGGCTGGCGGCAAGAATGAGTGTCGAACGAACGATGGCAGCAGACTGCTTGCTGGAGACGACGCCATCGACAAACGCGCGGTCGATCTTGATCTTGTCGAAGGGGAAGCTCTGCAGCGTCGACAGTGACGAATAGCCGGTGCCGTAATCGTCCATCGCCACCTTGACCCCAAGCTTCTTCAACTGGCGGATCACATGCAGGGCATGTTGATGGTTTGCGATGATGCTGGATTCGGTGATCTCGAGTTCGAGACGAGAGGCGGAAAGGCCGGTTTCCAAGAGGATCTGATGCACCACCTGCGGCAGCCTGTTGTCTGCAAGCTGCTGCGGCGCGACATTGACGGCGATCCGCAAAGGCTGTTTCCAGGTCGCCGCCTCCGCACAGGCCGCGCGCAGGACCCACTCACCAAGTTCCAGGATGAAGCCGGTCTTTTCCGCGATCGGAATGAATTCGCTTGGTGGGATCATGCCCCGCACTGGGTGATGCCAGCGCAGCAATACTTCGAATCCGACTATCCTGCGGGTAACCGTGTCATTCTGCTGCTGATAGAACAGCTCGAACTCGCCCTTTTCGATGCCTTCGCGCATTTCGATGGCAAGCGCATTGCGCTCTCTTGCCGCCTGGTCCATCGACGGATCGTAGAAGCAGATCGTGTTCGTCGCAGTCGTCTTTGCGCGATACATGGCAACGTCGGCCTGAGACAACAGATCGTCGATATTGGTGGCGTTGCGGGGAAAGGTCGATATCCCGACGCTGGAGCCGATGAAGAGAACCTGGTCATTCCAGGCGATCGGCTTGCTGAGCTCATCAAGCACCCGCTGCGCCATCGCCCGGACGTCGGCACGGACGAAATAATCGAACAGGACAGCCACGAATTCGTCGCCACCGATACGAGCGACGAATTCGCCCTTCTGCATGATGGTTCCAAGGCGCTCCGCCACGATCCGCAGGACGGCATCGCCGGCCGAATGGCCGTGGACGTCATTGATCTCCTTGAAACGGTCGAGATCGAAGCTGAGCACCGCAATCTGGCTCTTGATCTCGTTCGCGCGCTCGATCAGCCCCGTAAGATGCTCGTTGAAGGCCGTCCGGTTCGGAAGGTTGGTCAGCGGATCGTGCAGGGACAGATGCCGATAGCGTTCCACCGCCGCCTGGTTCGACTGCATGTCGATAATATAGGTCGAGGCGCCGAGCAGCAGAATGATCAACATGACAACGCAGATGATGCCCGTCATGATGTTGGCCGAAATGATCTCCCGCGGTATCTCCATCGCCGGGTCGGGCGAAATCGTAAGGCCGGCCATGCCGGTGAAGTGCGTCAGTACGATGGCAAGGACCAACGCCAATGCCCCGCTATGCTTGCAGAAACGGGTGATCGGACGCGAAACCCGGTTGGTCGCAAGACCGCCGAAGAAAGCGCCGAAGATCACCGAAGCCAGCACATAGGAGTGATCCCATTGCAGCTCGCCGGTCGCCCGGTAGGCGGCGATGCCGGTATAATGCATGACGACGATGCCGAGACCGACGATTGCTCCGCCCGCCTCGATCAGGGCGCCCCTTGGGCTCAATCCTGCGATTGTGAAGCCAATGACGGTGACCGCAATGCTCAAGAGCAGCGAAGCGAGCGTCAGCGTCGGATCGTAGCCGTTGATGACCGGAGTCTGGTAGCCGAGCATCGCTATGAAATGCGTGGTCCAGATCATTGCTCCGCCGACGAAACCGGTAAGGAAGATCCAGTTGGACCTCTGCAGCCCATGCGTCCGGCGCACCCGACCGAAAAGCCGCATCGTCAGCAGCGAGCCTAGGATGCAGATACAGCTGGCAAACAGTAGGTGGGAATGGCTATGTTGAACGGCGATGCAGGAAATGATCTTGAGCATGAAGAGAAACCGCGAATTTTGACGGGTCCTCTATAGACACTGCGAATGGTACTATCCGTTAATTTCGTAATATTTCAAATTTGATGCTTAAAACTTCCTCTAAGCGGACAATCGTCGACTGAAATTTTCAACCTTTGATCACAAAAAGTTGTATCCAGAATCCATTTTGGCCCATTGCGGGGCTGCATCGTACAAACTTGCGTTTCCCCGGCCATTGTATTATAGGCCACGCGTCCGTGTAGACACCCTTGGAGGCAACGCGGACGAGGCAGGGCTCGCCCTCCTCCAGCTTACCCCTTATGCGGCATGCCGCAGGCGGGCAAGCTCTCCAAATAACCTCGAAAGGAATAGCCATGAGCCAGGAAACTTACGAGCTCAAGGCCGAGGCGCGCGAACGGGTTGGTAAGGGGTCCGCCCGTGAACTTCGCCGCAACGGTTTGATTCCCGCTGTCATCTATGGTGACAAGCAGGCCCCCATTTCTATCGCTCTCAACACCAATGAGGTGACGAAGCGCATTCATGCTGGTGGTTTCATGACCACCATCGCGACGATCGAAGTCGACGGCAAGAAGTACAAGGTTCTGCCGAAGGACTACCAGCTCGATCCGGTCCGCGACTTCACGATGCATGTGGACTTCCTCCGCGTATCCGGCAACACGCAGGTTACGGTCGAAATCCCGGTTCACTTCGCAAACGAAGACAAGTCCCCGGGCCTCAAGGCTGGCGGTGTACTGAACATCGTTCGTCACGAAGTCGAAGTCCATTGCCCGGCCGATGCGATCCCGGAAGCCTTCACGATCGACCTCTCCGGCCACAAGATCGGCGACAGCATCCACATCTCGCATGTGACCCTGCCGAAGGGCGTTACGCCCACGATCACTGAGCGCGACTTCACGATCGCGACGATCGTTGCTCCGGCTGGCGGCGCCCAGGAAGAAGAAACGAGCGAAGGCGGCGAAGCTTAAGCTTCGGCATATTTGCCTTTCTGCAGTCAGACCCGCCTTCCCTTTGGGATGGCGGGTTTTTTATTTGGCGCAAAAATCGTCTGCACAAGTAAAAGCGTTCCATTTCTGATGCTTGCGAGGCATTGCAGAATGTTAACCGAGACGTTTCAGCAACATTTAACGGATTCATGAAAGCTTACGCCGGAAGTTGTAGAAACACTTCCTCCTCGACGGTGACAGGATGATGTTTCTACGATCCCGGAAAGAAGCGGAACGATGAACAACTCCGTCGAGAACAGGTTTTTTGCAATCGTTTGCGGTGCGCTTCTCGTATTTGTCGCGCCGCTTTTTGTGTTGTTCCTGTTTCTTTCGTCCGAGCGCGCCGAAAAGGAAATAAAGGACCATATTTCGGTCCTGCTCGTGGCCAACGCCCAAGCGCTCGCCAAGCCGCTGTGGGACCTCGACGAGGATAGCGTCACCCAGATCAGCGCCACGACGGTCGCCGAGGGAGCAGTGGTCAGGGTCAATGTCCGCGATATTTCCGGACAGCTCGACGTCACGCAGTCGACAATTCCCAAATCCTACAAGGGCGAACTGGAATCGATCTCCCACTCGATCGTCTACACGACGGTCGACGGCACCAAAAATCTCGGCGCGATCACCGTCTATTATCCCAAGCTCGGTCTGTTCGACGGCCTAAAGCATGAGGAAATCGTCTTCATCTCGATTTTCATCTTCGCCGTGCTGACTGTTTTCGGCACCGCGCTGATCGGAAATCGCATATTCGTCATTCAGCCGCTGATGCGGTTGACCCATGCCATCGAGGCAACGCGCCAGCTCGGCTCGCGCCATCATGTCGACTGGCAATCGAATGACGAAATGGGGCGCCTTGCCCAAAGCTTTAACGAAATGCAGATCAAGCTGGCGCGAGAGGAAACCGAGCTGAAGCTCGCGCATCGCCGCGCGACGGATACCTATAACCTCACCCCGGCAATGCTCTTCTCACTGGACTGCGATGACGGTATCGCCGCCGTCAGCGACTATTGGCTGGCCGCCACGGGCTACGCTCGGACCGATGTCATCGGCCGTAAGTTCGAGAGCCTGATCCTGCCGGAGTCCCGCGAAAAATACGGACGGCGCAAGGTAAACCGCAGCGACAACGCTGCCCGGCTTGACGTGACCGTGAAATTCTCCTGCAAGGATGAGCGGGTCATGGATGTGCTCATCCTTGAATCGACGGCCACCCAGGACGGTCTGGCGCTTTCGGTCATGACCGACGTTACCGACCTGAAGCAGTCCGAAGACCGCAACCTGCGACAGGCGATCACCGACCATCTGACCGGCCTTCTCAATCGCCAAGGCTTCGAGACCGCACTCGATGCGAAGATCAATGAAGCCGATCTGCGCAAGCGCGAACTCGCCTGCCTGTTCATCGACCTCGATCGCTTCAAGTGGATCAACGACAATCTCGGCCACGCGGCTGGCGACGAAGCATTGTGTGAACTCGTCTCGCGCCTCCAGTCGCGTATGTCGCCCGGCGACATCGCGGCCCGCCTTGGAGGCGATGAATTCGCCGTCCTTCTCTTGGCCGAGGATGCCGAAGCCAGGGCGATCGAAATGTCGGCCCTCATCTCCGAAATCTTCCACGCACCCTTTGTCGGCGATGCGCGCCTCAGCGCCAGCATCGGCATCGCGATCTATCCGCGGCAGGCAGCCAACGCATCCGAGCTGCTGCTGAAGTCCGACATGGCGATGTACGCGAAAAAGCGCGACGGCAAGAACGGTGCGCAGATTTTCGACAACAGCATGATGGACGATTCCCGTCGCCGCGCCGAATTCGAAAGCTATATCGAGAACGGTCTCAACGAAGACTGGTTCGAAGCCCATCTGCAGCCAATCGTCAATATCGAGGATCGGTCCATCGCCGGCTTCGAAGCGCTGATGCGCCTTCATCATCCGCATAAGGGCGTCCTGCCGCCGGCTGACATCATCGACGTCGCCGAGGAAACCGGCTCCATCATCCGCATCGGCAACCGCATTATGGAAAAGGCGATTGCCAATCTTGCCCGGATCTCCCGCATCGACGGAATGCAGAGCACCTACATCGCCATCAATTTCTCGCCGCTCCAGTTCGAGCCCGGCCTGCCGATGCGCATTGCCGGCCTGCTCTCGCGCTACGATATCCGTCCAGAGCGGGTCGTGGTCGAAATCACGGAGGCGGTGCTGATGGACGACAATCCGGAAATCCGCACAATCATCAACGAGATCTGCCGCTTCGGCTGCCGTATCGCACTCGATGACTTCGGCACCGGCTATTCCTCGCTGAGCTACATCAACCGTTTCCCGGTCAATATCATCAAGATCGACCAATCCTTTACCCGTGCAGTCAACGACGCGTCGGTGGACGTCCGCCGCAAGAGCCGCATGCTGGTCGAAAGCATAACGACCCTGTCGCACAAGATGAATTGCACCGTCATTGCCGAGGGCATCGAGACCGAAGACGAATGCGCGACGTTACGCGCCATGGGCCTCGATCATGGACAGGGCTATCTTTTCCATCGCCCGCAACACCCTGACATTTTGCTGGAAACCTTGAACAAGCTGTCGCATCAGGAAACCGGTCCGGTAGCGCACGCCATTTGACCGCGGATGAGCGGAGAGGAGAAATCCCATGCGCAAGCTCCTTTTTCTCGTCTTTTGGGGGTTGGCTTCGATCGCCCATGCGGAGACCATCAGCTTCATCACCGAAGATTATCCGCCTTTCGCCTACAGGGACGGAAAGGACATCAAGGGCGCGACCATCGACGAGATCAACGCCATCATGGCCGATATCGGCACGCCCTACACGATCGACGTGATGCCCTGGGCACGCGCCTACACCTTAGCGCAGACAACCCCCTTCACCTGCGCCTTTGTCACGGCCCACAATGCCGAACGCGACAAACTCTTCAAATGGGTCGAGCCGCTGCTGATCGATCACAACATCCTGATCAAGCACACGGGATCCGACGTTCAGGCGAAGGATCTCGACGAGGCCCGTAAATATGTGGTCGGCACATGGCGGCAGGACTACACGGAAACCTTGCTCCGCCAGGCGAACTTTCCGAAGATCGATGTTGCTGCAGACTTCAAGTCGACGATGAAGAAGCTCGTCAGCGACCGCATCGACCTCATGCCGATATCGGAGTTCTATTTCCAAAAGCTGCAGCAGGAAGGCCAGCCTATCGAGCCTGTCACATTGCTTGCCAGCCAGCCGATGGGCATCTCCTGCCAGAAGGATTTCCCCGACGACTTGCTGGCCAAGATGCAGGCCGCTCTCAACCGGCTGATCGCAGACGGCCGGCAGAAGCAGATGTTCCTGCAATACGGACTGAAGCTCGATAACTGACGCCTCATTCGGCCGTTTCCCACTTCGACCTTGACATTGCCGCCGTTTCGCTGTCGTGAACGGCATCGTCACGTCAGCAAGGGCGAAACGCATGTTTCTGATCGCAGGCCTCGGCAATCCCGGCGGCAAATACCAGGGCAACCGTCACAATATCGGCTTCATGGCCGTCGACGCGATCTATCGCCGTCACAGCTTTTCGCCGTGGAGCAAGAAGTTCAAGGCAGAAATCGCCGAAGGCGAGCTTGGCGGCCGGAAAGTGCTTCTCCTGAAGCCGCAGACCTTCATGAACCTATCGGGCGAGGCCGTGGGCGAGGCCATGCGCTTCTACAAGCTGGAGCCGGCCGATCTGGCCGTCATCTACGATGAACTCGATCTTGCCGCGGGAAAGGCCCGGCTGAAGATCGGCGGGGGGCATGGCGGCCATAACGGCATCAAGTCGATCGATGCCCATTGCGGCAAGGAATATCGACGCCTGCGCCTTGGCATCGGCCATCCCGGAGCAAAGGAGTTGGTGCACAATCACGTGCTCGGCGATTTCGCGAAGGCGGATCAGGCCTGGCTGGAGCCCTTGCTGGATACGCTGGCCGACCACGCCGACATGCTGGTGCGCGGCGAAGACTCCCAGCTGATGAACAAGATCGCCCTGGCACTCGGCGGCAAGGCCGAGGAGGAGACGCCACCGAAGCCGGAAAGGAAGCCGGCGGCAAAATCCCATATCCACCAGGCCCGCAATCACAACCAGCCGAAAATGCCAACATCAGGCCCCATGGCCGACATGCTGAAGAAGATGTTCGGCAAGAAGGACGATTGAGATGGCGCCCCTCCCCGAGATCGTCATCCGGCCGGCTGCGTCAGGCGACCTGTCGACGCTGCTTGCCCTCTACCGGCATCTCAATCCCGACGATCCGCACATGGAAAGCGGTGACGCCGAAAGCCGCTTCCGCCAGATAGCCGCCCACCCCGGCATTACACTGTTTGCAGCCTTCGACAGCGCGATGGCGATCTCATCGGTCACGCTGATCGTCATACCGAACCTTACCCGCGGCGGCGCATCCTATGCATTGATCGAGAATGTCGTGACGCACGCCGATTATCGCAAACAGGGGCACGCGCGATCCCTGATCGACACGGCTGCCGCTGCCGCATGGGACGCCGGCTGCTACAAGGTGATGCTGCTTACCGGCTCCAAGGATCCGGCAACACACCGCTTCTACGCAGGATGCGGCTTCGCGCAGAACAAGACCGGCTTCCAGATGCGCCGGCCCGCAGAGTTCTGAAGGAGCGGTGAAGGCTACTCTTCTGGTTCCGTCGTGAACATGAGCGGGAACCCCATGCCTTTGGCAAGGTCGATCGCTTCGGTCGCCTTTGTTTCTGCAATATCCTTGGCGCAGACGACCACCACGCATGAACCAAGCTTGTGGGCGGTCATCATAACCTTATAGCATGTTTCCTCGCTCATGCGGAAAACGGCCTTCAGAACCATGATGACGAACTCACGCGGCGTGTAGTCGTCATTGACGAGAATGACCTTGTAAAGCTTCGGCTTATCCAGCTTCGGCGTAACTTTGGTCTTTGGTTTCAGGGCAATGTCGTTGTCACTCATCGGAATTCCACCGTCGATGACATAGGATTGGATTACCTATCGAATATGATTTTGAAGTAAGCGACGCAGTCGTAGCATCGACGGGCGCGCTATGAAACAGAAACATAGAGCAGCATCACGCCATCGGCAAGTTAAGCGCTAAAAACTCTCGAAGACTTGACCGGCCCCCTCCTTTATCTCATACGCACAGCCAAACAATTCAAGCAGAGCAGGTTCAAGAGCCATGGGCTTCAAATGCGGTATCGTCGGGCTGCCCAATGTCGGCAAGTCCACTCTCTTCAACGCGCTGACCAAGACGGCGCAGGCGCAGGCGGCTAACTACCCATTCTGCACCATCGAGCCGAACACCGGCGAAGTGGCCGTGCCGGATTCGCGCATGCAGAAGCTGGCAGCGATTGCCGGCTCCAAGGAAATCATCCCGACCCGTATCTCCTTCGTCGACATTGCCGGCCTTGTGCGCGGCGCATCGAAGGGCGAAGGCCTCGGCAACAAGTTTCTCGCCAACATCCGCGAAGTCGATGCCGTCGTGCACGTGCTGCGCTGCTTCGAGGATGACGACATCACCCATGTCGAAGGCCGCATCAATCCGGTCGGCGATGCCGACACGATCGAGACCGAGCTGATGCTCGCTGACCTCGAAAGCCTGGAACGCCGCGTCGAGCAGACCCGCAAGCGCGCGACCGGCAAGGACAAGGATTCCATGGCGCAGCTGCCGATCATGGAAGCTGTGGTCAGGCTGCTCAACGAAGGCAAGCCGGCCCGCCTGCTCCTGAAGACGCTGTCGCCCGAGGAAATCGAGATCCTCAAGGGGCTGAATCTTCTGACCTCGCATCCGGTTCTCTACGTCTGCAACGTCGCGGAAGGCGATGCAGGCACCGGCAACGAACACACCGCAGCCGTCGCCGCCATGGCGAAGGAACAGGGCGCCGAATGCGTCATCATCTCGGCCGCGATCGAAGCGGAAGTGGCGCAGCTGCCGGAAGAAGAATCCCGTGAATTCCTCTCAGCCCTCGGCCTTGAGGAAGCCGGTCTCGACCGCCTGATCCGCGCCGGCTATCACCTGCTCGACCTCATCACCTATTTCACGGTCGGCCCGAAGGAAACCCGCGCCTGGACGATCGTGCGCGGCACCAAGGCCCCGCAAGCCGCCGGCGTCATCCATACCGATTTCGAACGCGGCTTCATCCGCGCCTTCACCATCGGCTACGACGACTACATCAATTTCAAGGGTGAAGTCGGCGCCAAGGAAGCCGGCAAGGGCCGCGACGAAGGCAAGGAATACGTCGTCCAGGACGGCGACGTCATCCATTTCCGCTTCAATACCTGATCAACAGGCATCCCGGACCCGACAACATCTCTTGCCGGCGTTATCTCAACGCCGGCAATTTCGTCTGTATGCCAAGCGGCAACCGTCCGACGATGGCGCGGCGAAGATGCGGCCAGCCGACACCGATCATAAGCACAAAGAGCCCCACGAGCAGAAGCGCGGCAAAGCCCGCCGTATCAACCTGCGCCTGGCTCTGGCGAAGAATGCTCACGATCGCGACACCAAGCGATACGAGCCCCGAGGTGACGAAGGCGCGACGGTCGATGATTACCCCCACGAACATCAGGATCAGAACGATCGCGACAATGACCGGCGCTCGCGAATAGTTGTCGAGGCTCGGAAACAGCAGCCCGGGATCGGCTCCGGCCTTGTCGATCTGAAGCCAGAACACCAGCATGATCGTGGTGTAGAGAAGCGCGGGCGCCGTCGCGAGATGCATCCAGAACGCTACATCGGAATTCCGCGTGACGCGACGCGGATCCTTCAGGTCGAAATACATGGCGACCGCGAACATTGCGAGCGCGGCGCCGAACAGGATGCAGAGTGTCAAGAATGGGCTCG
This sequence comes from Rhizobium sp. BK376, assembly GCF_004341625.1. Lineage (GTDB taxonomy): Bacteria > Pseudomonadota > Alphaproteobacteria > Rhizobiales > Rhizobiaceae > Rhizobium. Next base: position 638,856 of record NZ_SLZG01000002.1, on the reverse strand, counting down.
CACCCTGTGGATGCGCCGGATCGCTGACGCCGCCGATCAGGAAAGGCACTCCGATCAGGTAGAATATCCCCGTGACCGCCAGCGCGAACAAAGACAGCAGCACCGCGGCAAGCGACAGGGGCACTCGGTACCGCCAATAGAACAGGCCGAGCAATGGGGGGAACGGTAGCAGCATCAGCATACCGGCCGCCAGGGCACTCAGACCGTCAAAATCGCCAAGGGCATGGTGCGCAACCACGACCGTCCCGATCCAGTAAACGAGCCAAAGCGTGAGCACGACAGCGGGAAGCGCCAGTCGCTGCCGCCGCACGAGAATTTCGACAAGCACGATTATCACCGGCAACTGCACATAGATGGAGAAAAGGCCACGCAGCCCGACCAGCAATACGATGATGCCGATCGTAATCAGGATATCGTGAAAGCCACGGACAAATCTCGGCGCCTCAGTATCCTCCAGGGGATTTACGTCATCCTCGCGAGTGCCGGAAGATGCTGCCATTCCTTCGGCGGGATCGAGCGGGACGTTCCTTTCCCTAAGGTAGGAGAAAAGCGTGTCGGCCTGGTTTCTTGTGATGATGCCGGCCTCGGCTGCGCCAATAAGCGCGGTCTCTAGATTGCTCATATCTTTTCCGCATGGTCATACACAGCCGAATGAAGATCACAGGACCGCTTTTCAATCAATAGGCGAAAATCGGCTCTCCTCTCAATGCGACCTTTCCACCTTCCTGTCTAAAAACACTTGCCTCCCCCCGCGTCGCATGCCATCTGCCCGGTCAGGGAGTGACGAGGCCTGCAATGAACAATCAGAAACTGAGCTATGAGGATTTTCCCGTCGGCCGGAGCTTTCCGCTTGGCCCCGTGACTGTCACGGCGGAGGAGATCATTGAATTCGCCACAGAATTCGATCCGCAACCCATGCATCTCGACGAAGCCGCCGGTCGCGCCAGTATTCTGGGCGGGCTCGCCGCCTCCGGCTGGCATACATCGTCGATCTTCATGCGGATGATGATCGACAGCTACATCCTGCAATCCCGCTCGGAAGGCGCCCCCGGCATCGATTTCATGGATTGGAAGAAGCCGGTGCTTGCCGGCGATACGCTGTCGGGCGAGTCTGTCGTGCTCGATGCGCGTCCGATGCGCTCCAGACCCGGCATCGGCATCACCAAGTTTCGCCATGAGATCAGGAACCAGGGTGGCGAACTGGTCGTACGCGCCGAGAATTCCGTCATGATCCGCATGCGCTCGGAGGCTGCAGTATGAGATTGCAGGAGCACCATCCGATCGATCGAAAGATCGAGCTTGGCAGCCATGTTTTCACGACGGAAGAAATCATTCGCTACGCCAAGCGCTTCGACCCGCAGCCCTTCCACGTGGATCCGGAAGCGGCGCGCCACACATTGTTCGGCGGCCTCTGCGCATCCGGCTGGCACACCTGCGCGCAATGGATGCGCGCCTTCATGGACCACTGGTCGAGGGAGGCGGCACAGCTAGAGCGCGATGGTCTTCAACCACCGAAGCTTGGTCCATCCGCAGGCTTCAAGAAGCTGCAATGGCTGCGCCCGGTCTTTGCCGGCGACACGGTGACCTTCTTCGTGACCTTGCTGGAGAGCCGGCCCATGGCCTCACGGCCGGGCTGGCTGATGAACACGATCCGTTGCGAAGGCGTCAATCAGGACGGCATTGCCGTCCTGCGCTTCGAGAGCAGCGTCCTCGAATTCGAGTGAGGTTACCGCAGCGATCTTGCGGATAGTGGCCGGCCGACACGCCGGCCTGCCGGCTCAGTGACCGGAGAATTCCACCAGCGTGTGCACCGGAACATCCAAGGCTTCGAGCTTGGCCCGGCCGCCGAGATCGGGCAGGTCGATGACGAAGCAGGCGGCAACGACCTCTGCACCGATTTGGCGCAGCAGCTTTGTCGCTCCGACGGCCGTGCCGCCCGTTGCGATAAGATCGTCGACCAGGATCACCTTCTCGCCGGGCGCGACGGCATCGCGGTGCATTTCCATTTCATCAACGCCGTATTCCAGGCTGTAGGCGATGCGCACGGTCTCGTGTGGCAGCTTGCCCTTCTTGCGGATCGGCACGAAGCCCGCGGAAAGCTGGTGCGCAACGGCTCCGCCGAGAATGAAGCCTCTCGCCTCCATGCCAGCGATCTTGTCGATTTTCGTACCGGCATAGGTCTGCACCAGTTCGTCGACGGCGCGGCGGAAAGCGCGCGGGTTGCCAAGCAGCGTGGTGATGTCGCGAAAGATGATGCCGGGCTTGGGGTAATCCGGGATAGAACGGATGCTGGCGGCAAGCTCGGAGGCAATGGTGTCCATGGAAATTCCGTATAGTCGAGGGGCATGATTGACGGCGCACACTATCAATTGCCCGCCTCCGTTACCAATAAAAAAGGCGACCACCCGGGTCGCCTTTTGCATGGAGCACAGAAGGATACTTAGTGTTCCTTGTTGGCGTAGATCGACCGCTTGGTGAGATAGATCAGAACCGTGAAGATCAGCAGGAACACCATGACCATGAAGCCGGTATGCTTGCGCTCCTCAAGATGCGGTTCGGATGCCCACATCAGGAAGGACGCCACGTCCTTGGCATATTGATCGACCGTCTGCGGCGAACCATCGTCATAGGTCACCTGACCGTCCGACAGCGGTTTCGGCATGGCGAAGACCGCGGCAGCGTGGAAGTAAGGATTGTAATGCGCGTTCGGCGGCACTTGGAAACCGGCCGGTGCGTCTTCGTAGCCGGTCAGCAGCGAGTAAATATAGTCCGGGCCGCTTTCCTGATACTGCGTGAAGATGTCGAAGACGAAACGCGGAAAGCCGCGCTCCACTTCGCGCGCCTTGGCGAGTAGCGACATATCCGGCGGCACGGCGCCGTTATTCGAGGCAGCGGCTGCCTCGGCATTGGCGAAAGGCGCCGGGAAATGGTCCGACGGAAGCGACTTCCGCATGAACATTTCGCCCTGCGGGTTCGGCCCATCCTGCGTCTGGTAGTTCGCCGCGAAGGTCTTGATCTGCGCATCGTTGTAGCCGAGATCGGCGAGCGTGCGGAACGGGACCAGGTTCATCGAGTGGCAGGCGGAACAGACTTCCGTGTAGACCTTCAGCCCGCGCTGGAGCTGAGCCTTGTCGTAGTAGCCGAAGGGACCGGAAAAGGTCCAATGCTGCTCCCGGGGCTCCTTGATCGGATAGGTCGGCAGCGCGGCTTCGGCGGGCTTTGGCTTGGCATCCTGAGCGACGGCCGCAGCGGTGGCCAAGCCACCCACGATTGCGACCGCCAGAAGGCTTGCAACGAGCTTCTTCATTGTTCTCTTCCCTCTCCCGTCACTCAAGCCTGGACCGGAACGGCAGCCTTGCCGTTCTGCTTTTCGAGGACCGCTTCCGTAATCGAGTTCGGAATGCGCCTCGGTGTCTCGACAAGGCCGAGAACCGGCATGATGACGAGGAAGAAGACGTAGTAGTAAAGCGTCGAAAACTGCGAGATCGTCACGTAGAGGCCTTCAGCCGGCTGCGAGCCAAGCCAGCCGAGAAGGATGGAATTGGCGACGAAGAGCCAGAAGAACAGCTTGTACCAGGGACGATAGACGGCAGAGCGAACCTTCGACGTATCGAGCCAGGGCACGAAGAACAGCACCGCAATGGCGCCGAACATGGTCAGAACGCCGGCAAGCTTCGAGTCGATCGGTCCGATGGAGAAGGTGATCGAACGCAGCATCGCGTAGAACGGCAGGAAGTACCATTCCGGAACGATATGCGCCGGCGTCTTCAACGGGTCTGCCGGGATGTAGTTGTCGGCATGGCCGAGATAGTTCGGCAGGTAGAAGACGAAGTAGGCGTAGACCAGTAGGAAGATGGAAACGCCAAGCGCATCCTTCATCGTTGCATAGGGCGTGAAGCGAACCGTATCGGTCTTAGACTTGATCTCGACGCCGGTCGGGTTGGTCTGGCCCGTCACATGCAGTGCCCAGATATGCAGGACGACGACGCCGGCGATCATGAAGGGCAGCAGGTAGTGCAGCGAGAAGAAGCGGTTGAGCGTCGGCTGATCGACGGCGAAGCCGCCAAGCAGGAATTGCTGCACCCACTCGCCGACCAGCGGGAAGGCGGAGAAGAAGCCGGTGATGACGGTCGCGCCCCAGAAGGACATCTGCCCCCAGGGAAGCACGTAGCCCATGAAGCCGGCGGCCATCATCAGCAGGTAAATGATCACGCCGAGGATCCAGAGGATTTCGCGCGGCGCCTTGTACGAGCCGTAGTAAAGGCCGCGTGCAATATGCAGATAGACCGCAACGAAGAAGAACGACGCACCGTTGGCGTGCATATAGCGCAGCAGCCAACCGTGATTGACGTCGCGCATGATGTGCTCAACCGAATTGAAGGCTATGGTCGTGTCGGCTGCGTAGTGCATGGCGAGAACCACGCCGGTCAGGATCTGCAACACGAGCATGACCGCCAGCATGGCGCCGAACGTATAGGCATAGTTGAGGTTGCGAGGAACCGGATAGGCAACAAAGCTGTCGTAGACCATACGCGGCAGCGGAAGCCGCGAGTCAATCCACTTTTCGAGCCCTGTGGACGGCTCGTAGGACGAATGACCACTCATGATTCAGTATCCCCCTCAACCGATCTTGATCACTTTGTCGGATGTAAATGCATATTGCGGAATGAAGAGGTTCATTGGCGCCGGACCCTTGCGGATGCGACCGGCGGTGTCATAGACCGAACCATGGCAGGGACAGAACCACCCACCATATTCTCCCGAGGTTCCAAGCGGAACGCATCCCAGATGCGTGCAGGAACCGATCATTACGATCCAGTTCTCCTTGCCCTGCCCTGCCGTTCGCGCAGCATCCGTCGCCTGAGCGTCTGCCGGCAGGTTGGCGTTGCGCGCGATCGGATCCTTGAGGTCCGAAATCGGCGTATCCTTTGCGTCGTTGATTTCCTTGTCCGTGCGGTTGCGGATGAAAATCGGCTTGCCGCGCCATTTTGCCGTCAGCGACATGCCCGGCTCGAGGCTCGAAATGTCGACTTCGATCGAGGCAAGAGCAAGCGTCGATGCATCGGGCCGCATTTGATCGATAAAGGGCCACGCAACCGACACGGCGCCGACAGCACCTGCCATTCCAGTAGCCAAATATAGGAAATCTCGGCGAGTAGGCTCGCCTCCGGCTTCACTGCTCGTGATATGCTCGCTCACGCTGGACCATCCTCTTCCGCAAAGGCCGCGGTTCAAAAGACCGCAGCACCCCCTCTAACGGCGAATCGTTACGACATAATTCCGCCATAGATTCCTCCGTATCCCGCCGCGTTCTAAGCTTGATCGCAAACTATGTCCAGTCTTGGCAAGCAGTGGGGGCACAATGTCGCGGGAAAAGCCTCCCATCGGGCCGTCACAGCTCAGCTTAGTTTCAGCTTCATCGGTTAAGTCGCCCTAACCGCATGAAATGGTGCATGATTCACCCAAGAAGAATTCTCGCCGCAAAGCGAAATAAACCCTGAAATTCTTGCTGCGTTGCAACAATACGAGCGCTGTGCTACGCGCTTGACCGCAACTCTCCAACCGAGGTCCAGAACGGCATCATGAGAGACACGATCTACTGCGTTCTATGTGTCCTCCTTACCCTTGCACTCGTCGTACTCTCCGGCCGCTACATTATAGGCGATCTCTGGCTGCTCGCCTTTTTCGAAAGCCTGCAGACCCATTTCAGTCTCGCGTGTATCGTCGGTGCGCTTCTTGCCTTCGCCGTCAAGCGGCATTGGTATGCGGTCCTTCTCGGCATAGTCGCAGTCGCCCTGCTTGTGCATTCCGTGATCATGTTGAAAGAACACTCGGCAACAGCACCTGCCGCAGCAGCAACGCCGACCTACCGGCTGCTCTCCTTCAATATCGACAACGACAATTTTGCCAACGGCGAGCGCATCGCTGACCTGATCATCGGCTCGAAGGCCGACGTTGTGGAAGTGTTTGAAGCGCAGCCGTTGCTGTCGCAGATGGCTCGTCTCGAGCAGGCCTATCCCTATCGCATCGGATGCGGAGCCGTCACGAAGGATTGCGATTCGCTGCTGCTTTCAACGCGCCCGTTTCAGCGGCAGTTGATCCGCAACCTCAGCGTCCTGTGGCAGCAGCGCTTCTTTATGGCAATAATCGATTTTGACGGGCAGCCGATCAATTTCGCCTCCGCCCATCTCAGCAAACCCTATTTCGACGAATTCCACGAATACGAACTCACGGTGCTCTACTACATCCTCTACTGGATAAAGGGCCCGACGATCCTGGCCGGGGATTTCAATGCGTCGGTCATCGCTCCGGATATGCAGAAATTCCTGGCACGCGCGGGTTTGAATCATGTCTTCCCGGAGCCTTCGACCTGGCCGATTGAAGCGGGCGCCTACGGCATCAGCATCGACCACGTCTTTGCAAGGCCACCACTTCAGTTGAAATCGGTCAAGCAGATCCCCGATGCGATGGGATCGAACCACTACGGGCTGATGACGGAATTCACGATCGCCAAATAGGCGTCACACGGCGTCGACGGCGATGAAGCCACCGGACTGACGCGCCCATAGCTCGGAATAGAGGCCGCCCCTTGCGATCAATTCCGCATGGGTCCCCTCCTCGATGATCTTGCCCTTGTCGACGACGATCAGGCGATCAAGCGCGGCGATGGTCGAAAGCCGGTGTGCGATCGCAAGCACCGTCTTGCCCTCCATCATGCCGGACAGATTGGACTGGATCGCTTCTTCCACTTCGGAATCCAGCGCCGACGTCGCCTCGTCGAGAACGAGGATCGGCGCATCCTTGAGCATGACCCGCGCGATCGCAATCCGTTGGCGCTGACCGCCCGATAGTTTCACGCCGCGTTCACCAACATGTGCCTCGAAACCCGTCCGCCCCTGTTGATCGTGCAGCCGCTCGATGAAATCGAGCGCCTCGGCCCGCCGAGCGGCTTCGACAAGTCGCGCCTCGCCGGCATCAGGACGGCCGAAAAGGATGTTGTCGCGAACGGAGCGGTGCAGCAGCGCCGTATCCTGGCTGACGACGCCGATCTGCATGCGCAGGGATTCCTGGCGCACGGCGGCAATGTCCTGGCCGTCGACAAGGATGCGCCCGCCTTCGACGTCGTAGAGCCGAAGCAGCAGGCTCACAAGCGTCGATTTGCCAGCCCCCGAACGCCCGACAATGCCGACCTTTTCGCCGGGAGTGATGGTCAGCGAGAACCGGTCGATCACGCCGCTTCCCTTTCCGTAGTGAAAGGAGACGTTATCAAAGCGGATGCCGGGCTGCCTGACGACGAGGTCTTTCGCGCTGGGCCGGTCGACCAGCGACAGCGGCTGCGAGATCATTTCGGCCGCGTTCTGCACCGTGCCCAGATTGCGCATGATGCCGTTGAATTGCGTCATCAGCCGCGCGAGCAGGAAATTCAGCCGCAAAACCAGCGCCAACGAGAAGGCCACGGCGCCGGAACTGACAATCCCGTGCAGCCAGAGATGCACGCTGATGGCAGCCATGGTCACGATCATCAGGCCGGAAAGAAGCGCCATCGATGCGCGAACGCCAGTGATGAAGCGCGTGAAGCTCAGCACCGTTTCCTGGAAGAAATCGAAGCCCTGCCGCATGTAGCGGTCGCTTTCCTCGTCACGCGAGAAAAGCTTCAGCGTCTGAATGTTCGCATAGGCGTCCACCATGCGGCCATTGATCATCGAGGCGGCCTCTGCCGTTTCGCGCGAGTGATAGCGGATGCGCGGCACGAAGTAGCGTGCCAACACCGAAAAGGCGCACAGCCAAAAGACCACGACAGCCGCCAGCGACCAGTCGAGCCGTCCGACCAGCGCAATCGTCGTAACCGCGTAGATCCCTACGAACCAGACGCTCTCCATTAGCGACGTCACGAGATCGCCTGCCGCCTGCCCGGCCGACCAGACCTTGGTGACGATGCGTCCGGAAAAATCGCTCTGGAAGAACGCAAGTGACTGGCGGGAAACGTAGAGATAGGCCTGCCAGCGTGCCAGATTGTAGAAGCCCGGCGTGATCACCTGCTGATCGATCAGGGCGATGAGGAAGGCGACGGCAAAGCGCACGAGGCCGATCAGCCCGAGCATGCCGAAAAGCTCGAAGCCGTGAGCCGCCATCAGCCCATTCCAGCCATCCGTCGGCTTGATGGTCGCGAGAATATCGACGAGGCGGCCAACGAACCAGAAGAGCGTCGCCTCGATCGCCGCCGACGTCCCTCCAAGCAACAGCATCGCCGCGAAGGCCCATTTCGCCTGCCCGACATAGAACCAGATGAACCCGCTCGCCGATTTCGGCGGCTGAAGGTTCTCACGGTGCTGGAAAGGATCGATCCAGGTCTCGAAGAATCGGAAAAGGGATTTGACGAGCATAAAGCCGATATAGGCTCATTGCCGCTCCGCGCCTAGCAAGGCTGCGGCGAACGGCGGGTTATATTTTCGTCATGCGCCAAGCCGTCAATATTCGGAGGCCGGGTCATCGTCTCCCAGGATGCCTTCGATATCTCGCCTTGCATGAAGCACACGAAGGACAAGGATCACGTCATCCCGGACGAGGTAAAAGACGCGCATAGCTTCAAAGCCGATGATCGCGCGTGACCGCAGACCATCAAGAGCTACGTCCGCAAAGTGTTTTGGTGCACCGGAATGGGGCGCATCCGCAATCCGTTCGAATGATTGTCGGGTGTTTGCGAGAAACCGCTCGGCAACATCATCGCGACTCAGGTCGGCATAGTAAGCAATCTGCTTTAGGATATCCGATCGCGCAGCCGGCTGGATCACCAGCCTCATGAAGATTTCTGCCGCGACTTGCCCTTGGCCAGAAGCTCTGCGGCCTCCGCCTTGAGTCCAGTCCAGAATTGTTCGGTCACGCCTTCACCCTTGCCGGAGCTCAGGCCTTCGAGCAGCAAAGCTTGGAGGCGCGCATCATTTTCCTTCTCCTGCGCCTCCCGCAGCAAGCTGCGGACATATTCGCTGACGTTGCCGAAGCCCTTGTTGGCAATCTGCGTCTCCATGAATGTCTTGAGGCTTTCTGGAAGCGAAATCGTAACAGTCGGCATGAACATCTCTCCATCACCCAGAGTGATTTCGACCGTAGCTGCGATCTTAACTGTTCACAATAGTTAAGATCGCAGCAAATCGTCTGTCTACTCCGCCGCCGCTTCCGCCTCTTCATGATCGGCGAGGAAGCCGCCGGACTGGCGGTTCCAGAGGTCGGCGTAGATGCCACCCTTGCTGACCAGATCATGATGCGAGCCCATCTCGATGATGCGCCCCTTGTCGAGCACGACGAGCCGGTCCATCTCGGTCAGCGTCGAAAGCCGGTGGGCGATCGCGATGACCGTCTTGCCCTGCATCAGCGCGAACAGGTTCTCCTGGATCGCCGCTTCGACTTCGGAATCAAGCGCCGAGGTCGCCTCGTCGAGCACCAGGATCGGCGCGTCCTTCAGGAAGACGCGAGCGATCGCGATGCGCTGACGTTGTCCGCCCGAAAGCTTGACGCCGCGCTCGCCGACCTGCGCGTCGAGACCGGCCCTGCCCTGCATGTCCGAGAGCCCCTCGATGAACTCCCAGGCATTGGCGCGCTTTGCCGCCTCGATCACCTCGGCATCGGTGGCGTCTGGCCGGCCATAGGCGATGTTGTCGCGGATCGAGCGATGCAGCAACGAGGTATCCTGCGTGACGACGCCGATCAGCGACCGCAGGCTTTCCTGCGTCACCTTCGAGATATCCTGCCCATCGATGGTGATGCGGCCGGCCTCCAGATCGTAGAAGCGCAACAAGAGGTTCATCAGCGTGGTCTTGCCGGCGCCCGAACGTCCGACGAGACCGACTTTTTCGCCCGCATGGATATCGAGCGTCAGATCCTCGATGACACCCTTCGCCTTGCCGTAGTGGAAGCGGATGTGATCGAAACGGATCGCACCATGCTTCGTGGCCATGGTCGGCGCATTGGCAGCATCGACGATGTCGTGGTTCTTGGTCATCATCTCGATGCCGTCATAGACCGTGCCGATATTCTCGAACAAAGCCGAGACTTCCCACATGATCCATTGCGACATGCCGTTGAAACGCATCGCGAGGCCGACGGCGATCGCAATCGCACCAATGGAAATCGACCCCGTCATCCAGAACCAGATGGACAGGCTGGCGATGACGAAGAGCGCCACGCAGTTGTTGACGTAGACGCTCGCCTGGAAAACGCTGACGTAGCGCATCTGCCCGTGGACCGTCTGCAGGAACTCGTCCATCGCTTCCCTGGCATAGCCTTCTTCGCGGCCGGCATGGGAAAAGAGCTTAACCGTGCTGATGTTGGTATAGCTATCGACGACGCGTCCGGTCATGGTCGAACGTGCATCCGCCTGCATCGCCGCGATCTTCCGCAACCTCGGAATGAAGTAGCTGACGATGCTGACATAGATCGCGAGCCAGAACAGGATCGGGATCATCAGGCGCCAGTCGGCAGCCGCGACGATGACGATCATCGAGATGAAATAGGTGACGACGTAGACGAAGACGTCGAGCACCTTCATCACGCTCTCGCGAATGGCAAGCGATGTCTGCATCACCTTGGTCGCAACGCGTCCGGCGAACTCGTTGGCGAAGAAGGTCATGCTGTGACGCAGCAGGAAACGGTGCATCTGCCAGCGGGCGATCATGGGATAATTACCCAAGAGCACCTGATGCATGATCAGCGAATCGAGGATGGAGGCGACCGGCAGGCCGACAAGCACCATTGCGCCCATCCAGAAGAGCTTCCAACCCTGCGTCTGCAGGAACGTCGCTTTATCGGCATGAGACAGCCAGTCGACGATCTCGCCGAGGAACTGAAAGAGAAACACCTCACCGATGGCAATCGACATGGTGAGCAAGCTCATCATGGCAAGCCAGGGCGCTGCGGGCTTGCTGTAGTGCCAGCAGAAGGCAAAGAGACCCCGAGGCGGAACATCGGGTTCCTCGCCCGGAAAAGGGTTCAACCGCTGTTCGAACCAGCCAAACATGAAATGCTCCAGAACGTCTGCATCCGGCTCGGACCGCTGCATCTTGATTTGCAGCCTATATGGGAGCCCGGAGATTGAAGAACGAGGCCGCGATGGCCGCGCAACGGATCGAAAAATCAGGAAGTGTGCGAAAAACCGCTAGGATGCTCGGATGGTTACCATGGCATCACGGTAAGGAGGCGCACATTTGCAAAACTGATCATTCGAGCCTCCCTAGTCGCTGGTTGTGGAGCACAGGCGTTTTACCCGTCATTTCCGGCTTTGAAAAGTGAAAATCGGCCGAAAACGCCCACGGAATGTGCACTTTTTCTGATGGGAGCTATCAATTTTGCCGGGTCCGACAGCAGATCGCGGTTGAGATTGGCGTCCGATATCGTCTAGACGGACATGATGAGCCTCCTGCAAATCGCCCTTTACCAGCCCGACATTCCCGGCAACACCGGCACGATCCTGCGTCTCGCCGCCTGCCTCGGCCTTGCCGTCGACATCATAGAACCTGCAGGCTTCGATATTTCCGACCGAAACCTGAAGCGCGCCGGCATGGACTATCTCGCGGCTGTCACGCTGACGCGGCATGTGAACTGGGATCGCTTCGAGGAATGGCGGGCAGAAACCGGGCGTCGCCTGATCCTTGCCTCCACCAAGGCAGCCGAGCGCTATACCGATTTTTCCTTCAAGAGCGACGACATCCTGCTCTTCGGACGGGAAAGCGCCGGCGTGCCGGACCATGTGCATGACAAGGCCGACGGCCGCATTCTGATCCCCATGATGGAAGGCCAGCGCTCCATCAACGTCGCCATGTCTGCTGCCATGATTGCGGGCGAGGCACTGCGCCAGACAGGCTGGGCGTAATCGCCGCAGGTCCCGGTCTGCGCCCGGATTGCCGTTGGCATCCTATGCAGTTTATGCGAAGCTTGCCCCAGGAATGCTCTAACTTTCGGCAACCTTGGCGAGGTCACCCATGTTTCAGACAGCATTCACCCTTACCATGGCTCAATTCGCGCGCAGCCTCAGCCTTCCCGAAAGGCTGCAGCGGACGCCATCGAGAAATCTGGCGCTGGAAGCACTACGCCAGCGCAACACGGCTTTGGATGCCCTGTTCTACGACGTGAAGGTGATCACGCCGGAGGAAGCCTTCTACATCAGCGATTCCCTTGCTGCGCAGGGTTCGATCATGATCGTGCCGCCGACCGGACAGGGCTCCCTGACCCTTTGCGACACCTTTGAGGAATTCGTGCTGCGCGGCGGACGTGACGTCCACGCATTGGCTATAGCAGGCATCGGCGGATCGGCGCTCGGTGCCGCTGCCTTCGCCCGGAACGTGGCGGACGCAGCAAATGCCCCCGTCGCTGTCGTTGTGTCAGGCTACGGCCTTGCCGATATCGTCACGGAGGCATTCGGCGGCCACTTCTTCTTCGGCCATCTCCGCGGCCTGCGCCCGACTTTCGAAGCGCTGGATGATCTTGCAGGCAGGCCGAAATTCGGCGCCGCTGAAAAGACCGAGACCGAGCACCCATCGCGCGTCTGCCTGGACACCAGAACGGTGCGCGCCCTGCTCGGCGATGCCCGTCTGTCGTTCAATCTTCTCGTCGGCCATTCCAAGGGCAATCTCGTGCTGTCGGCCGCCCTGCACGACCTCGTCAAAAGCGATACCAGCCGCGCGGACCTCCTGGCGCGGCACATCAAGATCGTCACCTTCGGCTCGCGCATCGCCATGCCTCTGGTCTTCACCGATGTCGTTGATGTCATGGGAGCCTGGGACTGGTTCGGCGAGATCAACTCCCGCTCCTTCATCCCTGCGGATCGGTACATATCCAACGCCGGCCACCACACCAATACCGACCTTCCAAATCATATGCCGGTAACCGATACGCTGCGGGAGATCTTGCAAACGGCGACAAGGATTGAAGAAAGCCCTGCTGCGTCCGACCGGAATGTCGCGGCTCGTCCGGATATTGCCCCGGCCTCACCTGCCCGCAAGACGGGCAGCAGATCGGCCAAGAAGCCTCCTTCAAAAGAGGCAATCGCCAATGTCGCAGCTCAAGAGGCAGCCGCCAGAGAGCAGCCAACGGAACACTCCAAGCCGCATTGATCGCAGAACACGCGCATTGGCCGGACTCCGCCGGAATATGTCGCACCCGGTGTTGAAAAGCCCGCGCTTGGGCTCATATTAACATTAGCCGGCAACTGAATCCGGCACCCGGAGCCATGCGCTTTTCAATGCTGAAAAACATGCCTTTTCAGTAGCTTGCGCAAATCTTCTGAATCAATCTGTCCGACGGCATGAGAAAGAATAAAAAGACTTTAGATGCAATCGACCGTCGTCATGATCAATCTGTTCGGTGCCGTGGCGCTTCTGCTCTTCGGCCTGGCCCAGATTAAGGATGGTGTATCGCGCGCCTTCGGAGCCAAGCTTCGGACGGGCCTCGCACGCGGCACCAAAGGCGGCATCCGTTCGTTCTTTTCCGGTTTCGTCGCGACGATCGCCCTGCAGAGTTCGACGGCAACCGCGCTGATGGTCGCCTCCTTCGTCGAGCGCGAGCTGATGCAGCCGAAAATGGCGCAAATCGTCCTCCTCGGCGCCAATGTCGGCACCGCGGTCACGGCGTGGATCGTCGCGACAGGCATCGAATGGCTGTCGCCGCTGATCATCCTCGTCGGCATAGGCCTCTATCGCCGCGCCTCCAGCAGCCGGCAGGGCTTGGGCCTCGCGCTGATCGGCGTCGGGCTGATGCTGCTGTCGCTGCAATTGCTGAGCCTTGCGACGGAGCCGATGCGCCAGTCGCCCGCACTGGCCGCCTTCGTCGGCCTGCTCGATGGCGCACTGCCCGTGGCGCTGATCTTTTCGGCGACCCTTGCCTTCGTCTCCTCCTCGAGCCTAGCCGTCGTCGTCCTCATTCTGTCGCTCGCATCTGCTGGCATCCTGTCACCCGGCCTGACCGTCGTTCTCGTTCTCGGCGCCAATCTCGGCGGCGCCATACCGCCGGTCCTGGCAACCCTGCAGGGTCCGGCGACCGCCCGCCGCGTGACGCTCGGCAACCTGATCGTCCGCGCCATCGGCTGCCTGATCGCCATGCCGCTCGCAGGTCCGCTCGGCGATCTCCTGCAGCTGCTGCCGACGCCGCCCTCCAAACTGCCGGTCGACGCCCATCTTCTCTTCAATATCGCCCTCGCTCTGCTCGCCTGGCCTTTCTCCCCCATGTTGTCGCGGCTGATGACGCGGCTTGTGCGGGACGATCCGGCGAAAGACGACGGGCCCAAATTTCTGGACGATGATGCCCTCGGCACCCCGACCATGGCCCTGGCCAATGCGACCCGCGAGGTCCTGGCAGTGGGCGACCTGATCGAGCGGATGCTCATTCGCACGGAGAATGCCTTCAACCGCGACGACATGGCCCCGCTGAGCGAAATCGCTCCGCTCGAGCGGCGTGTCGATCAGCTGCAACAGGAGGTGAAGCTCTATCTCTCGAAGCTCGGAAGGACCGGGCTCGACGAAGAAACCGGACGCCGCTCGATCGTTATTATCGACTATGCGATCAACCTCGAGCACATCGGCGACATCATCGAGAAGGGCCTTTGCGAGCAGGTCCGCAAGAAAATAGCGAATGGTCTGGCGTTCTCCGGCGACGGCTACAAGGAGCTGCAGACCCTTTTCGACCTGACCATCGACAATCTGCGCGTCGCCCAGACAATCCTGGTCACTCGCGACTTCGGCCTTGCCCGCCAGCTCATGGAAGTGAAGGTCAACGTACGGCGGATGGAGAAGGAATCCTCCGAACGCCATCTGGAACGCCTGCGCGACGGCCGCGTCGACAGCCTGCAGACCAGCTCGCTTCATCTCGACATGCTGAGAGACCTGAAGCGCATCAACGCCCATATCATCTCGGTCGCCCACCCGATTCTCGACGAGAGCGGGCTGCTGATTGAGAGCCGCCTGCGCAACGCATGAGCCGCTGTCTTCCTACCCCCTTCACATTTCCATGATAGCACCTCCTGGAACCATATGGTGAAAGGAGCGAAACATCATGCAGCTTGTACCCTGCCTGGCCTTTAACGGCGATTGCCGACAGGTTTTCGAATTCTATCATCAATGCCTGGGCGGCGAGATCGTCGCCATGGTGGATTACAGCCACCCCGAGGTTGCCAATCACGTTCCGCCCGACTGGCATGACAAGATCATGCATGCACGCCTTGTTACCGACAACGCCGTGCTGATGGGATCAGACAACCGCGGAGAGACGGGAAAGAACGACGGCTTTTCCGTCGCGGTTCAGGTGAGCGACGAGGAAGAAGCCGAGCGGATATTCGCCGCATTGTCGGAAGGCGGGACAGTGACGATGCCGATCGGCGAGACCTTTTGGTCGTCACGCTTCGGCATGTTCGTCGACCGCTATGGCGTGTCGTGGATGGTCAATTGCGAGAGGCCGATGGGTTGACCCGACCGAAAACTCAATCGGCCGAAGGCAGGCGGCGCATGGTGAATTCGATACGGTCACCCTCGACCTGCCGCCAGCTTTCGACTTCGGTCCAATAGGCAGCTTTCGGAAACGCATCGAACCACTCGCGCGCCTTGGCGCGAGCCTCGGGACGGCTGAGGCAGTAGGTCTCGCGAACGAACTCGCCCCTGCCCCCGGCGGTCTTCTCCTGCCGGTGACGGGCAATTCTGCGCTTCAACCCATCAAGGGGCGGCGGTCCTGGAATTTTCGTCATAAAGCCTCGCCTGTGCCCCAAAAAGATAATATTGCCTGCGGCAATTTGCGAGTCGAATCTCGGATCGGCTGTGACCGCTCATGCTGGCCGCAACCCGGCCTTGCTGCTAAGCAGAAGCGGAAATCGAAGTCATACGAGTCGCCGGGAACGGCGACCTGCCGGAGAGCATGAATGGAACGCCCGCAAATCCCGACGGGACTCCCCGCCGACATTGAAGACAAGAAGGTAGCTGCGCGTGCCTGGTTCGAAGAGCTGCGCGATACGATCTGCGCCCAATTCGAGGCGCTGGAAAACGAGCTTACCGGCCCGCTCGCCGACCAGGAGCCTGGCCGTTTCGTCGCCAAGGACTGGCAACGGGATAATGGTGAAGGCGGCGGCGGTCGCATGTCGATCATGGAAGGACGCGTCTTTGAAAAGGTCGGCGTCCACACCTCGACAGTCTTCGGCGAATTTTCCGCCGATTTCCGCAGCCAAATCCCCGGCGCAAGCGAGGATCCTCGCTTCTGGGCATCGGGCATCTCGCTGATTGCCCATCCGGTCAATCCCAATGTCCCGACCGTGCACATGAATACGCGCATGGTCGTCACGACAAGCCGCTGGTTCGGCGGCGGCGCCGACCTGACGCCGGTCCTCGTCCGTCGCCGCACCCAGGAGGATGTTGACACCCAGCTCTTCCATCGTTCGATGCAGATCGCCTGCAACCGGCATCCGGTCGCCGATTACGAGCGCTACAAGACTTGGTGCGACGAGTATTTCTACCTCAAGCATCGCAACGAGGCCCGCGGTGTCGGCGGCATCTTCTACGACTGGCTGCATTCGGCGGAAGAGGCCGGCGGCTGGGATGCCGATTTCGCCTTCACCCGCGACGTCGGCCGCGCATTTTCGATGGTCTATCCGAAGATCGTGCGCTCCAACTTCAATCAACCATGGACCGAGGAGGATCGCGACGAGCAATTGATCCGTCGCGGCCGGTATGTGGAGTTCAACCTGCTCTACGACCGCGGTACCATTTTCGGATTAAAGACGGGCGGAAACGTCGAGTCGATCCTGTCTTCGCTGCCCCCGGTCGTCCGGTGGCCCTAATATTAAATCATGGCGAACGGGCTACAATAATTCCGTAAACATACTACGTTATCATTAGCACGTTACAGTCTGGAGGAGATTGTTATGTCTAAGGAAAGTAGTGCAGCCGACAGCGCGGATACTGATGACGTTTCGCGAACAATTGAGACGCCGGAATTCCTAAAACGTCTTGCCGAAGATCTGAAGGAAAAGAGCGGTTCCGATCTGCCGCTCTCCTGCTTCATCGAGCAGGTGAAAATGCAGCTCGCCGGAAAATCCCGAGCTGAAGTGCTGCGGATAGCCGCCAATCAAAGCAAGAAGCCGATGCCAATGCCGACCTACGAAACGTCGGATTGCTTCCGAGCCTGGGCGATGCCCGAATAACGATATGAGATGTTAGACGCCTGGTTGCCGGAGGAGGCAGATCAGGCGCTGAACTTTTCTCGACGCCCTGCGTTTCACCGTCAGACCTCGTGCATATGAGATCGATATGCACGAGGCCTTTGCATGCCTAAATCAAACGTAAGGAGACAGCTATGCGACTGTTCGAATGTGGCACTCTCGTTCCCGGATGCGACTGGCACACCCGCGCCGACAACGATGCTGAAGTCGTCAGACGTGCCGTGGAACACATGAGAACCGCCCATGGCGAAACCATTATTCGCGAAAACATGGTCGACAACATCAAGGCCCGCATCCGCAACGAGGCGAACGCGGCCTGACATCAGGAATTTGCCATCTCTTTCAGCCGGGCGAGCAGCGTCGCCCGGTCAATGGAGAAGTTTGCGTCGATCCACTGCTGCTCAAGCTTGCCGAGCACCGCGCCGACCTGCGGCCCCGACGCGATCCCCACTGCGAGAGCGTCGGCGCCGTTGACCGGAAATGACGGCTTCTTCCATTTGATGGCGCGCTGCAGCAGATTGCTCAGCCTCGCCGACCGGGCCATCTCGTTGAAATCCCCCTCGGCCTTGCTTCTGGCAATCGCCAGCGCCAGCCTCAGGCGCATGATGACGCCTTCGACGGATTGCCGGTAGAGCAGCCGGTCGAAAGCAGCCTCCGACAGATCATCCTTGACCTCTGATGACATGGCCCAAGCCTGCAACTGGGCCGCTTCGGCCTTGGAAAGCCTCAGCCTTTCGCTTAGCTTCGCCAGCCGTTCCGCATCAGGAGGAACGATAGCCGCAAGCCTCAGCAGCGGATCGGGAACCCAGCCGAGCGCCTGTTCGGTGGCGATGAGGCCCGGAACGGCATCAATGCCCCATTTCTCCGTTTCCGGCAGGATTTCGGTCAGGGCGCCGACCTGGCGCATCCAGAGCAGCGCGCGACCGGGATCAGGTGCTGTGAGCAGCTTCTTCGTTTCCGACCATACACGTTCCGCCGAAAGCGACTTCAGCGTCGAGCGGGCGGCAGCACAGGCGCGCAAGCCGTCGGCATCCGGGCGACCGCTGCCATAATAGGCAAAGAAGCGGAAGAAGCGGAGGATACGAAGGCGGTCTTCCGCAATCCGCTGAGCCGCCTCGCCGATAAAGCGGACATTGCGCTTCTCGATATCGGGCAATCCGCCGACGAGGTCGATCACCTCCCCATCCGCGGTAGCATAGAGCGCGTTCATCGTCAGGTCCCGCCGTTCGGCGTCCAACTGCCAATCCGTGCTGAAGGAAACTTGCGCATGGCGGCCGTCGGTTTCCACGTCACGCCTGAGGGTCGTCACTTCGAACGGCCTGCCATCCACGACGAGAGTTACGGTGCCGTGGGCGATACCTGTTGGCACGGCCTTGATGCCGGCGGCAACGGCGCGCTCGGTCACCGCCTCCGGCAGCAGCGTCGTCGCAATATCGACGTCGGCGACAGGCAGTCCCAGCAGGCTGTTGCGCACGGCGCCGCCGACCACCCGCCCCTCGCCGCCATCGGCGTTGAGAAGGGCCAGCACGCGCTTCAATGCCGGATCGTTGAACCAAGTCTCGGCCGCGACCGTGGTCATGCATAAAGCCTTTCATAAAGAGTGCGGACGATACCGGCAGTAATGCCCCAGATCATCCTTGAACCATAGGGCATCCGGTAGAAATGCCGCTCCATGCCCTGCCAGTTCATGCTGTCGCGGACGTGGTGCTCGGGATTCATCAGGAAAGAGAGCGGAACCTCGAAGACATCGTCGACCTCAGTCGGATTGAGGTCGAGACCGAAGCCGCGCTTGACCACCGACAGCACCGGCGTGATGCGGAACCCCGTTGCCGCCAGATAATGCGGGAGGCGCGCCACCGGCTCGACGAAGATATCGGCAAGACCGATCTCCTCCTGCGCCTCGCGCATCGCCGCCATTTCGGGCGAGTCGTCGCTCGGGTCGACAGCGCCGCCGGGAAAGGCGATCTGCCCGGAATGCTTGCGCAGCGTCGACGTGCGCAGCGTGAAGATGACCTTGGCCTCCTCGCCGTCATCGACCACGGGAACGAGCACCGCCGCATCACGCAGCTTCATTCCCTCGACATGCTCGATGGTCAGCGGATTGAGCAGGTGGTCGCCATGCTCTCGCCATGAGAGCTCGACCGGATTGCCATTCTGGTTGAGCGCGCGACGACGAAATTCATCGGCAGAATAGAGGGGTAATTCGTTCATGACGCCAGAGCATCCAGTTCCGCCGCGGGCATGACCGGAAAGACGGCGCCGCCGGATCGGACGCAGAACATATCCACCCCTGATATTTCAAGCGTTTCGCCAAGCTCGATAAGGTCATACATCACCGCCCGCGATACCAGCGCCTCAAGGCGGCCACGGACGTGCAGATAGGGCTTCAACTCCTTGTTTTCGCCATGAATGACAAAGCGGATCGGATATTCCTCGCCCGCCTCGACGACGTCGCCGACATTGGTGCGGAACGTCAGGATCTGCTCTTGGCCGCGCATGGTTCTGCTCATCTCGACCGCCAGGAACGGCGCATCGACAATCCTGATCCCGACCTTTTCCACAGGGGTGACGAGATAGGTCTTGCCGTCCTCGTCCTTCCGCAGGACGGTCGAGAAAAGCCGGACGAGCGGGGCGCGGCCGATCGGCGTTCCCATGTAGAACCAGGTGCCGTCGGCGCGGATTTCCATGTCGATATCGCCGCAGAACGGCGGGTTCCAACGCTCCACCGGGGGCAGACCGCGCTTGCCATCACCGCTCTCGCCGGCCGCACGCGAAATCAGCGCGGCAAGGCCTGCGGCATCGCTCGTCCCTCTGATTTCTTCGGCTGCCATTCTTCCGTCCCGGTTTGACCTTAACCATTTAAACTCACGAGATAGTCATTCGCTCGCCGCTTGTCAGCCATCTTCGTGGGGATAAGTTCTATCTGTTGCGAGGCGAATGTGTAAGAACTGCGAATCTCCGTTACCACCTTCCAGATGCTGGAGATGCACATGGGCATGATGAATTCGACTGAGACTGGCCTCGACGAACAGGCAATGATCGCTTCGGCTGAACAGGCTTTAGGCGATATCGCCTCCATCCGCCAGGAAGTGTCGAAGGTCATCTTCGGTCAGGAAGGCGTGGTCGAAAAGACGTTGCTCGCGGTGCTGGCTGGCGGCCATGCGCTCCTCGTCGGGGTACCCGGCCTCGCCAAGACCAAGCTCGTGACGACGCTTGGCGACGTTCTCGGCATTTCCTCCAACCGTATCCAGTTCACCCCGGACCTGATGCCGTCGGATATCCTCGGCTCCGAGGTCATGGACCAGGATGAGAATGGCCGACGCTCCTTCCGTTTCGTCAAGGGCCCGGTCTTCACGCAGCTATTGATGGCTGACGAGATCAACCGCGCGTCGCCGCGCACGCAGTCGGCGCTGCTACAGTCCATGCAGGAATACCACGTCACCATCGCCGGCCAGCGTTTCGATCTGCCCGCTCCCTTCCACGTGCTCGCGACGCAAAACCCGCTGGAGCAGGAAGGCACCTATCCGCTGCCCGAAGCGCAGCTCGACCGTTTCCTGCTGCAGGTGGATGTCGGCTATCCGGAACTCGCCGACGAGCGCAAGATCCTGCTCGAGACGACAGGCTTGCACGAAACGACGCCGCGCGCTGTCATCGATGCCGACCGGCTGCTGCAAATCCAGAAGCTGATCCGGCAGATGCCGGTCAGCGACGGCGTTGTCGAAGCCATTTTGTCGCTTGTGCGCTCCGCGCGCCCAGGACAGGGCAACGCATCGACCGACAAGCATGTAGCCTGGGGACCAGGCCCGCGCGCCGGCCAGGCCATGATGCTTTGCACGCGCGCTCGCGCGCTCTATGAGGGCCGGCTCGCACCGTCGATCGACGATGTCCATGCGCTCGCCGAGCCGATCCTCGAGCACCGCATGGCGCTGACCTTCGCCGCGCGTGCGGAAGGCATGTCGGTACGCGATGTGATTGCGGGGCTTGTCAAGCAGACCAAGGCGTAAGGAGAAACCGGCGCGTGGCATCCATCGGACAGATCGTCAGCCCGACCCCTGGCAATGATGCCCTTGCTCGCGCTCGCAGCCGCGCCGCCCTCGTGCCCGATTGCCTCGTTGAGGCCAAGCGTATCGCCAATACCGTCATTGCCGGCTGGCATGGCCGGCGCAAGCGCGGTATCGGCGAGAATTTCTGGCAGTTCCGTCCCTATACCGAAGGCGAAGGCCTGGCGCGCATCGACTGGCGCCGCTCGGCCCGCGACGACCATACCTACATTCGCGACCACGAATGGGAAGCTGCCCACACGATCTGGCTGTGGGCCGACATGTCGCCGTCGATGATGTACAAATCGACCTATGGCAGCGTCTCCAAGGAAAGCCGTGCGCTGGTTCTGATGCTGGCGCTTGCCGAAATCCTCGCCCGCTCCGGCGAGCGCATCGGCTGCCCCGGTGTCATGGAGCCGATTTCTGCCCGCAACGCCGCCGAGCGGCTGGCGGCAGCTCTTATGCATGCCCCCCTGACGGGCGGAT
The DNA here is from genome assembly GCF_004341625.1 of Rhizobium sp. BK376. Lineage (GTDB taxonomy): Bacteria > Pseudomonadota > Alphaproteobacteria > Rhizobiales > Rhizobiaceae > Rhizobium. The sequence goes on along the minus strand of NZ_SLZG01000002.1, from coordinate 617,145 downwards.
TGCCCGAGACGAACATGATCCGCGGCTGGAGCGACCTCGTCCTGATCGGCGATTTCCTCGACGATGCCGAAAGCATCATGGCGCGGCTCGGCCCGCTTGCCCGCCGGGGCCTGCAGGGCCATGTGGTCGAAGTCGCAGATCCCGCCGAAGAGGTCTTCCCCTATAGCGGCAGAACCGAATTCACCGATCCGGAAACGGGCACCAAGCTGGTCGCCGGACGCGCCGAAAACGTGCGTGAGGAATATCAGCGCGCCTATCTCGGCCGCCGCGAGGCCCTTGGCGAATCCCTTCGCCACCTCGGCTGGACCTTCGTCAGCCATCGCACCGATCATCTAGCATCGTCAGCGCTTGTCGCCGTCCATATGTATCTGTCTGGCATGCCCGCCAGAGCGATGCACGGAGGGCGATCATGAGCGCTTTCGCCTTTGCCTATCCGGCCATTCTCGGCGCGCTGGTCGTACTGCCTGTTATCTGGTGGCTGCTGCGCCTGACGCCACCCATGCCGAAGCCGGAAGTGTTTCCGCCGCTGAAGATCCTCGCGTCGGTCCTCAAGCGGGAAGAGACACCGTCGAAGAGCCCCTGGTGGCTGACGCTGCTGCGCATGCTGCTGGCGGCAGTCGTCATTCTCGCCATTGCCGATCCGGTCTTCAATCCGCGCGTCAATTCGCTGGCGTCGAACGGACCGCTGGTTCTCGTGGTCGACAACAGCTGGGCAAGCGCGCCGGATTGGGAGCGCCGTGTTCAAACCGCCGACGCGCTGATCGGCGATGCCGATGCAAACAGTACGCCGGTTGTCATCGCGTTCACCGCGGAATCCACTAACGATGCGGTCGCAGGTACTGCGACTGCGGCGCGTGAAAAGCTCCATGCCGCCGCCCCCAAGCCGCTGGTTCCGGATCGCGATCGCGCGATACAATCGGTCAAGGCGGCACTCAACGGTACGAACCCCGGCACCCTCGCCTTCCTCACGGACGGTATAGCCTCCAAGGAAAAGGATGACGCCGTAGCGCAGCTCGCCGCCCTACAGCCGGCTGAGATGCGCCTGATCGAAGGCGACGGCAGCGACACGGTCGCCATAACCGGCGCCGCAAACGCTTCTGACAACATGACCGTCACCGCCACCCGGTTGAACGGCCGCAGCCCGACGCGGCTGGCGCTTAGCGCCCAGGACAACCAGGGACGCGCCATTGCCGCCGGCAGCCTGAATTTCTCTGCCGGGCAGACGGTCTCGACGGGTTCGATCGCCGCTCCCTTCGAAATGCGCAACGATTTCGCCCGCATCAGCATCGACAATCACGCAACGGTGGGCGCTGTCCATCTGCTCGACGACGGCTTCAAGCGCCGCCGCGTGGCTCTGCTTTCGGGGCAGGCAACCGACGAATACCAGCCGCTGCTGTCGCCGCTCTATTACATCCACCGCGCCCTGCAGCCCTATGCCGATCTTGTCGAGCCGGACGCTGCCGATCTGGCGAAGTCCATAAACGAATTGCTGACCGGCAATCCCTCGGTGATCATCATGGCCGATATCGGCCGTCTGCCGCAGGAGAGCTATGCGCCGCTCCAGCATTGGCTCGAGAATGGCGGTACGCTGATCCGTTTCGCCGGGCCTCGCCTTGCCGCAGCGCCTGCCGATGATCCGCTCGTGCCGGTTACGCTGCGCCAGGGCGAACGCGCCTTTGGCGGCGCGCTCTCCTGGGCCCAGCCGCAACCGCTCGCCGATTTCCCCTCTTTCGGCCCCTTCGCCGGAATGGCAAAGCCGACCAATGTGCTTGTCAAACGTCAGGTCCTGGCGGAGCCGACCCCGGATCTTGCCGAACGCACCTGGGCAAGCCTTGCCGACGGCACGCCGCTGGTGACGGAAAAGGAAATGGGAACGGGGCGCATCGTCCTCTTCCACGTCAGCGCCGAAGCGACCTGGTCGGATTTGCCGATCTCAGGCGATTTCGTCGAGATGCTGCGGCGTCTCGTACAACTCTCCCGCTCCGGCGGCGTGACCTCGCAGGCAAGCCCAGCAAAGGCCGCAGAAGTGCTGCCGCCGTTCCGGCTCCTCAATGCCAAGGGCGTATTGGTCAGCGAAACCGGCTCTGCCCGCCCGTTGGAAACCGCGAAGAAGGGACCGCTATTGTCGAGCTTCGACAATCCCCCCGGCCTTTACGGATCGGAGGAAGGCTTTACGGCTCTCAACATCCTGCCGCCGGGCGCCGAACTCAAGCCGCTTGATGCCTCGGCTGCCGGTGTGAATGTGATACGGGAAGGACTGATCGGCGGCGAGGCATGGTCCGCCAAGCCGCTGCTCTTCTTCATCGCCTTCCTGCTGCTCCTGGCCGATAGCCTGATCGTGCTTTTGATGAACGGCGCATTGCCGCGTATGCGCAGGACAGCCGGCGGCGTCGCGAAGGCGGCCGCAATCGTCGGACTGGCATTTTCCACAGCCGCGTTCCTGCATCCCGTGGACATGCGAGCGGACGATTCCAAGCCCGGCGATGAGGCCATATATTCCCGCCTCGACAAGACGCATCTCGCCTACGTCATCACAGGCGAGAGCGATGTCGACCATATTTCCGACCGAGGGCTCGAAGGCCTAACCGAATTCCTGACCTACCGCACCACGCTGGAGCCCGGCCCACCGATCGGGATAGATATCAACAAGGACGAGCTTTCCTTCTATCCGATCATCTATTGGCCGATCTCGGCCACCGCGCCGATGCCCTCGAACGAGGCGATCAACCGCATCGACGCCTATATGCGCAGCGGCGGCACCGTCCTCTTCGACACGCGCGATGCCCTGAATTCGCTCGGGGACAACAGCGCGCCGAGCCCCAACGGCCAGCGCCTGCAGGCGATCCTTGCCAATCTCGACATACCGCCGCTCGAGCCGGTGCCGTCGAACCACGTGCTGACCAAGTCCTTCTATCTCCTGTCCAATTTTCCCGGCCGCTATACCGGCAGTCCACTATGGATCGAGCAAAGCCAGGACAACAGCAAGAACAAGCCGGACCGGCCGGTCGCATCGTCAGATGGCGTGACACCCATCATGATAACGGGCAATGACCTAGCCGGCGCATGGGCCGTCGATGAGAATGGCTCCCCGCTGCTTCCAACCGTTCCCCAGGATGAGACGCAGCGCGAATATGCCTTCCGAACAGGGGTCAACATCATGATGTATATGCTGACCGGCAACTACAAATCGGATCAGGTCCACGTCCACGATATCCTGGAACGATTGGGCCAGTAATGACGCTAGGTTTTTCGCCCTTCCTCCCCTGGTCCTTTCTGGCAGTCCTTGCGGCCGTGATGGTGCTGATCGCAGCCTTCGCCTTCTGGCGGCGCATCCGCGGCGCCTGGATTCGCGCCTTGGCAGCGCTTTGCCTTCTGGCGGCGCTGGCCAATCCTGTTTTCATGCAGGAGGACCGCGACCAGCTCTCGACCATCGTGCCCGTCATCGTCGACCGCAGCCAGAGCCAACAGACGCCCGAGCGCATCAAGATGACGAATAATGCGCTGGCGGCGCTAAAGGATCGTCTCGCGCAATTCCCGCGCATCGAGCCGCGTTTCGTCGACGCCAAGGATCCGGCAGAAGCCGAGTCGCCCTCGACGCGCCTCTTTGCTGCCCTTCATACGGCCATCGCCGACGTTCCGCCCGCGCGCATCGGCGGCGCCATCTTCCTGACGGACGGCCAGATCCACGATATTCCGGGCGTCAACCAGGCGCTCGGCTTCGATGCCCCGATCCATGGGCTGATTACCGGCCATGCCGACGAATTCGACCGACGCATCGAAGTGGTGCGCGCGCCTCGCTTCGGCATCGTCAACGAGGACCAGCAGCTCACCTTCCGCGTCGTCGACGACGGCAAGAGCCCCGGTGGCTCTGCGCCGGTGACCGTTCGGATGAACGGTGACGAGATCGCGACGCTGCAGGCCACGCCCGGCCAGGAAATCCCTCTGAGCTTCAAGGTGCCGCGCGCCGGCAATAATGTCCTCGAATTCAGCGTGCCTGAACTGCCCGGCGAGGTCACGTCGACCAACAATCGGACCGTCCAGCTGATCGAAGGCATCCGCCAGAACATGCGTGTCCTGCTGATCTCGGGCGAGCCGCATTCCGGCGAGCGCGCCTGGCGCAACCTGCTGAAATCGGACGCGTCGATCGATCTCGTCCATTTCACCATCCTGCGTCCGCCGGACAAGCAGGACGGCACGCCCGTCAATGAGCTGTCGCTGATCGCCTTCCCGACCCGCGAGCTCTTCGTCGACAAGATCAATGATTTCGACCTGATCGTCTTCGACCGCTATCAGGATCGCGCCAACGTGCTGCCGATGCTCTACTACGACTACATCGCCCAGTACGTGCAGAATGGCGGTGCGCTGCTGGTCGCGGCCGGTCCCGAACATGCGAGCGAATCCTCGATCGCGCTGACGCCGCTCTCCTCGGTGCTGCCTGCGGCGCCGACCGGCCAGATGATCGAGAAGCCCTTCTATCCGCGCCTTTCCGACGAAGGCAAGAAGCATCCGGTCACCCGAGGCCTTGATGGCGCCGATCAGGAGCCGCCGCATTGGGGCCGCTGGTTCCGAAGCGTCGACGTCGAGCCGCCGCAGGGCCAGACCGTAATGGTCGGGGCGGACAATCATCCGCTGCTGGTGTTGAACCGCGTCGGCCAGGGCCGCGTTGCCATGCTTCTATCGGATCAGGGCTGGCTCTGGGCGCGCGGCTTCGAAGGCGGCGGTCCGCACGTCTCGCTCTATCGCCGCATCGCACACTGGCTGCTGAAGGAGCCGGCGCTCGAGGAGGAAGCTCTGACCGCGACCGCATCCGGCCGCAACCTGCAGATCACCCGCCAGACGCTGGGCGACAATCCCGGCAACGCCACGATCAAGTACCCTTCCGGTAGGACGGAAACCGTGCCGCTCACCCAGTCGGAGCCCGGCCTCTATCGTGCAGAGAAACACATGGATGAAATCGGCCTCTTCCAGATCGCCAACGGCAATCTGACGACGCTGGTCCATGTCGGGGCCGTCGATGCGCCGGAATTCAAGGCGATGATCTCGACCACGGACACACTGAAGCCCTTGGCTGACAAGACCAAGGGGCTAGTGACCCGCGTCGCGAGCAACGGCGGCGGCGTCACCGTACCGCCGATCCTGCCGGTGCGCGGCGCCGTTCGCTCGGCCGACGATCAGCGGCTCACGATCCGCATGACCGACGAGACGGTGCTGAAGGGGATCAATACGTTGCCGCTCTTTGCCGGCTTCGCGGGCCTTGCCGCCCTCCTCTTCGTCTTTGCCGCAACCTGGTGGCGTGAGGGCCGATGAGCGTCAGCGGACCGCACCTCGATCTGACGGACGAGCCCTCCCAGGAGGATCTGGCCGTCATCAGCGAACGCCTTACCGGCTTCAACGCCGACGATGTCGGCCCGTCGGGCCGACGATCGGTTGCCGTATTCATCCGCGATGCCGAAGGCAAAGTGGTTGGAGGACTATCCGGCTATACCGCCTGGGGTTGGCTGTTCACCCAATGGCTCTTTGTCCCGCCGGAATTTCGCGGCCAGGGCATGGCCGGGAGGTTACTGGAAACGGCGGAAGCCGAAGCAATCACACGCGGCTGCCACGGCGCGTGGATCGACACGTTCAGCCCGCAGGCGTTGCGAGCCTATCAGCGGCAGGGCTATGTGATCTTCGGAGAGCTTCCGGAATTCCCGATCGGCCGCAGCCGCTTCTTTCTGCAGAAGCGGCTGATTTCGGAAAGCTGAGCATTCAGGATCAGGCGCGAGCCCTATAGGCCAGTGCTGGAATTTCCTCGTCTTCGAGGACAGCCTCCTCGGCTTGCTCGCGCCAGGCGATCGTCCCGTGCAGCCGCTCATGCACATCTGCCGCAATCGGCACGACCAGCACGCGGCCGGGATCGACCGGGCCTGGGAAAGCCAAGGCGTTATAGGCGACCTTCTCGAAGCCGAGCGGCCCGTAATAGGGCGGATCGCCGACGAGGATCACCGCCTCCGACCCCTTGCGCCTCGCAGCCTCCACGGCGATGCGGACCAGCTCACGGCCGATGCCCTTGTTTTTGTGTGAAGGCCGAACCGCGAGCGGCCCGAGCAGATGACCTTTGACCGTGCCGGCCAGCACCGGCGTCATCCTGACGGATGCGATCGTCTCGCCATCATCGGCGCAGATGAAGGAGAGCGAGCGATCGTGCGGCCCCTGCTCGCGGATCCGCGCAGCGGCACGGACAAACCGTCCGGGACCAAATGCTTCTTCGTTGATGAGTTCGATGACGTCGTCGTGCGACGCGTCCTCAGTGAGGTAGACCAGATCGTGCTTGTGCATGAACGTAAGAAACCGGATAGACAAAAGGGATGAATCTCGAACACGCCGTCAGGCGTTCGGGAGCATCAGCGTCGTCGCAGGCTTCTCGCTGCGTTCATCAATCGGGACCTCAAACAAATTGTGAAAAGCGCGATAGCAGGAAATAAGCTGCCCGTCCAATGCAAAATATCCGGATTGGAGTGCAGACGCACTGTTCAATCTTTGCCATCTCGAATTTTCGCCGTTCCATCGTATTTTTCACACAGGTTCACCGAAAGGACGAGATTATGGGCATGCTGGTTGACGGCGTCTGGCATGACGTCTGGTACGACACAAAGGAATCAAAGGGCCATTTCAAGCGCGCTGCATCGCAGTTCCGAAACTGGGTGACGGCCGACGGCGCTCCGGGCCCAAGCGGCACGGGCGGCTTCAAGGCCGAGGCCGGACGATATCACCTCTATGTGGCGTTGGCCTGCCCCTGGGCGCACCGCACCCTCATCTTCCGCAAGCTGAAGAAGCTGGAGAACATCATTTCCGTCTCCATCGTCGATCCCCTGATGCTGGAAAACGGATGGGAGTTCAAAAACCGCGACGGCGGGACCGTGGACCATCTCTTCGGATCAAAGGCCCTCTGGGAAATCTACGTGAAGGCCGATCCGCATTATTCCGGCCGCGTCACCGTGCCCGTGCTCTGGGACAAGAAGAACGAAACGATCGTCAACAACGAATCGTCCGAAATCATCCGCATGTTCAACAGCGCCTTCAATGGCATCACCGGCTCAAGGGAGGATTTCTACCCCGAACCCCTGCAGGCCGAGATCGATGCGCTGAATGCGGTCGTCTACGACACCGTCAACAACGGCGTCTACAAGGCGGGCTTTGCGACCACGCAGGAAGCCTATGGTGAAAACGTGGCCAAGCTGTTCGAAACGCTGGATATGCTGGACAAGCGCCTGGGCAAGAGCCGCTACCTCTTCGGCGACTCGATAACCGAAGCCGACTGGCGGCTGTTCACCACGCTGGTGCGCTTTGACGCCGTCTATGTCGGCCATTTCAAGTGCAACATCCGCCGCATCGACGATTACAAGAACCTACCCGGCTATCTCAGGGACCTCTACCAGGTGCCGGGAGTGGCCGAAACGGTGAACCTCGCTCATATCAAGGAACACTATTACCGCAGCCACAGGACCATCAATCCGACCGGCATCGTCCCCGTCGGCCCTGATCTGGACTTCGACCGGCCACACGGTCGCAACACGTTTGCGGCTGCCGCCTGAGGTCACCAATAATCGGAGAGCGGCGTGCTGCCCTCCAGCTCCCTCAGACGGCGGTGCGTGGCGGCCGTCGTCTCGGGAGGCAGGTCGTCGAGAGGAAAGAAGCCGGATTCCACGATCTCGAGATTGGGCTTCCGTGGAGCGGTCTGCTCGACCGTCACACGATAGAACAGGACATGGTCGCGTTTGCTCGCCGCCTTGTTGTAATAGACATGGAAGAACTGCGGTCGCGCCGTCATCACGAGGTTTCCCTCCTCGCGCAATTCCTTGATCAGAGCCTGCTCGACGGTCTCGCGCCGCTCGACGCCGCCGCCCGGCATATGCCAGCCGGGAAGATAGGAATGCCGCACCAGGAAAAGCCGCCCTTCGCTATCGAAACAGGCGGCGCGCACGCCCATCGTCATGCCGCGGGAAACGGCAAAATAACTATGGATCATGTAGCCGAGTATCCGGCCTCGCCAACTGCGCATGGACGGTGAAGACCGCTCGTTCAAAATGTCACTCCCCTGCGTGACGTTCCGCCGCATGCCGGAGGAAATCCGGCGAAACCTTTTGCTGCGCTGCAGCTGAAGTGTTTGATTTGACAGTAGCCTGGTCTATGTCTCATTTCATGTTCAAGCTCGCGCATATCTCCGATATCCACCTCGGACCCCTCCCCCGGCTTTCGATTCGGGAACTCGCTTCCAAGCGCATAACCGGATTTGTGAACTGGCACCGAAACCGGCGCAAGCACCTTTTTGGCAGCACGCTCGACGTCCTTCTGCAAGACATTGCCTCGAAGAACGTCGACCACCTTGCCGTGACAGGCGATCTGGTCAACCTCGCCAGCGGTATCGAAATCCGCACGGCAGCCGAATGGCTGACAACGGTGGGCGATCCGGCCTTCGCTTCCGTTGTGCCGGGCAATCATGACGCTTATGTGCCCGGCGCCTACGAAAAATCGATGCGCGCCTGGTATCCCTATGTTCGCGGCGATCACGCGCCTGCGGAATGGAGCGAGGAAGGTCACATCTTCCCGTACTTGCGCATCCGCGATCGCGTCGCCCTGATCGGCTGCTCGACGGCTGTCGCAACACCACCCTTTGCAGCCAGTGGCTACTTCAGTCCGAGGCAGGCCCGCGAGACCGTCAATATGCTGCGCGCCGCCGGCGAGGCCGGCCTGTTTCGCGTCGTCATGATCCATCATCCTCCGATCCGTGGCGCGACCTCCTTCTACAAGCGCATGATCGGCATCCGCCGCTTTGCTGCCGTGGTCTCGACCGGCGGCGCCGAACTCGTCCTGCACGGTCACACCCATCTCAACACGCTGCATTGGCTGCGGGGACAGACGGGGCCGGTGCCCGTGGTCGGCATCGCTTCCGCCTCGCAGGGACCGGGCAGCCACAAGCCGCCGGCCGCCTATAATCTCTTCACGATCTCGGGGGCACCGGGCTCCTGGAATCTGCAGGCGGAACGCTTCAGCCTCAATCCCATGGGCGACGCGGTTTCAGGCGAAAGCACAGATATTCTGCGCAGATAGCGTCCAAAAAATCGAACTTCCCCTTTCCTGCGGGAAAGACTGCCTTAGTTTCAAAAGCAGGTGCTTTTTGCGAGCGTCGGCGCACGGTTTCCATGGTGTTTTCCATCGCCTGGGACTAGACTTTGGCATCTTGGCTTGGGAGGAAAAAAGCTCATGCGCATGTTCTCAAAAGGCTTTGCGATCACCGCAGTTACGGCTGGTCTGTTGCTCACTTTTTCAACCGAAACATGGGCCGCCGGTACCGAGAACGATGACACAGTACCTCCGCCGAAAACCGAGACCACAACCAAATGCAAGAACGGCAAGGTCTGGGACAAGGACAAGAAGGAATGCGTCAACGCCAAGAAGAGCAGCCTGAACGACGATCAGCTTTTCCAGGCAGCGCGTGAGTTCGCCTATGCGGGGCAATATCAGAACGCGATCAATGTGCTGAAGCTCGCCAAGAATCAGGACGATCCGCGCATCCTCAACTATCTCGGCTATTCCAACCGCAAGGCCGGGCGAATGCAAGTCGGCATGAATTATTACCACAAGGCACTTCAGCAGGATGAAAACTACATCCTCGCGCGTTCCTATATGGGACAGGCGCTTCTGGAACAGGGTGACGTGCAGGCAGCCCGCGTTCAGCTCGTCGAAATACGCGATCGCGGCGGGGAAAACACCTGGGCCTATCGCTCGCTTCTGCAATCCCTGAACGGCTACCGACAGTACTAAAGGGATCAGCTGCGTTACCCATTATAAAGTTCGCGTGAGCAAACGAAACACAAAGACAACCACCCATTTTACGGACTTGCGAAGCATCACCGAAATGGTTCATATCAATATGAAACGATCTTCTGCTATTCGCTCGATCCTTTCCATGAGACCTGTTTTCCACTGGAAGGATCGACGCGAGGCGCGGAGATCCAATGCCGATAATACCGCAGAATGACCCCTAACGTTTCCCTGGAAAGACAATGCGTCCGTCGGTAGCAGCTATGGATATCAGGCGCGATCTGGTCGGCCTTCTGCCGAAGCTGCGCCGTTTTGCAGTGACCATGACCGGCGACACCGCTGACGCCGATGAGCTTGTCCAGAATGTCTGTCAGCGCGGCATCGCAAAGATCCACCAGTGGAGCAGCGATATCAGACTGGATAGCTGGCTCTACACGATTGCGCGCCATCAATGGATCGACGAATCCCGCCGTCATAAGATGCGCCGCGGCTCCGCCAAGGGTGGTGCGCTGGAGCATGGCGAACTCGCGGCGCAGATGAACCCGGTCGAATCCAGCGAATCGCACCAGATCGTCATATCTTTGCCCGAAGGTCTTGCTAGTGTGTTTCTTCTGGTGGATGCGGAAGGACATACGTACAAGCAGGCGGCGGAAATCCTTGGCATACCCCAGTCGACGGTCGCAACGCGTCTTGCAAGTGCCCGCCTGAAACTCGCAACCATGGGCCGCAGCCGTTCTCCTCGAAAGTTCTAAGCGTGCAGGATAACAGGAAAATGCCGATCGAGGCACGTCTATCCGCCTATATGGACGGAGAGACCACCCGCGAGGAAAAAGAGGAACTCGAGCATCTCATCGCCTCGGATCCGGAAGCCCGCCAGATTTATGAGACGCTGCGGCATGGCTCGGATGTTGGACGCAAGGCCTTTGATGAAGTTCTGAAAGAGCCCGTTCCGCTCTCTCTCGTACGCGCGATCAAGAGCGTGCAGCCGCCGAAGATGCGGGAAACGCCGCGTCTGGCCAGGCCGCCACTGAAGCTCGCTCCGAATGGACGTCAGGCGCTTGCCGCCTCGCTTATCCTGTTCGTCATCGGTGGTGGCATAGGATACTTCGTTGGCTCTCAACCGGCAGCCCCTCCCGCGCCGACGCCGATCGCCCAGATTCCAAGCCATACGTGGCTGGACGAGATCGCCGCGTCGCACCGTATCTATTCCCACCAGCCGCAGCATATTTCCGAAGTGCCGGCGATACAGGCAGACGAGATCAGCCGCTGGCTGACCCAAAGCGTTGGCGTAAAATTCGCCGTTCCCGACCTCGCCAGTGACGGGCTCACCTTCCAGGGAGCACGCCTGCTCGTCGCCGCCGGCAAACCCGTCGGTCAGCTGAGCTATACGAACGGGGATGGCGACATCATTGCGATTTATTTCCTCAAGGACAACGACACCACGGCCAGCGACGAATTCAACGAGGTCATCAAGGACGATGTCGGCGTTGTGTCCTGGCATCGCAGCGGCGTTGCCTATGCAGTCGCCGGCCCCTCCTCCGATCCGACGCTGGACGATATCGCCGACCGGGTTTCCAACCAGATCTGACGGGCCGCCGACGGCTCCGCCCATCCGAGGATGACCACAGCGATCGATCATGCAAATGCCTGACAAGCAAAAGGCAGCGGATTTGATCCCGCTGCCGTTCCATGGCTTCATTTCGTCCGGCTGAATTTCAGCCCTTTGCCTTCGCTTCCATGACCCGGTTCGCGGCAGATACGATCGCCTCTAGCGAGGCGGCGACGATATTGGTGTTGATGCCGGCGCCGAAGAGCTTGCCGCCGGGATAGGATGTCTCGACGTAGGAGATCGCCGCAGCGTTCGAACCGTGCTGGAGCGAGTGCTCCGAATAGTCCTCAACGCTCATCGGAATGCCGAGATAGATCGAGAGCGCGTTGATGAAGCCGTCGATCGGGCCGTTGCCGCGACCTTCGATCCGCTTGAGCTCACCATTGTCGGTAATCTCGGCAGCAACGATCCGCTGGCCCTTGCGCTCGGTATCGGGATAGGTGTGATGATCGACAAACTTGATCCGCCCGCCCGGCTGCGTCACGTAGCGATCGATGAAATGCTCGTAGATGCGCTTCGATGGCAATTCCTTGCCCTCTTCGTCGGTGATGCGCTGGATCTCCTCGCGATACTCCACCTGCAGATTGCGCGGCAGGTTCAACCCGTAATCCTGCTGCAGGATATAGGCGATGCCGCCCTTGCCGGACTGCGAGTTGATGCGGATGATCGCCTCATAGGTGCGGCCGACATCCTGCGGATCGATCGGCAGGTATGGCACTTCCCAGACCGGATGGTTGGCGACCTTGGCCGCCTTCATGCCCTTGTTGATCGCGTCCTGATGCGAGCCCGAGAAAGCGGTGTAGACCAGTTCGCCGACATAGGGGTGGCGCTCGCCGATCGCCATCTGGTTCGAATATTCGAACACTTCCTTGATACGCTCGATATTGGAGCAATCGATCCCGGGATCGACGCCCTGCGTGAACATGTTCAGCGCCATCGTCACCACGTCGACATTGCCGGTGCGCTCGCCGTTGCCGAACAGCGTGCCTTCGACGCGGTCGGCGCCGGCGAGCAGCGCCAGTTCGGCGGCAGCGATGCCCGTGCCGCGGTCATTGTGCGGATGCAGCGAGATGATCAGATTTTCGCGGTTGTCGAGGTTGCGGCACATCCATTCGATCTGGTCGGCATAGATGTTCGGGGTCGCCATTTCGACGGTCGAGGGCAGGTTGATGATCAGCTTGTTGTCTGGCGTCGGCTTCATCACCTCGATGACGGAATTGCAGATTTCCAGCGCCACTTCGAGTTCTGTGCCGGTGAAGCTTTCCGGAGAATATTCGAAACGGTAGCCGCCGCCAGTCTTGGCGGCCATGTCGCTGATCATCTTGGCCGCATCCACCGCGATCTGCTTGATGCCCTGGACGTCCTTGGCGAAGACGACGCGGCGCTGCAACTCACTGGTGGAATTGTAGAAATGCACGATCGGCTGGTTGGCGCCTTCCAGAGCCTCGAAGGTACGCGTGATCAGTTCCGGGCGGCACTGCACCAGGACCTGCAGCGACACGTCGTCGGGCACGTTGCCCTGCTCCACACACCAGCGGGCGAAATCGAAATCCGTCTGCGATGCCGAGGGAAAGCCGATCTCGATTTCCTTGAAGCCCATCTCGAGCAGCAGATGGAACATGCGGGCCTTGCGGTCATGGCCCATCGGATCGACCAGCGCCTGGTTACCGTCGCGCAAGTCGACCGAGCACCAGATCGGCGCCTTGGTCAGTACCTTGGTCGGCCAGGTACGGTCCGGAATATTCACTTGCGGATAGGCCCGATATTTCTGCGCGGCGTCGGGCATGCCGCGCTTGGTCGAACCGTTGGTGTTGGAAGATGCCTTGGAGTCCATGATCGTCGTCTTTCCTCGATTCACGCATTGCTTGGCGTCCCCTAGGGGTAAAAGCCGTCGCTGATGCGGACCTTTATGGGTCTAGTATGCTCAGGTCTTGAATGTTTGTGCGAGGAGCGTTGGCCTGGCGGGCTTGTCGGCCGCCGGGCGCCCCTCAACGGACCCGGCAACCGCGCGTAAGGCCGAGGAGAAGAAGCGAGGTAAGGGCGCGCGTGTTGTCTCGCAGGGCGATACGCCCGCGTACAATCTGCTCGGAAATCTTTGCGCCAGTGGACTTCATGAGCCGAGCTATAGCCAAGGCATCAAAAACAAGCAAGCCCCGGTCTACCTTTTTGTCATCTGCACAAATTTCTGCAGCAGCATCATCAATCCGCCCGCCAGCAGGCCCCAGAAGGCACCGGAAATGCCGGCAAAGGAGACTCCCGAGGCGGTGACAAGGAAGGTGATGGCCGCCGCCTCCCGCGTTTCCGCATGCTGGAAGGCTGCCATCGCCGAACCTGAAAATGCAGCAACGAGCGCAAGACCGGCGACGGCCTCGATCAGGATCGGCGGCGCCAGCCCGACGAAGGCGGTAACCGCGCCGGCGAGCAGCCCGAGCACGATATAGGCCATACCGGCAACGACAGCGGCCCAATAGCGCCGCGACGGATCGGCATGCGCATCCTGCCCGGCGCACATGGCGGCCGTGATCGCCGCCAGATTGACGGCATGTCCGCCAAAGGGCGCGCTGAGGATGGAGAACAGGCCGGTGGCGGCAAAGAGCGGCCCAGGCTTCGGATTGTAATGATTGACCTTCAGCACCGCGATACCAGGAATATTCTGCGAGGCCATGGTGACGATGAAAAGCGGCAGGGCGATCGAGACCAGGGCGGCAAGGGTGAAGACCGGCATGGCGAACTCGACACGCGGCAGCAGCGACCCTTCAAGCGATGCGAGCGCACCATCCGGAACATGGACGCCAAAGGCGAGCACCAGCGCGAAGGCAGCCAACGCGGCAGGCACTGCCCAGAGCCGCCTGAATGCACCGACGGCGATCCAGGCAAGGACGATCGGCAGGCCGAAAAGCGGATTGTAAGAGATCGCCTTGACCGGCGCAAAGCAGAGCCCGATCAGCACGCCGGCGAGCATGGCATTGGCAAGCGGCGCCGGAATGGAAGCCACCGCTCGCCCCAGCGGCCGGAACAGCCCGGCAATGACGATCAACACGGCGCAGACGAGAAACGCGCCGACAGCAGCCGGAAACCCACCCTCGACCACGCCGGCGCTGGCAAGCAACGCGGCCCCCGGCGTCGACCACGCAATGCTGATCGGCAACCGGGTGGTAAGGCTGAGCACGATGGCGCAGATGCCCATCGCTATCGAGAGCGCCGTCAGGCCGGACGCGGCCTGCGCATCCGTGGCACCCACCGCCTGCAGCCCGTGCAGCACAACGGCAAAGGAACTGGCGAAGCCGACAAAGGCAGTGAGGCAGCCCATGAACAGGCTTTGCACGGAGAAATCTTTGAGCATGGCGGGCGAACGACTGGATGGGAAAAAAGGAAACGTCATGGAGCATGACGGAGACAGGCTGCGCAAGCTCTGATCCCGCCCGAATTGGCGTTATATCGGCCTTTATTGCCCTAGGCCCATTGCACTTTTCGCTCTGATCCGGGGGCAGATGACGTAGTTTTGTCCGCTTGGACAGACATGACTGTCTTGCATTGCCGGTCCTTTCGCGGAAAAACGAACCTATGAGCGTTCCGACAACACACCCCTTCCCCTTCGACCCCACCTACGGCATGAAGCTCGAACAGCTTCTCGCGGTCGAGCCTCCAGAGGAGCCGCCTGGTTTCGACAATTTCTGGCAGAAACGATATAGCCGGGCTCTCGCAACCGACCCGCAGCCGGTGCTTCGCAAAAGCAAGCTCGAGCACCCCGGCTGGGTAGTTCTCGATATCACCTACATGTCGACCGGCTCCTTCAAGATCGGCGGCTGGTTGCTTTTGCCACGCGACAAGCCGGTGCGTCGCGGGCTCGTCGTCGGACATGGCTATGGCGGGCGCGACCAGCCGGATTTCGATCTGCCGGTCGAGGAGACGGCAGTCCTTTTCCCCTGCGCTCGCGGCCTGTCACTCAGCGCCTGTCCACCGATCCCGGCGGACGCCAGCGGCCACGTCCTCTACGGCATCGACAAGCCGGACGATTACATTATCGGCGGCTGCGTCGACGACCTCTGGATCGCCGTCTCGACACTACTCGTGCTCTATCCCTGGCTGTCAGGCCATATCGGCTATAGCGGCATCAGCTTCGGCGGCGGCATCGGCGCGCTGGCCATCCCCTTCGACGACCGCATCACTCGCGGCCATCTCGTCGTGCCGACCTTTGGACAAAGGAAACTGTGGCTGAGCCTGCCGACGGTCGGCAGCGCCGATTCCGTCCAGACCTACCAGAAGACCCACGGCAGCGTGTTCGAAACCCTGCGCCTGTTCGATTCGGCGAGTGCTGCGGAAAGGATCAAGATACCGATGCTTGTCGCTGTCGCCCTCTTCGATCCGGCTGTTGCGCCGCCCTGCCAGTTCGCGGTCGCCGACGCAATTCCGCAATCAAACTTTAACGAAATCTTCATCCTGGACGCTGGCCACTTCGATTATCCTGGTAGCGGAGAACAGAACGCTGATCTCCGTCGGAAAGTGGGTCACTTCTTCCAGGTGTTATGAACCGCGAATATCTGCGTTGGTATAGCCATCGCCTGCAGCGGGACATGGAGCTTCTTGTTTTCGGCCATACCGGAGCCAAGGTGCTGATGTTTCCGACACGCGACGGGCGCTTTTGGGAATATGAACAGCTCGGTATCGTCGCCAGTCTCGCAGACAAACTGCGGGCCGGTTACCTGCAGCTCTACTGCATCGAGGGCCTCGCGACCGAGACCTTCTACGGATCGCACCGCCACCCCGCCGAGCGCATCCGCCGCCACGAGGCCTTCGAAAACTATATCCTGAATGAAGTCCTGCCGCTGATGGCTGAGAAGAACCCTAACGATTGCACCATCGTGCAGGGCTGCAGCCTCGGCGCCTATCAGGCGGCCAGCCTCGTCTTCCGCCATCCGCATCTCTTCCGCAAGCTCGTCGCTTTCTCCGGCCGCTACGACCTGACGCTGAAGGTCGAATCCTTCGGCGACCTCTTCGACGGCTATTACGACGACACCGTCTATTTCCACACGCCGACGCATTTCCTGCCCGGCCTGAATTGCGATTGGCGGCTTGAGAAACTCCGGCAGATCGACATCGTGCTGACCATCGGGGACGCCGATCCCTTCCTTGACAACAATCTCCATCTCAGCCGCTTGCTGGCAGAAAAGCAGGTCGGCCACCAACTGCATCGCTGGGACGGCCGCGCTCACCGCGCAGGCGTCTGGCGGAAGATGGCGCCGCTTTATATTTGAGGGGATGCCCGGCCCGATAGACCGGCAAAATGGATGTTAAAGGCGGCTGGCTCGCCTAAGTGGCATCAGCGACATCGTCCGGGCGCGGCTCTCCCGGACTATTCAAATTCGAAGCAATCAGAGCCGCGCGATAGGCGGTCGGCGAGCTGCCCTTGATGCGTTTGAAGGCAGTGCTGAAGGCGCTTTCGGAGGCATAGCCAAGCGAGCGTGCGACTGTCGCGACAGTCGTCCTCTCCTCCCGCAAAGCACGTTCGGCAAGGTGCATCCGCCACTCGGTCAGATAGGTGAGCGGCGCAACGCCTGCGACCGTCCTGAAGTGGAAGGCAAAGGATGTTCGCGACATCGCGCAGGCGTTGGCGAGTTCCTCCAGATGCCATGACCGGGCCGGATCGCCATGCATCAGCCGGAGCGCGGGTGCGATCCGACGATCGGCGAGCGCGCGCAGCCAGCCGGCGGGCATGAGGCTTGCCGTCTCGAGATGGGAGCGCAGGATCTGGATGAAGAGCAGTTGCGTCAGCTGCGCGGAGGCGAGAAGCGCGCCCGGCTGGGCTGCATCCCTTTCCTCAATGAGCCGGTCAAGGAGCCAGCGGAAGACAGCGGCCTGCGGCGATGCCGCCCGCGTGTGAATCCACGGTGGCAGGATCTCCGCGAACAGCTTTCCGCGGATCGGATCGAGAAGGACGTGGCCGCCGATATAGGCGAAGTCGTTGCCATCACCGATCGTCGCAAGGTTCCGTCCGGCTCCCGTGAACAGCTCCATCGCCCCGACAGGGGCGACACCGGGATTGCTGGCGAGAACGGAGCCTCGCGGAACCGATAGCAGACCCACGTCGCCGGTTTCGAAAAGAACCGGATCGGGCTCTCCATCCAGCATTACCCAGCAACTGCCTTTCACGACCGCGAAGAATTTGATCTTCTCGCGAGCCGGGAAACGGATCGCCCAGGGACCGCCAGCGGTGAACCCGCCCGTCACGACGGCCTCGGCATTGGTCAGTGTCAGAACTTCGGAGAATGGATCGATCAACATTCTCGTACTATCGCGAAAGCAACCCGTACTTTCAAGCATTCACAGTCCAGGCACCGCCACCTACTTTCGCCTCATCGACAAGCCGCAACGGAAATGCGGCACGAATTCAACATCATGAGGTATGACATCAATGACCGACAGGCTTGTACTCGTGACCGGTGGCACCGGCTTCATTGCGCAACATTGCATGCTGGTGCTGCTGAACGCGGGCTATCGTGTGCGCACAACCGTCCGTTCGCTCGGACGGGAAGCGGAGGTGCGCCAGCATCTCAAGGTGGGCGGCGTGGATGCCGGCGATCGGCTCTCCTTCGTTGTCGCCAATCTCACCGAGGACCGCGGCTGGTCGGAGGCTGCAGAAGGATGCGACTATGTCATGCACGGCGCCTCGCCCACGCCATCAGGCGATCAGACCCGCGAGGAGGATTGGATCGAGCCCGCCGTCAACGGCAATCTCCGAGTTCTCCGCGCGGCGCGTGAAGGGGGTGTGAAACGTGTCGTGCTGACCTCGGCCTTCGGCGCGATCGGCGTCGGCCACAGGCCCGATCACCGCAGACCATTCGACGAAACCGACTGGAGCGACCTGAGCGGCAACGTCGCGCCCTATCAGAAATCGAAAACCCTTTCGGAACGCGCCTCCTGGGACTTCATCGCGCGGGAAGGCAATGGACTAGAGCTTGCATCAGTCAATCCGGTCGCCGTCTACGGCCCGGCTCTGGGCGCAGACTACTCCCATTCGATCCGGCTGATCACCAACATGCTGAATGGCCAGCCGGGATGCCTGAACGTCAATTCCTGCTGCGTAGATGTTCGAGACGTGGCCGATCTGCATCTTCGCGCCATGATCGACCCCGCCGCCAAGGGCGAGCGCTTCCTTGCCACGGTGGGCGAGAGCATGTGGATGATCGAAGTTGCCGAACTGCTGAAGCAGCGCTTGGGCAAGGCAGCCGAAAAAGTGTCGACGGAAGTATGGCCCGACGAGCAGGTGCGCATCGCCGGTGAAACGAACCCGCAGCTGAAGGCCGTCGTGCCGCTGCTCGACTATGACATGAACGCAACCGGCAAGAAGGCCGAACGCCTTCTCGGCTGGGCTCCACGATCGAGGGAAGAGGCGATCATATCCTGCGCCGAAAGCTTGATCCAGCTTGGCTTGCTCAACGGCTAAGCAGCCGAGCAAGCCACCGCAGCATCGTTGGCCTCACCGTCAACAAAACGCCCTCGCCTCCTATTGCAGGCGAGGGCTCCGAAATTGAAACGACCGAGGGCTAACCGCAACCGACGAAAAAGATCATCTCGTCCGAGGAATCGCTGACAAAGAGGGCACCGTCCCAATCGCCGCAAATCTTCTTCGCCTGAAGCCCCGATACCTGCAATCCGGCCTCGATCTCGGTCCGAGAGCGAAACCGAAGTTCGCTCAACGAAACCAGGACCTCATCAGGAAAGGCATAGCGCGTCTCGAAGACAATGCGGTCGCCGGCTACCGACAGAACCTCACAGGTCTGTCGTATGGCCAAGCCGTCCACCTCGAATTCGTCCTCGTTGCCATGCCAGCGCAGGCGCCAGTCGATCGCCGGATTGCGGGATTCAAAGACGATCAGGCCGTCGGGCGCCAGATGATCTCGCATTGTCGCGAAAGTCGCGAGAACGTCGGTATCGTCGAGCAAAACCTGGAATGCGTGACCAGTCATGATGATGAGATCGAAACGTTTTGCAGACCGAAAATTCTGGGCGAAGGATTGCACCCATTCGATCTTGTCGCCATTCGGCTTGCGCCGGCCGACATCGAGCATGGCGGCCGAAGGATCGGCGCCGGTCACATCATGTCCCTCAGCTGCGTAGGCATCGCAAAGCAGCCCTGTACCGCAACCAAGATCCAGGATGCGCTTGCGCCCCGCGCCCGCCAACGCAAGATAGAAATCACGATCCTTCGACCAGCCGGAGTCGAGATCGTAGATCGCCGCCAACCGCGGATGCTCGTAGTGCAGATCCGGCACGAAGCTCTCCTCTTCGAGACGTTCTTCTTCCCACTGTGAAATGCGGCTACCCTATTTACCCTTGATCGTCTCAATCAGGGTCAACACCCAGGCCGAAAGCAGCGTGAGAACGGGATTGGCTGCCGATTGAGGTCGAGAATCCTGGCCGGAATACCGACCCACTTTTGCCAATGGCTTTTCGGGAACGTTTATTCCACCATTTCCGAGCGTCCACCACCCCTCCCACAGTACCCTCTCGACCAGGAACGTTGCCACATCGAGCGAACGCGATGGCGAACCCGGCGGGAGAATGTCGGCCGCGGAAGGATTTCGATCCATCACGACGGAGTAGTAGATGCGCTTCAACTCATCATCGATTTCGTCATTGCCTTCCAACGCGGTGTTGAGTTTCTGACGCAGCTTTCGAAGGTCCTCGATCTTGACAGGCGCCACGTTGGCTACCTTGGCCGCCTCCTGGGCAAAGACATCTGCATTGCCTCCATTCTCCGCGACAATGTCGGAGAGTATCGATCCCTGCATTTTCTGCCGGTTCTGGATGACCTTGGCCGCACCGCGAATACCCTCTCGAAACGCCTCCTTGCGCATCTCGCTTTGATCGGCCTGCAATCTCGCAACAGCGTCGCAGAGACCAAGCAGAAGCGGGGCAATTGGTGCATCAGGTGCCTGCGCAACAACGTCCTTTGCTTTCGCAAGCAATTCATCCAATGATGAGTTCCCATCAGTCATGAAAAAAACCGATCATTTGCCGGGCCTTGTCAAGCGATGCTCCGGGACGGCATAATTCCTGCTTCAACACTCACGCTACCGTATTTTATTGTACAGATCGGCCAGTCGTTCCCGATATTTCTCCGGCGAAAAGAGCTTGGCTCGTTCCCTGCCCAACGCCTCATATGATCGAACCAGATCGTCGTCATTGGCAAGGTCTCTGATTGCCTGTGCAATTGAACTGACCTTGTAGGGATCCACGATATAGGCACTGTCTCCAGCCACCTCCGGATTGGCGCCTTCACTTCCGGTTATGACGGCAGTGCCCAATTGCATCGCCTCCAGAATAGGCAAGCCGAACCCCTCGTACAGGGACGGAAAGACGACTGCGCGAGCGCAGCGAATGACGGATGTCAGCAAACTCAGCGGCAAATATTCAAGGCGGATGACCGAGGACGCCCTGGAAACGACAGTCAACGTGGGATCAAAGGTCTGCGCTTTCCCTCTTGCTTTGGACGAGCCTTCGGTAGGCACTCCAAGCAAGCGCAATTCGTTGGCATTCTTCCAAACCAATTGCCCGACTACCACCAAGGGATATTTGACCTGGCTCGCCAGATAAGCCTCCAAAATCCGAGCCACATTCTTCTTCGGCTCGATGGCGCCGAAGAAGAGAAAATACTTTTTGTGCTCTAGGCCGAATATGGACTGAACTTCGGCCTGCACTTCACTCTCGTCCCGGTCGAGAATGTGTTTCGGCAGGCTCACCGCCTGATAGGTGTTGGTTACCCTGCTCTCATCGACACCCATCAGATCGACAATGTCACGCTTGGATGCCTCTGAAACCGTGACGATGTGATCGGCTTGATCGCAGATGCGTTTTACGACCCGAAAGAATTCTTTCTTGTTGTCTAGCGCCGCGTAGGGCAATCGCAGCGGGACAAGATCATGGATCGTATAGACGTTCGCCGCGTTCTTCAGCTTGATTGGCAACGGATAGGTCCAATGGGCGATATCCGCGGAATCGTCATAATTGGTCCCCAAAAAGCGGCCGTAAACCCGGAAATGCCACCGGGAGAACCAATACAAGTCGCGAGAGTTGTAGATTCGATCGTGGGCCGGCAGCCGCTCCCGCATATTTGTCGAAATAACCTTCCCGGTAATTGGTACGCGCCTGGCAGCAACACCCCAAGGTGAGGTTGCGAGGCGACGGATCACTTGACTTGTCTTGACCGGCCGAATCGACGGGTCGAAGAATCCCACTTCGGCTAACAGGTCATTCCGGCCGACAGAGGAGCGAACCCCATAGAGAAGATCTACTTTATGGCCGAGATCAACGAGTTGCGCGCTAAGATTTCTCGCATACGTCGCAATACCCGTCCCCTTTTCCAGCGCAAGATTATAGCCATCGACCATTACCCGGGGCATTGACATTTCACGATAATTCCCAACTCGGCCATAACAGCGCCCCGGCTTGATGCGCCGAAACGTAACACTTATGAGCGATAACAGTGGATCGCACAACAATGGAGCGCGCATTTCCGCAAAATTCCAAGGATTGCGCTTGAGCGCTGGCCGAGCATATCGGCGTAGCGAGGCCTCTGGGCCTCAAAATGGATAAAGAAGTCGTCCCAGCATACGGTAGTGCTTGCTTGGCCGCTCTCGAAAGAAGTCGATGGGGTATGCCCGGTAGTATTCTGCGTCTTCCTTCGTTCCCAACAACGAAACAATCGGTGCAACTATCCCGGTCAATAAATGCCGCCAACCCAATAACCCGAAAGGTCCCCAGGGCTCCCAGGCCATGCTGGCGGGACGGTCGAAGCGAAAACTCGCCTCATAGCCGGATTGCAGAAGTTCGACGACGTCCTCAAAATTGATCTGCGCACCCGTCTCCGGTTCAAAATAGAGCGGATAAAAGAAATAGGTTGCAGCAAAGAGTTCGGTGATCGTCAGTATTCGGCCGCGCCGATCGCTCTGCTGCCGATCATCGGTCAATCCCCAGCCGGCGTAGAATGGCAGCCCCAATACTGTAACGGGCACGCCACGCATCAACGCCTCGAAACCGGCAAGCGATGTAATCGTATAAACCTGATCAATCGTTTCGAGGGCCTGTGCTATCGGGACGTTATGTGTCAGGACATGGCAGGACGCCGCGAACTTGGCCGGATTGGAACGCGAAGTCCGCACTTTATTGAGGACGTCAGGGTGGGGCTTGTAGATAATCTCCGCATCAGGATTCTCACTAGTGGCCAACCGAATAAGATCGTCGTCGGTTACGACAGTGGAGCATCCATACCGTATCGATGCATCGCCTTCCACCTGCCCTATGACGAGAACTCGCTTGCTGTCCTTGGGTGCATAGAGCTCCTGATGCCGCGGCAGCCGGCTTCCGTTATATTTACTGATGCCTGTCTCAAGAAGAGCGGACATTCCGGCTTTCGCTCTGTCGAGCAAAGCTTCGTCGGCCTGAAAATCATATGTGTTTAAAAGGTGTTCCAGGTCGGACGGTGTTCGGCTGTCGAAATAGGCCGTACGCGTGTCGACAGTGAGAGAAAGCGGAGGTGTCCTGCTGGCATGAGCCCGTGAAGAGCGAAGAAAACCGTCTTCGACGATAAATGTCTTGACCTGATGTTGCCTTATAAAACTCGAAAGCGCGTCGGGAACATTGAGACCCCATAGGAAGAAATCGGGAAGATTGGCCAGATCAATCTTGCTAAGCCACTGCTCAGTTAACTGGCGTTCGCTCAGATGGAGCGGGATAAACGTGAAATCCCTGTCTTTGAAATAGCGCGCCATGATCGGACGCTTCCACGCCTGCATCCCAAAAGCATATGTGGGTCTCCCCGCCGCTTGCGACGGACCATTATGAACACTGGGTGGGCGTGTGTTTTCCTGGAGATTCCCCAAGAAAGCCGCCCCTCTATTATTCATTGCACCTATATCCATGGTCGTACCCAACACATTATCCTGGGATAATACTGTTGCTTATCCCCCGTCCGACACGAGATCCAACGCACCATCTCCATCGCGCAAGCGATCCGATCCGATCAGCGCCTCTGCTTCATCGACATCGTTCATCCGTCTGATCTGGTAGTTGTCGATGGCAAATATATCCTCGCAATACTTTCTTATCAGTGTCGGCGAAGAGCTCACGATGATGAAGCCCGAGGTCCGCATCCTTTCCCTGACCAGATCCTCGCACTGCGTCCTGAACGAACCGCGACCGCCGATAATGCTTTCGTCAACGAGATAAGTGTCGAACGGAATTGCGTAGCATGCCGTAAACAGCAAACGGGTGCGTTCGTCCCGATTGAGGTTCTTGAACGGCTTGTCGATCGCCTTTCCAATCTCGGTGAATTCCAGAATGAAGCGAATGATCGGCACCGGATCAAATCCGAAAACCCGGCATAGGAATGCAAGATTTTCTCGGCCTGTCAGCGCCCCGTTAAAGACCCCTCCAGCAGCGACAGGAAAGGAGACAAGCGACAATCGCTTCACACGGCCGCTATCAGGGCGAAGCTTGCCGGTTGTCAGACCTACAAGGGTCGTTTTTCCGCTTCGGGGTGGAGCAAGAATACCGGTAACCCGATCAGCCGCGAATTCGGCGTTCGCCGCCTCAAATATCTTGGTCTTCGTGGTTTTCTGGCGCAGCGTTTTATGAACATTCACCAAGCTGATGTTCATGAAACATACCGCCTTTCCCCTATGTCATCTGCTAGCGCAAGGATTTCCCTTTTCCAACCGATCCCATCAAGGGGACTCAAAAATACGGTGCCCGGCGGTGCGATTTCCCGGAACACCGGAATATCCGATAGAATACAGGGAACATTCAGTGCCGCAGCCTCTAGGACGGGAATGCCGAGCCCCTCGGCAAAAGAGGGAAAAAGCAATGCCTTGGCATCTTGCAACAACGTTTGGACCTCAAAATCGGTAAGCCCGGAAAACTCAAATACGCAACCTTTCAACGGCAGGCAGCGCTCAAGCATGTCGAATACGTTTTCATTCTCCCAACCTCGTTTGCCGACTATGCACAACCGAGGCGCCGCCTGCAATTGCGACAATTCTCGCCAAATCTGCAATAGCAACATGTGGTTCTTGCGCGGCTCAATGGTTCCGAGAATCACAAAGTATGGACTGGGATCGTGCAGAAAAAGGCTCAAGCTTTCACTGAGGGGCGCGGAACTTGCGCTATGCAACCTGAGGCGAGGAATGGCGATCTCTGTGCCCATGAGCGACCAATTGTGTAGCTTCGCGTATGACTTTACTCGCTTTTCCGTGTCTTCAGAGTTTGCGATGATGAAAACTGGCGCATCGGCCAGTTCCGTCAAATAGTCCGTGAACTGGCGAAAGGTCTCAGGACGTTGATATTCCGGGTAATCAAGCGGAATAAGGTCATGTATATAGACGACACGTCGCATCTTCTGGCGGGGGTCCAGCCGGTTCATTCCTCCCCTGATTTTTCCAATCCCAGAATGCGACGCCACGACATACGTGGTTTCGGTCGAAATAACTTCGTTGCGCGGTTGAAAAAACAACCTCCCCACAGACCGTTGAAGTAACCACCTGAACGGATCGTCGGCCTCCCGCGTCAAAGGCTTGAGTTGGGAACCGTTCCAGGCGCCATCTAGGCCCAGAAGTAGGTTTTTGCCGAGAGACCAGGGCAGCAAGGAGAAACCACGTCCTGCCGCGCATATAAAGTGGCATCTTGTGTCGAAACGCCTGAGAAGATCCAAACCGATTGCCAGATCTATCCTATCGACACCGGTACCGAACGATTTGGTTCGGCTTCGCACGAGACGCGAGATATCGAAAAGCACGCGAGGAGTATGTATCGGCAATTCTGGCATTGAAATTCGATACATTCGCTCCCCCGTCCGATTTTGACGAATATGCCATACGAGACCTGCAGATCGCGAACAAGACAGCCATCGATTCCGGTGGAATTTAATGCACAGAATGAGAGCACACTCCTCCTTTTGCTCGCTGTAATCGTGTGATAATGACCATTTCACCCTTCAAGCATGCGTTCACCGCCCATTGGCCGGCCGAGAACAACTTAGAATTGCGGTGAATTTTGTCGAAAGAACTGTCGAATGCTGTTTCCTCCACCGGTGTCATACCCCTCTCGTGGGTTACTGCCGGGGGAAACGAGAATTACCTCAATCTCGGTGACGCACTATCGCCAGTCATTGTTTCCATGCTCTCCGGCCTTCCCATTAGACACGTCGCGGCAAAGTCAGAAAAGGTCAGGATGGCCGCAGTCGGGACCATCGGCCATATGTTCGCCGGCGGCGACGTTTCATTCTGGGGTACCGGGACATCCCCTAATCTCAATCCAACTCAAACGGACAAACCCAAGATACCCTACAGCCGTCCCAGCGATACGACTTTATCGGTCTATGCTACCAGGGGTCCGTTCACCAGGCGGATATTAGCCCCGGATCTTTCCGGGCCGGCTGTCTATGGAGATCCCCTCTGGCTGCTACCTCGATTTCATAGCGCTCCTTCAAAGAAGCGATACGAACTGGGCGTTATCCTGCATCTTTCCGAGCTGTCGGATCGTGAATATGAACCGCACCCGAAGCCGGACTCAAGGCGCCATGAAATTTCCGAGGACGATAGCCGGACAGTAAAACTGATCAACACGGTGACGCCAGTTTCAATTGCCAGTCTGCGCGAACGGCTTGATGAGATACTGTCCTGCAAAAGGATTGTATCCACGAGCCTCCACGGCATGGTCTTCGCCGAATCCTACGGTATCCCATGCCTCTATTTCTCACCCCGCGCGAAGGCAGCAGGTCTGGGCCGCATAGATTTGAAAAATGAGGAAGGTCTCGATCTCCGCTTCGTCGATCTCTATCGCGGTATTGAGGAGACGCATCTGGATGTCTGGTATCAGCCACGAAATGAACGGACAGATTGGGAAGCGCTGATAAAGACGATCGACACGGTCTGGGCACCCAAACATCTGAAGGAAAATCGCCTGATCGAAGCTTTTCCCCTGCCCTTGAACCCCTTGAAAAAGGGCTCGACCGGGAGCGCGTTCGATCACCCGACGATTACCGCGTTGCCGGTCGTAAAATATAAGGAAAGCACAATCAAAGCCGCAGCCCGCAATTGGTCTCTTTCGAGTCTCAGACGAGCGCTGTGGCGATAGAGGGTGCTCAAGTTGTTTGCATCCGCCAGAAAACTCCTTCGCCGCCGCCCGGCACCGCCGGCTGCCGGGGCATTATCGACAAATCCGGATGAGCGGGCCGGCAGCAGCATACGCCTGTCCTGGGTCTGGACGACCGCAACTCACCCGGATGCCAATCTTGGCGATGCACTCAGCGCAGTTATCGTCTCGGCAATGTCCGGCTTGAAGGTAGAAAGAGCTTCTTTTGGACAACCGGTTGAACGCCTGGCAGCAGTGGGCACCATCGGCCATGCGCAGCATGGCGGCAAAATCCATCTGTGGGGAACGGGATTCGATCTCAAGCGTAACTGGAAAGGGGCGCTCAGCGCGTACGAGATTCCGGCGAACACGGAGCTAGTGGTTCACGGCGTCCGAGGCAGGCGCACAGCGACAGCCCTGCGAAAGCTCGGACTTCAGGTCCCTGACGTCTTTGGAGACCCCGTCTGGTTTTTACCGCGTGTCTTTCCGTTTGAACATCGCGAAAAAGATTGCGAACTGGGTGTCATTGTCCACATTTCCGAACTCGACACTGCGACAGCAGTTGCATCGGTGCGCGCAAATCTGGCTCGCTATGATATCCCCCCTTCCCTGACGAGCAGCATTCGGATCATCAATACCTATACCCCTCCCACTCTGGAAGGTTTGCGCGATAAGGTCAGAGAGATCGCCTCCTGTCGTCGGATTCTTTCGACAAGTTTGCACGGCCTCGTGATCGCGGAAACATATGGAATCCCTTGTGCCTGGTTTGCCAACCAAAAAGGTTCGTCTGGGTTTATCTCCATCGAAGGGGATCGCCCGATCGATCATCGAATGATCGATTTCTATAGCGGCGTCGATCGGGATTGTGTGCTGAGCTATGTCCAGCCGATGCAATCGACAACCGATTGGGATCAAGCCATGAGATTTCTCGACGCTCACTGGAGCCCTCTGGCCTACACCGGCGAAAGGCTCTTTGACGCTTTTCCACTGGATCGGGTCGTCAAATTTGAACGCCAGCGATGGAAGGCTCGTCCTGGTCTCTTGGAGGCCAATCCATATTGACGATCGGTGCGTGCGATACGATTCTGTTGATTCTATTTTTTCTATCAAGCATTGTAGAAACTCAGCTCTTCAGATAATCAGTCCTGCGGCTAATTGTAAGTTTGAGTCTGTTCGGCGATTACGCACGTCACGGAATGTCTTTATGAATTTTTTGAAAGCTTTCTCTGCACTATCACTCGCCGTAATCAGCTTGACTGTCGCTTCATGTACCGGGATGTCCAGTTCGGGACCCAGTGCGGGTGACATTCTCTCGGAAGCCGGGAAGACTTATGCGCCTTATACCGTTGTCGAAGTTACGCCGGCAGTTGTCCGTGTCCTCTCAGGCCGCGTTGACCAGCAGCTTGCCGTGACATTTGGCAATACCCGGAAAAAGAGTTCCTCACTCATCGGTGTCGGTGACGATGTCGTCGTCTCGATCTGGGAAGCTTCGAATAACGGACTGTTCGCGTCCGGAACGACGACGGCGCGCACCATGGGCGGCACGCAGGTGCCGCAGCAGCCGGTTTCCGAGAGCGGAACCATTACCGTTCCTTACGCCGGCACCATAAAGGCCGCCAACAAGACGCCCGATCAAGTCAAGCTGGAAATCGAATCGGCGCTCAAGGGCGTAGCGGTCGAGCCGCAAGTACTTGTAAGCGTGGTCAAGAACGTCTCCAACACGGTGACGGTGACTGGCGAAGTTGCGACCAGTGGCCTGATTCCGCTTTCTGCCCGTGGCGAGAAGCTTCTCGACGTTATTGCTATGGCAGGCGGCCCGCGGATGGAGGCGCATCAGCTTGCAGTCCAGATCACGCGAGGCCTCCACACGGAAACGATCCCGATGGAGCGGCTCATTTCCGATCCGGTCGAAAATATCTATGTGCAGTCGGGCGATGTGATCACGTTGCTCAGGCAGCCACGAAGCTTCACCGTATTCGGCGCCACGACCGCAAATGCTTCCGTTCAATTCGATGAGGCGCAGCTTTACCTGAACCAGGCACTGGCAAAGGTGGGCGGGCTTAACGACGATCGCGCCAATGCAAAGGGAATATTCATATACCGGACGGAACCGGTTAGCCTCGTGCGGCAATTGATGCCCGGCAAGCCTATTTCCGGCGCCGGCGATACCGCGAATGTGATCTACCGGATTGATCTCAGCGACCCGAGCGGCTTTTTCCTGCTCAAGAGCTTCAGCGTCCGAAACAGGGATCTCATCTACATCGCGAATTCGTCGATGGCAGAGGTTCGCAAGTTTGCCACCATCATCGGGGCAACGACCGCTCCGGTCGTGCAGGCTGCGGCGGCTTCCAACGCGTTGCAGAATTGAGATGTCGATAAAAATTATCGTCTTGTGGTTTGCGCCATGCTTGCCTTCAAAGCTTCCGAAGGTTGTATCTTGATGCTAAGAAGGCTCTGTATTTTGCTGCGGTTGCAGCACAGGGTCTAGGAGGGCGCGTTGGACACTGCGAACAAGGCTCCGAAGGCAGCCGGGACCAACGACAAGGCTCAGGGCGCCCTGCTTCTCAGGCTCGATGAGGTTCGCCCTGATCGCCGAGTGGTGACGACGAAGGCGGAGCCCTTACCAGCTCAGCTACCTCGGAGATCGAAGGCGCAGCTAAAGCCGGGAAAAATCGTGGGGCTTGCGACGAAGGCCACGGGCGGCATGTCAGGCGCTACGCTTTTCTTCCTTGTGATGGTCGTTCTGCCCACAGTCATTGGCTCCCTGTATTTTGCCTTCCTCGCCTCGCCGCAATACATGTCTGAATTCCGCTTTTCCGTAAGACCGACCGACGGAGCCAATGCAACAACCTCGGTAGCCGCGGAAACAGCACTCGCAATGTCAAACAGCTTTATCGTCTCGGACTACGTGATGAGCAGAGACGCCGTCACGGAACTCGATAAGAGCGTGGGAATCAGGAAGTTTTACACCCGCGACGGCGTCGATTTCCTTTCGCGCCTGGCCAATGACGCATCGACTGAGCAACTGGTCAAATACTGGAGCGGCCGAGTTTCGACAAACTACGATCTCGCAACAGGCATCAATACCGTGCAAGTCACGGCATTCACGCCGCAGGATGCCTACACGATCGCTTCAGCCCTGCAGATACTCTGCGAAAAGCTGGTCAACGACATTTCGGAGAAGGCGCGCCAGACCCAGATGGCGTTTTCCAAGGCCGAACTCGACCGTGCCGAAGCACGGCTCAAGGACGTGCGGGCACAGGAAACGGCGTTGCGTACGGGACAGAGGACACTCGATGCGCGTAAAGAAGCCGAGGGCAAAATCGCCTTGAATGCGAAGATGCGGGGGGATCTGGCTGATCTGCAGGCGGAATACTCGTCACTCAGCAGTTATATGAAACCGTCCTCGCCAAGGCTCAGCTTGCTGAAGAACCAGATCGCCGCCGCCCAAGAGCAGATCGACAGACTTCAGTCACAGATTGGCGGAACGGAGGGTACGACCAACGGTGACACACTCGATGATGCGCAGCTCGTCACCAAATACGACCAGCTCCAATCGGACGTAGATATAGCCACCAAGCTCTACCAATCATCGCTGACGAGCTACGAAGCAGCCCGCATGCAGGCGAGCAACAACCAGATTTATCTCGCAACCTACGTTCATCCCGGCGTCCCTGAGATAGCAACCTATCCGCGGAAAGTGCTCGATTCGTTTTTGGTATTCATCACAACGCTTGGAGTTTGGATCGTATTGAAACTCGTTTACTACAGCGTCCGAGACCACGCCTAGTAATACTTGGACAAAGAATTAAACGGCGAAGATACGTTTATGAACGGGAGGCTAGTCTTGGGGAAGACGACGGCCCTTTAAGGTAAAGCCGATGACCTCCACGCGCCGTGCCCTCATATTTCGGTTACCCGGTCGGGAATCGGCCGAGAACGCACGCCTTCTCGCCGGGACGGTTCGCACAGCAGGTTTTGATCCCTCCATTGTTCCCTATTGGAACGATGGAGAAGCATTGGGCGAACGGGAAAATTGCGCCTTTCTTCTTGATAGCGGCCTTCATTCCGCGCCGCGGCTGTCAGATTTCGCCTTTCGCAATCGGTTCGGTTTTTCCCTCGATCTCGTCGATCTTTCTGCTCACAGCTTTGCCATCAACGATGTGCGGACCGACACGGTGCTTATGGAGTCCGTCTGGAGCCAGCACCTGCGCGGCGTCGCAGCCGCTGCGGATGAATTGATAGCGCATCAGCGGCCACAGGTCGTCTTCATTGCCCACGGCGCGGAGGTGGTCTCGCGGATTTTGGCTGTCATGGCCTCCCAGCGGCGCGTCCCTCGCGTTTATTGGGAAAGCCCGTTTTTTTCCGGGTATCATTTCGTTGATCCCTACGCACCGCACTTCTTCAGGGGAAGTTCTCGCCTCGACAGGATATGGCCGCCGGGATCGAGCTTACAGGCTGATCAAGCAACGATGAGACAGACCACGGCTTTCGTCGACGAATGGCAGCATGAGCGACGGTCTAAATACCCGCAGATTTCGGATGAACACCAACTCGCAGCACTCCGAAATTGGAGCGGAGAGGACACAGGGCCTATTCTTTTCGTTCCCGGCCAGGTTGCCTTCGATGCGAATGTCGCAGTCAGTCTGCGAAACTATCCAAACCTTGCCGCGATCTATGAAAGGTTGTTCCACCGCCTTCCGGCAGGCTGGCGCGCCGTTTTCAAGCCGCACCCCAAAGGACCTGAAACACAATGGAATTTGGCGCAGTCGGACCGCATCCGTGTTGTCTCCGACGTCAGTATCCATGACCTCTTCGCAGTTTCGAGCGCGGTCGCCACGCATTCCTCAAATGTCGGCCTGGAGGCATTGATGGCCGGGCTCCCGGTTATCGCATGGGGAGATCCGATCTATGCCCGCAAAGGCTTGACCATCGATCTTGCCGATGTGGACACGATCGCCGATGCGCTGCTTCCCGACAGCCTCCAGGCGCACCCGCGTGAGCAAGTCCTTTCCCTTGTGGATCGCATCTTGAACGAGTGTTTGGTCCCGGAAAATGATGGAGCAGCCATGGCTCACGTGATCGACACGGCGTGCTGCGATCCACCGGAACCGAGGTTGCCATACTACGGAAGAGATGCGCAGGCCTTGGCGCATGCAACCCGCGGCCTCCAGGAAAGGCTTTCGACAACGGGGACGATCGGGATTGCACTTGAGCAATTGGCTCCCGATGATCGCCTGACGTTACAGAGACGTTTTGGCGAGGACCTGCTTGCGCATACGTTCGGCGGTCCGCGTACGGACACCCGGGGACCACGATACTGGGGTGTTGAACCGGACTTGACGTCACTATTCCGCGAAACACTCGGCGAGGAGGTCATTCTAGCCGAGGCCGATCTGCACAACTGCTACGACCCGCAGATGGTGTTCGGATCGCTCGCTGGAATGGTACGAGCGCAGCACAGCGTAGTCTTCACCATGCAGCGCGGACGACCGAAAGACTGG
This sequence comes from Rhizobium sp. BK376, assembly GCF_004341625.1. GTDB lineage: Bacteria > Pseudomonadota > Alphaproteobacteria > Rhizobiales > Rhizobiaceae > Rhizobium. The sequence goes on along the minus strand of NZ_SLZG01000002.1, from coordinate 585,099 downwards.
TATATTCAAGACCTGACATTGGGCGACCTGCAGGCCTTCGTTGAAGAAGGTTCGCCTCCGGTTCACATCGACATATTCGGCATGGACAGAAGGTCTCTGAAGACAGCCGACGAGAATGATGCCTGTTTCGTTGTTCTTCTGCGTGATCAATTGCTTTCGGAGGCGCAGCGTGATGTCCTGACGCGCCGGATAATTTCGTACCCACCGTCGATTGTTCCGTGCAGCGCCTTTTCGTACCGCGCACAGGAAGTCAGTACAAATCCTCTTCAGCAGCACATCAGACTGGAAACGGAAGGACATATCATTTTTGGCCCGAATATCTCCTTGCCGGAAGGTCGTTGGCGCGCCGAATTTCTTCTGCGTCTTGAATATTCTGCCGGTTGGCTGCCCCGGATCGGGAAAGGCACGTCGGCGCCCGTAACGCTTGATGTATATGCGCCGGATGCAGGCATCGCCGCTACCGCGAAAGTGCAACTCGGCAACCAGTATCCCCCTGTCTTGATCTTTGACGTCCGTGCCGGGCACACCTACGAGTTCAGGGTTTTCAACCACAGTCGCGGACAAAGGCAGAAACTGCTTTTCGAAGGAGTGAGGCTGGATCAATTTTCATCCTGATTTGATAAGCAGCGATCGCCAACAACCCCATCGGGCCGCCCATGAGCATCGGTAAAGCAATTCGTTTGTTGATTTCGGCAATCGCCTTGACCGTGGGCTTGCTGCCTTCCCTACATGCGCAAGCACAGGGTAGATTGGGAGACATTTATGATTTCATGGTCATGGACGTGTGCGTCAAGCCTGGCGGTGCTACGCTTGCTTCGGCCATACCGGGCGATCGGGATTGTGGCCAACATCGCAATACCGAGCCCGGGGAAATGCCGCCCTATATCCTGGGGAATTTCCCCTCGCCCGGCTCAGACTGCCGGCAGGGTACGATCGCCAAGCTCAACCTACCCGTAACGAGGCTCAGCACCACCCGCATTGTCAGTTCGAGCTTGAAAGGCCGGTCAGCGGACTGCAGAGGGCCTGATGCGAACGCGAGTGGCGGGGCCTCCATCCAATGGCGCGATAATGGCTACGGCTTCATCATGGGCAGTTATAGTCCGGTCGCGCTATCCGTGTATGAATCATCCAATTGCTTGCGCCACAGTGACAGTTCGGAGCGCTTTTTTCGCGGATGGGTCATCGCGCCGACGCCCGTACCGGCGGTCGGAACAACCGGATACGGTGTTTTCGAAAGCGCGTTGCTGACTGGTGCCGCATCAAGTCACATGGGAGCGTGCAGTCCGAAATATCGCCGCGCCCTCACCACCTGGACGGTCGCACCATTTGCCTACAAATCCGGACGAGACTTCGTCTCGATCGTGTCCAGTCATTTTGCTCAGGTGGCTGGCGACGAGAAGTCTCCTGGGGAGTCCCGGCAGATGGAGCAAACCTATTGGACACGCGAATTCGGACTGACCCGTTGGGAAAAATGGGCGCGCGAGGACTGGATTAACCCGCGCTCACACCAGGGCGCGCTGGAACTCGCCCAGGCCCTCTACGCGCGTGGCCGCTGCAGCCAGCCTTTTGATCGAAATCTGAATTTCAATTCGGAAATGCAGATCTCTTCCAGCGCGACGGGAGCCGGCAAGATCTACGCACGAACAATCCGCAACCCCATCAGCGGAGAACAGCACGTCTGGGTCATGACCCTGTGTGAGGACTATACGAATGTCATGCCCAATTCGAATACATCGCCTTCGCCGCAGAATTTGCCTGACCTCGCCGACGAGGCGTATTGGCGCTGAAATCACCTCGCTGGTAGGGACATTTAAAAAACGCAAGGATCGATGATATTGAATGCGATTGCCGGAATACCGGCTCTCCCTCTTAGTTCGGACAAGCCGTGGTATCCATCTGCGGCAACGCGCCTTGGCGCGACCTTCTACGTGCGGCAGGCATTCCCCTGGCTCCATCGATATTTCGACCTTCCGCAGCTTCGTTCAACCCTTTCACCCGGGATAGACGGTATTGTCTCTTGGGGTGACCGGATTCCCGCAAAGACTGCAAAGGCTATTTCTGGTGTGCGTGGCCTTCCTCACTGGTCGCTTGAAGACGGATTCCTGCGTTCGGTCGGACTTGGCAAAGAGGGTTCCGTTCCGTTCTCCATCACTGCGGACGACATTGGCAAAGCGGTGGACGCATCGCGACCGTCCCGTCTGGAAACGCTGATAGTCTCGGCCGGCAATAGGGAATGCGATGGCTTGGGCGCGCGCATCAGAGAGGCGATCGTCGACAACAGGCTCTCTAAATACAATCACCTACCCCACAGGCCACCCTCCATCGAGCGGAGTGTCAAAAGGCGCATTCTGCTGGTCGATCAAGTCGTCGGTGATATGTCTGTCGGCGGAGCATGCGGCTCAAGCTCTTCCTTCGATCGCATGTTGCGCGACGCTCTGCAAACGGATGCGCAATGCATCGTCAGAACCCATCCCGACGTCATGGCGGGTCTTCGCAAGGGATACCTGACTGACGCAGCTTCCCGACGGCGCAACGTTGTTCTCGCTGGCGACACAGTTTCAGTGTCCGCCGTCCTTGATGTCGTAGACGAGGTCTGGACCGTCTCCAGTCAATTCGGCTTTGATGCGTTGCTTCGAGGAAAACCGGTGCGCTGCTACGCAGCACCGTTTTATGCCGGCTGGGGCCTGACGCAAGATTTCCTCAGCCGGGCGGCGCAAGCCGCCATAGCGCAGAGGCGCACCGAGAAACGCACGGTGGATCAAATCGCAGCAGCAGCGTTTTCCCTGTATCCTTCCTACCGAGATCCCTCGAACTGGCAGCCGATTGATGTCTTTCGAGCGATCGAACTTATCGTGGCGACGCAACGGCAAGATGGCCTGATCTAAACCGACGGCCGCGTGACAATGATGTGCGAATAACCGAAGGCAGGACCGCGTCTCCTAAACGTCTATCTTAGTCGGCCTCGGCCTAGGCGGCGGCTCGACAAACGCATCGGGCATGTTGACCGTTCCGGATATCAAACGCTCGGCAATCTGGTCCGCAGCCGAACTTACGCCAGCAGTATCGTAGAAATTGCCGCGTACCTGGATCGATGCCGCCAGCAGCCTCAAGAACGCGGTCCTGATGTCAGGTGAAGGCGCTTTGGGATCGCGCCAGAACCCGTCGAGCGGTTGCTTGTCTGTCAGGCCGGCAATGTCGTAGATCGCCGTTCCCAGAACCTTGACGGGCGTGTCCGCTTGCAAGGCCGAAAGTGCGGCGGTCGAGTTGACGGTAACCATCCCGCGGCTTGCGGCCACGAGCTCGTTCAGATTTCCTCCGTCGATAACGGATACACGTGATCGCAGTCCAAGAGGCGCACTGGCGCTCTCGATGTAGCGCTTCCAGGCGATCAAACCGTTGTCGAGCGGATGGATTTTCATGACCAGCCGGGCATCGGGTGGCGCGTGGGTCGCGAAGGAACGCAATATCTGGAGAATGGCGTCCTGCTGCCGCTTGTACGGCGAATGGGCGCGTAGCTGATAGTCCGTCTGAAGCTGAAGTGGATAGACGAAAAACGGCGCATCGCCGGCCGCCAAATCCTCGATCAGGGATACCGCCCTTTTGGTGCGCCACCATCCCGTCGACAGGCGCAACAGCCAGCCGGCATATTCCGCCAAAGGATGAAACAACCCGTGCCGGCGATAGTGCGGATACAGGAACCAGATGAAGGTAACCGGCAGATAATAGAGCAGATCGAGAACCGCCTCCGTGAAGAAGGTATGGTTGAAATGTCGTCTCCAATCGGGCTCCGGCAGATCTTCCGCAACCCGTACGATGTGAGCCGCGTCTGCAGGAAAACGCGAATTCGACGACAATCCCTCGCGCTCGAGCGTGACCCAGTCCGGCCGCAGGTAGCCCATCTCCACGACATATACCGCCGCACCAAGCTGGCGCGCTTCTTCTATGGCAGTCCTGTGATAGGGGCGCTCCTCCCCATGAAGAACGACGTTCCCGATACCGTTCTCTTCGATGCAGCGCCGGACAAAATTTCGCCAGCCGCCAAAATCCCCGCGATAGTTTATCGCGCCGTTGCGGCGCCAGAATATCCAGTCACCGGTATTGAGATTGATCCGAAAGCATCGCGCACCTGCCGCCTCGAGCTTGTCCGCAATCCGGACGAAGAGCGAGGAGGACGGACCTTGCAGAAAAAGAAAGCCTTCCTGCGGGATCGAAGCTGAGGCGCGCGATGCTTGGGTCAACCAGGCACCTCATTGCTAAGACCTGCATAGCGCAAGACCGCACCGATCAGGTTCCAAGGCGCCTCCTCCTGTTCCGGAACAGGCTTTTGCGAGTGTGACCTCGCGCGCCCCAAGGGGACGATCACATAGTCGGTCCGAGGATCCGGGAAGGGATCGGCAAAGGTCTTGAGAAGCGGCGCGTGATCACCATAGAACAACAGCCACACGGGGCGATCGAGTTTGTCGAGATGATGGGCGAGATTGCCTAGCGCATGGTCTGCGCGGCGTAGCAACTCGCTATAAATATCAACTGGATCTTTCAGACTGCCGCATCGTCCACGTTCCCATGGCCCATGATTTGCCATCGAGGCGACGAACATGAAGTTCTTGGCCGTTTGATCCTTTTCAATCTCGCGGATCACTCTCTTTGTCAGCGACAGGTCGCTGACATAGGGTCCGTCACGCTCGGGATTGTGATCGAATTCGTCCAGCATCATCATTCGGTCGAAACCCAATTGCGGGATCGCCTTGTGACGCAGGAAAAAGGTCTTCTCGTAAGGATGGATGAACTGTGTCTTCCACCCGGCTTTCTTCAGCCTCTGCGGCCAGACCACGTCCGTATAGCGGCTGGCGCGCAAATAGGGATAGCTCGCATCGATATGGACGTTTTCGGGAAGCAGGCCGCTCAAAACCGCAAACTCGGTTCTGAGCGTATAGCCGCCCTCGAAGACATTCGTCATCCTGCCCCATTGCGCTGCCTGGGATCGGAGCCGGTCGAGATTGGGCAGCTTGATCTTGTTTGCGTCGAAGTGCCTGAGATCAATGAAGGATTCCGACTGCCAGACGATGATCAGCGGCGAGTCTTCATGGTGGTCCCAAAGATCGTGAAGCGCTGAGATCAGACGCTCGGATAGCTGTGCAACCGGTACTACGCGCGGGGCGCCCAGCCAGATGACGAAGTGCAGAACGACGGCTTCGAACGTCCCGAACCGCACGGTATTTTTCTTGATGTCGAGTTGCTGCACCAGCTTTTGCGTCAGGTGAGAGACCGACTCTTTCACCGCGTGGCTGAATAGAGCGAGCCAGGGACCGAATGCGACAACGAGCCCGAGCAAGACCCAAAGAGCCCCATTGCTCGATGGGAGAACGGACGGCTCGAAGCACATGTAAAGAGCGCTGGCGCCGAACACATAGAGAAACGCGACGATCCAGAAGACGATATTCAGTGAGGTGGCGTAGAATATCTCCTTGTACTTAAAGACATCCACCACCAGCGCAATATCGGAGAAAATCAATGGTTCGCGAATGAACTCGAACTTCGCTCGCGAAATTCCCGTAAAAATGACGAAGAAACTGATTGTCCCCTGCGCAGCGTAAATGGGGCGCCAGGAGATCGCGAAGAAACCGGCAAAGACGATCAGTATGATCGGAATGCGCGCGATCGATTCGAGAACCAAACGTCCGAAACTTCTTGGTACGCGATTTTGCCGGTTGATGATCCGCGGCATGGCCAAGGGGTCTGTAATAAAGATAACAAGGCATGCGACGACAACGCAAATCCCGCTCAAGACAATTGGAAAACTATGAATGCTCAAACCGAAAGTGACCCGTATAAAATACTATTCTAAATTACAATTTTCAAAAATATATCGTGAAACTTGTAATCAATCTTCTTATGACGGATTGGAAGCGGGTGTGTCCATCGTTTTCCGCAACCGGTGCGTCAACGAGAGCCGTATGAACGGTTTTATCCAAGCACCGAAATAGGCGAGCGCCCTTATCGAAAAACCAAAGTAAATTCGGGGGGCGCCGCGATCGAGACCGGCAACGATTTTCTTGGCGACGTCAGCGGCTGTCCATGGTTTGACCTTACCGATCACAGCCTCGGCCTGTATCGGCCTTAACGACATCTCTCGAAAATACTGAGGTGTCAGCGTATCCGGTGGAAAACAAATTCCGACCTCGACGCCCGATGCTGTTGCCTCCGCCTGCAACGCTTCCGCAAAGCCAATCAGCGCAGCCTTAGAGGCACAATAGGCGGTATATCCGTAAATGCCGATGAAGGCTGCGCCCGAGGAAATCATCATGATGCGCCCAGAACGGTTCGCCTTCATTTTTCCATAGACCGCGCGAACGGCGTTTACCGTGCCAAGAAGATTTGTCGTAATTTGCTCATCGAATATATCCGACGACATCTCATCGAACGCACATGGTTCCACGTTGCCAGCCGATGCAACGAGTACGTCGCAGGGGCCGAATGCTCGTTCGCATGCGGCTATGGCTTGCGAAATATCGCCCGCGGATGCGACATCGACGGAAACGATATGGATATGGGATGCATCAAGACCGCAGGCCGTTACCAGTTCGGCACGCGCCATCTCCAGCCGATTGGCATTGCGGGCAAGAAGAGATATCTGCGCGCGCCTCGAAGCGTAGAGCTTGGCAATCGCCAAGCCGATACCGCTCGATCCTCCCGTTATGATAACGTGCATTGCAACGGCCTATAGCTTCGCAGCTCCCTGCTCCGCGAGCAACAGCGGCATTACCTCTCGCATATCGAGAGACCCGACACCGAAGTTGCCCAGCTCCTTCAGCCAATGGGCCGTGGCGGCTACGGACCGCCTTATCTGATCTTCCGTGTGATCGCAGGTGATGAAATAGCGAAGCCGCGCCATGCCTTCCGCCACTGCCGGATGAATGATGGGCAAAACGTTTATGCCCTCGCCGGCGAGCTTGTTTGACAGCTGTACTGCCCTCAGCGAGTCGCCCACGATGACCGGCACCACCGAAAACCCCATGCTAAGGCCGGTATCGAGACCAGCCTCCTTGGCATATTGTAGAAACAGCGTGCCGTTGCGTCGGAGCTTGGTCGTTCTTTCGGGTTCGGTCTCCAGTATCTCGATGCCCGCAATTGCCGCCGCTGCAAGCACAGGAGCCATTCCCACGCTGTACACGAAGCCGCCGGCCTCGGCCTTCAGGATATCCACGAGGGCCTGACTTCCGGCAATGTACCCGCCGCAGCTCGACGTCGTCTTCGACAACGTCCCCATCCATATATCTACTTCGCTCGGATCCACGCCGAAATGCTCGAACGTACCCCTCCCACGCTCGCCGAGAACGCCGAGCGCGTGGGCTTCGTCCATCATCAACCAGAAACCGTAGCGTGATTTCAGCCGCAGGAGAGCCGGCAGATCCGCGATATCGCCGTCCATGGAATAGACGCCTTCAACGATAACGAGAACGCGGCGAAAATCGGCTGACAACGTCTTCAGGACGGTTTCGAGATTTTCGATATCATTGTGTCTGAAGAAACGGCGGGTCGCGCCGGACTGCTTGATACCAGCAAGCGCGCTGTTGTGAATGAGTTCGTCATGGATGACCAGATCCTGCGGTCCAAGCAGGCAGCTGATCGTCGCGACATTTGTCAGGTAGCCGCTGACGAAACAAACGGCAGCCTCAACGCCGTAGAGCTTGGCAAGTTTGCCTTCGAGTTCAACGTGCAAGGGCCGCTCGCCGGCAACGAGACGGCTTGCCGAAGCTGAAATACCGAAACGATCAATCGCTTCCTTGGCTCGTAGCATCACTGACGGGTGGGTATTGGTCGCCAGATAGTCGTAGGACGCGAAGTTTATGAATTCCCGTCCGTCTATTACCGTCGTCGCACCCGCCGCCTGATCATGGGAGCGGTAGAACGGGTTGGCGATGCCCACAGTCTCGCCAGCTATGCGCTGCGCCTGGATGCGCTTATATTCCGGCAATTCGTGGAATTGCGCCGTTTCGCGGGCCGGTCGCTGCGGTTGCCGATTGAGGCGGGCCGCCCTGTTGCGGCCCGAGGACTCGTTGGCATGACGTATCTGATCCAGAAATCCAATCTTTCCAGAACCACCTGGCGCGGCTTCAGCGATGTCTTTCGGCAGATCCTGGGTCATCGCTGTGAAGCCGTCTGGGGTTGGGCGAGAGAATGACTACGGGCTAGCCGGTCAACCACCTCGCTCTGTTCGGTTTCGCTTCCCTCTTCGTTGCCAGTGATCCGCTTCAGAACTCGCTCGCGAAGACGAGTTACGACATCGCCCACCGTGGCTCCGTCGCCGACGCTGTTCAATGGAATATCGAAGCCGGTCTTCTGTTGAAAACTCAGACCCAGTTCCATCGCCATCAAGCTGTCCAGGCCTATATCTTTCAATATCTTGTTCGGAGTAATCACGTCCTGTGCCACTCGCAGGATCGCAGCAATCTCGGTCGCGACGAGCGCGTGAAGTGCCTGCTGAGCTTCCTCCTTGGATTTGCCTCTGATCAAATCCACGAGATCAATGACATCGTTGCCATTGGCGGCCTGCTGGGTACCGGCCCGACGGATGATCGCGTCGAGCAGCAGACCACGGGCGATTGGCAGCAGGCGCACCACGTTTCCGTCGATTTCCGCGACCACGACAGCCGCGCTATCCACCGTCCCCGGATCGATCGCCATGTAACGTTCGACCTGCTCGAGTGCCTCCCTCGCCTTCATGCCCGTCTTGCCTACGCGGCTCGAAAGCATTTCGTTGACGTCGGTATTGCGAGCAAGGAAACCACGATCCGTGATCGCTCCGAATCCGATCGCAAGCGCCGGCAAGCCCTTGGACCGCCGCGTACGCGCCAGACCTTCCATATACCCGTTCGCAATCACATAGTTCGACTGGCCCGGATTGCCCAGCATCGTCGTAACCGAGGAAAACAGCAGGAACAGCTGCAAATCGTCTTTCTCTGTGAGCCGATGCAGGATTTCGGCGCCTCGAACCTTTACGTCCACGACGGGCCGGTTGCGCTCCCGCGTAAGGTTGGCAAGAAGAGCGTCGTCCAACACCATCGCGGCGTGGATGATGCCTCTTATGGAACCTTGCGAGCGAAGAGAGGCAAGAAGTGCCTCTACCGCGGCCTCATCGGTAACATCACAGGCGTGCAGCGTGGCAACGACGCCTTTCATTTTCCATTCGTTGATAGCCGCGAGCGTTTGCTCGTCCGCCAAGCCTCTTCGCGAACATAGCGCCACGTGACGAGCACCCTTGGCAACAAGCCATTCAGCCGCCGCCAGGCCAAAACCACCTATTCCGCCGACGACGAGGAATACGCCATCGGCATCAAGGCGCAGTGGCTTATGCGGAGCCGCAAGCACGCGGTCAACGCCGATGCTTGGCGGTCGCACGACGATCTTGCCGAGGTGACCGGAATTCTGCATCAGTCGGAACGCGCCGCCAATTTCGTCGTAGCCGAAAGCCCTATAGGGGAGAGGCACCAGCTTCCCCTCTACAAAAAGCGTCCCGATCTCCGTGAATATCCTCTTGGTGAGGGCTGGCGCTTCCACGAGCAACTGATCCGCATCTATGCCGAAATAGCTGATATTTCGCCGGAACGGACGCAGGCCGATCTTCTGGTCTGCATAATAGTCGCGCTTTCCGAGTTCCAGAAACCGGCCGAACGGTTTCACCAGTTCCAGGCTTCGCTCCATCGCCTCGGAAAACAGCGAATTCAGAACCAGATCAACGCCCTTGCCGTCGGTGACCGACCTCACAGCGTCGACGAAATCCAGCGAGCGGGAATCGAACACGTGGTCTGCGCCGAGCATCTGCAGAAAGCGACGTTTCTCAAGCGTACCGGCCGTCGCAATGACCTTGGCGCCTTTAAGCTTGGCAACCTGAAGCGCAGCAAGGCCGACACCGCCCGCAGCACCGTGGATCAGAATAGTCTCGCCGGCCCGGATATGCCCGAGTTCGACCATGGCGTAATAGGCTGTCAGGAATGCCACCGGCACGGTTGCCGCCGCAGTCATATCCATGCCGTCGGGAAGCTTGGTGACACCGTCGCGCCGTACCCGGACATGGGTGGAGAAAGCGGCAGGACCGATACCCATCACTTTGTCGCCAGGCGACAAATCGGTAACCGCCGTACCAACACTCAAAACGCGGCCCGCGAATTCCATCCCGATCGTCGCGCCAGCAAATCCATCCTCCAGCGCTTCTTCCGGCAACAGGCCCATTGCCCACATGACGTCTCGAAAATTCAGGCCAGTCGCCTCGACCGAAACAACGATCTCTTCGGGCAAGTCAGCCGGGACTTCGCATTCCTCCCACGCAATGCTGTCCAGCCTGTTTGAATGCTGTCTGATCGTTGCGGCGGCAAAGTCGCGCCGCAGCGACCGTCCAGGCTCAAATGGGCCGGTGGACGCGCGGATTTCCAGTACGTCGCCGGTCGCGCCATCAAGTACCCATTCGCGGTTGGGGACTTGGGTCGACATCAAATGCTTTATTGTCGACGCCCAAGATGCATCGCTAATTTCGGCATCGAGCAAGTGGACATCGAGAAGTTCGTATTCATTCTGAACGACGCGCGCAAATGCCCAAAGACCGGCATTGGCGTTGTCTGTTCTTTCGCCCGCAATAGGAGAGCCGCCCGGAGCGACGATTAGCAGCCGGGATCTATCCACATCCGCATCACTACCGTCTCGGCGAGCGTTCATCGTCTTGAGGAGAACGGCAAACCGCGACAGCCGATCCTGCGTCAGCGCGGATGCTTCGCGGCCGTCCTCGCGTCCTGCCAGATAAAGAACGTGGATCGGATGACCCGAGAACTGTTCCAGCGCTTCAACGAACTCCGGCTCGTTGGCATCTATGGACAGCGATATTGGCGAAAACTCCGCTGGCGCGACAGAAACCGCATTCTCCGACAGGATAAGCAACTGTCCCGTGGGCGCCGACGCCGAAATCGGCGCATCCAGACGACCGGAAGACTTCGCGACGGCAGTGATCAAACCGCCTTCTGGAAAGACATACTCTTCAGCATGAACATCACTGAAGCCAAGGGCTGAAATAATATCCTCGACCTGCTGTACTGTTCCAAGCCGCCCAATCGGGAATTCCGTCGATGAACTGCCGGCAAACCAACCCGGAGACAAACCGAAAGCGAAATCATTGAAGACAGACGGCGCTCTGTCGGCAAGGATAAGCGCCGCTCCCTGCTCTGCAGCAGCGCGAATGGCGTTCCGCGCGCCTTCATGGTCGGCGAGAAGCCGCTGGCTCTCGCTTCCAGCCGCAACAATGACATCCGCTGAAGGCTGCTCGGCGAGCTTGTTCGGCTCGGTGACAACAACATGCGCATGTTGTTCAAAGGTGATTTCAAGGGCCTGCCGAACGCTCTCCCGCGGCTCGGAGACAACCAGAACGGCACCGTTTTCGGCAGCCAACTCAGCCAGCCGCTTGCTGAAGCCGAGCGATGTTGTCCCCATTTCGAGCAAATGCCGAATTCTTGTGGACTTCGATTGGCAAAGCGACTTCAGGGCCTCCGTCACCATCTGTAGCCGCCGATTGCTCAGGGAACTATGGGCGAGCACGTGATCGACCGTGGCGTCGCCGGAAGCTGCTCCGCGAATCTTTGTCGGCTGGTCGCTTCGCTCACCCCGCAACTCAACAAGGCGTTCCACGGCATCGCAGTAGGCATTGTTGACAAGGACCGCTTCCGCTACGCGTCCGGAATCCTCTTTGTAGAGCTCCTGTAGAACTTCGCCGACGGGCGGAAGGTCGATTTCCGACGGCAGCCGCCAGCGGCCACCTTCAGCAACCGCGATACCAGCGTCTTCAAGAATATAGAGGCAATTTGTCAGGAATGACTGGAATTCCACATCGCCGGGAAGAGCCTGAGCGGAGATTGTCATCTGTCCGCCCGAGGCAGCCGATGCGATCTCGTAGCAGGCGCGATAGATTGCCGCCTCGATGAGAAGCGTCGCATTGTTCAAGCGATGCTTTTCGCCGCCCAACATTGCGTCGACAACGTTTTGGATTGCCTCACCCGCAATGGCGCGCTTTCGGCCGAGTGACGAAGGGATGGCCCGATAGTGGAAAGTGACGGAGGCAAGCGAGTCATGCCGACGCAAGAACGTGCGCCGGAACCGGCAATCGTCGAAGGCTGCGATCTGGCTGCCTTCTGCATCGAACAGTCGGAACTTCACCTTGATCGAATTGCGACTGTAGCGCTCGATCGCAATGGTCGCCTTGGCGATAGGCTGTCCCTTGCCTGAAAATTGGATCGAACCGAAGCGAACCGGGATGTAAGGCGCACCGTCGTGATCGCCGGAGAGCTGATTGAAAATCGCGACAAGACCGTGAAAGGCCGCGTCGACCGATATCGGATCAAGGTTATACCTGACGTGCGGATGAACCGGCTTTGCCGCCGCCGTGAGATCGACTTCGACGAAGCTCCGTCCATAAGAAACCGCTTGGGACAGAAGCCGGAAGCGCGGTCCATATTGAAGACCGAAGCGCTGGGCAATCTCGTAAGCTTCGCCTGAAGTCACCACCGATCGCCGTTCGCCCGTCGGGCGCGGGGCAGACGCGGCGCTGAAGCTGGCCTCGATGGGCTTGCGGCTACGCGCGAGCGCGTGGACTGTCCAGTCGTCGCTGCTCAATCTCTCCCGCGATCGAATTTCTATCTTGCCCGTCTCCGGCGAGAGAACGGTGGAAAGTTCCAGCATTCTGTCCTGCCGCAGCTCAAGCGGCCTGACGATTTCGAGATTGCTGATTTCCACCTCGTCAGTGCCGTAATACTGCTGGGCGGCCGTTACGGCAATTTCGATAAAGCCGCTGCCCGGCATGATTGCCTTGGAATCCACGACGTGCTCAGCCAGATCGGCAAAGAGATGCGCGTCCAGATGGTTCTTCCAGCTCGACGCGTTCGGGTCCGTACGCCAGCCAAGCAATGTGTAGGGACTTTTCCGGTCTCGACCGAAGATATCGATCTCGTCGGTCGTTGCTTGCGGTCGCAGCTCCACTGGTTCAAACGGCAGGGACGGAAGGCGGACAAACGCGTTGCGGGTCGCGCCGCCGCGTGCGCGCAAGGGCGATATGCCATGGGCAACAGCCCGCGCAAAGGATTGAGCAACGGGATCCCGTCCCGTATCCGCCTTCTCGCGCAGCAATGTCGGGATAGCGCTCACGCGAGCGGACCGCTGATTGCCGATATCAGAGATGTAGTTCAAAAGAATCGGGCGCGGCGAAATCTCGATGAACAAATTGCATCCGACCGCCATGGCCGTCTGGCATGCGGCCTCAAAGAGCACCGGTTCGCGCACATTCCGCCACCAATACTGTGCGTCCAGCATGCGCCCGTCGTAAAATTCACCCGTCACCGTCGAGATGAATGTTCCCGCGCCCGATTCAGGACCGATTTCAGGGAGATCGGCCAGAAAGGCCTCTTTCGCTGTATCGATGATCGGGTGGTGGAACGGATAATTTATATCGAGGACATGGGCGACGATCTGTGCTTTTCGGGCAGCCTCCCGAAAAGCCTCGATCTCATCGGTCGGACCCGAAATCGTCACGGAATTGGCAGCGTTAACCGCAGCTATGCCGACATTGTGGAGACCACATGATTGAGCGAATGAAAGCGCCGCATCGGCATTGAGGACGACGGCAGCCATTTTTCCCTGGCCGGCCAGAAGATCTTGATACTCGGATCGTTTGGCTATGATGGCGACAGCTTCGGCAGCGGTGAGCGCCTTGGCCGCATAGGCAGCTGCGACTTCACCCACGGAGTGTCCCAGTACAGCGTCAGGTTTGAGGCCTGACGCAAGCAGGCAATCGGCTATCGAAGCCTGGATGGTAAACAGAAGTGGCTGCGCAATCTTGGTATCGGCGAGCTTCAGACCCAGATTCTCGGAAACAAGAACATCCGTCAGCTTCTCCCCGAGATAATATTCGAAAAGTGCGCTAAAGGACTGAAAGCACTGCCTGAAAGCGCGACTTTGCTGATAGGCCTCCACGCCCATGCCGGCCCATTGCGACCCGTTGCCCGAAAAGACAAGCGCAACCTTGACATTGGCACCCGGCACTTCTCCACTTTCACCGGAAGAAGGGGCGTTGGCGAGATGTGCTGTAATCGCCTTGAGAACTTCGTCGCTATCGCCGACTTTGGCAGCGAAACGATATTTCATCGGATCCCGGTTCGCTCCGGAAGAGTGAACGATCTGCCTGGCCTCCTTGGGATCGGCGCCTTCAAGACGAGCCTTGTAATCCTCCAGGAGCTTTGAAAGCGCCGATGCGCTATGGGCGCTGGCGATGAATATCGAGCTGTCGCCTTTTATCTGCGGTTCCGGCGGCGCAACGGGATTCGGATCACTGACAATGACATGGGCGTTCGTTCCCCCGAAGCCAAAGGAATTGATCCCGGCATAGCGGGGGGCCTTGGCCGGGAGAAGTTCGATCGCGGAAGTATTCACGCGAACGTTCAGTCCTTCGAAGTCGATAGTCTGGCTCGGCTGCTCTATGTGCAGCGACGCCGGCAGAAAATTGTTCTCAAGCCCGATGACTGCCTTCAACAAACCGAAGAGACCGGAAACCGGCTCGGTGTGGCCAATATTCGATTTGATCGACCCGATTGGTATGGGCGCACGGCGTTTGTGACCGATTGCTTCACCAATCGCCCAAACCTCGGCCGGATCCCCGACCTTCGTTCCAGTCCCGTGCCCTTCGATGAAGGCAAGGCGATTGAGATCGATCTCATTGGTTTCGTAGATCGTCCTCAGCAGCTGAGCCTGGGCCTCGCGGGATGGCAGCGAAATGCCGTTCGTCCGACCCGAGGAATTGATCGCTGTCGCATGAATTGTCGCATAGCTGCGATCTCTCTCCCGCACTACGCGGTCGGTCCGACGCAAGACAAGAATTGCACCGCCTTCCGACCGAACATAGCCGTTGCCGTTGTTGTCATAGGCACGGCAGAGACCTTCCGGAGACAGCATTCGAGCCTGAGCGAAGCCGACGAACGGCAGCGGATGCGCGAGTAGGTTGACCCCGCCAACGATCGCAGTATCGATGTCGCCCCGCTCAAGCGCCCTCATTGCCTGGTCCAGCGCAACCAACGATGACGAGCAGGCGGTGTCAATCGTCATGCTCGGTCCGGTCAGGCCGAAGACATGCGAGATGCGGTTTGAAATGATGGAGAGGGTGTTGCCCGTCATGAAATACGGGCTTCCGGACGCCGGATCCTCAACAGAGAGGTTGCCATTGTCCAGACCCGAGGCGCCGACATAAACGCCCACTTGTTCTTTAACAAGCGAACTGACAGGCAAATTGGCGTCTTCAATCGCCCTCAATACAAGATTCAGCAAAATACGCTGCTGCGGATCCATCTGCATGGCTTCGCGCTTGGACAAGCCGAAGGCAGCCGGGTCAAAGGAGTAGATGTCTTCGATCACCCCCGCCGCGTAAGAGTAGGTCTTGCCCGGGGTTCCCACCACCGGATGCCAGAAGCGTGCGAGATCCCAGCGTTCCTGCGGTATGCGGCTGACGGTGCAGCGCCCTTCTCTCAGAACCTTTTGAAGTTCCTTTACCGAAGCGGCTCCCGGAGCGACACATGCGCGCCCAATGATTTCGATCGTCATTTTAACCTAACGCAAGCTGCAGACATTATCACTTGCAAATGAAAATTCTTGCTATCGTTGCTCACATCACAATAAAAGCCAATTGTCACGTGTAATTTGTTTTGCTCCGCGTTGCAATTATGTCAACGCCATAGTGCACATGCCCCGCTTGCAATCAAACGTAGGATTACGGCTATATTTGCTGAGCGTTCGATCCCGGATTTTTGTGATGCAAATTCCTCGTAAGCCCAAGATTTCGCTGGAGGATTGGTTCCGGTGGGAAAAAAGGCGCCGCGATGACTGAGCAATCCGTCAAACAATGCAACACAGCCGTGGCTAAAGGGTAGCCACCAATCAAAGGCTGAAAAACTACTCGCATCCGTAGATAAGAAAATAACAAAAAGCCCCGCCTGCAAATCGCAAGCGGGGCGCTGGAATTCAGCTTAGTTCAGATCAGATGTCGGACTGCGACGTGATGATCCGCGAGACGAGGCCGTAGGCCTTGGCGTCTTCGGCGGAGAGCCAGTAGTCGCGGTCGGTATCCTTGGCGATCTTTTCGACCGGCTGACCGGTAGCCACGGAGAAGATCTTGTTCAGGCGCTCGTTCATCTTGATGATTTCGCGTGCCTGGATCTCGATATCGGACGCCATGCCGCGCGTGCCGCCGGACGGTTGGTGCAGCAGGAAGCGCGTGTTCGGCAGGCAAAGGCGCTGCTCCTTCGGAGCGGCGACATAGATCAACGCGCCAGCGGACGCGACCCAGCCGGTACCAATCATCCAGACCTTCGGCTTGATGAACTTGATCATGTCGTGGATCGAATCGCCGGATTCGACGTGGCCGCCAGGCGAGCTCACATAGATACGGATGTCTTCGTCGCTGGCGGCGGCGAGCGCCACGAGCTGCGAGCAGACCTTCTGGGCGAGCTCCATGGTGATGGTGCCGTAGATGAAGATCGAACGCGATTTAAAGAGATTTGCCTCCGCGTCTTTCCCCAAAGGCAGTTCCTTGGTCTTGTCTTCTTGTTCTTCGTCGTTCATTCGAACCTCTCTCGCCATCATTCGGGTTTCCCGGACATAGTGTGACTCAATGCGTAAAACAATGCGGGAAAAAGACAAGCCACGGAACGGGTGAAGATATTCTTATGGCAAACCCGAGAACTGGCCGTATTATGCCGCTGTCTCGAGCGGAGTGGAGAAAATGACATCGCCATTGCTGCACCGGGCAGTTCTCAATAACGTACTCTGGTGCGACGCCGTCTGCGCCGCGCAGGGCAGCGCCGGCGAATTTTCCCCGACACTCTGGCAAATTTCAGGGGGCACGCCGCCCTTCTATCCCAACGCCATTACGCTCACCGGAGAGGCAACCGCCAACGAACAGGAAACAGCGATCGCCGGCCTGACCCGCCTGCGTCCAGGCGGCTGGGGCGTAAAAGACAGCTATTGCGCCATCGACCTCTCCCCGCAGGAATTCGAAATTCTCTTCGAGGCCGAATGGATCGGCCTCGAAGCCAACACCCCTTTCAAGAGCAGCCATGACGATCTCACGTGGAGACGCATCACGACGGCGACCGAACTCGACGCTTGGGAAACGGCTTGGGCCGGCGGCGAACGGCACGAGAGGACGATCTTTGCCGAGCGGTTGCTGCGTGATCCCGCCATCGTCATTCTTGCAGCCTACGCTAACGGCGATTTGTCGGGCGGCGGCATTCTTAACCATCAGGGCGGTGTAGTCGGCCATTCGAACCTCTTTGCCATCGGAAACAAGGAGGACCTTGTCCGCGGCGGGCTCATCCGCGAGGCACGCAGGCTCTTTCCGGGCCAACCGGTCGTCGGTTACGAACGCAGCAATGATCTCGCCAGCGCACTGGCGCTCGGTTTCACCGCCCTCGGACCCCTGCGGGTGTGGGTTCGTGGCTGAACTTACAGAAATGTAAGTTGCCAAGGCTTTGAAAAACCGAAATTTGATCCTACGTCAGCTCAGCGCGGCAGAAATCCGCGTCCCAGATAGCCAAGGAGGCCATCATGTCGCCCGAAGAACGTCAATTGCTCAGCTCTCTCTTCGATCGCGTCCGTACATCCGCGGCAGCGCCGCGCGATGCAGACGCCGAGGCGCTCATCAATCAATCCGTCCGGGAGCAGCCCTACGCTCCCTATCTTCTCGCCCAGGCCGTCATCGTGCAGGAACAGGGCATGAAGGCAGCCGCGGACCGCATCCAGCAGCTCGAGGCTCGTGTGCACGAGCTTGAGCAGCAAGGGGCTGCCCATCCGCAGGCCCAGCAGTCCGGCGGCTTCCTCGGCGGCATCGGCTCGCTCTTCGGCGGCGGTCAACCACAGCCCCAGCGCGGCGCAGCGCCTGACTACGGTCCGCAGGGCGGCTACACTCAGCAGCAAGGCCGCGGCTATGACGATTACGGTCGTGGCGCCCCGCCGCAGCAGTCCGCCGGCCCATGGGGACAGCAACAGCCTTCCGGCCCGTGGAACGCGCAACCATCGGCTCCATCAGCCGGCGGCAGCTTCCTGCGCGGCGCGCTCGGCACGGCAGCCGGCGTTGCCGGCGGCGTCATGCTGGCGGAAGGAATAAGCAGCCTGTTCAGCCCGCATCTTGGCGGCACTGGCCTCGGCGGGCTTGGCTCAGGCCTTGCAGGTCTCGGTGGCAACGAGCGCCCGGTCGAGGAAACCGTCATCAATAACAATTACTTCGGCAATGACGGCAACAACCAGAACGACGACAACAATGACAACGTCATCAACGCTTCGGACGACCAGGACGATTTGGACAACGACGACGATTTCGACAACAGCGGCGACGACAGCTACAACGTCTGAGATTGCTTCTTGGGAATGACGGAGGCCGGCGCTGCGCCGGCCTTTTTGTTTCCGGCCGTCAGATGTTGTGGGCTTACGGGGGCATAATCCCGTTCGCGTCTTGTCGTGCGGCCCCCCATCCGGCTGCCGCCACCCTCTCCCCGCTGGGGAGAAGATCCCGGCAGGGGATGAGGGGGCCGCAACCACAAAGGCAACCGGCCTTCACTCACCCGACGTTATAAGATTCACCCACGCCCGCGATAGGTCGCAACACCCTGGTCCGGCAGCCAGACACCTTCCGGCGCCTTGCCGGTCTGCCAGAACACGTCGATCGGGATGCCGCCGCGCGGATACCAGTAGGCGCCGATGCGCAGCCACTTCGGATCGAGGAGATCGACGATGCGCTTGGCGATATAGATCGAGCAATCCTCGTGGAAGGCGCCATGGTTGCGGAAGGAATGCAGGAAGAGCTTCAACGACTTCGATTCCACCAGCCATTCGTTCGGAATATAGTCGATGACGATATGCGCGAAATCCGGCTGCCCGGTCATGGGGCAAAGCGAGGTGAATTCAGGCGCGGTGAAACGCACGACATAATCCGTCCCCTGATGCCCGGCAGGCACCTTTTCGAGGACGGCGTCCTCCGGGTTGGAAGCGGTTTCGGTATGGCTGCCGAGCATCGACAGGCCGGAGACATCTGTCTTGGGCATTCAAGCCTCCTTGATCACTTTGACGCGGATGCCATGGGCCTTTTCGCCCTCGGGCTCCACGTGAATGGTTATTTCGGCGCCCGCATGTATGGCGCGTATGGCATCTTCAAGGCGGTCGCAGATATTGTGAGCCTCGCCGACCGCCATGCTTGCCGGCACGACGAGGTGGAAGTCGACGAAGGTTACCGCTCCGGCCCTGCGGGTCTTCAGGTCATGCACACCGAGCGAGCCGGCAGCATGCGTCCCGATGACCTCCTTAAGGGCAGCCTCTTCTTCCGGCAGCACGGCCTTGTCCATCAAGCCGTCGATCGAGGCCGAAATGACCGTATAGCCCTGATAAAGGATGTTGATCGCGACGAGGATGGCAAGCACAGGGTCGAAGATCGGATAGCCGGTCACGACCGCCAGCACAAGACCGACGAGCACGCCCGCCGAGGTGTAGACATCGGAGAGAATATGCTGCCCGTCGGCAGTCAGCGCCGGGGAACGGTGCACGCGCCCTTCCCTGACGAGGGTATAGCCCCAGACGGCGTTGATGATACCGGCGACGAAGTTGATCGCAAGGCCGAGTGCAGGCGCGTCCATTGGCAAGGGATGCGCCAGGTGCCCCACCGCCTCCTGCACGATCATCAGAGCCGCAACCACGATGAGCACACCCTCGGTAACGGCGGAAAGATATTCCGCCTTGTGATGTCCAAAGGGATGGTCGTGATCGGCCGGTTTCTGCGCATAACGGATGACGAAGAAGGCGATGAAGGCGGCGACCACATTGACCAGTGATTCCAGCCCATCCGACAAAAGCGCCACCGAGCCGGTCACCCGCCATGCGGCCAGCTTCAACGCCAATACGACGAGCGAGATCGGCATGCCCCAGAAGGCGAGTTTTCGTATCGTCTTGTTGCCCTGTCCGCTCACGACCGTCTCCATTGCAGATGCGAATGAATTGCAGAATTTGCGCCCTAGAACGCAAAACCGCCCGCGCGGGATTCGCGCAGGCGGCTTGTTGCGCGTGATATGGTCGATTGGCGAAGCTTTGTCAAACCTCGAAATAGCGCCGCTCACAAAGGCTATCTGTCATTCTGGACAATTTGATAGACAGAGCGGGGCATACTTGCCGTAAATTACATTACACGTTATATAACCCGTGATATTTACACGGGAGAAAGCTGTGGCTGAAGATGTCGTCCGTAATTTCGGTTTCCTATGCCTCGGCAGCCGTTTTCGCCGCATCGGCGAGCGGCTGCAGGCGGATACGCAAGCGATCATCGAGGAATTCGGCGTCACCATCCAGGCGGGCCAGTATCCCTTTCTGGGGGCAATCGATCGCGCCGGGCCTCTGACCATCGGCGAGCTGGCGGAATCCGTCGGCATCACGCAGCCGGGGGCGACGCGCACCCTCGGCCAACTCACGGATGCCGGTCTCGTCGAAGTCCGCGCCTCCGAGGAAGACCAGCGACGCAAGCTGGTTTCGCTGACCGACAAAGGCCGCGCGCTGGTGGAGCGCTCGCGGCGTGAGATCTGGCCGGTGATCGAAGCCGCCGTGCGCGACCTCTGCGGGGAGCTTTCCGGTCCCCTTCTCGAACAATTGGCGACGATCGAGGACGGGCTCGCAGAATCCCCCCTCGCCCGCCGGATAAAGCATCAGGAGAAAATATAGTGAATCACATACTCGATCGCGCCGCCTGGAACGCGCTTCAAACCTCCCATGCGGATATCGCCGAAGGCGGCGATCTCGCCCGGCGCTATCCGCCGTCCATCGTGCCTTTCGCCGCCATGCGCGACCAGTCGCCCGAGAGCTGGGATGCGCTGGCAAACCTGCTTTCCGGCGAAGAGGTCGCGGCAATCGTCGAGCTTGGCCCGTTGGAAATTCCGCCGGCGCTGGAAGTCGTTCGAGAAATGGAGCTTGTCCAGATGATCGCGCAAGGGCCCTACGAGCGCATCTCCGATCCGCGCATCGAGACGCTGACGCCTGCCGACGCCGAGGAAATGCTGGACCTCGCAAACCTCACCAAGCCCGGCCCCTTCACGCTCGGCGCGCAGAAGCTCGGTACTTTCTGGGGCATCAAGGTCGACGGCAAGCTGGTGGCGATGGGCGGCCAGCGCCTGCGCCAGCCGGGCTTTGCCGAACTCAGCGGCCTCTGCACCCATCCCGATTCCCAGGGCCGCGGCTTCGGCAAGCTGCTCTTCCGTTTCGTCGCCGGCGAGATTTCGGCGCGCGGCGATACCGTCTACCTGCACGCCTTCTCCGGCAACACGACGGCAATCTCGCTCTACGAGGCCTTGGGTTTCAAGCTGCGCGCGACATTCAATCTTCGTGCGGTGAAGCGACGGGCCGCTTGACCGTCAACGGGAGCGGCGTGCAGTGCCCTCAAGGCATCTGCACGGCCGGTAGAATTATCCTTTCGGCTGTGACCGCTCCCTCATTCTCGCAATGGTGAGCACCTCGTCGGCTCGCCCCCAGCCGCCATCGACGACCTCATCGACCAACACCATGGTATAGGGCCTGACACCCTCGCCGAAATAGCCCACGAACATATCCGTGGTCTTGTGGATGATCTCTTCCTTCTGTTCCGCTGTCAGCGTTCCCTGCGGGAATTTGTAGTTTGCAAATGGCATGATTGCCTCCTTGTTCGAGCAACGGGGGCAAACTTAGCGCTTCGATGAACATGCTTGAAATCGATAGATGATATATGCATTCATCCATGCCATGGATTTGCATGGCATCGATCTCAACCTCCTCGTCGCCTTCGACGCCCTGATGGCGGAGCGAAGCGTCACCAAGGCAGGCATCCGCATCGGCCGCACGCAGCCGGCGATGAGTGCGGCGCTGACGAGGCTGAGAACGCTTCTGAAAGACGAGCTCTTCATTCGCGGCCCCGCCGGACTGCAGCCGACCGCTCGCGCCCTCGATCTGGCGGAACCGCTTGGCCGGGCGCTCGCCGAGATCCAGCGCACGCTCGAGTTCACGCAGGGCTTCGATCCCATGACATCGCAAGCGAGTTTCACACTCGGCCTCTCCGATCACCCGACCTTCGTCGTTCTGCCGCGCCTCTTGGAATTTCTGCGGGACAGTGCGCTCGGCGTCAGCCTGCGGGTCAAGCATTTCAATGCCCGAGACGATGCGACCACCCTGCTCGACGCCGGCGAAGTGGATGTCGCGATCGGCGTCCCGCCATCGCCGACCGGCCGCATCCTGACGAGACCGCTGTTCGAGGAGCGCTTCGTCTGCGTCATGCGCAAGAATCATCCGGCGGCGCTGACCCCGCTGACGATCGAGCGGTTCCTGGCACTGGATCATCTGCTGGTCTCGCCGGAAAACGAACGCTTCGGCCATGTCGATGTAGCTCTCGCGCGACAAGGACTGAAGCGAAGGCTCGCTCTCACATTGCCGAATATGTACGCCGCACCGCTCCTTGTCGCGCGATCGGACATGATAGCGACGCTGATGTCAGGTGTGGTGGAGGCGTCCGGCCATGGCGAAGATCTCGTCCGTCATGATCCGCCGCTCGATCTCGACCCCATAACCTTCGTGATCTCATGGCATCGGCGCAACGATACCCATCCGGCCCAACGCTGGTTCAGGGATAGTATAGCTTCGCTGTGGGGAGCTTAGCTGCAAGTTGGACCGGGCGTTTCCGGCCAGCCCAGGCATCGAAGGACGCTAGTCTCAGCGATAGATGATCGCCATGCCGATCGTGTCGATGTAGTTCCCGTCAATGCAGGCTGCGTACTTGGCAACGCCCTCTCTGGCAAAGCCGAAGCGCTCGTAAAGCGCGATGGCACGCGCATTATCGGCATGGACATCAAGCTCGACGCGCACGAAGCCCGCCTTGCGCGCTTCCGCAAGCGTCCTTTCCAGCAGGCGGGAACCGAGACCACGCCCACGGTAGGCAGGGATGACCCCCATCCCGAGGCCTCCCCGATGCGCATGCGAAGGGAAAAAGTGCCGGCTGATATCGCACCAGCCGACCACCTCGTCTCCCACCAGCGCTACAATCTGGGGATTTTTCTTCTCGATCATGCCGAGCACGAAACCGCGCGTCTCTTCCAGCGGTGGCGCTTCCAGAAGCGTCAGATATTTCTTTTCCCGCGCGACCATATCGAGCGCCCGGTGAAAGCTGTCGACATGGCTGGCGTCGATGGGAACCAGCTTTACTTCGTCATCTGATGTCATGGCCTCATGACTTTCGAAGTGGGGGAGCGGCTCGCGAACGAGCCACCTCAATTACTTGCCGTGAAGCCCTTGCCACTGCAACTGGGCGATCTCGACTGCTCTTTGCCAACTTATGCCGTCTCGCTGGTCAAGATACAAAGGGTGGTCACACTCATGCAGCGTGATCGTCGGCCTTTGACCGCTTTTGCCCCAATAAACATCGCAGGCGAGGTATCCACTGTTCTGTTCCGTTGCGTGGTCACGATAGGGGGACATAACGACCGGAAGCCAGCCGAACGAACCTTCGCTGGACTGATCCTCCTTATAGGTCTCGATATATCGCAAGAAGCTCTCCTCCGATTGAGTCACCCAGACACCCCAGAGGAAGGTCTCGGGTGAGTCCCAAATCGGTATCTCCAGGTTGACGCGGATGGAGAAGATATCATCGGGAGAATTTTCGTTCGGCCGAAGCCGCACGTGACAAAGATCACTGTCGAACACGATGCGAGACTGGCGCTCCTCCTCCGGCACCTCGCGGATAAAGGGCGGCGTCTCATAGCCGAAGGAAGGCGCACCGGAATATTCCTTGCCGCAACACGCGCAGCGGTAAGACAGAGTTCCCACTTCCATTTACTGTGATACCCCGTCTTTAACAGTCATCTGACCATCTACACCCGCTCATGCTGCCTTGGTCTTCGCCCTTCTTGCCAGATGTGCCACCACATTCTCGATCATCCGCATGCCGGCATCGCCGCCGAGCGTCATGATCGATTCCGGGTGGAACTGGACCGCAGCGATCGGCTCCTTGGCGTGCTCTATACCCATGATCGTGCCGTCCTCGCTTTCCGCGGTGATGATGAAATCACGCGGCAGGGTCGAGGGATCGGCGAAGATGGAATGGTAGCGGCCGACGGTCACTTCCTTGCCAAGGCCGGAGAAGACAAGGCCGGGTTCCAGCACGCGGATGCGCGACGGCTTGCCGTGCATCGGCAGCGCCAGATGGCGTAGCTCGCCGCCATAGGCTTCCGCCAGCGCCTGCAGACCGAGGCAGACGCCGAAGATCGGCAGGTTGCGCGCCCGCGCCTTCTTGATCGTCGCCTTGCAGTCGAAATCCTTGGGATTGCCAGGGCCAGGCGACAGAACGACGAGATCCGGGTTAAGCCGGTCGAACACTTCCTCGGGAACGGGCGTGCGCACTGTCGAGACGGTCGCGCCCGTCTGGCGGAAATAGTTCGCCAGCGTATGCACGAAGCTATCCTCGTGGTCGATCAGCAGGATATTGACGCCCTTGCCGACGGCGGCGACGTCGCGGCTCGCCTTGCTCGAATTGCCGGCCTTGGCATCACGGATGGCGGAAAGCATGGCGGAGGCCTTCAGTTCGGTTTCGGCTTCTTCTTCCTCGGGAATGGAATCGTTCAACAGCGTCGCTCCTGCCCGCACTTCGGCAATACCATCCTTGATGCGCACGGTGCGCAGCGTAAGCCCGGTGTTCATGTCACCATTGAAGCCGACCATGCCGATCGCGCCACCATACCATGCGCGCGGGCTCTTTTCATGCGCCTCGATGAAGCGCATCGCCCAGAGTTTTGGCGCGCCTGTAACAGTCACAGCCCATGCATGCGAAAGGAAACCGTCGAAGGCGTCCATGTCGTCGCGGAGCCGTCCTTCGATGTGATCGACGGTGTGGATGAGGCGCGAATACATCTCGATCTGGCGGCGACCGATGACCTTGACGGAGCCCGGCTCGCAGACGCGGCTCTTGTCGTTGCGGTCGACGTCGGAGCACATGGTCAGTTCTGACTCGTCCTTCTTGGAATTCAGGAGCTTCAGGATCTGTTCCGAGTCGGCGATCGGGTCTTCGCCGCGCTTGATCGTGCCCGATATCGGGCAGGTCTCGATGCGGCGGCCGGAGACGCGCACGAACATCTCAGGCGAGGCGCCGACGAGATATTCCTGGTTTCCGAGATTGATGAAGAAGGAATAGGGCGACGGATTGATCGCCTTCAGCCGCTTGGAAATATCGGACGGCTTGCTCTCGCAACGCTCCATGAACTTCTGGCCGGGCACGACTTCAAAGAGATCGCCCTTGCGGAAGCTCTCCTTGGCCTTGGTGACCAACCGCGCATATTCGCCGGGCTTGTGATCGCTTTTCGGTGGAATCGCGTCGGTGCGCACGAAGGGCTCCGGCGCGATATCGCCGGCCTTGCCCTCGGTCGAGATTCCACCCTTCTCGAAATCGTAGCGGTCGATCCAGGCCTTGGCCGAATAGTTGTCGACGACCAGGATCTCGTCCGGCAGGTAGAGCACCATGTCGCGCTGGTCGGAGGGCCGCTCCAGCTTCAGGTTGATCGCGTCGAACTGGAAGGCGAGATCGTAGCCGAAGGCACCATAGAGCCCGATGGCGGCATCAGCCTGCGAATAGAAGAGATCGGTGACAGCGCGAAGAACGGTGAAGACGGTCGGCATCTTCGAGCGCTCTTCCTCAGTGAAGACGCGATCCGGCAGCTTGACCGTCAGGTCCAGTCGGCGAGCGGTCAGGATGCCGAGTTCCAGCTCGGAGACGGTCTTCAGCCGCTCCGTGATAAAGCCGAGCAGCACTTCGCCGCGTTCGTTATAGGCTTCGATCCAGACATTGCGGCCATTGCAGGAAATGCCGAGCGGCGGATCGACGATAGCAGTGTCCCAGCGGGTATAGCGGCCCGGATATTCGTAATTCGACGAGAAGACAGCGCCGCGGCGCTCGTCGAGCTTGTCGATATAGGACGAAACGGCGTCAGCATAGGGAATGGCCCTGCGCTGCCGGGTGACGGATATGCCACCCTTGGTTTCGTAAATCTCCGCACCATCATCCCGCAGGATCGTAACCATTCTTCCTCACTCCATTCCTCGGGGCCCAGGCGACAGGCGGTTTAAAACAAAAAAGCCGCCTCGAAGTTTCGGGCGGCTCACTCGTCGTCGTCTT
This sequence comes from Rhizobium sp. BK376, assembly GCF_004341625.1. GTDB lineage: Bacteria > Pseudomonadota > Alphaproteobacteria > Rhizobiales > Rhizobiaceae > Rhizobium. The sequence goes on along the minus strand of NZ_SLZG01000002.1, from coordinate 558,869 downwards.
TGGACACGATTGGTCGAGGCCGCCTCAGCGAGCCCACCACCACGATGCAATGTTCAAGGACGTGTTCATGGGCCAAATTGTTAGCGTGAGACGCGCCGATGCGCAAGCGGCAATTCCGAGGAAAGTTTCGGCCAGCAGCAAGCTGCCCGAAACCCCTGAAAACTCAGGCCTCTTGCCTTGCCGCGGCGAAGAAATCCTCAGGATCATCGACCTCGACGAGCCGCTTTCGCTCGATCCGCCAGAAGCGGTTGCCGACGGCGCGAACGAAGCTTCTGTCGTGCGAAACCAGCAGGCAACTGGCCTCCTGCGCCATCAGCTCGCTTTCCAGCGCCTCCTGCCCCTCGATATCGAGGTGATTGGTCGGCTCGTCGAGCAGGTAGAAATTCGGGTTGCGAAGCCTCAGCACCAGCATCGCAAGCCTGGATTTCTGGCCACCGGAAAGGCGACCGACTGCCCGGCCCTGCATCTCGACATCAATGCCCGCACCGGCCAGAAGGCTGCGCGCCCGCGGCTCGCCAAGCTCGAAGAGCCGCGTGACGACGCCAAGCGGCGTATCGCCATCGCCCAGCCCTGCCAGGGCCTGATCGCTGTAGCCGAGCACAAGCGACGGCGTCGCCTTGATCCCTTCCGGCCCTGACCCTTGCCCTTCGATCGCCCTGCGGATCATCTCCACCATCCGCGACTTGCCCGCTCCGTTCTGCCCGAGCAGCACGACGCGGTCGCCCTGCCGAATCCATTGCTTGCCCGTCCTGAAAAGCAGTGTTCCATCAGGCGTCGTCACATCCGCATTATCGAGCGTCACGAGGATCTTTGCCTGTGTCTCCCGGCTCGCGAGGCGGATCGCGCCCGAGGAACGCTCCTGGTACCCTGGGCGCGCGGCATCCTCCAGTCGTTCCGCCCGCTGCTTCAGCTGCTTCGTCTTGACCGTTAGCAGGTCACTGCCGGAGTTGATGCCGAGATTGTTGAGCTTGGCTGCCTGCCGCCGGAGCTGCTGCGCAATCTTCATATCCTTCTGGAAACGCCGCTCCTCGGAGGCATCCGCCTCATCAAGGGCCTCCCTCGCCCTGTTATAGGGCAGCTGGAAAACCTGCGATTGCTCCGCGCGCAGGAAAAGCGTCCGATTGGTCACCGCATCCAGAAATGCCCGATCGTGGCTGGAGAGCAGCACGGCCGTCTCGCGCGGCAGGGCATTCAGCCAGTCCTCCAGGAGCGCGATCTTGGCAAGATCCAGATGGTTGGTCGGTTCATCCAGCAGGAGCGCGTCCGGTTCCGTGACCGCAACGCGGGCAAGCAGCGCCAGCCGCTGCCAGCCGCCGCTCAACTCGGCGATCGTCCTGTCGCGAAAAGCCTGGGGCACGTCGAGCTGATCCAGCACGACATCCACCCGCCAGCCCTCGCTATCCGCCTGTTCCGCCGGCAGCGCCTGTCTGACCGCCTCATTAAAGGACGTGGTCATCAGCCGCTCGGGCATATTTTGCTCGACATAGCCGATAGTCAGGCCGCGCGACCTCGTCATGTCGCCGGTGGTCGGCTCGAGCCGCCCGGCGATGCAATTGAACAGCGTGGATTTGCCCCTGCCATTGGCAGCGACGATGCCGACGCGGTCTCCCGCATTCAGCGCGAAATTAAGATTGGAAAAGAGTGGCGCACCGAGTGTGACGCCGAAATTGCGCAAACTAATCAAAGCCATGATCGTTCTCTGGTCTATCCGAGGAGACGTCAGCTCGCGCCCGTCCAGGGATCGCTGAGGTTGATGCCGGGCCGATGCATCATTGTGGCATCGGCCGTTTTTCTCGGTAATTGTCAGGGAGCAGACACACGAACGCGAAGTGTTCGGCGCCGCCTTGCCATCAAGGGCAGACCAGAAAGGATATGAGTGAGCTACAGCCTCTGATCAGCCCTGCAAACGCATCCGCAGGGCATGTCTCGGGCCGAACTGGCGATTGCGCCAGAAATATGTGATCATTTTGCGGCCCTCCTTTCTTTTCAAGAAACTGTGCGCTTTCAATACCATCACTGCGCGCAGCGCACAACTCCAGGCATCGGATGGCGCAGACAAAAAAGGGCGATGCCGCAGCACCGCCCAGGTTGGTCAGGCTGCAAACCTGTGATCAGAAGCGCTGGACGAGCGAGATCTTGAAGGTCCGGCCGGGCTCGGAATAGAACTCCCGCGCCTGCGAGAGCGTGCCCTGCGTGTTGAGTGCGTCGTAGTAGGTCTGATCGAAGACGTTGTAGACGCCGGCATTGACGCGCAGGCCTTTCAGCTTCTCTGGCTGCCACCAGCCGGTCAGATCGACGATGCCGTATCCGGGAACGCGATAGGTATTGCCGCTCTTGTCGAAATCTCTCGCCGCCGCGATGAAGGTCACATCGGTACCCCATGTGTCGGTCGCATAGCCGACGCCGATCGAGCCCTTGGCCGGCGCGACCGAGTTCACGTATTCGCCCGTGTCCATGTCCCGGCCGTTAGCATAGGCAAAAGCGCCGTTGATATGGATGCCGTTATTGAAGGTCTTGTGGGCATTCGCCTCGAAACCATAGATGCGGACATTGGCGCGGTTGAAGTATTCGGTGATGCCGAGCGGATAGGTGCCCGTCGTATCGGGGACGCTGTAGGTGTCGATGAAGTTCTTGTAGCGGTTATAGAAGACGCCGAGATGGCCGCCGAAATCCTGGTCGCCGAGATTGGCGCCGACTTCGATGCCATTGCTCGTCTCGGGCTTGAGATCGGGATTGCCGATACTCAGATAGCCGCCCGGAACGCCGTAGTTCTCGTAGAGTTCGGTGACGTTCGGCGCACGGAAGGCCATGGCCCACTGCGCATAGAATTCCATGTCGTTCTGCGGCTCGAACGAGGCGCGAAGCTTCGGCGAGAAGCGGTTGTCGGACTGGCCGGGCTCGAGCCCGTTATAGTTGGAGCTGTCCTGGTAGGCCTGTGTGTTCTTCGGCGTGTAGTCATACCAGTCGAAGCGCAAGCCGGGCGTCAGTGAGAAGCGGCTATCGCCAAGCGCGATCTTGTCGTCGATGAAGCCGCCGATCTTCTTGCCGTCCACGTCAGGCATATCGGACTGGTTGGTGTGCAGGAAGCTGCAGGTACTGAAGGGTGAGAATGGTCCCGGCCCGCAGCTGTCATCACCAGCCGAATATTGCGTCGTCTTGGTGAAGGAAGCGTCGAGGCCGAAGGTCACCTTGTGATGCAGGGTTCCTGTGTCGAAGGACTTCGAGGCATTGCCGTTGAAGCCGAAGGTGCGGTCTTCCATGGTGTTGCGGCGCCAGTAGTCACCGATGACCGAGGTGTAGCGGTAAGCATCCTGACCATCCTCGCGCAGCAAGCGCTGCCAGTAGAAGACCGCATTCGCCGTGTCGAACAGGGAGTCGTCGTCGGTCGACTCGAAGTTATAGTCAAGCGACACACGGTCTCGCTTGATGTCTTCGGAGCCGCTGTCCTGGCCGGGGCGGTAGTTGCCCGTCAGGCTCTGGGCACTCTTCAGATCCGTCGTCTGGTCCTTGTCGTAATGCTCGGCCGTCAGGCCGAAAGTACCGGCGCCGTCGGTATATTGGCGCAGCTTGAAGAGATAGTTGCGGCTGTTGTAATCGGCCGGGTTCGCCTCGGTGCGCGTCGCGCCGTATCCGCCGACATCGCCGTTGCTTTCCAGCTCATGTCCCTTGGTATAGCCGCCCTGGAAGAGCACAGCGGTGTTGTCGATCCGCTTGGCAATAGCGGCCGAGCCGCCGAAGCTGCGGTCGTCGCCGTTGTAATCCAGCTTGAAGACGCCGCCCCAGGTCTTGCCCGGATCGATCAAATCTTCCGGCTCCAGCGTGCGCAACACCAGTGCGCCGCCAAGGGCACCGCCACCGGCACGGCTGGAATCGGCGCCGCGCACGACATCCACCGTCGACAGCGTGTTGAAGTTGAAGCTGTTGATACCGCCATCGGCGCCGCGAGCGCCATCGAGCATATAGGGGATCGGAATTCCGTCGATCGTCGTGAGCACGCGGTCGTCTTCCAAACCGCGGATATTGACGCTGCCGCTCGTACGGTCAAAGCCGACGCCGAGCTCGGTGCTACGGCCGAGATCCTCGATGCGATTGATCTGCTTGTTGTTGATCTCGTCGGCCGTCGTCTGCGACGCGAGCGGCGTATCCGCGACAGGATCCTTCTTCGGCCTCGCGCCCTTCACGACGATCTTTTGCAGCGTCGTCGCGTCCTTGTTGTCCCCGGCATCGGTCTTCGTCGTGCTGCCTGCCTGCTGCGCAAAAGATACCGTGCCGAGCGCCAGAAACGCCGTGCACGCCAAGAGAACCGAGCGCGATCGCCGGACCACCATAACCATTCCTTTCGAGTGATATCACCGGGCTGGCTGGTCGGTCTGCGCAGGGCTTTCCAAGGGGCTGGCTGGGTTCGTTCTTAGAGAGAGACGGAGCAATTTCCGCCTTCGTTCTGCCGCATAAAAAACATGAGTATGATTGTCAATATATCGACCGCTCATAAACATGATTAAAATCATCATATTTAAAGGCGAACATGCCCTCGTTGCGAAATTGCAACGAAAACCGCTGCCAGCGCGTTCTTTCCCCGAGCGATACCACCAATGGGTGAGGAACGAGATGCGGTTGAAGACGATGCTTGCCTTTGCCTGCCTCGGCATTTTGACAGGCACTTCCTTGCCGGAGACCGGCCCCCTGCCCGAGACAAAACCGGATACGGAAGACACTCAGCCCACGCCTTCAGAAACGCCGGTACCGCAGGAAAAGCCGGCTGAAAAACCTGCGGGAGAAAAGCCTGCCGCCCCCGCCGATGCAGAGCAAGCGCCAGATGAAACCGCGCCGGCAGAAGAGAAGACGGGCGAAATGCAGGGGCCGCCAAAGCCGCCCCTTACGATTGCATCGGAGCCCGAGGACGAGCATCAAGAATGCGAAAAAGAGCTTCAGGCGATGGGCGCTGTGTTCAAGGACGTCCCGCGGATCGACGACGGCAATGGTTGCGGCATTGACAAGCCGATCTCGCTGACGGAGGCACTGCCCGGCATCAAGCTGAAACCGGAAGGCACGATACGCTGCCAGACTGCGCTGGCGCTTGCCCACTGGATGAAACAGAGCGTCATACCATCCGGCGAAGTGGCGTTGAAAGATGCCGGTCCGATCGTCACCATCAACCAGGCCTCGACCTATATCTGCCGCCTACGCAACAACGCGACGACGGGCAAGATCTCCGAACACGCCCGCGGCAACGCGGTCGATGTCGCAAGCTTCACCTTCCAGGACGGCACGGTTGTCGCAGTCCAACCGCGCAAGGAAGATTCAACGCTGACAGGCGCCTTCCAGCGCGCCGTCAGCGCCGCCGGCTGCCTCTACTTCACCACGGTCCTCGACCCCGAAAGTGACGCCAACCACGAGCACCATTTCCACCTCGACGTCATCGAAAGACACGGCGGATTTAGGTATTGCCATTGATGGAAAGCAACGTGATTTCCGAGGCTTATGATTCCAACCTGAATCAGATCGGCAGATGCTCGAATCAGAACATCAAGTGTCCGGCCGTCTAAAACAACCCTTCCACATACCCCTGATCATTCAGGAAAATCCGCTCGGCGGAAGGCACGCTCGGTAGGCCCGGCATGGTGCGGATTTCGCCGGTGATAGCGACGACGAAGCCGGCACCGGCCGAGAGCCTGACTTCGCGAACGTGAACGACATGCCCCTCCGGCGCGCCGCGCAGATTGGGATCCGTCGAGAAGGAATATTGGGTCTTGGCGATGCAGACAGGCAAGTGGCCGTAGCCCCGCTCCTCCCAGGCGATCAGCTGATCGCGCACCGCCTTGTCGGCCGTCACTTCGCCCGCGTGATAGATCTTCGAGGCGACGATTTCGATCTTTTCGAACAGCGAGAGATCGTCGGGATAGAGCGGCTGGAATTTCGCCTGGCCGGATTCGGCAAGCTCCACTACCTTATAGGCAAGGTCCTCGATACCGGCAGAGCCTTCTGCCCAGTGGCGGCAGAGGATCGCTTCGGCGCCGAGCCGCGAGACATAATTCTGCACGGCGGCGACCTCCGCATCGGTATCCGAAGTGAAGTGGTTGATGGCGACGACGACGGGAACGCCGAACTTGCGGACATTCGCAAGATGCCGGCCGAGATTGGAGCAACCCTTCACCAGCGCCGCGACATTCTCCGTTCCCAGATCTTCCTTGGCGACCCCGCCATTCATCTTCAGCGCCCGCACGGTCGCGACGATGACGGCTGCATCCGGCTTCAGGCCGGCCTTGCGGCACTTGATGTCGAAGAATTTCTCAGCGCCGAGATCCGCGCCGAAACCTGCTTCGGTCACGACATAGTCGACGAGTTTCAGCGCCGTGCGCGTGGCGATGACGGAATTGCAGCCGTGGGCGATATTGGCAAAGGGTCCGCCATGGACGAGCGCCGGGTTGTTCTCCAGCGTCTGCACGAGGTTCGGCTGCATGGCATCCTTCAAAAGCACAGCCATGGCTCCGTCAGCCTTCAGGTCGCGGGCATAGACCGGTGACCGGTCACGGCGATAGCCGACGATAATCTCGCCCAGCCGCCGCTCCAGATCCTTCAGGTCGGAAGCAAGGCAGAGGATCGCCATGACTTCGGAAGCGACCGTGATGTCGAAGCCGCTCTCGCGCGGAAAGCCGTTGGCAACGCCGCCGAGCGAGGAGACGATTTCGCGTAGCGCCCGATCGTTCATGTCCATCACTCGCCGCCAGGTCACGCGGCGACTGTCGATGTTGAGCGCATTGCCCCAATAGATGTGGTTGTCGACCATCGCGGCGAGCAGATTGTGCGCCGAGGTGATGGCGTGGAAGTCGCCGGTGAAATGCAGGTTGATGTCTTCCATCGGCACGACCTGTGCATAGCCGCCGCCGGCAGCGCCACCCTTGGTGCCGAAGCAGGGGCCGAGCGAAGGCTCGCGCACGCAGATGACAGCGTTTTTGCCGATGCGGTTCAGCCCGTCGCCGAGGCCGACCGTCGTGGTGGTCTTGCCCTCGCCTGCGGGGGTCGGGTTGATCGCGGTAACAAGGATCAGTCTTCCGTCTTTCTTGCCTTCCTGGGATGCAATGAAATTGGCGCTGATCTTTGCCTTGTCATGGCCATAGGGAGCCAGCTGATCCGCCGGAATGCCGAGCCGGTCGCCGATCTCGTAGATCGGCTTTTTGACTGCCGCGCGCGCAATTTCAATATCGGATTTCACCACTGCCATGACACTTCCCCATAGACTGATCGGCGCATGTCGCCTTGGCTTGGCAATAACCGAAAAAGAGGCGGCCGTGAACAGATTTGCCGCTATGAGACGCGTAAACGTCGCCTTCAGGCTGTATCTAAAGCAGCCAAAATAGAGCTGGGCTTGCAGATCGACACGCGGATACCTTAATTCTTGCTCGAAAGCCAAAGCACCAAAACCAAAACGACGGAGCCGCAACGAGATGAAATCCCTGGAACTGCTGGTCGAGCGAATCATCCTGTCGAGCCGCTGGATTCTCGTCGTCTTCTATATCGGCCTCGCAGCCGCTCTTGCGCTCTATGCCCTGTCCTTCGGCTACAAGTTCCTCAAGGTCGCCATCCATGTCTTCGATTACGAGGAGGCGGACATGATCCTGGCCATGCTCGGCCTCATCGACGCGGCGCTGGTGGCAAGCCTGATCGTGATGGTGATGATCTCGGGCTACGAAAACTTCGTCAGCCGCTTCGACGAGCCGGATGAAAAGGTTTCCTTCATCGGCAAGCTCGACAGCGGCAGTCTGAAGATCAAGGTCGCCTCCTCGATCGTCGCCATCTCCTCGATCCACCTGCTGCAGGTCTTCCTCAATGTCACGCAATATGACAACAGCAAGCTGATGTGGCTCACCTTCATCCACCTCGCATTCGTGGTGTCTGCGCTGCTGCTGGGCTTCCTAGAGCAGATCATGGCAAAGGCGAAGGGCAAGGATTACTCAGCCAAGCCCGCAACCGAAGTCAAAGAATGACTTCGTCGCTTCCTGTTGTCGGCAATTGGACGGGCTGTGATGGAGAAGGCTGCGCCGGCGTCTGAGGCGCCGGGTCCGTTGCCGGCAGCACGGGCGGCGTGGAAACCGGGGCCGGCGGCGGTGTCGGTGGCGCAGGATGCAGGGCAGCGATGCAGCTCGCAATCGTCTTGCCGTCGGCGCAACCATTGACGAGAACGAGGTCGTCAGCCGATTCCTGCTCCGTCGTCATCTTGATCTGGATGGCCTCATCCTGTTTGATCAACCGGATGGAAGAAGGCGTGGCGCTCATCATCATGTCGAAGATCGCGTCGTCGATGCCCATCTTGTCGAGATAGGCGATCAGCGCCGCCTTCTGCTTCTTGCCGAGCTTGGTCGTATCGTGCTGGCCGACGATCTTGCGGCCGATTTCCTTCTGCGAAAGGATCTTCTTCCGGCCATTGACCATCTGGTATTCGGTGCGATAGCGGACGCGCTCCTCGCGGTAGGTGGTGGTGATCTGATGCACGCCGATCAGCGCGAAGGGGCTGGCGATGCGCCGAACACCACCTGCGAGCAGCAACGGACAGGCTGAAAAGCATACAGCACCCGAAGAATAGACCTCACCCGTTGCCGAACCATCCTTGCCCCGTCCTGACGTGCAGAACGGATCGGTAAAGCCGCATCCGGACAACCTGCTGCCGCCAACGGCGACGGACAGGCCTTTTTTGCGGATCACCAAGCCCATCTCCATCGCGGCGGCGACGTCGCCACCGGGAGAGCGGACGATGATCGGCAGCTTTTTCTTGCCGACCGTCTTCAGGATTTTCTGCAGCTTCTTGGGCGTATCGGCCTTGATCTGCCCTTCGGCCGCGATCCAGTCCGCACATGTCCCGTCACGATCGCAATAGGCCGCATCGCCATGAACGAGCACGAACTCCATGGGCCGGTCGAGCGGAGAGTCCTCCGCATTGACCGAACCGAGAGGCGCAACTGCAAGCAACGACGCTGCGGCAACGCACATCGCCCCATCACGGCACCAGGACAAAAGCCGACGAAAAAGGACTGGGATCATCAAACCTGAAACACCGGTTGCAGCCGCATTTCAGCGATCGATAGCAATGACGCTAGGCTTCTGCAAGTCACAAGCGCTCGACCCGGACGTTTTCGCGGCTCAGCCTTCTCCCATCGCAATAAGGCTGGCATTTCCGCCCGCCGCTGCGGTGTTGACCGAGACGACCTGCTCCAGCGCAAACCGCAGCAAATAGGCTGGGCCGCCCGCCTTGAAGCCGGTGCCCGACAAGCCGGAGCCGCCGAATGGCTGCGTGCCGACGACCGCGCCGATCATATTGCGGTTGACGTAGACGTTGCCGGTGTCGAGGGCATCGGCGACGGTACGCACCGTTGCCTCGATGCGGCTGTGGACGCCGAGCGTCAGGCCGTAACCCGAAGCATCGATCTCGGCGAGCACCTTCGGCAGGTCCCTCGCCTTCCACTTGACGATGTGCAGCACCGGCCCGAAGACTTCCTTCGTCAGTGCGCCGGCCTTGTCCAGCTCGACGATGTGCGGGGCAAAGAAGCTGCCTCCGGAGGGCGCCTTGCCCGCAAAGCGCACCTTCTGCGTCTTCTGCATGTCGGCAATATGCGTTTCCAGCATCGCCTTCTGCTTGTCGTCGATGATCGGGCCGACATCGGTGTTGGCAAGGCTCGGATCGCCGAGCTTCAACTCGCGCGCCGCCCCTTCGATCATGGTCGTCATCTGTTCGGCAACGTCTTCCTGCAGGAACAGCAACCGCAGCGCCGAGCAGCGCTGGCCGGCGGAACGGAAGGCGGAGAGAATGACGTCATCTGCCACCTGCTCCGACAGCGCCGTCGCATCGACGATCATCGCATTGAGGCCGCCGGTCTCGGCAATCAGCGGCACGATCGGGCCATCCTTGGCAGCCAGCGCCCGGTTGATCGCCCAGGCGGTCTTCGTCGAGCCGGTAAAGGCAACGCCAGCCAGGGCGGGATGCGCGGTGATCGCGGCGCCCACATCGGGGCCTCCGGGCACGAGCAGCAGCACGTCTTCGGGCACACCGGCCTGGTGGAAGAGCTTAACCGCCTCATAAGCGATCAGCGGTGTCTGGGGCGCGGGCTTGGCGATGACGGCATTGCCGGACACCAGCGCTGCAGAAACCTGTCCCAGGAAGATGGCAAGCGGGAAATTCCAAGGCGAGATGCAGGCAAAGACCCCGCGACCGCGCCAAAGGTAGCGATTGTCCTCGCCGGTCGGTCCCGGCATCTTCTGTGGCGAACCGAAATGGCGGCGCGCCTCTCCGGCATAGTAGCGGCAGAAATCGACCGCCTCGCGGATTTCGGCAATGCCGTCATCCAGCGTCTTGCCGCCTTCCGCCGCCAAGAGGGCTAGCAGCCGGTCGCGATTGCTTTCCAGAAGATCCGCCATGCGCTCGAGCGCAGCAGCGCGGTCTTCGACAGGCTTGCGCGACCAGGCCTTGAAGCCCTTGGCGCCAACAGCGAAGGCCTTGTCAACATCGGCCGCCGTCGCATTGTGGACAGTGCCGACGGTCTTTGCGTGATCCGACGGCGAAACGACCGGGACTTCCGATCCCTTGAGAACGACCCCGGGGATCAGCGGCTCGGCCTTGATGTTGCCCGCGCCCTTGCCGACATTGGCCTGCAGCTTTGCGAGCGTCCGACGATGCCCGAATTCCAGGCCAGCGCTATTCTTGCGCTTGCCGTAGAGATCCAATGGCATGGGGATCTTGCCATTGCGGGTGCTTGCGCCGACATCGAGCTGCAGCTTGGTGGCCGGCCGTTCCAGCAAAGCCTTGATCGGCACGTTCTTGTCGCCGGCCATCGCCACGAATGAGGAGTTCGCGCCGTTTTCCAGCAGGCGACGAACGAGATAGGCAAGCAGGTCGCGATAGCCGCCAACAGGCGCATAGATGCGGCAGGCAATCCGGTCATTGCCGGACAGAAGGTGGTTATAGAGCGCCTCGCCCATGCCATGCAGGCGCTGGAATTCGAAGCCGGAGCGATCGTTGCCGGCCAGTTCCAAAATGGTGGATACCGTCAGCGCATTGTGCGTCGCAAATTGCGGGAAGATGCGCGCCCGCTTGTCAAGCAGATGTTGCGCGCAGGCGAGATAGGAAAGGTCCGTCGCCTGCTTGCGGGTCCAGACCGGATAATCGTCGAGACCGCGTTCCTGCGCTCGCTTGATTTCCGTATCCCAATAGGCGCCCTTGACGAGGCGCACCATCATCCGGCGATCATATCTAGCGCAGAGTTCGTCGATATAGTCGATAACGCCGACAGCGCGCTTCTGATAGGCCTGTATCGCAAGGCCGAAACCATCCCAGCCGTCGAGCGACGGATCGGCAAAGACCGCGGCGATGACGTCGAGCGACAGTTCCAGGCGATCGGCCTCTTCGGCATCGACGGTGAAGTTGAGCTGATGGGCCTTGGCCATCTGCGCGAGCTTCAGGAGATCGGGTACGAGTTCCTCCATCACCCGGTCGCGATGGGTGGCGAGATAGCGCGGATGCAGCGCCGAAAGCTTGACTGATATGCCCATGCGATCCGGCAACTGCTTGCCCTTGCCGTTCTTCGCAAGCCAGGTGCCGATCGCCTCGATCGCCATGGCATAGGACTGGAAATAGCGCTTGGCGTCTTCAGCCGTGCGGGCACCCTCGCCCAGCATGTCGAAGGAATGGCGATAGCCCTTCTCCTCGCTCTTGCCGGCGCGCGACAGCGCATCCTTGATGGTTTCGCCGAGAACGAAATGATAGCCGAGGAAGCGCATCGCCTGCTTGGTCGCATTGCGCACGGTCGGCAGGCCGAGCCGCTTTACGAGGCCACGCACGACGCCTTCGGGCGTGTCGCCGGGACGCAGAATGCGGGCCGAGATGCCAAGAGCCCATGCCGAGGCCGAAACAAACCAGCTCTCGGCCTTGCCCTCATGCTCGCTCCATCCGCCTTCCTTCAGCTTGTCCTCGATCAGCTTGTCCTGCGTCAGCGCGTCAGGCACGCGCAGCAGCGCCTCGGCGAGAACCATGAGGGCGAGCCCTTCGCGCGTTGAAAGTCCGTATTCGCGCAGGAAATCCTCGACCCCGCCGATCGAACCGGAATTGGCGCGGATTGCCTCGATCATGCCGGAAGCGCGCTTGTCGATGGCGGCATCCTGGCTCTCGGAAAAGGAAAGCTCGTCGGCGAAGCGATTGAGAAGCCGGTCGTCGTCTCCGGCGAAAGGGGCATTGAAAAGTGGCATTGCTGGCGAAGTCTGACTCGGCATGAAGGATTCTCCGTGATTTCAGCAACATAGCTATAGGCTTCTGGTGCTTTTCACCAAAATAGCGCATCATTGCAGCAGAATTATCTGCACATTACCGACAAGGCAGTGAAAATTGAAAGAACTTGACCGTCTCGACAGAAAGATCCTGCGCGCGTTGCAAAAGGAAGGACGCCTCTCGAACACTGAGCTCGCTGACCGCGTTCACCTGTCGCCGACGGCAACAGCCGAAAGAGTGAAGCGGCTGACACGCGACGGCTACATTATCGGCTACATGGCGATCCTCTCGCCTGAAAAGCTCGGTCGATCTCTCCTCGTCTTCGTACAGGTCAAGCTCGACCGGACGACGCCTGATGTCTTCGATTCCTTTTCAGCCGCGGTGAAGCGCAGCGATGATGTCATCGAGTGCCACATGGTCGCCGGCGGCTTCGACTATCTCGTCAAGGCGCGTGTCGCCGGAATGGAGGCTTACCGGCAATTCCTCTCCGAGGTCATATTGCCCCTGCCGGGAGTACGGGAAACGCATACCTATGCCGTCATGGAGGAAGTAAAAGGGACCTCGCTTCTTCCTGTTTAGAAATGCAAGGTACGGGCAACCCATTGATCATATGAAGATATCATAACGTGTGCTCCAGCCGCTAATTTTAAGGCTAGCATTCCCCTTTAATTCCGCTATTTGATAGCGGTAACACTCGATAGGCACTTACCCACTAATGTCCTATATGATTACCGCCGAGAGACAAATATTGCTTTCCGCCGAGTTGGCGACAGCCCGGACGCAAAGCGCGCTTCTCCAGGCTCTGGAGCGGACGACGGTTGCTTTCGGCTTCAATTATTTCCTGCTGATGAACGCGCCGGCGCCCGAAGATGCTATGCTCGGGCCGCTGATCATCGAAGCCTCGATGCCGCGATCCTTCGTGCGCGATCTTGACCAGGGACAAATGCTTCGAAGCTGCACGATGATCACTCGTGCACGCCATTCAGTTTTGCCGCAATCCTGGCATATGGGGGAAAAGGCGCCGATTCCGGAGATGGAGTTTTCCCGCGATTTCCAGCTTTTGCTGGTCAATTACAAACAATCGATGGGCATAACCGTTCCAGTGAACTCCACCGACGGCCAACGGTTGATCTTCTGGTTCTCGGGAAACCGCACCAGCCTCAGCCAGAGCGAGATGAACGAGCTTGCAATGATCATGTTGCAAGCATCGGACAGCTACAATTCCATCAAGCGCGGCAATGTCTCTCCGCCACATTCGCTTTCGGCCCGCGAGTTGGAGGTGGTTCGTTGGACCGCGCAGGGCAAGACATCGATCGAAATCGGCCAGATCCTCTCCCTCTCGGACCACACGATTAACGCGTACATGACCAATGCCATTAAAAAACTGGATTGCGTGAATCGCACGCAGTTGGTAGCTAAAGCCATCAGGCTGAAGCTCATAAGCTGACAATTCGCAACGCAGCTTCAGCGAAATAATCGCAGTGGGAAGTCTTGTGCCTGTTCGATTCGAGCCGAAGCCCACCATTCAGGATCGGTCCCATGTAGGGATCAGCGATGCGGAAATCGTTCAGATGGTATCCGCGTACAGAAACTTCGGTTTCTGGCGCCTCGACCTGGATGCGGGACATTTCTTCGCTTCCGAAGACGTGTATCGCATTTTCGACTTGCCGTTTTCGACTGGTCCCATGAACCTGGTCGAGACGATGGGGCGTGTCCACGAAGAGGACAAGCAGAACATGATGGAAACCTACGAGCTGGCGAGCCTGCACAAGACGGGTTTTCATCACGCCTATCGCGTCAAGAACGGCATGGGCGGATATAAGATGGTCCGCACCGTCGCTGAATTCCGCAACATTCCGGGGACAAGCGGCGACCTCATCGGCATCACCTATGAATTCGCCGAGCAGCTTAACATCATCGGCTTCACGGAGAAGGACGGGCTACCCTGATAAGGCAGCCCCGTCGAAACATCACCGCGTTCCGAGAACTGCCCTCGTCTCCACGAGGTTCGAGCGCACTCTGAGAATATAGAAGCCCATCGTTGCCAGATGGCTCGGCATGATCCAGCCATCCTCCCGCCCATTGGAGATCATGAACGGCTGGATCTTCAGGGCAGCCTGAAACTGCTTCATCGTATCGCCCCAGAGCGCACCCACGTTTCGCTCGGCAATGACCTGCGAGAAATCCGCGCCCGCGGCGCTCAATATCCCGTAATAGCCGTAGAGCTGTCCATAGGCGAACCAGAAGCGATCGTCGGCGCGCATGTCGAACCAGCCGTAATTGTGGTTCTCCGAACGCTCAGCCAGGATATCGGAAGTGTTGCCGAGGTCGCTGGTGATACGATCGATGAATTCGATCAGATTGTCCGCACGACTGTCGAAAGTGGCATTGCAATTGCCGAGGTCCGTGTTGAACTTGCGCAAACTGTTCATCGCGGCTCGATAATAGCTTGGCGTCGGCGTCTTCGGACCGAATGGCGCAACGCCGAAATACCAGCTGCCTTCATCGAACTGCAGATTGCCGCGAGCCCTTTGCAGATCGGCATTGATACCCGACGTGCCGCGAACGCGACCGAGCGAGTCGACCAGTTCCACTGACGTGCGCCGGATAGCCTGGTTGACGCCACGCTGGAACGAGGCCTTGTTGTCGAGAAACGGGGTGTCGTCCCAATCGATGCCGAAGAAGCCCAGCTTGTAGAGCAGCATCGACGATATCCAGGCATTCTTGTTGACGTTGAAGTCGATGAGGTCGGCCGTTACATCAACGACCGCCGAAGTCTGGCAGGTCTTTGGCGCGGCGCCGTTCGCATTGTTGTCGGCAGCCTGCACTGCCTGCCCTGCGCCCAACTTGCGGTCGCTGAGCTTGTAGCTGTCGATGTAATGCGTGTCGAAGCCGGTCCACGCCTGCGTCTGCCATATGAAATAGACGTAGAGCACAACCATGAGGGCAACGAATGCGGCTATCGGGACCTGGATGATCCAGTTGCGCTGGCGATACCACCCGTGTGCTGCGAGAAAAGGCCAGACAGCCCAAGCGGTGAGAATTCCAAATCCGCGTCCGATGGAGCGGAAAATCCGTCCGAGGAACGCAACGATCGGATCAAGCATGCAAATCTCCTCGCGGGTCGGACTGTAGGCTCGCTACAGCTGGCATGGGTGAGATATGTGTTTGCCGCCGACAGGGCAACCGGCGTCCCCCAGATTTTTTGGCGGGCAACGTCAAGCCTCGGGCGGTGTCGCTTCTTCCGGCTCTCTCTCTTCAGAGGGCAAATCAGCCTGCTTCGGCTCCGGCTCCAACCGTCTCGCGAAAGCCGCATCGACCTTCGCCTTGCGTTCCGCAAGGTTGTACCCGGCAAGCACATTGGCTTCAAAAGCGGCGATCAGCACCTCTACATCAGGCACAGCCTCGTGCCGGATACCTTCGGCCTCCTGGGCTTCCACTGCCTTCAACAGGGCGATGCGCTGTTCGATATCGAGCCTGAGCTTGCTGACCATCACATTGAGTGCAGCCACCTGCGCGTTCAACGCTTCGACGAATTCCTCGTAGATCGCAATCAGGCGCTGAAGCGTCTCGCGCTCCGGCAGACGGCTGCGTTCCCTCTCCCGATGCATTTCGTCTTCCGCCACAAGTGTACGGAGATCTTCCTCGAAATTCGCGAGGGTCGTCGCATTGCGCGCGGATCCTATCCGGCTCTTTCGGTCTGCGATCTTCGGTATCAGTACGTCGATCCGCCGTTGCGATTCCTCGATTTCGAAATCGATCCGCTGACGTCGGTCGATGATCCTCAGCAGATGATCTTCGGAGCTGCGATTGTGTTCGAGGATGGCAGGACGGGCGGAATTCAGCAGGGCATCCAGAGACGTCGATACCGACAGCAGGTGGCGGATATCCGACGAGATCGATTGAGGATTTGCGCGACCGCGATGTATCCTGCGGGCAAGAAACCCGGATTTCTCCCGGCCTGCATTCTCATCGAACAGCCGCTCGAATTGAAGCTGCTCGGTCGCGGTCGCGATGTCCAGGGCTTTGACGAGCGCTGCCGCCTGCCCTTTCCATCGTTCCAGCAGGGCAATTGTCTCTCGTACCGTCGCCTCTTCGACCGGCAGATTGATGGCGTCGAGCTTCGCATCGCCCCTGGAATGATCCTTCAGGGCCGCGCCCGAAGCCTCAACGCCCTTGAAGGCATCCTCGAAGACAATACGAGCCTTGTCGATATCACTTGCAAAGGACGACGCCTTGGCCATTTGGACTTTCCGTGAATGCAGATGCGCTCGAAACTAACCTGCCGGACGCACAAAGAAAACGGCTCTCGAAACCAATATCGGGACCTATTGCGCGGCAGCAGCAGGATTTTTCAGATAGGCGATTATATCGTCGAGGTCCTTGTTGCTCCTAAGACCCGGGAAGGTCATCCGCGTTCCCTTGACGAGAAATTGCGGGCTGGGAAGATATTGGCGCAGCAGCGCCTCATCCCACACGTTGCCGCCTTCGCTGAAGGCTTTCATGGCCGGGGAATAGCTGTAAGTCGCAACCGACGCGACGGGACGGCCAACCACGCCCATCAGCGATGGCCCCACCTTGTTCACGGGTTCGGTCGCGGTGTGGCAGGCCTGGCATTTCTTGAAAACCTGCGCGCCGGCCTTGGCGTCACCATCGGCAAGGGAAGCGTTGGCGGACAGGAGGAGCACCGAAGCGATCAACAGACAGTGTAATCTCATCATTCTCCCCCGGATCGCTATCCGAATCGCTGGCATCATCTTCCCACGGTAAATCATGCCATCCACGGTTTGATGGTGACGCGATGACACGGGTCGCGCGCCCTCACTCTTCTCCCATAGCTTCTTCCCAGTGCCGGCGGCACAGCGACACATACTTCTCGTTACCGCCGACCTCGATCTGGGCGCCCTGGTGAAGGACATTTCCTTCGCTGTCCAGCCTAACCACCATCGTAGCCTTGCGGCCGCAATGGCAGATCGTCCGCACCTCGCGCAGCTCGTCGGCGATCGCCAGCAGTTCCTGCGATGCCGGAAACAGCTTGCCGCGGAAGTCCGTGCGCAAGCCATAGACCATGACCGGCAGGCCGAGCCGGTCGACGACGTGGGCCAATTGCCAGACATGCTCGGTTGACATGAAATGCGCTTCGTCGACGAAGACACATGCAAGCGGTGCCTCCGAATGCAGTCTTTCGATCAACACGAAGAGATCGTCATGCGACTCGAAAGGAATGGCTTCGGATTCAAGGCCGATGCGCGACGACACGATGCCCCTGCCAGCGCGCTCGTCGAAGGCGGCGATCAGGATCACGGTGCGCATGCCGCGCTCCTGATAGTTATAGGAGGCCTGCAACAGCATCGTCGATTTCCCGGCGTTCATCGTCGAGTAGTGAAAATACAGTTTGGCCATGGGATTCTCCTTGATTTCCGCTTCATGAAAGCAGCGGCCGCAGAAGAAAAGCGGTCTTGCGAGAAAACCACAGGAAATGCATTTGCAGGCTCTATGGTGTCGCCGCTCAACGCGAAAAAGCCAATAAAAATGAAGGCGTCGCAATCGGAACCTCCAAACCGCCGCAAATGCGCGCAGGCCGCTTGAAAATGTCGGTTATTGGTGATTGCTTGGGAACGTTAGACTGGGAGTCACACAATGATAAAAACGACTTTAATGACATTCGCCCTTGCTTCAGCCGTTTCTGCGCTGACGCTGGGAGCTTCCGCTGCCTCGGCTGCCGAACCGGCAAGCTGTGCCAACATCCATTTCGCCGAAGTGAGCTGGACCGATATCCAGGCCACGACGGGAACCGCCACCACTATCCTCGATGCTCTCGGCTACAAGACCGACATCAAGGATCTCGATGTTCCGATCGTCTTCCAATCGCTTGCAAACAAGCAGCTTGACGTGTTCCTCGGGAACTGGATGCCGTCGCAGGCGCCCATGATCAAGCAGTATTCTGACGCCAAGACGATCGACACCGTCCGTGCCAATCTCGAGGGCGCCAAGTACACGCTGGCAACCAACGAGTTCGGCGCCAAGCTCGGCATCAAGGACTTTGCCGACATCGCCAAGCACGAAAAGGAACTGGACGGCAAGATCTACGGTATCGAGCCGGGCAACGACGGCAACAAGCTCGTGCTGGACATGATCAGTGCGCACAAGTTCGGCCTCAATGATAAGGACTTCAAGGTCGTCGAGTCTTCCGAACAGGGCATGCTGTCCCAGGTCACCAAGCTCGACAAGGCCAAGAAGCCGATCGTCTTCCTCGGATGGGCCCCGCATCCGATGAATACAAAGTACAAGATGACTTATCTGACCGGCGGCGACGATGTCTTCGGCCCGAACTTCGGCGGCGCGACCGTCTACACCAACACCCGCGCCGGCTATGCCAGCGAATGCTCGAATGTCGGCAAGTTCCTGCAGAACCTTGCCTTCACCCTTCCCATGGAAAACGAGATCATGGGATCGATCATGGATGATGGCATGCAGGGCAAGGACGCCGGCAAGAAGTGGCTCAAGGCGCATCCAGAAACCATCAAGCCCTGGCTCGCAGGCGTGACGACCCAGGATGGCGGCGATGCAGAAGCTGCCGTGAAGAAGGCGCTCGGCCTCTAAGCTCGACGGTACGAGGGGCGGCCCTGCCGCCCTTCCTTTTGGCGGAACATATGCCCGGAAGCCATCGCAGCACATGCGAATGTGCGGCCGGCGCTGGGCATGATGTTATGCTGTAAATTCCAGCGAGGGGACGCTATGGACTGGCTCCAAACATGGCTGCTTGACGACAACTACAAGATCAAGATCGGCAAGGGGGCGCAGGTCGTCGTCGACTGGCTGACGAACAATCTTGCCGGCCTCTTTGACGCGATCTCCACCATTCTCGGCGAATCGATCGACGGCCTGCTCTACGTCCTGCTCGGCTCCTTCCTGGAGGGCACGGGCCTCGAGCCCTACTATCCCTTCTTCATGATCGCCGTATTCTGTCTCATCGCCTGGTTGGTGCGCCGCCATATCGGCGTGGTGATCTTCACGGCACTCGGGCTGCTTCTGATCTACAATCAGCAATATTGGACAGAGGCGATGGAAACCCTGTCGCTGGTGCTGGCGGCAACGGCCGTGTCGATGGTCATCGGCGTGCCGCTTGGCATCCTGGCCGCGCGGCGGGCATGGTTCTACGCCTTCATACGTCCGATACTGGATCTCATGCAGACGATCCCGACTTTCGTCTACCTCATCCCGGCACTGATCCTCTTCGGCCTTGGCGCCGTCTCCGGCCTGGTCGCAACCGTGATCTTCGCGATCCCCGCACCGATCCGGCTGACGCGCCTCGGCATCATTTCGACGCCGCCGGCGCTGATCGAGGCGGCACAGGCTTTCGGCGCAGCACCACTGCAGGTCCTGACCAAGGTGGAGCTGCCCTACGCCCTTCCCCAGATCATGGCAGGCGTCACCCAGACGATCATGCTCTCGCTGTCGATGGTGGTCATTGCTTCGATGGTCGGCGCCGAGGGCCTTGGGACGCTGGTGCAGCGAGCACTCGGTCAGATGAACGTTCCGATGGGTTTCGATTCGGGCATGTGCATCGTGATTCTTGCCATCATCCTCGACCGAATCTTCAAGTTCTTTGACGAAGGGGAAACCGCATGACGGCGGCGGTCAAATTCGACGATGTCTGCATCATCTTCGGCAACAAGCCAGACCGCGCTCTGGCCCTTGCGGATGCCGGCAAAAGCCGCGATGAGATCGGCGCACAGACGGGGCTTGTCCTTGGCGTCGCCAATGCCTCGCTGGAAATAGAGGAAGGCGAGATACTCGTCCTGATGGGGCTTTCCGGTTCCGGCAAGTCCACGCTACTGCGCGCTGTCAACGGCCTCGCGCCGGTGGTCCGCGGCAATGTCACCGTTCAATCGGCCAACGGCCCGGTCAACCCCTACAGCCGCAACGCAAAGGCGTTACGGGACCTGCGCATGCACACCGTTTCCATGGTGTTTCAGCAGTTTGCCTTGCTGCCGTGGCGAACGGTGGCAGAGAACGTCGGCTTCGGGCTCGAGCTCGCCGGTGTACGGGAGATGGAGCGCAAGAAGCGCGTCTCCGAGCAGTTGGAACTCGTCAATCTGACGCAATGGGCCGACCGCAAGGTCAACGAGCTCTCGGGCGGCATGCAGCAGCGCGTCGGTCTTGCCCGCGCCTTTGCGACCGGAGCGCCGATTCTGCTCATGGACGAGCCTTTCTCGGCGCTCGACCCGTTGATCCGCACGCGACTGCAGGACGAGCTGCTGGAGTTCCAGCGCCGCCTGAAGAGGACCATCCTCTTCGTGAGCCACGATCTCGATGAAGCCTTTCGCATCGGCAACCGTATCGCCATCATGGAGGGCGGCCGGATCATCCAATGCGGGACGCCCCAGGAGATCGTCAAGAATCCCGCCGACCAGTATGTCGCCGACTTTGTCCAGCACATGAACCCGATCAGCATGCTGACCGCAAAGGACGTGATGCAGCCGGGCCTCGGTCATGCGGCCGCCGGCAGCACGGTCACGGCAACTGCGAAAATCACTACGCCGCTGATCGATATTCTCGACGCCCTCGCCCGCCAGCCGGGCAGTATCGGCGTGGTTGACAACGGCGCCATTATCGGGACGATTTCCGCACAGGATATCGTCGCCGGCCTGACCAGCCATCGGCGCAGGGAAAAGGCCTGATCCATCCGCCTCGCCGCCCGGGCGAGGCACTGGAGACTATAATGAACGAGAGACCGTCGGTATTGCGGGAGACGGACGAGGAGGCGCGCAGGCTCGCGCGCATCCTTTTACGTTCGACGCAGCATGCCCCTCTTGCCGTCATCGAGCCCGACAGCGGCTTTCCTTCCGTCAGCCGCACCCTGGTGGGGACCGATATCGACGGCGTACCCGTGATTCTCGTATCGGCGCTTTCGGCGCATACGAAAGCGCTCCTGGCCGATCCGCACGCCTCGCTTCTCGCCGGTGAACCCGGCAAGGGAGACCCGCTGGCGCATCCGCGATTGAGTGTGCAATGCCAGGCAGAAAAAGTTAACCATGACAGCGCGCTTCATGCACGCCTTCGTGGACGATTTTTGGCTCGCCACCCCAAGTCGGCGCTCTATATCGACTTCCGGGATTTCTGCTTTTTCCGCCTCGTGCCTCTCGCAGCGAGCCTCAATGGAGGCTTTGGAAAGGCCTATTTCCTGCCCGGGGAAGACCTCCTAATTCGCTCTGCGGCAAGCGAGGCAATCGCGGGTGACCGCGAGATCATAGTGCGAGAATTACTAGAACAGCATCCGCTGATAGTCCGAGGAATCACGGAAAGGTTGAACCAGAAGTCGCATCGAAATGGGCGAATATGTGGCCTGGATGCAGCCGGTTTGGACCTTTTTTGGGGCGAAAACATGCTCCGATATGAGTTTGACAGCCAATTGGAGGTCTATAATGGGCCAAATTCATACATATCTAAAATAGAATACTCGATACCTTAAATTTAGGTATATACAATCTTCAGGCTGTGTTGCTATTTTTTAGCATCGGGTAAATTCCCCGGTGAACGAACCTCCCCGTTTCTGATGTACGCCCCCGCATTAGGAAGTTTGAGAAGATGAAAACTAGCAATTTGGCCGACCACTCCAATGTGGCGGCAGCCTTATTATCTGCCATGGCGAATCCGAAGCGCCTCATGATTCTTTGCAGTCTGGTTAAGGGTGAAGTCCCGGTTGGTGTTCTTGCCAATCAGGTCGGCCTTAGCCAATCGGCCCTTTCCCAGCACCTTTCGAAGCTTCGTGCTCAGAAACTGGTAAAGACCCGCCGGGATGCTCAAACGATTTACTACTCCAGTTCGTCGGAATCCGTAATGAAGGTTCTGTCGACTCTCGAGGACATTTATTGCGAGCCTGAAAAGAGCAAATCGGCCGCCTGATGATAGCGCTGACATCACGTTAGCGTAGGCACGTTTTCGATCGCTGGGAATGCTTCCCGGCAATCGTGGCCGAGCCGATTTTATCACGACATGCATAACGACCTTGGCCGGCAGTGAAAACTGCCGGCCTTTATTGCCTTGTGCCGGATCTCCCATCTCGACCGGCCCGTCAGCACTGCTGGTTCCTTCTGGCCGGTTCATAATTCGTAGCATCGTCTTGACCGCCCCCGGCCGCCTGATAATTTGACCGGGCGATAAATAATCACGCGTTGAGCCGCGGCCGGGAATGGTCACCGAATGACCAGGGAGAACATCATGTCCAACCGTTTGAATACCACCCCCAATGATCTGCGGGCTTTTTGGATGCCGTTTACGGCAAACCGTCAGTTCAAGAAGGAGCCGCGCCTGTTCGTCAGCGCGAAGGATATGCACTACACCACCCATGACGGGCGCAAGGTGCTGGACGGAACGGCGGGCCTGTGGTGTGTGAATGCCGGCCACTGCCGCCCAAAGATCACCGAGGCGATCCGCGAACAGGCTGGCGAACTCGACTATGCTCCCGCCTTCCAGCTTGGCCATCCCAAGGCCTTCGAGCTTGCCAACCGTCTGGTCGATATCGCGCCTGAAGGCATGAACCACGTCCTCTACACCAATTCCGGCTCCGAATCGGTCGAGACTGCGCTGAAGGTCGCGCTCGCCTATCATCGCGTGAAGGGCAACGGCTCGCGCTTCCGCCTGATCGGCCGCGAGCGCGGCTATCACGGCGTCAACTTCGGCGGCATTTCCGTGGGCGGCATCGTCTCGAACCGCAAGATGTTCGGCACCCTTCTCACGGGCGTCGACCACATGCCGCATACCCACCAGCCCGACAAGAACCGCTTCACGAAGGGCGAGCCCGAGCACGGCGGCGATATCGCAACCGAACTGGAGCGCATCGTCACCCTGCATGACGCCTCGACCATCGCCGCCGTCATCGTCGAGCCGGTTGCAGGCTCCACGGGCGTCCTGATCCCGCCGAAGGGCTATCTGCAGAAGTTGCGCGAGATCTGCACCAAGCACGGCATTCTTTTGATCTTCGACGAAGTCATCACCGGCTTCGGTCGCCTCGGCGCGCCTTTCGCGGCCCAGTATTACGATGTCGTTCCCGACATGATCACGACAGCCAAGGGCCTGACCAACGGCGTCATCCCGATGGGCGCGGTTTTCGTAACCTCCGAAATCCACGATGCCTTCATGAACGGCCCCGAGCACATGATCGAGTTCATGCACGGCTATACCTATTCGGGCAATCCGATCGCCTCGGCCGCAGCGATCGCAACGCTCGACACCTATAAGGAAGAAGGCCTGCTGACCCGCGCCGCAGAGCTCGCCGATTACTGGGCTGACGGCCTGCATTCGCTAAAGGACTGCCCCAACGTCATCGACATCAGGAACACCGGCCTGATCGGCGCCATCGAGCTCGACCCGATCGCCGGCGAACCGACCAAACGCGCCTTCACCGCCTTCCTGAAGGCCTATGAAAGCGGCCTGCTGATCCGCACGACCGGCGACATCATCGCCCTCTCTCCGCCGCTGATCATCGAAAAGCATCACATCGATGAACTCTTCGGCAAGCTTAGGGAAATTCTGCAGAAGAATATCTGACGAAGGCAAAGGCGAGACGATCAAGGTTTCGCCTTTTCTACACACCCTTTACAATCAATGGAGAGCCCAATGGCTGTGATCGAAGAGCGTATCCGATCAATGGGCCTCTATCTGCCGGATTCAGCAAAAGTCCCCGCAAATGTGGTGATCGATTTCGCCTGGGCACGTGTCTTCGACAACAGGGTCTACGTTTCGGGGCACGGTCCACAGGCACCGGATGGCAGTATCGTCGGTCCTTTTGGGTTGGTTGGAGCCGACGTAACGCCAGAGCAGGCTACCGACGCTGCACGCTTGGCCACCCTTTCCGTTCTTGCAAGCGTCAAGCGCGCGATCGGGGATCTGGATCGCATCACAGCCTGGTTGCGCATCGATGGTTTCGTGCTCACTGCTCCCGGCTTCGATCGCACGACCAACGTTATAAATAGCTGCTCGCGCCTGCTTTCGGATCTTTTCGGCCCAGGTATAGCAAGTCATGCGCGGACCGCCATGGGCGTTGCGGCGACCCCACTCCGCTGCCCCGTGGTTATTGCCGCAGAACTGGCCTTCAAACCTTGAGCAGCTGAAATGGCGGCGTCGGGGGCATTGATTATTCCCGTTTCCTCGATTTCGTCTGCCTGAATCGTTCCCTCTACAGCCGGAACCGCTTAACGAATAAAATGCAAGAATCGCATGGACAGGAAGAAGCGACATGACCGCCCATCTTGAACGCCTGATCGACCAGGGCACCGGCCGCATGCCGGCGGATATCGTGCTCAAGGGTGGCCGCTTCTTCGATCTGGTCACCGGCGAGCTGGTGGCCTCCGACATCGCCATTTGCGGCGACCGGATCGTCGGCACTTGTGCCGATTATGAGGGCCGCGAAGAAATCGACATTTCCGGCAAGATCGTGGTGCCGGGTTTCATCGACACGCATCTGCATATCGAATCCTCTCTCGTTACGCCCCATGAATTCGACCGCTGCGTCCTGCCCTATGGTGTGACGACGGCCATCTGCGATCCGCACGAGATCGCCAACGTGCTTGGCACCGAAGGCATCGAGTTCTTCCTCGACAGCGCCCGCGAGACGATCATGGACATCCGCGTCCAGCTGTCCTCCTGTGTGCCGGCAACTCACTTGGAGACGTCAGGCGCCGATCTGCCGATCGAGACGCTGCTGCCCTATCGCGACCATGAGAAAGTCATCGGCCTTGCCGAATTCATGAACTTTCCCGGCGTGATCCACAAGGATCCGACCTGCCTCGCCAAGCTCGACGCCTTCTATGGCGATCATATCGACGGCCACGCGCCGCTGCTGCGCGGCAGGGACCTCAACGGCTATCTTGCCGCCGGCATCCGCACGGAACATGAATGCACCACGGCCGAAGAGGCGCTGGAAAAGATCCGCAAGGGCATGCACATCCTGGTGCGCGAAGGTTCGGTCTCCAAGGACCTCGCCGCCCTGATGCCCATCATCACCGAGCGACTGTCTCCCTATCTAGCACTTTGTACCGACGACCGGAACCCGCTCGACATCGCCGAACACGGCCATCTCGACCATATGATCCGCACCGCGATCGCGTCGGGCGTCGAGCCGCTGGCGATCTACCGCGCGGCCTCGATTTCCGCCGCCCGCGCCTTCGGCCTCAGCGACCGCGGCCTCGTCGCGCCCGGTTGGCGCGCCGATCTCGTGGTCCTCGACAACCTGGAAAACTGCAAGGCCGAGATCGTATTCTCCGGCGGTCGCCGCGTGACCGACGCGCTGTTTTCCACCCGCAAGCCCGTCGAACCTGTCGGCCTCGACAGCGTCAAGGCCCGCACGATCAACGCGGCCGATTTCGGCGTGCCAGTCGCCGAAGGCGAGACCTCGGTCATTGGCGTCATGCCCGGCAAGATCATCACCGAACATCGCCGTTTCCGCTTGCCTGCACAGGGGAACCAGACAACCGTCGATCTTGGCCGCGATATCATCAAGGTCGCCGTCATCGAGCGTCACGGCAAGAACGGCAACCACGCGAATGGCTTTGTCCAGGGCTTCGGCTTGAAAAAGGGAGCAATCGCCTCCACGGTCGGCCATGACAGCCACAATATCTGCATCGTCGGCGTCAGCGAGGATGATATGGCTCAGGCCGCCAATCGCCTCAGCGAGATCAAGGGCGGCTTCGTCGTGGTCGAGGACGGCAAGGTGACCGGCGAGATCGCGCTCCCCGTCGCTGGTCTGATGAGCCTGGAGCCCTATGAGAGCGTGCGCGACACGCTGCATCATCTCCGCCAGGCGGCATTCGCACTGGGCTCAACGCTGGAAGAACCTTTCCTGCAGCTCGCCTTCCTGCCGCTGCCGGTCATTCCGCATCTGAAAATATCAGATATGGGCATGGTGGATGTCGATGCTTTCAGGCTGCTCGGGTGACGGGCGCCCGAAATCCCATGAAGCGCATCGCGATTGTCGGCGGTGGTCCCGCCGGCCTCATGGCGGCGGAAACGCTGTCGCAATCCGGGCATGCCGTGACCGTCTATGAGGCGATGCCGACCGTCGCCCGCAAATTCCTGCTCGCGGGCAAATCCGGCCTGAACATCACCCATGCTGAAGACTACAGCCTCTTTGCGACGCGCTTCGGCAACGCATCCGCGCGCTTGCGCGAAGCGCTCGACGCCTTCACGCCCGACGACCTCACAAGCTGGGCCGAAGGGCTGGGCACGGCGACCTTCGTCGGCACGTCAGGTCGCGTCTTCCCGAAGGCGATGAAGGCCTCGCCGCTGCTGCGCGCCTGGCTGCGGCGGCTGGAAACGCAGGGCGTTCACATTCAGATCCGCCATCGCTGGTGCGGCTTTGCCGAAGGCGGTTACCTCTTCGAGACGCCCAAGGGCGAAAAACTCGTTCAAGCCGATGCAATCCTATTGGCGCTCGGCGGCGCAAGCTGGCCGCGGCTGGGATCCGATGCCACCTGGGTGCCGTGGCTCAAGGAGAAAGGCGTCGAGATCAGCGACTTCCGCCCTGCCAATTGCGGATTCGATATCGAATGGACCGAGGCTTTCCGGACGCGCTTTGCCGGCGAACCGCTGAAATCAGTGACCGCCACTTCGGGTGCCGGCACGCTGCCTGGCGAATTCGTCATCACCGAGCACGGCATCGAAGGCAGCCTGGTCTACGCCCATGCCGCCAGTCTGCGCGATCGGCTCGAAAAGGACGGCAAGGCGGCACTCGTCGTCGATCTTGCGCCCGGCCGCACGGCAGAACGCCTTTCCCATGATCTCGCCAAACAGGACGGCAAGGCAAGCTTCACCAACCGCCTGCGAAAAGGCGCCGGCATCGATGGCGTCAAGGCATCTCTGCTGCGCGAATTGACCGACGAGGCCGACAGGAGCAACCCCGACCGGCTCGCCACCCTGATCAAGGCCTTGCCAATCCCCCTCCTCCGTCCCCGCCCGATCGACGAGGCAATCTCATCAGCCGGCGGCATCCGCTGGAACGGCATCGACGAGCGCTACATGCTGAAGGCTCTACCAGGCGCCTTCGTGGCCGGCGAGATGCTGGACTGGGAAGCACCGACGGGCGGCTATCTGCTGACAGCCTGCATGGCGACCGGACGAGCAGCGGCGAAGGGGATGGAAGTGTGGTTAAGCAACCTTGGCTGAAACCCTACCTCAATAAACGTTTGGCCAAGCCCTCATAGGTACGTTCTATCGCCAGCGGCCATGTTGCAAATGTTCGGGCAACTCATCGCCTTCAACCGGATCGCTGTCAGAAACCTCACCAAGCAGATCAGCGAAGCTCTCCTGCGAAGTAGCTGCCCGACGCTTGAGAAAGATCTCCGCCGTTTCTACAGCGCCAATCTTTTGCGCCACGGCGGATGCAATCCACTGGTTCAGCGAGACGCCGTCCTGCTTCGCAAGACGCGCGGCTGCCTCCTTGACCGACAAAGGCAGCTTCAGGGGGTAGGTCGCTTTGCTCATTCCGGTTTGTCCAATAGAGCCGCAGGTCTCAGAATAAGAAGATCAAAAATCTTCGCCGCGGGCGCGAAGTCCTTGATATTGTATGTCACTAAAGCATCTGCACGGCTATTCACCGCGGCTTCCAACACAAGCTCGTCTTGCGGGTCCGCCAATTGCGGTCGCCATCGGAACTTGACGTCAACCGGCTCACAGAGAGTGGCAAAGGCCGAAAGCAATCGATCGACGCGTTCCGGTGAAAACCCATGAGCCGCAATCTGCTCCGGTCGCTTGAGAACCGCCTCATATTCTAGAAAGAGGGCAGTCGTAACAAGCGGCGTAAGCTGTCCCTCGGCTATTAAGTTTAAGAGTGCAAAGGACGCACCCCTCCGGCTCCTGAAGCCGGCCGTCAACACGTTTGTGTCTAAAACAACGCGCTTCATGTCCAATTTAATACATCCCATAGGATGTTAAAAGGCTTTCCTCGTCAAAGCCGCCCACAAAACGCATCCAGCCCATCCAACTTTACCGTCTCCACCGCAGCGCCAGGCACGAAGCCCGGCATCGGCAGGACCTCCTTCACCTTCATTCCCTTCGGCAGCGCCACCTGCACCGGCTTGCGGGCAAGGTTGAAGATGAAGAGCAGGGTCTCGCCGTGCTTCTCGCGGGTGAAGGCGAGGACGTCTTCCTTGGTGTTGACGAAGGTCAGGTCGCCATCGATCAGCGCCGGATGCGCCTTCCTCAAAGCGAGCGTGTGGCGGTAGTGCTGGAGCACGGAATCATTGTCCGCCTCCTGCTTGTCGACCGAAAGTGCTGCGTGCTGATAGGGAACCGGCAGCCAGGATTTTTCCGCCGTGGTGAAGCCGGCATGCACCCTACCCGCTTCCCATGGCATCGGCGTGCGGCATCCGTCACGGCCCTTGAAGGCCGGCCAGAAGCGGATGCCATAGGGATCGCGCAGGTCTTCGAAGGCGAGATCGGCTTCCGGCAGGCCCAGCTCTTCGCCCTGATAGAGGCAGATCGAGCCGCGCAGCGTCGACAGCAGCGAGATCGCCAGCTTGGCGATGCGCGGGCGCTCTTCTTCGGTCTTGGCAAAGCGGCTGACATGGCGGTTGACGTCATGGTTGGAGAAAGCCCAGCAAACCCAGCCGTCGCGCACGTTTTCCTGGAAGGCGCTGACGCAGCTGCGGAAATGCGCCGGCGTGAATTCCGGCCCGAGCAGGTCGAAGGTGTAGCACATATGCAGCTTGTCGCCATCGCTGGTATAGGCGGCCAGCGTCTGCAGCGAGCGGGCACCGTCGCCGACCTCCCCCACCGTCGTGCGATTCTCATATGTGTCGAGCAGCGCGCGCAGACGCTTCAGAAAGCCCAGATTTTCCGGCTGCGTCTTGTCGTAGAGATGGTTCTGCATGCCGTAGGGATTGGTATCGGGCGCGTCGAGGCCGGCATCGCTTTCATTGGCTTCGTGCGGCGGATTGCTTCGGAGCTGCTTGTCGCAGAAGTAATAGTTCACCGTATCGAGCCGGAAACCGTCGACGCCGCGGTCGAGCCAGAATCGCACGGCGGAAAGCACGGCGTCCTGCACATCGCGACTATGGAAGTTGAGATCGGGCTGCGATGTCAGGAAGTTGTGCTGGTAATATTGCCGGCGCACGCCATCCCATTCCCAGCCAGGGCCGCCGAAGATCGACAGCCAGTTGTTGGGCGCCGTTCCATCCGGCTTCGGATCGGCCCAGACATACCAGTCCGCCTTCGGATTGGTCCGGCTTGACCGGCTCTCGACAAACCAAGGATGACGATCGGAACTGTGCGAAATCACCTGGTCGATGATGACTTTGAGACCGAGTTCATGCGCCGCAACAAGCATCTCGTCGAAATCGGCCAGCGTCCCGAAGATAGGATCGACATCACAATAATCTGAAACGTCGTAGCCCATATCGGCCATGGGAGACGTGAAAAAGGGCGCAAGCCAGATCGCATCGACCCCCAGCGAGGCGATATGCGGCAGCCGTCTTGTGATCCCCTTGATGTCGCCAAGCCCGTTGGCGTCAGTATCCTGGAAGGATCGCGGATAGACCTGATAGATCACCGCACCGCGCCACCAGTCCTTCGCCGCCGCTTTGCCTGTTGATTCCATGGGACAATCCGCCTCCGCTCGCTCGCTTGATCGACGCACAAGTTAGCGGGCAGGCCGTAAAATACAATTCGAAAGACAGGCAAGCTTTGCCTTATTCCGCAAAAGACCGTGAAGCAGAACGGGGGCGCGGCTTATAGGTAGAAAGCGATCATTGCGCCACCCCCGCATTTAGGGGTTGAAAGCGACACCCTAATGGATAAGTTGCGACGTTGACCTGCACGTTAAGGTCACCTGCGGGAACAACGATAGACCTTGAAACAAGGCAAAAACCAGAAAGGTAGGGTCCGATCCTATGACATACATCAACAAAAAATTCCTTGCTTCGGCGCTTGCCGGCACGCTGCTCGCCTTCTCCGCGCATGCCGCGACCATCAATATCCACAATGGCGGCGACCCTACCTCGCTCGACCCACAGAAAATTTCCGGTGACTGGGAGAACCGCATCGACGGCGACATCTTCGAAGGTCTCGTCACCGAAGATCCGAAGGACAATCCGATCCCGGGCCAGGCCGAAAGCTGGAAGGTTTCCGACGACGGCAAGGTGTACACCTTCAAGCTGCGTGACGGCATCAAGTGGTCTGACGGTCAGCCGGTCACGGCGGACGACTTCGTCTTCGCCTTCCAGCGCCTGATGGATCCGAAGACCGCCGCCAACTACGCCTATCTGCAGTTCACCATCCACAACGCCGAGAAGATCAACAAGGGCGAAATCAAGGATTTCAGCCAGCTCGGCGTCAAGGCGCTTGACCCCAAGACGCTTGAAATCACGCTCGACAACCCGACCCCCTACTTCCTCAACGCCCTCATGCACTACACGGCCTATCCGCTGCCGAAGCATGTGGTCGAAGCCAAGGGCGATGACTGGGTCAAGATCGGCAACATCGTAACCAACGGTCCCTACAAGCCGACCGAATGGGTTCCGGGCTCGCACGTAACGACGGTCAAGAACGACCAGTACTGGGATGCCAAGGACGTCAAGATCGACGGCGCCACCTTCTACACTCTGGAAGACCAGTCTGCCGCGCTGAAGCGCTACCGCGCTGGCGAGTTCGATATTCTGACCTCCTTCCCCGCCGACCAGTATGAATGGATCAAGAAGAACCTGCCCGGACAGGCGCATGTGGTTCCGTTCCTCGGCACCTATTACTACGTGCTGAACGCCACCAAGCCGCCCTTCAACGACAAGCGCGTCCGCCAGGCCCTTTCCATGGCCGTCAACCGCGAAGTCATCGGCCCGAAGATCCTCGGCACCGGCGAACTGCCGATGTATTCCTGGGTCCCGCCGGGCACCGCGCATTATGGCGAGCCGGCCTATGTCAGCTGGAAGGATGAGCCCTATAGCCAGAAGGTCGCTGACGCCAAGAAGCTGCTCGCCGACGCAGGCTTCGGTCCCGACCATCCGCTGCATGCGCAGCTGCGCTACAACACCAACGACAACCACAAGAAGATTGCAGTCGCAATCGCTGCCATGTGGAAGCCGCTCGGCGTCGACGTCGAGCTCTACAACACCGAAACCAAGGTGCATTACGATGAAATGCAGCGCGGCCAGGTGGAAATCGGCCGTGCCGGCTGGCTCGCCGACTATAACGACCCGATCAACTTCCTGAACCTGCTTTCGACCGGCGTCGACATGAACTACGGCCGCTGGTCCAACGCTGACTATGACAAGCTGATCAATCAGGGCAACGCCGAAACCGACCTCACCAAGCGCGCCGCCATCTACAAGCAGGCTGAACAGCTCGCCCTCGACGACAGCGCTGCCATCCCGATCTACTACTACGTTTCTCAGAGCATCGTCTCTCCGAAGATCGAGGGCTACGAGGACAACGTACAGGACATCCACCGCACCCGCTGGCTGTCCGTCAAGCAGTAAAACAGGAAAAAGGACCCCTTTCGGCTGCAATGCCGAAGGGGTCTGTCCCCGCCCATGATCCGTTACGCTCTCCGTCGCCTGCTGTCGACAATCCCCGTTCTGTGGATTGCCGTGACAGTGTGTTTCTTCATCCTGCGCCTCGCGCCAGGCGGTCCCTTCGACGGCGAAAGGCCGTTGCCGCCGGCCGTGCTGAAAAATCTGGCCGCCCACTACAATCTGGATAAGCCACTGCTGCAGCAGTACGTCATCTACGTCACAGACGTGCTGAAGGGCGACCTCGGCCCCTCCTTCGCCAACCAGGACTTCACCGTCACGCAGCAGATCATGGGAGGCTTTCCCTATACGCTGACGATCGGCGGCTCGGCCTTCGTGCTGTCGCTCATGCTCGGCGTATTCGTCGGCTGTCTTGGCGCACTCTACCAGAACCGAGGTCCGGATTACTGGCTGGGTGGAGTGCTCCTGATCGGTCTGGTGTTGCCGAGCTTCCTGATCGCGCCGATCCTGCAGCTTGTCTTCGGCATCCAGCTTGCCTGGCTACCCGTCGGTGGCTGGGGTGACGGCTCGATCAAATACCTCATCCTGCCGGTCGTCGTCCTCGCCTTGCCGCATGCGGCCCGCATCTCGCGGCTGATGCGCGGCTCGATGATCGAGGTGATGAACCAGAACTTCATCCGCACCGCCAAGGCGAAGGGCATCGGCCCGCGGCTGACCGTCATGCGCCATGCGCTGAAGCCCGCCATGATGCCGGTGGTCTCCTATCTCGGCCCGGCGGCGAGCTATCTGCTGACCGGCTCGCTGATCGTCGAAACCATCTTCGGCCTGCCCGGCGTCGGCCGGTACTTCATCGCCGCAGCACTCAACCGCGACTACGGCATGGTGCTCGGCACGGTCATTTTCTACATGGGCCTGATCGTGCTCCTGAACTTGTTGGTCGACATCACCTATGCGTGGCTCGACCCGAAAGTGAGAATGCGATGATCCTCAATCCTGCCAAACGGGAATTGCTGGCGGCAGAACTGCTTGCCGCCGAAGGCCTCGCCGTGGAAGGCCGGTCGCTGACCAAGGATGCCATCCGCCGCCTGCTTCGCAACAAGGCGGCAGCGCTAGCCCTCGTCGTGCTGGCGCTCCTCGTCATCCTCGCGATCTTCGGACCGAGCCTCATTCCCTTCAACTACGAAGACCCGGATTGGAATGCGTTCCGCAGCCCACCGGATTTCGCCGCCGGCCACTATTTCGGAACCGACGCCAATGGCCGAGACCTGCTCGCACGCACGCTCTATGGCACGCGCGTCTCGCTGACGGTCGCGATCGTCGCCACCTTCGTATCCGTCTTCATTGGCGTGCTCTACGGCGCGGTGTCCGGCTATTTCGGCGGGCGACTGGACGCGATCATGATGCGCTTCGTCGATATCATGTACGCCCTGCCCTACATCCTCTTCGTCATCCTGCTGATGGTGATCTTCGGCCGCAACGTCTACCTGCTCTTTGCCGCGATCGGCGCGCTCGAGTGGCTGACCATGGCCCGCATCGTGCGCGGCCAGACGCTGTCGCTGAAACACCGCGAATTCATCGAGGCGGCGCGTGCCTCCGGCCAGCGGTCGTTCAAGATCATCCTCAAGCACATCGTCCCCAATCTTGTAGGGCCGGTCGTGATCTATGCGGCGCTGACCGTGCCCGAAATCATCGCGACAGAAAGCTTCCTCTCCTATCTCGGCTTCGGTGTACAGGAACCGCTCACCTCGCTCGGCACGCTGATCGCCGACGGCGCCGCTGGCATGGAGACCACGCCCTGGATGCTCTTCTTCCCCGCCGGCTTCCTTGTAGCCCTGTTGATGAGCCTGCTCTTCATCGGCGACGGCCTGCGGGACGCTTTCGATCCGAAGGATCGCTGACATGACGACCAACAAGAACAACGAAACGCTTCTCGAACTGAAGGACTATTCGATCACCTTCCGCACCCCGGAGGGCGATGTTGCCGCAGTATCGAAGATGAACTTGAAGGTCGGCCGCGGCGAGCGGATTGCCATCGTCGGCGAGTCAGGTTCCGGCAAGAGCCAGACCTTCCTTGGCTTGATGGGCCTGCTTGCCAAGAACGGCAAGACGTCGGGTCAGGCGCTGCTTGAAGGCAAGGACCTGCTGGCGCTGAAGCCCCGGCAGCTCGACCAGGTCCGCGGCAAGGACATGGCCATGGTCTTCCAGGACCCGATGACCGCCTTGAATCCGTCTCTCAGGATTTCGCGGCAACTGACTGAACAGCTTGAGGTTCACCGCGGCATGACGGCGCGCGCCGCCTCCGCTGCGGCCCTCGATATGCTGAAGAGGGTGGGCATCCCGGACCCGACGCGGCGCTACACGCTCTATCCGCACGAGCTTTCGGGCGGCATGCGCCAGCGTATCGTCATCGCCATGGCGCTCCTCACCAAGCCGAAGCTGCTGATCGCCGACGAACCGACGACCGCTCTCGACGTCACCATCCAGGCCCAGATTCTGGATCTTTTCAACGAGTTGACGGCGGAGATGAATACGGCGCTCGTCATGATCACTCACGATCTCGGCGTCGTTGCCGGCCTCGCTGACCGCGTTGCAGTCATGTATGCCGGCCGCATTGTCGAGGAAGCGCCGGTCGACGAATTGTTCGAGAACCCGGCCCATCCCTATACCGCAGCGCTGCACGCCTCGATCCCGCGCGCAGACCAGGATGTCGACGACCTCGCCGTCATCCCCGGCCGGCCGCCCAACCTGCAGCACCTGCCGAAGGGCTGCAACTTCTCGCCGCGCTGTTCGATGGTGCAGGACGACTGCATCGACCGGCCGCCCACGCTGGATGTTGTAGGCGAGCGCCATTGCGCAGCCTGCTTCCATCCCTTCCCTCGCCGCGAGGAGATCTTGGCCCATGACTGACATAACGCCTGAAGCCAAGAGCGCACGCACGCTGCTGAAGGTCGAGCACCTGACGACGCAATTCGAGTTGCCATCGAAATCCTTCTTCAAGCCGCCACTCCTGCTGACCGCCGTCAACGACGTCTCCTTCGAGCTGAAGGAAGGCCGCACGCTCGGCATCGTCGGCGAGTCCGGCTGCGGCAAGTCCACGCTCGGCCGCTCGATCCTGCGGCTGATCAAGGCGCAGAAGGGCCGCATCATGTGGCAGGGCAGCAATCTGCTGAACCTGTCCGACGAAGAGATGCGCGCCGCGCGCCGCGACATGCAGATCATCTTCCAGGACCCGATCGCCTCGCTCGATCCGCGCATGACCGTCGGCGACATCATCGCCGAGCCCTTGAGTGTCTTCGAGCCGAAGCTGACGAAGGCCGAACGACAGGCCCGCGTCCGTGAGATCATGAACGCGGTCGGCCTCGTGCCCGAAATGATCAACCGCTACCCACACGAGTTCTCCGGCGGCCAGGCCCAGCGCATCGGCATCGCCCGCGCCGTCGTCACACGCCCGAAGCTGATCGTCTGCGACGAGCCGGTCTCGGCCCTCGACGTCTCGATCCAGGGCCAGGTGATCACGCTGCTTCGCAAGCTGCGCAAGGAATTCGGCCTGACGCTGATCTTCATCAGCCACGACCTCTCCGTCGTCCGCCTGATCTCGGACGACGTGCTGGTGCTCTATCTCGGCAAGGTGGTCGAGGCTGGCGATTGCGCGACCGTCTTCGAACATCCGGCGCATCCCTATACGCAGGCGCTGTTTTCGGCAGCGCCCGTGCCGGACCCGAAGCTCGCCCGCCAGCGCAAGCGCATCCTGCTGCAGGGCGACCCACCCTCGCCGCTCAACCCGCCGCCGGGCTGCGTCTTCTCGCCCCGCTGCTGGAAGGCGACCGACGTCTGTCGCAAGGAAATGCCGCCGACGGAGCAGGTCAGGCCTGGGCAGACGGCTGCTTGCTATCATATGGACAGGCCTTAACAGCAGTACCGCCCTTGTCCGCAATGGACAATCTGACGCGATCTCAAGAACCCTCCCCACCCCCCACAAGGGGAGGGGTCTTGCCGCACCGCTCAAACTTCAATTGAGGCAAAACGGCACCGCTAATTCTTCTCCCCCCTTGTAGGGGAGATGGCCGGTTGGCCAGAAAGGGTCTTTCTCAAAACCCTCCCCCATCCTTGCCTCCACCGCCCCGAACGCGTATCAGCAATACCGACAAGGCATTGGGAGTCGTGGCATTGAGCGGGCGTTTTCTGTCGATTGGTGAGTGCATGGTGGAGCTGTCGCAGGCCAAGGACGGGCATCTGCGAAAGGGTTTTGCCGGAGATACCTTCAACACCGCCTGGTATGCCCGCGCATGCCTGACCGACGATTGGACGGTCGATTATTTCACCGCCCTTGGCGACGACGCCATGTCCGATGAGATGGCAGCATTCATCGCGAAAGCAGGCATCGGCACGAGCTATATCCGCCGTATCCGCGGCAAGACGCCCGGCCTCTACATGATCAACCTGAAGGACGGCGAGCGCTCGTTCAGCTATTGGCGCGACAGCTCTGCCGCACGCCAGCTGGCGGCGGACGGCGACTGGCTGCGCGAGGCGATCGAAGCCTCGGACGTTATCTATTTCTCCGGCATCACGCTCGCCATCCTGTCTCATGAGGATGCCGAAACGCTGTTTTCGGAATTGCGCCGCGCCAAGGCGATCGGCAAGCTCGTTGTCTTCGATCCGAATCTGCGTCCCCGGCTCTGGTCGAGCTTCGATGCCATGCACACGACGATCAGCGAGGGCGCCCGCACCTCGACGATCGTCATGCCTAGCTTCGATGACGAGGCGTCCCATTTCGGCGACGACTCCATCTCGGCCACCATCCACCGTTACCGCGCGCTCGGCGCCCGCATGGTCGTCGTCAAGAATGGCGCCGAGGGAGCGACGATCGGCACGGCTGACGGCGAGACCCTGGTTCCGGCCGTGAAAGTAGCGAAGATTGTCGACACGACCAGCGCCGGCGACAGCTTCAACGGCGCGTTCCTCGCCGAATATCTGAAGGCCCACGATGCCGTCGCGGCCGCCCGCTTCGCTGCCGTCATCGCGGGAAAAGTCATCGGGGAGCACGGTGCCTTGGTCGCTCCGGAGAAGCTGCATCTGGAAAAGCTCGTCGCGCACAAGGATTAGAGCAATTCCAGCAAAAGTGTCACACGATTTTGCGTCCGGAATTGCGTCAAATCAAAGAGATAGAGCGCTTTCGCGATTCGAAGAAAAGCGGAAGCGCTCTAGTCAGAGGATTGCCAGGAGCTTGGCAAAGAGGGTCGCGATCTTCAAAGCCGTGTCGGTCGCCTTGACGATATCCTGAATGTCGTCGAGAACATCGCTGACTTCCTTCTTTGCGCTTTTCATACCCGAAGTCAGCGCCCCATAGGCTGCGCTCGAGGCGTTGAGGCTCTGCGCCACCATCTCATCCAGTTCGTCGTCCAGCTTGTGATAGATATCGAGGAAGACGGCGCCATCCTTTGCCGCCTTGGCATCGTGAAAGCCAAGCTGGGCGGCAGCAATGGCCGAGCGAATGCAATCATATGCGGCCTTGTTCGTCGTCATGATTGACCTCCCTTGGGCAAGGCATCCGAGAATGCCTGGAGCTGTTTCGTTGCATCGATGAAGGATTGGAGCGACAGGGAGTCGGAGGTGGATTTGGCGAGCGCCGCATGGGCAGCAACCATCTTGTCGAGAACCGTGATGTAGTTCGCTTGCTGCGCGCCGCCGGTCGCCACAAGCAACCCGATTGAATTCTCCATGCTTGCCTGCTCCTCCAGGGAGTTGCGATAGGCCTGGTATTTCTCGTCCGCACTGCTCCCGGCCTGAATCGTATCAAGCGCCGTCTTCTTCTCGGTCAACCACTCATCGTAGTGCCTTTGGACCTGGCCGGCCACTTTTGCGAGATCGGAGCCCAATATCTCCCGCCCTTTGACGACCGACGGATGCGCCCTGACGATGGCCTTGTGAATGCGGTCGAGCGCCGCCTGCGTCACGACCGTCTTGACGACCTTCTCGCTGGCATCGGACACGGTCTGGAAGTTCTTTGCCTCGGACAGATGGGGGAGCGCCGTCGTTGCGGCCTTCTGCAGATTGTCGACGGCGGTGTCCAAGCTGTCACCCTGCACGCCACTTGCCGCGGCAGCGAGGGCGTCGCCGTAGTCCGCAAGCGCCTTGGCGTAGGCGATCCTGACATCCCAGACTTTGCCTGTCGCCTTCGTCGGCTTGACCTCAAGAGGAAACTCATACGGCCCGCCACCGCGCATGAATTGCGTCGCCTGATCTTCCGTCGCAATATCGGCGACAAGCTTGTTGTCGATGGTGCGCGCATCCTGTGTGGCGGTGGCCACAGCCTTCGCCGCATCGCCGAAGCTCTTGATATTTTGGGCATCTATGGTCGCAGTACACCCTGCCGCGCCCGCCAAGGAGAGCACAGCGAGAAATCTCGCAAATGGATACATTTCAATCCCCCTCAACCCTGAGGGGATTGTTAGCAAAGTCTCGGCGCAGTTCAACAGAAATATTTACTAAAAAGAGCATTTTTAAATAATACAACCTTAGAGACTGCGCGGTTGCGGTGACTCCAATGTCCGTATGAGGGTTCGAAGGGGATGACGTAACACTGTAATATTTCCATCATGGATGCCCCGCAAAATAAGGCCGGCGCGGGAATCATCTTCGCTGATACGGCAAAGAGTTGTGCCGACACCATGAGGGTGCGGCGCGAACGGATTGTTTTGGACATGTTGCAACGTTTGTCGGATATCGACCACAAGACCTGGGCTGAGGCGGCCGCTGCCATGGCAGTACCCGAACGTCTGCTGATCGTCACGGATGCCTGGCACCCTCAGGTCAACGGTGTCGTACGTTCGATCGAGAATACCAACCGTGAACTTTCCAAGCTCGGCATCGACGTGTCCATGATCACGCCGGAAGGTTTCCCCAGCATCCCCTGCCCGACCTATCCGGAGATTCGTCTATCGATAGCGAGCTACCGCCGCGTCGCTGCAGAGATCGCAAGGATTACGCCATCCTACGTGCACATTGCCACCGAAGGACCCCTGGGCCTGACCGCCCGCCGCTGGTGCCTGAAGAACGGCATGCCGTTTTCGACAAGCTATCACACCCGCTTTCCCGAATATGTCGCCGCCCGCCTGCCGATCCCGGAAAGCTGGCTCTATGCCTTCGTGAAGTGGTTTCACAATGCCGGTTCGGGCTGCATGGTCGCAACGCCAAGCCTTGCCAGCGAATTGAAGGCCAAGGGCATCAACAATCTCATGCCCTGGAGCCGCGGCATCGATTCCACGCTCTTCCATCCGCAGGAACAGCAGGACAATCCCTTCGGCCTGCCCCGCCCGATCTTCATGACCGTGGGCCGCGTCGCGCTGGAAAAGAACCTGCCTGCCTTCCTGGAACTCGATCTGCCGGGCTCGAAGGTCGTGGTCGGCGATGGACCGGCCCGGGCTGAACTGCAGAAGCAATATCCCGAAGTGCTCTTCACCGGCGCCAAGTTTGGCACGGAACTCGCCGAAGCCTATGCGCAGGCCGACGTCTTCGTCTTCCCGTCGAAGACCGATACGTTCGGTAACACCATCATCGAGGCACTCGCGAGCGGCGTCCCTGTCGCCGCCTATCCGGTGACTGGACCCGGCGACATCCTGGGCGGCCACGAGACGGCAGGCGCTGTCCACGAGGACCTGCGGCAGGCATGCCTTGCCGCCCTCTCCTGCTCCCGTGAAGCGGCCCGCGCGCTGGCGCTCAACTATTCCTGGACAGCGGCAACCGCGCAGTTCATCGAAAACGTCCGGGTGGCCAACCATCGCGGCCGCATGATCGGCAGGGCTGCAAAGCAGGCCTGATGTTTTTTGGGTGCCATGCCCGGCTGCTGACAGCTCTTTTCGTCATTCTCGGGCTTGTCCCGAGAATCTGCAATCGCCTGATTGTGTTGACGTGTTTAGATCCTCGGCACAAGGCCGAGGATGACGTCGAGAGGCTAGACCTCAGACGTCACACAGCACCTTCCAAACGAGAAAAAATCAGCGCTTCTTCTTGTTTTCGAAGGGATTTTCTGACGAGCGGAAATGGATGCGGATCGGCACGCCCGGCATGGCAAAATCCTGGCGCAAACCGTTGATCAGATAGCGCACGTAGGATTCCGGCAACGCGTCGGAACGCGTGCAGTTGATCATGAAGGCCGGCGGGCGGGCCTTGACCTGCGTCATGTATTTCAGCTTGATGCGGCGGCCGGAAACCGCCGGTGGCGGATGCTGGACCTGCTGCGTTTCGAGCCAGCGATTGAGCTTGGCGGTCGAGACACGCTTGTTCCAGACCTTGTCGGTATCGACGATCGACTGCATCAGCCGGTCGAGCCCGTCGCCCGTCTGGCCTGATATCGGCACGGCGCGAATGCCGCGCGCCTGCGGCAGCAGCCGGTCGGTCTTTTCACGCAGGTCGGCAAGCACGGCCTGCCGGTCGTCGATCATGTCCCACTTGTTGAAGGCAAGCACGGCCGCGCGGCCTTCGCGGATGACGAGATCGACGATCTGCAGATCCTGCTTCTCGAACGGGATCG
Source organism: Rhizobium sp. BK376 (assembly GCF_004341625.1). Classification (GTDB taxonomy): domain Bacteria; phylum Pseudomonadota; class Alphaproteobacteria; order Rhizobiales; family Rhizobiaceae; genus Rhizobium. The sequence continues at coordinate 518,626 of NZ_SLZG01000002.1, read as the reverse complement.
TCGCGTCGAAGACGATGACAACGATCTCGGCAAAGCGAATGGCGCGCAGCGTATCGGCGACGGAAAGCTTCTCCAGCTTTTCGATCACGCGTGCCTTGCGGCGCATGCCTGCCGTGTCGAACATCTTGACCGTGCGTCCGCGCCAGGACCAATCGACGGAAATGGAATCGCGAGTGATGCCCGCCTCGGGGCCGGTCAGCAGGCGCTCTTCGCCGAGGTAGCGGTTGATCAGCGTCGACTTGCCGGCGTTCGGACGGCCGACGATCGCCACCCGGAGCGGCCTCGTGTCGTCATAGGCCGGTTCTTCGTCTTCTTCTTCGCCTTCGGCCAGTTGCGGAATGTCGACATCGGTGACGGCGACATCTTCTTTCTTCGGATAGGCCCGCTCCTTGCCGATCACGTCGACGATCGCGTCGCGAAGGTCGATCATGCCCTGGCCATGCTCGGCCGAGATCGGCACAGGCTCGCCCAGCCCGAGCGAATAGGCGTCGTAGAAACCGCTGTCGGACCCGCGCGCCTCGGACTTGTTGGCGACAAGCACGACCGGCTTGCCGCTGCGGCGAAGCATCTCGGCCAGCGCCTGGTCAACCGGCGTCAGGCCAGTCTTTGCGTCGACAACGAAAAGCGAGACGTCAGCCTCTTCGATTGCGGCCTCCGTCTGCAGGCGCATGCGACCCTGCAGGCTTTCCTCGTCAGCCTCTTCGAGGCCGGCGGTGTCGACGATGGTGAAGTTGAGACCCATCAGCCGCGCATCGCCCGGCCTGCGGTCGCGTGTTACGCCCGGCGTATCATCGACAAGCGCCAGCTTCTTGCCAACCAGACGGTTGAACAGCGTGGACTTGCCGACATTCGGGCGACCGACGATGGCGACCGTAAAACTCATGGAATGATGTTTCCCCTCTAGCAATTCCAGCAGAAGTGTAACGCGGTTTTGCGTCCGGAATTGCGTCTAAATGCTCTAGCCCTTGGCGACGGGCGCCTTGCCTGACGCGGTGATGATATCAAGCATCATCTGCGCACGATTGGCAATATTGCGCGGGCTCTGGGCATCGTCGGCGATCGCCTGGAACCATTCCCGAGCCTTGGCGAAATTACCGGCCTTGTAGGCGGCAAGACCGAGAACCTCGCGGGCGGAGCCACGGAAACTGTTGCTGGGCACAGCCATTTCCTCGACCTCCGCAGAAACCTGCTCATAGGTGCCGGTCTCGACCAGCAGGAAGCCGGCACGGATGCGGGCTGCATCCTGGATCACGGCCGGGGCGCTCGAATCCTTGCCGATCACGCTAAAAGCGGCAATCGCACCGGCCTTATCGCCCTTCTGCGCCAGCAGCGTTGCCGCGCGCATCTGCGCAAGCAGCGGATAATCGCCGTGGCCGTTCTTCTCGATGGCCGTCAGCGCCGCCAGCGCTTCATCGGGCTTGTTCTGGTCGGCGAGCGCCAGCGCTGCGATGAACTTGTCGCCCGTGTCGCTAGCCTGATTGCTCGCCCAGTAGCGATAAGCGCTATAGGCTGCAGTACCGAGAACGATCAGGACAGCGACAGCGATAATGACGCGGCTGAAACGGCGCCAGACGAACCGCAACCGGTCCGAACGCAGTTCTTCGTTCACCTCGCGGATAAAGCTGTCGTCGTTGAATGCCATTCTCGTCTCCGGCCTGCAAAACCAAGGCATCCGCCTGGATGCCACGCATGAAGGGGCCTTCTACTCCATTTTGCGGTTTATGTAAGGGGGAGAGGCAGAAATCATAGCATTGCGAGCGGCGAAACCCCGATAATCCACTCGTGAAGCTTAAAGAGGATCAGTGCCCAGGCAACGGCGCCAATGATGACGGCCAGCAGATCGTAACGCGCCGATACGAAGGGCCGGAGCGTCAGTTCGCCCGCCCGCTCCCGGCGCTTGAGCGATATGCGCAGCACGACGCCCCAAGCGAGGAAGGCGGCAAAGAGCAGGACGGAGGCGCTGTCGCCATTCACCAGCAGATGCGCGAGCGCCCAGATCTTCACCGACAGCACCATCGGATGCTTTGTCTTGGTCGCGATATACCCCGCCGGCAGCAGCGAGGCGGTCAGACAGATCAGCGCCAGCAGCATCAGCAGCAACGTCAGGTGCACCATGCCCTGAGGCGGCGTATAGAGCACCGTCGTCTGGGTGCGCGCGATGCCGAAGCCATAGATCAGCAGGATCAGCGTCAGGATGCTGGCAACCGAATAGACGCCGCGCCACGCGGAAACGCCCATGCGCTCCACCATAGACTGCCGAAAGCCGGGCGCGACGACCCGGATGAGATGTACGCCAAGAAATAGAATAATGCCGACGACGAGCACTGCCATGGCTTAAAATCCCTTTGCCCCGATATGCCTATCAATTATCGACTTGCGCGAGAAAATTCCACCGGCTTCAAAGCTTTGCCGCATTCCTGCGACAGGGAAACCACAAAGCAAATTGTCGCGGTGCTCATGTTTCGATTCATTTCAGCTGTTTCAGTCGCCCTTTCTGTTCTCTTGCCGGTCGCAGTCCACGCGGACGAAAAGCCGAAGCAGATCGTGCTGATCTCCTTCGATGGCGCCCATGACGTCAAGCTCTGGACGAGGAGCCGCGAGATCGCCACGCGGAACGGCGCGCATTTCACCTATTTTCTCTCCTGCACCTTCCTGATGAACCACGATCAGGCCAAGGCCTATCAGGCACCGGGCCAGAAGCCCGGCAAATCCAATGTCGGCTTCGCCAAGAGCGAGGATGACGTACGTGAGCGCATCGCCAATATCTGGGCGGCGCATCTGGAGGGCAGCGATATTTCCAGCCATGCCTGTGGCCATTTCGACGGCAAGAAGTGGACCGAGGCAGACTGGGAGCACGAATTCATGAGCGCCCGCGTGGCGTTGCGGGATGCGTGGAAAAAAGTCGGCGAAGCAGACAAGGAGCCGCAGGGCTGGGAAGATTTTGCCACCCACGACGTCAAAGGTTTCCGTGCGCCCTATCTCTCGACCAGCGATGGTCTTGTGCCCGCGGAAAAGGCCATGGGCTTCCAATATGACGCCAGCCTCGTCACCAAGGGACCGCTGATGCCGCAAAAGGTCGGCGATCTCTACCGCTTCGGCCTGCCGCTCATTCCCTATGGCCCCGACCACCATCCCGTTATCGGCATGGACTACAATTTTTATGTCCACGATTCCAAGGGCGTCGAGGACAAGGCGCAATCCAAGACCTATGAGGACCGCGCCTTCACCGCCTACGAGGACGCCTTCAGGCAACAATATGAGGGCGAGCGCATCCCCCTACAATTCGGCTTCCACTTCGTAGAGATGAACGCCGGCGCCTATTGGAACGCGCTCGACCGCTTCGTCAGCGACGTCTGCCACAAGCCTGACGTCGCCTGCGTCAGCTATTCCGAGGCGCTGCCTGTCATCGCGGCAAGGGGCAAGCCGCAGCAGGCGGCCGGGTTACAGAACTGATCCGTTACACGGACCTAGGCCCGCCATTCCGCGTATCGCCCATCCAGCGCCCGATCGAGATAGAAGGCGGCGCTGATCAGCGCGAGATGCGTAAACGCCTGCGGGAAATTGCCGAGGAAATGGCCCCGCTCGTCGAACTCCTCCGGATAGAGCTGCAGATGGTTGCCGTAGAGCAGCAGCTTCTCGAAATTGATCCGCGCCTCCTGCAGCCGACCTGCCCTGGCAAGGCATTCGACATACCAGAAGGAACAGGCTGCGAATGAGCCTTCCTTCCCCGTCAGCCCGTCTTCGGAGCGATAGCGCATGACAAGACTGTCGTCGGCGAGCTGCCGCCCGATGGCATCGAGCGTTTTCAGCCATGCCGAATCCGTAGCACTGATGAACCGCACCAGCGGCATCATCAGGATTGCGCCATCAACCTCGGTGCCGCCCTTGCTCTGCACGAAATGGCCTTTCTCCTCGTTCCAGAAGCTCTGCCAGATATCCTCGTTGATCGCATTGCGCACCTCGATCCACTTCTCGAAGGGCGCGGCAAGCGAGCGTTTCGAGGCGAGCCGGATCGCGCGGTCCACCGCCACCCAGCACATCAGCCGGGAATGCAGATGCTCGCGCGGCTCGCTGCGGATTTCCCATATCCCTGCGTCGGGTTCCTGCCACGTGTCGCAGACCCGATCGACCACCTTGCGGACGGCAAGCCAGCCCGCATGGGAGATCGCCTCGCCATACTTGTTGCTGATGTAGATGGAATCGAGCAGTTCGCCGTAAATATCGAGCTGTAGCTGCCCCGCCGCATTGTTGCCGACGCGGATCGGCCTTGCGCCGCCATAGCCGGCGAGATGATCGAGCGTCGCCTCCTGATATTCCTGGCTGCCATCGATCTCGTACATGATCTGCAGATGACCATCGGGCGAATCCTTGGCGCGCGCATTGGCCCAGCGCGTGAAGGCAGAGGCCTCATCCTGATAGCCGAGCCGCATCAGAGCATAGACGGTGAAAGAAGCATCGCGGATCCAGGTGGCGCGATAGTCCCAGTTTCGCGACCCGCCGGCCGATTCCGGCAGGCCGAAGGTCGCCGCAGCCGCGATCGAACCGTGCTGACTTGAGGTCAAGAGCTTCAGCGTCAGCGCCGAGCGGGTGACCGCGTCGCGCCAGCGGCCGTGATAATTCGACCGGGCCGCCCATCTCTGCCAATATAGGGTCGTCGCCTCTATCAACTCGGTAACGTCTTCGGGCTTCAAGTCGGGAATGTCATCCCCCTCTTCTTCGAGGACGAAGTCCGCCGTCTCTCCTGCCTTGAGTTTGAAACTCGCCTTGACGCTGCCCTTGCCGGCTTCGAACGGGACGGTGCCGGCCAAGCGGAGCCTAAGGCCCTCTCCGCTGTCGAAGATCGCCTTGCCCTCGCCGACCTTTACCGAAGGGGTAGAGCGAGCGTAATTGAACCGCGGCCAGCAATGCAGCTTGACAGGCACGGTTCCCCGCGTCGCTTGCACCCTGCGGATCACCTTGCCGACGCACTTTCCATCGCCGCCGGGTCTCGGCATAAGGTCGATGATTTCAGCGCTCGCCTCCTCGCCCAGCCAGCGGGTCAGAAGCACATTGCTTTCCGGGATATACATCTGGATGACCCGCGCGCCGTCGATGACGGGCCTGATCTCGAACGCCCCGCCCCTGTCGGGATCGAGCAAGGCGGCAAAGACGCTCGGACTGTCGAACTGCGGCCAGCAAAGGAAATCGAGCGTTCCATCGCGCGCCACCAGCCCCATGGTCGCGAGATTGCCGATAGCGCCATGTTCCGCAATCGGCCGCGGGATCGGTGCCTCGGCCACCCGTCCCTCGGTTTCGCCCTTTGCATCCGTCCGCGGCATAGGCCGCTTATGCCTGCTCACATCGACATCCTCGTTTTGTTCGATGTGACAACGCTTTGGGGAGGGTATCGGTTGCGCCTGGCAAATGAGGCGAGGATCAAGAGGGAGTTAGATTGTGTGCAGTCGATAAAGATTGAGGATGGTGAACAGCGCGCTCCCAGCCATCTGCCTCCCTCTATCTGGAAGCAAGTCGCCGCGACCGGGCACGCGCATGAATTCTTGCCAACCACGAAAAGGCGCCGTTTCCGGCGCCTTCTTGTCGTTACCCATCGACCTCGGCGTTCTGGGCCTGACGTTCAAGATAGTGCTGGTCAATGTTCGGCAAGGGTTCATCATCAATTGCCGCCTCGAAGGCCTTCAGGCGCTTGTGGATCGACAACAGCTCGATGATGGTCGTCCAGGAATTGACGAGATACTGGAACGAGTTGCTCACCTGGCCGAAGGCGGTCGAAATCTGCTGGAATATGCCGTAAGTAATGGCGCCGGCCACGATTGTCGGCACCATGAAGAAAAATACAAAGAGATTATCGGCTTGAAGATAGGCATATCGGGCCAAGTTAAAATACATATAATGGAAGTATATTCGGAAATAGTTACGGCGAACGTTGTCGAAAAGGGCAACAACGGTAATAGGCTGGGCCCGGTCAGCGTGGTCCTCACCGTAGACCAGCTCCTTGCGGTAGGCCGCTTCGACGCGCTGATTGCGGAAATTCAAGCCGGGCAATTTAATGCCGGCGAAAGCCAGCAAGAACGTGCCGAATATTGACCAGAAGAGCGCCAGCCAAAACAATGAATTCGGCACTTTCCCGATGAACGGTAGGTCGGTGACGTAGCTCGACAGAGCCAGAAGGATCGGTAGAAAAACAACCAGCGTCATGACTGAATTGATGAGGCTGATACCCAGGCCTTCGAGCGTGCTCGAAAAGCGCATCGTATCTTCCTGAACACGCTGTGAGGCACCTTCGATGTGCCGCAGCTTTTCCCACTTCGCCATGTAAAAGTTGTTCATGGCCGTTCGCCAGCGGAAAATATAGTGGCTGGTGAAGAAGTCGGTTATGATCGACACGAACATGCTGAGGAAGGCGATCTGCGCAAAGGTGATCATCAGATCATAGAAATTTCCCTCTACGATCCCTGGTTTCTTAGACAACGCGTTCTGCAGAAGATCACCGAAGGGTCGGCGCCAGTTGTTTATCACAACCGAAATCTGCACGCCGAAATAGGTCACGAAGATGATCAGAGCCGAGCCCCAGATAGACCAGAGCTTCCACGGATGGTGTATCGCCTTGAAATGCCAGAAGCCGCAAAAAATGACGGTCATCAAAACGAAGTAGCCGTAGAACCAGATATTCTCGCGAAGCAGGAAAAACGACAGATCATAGGGCTGCTGCTCTTCCGCAACTGGCGCGAAACCATGGGCCGCACCGAAACCTGCCGCAAAGAAATACCAGCCTAAGATGGCAACCAGCGTCCAGACGACGAGCGAGGTAAAGAACGGCCTGGGCTGCGGGAAAAACGAATGGAACACTACTAGGCGCTTTCCTGAGATGGAACATCGGAAGTATCAGATGATACTGTTGTGGCGCGAAACTAAGGCAGTTCGAATGAAGCGGCAACGCCCTTCACCCGTTTCTAACGTATTTGTAATCGCTTAATGCGCTGCAGCAATGTGTGAGTGCGGCCGCGCCACCTTCCCTCCTCCCATTGAGCAATCGTACAGCGATCATCGCTACGATGAATTATCGTACGATACTTGAAATCAATTATCTTACGATATATGTCTTACGACATGACGAACGATAGTGCTCGTCATTCATCTCAAAGGAGACAAACACGATGAGAGGATTTCATGGAGGCAGGTTCGGCGGTGGCTTTCACATGGCCGAGGCGTATATGTTCCGGCACGGCGGTGGTCATGATTCACGCTTTGCTGAGGAGAAAGAGTTCATGAGAGGCTTCAAGGGCGGCATGTTCGGCGGCGGGTTCCGGACCGGCCGTAAATTCGACGCGGCGGACTTGCAGCTGATCATTCTCGCACTTCTGTCCGAACAGCCGCGGCATGGCTACGAGCTGATCAAGACCTTGGAAGAGCGCTCCGGCGGTTTCTACGTCCCGAGCCCGGGCGTGATCTATCCGGCTTTGACCTACCTGGAAGAAACCGGCCTTACCGAGGTCGAGGTCAGTGGCACCAAGAAGCTCTACAGCATCACCGAGGCTGGCCGGAAGCGTGTGGAAGAGAACCGCGTGACCATCGAGCTGACGCTTTCGAAGCTCGAACGCATCGGCGAGAAAATGGAGCATGTCCGTCGCGTCTTCGGGCGCGAAGACGATGATGCTGGCGAAGACCGCGATCGCTTCGATCGCGATGCGGGCGACATCCGTGTTGCGCGCCAGCTTCTGCGCTCGGCGCTGCGGTCGAGATATCCGTGGTCGAAAGAGGAAGGCAAGCGCATCGCTGCCATTCTCGAACAGGCGGCCGCCGATATCCTGCGTGCCAGGTCCGAGCCGGACGAAGAATGACCGGCGAATAGCCGACGAAGCGGCAGTCAGCCGCGATCGTCGGCAAGCGTCAGGATGATGGGACCGTTCCGCGTGGCGACGACCGTGTGTTCGAACTGCACGGTCGGCGCGCGCGGATCGCCATAGAGCGTCCAGGCATCATCCCCGCCTTCGGCCCAGGTGGCCCCAAGCGACAGGAACGGCTCGACGGTGAAGACCAGCCCGTCTTCCATGATGCGCGTTTCATCAGGATCGGCCCAGGTGGAAACTTCCGCCGGCTCCTCGTGCAACGAGCGGCCGATGCCGTGGCTGGCGAGATTGGCAACCAGCGTGTAGCGGTTCTTTGCGGCAAACGCGCCGATCGCGTGTCCGACCTTGGAAAAGGGCGCATTGCTGCGCACCTGGTTGAGGCCGACCCAAAGCGCCCGCTTGCCGTCGCGGCAAAGCCGCTCGATCTTCGGCTTGACCGGCGGTACCGCGAAGGACGCGCCAGTATCGGAAAAGAACCCGTCCTTTTCCGCCGACACGTCGAGATTGACGAGATCGCCCGCTTGGATCTTGCGCGGACCGGGAATGCCGTGCGCCACTTCTTCGTTGACGCTGATACAGGTCGCGCCCGGAAACTGGTAGACCGTCTCGGGGGCCGACCGCGCGCCGGAATCCTCCAGCAGCTTGCGGCCGATCGCATCGAGTTCCAGCGTGGTGATGCCGGGCTCCAGCGCTGCCGCCATCGCCTGCAGCGCGTTGGCGCAGATGCGGCCAATCTCCTTCAGCTTGGTGAGTTCGTCCTCGTTCGAAATGATCATCTAGGCTTCCGGCTTGCCAGCGACCTTGCGGTCGAGAGAAATCAGGCCGAGGCTTTCGCCTCTCCACCTTCGGCAGTCAATGCCTTTCTAACCAGCGGCGCGACTTTCGTGCCGTAGAGCTCGATGCCGCGCATGACCTGCTCATGCGGCATCTGCCCGATCGCCATCTGCAGCAGGAAGCGATCGTTCCTGAACAGCCTGTGATGCGTGATGATCTTTTCCGCCACCGTTTCGGGATCGCCAAGGAAGAGATTGCCGGTCGGGCTGCGCGCCATGTCGAAATGCGCCCGGCTGGTCGGTCCCCAGCCGCGCTCGCGGCCAATCCGATTCATGACCTCCGCCTGCGGACCGTAGAACTGGTCGGCGGCCGCATCGGTCGTATCGGCGATGAAACCGTGGACGTTGATGGATGTCTTGAGCTTCGCCGGATCCTGATGGGCGCGGCGGGCGGCCTCGCGGTAGAGATCGAAGAGCGGCGCAAACCGGCGCGGTTCACCTCCGATGATGGCAAGCGCCACGGGAAGGCCGAGTGCGCCAGCCCGCGCCACCGATTGCGGCGTGCCGCCAACGGCGATCCATACCGGCAACGGTTCCTGCAGAGGGCGCGGATAGACGCCGCGATCATGGATCGGCGCGCGAAGCTGCCCTTCCCAATTGACCATCTCACCATCGCGGATCGCCAGGAGCAGGTCGAGCTTCTCCTCGAACAGTTGGTCGTAGTCTTCGAGATTGTAGCCGAACAGCGGGAAGGATTCGATGAACGAGCCACGGCCCGCCATGATCTCTGCGCGACCGTTCGACAGAAGATCGAGCGTGGAGAATTGCTGGAACACGCGCACCGGATCGTCCGAACTCAGCACGGTGACGGCGCTCGTCAGCCGGATGTTTTTCGTCTTGACGGCTGCCGCCGCAAGAGCGACTGCCGGAGCCGAGGCGGCATAGTCCGGCCGATGGTGCTCGCCGAGCCCGAAGACATCGAGTCCCACCTGGTCCGCAAGTTCGATTTCCTCGATCAGGTTCTTGAGCCGCCGCGCCGCCTCCGGCCCCTTGCCACCAGCGGGATTGGGATCAACATCAGCAAATGTATAAAGACCGAGTTCCATGGTGCCTATCTCGTTGAGCTTTTCGCTGAGATAAGGTTGCCCCATCTCTGTGGCAAATATAAATTCTGGAACGGATCATTCGATAATATTGATAGGCGGCGCGGCAGCTCAATACTTGGCAAGCAGCGTCGGCAGTTCCCCGCTCAGGGCATCGCGGGCTATCAGATCTGAATATGATAGCCTCGCGTTTGCCGTTTTTCGCTTGCCAGCCTTTGCCGAATTCTAACCTAAAATCAATCACTTGCGGTCTTGAACGGAATCAGCCTGCGAAGCGCTTCACAGCGCAGGTAAAGACCGCCCCAGACCATCAGGCCCAGATAGAGTCCAAAGAGCAGATGCGAGAAGATCGGGCTGCCGACCCGCAAATGCGTGGCCATCGCCCCGCCCATCAGGCCGGTCAAGAGGATAGCCCCGACGATCGACGTCCGCGGGATTGCGTAGAGCAGCGCGCAGACAAGTGTCAGCACCCCGAGACCACGGGCAAGCATCGGATCGCCGGAATAGCCCAATGCCGTCATGGTCTCGGTGACAGCAGAAATCGGGATCAGCTTGATGATGCCGTCGAAGGTGAGAAACGCCACGACCAGCCCTGTAAGCGTCAGCCCGGCGATACGCTGCGGTCTCGATATCGATGTTGAATCGGCAACATAGGACGTGGCCCTAACCCCCATTATCGATTCAGGATTTCAGATCCTGGAAACAAGCTCGGCAAGCTGGTCGGCCGCCTTTCCCCACCCTTCGTGGAAGCCCATCTTCTCGTGCGTCTCCATGTCCTCGGCGGTCCAGTGAAGCGCCTGCCATGTATATCGCGTGCGCCCGCCGCCGATATCCTCGAGCAGGACGATCGCAGTCATGAACGGCTTTTCGGACGGGACCCAGGCGCTGACATAAGCGTCGGTTACGACGATCTTTTCGTTCGGAATGATTTCGAGATAGACGCCGCGGTTGGGAAACTCTTCGCCATTTGGTCCGCGCATGACGACGAGGCTCGCGCCGCCGGGACGAAGGTCGAGCTCGGCAAGGCTGACCGTCCAGGGCCGAGGCGTGAACCACTGCTTCAGCAGTTCCGGTTCGGTCCACGCGCGAAATATCTTCTCGCGCGGCGCGTCGAACTCGCGGATCACTTCAAGTACATATTTGGCTTCTGTAGTCATGGTCCGTTCCTTCCCTCTTTGCTGAAACAATTCCTGAGTGTGTCCTAGCCCAAGGACGTTACATCTTTCGCCGCCCCGACAAGAGCGCGGTATTATTTTATTGAATTAGGTTGGATCGTCCGAGCTTGTGCCTGTCACGATACCGCATCCACCCTCTCGTAGCGCGCACGGCTGAGACTGACACAGCTGGAAACCGCCGCACAGATACCGGCCAGAACAAGCGCTATGCCGGGCGCACTTGTCAGCGGCGTGGTTTCGAAAATGATTGACATCGAAATCGCGCCGAGAGTTTGCCCGAGAAGACGAGCAGTGCCCTGCATGGCTCCCGCGGCACCGCTGCGCGCCTTCGGTGCTGAGAGAAGCAGAATTCGGTTATTCGGCGTCTGGAAAAGACCGAAACCAATACCGGCGATAACGGTACCGATCACAAATGCGATTCCTCTCGGTTCGGGCGGGAACAAGCCCGCGATCAGGAGACCGATAGCCAGCAACCCGCCGCCGGAGGCGCAAAGCCAAGCCGTCTTGATGCGGTCGGCCAGCCGCCCGGAAATCGGGGCAATGATGATCGTCGCAGCTGGCCACGGCATCATGTAGAGCCCCGCCAGAACCGGGCTCATATGCAGGGTGTGCTGAAGATAGAACGGCAGCGCGACATAGCTCAGCATCTGGCCGGTAAAGCACGAGATCGACGCGATGACCGCGACGCGGAAGGCAGGCTCGGCCAAAAGGTCCCTCGGGATCAGCGGCGCAGCGCTCTTGCGTTCGACATATAGCAGCGCGACGAGGCACAGGATGGCAGCGCCAACCAGGATGGAGCCGCTGATCGGCGCGCTGGCAATCCGGTCTGCTCCGGAGAAGAACAAGATGAACATCAGCGTATTGGCAAGCAATGCCGTGATGTTCAGCTGCCGCTTCACGCCCTCGCGATAACCCAGAAGCCCGCCGCACAAAAGGACGACGATCCCGATCGGTATGTTGACGGCAAACAACCAGGGCCAGCTGGCAACGGAAAGGATCGCTCCGGCCACGCCCGGGCCTGCAGCCGACGAGATCGCAATCGTCATGGCATTCACGCCGATGATGGTGCCGAGCAGCCGTTGCGGCACAGCAAAGCGCAGGTTCATCGCCCCGAGCGCCATCATCGCGCCGCCGCCCAGTCCCTGAACAAACCGGGCAGCCACAAGCACGGGCAGATTTGGAGCAAAGGCGCAGCCCGCCGAAGCCGCCGTGAAGAGGGCGACGCCGATCAGGAAAACACGCCGCGGGCCATGAATCTCCCCCAGCGCTCCACAGGGCAGAAGCGCGACAAGCACGGCAAGCTGATAGCTCGACACGACCCATACGGTGTCGCTGGCATCGGCACCGAGCGAGGCGGCGATCGACGGCAGCGCGACATTGGCGATGGCGCTGTCCAACACGACGAGGACGAGCGACACAAGCAGCACACCGACCGCCAGATACAGGCGCGGCGAAGGCAGCCCATCATGGGCAGGATTCAGGGATGAAGCTACGGACATCGGCGGACACTCCATTCGTTTGTCTGCCCCATCGATATCGGCGACCTATCAATTGCACCAGACGCAACGCAGGAAACAGACCGTTGCGTTCAGCGCCTCTCCTCGGTAACCTGCGCCCATGCACGATCTCGACCTGAACCTGCTGGTAGCCCTGGACGCCTTGCTTCGCGAGCGGAGCGTATCGGCTGCGGCGAGAAAGCTCGGTCTCAGCACATCCGCCATGAGCCGGACATTGTCGCGGCTAAGGAAGGCGCTGGGGGACCCCATTCTCGTTTCCGCGGGACGCGCCATGGTGGCGACGCCGCATGCTGAGGCTATTGCCGAGGAGGTGCGCTCACTGACCTCAGCGGTTCAGGCGGTCCTAAGCCCGCCCAGGGACATCGATATCAGCGAAATCAAGCGTGATTTCACCATCCGGGCGAACGAGGCCTTCGTCCTGCTCTACGCCGCCCGCCTAAGTACCGCGGTCTCGGAGGCCGCGCCGGGCATCCGGCTCCGCTTCGCACCCAAGCCGAACAAGGCAATTCAGCCGCTGCGGGACGCCTCGATCGACCTCGACATCGGCGTCGTCGCCGGCGACGGCGCGGAACTGCGCGGCCAGACGCTGTTCGAGGATGGTTTTGTCGGGGTCGCGAGAACGGGCCACCCGCTGCTCACCGGCCGGATAACGCCAGAGCGCTATGCGGCCTGCCGACACGTCGTGTCTTCCAGACGCGGGCATTTTTCCGGGCCGGTCGACGACTCCCTTGCCGCGCTGGGCCTGTCGAGAAAGGTCAATCTCGTGGTGGCGAGCTACCCGGCCGTGATCGCCGTCGCAGCCGCAACCGACCTTGTCGGCCTGATACCGCGCTCATATCAGGTCGGCGTGGCGGGCGAGACCGAAACTTTCGAGCTGCCGGTAGCAACCCCTGGCTTCGTCATCGCACAGACATGGCATCCCCGCATGGATGCGGACCCTGCGCATCGATGGCTGCGCGCATTGATCTTCGAAGCCTTCAGATCAAAGAACGACCGCTAGTGCGACGAAGGCGTCGGGGCGGAGGGCGAAATCGCATCGGCCTGCAGCCGGTCGAGCTGAAGCCGGATATGGGCAGCCTCGGCAGGGGAATTGGCGAGCGCGATCGCCCGGCCAAAGGCTTCGCAAGCCTCACCGTTGCGGCCAATCTGCATCAGGAGCCCGCCCCGCAACCCGTGGAAATAGAAATAGTTGCCGAGCCTGCTGCCAAGCGTCTCGACCAGCGCCAGGGCCTCGTCCGCCCCCTTGAGTTTGGATAGGGCAACCGCGCGGTTGAGAGTGACCACAGGCGACGGCTGTATCTGCTCAAGCGCCCTATAGATAAGCTCTATCTCCTGCCAATCGGTTTCCTCGGCGCGCTGGGCGCGGGCGTGCAAGGCCGCAATCGCCGCCTGCATCTGATAGGGGCCGGGCTGGCGGTGGCGGATCGCCTTGTCGAGCAATGCCAGCGCCTCGTTGATCATGTCGCGGTTCCAGACCGAACGGTCCTGGTCTTCCAATAGCACGATCTGGCCTGCGGCATCGAAGCGGGCGACCTTGCGTGAGTGCTGCAGCAGCATCAGGGCGAGCAATCCCATCGTCTCGGGCTCTGCGGGAAAGATCCGCAGTAGCAGCCGCCCAAGCCGGATTGCCTCGTCCGAAAAGGCAGAGCCGTCGCGACCTGAGGCCTCCGACGAATAGCCCTCGTTGAAAACGAGGTAGATCATGGCGCTGACCCGCGACAGCCGTTCGGCGCGCTCCACTGCACCCGGCGTTTCAAATTCGACGCCGGCGGCTGCAACGCGCGCCTTCGCGCGGGTTATGCGCTGTTCCATGGCGCTCTCGCCGACCAGGAATGCGCGGGCGATCTGCGCGACAGTGAGACCGGAGACGATGCGCAACGCGAGCGCAATCTGCTGTGTTGCCGGCAAGTCGGGATGGCAGCAGATGAACAGCAGCCGAAGAATGTCGTCGCGATAATTCGCCCCATCCAGCCGATCGGCCATATCGGCTTCCGCATCGCCGGTGTCGGAGAAAACCTCCTCTTCCGGCAGCGGTTGCGTCTTCGAGCGGCGCCGCACGGTATCGATGCCGCTGTTCCGGCCAACAAAGATCAGCCAGGCGACCGGGTCGCGCGGCGGCCCCTTGTCGGGCCATGTTTTCAACGCCCTGAGGCAGGCCTCCTGAAAGGCCTCTTCTGCGGTATCGAGATCACGAAAATATCTGAGCAATGCGCCGAGCACCTGCGGACGCGCCGAGGTAAGGGAAAGCTCGATCCAGCCAATATCGGTCATGTAGAGACCTCTCCGGGCCGAAAGACGTAAAGCGGCCTGATCTCGTAGGCACCGACGCCGGGATTGGCGGCCGCAAGCTCTTTGCAGAAATCGAGCGCCGCATCGAGCGTCTCGAAATCGACGACATAGAAGCCGAGCAGCTGTTCCTTCGTCTCTGCAAAAGGTCCGTCGAGGACCAGGGGCTCGTCCTTGCCCTTGCGCAGCGTCGTCGCCGATGTCGTCGGCATCAGCCGCGCGACGGGGCCAAGCTTGCCGGCTTCCGCCAGCGGCTTCTGAACCGCGATCAGCCGCGCCATCGTGGCGTCTTCCTCTTCCTTGCTCCAGGAAAAGACGGCATTTTCGTCGTTATAGCAAAGGATGGCATAAAGCATCGTGTTCTCCTTCTCCGATAAGACGAAGGAGTAACGCCCCAGCCGACAGAGCGCATCAGAAATTTAGCACGTTTGCGAAAGCGCCGGTCGCCTCCTCACTTCGCCTTTCGGCCGCCGCCAGCGCGTATCCTGCCCATGACTTCCGCTAGAGCCTGCATGTTGAGATCGCGGACATGCCTGATAGCAAGACCCGGCGCGATATCGTTGGCCGCCGTCTTCGGGATGCCAATACGCTGCGACAGGTAGATACTGGAGTGGCCGCTGAAGAGATAGGCAAGGAAGCAGGCAACGGCGAGGTAGACCGCATGCGTCGCGCCAAAGAGTTCGATGCCCATGATCATGCAGGCAAGCGGCGTGTTCGTGGCACCCGCAAAGACCGCGACGAAGCCGAGCCCGGCAAAGAGATCAGGCGGAGCGCCGAAGATCGCGGCAAGCGCATTGCCAAGGGCCGCTCCGATGAAGAACAGCGGCGTCACCTCCCCGCCCTTGAAACCGGCGCTCAGGGTGATGACGGTAAAGACCGTCTTCCAGAGCCAGCTCCAGTAGTCGACGCGGGCAGGATCGAAGAGGCCTGCGATCGTCGCATCGGCGGGATTGGGCGACCATACGCCGAGCCCGAGATATTCGCGCGTTCCCAGCAGATAGACGAGAGCGATGAGGACAAGGCCGCCGACGACCGGCCGCAGCGGCGCATAGGTGCAGATCGTTTTGAAAAAGGCGGACACGGAGTGCGACAGCTCGGCAAAGGCCCTCGCCATCAGCCCGAAGAGCATGCCGGCAATGCCGACCTTGAGGAGCAACAGTGCCTCCAGATGGAATCCACCGGCATCCGCCGCGCCCGAGAGATAGCCGATATGATACTGGATATGCTCGATGCCCCAGGCATGGCAGGCCCAGTCGGCGGCAATCGCTGCCATCAGACAGGGCAGCAGCGCTTCGTATTGCATGCGGCCGATGGTGAGCACTTCGAGCGCAAAGACCGCTCCGGCAATCGGGGTGCCGAATACGGCACCGAAGCCGGCAGCGATACCGGCCATCAGCAGGATGCGCACGTCCGTCGATTTCAGCCGAAACACCTTGGCAAAGGCGCTGGCTATGCTGCCGCCGAGCTGCACCGCTGTCCCTTCGCGTCCCGCGGAACCGCCGACCAGATGGGTAAGCACCGTCGAGACAAGAATGAACGGCGCCATCCTTAGCGGCACCCCGCCGCCGGGCTCGTGGATCTGTTCCACGATGAGGTTGTTGCCGCCCTCTGCCGAGCGTCCGAACCGCTGATAGGCAAGAACCATCAGGAAGCCGGCAACCGGCAGTCCGTAGATCAGCCAAGGGTGGGCGAAACGGGCTTCCGTTGCGCGATCGAGGCTCCAGAGAAACAGCGCACAAAGCGAGCCGACCACAGCTGCCATGGGCAGGACGATCACGATCCATTTTATGATGCTGCGCAATTGCAGGATGCGGGGGGCGAGAAATTCGGATGCGGACATATCAGTTGACCCCTCCGGCCAGAACACAGGCAGGCAGCGCGGAAACGCGAAATTTGAGGGAAAGACGGAATGTAAATTCAGGCACGACTCTACTCCTTCGCCATTAGCCGGCGGGTTGAGTAGGAGTCATCAGCTTCTCGGGAAGCGGTTCGACCGTCATGGCCCGGCAGAATCCATTGCCGTTCAGCCTGAATAGCCACCCGGCAGCCCTGCTGTCAACGGCGCGATTTGGAGACTGCCGCGATCTATGCCTTCGCGGAAATGGGAAGTCTGGCGCCAGCGAATTCCTGGCCCGTCCAGAGAGGCAGACCGATCGCCTTCGACACGGCAGGATCGGCCGTGTAGACCGGATAGCCCTTCTGCATCAGCCTTGTCAGGATCTGCCTGTCCATCTGGACATGCATCCGCGCGAGGTTTTCCTGATTGTAGGCATGGCCGCCCGAATCCGGGTTAATGCCTGTGATGATCACCGATGGGGCACCGTTGCAAAGCGCAAAAAGCACGGCGTTGACGCCGTTGGAGCATTTGGATTCGGCCTCCATCTCGCAATTCTTCAGGCCGCATATTTTATCGAGCAAAGCCATTCGCTGGTATCGATCGACCATCTGGAGGCGATCGTAGCAATAGTCGAAGGCTTTCAGGCCGGCCTCGAGGCGCGGAAGGCCTTCGCGCCACAGGAGAACGTAGAGCATCTTCGTGCGCTGTCCATTCAGAACGCGCCGGACCTCGACCGCATTGGTGTTCGTGCCCTCGATCTGATTGAACTGCATCAGGGTGATATCGGGGACCTCGACTCCCCATTTTTTCACCACCGTCTGCGAGCCATTGATGGTGATGACCCGGAAGCTTTCGTCAAATCCATCGGGCTTGTGGGATATCGGCGCCGAACCGACAACGACGACGGGACCGGAAAAGGGTTGCGGCGCAACAGGGGGATCGGGTCGAATGATCCGATATTTGATGTTGCGATAAACCTGCTTCTTGATGTCCGCGAAGTTGAGAGTCATGCCGCCCTGAAAATCTAGCTTCACCGAATAACGAATGAAACTAATTTAGAGGCGAGAAAAGTCCACCCTTCACCGGACGAAACTATTGGTTGTTCACATTTTTGTCACACCCGCCGCCTTGGCGGACGGTATCCACTCGATGAATATTTAGCCCTCCCCACAATCAGGGCGTGGTCCGCACCGCTCAGACGTCGCTTAGCGTCCGCTTGACCGCATTCTTCCAGCCTTTCAGTTTGGCTACCCGCGTTTTCTCATTCATCTCAGGTTTAAAACGGCGATCCCGCGCCCAGGCTTTGGCAAAGGCTTCGCGGTCGGGCCAAACGCCCGCCCTACTGCCGGCGAGCCACGCTGCCCCGAGCGCCGTCGTCTCCAGGATGGTCGGCCGGTCGACCGGCGCGTCGAGCAGATCGGCGAGCCGCTGCATCGTCCAATCGGAAGCAACCATGCCGCCATCGACGCGCAGCACGGTATTGCTGCCATTCTTCCAGTCCCTATGCATGGCATCGAGCAGGTCGCGGGTCTGGTAGCAGACGGCTTCCAGGGCGGCGCGGGCAAACTCCGCCGGACCCGTGTTGCGGGTCATGCCATAGAGAGCTCCACGGGCATTCGCATCCCAGTGCGGCGCGCCGAGACCGGTAAAGGCGGGCACCAGATAAACATCTTGCGTCGGATCAGCCTTTTCCGCCAAGGCCCCGGAATCACTGGCCTGCTTGATCATTCCCAGCCCGTCGCGCAGCCATTGTACGGCAGCACCAGCGATGAAGATCGAGCCCTCAAGCGCATAAGTCGTCTCGCCGTTCAGCCGGTAGGCGATCGTCGTTAGCAGGCGGTTCTTCGAGCGCACCATGTCCGGCCCGGTATTGAGCAGCGCAAAGCAGCCGGTACCGTAGGTCGATTTCAGCATGCCCTGCTCGAAGCAGGCCTGGCCGATGGTTGCCGCCTGCTGATCGCCGGCAACGCCGAGGATAGGAATGGCGGCGCCGAAGAGTTCCGGATCGGTCACGCCGAAATCGGCGGCGCAGTCCTTCACCTCAGGCAGCATGGCGGAGGGAACGCGCAGGATGTCGAGCAGATCCTCGTCCCAGGCATTGGTGCCGATATTGTACATCAGCGTCCGTGAGGCATTGGTTGCGTCAGTCACGAAGCTCTTGCCGCCAGTCAGCCGCCAGATCAGGAAAGTATCGATCGTGCCGAAGCAAAGCTCGCCCTTGGCGGCGCGGGCGCGGGAACCCTTGACGTTGGCGAGCAGCCAGGAAAGCTTGGTGCCGGAGAAATAGGGATCGAGCAGCAGGCCGGTGCGGCGGGTGAAGAGCTTCTCGAGATCCTGCCGCTTCAGCTTCTCGCAATAGCTGGCGGTGCGGCGATCCTGCCAGACGATGGCGTTGCCGATCGACTTGCCCGTCGCGCGATCCCAGACGACGACGGTCTCGCGCTGATTGGTGATGCCAAGTGCCGAGATATCCTTTGCCTCGATACCGGCAGCCTTGATCGCCTTCTTGACTGTCGTCAGAACCGATTGCCAGATATCCTCGGGATCGTGCTCCACCCAGCCCGATTGCGGATAGATCTGCGGGAACTCCATCTGCCCCGCTCCGGCGATCTTCATCTTGCCGTCGAAGACGATCGCCCGCGTCGAGGTCGTTCCCTGGTCGATCGCCAGAACATATCCCGCCATTGTTATCCTCCCATAGGCTCTTCGGATGGAATGAATAAGGCACCAAAACGAATGTGAAAAGAAAAGAAATCGAAAATATTATCGAGTGAAGCGCGATGGGCGGCAAGCGCCACACCGCCTATGGTCTGCACGACACTCGTGTCCCATATTCGTCGAAAGACAAGGAACGTAGCCATGGATATCCGCCCAGAGAAGCCGAACGACGTCGAAGCGATCCGCGGGATCACCAAATCGGCCTTCGCCTCGGCCGCCCACAGCAGCCAGACGGAACCCCAAATCATTGATGCTCTTCGTCAAGCTGGCGCCCTGACGATCTCGCTCGTTGCAACGGAGGAAGACGAAGTTCTCGGGCATGTTGCCTTTTCACCGGTCACGATCGATGGCGAAGACAAAGGCTGGTACGGGCTCGGCCCGGTTTCGGTGCGGCCCGACCAGCAAAGGCAGGGCATTGGTGAAAGGCTCGTCCGCGACGGCCTTTCCCGGCTGCAAAACATGGGTGCCATGGGATGCGTGGTTCTGGGCGATCCCGGCTACTACCAGCGCTTCGGTTTCCGCAACGACGACAGCCTGATCTTCGCCGATGCACCGGCCGAGTATTTCATGCGACTGGCGTTCGCCGAACCCCTTCCCTCAGGGCAGGTCCACTATCACGATGGCTTCAACGCGAGCTGATGGACATGTCCCTTGATTCGGGACTAGGCTGCCACTGATTGCAGTGCAGCACAGTAAGCGGAGATTTTCATGCCCAGAACAGTCGTCGTGACAGGATCCACCAGCGGCATCGGGCTCGCCATTGCGACGGCCTTTGCGGCAAAGGGCGAGAACGTCGTGATCAACGGCTTCGGCAAGCCGGAAGAGATCGAGGCGATCAAGGATCGGCTGCAGTCGTCCGGTGGCGGCAGGGTCCTCTATCACCCGGCCGACATGACCAAGCCCGCCGAAATCGCAGACCTCATCACAACGGCCGCAAAAACCTTTGGCGGCATCGACGTTCTGGTCAACAATGCCGGCGTCCAGCATGTCGAAAAGATCGAGGATTTCCCGATCGACAAGTGGGACCAGATCATCGCCATCAACCTGTCCAGCTCCTTCCATACGATGCGCGCTGCAATCCCCTTCATGAAGGCGAAGAAGTACGGGCGGATCATCAATATCGCCTCGGCGCACGGCCTTGTCGCCTCGCCCTTCAAATCCGCCTATGTCGCGGCAAAACATGGCATACTGGGATTGACGAAGACTGCCGCCCTCGAGCTTGCGGAATTCGGCGTGACCGTGAATGCGATCTGCCCCGGCTACGTGCTGACGCCGCTGGTGGAAAAGCAGATCCCCGATACCGCGAGGGCCCGCGGCATGACCGAGGAGCAGGTGAAGACCGAGGTGATCCTCAAGGCGCAGCCGACGCGCGAATTCGTCAAGGCCGAGGAGATCGGGGCAATGTCGCTCTATCTCGCCAGCGATGACGCGAGACAGATCACCGGCACACATCTCTCGATTGACGGGGGATGGACTGCGGCATAACCATACAAGGTTGAGACCGGCGTAAAAAAAGCCGGCTCGACAATAAAGACAATAAGCCGGGAACAATATGAACGACAGCATCCGCTTCATCCTCAACAGCGAGGAGATTTCGCTATCCAGCCTGCGCCCGACGGAGACGCTCCTGGATTTCCTGCGTCTCAAGCGGCATCTGACAGGCACGAAGGAGGGATGCGCGGAGGGCGATTGCGGCGCCTGCACCGTTCTGGTCGGGCGGCTGATCGACGGCGGCCTGCGCTATGAATCGGTCAATGCCTGCATCCGTTTCGTCGGCTCGCTCCATGGCACCCATGTGGTCACGGTCGAACACCTGGCCGCCAAGGATGGCACGCTGCATCCTGTCCAGCAAGCGATGGTCGACTGTCACGGCTCGCAATGCGGATTCTGTACGCCCGGCTTCGTCATGTCGCTCTATGGCCTCTGGCTCGCAACCGAGAAGCCTGACCGGGCCGAGATCGAAAAGGCGCTGCAGGGCAATCTCTGTCGCTGCACCGGCTACGAGCCGATCGTCAGGGCCGCCGAGCAGATAAGCCGGACGCGCCCGAGCGCCCTCTTTGATCCCCTGGAAAAAAATCGCTCCGATATCATAGCCCGTCTCTGGGCCATGCGTCCGAAGGAAACCATCACCGTCTCCTCGGGCGAGGACAGACTTATCATCCCCGGCTCCATGACCGATCTTTCCCGCATCCTTGCCGACGAGCCCGACGCGACCATTGTCGCCGGCTCCACCGATGTCGGTCTCTGGGTGACGAAGCAGATGCGCCGGCTTAATCCCGTGGTCTTCATCAATCATCTCCTCGACCTGCAGATGATCATACAAGGCGACAAGGGCTTCACCATCGGATCGGGCGTCACCTACAGCCAGGCCTTCGCGACCATGGCCGCAAAGATCCCGACGCTCGGCAATCTCATCAACCGCATTGGCGGCGAGCAGGTACGCAACATGGGCACGATCGGCGGCAATATCGCGAATGGTTCCCCGATCGGCGACAGCCCGCCACCGTTGATCGCGCTCGGCGCAACCGTCAAGCTGCGCTCCGCTAGCGGCACGCGCATGGTCGCGCTGGAAGACTATTTCATCACCTATGGCAAGCAGGATCGGGCAAAGACCGAATTCATCGAAAGCATCTTCGTCCCCTATCCGCCCGCTGAAAGCCAGTTTGCCGTCTACAAGATCACCAAGCGCCGCGACGAGGACATCACCGCCGTGCTCGGCGCCTTCCGCCTGACACTCGACGAAACAGGCAACGTCACCGATATCACGATCGCCTATGGCGGCATGGCCGGCATACCGAAGCGAGCCCGCACGGTCGAGGCCGAATTGCTGGGCAAACCCTGGATCGAAGCAACCATCAACGCCGCTCGCGCCGCTTTCGACACGGATTTCCAGCCCCTCACCGACTGGCGCGCCACGGCCGAATACCGGCAGCTGACGGCAAAGAACCTGCTCATCCGCTTCTATCTGGAAACATCGGGCGCACCGCAGGAGCTGAAGCGGTTCGAGGAGGTGGCGTGATGTTTGTGCAAGCCCATACCCCCTCTAGCCTGCCGGCCATCTCCACCACAAGGGAGGAGATCACGCATGGCACTGCCTCGCCCCACCGACAGAAATTCCTCGGGGCAATCAAACCCCTCCCCCTCATGGAGAAGGGTTGGGGAGGGGTTTTGACCACAAAGACCGGAGGAGCCATCTGATGGACAAGTCCGCCTTCGAAAACCCAAAGGCCGTCATCAGCGGATCCATGCACGGCTCGACGCGACATGATTCAGCGCATAAGCATGTGACCGGAACTGCCGATTATATCGACGATATTCCCGAACCCAAGAACCTCCTGCATGGCGCGCTGGGCCTCTCAGACCGCGCACATGCCGATATCCTTTCCATCGACCTTTCGGCAGTGAAGGCCTATCCGGGCGTCGTCTGGGTCTTCGCAGGCAAGGACGTGCCCGGCCTCAACGACGTTTCCTCTAACGGCATGCATGACGAGCCGCTGCTTGCGGAAACCAGGGTCGAGTTCCACGGCCAGCCGATCTTTGCTGTCATCGCCGAGACGCGCGACGCCGCCCGCCGCGCAGCCACGCTCGCCAAGATCGAATATGCCGACCTGCCGCATTGGAGCGACATCGACGGCGCATTGGAGAATGGCGGCGCCGTGGTCTACGAACCGATGACGCTGAAGCGCGGCGAGGCAAAGGCGGAGATGGCGAACGCGCCGCGCCGGCTGACCGGCCGCATGCGCATCGGCGGCCAGGAGCACTTCTATCTGGAAGGCCATATCGCCATGGCAATCCCCGGCGAGGACGACGAGGTCACCGTCTGGTCATCCACCCAGCATCCGAGCGAAATCCAGCATATCGTCGGCCACGTCCTGAACATTCCCTCCCATGCCGTGACCGTCAACGTGCGCCGCATGGGCGGCGGCTTCGGCGGAAAGGAAACGCAGGGCAACCAGTTCGCCGCCCTTGCCGCCCTCGCTGCCAAGAAGCTGAAGCGCGCGATCAAGTTCCGCCCCGACCGCGACGAGGACATGGTCGCGACGGGCAAGCGCCATGATTTCATGGTCGACTACGAGGTCGGCTTCGACGGGGACGGCCGCATTCACGCCGTCGACGCCACCTATGCGGCGCGCTGCGGCTTCTGCTCCGATCTCTCAGGCCCGGTCACTGACCGCGCGCTCTTCCATGCGGATTCCAGCTATTTCTATCCGCATGTGCATATCGTATCCAAGCCACTGAAGACCCACACGGTTTCCAATACCGCCTTCCGCGGCTTCGGCGGACCGCAAGGCATGCTCGGTGGCGAGCGCATGATAGAGGAAATCGCCTATGCCCTCGGCAAGGACCCGCTCGAAATCCGCAAGCTGAATTTCTACGGCCAACCAGGCTCCGGTCGCACGACGACGCCCTATCACCAGGAGGTGGAGGACAACATCATCCGCCGCATCGTCGACGAGCTCGAGGAAAGCTGCGACTACCAGGCCCGCCGCAACGCCATCATCGAATTCAACCGCTCCAGCCGCTATATCCGCAAGGGCATTGCGCTGACGCCGGTCAAATTCGGCATTTCCTTCACCATGACCGCCTTCAATCAGGCTGGCGCGCTCGTCCATATCTATCAGGACGGCTCGATCCACCTGAACCATGGCGGCACCGAGATGGGCCAGGGCCTCTACATCAAGGTGGCGCAAGTGCTGGCCGATGCCTTCCAGGTCGACATCGAACGCGTGAAGATCACGGCGACGACAACCGCCAAGGTGCCGAACACATCAGCGACAGCAGCCTCCTCCGGTTCCGATCTCAACGGCATGGCCGCCTATGACGCTGCCCGGCAGATCAAGGAACGGCTGGTCGCCTTCGCCGTCGAGAAATGGGGCGTCGGGGCAGAGGAGGTCGTCTTCCTGCCGAACCGGATTCGCGTCCGCGACGTCGAGATCCCCTTCCCCGATTTCATCAAACAGGCCTATTTCGGCCGCGTGCAGCTTTCGGCGGCCGGCTTCTACAAGACGCCGAAAATCCATTGGGACCGCAAGGCAGGACGCGGCACGCCCTTCTATTATTTCTCCTACGGCGCATCCTGCACGGAAGTCTCGATCGATACGCTGACCGGTGAATACCTGATCGACCGCACGGACATTCTCCACGATGTCGGCCGCTCGCTGAACCCGGCGATCGATATCGGCCAGGTCGAGGGCGCTTTCGTCCAGGGCATGGGCTGGCTGACGACCGAAGAGCTGTGGTGGGACGACAAGGGCCGCCTGCGGACGCATGCCCCCTCCACCTACAAGATCCCGCTTGCATCGGACCGACCAAAGACCTTCAACGTCCGCCTCGCCGAATGGGCTGAAAACACCGAACCCACCATCGGCCGCTCCAAGGCCGTCGGCGAACCGCCCTTCATGCTGGCGATTTCGGTCCTGGAAGCCCTCTCGATGGCCGTCGCCAGCGTCAGGGATTACAAGGTTTGCCCGCGGCTTGATGCGCCGGCAACGCCGGAGCGCGTGCTGATGGCGGTCGAGCGGTTGAAGGCGATGTGATGATTCAGGGGGGTCGCATCACACCCACGAACCCTCCGGTCGCAACGCCATGACCGAGCTCCAGACCTTCCTCTCCGCCAACTCCGCCTCCATCCTGATCGAAATCGTGGGCACGCAGGGCTCCACCCCCCGCGAAACCGGAACCTTCATGCTCGTCTCGGCCGAGCATCTCTGGGGTACGATCGGTGGTGGGCAGTTCGAGTTCCTGGCGATTGCCAATGCCCGCGACATGCTGCGGGGCGCGGGTGTGGAATTCATGGCCATTCCGCTCGGTCCCGAGATCGGCCAGTGCTGCGGTGGGCGTACGCAACTGCGCTGCCGGCCGGCGACGGCTGAAGTCATCGACGACCTGAAGCGACGGATCGAGGACGAGACGCATGATTGGCCGGAGGTTCACATTTTCGGGGCCGGCCATGTGGGTAAGGCGCTTGCGGTAGCGCTCAGGCCCCTGCCCCTGCTGACAACCGTCATCGAGACCCGCAGCCAAGAGCTCGACGAGCTTCCCGCAGACATAGCCACTCGGCTCGTCGCCATGCCCGAAGCACAGGTCGCCGACATGCGTCCCGGTTCGGCGCTCGTCATCCTGACGCATGATCACGCACTCGATTTCCTGATCGCCCGCGAGGCGCTTGCCCGCGACGATCTCGCCTATGTCGGCATGATCGGCTCGGCTACCAAGCGCGCGACTTTCTCCCATTGGCTGGTGCGCGACGCCGGCGGCGACAAGGCATGGGTGGACAGGCTGACGCTGCCGATCGGCGGCGCCACGGTCAGGGACAAGCGGCCGGAAGTGATTGCCGCCATGACCGCGGCTGAAATCATGACCGCGCTTACCCTTTACCGCCTCAGATCATCCTCGTAGCGCGGCTCACGTCCATCCAGAAACCCCATGTCGCGCTTCACGCGATCCGGCATGTCATCGAGATCGACCTTGCCGGGCGTCCCATCACCGCGCGATAGCGGCAGGCTCAACAATTCGATCAGGCGCATCCAGGCAGGAATTTTCTCGACGGATGTTTGTTCGACAATTTGGCAACTCATGACATCACCTCGGATGTTTGATGTATGGAATTGCAGTCTGCGGCCGAAAGTGCTGTAAATCCAATCGAACAACTGTCTGCATGCATAAAGAGAGCTTATCCATGAAGCTATCGAAGCAGTTTCCGCTCAATGCGCTGCGCGTCTTCGAGGCTGTGGCGCGCCTGGGCAGCTTCACCAAAGCCGGCGAAGAGCTCGGCATGACGCAGACGGCGGTGAGCTACCAGATCAAGCTTCTGGAGGAGAATGTCGGCGAACCGCTCTTCCTGCGCCGCCCCCGGCAGATTTCGCTGACGGAGACGGGCGAGCGACTAGCGCCGAAAGTGGCCGAAGCCTTCGACATGCTGGCAGAGGCCATGGCCTCGCTGCGCAAGACGACCGAAGAAACGCTGACGATCCACTCGACCGCGACCTTTGCCCAGCAATGGCTGTCGCGCTATATCGGCTCGTTTCAGTTGAAGCACCCGAACATGGCTGTCAGGTTGGTAACCTCCTCAACCGTCATCGATTTCCAGCGCGAGACGGCCGATGTCGCCATTCGCTGGGGACGAGGCAATTGGCCGGGATTGATGGCGCATCGATTCATGGAACTTGATTTCGCCCCGATGCTCAGCCCGAAACTCGCCGCCGAGATCGGCGGGATCAACGAGCCGGCCGACCTGTTGAAGCTGACGATCATCAGCGCCGGCGATCATTGGTGGGCACAATGGTTTGCGGCCGCCGGCGTCGAGAATCCGGGGCTCGATAAATTTCCGAAGAACGAGTTTGGCACACAAATCCTCGACGCCAGTATCGCCATGGCGGGCCAAGGCGTGGCGATACTCAATCCCGGACATTTTCAGGAGGATGTCGCGTCGGGCAGGCTCTACCAACCCTTCCCGCTTACCTGCAATGATGGCCGCGACTATTGGCTGGTTTATCCGGAAAACAGGAGAAACGTTCCGAAAATCAAGTCTTTCCGGAACTGGCTGCTGGAGAAATTCAACGTCGAGCAAAGTTGAGAGCGACCAACGCCGATCAATAGTCCATATCAGGCGCATAAAAGCAGCGTAGCGTATTCTCGTCCGGGAAGAGGCACAGGTGATAGGCACCATCCGGCGAGTGCATGGTTTTCCGCTGCGGGATCAGAAAGGTATGATTGCGCGTCACGAGCCGATGATCGCCGGGTTCGAGGGTGATCTGAAAGCCGCCTTGGACGACCTTCACGGTGCGAGAGGGTATCATCTGGCAGTCGCCGCTCTCGCCGTCACCGTTGCAACAATAGGGATCGTAAGCCCAACCGCTGGGAGCATCGTGGCCGTAGGCATGGATGCAAAATGCAAAGAAAAACATAACAAGCGTTAGAGTAAAGCGCATGGGCAATTCTCCGCTGGCAATGTGCTGCCGCGAAGGCGTCTCGCCCGGCGGCCCGACCTTGCAACGATCGTCACACGGCCATCTTGAATCATCTATGTCTGCCAAATCCCGGCGGCAAGACCTACAAAATCCGCCGAATGCATCAGGATTGCCGATATATGAGCACTCCACAATACACAGGATCGTGTAATTCCTGCGGCAAGGCTCAGCCGACCAAAGAGGCCGGCAATAAAACTCTCCCCTTCCCTAGTCGCCCAACATTTTGCAAGGTGTCGAGTCGAAGGAAAAAAGGGGAACTGAATGTATGAATATGCCATCGCGTGGGAATGGCTGGCCTTTGCTGCCCGCTGGTTTCACGTCGTCACCGCCATTGCCTGGATCGGCTCGTCCTTTTATTTCATCGCGCTCGATCTCGGGCTGGTGAAGCGCCCGCATCTTCCCCCCGGCGCCTATGGCGAGGAATGGCAGGTGCATGGCGGCGGCTTCTACCATATCCAGAAATATCTGGTCGCCCCGGCGCAGATGCCCGAGCATCTCACCTGGTTCAAATATGAGAGCTATTTTACCTGGCTCTCCGGCTTCCTGATGCTCTGCATCGTCTACTACGGCGGCGCGGATCTCTTCCTCATCGACCGGCATGTGCTCGATGTCAGCGCCCCCGTCGCCATCCTGATCTCGCTTGTCTCGCTGGCGGTCGGCTGGCTTGTCTATGACGGGCTCTGCAAGTCGCCGATCGGCAAGAATACCTGGGGCCTGATGGCGGTGCTCTATGTCGTGCTTGTCTTCATGGCCTGGGGCTACACGCACCTCTTCACCGGTCGCGCCGCCTTCCTGCATCTTGGCGCCTTCACGGCGACGATCATGTCGGCCAACGTCTTCATGATCATCATCCCCAATCAGAAGATCGTCGTCGCTGATCTGATCGCCGGCCGCACGCCGGACCCGAAATATGGCCAGATCGCCAAACAGCGTTCACTGCACAACAACTATCTGACGTTGCCAGTCATCTTCTTCATGCTGTCGAACCATTATCCCCTGGCCTTCGGCACTGAGTTCAACTGGGTCATCGCCGCCCTCGTCTTCCTGATGGGCGTCACCATCCGCCACTGGTTCAACACGACGCATGCGCGCATGGGCAAGCCCACCTGGACCTGGCTGGTGACCGTCATCCTGTTCATTCTCATCATGTGGCTATCGACGGTTCCGAAGGTGCTGACCGGAGAGAAGGATGCGAACGCCGTTGCCCCGGCCTTCCAGCAGTTTGCCGCCGACGCTCATTTTCCTGCCGCCAGGCAGATCATCTCGACGCGCTGTTCCATGTGCCATGCGGCAGAGCCGGCTTATGAAGGCATCGCCCGGCCGCCAAAAGGTGTAATGTTGGAAAACGACGCGGATATGGCTATGCATGCCCGCGAGATCTACATCCAGGCAGGCCGCAGCCAAGCCATGCCGCCCGGCAACGTCACCGATGTGACGCCGGACGAACGCAAGCTGCTGGTCGCCTGGTATGAAAGCGCCATCAATCAGGGCAAACAAGAATGACGACGACACTCCTCCGCGGCCGCCTGCTCTCCTTCCTGCGCGCGCCGCAGAGCCTGACCGATACCGGCAGCTATATCTATGAAGAAGACGGCGGTCTTCTGATCAAGGACGGCATCATCGCCGCTCGGGGGTCCTATGCCGAGATCAAGGCCAAGGCACCGGCCGATGCAGTCGAAGCCGACCATCGCCCGCACCTGATCATGCCGGGCTTCATCGACACGCACCTGCATTTCCCGCAGATGCAAGTCATCGCCTCCTACGCGGCCAACCTGCTGGAATGGCTGAACACCTACACCTTCCCCGAGGAATGCCGCTTCGTCGAAAGCGCCCACGCCGAGCGCATTGCCACGCATTTCTACGACGAGCTGATCCGTCACGGCACAACAACAGCCGTCGCCTACTGCTCCGTCCACAAGACATCGGCCGACGCTTACTTCGCCGAAGCGATGCGCCGGAACATGTGCATGGTCGGCGGCAAGGTGATGATGGATCGCAACGCCCCGCAGGGCCTGCTCGACACGCCTGATATGGGCTATGACGAGACCCGACAGGTCATATCGGACTGGCACGGCAAGGGCCGCAACCATGTCGCCATCACCCCCCGCTTCGCCATCACCTCGACGCCCGAGCAGATGGAGGCGACCGCAGCGCTCGCCCGCGAATTCCCCGACCTGCACATCCAGACGCATCTCTCGGAAAACCACGACGAGATCAAATATACCTGCGAGCTCTACCCTGAAGCCATCGACTATACGGATATCTATGCCCGCTACGGCCTGCTCGGCAAAAAGACCCTCTTCGGCCACTGCATCCATCTCTCGGAGCGCGAGGCGGATGCCATGAGCGAAGCCGGCTCGATCGCCGTCCACTGCCCGACCTCGAACCTCTTCCTCGGCTCCGGTCTCTTCCCGCTGAAGGCGCTCTCCCGCCGCGAAAAGCCGGTTCGCATCGGCGTTGCGACGGATATCGGCGGCGGCTCCAGCTATTCGATGCTGAGGACGATGGACGAGGCATACAAAATCCAGCAATTGCTCGGCGAGCGCCTCAACCCGCTGGATAGCTACTACCACATGACCCTCGGCAACGCCGAAGCGCTGTCGCTCTCGGACCGCATCGGCACGCTTGAACCCGGCACCGACGCGGACCTCACCATCCTCGACGCATCGGCAACGCCGGCCATGGCGCTGAAGATGGAAGTGGTGACGACCCTGCACGAAGAACTCTTCCTGCTGCAGACGATGGGTGACGATAGGGCAATCGCCGAGACCTACGTCGCCGGCAAGGCGATGAAGAACGCTCTTCATCGCCTTTAAGGCGGGATCAAACCACCGGAACCGTCCCGCCATCGATCGTGTATTCCGCCCCGTGGATGGATGCCGCACGATCCGAGGCTAGGAAAGCGACGAGTTCCGCCACCTCTTCCGGATAGGCCGGGCGGCCGATCGGGATACCGCCGAGCGCATCCATGATGCTCTGGTGCGCCGCAGCTTCATCGATACCGCCATGCTCCGCAATTCGCTGGACCATGGCTTCCGCCGCCTCGGTCATGATCCAGCCGGGAGCGACCGAAGTCACGCGGACGCCTTTCGGACCGAGTTCCTTGGAGAGGACCTTGCTATAGGTCGTAAGCGCCGCCTTTGCCGCAGCGTAGGCGATCGTCGATTCATGGAGGGGAAGCCTGCGCTGGATTGAGGAAATGTGGATGACCACGCCCGACCGGCGCTCGATCATCTCGGGCAGCAGCGCCCGGTCGAGCCGCACCGCAGCCATCAGATTGAGATTCAATTCCTGCTGCCATAGCGCGTCGGTGATAGCCGCAAAGCCTCCACCCGGCGTGCTGGAGCCGCCGAGATTGTGGATCAGAATATCCAGACCGCCGAATTCCTGACGAAGGCGCTCGACGACGTAAGCGACGCCTTCCGGGGTCGAAAGATCAGCCCGGATGAACAAGCCATCCCTCTGCCCTTCCGATGGCGAGCGTGCCGTCGCGGCGACGGTCGCACCGCCAGCAGAAAGCCGTCGGACGATGGCGGCACCCGCACCCTTTGTGCCGCCAGTCACAAGTACGCGCCTGCCCGAAAACTCTTGGCGATCGATGGAAAATGCCGATGCATGTCTCATAGGCCGATCTCCAGACCAACGATCTCACGGGCGCCGAGGGTAAAATTATAGTTCAGAGTAATGGGACTGCCGGAAAACGTGCCTGAAACGCGGGCTGCGATCTTTATGGCATCGCCATGAGCCTCCATGCCCTCGATCTCGGCGGTGATGCCATATTTCTCGGTGGTCCTCTCGATCCAAGCGCGGATCTCGGCACGTCCGCGCATATCCTCACCCTCGTCCCGGACCAAAGCATCCTCGGCAAAGCACGACAGCATACCGTCGATATCCCGTCTGTTCACGGCAGCGAAATAGGCTGCCAGCTTTTCAGGCAGTGATAGTGTCATCTCTCGGTTCCTCTGTTGAATGTCAGGAAACGGGGCGCCGCCGTTCACGCTTCGCCTTGGCGTTGCGCTGACCTGAAAATGGTGTTAAGCAAGAGAAATGGCAAGAACGCACGAAAAAGTAGGGTACTTACCCGAAAGTAAGCCCAACGACTTCTCGACACCATCGGCCGCGGCAAGCGGCGTGGAGAATGTCTTGCGCATCCTCGAGGGTCGCTGGAAGCTGGTCATTCTCTTCCACCTGTTCGGTGGCAAGCTTTTACGCTTCTCGGAACTGGAAAAGGCTATCCCGGCCATATCCCAGAAAATGCTGATCCAGCAGCTTCGGCAGATGGAAGCCGATGGCGTCGTCAGAAGGATCGTCCATCATCAGGTACCGCCGAAGGTAGAATATGGTCTGACCGATTGGGGACAAGCGCTCTGCCCGGCCCTAGACGCCTTGCTCAAATGGGCCGCAAGCAAGGAACCGGCGGTCGATGTCCCCTCTGGACAAGTCCTCGACGGTCCGCATACCTAGCCACTGGACAATCCCGGCGAGCATTAAATTTCCATAACATTGCTGCGAAAATCGTGTTATGGGCGAGTAAACTATTCACATGTGAAGGCAATCCGCAATGGCCACTCCGCTTACCATCGCCGATCTCAAGACACTCGCTCAGCGTCGTGTGCCGAAGATGTTCTTTGACTATGCCGATTCCGGCGCGTGGACGGAATCGACCTATCGGGCCAACGAAGCGGACTTCGCAAAGATCAAGCTGCGCCAGCGCGTTCTCGTCGACATGACGAACCGTACGCTGGAAACGACGATGGTCGGGCAAAAGGTATCCATGCCGGTCGCGCTTGCGCCGACGGGATTGACCGGCATGCAGCATGCCGACGGCGAGATGCTGGCAGCGCGCGCCGCTGAGGAATTCGGCATTCCCTTCACGCTCTCGACGATGAGCATCTGCTCGATCGAGGATGTTGCCTCGGTCACGTCAAAGCCCTTCTGGTTCCAGCTTTATGTGATGAAGGACAAGGACTTTGTCCTCAATCTGATCAACCGCGCCAAGGCGGCCAAATGCTCGGCGCTGGTCCTGACCGCCGACCTGCAGATTCTCGGGCAGCGCCACAAGGATGTGCGAAACGGCCTCTCCGCCCCGCCGAAATTCACTCCTAACCATATCTGGCAGATGGCGACCCGGCCGGTCTGGTGCATGCGCATGCTGCAGACCAAGCGCCATACCTTCCGCAACATCGTCGGCCACGCCAAGAATGTGTCGGACCTCTCTTCGCTCTCCGTCTGGACGAACGAGCAGTTCGACCCGCAATTGTCCTGGGCCGACGTTTCCTGGATCAAGGAACAATGGGGCGGACCACTGATCATCAAGGGCATCCTCGACGTCGAGGACGCGAAGGCCGCAGCCGACAGCGGCGCCGATGCGATCATCGTCTCCAACCATGGCGGCCGTCAGCTGGACGGCGCACCCTCGACGATCAGCATGCTGCCCTCGATCGTCGATGCGGTCGGGCACAAGATTGAGGTGCATCTGGATGGGGGCATCCGCTCCGGCCAGGACGTCCTGAAGGCCGTGGCGCTCGGCGCCAAGGGCACCTTCATTGGCCGGCCTTTCCTCTACGGCCTCGGCGCCATGGGCAAGGAAGGCGTCAGCCTCGCGCTCGGCATCATCCGCAAGGAAATGGATATCACCATGGCCCTCTGCGGCAAGCGGGATATCAAGGACGTCAACTCGTCCATCATCGCCGGACGGCAGTAAATGCGTATTTCGGCTTGCGGCCTGATGGTCGCAGGCCGTCTAGAACATTTCCGCTTTTCCTCGAAGCGCGGAAAAGCTTTATCTCTTTGATTTGACGCAATTCCCGGCGCAAAACCGTGTTACACTTTTGCTGGAATTGCCTTAGCTTCCGCGATAGGTCGAATAGCCATAGGGCGAGATCAGCAACGGGACGTGATAGTGCCCCGTCGTGTCGGCAATGCCGAAGCGGATGGGAACGAGATCGAGAAATGCAGGCTCCGTCAGCGTCGCGCCTGTGGCGCGCAGATAATCGCCCGCGTGGAACAGAAGCTCATAGGAGCCGACCTGAAAGTCTTCGCCAATAAGGATAGGCCCGCCATCGACGCGACCATCCGCGTTGGTCTCCACAGCCTTCAGATGCTTGCGCGCCTCGCCATCGATCTTGAAAAGATCGATCCTCAGCCCCTGCGCAGGTTTGCCGAGCGCGGTATCGAGCACATGGGTGGTCAGTCCGGTCATGGGGTCGGCGCTCCGATGGTAAAAGGCGTTTCGAAGAAGAATTCTTCCAGATTGTTGCCGGGACCTTCGCGGTCGACAACAAGAAAATCGCTAGGCTCGCCCAGCGCAATCAACGGGTGATGCCAGACATTGCGGCGATAGTTCACGCCCTGGTCGCCGCGCGCAAGAAACACCTGCGGCCTGCCCGGCCGGCCGGCCTCGTCTGCGGATACGACGACCAGAAACGGCCGCCCCGAGATCGGTGAAAAGCTCTGGCTGCCGAAAGGATGCCGCTCCATCATTCCAACCTCATAGGGAAAGGCCCGCGGCTGGCCACGGAAGAGATTGATGATGACGCGCGCACCCTCGCCCGCAGCCTCCGGCGCCGCCAGCGCATGAAAGCGCTCGGTCGTGCCGCCATTGATATAGCGCATCGTCGCCGGATCGGCCTCGATGACATCGCCGAAGAGGGCGAAGGCGGCTTTGGTGAGCGGATGGATTTCGAGATGCTGGGACATGAATGTCATTCGCCTTGGGCGCGCCAGTTGCGGAGGGAATCGAGTTCCTGCAGCAACTCCGGCATCTTGATCTTGACCGTCAGCCAGACGGTATCGACATCGACTTCGAAATATTGATGCGCAACGCGATTGCGCATGGTGCGGATATCCCGCCACGGTATTTGCGGATGATCGACCACGAATTCGGGATAGGTATCCATAATCTTGGTCACGCACTCCCCAATGGCAGCGACATTTGCAATCACCGCATCCTGCGTCCGCTGATCGCGATAAAACGTGGCCTTCTCCATATCGACCACATAGCCAATCGCCCGCGATGCCGCGGTTTCCATTCGATCAAGATAGGTGAAAAGCCGGTCTTCGGTCATATGGCCAGAGCTTCCGACAGGATACGGTCCCTAACCTTCGCGGGGAAATCGCCCGGAACTTTCACATCGACCCGGATGCCGAGCGCATCTTCCAGTTCCCACTGAACGCCGCCAAGCGTGAACAGGGTCGTCGTGGCCGAGGGATCGACAAGGATGTCGAGATCGCTGTCGACGCGATCTTCGCCTCTCAATACCGATCCATAGACACGCGGATTGGAAAGTTGCCGACGCGCGACAATCTCCCGGATCGCCTGCCTATTCTTCTCCAATGCTTCCGACGGTCTCATCGCGGCATCCTTCCCGATGCCGCGACTATAGCCAAGTGCCGTGAAAGAAAAAAGCTCACGCCCGGTTCTCAGCCCTTGTTGCCGTAGAGCCTCAGCCGCATCGTGCCGCCATCGGGATGCATGGCGTAGCGCACATGCGTGACCGGTCCGATATCAGCGACGGCTTCGGCGCCGTATTCGTGGATATGGTCCGCCTGGAGCTTGCTGCGCGACAGGATCGGCTTCCACTGCTCGGAAGCGGTAATCTCAGCCTCGGTCAGCGTATCGCCGAGATCGGGTAGATAGGCACCCATCAGTTCGCATGTATCTGGGAAATTGCCCTTGTAAAAGTGCGTATCGACCACGACGCGCTTGATCGTACCTGTATGACCGAGGCGGATGATCGCCCAGTCGTGGCCGGGGCCGCGGCGGCGCTTGGTTTCCCAACCGTCGCCCATGTTGCGACCGCGGCCGGGGCCCAGGATCTTGTCGGGGTGGCCGTAATGCGCGTCCGACCAGGCGAGCGACTTGGCGCCGTTGAAGATATAGGCGAGATCGACCTCTTCGGCAGCACCAACCTTCGACCAGTCGAAATAGGCCGAACCGTAGACACGCAGGCGCGCGACGCCACCGTCGGGATAGATATGCAGGCGCAGATGCGTCCAGACCTTTTGCCTGTCGACATTTTCGAAGAAATGCTGTGCGCTCGGCCCGAGCGGCGATTTAGCGAGAAGCTCAGTCCACTCGATCGCATCGCTCGGATCGCCGCTTTCGACGAAAGCCGCCTCGATCGAGCAATGCGGCGGATAGTTGCCGGTGAAGAAATGCGTATCGACATCGAAGCCGAAGATGCGGCCCGGCATGGCAAGCTTGATGATCGACCAGTCGTGGCCGGCAACGCGCTTGCGCCGGCTTTCCCAGCCATCCATGTACTTGCCGTTGTCGTCGTAGAGATCGGGATCGAAAACCGCCGGTGCATCCTGCAGCATCCGCTCGAGCGGCGCGAAGAATTCGTCGGTCGCATAGAGCCCCTTGGCGCCCAGGAAGGCGGATGCGAGGTTGACGGCGCCTACCGCAAAGGACGGCAGTTCGATCTTGGCAGTCTCTGTCATTCAGGTCTCCGGAAGCATGGATTGCAGGCGCAGCAGGGCGATCTTTTCCACCTGCGCGGCAGCGGTCGAAAATTCCTCATCGCGATCGTTGCCGACGCGCGTTTCAAAGGCCGCGAGGATATCGTCCTTGTTCAGCCCCTTCACGGCAATGATGAAGGGAAAGCCGAATTTCTCGGTGTAAGCGGTGTTGAGCGCGGTGAAGCGCGCATGCTCTTCGGCGCTCAGGCGGTCTAGGCCAGCGCCGGCCTGCTCGCGCCTGCTGTCTTCCGTCAGTTCGCCCGCAATCGCGAGCTTGCCAGCGAGATCCGGATGCGCCTTCAGTACACCAAGCCGCTCGTTCGCCTCCGCAGCGCGGAATGCCGCGACCATCGCCACATGCACCTCGACGCACAGCAGCGGCTCGACGATGCGACCTGCATCATGCGCCCGCTCCGCGATGAAAGGAGAGTGCTCGAAGACGCCGCCGAAGCGCGCCACGAAATCCTCGCGGGTCACCATCAGATCGCTCCTGCCGCAGTTGAATCGGGCTTATAGTGCTGGTGCCAATGTTGCGCAATCTCGATGCGCCGCGGGACCCAGACCTTGTCGTGCTTGAGCACATATTCGATGAAACGCCTCAATGCCGCGGCGCGCCCAGGGCGGCCGACGAGACGGCAGTGGAGCCCGACCGACATCATCTTCGGGCTGCCGGCCTTGCCTTCTTCGTAAAGCGTATCGAAGGCGTCCTTGAGATAGGTGAAGAACTGGTCGCCGGAGTTGAACCCCTGCGGCGTCGCAAACCGCATGTCGTTCGTTTCGAGCGTATAGGGGATGATCAGGAACGGATTTCCGTCCACCCCATTGACCCAGTAAGGCAGATCGTCGGCGTAGGAGTCGGAGGAATAGAGGAAGCCGCCCTCTTCCTGCACCAGCCGCAGCGTGTTGTCGGAAGGCTTGCCCTGGTACATTCCGTAGGGCCGCTCGCCGGTGAGCTCGGTATGCAGCCGCACCGCCTCGAGAATGTGCTTGCGCTCCAGATCCTCGGGAAAATCCTTGTATTCCAGCCAGCGATAACCGTGGCTGGCGATTTCCCAGCCAGCTTCCTTCATGGCTGCCACCGCTTCCGGATTGCGCGCCATGGCAAGCGTCACGCCATAGACGGTCGCCTGCACCTTGAGTTCGGTGAACATCCGCCAGAGGCGCCAGAACCCGCTGCGGGAACCATATTCGTAGATCGATTCCATGTTGAGGTTGCGCTGGTTCGGCCAGGCGGCAGCACCGACGATCTCGGACAGAAGGTTTTCGGAGGCCGGATCGCCGTCGAGGATAGAGCTCTCGCCGCCCTCCTCGTAATTGATGACGAACTGCACGGCGACACGGGCATCGCCCGGCCATTTCGGATCGGGCGTGTTGCGGCCATAGCCGACCAGATTGCGAGGATATGTATCGGACACCATCGAACCACCCTTTCGAATGGAACAGACGGTAAGCATGGATGACGGGATTGTCGAGACGGAAAGAAAGAAACCGCGTTTTTCCCTTGAAACGCAAGCTTTTAGATTATTGCCTCAAGCGCTCTTACGGGCACTCACCCTGCCCATCGGGTGAAGAGAATGCACGCGGAACGGACCGCCTGCTCCTTCCTCCATCATCAAGGCGATATTGGAAACGGGGACCGGCGCGGTAAGAACCGGCTCGAAGAAGGCCCGTAGCGCCTGCTCGATGCGAGGCATGTCGGCCTGACAGACAGGTCCCGTCAGCATCATATGGAAGCGAAATTCGTCCATGACATGCGCGCAACCCCAGCGGTGCAGGTTGGCGAACTGCGTTGCCGAGAGACCATCCGGATCGCAGCGGTCGATCTCGGCCTCGGTCAGCGGCGCACGGTAGCGGTCAAATTCCTGCACCAGCGCCGCCGCCAGGTAGTTGAGCGACGCACAGGGAAAGGACGGCACGAGCCCGAAAGCGTTCCCGAGCCTAGCAACTTCCAGTCGTGGGATCTCGAAGGGAGCGAGGGTGCCGGAGAAGCGCATGAGATCGCGCAGAAGAGCCGGTTCGTCGGCCTCGTTGGCAAGGCGGAAAGGCGCCTTCAGCTCGCCGTGAAAACCATAACGGCGCGGCACGGCGGTATGGTAGGCGATCTCCTGGATACCGAGGCCCCGGATAGCCGGAGGATCGATCATGGCGCCGGAATATATGTTGCGGCCCAGCCAATTGGCGGCAACCAGCGTTAGCGGATCGCTGACAGACGGCGTGAAGCAAATGGCGTGGCGCATGCGATCTCCTCTTTCGTTCAGGTTGCAATCGGCGAATCCGCTAGAAGCAGATGGCGAAGGAAATAGGTGATTTGCATGACAGATTAACGACCTGAGACGGTCTCACATTCACGTTTTGCGTGAAGCAACAGCAATGTGGTTCTTCAAGGTAAATGTTTCAGGCAGATATATCAGAGGTAGAATGCGAAATGCCTCATAAACAGCCGCTGCCGCTAATTGATGCGCAAGTCCGAAGCTGACCTTGAAGCCGCCGGTAAGCGCGATCAACGACGGATGCTCCGGGTGGGCGCCGACCATAGGATCGCGATCGATCGCCTTCGGCCGAAGCCCGGCCCAGCGCTCAACCACTTCGGCGCCGCCGAGCGAAGGGACAAGGCTGCGGGCAGAAGTCAAAAGGTCGTCCAACCGTTCGTCGGTCGACAAGGGATCGTCGAAACGATCCTCGCTGGTGCTGCCGACCGCGACGTGGCCGCCCTCATGCGCGACGACATAGAGCCCGTCGCGAAAGATGACAGGCATGCCGGGGTCGACATCCGCCTTGAGCAAGGCAGCCTGCCCCTTCACCGGCTGGCCGAGCGGTGATTGCAGCGCCGTTGTCATCCCATCCAACATCGGAAAGGACCGATGGCCGGCGGAGAGAATACAGCGGTCAAACCGGATTTCGCCCTGGCGTGTCGATGCGATCCCGCGGTCGGGATCGAGGCCGTCGA
This sequence comes from Rhizobium sp. BK376, assembly GCF_004341625.1. Taxonomy (GTDB): domain Bacteria; phylum Pseudomonadota; class Alphaproteobacteria; order Rhizobiales; family Rhizobiaceae; genus Rhizobium. Next base: position 479,990 of record NZ_SLZG01000002.1, on the reverse strand, counting down.
TCGCCAGTCCCTCGATGATGCGAACATGCCGAGCCCCACGCAGAAATGCGGCCAGAGCGGCCACGAGCGATCTCGGCGCGACGCGGGCAGCCAGCGTGTCTTGGACGAAGCCGCTGGCTCCGGCGGTGGGATCGATCCAATCATCGACCGGCGGTGCGTCAAGCACGTGCCACCGGAATTCGCGACCGTCATGGCGCCAGTTGTTCACGGCATCCTGCTCATGACGCAAAGCGATCGTGCGCAGATGCGGCTTCGGCAGCGGAATGAGCCGACCGGAACGGCGATAGCCGGCGGAAAGCCCTGTTTCCGCCTCGATCCGAGCGATCTCGGTCTCCAGAGCGACCAGCGCCTCCAGCTGAAACTGTTTCTTGTCCGACCAGCGATCCGGCATATGGGGCATCAGTGCGCCAAGCACGCCACCGCTCGCGCCCTGCCCGAGATATCCCGCATCGACCAGAAGCGTGCCGACGCCCAGCTGCTCGGCATGAACCGCAGCCCAGAGCCCCATGATACCGCCACCGACGATCAGGAGATCGGCAGACGATTGACCGGCGGGCCGTGCAGGATTATCGGCTTTCCCCATGACAGATCCAGTTTCCGATCAGATGCCGAAGCAGGAGGGCAATTCCGCTGCCCTCGAATGGCGAGACGGCGATATGCCCTATTCGACGGCCTTTGGCGATCACTTTTATTGCCAGACCGACGGCCGGCTCGAGTGCGGCCACGTCTTCCTCGACGGCAACGGCCTGCCCGCCCGCTGGCAAGAACAGGCCACCTTCCTTATCGGCGAACTCGGCTTCGGCACCGCGCTGAATTTCTGCGAGACATGGCGGCAATGGAAGCTGAACCGCAGCGCCGGCGCAGAGCTGCATTTCATGTCCTTCGAGCTTTACCCGATGCAGGCCGAGGAAATCGATCGCGCCCTGTCGCGCTGGCCGGAAATCGATTCGGAGCGCAAGGCTCTCGTTGCGATGTGGCCAAAGGACCCCAAGGATACGGTTGAGCTGCGTCTCGATGAGCAGACTCGTCTGAGCGTCGTCTGCGGCCCTGCGCTGGAGGGTGTGCGCAACGCCGCGCCGGGCTTCGATGCCTGGTATCTCGACGGGTTTGCGCCGTCGCGCAACAGCGACATGTGGTCGCCCGAATTACTGCAGCTTGTGCACGACAGGTCGGCGCCTGGCGGCACCTTTGCGACCTACGCAGCAGCCGGCTTCGTCCGCCGCAGTCTTCAGGCCGCCGGCTTTACCGTGGAACGACGCAAGGGCTTCGCCGGCAAGCGGGAAATGCTTTGCGGCGTAAAAGGCCGGATCACACCCCGGTTTCGCTGACCTTGCCCAGGCGATCGCCAAGCCAGCGCCGTACCTTGCCTTCGAGCAGTTCGGGGCTGATCGGCTTCGACATGTAGTCGTCCATTCCAGCCTCCAGGCACATGTCGCGATCGGCGTCGAGCGCATGCGCAGTCACGCCGATGATCGGCGTGTGCCAGTCACGGCCGGCCTCTGCCTCCAGGCGGCGGATGGCGCGCGTGGCCTGATGGCCATTCATGACAGGCATCGAAACGTCCATCATGATCAGTGCCGGCTGCAGCTGTTTCCAGGCATCGACCGCTTCCTCGCCGTTCGCGACGACCAGAAAGCGCAGGTCGGTCGCCTGCAGGATCTGGGTGAATACGATCTGGTTGACCTCATTGTCCTCGGCGACCAGCACATCGATGGCATTGACCGGCCGCAACGGCAGCGATTGTTCGACAGCGCCGATCGCCACGACTGCATCCTGCACGGCTTCGCGCACACGCGGCTGACGCCCCGCACGGACTACCTCGACGATCGTATTGCGCAGCACATTACCACGAACGGGCTTCATGAGGTGGGCCTGACCGCTTGCCGCTGCGAATTCCTTCTCGCTGGCCGCCACGTCCATCGAAGTCAAAAAGATCAGTGACACACCGTCGTGTCTGTGGTCGCTGCGGATAACCTTCGCGACCTCGGCCCCGTTCATAACAGGCATATGATAATCGAGGATGACGGCATCGACCGGAAGCTCCATCTCGGCGGCAGCATTGAGAATTGCCAGTCCTGTATCGCCGTCCTCGGCGGCGAAGCTGTCGAAGCCCCACATCTCGAGCTGTTCGCTCAGAATGCGACGATTGATCTCGTTGTCGTCTATGACGAGAATACGCGCACCCTTGACATTGACCGGTACCTGCTTGACCTCGTTTCGGGTCCCCGCAACAGGTAGCGGCAGATGCACGGTGAAGGCGGAACCCCTGCCCCATTCGCTCTCGACCTCGATATACCCGCCGAAGAGATCGACCAGACCCGCCGTAATCGCCAGTCCGAGACCAGTACCTTCATGACGGCGCGTCGAGGATGAATCGACCTGAGAGAATTTCTCGAAAATGGAATCGACCTTGTCTTCGGGAATGCCGATGCCGGTATCCTCGACACGCAAAGTCAGCATGACTTCGCCGTTCTCGACCACGTTGTAGCCGATATCGACAAGAACATGCCCGCGCTCGGTAAACTTGATGGCGTTGCCGACGAGATTGGTGACGATCTGCCGAAACCGGCCGGCATCTCCAAGCAGCGCGGGCGGCATGGATGGAGACGCGTGCACCAGAAGCTCGATGTTTTTTTCCGCCGCCGGCGACGACAGCAGCGTCGCAACATCTTCCACGGCCTCGATAGGATCGAAGGCAACCTTGCGAAGGCCCATCTGCCCGGCATCGATCTTGGAGAAATCGAGTATGTCGTTGATGATCGTGAGCAGCGCGTTGCCCGACTTCACGATGACATCGATGAATGTCTTCTGCCGCGCATCCAGATTAGTCTTGGCAAGTAACTCGGCCATGCCGAGCACACCGTTCATCGGCGTGCGGATCTCGTGGCTCATATTGGCGAGGAATTCCGACTTGGCGCGATCGGCGGTCTCGCTGCGGGCCAGAAGCCGCTGCAATTCCGCCTCGCGCTCTTTTAGGTCCGTCACGTCGGAGAGGACGATGACCCATCGATCGCCTTCGCTGAAGGATGCATCGAGCTGTATCCAGTTTTCGCCGGCCACGCGAAAGACCGTTGAAAACGGGCGGTGGGCCTTCAGGTCTTCGGCCCAAAGCAAACGCTGCTGCTCCGGATCGTCGCCAAAATCGCCGCGTGCCGCACAATATTCGAAGGCGGCGCGCCAGCTCTGGCCGGCAGAAAAAAGCTCAGGTGGGACGCGCAGCATGTCCGGCAAGGTATCGTTGCTGAGAAGGATATTACCGTCCTGCGCAATGAGAAGCCCCTGCGACATGGCATGGGTCGTGTCCTTCATCAGCTCCCCGAGCATTTCGAGCGCGTTGCGAGCCTTGGTTATCTCGCGCTCCTGCTCGCGAACGAAGGAAATATCCGCATAGGAGAGCAGCAGCCGATCGCCGGAGATGCGCCGAAAATCCAAAATGACGGTCTTGCCGTCCTCGAAGGTCAGCTCGGATCTGCTGTGGGCGCCCGCGGACCGGAACGCCTGCAGGCGGTCCTGGTATATTTCATCGAGGCTGCGACCGTCATTGCCGTATCGGCCGAGTTCCTTGTGCTTGGCAACGAGGTCGCGCAACGGCTTGCCGAGCAATGGCTCGTCTTTCGGAAAATCCCAGATGTCGTAGAGCGCGTCGTTCGCATACTCGACCTTGAAATCCGCATCCATGATCATCACGCCGGCAGGCATGGCCATCAGGATGTGTTCCAGATCCTGGTGAAGCGCTTCGGTCCGCGCCTGCTCCTGGATGAGCTGCTTCTCCCTGAGCTTCAACGCGGAGATATCGATCATCGAACCGACGGCGTAGCTCCGCTTGTCCGAGGTCGTAACGCGGTTGACGCGGGTGATGATCGGATGCGTGACGAGCCGCGAATCGACGACCTCGCCCTCGAATTCGAACATGCGCCCCTCTTCCAGGACCTGTTCGTTCTCGGCAAAAAAGTCTTCCGCACCGGTATCGAACATCTGGCGCTCGGTTTTCCCGAGCACTTCGTCGCGCGAGAAACCGGTCATGCTGGCATAGGCCTCGTTCGCATAGAACAGCTTGTGATCGGAATCGCGCACGAAAGCCGCCACCGGCAGGTCTTCCAGAATTGTCAGATAGAGCTCGGTCTCGTCGATATGCTTGCGCAGCAGGATTTCCTGCTGCTTGAATTCGGTGACATCGATCCGCAGGCCGATGAGGAGGCCGTTCGATAGACGTCGGTTGATGCTGCGCATCCAGCGGCCGTTAAGCCGCCGCTCTACGACATCCTGATATGGCTGAGTATATTCGGTAACGCGACGTCCGACCCAGCTCTCACGGTCCATTCTGGCGGCAGCGATCTGCTCCGGATAATGCTCCACGTAGGAATCGAAAATCTTCTCGCAAATCTGGCGTATGGTAAGGCCGGTGGGTTCGGTGCCAATGATCGGATCGTAAAACTCGCGCCACGGACCGTTGGCGTGGATCAGCACGTTCTGTTCGTTATAGATGCAGAAGCCTACATCCATCAGATCGAATGCGTTTCCGGCAAGAAGCGAGTGAAAATCCTGCTCGGTGTTCGAAGGGCTGATGGCATCGGCTGTCGACGCCTGGGATGATTCCTTCCCAGCGGATGCATCTTCGACCTGTTGGCGAAAAGCGGCGTTGGCAATGATCGCGCGCCCGTCATCTGCAAAAATGCCGACAGGATGAGGCGCATTTTCAAGGAGCTCCTGGACGCGCTGAAGATCGCTGACCGCGTCCTCGGCCAATCTTTTCGCGGCCATCGCCGGCGTCTCGGTCCGTTCCGGCGGAGCATCCATAAGCATCCCGAAGACATAGGCCCGCTCTTCGGTCGGACGGAAACTTTCGATCTGCATTCGGAAGGCATTTCGAGCAGCGGGGTCGAAACGGATCGCCACCTCTTCGCTGCCGAAGACAAGCGCGCGCCGCTCCTTGTCTTCCCGATCATGCTCATCGGCCGAATCAAAAAGATCACGACTGCGCTGACCGATGAAGTCGGAAACATCCCTCTGGAAAAAGCGCGCATAGGCCTTGTTGACGGCGACATAGCGAAGATCGCTGTTTTTGACATAGGCCGGCTGTTCCAGATCGGCGATCCGGCGACAGGCGATCTCCAGCAATTCTCCCCGCTCAGTCAACAAAGGCTCTTTCTTCTGCGTCGTAAAACCGTGCCGGCTATCCAAACTAATCCCCCCAACGCTAACAAGTCGTTAACCATAATTCCGACAACAGGCAACGTCGCGTCCAGACAACAGACTATCCCAGAACGGTCACGCCTTCGTCGCAAACGGCAAGAGCATCGATCGCCGAACTCTGCCAAAAATCACGTTCGAACCCCAAGCGGACCGGGAACAATGAGCGACATTACAAAGACAGGCTTGCACGAGACTGAAACCGCCACCATCCCGGCAGAGCGGCGGCGGCGCACCGGTGGGCGCGGCGCCGAACGCAGCCGCAAGTCGAGCGGCTCAAAATACCTCAATCTCGTCAACAATCTGGCCCGCACGGAAATCCTCTCGGCGGATGCGCTGGAAGATATCCACAACGCGTCGCTGACCGTTCTCGAAGAAATTGGCATGGACGTCATCCTGCCGGAGGCACGCGAGCGGATGAAGGCAGCCGGCGCCGACGTGACGCCGGGCACCGAGCGCGTGCGCTTCGATCGCGCCATGATCACAGAGCTGATATCGACGGTCCCGTCAACCTTCACGCTGCATGCGCGCAATCCGCAGCGCAATGTCCAGATCGGCGGCAAGAACCTCGTCTTCGCCCAGGTCGCATCCGCGCCCTTCGTCTCGGACCGCGAAGGCGGACGCCGGGCCGGCAACCAGGAAGATTTCCGCAAGCTGATCAAGCTTGCCCAATCCTATGATGTCGTCCACCTGACGGGCGGCTATCCGGTCGAGCCGATCGACATCCACGCCTCGGTGCGCCACCTCGACTGCCTCTCGGATATCGTCAAGCTGACGGACAAGGCCTTCCATTGTTATTCGCTTGGAAAGCAGCGCAATCTCGACGCTATCGAGATCGCCCGCATCGGCCGTGGCATCACGATGGAGCAGATGGAGGCCGAACCCTCCCTCTTTACCGTCATCAATTCCTCCTCACCGCTGCGCCTTGATGGACCGATGCTGCAGGGCATTATCGAAATGTCCTCGCGCAATCAGGTGGTCATCATGACGCCGTTCACGCTGGCGGGCGCCATGGCGCCTGTAACCATCGCCGGCGCGCTAGTGCAGCAGAATGCCGAAGCGCTCTGCGGCATCGCCTTTACCCAGATGGTGCGCAAGGGCGCGCCGGTCATGTATGGCGGCTTCACCTCCAACGTCGACATGAAGACGGGCGCGCCCGCCTTCGGTACGCCGGAATACATGAAGGCCGTCGTCGCCGGCGGCCAGCTCGCCCGCCGCTACGGCTTCCCCTACCGCACATCGAACACCAATGCCTCGAACACGATCGACGCGCAGTCGGCCTATGAATCGACTCTGTCGCTCTGGGCGCTGACGCAGGGCGGCGGCAATTTCGTGCTGCATTCGGCAGGCTGGACCGAAGGCGGCTTGACTGCGTCCTTCGAGAAATTCATCCTTGATGTCGATCTTCTGCAGATGGTCGCGGAATTCCTGAAGCCGCTCGACGTCAGCCCGGAGGCGTTGGCACTTGACGCCGTGCGCGACGTCGGTCCCGGCGGCCATTATTTCGGCACGCAGCACACGCTCGACCGCTACGAGACAGCCTTCTATTCGCCCATCCTCTCGGACTGGCGCAACTTCGAGACCTGGACCGAAGCGGGACGGCCGACGACTTACGACCATGCCAACCGGGTCTTCAAGGAAACGCTGGCCGCCTACGAGCGTCCGCCTATCGATCCCGCCGTTGAGGAAGAGCTCGACGCCTTCGTCGCCAAGCGTAAGGCGGAGGGCGGTGTGCCGACCGATTTCTAGAGTAAAATCAGCAGCTTTCGCCGGAAACATGAACAAAATTTAATCGCCTGCCCCCAACCTCGCCACGACATTGCCGCGTTTCGCACGGAATTTGTTAGCGGCTTAACATAAGCCTATTTGAGGAAAGGGAATTTCATGTCCGTGCTTCGTTCTGTAACGGCGGCAGGTCTGATAGCGCTGACACTTGGCGGTGTCGCGCTTACCTCTGCCGAAACCGCCAATGCCCGTCCTTACGGGGCAGCCGTCGTCGGCGGCCTTGCAGGCGGCATCATCGGTGGCGCGCTCGCCGCGCAAGCCGTTGCGCCCGCCTATCCGGCCTACCCCGCATATTATGCTTATCCGCCCGCCTATGCCTACCCGGTCTATTACCGCGGCCACTGCTGGTGGACCTGGGAACGCGATCGTTGGGGCCACCGCCACCACATCCGCGTTTGCCGCTGATCGGCTCTGAGCTTATTCGAGAGCGCCGCCGTTTTCGGCGGCGCTTTTTTTGTGCCCAGCCTCTTGGCTCGCATCATGCCGCTGGCAATGGAGCGATATTTCGATTTTGGCCGGAAGGTGGTGTTTGCTTTCAGGAACCCCGACCTATCTCCTAGAATTACCTAGGAGAAAAAAGTGGTTGAAGCGTTGAATATTAAGGCACGAACAGGCGTTGGGGGTCTCGACGATGTACTATCTGGCGGCTTGACACGTCGTCACGTATTCCTTCTCGAAGGTTCACCGGGAACTGGCAAAACCACGATCGCCTTGCAATTCCTCCTTGAAGGTGCCGCGCTGGGCGAGCGCTGCCTTTATATCAGTCTTTCGGAAAGCGAAGATGAGTTGCGTGATAGCGCGCACTCACACGGAATGGAATTTGGCGACACGATCGAGATTTTCGAACTCGTTCCTCCCGAAAGCCTGCTTGACGCCGATCAACAGCAAAGTCTGCTCTATTCGTCGGACCTTGAGCTGGGCGAGACGACAAAGCTTATCTTCGAAGCGTTCGAGCGGCTGAAACCACATAGGGTTGTGATCGACAGTCTTTCGGAGATCAGGTTGCTTGCTCAAAGCTCGCTGCGATATCGGCGCCAGATTCTGGCGCTCAAGCACTTCTTTTCGCGGTCGGATGCAACCGTCCTGCTTCTCGATGACATGACCTCCGACACCCTCGATAAGACGGTCCACAGTGTCGTTCACGGCGTTATTCATCTTGAGCAGCTGGCTCCGGACTATGGTTCGGAGCGGCGGCGACTGCGCGTCATCAAATACCGCGGTCAGCCCTTTCGCGGCGGCTATCACGATTTCATCATCAAGACGGGCGGAGTAGCCGTATTCCCGCGTCTGCGTGCCATAGAACATCGAAGTGGCTTTGAACGAACGACGCTGCAAAGCGGCATCAAGGAGTTCGATGACCTTCTCGGTGGCGGGATCGAACGCGGTTCAAGCACGCTTTTGATTGGTCCGGCGGGGACGGGCAAAAGCCTCTTTGCACTGCAGTTTGTCGATGCCACGATCAAACGAGGCGAGAAGGCCGCCGTTTTTATCTTCGATGAGGAATTGGGACTACTATTTTCGCGGACCAAATCCATGGGTCTCGACTTGCAAAGGATGCACGACGATGGCCTGATCCACATTGAGCAATTGGACGCAGCGGAGCTCTCCCCCGGAGAATTCGCTCAGCGTGTCAGGGATCGGGTCGCGAGCTTTGACGCAAAGACAGTCGTGATCGACAGTATCAACGGCTACCAGGCGTCCATGCCGGAGGAAAATGCTCTAATCCTTCACATGCATGAACTGCTGCAATATCTTAATCGGCAGGGGGTGAACACGTTCCTGACAGTGGCCCAGCACGGCCTTGTCGGAGATATGAAATCGCCGGTCGACGTGACTTATCTCGCAGACACAGTGATATTGCTCCGCTATTTCGAAGCTCTGGGCAAAGTCCGCAGGGCCGTGTCCGTAATCAAGAAGCGTACCGGCAGGCACGAGGAAACCATACGCGAATTCCGGATAACCGATGTTGGGCTCAGCTTGGGCGACCCCCTTTCGGGCTTTCAAGGCGTGCTGCGCGGAGTACCGACATTCATAGGAGAAACGCAGGCAATGCTTTCCCCGTCAGACGAGGATGGCGATCATTTCTAACAGAGACGCGATTGGCTTGATCCTAGCTCCCTTGGGGCGCGACGCGCAGATTGCATCGTCGTTGCTTCAGGAGGCAGGCATGGGATCGAAAATAGTGCCCGATCTCGCCGGATTTGTCGCCGCACTGAACGACGACATCGCATTTGCCATAATCACGGAAGAGGCGGTGCGTTCGGCGGATTTGCGCGCAATCTCGATATGGATCGAAGCACAGCCAAGCTGGTCCGACCTGCCGTTCATTACTTTGACAAATCGCGGCGGAGGCCCCGAGCGAAACCCCGCCGCCGCCCGGCTTTCAGAAGTGCTGGGCAATGTCAGCTTTATCGAAAGGCCGTTTCATGCGACCACGTTTGTCAGCGTTGCCCGTTCGGCGTTGCGTGGGCGGCGTCGGCAGTACGAGGCACGGCTCCGTATCGAAGCTTTGGATGAGGGAGAACGGCGCCTTCAGACAGCGATCGAAGCCGGGCGGCTCGGCGCATGGGAACTCGATCTTGCAACCAACGTTCTGACCACTTCGAACGTCTGCAAACAGGTCTTCGGTCGGGGACCTGACGATCATCTCACCTACCACGACCTTCTGGATAGCATTCATCCAGATGATCTGGAGCGAATGCAAGAAGCGGTAAGGGCCACTCTTGAAACCGGCACTGACTATTCCATCGCATACAGAACAATTTGGAGCGATGGATCCGTGCATTGGGCCGAAATCCATGCTCAGCTCTATAGGGATCGCTTGGGCAAAGCGATCAAGCTGGTAGGTGTTTCTGCAGACATTACTGCGCGTGTCGAAGCAGAAGAGCAGCAGCGACAGCTAAACGAGATACTGGAGGAAAGAGTCGCTGAGCGCACCCGCGAATTGAAGCAAGCTCACGCCGTCGTAATGGCGGAAATCTCCCAGCGCGAACGTGCGGAAGAGCAGCTTCGCCAAGCACAGAAAATGGAAGCGATTGGTCAGCTCACGGGGGGAGTGGCTCATGACTTCAATAACCTCTTGATGGCCGTTCTGAGCAATCTCGAGCTACTTCGGAAATATGTGGGAGACGACAACAAGGCGACGCGATTGATTGAAGGTGCGTTGCAAGGAGCGAGGCGCGGCGCCTCCCTGACGCAAAGGCTGCTCGCATTTGCCCGTCGGCAGGATTTGCATGTCGCGCCGGTCGATCTTTGTGCGCTGGTGCGCGGAATGGAAGATTTTCTGAAACGGTCGGTCGGCTCCACCATACTCATCGAAATGGCGGTTCCGGACCATCTCCCTCCGGTTTCGGCAGACGCCAATCAGGTCGAGCTGGCGCTTCTCAATCTGGCCGTCAATGCCCGTGACGCGATGCCTGATGGGGGGGCCATCAGGATTGAGCTGAAAGAGGCGGAGCAGCATTCGACAACGGAGGAACTCGCCGCGGGCCACTATGTCGTCCTTTCCGTTGCCGACCAGGGGCATGGGATGAGCAAGGAGACGCTTCAAAAGGCGATCGAGCCATTCTTCTCAACCAAGGAGCTTGGCAAGGGGACCGGGCTCGGGCTCTCGATGATCCATGGACTTGCCCTGCAGCTGAATGGTGACCTGAAGTTGGAGAGCACGGTCGGCAAAGGAACGACGGCAGAACTCTGGATCCCCGTTTCGACAACAGCCGTCACCGAAGCGGAACAGCGAGAGACGGCGCCGAGCAGCAGGCGGGAAACATCAGGACCAAAGCGGATACTGTTGGTCGACGATGATCTGTTGATCGCGATGAGCTCCGCGGACATGCTGGTCGATCTCGGACATGAGGTGGTCGAGGCACATTCCGGACAGGAAGCGCTCGAGTACCTCGGCAGCGAAATGGACTTCGACCTGATGATCACGGACTATTCGATGCCCGGCATGACCGGTGGCGAGCTTGCCAAGGCGGCACGCGAAATTGCGCCCCATCTGCCTGTCCTCATCGCATCGGGCTATGCCGAACTGCCACCCGGCGTGGACCTCGACGTCTCAAGGCTTGCCAAGCCCTATACGCAGGAACAGCTGGCCGTCGAGATCGGCAAGGTCGTCGCGGCCGCTTAGCGATAGCCGGTGTTCGCTTCCCGAGCCGAGATGTCTTAGTCCGCCCGGAAATCGCAAGCAGGAGTCCAGACCATGCCCGAACAGGCCGAGAGCGAAGAAGCCAAAATCGAGGCCCTTCTCGAGGGCTGGGCGGATGCCGTTCGCCGACACGATATCTCTGCCATTCTGGCGCAGCATGAGCAGGACGCAGCATGAGCAGGACATGGTGATGTTCGACGTGCCACCGCCGCTTCAAAGCAGAGGCATGGAAGCCTACGCGCAGACTTGGGAGCTGTTTTTCCGCTACCACAAGCCCAATACACCTTTTGACTTCCGGGAACTCGCCATTACCGCGGGCTCGGACGTTGCCTTCGCGGTTGCCGTCATGTGGTGCGGACCGGACTCGTCCAGCAATCCCGTCGACAAGGACGGTTTTCTGTTTCGGCTAACTGTAGGCCTGCGCAAGGTCGGCGGTCACTGGCGCATCGCACACGAGCATCACTCCGTGCCCGCTACCGATTGAGGCAGCGGGTGGTGACTACCATCCTCAATCCGGCAGTCTCTCTGTCGCTGCAATACCCATATCCAGCCTTTTCGCAGTTGCACACTTGACTTTGCCGGCGAATAAGACCAAATGCAGACCAGCTTTCACCTTCCGGCCGCCGCGTGAGCGAGCCCTGCGAGACAAGAAAATCGCAAGAGAAGGACAAAAGCGCTTTTGAAATGAGACTGCCGCCCTTTGGCAGTCGGACGCGCTGGAAGCTTTTTCCAACTTACAAGTTCCCACTTCACGCGGGGTTCTTGACGCCAGAATGAAACCGGACCGCGTGGTGCGACCCGGCTATTCGTCTTGGCGCCCCGAAAGGTATTGAATTGACCAATTTTGAATCGCTTGGCGTTTCCAAGCCGGTTGTGGCGACCCTCTTCCAGCTCGGCATCGAAACCCCGACGCCGATCCAGGAACAGGCCATCCCTCTCCTCCTCGAAGGCCGCGATCTGATCGGCCTCGCTCAAACGGGCACCGGCAAGACCGCTGCGTTCGGCCTGCCGCTGATCGAAAAGCTGATGAAGGACGAGCGCCGTCCTGACAACCGCACGACCCGGACGCTGATCCTGGCGCCGACCCGCGAGCTGGTGAACCAGATCGCCACCAACCTGAAGAACTTCATCCGCAAGTCGCCGCTGCGCATCAACGTCGTCGTCGGCGGCGTGTCGATCAACAAGCAGCAGCTGCAGCTTGAAAAGGGCACCGACATCCTCGTCGCGACGCCCGGCCGTCTGCTCGACCTCATCAACCGTCGCGCCATCTCGCTCGGCAACGTTCGTTATCTCGTCCTCGACGAAGCCGACCAGATGCTCGACCTCGGCTTCGTCCATGACCTGCGCAAGATCGCCAAGCTGGTTCCGGCCCGCCGCCAGACGATGCTGTTTTCGGCGACCATGCCGAAGTCGATCGCAGACCTGGCCGCCGACTTCCTGACCGATCCGGTCAAGGTGGAAGTTACGCCACCCGGCAAGGCTGCCGACAAGATCGAGCAGTATGTCCACTTCACCGGCGGCAAGAACGACAAGACCGACCTTCTCAAGAAGTCGCTGACAGCAAATCCTGACGGCCGCGCCATCGTCTTCCTGCGCACCAAGCATGGCGCCGAGAAGCTGATGAAGCATCTCGAAACGGTCGGCTATTCGGTTGCCTCCATCCACGGCAACAAGAGCCAGGGCCAGCGCGAACGCGCCCTCAAGGCTTTCCGTGACGGCGAGATCAAGACGCTGATCGCCACCGACGTCGCTGCCCGCGGCATCGACATCCCGGCTGTCAGCCATGTCTACAACTACGACCTGCCGGAAGTTCCCGACGCCTACGTCCATCGCATCGGCCGCACCGCCCGCGCCGGCCGCGAAGGCATCGCCATCGCCTTCTGCGCGCCCGACGAAGCACGCCTGCTGCGTGACATCGAACGGCTGATGAATATCGAGATCACCGTTGCCAGTGGCGAGCCGCCGGCAAACATGAGCGCCGGCCCGCGCCGCGCCAACAACCGCAACCGCGGCGGCGAAGGCCGTAGCGAAAACCGTGGCGGCGAACAGCGGCCCAGTCAGCGCCAGGAGCGTCGTCCGCGCCGCGAAGGCGAGCGTGCCGAAGGCCGTCCGCATGGCGAAGGTCGTGGTCATGGCGAAGCCCGGGCTCATGGCGAAGAGCGCCGCGAGCGCCCTGCCCGCGATGCCCGTCCGCAGCGCGAACCCCGTCGCAACGAGGACTTCCGCGGCCAGCGCCGTGGCGAGGCCGCTCCGCAGGGTCCAGACAACGATCTCGCTTCGACGTCGGATTTCCGCCCGGCCGCCAAGCCGCATCGCAATGGTCCGGCCAACGCAAACGGTGGCGCCAACCATGACGGCGCCCATCGCGGCCAGCGTCATTCGCATGGCCGTCCGTCCGGTCGTCATGGCGAAGAGCGCAGCCAGGGCCAGAACCATGGCGGCGGCGAACGTCAAGACGGCAATGGCGGCATGAAGCGCCGCGGCCCCCGCAACGGCGGTGGCGGCCAGCGCCGCGAACGCGCCTGATCTTGAAAAGACGGGCCGGACGAAAATCCGGCCCTTTGCTTTTTGAATAGCTGTTGATTACCACGGCTGGTGCGCGGCGGTCGCAGGAGCGCCGAGGTCGGCGGCCTTGTAAGTGTTAACGCTTGCCGATAATCTCTGACCTGCAAGCCGAGGATTTCTCATGTAGAGCTGAAAGGCTCTCGCCCGTCCGATTTCGGCCCGGATTTGGCTCTACCCGCTGACCGCGGTTTGTTTGAACGATCACTCCAACATATGCCCGGCCCCCATTCTTCCATCTGACACACGCCGGTCGTATTGAACCCAAGAAGACGGACGCTTACTTGTGGCCGACACGTCGGCGCTTCCAAAGCCCTCGCCTCAAGCGAAAGATATACCTTGTCAAATGCTCCAGAGACTGCTCATAGACGTTTCCAGCTGGTTCTGATCAAGCCGTCCCACTATGACGACGATGGGTATGTCATCCGCTGGTGGAGGGCGATGATCCCCTCGAATTCCCTGGCTGCGATCTACGGGATAGCGAAGGATTGCGCGGAGCGGCAGGTTCTTGGCCCCGATGTCGCGATCGATATCACGGTTGTCGACGAGACCAATACTCGCGTGAATACCAAGGCGATCCTTGAGCAGTTCCGCAAGCACGACAATTTCGGCATGATCTTCCTGATTGGCGTGCAGTCGAACCAGTATCCGCGCGCGCTCGATATTGCGCGCCCGTTCCGCAAGGCGGGCCTTCCCGTATCCATGGGCGGTTTCCACATCTCGGGCTGCCTGTCGATGCTCGACGGAACGGCGATCGAACTCGACGCCTGCCGCGAGATGGGCATTTCCATGTTCGCCGGCGAAGCCGAGGGCCGGTTGGACATGGTGCTGCGCGACACCGTCGCCGGTGAATTGAAGCCGCTCTACAATTTCATGAACGACCTTCCGGGCATCGGCGGCACGCCCGTCCCCTTCCTGCCGAAGGATAACATCCAGCACACGCTCGGCCTCAGCACCAGCTTCGATGCCGGCCGCGGCTGCCCCTACCAGTGCTCCTTCTGCACCATCATCAACGTCCAGGGCCGCAAGTCGCGCTTCCGCTCGGCGGACGATGTCGAGCGGCTGGTCCGGATGAACTGGGCACAGGGGATCCATAAGTTCTTCATCACCGACGACAATTTCGCCCGCAACAAGGATTGGGAGGCGATCTTCGATCGCCTCATCGAACTGAAGGAAAGGGATGGCATTCCGCTCGGCCTCATGATCCAGGTCGATACGCTGTGCCACAAGATCCCGAACTTCATCGAGAAGTCCAAGCGCGCCGGCGTCACCCGCGTCTTCATCGGCCTGGAAAACGTCAATCCTGACAATCTGACCGCCGCCAAGAAGAACCAGAACAAGATCACCGAATATCGCAAGATGCTGCTCGCCTGGAAGGCGCAAGGCATCATGACGCTCGCCGGCTACATCCTCGGCTTCCCGGCGGACACGCCGGAATCGATCCGCCGCGATATCAAGATCATCCAGGAAGAACTGCCGCTCGACGTCATCGAGTTCTTCGTGCTGACGCCTCTGCCCGGCTCCGAGGACCATCAGGTGCTCTGGAAGAAGGGCATCGAGATGGACCCCGATCTCAACATCTACGACGTCGAGCACGTCTGCACCGCTCATCCGAAGATGACCAAGCAGGAGTGGGAAGGCATCTATCAGGAGGCCTGGCAGCTTTACTATTCGAAGGAACACATGAAGACGCTGCTGCGTCGCGCGGTAGCCACCGGGATTTCGCTCAGCAGCCTCGTCAAGGTGCTTGTCTCCTTCGCAACGACGGTGCCGCTTGAAAACGTCCACCCGCTGCAGAGCGGCCTGCTGCGCCTCAAGCACCCCTCGGAGCGCCGCCCCGGCCTCAGGCCAGTAAGCCCCCTCCTCTTCTGGCCGAGCTTTGTCGCTGAAACCGTCGTCAAGCATGTGAAGCTCGCCGGCGTGATCGGCAAGCTCGCCATATCGGCCTATTTCATCGCCAAGGACCCGGCCTCCAAGACCTATATGGACAAGGCCCTGACACCAGTTGCCGATGACGACGATGAAAAGCTCTCGCTCTTCACCAAGACGGCAGGCGGCACGGCAGCCGTATCTCACGTCAAGAAGATCGCCGCATTGACCCACGGCAGTTCGGCGGCCTGATCACCGGCCGCTCGGGAGGCTTTGCCGGCCGACAGGCCGCTCCAGGCTAAACGGTATCGGGGCGAATGCGGCCGTTGGCCGCTTCGCGCCCGAACCGCCCCTGTACCACTGGCCGTGCAATCCGTTTACGACGGTTGTTACCGTAACGTACTTGTGTACTCCCACGAGAAAGCGCAGCTTTTCAGTGCGGCCACAACTGGCCTTGCGCTGCCGATCCCTTGTTCCCCTTTCGCCGTATTGGCGGGTCGGAATTCGCTTCGAATAATCAGGCGTAGCTTTGCGAGTTAGCTGTCAATCGATGCAGACGCATGTCTTCTGAGATCAATTTTTCGCGCGATGATCCATCGCAGGGAGGAAGCTGACAATGTTGGAGAAAGCCGATCAATCAAATTCGTTAGGGTACGCGTCTACGGGTTTACAAAAGAAACTCCTGGGGTCGTGCGTTGCTGCGCTGACCTTCCTCGCGCCCCTGGCGCTCCCGGCGAGTGCGCAGCAAGCCCAGCCAAAACCAAACATCCTTCTGATTGTTTCGGATGACACCGGCTATGGCGACCTCGGCCCCTATGGCGGCGGCGAAGGACGGGGAATGCCGACACCGAATATCGACAAGATGGCCGACCAGGGAATGACCTTCTTCGATTTCTACGCCCAGCCCAGTTGCACGCCCGGTCGCGCTGCCATGATAACCGGACGCATTCCGAACCGGAGCGGCATGACGACAGTGGCATTCCAGGGTCAAGGTGGCGGCCTTCCGGCTGCGGAATGGACGCTTGCCTCTGTTCTGAAACTGGGCGGCTATAATACCTATTTCACGGGGAAATGGCATCTTGGCGAGGCGGATTACGCGCTGCCGAATGCCCAGGGCTTCGACGAAATGAAGTATTGCGGTCTCTACCACCTCAATGCCTACACCTACGCCGACCCGACCTGGTTCCCTGATATGGACCCGAAACTGCGGGCCATGTTCCAGCGGGTAACCAAGGGCGCGTTGTCCGGCAAGGCCGGCGAAAAGGCCGTGGAAGAGTTCAAGATCAATGGCCAGTATGTCGATACCCCCACGATAAACGGCGCCGAGGGAGTCGTCGGTATTCCGTTCTTCGACAGCTACGTCGAGAAGGCCGCCCTTGGATTTCTCGATGAAGCAGCCAAATCCGACAAGCCGTTCTTCATCGACGTGAACTTCATGAAGGTGCATCAGCCGAACATGCCGGCACCGGAGTTCGAGCATAAGTCGATGTCGAAGTCGAAATATGCCGACAGCATCGTTGAACTGGATACCAGGATTGGGCGCATCATGGACAAGCTCCATGAAACCGGCCTGGATAGAAACACGCTGGTGTTCTACACGACCGACAACGGCGCCTGGCAGGACGTCTATCCCGACGCCGGCTATACGCCATTCCGTGGCACGAAGGGAACGGTTCGCGAAGGCGGCAATCGCGTTCCCGCCATCGCGGTTTGGCCTGGCAAGATCAAACCCAACTCCAAAAATCATGACATCGTCGGCGGTCTCGATCTGATGGCGACATTTGCTTCGGTTGCAGGCATTGCCCTCCCCGACAAGGACCGCGAGGGCCAGCCGATCATCTTCGATAGCTTCGACATGTCGCCAATCCTTCTGGGAACCGGCAAGTCGGAGCGGACGTCATGGTTCTATTTCACCGAGAATGAACTATCTCCCGGCGCCGCCCGCGTCGGTAATTACAAGGCCGTGTTCAACTTACGTGGTGATGATGGGCAGTCTACCGGCGGCCTGGCGGTCGACAGCAATCTCGGATGGAAAGGCGCGGAAAAGTATGTCGCCACGGTCCCGCAGGTTTTCGACCTCTGGCAGGACCCTCAGGAGCGCTACGACATCTTCATGAACAATTACACCGAGCGCACGTGGACCATGGTGACGATCAGCGATGCCATCAAGCAATTGATGGAGACCTATGTAAAATATCCTCCACGCAAACTTCAAAGCGAGACTTACACCGGTCCGATTGAAATTTCGAGATATCAGCAATTCCAATGGTTGCGAGATGAACTCGGCAAAGAGGGCTTCAATATCCCGATGCCCACTGGCAACTGACACAAGGACGAGCGATGCTGGTCTCCATCGCGAGGCCAACATCGCTCGAAAACGTGCATCCGTTGCTTAACGGCCGAGCCTGCCCATCGTGAAGACTTGGATTCCAACCGAGCCTATCGATCAGGCTGCATTCGACAGCTCAACCGGCCGCTTCCTGCGCTCGGCCAGATGCGCCATTGTCTCGCGCTTCAGGCGCCACAATCCTGTGGCCGTGTTTCCGATCAAAGTTTGCGGAATGTGATAGCTCGCCAGGTCGTTTTTGACATTTCTCGACCAGAACAACTTGTACGCCTCATTGCCCGCGCCAAAATCGACGTTCAGGCCCTTCTCGAATACGATCTTCATCCAAAATTCATCGAGCACGAATCCTGGCGAATATTTCGCGTATTTCGGATCGGAATGGAACGCGGCAATGATCAGATCCATATGCGATAGGCAGTAAGATGCCAGCTTCATCGCAATCGGCACTTTATCGATGACGATCGCATAGATGCGCATCATCTGAATATTGTTGGGATCCGTGATCCACTTGTACATAAAGTTTCGATAGTCTTGGGACGTTATCCAGGGACCGTGTTTACCGACCCTCTCAGACCATATTTTCTTCTGGGCAAACATCCACTCCATGAGCTCGACGGCGTAGGTCGGATCAGCAACCGGATCGACTTCGATAAACTCAAAGGCACCCATTTCGGAAAGCCGTTTCCGCTTCCGATTGAGTTGCTGGCGGGAGTTTGCGCCAATTATCTTGGCATATTCGTCCCAGCTCTTCAGGTCCTGCAGATCCGCAAAGGGTGCGATATCGAGCTCGCTGGCGAAGTTTCGCTTGGAATTGATCAATTGATCAAGATGTGATCCGACCTTCACGAAGGGCATGCGGACGATATCGACTTTGGACAGTCGTTCGATTGCCTGCCATGCCAGCCTGAGATTCTCTTGGTACTCTGATTCAGGATCAACCAGAACGTCCGTGGTTTGCGCAGCATCCGGCCCGAGAGGGCGAACCATCGAGCACGGACCATTGCGATATCTCACCAAGGGAAAGACAAGAACGAGCTTGCCTTTTTCGCGAACGACGACGCAAAAGAGCGAACGACCGGCCGGCTCGGAAATTTCAACCCAGCTGTGATACGCGACTGAATAGCTTTGATAAAATGAGCCTTTGGCTTTCAGCCAAAGCGCGTTCCACTCGCCTTCCAGCTCTGCCATCTGGCTTAGATCGGTAATGACGAGACAGTTTCGATCGGCAGAACCGTTTATATCCAACGCTTTCATCTCTAAATCCATCAATGAACGCAATCGTTTTACGTTTTTCTTCAATTGAACTGTAGGTTTTACCGGCTGATCGGCGAGTAGTAATAAACTGTTTAGAAAATACACCAGAACCTTAAAATATGTAAGCCAAGCTTAATTCCATGGTTAATAATAGTTACAATTATACTATAACTTTAAACGTATTTCCGGAAAATCGGATCAAACAATGGCCTCGCAACTGATTGCGAATGGTCATTCGGCAAGAGTGTTTTCACGCCTCAAAGCAAGTTTAGATTGAAGCAATAAATTGCCTCGCTATTTGGTTTAATTGCAGCAAAATTGGCCATATGCGCAAAGTTTGAGCGGCTTCCTTACGCGCGGCAGCTCGTTGACGTTTGCGCTCAGCAGCCCTGCTCAGAAAATCGCCGCTTTTCGCTCCTCTCCAACGCTCGCAAAATCCTATGTCGAACTGTGCATGCTTCTTGCATTGCAACAGGCGTTGTATTCAAATGCTTAAAAACGGGGAACACACCTTTGGCATTCGATGAAATGATCACGGCGGGTGAAAATCCGCGGGACCCTTACCGGAAATACTTCGAGTGGTATGCCAAGCAGGATCGAGCGCATCTGATTTCCAAGTCCCGTGATGCGGAAAACATCTTCCGCAAGACGGGCATCACCTTCGCGGTCTACGGACACGCCGACAGCTCCGAAAAACTCATTCCGTTCGATCTTATCCCCCGCATCATTTCCGGCCGCGAATGGCGCAAGCTCGCGCAAGGGATCGAGCAGCGCGTGATCGCGCTCAACGCTTTTCTCGACGACATCTATCACAAGCAGGAAATCATTCGCGCCGGCCGCGTGCCGCGTGAGCTGATCGAGAACAATGTCACCTTCCTGCCCGAGATGATCGGCTTCCGCCCGCCGGGCGGCGTCTATACCCATATCGTCGGCACCGACATCGTGCGAACAGGCGAGGACCAGTTCTACGTGCTGGAGGACAACGCCCGCACGCCATCCGGTGTCAGCTATATGCTGGAAAACCGGGAAACCATGATGCAGATGTTCCCGGAACTGTTCCATGAGAACAAGGTGCAGCGCGTCGAGGACTATCCCTATCTGCTGCGCCAGAGCCTCGCATCGCTGGCGCCTCCAGGCTGTACCGGAAAGCCGCGTGTCGCAGTGCTCACCCCCGGCATCTACAATTCCGCCTATTACGAACATTCCTTCCTCGCCGACATGATGGGCGTGGAGCTGGTCGAGGGCTCGGATCTGCGCGTCATCGACGGCAAGGTGAAGATGCGCACGACCCGCGGCTACGAGGCGATCGACGTTCTCTATCGCCGCGTCGATGACGATTTCCTCGATCCCCTCACCTTCCGCCCCGATTCCGCGCTCGGCATCCCGGGCATCATGGACGTCTATCGCGCCGGCAATATCACCATCGCCAATGCCCCCGGCACCGGCATTTCCGACGACAAGGCGATCTATTCCTACATGCCCGAGATCGTCGAATTCTATACCGGCCGCAAACCGCTCCTCGAAAACGTGCCGACCTGGCGCTGCTCGGAACCGCAGAGCCTGACGTACGTGCTCGAAAACCTGGCTGACCTCGTCGTCAAGGAAGTCCACGGTTCCGGCGGCTACGGCATGCTGGTCGGCCCGACGGCCTCCAAGAAGGAGCGCGCCGATTTCGCCGAAAAACTGAAGGAGAAGCCGAACAACTACATCGCCCAGCCGACGCTGTCGCTTTCGACCGTGCCGATCATGGTCAACAAGGGCATTGCCCCGCGGCATGTCGATCTTCGTCCCTATGTGCTCGTTTCCGACAAGGTGCAGATCATTCCCGGCGGGCTGACGCGCGTCGCGCTGAAGGAGGGCTCCCTGGTTGTCAATTCCAGCCAGGGCGGCGGCACCAAGGACACCTGGGTACTGGAGGACTGACGCGCGATGCTGGGAAGAACCGCAAACGGCCTCTACTGGATGTTCCGTTACATCGAGCGTGCCGAAAACATTGCCCGCCTCGTCGATGCCGGCCTGCGCATGGCGCTGACGCGAAGCGATGCCGCCGAGGATGACTGGGATGGCGTGCTGCAAAGCGCCGGCGTGCGCGAGGCCTTCGATGAAGGCCATGGCAAGCTGACGGGCACTGACGCCATCGATTACCTGCTGCGCGACCGCTCCAACCCATCGAGCGTGATGTCCTGCATCGACTATGGCCGCAACAATGCGCGCATGGTGCGCACGGCCCTGACGCGCGAGACCTGGGAAGCGACCAACGAATGCTGGATCGACCTGAAGGCGCTGCTTGAAAAACGGCTGAAGACTGCTGAGATGCCGGAGATAATCGACGCGATCAAGCGCCGCGCCGGTCTCATCCGCGGCGCCTTCCATGGTTCGATGCTGCGTAACGAGCTCTATAACTTCGCCCGCATCGGTACGTTCATCGAGCGCGCCGACAACACGGCCCGCATCCTCGACGTGAAATACTACGTGCTGCTGCCTTCGGTCTCGGCCGTCGGATCGTCGCTGGACAATGTCCAATGGGAATCGATCCTGCGATCCGTCTCCGCCCATCGCTCCTACAGTTGGGCCTATGATGCCGAATACAAGCCCGCAAATATCGCCGATTTCCTGATCCTCAACGGCCAGATGCCGCGCTCGCTTGCCTATTGCTACGAGAAGATCGTCAGCAACCTCGGCTATCTCGCCAGCAACTACGAGGGTGAACGGTTCGCGGCCCATGACACGGCCGACGCAATTCGCGAGACGCTGCGTAAGGGCGCTATCCGCGATATCATGGATCGCGGCCTGCATGAGTTCCTGGAGGATTTCGTCTCGCGCAACAATCAGCTCAGCGTCGAAATCTCCGAAGGCTACCGGTTCTACAGCTAGAGCAATCCGCCCTTCGGGCGGAACGCTCCAGCCATTTGATGTCACGCAATTCCGGACGCAAAACCGCTTCTCACTTTTGCTGGAATTGCTTTAAGCGGGTCAGAATATGAGACTGAAGATTAGTCACGTCACCGAATACCGCTACGAAGAGCCGACGCAATTCTCGTTGCAGCGGCTGCGGCTGACGCCGCTGACCGGCCCCGGGCAAAGGGTCTTGAACTGGTCGCTTAAGGTCGAAGGCGCCCGCACGGAGGTCAACTACCAGGATCAGTTTGGCAATCAGGTCGATCTCGTTTCCTTCGACGGCGAACAGGTCGCGACTCGCATTGTTTCCTCAGGCGAGGTCGAGACGGAAGATCTCAATGGCGTAACCGGGCCACATACAGGCTTCTGTCCACTGTGGCTCTTCCTGCGGGATACTCCACGCACGAAGGCGGGCAAGCTGGTCAAGGAACTTGCCCGGTCCATTTCCGGCGACAGCGAACTGGCCAAGATGCACACGCTCATGGGCGAGATCCATCGACAAGTCGAATACAGGTCGGGTTCCAGCGATACTGACACGACCGCTGAGGAGGCACTGGAGGCCAAGAGCGGTGTCTGTCAGGACCATGCCCATATTTTCATCGCCGCCGCCCGTCATATCGGCCTGCCGGCCCGATACATCTCCGGTTATCTCCTGATGGAAAATGCCGTTGCGCAGACTGCAACCCACGCCTGGGCCGAAGTCCATATTCCGGGCCTCGGTTGGGTGGGCTTCGATCCCGCCAATAATGTCTGTCCCGATGCAGGCTATGTCCGTATTGCCACCGGGCTCTGCTATCGCGATGCCGCACCTGTATCGGGAATGCGGATCGGGACGCCGGGAGAAACCCTGTCGGTCGCGGTCAAGGTTGAGAACCAAAGTCAGACGCAAAGCCAAAGCCAGAGCTGACGCAAATGCACGCGAAGACACGCAATACTTGCGTAAATCTCAAATTTCGCCATCAAATCTAATGTTATCTTAATTTTACTGCTGCACCTTCCCTAGAATGCGGTTTCTGCCTCAAGCGAAGCCGCCATTGCCGAAAACAGCATGACGCAGCTTTCGCTTGATATGCTTGCATCCGACCAAAGATGATCTCGACCGGGGCGTTTGATCTTCTGCTTTCTCGATAGCCGAACGATTATTTTATGAATTTTGGCAGGGTGCCTATGTCTCTTCTTATTGTCGATGATAGCAAATCAAGTCTCGCTGCGCTCAAGGCTGCGGTCAGGGAGTTTTCAGACCGGCCGATCGAGACATTCACCAATCCGCTTGAGGCGCTGACGCGTAGCCGGGAAATCAACTTCGATATCGTGCTGGTCGATTACATGATGCCCGAGATGGACGGCATCGCTTTCATTCGCAAGCTGCGCCAACAGGACTGCTACGAAGGCGTGCCGATCGTGATGATCACCTCCCAGACGGAGCGCGAAATCAAGCTGGAGGCGCTTGAGGCAGGGGCAACCGATTTTCTCAACAAGCCGTTTGATCGCTTGGAACTGAAAGCACGGATCACCAACCTGATTGCGCTGCGTCAGGCACAGCTGGAGCTTGCGGATCGGGCGAAATCGCTCGATAAGGCTTTTCGGCATGCGACCGAACAGGCTGACATGCGCGAACAGGAGATCGTCTGGTGCCTCGCGCGGGCAATGGCGCTTAGGGACGGCAATACCGGCGATCACGTCGAGCGCGTTGCCAACATCGCCCTCTTGATCGCCGAAGGCGTGGGGCTCGATCGCATCCAGCGTCGCAACATCTACCTTTCCGCACCGCTCCACGACATCGGCAAGATCGGTATTTCCGACGCACTGCTGCAGAAGCCCGGAAAACTCGATCCTGATGAAATAGAGCAGATGCGCCGGCATGTGCCCATCGGCATCGATATCCTGCGCGGCAGCTCGGCGGAAGTGGCGCGGGTCGCGACCGCCATCATCGCCGGCCATCACGAAAAATGGGATGGCAACGGCTATCCCCTCGGCCTCGCGCGCGACGAAATCCCCATCGAGGCGCGCATCGTTGCCGTTGCCGACGTGTTCGACGCCCTCTGTTCCGACCGGCCCTACAAGCGGGCCTGGTCGCTGGAGGAAGCCTATAACGAAATCATCGCCTGCAGCGGCTCGCATTTCGACCCCGCCTGCGTGGCCGCCTTCCGCCGCAAGTGGCCGGCGATCAAGGCACTCTTCAGCAACGAAGAATCAAGTCAGCAGGTCGCTTCCATCGCCTAAGGGCGAACGCCTGCAAGCCCCCCCGAACGAGCCCATCGATCTAAAACAAAAAGGCGGAACGAGAGTTCCGCCTTTTCACTGATTCATGTTCTCGGACGGGCCGGTTAGTGGCTGTCCTTGCCAACCGCGTTTCCGCGGCATCCCTTGAGGAAGTCGAGGTCGGCGCCGGTATCGGCCCCTTCGACATGCTGCTGGTGCAGCCAGGCGTAACCCGACTTCGGCAGGTCATGGTTCGGCTGCCATTCGGCAAGGCGCTTCGCCAATTCTTCGTCGGAAATGTCGAGATGCAGGCGACGGTTCGGCACGTCGAGCTCGATCATGTCGCCGTTCCTGACGACAGCGAGCGGGCCGCCGACAGCGGCTTCCGGCGAGGTGTGTAGCACGACGGTGCCATAAGCGGTGCCGGACATGCGGGCGTCGGAGATGCGCACCATGTCGGTGATGCCCTTCTTGAGCACCTTCGGCGGCAGACCCATATTGCCGACTTCGGCCATACCAGGATAGCCCTTCGGACCACAGTTCTTCATGACCATGACACAGGTCTCGTCGATATCGAGATTGTCGTCGTTGATCTTGGCCTTGTAGTCGTCGATGTCCTCGAACACGACCGCCCTGCCCTTATGCACCATCAGATGCGGCGAAGCAGCGGACGGCTTCAGGACGGCGCCCTTCGGCGCGAGATTGCCGCGAACCACGACGATGCCACCCGATTGCGTCAGCGCCTTCTCAGCCGGCAGAATGACGTCTTCGTTCCAGTTGACGACGTCCTTGACTTCGTCCCAGACCGTCTCGCCCGAAACCGTTAGCGCATCCTTGTGCAGCAGGCCGGCTTCGCCGAGGCGCTTCAGCACGACGGGCAGACCGCCGGCATAGAAGAACTCTTCCATCAGATATTTACCCGACGGCATCAGGTTGACGATCGTCGGAACGTCTCGGCCACAGCGGTCCCAATCGTCCAGCGTCAGGTCAATGCCGACGCGGCCTGCCATGGCGAGCAGGTGGATGACGGCATTGGTCGATCCGCCTATCGCCGCATTGGTGCGGATCGCATTCTCGAAAGCCTGCTTCGTCATGATGTCAGATGGCTTCAGATCGTCCTTGACCATCTGCACGATACGGCGACCAGTCAGCTGCGCCATGACCTTGCGGCGGGAATCGACGCCGGGGATCGCGGCATTGCCGGACAGCGCCATGCCGAGCGCTTCAGCCATCGACGCCATCGTCGAGGCGGTGCCCATGGTGTTGCAGGTGCCCGACGAACGGCTCATCGAGGCTTCGGCCTCGAGGAATTCGGCCTGCGTCATCTCGCCAGCCTTCACCATTTCGGAGAACTTCCAAAGATGCGTGCCGGAGCCGACGCGCTCGCCGCGGAAATAGCCGTTCAGCATCGGACCACCCGTGACCACGATCGACGGCAGGTCGCAGGATGCGGCACCCATGATCAGCGACGGCGTGGTCTTGTCGCAGCCGACCATCAGTACGCAGCCATCCATCGGCTGGCCGCGGATCGCTTCTTCGACAGCGAGAGCAGCAAGGTTGCGGTACATCATGGCCGTCGGACGGAAGGTGTTTTCCGACGCCGAGAACACGGGCACCTCGAGCGGGAAGCCGCCGGCCTCCCATACGCCCGCCTTCACCTTCTCGGCGAGTTCGCGCAGATGGCCGTTGCACGGGGTCATGTCCGACCAGGTGTTCAGGATGCCGATCACGGGGCGTCCGTCGAACAGATCGTGCGGATGCCCCTGGTTCTTCAGCCAGCCGCGGTGATAGATCACGTCGCGGCTCGTGCCGCCATACCATTCCTGCGACCGCAGCTTGCGCGGCCATTCTGCTTTCTTGAACATTTGGCTCTTTCCTTGGAAGTCGCCCGGATCGCCTCGTTTTCGATCCGAGCCCTGATGTCTTATGCCAGCGTGTATGCTGTCTTGACCGTTGTGAAGAATTCTGCGGCGTACTTGCCCTGCTCGCGCGAGCCGAAGGACGATCCCTTGCGGCCGCCGAAGGGCACGTGGAAGTCGACGCCCGCTGTCGGCAGGTTGACCATCACCATGCCGGCCTCGGCATTGCGCTTGAAATGCGTCGCGTGCTTCAGGCTTGTCGTCGCAATGCCCGACGAGAGGCCAAACGGCGTGTCGTTGGCGACGGCCAGCGCCTCTTCGTAATCCCTAACGCGAATGACCGATGCGACCGGCCCGAAAATCTCTTCACGGGAAATGCGCATCTGGTTGGTCGCTTCGGTAAAGAGCGTCGGCTGCAGGTAGAAGCCGGGCGTGTCGCGCTTGATCAACTCGCCGCCGAAGGCAAGCTTTGCGCCTTCCTGCTTGCCGATCTCGATATAGTCGGTGTCGGTCTTCAGCTGCTTCTCGTCGACCACGGGGCCGATATGCGTGCCCGGCTTCATCGCGTCGTCGACATTGAGCGTCTTCAGCTTCTCGGTCATGGCAGCGACGAAGCGGTCGTGGATTCCTTCGGTCACGATCAGGCGCGACGATGCCGTGCAGCGCTGGCCGGTCGAGAAGAAGGCCGAATTGGCGGCAGCCTCGACGGCGACGGTAAGGTCGGCATCGTCGAGAATGACCATCGGGTTCTTGCCGCCCATTTCGAGCTGGTACTTGCGGTTATGCTCGACGGACGAAACCGCAACGCGCTTGCCCGTGCCGACAGAGCCGGTAAAGGTGATGCCCGCCAGCTCCGGGCTGTCGAGCATTGCCTGGCCGACGACCGAGCCCTTGCCCATGACGAGGTTCAGCACGCCCTTCGGCAGGCCGGCGCGATGCAGGATATCGACGATCGCCCAGGAACAGCCGGGCACGAGATCGGCCGGCTTGAAGACGACGGTGTTGCCGTAGCAGAGCGCCGGCGCGATCTTCCAGGTCGGGATGGCGATCGGGAAGTTCCAGGGGGTGATGATGCCGATGACGCCGATCGGCTCGCGGGTGATCTCGACGCCGATATTGGGACGCACGGAGGGAAGCACTTCGCCCGCAAGGCGCAGCGCCTCGCCGGCAAAGAATTCGAAGATCTGCGCGGCGCGGATCGTCTCGCCGATCGCTTCCGGCAGGGTCTTGCCCTCTTCGCGGGCAAGCAGCGCGCCAAGCTCGTCCTTGCGCGCCATGATCTCGTCGCCCGCCTTCTTCAGGATGACATGGCGTTCCCAGATGCCCGAGCGCGACCAGGCCGGGAAAGCAGCCTTGGCAGCCGCGATCGCGTTGGCCACATCCTTGGCATCGGCGCTCGCATAAAGCCCGACCACTTCATTCGTATTCGACGGGTTGATGTTCTCCGCGCCGTTCGAACCGGTCCACTCGCCGGCAATCAGGTTCTGATGAATGGTCATAGGCTTCAAGGCCTCCTCTTGTTCATTCAAAGAAACATCCGGCCACCTCCTCGCGGCCGGACTTCTGGCATCAGAGCTGGCGGACCGCCACGTCTTCTTCCGCAGCAACAGCCAGCGGATTGCGCAACGGCAGGCCGAATTCGGCCACTTCGATCTCGAACACGTCGCCCGCTTCCGGCTTGATGCCTTCAGCGAAGGAGAGCGTTGCCGTGCCAAACATGTGAACATGGACGTCGCCGGGAACGCGGAAGAGACCGTATTTGAAGTGGTGGTATTCGAGGTTGGCGAACGTGTGCGACATGTTCGCCTCGCCCGACAGGAAGGGCTTTTCGAAGATCACCTTGTCGCCGCGCTTGATCCGCGACGTGCCGCGGATGTCTTCCGGCGCCACGCCGATACGGATTTCCGGGCCGAAGCTTGCCGGACGCAGCTTGGAATGGGCGAGATAGAGATAGTTGATCCGTTCGGTCACGTGATCGGAGAACTCGTTCGACAGCGCAAAGCCGATGCGGAACGGCGTGCCGTCCTTGGCGATGACATAGATGCCGGCCATCTCGGGCTCTTCGCCGCCATCAAGCGCGAAAGAGGGCGAGACGAGCGCTGCACCCGGTGCGGCTGCGCCATAGCCGTTGCCCTTGTAGAACCACTCGGGCTGAACGCCCTTTTGGCCAACGGCCGGCTTGCCGCCCTCGATGCCCATCTTGAACATCTTCATGGAGTCCGTCAGCGTCTCTTCGGCCGCTTCCGTCGTCTTCTTGTGCATGGAGTCGCGGGTCGCAGCAGAGCCGAGATGCGTCAGGCCCGTACCGGTCAAATGCAGGTGCGCGGCATCCGGATGCGTGATCGGCGGCAGAAAACGTCCGGCGGCATAGGCCTTGTCGAGATCGATCGCCTCGCCGAGACCATGCGCCTCGATGACCGATACCAGCGACTTGCCGCTATCGGCGGCTTCCATTGCGAGCGCGTAGACACTGGCGGCTTTATTGACGGCCTTGGCGGCCTTGCCGGCTTCGTCGCGTACCGCAACGATGATCTCGCCGTTCGAGCCCTTGATCTGGGAAATGAGCATGGCTTTCTTCCTTTATGTAAGGCGCCATACGGGGGCTAAGCTCCGCAACTCCGGCCCCGATGGGGCCGGATTGGTCATGCGCCTGAATGCAAAATCCGGTGGGTGATCGCTAGATGCGATCAACCCTTGTTCTTGTTGTAGACGTCGAAGAACACGGCGGCCAAGAGCACGAGGCCCTTGACCATCTGCTGGAAGTCGATGCCAAGGCCGACGATCGACATGCCGTTGTTCATGACGCCCATGATGAACGCGCCGATGACCGCTCCGGTGATCTTGCCGACGCCGCCCGAAGCCGAGGCGCCGCCGATGAAGCAGGCCGCGATGACGTCAAGCTCGTTGCCGACGCCGGCCTTCGGGGTGGCCGAGTTGAGGCGGGCCGCGACGATCATGCCGGCGAGACCGGCAAGGACGCCCATGTTGACGAAGGTGTAGAAGCTGAGGCGCTCGATGTTGATACCCGACAGCTTCGTCGCCTTGGCGTTGCCGCCCATCGCATAGATGCGGCGGCCGATCGTCGTACGGCGGGTGATGAAGGCATAGAAGCCGATGAGAACGAGCATGACGACCAGAACGTTCGGCAGCCCCTTGTAGGTCGAGAGCTGGAACGCCAGGAAGACGATGACGAACGCCATGATGGCGTTCTGCACAACGAAGAAGCTCGCAGGCTCGACATCCGAGCCATGCGCCATCTTCGTCGCACGGCGGCGAGCAGCGCTGTAGACCAATGCAGCTGCACCGATGATGCCGAGGACGAGCGCGGCAATGTTGTTGATCGTCCACGTCGCGGTCACGAGCTGGACGTCGATCGGCGCCGCCGTCATCTTATCGAAGTCGAACAGGAATGAGTTGATCTGGAGCCACGGACCGCTGAACGACCAAGGGCCAAGGAAGGACAGGAAGTCGGGGATGAAGCCGGTGCTGAGTACCTGGAAGTCCGGCGGGAACGGACCGATGTTCTTGCCACCGAGGACGAAGAGCGTCAGACCGCGGAAGACCAGCATGCCGGCAAGCGTCACGATGAACGACGGAATGCGGTGATAGGCGATCCAGTAGCCCTGGGCCGCGCCGATTATGCCGCCGATGATGAGACACAGAATGCCGGCCACGACATAGTTCATATGCCAGCTGACCGTCATGATGGCCGACACCCCGCCGACGAAGGCGACGATCGATCCGACCGAAAGGTCGATATGACCTGCCACGATGACGAGCAGCATGCCGAGTGCCATGATGACGATGAACGAGTTCTGCAGCACGAGGTTGGTCAGATTGACCGGCTTGAAGAGAATGCCGCCCGTATAGATCTGGAAAAAGACCATGATCGCAACGAGAGCGATCAACATGCCGTATTCGCGAATATTGCCGCGAATAAAGTCAAAAACGGAAACGACGTTGCCTTCCTCGGTGACGGGTTGGTTGATCGGCGTCATTACTTCTTCTCCCCTGAGCGCATGATAGCGCGCATGATGGTTTCCTGGCTCGCCTGCTCTTTCGGCAGCTCTGCAACGATACGCCCTTCATTCATGACGTAAATACGATCGCATGTGCCCAGCAGTTCGGGCATTTCCGATGAGATCATCAGAACGCCCTTTCCGTCGGCGGCAAGCTGGTTGATGATGGAATAGATTTCGTATTTCGCGCCGACATCAATGCCGCGCGTGGGTTCGTCGAGGATCAGCAGATCCGGATTGGAGAACAGCCACTTGGACAGAACCACCTTCTGCTGGTTGCCACCCGAGAGGTTCACCGCCTCCTGGAAGATGCCCGAGCTGCGGATGCGCAGCTTGGAGCGATAGTCGGTCGCGACGCGCGCTTCCTCGAAACTGTCGATCACGGTCGCCCGCGAGACGCCCTGCAGATTGGCGAGGGTCGTGTTATGGACGATGTTATCGTTGAGCACGAGGCCGAGCACCTTGCGGTCTTCCGTCACATAGGCGAGACCGGCGTCGATCGCCCTGCGCACCGTACTGACATCGACCGCCTTGCCGTCCATCAGGACTTCGCCGCTGATCTTGTGGCCGTAGGACCGACCGAAGACGCTCATGGCGAACTCGGTACGCCCGGCGCCCATCAGGCCGGCAATGCCGACGACTTCGCCCTTGCGGACGTTGATGTTGATGTCGTGCAGGACCTGGCGATCGCGGTGCTGCTGGTGGAAGGCGTTCCAGTTCTTGACCTCGAGGATCGTCTCGCCGATCGGCACGGAGCGCGGCGGATAACGATCGGCCAGTTCGCGGCCCACCATGTTCTTGATGATGATGTCTTCGCTGATTTCCTGGGTGTGACAGTCGAGCGTGTCGACCGTCATGCCGTCGCGCAGCACCGTGATATGGTCGGCAACCTTGCGCACTTCGTTCAGCTTGTGGGTGATGATGATCGAGGTCAGGCCCTGGTTGCGGAACTCCATCAGGAGGTTGAGCAACGCGTCGGAATCCTTCTCGTTGAGCGAGGCGGTCGGCTCATCGAGGATCAGCAGCTTGACGCTCTTGGAGAAGGCCTTGGCGATTTCCACCAGCTGCTGCTTGCCGACGCCAATGTCGGTCACGAGCGTTTCCGGGGATTCCTTGAGCCCGACCTTGGTCAGGAGCTCCTTCGCCTTGGCAAAAGCCTCGTCCCAGCGGATGATCCCGTTGGAGGCGACCTCGTTGCCGAGAAAGATATTTTCAGCGATCGAAAGCTGCGGAACGAGCGCCAGCTCCTGATGAATGATGACGATGCCGATTTCTTCACTGTCCTTCAGGACCTTGAAGTTGCGGACGTCACCTTCATAGACGATGTCGCCTTCGTAGCTTCCTGCCGGATAAACGCCGGAGAGGACTTTCATCAGCGTCGATTTACCGGCGCCGTTCTCGCCCACCAACGCATGAATTTCACCCTTCTGAACCTTGAGGTTCACGTTCGAGAGCGCCTTCACGCCCGGGAACGTCTTGGTGATATTCCGCATTTCCAGGATTATATTTTCCATAGTCGAAAACCCAACGCCGACGACCGAAACGAGACCCGGCGATCATAAAATAATAACCGGAACCCGCCAATGGCGGGTCCCGGCGACGCGATTTAAATTACTTCAGCTGGTCGGCCTTGTAGTAGCCGCTGTCGATAAGAACCTTGGAATAGTTGTCCTTGGTTACAACGACCGGCTTCAGCAGGTAGGACGGAACAACCTTGACACCGTTGTCGTAGGTCTTGGTGTCGTTGACTTCAGGCGTGCCGCCCGTCATCAGCGCGTTGACCATGCCAACGGTTACCTTCGCGAGATCGCGGGTATCCTTGAAGATCGAGGAATACTGTTCGCCGGCAATGATCGACTTGATCGACGGGATTTCCGAGTCCTGACCGGAAACGATCGGGAGCTTCAGGTTGCCGGAGCCATAGCCAACGCCCTTGAGCGAGGAGATGATGCCGATCGACAGGCCGTCGTAAGGCGACAGAACGGCGTCAACATGAGCGTCCGTGTAGTAAGCGGAGAGAAGGTTGTCCATGCGAGCCTGGGCCGTTGCCGGGTCCCAACGCAGCGTACCGACCTTGTCCATGCCCATCTGGCCCGACTTTACGACCAGCTTGCCGCTGTCGATGTAGGGCTGCAGAACCGACATAGCGCCGTCATAGAAGAAGAAGGCGTTGTTGTCGTCCGGCGAACCGCCGAAGAGTTCGATGTTGAACGGGCCCTTGCCGTCCTTGAGGCCGAGGCCGTCGACGATCGTACCAGCCTGGAGAACGCCAACCTGGAAGTTGTCGAACGTGGCGTAGTAGTCGACGTTGCCGGAGTCGCGGATCAGGCGGTCGTAAGCGATAACCTTGATGCCAGCGTCATGAGCCTTCTGGAGAACGTCCGAAAGCGTCGTGCCGTCGATAGCAGCAATAACGAGAACCTTGGCACCCTTGGTGACCATGTTTTCGATCTGCGACAGCTGGTTCGGAATGTCGTCGTCGCCATACTGCAGGTCGGTGCTGTAACCAGCTGCCTGAAGCTGCTTGACGATGTTGTTGCCGTCATCGATCCAGCGAGCCGAAGACTTCGTCGGCATGGCGATACCAACGGTCCCCTTGTCTGCGGCCAAGGCCGGAGCCACGAAAGAAGCGACGCCAAGAGCGGCGGCCGCCATCAACGAGATAATGGATTTCATCTCTCTCTCCCTCTGTTAAATAAATCGGCGGGCAATGCCCGCCACGAAACTGTGGCAGGTTCCGTAGAATGGATGTTACTTCTAATTGTGAGAAACGAAGTACGTCTCCTCCACGATCTCACGCATGTTGAGCGGCTGACCCAGCGCACGAGGGGCAAACTCGTATGGATTCGTATAACTGTCAAATAGAATAGATGGCGTCTCATATATCATCTTTGGTATAACGTTAAAAAATAGTACTTTTTGCCATCAGGAGGCTGATTTTTACAACTATGGAGAAAATTCTTTACGATTATTCCCGTGATGGTACAGAAATTCACACAGATAATTTTCGCGACGACTCGCTTTTGCGAGCCGGTTTGAAGCTGAATCACCTGCGTATGATCGTCACTATCGAAGATCATGGGCAGATTTCGGCCGCTGCGGAGGCTCTGAACATCTCCCAGCCCGCCGCTTCGCGGATGTTATCGGAAATGGAATCGATTGTGAAAATTCCCCTCTACGAGAGGGTCGCAAGAGGCGTCGTCTTGACCTCTTTTGGGTCTGCTCTTGCCAAACGGGCACGCAAGATCCTGCTGGAGCTGCGCGAGGCTTCCCGTGAGATCGGTGAGCTTAGAACCGGCAAGGGCGGGTCGGTCTATATCGGCGCCGTCACCGCCCCGGCGATGAGCCTCGTCGTCCCCGCGATCCAGCGCGTGACGCAGGCCTATCCGGGCATCGAGATCAACATACAGGTCGAGACGAGCAATGTGCTTGCCCGCGAATTGCTCGCCGCCCGCCATGACTTCATCATCGGCCGCATTCCAGATGAGCTCAATCCGCGGCTGTTCGCGGCCCATGAAATCGGCATCGAAAAGGCCTGCCTGATCGTCCGCAACGGCCATCCCCTCCTGAAGAAGGGTGTTGCAAGCCTGCAGGACCTGTCCGGCCATGACTGGGTCTTCCAGCCGCCGGGCACGCTGCTGCGGCGGAAGCTCGAGGACATATTCATCACAGCTGGCGTGCCGCTGCCTGAGAATACGGTCAACACCTCGTCCCTGCTCCTGACGCTTGCGGTCGTCTGCAAGACGGACGCCATCGCTCCCATCGCGCTTGATATGGCGCAGTTCATCTGTGGCCAAAGTTCTCAGGCGGGTGAGGCCTGCATCCTGCCGATCGACTTCGATATCGACGTGAAGCCCTTCAGCTTGATCACTGCCCGCGAACGGGCGATGCCGCCAAGCGCTCGCCTGCTGCACGACATGATTCTTGAGGACAGCCGCACCTTGATAATGACCTGACCAGCCCGGGACCATCTTCGCGATGCATGCTTGTGCACCCTGGAGAAAAGCATGCTGTTCGGACAATCCGTATTCCAATCGGTTCTCGATCGCCTCGACGCGGAAGAGGAAGAGACTCCCAAAAGCGCCGAGCCAAGTGCGCATCGCATTCACGGCCTCAATACAGGTTTCGCCTCGACCGTTCTTGAAGGCGTGTCCGTGCCGTCTGCCCGGCCGGATCAGGCCTATGTCGACAACCTGGGATCCGACGGGCCCTTCGCAAGCTTTAAAGAAGAAGCAGCGACAGGCGGAGACTCTGCGGCAAACACCAAGACTGTGACCGTAAAACCGGAACCGGTCGTGCCGGAACCACCGGTCATGCCGCAACATCTGACGCGAGTGCGGCCCGAGCAGATTGCGGCGGAACTATCGATTTCCTCCGGGGACACGATGCACAGCCTGAGCGACAAGCGCCGCGCCTTCGCCAAGACAAACCACCCTGACGGCGTTGCCCTGCCCTTTCGGGACAATGCGACGATCCGCATGAAGATTGCCAATCTCTTGATCGATGAAGCAATGCGACGCCTGGCGAAAGCCGCAAGGCTGCGGCGGTAGCTGACTCTGCATCATCAACCTCTGGCCCAGGCTAATTTTCGTACTATCGTGCCGACTGCCCTTATCACCGACTATCGCCGTCACCGGAACTCTCGTCATGCCGCAATTTCATATTCGTCGCCTGCAGCCCGAAGATCACGTCGCTTTCCGTGACATCCGACTGGAAGGACTGCGGCTGCATCCGGAAGCGTTCGGCGCATCGCTGGAAGAGGAGGAGCGCCTGTCTCCGGAAGAGATTGCCGGGCGAATCGGGCGAGGCGTCATCTTCGGCGGCTTCGACTCTGACGAGAGGCTCGCCGGCGTGATCGGCCTTGCGCGCTCGAACCCCGCAAAGATCCGCCATACCGCATCGATCTGGGGCATGTATGTGCGCCAGCAGGCAAGAGGAACCGGCCTTGCGAAAAGCCTGCTTGCCGACGCGATGGCGGAGGGAAAGACCATGTGCCGCTCGCTGCGGCTGAGCGTCGTTTCCTCCAACCTTGCCGCCATCCGCCTCTATCAGTCGATGGGTTTCAGCCAATGGGCTGTCGATACCGAGGCGCTGAAGGTTGCGGATACCTATTACGACGAAATATTGATGCGGATCGATTTCGGCTAGCCGTCACGCTTTTCGCTGTTGCCTGCGTTTTCGCCGTCGTCATCCTCATCGTCGGCGACCGCAGGCTCGCTGGCCGACTCCGGTGGTTTCGGATCGAAATTCAACAGCAGCATCCAGGCTGCGTAAATACCGACGGCACCGACGAGGATCGCCCAGAACGGCTCTCTGGTCGATGCCTCGATGACCGCCCAGCCAAGGCAGATCGCGACAATCAGGACGCGGCGCCAGAGGGGCTTGTAAAAGGGATGGTTCGGGTCGATCAACTGCATGTGCGCATGGTACTCTTAATCTCCGGGTGCGATGTCTTTAAGCTGAATTTCAAGAATGTGAAAGTCGGGCGGCTTGACGCCGCCGGCTGAAAATGGAATGAAAATTCCAGAATATTTATTATTCGGTTCGTTTATTCCGAAATTGGGAGGATGACATGACTGTAAGATTTGGTCTGCTCGGCGCCGGCCGCATCGGCAAGGTGCATGCGAAAGCCGTGAGCAGCGACGCAAATGCGAAGCTCGTCGCTGTCGCCGATGCGTTTCCGGCAGCAGCTGAGGCCATCGCCTCCGCCTATGGTTGCGAAGTGCGCACCATCGAGGCGATCGAGGCAGCAAAGGACATCGATGCCGTTGTCATCTGCACGCCGACCGATACCCACGCCGACCTGATCGAGCGCTTCGCCCGCGCAGGCAAGGCGATCTTCTGCGAGAAGCCGATCGATCTCGACGTCGCCCGCGTCCAGGCCTGCATCAAGGTCGTCGACGAGACCAAGGCCAAGCTGATGGTCGGCTTCAACCGCCGCTTCGATCCGCATTTCATGGCCGTGCGCAAGGCGATTGACGATGGCCGTATCGGCGCGGTCGAGATGGTGACGATCACCTCCCGCGATCCCGGTGCTCCCCCAGTCGACTATATCAAGCGCTCCGGTGGCATCTTCCGCGACATGACCATCCATGATTTCGATATGGCCCGCTTCCTTCTTGGCGAAGAGCCGGTTGCCGTGTCCGCGACCGCCGCCGTCCTCGTCGACAAGGCGATCGGCGAAGCCGGCGACTATGACAGCATCTCCGTGCTGCTGCAGACGGCATCAGGCAAGCAAGCAATGATCTCCAACTCGCGCCGCGCCACCTACGGCTACGACCAGCGCATCGAGATCCACGGTTCCAAGGGCATGGTTGCGGCCGAAAACCAGCGCCCCGTCTCCATCGAGATCGCCAACGGCGACGGCTATACCCGCCCGCCGCTGCACGATTTCTTCATGACCCGCTACACCGAAGCCTATGCCAACGAGATCGCCAGCTTCATCGCCGCGATCGAAAAGGGCGGCAAGATCACGCCCTCGGGCGCCGACGGTCTCGCAGCCCTGCGGCTGGCCGATGCGGCGGTGCAGTCGGTGAAGGAAGGCAAATTGGTGAAGATTGGGTGAAATCCGATCGTAGGATTCTATGGGAACGGCCGGAGGAAACTTCGGCCGTTTTTTTGGGTCCTACGGCGCGTTTCTTCGCGATACCGCCACCCCACCCTCCCTCATCCCCGTGCCCGTCACAGGGATCCAGCCGCCATGCGTCCACATGGCGAGAAGACTCCCGCGTCATCGCAAAGCGAAAATGCAGGAGCACCAACTCGTAAAGCTGCCGCTCCGATCCCCTATTTCCCCACAGCCGGCGCGCCCTCAACAGCAGCCGGAACCGCCACCGCCTGCTTCTCCGCCGCAGGTGGCGGGAACCAATACTGCGCCGCCGTCGTGCCGCGCTTGATCACCACATGCTGGTTGGCGAAGATGCGGTAGGGCTGGCTCCATTCCCCATCGGGCCATTGCACGCGAATGACGGCGCGTTCGTTCGTGCCGAGGCCGAAATGGGTGAAGCCGACATGGCCGGAGGCGTGGCCGCCGCCGACCTGGACGCGCTGCACCTGGGTGACGGTGCCGGCGCGCAGATTGATGGTGGCGCCGATGCCCATGTGGTTGATCGGGCCGTTGTCGAGCTCGATCTCCGTCCAGTTGCCGAGCGGGCGATAGCCCCAGTCGGTCTTGGCGCCGAGATTGCGGTAGAGGAAGGCCTTCTGCATGCGGTTGGCGACGAGGATGTCGAGCATGCCGTCATTGTTGAAATCCTCGACGACGGCGCCGCGGCCCTTGCCGGGCAGCGCGATGCCGGCCTCCTCGCCCATCTCGTGGAACTTGTTGTCGAAGCCGCCCATCAGCAGGTCGTCCGGGTCGCTGGCGGCGAATTCCGGCATGGCCTCGACATTGCCCTTGGTGATGAACAGATCCGTCTTCATGTCGTTGTTGACGTCGGCGAACTGCGCATGCCAGGCCGTCGACGGACGATGATCCTTGCCCGTATAGGGCCGGTAGGCCGCGGCCCCCACCTCATAGGCGGTGTCGCGATAGGTGGGATTGTTCTCGTCGGCATCCTCGTCAAGTACCTGCAGTTTGTTGTCGCCCATCGAGGTGATGAAATATTCCGGCATGCCGTTGGCCTTCGGATCGGCCTCGGCGAGGCCCATTCCCCAGATATGCAGCGCCGCCCAACCCTCGGCTGCCGTATATTGCCGTGGCGGCCGGCCGGGCGCGATCTGCCAGAGCTGCTCCTGGCCGCCGCGATAATATTGCCGGTCGTTGGCGACGCGCAGCGAATCCTGGCCGGAGTGATTCCAGTCGGTGAACAGCATGGAGAGCGTACAATAGCTCGGCTTCAGCGGCAGCGGATTGGAATAGTCGGGCTTGTCGTTGCCGACGGGCCGGTCGAAGACGTCGTCGCTGCAGGTCCCGAAAGGCGTGCCCGGCGCATAGCGATCGACATAATTGCCGAAGGCGAGCGTCGGATATTTGTTGCCCGCCTCCCAAGTGGCCGCAAAGGCCGTTGTCCAGTCCTTGCCGCCGTCGAAGGCGAATGTCTTGTTCGCCTTCTCGAAGGTACAGTTAGGGCCGCCCTTCAGGATGATGTTTTCGCCAAGGCGCAGCAGCACCAGATCGGTGTAGCCGTCATTGTCGATATCTATCGGATAGATGCCGAGAACCGAGCGCTGGTCCTTGTCCGAGAGATTGACTGGAATCTGCTGGAACTTCAGCGCCCCACCGGTCTGGCTCTGGTTGACATAGAGTCCGATCGGACTGGTGCCGCCGGCCAGCATGAGGTCCGGCTTGCGATCGCCGTTGCAATCGAAGCTCGCGACACCGCCACCGACGAAATATTCCCAGCCGCCGGTATATTGATGGTCGATGCCGGCGGCGACGGCCTCCTCCTGGAAGTGCGGCACATCCATCAGGAAAGGCGCTTCCGGCTGCGCCGGCTTGTCTTCAGCGAAAGCGGCGAAGGGCGCGAGTGCGTAAGCGACCATGCCGACGCTGGCGATGAGGGAGACGATCTTCTTCATTGTTCGATCTCCAGCGTCTTGAGGAAGGCGATGATCTTCGAACGGTCCTCGTCCGAAGCGTTGACATAGGCATCGCACGCCTTGCGGCCGTCGCCGCCATGGGCGCGAATAACGCCGTCCATCGTGGTGATGTCGTTGCGGTGGCCATATGGCGGCGTCGAGGCCACGCCCCAGAGTTCAGCCGTCATGAAGATGTTGCGATCGACGAAGCGCTGGGCGATCAGCTCGTTGCCGAGCTGGTCGATGTCGTTGTCCGTCATCGTATGGCGTTTGAGGTCGCCGAACAGCGGTACCAGCACCTGGCCCTTGTCGTTGCGCTTCAGCTTCTTCGTCCGGTCGCGCTGCGAGAGATCGTAGACCGCCGGCTCCTTCACCTGGGTGACGTTCAGCGTCCCCGCCATGTCCTCCGGTCCCGGATCGGAGAAGGAGAGGCTGTCGAGCGGCAGGCTTTCCATGTGGCAGGAGGTGCAGCCAATACCGGTGAAAAGCTTTTCGCCATCTGCCGCCATTTTGGATCGTCCGGCACTTTCTGCACCGGCGCCGGCAGCGTCGCCTGCCAGGCGACCAGCGCCGAAACGTCGCCGTCGCTGACTTCATCGGGATGGCCGTCCTCGTCGAAATCGGTTGTGCCCGTCCAGCGTCCGCCAAAGCGCTCCACCGGCTCCATGCCGTGATGCTGGTTCAGCGCGTTGACGGTAAACTGGCGTAGCGAGGTCATGACACCCTTCTGGCTGAAGGGACGGATCACCAGATCCATGTCGATGCCGTCAAGCTCGCGCATGTCGACGAGCCCGTCCGGCTGGGCGGTGATCCAGCCGTATTTCACGCCCTTGGTCTCAAGCGCGACACGCTGCGGCTCGCCCGTCTGGGCGGCGAGCGCAATCGCATCGCCGCGCTCCTTCTGCAGATCGGTCGTCATCTCGCGCGCCAGAAGCTCCAGCAGGCCGTCGCCGAACAGGCTGTTGGTGCCCCGCTCGTCGGAGAACTGCGGGTCGGTCGTGTCGAAATCGGCACTCTCGAAGCCTTCGGACACGAAGACATTGGTGGTGAAGTCGCCGGCACCCCCGGGAAATGGCAGGTTATGGCAGGAGGAACAGGCATTGGCATCGATGCCGGCCGTTCGGCTGAATTCGTTGAGGACCGGATGCTTGCGCTTGGTGGGCACGATCGCCTGCGTCGCGCCGGGCCGCCCTGCCCCGTCCTCGACCGTGAACCGTGCCATAAACAGCTGCTGGCCGATATCGGTCAGATGGTTCAGCTGGTCAGCCGTCAGATGACCCCAGACGTCGGCCCCGCCTACCCCAGCGCCGGCGTATTTTCCTTTCACGGCTCCCCTGCCAGCGCGGGGCCGCCCGCCGCTGCCAGACAGAGGCACATCAGTACCAGCTTCCTCATTCTCGCCCTCCCTTTGGCAGCATCCTTTCAGGGCACTAGCCAAGCTGTTCGTTCAATTCCATGTTCGTCGTTGCTCCCGACATGACGATATCGCTGTCGATGAGCGCCAGCGCGCGGTTCAGATGCCCCTCGAAGACGAGCGCCGGCTCGTCCGCGACCACCCGCAATTCAGGCATTCCCTCCATCCGCACGATATGCGACTGCGCGAGTCCCTCCTCGAGGCCCTCGCGCAGCAGGTCGTAGTAGCGCGCGCCCGGCCCGGTGATCGCAATCGGCATCAGGTCATTGAGGCTAAGGACGCGCGAAATCCCGTTGCCCAGCACGAGACCAGCCTGACGGAAGGCAAATCCGTTACGGCGATTGCCCTGCCGCGCGCTAGCGGCGATCTTGTCGAGCTCCGAGATTGGGACGAACTTTGCCGGGATGGTATCCCGCGGGACGTCGAAGGCGGCTCTGAGGATTGCATAAAAACCGGCATAGGCCTCCACGCAGCCATGCGATCCGCAGCGGCAGAGGGCGCCATCGGGTATATGCAGCATATGCCCGAAATTCGGCGCCGAAACCTCGTGCTCGCCACCCGGCAGTCGCGAAACGATCCCAAGCCCGATGCTGTGGCCGAGCGAAAGCGCAGCCAGCGCGCGAAACCGCTCGCCCTTATCATATTCATCGCGCAGTCCCAGTGCCGCGGCGACCAGCAGCGTTTCATTGCCCAGAATGACCTTGGCCTGCCAGCGCCCCCTCAGCGCCTCGGCAAAATCGATCTGATTGCGCCCGAAAATCGGCGACCAGCGCAGCACCGGCGCGAGGCTGTCGACCAACCCCTTGCTGCTGATCGAAATGAGCAGGACCTGATCGCGGGCGATCTTCGACCGCTCTACGATTCGCTCCAGCCCCTCCTGCAGGGCCCTGACGAATTGCGAGACAGGTTGCCCCTCCTGCACGCGGTCCTCGGTAAATCGGTCGAGCAGCGTTCCAGCATAGTCCACCAGCGAATATTGGACCGCATCCGAGGAGATGATGACGATGACGATGTAGCCGCAATCGCGGCGCTGCGAAAACAGAACGCGAGGACGCCCGCGGCCGGTTGCCGCCTGCTGTTCCGTTTTCGCGATAATCTGCGCGCGTTCGAGATCGGCGGTGATCGCCGACACGGTTGCGGAGGAAAGCTTCGTAAAATCAGAGATCTCGGTATGGGCGAGCGAACCGTGGCGCCGCAATGCCCGCAGCACCAGCACGCTGTTTCGCTGGCGCACCAATTCCGTACTCGACTTGCTCTGATTCAAGCCGTCCCCCCTCCATTCCTTCCCCCTCATCTGCAATTCCCGAATGCCCTTCTGATGGGGCCGTTTAAACCTAAGAATGCAGTGTTGACAGCTTCAAAAATCTCTGACACTAAATTTCTCGACTGTCGAGAAAAAAATCCATAGCTTTCTCGTCAGCGTTATCGCGGCGGCCGGCGGGAGCTTTAGGGTACGTGCGGTCGCATTCACTCGGGAGGGTAAATTGAGATCATTTATCAAGCTGGCCGCTGGCGCGGCCCTCGTTTTGACCATGCAGACGGCGGCTTTCGCCAAGGATCTGGTGGTCGGCGTGTCCTGGTCGAACTTCCAGGAAGAACGCTGGAAGACCGACGAAGCCGCCATCAAGAAGGCACTCGCTGCCGTTGGCGCCAAGTACATTTCCGCAGACGCCCAGTCTTCCGCTTCCAAGCAGCTCACGGACGTTGAATCCCTGATCTCGCAGGGCGCAAACGCTCTGATCATCCTTGCTCAGGATAGCGACGCCATCGGCCCGGCCATCGAAAAGGCCGCCGACGAAGGCATCCCGGTTGTCGGCTACGACCGCCTGATCGAAAATCCGGCTGCCTTCTACATCACCTTCGACAACAAGGAAGTGGGCCGCATGCAGGCTCGCGAAGTCCTGAAGGCAAAGCCGGAAGGCAACTACGTCTTCATCAAGGGCTCCTCCTCCGACCCGAACGCCGACTTCCTGTTCTCAGGCCAGATGGAAGTGCTGAAGCCCGCAATCGACGCCGGCAAGATCAAGAACGTCGGCGAAGCCTATACCGACGGCTGGCTGCCGCAGAACGCACAGCGCAACATGGAACAGTTCCTGACCGCCAACAACAACAAGGTTGACGCAGTCGTTGCTTCCAACGACGGCACCGCCGGCGGTGCTGTTGCTGCTCTCGACGCCCAGGGTCTCGCCGGCTCCGTGCCGGTTTCGGGCCAGGACGCCGACAAGGCTGCTCTGAACCGTATCGCGCTCGGCACACAGACCGTGTCTGTCTGGAAGGACAGCCGCGAACTCGGC
This sequence comes from Rhizobium sp. BK376, assembly GCF_004341625.1. GTDB lineage: Bacteria > Pseudomonadota > Alphaproteobacteria > Rhizobiales > Rhizobiaceae > Rhizobium. The sequence goes on along the minus strand of NZ_SLZG01000002.1, from coordinate 437,630 downwards.
AAGCGCGCTGCTGAAATCGCCCTCGATCTCGCGGGCGGCAAGACGATGGACCAGATCAGCGGCGTACAGACCTTCACCGGCGGCGCGAAGCACGTTCCGATGAAGTCGGTCTTCCTGACCCCGATCGGTATCACCAAGGACAACCTGAACCTCGTCATCGACGCGGGCTGGATCTCCAAGGCTGAAGCTTGCCAGGGCGTCAAGGCCGGCTCGGTTGCAGCTTGCAACTAATCGCCGCCTAACCAGCTAGAACTGCCGACGCCGTAGCGGCCCTCCGTTGCGGCGTCGAATGCAGTAGGACAAAGCCTCCGAACGAGGACCCCCTCACTGCACGACCCCTGCGCCACCGCAGCCGCCCGCCGCACGCAACGGGCGCGTCGGCGCGACCGCCAAGCATTACTGCCGGTCGGCGATGGCGTATAATGAGATCAGCGCGAGACTATTGCCAGCGACGGTGAAAGATGTCGCGGGCCAGCGCCCAACAGTGGAGAACGGCAAAGCGATGGCCGACATGACACAGTCCACAACATCGAGCGGTCCCCGCAATGCGGAAAGCGGCGCAATCGTCCGCTTCCTGCGCGCAACCGAAATCGATACCCGCCTGCTCGGCATGATCGGAGCGCTGCTGATCATCTGGATCGGCTTCGATCTTTACCTGCGAATATTCGACGGCCGGGAATTCCTGACGCCCAGAAACCTTTGGAACCTCTCGGTTCAGACCTGCGAAATCTCGGTGCTGGCGACAGGCATGGTGCTGGTCATCGTCACACGCAATATCGACCTTTCGGTCGGCTCGGTGCTCGGCTTCGTCGCGATGATCATGGGCGTCATCCAGGCCAAATGGCTGCCGCAATATCTCGGCTTCGACAGTTCCTGGACCTGGATCATTACCTTGATCTGCGGCCTCGCGATCGGTACGGCCATAGGTGCCTTCCAGGGTGCCATCACCGCCTTCATGAATGTCCCTTCCTTCATCGTCACGCTCGGCGGGCTTCTCGTCTGGCGCGGCTTGGCCTGGTATGTGACATCAGGCCAGACAGTTGCGCCGATGGATTCCACATTCGTCGTCATGGGCGGCGGCGGCGCAACCGGTTCGATCGGGGCGACCTGGAGCTGGGTGATCGGCATAATTGCCTGCCTGCTGATCATCGCCGGCATCATCGGTTCCCGCCAACAGCGAAAGCGTTTCCACTTTCCGCGGCGTCCGCTCTGGGCGGAATATTTCCTGGGCGCCCTCGGTTCGGCCCTGGTGCTCGGTACTGTCTATCTTTTCAACAGCTACTACTGGCCGATCGGCATCGCAAAGCGGTACGCAACCGATCACAATATCCAGTGGCCCGAGGCCGGGCTGGACATCCCCTACGGCATCGCCGTTCCGGTTCTTATCGCCCTCTTCATCGGCATCGTGATGACTTTCATCGCCACGCGCCTGCGCTTCGGCCGCTATGTCTTCGCGATCGGCGGCAACCCGGAAGCGGCTGAACTCGCCGGTATCAAGACGCGGTGGGTCATCGTGAAGATCTTCGCGCTGATGGGCTTCCTGGCTGCGGTCGCGGCTGCCATCTCCACCGCCCGCCTGAACTCTGCGGTCAATTCGCAAGGCACCACCTACGAGCTCTTCACCATCGCCGCAGCCGTCATTGGCGGCACGTCGCTTGCCGGCGGCAGCGGCACGGTCGCCGGCGCCATGATCGGCGCCCTGGTGATGCAGTCGCTGCAATCGGGCATGGGGCTTGCCAATGTCGATACGCCAATCCAGAACGTCGTCGTCGGTGTCGTCCTTGTCATCGCCGTCTGGCTCGACATCGTCTATCGCTCGCGCGCCAAGTAAAGGGATTCCGAACTATGACGGATCAAACCACTCCGCTCGTGGAAATGAGGAACATTTCCATTTCCTTCGGCGGCATCCACGCAGTCGACAACGCCTCTATCGACCTCTATCCAGGCGAAGTCGTCGCACTGCTCGGCCATAACGGCGCCGGCAAGTCGACGCTGATCAAGATTCTCTCCGGCGCCTACAAGCGCGACTCGGGCGACATCCTGATCAACGGCGAACCGGTCGATATCAAGACGCCGCGCGACGCCAAGAAATTCGGCATCGAGACGATCTACCAGACGCTCGCCGTCGCCGACAATGTCGACGCCGCCGCCAACCTCTACCTCGGCCGCGAGCTGCAGACAAAGTGGGGCACGCTCGACGACGTCGCCATGGAAGCCTCGACCCGCGAAGTGATGGGGCGCCTCAACCCGAACTTCAAGCGCTTCAAGGAGCCGGTGAAAGCGCTCTCGGGCGGCCAGCGCCAGTCGGTTGCGATCGCCCGCGCCATCCTCTTCAACGCCCGCATCCTGATCATGGACGAGCCGACCGCGGCCCTCGGCCCCCAGGAAACGGCGCAGGTCGGCGAGCTGATCAAGCAGCTGAAGAAGGAAGGCATCGGCATCTTCCTCATCAGCCACGACATCCACGACGTCTTCGATCTCGCCGACCGCGTCTCCGTCATGAAGAACGGCCAGGTCGTCGGCCACGCCCGCACCGAGGACGTCACCAAGGACGAAGTCCTCGGCATGATCATCCTCGGCAAGGTGCCGCCAAAAGCCATCCCCGGCCCTGGCGCCATGAAGGTTGCTTGATCTCTTGGTCATAAAGACAACGAGGCCGCAAACCATCCGGTTCGCGGCCTTTCGCTTTTAACGACTTCGATGCTCCCTTATATGCTTCTGCAGCATTTTCCGCATTGAAGCCAAACGGTTCCTAGGTTAAGAACCACCCATCGGACAAGCGAGTCACATCGCTTCAGGCATGCACCCGTAGCTCAGCTGGATAGAGTGTTGGATTCCGATTCCAAAGGTCACAGGTTCGAATCCTGTCGGGTGCGCCATTTCCCTTTTTACCACAGTCTCGATAAATCGTAGTTCGCCGGCAAATGAATGCTGCGTTTACATGAACACCCGGCTGCTGGGCCGGGTGCCCTGTCCGCGTCAATTTGTTAGTTCTCAAATCGCAGCTTCGCGACCAGGTGAGGATCGCTTGGTGCCAGTTCCAATCCGTGTGCCGTCGTAAAGGGCACTGTCGCATGCGGTGCGCTTACGACGCTGTAGCGGCCTATCGGCATATCGAACAGGATATCGTCGAAGGGCAGATCGAGCGCACGGAGCTGTTCCTCAGTCTCCTTGCGGGTATTCGCCGGGCGGATGGAGATGAAGATAACCTTGTGTCCCTCGGAAATCAGCTCGCGGACGACCGATACCGCTTCGTCATTGGCGGCGACGTCGCCGAATCTCGGGGAGAAATGGGCATTGCCGCGCTGCAGGACGAAGCCGTCAAGCAGGACGAAATAGGTGCCCTTCTGCTGGAGATTGCGGCGCCATTCCTTCAGCGTACCCCAATCCTCGTACTCGGTGACCCGGCGGGACGAAAAGGGTTCGCCTTCCAGGATCATGCTGGCGATGATGTCCGAGGTATATAGCTCGCGCTGCCAGCTCGCCTTTTCTTCCAGAAGCGTTTCGAACGTGCTGACGTAGTGCGCCGGCTTGCGGAAGAAATAGCCGCCGACGGAGAAGAGATCGGAGATCACTTCCTTCTCGCGGATCGCGACGATCACGCCGGTCTCGTCCGTCTTGATGTAGCTTTTGTTCCGCGGATTGATGGAGTCGAAGCTGTTGAGCGATTCGCTGCTGACATAATTATGCGGACGCTCGATATCGGTCAGAGCAAAACTATTGTCGCTGTCCTTGACGAAAAAGGGCTCGGAAAGCCCCGTAAGCTTCAGCGTCCGGGTCACCGTTTCCGGCTGGCTGGCCGTCGGCTCGTCGAGGACGACAACCTCGATCGCCTTGCCGAAAGCAGCGCGGATGCCGGCGCGCGCGTCATATTTTTCGTCATGCTCCTTTAGGATGGTGACGATCAGATCATCAAGCTCGAATTCCAGATTCCGGACGGCCTCAACGATCATCGGGCGCCCATTGCCGGATGGAAGCATCCACTTGGGCGGAACGCCCGGAAAACGGGATGAGCGTCCACCGCAGGGAACGATAACTTTCATGTGTGCAAACCTTTTTCAAACAGGTCGCCGGGCATGACCTGCTCGAGCAGGAAATCCAGGCGATCGAGAACGAATTGCCGGTCGTCGGAGACCTTTGCATAGGGCAGGATACGCGCGAGATGGATGCAGACGACCAGCGCAATGAAATGCGGCGAACCCGCCGAGAGCGTTTCAGCAAGTGCGGTCAGCGATTTGCGAACGTAGGAAACGACGCCGAGCGGCAATGGCTGCGACTTGCGCATGTACCACCCCGCCTTCAGGTCCTGATCCAGCTTGGCAATATCGGCCATCCAATGATTGAAGAATGTATCCAGGAGGTCTATGAAGACGATCTCGCCCGCTTCCGTGACGACGATATTCTCGAGCGTCATGTCTCCGTGGCACGCCGTGACGGCAAGAGCTTCCGGCATCTCGGAAGCCTCGATGACTTCCATCAGCCGCGTGATGGAGCGATGTGACCGGATATCGACGGCAGGCGTGGCAGCGAGTATCTCCCTGCATTTCGCCAATGCGCTTTCTCGCGGCGAGACCTGCAAGGCAGGGTCCTGCAGGCTGGCAAAACGCTCAAGACTCCTGCAGAGCTTTTCCGTAAACCGCGCGATCGCAGGAAAGCTGGCGGTTCGCAGAAAGCTTATGCCGTCTAGTCCGTGGATGTATTCCATGTCGAAATAATAGAGGTCGCCTTCATAGCCTTCGTCAAGAATGTGGGGCGTCGTCGCGCAGCCATCCAACAGGCCAGCCGTCAGCTTCTGCTTGATCGCCTGCGCCTGCAGTCGCGCATTCCCAGCCGGTGTCGCAGAAATCTTACGAATGAAAGCAGGCGAAGCGCCTTCACGTATCAACAGCACCCTTGCACCGGAAAAGCCTGAAAGCTCGATTTCCGATCGTTCGGGATGAATGTTTGGCGCAGCCTCGAGGCTTTGATAGATCTTGAGCTTCAGACTTGTCATCGCGCCCCAACCTCCAAGGCAGTTCTCCACGCGGGAAGAGTCCGCCTTACATCAAAGACCTGCATGCCCGCAGCCGTCGCGGCCGCAACGCCGTCATCCATATCTTCGAAGACAAGGCAGCGCTCCGGAGCCACCCCCAACAAGCCCGCCCCCTTCAGATAACCTTCGGGATCCGGCTTGCCCCGGACAACGTCGTCGCCGCAGACGATCGCGTGAAACAAGTCAGCCCATCCCATGGAATCCAATGTCGTATGCACGCTTTTGCTGGAGCCAGAGGAGACGAGCGCGACCGGGAATACCTTGCTCAACACCGGCAGCAACAGCGAGCAAGGCAGCCGCGTGGGCGGAACATCGCGAAAGAGTTGCGTAGCCCTTGCCACCTTTCGCCGATGGATCTCCTCGACCGGAACCTCGCAGGCGGCGCCATTCAGCAGGCGCGGAATCGTTTCCCTGGCCGCACCACCCGACGCAGCCATGAACGCCTGGAAATCCAGAGAAATGCCTATCTCCGCCAGCACATCTCTGTAAGCCTGATAGTGCAACGGCATGGTATCGACCAGCGTACCGTCGAGGTCGAAAAGGATCGCCTCGACCGCGGAGCCGCTGCGATCTCCAAGGTCACGGCCTAACATTGTCTGGATACCCATCGAACTACCCCAATTTATTCGACCAAACTATTGGTCATGGCGCTTGTGCGTAGCTGTCGCAGATGCCGATTTGCACGTTTAAGCTGCTGTGTTAGATGCAACGCAACATCGACATGACCGCATTGCCGCCGCCGGCCTGCGGATTTGCCCCTGAGAGGCTCCGACGCTTCAACCGGCATGCAACGATACTTGGAAAGGTCTGCGGATAGCCCTTTCCCCCGCAGACAATGAGGTATTCAGCCGATTTCGTCCGGAAATCATGAGACTGGGATAGACGAGAAGGCTGACGATCTGCCGAATCGCATCAGGTCATGAGGCTGAAAATATATCGGCGCAGATCGCAGTCCTCGCGGGGAACGCGCTTGACGCTGAAGACGCCCTTGAGCGCCGAGGCGCCGATATGCGGCGAGCGCAGCGCCCGCGGCATCCGGCGTGCGACAAGCAACCCGGTGCCACGCCTCACCTGTTCGACAACATGAGGGTTCATTTCCAGATTATTGCAATAGTTGCAGAGCGTTATCGGCAAAGTTACGTCAGTGCCCATGAGGCCGAAACACGCAGCCATCGTCGGAAGGATCACTTCTTCTATAGGAAAGCCGATCGGTCCCATCGGAAAATGTTCGACGAATAACTTGGCGATCTGCATGAATATCTGCCTGCTCGCAAATTGCCCCTCCGCCTGGCCGCCAAAAAACAGCGGAAGTCCGAGGGCCGCCAGAAAACCTTGCATTCCCGGCAGGTTCAGAAAATTCGAATTGAACACGCCCCAGTCGTTGGAAGGATCGTAGACCTCGGTCTGGGATCCCAATTCGTATTGCGAGACATAGTCCGCAAGCCCGTGCTTCACCAGCAACTCGTTGGACGAGATCAGCATAACCGCGTCAAAATCGAGACCGGCTTCAAGCGCATAGAGAAAGTTGGCGATATGCGTGTGCATGATGCCGCCCGACCAGACGGTTTGATAGGAATATGGGCTGATATGCACATTTTCAAAGTCGCAATGACGCCTGAACTCATCTTTGCTGACGGCGGCATCGGCGGATACGTGAATGCAAATGACCGATCCAGGGCAGAAATAATTGATGTTCTCTATCTGGCCCCGCAGAATATCCGGCCGTTCATGAACAGGAAGCGAGAAAAGAATCTTCCTCATATTAGTTTTCATATCCTTTTTTAAATATTGGCGACCCAGAGGCTAGCGAGATCGTGCAAAATACGCATGCGAACACCCTCGGTATCGCTCTTATCCGATTAAGCTGTTGTTAAGCTGGTGCCGCATAGTTGCCGGTGGCCATCACAGATATAAAATCAAATATTATCTCGCAATTTCAATAATATATACGTGATCGCATCGTTTGTCCTGATGGCAGATCGTCTTGTTGAGCAAGATCAATCTGCCTAGTGAGCAGTATAGGCCCCATCGACCAGATAGTGAGCTCCAGTAATGAAACTTGCTTGTTCAGACAGCAGGAAGCAAACGAGCGCTGCGACCTCTTCCGGTTTTCCACGCCTGCCCATCGGCTGAAGCGCTGCCATTCGTCGCGTGCTCGCTGCCTCAAGGTGCTCGGAGAGAAGCGGTGTTTCGATCCAGCCTGGTCCGACGGCATTTATGCGAACGCCGAATCGCGCATACTCAATCGCCGCTGCTTTCGTCAGTCCGACGACGCCGTGCTTGGCTGCCGTGTAAGCCGCCGCGGTCGGCAATGCAACGGAACCGAGCGTGGAGGATATATTGACGACCGCGCCCCCGCTCAGTTTCATCATCGCGGCGATCTCGTATTTCATGCAATAGAAAACGCTGTTCAGATTGACGTTCATCAAATTGTGCCAGCATTCGAGCGGATAGTCGGCGACCGCTGCGCGTACCCCATCAATTCCGGCGTTGTTGACGGCTAGATCGAGGCCACCACATGTCTCGACGGTGAAGTCGACGAGCCTCTTCACACTTTCAGCATCGCTTACATCGACGATGAACTCACGAGCACGCCCGCCATCGGACCGAATCGCCACTGCGGTCTGCTGCGCTGCTTCGGCATTGATATCGGCAACCACAACTTCGGCACCTTCATTGGCCAGTTCTCGCGAAATTGCCGCGCCAATGCCGGAACCTGCGCCCGTTATGATTGCGATTTTCCCTTCCAGGCAAAGTTTCATCGACCCCCCTTTCCCATCTGCTAATATTCGAGCAGAGTGAGATGATCGATGCAAGGAGTTTCATGGATCATGAAAGTGCAACTAGAGATGATCCCCAGTTTTCAAGCTTGCTGTCTCCGGAGGTGAACGCCTTGGTCTAAAAACTTCATGCTGTTGATTGCAAATCATCGGAACTGACTGAACTACTTGGGCAGGTGAAAATGGACGGACACGATGCAACACGCCGGTCGCTCCTTTTGGGTGGCCTCGCTTTGATGCTCGCAGGATGTGTTACGCAGGAGGATGGACCACCACTGGGGTATTATACATTTGGACGGGATCCAGATGTCGATCCACGCTATCGGCGGCAGGAGGTTGCATATACGGGGAGCGAACCGCCCGGCACCATCGTCGTTGATACGGCGAGTCGTTACCTTTATTTTGTCGAAGCAGAAGGCCGGGCCACGCGCTACGGGGTTGCCGTCGGAGAGGAAGGACTGAGCTTCAAGGGCGAAGCCACCATCGGCCGCAAGGCGGAATGGCCGTCATGGAAGCCCACCGACGACATGATCCAGCGCAAACCCCGCCTGGCCCAATATGCCGATGGCGTCCCGGGTGGACCACTCAACCCCCTCGGTGCGGCGGCTCTTTATCTCTATCAGGGCGGACAGGACACCTTGTTCCGGCTGCACGGGACGAACGCTCCATGGTCCATCGGCCATGCGGTGTCCAATGGGTGCGTTCGTCTGACGAACGCTAACATTATCGACCTTTATTCTCGCGCTCACGTGGGCACACGCGTGGTGGTCATATAACGGTGTTTACCATTTGAAATTGAGGGGTTGGCCTTAGCAAAAAGTATCTGCTAATGTAGATTCGCTGCATGTTGTGTCATTTCCAGATTATGCAACATGCCGAATGTCGCTAAACTTTTGGGTGTAGCCTTCGACAAGCTATCCCATGATCAGGAGAGGACTTCTTGATGAGCAGAATTTTATTCGTGATCGTTGCAATGGTAGCGGTAGCCAATCTGAGTTCCTGCGGAGCGATTGGCAAGGGCAAGGGGAAGGCCCCGCCGCCGGCAGCAGCGGTCTATAAATAAGAATTCCTGTGATTTTTCGGAAGGGCCACGTCGGCCCTTCCCTTTCCAATACCTTCAAACGGCCAGGACTGATCCCACCTTAAATTCAGGGCACAGAATGGCATATCTGCTGGCATCAAGCTCGCTTTTGTCAGAGCTTACATATGGAGCGTGGTCATGGCGCTTGGAAGAAGCCGTTGGTGGTTGGTCGCCGTTTTGGCGGTTGCGGCAACATCATGCCAGACAGAAGATAAGGCGCCGTTGCCGCGTTATACGTCCAATGGCCCCGGCGCGCCGGCGGCGACAGCCGACAACAAAGCAAATCGGCATTTCATCGAATTCCGCTCACGCTATGCGTTGACCTATGGCCACACCTACGTCGTTTTTGGAACCTTGGACGCGAAGGGAAATATGATCAATCCCGAGGTTGCCGGCCTTGCCCCAGCCTCGCCGGATGCGGCGCCCTATGTCATCGGGCATATCATACCGGTCCCGGCCACGACTGGAGCAACTGACGGCGACCTTGAAGAGCAATACAGGTCAGCAAGCTGGCGGGTAATGCTCTCGGACTCAGAATATAACGACGTTGTCGCCTTTATCCGCAAGCAGCAAGCGACCTCCCATTTCTGGCAGGCTACAGTCGACAATTGCAACAACTGGGTCGGCCAAATCGCGGCGCACATGGGCTATAAGACACCTGCCATCTGGCTAAGGCCGCAACAATTCATTACAAACCTTCGTGAGATGAATACATAAATACAGGTTGAGTAGATTTGGGAATCTCGCGCGGCTTCTTGAGATCGCGCAACCCGGATCGTGGAGAGGCTTCGGTATTGGACTTGAACGTGTCAGTGGCTGTCGTGGGCGAGGCCATCTGGGTCCTCGGAATTGTTGCGTGGTACATTATTCGATACCCATTTGAGCGTCGCGCCAAGCGAGTGCCTGTAGTCAGCAAACGCCGGACGGTTTCTGAAGCCGTCGGGCTTGCGGCAGCTCTCGCCGGTCTCGCAGTCGTGCCGGGGTTTTACGTCGCGACGGGAATCCCTAAAGCAGCCGACTATTCATCCTATCCTTGGGCCGTTGCGATCGGAGCAATACTCATTTGCGCGGCAATGTGGGTCTTTCGCAGAACCCACAAGCAGCTGGGACGAAACTGGTCCATCACGCTGGAAATCCGCCAGAAACATGAACTGATATGCGCGGGGCCTTACGCCTTCGTCCGCCACCCCATGTACACGTCATTCCTTCTGATGGGGCTTGCACAGGCTTTTCTATTGTCGAACTGGGTGGCAGGTCTGGCTGGGGTTGTTGGCTTCGCAGTGCTATTCTTCCTGCGAGTGGATAAAGAAGAACGTATGATGCTCGAAGTCTTCGGTCCGCAATACCGCGCCTATATGGATAAGACCAAACGCATCATTCCTTATCTTTACTGAGGGGTAGAAAGATGAGGGGGAGAACAATCAGGCTTTCGCCAGCAAGGCGGCTTGTCGGGGATCTGATGAGATTCTCGATCGGGATACCGCGCGTCACCGTTCAGCGGCAAATGAATATCCGCCCCTTGGTTGACGCCAGGAGTGCATCCTGCGTCCGCCCTTCCTGGACAGTGCTTTTCCTGAAGGGATACGCTCTCCTCTCGCAGGAGATCCCCGATCTGCGGCGTGCGTACATCAAATTCCCACGGCCTCAGCTCTATGAATACCCGGCAAGCGTGGCCTCGATTGCCCACGAGCGTGAGCATGAGGGCGAGCGAGTCGTTCTCTTGAGCACCATCAAAGGCCCTGAGAAACGCCCCATTCCCGAACTGGAAAAACTGATCCAGGACGCAAGGTCGCTTCCGATATCGGAAATCAAGGAATTTCGACGCTCGCTGAAGCTTGCTCGCGCTCCAGGCTTGTTGAGATGGCTGCTCATGTGGCTCGGGCTCAATATCGGGCGAAAGCGCGGGCGTTATTTCGGCACGTTCCAGCTATCGGTCTATTCCGGCCTGGGCGCGGAATCGCTCAACCCCCTCACCCCGTTGACCACCATCTTCAACTATGGCCCTATCGGCGAGGATGGATCGGTTACAGTTCGTATCCATTACGACCACAGGGTCATGGATGGAGCAAATGTCGCAAGAGCTTTGGAACGATTTGAGAAAATCCTGAACAGCCAGGTCGTTGACGAAGTAAGAAGCCTCGCCCAAAACGAAGCTGCCGCCAGCACGGTGAGCATAGGAATTTCGAAATGACCCTGAACGGCGAGCTTCGCCCAGCTGTCGTCGTCATCGGCGCTTCCCGCGGCATCGGGCGGGCAATTGCCAAGGTTGCCGCGCGAGAAGGCAACGTCGTTGTGCTCGTCGCACGCTCTGCCGAGGGTCTGGCGGCAACAGCCGCCGACGTTGAGAAGGCCGGCGGAAAAGCCTTCACAATGGAACTGGATCTCGTTGCCCCTGATGCGTCAGCGCGCCTGGAGGCTTTTCTGGCCGCCAACGATCTGATCTGCAGCGTCCTTGTCAACAATGCCGGATATGGGCTGCGTGGCCCGGCAGCATCCCTCCCCGCCGAAGATCAGCTAGGAATCATCGATCTCAACATACGCGCCCTGGCCGACATGACTCTTCGCTTCCTGCCAGGCATGGTGGCTCGCGGGAGCGGCGGGGTACTCAATCTCGGGTCCGTCGCGGGCTTCGTTCCCGGCCCCTATATGGCCTTCTACTATGCCAGCAAGAGTTTCGTTCGCTCCTTTTCCGCTGCACTTCATGAGGAAGTCCGTCGCTTCGGAGTGACCGTGACATGTGTGGCACCCGGGCCGGTGTCGACGGAGTTCCTTGAAAAGTCCGGCGCAGACCGGGCTGCTCTTTTCAAAATCCTGCCCAAGCTGGATGCGGACTATGTCGCCGAGAGAGCGTGGCGCGGTTTCAAGTCCGGCCGTCGCCTCGTCGTTCCCGGCATCTCCGCCAAACTGACGGCGTTGATCGCTGTATCTCTGCCGGTTGCAGCACTCGTCCCGCTGGTCGGTCTGTTTCAGCGCAGAAGCAAAGATCCCAGGCCCTCATAGACAGAGGACCAGGTTCGGCCAGTGCTGTAACGACAGCAGCCCCCAGCATCGACGCCCTTATTTCAAGTCGTGGGCTTGGCCGGACGCTCTCAATTCTGCAAGTGTTTTGCCCACGCAACTTCCACCGGTTGAGCCGCCAACGGCCTTGGCATGCCCGTCAAGAGTGATCGTGCCGGCAATCTTCTCCGAAGCGACGTACGTTGCCACACCCTCCGGAGTTACTCTCGACAAATAGTAGGCATGGAACGTGCCCTTGTATTCGCAACCGACCACAAACGGAAAGCTGCTAAACGCGTCAGCCGCCTGAGCAGTCGAACCCGAGGCTGTCGAAAATTGTTGCGATGCGCAGGTAGCAAATAACATCACCATCATCATTTTGGTCGGTCTAGCGCAAATCATCCGAAGCAACGATTGGGCCATGGAACGAAAACTCCTCCAGCTTTTCATTGAACCAATGTTTTCATTCTGACTTGCCGCAGCAACGACATTGCTCCCCAGCAAGCGAAATTGCGTCTTTAGTAATATCCACTTTAGAAGCGAAGAGGGAAAAGGAGCGCGTATCTTACGGTAGTTTACAGGCAGATTTCACACTTAGCGATGATCGTTTAGGCCTTCTCTGCAACCTGCCAACACTACGCCAACAGGGAAGGCTCACGGCTTCGCAACGTGCAAGATCGTTGCGGCACAACGTAGGCATGTCCAAGGCGATATTACCGTAACATACTTCCTTGCGTTCTGGCTTTCGAGCACGGTTTGCCGTCGCTGCACGCCCGACTGTGGCGCGCCGATGAGACGGGATCAGGGGGACCGGGAATGTCAAGGAGAAGCAACTTTTTCGCGGCTGTTGCCCTTGCCTGTATGGCGCAGGCTACGCTCGTTCAGGCCGAGACCATGAGCTACGCGGATGCGATCACCAAACTTGCCGACGACTGCGGCGCCGACATCGGCAAATTCTGCAAGGGATTGAATCTCGGTGGAGGACGGATCGCCGACTGCCTCGAACAGAACGCGGCAAAGGTCTCGCCAACCTGCAAAGCCTCGGTCGCTGGTGTCGTTCAATCGATCACCCAGCGCGAGCGGGCCCAGGGCGCCTATAGCGACGTCTGCGCAGGTGATATCGCCATGCGCTGCAAAGGCGTGAAGGGCGACGGCTACAAGCTTGCCTGTCTGAACAAAGCGCAAAAACGGGTGAGCGACAAGTGCAACCAGGCGATCATAGATGCGGGCTGGAGATAAGCCGATGCGACAGCGTTTCTTCAAGACATTCGCAGTTCTCGTTGCACTCGGCATCCTGCCGGCGGGCCTCTCCTTCGCTCAACAGGTGTCGCAGGAACGGATCATTTCAGGCCTTGGCAAGCTCAAGGCCGCCGCCCCGTCCGTCGACATCGAATTGTTGCGCCAGGAGGCCATCAGCGGCGCGGGCAAGGACATGTCGGCTCTGCCCAACTGGAGCAAGATTGCCAAACTTCCTCAAATGGTCGTTGAGATCAATTTCGAGAATGACTCGGTCGCCATCCAGCCGAAATCCTATCGGACGCTCGGTATGATCGCAGATGCGCTGCACCATCCGAACCTTTGGGCCTACAAGTTCCTGGTGATCGGCCATGCGAGTTCGACTGGGGACGAAAAGCACAACCTCGATCTCAGTCAGCAACGCGCCATCGCGATTAAGGAAGCATTGGCGACCACATTCGCGGTCGACCCGCAGCGACTTTACGCCGTCGGCGTCGGCGAGGCCTTCCCGATCGAGGGCGTTAGCACCGACGCCTCCAACAACAGGCGCGTCCAGCTCGTCAATCTCGGCGTGTTCACAAGCAAAAAATAAGCTGAAAACGGCGCCGACTTTCGCGTCGGCGCCTCACGTAACCTTACCAAGCATGCCCGAACGTGAATCAGACCAAAGTCCCGGTCGCGGAACAACGACCGCGCCTTCTTCATTCCCCAGTCGCTCAACAAAAAGAGGAGTGGAGCAAATGAAGAAAGTTCTGATTGCAGCCGCAGCTCTCGCGTGTTCGTTCGGTGCCTCCGCTTACGCCGATGGCACTGTGACAGGTATCGTCGGTGGTGCAGCGACCGGAGCCATCGTAGGTGGTCCGGTCGGTGCAGCCGTCGGCGGCGTCGTAGGCGGTATCACTGGCGCAGCCATCGATCCGCCGCCGCGTGAAGTCGTAACTTATGTCCAGCAGGCCCCTGCTCCTGAGCAGCCCGTCGTCATCCAGCAGCCTGTCGCTGTCGGTCGTGAGCTTCCCGCCGACGTCGTCGTTACGCCCGTTCCGGAGAACCCGCACTATGGCTACGTCGTCATGGGCCAGCAGCGCGTCATCGTCGAGCCGCACAGCCATAAGGTGGTGCAGATCATCCAGTAACGAAACCGGAAGAGAGCGGGAGATGCCACGTCAAGTGCGGCCTCTCCCGCTTTCTATTGCGCAGCGGAACTCTAGAAGGCACTGGCGACTGCGCTGGGCGCAAACGAGGCCCCGGCTTTCTTCATGCCATCTTCAAGCGAGGCATATATCTCCTGCGGAAGCCTTTGCGCCGCCATGTCCTTTGCGAACGTGACCTCGAATTGCGGATTCCGGCTGCGGAAATCTGCCAGCCTCTCCTTCGCTTGGTCCGATCCGAGCTGGCCGAGGGATGCCGCCCTCAGCGCCTGGACCAGCAGATTGCTGCAGTTGACCTGTTCGGAAAGAAGCGACGCCTGCGACCAGTTCTTCTTCTGATATGCCTCCAGGGCAAGGACGACCGCCGCATCCCGCGGAACCGACTCGACATAACGGCCCGCATCCTGGGCCATTGCAACACCTGCATCCTTAAAACCCGAGAGGTAAAGGACCATGCCGAGCTTGGCAGGTACGTCCGGGTTGTTGGGGTTGAGGGCGAGCGCACGGTTGCCCGCCTGGATGGCCGCTTCCGTCCGGCCGTTGTAGAATCTGGCCATCATCAGCGCGATCTGCGCTCGGTCGGACATCGGCGCGATTGCCACAGCCCGGTTTGCGAGATCCATGGCGCGCACTCTGTCGGCAGGATCCAAATCGCCGACTTTCGGTGTGCCCAGCATGCGCGACAGCGTCGCGGCCGCATCTGCATCGTTGGGATTATCCGCGAGTGTCCGCTCCAGGCAGCCCTCGGATCGAGCGACACTGCCGGTGCCTCCTACGTCGAGGGAGAATTCTGCCCGCAGGACGCAAGCGTTGCCAAGCGCGCCGTCAGCGCTGTCATGCATTTCGATGTTGTTGATGACGCCACCGTTTGCGGCGAAATGCCGGGCCAGAGCGGTGACCAATTCGTCGCGAACTGCGCTCAGTGTCTTTCCTTCGGTATCCGCTCGCTCGACCCCCGACTTTAGGATGTCGCCGGATGAAACGTCGATGATCTGCCACCAGATACTGCGGTCCCCGCCATCGCCATAGTATTTCATGCTGATCTCGTAGCGATTGGCGGTCGAGGCGGCTCTTCTCGCGCCATGAGTGATCCGCTCAGGCCCCGTCGCCAGCGATAAAGTGCGGAACTGCGTCAGTGCCGTCAGCAGAACATCGCGCGTCTGGTCGGCTTCATCCTTCAACCGACTGTCGGCGGCAGAAATATCGATCGAGACCACGGGTCGCGTCGAATAGACCGGACGCGTCCCATAGATCGAGACGCCTGCGACAATGGTCGCAACCAACACGGCTGCGATGGCCGCATGCGGGCGCCAGTCTATGCCCGAAAACGGCAACGCCCCTGGCAACGCGCCCTGTTGGCTCGGCACGTCCTCTTCGGGCGAATTTGGGATTGCCAGCTCGGTGGCCGGTTCCCTGCTGATTCCAACGGAGGCCCGGACAAAATCCGTCACATAGCGCCCTTTGGGAAGTTCGATGGATACGCCATTGGGAGAGCCGAATGCCTCGTAATACTGGCCGACGGCCGTGCGCAGACGGCTGACTTCAATACGCACGATCGGATCGAGCGACGCGTCGAAGCCGGCAGACCTGCCCAGCACGTCGACGGCGATCGTATAGGCTTTCACACTATCGGCACATCCGAGAAAATGCCGTTCCGCAAGATGGGTGAGGATTGCCCGCTGGCGCTCCGTCGCATGGAATCTGCTATCGGCCAGCAGTCGTTCAAGTTCAGATTTGGCTTCGTCCCGGGATACTTCGCAAGAAGATTCGTCGTGTACTTCAGCGCTCATGGCCGCCCCCATACGCATACGCTCAGGCTAAAGTAGAACTACTGAATTTATCGCCCAAAATGCAACAAGTTGCAACACAAACAGCTAACAAAACCAATAGGTGATCGGTTCTGGGGCAACCTTCGCACCCGTTGAAGATGCCGGTAGGAGTCGCGGCGCGCCCATGGCGGACGATCTCAAGGACCATGACGCCTCAAATCCGATGCTATTTCTGGCGATGCTGGACGCAATATTTGATGACCTCTGTCTCGATCTCTGTGCAGATGGTCTCGTATTCCCGAACCAGGGTATAGTCTGTGTCGCCTGGCTTCTTGCGTATCCGCTCGAGCGTTACGCTAGCGTCCTCGTAGGCTTCGCATAGATCGTCGAGCGCACGGTTGCGGGCGGCAAACATCTGGAGCTCGCCGCGGATCGAAGGCAGCTTCAGCATAAGCCTCCAGAGGCCTCGCTGGGCCGCTCCATCCGGCGGCCTGTCGCTCGTGTTTCCCCTGCCCATCAGGCAATCTCAGCCCCACTCCGACACGATCTATCCATACTACTCCTGACGGTGATCTGGATAAGTACGTTACGGTAAATTGACGGGTATGAGCCTCCACAAAATCCGCGGTGTTACTCGGAATTTACAGTAAAGTACTCCCCCGGCCTGCCATTCCGTGGTCTGAATCATCAGCGGGACCAGGAGACGATGAATGGGGGTATTCGAGGCATTGGGATCGGCACCGCTGCTTTGCGCTCGGGAGACCGACGCGACGATCCGCTCGGCCGCAATTCTAGTCATCCTCGATGGTTGCCCGACATGAGAACGGCGTCAGCCATACCGGATCCGAGGATTCGGGTCATGGCTGCAGGGCCCTTTCACGGCCTGATGCGCCGGCTCGGTCTACGCAAACGCGGCTGGCGCGCTTTCGTCTTCGCCATGCTGTGCTGGACAGTGCCGCTGCTCCTGGTGCTTGCAAACGGCGGAGGCTACGCGGCAGGCCTTTATCTTGGCGATCTAGGAGCCTGGGCGAAATTCCTGATCGCACCAGTCCTGCTGACTCTATCGGAAAAGCCGATCGAGTTTGCGTTGGACGCCTGTCTTCGCATCCTGTTCGGGATACCGCTCGTCTCCTCGCAATCGATCCCTGCCGCCGGCGCCGCCATCGCCACGGCACGAACCCGTTCACGCATGTGGCAAGCGGAACTCGTCTGCCTCATCGTCGCCATCGCGGCCTCCTGCGTGAACGCCGACCGTTTCCTCGGTGGCTCCGGCCCCGTTTGGGCGGTCTCGGAGGACGGCCTGACCTCTGCAGGCGTCTGGTGCCTCGTCATCAGCAATACGCTCTACTGGTTCCTGCTGGTTCGGATCGTCTGGAAGCACCTCGTGTGGACCGGCTTCCTGTCTACCATCGCGTCCGGCCATCTGAGACTCGTGGTCACGCATCCGGATGGACATGGCGGCCTGGGCTTTATCAGCGGCTACCTCAAAGGTTATGCTCTCTTCAGCCTCGGAGCCGGTTCCGTCATTGCTGGAGGGCTCGGCCACGTGATGCAGCGCGAGGCCGTGACGCCCACCATCTTCACGCTCGTCTGTGCAGGATGGCTGGTCGTCATCTTCCTGTTCTACGCACTGCCGCTGGCTCCTCTCGGCATGAAGATCGCCCGGCTGAAGCGGGATACCATCATGAGGTCGTTGACGGGAGCGACAGATTTCGAGCGATCCGCGGAACGACGGGCGCTCGGCGTCAACGTCTTTCCCGACGTGGCCGAGGACGATGCAGAAGACCTTCATGACGTCAAACCATTATACCAGGCGGCCCTGAAAACATCGGCGCTGCTTTTGAAACCGAAGAACGCGGTGCCTCTGTTACTACCAGCGCTGCTGCCGCTGCTGGCCGTCGGTGCATTCTTTCTTCCATACGCGCAGCTGAGCACGATCGTGAAGCGGCTGCTACTGCTTTGACCGCAACCGAAGGAGAAGCCTGATGTCCTTTCCTATCTTCGTGCAGCTTCCACTGGCGATCGCAGGCGATATCGCCGCCCATTTCGTGAGCCGCGACAGCGTTCGGTTCGAACTCGTGCAGACGGGAATAGCGCTGGTCATGCTCGCGACCTTCATCATCCTGTTGATCTGCGCACTGAGAATCTGGAAGTGGGTCCGCGGGAAGAACGGAATAGCGGAATGAGTTCCGGCGATGCCGCGAAACAAACGCGGCCCACCGGCATCCGCCACCCGGCCCTTTCGAGGTTGAAGCATAGAAATTGCTATGCGGCGCAAAAACAATCTGAGCGGGATGTTAACTCGAAATTAAATTGTGCTGGATAGAAAATTACCCGGTTGTTAAATTCCTATTGAAGACACGATTCGCAGACGGCGTGATCGTGTTGCCAAAGAAGATATTTCACGTTTAGCGGCGTGGAGGGTCAGGGTCGCACAAGGCTCTGGTTGCATGATGTCCTTCCAACGCACTGGCTCGTACGAGCCATGTTTTCTCAATCTTTCTTGACGTGTGTCCGCGTGATCGTTGCCGAGACGGCATTCGAGGAACGGGCAAACCGCCAAGCAAGAGCCGGGTATTTGAGCCCAAAAGAGGCTTGCCGGTTCTGTTGGCGGTTAATGTCGGGAAAGTGACCTTCTGATTTGGAAAGTACGACCATGACGTCACCCATTTCTTCGATGCCCGTCAGTCAGATCCGGACTCTTTCCACAGCGACCATTGCGGCCTGGACCACCGAAGACGTGCAGGCACTGAGCGCTGATCAGATCAAGGTGCTGAATGCGCGCCAGGTCGCCGCCATCAGCCAGCAAAATGTCCAGGCGCTGAGTGCGCAGCAAATCTCGGCCGTTGCGCCAGGCGCCATCGTCGGCTTGTCGGTCGACCAGATGGCGGTTCTCTCCGCACAGCAAATCCAGAGCTTGTCCACGGGACAGGCCGCGGTACTCTATGCCGACCAGATCGGCGCTCTTGATGCCACCCAAGTCGCCGCTTTCAACAGCACGCAGATCGCTGCCTTCAGTGGGAATGAAATTCGCGCTCTGACGCCGGCAGACATCGCAACCTTCACGACCGACGAGATTGCGGCGATCAGCACGAAATCCTTGCCCGGTCTGACCACCGATGCCATTGCCGCACTCTCTTCGGATCAACTCCATGCGTTGACGAGCGGTCAGCTTGGGGTCCTGTCGACCGTTCAGGTTGCTGCATTGTCGGCCACGCAGGTCGCCGCGCTGACCACCACGCAGATTGGCGCCCTGACCTCGCGACAGGCCGCCGGCCTGGATATGACGACATTGTCCACCAGCCAGGTCGCAGCACTTTCGCCGAGCGTGATCGCCTCGCTGAGGAGCAACCAGATTTCGGCGTTGTCAACCGGCCAGGCGGCTGCCTTGACGAGCAGCCAGGTGGCGGCGCTGACCGCGACCGAGCTTCGCTTCATGTCGCCGGAAAACATCGCGACCTTTACGACCGACGAGATCGCAGTCATCAGCACGAAATCCATAGGGTCGCTGTCCACCGACTCGGTCGCCGCACTGTCTACCGACCAGGTTCGTGCGCTGACAACCGGCGAGCTAGGAGTCCTGACGGCCGCTCAGGTTGCTGCACTGTCGCCCACGCAGGTCGGTGCCTTGAGCACCACGCAGATCGGCGTCCTGACATCGCGACAGGCCGCCGGCCTGGATGTGACGTCGCTGTCGACAAGCCAGACCGCTGCCCTTTCGACGAACCTGCTCGTCGCCCTGACGAGCAGTCAGATCTCGACATTGTCAACCGACCAGGCGGCTGCCTTAACGAATAGTCAGATCGCCGCGCTGACGGCGGTCGATCTTCGCGCCTTGCCGCCGGAAGACGTTGCGATTTTCACGACCGCGGAGATTGCGGCGATCAGCACACGATCGTTGCCAAGCCTTTCGACCGATTCTGTTGCTGTCCTCTCCACAGCTCAGATCCAGGCGCTGACGAGCAGCCAGCTTGGAGTTCTATCAGCGGCTCAGGTCGCCGCGCTGACGCAAGCGCAAGTCGGTGCCCTGAGCACCGCTCAGATTAGCGCGCTGACATCGCGGCAAGCCTCCGGTCTGGATATGACGGCGCTGTCCACCAATCAGGTCGCCGCTCTCTCGACGAATCTGATTACAGGACTGAAGACTGACCAGGTCGCCGCCCTCTCTGCCAATCAAGCAACCGTGCTGAGCAGCAGCCAGGTCGCCGCGCTGTCGCAAATCGCGCTTCGCGCCCTGTCGGCGGAAGATCTTGCGACCTTCTCAACCGGTGCGATTGCGGCAATCAATACAGAAGCGCTGCCGAGCCTATCTACCGATGCCTTTGCCGCACTAACCACCGACCAAGTCCATGCCCTTACGACCAAACAGCTCAGCGTCCTAACGCCGGCTCAGGTCGCGGCGATGTCGCAAACGCAGGTCGGCGCCTTGAGCACTACGCAGGTCGCCGCATTGACATTGCGACAGGCCGCGGGCGTGGCTGTGACAGCGCTCTCCACCGACCAGACCGCCGCATTGTCGACGAGCGTGATCGCGGGCCTCAAAACCGACCAGATCGCTGCATTGTCGGCCGCTCAGGCGGGCGCCTTGACGAGCAGCCAAATTGCAGTACTGACCGCAATAGCCCTCAGCGCCTTGCCTGCGGCGGACATCGCAACCTTTGCGACCGGCGAGATCGCGGCAATCAGCACGCGGTCGCTGTCGGGCTTGTCCACTGATGCAGTTGCCGCACTCACGACAGACCAGATCCATGCGCTGACGACCGGCCAGATCGGCGCCCTCGCAGCCACTCAGGTTGCTGCGCTGTCGTCCACGCAGCTCGGCGCCATGAGCACTACGCAAATCAATGCCCTGGCGTTGCGGCAGGCCGCTGGCCTGGACTTGACGGCACTGTCCACAGGCCAGACAGCCGCACTGTCGACGAGCTTGATCGTCGCGCTGAAAACCGATCAGATCGCCACGCTGTCGACTGCCCAAGCCGCCGCATTGACGACCAGCCAGATCGCTGCTCTGACGGCAATCGAGCTTCGCGCCTTCCCGCAGGAAGACGTTACGGCCCTTACGACCGATACGATAACGGCGATCAGCACGCGGGCGCTGCCGGGCTTGTCCACTGATGCCGTTGCCGCACTATCCACCACTCAGATCCAGGCGCTGACAACAGCCCAGGTCAGTGTCCTCACCGCCACTCAGCTCGCAGCAATGGCGCCCGGAGCGTTGAGCAGCCAGCAAATCGACGCCTTGACATTGCAGCAGGCCTCCGGCCTGGATCTGTCGACGCTCTCGACAGATCAAACCGCTGCCCTGTCGACCAATGTGATTGCCGGATTGAAAGCCAGCCAGGTCGCCGCTTGGTCAACCGACCAGGCCGCCGCCTTGACGACCCGCCAGATCGCGGCATTGACGGCAGTGGCGATCACTGCCCTTCCGGCGGAAGACATCGCAACCTTCACGACCGACGAGATTACCGCGATCAGCACGAAAGCGCTTCCCGGCTTGTCTACAGATGCCGTTGGAGCACTCTCCTCCAATCAGATCCAGGCGCTGACAACAGGCCAGATCGCCTCAATGGTGGCCGCTCAGGTCGCAGCGCTTTCGTCGACGCAGGTCGGTGCCATGAGCACCACGCAGATCAATGCCCTGACACCGCGACAAGCCGCTGGCCTGGATATGACGTCGCTTTCTACCGATCAGACAGCCGCCCTGTCGACCAATGTGATCGCCGGATTGAAAGGCAGCCAGGTCGCGGCCCTGTCAACCAACCAGGCGGCCGCCTTGACGACCGGCCAGATTGCGGCACTGACCTCGGCAGCCCTCTTCTCTCTTCCGTCGGAAGACATGGCGGTCTTCACCAGCGCCGAGATTGCGGCAATCGGCACACGATCGTTGCCGGGTCTATCCACCGACGCCATCGCTGCACTCTCTTCCAACCAGATCAATGCGCTGACGACCAACCAAATCGGCGCCTTGACGCCGAACCAGATCGCGGCGCTGTCGTCAGATCAGGTCGGCAATCTGAGTTCGACACAGATTACGGCACTCTCGGCCAGGCAGATCGCGGCAATGCTGATGGAGGACATCCAGGCATTCTCCACCGAGGATATCGCGGCAATCAGCACGAAATCCATATCCGGACTGTCGGCCGAAGATCTTGCCGGGCTCAGCACTGCGCAGCTTGATGCCTTCAGCACGTCACAGGAACAGGCGATGAATACGGCGCAGGTCGCTGCCGTCCTCGCCGCCTATGCGGCAGTCTGAGGGTCCTAGTTGATGGGCGGCAGCGGTTGTAGCGTTTTGCCGTCGCTTGCCTTTTATTAAATTCCCCTCGTCCGGAGACTTGTTCAGTCACGGCACATTAATCATTTGGGCAGCGCGTCTCGTGGGCTAGATAGCCTGCGTTTGCTGGGTTTCACAAAGGAGCCGATTCAAAGACAACAACAAATCGCGCAGAGCGTTAATCCAAAATTAAACTCTGCCGCATAATGATTTATACGAACGCGGGAGTTCTTCGCAAAGCATGGTGCCGGTATTTCCAAGGTAAGCCGGCCGAATGCGACAGTGGCGCGGAAGATTCGTTTTCAAAGCGTAGGAATCAGAGACGATTGTTGCTCTGGATGCATGATGCCATTCCGATGCGCTGGCTCACGCGAGCCATGTTTCACCCAACTATCTTCTGCTGGAAGTGAATCCAGCCTTTGATGCCCGTTGCGGCATGCGAAGGCGATGTCACTGTAACAGTCTTAGAAGCGCCAATGCCGTCGAAAAGAGGCTTTGGGCGTACGGGCGGTTAGCAGCAGGGAATGACATTTGTTATCATTAACCTAGGGGTACATCCATGTCGTCAGTTTCTTTCCTTCAAGGTCTTTCCGCTACTCAAGTTAAGGCTCTCACCACAACCTCCATTCAGAACCTGAGCACCGCTCAGGTCAACGCGCTGTCCACGACCCAGGCTGCCGTGCTTTCTTCGACCCAGGTCGCTGCAATGAGCACCGACGATGTACATGCGATGGCATCGACGAGCCTGCAGGTCATGACGGCAAGCGCCGTTGGCGGCCTGTCGCTCGACCAGATCAGCGCTCTCGCAAGCGGCGCTTCTTCGCTCACCACCACGCAGGTCACCGGTCTCTCGGCTTCGGTCGTTTCTCAGTTCACGCAGGGCAACCTCGACAACTTCGACACGGCACACATCCAGGCTCTCACCTCGACGCAGATTTCGGCCCTGAACGCCGGCAATATCGACACTCAGACTGTCTCGCGCCTGTCGTCGACTCAGGTCGGAAAGCTGACCTCCAGCCAGGTAAACACTCTCAGCACCGGCGCCGTATTGCTGGCTCTGTCCTCCACCCAGATTGCTGGCCTGACCTCGCTCAACGCCAGCGGCCTTACGACCGACTCGATCAGCCTCCTCAACAACAGCGCCAACATGCAGGCACTGAACGCGAAGGCTCTGGCAGCCCTGTCGACCGACGACATCGCAGCACTTAACTCTGTCGGTGGTTCTTCCCTGTTGTCGACGCAGATCGCTGCACTGACCACCAGCCAGGTAGCGGCCCTGACGACTGTCCAGATCAGCAACTGGGTCTCGACCCAGGTACAGTCGCTGAGCGCAAAGCAGATCGTTGGTCTCGACGCCTCTCAGCTCAGCTCCACCCAGGTTGGCCAGCTGCAAGGCACGCAGATCGCTGCACTCGGCAGCACCCAGGTCGGCGAAATGAGCAGCACGCAGTTCGCTGCTTGGTCGTCCACTCAGCTTGCTAGCCTGAGCGCAACCGGCGCCGCCGGCCTGACGACCGATCAGGTCACAACGCTGGACACCAACGACCTCGCTCAGCTCAACGTGAAGTCTCTGGCTGCCGTAGGTACCGACGCCATCGCTGCACTGAGCAGCACGCAGGTTGCCGGTCTGGATGCGAACCACCTGAAGGCTCTGACCTCCACTCAGATGGCGGCATTCACCACCGTCGAGGCTACTGCTCTGACTTCGACGCAGATTGCCCAGCTGTCCTCAGTCCAGATCGCTGCGCTCTCCACCGACGACATCGCGACCTTCACCAGCGCCGAGATCGCCTCGATCTCTGCTACAGGCATGAAGGGTCTGAGCTCGGCGGACATTATGGCCCTGACCGATGCTCAGCTCGATGGCTTCGGCACTCAGCAGCCGAACATGACCAACGACCAGGTCGCCGCTGTCATCGCTGCCTACAACGACACCACGGTCTCCTAATGATCGACAGCGTCGCCTCGGCGGCGCTGAAACTCCTTCATCTGAATGCGAAGCGGGCGGTGCGAAAGCACCGCCCGCTTTTCTTTCAAAGCTCTGCCTATGCAATCTAGGATTCAGGACGACCAGCCCCGCGCAAGCAAAACCGGCAATAAGAAGCCAACGCTTTTGGCGTATTTCGGCCATTTTGTCGGGGGAAATCCATGAACGTAAACAACTCAGTCGCTTCGAACCAGGCTTCGGTCCTTGCCGATGTATTGGAGCGTGCGAGAACCCAGCAGCTATCTCTGGCCGATTTGATTCATGTTGCGGAAAGTCTGAACGGGCCTGGACTGCAGACTCAAGTCGTCGATCTCTACAAGACTTGGATCGCCTTCAACGACACCAATCCCCTATTGCATCTCGCCTACTTCAACTATGCGGTCGGCCTGCGCGCAATTGGCGATGTCGCCGGTGCGATCAATGCGCTGCGCTCTGGAGTGAAAGTGGCGCCGACATTCGGCCCTGCTTACATCAATCTCGGTCGCG
Source organism: Rhizobium sp. BK376 (assembly GCF_004341625.1). Lineage (GTDB taxonomy): Bacteria > Pseudomonadota > Alphaproteobacteria > Rhizobiales > Rhizobiaceae > Rhizobium. The sequence continues at coordinate 412,840 of NZ_SLZG01000002.1, read as the reverse complement.
CTCTGGAAGATTGCGGCCTGCTCGATCAAGCCGTATTGCAATGGCAAGCCTATACCGAAGAAACCCGTGACATCACCCCCGATCGGCTGAACCATCGCGTGATGGCCATGCATCACATGGGCCGCGTCCTGGAATCTGCGGGTCGGCAGGAAGCTGCCGAAAGAATCCTTTTGCAGGCTTTTGAGCTGCAGCCCGCGAAACTCGAAGCGGGCCAGCATTGGCTCTCGGCGCGCCAGCACCAATGCAAGTGGCCGATTTTCACTCCTTCAACGCATGTCTCGCTCCGGCAGATTGTCGACGCCATGTCTTCAATGTCGCTTAGCTGCTATGCCGACGACCCCCTCTTCCAGCTCGCCAAGGCCCATCGTTACGGCAAGAGCCTTGTGGGGCGACCCGACGACATCGGTGGCGTCGAGCGGAAGCCCGTGCGGCAGAAATCGGGGACCGGAAAGCGTTTGCGCGTAGGCTATGTCTCCTCGGACCTGCGTGAGCACGCGGTGGGTTTTGCGCTGAGCGAAGTTATGGAATTGCACGACAAGAGCCGTGTTGAGATCTTCGCTTACTATTGTGGCGAACCACGCACCAACGACCCAACGCAGACGCGGTTCAAGAACGCTGTCGATTGCTGGCGCGATATCGCTTCGCTCAGCGACCTAGAGGCGGCAAGGCAGATTTCCGCCGATGAAATCGACATCCTCATCGATGTCAATGGCTATACCAAGCATGCGCGGGCGAAGATTTTCGCTTATCGTCCGGCACCGGTCATCGTCAATTTCTGCGGTTACCCCGGCACGATGGCCAGCCCGTTCCATCAGTACATGATTACTGACGAGCGCGCTGTACCGCCCGAAAACGAAATCTATTTCACCGAAAAGGTGCTGCGTATTCCCTGCACCCAGCCCGTCGATCGCAAGCGACAGATCGCCCCGCGCCCGAGCAGGGCGCAGGCTGGTCTGCCGGAAAACGCTTTCGTTTATGCGAGCTTCAATGGCACGCAGAAAATCACCGCCGGCTGCTTTGCGCGCTGGATGACCATTCTTGCGGCAACGCCGGGCAGCGTACTGTGGCTGCTTGCTGCGAGCGACGACGTCAATCAACGTCTGCGCGACATGGCCGCACAAAGTGGCATTGCGCCCGAACGGATCATCTTCGCGCCCAAGGCGCTCAATCCGGATCACCTGGCGCGCATAGGCTTGGCCGATCTCTTCCTGGACACTTTCCCCTATGGCGCGCACTCCACCGCAGCGGATGCAATCACGATGGGATTGCCGGTCCTGACCGTCCCCGGAAAGACTTTCGCAGCCCGCTTCTGCGCCAGCATCGTTGCGGCAGCCGGCATTCCGGAAATGATTTGCGCAACACCGGAAGAATATGTGCAGCGCGCCATTGCACTTCACCGTGACCGTAAGAGCCTTGCTGCCGTCAAGGAGTCTTTGCTGCGCCAGCGTGAGACCAGCGTCCTACGCGATATGAACGCTCTGGCGCACCGGCTGGAGGAATTGTTCTGGCAGATGCAGGGCGAGGCCGAGCGCGGCGAAACGCCGGTGCCGGATCTCACCAATCTCGATCTCTACTATGAGATTGGGGCAGAGCTTGTTTTGGCGAATATGGAGTTCGAGGACAACGCTGCCTACCGCAAGCGCTATAGCGAAAAATTGGCTCAATGGAACGATTTCGCCCCGCTGGCACGCGATTCCCGCTTGTGGAACGGCCAGACGGCATAAGCGCCATGAACATCATTCGTTGCAATGCTATGAGGATACGATGACCCCAGTCATACTGGTGACGTTTGCCGGGCGTCAGAAAAGAATGGAAATCCTGACCCAGTACATCCGCAAGGCGATGGATGATGGGATCATAGATGAATGGCACATCTGGGATTTCACGCGCTCGCCCGAAGATCACGAATGGGTAACGCGCGAATTCGGCCCGGCTCGTTATATGGGATCCGCGGTACCTTACCAGTTCAAGGGCACGGTGACGCCGCGTTCCTCATTCCGCACGAGCGCCAAGATCATCCGCGACCTTCATATTGCTGTCGTTCCTAACGACAACAGCGATACTTTCTTCGAACTTGTCGTCGGCGGATGGGGCAACAAACAGTCCGTGCTGCGGCATGTCCCCCGCACGGGATTGAAGAACTTCGATCGCGCAAATGTACCAAATCTATGGGCTCGGTCGACACCCGGCGCTCTTTCGCCGGGCATGGCGAACCAGATTGTCCTCAATATCGAGGCAGACGGCGTCTTGGCACTTCATGTGAATGATGTGACGATCGGCAAGTGGGCTGACCTGAACCTGCAGTCCGGCGCATCGGTGATGATCAGTGGCGGCTGGGGAGCCGATCTCGAACTTTGCGACGTGCACTCCCCCATTCGCCGTTACGTCGGCAACCAGGAGAGCACGCCTTACTGGCAGGCCTACGATTATTATTCGAAAAGATTACAGAATTTCTCCGACGCGCTCTTTTTGAAGTGCGACGACGACATCGTTTACATGAATCTTGAGAAGCTCAGCGAATTCATTGAATTCAGAAGAGCCAACCCTAATTATTTCGTCGTCTCGGCCAATGTCGTGAACAATGGCGTCTGCGCCTATTTTCAGCAGGCGGCGGGGTCGCTTCCCTACTATCTCGGGGAGTTCGAGCGGCCCCCCGGCGGTTTCGGGGGCAGCCTGTGGCAAAGTCCGGAACGGGCCACCGCGCTGCATGACTACTTCCTCCAGACGGAGAGCAAGCACCTGCCCTTGGCGACCAGCGTTGTCGAATGGAAAGAGCGCCACTCGATCAACTTCATATCTTGGCTCGGCAAGGACCTGATGCATCTGGCCCTGCCGAAGTGCGACGACGAGTATGCCCTGACGGTTGACCTGCCGACCTTCCTCGACCGTCCCTCAGCGATCTATTCGGATTTTATCGTCAGTCACCTGAGTTTCGGGACGCAGGAACAAGGTCTGGAACTGGATCGCCTGATCGATGCCTATGGCGAACTCATGCGCAGCAGGCTTGCGTCGTAGAGGCCATTGAGCGGGCCGCCGCCCGCGGCAATGGGCAGCACGTCGATCGACGTGCTGCCGGTAAGTCTTTCTCGCCGGCAGCGGCCGACCGCCGCTGCAAGCAACTCTGTACGACGAAACGCAAAACGGGACTGGTTTGGAATGGGCGCGAACGGGAAAATTGCAGTGGTGGGGGCTGGACTTTCGGGTGCGGTCATCGGGCGTGAACTCGCACAGGCCGGCTATCAGATCGAGGTCTTTGATTCCCGCAACCATATCGCCGGCAACTGCCATACGGAGCGGGACAAAGAGACCGGGGTCATGGTCCATGTCTACGGACCCCACATCTTCCACACCGACGACACCGAGGTCTGGGAATATGTGAACGCCTTCCAGACATTCATGCCCTATAAGAACCGCGTCAAGACGACGAGCAAGGGTCAGGTTTATTCCCTTCCCGTCAACCTGCACACGATCAACCAGTTCTTCGGCAAGACCTTCCGCCCGGACGAGGCACGCGCCTTCATCGACGAACAGGCCGATAAGACCATCGAGGATCCGAAAACCTTCGAAGAGCAAGCGCTACGCTTTGTCGGTGGAGACCTCTATGAGGCCTTTTTCAAGGGATATACCCAGAAACAGTGGGGCTGCTCGCCCACTGACCTGCCGGCTTCCATCCTGAAGCGGCTTCCGGTGCGTTTCAACTACGACGACAACTACTTCTTCCACAAATACCAGGGAATGCCCGAGAACGGCTACACCGCGATGATCGAGCGCATCTTCGATCATCCCAACATCACGGTGAACCTCGAGACGCACTTTCATCGTTCCCAGAGCGAGAACTTCGCCCACGTCTTTTATTCCGGTCCGCTTGACGGCTATTTCAACTATGAACTGGGCCGGCTCGGCTATCGCACGCTCGATTTCGAGCGCTTCACCTACCAGGGTGACTACCAGGGCTGCGCGGTCATGAACTATGGGGATGTCTCTGTCCCCCATACGCGCGTGACGGAACACAAGCATTTCTCTCCCTGGGAGGAGCATGCTGGTACCGTTTGCTATCGTGAATTCTCCCGCGTCTGCGGCCCCGACGACATCCCCTATTACCCGATCCGTCTGGTCGAAGAGAAGGAACAGCTTGCGCAATACGTTTCGCGCGCTGAACGGGAAACCGCAGTTACCTTCGTTGGACGGCTCGGCACTTACCGCTATCTCGATATGGATGTCACCATTCGCGAGGCCCTCGATACCAGCCGGCTCTATCTTTCCAAGAAGGCAGCCGGCGGCGTGATGCCGGTATTCCTGCATTCGCCGGTCTAAGCGAAATCGAAGACAAGTGCAGCCTTGAGGCTGCCTGAGAGCAAACCGGCGCCCGATCTTGCCATTCGGACGCCGGTTTATCTATTTCTGAGGAACTATTTCTCGGCGCGCTTGCGGCCGGTGGCGTAACCGAGCTGTTCGGATAGCTCATGCGCTGCGGCAAGCAGGCTCTTCAGGTAGGCTTGTCGATTGCGCAAGCCGTCTTCCTTTGGTGCTACGAGACAGAGCGTCGCGACGCATTGACCGTCGGCCTGATGCACCGGCACTGCAAAACAGTGGGTAAAGGTCTCGACTTCGCTATTGAAGGTAAAATAGCCGTCCGATGTCGCCTGCCGGACCTCCGCGATGAACTTCTCGGGATCGAGCCTTTTACCGCTCGGCAACAGGAAATCGTCAGTCGGTATGAGATCTAAAATCTCTTCATCGGTGAGATGCGAAACAAGCAGGCGACCGGAAGCAGTCCAGGGGATCGGAACCAGCTCTCCAACGTTGGAAGAGATGCGGAATGCGCGAATACCCTCGCGCATCATGGCAACGGTATATTTGTTGCCCTCCAGCAGACACATCTGCGCCGTCTCGCGGGTTTCTTCCGCCAGTCGGGCCAGCATGGCTTCGGACTCACGCATCAGGTCGAACTGGTCGGCATAGGCCGTGCCGAAGAAATAGAGCTTGCGGCCGAGGAACACGCGGCCATCTCCGCCCTGATAATCCAGCATGCCATGGCGCAGAAGGAGATTGATCAGTTCATAGACCGAAGAGCGCGGCGCACCGATCTCGACGGCAATCTCGTTCGGGCGCATCGGCTGGCGCTTCGTGCGAAGAAACTCCAGGATCTCGAAGGCTCGATCGAGGCCGCGGGTGCGCCTTGATACGATGTCTTCTGCGCCGTCAGCCATTCGATCTATCCTCGTCAAAAATGAGAGCGCGACCTTTGCAAGCCGCGCCTGTCAATTCAAGCCCTGTCCGCCCGATAGGCGATGCAATCGACCTCTACCTTGCAGTCCACCATCATGCACGACTGTACGCAGGCGCGGGCCGGCGGGTTGGCGCCGAAATATTCGGCATAGACGCCGTTGAAACTCCAGAAATCACGCGGATCGTCCAGCCAGACGCCGACACGGACCACATCTTCGATGCTGTAGCCGGCCTCATGCAGGATGGCGATCAGGTTTTCAATGGCCTTGCGGCTTTCGGCAACGATGCCGCCGCGGACGATCTCGCCCTTCTCCATCGGCACCTGACCGGAAACATGCAGCCATCCATTGGCTTCGACAGCACGCGCAAAAGGCAGGGGCTGTCCGCCAGCACCCGTTTCGCCAGCACCATAACGCTTGATGGTCATAGGATGTTCTCTCTTTTGTTTTAGTTGAAACTGGACGTCTTCAAGAATTCGGCGAGCCGTTCCGTCTTCGGCTTCACGAACATCTCCTTCGGATTGCCTTCCTCGCAGATGACGCCCTGGTTCATGAAGATGACCCGCGAGGACACTTCATAGGCAAAGCGCATCTCGTGAGTGACGAGCAGCATGCTCATGCCGTCGGCAGCGAGCCCCTTGATGACCTGCAGCACCTCGCCCACCAGTTCCGGATCGAGCGCCGACGTCACCTCATCGAACAGCATCAGGCGCGGCGCCATGGCGATGGCGCGGGCGATGGCAACACGCTGCTGCTGGCCGCCCGAAAGCTGTCCGGGATAGTGATCGGCGCGAGACTTGAGCCCGACGCGGTCAAGCCATTTTTCGGCGAGCGCCCGCGCCTCGTCATGCGGCATCTTCTTCACCTTGACGAGACCGAGCATCACGTTCTTCGCCGCCGTCAAATGCGGAAAGAGGTTGAATTGCTGGAAGGCCATGCCGGTCAGCGCGCGCTGGCGGGCAATCTCCTTCTCGCTCTTGCGCTTGCGCGACGAGCCGCTCTGGTCGTAGCCGATTTCCTCGCCGTCGAGGCGGATATGTCCTCCCTGGAAATCCTCCAGCATATTGATGCAGCGAAGCATCGTCGTCTTGCCGGAACCGGAAGAGCCGATGATCGAGATCACCTCGCCCTGGTGCATCGTGCAGTCGACGCCCTTCAGCACCTCGACGGCGCCATACTGCTTGCGCAGACCCTGTATTTCGAGAAGTACCTTGCTCATGACCGCAGCCTTACGACGGTACGGCGGTCTTGCGTTCGACATATTTGCCGAACCGCTCGATGCCGTAGTTGATGACGAAATAGAGAAGCCCAACGAAGAAATAGAACTGCAGGCTCATGAAATTGCGCGAGATGATTTCCTGCGTGCGCAGCAGGAGCTCGGCGACGCCGATGACGGACAGAAGCGTCGACGCCTTGACCATCTCGGCTGCCGTATTCACCCAGGTGGGCAGGAACTGGCGCAGCGCCTGCGGCCAGAGCACGTAGGCAAAGGTCTGTCGAAAGGTCAGGCCGATCGCCTTGGCAGCCTCCGTCTGGCCCTTGGGGATAGCCTGCAGTCCACCGCGGACAATCTCGCCCACATGGGAAGAGCAGAAGATCGCCAGTGCCAGCACACCGGCCTGGAAGGTACCGAGGTCGATGCCGACGGCGGACAGCACATAATAGCTGGCAAGAACCAGCACGAGCACCGGAGTGCCGCGAATGAAGTCCGTATAGCACCGCACCACGAAGCGCACGAACCCGTTGCCGTAAACCAGCGCCAGACCGACGAGCACGCCGAGCAGCGAGCCGACGATGATCGACAGAAGCGAAATCGAAACCGTGACGCCAAGCCCCTTGAGGATGACGAAGCGGGCAATCCAGAGCTGAGCGAGGAAAGCGGAAAAATCCATCATGGCGTCACCTCGGAACGGCAAGCCGACGCTCGACCACGCGCATCAGCGCGGCCAGCACGGAACAGGTGGCGATGTAGAGACCTGAGGCAACGATCCATGTCTCGATGACCCGGAAGGTCTCGACGTTGATCTTGCGCGCCTCGAAGGTCAGTTCGGGCACGGCGATGGCCGCCGCCAGCGACGTATCCTTGAACAGCGAGATCACGGTGGAGGAGAGCGACGGCAGGACATTGCGCAGCATCAAAGGCACGATGATCGATACCCGGATCTGCAAAGGCGTCAGCCCGATGGCAAGGCCCGCCTCCGTCAACCCCTTCGGGATCGAGACGAGCCCGGCACGAAAGACCTCGGCCAGATAAGCGCCGGAATAGATCGAAAGGACGGCCACGAAGCTTTGGATCTTCGTGATGCGAAAGCCCAGTTGCGGCAGGGCGAAATAGGCGAAAAGCACCAGCACGAGGATCGGCAGGTTGCGGATGATCGTTACGTAGCCGGCGGCGGGCCGCCTGATCCAGCCGCTTTTGGCGGCCAGCGCGAAGGCGACGAGCAGGCCGATGGCAGCGCCGATCAGAATGGAAATGAAAGCCAGGCCGAGGCTGAGCAGCAAACCTTCGAGAAGCTGGTCGAAGCTGCGCCAGACGGCGGCGAAATTGAGCGTATAACCCATGGCGGCATCCTGCCGTAGAGGCGTAGGAAAGGGACGAAGGGCACTCCCCTCGTCCCCGACGGCTTATGTTTGGCTTACTTGTACTCGACCGGGAAGCCGATCGGCGGCGGAGTGAGATCTTTGCCGAACCAGGTCTTGTAGGACTTGGCATAGAAGTCGAACTCGACGCCCGTCATCGCCTCGTGCAGGGCGGTGTTGACGAAGTTCAGCCAATCCTGATCGCCACGCTTCACGCCGCAAGCATAGGTTTGGGGATTCCAGCCGTAGCCGGCATCCTTGTAGCGGCCCGGGTTCTGCGTCATGTACCAGGCCAGCGACGACTGGTCGGTTGCAACCGCATCGGCACGGCCGGATTCGAGCGCCTGGTAGATCAGGTCGACCGATTCATATTGGTCGACGGTCGCGCCCGGCAGGGCCGCATGCACCATGTCTTCGGCATAGACGTTCTGCAAGACGGCGATGGTCACGGACGAACCGGCAGCCTTTAGCGCGGCATAATCGGCATATTTGCTGTCAGCCTTCAGCATGAGGCCGACGCCTTCCCGGTAGTAGGGAATGGTGAAGGCGATTTGCTGGGCGCGCTCGCCGGTGACAGTCATGAACTGGCAGGTGATGTCGACCTTGTTGGTGGTGATGTTCGGGATACGCGCATCCGACGACTGGACGACATACTCGATCTTGTCGGGATCGCCGAACAGCGCCTTGGCGATGATACGGCCCATGTCGATGTCGAAGCCCTGAAGCTTGTCGTCGGCGCTCTTGAAGTGCCAAGGCGCATTGGTGCTGCCGGTGCCGAGGACGAGATGGCCGCGGGCCAGAACCTCGTCGAGCTTGCTGGTCGCCTGCTGGGCGAATGCGGGCATGGCGGAAAGAAGGAGTGCGGTTGCCAGCGAAAGCGCGCTGGCGCGGAGCGAATTGATCATGATGTTCCCCTAATGAACGGTCATTTTCAGATGTCCAGTATTTTGGACACGTGTCTGTTTTACTGGATTGACGTATTCAGAGCCAAGATGCATAAATTGTCAAGGGATGGCCGGGCAGGATTCTGCACAGGAGCGTGCAGCATTTTCTTCTGCCTGAAATTGCATCAAAATTTTTGGGAGTTCTCACGATCATGGCCGCAAAGACGCTTGAAACCCTGAACACACCGGCCGTCCTGGTCGATCTCGATATCGTCCACCGCAACATCGATCGTTTCCAGGCCTATGCCGACGCTCACGGGCTCAAGGTCCGCCCGCACATCAAGACGCACAAATTGCCGGCCATCGCGGAAATGCAGCTGAAAGCAGGCGCGGTAGGCATCACCTGCCAGAAGGTGTCCGAAGCCGAGGCGATGATTGAGGGCAGCCCTCAGATCCGCGACGTGCTGATCACCTACAACATCCTCGGCGCGGAAAAGCTGGAGCATCTGGCAGCACTCGCCCGGAAGGTGACGCTCAGCGTCGTTGCCGACAACGAAGTGGTCATCGACGGCCTTTCCAGCACCTTTGCTTCGCAGCCCGCGCCGCTTTCAGTCCTGGTGGAATGCAACACCGGCGCCGACCGCTGCGGCGTGGCGACCCCGGAAGCCGCAACCGCGCTTGCGCAGCGGATCGCCAAGGCACCCGGCCTCGTCTTCGGCGGCTTGATGACCTATCCGCCGGTCAATGGCGCGGCCGCCGTCGAGACCTTCATGTCCCGCGCCAAGGCGCTTATCGAAGCGGCGGGCATCGCCGTCCCCGTTATTACCTCGGGCGGAACGCCGTCGATGATGCATGCAGCCGATGCCCCAGTCACGACGGAATACCGGCCCGGCACCTATGTCTATAACGACCGTTCGCTGGTTGCCCGCGGAGTCTGCAGCTGGGACGATTGCGCGCTGACAGTGCTGGCGACCGTCGTTTCGGTGCCGGCGGCCAACCGCGCCATCATCGATGCCGGCTCGAAAACGCTGACCTCCGACCTTCTCGGACTTTCCGGCTATGGCCATGTGCTTGGCCGCGATGACATCGCCATCGACCAGCTTTCGGAGGAACACGGCCGCCTCGTGACAGAAGGCCCGATCAATCTGAAGGTCGGCGACAAGCTCCGCATCGTGCCGAACCACGCCTGCGTCGTGACCAACATGGTCGATGCCGTGACCGTACTCGAAAAGGGTGAGATTTCCGGCGTATGGCCAGTCGCCGCGCGAGGCCGGATCGTCTGATTGGCTGGTGATATCGACCGCACTGACAGAGCGCTGTCAGTGCGTCGTGACGGACCGTTTGGGCGACGCGAACTCCTTGGAGACCAGCTCGGCGATTGCGACCAGCGCCTCGTCGAGGGACCATCCGCGGCTCAGGGCATGGTCAATCATGTCGCCGAATTCGCCTTCAAGCGATGCTTCGCAGGCTTCAAGTCGTTCAGAGGAAACGACAATGCCGTCATCTGGATCAAATATCATCGCTCGCTCCTTGGGTTTCCAAGGCTAATTCACACCGCGGTGCGTTGTTCCAAAGATTTGAAGGCGGCCGGTTGTAGCAAGACATGTAATAATCCCAGGCCATCGCAAGCCGGTGGATATGCATGCAGCACCGATAGGAAGACCATACGCCGATCCCGGGCCATAGCAAGGCGTCTTTGTTGCGCAGCGACCTCGCTGAACCGTTGGACCTTCAATGGAATGACGTCCGGGATGTTACGTTTAATCTGCTCATGCCACGCTCTCAACCCTTTGAAAAACCATCGACTGATGCCGTCGAAGGCGCGTAGAGTATGGGTCCGGCCTCCAACGCATCATTTTGGCCTGCGGCGATTTAGGCGCTGGAGGCATGGCCGATTGACGGAGGTCAGGACGCGGCGCTACGGATGATAGATGAAGTCCATAGTTCAATCAGTGGAGATGGAATTCCCATGTACAACCGCATATTGCTCCCGACGGACGGGTCCGAACTCGCAGCCAAGGGCGTTGATCACGGTCTCGCTCTTGCCAAGGCTCTCAATATTCCGGCAACGATTCTGACGGTCATTGTCCCGCTCACCGGCTTTGCGCTTCAGGGTGTCGTGCAGGGCCAGGCGCTGGATAGTTATAATCAGGGCATTCAGACGGAATTGAAGGAACTGGAAGCGCTTGTCCGCGAGAAAGCGGCGAAGGCGGACGTTGCGATCGATTTCGTCACCGAAATCGACGTCTCCCCTGCCTCAGCCATTCTCGAGGCGGCGCTGACACGGAATTGCGGGCTGATCGTCATATCCTCGCACGGACGCCGCGGCGTCAGCCGGCTGCTGCTGGGCAGCCAGACATCAGAGGTTCTGGCGAATTCGACGATCCCGGTTCTCGTCGTCAGGTAGATGGCGCAATCGGCTTTGGCTGATATCGGCTCTCACGGCCAGAGCCGCTCCTGTATCCAACCTCCCCGGTCGCGCCGATAGCGCAGCCGCTGGTGACGGCCCTCCTCGTTGCCCTGCCAGAACTCCACCTCATGCGGCATGACAACGAAGACCGCCCAGTTCGGCGCGATGAGATCGGGCTGATCCGCCAGACGAAGGCGCTGCTCCGCAAGCCCGGCATCGAGATCGGCATCCGATGAGAGCACGTCACTCTGCCGGTTCAGAAGCGCTGCGGCGCGTGATCCCGCCGGTCGCGCCAGAAAATCGACATCGCGCTCATGCGATTCCGTCTCTATCGCCACGCCGCGGATGCGAACCTGCCGGCCGAGCAGCGACCAATAGAAGGTGAGCGCCACATAGGGATTGATCGCGATCTGCTGGCCCTTCGGCGCGGCATTGGACGTGGCGAAGTGAAAGCCGCGCTCGTCGAGATTCTTCAGGATCAGCACGCGGGCATCCGGCGAGCCCGTCTCGTCGACGGTCGACAGGGTCATCGCGTGCGGCTCGCGGATGCCGGCTTCGATTGCCTCTCGAAGCCATGCGGAAAACAGGTCTTTCGGATTATCCGGCGTCGCGTCCGCATTGAAGGACGGAAAGGAACCTGCAAGCGATTTGAGGGCGCGAAGCTCGTCCTTCATGACCGGCTCCTTACGGCCTGCCGATGATGAGGCGCAACGATCCCTCGAAGAAAGGCTGGCTGCGCAAATGGCCGTAGCGCGCATCCCAAGTTCCGTCCTTCAGGTCGCGCCCCAGCTCTTCGACGAAGCGATCGCCGACCGACTTGTCGACGAAACTCCATGCCGAGTTGGCAAGCCGCGCACCGGGATCGAGCAGCCGCTCCGGCCGGCCGTAATACCCCTCCCCGAATCCATCGATGCAATCGAGCGGGATCGGAACCGCCTTGATCTCAACCGTGCCGCCCAGCATTTCCGCGATCGTCTTCATGGCGGGATAGCGCCGCGCCTCGACCTTGATCATTTCAGGCGCATAATCGTGCAACCAGCTACGCTCCAGTTCGTCCGGGTCGCAGCTGAGGATCAGCACCGGGCCGCGCGTGACGCGGCGCATCTCGCCGATGCCCGCTTTCAGGTCGGACCATTGATGCACGGTGAAGGTCGCCATACTGCCATCGAAGGCATCATCCTCGAAGAGAAGCTTTTCCGCCGTCGCGTCGATCGCCAGCGGCAGGTGCGACGGACGCTGCGCCCGCATCGAAGCCGAAGGTTCCACCGCCGTCAAATCCCGGTCGACCGGCTCGTAGGAACCAGCTCCGGCGCCGACATTCAACACCCTCTTCGCATCCCCGAGTGCTGCGCGGATGAATTCCGCGATATGCGGATCGGGCTGGCGATATTTCGTGTAGTCGACGCCGATCACGCCGTAATTGGCATCACCTGCACTGCCGTCATTGTGTCTGCTGGACATCTGGATCTCCGTTGTCGAATAGGCCGCGGTTCGCGGCAGAAAGGCTGGATACAGACCATAGCTCCGCCGGGCGAAAACGAGAGGCTCTCGCCGATCATTGTTCCCTCAGGGACATCGTCTGATTTTCGAGATCAAGAAACACCATGGCATAAAGGAAGAAAACCGATATGATCGAACAAATATTGTTCGGAAAACTCACATGAGAGAATGGAGATGGCTCGCCGCCTACCCTCGCTCAATGCCCTGCGCGCCTTCGAGGCTGCCGGCCGTCATGGACGCATGACGCTCGCCGCGGAAGAGCTGAGCGTCACGCACAGCGCCGTCAGCCGCCAGATCCAGCATCTGGAAGATGTGCTCGGCGTTCCGCTCTTCGAAGGGCCTAAGAACAGGCAGCGCCTGACCGAGGCCGGCTCTGTCCTTCTGTCCGGCCTCAACGCCGCCTTTGACCAGATGGATATGTCGGTGCGCTCGGTGGCGGACACTGAGGACGGCCCCCTGGACGTCTCCTGCCCCGGCACCTTCACCATGCGCTGGCTGATCCCCAGGCTCTATCGGTTTCAGGCGGAATATCCCAACATCGAGGTCCGCCTCACGGCATCGCCAAAGCCGGTGGATTTTGCCCGCGACGGCTTCGATGTCGCCATCCGCGTCGGCACCGCACCCTGGCCCGAAGGCGCCGAGGTAATCGCACTCTTCCCCGAACAGACCGGCCCGGTGCTTGCCCCATCGCTTGCCGAGACAGTCGCGACGCATTTCGCCGGCGTGCCCGTGCTGCACACCCGCACCCGCCTGCGCGCCTGGGGCGACTGGCTGGCGCGATCAGGCATATCAGTCGAAGGCGGCGGTCGCGTCGAATACGAACATTTCTATTTCATGCTGGAAGCAGCCAGCGCCGGCCTCGGCGTCTGCGTCGCCCCCTGGCCCTATGTGACAGACGACATCCGCTTCGGCCGCCTGATCGCGCCCATGGGCTTCCTCGAAAGCGGCCACGAATATGTGGCCCTGCGGCGGGCGCGGCGAAACAGGAAATCGGTTTTGTTCTGTGAATGGCTGCAGAAGGAGGCGGAGGCTTTTGCGCTGAGCCATCCGGCGCCGGAGGTGGGGTAAGTTGTTGCCAAAGAAGTTGTGGGCATGTTGGGGATAGACATCACCGTGGCGGCTTTCGGCCCGAAGCAGACGAACTTCGTTCGCGAAATCCTCCCAACAGCAGTCGTCACAAAAGCGGAAGCCAAACTGCCGTAAATGTCCCTCCATACTAACCTTGGAGGAAGGCTATGTTTGGGTGGAGAAGTACTGCACTGACGGCTATATTGCCGCTCGTTTTCGGGGTTTCGGTGTGTGATGCCCAAGAGGCACCGAAGGCTGATCCTGTCTTCTCAGACACGGGACCCAACGCCGAGACTTACGGCAAGCAGCTTGGCTATCCGGTGCACTGGCCTCTAGGGAAACCAGAAAACATGGTCGGCGACTACAGTCATTTCGATCAGTTGCCTGGTGTTAAAACAAGCATAATCGCCGCTGCAGAGAAGCCTTCGCCGCTGTTGCGGGCTCCGAATGAAATCACCGTTTCCTACCCCGTTGACAACAGTACCTTCGTGCCATCCATGGCGACCTTGCCTGACTATCTTGCACGCAACCCGGCGACGGGACTGCTGATAGCGCATGACCAGACTATTCTCTACGAGCATTACCAGTACGGTCGCACCGACCACGACCGACTTCTCTCGCAGTCGATGGTTAAAACGATTACCGCCATGCTTATTGGAATTGCGATTTCCGAAGGTGCGATCCACTCGGTCGATGACACGGCTGAGACCTACGTCCCTGAATTGAAGGGTACCGAGATTGGCGGCACTCCGATCCGAGCCTTGCTTCACATGGCGTCGGGCATCGCTTTTACAGAAGACTACAGCGGAACTGATGACAACGCCAAGCTCGGTCGATTGCGGTTTGGCAAAGTGAAAATCAGCACGGTCGAAGCTGTGTCGCAATTTAATAAGCGAATCGCTGCCCCTGATACCGTTTGGTACTACAAGGCCCTTGACCCCGAGGTTTTAGGTTTGGTTCTTACCCGTGCCACCCATATGACGATGTCCGAGTACTTGCAAACACGGATTTGGCAGCCGATGGGGGCAGAGTCTTCAGCGACATGGCTAATTGATAATTCTGGTCAAGAATCAGCTGCCGCTTCGTTTAGCGCAACTCTGAGAGATTATGCTCGCTTCGGTCTGCTCCTCGCCCATGACGGCTTTTGGAATGGTCGGCAGATCATTCCGCGCCAATGGCTGCTCGATGCTACACAACCTGTTGAACAGCATTCCTTCCGAGCCTTCGAAGATGCTACTCATCCGTGGGGATACGGGTATTTGACGTGGCTGTTTCCTGGCCCCGATCGCATGTTTTTTATGGCTGGATCGCACAGCCAATACGTCATTGTTGATCCAATGACCCACTTGGTGCTTGTGCAGACAGCCATCCAGCCGGACACGCCCTTCCCGAAAACCGAACTGTTCAACCTCTGGAACGCTGTACTGAAACAGTTTTCGACAAACTAGACAGTCAAACGGCGGCACTGCGCACATACCTGGATCAACCGGAATGGCTGCTCACGGCGCAAACCTGCTGCAGACACAGTAAACACAATTCAATCCCGCCCGCGGCCCTACAAAAGCAGAGCTTGCACCCTTCAAACGATGCCCACGCCTTACACCCGCCGATAAACCGCAACGCTGCGATAATTCTTCCTCGGCCCCCGCACCTCCCAAGTCTCGGCCCAGGCATCCGGCCCGCGAAAGAACAGGCGGCCGGAATAGGCATCAGGCCCGCACTGGTGGAACAGCGCCTGCGAGGCGGCCTCGCCGATGCGGATGAATTCGCGGTGATCGGGGAAATCGACGACCACGCGGCCGTCTTCGATGCGCAGGAGATAGGAGCGGCTGCTTTGCAGCACCATGGCGCCGTAGCGCTTATCTCCCTCTTCTCGAAAGCCGTCCGCGCCGATCTCGGCGCGGCCGGAAAAGGACACTCGGGAGCGCGTGAGGCGGTCGAAGACCGTCCGCCTCACCTCCCATATGCCCTTGAAGCTGTCGAGGCCGGACATCGTCAAAGCCCCGCAGCCGGCATTGAATGCATCAGGCTGCGCTCGAACGCTTCGGCAGCTTCCAGCCCGGACGGGCGAAGTGGCAGGTATAGCCGTTCGGGATGCGCTCCAGGTAATCCTGGTGCTCCGGCTCGGCTTCCCAGAAATCGCTGACCGGCGTCACTTCCGTCACCACCTTGCCCGGCCAGAGACCGGAGGCGTTGACATCGGCGATCGTGTCTTCAGCGACGCGCTTCTGCTCTTCATTGGTATAGAAGATGGCAGAGCGATAGCTGGCGCCGCGGTCGTTGCCCTGGCGGTTCAGCGTGGACGGATCATGGATCTGGAAGAAGAATTCCAGGAGATCGCGATAGCTGGTCTTGGCCGGATCAAAGATGATCTCGATCGCTTCGGCATGGTTACCGTGGTTGCGATAGGTCGCATTGGCGACCTCGCCCCCGGAATAGCCGACGCGGGTCAAAACGACGCCGGGGAAACGGCGGATGAGGTCCTGCATGCCCCAAAAGCAACCGCCGGCGAGTACTGCACGTTCCGTTGTCATATCAGATATCCTCCACCTGGTTGATGTAGTCTCCATAGCCTTCCGCTTCCATCTTGTCCTTAGGGACGAAGCGAAGCGAGGCCGAATTGATGCAATATCGCAGGCCACCGCGATCGGCGGGACCGTCGGGGAAGACGTGGCCGAGGTGGCTGTCACCATGCTTGGAGCGTACTTCGACGCGCACCATGCCATGCGTCCGGTCGGTCAGCTCGGCAACATTGGCAGGCTCGATCGGCTTGGTGAAACTCGGCCAGCCGCAATGGGAATCATACTTGTCGGCAGAGGCGAAAAGAGGCTCGCCTGAAACGATGTCGACATAGATGCCCGCAGCCTTGTTGTTGAGCAACGGGCCGGTGCCCGGGCGCTCCGTGCCGCTCTCCTGCGTCACGCGGTATTGCTCCGGAGTAAGCTTGGCAATGGCATCAGCAGTCTTGCTGTAAGTCGGCATTCCTGTTCTCCTTTTGGCGACCATCCCAGCAATCGGAAACCTTGGCAACCATGATCGACGCGCTGAAGTGAACGGCAACGATCGGTCGGATTGAAAGGTCTGGGCGAATGCCGGATTGGCGGATCGGCAGAGATATAGGCATTGTTCGCTTGATCTTCCAGAAGCAGCACACCACCTTCACCCCTGTCAGCAAGTAATACGCAGCCGAAGGTGGTTTCGTTACACGCAACCCGGTGCTAGAGATCGCCGGATATTCCAGACATGAGAACGGCAGACAGATGTTCGAGACCAAGCAAATAGACCAGGGCAACAAGAAAGAATTCTACCGCGAGCTTGCGGGCCAATTGAAGGCGCTGCTCGAAGGCGAGACCGACGTGACCGCCAATGCGGCCAACACCTCTGCCCTGATGTTTCAGATGATGCCTGACCTCAACTGGGCCGGCTTCTACTTCCTGCGCTCGGAAAACGAACTTGTCCTCGGCCCCTTCCAGGGCAAGCCCGCCTGCGTGCGCATCGCCGTCGGTCGCGGCGTCTGCGGAACGGCGGTCGAGCGCGGCCATTCGATCCTGGTCGAAGACGTCCACGCCTTTCCCGGCCACATCGCCTGCGACGCCGCATCGCGCTCCGAACTGGTCGTGCCGCTGCATCACGGCGGCCGCGTGCTTGGCGTTATCGACCTGGACGCACCAATTCCATCCAGATTCGACGCGGAAGATCGGGCAGGCATCGAGGCGCTGGCAGAGATCTTTGTAGCGGCTAGCTATGTGGAGAAATAAGCGCTTTTTTTGCGCAGTGGAGTGGGCTCAAAAGCTACACGACAAGCCACGTTGTCCCTCAGCGGCCGTGATCGCTGATCTGATCGGCTGACATGAGGCTTACACCCCTTTCGGAGAAAACAAAAAGTTCGTCCGTCAGAGGATAAGCCTCATTTTCTGCATCTCGCCTGATTTTCGCAGCGAAAGCTTGGCGTCCTGAGAAATCTGGCGTCCATGCTACCAGAAAGTCGCGGTTCGGAATACCAACGAAAATGCGCTCCGCCCCCAGGGAAGCGCGCAATGTCTCCATGAATTGAGGAAGAAGAAGCCTGGCAGCGCTATAGGAATCTTCCGCCGCGACCACCACGAAGGCGCCTTCTTCTCCACTTCTCGGCTCGAACGCATCTAGCTTGCAATGGGCTTCCAGATTAGCGATTGCCTGGGCCTCTACAGTTTCCTGTCTCACATCCCAAGCGGCTAAGACCTGGTTTTGCAGCAACTCATAACCTCCGTCTTCATCCAGCGCACAGGCAACGCCGAGGCCAGAAAAGAAAGGACGAAACAGCAGGTTAGGTGCGGATTCACGAAATTCTCCGGGAATAATCTGAGGCAAGAGTCGCGTTTTTGCCGTCGCATACGACAGGTCCTCGGTCGAGCCACCGCCTTGCTTGCCCGACATAATATTTTCGAAGAAATCAACGATGGCTTTTTCTGCCTCGTCATCGGGCGCGTTACGAACAATTAACAATATGTTGTTCAAGGAGATTTTCATATTCCCGATAACGACCGCCAACGGGTCGTCGGTCGAAATAATCGGCCAATCGGGATGATGACGCTGCAGAATCGAAACGATGTCCTGTTTGACGAATTTGCGCTGCAAGCCGTATGTCCTCACTATTCTGTCGCTCGATGTTATGGCGACAGAACTCAAAAATGATCAAGCACATCTCGATGTGCGTTGATCATTTTTATCGACCGCACCCGACGGCCGGCACTAAACATATTGCGTTAATTCGATTATTGGATCGGCTTGCCACCGTCTCCCTCGAGGCAACGAAGATAGGTCTGGACGCTCAGTGATACTTCTCCCGCTCGCGCCCGAGAATGTCCCGTGCGTTGAGCCCGGCGATCGGCCGCGACAGGTCCGATGGAACGTCGCCGGAAAGCTGCAGGTCGAGATAGCGGGCGCAGCAAACCCTCAGGAACGAGGTGAAATTGCCGAGGTCGTGGCCGGCGTCGATCGATTCGTGATGCAGTTTGGTGATGAGTTGGACGACGTTCATGCCATCGCGCTGCGCAATCTCCTCCAGCTTCGCCCAGAAGAAATTTTCAAGGCGTACGCTGGTCACCATCCCGTCGATGCGCAGTGATCGCGTCGCGCTTTCCCAAAGCCGTGCATCCGCCTTGATGAACAATTCGCACATATTATTCCTCCGGTGCCGCCCTCCCCGGCGGCACCGCTGTTATAGCAAGAGCTAGCGTGCAAGCACAGCCATGAACTGCTTCAGCCATGCCGGATGCGCGGGCCAGGCGGGTGCGGTCACCAGATTGCCGTCCGTGACCGCATCGTTGATGGCGATCTCCGCATACTTGCCGCCGGCCAGTTCCACTTCCGGCTGGCAGGCCGGATAGGCCGAGCAAGTGCGCCCCTCGAGCACCTTCGCGGCCGCCAGCAACTGTGCACCATGGCAGATGGCGGCGACAGGCTTGCGGGCATCGAAGAAGTGCCGCACCGCCTTGATGACATCAGGATTCAGCCGCAGATATTCCGGCGCACGACCGCCCGGAATGACGAGCGCGTCATAGTCCTCTGCGCGGACGCTCTCGAACGTGGCGTTCAGCGCGAAATTATGGCCACGCTTCTCGGAATAGGTCTGGTCGCCCTCGAAATCGTGGATGGCGGTTGCGACCGTATCTCCGGACTTCTTGCCCGGGCAGACGGCGTGAACCGTATGGCCGCAAGCCTGCAGCGTTTGAAACGGCACCATCGTTTCATAGTCCTCGGTGAAGTCACCGGTGATCATCAAAATCTTCGACATCGTGTTCCTCCCTTGAAACCAATGCAGCGACTGTAGCGCAGCCCTGACACGGGAGGGTACTAACGGAATACTACAAAGGGGATTTCGGGCGGAGCGCCAGCCGCGGGACGTAATACGCCCCGCGGCTTACCGGCCTCACGCCTTCTGCGCACCCTCCGCCTTGTGTGCATGCATGCCCACGGCCGCAAGCACCGCGCCGAAGAGAACCAACACGACCGAGATCATGGCGGAAAGCCTGAGACCGGAGACGATCTGGTCGCCGCCGGCAAGCGCGCCAAACAGGGCGACGCCGATGGCGCCGGCTGCCTGACGCGCGGTGTTGAGCACGGCCGACGCCACACCCGACGACTGCCGCTCGACGCTGCCGAGGATGGCGGTCGTCATGGCGGGTACGCCCAGCCCCATGCCGCCCGGAATGAGGATGAACGGTGCCAGCATGGCCAGATAGTTACTGTGCTCGTTGAGCGTCGCCAGCAGCGCAAAGCCGATGGCGCCGATCAGGCCACCGATCACCATGGGCGGACGCGAACCCCACCGCGCCACGACGGCGCCGCTGATCATGTTGCTGATGATGAAGCCTCCGGTCAGCGGCAGGAAGGCGAGCCCGCTGATCGCCGGCGACCATCCCTTGACCTGCTGCAGATAGAGGCTGAGCACGAAGATGACGCCGTAATAGGTCATGTTCGCGACGATGCCGAAGAGAGTGGCAGGCGTGAAATTCGGCCGGCTGAAGAATTCCAGGGGCAGCATCGGCGCCTTCGAGCGATGCTCGACCATGATGAAACCGATACCTGACAGAACGGCCATCGCGAAGCCGCCGAGGACCAGCGGATGGGTGAGCCCAAGCGGTCGCGCCTCGATGACGGCGCCGACGAGGCCGGTAAGCGCGAGAATGGCAAGGATCTGCCCGACAGGGTCGAGGCTTCGCTGCCTCTCCGGCACTTCCGCCTTCGGTGTGACCTTCATCGTCAGGATCATCGCAAAGGCGCAGATCGGCAGGTTGACGAGGAAGATGGTCCGCCAGCCGAACCAGCCAAGCAACAACCCGCCGACGATCGGCCCCGCCGCAATGGACACGCCACCTGCCGCCGTCCAAAGGCCGACCATGCGGGCTCTGAGCGCCCGGTCATGGCCGCTCGCATGATTGAGGATGGAGAGCGAGCTCGGCACCAGCAGTGCAGCGCCGATGCCTTGCAGCGCGCGCGCTATAATCAGCGTTGTCGCATCGGTCGAGAGGCCGCAGCCGAGCGAGGCAAGCGCGAAAACCCAGAAGCCGGCGAGATAGGCCCGGCGGGAACCGAAGTGGTCGCCGACGACGCCGGCGGTCAGGAGCAGTACGGCAAAGACCAGCGAATAGGCATCCACGACCCATTGCAACTCAGAAATGCCGGCCCCGAGGCTTCGGGCAATGGCAGGCAGGGCGACGTTGACGATTGTCACATCGAGCTGCACGACGACGAAGCCAAAACTGGCGGCCGTAACCACGCTGGCGACGGAATGGTCTTTGAAGGATTTATCGATCATTTTGAATCTCCCGAATGCCTCAAGCCTATTGCAACGGAACGCGACAATGCTTCGGTGGCGACCGAACTGTTGCGAGGCTTACGGGACTTCAGGACAAGGTAATTTGCTGGATGGGAACGGCAAGAGCATCTCGATCGATGCTCTCACCCCTTGTCACCGGCCGAGCAATCGGCCGTCAGTGCACATGCTGCTCAATCAGCCTTTGGCCGATTGCGCAGGGCTTCCGCCTGTGCATAGAACTTCTTTTCCCATTCCTTGTGATTGTCGAGCCCCTCACGGATGAAGGGCGTGAAGATCGCAAGGTTCATGAGAATCCAGTTGACGAAGGTCGCCGGAAAGCGCGTGGGCTTGAGGAAGTCCACGAAGAGGACAACGCGGGTCTTGTCCGAGTGGTTCCAGGCTTCATGCTCGTAGGCATCGTCGAAAATCAGGACCTTGCCTTCCTGCCAATGGCAGATCTGCTGGTCGACGCGAATGGCAAGCTTCTCGTTCGGTTCGGGAACGATGAGGCCAAGGTGAAGGCGGAGCACGCCGTTATAGGGCCCGCGATGGGCCGGCAGGTGCTTGCCCGGCTCGAAGATCGAAAACATCGCGGTCTTGAGGCCAGGGATCTTCTGGACGATGCGCCAGGTCTCCGGGCACGCCTTGATATTCTGCTCCGACTTGATGCCAAAACCGAGCAGGAAGAAGGTCTTCCAGCGATTGTCGGTGGAAATGGTCTTCACGTCGGTGGAAATGTCCTGGAAGGTCGGCAGCTCGCTCTGACGCAGCAGAACCTTGTCGAGTTCCGCGCGGATCGCCGGCCATTCCTTTTCGATGTCAGCGGCCCAGGGGAAGGTCGCGTTGTCATAGACCGGCGGATTGCCGAGCTTGGCATGTTTCAGATTGAGGCTTTCTGCCCAGGCGACGATGCCCATGAAGAAGCGCGTCATAGCGCTCGGGCGATCCATCGGTGCGATGCCGCTGGTGCCGAAAGTTTGCTGGGGATCGTTATTTGTGGGAGCTGGAATGGTCACGAATGCACTCCGTCACTGTCTTTTAATTTGTGGGGTCATGAAAGTATGGAAGCCTTTGAAGCGCAACGACATCGAAACTTGGGATCCAGCCGGGGGGCTTATCGTGCCGAAGCTCTATTCTGCATGTTATACAACTGTCACAATATTAGAAAAGCCACTTTAGATGGCCGCGCGACGAAGGCCAAAAAATGGCAAGCGCCGCATATCATGACAAATTGTGCCGAAGAGAAATAGAGACTTACGCAAGGAGTCTCCAGTGCCGAATACTAAAAAGATAACCTTGGCACTCAACTTGACTGGCCACTGTTGCCGCATCAACGCCACACGCGGCAAGTTGCGCGATTTCGGCGTTTCTGCGGTCCAGGCGCTCAAGAAGAATTGAAATCACGCCGCGGTGCATCGCGGGTGTCGCGGCAAAGGTAGCTGTCCCGACCCGGCGAAAAGATTGACCTTCAGCCGACCGCCACCACGATCGAAAGAAGTGCGCCCATCGATCGAACTGCCCTACGGCAAATTCTCTCCCGGGCGCACTCGATTTTCCCTCCGGACGAGCCGTCAGCGATTGATGCGCGCCTGCAGATGCGCGGGGTAGCGATCCCCCTGCACCGCAATCTTGGAAACGGCGGATTCGATCTCGCCGATATCGGCGGGCGTCAGCTCCACGTCGGCAGCCGCGATATTTTCTTCAAGCCGATGCAGTTTCGTGGTGCCCGGAATGGGAACGATCCATGGCTTCTGAGCCAGGAGCCAGGCGAGTGCGACTTGGGCGGATGTGACATTCTTCGCGACCGCGATCTGGCCGAGCAGATCCACCAGAGCCTGATTGGCCTTTCGGGCCTCCGCCGAGAAGCGCGGGACGATGTTGCGAAAATCCTTGGCATCGAATGTGGTGCTCTCGCTGATCGCCCCCGTGAGGAAGCCCTTGCCGAGCGGGCTGAAAGGCACAAAGCCTATTCCCAGCTCCTGAAGCGTCGGGAGGATCTCTGCCTCCGGCTCGCGCCACCAGAGCGAATACTCGCTCTGCAGGGCGGCTACCGGTTGGACGGCGTGGGCGCGCCGGATCGTCTGTGGCCCGGCCTCCGACAGGCCGAAGTGCTGGACCTTCCCTTCCTGGATAAGGTCCTTCACAGTGCCGGCCACGTCTTCGATGGGAACGTCCGGGTCGACCCGGTGCTGGTAGAAGAGATCGATGACATCGGTCTTGAGGCGCTTCAGCGCGGCATCCGCGACATCGCGAATATGCTCCGGCCGGCTGTTCATGCCGCTCTGTCCGCCGTCCTTACCGAATTCGAATCCGAACTTGGTTGCGATCACCACCTGATCGCGGATAGGCGCCAGAGCGTCGCCGAGCAATTCCTCGTTCTTGTAGGGACCATAGGCCTCGGCGGTATCGAAGAAGGTGACACCGCGTTCGAACGCGGTCCGGATCAACGTGATCGCCTGCTGCGTTTCTGTCGCCGGTCCATAGCCATAGCTTAATCCCATGCAACCGAGGCCGATAGCCGAGACTTCCAGCCCGCTATTTCCGAGTTTGCGCTTTTGCATATCCATCTCCTTCAGGCGCGATATTCTTCATCTGTGACATGTTCCATCCAGTCGACGACCTTGCCGTCGAGCGCTTCTGCAATGGCGATATGGGTCACAGCCGTTCCAGGGGCCGCGCCATGCCAATGCTTTTCGCCTGGAGCAAACCAGACGATGTCGCCGGGATGAATCTCCTCGACCGGACCGCCTTGGCGCTGCGCCCTGCCGCATCCTGAAGTCACGATCAGCGTCTGGCCGAGCGGGTGCGTGTGCCAGGCGGTGCGTGCGCCAGGCTCGAAGCTAACGATTGCCCCGCCGACGCGCGCCGCATCGCTTCCTTTGAACGGCGAGTCGATCCGTACCGAGCCGGTAAAATAATCGGCGGGTCCCTTGGCCGACGGTTGCGAACCGTTTCTCTTGATATCCATGGTCATACCTTTCTCTGAGGAAGCCGTCAGGGCTGCCTGACATCAGGGAATGATTTAGCAGCTGCTCTCAACCTCGATTAGATGATAGAAACCGCAAGGACCCATGAGTGAGATTCATGAATGCTGCGCGAAAACGTCAATGATCTGCTAGCGTTCGTCGCCGTGGCGCGCGAACGGAGTTTCACCAGAGCCGCCGCGCAACTGGGCGTCTCGCAGTCGGCACTGAGCCACACGATGCGGGCGCTAGAGGCGCGTCTCGGGCTCCGCCTCCTGACGCGAACCACGCGCAGTGTTTCACCGACGCAGGCCGGCGAGCGACTTTTACTCAGCCTCGCCCCCCATTTCGAACAGATCGAAGGCGAGCTTGCAGCGCTGAGCGAACTTCGCGACAAGCCTGCCGGCACCATCCGCATCACGACGGGAGAGCATCCGGCGGGAACGATCCTCTGGCCCGCATTGGAAAGGCTCCTGCCACAATATCCCGATATCAACGTCGAAATGATCATCGACTACGGCCTTACCGATATCGTTGCCGAGCGCTATGACGCGGGTGTTCGGCTGGGCGAACAGGTCGCGAAAGACATGATCGCGGTCAAGATCGGGCCGGACATGCGCATGGCCGTTGTCGGATCGCCCGCCTATATCGCGAGGCGAGGAACGCCGCTGACGCCACAGGACCTGACGGATC
Source organism: Rhizobium sp. BK376 (assembly GCF_004341625.1). Classification (GTDB taxonomy): domain Bacteria; phylum Pseudomonadota; class Alphaproteobacteria; order Rhizobiales; family Rhizobiaceae; genus Rhizobium. The sequence goes on along the minus strand of NZ_SLZG01000002.1, from coordinate 388,214 downwards.
ACACCTGCATCAACATGCGCTTGCCGACCTACGGCGGAATCTATGCCTGGGAATTCGAGCGGGACGACCGGGAGGTGAAGGTTCGCACCGAAGGCCAGCTGGTCTTCAACAATATTGCCCTCAGACTGAATGCAGCACTGGCGGGCCTGGGTCTGGCCTTCCTGCCGGAAGATGTCGTTCTTCCGCATCTTGAGGAAGGTCGCCTCGTCCGGCTCCTCGAAGACTGGTGTCCGCCCTTCCCCGGCTATCACCTCTATTATCCCAGCCGCCGGCAGTCCTCGCCGGCCTTCGCGCTGCTGGTCGATGCGCTGCGTTATCGCGGCTGAACGGATGGAATGAGCGTCGTGGGGTCGCCTTGCCGCACCCGCCGACTTGCTGGAATCATCTCATCCGGATGTTCGACAGGAGCAGCGACAATTCCGACTGCCGGTTGGTGTCGGTTTTGCGATAGATCGATTTGAGGTGCGCCCGAGCGGTCTCATAACTGACGGCACGGTGGGTCGCGATCTCATGAAGGCTCATGCCCTGCCCGAGCAGAAGCGCGATCTCGGCCTCCACGCGAGTAAGGCCGAACAGCTTGACCAGCGTTGCCGGTCGCTGCTGAAACTTCTCTTCGGGATCGTCGATCAGCACGACCGCATAGGAATGTGAGAACACACCCTGCATTTCCCCGCCGATGCGCTGGATATGCGCGACAAGCGGCCGCTTGCCGGCACGCGTCAGCGTGACGATATCCGCCTCGCCGTTTTGCGTTGACAGCTCTGAGCCCAGCACGGCCTTGAGGCCGCGGTTGAAAGCAACCGCCTCGTCTGCTTTTGCCGGCCGCAATTCACCCTGGACGATCTGAAGATCGACGCCAAGCAGGCCCCGCGCCTTCTCATTGATCATCGTCACCTGCCCCTGTCCATTGACAAAGATGCAGGCAACGTTGGCCATCTCGAAAGCGGCTGCCATTCCCTTCACTTCACTTGCAGATATGTCATGCATTGTCGTTGTAGAAACCATCCGCTAATGCCCTAATCCCCAACCGGCGGCTTTAGTTTCTCTGAGAACAGTACCCCTCTCCTCATCATAACTCTCCAGCGTGGGAACGCTCTCCTGCGACTGTACTCACACTCCAATCGACCGAAACAGCCAATAATACCACATCCTAATATAAGTTTATTGAAAAATATGCCTGCTCTGCATACGCAAAATGACGTAAATGAGATAAATATGTCGCACTCACAGAATATCGATTCAATCACATCAAATCCAATTTACCTTACGTTAAGTAAAGCCAATTGGATTTGATGCGACGCAAAAATAAAAACGCCGCAAGCCTACTGTAGGGCTTGCGGCGCTATATCGTTTTCAAAGTCGTCGAAGACGTTCGACTGATTCGATCGCGCGCTAGGTCTTTCGCGGTGCTTTAAACCTTGAGTTCGCGCCGCTCCCGTTCCGTGACCATGGCGAGATCGAGCACCTTTTGCAGGTTCGCGGCATGGCGGAAGTTCGGATCCTGGGGGATGCCGCTCACAACAGCTTCGGCAAAACGCTGGTAGTTGGTCGGCACCGGAGGAACTTCGATCGTCTTCCAGGTTGCGCTCTCCACATCCTCTCCGAGGCAACCGCGCAGTTCGGACTCTCCCGGGCGATGCGAGACCTCGAGCCCGCCCCGTTCTCCATAGATGCGCAACTTCAGCTCGTTGAGATGGCCTGTCGCCCAGCGGCTGGCATGAACCACGCCGAGCGCACCATTGGCGAAATCGACCGACATCGAGAAGCTGTCATTGGCATCGAGCGTATATTCCCCGATCTGCCCGCCCGGCGCCTTGTTGAAGGTCTTCAACCGGGCAAACACATGGTCAATGTCGGTTGCCGCCCCGTAGGCCGCGAAATCGAGGATGTGGATGCCGACGTCGCCGAGCACGCCGTTCGAGCCATGTCCCGTCGATAGTCGCCACAGCCAGGTCGATTCGCTGCGCCAATCGCCCCAGGCCTTCGAGACGAGCCAGCTCTGCAGATAGGACGCCTCGACATGCTTGACCGTGCCGATCTCGCCGGCGATCACCATTTCGCGGGCCCGCTGCAGCGGCGCGACGTTGCGATAGGTAAGATTGACCATGTTGATGACGCCGGCCCGCTCCGCCGCCTCCGTCATCTCCAGCGCCTTGTCGTAGTTCTCGGCAAGCGGCTTCTCGCATAGGACATGCTTTCCGGCTGCGAGCAACGGCAACGTGGTCGGATGGTGTGCCCGATCCGGTGTGACATTCGTCGCAGCGTCGAATTCACCCCAGGAGATTGCCTCGTCGAGGGATAGGAAACGCTTCCCGATATTGTATTTATCGGCGAAAGCCGCGAGCCGCGTGGCGTCCGTGTCCACGGCGCCGACAATCTCGACGCCGTCGATGGTGGTGAACTGGTCGACTTGGTTCTTCGCCATGCCGCCCGTACCAATGATGATGAGACGCATGAACTACCTCAGCGATAACCGGCTTCGCCGGCCTGGTGGAGCTTTGGACCACGCTCGACGATCGGCTCCGGAGCCTGCTCGACCGGCACGTTCGGAGCATCATGGATGGTCGTCAGCGATCCCTGCGGGTTGTGCGCCCACTTGACCGCATTGACCAAGACCTTGTGCACGTTCGCGTCGTGATAGGTCGGATAGGTTTCGTGACCGGGACGGAAATAGAAGATGTTTCCCGCACCGCGGCGCCATGTCATGCCGGATCGAAACACTTCCCCGCCCTGGAACCATGAAATGAAGACGGTCTCGAGCGGCTCGGGAACGGAGAAAGCCTCGCCGTACATTTCCTCGTTTTCCAGAACGAAATTCTCGTCGAGCCCGGCAGCGATCGGATGCCGTGGATTGATCACCCACAGCCTTTCCCGCTCGCCAGCCTCGCGCCATTTCAGCGCGCAGGGCGTTCCCATCAACCGCTTGAAGATCTTCGAGAAATGGCCGGAATGCAGGACAATCAGGCCCATGCCTTCCCAGACGCGCTCGGCGACACGCTCGACGATCTCGTCAGCCACGGCGCCATGATCCTTGTGCCCCCACCAGATGAGAACGTCGGTATCCTTCAGGCGTGCAGCACTCAAACCGTGCTCCGGCTCCTGCAGCGTCGCGGTCGTGGCGGTAATCGCGGGATCGGAATTGATCGCCTTGGCGATGGTGTTGTGCATCCCCTCGGGATAGATGCTTGCTACCACCTCATTGGTCTGCTCGTGGATATTCTCCCCCCACACGACTGTGCGAATGGCCATTGCTACGCTCCTCTGAAATTTCTTTCCAATAGAATGGGGTTGGCCGAATCCAAAGCGCTTTGGAAAATTGCTGTGCCGCCTCGCCTCGGTCCTCCCGACGAAGACATAGAGCGCCTGCAATGATTTGACAAAGGCAAAATCGCCGCGCTGGCGCGACTGTTCGTCAGTGCGAAACGGCCTTGGAGAAGAGATTGACCACAAGCACGCCGGCAATGATCAGCGCGAGCCCGATCATGGCGGGAAGATCAAGCTTCTGCTTGAAGAAAACGAGCCCGACGCCCGAAATCAGCACGATGCCGAGAGCGCTCCAGATCGCATAGGCAATACCGACGGGAATGGTTCGCAAGGTCACCGACAGGAAATAGAAGGCGCCGGTATAGCAGAGGATCAGGACGACGGTCGGCCCGATGCGGGTGAACTGCTGCGACATCTGCAGCGCCGTCGTGCCGATCACTTCGAGCACGATCGCGACGAACAACATTGCATAGACGGAGGCCCCGGCCATTCCCATTTTCCTCGATTACTTCAGGGTGAGTTCGATGAGGCCGGCGATCAGCGACTGCCGCTCGCGCTCATCCATCTCGTGGCTGCCAAGGATATCGGCAAGCCAGAGGCCATCGGCTGCGAGCCTGACGATCTGTGCGTTCGCCGAGGAATCCGTACCGATATATTCCTCGCTGCGCTCGCGCACCCAGTCCCGCCAGCGCTGGCGCAGCCGCGGCTCCACCAGCATCGCCATCGTCACCTGTGCCCAGTCCTTGGATTCCTCGGACCGGTTGCGCAATGCAAGAACCGCCTGGAGATAGGCGCGCGTGAAGCGCCCATGCGGAATGGGATCATCCCGCATCACATCCTCGATCGCGCTATCCAGACGTATGACCAGGCTGTCGAACAGCGCTTCCAGCAACGCATTCTTGTTCGGGAAATGGTGCAGGAGCCCGCCCTTGCTGACACCTGACGCAGCCGACACCGCATCAAGCGTCACCGCCGTCATTCCCTGCGCAGACGCAAGCCGCGCGGCAACCTCCAGCAATTGCTGGCGGACGAGAACGGGCTGCTTTTTTCTATGGTGCGCTTCAGACATGCCTGAGACAACATACCGTCCGGACGGTTTTGTCAAGAATAGCAGCGATCAACTCTTTGAAATCGAACGCGCTCGGCGCTTCGAAGAAAGCATGCGCTTCCCGGATGACGTCCATGCGACAGCGCCCAAACGCCGCAGAAATCCGTTCCCCTGTTGCAGCGGTCACGACAAAACGCCATGTAAGACGACGAACCGGGTGTAGGACAGTGAGCGACGAAACCATTACTTTATACGAGGCGATCGGCGGCGATCCGACCGTTCGGGCGCTGACGAAGCGTTTCTATGATCTGATGGACAGCTTGCCCGAGGCTGCACGCTGCCGGGCCGTCCATCCGCCGAGCCTCGAAGGCAGCCGCGAGAAATTCTACGAATACCTGACCGGCTATCTCGGCGGCCCGCAGCTGTATATCGAGAAACGCGGCCATCCCCGCCTGCGCAGCCGGCATTTTGTGGCAGCGATCGGACCTGCTGAACGCGACGAATGGCTGCTCTGCTTCCGTCGCGCGATGGATGAAACGATCGAGAACGAAAAGCTCCGGGCCATCATCCTCGAGCCGGTGGAGCGCCTTGCCTACCACATGCAGAACCGCGAACAGGACGCCCCATGAATTCGACTGCCAGCATTCGCAGCCTGATCCTCCTTCTTGCCGGCCTGCTCGGTTGTGCCGGTGTTGCGCTGGCCGCGGCCGCCACGCACGGCGCCGATGCGCACTATTTCGGCGCGGCATCGACCATGTGTCTTGCCCATGCCCCTGCCCTTCTAGCAGTCTATGCCGGTTACGATCGCTTCCGCACCGCGCCGGCCGCCGGCCTTGTGCTTGGGCTCGGCACATTGCTTTTCGGCGGCGACCTGATCTATCGCCATTTTCACGACACCGGGCTTTTTCCGCTCGCCGCCCCGATCGGCGGCTTCGCCATGATGGCCGGCTGGATTCTGGCAGCGCTGGGCGCATTTCTCCCGGTCCGGCGTTAACCGCCGAAGGTAACGGGAAAATTGGATAGTTCTTTCGCACGGAACCCTTCCGGCGTAGGCTTCCTCCGGCCCCGACCGACACGCCTGCCGTCTGTCCTGATATGGCTTGAGGGAGCAACCGCCATGACCGCAGCAGAGAAAGCCTTTGCCGGACCTATCCCGGAAATCTACGACCGTCTCCTCGTCCCCCTCATTTTCGAACCTTACGCCCGCCACCTCGCCGAACGCGTGGAGAAACTGAAGCCGCAGAGCCTGCTGGAGGTCGCAGCCGGGACCGGAGCCGTCACGCGCGCACTCGCCTTGCGGCTGGATGAGAAGGTGCGGATCCTGGCATCCGACCTCAACCAGCCGATGATAGACTTTGCGAGATCGCGGCAAGGCAATAATGGCAGGATAACCTGGCAGCAGGCCGACGCCCTGTCGCTGCCGTTCGAAGCGCAAAGCTTCGATATCGTGGTCTGCCAGTTCGGCGCGATGTTCTTCCCCGACAAGGCCAAGGGCTACCGCGAGGCACACCGCGTGCTAAGGCCGAACGGTCATTACATTTTCAGCGTCTGGGACAAGTTGGAAAACAACGAATTTGCCCAATTCGTGGAGGATACGCTTGCCGATCATTTTCCGCAGGACCCGCCGCGCTTCATGGGCAGGACGCCGCATGGTTACTGGGCGATCGACCCCATTCGCAACGACCTGAAAGCCAGCGGCTTCCGCGAGGTGACTGTCGATACATCCGAGCAGAAATGCCGGGCTCGTTCCGCGCATGAGGTCGCCATCGCCTATTGTCAGGGAACGCCGCTGAGAGTGGAGATCGAAGCCCGCTCTCCATCAGGTCTCGATGAGGCAACCGAAGTAGTCGCCGAGGCGCTTACACGGCGCTTCGGAACCGGCTCCATCGACAGCAGGATAACCGCACATGTCATTGAGGCGGTCCGCTAGGCGAGCCGATGATCGCGGCACTTCATCGGGGCTGGCAGGCGAAAACCACAAAATGAAACAGCCGCGTCGATATCCACGCGGCTGCGGCAAAAAAGAAAGCTGATGTCAGAATTTCACGCCGACGCCGACCACGACGGCGTTCTGGTTGAGATCGACATTCGTGTTGCCGATGTCCTTGCTGCCGAAGTCCGTATATCGATACTCGACCCGGCCGAAGATATTGTTGGTGAAGGCATGGTCGACACCGGCGCCGAGCGTCCATCCATTGAACGTCTTTGTCTCCTTGCCGTCACCGGCATCGAGATAACCGCGGCTGATCTGCCAGCCACCGGTCGCATAGACCAGCGTCTTGTCAAAGGCATAACCGACACGCGCGCGTACCGAGCCGTCGACATCAGTGCCGCCGTCAACGCCGGGCACGATCTCTTCCTTATTCCAATTATAGTTCAGGTCGCCTTCCGCGCCGATCACGACGTTGTTGTCCATCTGCCAGTTATAGCCGAGGAAACCGCCGATCAGACCGCCGTTGAAATGCTGCGAGGCGCTGCCGCCAGGAAAATCGAAATCGCCATCAACCCAGGATCCGCCACCGCGGATACCGGCATAAGGACCAGTCCAGGTGAAGACGGGAACCTGTTCCGCAATCGGAGGAGCCGGCGGCGCAGTAACCGCGTCTGCGGCCATGGCTGGCGCGAAGGCGGCTACGGCGACAAATGTGGCAAATATGGATGAAAGAACAAGCGTCTTCATGATGCTTCCTCGACTGGACTGCGACGGGGCCGTCTCATCTAATCGAACATCTAATGTGTCATGTCCCATATTCAATAGCTTATTCTAATAGTCGTGTCGAATCGCCGCCCTTTTGTGCCAAAAGCGACAGATCGGCCACAGACCGATAAAATGCCATGAAAACATGGGATATTATGGCGCAAATCACCACCGCGTTCAGCGATCCGGCGCACCTCCATCGCGAAAATTTGTGCCTGCGATCGCGGGCGAAACGGAACACAATCGATCCCTGGAAGATTGTTTTGGGCAAAGGCACCGGAGCAGCGTCCATGACCAAGATCGACCTCTCAAGCGCGTATCGAGACTATATCGCCTGCCTCAATGCACAGGATTGGCCCGCACTGGGAGAGTTCGTCCACGACGACGTACACCACAACGGCCGTCAGATCGGCCTATCAGGTTATCGCCAGATGCTGGAGAAAGACTTCCTGGAAATTCCGGATCTCAATTTCAGCATTCGCCTGCTGGTATCGGATCATCCCTTTATCGCGAGCCGACTGCAATTCGACTGCACGCCAAAGGGAAAGTTCCTCGGACTTGATATAAACGGAAGGAAAGTTTCCTTCGCCGAGAATGTCTTCTACGAATTTCACGAGAACCGGATCTGGCAGGTATGGTCGGTCGTAGACAAGGCAGCGATCGAGGCGCAGCTCTAGCGCCTGGAAGCTGATGCCTGCGGCCAACTTATATTGCTGGAATTGCTTCAGATTCCCTCGACGACGTTGAAGCCTTCAAACACTGGCGGTCCCTTGTAGATGGCCTTGTGGTCGCCGGCATTGCGGTGCGCCATGCGGAAATTCTCAGACTTCGTCCAGTTCTGGAAATCATCCTCGCTGCGCCAGATCGTGTGCGAGGCGAAGAGCGTGAAGCCCTCCTCCTCATTGGTGCGACCGCGTAGCAGCCGGAACTCGACGAAGCCGGGCACCTGCGCAAGGCTGGAATCGCGATTTCTCCAGATGGTCTCGAATTCGCTTTCGGAGCCGACGGCCACGCGGAAACGGTTCATGGCGATATACATGAGGGACCTCTCAGACCTTTTTCCTGCGATCGGCAGTCTTGCGCGCCGGCTGCGCGAAGGCAATCACATTCCGGCCTTCGTCGGCGGCAGTGCCGAGCGGCTCGCTCGATGCTTCGCCCGGAAGCCTCGCCGCCCAGAATGGGAAGCACACGACGTTGGGCGCGATCCGGCGCCCCCGGTCGCGCTCGATAAGCAGCTGGTAAAGCTCCGGCACCAGCGCGTCTCCGGTCTTGCCGGCAAGCTTGTGCAGGCCGATCATCGTGTAGCCGTCAGGGCCCTTATCCTTCATCGGGAATGGTCTCGGTCGTTCATCGTCTGCAGCGCCCGCTCAAGGCTGGACTTGCTGCCATTGCGCAGTGGAATGAAGGCCTTGCCGAACTTCTTGCAGCCGGTCTTCACGCGAAGGCACGCGTCGTGGCTGATACAGTCGATCGGGCAGAAGACGCAGTCGACGGAAGGCAGAACGGTATCGATCCGCGAAACCGCCTCGCGAAGGCCACCGTCATGATGGATAAGCTCGGCGCCGAAATTGCTGGCGATCTGGCGCAGATGCGCCACCTGGCAATCGCGTCCGCCGACATAAAGAAAGCTGCGTCCGTCCAACTTGGACTTGCCGGAGACCTGCACCGCAATCTCCTCCTCGCGGGTATCGCGGTTGAAGTCCCTCTTGCCCTTATGCGCCATGCATCACCCGTTCGCTGATTGCTCTGATGCGGCTCGATTCCCCGACCGCGAACGGACCCTACAAAACTTGATTTTTACAGTCAAGTATAAAGTTGATTATTTTTATCATATTTTACCATGCCAATCTCAGGGACCTGTTACCTGTACCTCCTGAGTGAAGGTCCAGCTCGGTTTGCCCCACTCAGGCGGCAGCGACGGGAACGGTGCGGCACGGCGGACCCCATCGAGAACGGCCTGATCGAGATCCGGTATGCCCGAGCTGCGCGCCAGCGACAGGGAGGCCACATCGCCGCTCGCATTGATCGTGAGCTTCACCAGAACCCTGAGATTGCCGGTCATGCGCTTGTATTCGGTCGGCACACGCACGGACCGGCGAATGCGCGATTGCACCTTGCCGGGATAATTTGCGACCGCCGCACTACCCCAGCCATTACGGTTTGCAGCACCTTCCGAATTCTGATCGGACTGTGCCGTTTCGCTGCCCGTCGAGGCGCCTTTCTTGGTGTCTTCCTCGTCCTGCCTCCTCGATCCGGATTTGACCTTCGCCGGCTTCGGCGGCTCCGGCTTGGGCGGCTCCTTCTTGGCGGCGACTTTCGGCTTTTCCACCGGCGGCTTCGGCACAGGCGGCTTTTCAGTCGGCGTTACGACCTCTTCGGGCACCTGGGGTTCGGGTTGAACTTCGGCGGTTTCGACCGGCTGCACACTCGGCTGAACCTCCGCCGGCTGCGGCGGCTGCGCTTCCGGCTGGACGGTCTCAGGCACCTGCGTCGCCATCGGCTGGTCGACGGTCGACTCTGCGGGTGCCGTCGAGGTCAACACCTCAGGCTCGGGTGTCACCACGGTCTCGGGCGAAACCTGCGAGACCTCGGGTTGGGCGGGCTGAACCTCATCCGGTTGCGGCTGCTGTGCTTCCGTCGGCTGCACCGCCTGGGTGATTTCGGTCGGTTGGGCCTCCGTCTGCTGGGGCTCCACGGGCTGGACCTGCTCCGGCTTTGTTTCCGTCTGCTGGACGGTTTCCGGCTGGACGGCATCTGCAACGACCTGTTCAGGCTCCTTGCTTTCCTCTCCGGCAGCCTGCTCATCCGCATCGCTTCCAAGCATGATGACGCTGATGGCCTCGCCCGCCTCTTCCTGCGGCTCGTCAGGCGTGACAACGAAGGTCGTCACCAGCGCGGCAAAGACGGCAGCGTGAAACAGGAAGGAGCAGAGGCAGGCGATTGCAACACGGCGCTTGCCGGGTTTGACGATCGAGGCTTTTGCCTCGCGCTTCGCCTCCATGGCAGGCACGTCGGCGGCCTTATCGGGCTCTTGCTTCGGATGCGCCGGAAAGGATTCAATCTGCGTCACGCGGTTGTAGTAGACGACTGACTCCGCCTCCGGCTGGCGCGGTACGCCTTCAAGATCAGAGAGCTGGTGGCCCGGCAGCATCGCCGGCACATTGTCGTTGACACCCGGCCCATCCTCGACACGCGGGATGATCGCGACGGGAGACTTCGATCTGACCTTGATTGAACTCTTCATGACACTGTCCGCCCTTGGTGGCATGCCGGCCAAACCGGGGTCGGCGCCGGCTCGATTGCTCAGCCCTCGAAGGGAACGGAGATCTGTGATCTGGTCTGAAGCGCCTTCTTGCATTCACCAGCTGCCGGTCCGTCGCAGACGGGCGTGTCGTTGATGATGATGCGGCTGACGCTTTCGCATTTGACGCCGGGCATATCGAACTGCCGCACCCGCTTTTTGCCGATTGGCAGATCGCGGAAATCGAGCACGGTGACACGATCGACGGTGCTCTTCTCATTGAAGAAGGCGAGCTCGAAGGAGATCTTATTGATATCAGTCGGAAGATCGTTTTCAGCGACGAAGGTCATCATGCAGCCCTTCTGGGAAGGGGCGAGCGCGTTCAGCTCGACATTGATTTTCTGCGTCTGAGCGGTCGCGGCAGCCGCATCCTCGGCGCATGCCTGAACGACGTTGAAAGCTCCGACCACACCGGCGGCAACCACTGTCAGGATCGTCTTCATTCGCATCGATCTACTCCAAATATCCGGACTGAAAATTAAACTTGACTCTTATTGTCTTCTATTGCGTCATTAAAAAATGATGAGTATGTGAGTCAAGATAAATCTGGCCCGGAAGCACCCCAGGCCCCCATGAATTTTCAGGCAAAAAGGCAAGATGATTGCTGAGAAGAAACCACTACAACCGATGCCGCCACCGGTCGTGCAGCAGGTAAGAACCGTCGAAAGTGCGGAGATTTTCCGTGGCCAGAGCGAAATCATGATCAGGCATGAGGGCGCCGTCTATCGGATGAAGATCACCCGCCAAGGCAAGCTCATTCTCAACAAATAGGCATGAACGATGACTGACAGGACCAGACCGACCCCCGCCGAAATCCGCGCCTACCGGCTCGAAAACCCGAAAATGCGTGAGCGCGATATCGCAGTCCAGCTCGGCATTTCCGAGGCGGCTCTCGTTGCCGCCGAAGTCGGGCTGACGGCAACCCGCATCGACGCCGATGTCGAACGTTTTCTGGCGCGCGTCGCCGGGCTGGGCGAGGTTCTCGCCTTGTCGCGAAACGAGAGTGCCGTGCACGAGAAAATCGGCGTCTACGAGAACATCAAGGCCGGCAAGCAATCGGCGATCGTGCTCGGCGAGAACATCGACCTGCGCATCTTCCCCAGCCGCTGGGTTCACGGCTTTGCCGTCACCAAGGATGATGGCGAAACGCAGCGTCTCAGCCTGCAGTTCTTCGACAAGGCGGGCACCGCGGTCCACAAGGTTCATCTACGGCCGGATTCCAACGTGGAAGCCTATCACGCCATGGTCGCCGACCTCAGGATCGACGATCAGTCCCAGGAATTCGTCGAGGACCGTTCCGCGGGGGGCAACGGCGAGGTGGATGGCGATGTCAGCCGCGAGGAGCTGCGCGATCACTGGGGCCGCATGACGGATACGCACCAGTTCTTCGGCATGCTGAAGAAACTGAAAATCGGGCGCCAGGCCGCGATCCGCAGCGTCGGCGACGACTATGCCTGGAAGCTCGAAGACGGCGCCGTGGCCGAGATGATGCGGGCCGCCGTCGAAGATGGACTGCCGATCATGTGCTTCGTCGCCAATGACGGCATCGTCCAGATTCACTCAGGGCCGATCTTCAACGTCAAGACCTTGGGCCCGTGGATCAACGTCATGGACCCGACCTTCCACCTGCATCTGCGCCAGGACCACATCGCTGAGGCCTGGGCCGTGCGCAAGCCGACTGTCGACGGCCACGTCACATCCTTCGAAGCCTATGATGCCAAGGGCGAGATGATCATCCAGTTCTTCGGCAAGCGGAAGGAAGGGGTTGCGGAACGCGACGAATGGCGCGCGATCATCGAGGCCTTGCCGAAGGCCGGAACCAGCGTCGCCGCTTGAGGGTTGGGATCATGAACATTCTGAGGAATGCCGGGCGCATCAAACCCTGGGAAGTCGCGCTGACGCTCGTCGTCATGTCACTGCCCTTTGTGCCCGTCGGTCCGGTCAAGGGCAGCTACGGCTTCGTCCGGCCAGCCCATGCCACGGAACCGGCCAAGGTCGACACTTCCCGCCTGGTCTCGATCGGTGGTGACGTGACGGAGATTGTCTACGCGCTCGGCGAAGAGAAGCGCCTGATCGCCCGCGACTCCACCAGCACCTATCCGGAGGAAGCAAAAAAGCTTCCCGATGTCGGTTATATGCGCCAGCTGTCGCCGGAGGGCATCCTCGCGGTCAACCCGACCGCGATCATCGCCGTCGATGGATCAGGACCGCCGGAGGCGCTTGCTGTTCTCCGGAATGCCAGCGTCCCCTTCGAGACCGTGCCGCAGAGCTATGACCGCGCCGGCATCGTCAAGAAGATCGAGACTGTCGGTGCAGTCCTCGGCGTGCCCGACAAGGCCAAGGCGCTTGAAGACAAGGTGTCAGCCGATCTCGATGCGGCGATCTCCGAAGCCGCCAAGCGGCCGGAGGCGGAGCGCAAACGCGTGCTCTTCGTCCTCAGCGCCCAGGGCGGCAAGATCCTCGCATCAGGCACAGGTACCGCCGCCGACGGCATCATAAAGCTCGCCGGCGCCGTCAACGCGGTCGGCACCTTCCCCGGCTACAAGCCGCTGACCGACGAGGCGATCATCGAGGCGAAACCCGACGTGATCCTCGTCATGAGCAATGGCGGCGAGCACCCGATCACCAACGACGAGCTGCTGAAGCAGCCGGCTCTGTCGCTGACGCCGGCTGCCGAAAAGAAGGCCGTCATCCGCATGGACGGCCTTCATCTGCTCGGCTTCGGCCCGCGCACCGCAAGCACGGTGCGCGAACTGAACACCGCGATCTACGGGGGCTGACATGGCCTTCGGCGAAGCGGCGGCGCGGCAGACGGACATGGCAAGGCGGCAAGACACCATCCTGTCACGCTATCGCGCCGGCGATCGCTCGCGGCTGGCTCTGCTGATGATCGCTGCGTTGATTGTCGTGGCGATCTTCTCTCTGCTGTTTTCCGTAACGACAGGCGCATCGGACGCCTCCTTCGTCGACGTCATCAGAAGCGTGGCCATGGGCAAGGCCGATGGCGTGCTCAGCACCCGCGACCGGATCATCATCTTGGACATCCGCATGCCTCGCGCCACGCTGGGCTTCCTGATCGGCGCCTCGCTGGCAGTCTCGGGCGCGATCATGCAGGGGCTGTTCCGCAACCCGCTTGCCGATCCCGGTCTCGTCGGCGTTTCCTCGGGCGCAAGCTTCGGCGCTGTCGTGATGATCGTACTCGGCAACGGAATTGCCGCGCCGCTTTACAATGGGCTCGGCATCTACGCCCTGCCGCTAGCCGCCTTCACAGGCGGGTTGGTGACGACGCTGCTGCTTTACCGCATCGCCACTCGCAACGGCCAAACCTCTGTTGCAACGATGTTGCTTGCCGGCATCGCGCTCGGCGCCATGACCATGGCACTGACCGGCGTGCTGATCTACATGGCCGACGATCGGCAATTGCGCGACCTCACCTTCTGGGGCATGGGCTCGCTCTCCGGAGCCACCTGGATCAAGATCGCCGCCGCCGGCCCGATCATTCTGCTGTCGCTGGTCGCCATGCCCTTCATGGCCCGCGGCCTCAACGCGATCACGCTCGGAGAAGCAGCGGCCTTCCACATGGGCATTCCTGTCCAGCGACTGAAGACGATCGCGATCGTTACCGTCGCGGGCGCGACAGGCGCATCGGTCGCCGTCAGCGGCGGCATCGGCTTCGTCGGCATCGTCGTGCCGCATCTGCTGCGCATGGTCATCGGCCCCGACCATCGTTATCTCCTGCCGGCTTCGGCACTCCTCGGCGGTTCGCTACTGATTTTTGCCGACGTCCTGGCCCGCACCCTGGTCGTGCCGGCAGAACTGCCGATCGGCATCATCACCGCATCCGTCGGAGGACCGTTCTTCCTGTGGATCCTGCTGCGCCAGCGCTCGCGCCTCAGCCTGTGACATCAAGATGATCGAAGCTAAAAACCTTTCCGTCCGACTCTCCGGCAAGACAGTCGTCGGCGATCTGTCCTTCGTTGCACGAGCCGGTGAACTGACCGCGATCTGCGGCCCCAACGGTTCGGGCAAGACCACCACGATGAAGGCAATCTCGGGAGAGCTTGCCTATAAGGGTTCGGCCCGGCTGAATGGCGAGGAGATCCATAGTCTGGCGCCCTGGCAGCTCGCGATGATGCGCGGAGTGCTGCCGCAGGCAAGCACCATCTCCTTTCCTTTCACCGTTCGCGAAATCATCGCCATGGGCCTGACATCAGGGCGCAACAGCCATCCGGAACAGACGGCGCGGATCGTCGCCGACGCCCTGGCGGCCGTCGATCTCGCCGGTTTCGAAGGGCGCTTCTATCAGGAACTTTCCGGTGGCGAGCAGCAGCGCGTCCAGCTTGCTCGCGTTCTCTGCCAGATCCCCGAGCCCGCCGTCGACGGAAAGCCATGCTGGCTGTTCCTCGACGAGCCGGTCTCCAGCCTCGACATCAGCCACCAGCTGACGATTATGACCCTGGCGCGCAACTTCTGCCGGCGCGGCGGCGGCGTCATATCAGTCATGCACGACCTGAACCTGACTGCCCTCTTCGCCGACCGAATGGTCCTGTTGAAGAACGGCATGCTCGCCGCTGGCGGGTCGGTCGCAGAGGTCATGACCGACGAGATGCTGGAGCAGGTCTTCGGCTGCCCGCTCAGGGTCAATCGCGTACCGAAGGATGCCACTCCCTTCGTCCTCGCCCACAGCGCATTCGATGAATGACAGCTGCACCCTTGCGCAGTCTCCAAGACGTCTCTCGCAGCGAGCGACCACTGGAACCTTTCATCGTTCGACGCGTTGATTTGCCAACGACATGGATCAATGCCGGATGAGCAGGCGTGTGCCAGCAGCAAGGCGGATCCAGCACAGAGTGGCGACTACAGACTAGAACGACGCGAGCGACGCGTCAGAACAATGGAGACCCGATTATGGCGACGTCCTTCCTCCATCCCCTTCGCAGCAAGCACAATGGCGGCCTGCACGATCTCGAGGCCACGATCGAGGATCAACTCGAAACGCTCCGCGACGAGATCGCTGCGCTGACCAAGCTCATCAGCAAGAGCAACACGAGCAAGAAGATCCGCTATCAGGCGCAGGCGGGATACGACGATCTCCTGAGCCGCAGCGAAGACATTCTGCATGACCTCCAGGATAGCTACAGCCGCGGCGCCCGCGAAATGCGCGAAACCGTTCGCCGCCATCCGGCAGCAACCATCGGCGCGGCGGCAGCCGTCGGCCTGTTGATCGCCTTTCTTGCCCGCCGCTGAGGAGGCTTGATGCTGTTTCCGATCGTCAGCCTCCTGCTGTCAGGGTCCGTCAGCCGCACCGTTGCGCGCACCAAGCGCAACGGTATTTTTGTAGCCATTGCCGTCCTGCTGCTGCTGACGGCCTATGTCTTTGCGCTCGTCGCGACCGCGATCTGGCTCGCGACCATATACGGCGCAATCGGCGCGGCACTGTTCATGGCAGCCGGCGCCCTGCTCCTGGGCATCATCGTTCTCGTGGTCATGGCCGTCATGAATGCGCAGGAAGAGCGCCGCGCCCGCGAACGAAAGAGAGAACTGGAATCGATGGCGGCAGCCGCATTGGGCGTCGTGCGTAGCCAGCCGCTGTTGACGGTCGCCATCGCCGCGGCCTTTGTGCTGAGCAACCTTTTGGGATCGAAGCGCGAAGAGGATTGATTGGGGCCGCCCGCCTAACTTAGGCCCCAGTCTCTCGCCGAGAGGGAACCCCTCATCGCCTCGCTACGCTCGGCACTTCTCCCCAAGGGGAGAAGTGGAGCGAGCCGCCCCATCGCGTTGTAGGCCTTTTTTGTCCGAGTGGAATATACGCTGCGACGGTGCGGCGCCCCTGTCTTCTCCCCTTGGGGAGAAGGTGCCCGAAGGACGGATGAGGGGTTTTTCACCAACGCAGGCGCGCCAACAAAAAACAAAACCTCCGCGCATCCCTGCCCGGAGGCTTTCTTTTGTAGCAAGCAGTCTTCCTCAGAAAGCAAACGCCCTCGACGTCAGCGGGGACGATGTTGCATCCGGTCCGAAATCCGCTTCGCCTGATATCTGCAACAGTTCCTGCAGACGCTGGCGGGCGCGGTTGACGCGGCTCTTGATCGTGCCGACCGCACAGCCGCAAATTTCGGCAGCCTCTTCGTATGAGAAGCCGGAGGCGCCGACCAGGATGATCGCTTCGCGCTGGTCCGGCGGCAGCTGATCGAGCGCCTTTCGGAAATCCTGCAGATCGAGCGCACCGTATTGAGACGGATGCGTCGCCATAGATTCGGTAAAGAGCCCGTCGCTGTCCTGGATTTCACGACCGCTCTTGCGCATCTGGCTGTAAAGCTCGTTGCGCAGGATCGTGAAGAGCCAGGCTTTCATGTTCGTGCCCATCTCGAAATGGTCCTGCTTGGCCCAGGCCTTCATGATGGTGTCTTGAACGAGATCATCGGCACGGTCATGTCGGCCAATGAGCGAAATGGCGAACGCACGCAGGCTCGGGAGAGCTGCCAGGAGTTCACGTTTGAAACTCGGTTCCGCTTTTTCCATCCGGGATATCCCTATTCGGCCACTTTGGCTGAAGCCATGCTTTCCGCACGGTCCAGCTTCTCCAGTAAATCCAGGAAACGGTCAGGGATTGCCTCGTCCTGGGCAGCTGCATAAAGGGAGCGCAGCTTGACGCCGATCTGATTGGTGGGATCCAGAATGTCGACAACCCGGACATCGGGCTGTTTGGCATCTGCTTTTTCCTGCTTCTGTGCTGTCATCTAAAAAATTCGCTTTCGGATCGTTTACATCTGCGGGTCGTCTTCAGCCTGGGGATCACCGTTCTCACGTCGTGGATAAGGTAGGGAGAAGCCTCATCCACGCTGTCGCCATCAGGAACGGATCACACGCGAACAAACCCACCGTTTGTCGCCACCATAATGCCCGGCAATAAAAAAAGTTCCTGCATTTCGGAACTTTTTTGACCCCCTGGCATTTAGCTCTCATTAAAGCCGATAGCGTCTTAAGGACGGGAGTTATTTATGACACTTTCCACTCGAATTGCGCCGCACCTTCCTTATCTGCGTCGCTATTCCCGCGCACTCACCGGAACACAGACTTCAGGCGACGCCTATGTCGCGGCGGTGCTGGAAGCGATTATCGCAGACATCTCCATCTTCCCCGATACATCCAATGACCGGGTCGCACTTTATAAACTTTTCACCAAGCTCTTTGGTTCCACCGCAGTGCAGATACCGGAGCCTACTTCCCCCTATGCGTGGGAGCAGCGCGCAACCGTCAATCTTGCCAAGGTTTCTCCGGTCGCGCGGCAGGCATTCCTATTGGCCTCCGTCGAGAATTTCCGCCTTGCGGAAATAGCCGATATTCTCGAGGTCGAAGAACCGGAAGTCGTTCGCCTGCTCGACAAGGCATCGCAGGAAATCTCTCGCCAGGTGGCAACCGATATCATGATCATCGAGGACGAGCCCCTGATCGCCATGGATATCGAGCAGATGGTCGAAAGCCTCGGCCACCGTGTCACCGGCATCGCCCGTACCCACTCCGAAGCAGTGGCGCTCTACAATGCGACCAAGCCGAGCATGGTTCTGGCCGACATTCAGCTCGCCGACGGCAGCTCCGGTATCGATGCCGTCAACGACATCCTGAAGACCTCTAGCGTCCCGGTGATCTTCATTACCGCTTTCCCGGAGCGCTTGCTGACCGGCGAACGGCCGGAACCGACTTTCCTGGTCACCAAGCCGTTCAACCCCGATATGGTCAAGGCATTGATCAGCCAAGCTCTGTTCTTCAACGAAACGACGCGCGTCGCAGCCTGAGTTACCCTTGTATTTCAGAATGGAACAAAGAAAAGCAGCAAGCGTTTCGGCTCAGCCGAAGCGCTTCGCTAGCTTTCGTGACGAATTGTTATATGAGTAACACCATGGATTTCCACGGGGCACGCGATTCCGGCGTTGTTCAGGGAAAACCGAGGGAAAGGCGACTTTGTGAATACCACTGAACCATTGTCGAGCGCCGCCTTCGGTTTGGAGGGCAAGGCCGCCATAATGGAGCGGGCGCTCGGTAGCGCCGGCATTTCGATCATGTTCCAGGATTCCAGCCTGGCAATTGTCTACGCTGAAAATCTCCCCGAACATCTCAAGCCTTCCCTCATTCTCGGCAAGGGTGACCTGCAGCTATTCGGGGCCAGGGACGGACAGCGTCTTGCAGACCTCAAGCGCAAGGTGCTGGAGAACGGTGCGCCGTCCAGGACCGAAATAGACTTTCTGACGACCGATGGTTCCAGAATCTTCGAAATCAAAATCGAACGAACCGGACGATCCGGCGACTATGGCCTGCTTTCGGTTATGTCGGAGATCACCGAGAGCCGTCATCGCGAAAAGGTCCTGAAATCGCTGCTCAGGGAGTTGTCTCACCGGTCGAAGAACCTGCTTGCCATCATTCAGGGCATCGCCACCCAGACTGCGCGGCATACATTGTCGCTGGACAATTTTCTCATAAAATTCCGAGGCCGCCTGCAGTCCCTTTCCAACTCCCAGGATCTCATCACCGATTCAAGCTGGCGCGGCGCCTATCTCTTCGAACTGGCGGAAAAGCAGTTCGCCCCCTATTGGCCCGATGTCGCGGTGCCCATGCCGATCTACGGCATCAACGCGCATCTGACGCCCAACGCCGCCGTCCATCTGGGGCTGGCATTACACGAGTTGATCGTCAATTCCGCCTCGCATGGCGCGATATCGGCCGGCACGACCAAGATCCTGCTGAATTGCAATGAGTCAAATCTGGACGGCAAGAAAGCCATCGAGGTGATCTGGTCGGAGCAGATATCGACGCCCTCGGCCGTACAGGAATTCGAAGACAACAGCTTCAGCAGAACTGTCCTCGAGCGTGTCGTGCCCACATCGATGAACGGCCGCGTGAAGTTCGAGCTGCGCCCCGATCGTATTGACTACAGCATCCTCATTCCGGAAACCGAATACGAGATCCTCAGGCGCCCCTAGAAGCTGCGCTGGCCGCGATCCCTTTCTTGATGATTTCACAACGAAAAACAGCCAGTGCGAGGGCGGCGCACCGGCTGCTTTTTCTACTCATCGGGAGGGGACCGTGAGTACATTAATCCGGATGATTGGGGGCGCGCATTGGGTCGATGCGATCGTCATCCGGACACCCGAATAACTACCCGCCATAAAGTTGGTTCCCACTCAAATAAAAAAATCTCGATTTTTTTCGAAACCTTTTTCTGCGCTCTATTTAGCTCAAAATTTTACCGTTTGATAAATTTTTTGGACTGGGTTACGCTCCCCTTTACTGGCCGTTATCCAATAATGAGGGAACTTCAATGGGACGACTGGAAACTGGGATTCAGAAAGGCCGGCTCACGCCCGCCGAGTACGAGGCTAATTTTTCCGATCTTCATCCGCGCCTCGACAAGCACGAGGCGCTGGTCGCTTCCGACCGCTGCTATTTCTGCTATGACGCGCCGTGCATGACGGCCTGTCCCACCTCGATCGATATCCCGATGTTCATCCGGCAGATATCGACGGGCAATCCGATCGGCTCGGCAAAGACGATCTTCGACCAGAACATCCTCGGCGGCATGTGCGCCCGCGTCTGTCCAACCGAACAGCTCTGTGAAGAGGCCTGTGTGCGCAACACGGCCGAAGAGCGCCCGGTCGAGATCGGCCGCCTGCAGCGCTATGCAACCGATATAGCCATGGCCGAGAACAAGCAGTTCTACAGCCGAGCCGCGGCGACCGGAAAGACCATCGCCGTCGTCGGCGCGGGACCCGCCGGCCTTGCCTGCGCCCACCGCCTAGCTGTCAAGGGCCATTCCGTCGTCATCTTCGACGCGCGCGAAAAGGCCGGCGGCCTCAACGAATACGGCATCGCCACCTATAAAACGGTCGATGATTTCGCCCAGAAGGAAGTTGATTACGTGCTCTCGATCGGCGGCATCGAGGTCAGGAACGGCCAGATGCTCGGCCGTGACTTCTCGCTCGCCGATCTTTCGAGCCAGTATGACGCCGTCTTCCTTGGTCTCGGGCTCTCAGGCGTCAACGCGCTGCGTGCAGCCGGCGAAGACCTCGACGGCGTTGCCGATGCGGTCGCCTATATCGCCGATCTGCGCCAGGCCGACGACAAGGCCGACATGGCGATCGGCCGCCGCGTCGTCGTCATCGGCGGCGGCATGACGGCGATCGACGCCGCCGTGCAGGCAAAACTCCTCGGCGCCGAAGAGGTGACGATCTGCTATCGCCGCGGCAAGGAGCACATGAACGCCTCGGAATTCGAGCAGGACCTGGCAGCCTCCAAGGGCGTCATCATCCGCCATTGGCTGGCGCCGAAGCAGATCATCGCCAAGGACGGCAAGGTCGCCGGCATCGAGGTCGAATATACCGCACTCGTCGACGGCAAGCTGACCGGCACGGGCGATACAGGCGTCATCGCCGCCGACCAGATCTTCAAGGCGATCGGCCAGACCTTTGAGGCCTCCGGTCTTGGCGCTCTCAAGATGGAAGCCGGCCGCATCGTCATCGATACCGATGGTCGCACCTCGCTATCAGGCGTATGGGCCGGTGGCGACTGCGTACTCGGCGGAGAAGACCTGACCGTTGCGGCCGTCGCGCAAGGACGGGATGCCGCCGAATCCATCAACCGCGTGCTTGCTGCCGGTGCGCAGCCGGCCGTGGCCGTCGCTTGAAGGGGAGGATGAACAATGGCTGATCTCCGCAATAATTTCGTCGGCATCAAATCCCCGAACCCGTTCTGGCTCGCCTCCGCGCCGCCGACCGACAAGGCCTATAACGTCGAGCGTGCCTTCAGGGCGGGCTGGGGCGGCGTGGTCTGGAAGACGCTCGGCGAGGAAGGCCCGCCCGTCGTCAACGTCAACGGCCCGCGCTACGGCGCGATCTGGGGGGCCGACCGCCGTCTTCTCGGTCTCAACAATATCGAGCTCATCACCGACCGCGACCTCTTTACCAACCTGCGCGAAATGAAGCAGGTGAAAATGAACTGGCCCGATCGGGCACTGATCGCCTCGATCATGGTCCCTTGTGAGGAAAATGCCTGGAAGGCGATCCTGCCGCTGGTCGAAGAGACCGGAGCCGACGGCATCGAACTCAATTTCGGCTGTCCGCACGGCATGTCCGAGCGCGGCATGGGCTCCGCGGTCGGCCAGGTGCCGGAATATATCGAGATGGTCGTGCGCTGGTGCAAGCAATATACGCGCATGCCCGTCATCACCAAGCTGACGCCTAACATCACCGACATCCGCAAACCTGCCCGCGCCGCCAAGGCCGGTGGCACCGATGCCGTTTCGCTGATCAACACCATCAACTCGATCGTATCGGTCGATCTCGACAACTTCGCCCCCAACCCGACGGTCGGCGGCAAGGGCAGCCACGGCGGCTATTGCGGCCCGGCGGTGAAGCCGATCGCGCTCAACATGGTGGCCGAGATCGCCCGTGACCCCGATACGCGCGGCCTGCCGATCTCGGGCATCGGCGGCATCACCACCTGGCGCGATGCAGCCGAATTCATGGTGCTCGGCGCCGGCAACGTGCAGGTCTGCACGGCGGCCATGACCTACGGCTTCAAGATCGTGGAAGAGATGATCACGGGCCTGTCCGACTGGATGGACGAAAAGGGCCACCGCACTCTCGATGATATTACCGGTCGTGCCGTGCCGAATGTCTCCGACTGGCAATATTTGAACCTCAACTACATCGCCAAGGCCAAGATCGACCAGGACGCCTGCATCAAGTGCGGCCGCTGCTACATCGCCTGCGAGGATACCTCGCATCAGGCGATCACCAACTTCGTGGACGGTGTCCGCCACTTCGAGGTGAAGGACGAGGAATGCGTCGGCTGCAATCTCTGCGTCAGCGTCTGTCCCGTCGAGAACTGCATCACCATGGAAGCCCTGCCCGCAGGCGCCCTCGACAAGCGCACCGGCAAGGTGGTCGATCCCAACTATGCCAACTGGACGACCCACCCGAACAACCCGATGGCAAGGCAGGCGGCGGAGTAATTCGGCTGCAACGATATAACGCCGGTCGCCCCTTGGGATGACCGGCGGTTAGAAGCTAACTGCGCGCCGCACTCTCCATGCATCCCCCGAAGGAACGTCGATAGGCGCTTGGACTTGTTCCGAGGCGCCGGCGAAAATGATGGCGCATGGTGGCAAGTGTGCCGAAACCACTCGCGGCGGCGATGTCGTCGAGCGAGACGGCAAGCTCTCTTTCCAGAAGGTCGCGGGCACGGCGCAGCCGCTCCTTCATCAGCCATTCGCCGACGCTATCGCCGGTCGCCGCCTCGAACCGGCGTTGGAAGGTACGCACGCTCATGCCGGCTCGGTCCGCTAGGATGCGGATCGGCTGGTCTTCCGACAGGCGCTCGCGCATCGATTCGATAAGCGGTCCGAGGCGGATACCTTCGCGCTCCTCCGGAACAGGCGCGGCAATGAACTGCGCCTGCCCGCCCTCGCGATGCGGCGGCACGACGAGCCGGCGCGCTACGCTGTTGGCGGCATCCGCGCCGAAATCGCGACGCACCACGTGCAGGCAGAGATCGATGCCGGCCGCACTGCCTGCCGCCGTCATGATGCTGCCCTCGTCCATATAGAGCACGTCGGCATCGAGCGTGATCTCGGGATAGCGTGCCGCGATGGAGGCGACATATCGCCAATGCGTCGTGGCGCGGCGTCCGCCGAGCAGGCCGGAAGCGGCAAGTACCGCGACGCCGGAGCAGAGCGACATCACGCGCGCGCCACGCGCATGCGCGGCCCGCAGCGCGGCAACCAAACGCTCCGGCACCGGCGCATCGATCGCCCTCCAGCCGGGCACGACGATCAGGTCTGCCTCTTCGAGCAGTTCAATCCCGCGATCAACGCCGACTGTCAGCCCGCCACCTGCGCGTAGCGGCCCCGACTCGACGCCGGCAACGGAGAAGCGATACCACCCTTCCCCCATTTCCGGACGCGACAACCCGAAGACCTCGTAGGCGATCCCGAATTCGAAGGTGCAGAGCCCGTCATAGGCGAGAACAACCACGTGTGGCCCTTGCGTCTTATGCATAGATGAATTTGGCATGATCTTTACGCTATCTGTCATTACGGCCAATTTCGCCAAGCTCTAACATCGGCGAGGATCGGCGGCAACGAAATCCAGAAAGGAAAATCATGACAAACTCCGTTTCAAAAAGCCCCGTCTCCGAAGCCCCTGCCGCCAATCCGCAAACTGTTGCCGATCATTTCGCCCGCAAGCTGGCATTCGAAACCGATTGCTCCGATGTCAATGCCGCCTTCGCAGCCGATAAGGTAGATTTCGTGCTGCTCGACGTGCGTTCGCCGGCGCTCTTCGCGCTTCAGCATGTGCCTGGCGCCATCAACCTGCCGCATGGCAAGATGACCGCGCATCGTATGTCGCAATGGCCTGCCGATACGCTCTTCGTTGTCTATTGCGCCGGCCCGCACTGCAACGGCGCCGACAAGGCAGCACTCCGCCTCTCTCGCCTCGGCCTCTCCGTCAAGCTCATGATCGGCGGCCTGACCGGCTGGGCCGACGAAGGTTACACCTTTGCGAGCGGCGTGGAGACTGCGGCATAAGAGGAGAACTGTTACGGTCGAATCCGAAGATTCGGCCCGTGTGCGGCTCGCCGCCCGCGCAGGGGCAGTATTTTTGCAAATGCTCTGGAAATCGTCCGCCACCGCGACATATGGCTAACCCTTGAATAGATTGGGAAATCATATCAGTTCGGACATAGCCATAAATGCCCCTCCGTATGACGCTTCGCACAGACACAAGCGATGACCACAAAGCCGTAGACCACATTTTCGGGCACTTCGATCTTGCCGATCGGAACCGATACGCCTCCTTCCTCTGCGCCCATGCGCGGGTTCTGCCACCCATCGAGATCGCGCTGGAACAAGCTGGCGTCGAAGACATTATTCCCGACTGGCGCGATCGACGCAGGCGGAGAAAATTGATGGATGATCTGACGGCTCTCGGCACGAGCGCTCCTGAGCACCTCCCCGCCCCGACATTCTCGACCGAGGACGAAATCTGGGGGGCTGCATACGTGCTGGAGGGATCGAAGCTTGGAGGCGCAATGTTTGCAAGGCAGGTGCCGGTGGAATTTCCGTCCGGCTACCTCGGCTTTCAGGGACCGAAGGGCGCAATGAAGACATTCATGGAAAAGCTCGACGAGTTCAGCCCTGTTGAGGAGGATCGAGCCATCGCCGCGGCAAGATCCGTCTTCGCTCTCTTCAAGAGGGCTGCCGAACTCGAACTGGAGCTTATCCCCTCGTGACTGTCGAATTGACGCATGTCGACCTGACGAATTGCGACCGCGAACCCATCCACCGTCTCGGGGCGATCCAGCCCTTCGGCTTCCTTCTGGTCCTGTCGTCGGACTGGCTGGTCTCCCGAGCATCGGTCAATGTCGAAACCTTCCTCGGCGTTCCCCATTCTGATATCCTCGGCCAGCCTATCGGCGAAATCCTGTCGAAAGTGGCGATACATGCGCTGCGCAATCGCCTCGCCATCATTCACGGGCCGGATGTCGTGGAAAGGCTGTTCGGCGTGGTCCTGCAGGACGGGCGCGGTGCTTTCGACGTCGCCGTCCACGTGGTCGAGGGACAGATCATCATCGAGGCGGAACCTTCGCAGGAGGAGAACCGCGGCTCCGCCATATCGATCCGCAGCATGATGGGCCGGCTCGACCAGGCGGAAACGTTGCAAGCCTTCTTCCGCGAGGGAGCAAGACAGGCGCGCGCACTGACGGGTTTCGACCGCGTCATGGTCTATCGCTTCGACGAGACCGGCTCCGGCGAGGTCGTGGCCGAAGTCGCCCGCCCCGGCATCGGCTCCTTCCTCGGCCTGCACTATCCGGCGTCAGACATCCCTGTACAGGCCCGCGCGCTCTATCTCCGCAACCTCTTCCGCATCATTTCAGACATTGACGCCAAGCCGGTGCCGGTCCTGCCCGAGGTCGATGAGCACGGCCGTACGCTCGATCTTTCCATGTCGGTGCTGCGCTCGGTCTCGCCGATCCATATTGAATATCTGAAGAACATGGGGGTCGGCGCCTCCCTCTCGGTCTCCATCGTCGTCGACGGCAAGCTCTGGGGCCTGTTTGCCTGCCATCACTACAGCCCTCGCCTGCCCTCCTCCGAGCGGCGCTCGACATCGGAGCTTTTCGGCCAGATGTTCGCCTCGCGCCTGGAGAGCCGAGAGCGGCGCATGGCTCTGGAATACGAGACCAAAGCCCGGCAGATCGCCGACAAGCTCCTCACATCGGTGGCAGACAATGCAAGCCTGCTCGATGATCCCGCCTGGCTGATCGACGCACTTGCCAACGCGATCCCCGCCGATGGCATCGGGGTCTGGATTAACGGCCGTTCGGCCCTCAGCGGGCTTGCCCCATCGCAGACCGATTTCGCAAAGATGGTGGGATTGCTCAACCGCACCGCCGCCGGCAAGGTGTTTGCAACGGACAATATCGGCAAGACCTATCCGGAGCTGAAAAGCGAGGAAATCGCCGGCCTGCTCGCGATCCCGATTTCCCGCTCGCCGCGCGATTACGTCATTCTATTCCGCCAGGAAATCGTGCGCTCGGTCCGTTGGGCCGGCGACCCCCACAAGCCTGTCGAATACGGACCGAACGGCCCTCGCCTGACACCGCGCAAGAGCTTTGAGGCCTGGTCGGAACTCGTGCGCGGCCGTTCGGCGCCTTTCACGTCAGCCGAACAGCGCGTCGCCGACACGATCCGCGTGACGCTGATCGAGGTCGTGCTTCGGCTGGCGGATGAGGCAAGCGTGGCGCGCCAGCAGGCCAGCGAACGCCAGGAACTGCTGATTGCCGAGCTGAACCACCGTGTCCGCAATATTCTAAGCCTCATCAATGGCTTGGTGCGACAATCCAAAACGTCGGAAACGTCGATCGGCGACTATGTCAGCCAGCTTGAAGGTCGGGTGCAATCGCTCGCCCGCGCCCATGACCAGATTACGCGTGACAACTGGGCGCCGGCATCCTTCCCGCAATTGCTGCAGGCGGAGGCCGCCGCTTATCTCGGCAGGAATGCCGACCGTCTGCACATGTCAGGTCCAGACGTCCTTCTGGCCCCGCGGGCCTTTTCGACGGCTGCCCTGGTCTTCCACGAACTGGTGACCAACAGCGCAAAATACGGAAGCCTGTCCGCAAGAGGCACCGTCTCTGTCACTTGGGAAAAAGGCAAGGATGGGGAGAAGGGCAAGGATGGCGATCTCCTGATCTCATGGCGCGAAAGCGACGGACCAAAGGTGCAGGAGCCGAAAAGACAGGGATTCGGCACAACCATCATTCGCCGCTCGATCCCCTATGACCTCGAAGGCAAGGCGGAGATGCGCTTTTCGTCAACGGGGTTGGAAGCCGATTTCCGCATACCGGCCGCATACGCGACCTTTGCGTCCGGCATCACGGCATTCGCATCCCTGAACGACGACGCCCTGGACCCCAACCGTGAGAACATTCCGGAGCGGCCGCTTGAGGGATTATCCGTACTGCTGGTCGAAGACAATCTCATCATTGCCTTGGACAGCGAGGACATACTGCACCGTCTCGGAGCGTCGGAAGTGATCACCGCCGCCACCGTTCTTCATGCCCTGGAAATCCTCGGCGAAAAGACCTTCGACCTGGCGCTTCTCGACGTCAATCTCGGCGACGACACCAGTTTCCCGATCGCCGAAAAGCTGCAGGCGCAAGGCATTCCCTTCGCTTTCGCAACCGGTTACGGCGAGGGCGTCGCTCAGGCAAAAAGCCATGCCGATGCACCGATCCTACAGAAGCCATACACGCTTGAACGCGCCGCCGAACTCCTGCTGCGGGCAATGGCAACAAACGGAAAATGAGCTTTAAGTCAGCGGATGCACCGACAATCCGCCCATGAAGAGCTGTTCGAGGAAGCGGGCCGCATCCTCGAAGCGGCCTTCGCCGGAATGCTGGTCGCCTAGTACGGCGCGGACCTGAACGTCAAAATCGGCATAATGCTGCGTCGTCGACCAGATGGAAAAGATCAGGTGGTAAGGATCGCATTTCGCGATCTTGCCGGCCTTCGCCCATGCGCGGATTACCTCGGCCTTCTCGTCGACAAGGCTCTTCAGCGGTCCCTTCAGTTCATCCACCACATGCGGCGCGCCCTGCAGCATCTCGTTTGCAAATAGCCGGCTTTCTCGTGGAAAATCGCGCGCCATTTCCAGCTTGCGGCGGATATAGCTGCGGATCTCGCTCTCCGGATCGCCCTCGGCATTAAAGGCGCGCAGCGGCTCCAGCCAGGTGAACAGCACCCGGTCGATCAGCGCGCGATGCATCGCTTCCTTGGTGCGGAAATAGTAGAGAAGATTGGGCTTCGACATGCCGGCAACCTCGGCAATCTGGTCGATGGTCGATCCGCGAAATCCGTGTACGGAAAACACGTCGAGCGCCGCTTCGAGAATCTGCTCTTCCTTCTCTTCCTGGATGCGGGTGCGGCGTTGCGTCTTCGCGGCTCTAGGAATAGCCATGTCGATTCTAATTCCCTTGAAAATCCAACCCTTTCAGTCAGGTTTGCGCCAAGTATTCATTGACGGAATTTTGGGCAGCTGCCTGTAATTTTGTCGGTGCTTTTCGTCTTTTTCGTCTTGAGCGTTGCCACGGAAGTTGTAATGTTTACCAATCGGTCAAATTATCTGTCAGTTGTCAAGTAAAGGCAATCGCGGAAATTCCGGGGCTACAAAAACAACAGCGCTCCGGTCGAGACCACGGGAACAAAATGGGCATGCGACTTGCATCGCCCCGCGAAAAACAGGTGAGGACTTTCAGATGGTGGCAGCGCCAGGGGAAAACATGCGTATCAATGGCGACCGCCTTTGGGATGCATTGATGGACATGGCGAAGATCGGCCCCGGCATCGCCGGCGGCAACAATCGCCAGACGCTGACCGACGAGGACGGCGAAGGACGTCATCTCTTCAAGTCCTGGTGCGAAAAGGCCGGCATGACCATGGGCGTCGACAAGATGGGCACCATGTTCGCGACCCGTCCCGGCACCGACCCAGATGCTCTTCCGGTCTATGTCGGCAGCCACCTCGACACCCAGCCGACCGGCGGCAAGTATGACGGCGTGCTCGGTGTGCTCTCGGCGCTTGAAGTCGTGCGCACCATGAACGATCTCGGCATCAAGACGAAGCACCCGATCGTCGTCACAAATTGGGCGAACGAGGAAGGCGCCCGCTTTGCCCCCGCCATGCTGGCTTCAGGCGTCTTTGCCGGTGTGCATTCGCTGGACTACGCCTATGGCCGTAAAGACCCCGAGGGCAAGACCTATGGTGACGAACTGAAGCGCATCGGCTGGCTCGGCGAGGAAGAGGTCGGCGCGCGCAAGATGCACGCCTATTTCGAATATCACATCGAGCAGGGCCCGATCCTGGAAGCGGAAAACAAGCAGATCGGCGTCGTCACCCACTGTCAGGGGCTCTGGTGGCTGGAATTCACACTGACTGGCCGCGAGGCCCACACGGGCTCCACGCCGATGGCGATGCGCGTCAATGCAGGTCTTGCCATGTCCCGCATCCTGGAGATGGTCCAGGGCGTGGCGATGGCAAACCAGCCGGGAGCCGTGGGCGGCGTCGGCCAGGTCTTCTTCTCTCCGAATTCCCGCAACGTCCTGCCGGGTAAGGTCGTATTTACGGTCGACATCCGCACCCCAGACAAGGCCAAGCTCGACCGCATGCGCGCCGAGATCGAGGCCAAGGCGCCCGAGATCTGCGATGCACTCGGCGTCGGCTGTTCGGTCGAGGCAATCGGCCATTTCGAGCCCGTCACCTTCGACCCCGTTCTGGTCGGGCGCGTGCGCGAAGCCGCCGAAAAGTTGGGCTACAGCCACATGAACCTTATCTCCGGCGCCGGCCACGACGCCTGCTGGGCCGCCAAGGTGGCACCGGCGACCATGGTCATGTGCCCCTGCGTCGGCGGCCTCAGCCACAACGAAGCCGAGGATATCTCCAAGGAATGGGCCGCCGCCGGCGCGGACGTGCTGTTCCATGCGGTGGTGGAGACGGCGGAGATAGTGGCGTGAGTCGCGACGCCTACGCCACTGAGAACCCCTCATCCGCCCTTCGGGCACCTTCTCCCCAAGGGGAGAAGACAGGCCTACGGCACACGCTCAGCGACATATCTTCAGTTCGGCGCAGACAGGCTGAAAACGCAAGGGCGAGGCTCGCGCCCCCTTCTCCCCTTGGGGAGAAGTGCCGAGCAGAGCGAGGCGATGAGGGGTTCCCAATGGCAAGCGATAAAACCGACGCCTGGGTCCGAAAATCCGGCGCAACCAGCCGCGCTCGCAATCTTCGCCAAACCGAGACGGATGCGGAATACCGCCTTTGGATCGAAGTCAGAAACCGCCGGCTGAACGGCTACAAATTCGCCCGCCAGATTCCGCTAGGTCCCTATTTCGTCGATTTCATCTGCCGCGAAAAGAACCTCATCGTGGAACTCGACGGTTCTCAGCACGCCGAGAGCGAACACGACGTTACGCGAACAAACTGGCTGAATGCGCAAGGATATTCGGTCCTGCGCTTCTGGAACGATGAAATTCTTCGCGAGCGCCGCGCGGTTCTCGAAACGATACTTTCCTTATTGGAGGGCAGGCTTTCTGCTCCATGCGCGACAGCGCGTTTTTCGCCCGCACACGCGGCTTCTAGGCATGAGGAGATCAAGGCATGACCACAGTCATCAAAAACGGCACCATCGTCACCGCCGACCTGACCTACAAGGCGGACATCAAGATCGACGGCGGGAAGATCGTCGAGATCGGGCCGAACCTGTCGGGCACGGAAACGCTCGATGCGACGGGCTGCTACATCATGCCAGGCGGTATCGATCCGCACACCCATCTCGAAATGCCCTTCATGGGCACCTATTCCTCCGACGATTTCGAGAGCGGCACCCGTGCTGCGCTCTCCGGCGGCACGACGATGGTCGTCGATTTCGCCCTGCCCTCGCCCGGCCAGTCGCTGCTCGAAGCGCTGACCATGTGGGACAATAAATCTACCCGCGCCAACTGCGACTATTCCTTCCACATGGCGATCACCTGGTGGGGCGAACAGGTCTTCAACGAGATGAAGACGATCGTCGAGGACAAGGGCATCAATACCTTCAAGCACTTCATGGCCTACAAGGGCGCCTTGATGGTGAACGACGACGAGATGTTTGCCTCCTTCCAGCGCTGCGCGGAGCTCGGGGCCCTGCCGCTGGTCCACGCCGAAAATGGCGACGTCGTGGCTTCGCTGTCCGCTAAACTGCTCTCGGAAGGCAACAACGGCCCGGAGGCGCATGCCTATTCCCGCCCCGCCGAGGTCGAGGGCGAGGCCACCAACCGCGCCATCATGATCGCCGACATGGCGGGCTGCCCCGTCTACATCGTCCACACCTCCTGCGAACAGGCGCATGAAGCGATCCGCCGCGCTCGCCAGAAGGGCGTCCGCGCCTATGGCGAACCGCTGATCCAGCACCTGACGCTCGACGAAACCGAATATTTCGACAAGGACTGGGACCATGCCGCCCGCCGCGTCATGTCGCCGCCTTTCCGTAACAAGCAGCATCAGGACAGCCTTTGGGCCGGCCTCGCCTCGGGTTCGCTGCAGGTGGTTGCGACCGATCACTGCGCCTTCACGACGGCGCAGAAGCGCTTCGGTTTGGGTGATTTCACCAAGATCCCCAACGGCACCGGCGGCCTCGAGGACCGCATGCCGATGCTCTGGACCTATGGCGTCAACACCGGCCGCCTGACGATGAACGAATTCGTCGCCGTCACCTCGACCAATATCGCCAAGATCCTTAACATCTATCCGAAGAAGGGCGCGATCCTCGTTGGATCAGACGCCGATCTCGTCGTCTGGGACCCGAAGCGTTCGAAGACGATTACATCAGCCAAGCAGCAATCGGCGATCGACTACAACGTCTTTGAGGGCAAAACGGTGACCGGCCTGCCGCGCTACACGCTGACCCGCGGCGTCGTCGCGATCGAGGAAGATACGATCAAGACCCAGGAGGGCCATGGCGAATTCGTCAAGCGCGAGCCTGTCACGGCGGTCAGCAAGGCACTTTCGACCTGGAAGGAAATCACCGCGCCGCGCAAGGTCGAGCGGTCGGGCATACCGGCGAGCGGGGTTTGATCGGGTAAAGATGGCAGGCTTTTGTGGCATTACCCCCCTCTGTCACTCCGTGACATCTCCCCCACAAGGGGGGAGATTGGTTGCCCGCGGCATCGCTCCATCCGATCTCCCCCCTTGTGGGGGTCCGAAGGACGGCGCGAGACGAGTGGCTCGCCCCCGGGGCCGGCAGGGCAGAGGGGGGTGGCCCTCACGCCGGCACGATCGCCAGCGCATCGAGCTCCGGCAGCAAGACAACGCTCTCCTGTTCGTTCGGATCGGTGCGGGCGATGATTGCCGTGCAGGGCGTGCTGCTCAAATTCGCCGGCAGGTGCGGAACACCGGCCGGAATATAGAAGAGTTCGCCGGCATGGACGACGACGTGGTTTTCCAGGTTGTCGCCGTACCAGGTATGCGCCTCTCCGGAGAGCATGTAGATCGCCGTCTCGTGCGCCTCGTGCAAATGCGCCCGCGCGCGAACACCCGGCGGGATCGTCAGGAGGTGCATGCAGATGCCCTTGGCGCCGACCGTCTCGGCGGCGATGCCCTGGAAATAGCTGAGCCCCTGCTTGCCGTCATAGGCATGGTTCGGCCGAACGACATGGCAGGTGGGCTTTGACGATACGCTCATTGCACTCCTCCTCTGAAACCGGCGCGACGGTGGTTCTTCTCCGTTTGCCGCAAGACTGCTCCTCAATAACAATAGCACGCAATACGCCCCGGCCGACCTGCGAAAACCTGACTGGTCCGTATTCATGACATCATCCGATAATTCCGTCGTTTCCGCACGGAACCTCTGTCTCACCTATCAAACCAATGACGGGCCGGTGCATGCGCTGAGCGATGTCGATCTCGAAGTCCGCAAGGGGGATTTCGTCTCCTTCATCGGCCCTTCCGGCTGCGGCAAGACGACCTTCCTGCGCGTCATCGCCGATCTCGAGAGAAAGACGTCGGGCGATATAGACATCAACGGCATGACACCGGAAGAAGCGCGCGAGAAGCGCGCCTACGGCTATGTCTTCCAGGCGCCGGCGCTTTATCCCTGGCGCACCATCGAAAAGAACATCGCCCTGCCGCTTGAGATCATGGGCTATCCGCGCGAGGAGCAGAAAAAGCGCATCGCCCAGACGCTTGATCTCGTCAACCTCTCCGGCTTCGAGAAGAAATTCCCCTGGCAGCTTTCCGGCGGCATGCAGCAACGCGCCTCGATCGCTCGCGCACTCGCCTTCGATGCCGATCTGCTCTTGATGGACGAGCCCTTCGGTGCACTCGACGAAATCGTTCGCGACCACCTGAACGAGGCGTTGCTGAAGCTCTGGGCGCGCACCAACAAGACCATCTGCTTCGTCACCCATTCCATCCCCGAAGCCGTTTACCTCTCCACCAAGATCGTCGTCATGTCGCCCCGCCCCGGCCGTGTCACCGACGTCATCGAATCCACCCTTCCGGCCGAACGTCCCCTCGACATTCGCGAGACCCCCGAATTCCTGGAAATCGCCCGCCGCGTCCGCGACGGGCTGAGAGCGGGGCATAGTTATGAGGAATAGGTCTGCGACGGTGGCCATCCCCCTCTGTCACTTCGTGACATCTCCCCAACAAGGGGGGAGATCACTCTCAATCCATAGCGCTCGTCACCCGCTCCTTTTCAATCGTGGAACAACGCCTTGCATCCTGCCGATCTCCCCCCTTGTGGGGGAGATGCCCGGCAGGGCAGAGGGGGGTGTTTTCGAAGGACCCCGCCCATGAACCCCACCTTCTTCCTCTGGCTCGCAGGCGCCATGGCGATCTTCATATCAGGCGCGACGGCCTCGCGCGCCTATATCGCCACCAGCAACGTCCTCATCCTCGTCCTCTCCCTGACGCTCTATTGCATCGGCAACCTCATGATGGTGAAGCTGATGCGCGAGGCGGGCCTCGGCCTTGCGATCTCGGCCTCGGCCATCGTCCAGTTGATCGTCGTCAACATCATCGCTTTCGTCGTCTTCGGCGAGCGCCTCAGCACGCCGCAGCTTGCCGGCGTCGGTCTCGGCATCCTTGCCATGGCGCTGATGATGTTTCCGCTGCAGGGAAAGGCGTGAGTATGGAGAAGGAACGCTTCTTCAGGCACAAGGTCCTGCCCGTCGCTGTCATCACGCTGGCGATCATCATCATCTGGTATATCGCCGCCATCATCATGAACACGCCCTTCCAGCAAGATCTCGACAGTCGCACCGACGCCACCCCGACGACGCTGGAATTCATCGCCGGCACCATGTCGCAGCCGAAGCCGCTGCTGCCGGCGCCACATCAGGTGGCGCAGAACGTCTTCGAGAACACCTTCCTGCGGCCTCTCACCAGCAACCGCAGCCTCGTCTACAATGCCTGGGTCACGCTGTCCTCCACGGCGGTGGGCTTCGTCCTCGGTACCGTGCTCGGCATCCTGATCGCCGTCGGCATCGTCCATGTCACCACACTCGACCGCAGCCTGATGCCCTGGATCATCGCCTCGCAGACGATCCCGATCCTCGCCATCGCGCCGATGGTCATCGTGGTTCTCGCCGCCGTCAACATCACCGGCCTGCTGCCGAAAGCGCTGATCTCGACCTACCTCTCGTTCTTCCCCGTCGCCGTCGGCATGGTGAAAGGACTGCGCTCGCCGGAAATGATGCATCTCGACCTGATGCGGACCTATAATGCCAGCGCGATGCAAACCTTCTGGAAGCTCCGCGTGCCGGCCTCGGTTCCCTTCCTCTTCACCTCGATGAAGGTCGCGGTCGCTGCCAGCCTCGTCGGTGCGATCGTCGGCGAACTGCCGACGGGTGCGGTCGCCGGCATCGGCGCCAAGCTGCTGGCGGGCTCCTATTACAGCCAGACGATCGATATATGGGCGGCGCTGATCGCCGGCTCCATCCTCGCTGCAATCCTAGTGGCAATCGTCAGCATCGTCGCGAAGATCGTCGACAAGGCGATGGGAGGGCGGCCGGCATGAAGATCGTCCATCCCGCCTGGCAAAGTGTCCTCGCGATCCTCTTTTGCATCGCCGCCTTCTTCTTCCTGCCGCTGCTCGTCGAGAGCGCAAAGGATCCGATCTCGCCCGGCGTCACCGCGCTCGTTCTCTTCCTGCTGCTGGTCTCGGCGGTGCTGTCGCAGATCAACATGCCGGCGGCAATTGCGGCCGCGATCCTCTTCATCGGCGCCCATGAAAGCGCCTGGCTGCTCGTGACCGGTGTTGCCGGAGACGAGGGCACGGCGCGCCCCTCTTACTTCCTGCTGATCGCGGCCGCCTGGCTGCTCGCCTGGCGCTGCGTCACCATCCTTTCCGACATCAAGGCGCGCTCGACCTTCAGCCGGTCGCTGCTGCGTCTCTTGATACCAACGATTTTCGGCGTCTGGATCCTGGTCATTTGGGAAAGCGTGACGCGCGGCGCCGGCATTCCCTTCATCCTGTTGCCGCCGCCGAGCGCGATTGCCGCCCGGATCGCCAATTCCCTACCGATCCTTGGCGCCGACGTGCAGCAGACCATCTTCAAGGCCGTGCTCGCCGGCTACATCATCGGCTGCGGCTCAGGCTTCATCGTCGCCATCCTCGCCGACCGCGTCGCCTTCCTGCGCCGGGGGCTGCTGCCCATCGGCAATCTGATCTCCGCCCTGCCGATGATCGGCGTCGCGCCGATCATGGTCATGTGGTTCGGCTTCGACTGGCAGTCGAAGGCTGCCGTCGTCGTCATCATCACCTTCTTCCCGATGCTGGTGAACACGGTGGCCGGGCTTGCCGCCTCGGGCAACATGGAACGCGACCTGATGCGCACCTATGCATCGAGCTACTGGCAGACGCTGGTAAAGCTGCGGCTACCGGCCGCGGCACCCTTTATATTCAATGCCTTGAAGATAAACTCGACCTTGGCGCTGATCGGTGCCATCGTGGCGGAATTCTTCGGGACTCCGATCGTCGGCATGGGTTTCCGTATCTCCACGGAAATCGGCCGTATGAACGTGGACATGGTCTGGGCGGAAATCGCGGTCGCCGCGGTCGCCGGTTCTGTTTTCTATGGCGTCATCGCTTTCTTGGAAAGACTGACGACATTCTGGCATCCGTCTATCCGTGGTGGCTAGGCGTCGCTCAAGTCCTCACTAAGGGGACAGGGCATAACTTCAGAGGGAAAAGGATAAAAAACATGAAAAGACTGATAGTTACATTGATGGCAAGCACCATGGCGCTTGCTGCCGCGCAGGCAGCGTCGGCTGCCGACAAGGTGACGCTGCAGCTGAAATGGGTCGCGCAGGCCCAGTTCGGCGGCTATTTCGTCGCCAAGGACAAGGGTTTCTACAAGGATGAGGGCCTCGACGTCGACATCAAGCCGGGCGGCCCTGACGTAGCGCCCGAACAGATCATCGCCGGCGGCGGCGCTGACGTCATCGTCGACTGGATGGGTGGCGCTCTGGTTGCCCGCGAAAAGGGCGTGCCGCTGATCAACATCGCCCAGCCCTTCGACAAATCCGGCCTGGAACTGGTCTGCCGCAAGAACGGCCCGGTCAAGACGGAAGCCGATTTCAAGGGCCACACGCTCGGCGTCTGGTTCTACGGCAACGAATATCCGTTCTTCGCCTGGATGAACAAGCTGAAGATCCCGACCGAAGGCGGCAAGGACGGCGTCACCGTCCTGAAGCAGAGTTTTGACGTTCAGCCGCTGATCCAGAAGCAGGCCGACTGCATCTCCGTCATGACCTATAACGAATATGGCCAGGTGCTCGATGCCGGCTTCAAGCCGTCCGACCTCACCGTCTTCAACTACACCAAGCTCGGCGTCGACTTGCTTGAAGACGGCCTCTACACCAACGAGACCAAGCTCAAGGACCCGGCTTTCAAGGAAAAGATGGTCAAGTTCGTCCGCGCCTCGATGAAGGGCTGGAAATACGCCGTCGAGCATCCTGACGAAGCTGCCGAGATCGTCACCGACAATGGCGGCCAGGACGAAGCGCACCAGAAGTTCATGGCTGGCGAAGTTGCCAAGCTGATCGGTAATGGCAAGCTCGACAAGGCGCTCTACGAGCGCACCGAGAAGGCGCTGCTGGACCAGAAGATCATCGCCAAGAAGCCCGAAGGCGCCTATACGCATGAAATCACCGACGCTGCCCTGAAGTAGGCGACTGCGTCGAGACAGGGAGAAACGGATGCGCGGAGGGAGACCTCCGCGCATTTTTGCTTTTCGGGGAGCGAGTGAGGTTAAGACCCCTCCCCAACCCCTCCCCACAAGGGGAGGGGTTAACCTGCCGGGCGGCCGAGATTCCAATTGGGGCAAGACGCCGCCACGAGTCTTCTCCCCCCTTGTGGGGGAGATGCTGGCAGTCCAGAAGGGGTCTTTTTTAAGCGACCACTCTCCCCGCGCGGCGAAGGAAACCTTACGCCGCCGCCCGATCCTCCAGCGGCCGACGCCGCAGCTCCGCCTTCACAACCGCCGGCGGCCTGTAGTTCGCCTCGAGCCCGCCGATATCCGTCCCCGGCGGCACGATCGCGTCGATGCGATCGAGAATATCGTCCGTCAGCCGCGCCTGCGATCCCTCGAGCAGATCGTCCAGATGCGCCATGGTGCGTGGTCCGAGAATGGCAGAGGTGACGCCGCGGTGGGCCATGACGAAAGCCATCGACATGTGGGTCAGCGATAGCCGGGCCTCCTCGGCGAGCGGGATCAGCCTTTCGACGGCATCGAGCCGACGCTCGTCGAACATCTGCTTCGGAAAGCGCTTGGCACGGGCGCTCTCGGCCTGCTCCTGGCCCTTGCGGTACTTGCCGGTCAGAGCGCCCATGGCAAGCGGGCTCCAAACCATCGCGCCCATGCCGTAACGCTCGCAGGCCGGCAGCACCTCGCGCTCGATGCCACGGTCGAGGATCGAATAGGGCGGCTGCTCGACACGGAATCGGGCTAGCGCCCGCTTCTCGGCAACCCAGTGCGCCTCGATGATCTCGGAGACAGGGAAGGTGGAGGAACCGATGGCGCGCACCTTGCCTGCCCGCATCAGGTCGCTCAGCACGGAGAGCGTCTCCTCGATGTCGGTGTCCGGCGCCGGGCGGTGGATCAGGTAGAGATCGACATGGTCGGTTTGCAGCCGGCGCAACGAATCCTCCAGCGCCTGCGTGATCCAGCGGCGCGAATTGCCTTGCTGATTGGGGTCCTCGCCCATCGGCAGATGCGCCTTGGTAGACAGCACGACATTGTCTCGCCTTCCCTTCAGCGCCTTGCCGACGATCTCTTCGGATTCGCCGCGGCTGTAGAAATCGGCCGTGTCGATAAAGTTGATGCCGGCATCCAGCGCCCTATGGATGATCCGGATGCCTTCCTCGTGATCCGGATTGCCGGCGGCGCCGAACATCATTGCGCCGAGGCAATAGGGGCTGACCTTGATGCCGGTTTTTCCGAGCGTGCGATATTGCATGGTCTATTCCTTTCGTGTGGTGATTGGCATGGACAGGCGCGACCGGATCATTACGGGCCGGCTCACCAGGGGATCGTCCCGAGCGTTGCATGGGTGAAGGTTCCGGTCGGGCTTTCCGCGTCGAGCAATGCGACGCGCACCGCCTCGCGAGCCCCCTCCTCGACGCTGTCGGTGCCGGCAAATCCGTTGAGATTGGTCTTAGTGAAGCCGGGCGAGACGGCGTTGACCGCGATCCCCTCCGGCTCCAGCTCGATCGCCATGGCGAGCGTCAGCGCATTCAACGCCGTCTTGGAGGCCGGATAGACGGGTCCGAAGATCGAGCGGTAGGGGGCATCGGGCGCCGCATTCATCGTCAGCGAGCCGGCGCCGCTGGAGACGTTGACGATCCGGGCCGCAGGCGCCTTGCGCAGGAGCGGCAGCATCGCCTGATAAACGGCGAGGACGCCGAAGACATTCGTCTCCCAGACCGCACGCATTTCGTCGAGCGAAACATTGCTGGCCCGCGTCGTCTTTGCATAGTCCTCGACCGATTGGCCGGGCTTTCGGTTGGTATTCGAGATCGCCGCATTCTGAATGAGAATGTCGAGTTGGCCGAATTCGCTGCGGATACGCTCGGCTGCATCAGCGATCGAGGCGCGATCGGTGACGTCGAGCTGAAGTGCACGGGCATCTGGCCCGATCTCCTTAGCTGCCGCCTCACCGCGCGCGAGATTGCGAGACCCGACCAATACAGTCAGCCCGTGCGACACGAGATCCTTGGCGATCTGAAGACCAATTCCTTGGTTGGCCCCGGTTACCAGGGCGATGCGCTTGTCCTGCATGCTGATCTCCTTTTCCCTTCTCATCTGTGGTAAGCCGCTCCGCACCGTGCTACATAAGAAACGGAACAACATTCCGTTTAAATACGGAACATTGTTCCGTTTATCAAGTGGGAATGCGATGGAAGACCAGTCCGACGAGCAGAATCATGCCCTGGAGTCGCCGCAGCCTGCGGAAAAGCGCGTCCGCGCCGATGCGCAACGCAACCTCGATGGGCTGTTGCAGGCTGCCATGAAGGTCTTTTCCACCTCGGGCGTCGATGCGCCGGTGCGCGAGATCGCCAAGGAAGCCGGTGTCGGCGTCGGCACGGTCTACCGGCATTTCCCGCAGCGCTCCGATCTCATCAAGGCCGTGTTTCGCCGCGAGATCGATGCCTGCGCCGATTCAGCTCCCCTGTTGGCTGGGGAATATGAGCCCGCCGAAGCGCTGGCGCGCTGGATGCAGCGCTATGTCGATTTCATTTCAGCCAAGCGCGGCCTCGCCGCCGCCCTGCACTCCGGCGACCCGGCCTATGAGGCCCTGCCCTCCTATTTCGACAAGCGGCTGCGCCCAGCACTCCAATCCCTGCTCGATGCGGCCGTGGCGGCCGGCGATGTCAGGGACGGCATCGATCCGAACGAATTGCTGCATGCCGTCCCAAGGCTCGCGGCGCCCGGACCCGACGGGAATATCGAAATGGGTCGGCGCATGGTCGCCCTCCTTGTGGACGGCCTGCGCTACGGAGCAAAGGGGTAATTTCCGCGTAGCGGGCGCCTCCCCTAACTCGCCCTCGGCGTTCACATTATCGTGATCTCAGGAATGCGAAATTAAGTTGATCTAAATAGTCATGTTTATTTAAAGCTCGCTCGTCGTTTAACGTGTGGGGCCTAATCAATGACATTCCTATCTTCAAAGCTGTGTACCCTTCTTGCCATCGGCACGGCGGCAATCGTCGCGACCGGACCGGCTTTCGCCGACGATTCTGCCGGGATCGTTGTTTACAACGCCCAGCATGAATCGCTCGGCAAGGCCTGGATCGACGGCTTCACCAAGGAGACCGGCATCAAGGTGACGATCCGCAACGGCGGCGACACCGAAATGGCCAACCAGATCATCCAGGAAGGCGAAAACTCGCCAGCCGACGTATTCCTCACGGAAAACTCGCCGGCCATGACGCTCGTCGATTCCAAGGGCCTCTTCGCGCCGGTCGATACCGACACGCTCGCCCAGGTGCCGGAGACCTTCAAGTCGGCTGACGGCAAGTGGACAGGCGTTGCCGCCCGCTCGACCGTCTTTGCCTATGACAAGACCAAGCTCAAGGAAGCCGATCTCCCGAAGTCGATGCTCGATCTCGCCGATCCGAAATGGAAGGGCCGCTGGGCCGCGTCCCCGACCGGCGCCGACTTCCAGGCGATCGTCAGCGCACTTCTGGAACTGAAGGGCGAAGACGAGACAGCAAAGTGGCTGAAGGCGCTGAAGGAGAACGCGACCTTCTACAAGGGCAACAGCGTCGCCATGAAGGCCGTCAATGCCGGGCAGACCGAAGGCGCCGTAATCTACCACTACTACTGGTTCGGCGATCAGGCGAAGACCGGCGAGAACAGCAAGAACGTCGCGCTTCACTATTTCAAGAACCAGGACCCGGGCGCCTTCGTCAGCATATCAGGCGGCGGCGTGCTCGCTTCCAGCAAGCATCAGAAGGAAGCCCAGGCCTTCCTCAAATACGTCACCGGCAAGGCCGGCCAGGCAGTTCTGCGCGACGGCGATTCCTTCGAATATGCGGTTGGAACAGGCGATGCCTCCAACCCCAAGCTCGTACCGCTCGCCGATCTCCAGGCCCCGAAGGTCGAACCTTCCAAGCTGAACAGCGCCAAGGTGACTGACCTCATGACCGCGGCCGGTATCCTCTGATTTGCTCGGTACGCTCAATAAAAATGTCGCGGCCGCCTCCCGGGCGGCCGTTTGCTTTTGATGAACTTGCTCACGACTGACGTCATCCTGGATAGCCCCTGATCCGCAGACCACCCCGAAAATATTTTCGGCGTCTATGTCGGAAAAACGCCCCATCAAACGTCTATGTCACAGAGATGCCGAATGGCGATCAACGATAGGAATGGAACTCATCACGGCCGCGTGATTGATTTACCCAATTGGGCAAACTAAAATTACCACCGACGAGAAATCATTTTCTCGTGATCTTGTGAAAGTTGGAAGGGATTCCCACGTACAAGATCGACTTTAGGATGAGGAACCTGCAGGCCATGAAGGACGGATTTGTTCGTCCTCTGGAACTGCCCGAAAGCATGATCCACCCGGGTGGATCGGCCGCATGCATCTACTGCAAGACACTATCAAACAACCGGAACCGACGTATGGCTCGCACGCCGATTAACATCCTCAGCGCCTCCGCAATGCTGCTCGCACTCCTGGCCTCCACGGCGAGCCTTGCCGCGGAACCGGTCGTGACCGCTCCCAAGCAGAACCTGCCCGCCATCGTCGTGACGAAGGCTGAAACCCGCATGCTCACCGACAAGGTCGTTGCGACAGGCACGGTCAAGGCGGTGGAAGAGGTCTATATCCAGCCGCAGGTCGACGGCCTATCGATCCGCACGCTGAACGCCGATGTCGGCGACCGGGTAACGGCCGACAGCACGCTTGCGACACTCAACGACGACGCGCTTGTCCTGCAAAAGAGCCAGATGGCAGCGACGAACGCAAAGGGTGAAGCGACACTTGCCCAGCTTCACGCCCAGCTGGTCGAAGCCCAGGCCAATGCGGCCGAAACCGAACAGCAGCGCGCCCGCGCCGTCGCAATGGGCGCCAAGGGCACCGTCTCGACCTCGCAGGTAGAGCAGGCGAATGCGTCTGCTGCCGCCAACAATGCCCGCGTCGTCTCCGCCCAGCAGGCGATCATCGTCGCCGAGGCCGATCTCAAGGTGACGGCCACCCAGATCGCAGACATCGATCTCAAGCTCGCTCGCACAGGCGTAAAGACGCCCGTCTCGGGCACGGTCGCTTCGCGCAACGCCCGTGTCGGCGCAATTGCCAATGGCAGCGGCGATCCACTCTTCACCATCATTCGCGACAGCGACGTGGAATTGATCGCTGATGTCTCGGAGGTCGATATCGTGAAGATCGTTCCCGGGCAGAAGGCGACGATCGCCCTTTCAGGCAGCCGTGACAAGCTGACGGGCTCCGTTCGCCTGGTCTCGCCGACGGTTGATTCTACGACGCGCCTCGGCGCAGTTCATATCTCCATCGATGACGATTCCAAGGCCCGCGCCGGCATGTATGGCAGCGCCGAGATCATCATTCGCGAAACTCAGGGCGTGGCATTGCCGCTGACCGCCGTCAACAGCGACGAGGATGGCTCATCAGTCCGCAAGGTCCAGAACGGTATCGTCAAGTTCGCGAATGTCGAGACCGGCATTCAGGACGGTGCCTATGTCCAGATCGTCAACGGCCTGAACGCGGGCGAGGAAGTCGTTGCCAAGGCCGGGGCCTATGTCCGCGACGGCGACCACATCACGCCGGTGCACGACATGCCCGCCGCCACCAATTGAGCGAGAGAGCCGCACGATGAACTTCTCCGCCTGGTCCATCCGAAATCCGGTCGCCCCGCTTCTGGTCTTCTTCCTGCTTATGTTCGTCGGGATACAGGCCTTCTACAAGCTGCCGATCACGCGCTTTCCGAACATCGACGTTCCCGTGGTCAACATCACGGTGACGCAGAGCGGCGCCTCGCCCGCTGAGCTGGAAATGCAGGTGACCAAGGAGATCGAGGACGCGGTCGCCAGCATCAACGGCATCGACGAAATCCAGTCGACGGTAACGGATGGCCAGTCGCAGACTGTCGTGATCTTCCGTCTCGAAGTGCCGACCGAGCAGGCCGTGCAGGACACGAAGGACGCGATCGACCGCATCCGCGGCAACCTCCCCTCCACCATCGACGAGCCGATCGTTTCCAAGGTGGATGTCGAGGGTCAGGCCATCCAGAGCTTTGCCGTCTCCTCGCCCAACATGACGCTCGAGGAACTCTCCTGGTTCGTCGATGACACCGTCAAGCGCGCGCTGCAGGGACAGGCCGGTATCGGCCGCGTGGACCGCTACGGCGGTGCC
The DNA here is from genome assembly GCF_004341625.1 of Rhizobium sp. BK376. Lineage (GTDB taxonomy): Bacteria > Pseudomonadota > Alphaproteobacteria > Rhizobiales > Rhizobiaceae > Rhizobium. The sequence continues at coordinate 345,439 of NZ_SLZG01000002.1, read as the reverse complement.
GACCGCGAAGTCCGCATCGAGCTCGATCCGAACAAGCTGAACGCCTACGGAATTACCGCAGCAGGCGTTAGCCAGCAGCTTCGCGGCACCAATATCGATCTAGGTTCCGGCCGCGGCCAGGTGGCCGGCAGCGAGCAGGCGATCCGCGTGCTCGGCGATGCCCGCGATGTCGCGCAGCTTGCCAACACCACGATCGCGCTGACCAACGGCCGTTTCGTAAAGCTTTCCGATCTCGGCGTCATCAAGGACACCTACGAGGAGCCGAAGTCCTTCTCGCGCTTCAACGACACGCCGGTCGTCACCTTCGGCGTCTTCCGCGCCAAGGGTGCCAGCGAAGTGACTGTCGCAAAGACCGTCTCCGACACGCTGGATAAGGTGCGCGCCGAGAACCCGAACGTCACCATCGAGCTGATCGACGATTCCGTCTACTTCACCTACGGCAACTACGAAGCCGCGATCCATACGCTGATGGAAGGCGCGCTGCTCTCCGTCATCGTCGTCTTCCTGTTCCTCCGGAACTGGAGAGCGACGCTGATCTCGGCGGTCGCACTGCCGCTGTCGGCGATCCCGACTTTCTGGATCATGGACCTGATGGGCTTCTCGCTGAACCTCGTCAGCTTCCTGGCGCTGACCTTGGCGACCGGTATCCTCGTCGATGACGCGATCGTCGAAATCGAAAACATTGCCCGTCACATCAAGATGGGCAAGACGCCCTATCGCGCCGCGATCGAGGCAGCCGACGAGATCGGCCTCGCCGTTATCGCTACGACGTTCACGATCATCGCGGTCTTCGTGCCCGTGTCCTTCATGCCCGGCATTCCCGGCCAGTATTTCATCCAGTTCGGCCTGACTGTCGCCTTCTCCGTCTTCTTCTCGCTGATGGTGGCGCGCCTCATAACGCCGATGATGGCCGCCTACCTGATGCGCGGCGAGGACGGTGTCGACGATCACCACGACAATGATGGCTTCTTCATGCGCGGCTATACGCGCTTCGTGAAGGCAACCACCCGGCGCTGGTACATGCGTTACACCACGCTGATTGCCGCCTTCTTGTTCTCGATTGGCTCCGTCGTCGCCCTCGTCATGTTCGTGCCCGGCAGCTTCCTGCCGCCTGACGACGCCTCGCGCATCGTACTCTCTGTCGAGCTGCCGCCGAATGCGCGGCTGGACGACACGTCTGCGGTGACCAACGTCGTTTACAACCGGGTCAAGGACATCGACGGCGTCGAAAGCGTCTTTGTGCTCGGCGGCGCTTCGCCGAAGGGCGATCTCGAATTGCGCCGCGCAACCGTGACGCTGGCGCTGAACAAGCTCGATCAGTCACTCGTCAAGAAGCTGGTGAACGACGTTCTGGGTAGCATTCCTGTCATCGGCCCATATCTGCCGAAAGTCGCCGTCCATGGCCGCGTGAAGCCCCAATGGGCGATCGAGAAGGAAGTCTTCGCCAAGCTCCGCTCGATCCCCGACGTGCGCATCACCAAGCTGAACGACCGCGGTGACCGCGACCTCGCCTTCAACTTCCTGTCGCGCAACGACAAGGACCTGAACGAGGCGGTCGGCATTCTCGAAGCCAAGCTCCGCGCCGACCCGCTGCTCGCCAATGTCAGCGCCGACGGCGCCCTGCCACGGCCGGAGTTGCAGATCTTCCCGCGCAAGGACGAGGCAGCCCGCCTCGGCATCACACCGCAGCAGATATCGGACACGATTCGCGTTGCCACGATCGGCGATATCGATGCTGCCCTGCCGAAGATCTCGCTCGATGACCGGCAGATCCCGATCCGCGTGCAGGCCGCCATCGGCATGCGTCGCGATCTCGCCGCACTGCGCTCCCTACGCATCCAGACCGCGTCGGGCGCCACCGTACCGCTCGCCAGCGTCGCCGATATCGACTATTCGGAAGGCCTGAGCTCGATCAAGCGCAACAACCGCTTCCGCGTCGTCTCGATCGGCGCCGACCTGCCGCAGGGCGTGGCGTTGAACTCGGCATCCAACCGTTTCCGCCAGATCGTCGCAGACGCCAAGATCCCCGCAACCGTGCATCTGGCCGAAAGCGGCGACACCAAGGTGCAGAACGAAATGCAGCAGAGCTTCGTCAATGCGATGCTGCTCGGCCTGCTGCTCGTTCTGACTGTGCTGGTCTTGCTCTTCAAGGACGTGATCCAGCCCTTCACCATCCTGCTGTCGCTGCCGCTTGCGATCGGCGGCGTGGCGCTGGCGCTGATCATCACGTCCAATCCGCTCTCCATGCCCGTCATGATCGGCATCCTGATGTTGATGGGCATCGTGACGAAGAACGCCATCCTGCTCGTCGATTTCGCGATCGAGATGAAGCACCAAGGCATGGGACGGCTCGAGGCCGTGGTCGAGGCCGGCCGCAAGCGCGCCCGCCCGATCATCATGACCTCGATCGCCATGTCTGCCGGCATGCTACCGTCGGCGCTCGGCGTCGGCGAAGGCGGCTCCTTCCGCGCCCCGATGGCGATCGCGGTGATCGGCGGCATCATCGTCTCGACGGTGCTGAGCCTCGTCGTCGTTCCGTCCTTCTTCCTGATCATGGACGACCTGTCATGGCTGATGTCCAAGCTCTTTGGCCGTATGGTCGGCGGCAAGGATCCGGACGACGAGGTCGTGACCAAGGAAACGCTTGCCGCCTCAGTTGCCGCAAACAGCCAGGCGATTGCAGTGCTCCAGGACCGGATCAGTGCCGACGACAGCGGCGAGCAGCAACAGCGCGCCGCCGGCGGCAAGACCAACATCTTCAAGATGCCGCCGTTCAGGGCAGAGTGACGGCACTACGGTCATTCAACAGGAATGACCCGCCAACCTATCGGGACACCCCGCCGCAAACGCGGCCGGGGTGTTTCTGTTTTGACTGATTTCATGCCACTGAAGGTCCTGTCACATTCCACGACTAAAAGCGGAAAATCACCTCCCGCTCCTTGATGACGACCGTATCATGCCATCAGACACAGTTCCGAACTGCCGTTTCTGTCTCGCAAACGACCTGCTCGCCGATACGCCACTCGGCGAAAATCATGCGTTCTATATGCTCGGCAGCATCGATCCCGAATTGACGACGTCAGTCATGATCATCCCGCGCCAGCATTCGGAAACACCCTTCGACATGACCGCCGAGGAATGGCAGTAAATGCCCGAGATGCTTGCACTCGCGAAATCGCATCTCTCGCCCTTGAAGCCGGATGGCTTCACCATCGGCTGGAACGTCGGCGCCGTTGGGGGCCAACATGTTTTCCATACACATCTGCATGTAATCGCCCGCTTCGCCGATGAGCCCAACGCCGGAAAGGGCATTCGCTTTATGCACCGCCAAGCGCCAGTCGGGCGGCCGGACTAACCGAAGCAATTTCGGTGCGTTCGTCTTCGAGCCGAACTGGCCTCAAAGCCCCCCATACTCCTTCAAGAAGCCGACGATCGTGCCGATGCCGTCGCCCCGCTTCATGTCCGAGAAGACGAACGGACGCCCTGCCCGCCCCTTGGTCGCATCGCGATCCATGACGTCGAGATCAGCGCCGACGAAGGGGGCTAGGTCCTTCTTGTTGATGACGAGAAGGTCGGATTTGGTGATGCCCGGGCCGCCCTTGCGGGGGATTTCCTCGCCCTGGCAGACGGAAATGACGTAGATGGTGATGTCGGCGAGATCGGGCGAAAAGGTGGCCGCGAGGTTGTCGCCGCCGGACTCGATGAACACGACGTCGAGGTCGGGGATGCGCTCGTTGAGGCCGGCAATGGCTTGCAGGTTGATCGTCGCATCCTCGCGAATGGCCGTATGCGGGCAGCCGCCGGTTTCCACGCCGACGATGCGGTCGGACGGCAGTGCCTGCATGCGCACCAGCGCCTCCGCATCCTCTGTCGTATAGATATCGTTGGTGACGACGGCGACTGAATAGTCTTCCCGCATGGCCTTGCAGAGCTTTTCGGTCAGCGCCGTCTTGCCCGAGCCGACAGGGCCGCCGATGCCGACGCGCAAGGGTCCGTTTCTCGATTTCATGGTTTAAAACTCCGATAAAACGCTAGAATAGCGAACACTGTGCCGGGCGCACAGCGGCGAATGACGTATGGACTATCCCCCGATTCACCATCGCTGCGCGATGCTGAGATCACGACCGGAAAAGCCTCGTTGCCTGAGTTTCGTGCCGGACGCTGGCGATATCGGCCTGAACAGTGGCCGAACCGAGATCGTCGAGGCTGGAGCGCGATGCGCGCCTGGCGATATCGCTGATATCCACCTCGAGCCTAGCGAGGATCGCCACCCCCTCCTTCTGTCCCGCAACACCGAGACGAATGCCCGACGATACGGCCTGAGAAACCAGCGCGTGCAGGAAGGCGGCGAGCATCTTTTCGCAACCGATCCGGTGCCCGCCTGCCACTGCCCCGACTGCAACCGGATAAGCCGTCTTTGGCGAAAGCAACGAGAAGACAGGGTGGGGCCAGGCGGCAGCGGCTGAAAGGAAAGCCTCGCCAAGCAGCATCGTCTCCTGATGCCGCTCCCGCGAACCGGCGAGCGCCTCAGCGAGTTCGGCAACGTCAGCCAATCGTGCGGCATCATCAAACGCCCTGTGGGCCTCAGCCGCGAGCACGGCGTCGTTCCGCGCCGTGCCGTGTCTCAGCAGCGTCGATATCCACTCGCCAAGCCCGACAGCATCGCCGACGAGCCTGTCGTGGACCGCCCTCTCGAGCCCGCCCGAATAGGCAAAGGAACCGACCGGAAAAGCCGGCGACAACCACGCCATCAATCTCAACAGCGCCTGCAGGTCACCGCCTTCCGGCAACGTCGAATCAGTCGTGGGAATGGTGATGATCATGGTCGTGTCCATGATGGTCGTGGCCATGGGAATGGCCGCTATTGCCATGATAGGCGCCGCGCATCGGCTGGAACGCTTCGGTCACCTCGCGCACCGTGGCGCCGAGACCTTCCAGCATGGACCGCAGGACGTGGTCGCGCGGAATGAGGATGCGGTCCTCGTCGATCTGCGAAGTCCAATGGCGATTGCCGAGATGCCAGGCGAGTTCGATCAGGTGCCTGGTGTCACGCGCCTTGATCTCGAACAACTTTTCCTCTGCCGCAACAATCTCGATCAGTTCGCCGTCTTCGCGCACCAAAAGGTCGCCGCTTGCAAAAAGCACCGGCTCCTTCAGATCGAGCATCACCATCTCGCCATTCTCGAGATGCAGCAGTTTCCGCCGCAGATGGCGCAGATCGTGCGACAGCACCACGCGATCGATGGGATGGGAGGATGGAGTGCCTGCCGGCAGATAGGAGGTGACGCGCTGCATGTTGATCTCGCTTCAAGCTTCTAAAAGACCATGCAAAATAGCGCCCTGCGCGACAAGAGCCAATGCGGTAATCGCCTTATATTCCGTGGCCGTATTGCTGCCACTCATAGGCATTTGGCGAAATCTGTATCTCTGAAATGCTCTCCGGCGCCCGCGGATGCCAGCCATGCTGCAGGCTCTCGCTTTCGTGGACCATGCGATTACGACCCAGCGCCTTGGCAAGATAAAGCGCCTTGTCCGCCGCCGCATAAACGGCCTCCTTCTTGCGTCCGCTCCAGATATCCGCGATGCCGGCCGATATGGTGATCCGTGCATCTCCGCCTTCGACCGGGATCATCTCCCGCGAGATCATCGCTCTTGCCTTTTCGATATCTTCGATGCGCTCGCTAAGGGTGCCACCTCGCAGGATGGCGCCGAATTCCTCGCCTCCGAGGCGCGCTACAACGCTGCAGCCATTGAAAACGCTGGCGAATATTCTCGAGACGGCAACGATGACGGCGTCGCCGGATGCGTGCCCATAGCGGTCGTTGATCGCCTTGAACCGGTCGACGTCGAAAATGGCCAATGAGGCGTCCTCTTCAACGCATTCCAGCGCCTCGGTAAATGCGCGTCGATTGAGAAGGCCGGACAGCATGTCGGTCCTGCTCAGCCGTTCAAACTCTACACGGGAGACGGAGAGCTCGTGAATAGCGACACCGGCAAACATGGCAAGCACGCCGGAGACGCCGCCGCCTATGAGCCAGGATAGAACAACCCCGAACTGAATTGCGGGCAGGAGCGGAAGCGGAAGCACACCGAAGAACTGCATCAACGGAAGCGCAACGGCGATAACAATCGACGAGAGAATCACCGAAGAAAAACTCATCTTAATGGCGAAAACAAAAATGGTCGCCCGTCGATGAAAGTTACCAAATTCAGCCTGGAGCGAAATCCACTTTTTCATGCTCTGGCCCCTCACGCTCCAGAATCCAATGCGTTCAGATAGAGGCCAAGACTCTTCCAAGTGCTTAACAGCCCAGTTAAAATGCAACTATTCTATGATATGTGACTGGTGAGAAATAAGCGAACTACACGTATAGGAAGCGCTCAAAAATGGCACGTGCCAGGTTAGGATAGCCAAGCCTATGATAATATTTACTTTAACATCGCAGATCACAAATTAGCGATTAAATTGTGTTTCATGGCGACGCGACGACACACATAGTTGTATTTTAGCATCGTCTTTTAAATTTCAATTTTGGTCCCCGGGCCACCAATGAAAAAGGCCCTCGAAAGGGCCTCCATCAATGATTCGTTAAAGAGAACCAAGCTTCACTCAGGCAGCAGCCTTCAGAGACTTCAGGCTCTCAAGGATGTTCTGCGGGGCAGAAACGCCGTACGGATCGGTTTCCGAATTGTCGGCATAGCCTTCTTCTTCAAACCAGTGCTCTACGACGCCGTTATCGATCACGGCGGCATAACGCCAGGAGCGCATGCCAAAGCCGAGATTATCCTTGGCAACGAGCATGCCCATCTTGCGCGTAAATTCGCCCGAGCCGTCGGGGATGAGCTTGACGTTCTCGAGATTCTGCGACTTGCCCCAGGCATTCATGACGAAGGCGTCGTTGACGGAAATGCAGTAGATCTCGTCGACGCCCTCGGCCTTAAAATCTTCGTGGAGCTTTTCGAAGTCGGGCAGCTGGTAGGTCGAGCATGTCGGGGTAAAGGCCCCCGGCAGCGAGAACAATACAACGCGCTTGCCGCCGAAATAATCCTCGGACGAAACGTCCTGCCAGCGGAACGGATTGGGGCCGCCAACGGCTTCGTCGCGAACGCGGGTGCGGAAGGTAACGGCGGGAACCTTTTTGCCGATCATCGAAATCTCCTTGGTCGAGGGGTGGGGTCGCGGCAAGTCTTGGGAAAATCCGCGACCCCTATTTTGTGGCCTCTCACTAGCGAAGATTTTGCCGCGTCGCAGCATGAAATGCGCTAATATATTGCGGCGCATAACAGCTATTCGACAGACGCATACCAACCCCACGAAATGCACAAGGATAGAGCAAATCGATCTCAGTTGTAGAGAGCGAGCGAAAGCTGGAGCGTCTGCGGCAGAGGATTCCACAAGCCCGTCCTCAGCCCGGCGGCACGCAGCGCGCCGGCCGCCCAGGTGTTGCATCCAAAAAGAGCATTAAAATAACCTTTCGCCTCGAAGAAGCGATCGGATTGGCCATAAGCCGCGTCGGGTATCGGCAAGACTGCGCTTGATTGCTTGACAAAACTGTCCGACACAAAATCAAGCAAATGCTGAAATTCCCGCCCGTCTATCGCCACAGGCGTCACGCCGGGGATCTTATCGGATATGTCGCCGGCAATTTCGACATGCATGACAGAGCGGTCGAGCGTGAAAGCGCGCAGGACGGGCATCGGTCGTAGATCCGCCCAGGTTGGCGTCTCCAAATAGAAGGACCGACCACCCCAGCCAAGGACCAGCCATCGCGCGTTCGGATCCGCCAGCGGGAACCCTTCCTTCACCAGAAACGAAAAACTCTTCCGCACCTCATCGTTGATGGGAACGGCGATATCGGTGTGAATTGCCCCCGACAGGACCAGAATTTCTAGCTGCTTGTCCGCAGCGGCGTTTGCGCTATCGGTCTTGAAAAACGGTCGAGGAACGAAGACCCCGATCGTCACTGCGCAAACGAATAGGAGAGCTGCTCGCAACAGCCAACGGATTGTCGTCATCATGCGTGGCCGCGCTCCGGCAAGAAACCGCGCTAGAACAGGAAATAACGCTGCGCCATGGGTAGCACGGTTGCCGGCTCGCAGGTCAAGAGCTCGCCATCGGCGCGCACTTCGTAAGTCTCCGGATCGACCTCGATATGTGGCGTCAGGCTGTTCATCACCATGGAGGCCTTGGAGATGCCGCCGCGCGTGTTCCTGACGGCGAGGAGATCCTTGGCGACGCCGAGCTTGCCCTTGAGGCCCGCATCGAGCGAGGCCTGGCTGACGAAGGTGACGGAGGAATTCGTGAGGCTCTTGCCGTAGGACGCAAACATCGGGCGGTAGTGGACCGGTTGCGGCGTCGGGATCGAGGCGTTCGGGTCCCCCATGGGGGCGGCTGCGATCGAGCCGCCGAGCAGGATCATGTCCGGCTTCACGCCGAAGAAAGCCGGGTTCCAGATCACGAGGTCGGCGCGCTTGCCGACTTCGACCGAGCCGATCTCGTGGCTGAGACCATGGGCGATCGCCGGATTGATCGTGTATTTGGCGATGTAGCGCTTGACGCGGAAATTGTCGTTCTCGCCCTTTTCTTCCTTCATCCGGCCGCGCTGGCGTTTCATCTTGTCTGCCGTCTGCCAGGTGCGGATCGCCACTTCGCCGACCCGGCCCATGGCCTGGCTGTCGGAAGAGATGATCGAGAAGGCGCCGATGTCGTGGAGAATGTCTTCTGCCGCGATCGTCTCCTTGCGGATACGGCTTTCGGCAAAGGCGATATCCTCCGGGATCGACGGCGACAGGTGATGGCAGACCATGAGCATGTCGAGATGCTCGGCGATCGTGTTGACCGTATAGGGCCGCGTCGGATTGGTGGACGAGGGAATGACGTTCGCCTGGCCGCAGATCTTGATGATGTCAGGCGCGTGCCCGCCGCCCGCACCTTCGGTGTGAAAAGCGTGGATGGTGCGACCCTTGATCGCGCCGATCGTGTCCTCGACGAAGCCGCTTTCGTTCAGCGTATCGGTATGGATCATCACCTGCACGTCGTATTGGTCGGCAACCGTCAAGCAGCAATCAATCGCAGCCGGCGTCGTACCCCAGTCCTCATGCAGTTTCAGCGAAGTTGCGCCGGCAAGCACCATCTCTTCCAGCGCGCCGGGCAGCGAGGCATTGCCCTTGCCCGCAAAGGCAAGGTTCATCGGGAATGCGTCGGCCGCCTCGATCATCCGGGCAATGTGCCAGGGGCCGGGCGTGCAGGTCGTCGCAAGCGTCCCATGCGCCGGGCCGGTGCCACCGCCAAGCATGCAGGTAATGCCCGACATCAGCGCTTCCTCGATCTGCTGCGGCGCGATGAAGTGGATATGGCTGTCCATGCCGCCGGCAGTGACGATCTTGCCCTCGCCCGCGATCGCCTCGGTGCCCGGGCCGACAATGATGTTGACGCCAGGCTGCATGTCGGGATTGCCCGCCTTGCCGATCGCCACGATGCGTCCGTCCTTCAGCCCGATATCGGCTTTCACGATCCCCCAGGTATCGACGATCAGCGCGTTGGTGATGACGGTGTCGACTGCGCCGTTTGCCCGCGTCACCTGGCTCTGCCCCATCCCGTCGCGGATAACCTTGCCGCCGCCGAATTTCACTTCTTCGCCATAGGTCGTGAAATCCTTTTCCACCTCGATGAAGAGTTCGGTATCGGCGAGACGAACCTTGTCTCCGACGGTCGGGCCGAACATGTTGGCATAGGCGGCACGGGAGATCTTGTAGGGCATCGTCTGTTCTACCTCTGGGGTTCGGAAAAATTGGTGTCCAGGCGCCGGAGCCGCCCGGCCGATATCATTGCTTCGACCAGCTTCTTTTCTGCGGCAAAGGGATGCCACTCCCAGCCGACATGCCCGAAGCCCGCAATCGCCACATCGGCGTCGGGATAGCGGGCAAGCGCCTCGGCGATGACAACCATGCCGCTGCTGGGCACGACGTAAGGGCCTGGCTGATAAGCCTCGAGTGCCTCGTCGATACCTTCGTGGATAGCTCGATCGATGATCACATGCCGTTTGCCGCTCTCCCGCGCGAAGGCCTCGAAACCATCCGTATAGTCGTCGCAGAAATCATCGAGTTCCGGATGGGAGACGGCAAGCGGCGCCCGCATCTCCGCGAATTTCGCCGGATCACGCACGCTCCAGATTTCCGAGGCGCCCTTGACGGCGAAATGATTGCGCCAGTCCGGCGAGGCCAGCATCGCCTTTCCTGGCCTGCCGGTATTGCAGACCGCAACGACATCGGTGCGGCATCGAATATCGGTCGCCGAACGGCAATCGTTGAAGCGTATGACGAGGTCGGCGGCATCGATCACTTTCGCCGCCGCCTCGGAAACCTCGCCGTTGCCGACGATCATGATGGTCCGCTTTGCGCTCACTGTCGTGCTAGTTCCCGAGCCCATCGGCCAATTGCTTCAGCTGTTTTGTCCGCTCCCGCGTCACTGAGGCGAGGCAGGCCGAAACCAGCATCGGTTCCATCGTTCCGCCCCGCGCCTCGAAGCCCTCGGCCTCGCATTCGCCGTCGCGATAATCGACCCATGCGCGCTGTGCCTTGAGGAGCGCTTTTTCCGCTCCCTTCAGATCGTCATCCAGGTCCGCATCCCAGGAAACCATTGTAGCGCGGGTCTTCTTGTACTGCACGTTCAGTTCCGCATCCGCCGCCTTGTAGTCGCGATCCGCGCAAATGTTCATGTCCGTCTGCGTAACGGCATTCTTGCAATCGACAGGCGCATCGTCATCGGCATGCGCCATGCTTGCAAAACACAGCATGCCGACCCCAGCGCACGCCCCCAACCATAAAGATCTCATTCCGCCCTCCCGGCTGCATATGTCGAGGCAGCCTAGAGCTTGCCCATGACTTTCTGGCGAAAGCCATAAACCTCACGCTTGCCGGAAAGTGGAATGAGCGTCACCGAGCGGGTCTGCCCGGGCTCGAAACGCACCGCTGTTCCGGCGGGAATATCAAGACGCATGCCCTGTGCCTTGGCGCGATCGAACGAAAGGCCGCCATTGGTTTCCGCAAAATGATAATGGCTGCCGACCTGCACAGGCCGGTCACCGGTATTGGACACCTCGATCGACACGGTCGGCGCGCCGGCATTGAGTTCGATATCGCCGCTTGCGGCAATGATTTCCCCTGGGATCATGTCTATTCCTAACCTTACCGGATCGGCTCGTGCACGGTGACGAGCTTGGTTCCATCAGGGAACGTCGCCTCGACCTGCACGTCGTGAATCATTTCGGCAATGCCTTCCATCACCTGGTCTCGGCTGATGACGTGGGCGCCGGCTTCCATCAGCTCGGCAACCGGGCGGCCGTCCCGCGCGCCCTCGACGACGAAGTCGGTGATCAATGCGATTGCTTCCGGATGGTTCAGCTTGACGCCCCGTTCCAAGCGTCGCCGTGCCACCATTGCCGCCATGGAAATCAACAGCTTGTCTTTTTCTCTCGGAGTGAGGTTCATCGTCTACCTATGTGCTTCGAATTTACAGATTCCAGACTTTCGGCACCGGCCCGCCGTCACGCAAGGCGGAAATGACCGGGATCAGAATTTTTCTGAGCGCGAAGCCATCGGCAGCGGCAAGCCGCACCACCAGCTTGTCGCGCCACTGGCTGGCACCACCCATATGCCCTTCAAGCAGCGGCCGCACCTTCGCTAGGTAGGCTTCGGCGGATGCACCCGCGTAGAGCAAGGTCGCGAAGGCGACCTGACCGCTGAGCACGGCGTGAGTAGCGGCCAGGTCGGCGACAGCGCCCTCCAGCCGGAGCTCTTCCGCGTGAATGAGCTTGCCGGAGCGGCAGATGCGCCAGCGGTCACGAAATAAGCCTGTCACCATCGCCTCGCCCATCATCTTGCGGCCCAGGAGGACTGCCTCGACGCCAAGGAATTCGGCGCCTTCGGCGAGATCGAGGTCGAGCCTGCGGAAAAGCGATGCCCGGTCGAAGAGGATCGTTTCCTGCGGCAGCCAGTCGACGCGCGCTCCGGCCCCAACCTTGATCGACGTGGAGACTTCGGCGGTCCCTGCCGAAGCCTTGTAGATCTTCTCGCAAGCCTGCGTCGTCACGTCGATGCGCGTGCCTGGCGCTGCGACCACGCTCCAGTTCATGCGGTCACCGCCAGTCAAACCTCCCGCGGTATTGATGATAACCGCTTCCATGGAATGGTCGAACGTGTCGGGCAGCCGGATCTTCGCTGCACCTTCCTGAAAAAGCTCGGCAAGGCGCGTGCGACCATTCAATGCCTTTGCGGCGAGATGTCCGTATCCCTCGGCTCTCTGCGGTCTGGTGCTCACCGCTGCTGCGGTCATCTGCTCTTCCGATCCTGGCATGTCGTTCCACGGGCTTTACCGAACCCGTCTACCGAGACATTGACGCAATTTCCGTGCCTCATGCAGAAGCGAGCGCGCGTCGAGGACGCACGGAACGTCCGATGTACGAGACTGCACGATTTTTCAGCAGGGGATGAAATCTGCAGCACGGATCATACGGTCAGGTGACGCCTTGCTTCGGGCGTGTCCAAAGTTTCGGCAAGTCCCTCATGCATGATCACGCCGCGATCCATGATGTAGACGTAGTCGGCAAGCTCGCGGCAAAAATCGAGATATTGCTCGACCAGCAGGATCGCCATGCCCGTGCTGTCGCGCAGGTAGCGGATCGCCCGGCCGATATCCTTGATGATCGACGGCTGGATGCCCTCGGTCGGCTCATCAAGCACCAGGATCCTCGGCCGCATCACCAGCGCCCGGCCGATCGCCAGTTGCTGTTGTTGCCCGCCCGACAGATCGCCGCCGCGACGGCCGAGCATGGATTTCAGCACCGGGAAGAGATTGTAGATGTCGTCAGGGATGTTCTTGTCCTTGCGGCCGACCGGCGCAAACCCCGTTTCCAGATTTTCCTTGACCGTAAGCAGCGGGAAGATCTCGCGGCCCTGCGGGACGTAACCGATACCCTGCTTGGCACGCGCAAACGGCGCCATGCCGTTCAGCTTCACCTCGTTGAAGGTGACGCTGCCGCCCGATAAAGCGTGTTGGCCGGTGACGGCCCGCAGCAGCGAGCTCTTGCCGACGCCGTTTCGCCCGAGAACACAGGTGATCTTGCCCATCTCAGCCTTGATCGAGATGCCGCGCAGCGCTTGGGCGGCGCCGTAATGGAGGTTGGCGTTTTCGACTTTCAGCATGACTGTCCCCTATGATGGTTTGAGGCTGGGACGCCCCCCTCTGCCCTGCCGGGCATCTCCCCCGCAGGTGGGGAGATCGGCTGGGCGCACCCGCTCGCTCCAACGTTCATGGATTGGTGAGACGCCCGCCACGAGTCAATCTCCCCCCTTGTGGGGGAGATGCCCGGCAGGGCAGAGGGGGGTATCACACACACAACACTCATCCCCATCACCGCCCCAAATAATTTTCGATCACCTTCGGATCGCTGCTGACGAAATCGATCGAGCCCTCGGCGAGCACCGAGCCTTCGGCCAGGCACGTCACCTTGACGCCAAGATCGCGGATGAAGCCCATGTCGTGTTCCACCACGACGACGGAGCGGGTCTTGGCGATCTCCTTCAGCAGGATCGCCGTCTCCGTCGTCTCCGCATCCGTCATGCCGGCGACCGGTTCGTCGACGAGCAGCAGCTTCGGCTCCTGTGCCAGCAGCATACCGATCTCCAGCCATTGCTTCTGGCCGTGCGAAAGATTGGCGGCGAGTTCGTCCTTGCGGTGATGCATGCGCACCGTGTCGAGGATTTCATGGATGCGATTACGATCGGCATTGGAGAGCCGGTAGAACAGTGTCGAGAAGACGCCGCGCGAGCGGTTCAGCGCAAGTTCGATATTGTCCCAGACCGTATGGCTCTCGAAGACCGTGGGCTTCTGGAACTTCCGGCCGATGCCAAGCTGGGCGATGTCGGCCTCATCCTTCTTGGTCAGGTCGATGCTGCCGTTGAAGAAGACTTCGCCAGAATTCGGCCGCGTCTTGCCGGTGATGATGTCCATCATCGTCGTCTTGCCGGCGCCGTTCGGGCCGATGATGGCGCGCAGTTCGCCGGGCTCGATGACCAGCGAAAGCGAGTTCAGCGCCTTGAAGCCGTCGAAGGAGACGGAGACATTGTTGAGGTAAAGCAGGCTGTTGGGCTTGATGTCGGGGATCATGGCTTCACTCCGCCGCCTGGATTTTCTTGTCGCTCTCGCCGTCTTCCGCCTCGGCCGAGGCCTTGCGCAGGCGCCGCCCGCCCGCCCCGTAACTCATGATCGTGCCGACGACGCCGCGCGGCAGGAAGAGCGTGACGAGGACGAAGAGACCGCCCAGCGCAAACAGCCAGAAATCGGGAAACAGGCCGGTGAAAACAGTCTTGCCGCCATTGACGAGGATCGCGCCGATGATCGGGCCGATCAGGGTGGCGCGGCCGCCGACCGCCGTCCAGATGACGACCTCGATCGAATTGGCCGGCGCGAATTCGCCGGGATTGATGATGCCAATCTGCGGCACGTAGAGCGCACCGGCAACACCCGCCATCATCGCTGAGACAACGAAGGTGAAGAGCTTGATATGCTCGACGCGGTAGCCGAGGAAGCGCGTGCGGCTTTCGGCATCGCGCACGCCGACGAGCACCTTGCCGAACTTCGAACGCACGATCGCCGAGGAAAGCATCAGCGAGATCGCCAGCATGATGGCGGTCGCGGCAAAGAGCGCGGCGCGCGTGCCGTCGGCCTGGATGTTGAAGCCGAGGATATCTTTGAAGTCGGTCAGCCCGTTATTGCCGCCGAAGCCCATGTCGTTGCGGAAGAAGGCGAGCAGCAGCGCATAGGTCATCGCCTGCGTGATGATCGACAGATAGACACCGTTGACGCGTGAGCGGAAGGCGAACCAACCGAAGACGAAGGCGAGCAGGCCGGGCGCCGCAAAGACCATCAGCACGGCGAACCAGAAATGATCGAAGCCATACCAGAACCAGGGCAGCGCCTTCCAGTTCAGGAAGACCATGAAGTCGGGCAGAACAGGATTGCCGTAGACGCCTCTGCTGCCGATCTGACGCATCAGATACATGCCCATCGCATAGCCGCCGAGCGCGAAGAAGGCGCCGTGGCCGAGCGAGAGAATGCCGCAGAAGCCCCAGACGAGATCGAGCGCCAGCGCCAGCAGCGCATAGGTGAGGTACTTGCCGAACAGCGACATCAGATAGGTCGGTATGTGCAGGGCACTCGTTTCCGGCACCATGAGGTTCGACAGCGGCACCAGTACGGCGACGGCCAGGAGTATGAGGATCGCGATGCTGACCTTGCGGTCCAGCGACCGGAGAAGGAAGGCCGTAATCATGCTTCCACCGCCCTTCCCTTGAGCGCGAACAGGCCGCGCGGACGTTTCTGGATGAAGAGGATGATGAGCACGAGCACCAGGATCTTGCCGAGCACCGCGCCGGCATAGGGTTCGAGGAACTTGTTGAGGATGCCGAGCGAGAAGGCGCCGACCAGCGTGCCCCAGAGATTGCCGACGCCGCCGAACACCACGACCATGAAGCTGTCGATGATGTAGTTCTGGCCGAGATTGGGCGAGACGTTGTCGATCTGGGAAAGCGCGACACCCGCCATGCCGGCGATCGCCGATCCCAGCGCGAAGGTGAAGGCATCGACCCAGGGCGTGCGGATACCCATGGAGGAGGCCATGCGCCGGTTCTGCGTCACCGCCCGCATCTGCAGCCCGAAGGACGAGCGCTTGAGCAGCATCAGCAGGGCGAAAAAGACCGCGAGCGAGAAGACGATGATCCAGGCACGGTTCCAGGTGACGCTCATATAGCCGACGTCGAAGGAACCGGACATCCAGGAGGGGTTGCCGACCTCCTGATTGGTCGGCCCGAAGATCGAACGCACAGCCTGCTGCAGGATCAGCGAAATGCCCCAGGTGGCGAGCAGCGTTTCCAGCGGCCGGCCATAGAGGAAACGGATAACGCAGCGCTCGATGACCAGCCCGACCGCGCCCGTGACGATGACGGCAACCGGCAGCGCGATCGCCAGTGACCAGTCGAACAGTCCGGGGAAGGAAGACCGGATGATCGCCTGCACGACATAGGTCGAATAGGCGCCCAGCATGACCATTTCGCCATGCGCCATGTTGATGATGCCCATGACGCCGAAAGTGATGGCAAGGCCGATCGCCGCCAGCAGCAAGACGGAGCCCAGCGATAGTCCGTACCAGACGTTCTGCACGCCGTCCCAGATCGCCAGACTATCCTGCACGCTCTTGATCGCGGCGGCGACATCGGGCTTCAGGCTGTCGTCAACGGTAATGGAGGAGAGAATGCCGACGGCATCGCGGCCGCCTTCCTCGCGGATCGCCTGGATCGCCGCCTTCTTGTCATCGATCGACCGGTCGGAGGAGAGGATGGCGACAGAGCGTGCCTTGTCGAGAGCACTGCGGATCTCGCTGTCCTTCTCGCTCTTCAGCGCGGTTTCGATGGCCTCGAGGCTGTCGGCGCTAGGGGCTTTCAGGATGGATTCGGCGGCTTCGAGCCGGACACCGCGATCCGGGCTCATCAGCGTCAGGCCGCCGATCGCCGCGCGGATCGAGCGGCGCAGATTGTTGTTGACCTTGATCTTGGTCAGGTTGCCCTTGTTTTCCTGACCGACCTTCTCGCCGCTGATGGGATCTATGATGGCAAGGTCGAAGGAGCCGGCGGGCTTGGTCATGAAAACCTGGTTGTCCGACTTGCGGATATAGAGATCGCCGTTGGAGAAGGCTTCGAGGGCTGGCACGATCTTCGCATCGCCCGTCTTGGCGAGGTTCTTCACGATCTCGTCGGCCTGCTGGAAATTCGCCGGGCCGAGCGAGTTGATCAGGCCATGCGGATCGTCCTGCGCCCTCAAGCCACCGACGGCGAGGATGCACAGGAGAAAGCCGGCCGATATCGCCAGGCCGATGCGGTAAACGAATGTGTCGAACATGGCGCAGTCCCCCTCGGATTGCCGGGTTGGTGCGTGTGGCTGAAGGCCCCTCCCCAACCCCTCCCCACAAGGGGGAGGGACTAACCCGCCGCGCCGCCGAAGCCCCACAACGGAAACGAGCGGGTGCCGCGAGTCTTCTCCCCCCTTGTGGGGGAGATGCCCGGCAGGGCAGAGAGGGTCTTAAGCCACATACACAACTCGGCCTCAGACCAGCCGCGGGCAGAAGACCCCGCCCGCAGCCTTTTCAATATCCAGCGAACCCGATCACATTCCCTTGCCGCCGCATTTGCCGGTCGTCACGTTGAAGTTGCCGCACTTCATCGGCGCCAGCCAATCGGACATCAGATCCTTGGAGTCCGGCAGATAGTCGGACCATTCGTCGCCGATGACCTCGGGGGTCTGGGAGACGACGTCGAACTGGCCGTTGTCCTGGATTTCGCCGATCAAAACCGGCTTGGTGATGTAGTGGTTCGGCATCATCGTCGCGATGCCGCCCGTCAGGTTCGGAACGGAAACGCCCGGCAGCGCGTCGATGACCTTGTCCGGATCGGTCGTGCCGGCCTTTTCGACGGCCTTCACCCACATGTTGAAGCCGATATAGGCAGCTTCCATCGGGTCGTTCGTTACCCGTTTGTCGTTCTTCGTATAGGCGTGCCATTCCTTGATGAATTCGGCATTGGCAGGCGTATCGACGGATTCAAAGTAGTTCCAGGCGGCGAGATGGCCGACCAGCGGCTTCGTATCCATGCCGGAGAGTTCTTCTTCACCAACCGAGAAGGCGACGACCGGGATGTCCTCGGCCTTGACGCCCTGGTTGCCGAGCTCCTTGTAGAAGGGAACGTTGGCGTCGCCGTTGATCGTCGAGACGACGGCGGTCTTCTTGCCGGCGCCGCCGAAGGACTTGATCTTCGAGACTTCCGTCTGCCAGTCGGAGAAACCGAACGGCGTGTAGTTGACGATGATGTCTTCGTCCTTGACGCCCTTGGACTTCAGATAGGCTTCGAGGATCTTGTTGGTCGTGCGCGGATAGACATAGTCGGTGCCTTCGAGAACCCAGCGCTGAACGCCTTCGTTCTGCATCAGGTAATCGACAGCCGGGATCGCCTGCTGGTTTGGAGCGGCACCCGTGTAGAAGACGTTGCGCTCGGATTCCTCACCCTCGAACTGAACAGGGTAGAAGAGGATCGAATTCAGCTCCTTGAAAACAGGGAGAACCGACTTGCGCGAAACGGAAGTCCAGCAACCGAAGACAGCCGAAACCTTGTCCTTTTCGACCAGTTCGCGGGCCTTTTCGGCAAAGAGCGGCCAGTCGGAGGCCGGATCGACGACGACAGGCTCGAGCTTCTTGCCGAGAACGCCGCCCTTCTTGTTCTGCTCGTCGATGAGCATCAGCATGGCGTCTTTCAGCGTCGTCTCGGAAATCGCCATCGTGCCGGAAAGCGAATGCAGCACGCCGACCTTGATCGTGTCGTCGGCGGCAAAGACGCCGTGAAGCGCGGTCGTCGACATTACGGCGGCGAGAAGTGCGGCAGAGATCTGTGCCTTGAGTTTCATGATAGTTCCCCTCTTTTAGGCAGTTCAGCGGCTTTTAACGAAGGTTAACCGCTGCCTGAGGGAACTATCCGGTGCTGCGCTGCAAAACCGTATACGTAATATGACGTAGGCGCCGGGGGGAAATGTGCAGTTTTATGCTGCCCTGCACTCTTAAGCGACCTTCCGATCCGTGTTACGACATCATGAAAGACTGAAGGAACAGCTTGAAGGAGAGGCATGGCAGCGCGGCAACGCATCATTCCAGTCAGGCGCGAATATAACCGCTGGGTCGCCAACCAGACACTGGAAGACTATGCGCTGCGTTTCACCGCCAAGAGCGCCCGGCAATTCTCCTCGCAGCGCATCTCGCAGACCGCGATCGGCGCCATCTCCTTCTTGGCGCTGGAGGCGATCGGCGGCGCGATCACCCTCTCCTACGGCACGACCAACGCTTTCTTCGCCATTATCGTCGCGTCGGTCGCCATGCTGGCGATCGGCCTGCCGATCAGCCGCTATGCCATCCGCCACGGCGTCGATATCGACCTGCTGACTCGCGGCGCGAGCTTCGGCTATATCGGCTCGACCATCACATCGCTGATCTACGCAAGCTTCACCTTCATGCTGTTTGCAATCGAGGCATCGATCATGTCGGGCGCGCTGGAACTGACGCTCGGCATCCCGCTGTGGATCGGCTATATCCTTAGCGCCTGCATGGTCATTCCGCTGGTCACGCACGGGGTGCGGCTGATCAGCCGCTTCCAGCTTCTGACCCAGCCTTTCTGGATCGTGCTGAACGTCCTGCCCTTCATCTTCATCGCCTTCTCCGACTGGCAGAAATTCGATGTCTGGCGCGCCTTTGCCGGCATCCACCATTCCTCCGACCCTGCAGGCACCATCGCGCCCTTCGATCTCGTCGAATTCGGCGCCGCCTCCGCCGTCATCCTCGCGCTGATGTCTCAGATCGGCGAACAGGCCGACTTCCTGCGCTTCCTGCCGCCGGAAGGCCATCGCAAATGGCGCCATCGGCTGGCGATCTTCCTCGCCGGACCTGGCTGGGTCATCATCGGTGCGCCGAAGCTGCTGGCCGGCTCCTTCCTCGTCGTGCTGACGCTAACCTCGGGCGTGCCGGCCGATCGCGCCGCCGATCCGGCGCAGATGTACCTGACCGCCTTCGGCTACATGATCCCTTGGCATAGCGCCGCGCTCTTGCTGATGGCCGCCTTCGTCATGGTCTCGCAGCTGAAGATCAATGTGATGAACGCCTATGCCGGCTCGCTCGCCTGGTCGAATTTCTTCTCGCGGCTGACGCATAGCCATCCGGGCCGGGTCATCTGGCTCGTCTTCAACGTCGCTATCGCGCTTCTCCTGATGGAGCTCGGCATCTATCGGCTGCTGGAGGAAACGCTCGGCATCTTCTCGATCGTCGCCATGGCCTGGCTCTGCACAATCTCCGCCGATCTCTTCATCAACAAGCCGCTCGGCCTTGCCCCTCCGGGCATCGAGTTCAAGCGCGCGCATCTCTACGATATCAACCCCGTCGGCCTCGGCGCCATGACGCTGTCCGCAACGATCTCGCTGATCGCCCATTTCGGCGCCTTCGGCGCGGTTGCCGCCTCGCTCGCCCCCTATATCACGCTGGTCATCGCCTTTGCGGCCTCTCCCGCCATCGCCTGGACGACGAAAGGCAAGTTCTATCTCGCCCGCAAGCCGCGCCAAAGCTGGAAGAACCTCACCAGCATCACCTGCTCGATCTGCGAACATCCCTTCGAGCCGGAGGATATGGCCTGGTGCCCGGCCTATGCCGCCCCGATCTGCTCGCTCTGCTGCTCGCTCGACAGCCGCTGCCACGACATGTGCAAGCCGAAGGCGCATTTCAACGCGCAGGTCGGCACTGTCGCGAAGACGCTGCTGCCCGAGACGATCGTCCAGAAGCTCGCCACCCGCCTCGGCCGCTACGGGATTGCCGTCGTGCTCGCGCTGACGGCCGTCGGCGCCATCCTCGCGATGATCGCCCATCAGGTCGGCTCCGCCTTACCGGAGACGGCAGAGGTCGTCGATCGCACGATCCTGATCGTCTTCTTCGTCTTCGCCGTCATTTCGGGCGTCGTCTGCTGGTTCTACGTGCTGGCCCATGACAGCCGCGTGGTGGCCGAGGAGGAATCCTCGCGCCAGAACACGCTACTTCTGAAGGAAATCGCCGCCCACAAGAAGACGGATGCGGCGCTGCAAAGCGCCAAGGAGGCGGCGGAAGCGGCCAACCGCGCCAAGAGCCGCTATGTCGTCGGCCTCAGCCACGAGTTGCGCACGCCGCTGAACGCCGTACTCGGCTATGCCCAGATCCTGGAACGCGACGAGACGATTCCGGCGCCCCGGCAATCCTCGATCAAGGTCATCCGCCGCTCGGCCGAGCATCTCTCCGGCCTGATCGACGGCCTGCTGGATATTTCCAAGATCGAGGCCGGCCGACTGCAGGTCTATTCCAACGAGATCAACATCCGCGACTTCCTCGACCAGATCGTCGATATGTTCCGCCCACAAGCGATAGCCAAAGGCCTGGAATTCGTCGATACCCGCGCGCCCAGCCTTCCCGATTTCGTGCGCACCGATGAAAAACGCCTTCGCCAGATCCTCGTCAACCTTCTCTCCAACGCGATCAAATTTACCGACCACGGCAGCGTCACTTTCGATGTCGCCTATCGCAGCCAGGTCGCGACCTTTTCCGTTGCCGATACCGGCAGAGGGATTGCGGAGAAGGATCTCGGCCGCATCTACGAGCCATTCCAGCGCGGCGAGGCAGACAGCGTCCGTCCCATGCCCGGCCTCGGCCTCGGCCTCACCATCACCCAGCTCCTGACCAACACGCTTGGCGGCGAAATCTCCGTCGCCAGCGAAAAGGACAAGGGCTCGACCTTCCGCGTCCGCCTGATGCTGTCGGGCGTCCACCGCCAGATGAAGCCGCCGGCACAGGAGCAGAAGATCTCGGGCTATGACGGCCCCCGCCGCACCATCGTCGTCGTCGATGACAATGAGGATCACCGCGAGCTGATGCGCGAGGTGCTGGTGCCGCTCGACTTCGTGGTGCTGACAGCGGCGAGCGGCCCGGATTGCCTGACCTTGATCGAGGGCATCAAGCCCGACCTCTTCCTCGTCGATATTTCCATGCCGGGCATGAACGGCTGGCAGCTCGTCTCTCGTCTCAGGGAGAGCGGCCAGACGGCGCCGATCCTGATGCTGTCGGCCAATATTGGCGATGCCGCGGCCACACAGGGTAGCGACGACAGTCATAACGACGCCATTGCCAAGCCTGTCGATATCCGCCAGATCCGCGACAAGCTCGCTTTGCATCTCGGTCTGAAGTGGACCTACGCCGATCCGCAGGCGACCCCTATCCCCAAGCCGCCACCACCGCTAAGAACCCCCGGCATCGCGCATGTGCAGGAGTTGATCCGCCTCGGCGAAATCGGCTATGTCAGGGGCATCGACGCAAAGCTCACCGAGCTTGCCGCGCTCGATGAAAACCAGCCCTTCACGACAGCGCTCCGCCCCTATGTCCAGGCCTTCGATCTCGACGGCTTCCTGGCTTTCCTGAAGACATTCGACGACGAAAAGGTAGAACCGCTTGGCTGAACCCGCCCCTCCCCGCGATATCGTTCTGCTGGTGGATGATTCCCCGGACGCGCTCGGATTCCTGACGGATGCGCTGGAGCAATCCGGCTTTTCCGCGCTGATCGCGACATCCGGGCAGGCAGCGCTGAACATCGTCGAACGCATCACGCCCGATATCATCCTGCTCGATGCCGTCATGCCTTCCATGGATGGTTTCGAGACCTGCCGGCGTATCAAAGCCAATGCCGCGATCAGTCAGGTTCCCGTCATCTTCATGACAGGGTTGACGGAGACCGAGCATGTGGTCCACGCGCTGGAATCGGGTGGCGTCGACTATCTGACCAAGCCGATCAATGTCGACGAGCTGCGCGCCCGCATCCGCGTCCACTTGCGCAACGCCCGCTCGGCCCAGAGCGCCCGTGTGGCCCTCGACGCCGCCGGGAGGCACCTGCTGGCAGTGCGCAGCGACGGCTCCATCCATTGGTCGACGCCGCAGGCGACTCGCCTCGTCAATGCCGCCATTGGCAGCGATGATGGCCTCGATGTCGTCGTCCGCGAAATCGGCGCCTTCATGCGCGAGCGCAACAAGGCCGGCACGCCGCGCGACAATAGCCTCGCGATCAGCCACGGCGGCCAGGCCGCGCTGCAGCTCGCATTTCTCGGCACGATCGGCCCGGACGAACATCTCTTCCGCCTCACCGCATCGAGCAAGCGCAGCGACGACGAAATCCTGCGCCAGCATTTTGCGCTGACCCAACGCGAATCCGAGGTTCTGCTCTGGATCGCCAAGGGCAAGGCCAACCGCGACATCGGCGAAATCCTCGGCCTCTCGGCCCGCACGGTGAACAAGCATCTGGAGCAGATTTATGTGAAGCTCGGCGTCGAAAACCGCGCCTCGGCTGCGGTCAAGGCGGCGCATGTGCTGCATGAGATTTGAGGCTAGCGCTGCGACGGCCGACCAGCATCGCTTGCGGCGCGCTTGATCAGTTCCCTGGCGTTTGCAGCTGCCTTATCGAGCCCGATCCTGCGCTTGCCCTGGCCGATTTGGCTTCGATACTGATCGAACGAGATTACGCTGGACCGCTCCCGAATGATTGTACCTTCGTCGCGAGACAGCTCGAAACAAGCAACCGAGTGATCGTCGATCAACACCGCATAGATGTCTTCGCCCTGTTCGAGAATGTCAGCAAGCAGATGGTAGACCGAACCTTCGCCGCCGAGGTCCAACGCAGCCTGCACAAGGATGTCGTCCCGTCGACCTGCGGACGGCAGCAACAACGATAGTTTATCCCTGTCGTCGAGACGATTTGGCGACATCATTTTTAGACGGCTACTGCTTCACGTTGTGTCGCAACAGTTAAGCTGAATTCCATCAAATTCAAACCGCCACCAAAAGAAAGAAGCCCGGCACATGGCCGGGCTCCCGATAGATTGGCTTGTCTGGCGTTCAGCCTTACTTCGCAGCAGCCTGCTGGAAGTAGCTGTACTTGCCATCCGGGCCCTTCTTCCACTCGTACATGACGTAACCGGGAAGCTTCGGGTCGCCCTTGTCGTCGAAGGAGATGTCGCCGAGAACGGTCGGGAACGGTCCCTTTTCCTTCATGGCCTTGGCCACTGCTTCAGGGTCGGTCGAGCCGGCGGCCTTGGCAGCGCCTGCGATCGTCTGCATCGCAGCGTAGGAATAGAGCGTGTAGGCTTCCGGGTTGAAGCCAGCAGCCTTGAACTTCGCAACCAGATCCTTGTTGGCCGGGTTGACCGTCGGATCCGGGCCGAAGGTGTTCAGCGTGCCTTCTACGGCGTCGCCGGCGATCGAAGCCAGTTCGTTCGAAACGATACCGTCGCCCGAAACGAGCGTAGCCTTCAGGCCCTGGTCCTTGGCCTGGCGGATGATGAGACCGGCTTCGGTGTGCAGACCGCCCCAATAGATGATCGAGACGCCGGCTTCCTTCATCTTCGCGATGAGGGCCGAGAAGTCCTTGTCGCCGACATTGATGCCTTCGTACATGACTTCCTTGAGACCGTCGGCATTCATGGTCTTCTTGGTTTCATCGGCAAGGCCCTGACCGTAAGGCGTCTTGTCGTGAACGATTGCGATCTTCTTGTCCTTGAAGTGATCAGCCAGATACTTGCCGGCGATGCCACCCTGCTGGTCGTCACGACCGCAGGTACGGAACGTGTTCCAGAGGCCGCGCTCGGTAAAGGTCGGGTTGGTCGCAGCAGGCGTGATTTCAAGAACGCCGTTTTCGGCATAGACTTCCGACGCCGGGATGGAAACGCCCGAGTTGAAGTGACCGATCACGAACTTCACGCCATCGGCAACGAACTTGTTCGCGACCGAGATGCCCTGCTTCGGATCCGAAACGTCGTCGCCGAGCTCGATCTTGATCTGTTCGCCGTTGATACCACCGGCGGCATTGATGTCTGCAGCAGCCTGCTCAGCACCCTTCTGGAGCTGTGCGCCGAAGGCAGCGTTTGGACCGGTCAGCGGGCCGCCGACGGCAATGAGGATGTCGGCCTTGGCGATACCACCGAAAGCCATGATGGCCGTCAGAGCCACTGCCGACAGAAGAGACTTCTTCATATTGTTACTCCCAGTTTTTGGGTGGGTTCGGACCCTAGACCCGGTGCATTACCCACCATTGCCTGCACCGGGGAAGCTGTTCCACTTTTTTGGGCAATTGATGCCCAGTTTAAACTGGCTGTCAATGTTTGTTCTTCCACGAAAACGCGGATGTTTTTTCGTACAGCCAGTAATAGTTGTTGACCATCTGATTGGTGCGGCGATAGCGGAATCCCGCGGTCGAAAAGACCAGCAGCAGCACGAAATCGATGATGTAATAGAAGGCGCTGAGGAAGGGTCCATCGAACAGGGCGTGATGCAGGAACTGCATCGCCGCCGCCAGGAGGATCGTATAGACGATCACCAACGGATAGTTACCCCAGCCTTCGGCAACGGCCTTGCCGGCCCGCCAAGCGGTCCAGAAGCCGATGAGGACGACCAACGCCCGGATAACCAGACGGACACCGGTATCATCCTCGAAAAACAGTCCCTGCATATCAAACTCTCCCCTGCGCGACGCTCAATGCCGTCCACCTTCGAGATAGGCGGCGCGCACTTCAGGATTGGCAAGGAGTTCCTTGCCGGAGCCACTCATCGTGACCTTGCCGTTCACCATCACGTAGGCACGGTGCGAAAGCCTGAGGGCCGCGAACGCGTTCTGCTCGACCAGGAAAACGGTGAGGCCTTCCTTCTCGTTGAGCGCCTTGATCGCCTCGAAGATGCCCTTGACGATCAGCGGCGCGAGACCGAGCGATGGTTCGTCGAGCAAAAGCAGCTTCGGGCGCGCCATCAATGCGCGACCGATCGACAGCATCTGCTGCTCGCCGCCCGAAAGCGTGCCGCCGCGCTGCGCATGGCGCTCCTTCAGACGCGGAAACATCGTGAAGATTTTTTCCAGGTCCTCGCTGAAATGTTTGAGCTTGTCGAGGCCGGCGCCCATCTGGAGATTTTCCATGACGGTCATGCGCGGGAAGATCCGGCGCCCTTCCGGCGACTGCGCGATACGCAGCCTTGCGATCTCATGCGTCGGCAGCCGGGTTATGTCGCGGCCCTCGAAGATGATCGAGCCATTGCGCGCCTGGGGGCTGCCGCAGATCGTCATCATCAGAGTCGACTTTCCGGCACCGTTCGCACCGATCAGGCTGACGATCTCGCCGCTTTTCACCTCGACGTCGACGCCTGCAAGTGCGCGAATATTGCCGTAGTAGGTCTCGACGCCCTGTACCTTGAGAAGTGGTTGGCTTGTCATATTAGTTTGCGCCCCCTTCGAGGTGCTCGACGGCGGCAATTACCTCGCCCACTTCATCATCCTCTACGCCGAGATAGGCCGCGATCACGCGTGGATCGTTCTTGACCTGCTCCGGCGTTCCATCCGAAATCTTCTGGCCGTATTCGAGCACGACCACGTGGTCGGAAATTTCCATGACCACGGACATGTCATGCTCGATCAGCAGGATCGAGGTGCCGGTATCGGCACGAATGCTGCGCAGCAATGCGTTAAGGGCAGCCGATTCGCGCGGATTGAGGCCGGCAGCCGGCTCGTCCAGGCAAAGCAGCTCCGGACCCGTGCACATGGCGCGGGCGATTTCCAGCCTGCGCTGGGCGCCGTAGGGGAGATCGCCGGCCGGATCGTCGGCACGATCGATCAGTTCGGCCTTTTCCAGCCAATGGCGGGCAAGCTCGATCGCCGCGGCGGCTTCCTTCTTGTAGGGGCCGATGCCGAGCAGGCCGAGGATCGTATAGCCCGAGGCCTTCATCAGCTTGTTGTGCTGCGCGACCAGCAGATTTTCCAGAACCGTGAGGCCGGAAAACAGGCGGATGTTCTGGAAGGTACGGGCGACCTTGGCTTCCTTGGTGATGCGGAAGTCGGGCAGCCGTTCCAGCAGAAACTGCTTTCCGCTCTTCTGCTGCATGGTGATCATGCCCATCGTCGGCTTGTAGAAGCCGGTAATGCAGTTGAAGACCGTCGTCTTGCCGGCACCGTTCGGGCCGATCAGCGCGGTAATGTCGCCGCGCTTGGCTTCGAACGAGAAGTCGTTGATGGCCATCAGGCCGCCAAAGCGCATCGACAGGTGCTCGACCTTGAGCAGGGTATCGCTGGACATGGTTGTTGCGTCTGCAGCGCTCATCAGCCATGGCCCTCCTTGGTAAAGCTTCCGGAGACGGCCTTGCGCTCCTTGAGGAAAGCGGTCGGTTCTCGGGAGCCGACGAAGCCGCGCGGCTTGAAGAGCATGACGATGACCATGGCAAGGCCGAAGATCAGCATGCGGTAGAGTTCCGGCGTGAAATCATCGCCGAAGATCACCTTGAGGAAGTCCAACTCGCGCAGCAACTCGGTACCGCCGACCATGACGAGCGCAGCGATCGCGATACCCGTCAGCGAGCCCATGCCGCCGAGAACGACGATGGCAAGGATGACGGCGGATTCGAGGAACACGAAGGATTCCGGCGAAACGAAGCCTTGGCGGGCTGCAAAGAACGAGCCTGCAAAACCGCCGAACATCGCACCGGTCGCAAAAGCGGTCAGCTTGGTCGTAACGGTATTGATGCCGAGGGAGCGGCAGGCGATCTCATCTTCGCGAAGCGCCTCCCAGGCACGGCCGATCGGCATGCGGCGCAGACGGATCGTGACATATGCCGTCAGCATGCAGAGCGCGAGGATGAGGTAGAAGAGGAAGATCTTGTAATAGGCCGACGACATCGGCAAGTGAAAAACCTTGGCGAAACCGCCGGCCGAGGCGTCGAACTTGATGCCGAACAGCGTCGCCTTCGGAATGCCCGATATACCGAAGGTACCCTTGGTAAGGTCGGTCCAGTTGATCAGCACCAGCCGGATGATTTCCCCGAAAGCGAGCGTGACGATCGCAAGATAATCGCCGCGCAGACGCAGAACCGGGAAGCCGAGGATGACGCCCCACAGAGCGGCAAAGATACCGGAAAGCGGAAGCAGCAGCCAGAAGGACAGGCCGAAATAGGTCGACAGCAGTGCGTAGGAATAGGCGCCGACCGCATAGAAGGCGACATAGCCGAGGTCGAGCAGACCGGCGAGACCGACGACGATGTTGAGCCCCCAGGCGAGCATCACGTAGATGAGGATCTGAATGCCGAAGTTATCGACATATTTGAGCGATCCCTGCGCGCCGAACAGCTGGATGGCCGCGATCGGATAAAGCAGCAGGATGACAAGCACGATTTTGAGGAAGTGCTTGTGGAAGAAGCTCTTTTCCGTCGAAATCTCGAGTTCGCCGCGCTTTGCCTTCTCCAGCTTGCGCTGGTTGATGTGCGGCTGAATGAACACGATCATGGCGAAGCGGGCGACCGCGGCAATGGCAACGAAGATCGCCAGCAGTCCCCAGCGCTGAACGATGATCAGCTCGTTGTTGATGTTCTGATCGGTCTTGAGGCCGATATAGAGCACGAACATGCCGAGAGTGATGAGCGCCGTGTAAAAGGCTTCGGTAAGCCCTCGCCGGACAAGACCGGGAGCGGACTTGCCTGCAACAGTTCTTGAATTGTCCATGGCGTTAAACCTTCTCGACTTCCGGCCGTCCCAGGATACCTGTCGGCTTGAAAATCAGTACGAAAGCCAGGATCGCAAAGGTTGCGACATCCTTGTAGGCGATGGTGAAATAGGCCGACCACAAGGATTCGATGAGCCCGATCATGAGCCCGCCGAGCACGGCGCCGGGAAGCGAGCCGATGCCGCCGAGAACAGCCGCCGTAAAGGCCTTTACGCCTGGCGTAAAACCGTCGGTGAACGAGGCAACGCCGTAGTACATCAGGTACATCGTTCCTGCGACGGCCGCGAGCGCTGCACCCATGATGAAGGTTACGGAGATCGTCTGGTCGACATTGATGCCGAGAAGAGCGGCCATCTTGCGATCCTGCTCGGTTGCGCGCTGCGCACGTCCCAGCGAGGTATGGTTGACCAGGTACCAGAAGACCGTCAGCAGCACGCCCGTGATGACGAGGATGATGATCTGCTTCAGCGAGATCGCCACGCCTTCGACGGTGAAGACCTCGCCGACGAGCTGCGGGATCGGCTTGTTGCGCGGACCCTGGGCAACCTGGATGAAGTTCGAAAGTGTGATCGACATGCCGATCGCGGTGATCAGCGGCGCCAGGCGGAACGAACCGCGCAACGGGCGATAAGCGACGCGCTCGATGACCCAGTTCCACAGGCTCGTCATCAGCATGGCGACGACCAACATCACCAGAAGCAGGACGGCTACCGGCAGACCTGCGAAGAGACCGACGAGAACGAGATAGACAATGAGGGCGGCAAACCCGCCTAGCATGAAAACGTCGCCATGAGCAAAGTTGATCATGCCGACAATGCCGTAAACCATCGTATAGCCAATAGCCACAAGGCCATAGATGGATCCGAGAGTCAGCCCGTTAAGGAGCTGCTGGACGAAGTACTCCATATATCATTTCCCCTGGATGCGATGGATATGTCGCATCTCTTATTTGTTCAGGCTTACCTCTTGAGGAGGCATCCCATTGGCTCGATTCCATAACGTTTTCGAAGGAAATGTGAAGCCAAAAAGGCGGGAAATTGACAAATTCTTTTCAAACGGCCGTGAGGTGGTGCATTTGAGGCCAGACTTGACAGAAAAAGAGCACCGTTTGTCTCAAAAATAGACACTTGGTGTAAAAAATTATTTGAAGCTGAAACTATTTTCACAAATAAAGGCGGCAAATGCCGCCTTTATATCTTTCGGGACATATCGCTTACGAACGCATCCGCGAGCCATTTGCGTCGAAAAGCGGCTGCGGCTGCAACTTCGCCGGCAGCAAATCTCCGAGCAATTCCACGGACCAGCCGTCGGCTTCGTCGGCAATTTCCTTCGGCACGTAACCGACTGCAACCGATACGCCTGATGCATGAGCATAGCCGCCCGAAGTGACCCATCCGCGAACCGCGCCCTTATGGTAGATCGGCTCGTCGCCGATGACATCCGCGTCCTTCGCCTCGACGATGAAGGTGCGCAGGCGAAGCGCACCGCCCTCCGCCTTCTCCTTCCGGGCCGCTTCCTTGCCGATGAAATCGGCATCCTTGGACAGCGCCACGAATCGGCCAAGCCCCGCCTCCAGAGGCCCATAGAGCGGACGACATTCGCGCGCCCAGCTGCCATAGGACTTGTCGAGACGCAGAGCGTTCAGCGCCCTGAGGCCGAAGAGCCTGATATCGTATTCCGCGCCGGCTTCCATGATGAGATCGAAGAGATAGCGCTGGTACTCCGGCTTCATCCAGATCTCGTAGCCGAGATCGCCGGTATAGGACACGCGACCGACGATGGCCGGCGCCATGCCGAGATCCATGCGGCGAATCGCCATGAAGGGGAAGGCCGCATCGGACATGTCGAGATGCGTCAGCTTCTCCATCAGCTTGCGCGCATTCGGGCCGGCAACGGAAAGGCCAAGGAGTGCCACGCCGACCGCCGTCAGCTCCACCGAACCGTCCTTTGGCAAATGGCTTTCGAACCAGCGCATGTGATAGGCCTCGGCGATGCCCGAGCCGATCAGCAGGAAATCCCCCTCGCCCAGCTTGGCGAGCGTGAAGTCGCCGATCAGCTTGCCGTCTTCCTTCAGCATCGGCGCGAGCGTCATCTTGCCGATATCAGGAATACGGCAGGTGAGCATCTTGTCGAGCCAGGCTTCAGCGCCCTTGCCCTTGATCGTATACTTGGCAAAGCCGGAGGTCTCCATCAGGCCGAGGCTTTCGCGAACCGCCTTTGCCTCGGCACCCACGACGTCGAAGTCGTTCGAGCGGCGCCAGGAGAACTTGTCTTCCTCCCCTTCAGGTGCGAACCAGAGCACCTGTTCGAGGCCGTAGGATGCGCCGAAGACTGCGCCCGATGCCTTCAGCTTGTCGTAGATCGGCGTCGTCAGCAGCGGACGCCCGGCCGGCAGTTCCTCGTTCGGATAGCGGATAGAGAAGCGGCGCTGATAGTTCTCGCGAACCTTGGCATTGGTATAGGCAAGCGTCGCATAGTCGCCGTAGCGCGAGACGTCCATCGCGAAGACGTCGAAGCCCGGATCGCCGTGGATCATCCAGTTGGCGAGCGCGAGACCGACGCCGCCACCCTGGCTGAAGCCCGCCATGACCGCGCAGGCCGACCAGAAGCCCCGCAGCCCACGCACGGGGCCGACGAGCGGATTGCCGTCGGGCGAGAAGGTGAAGGGTCCGTTGATGATCTTCTTGATGCCGGCATTGTTGAAGGCCGGGAAATGGCGGAAGCCGACTTCCAGCTCCGGCGTGATCCGCTCGATATCTTCGGCCAGAAGTTCGTGGCCGAAATCCCACGGCGTATTCAGCGGCGACCACGGACGGCAGGCCTTTTCATAGGTGCCCATCAGCATGCCCTGGCGCTCCTGGCGCAGGTAGATTTCGCCGTCGAAATCGACGCAGTGCATCAGCTCCTTGCCGGTTGCGGCATTGAAGTCGGTCACTTCCTTCATGTCCTCGGTGATGAGGTACATGTGCTCCATGGCAAGAACCGGCAGTTCCAGCCCGACCATCCGGCCGACTTCGCGCGCCCAAAGGCCGCCGCAGTTGACAACGTGGTCAGTGATGATTTCGCCCTGGTTGGTGATGACGCGCCAGGAACCGTCCTCGCGCTGCACGAGATCCTCGACCTTGGTGTGCAGGTAGATATCAGCGCCGTTCTTCTTGGCCGATTTGGCATAGGCATGCGTCGTGCCATAGGGATCGAGATGGCCTTCGACAGGGTCATAGAGCGCGCCGACGAACTGGTCGGGGTCGAGAAGCGGCATCATCTCATGCGCTTCCTTCGGCGTCAGCAGCGTCGCCTCGAGACCGTTGTATCGGCCCTTGGCGAGGATCGACTTCAGCCAGTCGAAACGCTGCGGCGTCGCCGCCAGCATCAGGCCCGAGGTCATATGCAGGCCGACGTCCTGGCCGGAGTATTCCTGGATCTCCTTGTAGAGCTCCACGGTATATTTCTGCAGCTTGGCAACGTTCGGATCGCCGTTGATCGTGTGCATGCCGCCGGCTGCGTGCCATGTGGAGCCCGACGTCAGCTCCGAGCGCTCCAGAAGAACGACATCGGTCCAGCCGAATTTCGTCAGGTGGTAAAGGACGGAACACCCGACGACACCGCCGCCGATGACGACGACCTTGGCATGGCTTTTCATGAAAACACTCCGGCTATTGGCGCAAACGAGGCGCGATCGAAACGGTCAGGAATCCTCGGTTTTCGCCGCCGAAAAGGATCCCGAATATACCTGGAAATCAGGCCGGAAACCCTTGGCGATCAACCGAATTGCAGGTCAGCCTAGTGGCAATTCAAAAAACCACATAGCCCGATGTGCGAAGCCGATCTGCCTGTTTGCGCCATCGCAATTGTCCGGATCGCGCCATGCTGTCACAAAGCGAAACTGGCCGTCAGCGCGAATTCGCGGCCCATCTCCATCAGCTCCTCGAAGACGGTCCCGGAATAGGAGCGCATGACAGCTATCTCGAAGCTGTCGGGACCGATCCGCGCAACATTGGCGCTGACATGGCAGCACAGCATGTTGGCGGAATGACCCTCGGCGAAGTTCGAAGGATGCAGATCGACAGCCACGCATTTCGCCAGGATGCGGCGAACGCTCGGCCCGGAAATGCGCATCAGCGCCCTTCCGTCGCTCTGCTCGAAGAAGGACAGCCGCGTCGCATCGAGCGCGGCGAGATCGCGCGCAAGACTCTCGGACGGCAGCGTTTCCGATACCACCAGCCATTCCCCGGGAGCCGCCCGGCGAACGGAGACATCCGACATCGCGGAAAGGGCCGCATAGGCCCAATCCTCGTGACCGGCATGGGCAAGAACCGAGAAGATCGCCGGGTTGCGAACCACTGCGAGATGATTCGGGTTCGGCCCCACTTCGAAGCCGGCCAGATGATCCTCGAGCGGATGCCTGTTTACAAATGCAAAACCCATGGCCGGCTCCTTAAAGATGCAGCTTCTTGTTATCGGGATCGACGAAAACAGGGCTGCAGACTTCTGCGGCGATCTCCTCGCCGCGAAGCCCGTCCCAGACGACGATCTTCTCGCCCAGCCGTTCGCGGCCTGATTTCAGGAAGGCGAGCGCGACCGAATGGCCGAGCACCGGCGAGAAGCAGACCGAGGAAACGTGCCCCTGATCTGCCGCCGTCGAAGGCTTTGCGCCCTCCTTCAAGAGATGCGCGCCTGCCTTGAAAATCTTCGCTTGGTCGATCGGCTTGAGGCCGACGAGCTGGCCGCGATCGGCAGCCGTCAGGCCAAAACGGCTGGACAGGCGCTTGCCGATGAAATCCTGCTTCTGCTGCGACATCATCCGTCCCAGACCGATATCGTCGGGCGTCGTACGGCCGTCCAGTTCGGAATGGGTGACATGGCCCTTCTCGATGCGCATGACGTTCAGCGCCTCGACGCCGTAAGCGCAGATATCATGCGCCTTTCCGGCTTCCATGATCGCATCCGCCACCGCCTCGCCGTAACCGGCCGGAACCGCCAGTTCGTAGGCAAGCTCGCCGGAGAAGGAGATGCGGAACAGGCGCGCCTTGAGGCCGCCCTTCAGCGTCACAGGCGCTGCCGCCAGGAACGGGAATGCCGCATTCGAGATATCATCCTCGACCACCTGCTCCAGCACCAGCCGTGCCTTCGGCCCGGCGATCGACATC
This sequence comes from Rhizobium sp. BK376, assembly GCF_004341625.1. Classification (GTDB taxonomy): domain Bacteria; phylum Pseudomonadota; class Alphaproteobacteria; order Rhizobiales; family Rhizobiaceae; genus Rhizobium. Next base: position 312,118 of record NZ_SLZG01000002.1, on the reverse strand, counting down.
TGCGCCCATTGATCCGAGGAGGAGACGAAGCGCACGTCGAGATCCGGCCAGAGAGTCTGGGCGCAGAATTCCATATGCGTCATGACCTCGCCGGCATAGGCCGTCGTCGTGGTGACGAAGAAATGGTTCTCGGACAGGCGGCTGGTCGTGCCGTCGTCGAAGACGAAACCGTCTTCGCGCAGCATCAGCCCATAGCGCGCCTTGCCGACCGAAAGCTTCAGGAAGGCATTGGTGTAGAGACGGTTGAGGAACTCGGCGGCATCGGTGCCGAAGACCTCGATCTTGCCGAGGGTAGAGACATCGCAGATGCCGACATTGGCACGGACGTTCAACACTTCGCGGTCGACGCTTTCGCGCCAAGTCTTTTCGCCAGCGCGCGGGAACCAGGAGGAGCGATACCAGAAGCCGGCCTCGACGAAAACGGCGCCGTTCTTCTTCGCCCAGCCATGCAACGGCGATTCGCGTGTCGGGCGCGCATGCTTGCCGCGCGCCGTGCCCGCCATCGCCCCGAAGGAGACGGGCGTGTAGAAGGGCCGGAATGTCGTGGTGCCGACGGCAGCCGGGCTGACGCCGCGCATGCCCGCGATGATGCCGGCAGCGTTGACATTGCCGAGCTTGCCCTGATCGGTCGCCATGCCGTTCGTCGTATAGCGCTTGGCGTGCTCGATATGCCCGAAACCTTCGCGCAGGGCAGCGCTCAGATCCTTGGAATGCACGTCGTTCTGGAAGTCGATGAAAGCCTTGTCCTTGGCGCCGGGCACATGCCACATCGCCGCGAATGCCGGATCATACTCGCCCTCGACCTCAGGCGTTTCGAATGCGGCGGCTGTCACGCCGAGGCTCGCGGCAATGCGCGCAGCCTTGTCCGCACCGTCCCTCAGGCATCCCGAGATGCTCTCGATGCCCGCCGCAGACCCTGCGACCTCCAGCTCGCCGCCGACTGATGGCGCCATGAAGGCCTGCTTCTCGTCCGACCAGACCGGCTTGGCGCCGCGCTGGCAGGCAAGATGGATGATCGGCGACCAGCCACCTGACATCGCAAGCGCGTCGCAGGAGATGACCTCGTCGAGGCCACCGCGGTCCGCCAGCAAGCCCTTGATTCGCTGCCCGCCCTTGGTGGCCGAAATCGTGCCACCATGAATGACGCGAACGTTCTTTGGCGCAGTTTCGGGAACGGCATTGCGCGTATCGATGATGGCCGCAATGTCGACGTCCTGGGCGACAAGGTCCTGCGCAGTGCGATAGCCGGAACCGCCATTGGTGAAGATCGCGACGCTCTTGCCGGCAACGACGCCGTAACGGTTGAGATAGCTGCGCATTGCGCCTGCCATCATCACGCCGGGGCGGTCGTTGCCGCCGAAGACAAGCGGCCGCTCTTCGGCACCGGTCGCCAGAATCGCGCGCTTGGTAATGATGCGCCAGAGCCGCTCGACCGGCAGTTCAGGGGATGGCATGGCGACATGCTTCTGAACCTTTTCGACGGCGCCGAAGACATTGTCGTCGTACCAGCCGAAAACCGTCGTGCGCGGCATCAGCGTCACGTTGGTAAAGCTCGAAAGCTCCTCCAGCGTCGCCTGCACGAACGCGTCAGCGGCAGTCCCGCCGATCGAAACCTTTTCCGAAAGCAGCGAACCGCCGAGACGGAAACCTTCATCGGCCAGGATCACCCGAAGCCCGGCGCGCGCCGCAACCAGCGCTGCCATCAATCCGGTCGGGCCGGAGCCGATCACCAGCAGGTCGCAATGCGCCCAGGCCTTCTCATAGCGATCCGGATCCGCCTGCATCACGGCCTTGCCGAGACCTGCGGCGCGACGGATGAAGGGCTCGTAGACCCTTTCCCAGAAGGCTGCCGGCCACATGAAGGTCTTGTAGTAGAAGCCTGCACCGAGGAAGGGTGACAACAGGCTGTTGACCGAGCCGACGTCATATTTCAACGACGGCCAGCGGTTCTGGCTGACGGCGGTCATGCCCTGGTAGAGCTCGGCGACGGTAGCGCGCGTGTTCGGCTCGGTGCGGCCATCCTTGCCGATCGTAACCAGCGCATTCGGCTCGGCGGAGCCTGCGGTCACGATGCCGCGCGGCCGGTGATACTTGAAGCTGCGGCCGACGAGCAGCTGGTCGTTGGCAAGCAGTGCCGCGGCCAGCGTGTCGCCGTCGAAACCCTTCATCTCCTTGCCGTCGAACGAGAAGGAGAGCGGCCGGCCGCGATTGACAAGACCGCCGGAGGACAGACGATAGGCGGTCATTGCGCATTCTCCCGCGCCTTGTCGGCGGCATCGACGACAGAGAAGACTTCATGGGTCACATTGCTGCGGTCGACGACCAGCCAGCGGCGGCAGCCTGACGTGTGGTGCCAATGCTCGAGATAGCGGCCACGCGGATTGTCACGGATGTGGACGTAGCGATGCCAGTCTTCATCGGGAGCAGCCGGTGCGGGGCGCTCGACGGATGCATCGCCGCGGATCGAGAATTCTTCTTTCGGACGGACGCCGCAATGCGGACAGTTAATCAGACTTGCCATGACTCTATTGCCTCAATGCAGGTTCGGCTGCGGGCCCTTGCCGCTCTCGTCGATCGGGAAACCGCGCTGGAAACGGTCGAGACGGAGCAGTCGGCTGACATGATGGGAATCGTTGTTGGCGATCAGGTGCGCGAAACAGAAGCCGGAGGCGGGCGTCGCCTTGAAGCCGCCGTAGCACCAGCCGCAATTCAGATAGAGGTTATCGATCGGCGTCCGGTCGATGATCGGCGAGCCGTCCATGCTCATGTCCATGACGCCACCCCAGGTGCGCAGCACGCGGACGCGCGACAGGCCAGGAATGAGCGCCACCCCCTCCTCGATCGTATGCTCGACGGTGGCGAGGTTTCCGCGCTGGGCGTAGGAGCTGTAGTAATCGATATCCGCGCCGAAGACCAAGCCGCCCTTGTCGGACTGCGAGATGTAGAAATGGCCGGCACCGTAGGTGATGACGTTGTCGATGACGGGCTTCAGCCCCTCCGACACGAAGGCCTGCAGCACATGGGTTTCGATCGGCAGCTCCAGATCCGCCATGCGGCCGAGCGTCGAGGTGTTGCCGGCAGCGGCAAGACCCAGCTTGTTGCAGCCGATGAAGCCACGGGTCGTCTCGACGCCGGTGACGCGGCCGTTTTCGCGGCGGATGCCTGTCACTTCACATTGCTGGATGAGGTCGACGCCGCGCATGTCGGCGCCGCGGGCATAACCCCAGGCGACTGCATCGTGGCGGGCCGTGCCGCCGCGCTTCTGCAGGAGGCCGCCCATGATCGGGAAGCGCGCGTGATCGAAATTTAGATAAGGAGCCATCCTGCGCACCTGCTCCCGGTCCAGCAAATCGGCATCTACCCCATGCATTTTCATCGCATTGCCGCGTCGCGCATAGGCATCGCGCTGGCCATCCGAATGGAAGAGGTTGAGGACGCCACGCTGCGAGACCATCGCATTGTAGTTGAAGTCCTGCTCCAGCCCTTCCCAGAGCTGCATGGAAAATTCGTAGAAAGGCTCGTTGCCCGGCAGCATATAGTTGGAACGGATGATCGTCGTGTTGCGGCCGACATTGCCGGAGCCGAGATAGCTCTTCTCCAGAACCGCGACATTGGTGATGCCGAATTCCTTGGCGAGATAATAGGCTGTCGCCAGCCCATGCCCCCCGCCGCCGACGATGATCACGTCATAATGCGGCTTCGGTTCCGGCGTTCGCCAGACCGGCTCCCAGTTACGATTTCCGGAAAACGCATTCTTCAGGATGGAAAAAGCGGAATAGCGCATGCAAAGGCCCTAGTATCAAACGGCGCACACATTCGCACATGCAATAAAAACGACAAGCCCGTAAAGGACACTAATTTGGCCGGATGAGACGTGATTTCGTTTATTGTGAATATGCTGAATCGGCAGATGAATTTAACCGAAGCGCGAGAGTGCGGGCATCGTGGATGCGACCAATAGAGCAGGCAAAGGGTCGCCAATTGCGAAATCACGTTTCAGCGGCTAGACAGGGTAAATGTGATGCAACCACGACCTAAACTTATCGGTTAAGACTTCTTAAATACTGCATTGCAGGATTAGTGTAGATTGAAAGCTTAGTTGCTGCGGAGAGACGACCGGAATATGCTCGAGACATTCGAACAGGCTGCATTGGAAGCGGGCAAGGCCATTCTTAGGGTCTACCGGTCCGACTGTGCCGTGTCGCTCAAGCAGGATCTGTCGCCGGTCACGATTGCTGACGAACGCGCCGAGCAGATCATTCTCGCTCATCTCTCCAGGGAATTTCCCGACATCCCCGTCATCGCGGAAGAATCAGTCTCTGCCGGACATGTTCCCGATGTACGAGGCAAGTCCTTCTTTCTCGTCGATCCCCTGGATGGCACGCGTGAATTCGTCGAGCATCGCGACGAGTTCACGGTCAACATCGCCTATATAAAGGACGGCATTCCCGTAGCCGGCATCGTCTACGCACCCGCAATCGGAGTTGCCTTCGTGGCCGACGACCGGAAGGCGGAGCGGCTGGTGGTCGGGAAAGATTTCCAAATCACGGAACGCCTTCCGATCCGCGTCCGGGAACGGCCGGAAAATCTGCTGGCGCTGGCAAGTCGATGCAACGGCAACGCCCGCACCGACGACTTCCTGGCGGAGAATGCGGTAAGCGCCTGCACCTCGATCGGTTCTTCCCTGAAATTCTGCCTCCTTGCGGAAGGCAAGGCGGACGTCTATCCGCGCTTCAGCCGCACGATGGAATGGGATACCGCAGCGGGCGACGCAGTGTTGCGTGCCGCCGGCGGCACTACCGTGATGACGGATGGCCAGCCGCTGCGTTACGGCAAGACGGATCAATCACATGACGCCGATTTCGCCAATCCCAGCTTCATCTGCTGGGGCGGCAAGAGCGCCGCTGTGGCATGAGAATGGCGTAAAGCCGAACGAATTCAAGCACTACACCGCCGATTTTTCCCCGCTCGTTTCGCCCCACCTAAACTCGTGGCGAAACAACGGCATGGTTCGGCCCGCATATCGGCGCTTGCCTGCCGCCAAGCGGGAGAACGCCTGTGTCCGAAGAAACCGTCAATCTTGCCCTGCCCTACATCCTACCCTCCCAGGCGCAGAAGCATGTCACCCACAACGAGGCTTTGCAGCGGCTCGACGCCGTCGTGCAACTAGTCATATCGGCCGAGCTTTCCGCACCCCCGGATGCCCCGGTCGAAGGCGATTGCTATCTGATCGCTGCGGCATCGACCGGACCGTGGTCCGGCAAATCCGGATCGATCGCCTTCCGGCAGGACGGCGCTTGGATCCTCATCGAGCCTCGGGAGGGCTGGCAGGCATGGTTCCTGTCCGAGGCGCAGCTTCGCGTGCTGACAGGCGGCGCATGGACGGAGATCAACCCGCCCTCCTCCGATTCAATGCCCAAGCTCGGGATAAATGCGACGGCCGATGAGACCAACAGGCTGGCGGTCGCCTCGCCCGCCAGCCTTTTCAGCCACGTCGGAAACGGGCATCAGATCAAGATCAATAAGGCGGCGCCGGCCGATACGGCATCCCTTCTCTTCCAGACGGCATGGTCGGGGCGAGCCGAAATGGGACTTGCCGGCAACGACGATTTCGCCATCAAGGTTAGCCCCGACGGCAGCGCCTGGCAAACAGGACTTGCCATCTCGCCACAAGGCGTCGTCACCACGCCCGGCAAGCCCCTTGTGCGAGCCTCGCCTCCATCAGGGACCTCATCGCCCGCAAGCGGCAGCCAGACCGGCTTTGGCGATCCAGGCATAGTACAAGGCGGCTTTTCGCTCGGGGATGCGGTCGGCAGCGGCGGGGGACATAGCCTCGTGGTGCCGGCCAGCGGAATTTATCTGCTGCTGCTCTCCGCCAGCGTCGTCTCCTCCGGCGGTCATTCCATCAGTCTTCTTGCAAATGGTTCCGTAACGCTGGCGATGGTTACTTCGCCTGCCCTATCCGGGCCGGAGCGTCAGACCGCGGCAGGACTAGCCTTTCTGACCGCGGGCGATGGCTTGACCCTGCTTTATTCCGGAACGGCGCAAGTGGAATTCGGTAACGGCAAGACGGAGATCGTCGCCCTTTTGCTTTAGAAACAATAGCCCAAAGGGAGTAGTTCTTTGTTCTATTTGGAAACATGCATGAATTGCAACCCAGATATGCGGAAACGCTGTGGATGAAGTTCAACCAAGTTGAACTCTTTTTCAAAAATCTCAAATTTCTCGGGAAATCAGCTACATAACGCATTTGCAGCAAAGGCGTTACTGCAGCGCAATGAACTTTGTGGGGTAACGTGATACTATTGTTGCAAATGCGTGCTTTTATGCGATTAACCAATCGTTAAGCTACATAGTGACAAAGCTGCTTGAATGACTTAATGAATATTTAAGTTTAAGCATTAGGTCTCCAACAGAATTAAGAGCCAAGATTTTGAGCATCACGGACTTACATAACAGTATTCCCGGTGGCGCATTCGAAATTGAGCGCAATCGCTTTCTTGGTCGCTCGGCCTCATCTGGGATCATTCGCGTCCCCAACAGCAAGCCTCGCCCGCTTCAACATTTCCTCAAGCGTACGATAGACATTGCCGCTTCTTTGAGCGCCCTCATTATTCTTCTGCCTTTTTTTGCTGCAATTGCTCTGTTGATTCGCATCGACAGCCCCGGCCCGGTGCTGTTCACCCAGGTTCGCTGGGGCAAAAACTGCACAAAAATTAGGGTGTATAAATTCCGCTCGATGCGCACCGATATGTGCGACGCATCCGGCGTAGCCCAGACCGTGCAGAACGACCCGCGCATCACCCGTATCGGTGCGATCCTGCGCCGAACCAATCTTGATGAACTGCCTCAGCTCCTGAACGTGCTGAAGGGGGATATGTCGCTGGTCGGACCTCGCTGCCATGCTATCGGCATGCTGGCGGCAGGAATGGTCTATGAGGAACTGGTTCCCGAATACCACTACCGCCATCTTGTGCGGCCGGGAATCACGGGTCTTGCCCAGATGCGCGGGCTGCGCGGCCCCACGGATCGTGCCGCAAAAGCCCGGGCGCGCATTGCCAGCGATCTATTCTATGTCGAGAACTTCTCGGTCTTCCTGGATATCCGGATCATCGTCGGCACATTCATCTCCGAAATGCGCGGCGGCAACGGTTTCTAACCGTCGGCGCCGCCTCAGGATCGGATCGCTATATCAGCCTGTACCGGAAAGCGCGGGCGACCGCCTGCATTCTATTGACCGAGTCGAGCTTTCGCATCGCGCTCTTCAGGTAGCTGGCGACGGTATGCGACGAGAGATCGAGAATGATTGCGATCTCTTCGCTGCTCTTGCCGGCAGCCGACCAGCGCAGACATTCGATTTCCCGTTTGCTCAGTTGCTCTGCCGGTCCATCGCCGTCATCGAGATCGCGAGCGAAAGCATGCAGGATCTGCATCGCGCCGTAGACAAGCTCCATGCTCTCCCTGTCAGAGAGTTTCGCGCGTTTGCCCGAGAAGGCGAAGATGTAGTGACGCAATGCTGCATCGTGCAGGCTGAAGGCAAAAGTCGTTCGCAAACCGCGATCCATAAACCAGCCGGTCAGTGCCCTGCTCTCGTGGTTCGCAGCCGCACTTGCAAATCCGCCGCCCTCGCAGAAGACAGGCATGTTCGTATATTTAAGTGCGGATACGAGCCGGCTGCAGTGAAACACATCGCTGCTTGAATAATGTTCGACAAGTTCCCGCGGCCAATTGCAGGCGATCTGGTTATCGGCAAAGCCGACACTGTCTCCCCGCGGAAAGCGGGCCATCAAATAGTAATCGAAACCCGCTCTGGCGACGGCCCCGCCAAGCAACTCGGCGTGAGTCGTCAAAGGTTCGGGCGACGGTTCTTTGCCACGCGGCGCGCGGCGAACCGCGCTTTCATACTTCGGCATATGGGACTCCGGGTGCCGAAGTCTTTCCGCGAGCGACCAAAAACGAAACATCGCCCGGCCAAACAAACGGCTGGAACGACGCAAAAGAGATTGGATAGAAGGCGCGATAAGAGCGGAAAACCGACACTTGTTCTTGAATGTCTGCCTTATAGTCTAGATCGCTTTAGGATTGTAACATCGTTTTTGCATGCCTATCATGCATTTTACTCAAATTCACGGCACGGAAGCTGACGATCTTCTTTTGATCCGGCAAATCAGCCCCGACGCCATCTGCTTAAAATTGTTATCAAAGTCTTACTAACCGCTTAGTCAATTTTTAAATGTGGCAAGCTAGAGTGATGGACGTGGTCTTGAGTTGTGTAGAGAGTCCCAATGACCGAAATGATACGTCCCCGAGTAAAATATGTCATCGGCCCCGATGGCAGCCCGCTTACGATTGCCGATCTGCCCCCGCCGAATACGCGCCGTTGGGTGATCCGTCGCAAGGCAGAGGTTGTTGCGGCGGTTCGCGGTGGCCTGTTGAGCTTGGAAGAAGCCTGCGAGCGCTATACGCTCACAGTTGAAGAATTCCTGTCCTGGCAGTCCTCCATCAGCAGCCATGGCCTTGCAGGTTTGCGCACGACGCGCATCCAGCAATATCGTCATTGATGGAAATTCTCACCAACTGATGAATTCATTTTTTCGGGCCGGACGCTTTCCTGAGCAGGGAATGCAGAAGGCCCGAAATTATTGTGGAACCGGCATAGCACCATAGGCCTGGCTGCGTGAATGCGCTGGCAAGCCCGCTGGTCTTTGCCGCGGCAATCACGATCGCGACCAAAAGCACATCCATCATAGACCACCTGGATAGCTGCGGTACGACATGATTGAAAAAGAACGTGCCGGTTCCCCCTTCCCTGTCGGATATCGCTTCGATCGCAAGACTGAACATCTTGAGAAGAGGCAACGCGATCGAAACGAGAGCGGCGATCCCTGCCAGAAAACCATCGCCGGTCTGCCACAGCGATAGGACGATGGCCAAAAGCGACGGCGTCTCGCTGAAAAAATAGAGCTTCTCGAAACGCACGAGCGGCAGGATGAGCCCGAGCGCGAGCAGGAACGGCGCGGCCACAAGTAAAATGGCCTGCAAATGACGCATGAAACCATCCCCCTATCGAGAATCGTCTGCAATGGAATTCGTTTCAGGCTAGTAAATCCAGCCGGGCGCGAACATCAGCTTTCCATGCTTCGCCATGTGAAGTTAAGCTGAAGTCTGGAATCCCAAGGTGAAAAGATCATGGATATAAGACTTGAAGAGACCCGGTCCGGCGGACGTTATGTTGCGACCATCGACGGGCACGAGGCCGAGATGACCTATTCGCGGACGTCGCCGAAGCTGATCATTATAGACCATACCGGCGTTCCCGATGCATTGCGCGGCAAAGGCGTCGGCCAGGCGCTCGCCCTTCATGCAGTCGAGGAAGCAAGGCGTGGCGGCTGGAAGATCATCCCGCTCTGCCCGTTCTTCAAGGCACAGGCGGCACGCCATGAAGACTGGCGCGATGTCATCAGCGGCTGAATACTGAACCCGTCATCCGAAAAACACCAAAAGCCGTGCATGGCCGGCCTTTATGGCCAGTCATGCACGGCTTTTCAGGAATTTCGCCGCCACCGGCGACGGAAAATCCAGTCAGGCGCGCGCTCTTACACCCCCGTCGCGCTCCTCGATGGCTGCCGCCTTGGCATATTCCGCCTGCATTTCCTCGAGTGCTGTTTCCAGCGCCTCTTCCTGTGCCCGCAATTCCCGTATCGAGACTTGCAGGTTGTCGGCACGCTGGCGTGCAGCCTTTGCAAAGGTCGGATAGGCAAAATGATTAGGGTCGGAAATACCGGACTTCTTCTCTTCCAGGACGATCTGGCTTTCCAGATCCTTGGTCATCCGGTCAAATTCCGCCATCATCATCTGCAGTTGCTGCAGCTGGCGACGTTTTTCATTCACCTGAAATTCCTTCAGGCGCACTAGGCTCTCACGTGACTTCATACGCATTACTCCCGTGATGCGAGACCCCGGCTCTCTTACAACATTGCCCTCCGCACCGCTTTGAAACGGCTTGGATTAAAAAAATTACAGCGGCATTAACAAAAACCTACCGCTGGTAACCTTTCGTTTACGGGCATCGTTAATGATAGCCATGATCTTTTAAGGGTCAGTAAATGAAGCGAGCAGATTTCGATACAACGGCATTGATGAGTCGAATGAATCGTTTGGATCGTTTTCTTAAGGTGTTGGTTAAGGAATAGCACTTGCTGATTCACATTGGAAAACAGTGGAATGGAAAAATTATTTAATAAATTCGATACATCTTGCCAGAGTGAATCAGAATTTGTTAACCATTCCGTGGCAGCTTCCAAATCAGGTAGTGACTGGATCGGTATCGCGTAAAGGGGCTGACGACCTTTCGGCGGCGGTAAAGGGGATAATTATGCGGGTTCTACTCATTGAAGACGACAGCGCGACAGCGCAGAGCATCGAGTTGATGCTCAAGTCGGAAAGCTTTAACGTCTACACCACCGATCTCGGTGAAGAAGGCGTCGATCTCGGTAAGCTTTACGATTACGATATCATTCTCCTGGATCTTAACCTTCCCGACATGTCCGGCTACGAAGTGCTCCGCACGCTCCGCCTGTCGAAGGTAAAGACGCCAATCCTTATCCTGTCCGGCATGGCCGGAATCGAGGACAAGGTTCGCGGTCTCGGCTTCGGCGCCGACGACTACATGACCAAGCCCTTCCACAAGGATGAACTGGTCGCCCGCATCCACGCTATCGTCCGCCGCTCCAAGGGTCACGCCCAGTCGGTTATCATGACCGGCGAACTGATCGTCAACCTCGACGCCAAGACCGTCGAAGTTGGTGGCCAGCGCGTTCACCTCACCGGCAAGGAATACCAGATGCTGGAGCTGCTTTCGCTCCGCAAGGGTACGACCCTTACCAAGGAAATGTTCCTGAACCACCTCTACGGCGGCATGGACGAGCCCGAACTGAAAATCATCGACGTCTTCATCTGCAAGCTCCGCAAGAAGCTCGCAAATGCTGCCGGCGGCGCGAACTACATCGAAACCGTCTGGGGCCGCGGCTATGTGCTACGCGAGCCCGACGGCGCCGAATACGCCGAAACCGCCTGATAGCTACCGCCGCCTACCCCAGACACCGCCGCTTTTTCGAGAGCCCGCCTTTATGGCGGGTTTTCTTTTGCCTGGTAGTTGCCGTGCGCATCGAGCTAGCCAACACTTCTGCATGGGTCCACACAATATGTTCGTCATCCTCGGCCTTATCCCGAGGATCTGCAACATATCAATAAAATCAACGGTCATAGACCCTCGGGACAGGCCCGAGGATGGTGCAAGAGGCGTGCAGTGCGGTCAAACGGCGGCTGCGCGCGGCTATATCTGCGATAAAATGCGACTGGGCCTTAGGCCGCGACTGCCCGGTTCCCGAACACGGCCGTCAGGATCTTGCGATCGAACGGCTTCAACAAGAAATCGGTTGCTCCGGCGCGCTTGCCGGCCATGAGCTTCTTCAGATCGGCCTCGACGACGCAATAGTAAATCTTGGCGTCCTTGCCATTTGGCATCGCCCGGATGTTGGCGATCAGCTCCAGCGCGCCTTCCATTCCGGCATCGACGATCAGATATTCTGGAAGTTCCATCTGGCAACGAGCAAGGGCTTCCTGGGCGTTGGAGGCTTCGCTGACCAGAAAGTCAAGTTCGGACAAGATACGCTTGCCGACCTTGCGTACAACGTCGGAGGTATCAGTAATCATGAACCTTTGCATCAGTCACTCCTCTGTGCCCGCCCGTAAAGTCCCGGCGAGCACCGCCTTCAACTGAGACGATAATGACGCCGGGCTAAGGAATCGTTACCGATATTGACGCAATTTTGCCGCGTATGACCTAAGAATTGCTTACCGTAGCTGTGTAAATCAGCTCTTCCGCCGTCGCATTGTAAGTCAGTTCCATGCCGCTCTCTTCCGCCAGCAGGACGGTGTAGTAGGGTTGGATGGAATGAGCATCGATTGCTTCTTCGACGGTACCGGAGCATATCTCGACGAATTTCGGCGGCAGCCGCATCAGGCGACCACGAGCAACGATCTTGAACGTCGCATCGAATTCTGGATTTTCCATCGTCACTTCGATGGTGCCGCCGCGAGGGATGGACCCGTAGGCGACGAGAAAGAGGTTGAGCAACAGCTTGACGCGGTTCTTGGCAATGATCGCCCGCTGACCGATCCAGACGACTTCCGTCTTCTTTTCGGCGGCGGCGAAATCCTTGGCCGCGCGTTCGGCTTCGCCCGTATCGATCGACGCGCCGACCGAGCCGGAGGCGCCGAAGGCAAGGCGGGCAAATTTCAACCGGACAGAGGCGTTGAGCGCGCTGGTGCGGATGAGGTCCATGGCGTCGGCATCGGCGCCGCCTTCATCCAGGAGCTCAAGGCCGTTGTTGATTGCACCAACGGGTGAAATGACATCATGGCAAACACGGCTGCAAAGGAGCGCAGCCAGATCCGGTCCTGCCAGAGTGAGATTCGGATTCTTGGACATTCATTGTCTCCTGAATGCTGGGCAAACGAAATTGTCGCCAAACGATGCCACAGCAGGTTTGCACGAGCATTGCAATTGCCAGTGTATCGCGCGTCATAATGACACCATATTTGGTAAACCCATTGTTAAGACGATGACCGCAAAATGCACCTCAGTCGCAACAGACGACTCATCGCACCGACCATGATGAACGGGTGACACTATGCGCCATCAATTTCCGCGGAGAATTTCGAGCCTGGGCCTGATTCTGGCCCTGTTGGCGTTTGTGAGCTTTTCGCTCCCGCCGCGGCAGGCCTCGGCGGCGACAAGCGGCCAGTACACCATGCAGGAGATTGTTGATTCGGGTCACGCCTTCTTCGGCTCCACCAGTGGCGGCCTTGCCAAGGTGGTGGAAACCGCCTTCGAGCGCTATGGCCTGCCGAACGGCTATATTCTCGGCCAGGAAGGCTCCGGCGCCTTCATCGCCGGTCTCACCTATGGCGAAGGCCAGCTGAACACCAAGAATGCCGGCGAGCACCCCGTTTACTGGCAGGGTCCCTCGCTCGGACTGGATGCAGGCGGCCAGGGGACGCGCGTGATGATGCTCGTCTACGATCTTCCTTCGACCAATGCGCTCTATGCCCGCTACGGCGGCGTCAGCGGCCAGGCCTTCATGGTCGCCGGCGTCGGCATGACACTGCTGAAGAACGACAATGTGCTAATCGTGCCGATCCGCACCGGCATCGGCGCCCGCCTTGGCCTGAACGTCGGCTATCTAAAGGTTACCAGCACCCCGACCTGGAATCCCTTCTGAGGATATTTCCTATTTGGCCCAGGCCGCAGAGCTTGGGCCAGCCTTGAGACAACAAGTGCTACGCCCATTTAAAGGCTTGCCCCTCTCACTGCCTCATGTTTAATCGAGAGCTGTTAGAACCGGAATCAACTGTTAGACGATGGCTCTCCTGTGATTGAATTCGCTCTGCTGTTCGGGTTGGGTTTCCTGACCGCGATCTTTCTGGTCTTCCTCATAGCGCCTGCGGTCCATCGCCGTATTGTCTGGTTCACCGAAAAGCGACTGAAAGCCACCATGCCGCTGAGCCCGCAGGAAGTGCGCGCCCAGAAGGACATGGCGCGCGCCCTTTATGCCGCTGAAAATGCCAAGACCGAGCAGGCCCTGTCCCAGGAACGCGAAAAGGCCGTCAGCCTGCAGCTTCGCCAGGATACGCTCATCAAGGAGGCCGGGCGGCTGGCATCCGAAAACACCGACCTCCAGTCGCAGATCGACGAAATGGACGTGGAAGCCGGCAATCTGCGCTCCCGCCTGCGCCGCGAGGAAAGCTATATCAGCCAGCTGAAAGCCAGCCTTCGTGTTTCGGAGCAGGCGCATGCCGAAAAGGAATCCGACATCGAGACCCTGCGCCGCCGCCTTGCCAAGATAACCGCGGATGCCGACAACCTGAAGATCGACCTTGCCACCCGCGAGACCGAGATCGAGAATCTCCGGTTCCGGATGAACGCCTTGCGCGACGAGCGCGACGGGCTGCGCAACGATGTCAGCCTGGTTACCAAGCGCGCCAAGGATGCCGAATTGCGGCTCGGCCAGGAGGAAAACAAGACGTCACGGCTGGAAGACAAGCTCAACCGCGAGGTTGCCGGCAATGCCGACAGGGAAACTCTCATCGAGCGCCGTCTCGCCGAAGTCGCACGGCTTAAGGAAAAACTGAAGGCGGCCAACGCCGAAACCCGGGAGGCGAGCCGCGCGTTGCGCGCCGCCGGCATCCCGAGACCCTCCTCTTCCAGGCTCGCGAAACTGCAGCCCAGCCCGCAGCCTGCCGAAAACACGAGCAAGGAAACCCCGACCATTGCCGCTGTCGCGGCGCCGGAACGTCAGGTGGAGACGGAGATTGCCAGGATGACGGACGATGTGCGCAATCGCAGCAAGGCACTCTCCGACCGCCTGCTGAAATCACGCTCCGCAGCCCAGGACAACGCCATGCGCGAGGAGATTGCCGTCATCGCCGCCAACATGGTGGCGCTGACTGCGCTGAAGGAAGGCGAGCAATCGGCCATTCGCAATCTTCTGCCGGAAAATATCGAGGCTGGCCAGGATGGGCGAACCAGCCTCGCGCAGCGCGTGGCCGACCTGCTTCCGAACCGCTGACCTATATTCGCCCGGCCGCTGAGGCCATTTCGAACAAGGCGATGCCGGTTGCGGTGGCGACGTTCAGGCTATCCAGTCCGGGCGCTTGCGGAATCCGGGCGCTGCCGAAGGCGGCAAGGATAGCCTCCGGAAGCCCTTCGCCCTCGGTTCCGACCACCAATGCCATGCGGCCCGAAGGGGGCACTTCGCGGATATCCGTTTTCCCGCGCGGCGACAGGCTCCATATTGAAAACCCGCGAGCGGCCAGCGCAGCGAGGAGATCGAGCGCATTGGCCTGCCGGTAATAGGGCGTGGTCAGGACCGAACCCACCGAAACGCGCAGCGCCTTGCGATAGAGCGGGTCGCAGGAAGTCTCGTCGAGCAGCACTGCGTCCGCGCCGAAGGCGGCAGCGTTGCGGAACATCGAACCGACATTGTCATGGTTGGAGATGCCGCAACCCACGAGCACGAGGGACTGTGGCGGAAGACGGTCGAGAAAATCATCGAAACTGTCCTCGGCAGTCCGCCTGCCAAGCGCCAGAACGCCGCGATGCAGATGAAAGCCGACAATGCCGTCGATGACAGGCGCTTCTGCCGTATAGATCGGCACGTCCTGCGGAAACGCTGCGATGATCTCTTCGAGACCTGCCACGCGATTGCGCAGGAGCAACAGCTTTTCAGCCACGAAACCCCGCCGGCGCGAATGCGCATCGGCGAGCAGCCGCAGGACAACGGTTCCTTCCGCAATGAACCGGCCTTCGCGTCCGGTCAGGTCACGCTCGCGGATGTCGCGGAACTCGACGATGCGGGGATCATCCGGATCATCAATCGCTATCAGCCGGTCGTTCTCCATGTCAGGACCGTCAGTTGCCGGCGAGAGAAATCGTCGCGACGATCCTGCCGATGCCATAGTCGAAGACGATCGCCTGGTGCTGGCCGGCAGCCGTCGCGCCGTAGAACAGCACCTGGCGGCCCGAAAGCGCCACGGATTGAACCGTAAATCCCTGCGGCAGAGCAGCGGTGGCCGCAACAGGCGCATCGGAAGGCACGTCAGCCGTTGTCGCCGCCACAGCCTTCGGGGCCGGGCGCATCGTCTTGTAGACAACGGCGCCGAAGACCGCCATAAGGCTCACCACCATGATGGCGACGGAGACGATCTGCAGTCGCACCATCTTGCGTCGAACATTTTCCAGGGCCGGATCGAGAGGCTTTTCCTCCTGATCGTCTGGCTCGAAATTCGTCATCGATGCGTCCTTGTTCCTTGTGAGCGCTTCCGGCGCTGGAGAAAGAGTTGAGCGACCCCTTTAAAGAAGCTGCGGACAATAGAAAAGTCCTAACCGCCGACGAAACCGCTGAAGGCCGGCTCGATGCCTGGCTGACCGGAAAACTCGGCGAGGAATTCTCGCGCAGCCGCGTCAAGGCAATGGTCAACGAAGGTGCGGTCCTGCTGAACGGAAAGCCCGTCACCGACGCCAGCCGCAAGGTGCGCCCCGGCGACGCCTATGAGATCGCCCTCCCCGAGCCGGAAGACCCGACCCCGCAGGGCGAGGACATTCCGCTCGACGTGCTCTACGAGGACGATGATCTCATCGTCATCTCCAAACCATTTGGCTTGGTCGTCCATCCCGGTGCCGGCAATTGGACGGGCACGCTGGTCAACGCGCTGATCCATCACTGCGGCGAAGGCCTTTCCGGCATCGGTGGCGTGCGTCGGCCCGGCATCGTTCACCGCCTCGACAAGGACACGACGGGCGTCATGGTCGTCGCCAAGAACGACACGGCCCATCGCCATCTTTCCGAACAGTTCGCCGATCACGGCCGCACCACGCAGCTCGAGCGCGCCTACCAGGCGATCGTCTGGGGACGTCCGCGCCAACTGATCGGCACGATCGATGCTCCCCTCGGCCGCTCGAACACCGACCGGACGAAGCGTACGGTCAAGAAACCCGGCACGCGGGATGCCGACGAGGCGATCACCCATTACGAAGTGCTCGAGCGCTTCCACGAAGCGCCGGATGCCACCGCGCTTGCCGCCCTTGTGGAATGCCACCTCGAGACCGGCCGCACCCATCAGATCCGCGTGCACATGGCCCATATCGGCCATCCGCTGCTCGGCGACACCACCTATGGCGCCGGCTTCAAGACCAAGGCGAACCTGCTGCCGGACGGAGCCCGCGAAGTGGTCAACCGCTTCCAGCGTCAGGCGCTGCATGCCTACATGCTGCAGTTCGAACATCCCCGCACTGGCGAAGTCATGCGCTTCGAGACTCCGTTGCCCGAAGACATGGAAGAGCTGGCGGCAGCACTCCGCGGTTAACCCGCCCTGTGGCTGGACCGAAGCGCCCCGGGGGACTATAATGCCCCCAAGCTTCCGGCAATCGACGGCGATTTTCCGAAATGGGTGATCGTTTTCGACAAGACTGGGAAGCGCAGAAACTGCAATAGCTGCGCGAAATAGCGGTGGGACGAAACCAGTCACACCGGGGTCACCATTGCGTGAAACCGACCTTGAATCACTGTTTTGCCGTACTTATCTGTATATGGACTTAGTGCGGGGTCTAGCTGACCTGCACGTCTCAGCCTGCTTCGTGAGGGGCGCTCCCCGCGCCCGCTAGAGGGGTTGAATTCTGGAAATAGGAGGGTGCATTCATGGCCCGTAATACCTTGCCGTCCATCACGGCCGGCGAAGCCGGTCTCAATCGTTATCTCGACGAAATCCGTAAGTTCCCGATGCTGGAACCGCAGGAAGAATACATGCTTGCCAAGCGCTATGCCGAGCATGGCGATCGTCAGGCTGCCCACAAGCTCGTCACCAGCCATCTGCGCCTCGTGGCGAAGATTGCCATGGGCTATCGCGGCTACGGCCTGCCGATTGGCGAAGTCGTGTCCGAAGGCAATGTCGGCCTGATGCAGGCCGTCAAGAAATTCGACCCGGAGCGCGGTTTCCGTCTGGCGACCTATGCGATGTGGTGGATCAAGGCTTCGATCCAGGAATATATCCTGCGCTCGTGGTCTCTGGTGAAGATGGGCACGACTGCCAACCAGAAGCGCCTGTTCTTCAACCTGCGCCGCCTCAAGGGCCGCATCCAGGCGATCGATGAAGGCGATCTCAAGCCGGAGCACGTTGCGGAAATTGCAACGAAGCTGAACGTGTCTGAAGAAGAAGTCGTTTCGATGAACCGCCGCCTCTCGGGCGACGCTTCGCTGAACGCTCCGATCAAGGCTGCGGAGGGTGATTCCGGCCAGTGGCAGGATTGGCTCGTCGACGATCACGACAGCCAGGAAGACGTGCTGATCGAGCAAGACGAACTCGATACGCGCCGCCGCATGCTGTCCAAGGCCATGAGCGTGCTCAACGATCGTGAACGCCGCATCTTCGAGGCCCGTCGCCTTGCCGATGAGCCGGTCACGCTGGAAGACCTGTCGTCCGAATTCGACATCAGCCGCGAGCGCGTGCGCCAGATCGAGGTCCGTGCCTTCGAGAAGGTCCAGGATGCCGTCCGCAAGGATGCTCTGGAGCGCGCGAAGGCGCTGCGGGTCGTGGAAGCCACGGCTTAAGCGGCCCTGCACATCATTCGACAAAAACAAAAGGCGGACCGCATGGCGGTCCGCCTTTTTGATTCTTAGATATCACGAGCCGCTACTGGCTGCTGGAAACATCTCCAAGCGCTGCCCAGGCGGTGATCGCCTTATTGAAATCGTCGGTGCCGGTCTGGCCCTTTTCCATCGTCAGCAGTGCACGGCGGCCGTTGCGATAGGTGACCGGGATATCGATCCAGTCGCGGCTGCGCAGCAGATCCAGATTGGTTTTGCGGGCATCCGGGAAGTCGTTGAGCGCCACCATGTGGAAATCGTCGGTGATCTTGGCAGGGACTGCAATCAGCGGATCGCCGCGATCCTGCTCGGTCGCCTTCATGGCAATGCGCTGGACGCTATCGATACTGCCCCCTTCAAAATTCGGCGGTACCGAGAAAACCAGCTCAACCAGATGGCTTGCGGGTAGCGACGGATCCGAGTTGCGCTTGAAGGTGATCATGGCGGTCAGGCCACGTTCAGGCACGGAGATGCTGCCCTGAACGGAAGGTTCAGGACGGCCGTCCGTTCCTTTTTCCTGTTGCAGCGTCCAGGTGACCGAACCTTCGATCGCGGTTGGCGAGGTCTGACCGATGCGCTCCTCATAGAGGAACATCTTTTCCGAACCGACCGGGGCCGTCTGCTGCGAGGCCGCTGCTGCAGTCGCCGCATCGCCGGTCGCAGCCGGAGTGGCAGCATTGGCGGCTGCTGCAGCCTGTGCCGGCGCGGCGGGATCGCCTCCTGCCGGCGGCGTCGCTGCCGGCGCTGCGTTCGATTGCGGCTGAGGAGCAGGTGCTGCAGGTGCGGGCGGGGCTACGTTCGGCTGAGCGGACGCTGCCGGAGCGGGAGCAGGAACAGGGGCAGCGGCTATATTCTGCTGCGCGACCGATTTGCCCTCGGCGACCTGCGACTGGCTGGGAGCCGGTGCGGGCCCGTCGTCGACCTCATTGCCATTGGCCATCAGCCGCTGGGTGAACTTGGTATTCACCGTGTTGTCCGTGTCGGCCGAAGCGACATCGGTATTGCCTGTTGCCGGCTTTGCGGCGGCGCCACTGTTGGCCTGGGCCGGCGTCGACGGTGTATTGGCTGCCGTGTTAGCCGCCGGTGTCGCAGGCTTGCTGTCGACAACTGTCGCCGTCTTCGGCGCCGAGCTGATCAGACCTGCGACCATGCCGTTGATGGCATTGCGATTTTGCCATGCCGCATAGCCGGCGCCGCCGACGATGGCGAGACCGATGAGCGTCAGCAAAATACCCTTGATGCCGAAGCGCCGACGCTTCGGTTCCATGCGGTAGCTCTTGCCCTGCAGCTTGGAGACCGTGACCGCGTCGAGGTCTGGCGGCACCGATGTCGACGAAACCTGGTCATCGCTGCCGAATCTGTCGTAGCCCGCAAGTTCCTTCAGCTCACGCCAGCCGTCGCCTGGAACATCATTCTTCGGGGCCGGCTTTGCGGGAGTATTGTGCACGTCGGCAAAAAGATCGACGTCGTCGAAATCGCCGAGCGCAACCGGCTCCGCCGGCTTCTTCGCCGGGGGGATTGGCGGCAGCTCGTCGAACGCATCCGCATCCCAGGCAAAGGGCTCTGCAGCCGCTTTTGCGGCGACGGGCCTTTGAACCGGGGTATCCAAATCAGCCAGGGGATCGCTGAAGGCAAGAATAGGCCGAGGAGCGTCCACGGCCGCAATCCGCGGCTCGGGAGCGACCTCTACCTCTGGCTCAGGCGCCCAACTATGCGCAGGCTCCTCCGTCCGGCTCTCGACGGCAGGAGCGGCCTGCTCGGCCCATACGTCTTCAAGACGACCGCTGCCATCCGCATAGAGCGGCTCCGTGATGAATTCCGCCCGCGGCAGTGTCGCTGCCTCTTCCGCAGCGACTTCGGTCAGCCGATGGTGTTCGTCGTCAACCGAATATTGAATTTCGGCCTGCGGCTGTTGCGGCCACTCTTCGTGGATAGGCTCGACGTGTTGGCTCGGCTCGACGCGCTCCTCATGCCGGGCAATTTCGGGCACATCGTGAAGCTCTTCCGGCGGCTGATAAGCAGCGGCTGGCGTCTCCTCGATTTGCGGCTCCTCGGCTGGCGGCTCCTCGACTGGTGCTGCCTCAACCTCCTGCGGCCGCGCGGCGTGCCATTCCTCTACCGCCCGGTTTTCCTCGGCGGGCGCATGCCAGGCCTGAGGTTCCTCTTCTGCGGCGCGAACCGGCTCGGGCTCTTCGTAATGAGGCGCA
Source organism: Rhizobium sp. BK376 (assembly GCF_004341625.1). Lineage (GTDB taxonomy): Bacteria > Pseudomonadota > Alphaproteobacteria > Rhizobiales > Rhizobiaceae > Rhizobium. Next base: position 291,705 of record NZ_SLZG01000002.1, on the reverse strand, counting down.
ACCGGCTCCTCATGTTGCACAGGAGCTTCGGGCTCGGCAGCATAGTGCTCTTCGACAGGCTGGGGCTGTTCCTGAAGTGTCAGTTCTTCGGCGGGCGGCTCTTCAGCAGGCGGCTCTTCCGCGACGGGCAGCGCCTCGGCATATTCAGCCTCGACATCCCTGATGGCGGCATCCAACTTTTCAAGCTGGCGCTGCAGCATTGTTTCCGGCGGACGCGGCTTCATGCTCTCGAGCTGCCGCTGCACAGCGCCGCGTGCACGCTCGTAGACCTTGACTCGCATTTCCGGTGTATTGTCAGACAGACCGTCAACGGCCCGCCGAATGACTGCTACAAAATCCGCCATCAGCACTTTCTCATGATGTCCGACCCAAAACCGGACAGGGATTCCTTGTTAATCCGCGACATTAATCCTCAAACGGATCGGTCACAAGTATGGTGTCTTCGCGCTCGGGGCTGGTCGAAAGCAACGCCACCGGCGTGCCGATCAGCTCTTCCACCTGCCGGACATATTTGATCGCCTGGGCGGGAAGATCGGCCCACTTGCGCGCGCCGACGGTCGATTCCTTCCAACCTTCGAGCGTGATGTAGATTGGCTCCACCCGTGCCTGTGCCGCCTGGCTTGCCGGCAGGTAGTCGATCTCCTTGCCGTCCAGTTTGTAGCCGACGCAGATCTTCAGCTCTTCCAATCCGTCGAGTACGTCGAGCTTGGTGAGCGCGATGCCCGTAATACCCGAGGTCTTTACGGTCTGGCGCACCAGAACCGCATCGAACCAGCCGCAACGGCGCGGACGCCCGGTATTGACGCCCACTTCGCGGCCGACGGTCGCCAGATGCTTGCCGATCTCGTCATGCAGCTCGCAGGGGAACGGTCCCTCGCCGACGCGGGTCGTATAGGCCTTGGTGATGCCAAGGATATAGCCGAGCGCCGTCGGCCCGAGGCCAGATCCGGCAGCTGCCTGGCCTGCAACCGTGTTGGAAGAGGTGACATAGGGATAGGTGCCATGATCGTTATCGAGCAGCGCGCCCTGAGCGCCCTCGAACAAGATGCGCGCACCGGCCTTGCGCTTTTCGTCGAGCAGGCGCCAGACCTGGTCGACGTAAGGCAGGATGTGATGGGCAACTGAGGTCAGCTCTTCATGCAGCGCATCGAAGGAAATCTCGTCGAGGCCCATGCCGCGGCGAAGAGCATTGTGGTGCGTCAGCAGCCGGTCGATCTTTGCGGGCAGCGTTTCCGGCTCGGCTAGGTCGATGACGCGGATAGCGCGGCGGCCGACCTTGTCCTCGTAGGCCGGGCCGATGCCGCGGCGCGTGGTGCCGATCTTGGTGCCGCTGTTGGAGGCGGCATCCTCGCGCAGGGCGTCGAGGTCACGATGCAGCGACAGGATCAGCGGCGCGTTCTCGGCGATGCGCAGCACCTCAGGCGTAACAGCAACACCCTGGGCACGCAGCTTCTCGACTTCGGCGACGAAATGATGCGGGTCGACGACAACGCCATTGCCGATGACACTCAGCTTGCCACGGACGAGGCCGGAAGGCAGAAGCGCAAGCTTGTAGCTCACCCCATCCACGACCAGCGTATGGCCAGCATTATGGCCGCCTTGAAAGCGCACGATCACATCCGCACGTTCCGAAAGCCAATCGACAATCTTGCCCTTGCCTTCGTCACCCCATTGCGAACCGATCACGACTACATTCGTCATTTAGCTAATCCCGCTTACCGCGCATGTTTTGCGCCTTGCTCAAACCCGCGCATCTATAAAGCTTTGTTTTTGCGAAAGCGACCCTTCAATCCCATCAGAATGGGCTTTTTGCATGACAATGCAGGCTTTTTCCCGGTCTCTTTCGGGGAAAACCGGCCCAATTGTGAACCCTGTCTCGATCCCCCATTCAGCCTCATGTCAGAATGGGCTTGCGCGTCACCACATGAAAATACTCGTTATCGCTCGACGCTACGGAGCCAATGATACTCCCATCAATGTCGAAGAGAAGCGCCGGCGTTTCGAAACCGGCCTCAGACAACTGCGCCTGCAACTGCACCGGCGTCGTCGCATAGACCATGACGCCGAAATCATGGGCGCCGTGCAGAAGAATGGCATGTTCGCCCGTCCGCTCCTCGAGCGCACTGAAGCGGCGCATGCGCAGGCTCCCGAATATCCGGCCCTCGACATAGCGAAACGTGCGGAAGCCTAGCTTCACCGGATTGGGCGTCCATTCGAGACGGCAATAATCGATTCTCTCCTGAAAACCCTGCCAATCGCGATGAAAGGTCGAGAAGACGAAGGAGCCACCGGGCGCAAGCACGCGTGACACTTCCGACAGGATTGCCCGCCGCCCGGCCGCGTCGACGGAATCGATACCATTGTAGCTGAACACCACCAGATCGAAGGAGCGATCCGCCAATGCCGAAAGGTCGCGCGCATCCATTTGCTCGAAGCGCAGGTCCGGATGGTTCTGGCGCGCCGATTGCACCATCTCCGCCGTATAGTCGATGCCGAGATAGGTCGCCGCCACGTCACGCAGCAGCCCTGCCGTCCTGCCACCGCCAACGCCGATATCAAGGACCCTACCCTGGCCCCGACCTCGGCGCATGTCGAAGGCACTGGCCTCGAAGGCGCGGCGCTCACCTAAATTGAGATAGCCGCTGCTGCGGCGGTAATCCCGCAAAGCCCAGGTGTTGCGCCAGGTCTGACGGTTGATCGCTTCCATTGCGTGCATGGCTGAATTCCATCGATAAAAATAACCCTCAATGGTTGTCCAGCCCCACGAAAGACAGCCGCCTGTTTTGTATTTCGCGACAGGGAATAAGAAAAGTAGATGACGGGAGAAGAAGGCTGTTAATCAGCCGTTAAGGTTAACAGCGCCTCGCCAATGCCTTGGGGACCAAGGCTTATCCCAACTCTAGCGTCGTAATTCCGAAGACGCGATTGAGTGGCATGGCGGGCATTGTACCGCGATACATGCGCGCCGTTTCGAAGACCGGTTTCAGCCCGAAACTCTCGGCTAGAGCGATCCCGTCGGCATTGTCGACCGGGATATCCAGATAGACGCGCGTACCCTCTGCCTCCGATGCCAGAGCGCCAAGGATTGCTCTTGCCGTCTCGGTATCGTTCGCAAACAGGGGACCAATCTTGTAGCCATCGAAGCAACGACGGAGGGTGCCGTAGCCGCGGATATTGCCCCCCCTTCCGACCGTCACCGATTTCCGCTTCTCCGGCGCGCCGCACCATGCGGAAAGGAAAGATCGGCGCTCTCCCGGAAAAATGCGAGCATCATAGCGCAACAAGCCGGCCAGCTTTTCCGGCGATACCGTCACGACATCAGGGCTTCCGGAAAGCTGCTTCGGCACATCGGCAACGCCGCCGTAACGCACGGTTCGGAACGCCAGTTCGAAACCGGAGCGACGGTAATTGTCCTGTTGCGCAGGAACGCCATCAAGGCCAACCGTGCGGCCCTCAGCCGAGACCATGGCCTTGTCCCACAGCATCTTGCCGTAACCCCTGCCCCGAAAGTCCGGGTGGACTATGTAAAGGCCCAGAAACGCAAAGCTCTCGCTATACTTGACGATCGAAATGCAACCCACCGGCAGCCTGCCCAGAACACCGACGAAAAAGCCGGAAGGATCGGCCTCATGAAAGGCAAGGGCATCGTCGAGACCGGGATTCCATCCCTCCTGCCGCGCCCACTCCAGAGCGAGTTCCAGTTCCCCCGGTCGCATCGTGCGCACCGCAAATGCAGAATTCATGCAACCTTCCCGAATTGCCGCGCCCACGAGATGCCGACCCGCGAGGACTATCCCGGCAGGTCCGACAACCGCAGCGCCCCCATCAACCACCGGCGGCAACCTTCGAGAATATTAAGATCGAAGATGACCAGCGGCATATATTCGCGACTGCTTTACGAATCAGCATGGGACAAAGCCATTGTAATCTCAAGCGATATACTGCGCCGGAATCGAAACCCGATAGAAGAATTGGCGTCATGGTTGCGCGTTTACTTCAATCGGCAATTTCATGACATGTTCGTGACACTTAGGTGGACATCGGCATGGCGATATAGGCGAGGCCGCAAACTCTGTGTATAAGCGCAGCCGTCGCGGCAGCCGCTGCCAAAGCCGCGCCTGTTTTGCAGTTTGAGGACGCTTCATGCACATCACGATGATTGGTTCAGGTTATGTCGGTCTGGTATCCGGGGTCTGCTTTGCGGATTTCGGCCATGACGTGATCTGCGTCGACAAGGACGAAGGCAAGATCGATGCGCTGAAGCGCGGAGAGATCCCGATCTTCGAACCGGGCCTTGAGCATCTGGTGGCCGACAACGTCCGCGCCGGGCGCCTGTCCTTCTCGACCGATGTGAGGGAAAGCGTGGCTGCGAGCGATGTGGTCTTCATCGCCGTCGGCACGCCATCGCGCCGCGGCGACGGCCATGCCGACCTGTCCTACGTCTATGCCGCCGCCCGCGAGATCGCCGAGCATGTCAAAGGCTTCACCGTCATCGTCACCAAGTCGACCGTCCCTGTGGGCACCGGCGACGAGGTCGAGCGCATCATCCGCGAGACCAACCCTGATGCCGACGTCGCCGTCGTCTCCAATCCGGAATTCCTGCGCGAAGGAGCCGCCATTGAGGACTTCAAGCGCCCTGACCGCATCGTCATCGGCCTGAACGACGATCGCGCCCGCCCTGTGATGACCGAAGTCTACCGACCGCTCTACCTCAACCAGGCGCCGCTGCTCTTCACCGAACGCCGCACCTCGGAGCTGATCAAGTACGCCGCCAACGCCTTCCTCGCCATGAAGATCACCTTCATCAACGAGATGGCAGATCTTTGCGAAAAGGTCGGCGCCAATGTCCAGGAAGTGTCACGCGGCATCGGCCTCGACGGCCGCATCGGTTCGAAGTTCCTGCATGCCGGCCCCGGCTATGGCGGCTCGTGCTTTCCGAAGGACACGCTCGCGCTGGCGAAGACTGCCCAGGACTATGACAGCCCCGTGCGCCTGATCGAGACGACGATCTCGATCAACGACGCCAGAAAGCGCGCAATGGGACGCAAGGTGATCGCAGCACTCGGCGGCGAAGTCCGCGGCAAGACGATCGCCGTGCTCGGCCTCACCTTCAAGCCGAACACCGACGACATGCGCGACAGCCCGGCGATCTCGATCATCCAGACGCTGCAGGATGCGGGGGCGACAGTCATCGGCTACGACCCTGAGGGCATGGAGAATGCCCGCAAGGTGATCGACGGCATCGCCTATGCCGAAGATGCCTATGGCGCTGCCAAGGGCGCGGATGCAGTCGTTATCGTTACCGAATGGAACCAGTTCCGCGCGCTGGACTTTGCGCGATTGAAGTCGATCATGAAGGCGCCGCTGCTCGTCGACCTCAGGAACATCTATCGTCGCGACGAAATCGCCAAGCATGGCTTCACCTACACATCCGTCGGCAGGCCGGCGATGGATCTTGCGGCAACTCCGGAAGGCTGATCATGCGCTATCTCATCACCGGCACCGCCGGCTTCATCGGCTTCCATCTCGCCAAGCGCCTGCTGGACGAAGGCCATTTCGTCGTCGGCTTCGACGGCATGACGCCCTATTACGACGTGAAGCTGAAGGAGAAGCGCGTAGCCATCCTTTCCCGCTCGAACGGCTTCAAGGCCGTGACGGGCCTGCTGGAAGACAAGGGCGCCCTGGAAAAGGCAGCCGAACTGGCCGAACCGGAAGTGATCGTCCACCTCGCCGCCCAGGCAGGCGTTCGCTACAGCCTCGAGAACCCGAAATCCTACGTGGATTCGAACGTGACCGGCTCGTTCAACATACTCGAACTGGTAAGGGCACTGAAGCCGAAGCACCTGCTGCTCGCCTCGACCTCGTCAGTCTACGGCGCGAACGAAAAGATCCCCTTTGCCGAAAGCGACAAGGCCGACGAGCAGATGACGATCTACGCGGCGACGAAGAAGAGCATGGAGTTGATGGCGCACAGCTACGCCCATCTCTTCGACATCCCGACGACCGCCTTCCGCTTCTTCACGGTCTACGGACCCTGGGGCCGCCCCGACATGGCGCTCTTCAAGTTCGTCGACGCCATGAAGCATGATCGGCCGATCGAGATCTACGGCGAAGGCAAAATGAGCCGCGACTTCACCTATATCGACGATCTCGTCGAAGGCATCGTGCGGCTGATCGGTGTCGTGCCGTCGGAGGAAAACCGGATCGCCTCCGACACGGTGATCGACACCTTGTCGAAGAACGCCCCCTTCCGCGTCGTCAATATCGGCGGCGGCCAGCCGGTCGAACTGATGCATTTCGTGGAAACGATCGAAGCGACGCTCGGAAAGCCGGCGATCCGCCACATGCTGCCGATGCAACCCGGCGACGTGCACCGCACCTATGCGGTGCCGGATCTGCTGGTCGCGCTGACAGGCTTCAAGCCAAAGATCGAGGTCGAGGAAGGCGTTCGCCGCTTCGTCGAATGGTATCTGGAAAACTATTGAACCGATCGGCCGCTCAGCCGGCCGGGTGATAGTTGCGGTCGAAATAGACCAACCCCTGCCCGTCGTCGCGACGACGGATGGCATCGACCTCGCACATCAGAATGTCATGCGTGCCGCCATCGCCGCGATGGACGATGCGGCAATCGAAGGAAACCAGCGCATCGTCGAGCACGGGCGAACCCGTTACCAGCTCCGACCATGCCGCAGCCGCAAAGCGCTCTGCAACCGGCGTCTTGCCGCCGAATAGGCGCGAAAGTTCCTGATGGTCATGCGCCAGGACGTTGACGCAAAGCACGCTGTTGGCCGAGATCGCGGGATGGACGGAGGCGGTCCGGTTGAGGCAGACGAGCAGCGTCGGCGGACTGTCGGTGACGCTGCAGACGGCGGTTGCTGCGAAACCGGCAAGGCCGCCGGGACCGTTCGTCGTGACGATATTAACGGCCGCCGCCATGCGCGACATCGCATTGCGAAACTCGAATTTGACGGCTTCCGGATCGGCAAACGGTGTTGCACTCTCGATCGAAGCGGAAGTCTTCATGTTCATAGCGTCATCCCATCCGGCCGACATAGCCTTCAACGGTCTCAACTTAGTTCGCTCCATCTGCCATCTCAAGCAAGCGCATTCCGCTAAACGAGCAGCCGGTGGTATTTAATTTTCTATAAAAACTATCGACTATGCCAAATTTCATCCGCTGCCCGGCCTGAATTTCAAGCGATCTCCACCGTTGCCGGCACACGATTTCTGCGGACCTCGAGGAATATATGGCCGAAGAGCGCGAGAAGCACGATCGGGCCGCCGATCATCGTTGCAGGGGACGGCGCTTCGCTGAGGAATATCCAGACCCAAAGGGGCGTGAGCGGCACTTCCAGCGAGGTCAGCAGGCTGGCATCGGCCGCCGGAATAAGGCGCGAGCCGAATGTGTAAAGGCTAAGCCCCATCGCATTCTGAACAAGCCCGAAGGCAATGATCAATCCAAGGTCATGGACGGAAACGGCGCCCGGGGATGCGAACCAGAAGGTGACGAGGGAGCAGAGCCAAGCGGACGCCGCCATGGCAGGCAGCATCGGGACTTCGCGATGCTGGCGCATGACAACGGCCAGACCTGCCACCGTCAGCGACATGATAGCCGCCAGTCCCTTGCCGAGCCAGCTTCCACCGCCGCCGGTCTCGCCCAGCAACATGACGATAACGCCGGCGAGCGCCACGGCACTTGCGATCAACGTCGTCCGGCTCGGCCGTTCGTGGATGAAGAGGTAGGCGATGCCAGCGGTCACGAAGGGAACCGTCGCATAGATCACCATCGCATCGGCAACCGAGGTGTAATAGATCGAACCGATGCCGCTGATCATCGCGGCCGTGGAAAGCACGGTCGCCGCAAGCGAAGGTCCGCGCATCGACCGGATGATCCGCCACGCCCGGCGGCGTTCGATATAGAAAAACAGCGCGAAAACGCCAAGCCCGGAAACGATGCCACGGCAGAAGAGAATGGTCAGGAAATCGGCGTGGATTGTGCGGACGAAAAGGCCCGACGATGACCAGGCGAGCGCGGAGAGCGCAACATAGGCGACGCCCAGCCGATATTGTTTTTGCTCCCCCAGCGTCACGACGCATCCCCCATTTCAAGCTTCGACTATTAGCGAGCGAGCGAATGAGCCACAAGCAAGACTTGCGCCGTCGGCTGTCGTGGACAGGCGTTCGGGCGTGCCGGTTGCAAAACCGCCACGCCGGATTTTATGTCAAGATCGGTCAGGCATAGGGAGCAAAGAGAGCACGGATGGCCTCGATCTCATTCGGGCGGATATCGTGGCCGCCCGGATGCCACTCGACCTTCGTCTCCGCCTTCTGCCGGCCAAAATAGTCGGCAAGCGCCTGGGTGAGCGGCACAGGCGAAATCGGATCGCGCTCTCCCGCCGTGATCAAGACCTTCGTCCCTTGCAAAGCCGCGTTGTCACGCGACTTGAAAGGGATCAGCGGATGCATCAGCGCCGCCGCATCGAAGAGCCCGCCATGCTCGATGAGCACGTTGGCCAGAATGTTGGCGCCGTTGGAAAAGCCCAATCCGAGGACTTGCGATGCACTGTGTTCGACAGCCAGTTCCTTGACGTAGCGAGCCATCTTGTCGGTTGCCCGGGCAAGATCGGCCATGTCGTAGACCCCCTCGCCCGTGCGCTTGAAGAAGCGGGCTGCGCCATGCTCCGAGACGTCGCCGCGCGGCGAAACCACGGTCGCGTCAGGCAACAGCCGGCTTCCGAAATCGAAGAACTGGTTTTCGTCCCCACCCGTTCCGTGAAAGACGAAGAGAATGGGTTTCCCCGGTGCACCGGCCCGCAGCCGGTGCACATAACCTTGGTCGGTCATGTCGTTTCTCCTGACAAGAGCAATTCCAGGAAAACCGCGCTGCGGCTTTCCGTCCGGAATTGCGTCAAAACAAATTAGCCTTCCAGCGGCTCAAGATGCTGTTCGATCAGCGTGCGCAGGTGCGCGTGCTGCTCGGGCAGTTTCAGAGCTTCGCCGAGATGGGCCGTGTCCTCGTCGCGGTCAAAGCCGGGCTCGTTGGTTGCGACCTCGAACAACACGCCGCCCGGCGTGCGGAAGTAAATCGCCCAGAAGTAATCGCGGTCGATGACCGGGGTTACCTGGTAGCCGGTATCCATCAGAGCCTTGCGCACTTCGAGCTGCTTTGCGCGGTTTTCGACAGCGAAGGCGACGTGATGGACCGAACCGGCACCCGGCAGAGACCGGTTGATGTTCGGCATGGTTTCGAGATCGACGAAGTCGGCGCCATTACCGCCCGGAATTGCCAGGCGCTTGACGCCTTCATGTGTGTCGACGACTTCGTAGCCCATGTATTTCAGAAGCTCGGCAGTCGCGCCCTCGTCCCTAAGCCGCATGGCAACGGAATGAAAGCCGCGGATCGCCTGGTCGGCCGCAACGCCGCCATGTGTCCAGGGCTGGCGGTTGTCGTCCTTGACCTCGACGAGCGCAAAGCCATCACCGTCAGGGCCGGCAAAGTGCAGGCGCTTCTGACCGAAGGATTCGTCCGTCTTCAGACCTTCGACATTGAGCTTGCCGAGCCTTTCGGTCCAATAACCGATCGCGCCATCAGGGACGGAGAAGACGGTGGTACCGACTTCGCCGGTACCCGGACGGCCGCGAGCCATCTTCGCGAATGGAAAATAGGTCATGACGGTACCTGGAGTGCCGATCTCGTCACCATAGTAAAGGTGATAGACATCCGGCGCATCGAAGTTGACGGTCTTCTTCACCCGGCGCAGACCGAGCGACTGCGTGAAGAACTTGTTGTTGGTGCGGGCGTCCTCCGCCATCGACGTGACGTGGTGCAGGCCCTTGATCTGGTCGAGCATTTCAAACCCCTTTGTCTCGCCCGAAACCGTCGGGCGCTTCCATGAGGCAGAAGATGGTCCCACAGACGCCTCAGGGATAGACCCGAAGAGCCAAACGGATTGTCTTCAATTACTGAACGATGAAATTCGATCGTTCAAAATACCCAATTGAGGAATGATGGGAACCTAGATGTCCCGCAATCCGTGACGTCGTAGCTGCACCACGAGGTCAGCGACGATCTCGTCAACACCCCTTGCTGCCGTGTCGACCACGATGGCGCGGCCGCCCCAATCATCATACTCCCTGGCCACCGTCTCCTGCCATGTCGGTTTCACCAGGCCTTCGATGTCGGTGGGGCGCGTTTCGGCACGACGGCGATGCTCGGCTTTGTCCGAACAAATGACCTCGATTTCGACCGCCGGCACGTTGCAACGCTTGGCGACATCCAGCCAGGCATCCCGCGTTATCTGAATGGAATTGACCGAGTCGGCAACGACGGTTCGGCCGAGGCTGAGATTGTCTTCGGCAACACTGTAGGCCACGACATAGCCAGCCGGGCCTACCTCCCCCTTCAGCACGTCTGAGCGCCGGATCGCCTGCTCGATCGTATCGACCCGCACATACACACCCTCCATGCGCGCGGCGAGAGCGCGCGCAGTCGTGGTTTTTCCGCTGCCGGGTAAACCACCGAAGATAATGAGCATGAAATCCCCCTTCTCCCTTGGTCTGCATCCACGGCCGATCGGCCCCTCGGCCGGCAGCAGTTACTCAATGACCGCCAGGATCCTGCGGCAGTGCCCAATCGATCGCCTCGCGGCCGCGCGATTTGAGAAATGCATTCGCCTTGGAAAAGTGCCTGCTGCCGAAGAAACCGTTATGGGCTGAAAGCGGCGATGGGTGTGGTGCCTTCAGCACCAGATGCTTCGCTGTGTCGACGAAAGCGGCCTTCTTCTGCGCATAGGAGCCCCAGAGCATGAAGACGACGGCATCGCATTCATCGTTGACCGTGCGGATGACAGCATCAGTAAAGCGTTCCCAGCCCTTGCCCTGGTGCGACGCCGCGCGGGACTCCTCGACGGTCAGCACGCTGTTGAGCAGGAGCACGCCCTGTTTCGCCCAGCTCTCGAGAAAGCCGTGGCGCGCCGGAGGGATTCCGAGATCGCTCTCCATTTCCTTGTAGATATTGACCAGCGACGGCGGGATGCGGACACCCGGCCTGACGCTGAAGCAGAGGCCATGCGCCTGCCCGAGCCCATGATAGGGATCCTGCCCGAGGATGACGACTTTTACATCAGAGATCGGCGTCAGATCGAGCGCTCGAAAATATTCCGGGCCGCGCGGAAAAATGCTTTTGCCGCGCTCCTTTTCCTCGACAAGAAACGTTTTCAGCTGATGCATGTAGGGGCTTGCGAATTCATGCGACAACGCTGCTCGCCAGCTCTCCTCCAGCTTGACACCTGCCTCTGCCATGTCGCGCTGCTCCGTCTTTTCAACCGTCAACCGATTGAGGACGAATAGCTTGCCGAGTCAAGAAAAGCACACGCCAGGCGGCGACGAGTCACAGGTTTTAAGCCTTGATCCTCAGCATGTCAGGATCATAGAGCGGCTTCATCGACACCTTGCATGGCACGCGCTGCCTGGCAACGTCGAGTTCGTAGGTTCCTGACAGAACGAAGTCCTCTGTGACGCCCTCGGGATCGCGCACATAACCATAGCCGATCGGTTTGCCGACCGTGTAGCCGAAGCCGCCGCTGGAAAGCCAACCGACGCGCTTGCCGTCCCGGTAGATCGTCTCTCGGCCAAGCAGCACCACATCGGGATCATCCGGCACGAAGCAGGCGAGCATCTTGCGCACGCCCGTTGCGAGCTGGCGCTCGATCGCATCGCGGCCACGGAAGGCGATGTTCTTCCTCATCTTCACCGCCCAGGCGAGACCGGCCTCGACAGGCGTATGATCCGGCCCGATATCCGATCCCCAGGCGCGATAACCCTTTTCCAGCCGGCAGCTCTCGATTGCCCTATAGCCGGCATTGACGAGCCCGTGGTCCCGCCCCGCTATCATCAGCGCATCATAGACGGTCGCAGCATATTCGATCGGTACATGCAGCTCATAGCCGAGTTCACCGACATAGGTGATGCGCAAGGCCCTGACCGGGCACCCGGCAATCCCGATCGTGCGGACGGTGCCGAAAGGGAAGCTCGCGTTGGAGATATCCGCATGTGTGACCGCTTCGAGAATGACGCGCGACTTCGGTCCCATCAGCGACAGGACGGAATGGGCGGAGGTGATGTCGACCAGCTCGGCATGCAGATCGGCCGGGATATTCTTCGAGATCCAGTCGAAGTCGTGGGTCGCGAAACCCGTGCCTGTCGTGATGTAAAACTCATCCTCGGCGATGCGCGCAACCGTCACGTCGCACTCGATGCCGCCCTTGTCGTTTAGCATCTGCGTGTAGACAAGCGAACCAACCGGCCGTGCGACATCGTTGGAGGCGATCCACGAGATCGCCGCTTCCGCATCGCGCCCCTTGAGCAGGAACTTCGCAAACGAGGTCTGGTCGAAGATGACGGCAGCCTCGCGCGTCGATCTGTGCTCGCGGCCGACGGCATCGAACCAGTTCTGCCTGGCATAGCTGTATATATCCTTCGGCTCCTCGCCGGCAAAGAGATCCGCAAACCAGTTCGGCCGCTCCCAGCCGAGCTTCTCGCCGAAACAGGCGCCCTGCGCCTTCAGCCGGTCGTAAAGCGGCGACTTGCGGCAGGGCCGGCCGCTGGAATGCTCCTCGAACGGCCATGCCATCGTGTAGTGCTTGCCATAGGCTTCCAGCGTACGGGTGCGCACCCAGTCCGTATCGAAATGCGGACGGCCGAAGCGACGGATATCCGCCGGCCAGAGGTCGTAGGGGGGCTCGCCTTTCGACACCCATTCGGCCAGCGCCATGCCGGCGCCACCGGCCGACGCAATGCCAAAGGCATTGAAGCCGGCGCCGACGAAGAAGTTCTTCAGCTCCGGTGCCTCGCCAAGGATGAAATTGCCATCGGGCGTGAAGCTCTCCGGGCCGTTGAGCAGCTGCTTGACGCCGACAGTCTGAAGCGCCGGCACGCGCCCGAGCGCCTGCTCCATGATCTGGTTGAAATGGTCGAAATTGGAATCGAGCAGAGAATAGTGGAAATTTTCAGGAATGCCGTCGACCGCCCATGCAATGGGATTAGGCTCGTAGCCGCCCATGACCAGTCCACCGACCTCTTCCTTGTAATAGGTCAGCCGATCGGGATCGCGCAGCGTCGGCAGATTGGAAGGAACGCCGAAGGATTCGGTGATGACATATTGATGCTCGACCGAGACAAGCGGCACGTTGACGCCGAAACGGGCGGCGAAGGCGCGCGTCCACTGCCCGGCGCAGACGACGACCCGCTCGCACTCGATGCGGCCCTTGTCTGTCACAACGGCGCGGATGCGGCCCTTGTCGATCTCGATATCGAGAACTTCGGTGTCCTCGAAGATCGAGGCGCCGGCCATCCTTGCACCCTTGGCCAGCGCCTGGGTGATGTCGGAGGGATTGGCTTGGCCGTCGGTCGGGAGATAGGCCGCGCCGACGAGATCGTCGATCTCCATCAGCGGCCAGAGATCCTGTGCTTCCCTAGGCGTCAGCAGCTGCATCTCGAGACCAAAGGATTGCGCTGTCGTCGCCTGGCGCTTGACCTCGGTCCACCGCTCTTCATTGCAGGCAACCCGCAGGCCGCCATTCATCTTCCAGCCGGTGGCAAGCCCCGTCTCGGCTTCGAGTTCCTTGTAGAGGCCGACGGAATAGCCGAGCAGCTGGGTAATATTGGCGCTCGTCCGCAGCTGGCCGACAAGGCCCGCGGCATGGAACGTTGTCCCCGAGGTCAGCTTCTTGCGCTCCAGAAGAACGGTATCCGTCCAGCCGAGCTTGGCAAGGTGATAGGCCGTGGAGCACCCGATGATGCCGCCGCCTATGACGATCGCTTTTGCTGTTGTTGGCAGGGTCTTCATCAAATGAACCTCAATATCCACAAAATATCTCGTAAGCGCGGTCGAACCGCGCCAGGTTTTCATCGGTATATGTGGGATAGTCGAAATCGATGCTGGAATGGGTTTCCGAAACCATGCTCCACATGCTTTCGCGCAGGAGCGAAGCGCATTTCATCGCCACGTAGCGGTGCCACAGATCGTCATCGATCGACCGTTCGAAATAGGTCTCCAGCATTGCAGCTTCCTGCTCCGCAGAAAACTCGTTGTTGGACGCCAGCCCGCCCAGATCGAACAACGGCGTGTTGAAGCCGGCATAGTCCCAGTCGATCAGCCAGAGCTTCTTTCCATCGTCGAGGAAATTGGAAGCCAGGAGATCATTGTGGCCGAAACCGATTTCGAACGGTCCCGCCGCCCGCTCCAGCCGTTCCGCCTTCTCGATGAGCGACGGGATCGACTCTGCATGCCGGTTGCCACAACGGAGGGCCGCGCCATAGTCGCGTATGACATGGAAGACCCAGAAGATCATCGCCGGACCGCGGAAATGCTTGGGAATCTCGAAATGGCATTCGCGTACAAGCGCGACCACGCGCTCGAACATCGACGCGTGGCGAATATCTGCCGGCACAAGCGGCGCCCCGTCGATATAGTCGAGGACGAGGACACCGGGCGCATGGTGGATGACTGCGGGCGAAATGCCGGCCTCGTGGGCGGCCTTGCTGGCGGCAAGCTCGTTGGCTCGGCTGATATGGTGGACGGGAATATCGGTACCGAGACGCACCACGCAGCGGCGGCAATTGTCTCTGACCAGATAGTTTCGGTTGGTGAGGCCGCCAAAGAGAGGAGTGATCTCGATCGATCCATGCCAGATCCCGAGAGTATGTATCCTGTCTTCCGGCGCTGCGCTCATTCCCCCTCCGAGCTGCATGGCATTTAAGCCATTTGTGATAAAAGGTTCTTCACAAACACCGATGTGTCAAGCGCCAACCACATAAAGAAACGAATATTTGGCTTTTTGTTGAGTTTCATCGGGCCAATCGCTGCAAAAATCGCGGATTTGCACCATTCGGCAAACGGAATGCTTCACGAACGGTCAAATTTGACTTAAAAATTGGTTTAAGGGAACAAAGCAGGTTGGAAAAATGACCGACGTCGACCAACTTCCAATACATTCGAACCACCGCGAGCGCGAAATACTGGAGGAGTTGAGGCTTGCGGGGGGAGCAAGTCGCATTCAATTTCTGGCTGACCGGCTGGCCGTGTCGGAGGAAACGATCCGGCGCAATATCCGCACCCTGGAGGCCAATGGCCTCGTGACGAAAGTGCATGGCGGCGTCCACATCAAGGATTCCGTCATCGAGCAACCGCTGCATTTTCGCATGAACGAAAATCCCGAGGCCAAGCGCCTCATCGCTGCAAGCGTCGCCAGCATGATCGAGAACGGCGACACCCTCTTCCTGGACATCGGCTCGACGACGGCCTTCATTGCCGTCGCGCTGCAGAAGCACCAGAATCTTTTCATCGTCACCAACGCCGTCTCGGTTGCTCATGCGCTCGCAACCCGTAACGGCAACCGCGTCTTCTTCGCCGGCGGCGAGTTGCGCACCCATGACGGCGGCGCCTTCGGAATGGAAGCGATCAACTTCCTGCGGCGCTTCAGCGTTCGTCACGCCATCCTTTCGGTCGGCGCCGTCAACGCGACGTCGGGCTTCATGCTGCACGATCTGGAGGAAGCGGAATATTCCCGCGAGGCGGCCCGGCGCGCCGAGAACCGTATCATCGTTGCAGACAGCAAGAAGTTCGGCCGAAGCGCGCCAATCATCATCGACGACCCTTCCACCTACGACGTCATGGTGACCGACGACCAACCGCCGGGCGACATCCAGGCGATGTTGGCGCGCAACGAAATCGAACTCGTCGTCGCCGGCCAGAAGCGCTTGGACTGAAGCGCCTCGACCGAAGCTCAACCGGTTCTGCACATCGCCTCGAGCGTCAGTGCCGCCTTGCTGGCATGGCGCTCCTTATGCCGCAGCAGCCGGAAATTCCTGACCGGAAGATCGAAAGCTGCTTTGACAAGCAATCCCTCCTGCAGATAGAGGGCAGCTGCAGCACTTGATATCACCGCCGCGCAAGGCCCCGACCGCACCGCCGCCAGGACCGCCTCGTTCGAAGGCAGCGTCAGGGCAATTTGCAGATCGCTGCGCGATACGCCGAGCCTCTCTATCGCATTTTCGAATTCCGATCGCGTTCCCGACCCCTCTTCGCGCATGACCCAGCCGCTGTCGGCGACAAGATCTGCTGCCGACAGCAGACGTCCGTCCGCCCAGGGATGATCCGGTGCCACGATCAAGGCCAACGCATCCTGGGCCACGACGCGCGAGGAAAGGACCGGCGCATCCAGCTCTCCCTCGACGAAGCCAAGCTCGGCCCGCCCCTCGATGACGGCATCGGAGACGGTGCGCGTATTGCCGATCATCAAATCGAGATCGATGCCCGGATAATCGCGATGAAAACGCATCATGACCGGGGGAAGCCAGTAGCTCGCTATCGTCTGGCTGGCGCAGAGCGTAAGCCGCCCGCGCTGCAGTCCGCCGAGTTCCGAGAGCATAAGTTCCGCGGCATTCACTCGTGCAAGCGTCGCCCTTGCCTCGTCGAGAAAGGTCCGCCCGGTCTCGGTAAGTTCAATCCGTCGTCCGACGCGATGAAAGAGCTCGACCCCGTAATAGGCTTCGAGATTCTTGATTGCCGTGCTGACGGCCGAAGGCGTCAGATGAATGGCTTCGGCCGCGTGGGTCAAATGCTCCCGCTCGGCCACAGCGACGAAGATGGCAAGCTGCTCAAAGGTCATGGGCAAATCATTCTATTTTAGCGAACGAAACGTAGGATAATATTCGATGGATGTCGATGTTCGCAGATGAGACATTCCTGCCATTGAGAAATAACACTCCGAATGGCGGTTCAGAATGCCCCTCCTCAAGCGCACCTCCCACATCGTTCCCGGACTGGTTCTGTGCAGTGCCGTTGCCCTGGCAGCCTATCTAGGCGAGCGAGCGGAAATGAACCTCTTCGGCGGCAAATGGATCGAAAGCCTGGTTCTTGCGATAGCGCTCGGAATTGCGGTCTGCACCATCCGCCCCCTGCCGGACTCTTTCCGTCCCGGGATCAATTTCAGCGCCAAGATCCTGCTTGAAATAGCGATCGTGCTGCTCGGCGCCTCCATCAGCCTCGCCGCCATCCGCGGCGCCGGCGTTGCCCTGATCGCGGGCATTGCCGTTGTCGTCGTCCTGTCGATCGGTGCCAGCTATACGATCGGGCGCCTGCTCGGCCTGCCGCCGAAGCTTGCAACGCTGATCGCCTGCGGCAATTCCATCTGCGGCAATTCGGCAATCGTCGCGGTTGCTCCCGTCATCGAAGCCGGCTCGGAAGAGATCGCAGCGGCGCTGGCCTTCACGGCGGTCCTCGGCGTCGCGGCCGTATTCCTGCTTCCCACCTTCTACTTCGACGCCGGCATGAGTATTCCGCAATATGGCGTGCTGGCCGGTCTCTCTGTCTATGCCGTACCCCAGGTCCTTGCCGCAACCGCACCGGTCGGCGTCCTCGCTGTTCAAACAGGCACGCTGGTCAAGCTGGTGCGCGTCCTGATGCTTGGCCCGGTCATCTTCCTGCTCGGCATTCTGGTAAAGGCCGAAACCGGGGGTGAGGACGCCCGAACAGGGTATCATCATTCGCTGGTTCCATGGTTCATCGTCGGCTTCCTTGCAACGATGGCCCTGCGTTCCTTCGGCCTCATCCCGGAACAGGTGATCGCGCCGATGGCAGCCGTCTCCACGGTCCTGACGGTGATTGCGATGGCCGCGCTCGGGCTCTCGGTCAACATTCGTTCCGTCGCCCATGCCGGTGGCCGGGTGATATGCGCAGCAACGCTGTCGCTTATCGTCCTTGGAACGATCAGTTATGGGCTGATTGCAGTTCTGCAGATTCCCTGACGACGGGCCTCCGATCGGAGGACAAAAGGGCTTTCGTCTGCGCGGCCGAACTCGGATAGCCGAGCGCGTAACCCTGGAGACCATCACACCCGATGCGGGCCAGCAGCCGCGCATGTTCCTCGGTCTCCACCCCCTCCGCTATGACCTCGACATTGAGCGCCCTGGCGATTTCGACGATGGAGGCGACGAGCCGCCGCTGCTCGTCGGAGACGGTGATCGCGGTGACCAATTGTCGGTCAATCTTCAACCGCTTCGGCTTCAGCTTGACCAGACCGATCAGCGAGGCGTGGCCGGAACCGAAATCGTCGATCTCGATATCGATGCCCATCTTCTTGATCCGGTCTATGTCGAGCAGCAGGCTTTCGTCGGTATCGTCGAGGAAGATGGTCTCGACCAGTTCGAAGACGATGGCATGCGGCGGGATGTTGAGGCGCGCCAACCCCTCGATCAATTGCGGATCGTTGAGACGGCTGCCTGAAATATTGACCGCAATGCGAGGCGGAACGATGCCATGCCGCTCCCATTCGCGCCGGTCCCGCAGAGCCTGGTTGAGGATTGCAGCATCCACATCCGCGGTCAGCCCGTACTCGTCGGCGATCTTCATGAACACGCCGGGCAGCAATAGTCCCCGCTCAGGATGATGCCAGCGCGCGAGCGCCTCGAGCCCGAATATCTGTCGCGTGCGCGCATCGACCTGGATCTGATAATAGGGCACGATCTCCTGCCGCGAGAGCGCCAGCTTCAATTCCTCGGCAAGCTGCCGCTCGCCCTGCAGATCGGATTGCAGTTTCAGCGTGAAGAACTCCACGCGATTGCGGCCAAGTTTCTTTGCCTGATAAAGCGCAAGATCGGATTCCGCCAATAGATTGCCGGCGTCTGCCGCCCTGCCCCAGGCCACACCGATGGAAGCACCGCTCTGAAGCGTCTCCGGACCGAAATGGATATCGGCGCTCAGACGTTCGAGAATGTCGCCGGCGATCGTTCTCAGCGCCTCGACACCGCCGAAATCGACGAGCAACACCACGAACTCGTCGCCTCCAATGCGGGCAACCATGTCGGCTTCCGATATTGCATCGGATATGCGCGCCGCCGTGTTCCGCAGCATGGCATCGCCCGCCGCATGACCGGACTTGTCGTTGATCTGTTTGAAGCGATCGAGGTCGATGTGGAGAATGGCGGCTGTATTAGCGCCGTCTTCATCCCCCAATTCCGCCAGCCGTCGGTCGAAATAGCGACGGTTCGGGAGGCCCGTCAGATAGTCGTGATCCGCGGCATATTCTATGCGAGCATTGCTCTCTTCGAGTGCTACGGCGCGAGCCTCTGCCACGCTCTTCTGCTCGGCAAGCTCCCGGTTGAGCAGGACATCCGCTGTAATGTCCCATTCGGCGCCGATAAAGGACGGAATGCCGCCAGGCCCTTCGTAGAAATGGGCGCGCGACCGCATATGGCGAATTTCGCCATTCGGCCACACGATGCGGAACTGCGAGTTGTAGAGGCTCCTAGCCCCAATGGCTTCGTCGAATTCCGCTTCGGCCTGCGCGCGGTCGTCGGGATGGATGCTCATCGTCCATGTTTCCGCGCTCACCATCCGATCCTTGCGCCCCGTGGCATAAAGCCGGTGCATCTGGTCGTCCCAGAGGATCTTGTCGTCACCGATGCTGTGCTCCCACACCCCGATTTGGGACGCCTCCACAGCCAATTCCAATCTCCTCAAGAGATCCTGGAATTCCTGTTCGGATCGGCGTTTTCTGGTCTTTGGCACCGAGCTTGCTGCTCCTCCCCGGAAGCACATGGAAAGATTGCATGATT
Organism: Rhizobium sp. BK376; assembly: GCF_004341625.1. GTDB lineage: Bacteria > Pseudomonadota > Alphaproteobacteria > Rhizobiales > Rhizobiaceae > Rhizobium. The sequence continues at coordinate 272,088 of NZ_SLZG01000002.1, read as the reverse complement.
TCTGTGCGATCCTATCATCTCATCCTTTAGCGATGCTTAATGACTACCCTCGTGATTTTATGGCTTTTCGTTCGCAACTTTTGATAGGGCTGTTTCCTGGTTAATGATTATGCCGCGGCGGATGTTCCGCGATTTTTCGGAAATCGGCCGCACCTTCGAGAACCGCACCGTCCGACAGTTGCGTGACCGAGCCGCGATAGATGCGCTGCCACGGCGTAGCATCTGCAGGAACAGGCGGAATGCCATCACCCTTGCGACGTTCGATTTCCGCGTCCTCCACCAGCATGTCGCAAAGGCCCTTATTGAAATCGATGCGAATGATGTCACCGGATCGCAGCCATGCCAGGCCGCCGCCCGCTGCACTTTCAGGTGACGCATTGAGGATCGAGGGGCTGTCTGCCGTCCCCGACTGGCGGCCGTCGCCGATGGTGGGCAGGCTCTTGATGCCGCGCTTCAACAGCGCGTCCGGCGGCTGCATGTTCACCACCTCGGCGGAGCCCGGCCAACCAAGTGGCCCAGCGCCGCGAATGACGAGGATCGTATTTTCGTCGATGCCGAGTTCGGTATCGTTGATGCGCTTGTGATAATCCTCCGAGCCGTCGAAGACGACGGCCTTGCCCTCGAACACACCTTCCCTGCCCGGCTCCTGCAGGTAGCGGCGACGGAAATCCTCCGACACGACGCTCATCTTCATGATCGCGAAATCGAACAGATTGCCCTTCAGGACAAGGAAACCGGCGCGCTCCTTGAGTGGCTCGGCGAACGGACGGATGACCTCGCGGTCCTTCGCCTCACGTCCTTTCAGGTTCTCGGCCATCGTCTTGCCTGTCACCGTGGAACAGCTCCCGTCGATCTTTCCGGCCTGCAGCAATTCCCACATGATCGCTGGCACCCCGCCTGCCCTGTGAAACCGCTCGCCGAGATAGGCGCCGGCCGGCTGCACATTGGCAAGCAGCGGAATGTCGAAACCATGCACCTGCCAATCATCGGGATGGAGTTCGACGCCGGCATGCTTCGCCATGGCGGCCAGATGCGGCTGCGCATTGGTCGAACCGCCGATCGCGGAATTGACGCGGATCGCATTGAGGAAAGCCTCACGCGTCAGAATATCGGATGGCTTGATGTTTTCGAGAACCAGTTCCACCGCCCGCCGGCCGGTGCGATAGGCCATCTGGCCACGCTCGCGGTAAGGTCCGGGAATGGCGGCGCATCCCGTCAACGACATGCCGAGTGCTTCGGCAAGGGCATTCATCGTCGAAGCGGTCCCCATCGTATTGCAATGCCCGACCGACGGCGCCGAATCCAATGCCGTCTCCAGAAACTCCTCCTCGTCGATCTCGCCTGCAGCCAGCCTGCGCCGCGACCGCCAGATCGCCATGCCGGAGCCTGCCAGCTCGCCGTCGTGCCAGCCGTCGAGCATCGGACCGCCGGACAGCACGATCGCCGGAATGTCGACCGTAGACGCCGCCATCAGTGCCGAGGGCGTGGTCTTGTCACATCCCGTCGTCAGCACGACGCCGTCAAGCGGATAGCCGTAGAGCACTTCGACGAGGCTGAGATAGGCAAGATTGCGGTCGAGCGCTGCCGTCGGACGCTTGCAGTTCTCGAAGATCGGATGCGTCGGAAACTCGATCGGTATGCCGCCGGCATCGCGAATGCCGTCACGCACGCGCTTGGCAAGCTCGATGTGGTGTCGATTGCACGGGGTAAGATCGCTGCCGCTCTGGGCAATGCCGATGATCGGCTTGCCGGACCGCAATTCCTCCGGCGTGATGCCATAGTTCATGAAGCGCTCCAGATAGAGCGCCGTCATGTCGATATGATCCGGATTGTCGAACCAATCCTGCGAACGCAGGCGGCGCTTCGGCATGTTTTTGTCGGTCATGTCAGGCATCCCTTTTCGGACGGGCATTCAGCTTTTCCAGATGCAGCAGCAGGCCGCTGTGATCCTTTTCGCCACCGCCATCGGCAACAAAGGCGGCAAACTCGGCCTGCACGGCTTCCGTCAGTGGCAGAGCCAGCGCCAGATCCTTCGCGGTTGCCAGGACGGTATTCAGATCCTTGAGCTGGTTATGCGAGGAGCCGCCGGGCTCGAAGTCGCGCGACACCATGCGCTGGCCGTGCAGTTCGAGAATCCGGCTTTCGGCAAAGCCGCCGCGAATGGCGTTTCGAAACGCTTCGGCAGAACCACCACCCGCCTCGATCAGCATCATGGCCTCGGCAACGGCGCCGATGGTCACCGCGACGATCTGCTGGTTTCCAAGCTTGGCAAGCTGGCCGGAGCCGCTGGGGCCGACATGCGTCATGCGTCCCATCGGCGAAAAGACATCGGCAAGCTCAGCGATCACCTCGGGCTCGCCGCCCGCCATGATCGCCAGCGTTCCCGCTGCCGCGCCGACCACGCCACCGGAAACCGGCGCATCGACATGGCGAATGCCGCGCTCCGCCAATTTCGCGGCATGCTCGCGAGCGACCGAAGGCGGAATGGAACTCATGTCGATAACGACGGCACCCGGCTTCATCACATCGGCAACCCCGCCGTCGAAAAGCACCTTTCCGACCGCCTCGCCGTTCGTCAGCATGGTAATGACGACGACGGCACCCTCTGCTGCCTCCGCAGCCGTATCGGCAACGATACCTCCCTCGCTCGACAACGCGTCCGCCTTCGTCTTGTCGCGGTTCCAGACGGCGACCGTAAATCCGGCCCCGATCAGCCGACGCGCCATCGGAGCGCCCATCAGGCCCATTCCGAGAAAGGCTATCCTGCGTCTCACAGCATTCACGGCAACTGCCCTCCAAGCTCGTCGTCGATATGGACGCGAATAATCTCGTCGAAGGAGCTCTCCGCCGTAAAGCCCAGTTCCCGCGAACGCTTCGCCTCGAACCCTTGCGCCCAGCCGGAAACGATGCGCTGAACCAGCTCATCCGGCTCGCGGCGGATCAGTTTCACGGCCCTTTCGCCGGCGACCCGACGCAGCGCCTCGATCTGCTCTCCGACGGTCGCGCTGATACCGGGCATATTGAGACTGCGCTGCACGCCGAGCGGCGCCAGATCGATCGTCGCGCCATGAATGAGAAAGCCGACGGCTGAGCGTGGTGAAGCATGCCAGTGGCGCACGCTCTCCGGCACCGGCAGAACGGCTTCCATGCCAATCAGCGGTTCGCGCAGAATGCCGGAAAAAAATCCCGATGCTGCGCGGTTCGGCTTGCCCGGACGGATGCAGATGGTGGGCAGGCGAATGCCGATTCCGTCGAAGAAACCACGACGGCTATAGTCCGCCAGCAGCAATTCGCTGATCGCCTTCTGCGTACCATAGCTGGTGAGCGGCGTAAGATTGAAATCATCGGGGACGGGATAGGGAAAGGGTGCGCCGACGACGGCGCAGGACGAGGTGAACACCAGCCGCGGCTTGTATCCATCCTCGCCATTCGCATGGCGGATCGCCTCGAACAGCAACCGAGTGCCGTCGAGATTGATGCGATATCCCTTCTCGAAGTCGACCTCCGCTTCTCCGGAGACGATAGCCGCGAGATGAAAGATCACATCCGGCCGCGCCGCGACGATCTTCTCCGCTTCGCCCTCGTCTGACAGATCGGAGACACGGGCATCTACTCTGCCGGCAAAGCCATCAGGAGCGGCCGGCTGGACCACATCGAGCAAGGTCAGGCGCTCGATCGGCTCACCACTGAGAACGCCGTCGGCAACCAGTCTGGCCGTCAGTTTCCGGCCGACCATTCCGGCAGCACCGATGATGGCAATATGCATGTCGCTCCTCCGCGAAACAGACGCGCTGGCCGACCACTCCTCCGGCCGACGTACGTCAATCATTTTCCCTTTGCTTGATAAACCCATGGACCGATCTTGCAAATCAAATCGGCCATGCTGGGACAATTTTGCGCGGGCTCGCCTCGCCTGAACCTTTATTGTCGAAGCACTTTCTCCAGCGCGCGAAAAATCCGCGCATCGCCAGACTGCGCGACGTTGAAACGCATGAAGCTGTTGGCCGTGAGCGACAGGCTGAAGGCATTGCCGGGTGCCAGCACGATATTGTCGGCAAGAGCGGACCGCGCGACGTCAGCGGCATCGCATCCATCCGGTAGGCTGCACCAGAGGAAGATGCCGGCCTGCGGCTTCAGCCAAGGCGTGATGCCGAGCGAGCCGAGACGGGTGATCGTCTCCTGCATCGCCTTGTGCAGCCGGGCGCGTAAAGCCTCCATATGCCGGCGATAACTGCCATCGGTCAGCAGCGCCAGCACCAGTTCCGCCGACAATCTGCCGCCGGCGAAGCTGGTCGCAATCTTGAGATCGGCCAGCGCCTCGATCCATTCCGGCCGCGCCGCGATAAAGCCGCAGCGGGCCGAGGCCGAAAGTGTCTTGGAGAAGCTGCCGATATGGACCACCCGATCGAGCCCGTCGAAAGCAGCGAGCCGGGGCGCCGGCACGTGCTCGAAATCGGCAAAAATGTCGTCCTCGATAATGGTCAGCCCGGCCTGGTCGGCAAGCTTCAGTATCCGATGCGCCGTGACCGGCGAGAGCGTTGCGCCGGTCGGATTATGAATGCCTGAATTGGTGATGTAGAGCCGCGGCCGATGCTCCTCGAGCGCCTCGGCAAAGGCCTGCACGTCAGGCCCCGATTGCGTGACGGGCACGCCGACGACCTTGGCCCTGTGCGCCCTAAGCAGCGCATGAAAATTGAAGTAACAGGGATCGTCCACGAGAACCGTATCGCCCGGCTCCAGGAACAACCGGCAGAGAAGATCGATCGCCTGCGTGCCCGACTCAGTCAGCAGGATCTGGTCGGGCGATGCGCCGATGCCATGCTCGCCCATCCGCCGCGACAGAAGTTGGCGCAGGGCCGGCAGGCCGAGCGGCGTGGCATAGTCCGACAGCACGCTGTCCGGCCCTCGCGCCAGCGTCCTGAGCGCCTTGCGCATCCCCGCCTCGGGCATCCAGGAGGGAGGCAGCCAACCACAGCCGGGCTTCAGCACCTCCTCGCCCGCCTCCAGCGACTGACGGGAAACCCAGAGCGGATCGATCTCCCGGTCGAGTTTCGGGCCAATTTCGGAAAGCGACAGCGGCGCCAGTTGGGCCGAGACGTAAAAGCCAGAGCCCGGCCGTGAACGGATCAGCCCTTCCGCAACAAGCCGCTCATAGGCCTCGACGACGGTCGAAGTAGACACCTGCATCGTCTTGGCGAAGGCGCGCACGGAGGGAAGCCGGGAGCCCGGCACGAGGCTGCGCGCCGCAACCCGGCTGCGGACCGCCGCCATGACCGCATCTATCCTTGTATTGCCAACATCAATCGCCGCCAGATCGTCTGCCATCCGTACTGCCCTCGATACCACAACAGTTTGCGGCAATTGTACAGGTCTGTCTCTTGCCGATCCAGAGGCATCGGCAGATGAGGAGAGAGAAAATGTCAGGAGTGAATCATGGACAAGACTGCGAGTGGATGGATCAGCGGATTTCTCGGCATATTGATTTTCAGCGGATCGCTGCCGGCAACGCGCGCGGCGGTGACGGGTTTCGATCCCGTTTTCCTGACAGTCGCGCGCGCCACGATCGCCGGCGCGCTGGCGCTTATCCTGCTCGTCGCCTTTCGCGAGAAGCGGCCTGTCATGGCCGACCTGATCTCGCTCGTCGTTGTTGCGATGGGGGTCGTCATCGGCTTTCCGCTGCTGACGGCTTTTGCTCTTCAGCACATCACCTCGGCCCATTCCACGGTCTTCATCGGCTTATTGCCGCTCTCGACGGCGATCTTCGGCGTGCTGCGCGGCGGCGAGCGACCGCGGCCGGTCTTCTGGCTGTTCTCCTGCCTCGGCAGCGCGCTCGTTGCCGGTTTCGCGCTCTCGCAGGCAAGTTCCGCCTCATCAGTAGGCGATCTGCTGATGCTCGCGGCCATCACCGTCTGTGGGCTCGGCTATGCGGAAGGCGCCCGGCTGTCGAGGAAGCTCGGCGGCTGGCAGGTCATCTCCTGGGCGCTGGTGCTGTCGCTACCCGTGATGCTCGCGATTGCGCTGCTCTTCCTGCCGGCCTCGTTCAGCCAGATCAGCGGGCCAGCGTGGATCGGATTAGGGTATGTGTCGCTGTTCAGCATGCTGATCGGCTTCATCTTCTGGTACCGCGGCCTTGCGCTCGGCGGCATCGCGGCGGTCGGGCAGCTGCAATTGCTGCAGCCCTTCTTCAGCCTGGTGCTGGCGGCGACCCTGCTGCACGAAAGCGTCAGCGGCGTAATGATTGCGGTGACGCTGGCGGTCGTCGCCTGCGTGGCCGGTGCAAAGAAATTCGCTAAATAAGACCAAACAGAAAAAGGGCGGAGCCTTTCGGCTCCGCCCCTAAGATACCGGCACCGGGGGGTCAGCGGCCGGTATCAAAGCTTCATTCGGCAGCGAGAGGAATGATCTCTGCCGTATGCTCCTCATGTTGCGTCAGCGGACGGTTGCCCGAGAGGCGGCGAATGAGGACGTAGAAGACCGGCGTCATGAAGATGCCGAAGAAAGTGACGCCGATCATGCCCGAGAAGACGGCGATACCCATGGCAGCGCGCATTTCCGCACCTGCCCCGGTAGACGTCACCAGCGGCACGACACCCATGATGAAGGCCATGGAGGTCATCAGGATCGGGCGCAGACGCAGCCGGCTCGCTTCGATCGCCGCCTCGTAAGGCGTACGGCCGCCGAATTCCAGCTCGCGGGCGAATTCCACGATCAGGATCGCGTTCTTCGCCGAGAGGCCCACCAGCACCATCAACCCGATCTGGGTGAAGATGTTGTTGTCGCCGCCGATCAGCCAGACACCCGTCAACGCGGCAAGCACACCCATCGGCACGATCATGACGATCGCAAGCGGCAGGGCCAGGCTTTCATACTGGGCAGCCAGCACGAGATAGACCAGCAGGAGCGCGAGCGGGAAGATGATGATACCCGAGCTGCCGGCGATGATCTGCTGATAGGTCAGATCGGTCCATTCGAAGCCGATGCCCTTCGGCAGCGTTTCGTTAGCGATCCGCTCGACGGCAGCTTGTGCCTGACCCGACGAATAGCCCGGTGCCGGACCGCCGTTGATATCGGCGGCAAGGAAGCCGTTATAGCGGGTCACACGTTCAGGACCAGCGGTCGACTTGACGTTCAACAGAGCCGACAACGGGATCATCTGCCCCGAAGCCGAACGCACCTTCAGCTGGCCGATATCATCCGCATGCGAGCGGAACTTGGCATCGGCCTGAATGCGGACCGAGTATGTACGGCCGAAGGCGTTGAAGTCGTTCACATAGAGCGAACCCAGATAGATCTGCAGCGTATCGAAGACGTCGGTCACGGACACGCCGAGCTGTTCGGCCTTGGCGCGATCGAGGTCTGCATAGAGCTGCGGCACGTTGATCTGGTAACTCGAGAACAGGCCGGCGAGTTCAGGTGCCTGATAAGCCTTGGCAAGGAAGGCCTTGTTGGCTTCGTCGAGCGCCTGGTAGCCGAGACCGGCACGGTCTTCGATCTGGAGCTTGAAACCGCCCGTCGTGCCGAGACCCTGGACGGGCGGCGGCGGGAACATGGCGATAAAGGCTTCCTGGATCGCACCGAACTTCTTGTTCAGCTGCATGGCGATTGCGCCGCCCGAAAGATCAGGCGTCGTGCGTTCTTCGAAGGGCTTCAGCTTGACGAAGACGATACCGGCATTCGACGAGTTGGTGAAACCGTTGATCGACAGGCCCGGGAAGGCGATGGCGTGATCGACGCCCGGCTGCTTCATGACGATGTCGTTCATCTTCTGGACGACGTCCTCGGTGCGGTCGAGCGTGGCGCCATCAGGCAGCTGCGCGAAACCGATGAGGTACTGCTTGTCCTGTGCCGGCACGAAGCCGCCCGGCACTGCCTGGAACAGGAAGTAGGTCGCGCCGATCATCGCAAAATAGACGATCATCACGAGGCCCTTGCCGGACAGAAGGCCGCCGACAGCCTTGCCGTAGCCGTTCGAGCCGGCATGGAACACGCGGTTGAAGCCGCGGAAGAACCAGCCGAGAACCCGGTCCATGGCACGCGTCAGCCAGTCCTTCGGCTCATGGTGGCCCTTCAGGAGAAGAGCAGCCAGCGCCGGCGACAGGGTGAGCGAATTGAAGGCGGAGATGACGGTCGAGATGGCGATCGTCAGCGCGAACTGGCGATAGAACTCGCCCGACAGGCCGGAGATGAAGGCGAGCGGAACGAAGACGGCGACGAGCACGAGCGCGATCGCGATGATCGGGCCGGACACTTCCTTCATCGCCCGATAGGTCGCATCGCGCGGGCTGAGGCCGTTTTCGATGTTACGCTCGACGTTTTCCACGACCACGATCGCGTCGTCGACGACGATACCGATCGCAAGCACCAGGCCGAAAAGGCTGAGTGCGTTGATCGAGAAGCCGAAGATATACATGACAGCGAACGTGCCGATGATCGAGACCGGAACCGCGATCAGCGGGATGATCGAGGCGCGCCACGTCTGCAGGAACAGGATGACGACGATAACGACGAGTGCGATCGCTTCGAGCAGGGTGTGAACGACCTTGTCGATCGAGGCACGGACGAACTGTGTCGTGTCGTAGACGATCTCGTACTTTACGCCATCAGGCATGGCCGCCTGCAGCTCGTTCATGGTCTTGATGACGTTGTCGGAGATCTCGATGGCGTTCGAGCCAGGCGCCTGGAAGACGGGAACGGCGACCGAAGCCTTGCCGTCGAGCAGCGAGCGCAGCGAATAGTCCGAAGCACCCATTTCGATGCGGGCAACGTCGCGAAGGCGAGTGATTTCGCCGTTGGAGCCGGACTTGACGATGATGTTGCCGAATTCCTCCGGCGTCGTCAGGCGGCCCTGCGCATTGACGTTGAGCTGGACATCGAGGCCCGGAATGTTCGGCGACGCGCCGATGATGCCTGCGGCGGCCTGAACGTTCTGCTGGCGGATGGCGTTGGCGATATCGTCAGCGGCAAGGTTGCGCTCGGCAGCCTTCTGCGGATCGATCCATACGCGCATCGAATAGTCGCCCGAGCCGAAGATTTCGACCTGACCGACGCCGTCGATGCGAGCCAGCCTGTCCTTGATGTTCAGGGTCGCGTAGTTGCGCAGATAGGTGATGTCGTAGCGATTGTCGGGCGAGATCAGGTTCACGACCATCATCAGGTCGGGCGAGCTCTTGACCGTGGTGATGCCGAGATCGCGGACGTTCTGCGGCAGACGCGGTTCAGCCTGGCTGACGCGGTTCTGCACGAGCTGCTGCGCCTTATCTGGGTCGGTGCCCAGCTTGAAGGTGACGGTCAGCGTCAAGAGGCCGTCCGAAGTCGCCTGGCTGTTCATATAGAGCATGCCGTCGACGCCGTTGATCTGCTCTTCGAGCGGCGTTGCGACCGTCTCGGCGATGACCTTCGGGTTGGCGCCCGGATATTGCGCCGTGACGACGATGGAGGGAGGCACGACTTCCGGGTACTCGGAAATCGGCAAGAGTTTCATGCCGATCAGACCGGCAACGACGATGAGGACCGATAGGACCCCGGCGAACACCGGGCGGTCGACGAAAAATCTGGAGATGTTCATATCAAAGCCCTCTCCGGGATGAACAACGGACACGACGTCTATGGCCACGCGGCGAAGGAGGCCACGGGCAAGACGAATTCAGGTATTGGATCGCCGGGAGACTGAGCCTCCCGGCTGCGGTCGCTTAGTTTGCGGCGACCTTCTGTTCCGGCTGCGGATCGACGAGCGCACCGGGGCGCACGCGCTGCAAGCCGTTGGTGACGATGCGATCGCCGGCGCTAAGACCGCTTTCGACAATCCGCATGCCATCGCTGATGTCGCCGACCACGATCGGGCGATAGACGATCTTGTTATCGCCATCGACAACGAAGACGAACTTCTTGTCCTGGTCGGTGCCGATTGCCCGCTCGCTGATCAGAAGATGGTTCTCGGTCTTCGGCTGGCCCATTCGCACGCGAACGAACTGGCCCGGGATGAGGCGGCCATTGGCATTGTCGAAGACACCGCGGACGCCGACCGTGCCGCTTGCGGCATCGACTTCGTTGTCGATGAGTTGCAGCTTGCCCGAAATCGGTGTGCCATCATCGCTGGTCGTTCCGATCTGCACCGGGATCTGCTCGACCGGCGGCGCCGCATTGCCATCGGCCGGCAGCTGGGCCAGTGCCTGCGTCACCACCTGCTCGTTGGCGTTGAAGCTGGCATAGATCGGATTGACCGATACCAGTGTCGTAAGAGCCGGCGAAGCAGACCCTGCAGCAACGAGGTTGCCGACGGTGACAGCAATCTTGCCGACGCGGCCGGCAATCGGAGCGCGAACCTGGGTATAGTCGAGGTTCAGCTGGGCCGTCTGTAGTGCAGCTTGCGCAGCCTTCAGGTCGGCGTCAGCCTCGCTATAGGTGCCCGAACGCTGGTCGAGATCGCTCTGCGAAATCGTGCGGTTGTCGGAAAGCCGCTGGCCACGATCAAGCTCTACCTTGGCAAGGTCGAGCTTTGCCTTGGCGGCCGCAACCTGGGCCTGGGCCTGGGCGACGGATGCTTCATAGGGCGCCGGGTCGATGGTGAAAAGCAGGTCGCCCGGCTTCACCAGTGCACCCTCGCGGAAATGCACGGACTGGACAGCACCGGCAACCCGCGGGCGGACTTCGACGCGATCGATCGCTTCGAGGCGGCCCGAGAATTCCTGCCAGGCGGTAATGTCACGCGCCTGCACCGTTGCGACCGTCACCGGAATTGCCGGCGGAGCAGCAGCCGCAGTTTCGCTTGCAGCAGCGCCGCGTGGCAGGTCGAGATAGAATGCTGCGCCGGAAACTGACGCAACAACAGCTATGCTAGCGCCCCACAGGGCCCAGCGCTTGTCGTTGGACTTCATTGTGTTCTCTCCTTTTTCAGCCCCGACTTGGGAGGACCGGGACCGGAAATGAATTCGTATGTCTATGTGCCGGACATCATCCGGATATCCTGGACGAAGCCGCTGAACGACTGCCGGATTTTTTCCGGCCAGCGCGGCGTATCGTCCGATCGCCCACCATAAATTGTCGGCCAGCCGGTCCCGGCGGGGAAAACCTGCTGCAGGACCGATACGCCCGCCGATTTCAGGCGATCGCCGTATCCGATACCTTCGTCGCGGAGAGGATCGTCCTCCGCCGTCAACACCAGCGCCGGCGCAACACCGGCAAGCCGCGAACAGTAGCAGGGCGCTGCGTAGGGATGGCAAACGCCACCCAGGAACCCCAGATAATGGTTCCAACCTTCCGTCCAGCGCTCGCGCATGCCAGCCTCTTCGGCCTTCCTGAAAGACTTGGTCCCCATGAAGGGATCAAGCAGAGGCGAAATCAGGATCTGGCCATCGAGCTTGCCAGGCATCCCGTCACGCGCTTTCAGTGCGACACCCGCTGCCAGATTGCCACCCGATTCCTCACCGGCGACAAACAGCAGCGACTTCTTACCGCCCAGTTCACGCTTGCGGGCGAGATATTCCAGAACGCCGTAGGCATATTCGATTGCCTTCGGAAAACCGTTCTGGCTCGGTCCGCTGCAGTCTGCATCGACAACGATTGCGCCGGCATCAGCAAGACATTCCGCGACGGGACGGCCGATATTGACCGCGGTATCGAGGAAGGCGCCACCATGCAGATAAAGCACGATCGGCGCCGTCTTGTTGTCCATCGCATCGCAAAAGACGCGGGCGGAAACGGGGCCAGTGGCCACGCCTTCCAGTACTACTTCCTTAAAAGGGGCACGCATCGAGGGGCTCCCATACAGAGGCGATCAACCAGCCAAAGGTCATTCTGCCTCATCACTTGACCAGAACATATTGTTATTCCGTTTTGAGAATAAGTACCCTATATTCGATCAGACTGTTCAAGTTCACGAACAATGGGCTTCTTTCAAACGGCCTCAGGGATTATTACAGGATGGACCAGCTTTCAGCCATGCGCGCCTTTGCCCGCGTTGTCGAAACGGGTAACTTTACGCGCGCCGCAACAACCCTTTCCATGCCGAAGGCGACTGTAACGACGCTTATCCAGTCTCTCGAAGCGCATCTTCACACCAAGCTTTTGAACCGCACGACGCGCCGGGTGATGGTGACGACCGATGGGGCGCTCTATTACGAGCGCGCCGTGCAGATTCTCTCCGAAATAGAGGAACTCGACGGCAGCGTCAGTAGTTCCCAGAGCCTGCCGAGCGGACGTCTGCGCGTTGAAATGGCCGGTGCCTTTGCCGACCAGATCGTCATTCCGGCGCTCTGCGATTTCCATCTGCGCTATCCTGACATCCATATCGACCTGGGTGTCGGCGACCGGCTCGTGGATTATCTGGCAGAAAACGTCGACTGCGCGCTGCGCGCCGGCATGCCCTCGGACCAGTCGCTGATTGCGCGTCGAGTGGCGGAGGTCAACCTCATCACCTGCGCCTCTCCCCTCTATATCGAAAAGTTCGGCATTCCCGAGCGGCCGGAAGATCTGGAAACGCCGGCCCACCATGCCGTCAGCTATTTTCGTGCTCAGACAGGACGAACGATCCCATTCGAGTTCAATCGCGGCAACGAGGCGCTTGAAATATCTCCGCGCTATGTGGTGTCCGTCAATGACAGCCGGAGCTATGTTTCGGCGGCCATGACCGGGCTTGGCGTCGTGCAGGCTCCCGGCTTCATGATCCGCGAGGCCTTGGCCGAGGGCAAGCTGGTCCGCATCCTGTCTGAGTGGCAGCGCAGTCCCCTTCCCCTTCACATCGTCTATCCGCCGAACCGCCATCTCAGCAACAAGGTGCGCGTCTTCGTCGATTGGCTGGCGAAATTGCTGGTGACATCAAAGGTCGGAGAAATCTGAATTTTCCAAGCCCACTTGAATCGAATAGGAACAAGCCCCAGTTCAAGTTTCCACATTAGTTCACAGGCGTAATCCGCTTGTGCGATTTGCGACAGCACGACGATCTGTATAATTCATTTCTAATTTAACAATTCCTGACATCGGCGTGTAACGCAATGGCTGTAGAACGGCAGCCAGAGCAGAGGTGACCTATGATGACCGATCTCACAATTTCCGACGCTGTCGACGATCCGATGATCGCGCTGATGCTGGACGCCGATCATATTTCGCGGCGTTCATTCGCTCAGTTCCTTGAGAGTGCAGCGCGCGTTCTTGGACGCGGCGACGCATCTTCCCTCAAGATGAACCACTATGCCGTGTCGCAGACCTTGGCACACCTGCCCCATGCGAACCGGCCGGACGCTGCCATCGCCTGATTTTCAAGGCAATCGAAGCCGCGTTAAGTTCCATGCTCCTTAAGGGCTAACCCTTCATCTGCGTCGGGCTTATTCCCGTCAACCGGTGAAACATGGCGATAAATGCGGAGGCGTTGCTGTACCCCAATTGCCGCGCAATCTCCTGTACGGGCTGTCCGGCGTCGAGCAAGGCCAGCGCGGCGATCAATTTCATGCGTTGGCGCCATTCGTTGAACGACATTCCAAGCTCATCCTGACAGCGTCTTGAGAGCGTCCTTTCGGTCGTTTTCACCATTCGCGCCCATTCCGCAAGCGATCGCCGGTCGCCCGGATGTTCCTGTAGCGACCGCAGGATCGGGCCGAGCAGGGCATCGCTGGATAGCGGAAGATAGCTATCGAAACGGCGTGCGAGCCTGATCTGATCGACCAGCACTTGCGCGAGCCGCAGGTCTTCCGCGGTCTCCGGCGCTGTGACATCCCTAGAAGCAAAGTCGGCAAGGATTGCCTTTAGGAGCGGGCTGATGCTGAGCGTTGAGGTTGTCGCCGGCAGGTCGGCACATAGCGCCCGCTCGACATAGATGGTGACATAGCGGATGTCGTGCTGGTTCCAGGCATCGTGCAGCGTATCGGGCGGCAGCCAGATAGCATAATGCGGCGGCGAGAGATAGCGCACGCCCTCCACGTTGAATTCGACGACACCGACGAGAGCATAATTGAGTTCGCCCCAATCCTGTCGCGCCGGCGGGAATCGCGTACCGCCCTTGTAATTCTCAGTTCTGAAGGAGACCGGCTTCGGTGGATCCCCTTGCGTGCGTGGCGCGCTACTCTTCATGTCTGCATTCCGACAGGCATTGTCCGAAAATCGTTATATACCTGAAATCGGACAAAGAGTAAAAGCGCATCCGAAAGACAATCCGCCCGCCTCTTCGATGCCGACGAGTATGGGCGCAACGAGATTGCGATCATGAGCACCCAAGCCAACCCAGCTGCTTCGAGCCCCTCCTCCGCGATGGCCCCCTCCTCGACGATAGGAACGACGCTTGCGCCGCTTCTGACCGTGCTCATCTGGTCCGGCAACGTGATCGTGACAGAGGCTGCCGCGGGGGTCATCTCGCCGGGGTCGATCTCCTTTTACCGCTGGTTTCTGGCCTTCATCGTTCTGCTGCCTTTCGTCGCCAAAGGCGTATGGGAGCGACGCGCCGTGCTTGTCCACCATTGGTGGAGGCTCGCCTGCCTCGGCGCGCTCGGCATGGTCATCTATCAGAGCCTTGCCTATGAGGCCGCCAAGACGACGACGGCCGTCAACATGGGCGTGATGCTGGCCCTCATGCCGCTGCTTTCTACCCTGCTTGCCAGCATCCTCGCCGGCGAGAGATTGACGACCGGCCGCATTCTGGGTGGCGTCGTCTCCCTGGCCGGCCTTATCTACCTGACCTCGCACGGCGCTCCCGCAAGCTTGCTGACGGGCGGTTTCCATAGTGGTGACGGGATGATGCTGGTGGCAGTGCTCGCGAACTCGCTCTACGGCGTCATGCTTCGGCGCTGGACCATTCCGCTCACCATGTGGCAGCAGCTTTTCTGGCAGATCGGCTTTTCGACATTGCTTCTGCTGCCGATCTGGCTGATGGGCACGATCTCCCCGATCACATCGGCCAACCTGCCGCTCATCCTTTACGCGGCGATCCCGACTTCGCTGCTGGCGCCGCTATGCTGGATGATCGGTATCCAGAAGCTGGGTGCCGCGCGCACCTCGCTGTTCATCAATCTGCTTCCGATCGTGGTTGCAGCACTCGCCTGGGGCATCCTCGGCGAACAGCTCTTCTCCTATCACTTCATCGGCGGCGCACTCGCGCTGATCGGCGTCGGTCTCGGCCTGCGCGAGGCAAAGGTGGCAAGAGGAGAAACGGTCGAAGGAGGCGATCTGGCAGCCTGGGAGACAGAAGAGCTGTAAGTATGGCCGCCGCCGATATTCCGGTTCCGGGTGGCACGCTCACCAGTTTCCAGGATCCGCAGTGTGATCGACCGCAGCGAATTCCTCCGCCTTTTCGCGATCGAGTTTTATATCGGTCGTCAGCTTTGTCTCATCGCTCACCGAATAGCGGATCGGTACCGGTCCCTTGGTCAGCTCCTGATACATCAAGAGGGCGGCCTCCTCCGCGGTATCCGCTTCGATCTCCTGCGTGACCGCCACAGTGAACTTGTGCATGGTCCTGACCTCCATTTCCGATGATTTCGAACGCACCGGCCGGCGGTTCGCGTTTTGCCTGCTACATATCTGAGCGCACATGATAAGGCCCACGCACGTCTCGGTATAGCCGGCGCGATCATCGCGGCTAACGGTCGCGCAAAATCTGTCCTTCGCCCAAGGCCTCATGTAGATTTGCTGTCACTCGCCGGGGGTATAGCCGAGGATGAAATCCTAAAAAGGAGGGAAGAGATGCAGCAGATCCTGATCGTCGGCGCAGGGCCGGTGGGCCTCACCATGGCGGCGGAATTGGCGCGCTATGGCGTTCCGGTCCGTCTCATCGATCGTAACCCGGAACCGACGCGGACATCAAAGGCATTGGTCGTCTGGTCGCGAACCCTCGAGCTCATGGACCGCATGGGCTGCACACAGGCTTTCCTCGACAAGGGACTGCGTGCTCAGCGCGCCTCGATGCGCAGCGGGGGCCGCGTTCTCGGCCACACCGATTTCGACGAGATCGCAAGCGCCTATAACTATGCCCTGATGATCCCGCAAAGCGATACGGAAAGCCTGCTCACCGCTCACCTCTCAAGCTTCGGCGTGACCGTCGAACGCCAGGTTGAACTCATCAGCTTTGCGGATGGCGGCGACCACATGGAAGCAACCTTGCGCCATGCCGACGGCAGGCAGGAGAACGTCAAAACACCCTGGCTCATCGGCTGCGACGGAGCCCATAGTGCCGTTCGGCATGGCCTCGGCGTCGAATTCCGGGGCTCCGCCCAGGGAGACGACTGGATGCTGGCCGACGTGCGGCTCGAAGGTGATGCGGCACCGGCCGCGGACGAAATCTCGACATATCTTCACCGGGATGGGCCTTTCGTGATCTTCCCGATACCGGGCGGTCGCGTGCGCGTGATCGCAACCGTCGGCAAGACCGACCCGACGCATCCGCGCCCCGATCCGACCCTCGCCGACGTTCAGTCCATGATCGACAGTCGCGCCGGCGGCGGCTTTCGGCCGACCGATCCGGTCTGGCTTTCCAATTTCCGGATCAACGAGCGCAAGGTCTCCGACTACAGGCGCGGACGGGCTTTCCTCGCCGGTGACGCCGCGCATGTGCACAGCCCGGCAGGCGGCCAGGGGATGAATACCGGCATGCAGGACGCGATCAACCTCGCCTGGAAATTAGCGATGGTCATGCGCGAACAGGCCGATAGCTCGCTGCTCGACAGCTATAGTCCGGAACGGACCGTTGTCGGAGATATGGTGCTGCGTAACGCCACCCTGCTCACCGATATCGGAACGCTCAGTAACCCGGCAGCTCAGGCGCTGCGCAATCTCGCCTTCCATACCCTGCTCGGCTTCCAGATGGTTCGCAACAAGATGGCGGCGACCATGAGCGAGATCGAGATCGAATATACAAGAAGCCCGCTGTCCCATGGCCGAGGAGCTGGCGCACGGCTTGCACCGGAACAATATGCCGGCGCTCCTCCCGGCGCCGGCAGCGAGCCGCGCTTCGTGCTCTATGCAACCGACGGGAAAAAAGGGGCCGAGCTGACAGCTCGATATCCGCATCTGCTGGCCGCCGACCCGAGAACGCCTCCACACGAAGAGACGCTGCTCATCGTGCGTCCCGATGGCTATATCGGCCTCTCGACACGCGAAGATGGCTGGGAAGAGGCGGAAAACTATTTGGCGGGGCTCGCAGCGCGCCCGGCCGTTTGATGTCGCCAAGATGGCAACACCCGGCGCTTGATGCGCCGGTTGTTTATTATTCGGGCAGTTCGTTCCTGTTCGAGCTATACCCGGCGCATCAGGCGCGCGACGAGCGACACGATGAACAGCACCAGGAAGATGAAGAACAGAACCTGAGCGATCGATGCCGAAGCACCGGCAATACCACCGAAGCCAAGTACACCGGCAATCAGGGCAACAACGAGGAATACCAAGGCATAATAAAGCATTTGCGATCTCCTTTGCGTCTGCTGCGAAGATAACGGAGACCTGCGAAATTGGTTCCCGATTGCTTCAACGCAAGGACGAAAGATCGCCGGCCAGCATGGTCGCCGGCCGCAGCTGGACTTGAAGAACGGGCAATCAGCCGAACTGAAGATTGCTCCGGAATGCCCGGTCGCCGTCATTCGGCATGGGCGGTTCGGCCGCATCCAGATAGAATTTGGCAGGCGCCGTCAGGACGAACCAGATGCTGCCGCCGAGCAGGAACGCCGCACCGACCGGATCGCTCGTATGCGCCAGGAACGGCAGGCAGGCGGATGTGAAGAGAACCATGACCCTCAGCGCCCACTGGGCCTCGCGGTTGAAAATCGCCCGCGCCCTCAGGGTCTTGTACTCCCGTGCGCCGTAGCCCTGCCCGCCCCGCCGCGAAGAGGAAATAAGCCGCCATGCCGACGGCAGCGCCAGCATGAGAAGTGCTGCGACACTGAGGACAAGCGCGCGGCCATCCAGAAAATGCCCGCTGATAACTAGCAGAAAGGCAAGAACGACGATATTCCAGACCGGCTCCAGCCGTTCCGGCGGCTGTCCGGTATAGAGATGCCAGGCCCGAAGCGACCCAGCCGCGCCATCCAGCAAAGGATGGTCGATATAGCGATTGATCCAGTTCATGCCCGATACTGTTCCCTATTGCAGGAATGCGGGAACACCACGGAATTTGGTCATCATCGTGGCGAGAAGGGGCAAAGATTACCGATCATGAATATTCCGGGCCACGCTTGCATGATTGCATCACGCCAACCGACCGAATTCATCTCCCGGGATCCTTCAGCGACACGTTGGCCCCGCACCCGCCGTCGGCTTCCTTTGCTGGTACCGATATGCCAGATTGCCGGGAATTCGGGGCGAGGCACCAATGGGTCGATACGATTTTCCGCGAAACATATTTCAAACATTGCTTGCCTCCGCATTTCTCGTCTTCGCCAGCTCCACCACAGCTTTGGCGACCGACAGAACGATCTACCTGACCTTCGATGATGGCCCCCTGCAAGGCACGGAGAATGTCCTCTCGGTCCTGAAGCAGGAAAACGTGCCCGCCGCGATGTTCATGGTCGGCCTTCATGTCGAGACCAGTCCTCGGGGGCGCGAGCTGTTGGCACAAGCCAAGGCCTTGCCTTTGGTGACATTGGGGAACCACAGCTACACCCACGCCAATAACCGTTACAGGGTGTTTTATTCCAACACCCGGGCTGTCGTTTCCGACATGCTGCACGCCAATCAGGTGCTTGGCCTCTCGCCGATCGTCAACGCACGATTGCCGGGACGCGATGTGTTCCGCCTGCCGCATATTGCCACCGAAGACCTGTCGATCAATGTCGCCGAATGGCAGCGGGAATGGCTGGACTACGAACTCGTCTCCGAGGCCGGGTTCTATCTTTACGGATGGGATTTCGAGTGGATCCACAGCAACGACGGCAAGCCCGTTCAGTCGGTCGATACGCTCGTGAGCGAAATCGACCATCTTTTCCGCTACAACAAGTTCGTCCGACCAGGAAAGATGATCCTACTGATGCATGACGAGATGTTTCAGGACCAGTTCAACGGACGAGAAAAACTGGCCGCATTGATCGATGCCTTGAAACAGCGCGGTTACGCTTTCGGGGATATCGGCAGTTACCATCAGTAGGCAGCCAGTGCTTCAGAATTCGCTCAACTGCTCTGTTCCCTCCGGCCATCCTTCGATCTAGGATGACGTTTCGAATTGAATCGCCTGCGGAGAAGGACTGACAGCATGCGCATTGCATTGGAGCCCGTATCCTCCCGAACGACCATCCAGGAGGGCGTCTACCAGCAATTGCGCAACGCGTTGATGGCCGGCAACTTCGATCCGGGCCAGACCCTGACGATCGCCTCCCTCGCCGAAACCTTCGGCACAAGCAATATGCCGGTGCGCGAAGCCTTGCGCAGGCTTGCGGCGGAAAATGCGCTTGAAGTGGCCCCGAACGGCTCGGCGCGCATTCCGATGGTGACACGAGCGCGGCTCGACGATCTCTGCCGGGCGCGCATCGCCGTTGAAGGATTGGCGACTGAACTCGGCGTGCCGCACCTGACGGCCAAGGATATCGAAAAGCTTGAGACGATCGCCGCCGAGCAGCATGCGATCGGCCGCAACAGCAACGTCTACGAGCTGATGGCGAAGAACCAGCAATTCCATTTCACCATCTACAGCGCCTCCGGCTCGGAAGTGCTGCTGCAGTTGATCGAGACGCTGTGGCTTCGCTTCGGCCCCTACATGCGCATGCTTTCCACTTCGGTCGAGCCGCTTATGAGGAGCGGCGAGATCGATCCTGCCGACCCGCATCTCGCCATTATCGAAGCACTGAAGGCCGGCGATGTGACGCGCACCCGCGACGCTGTCATCAACGATATCCGCCGCACTCACGAGATTTTGCGGGACTACTGCCCGGCAACCGACGAGGAGCAGCGGCTCAAGAGCCCCGCCTCCGGATTGCGGCGCTGAGCAACACCCCCGATTCCTGCCGCTAAATCACCTTCAGCGAAAGTGCTTCACCAGGCCTTCTTCCTCTTCATCATCGCTTTCAGCCCGGCAGCGCTTTCGTCATTGACCGGCGTGTAGACGATCATCCGATCGTTATGGCCAGGGGTGGACCACCAGTTGTTGGATTGCAGGGTGAGAATGGATCCATCGGGCGCGCGGAAGAGCTTCACCATATTCTCGACTCCACGCAGCTGATATTGCTGCCAGGTGGTGCGGAAATGCTCGGATGCAGCCAGATAGCGTTCCAGCTGACGCTCCCACAAGGGATCGTCGAGATGTTCCCCCATGGAGGCGCGAAAGAGGGCGGCCATGTTGGCGACCACCTCTTCCGGGTTCACAAGGCTGGCGCGCCATGCCGGATTTATCAGGGCAAGATAGATGCAGTTTCGGTCCTCCGGCGGGATGGCGTTGAGATTGACGCCAACCAGACGGCAATAGGCCTCGTTGAAGCCGCGAATATTGTAACGCTTGGTCTGGATAAGGGCCGGATAGGGGCAGAGCTGATCGAGGATGGCCTGACTGGACGCGGAAAGCGGCTCGCAGACGGAAGACGGCGCCGACAGGGGCGATGCGGACAGGCCAGCCAGCCTGAACAAATGCTCGGTCTCGACATCGGTGAAATCCAGCGCCTGCGCCACGGAGCTGAGAACGCGCGGCGAAACCTTGATGGGACGCCCCTGCTCCAGCTTGGTGTACCAGGTAATTCCGATAGCCGCGCGTGTCGCAACCTCTTCCCGCCGCAATCCCGGCGTACGGATGCGGCCACTGCGCGAAAGGCCAAGGCTATTGGGATCGAGGCTTTCCCGCCGCCGGCGCAGCATATCGCCGAGCTCCTGCGCCCGCGACGAGGCGTAGTTGAGATCTACATCGAACATTCCGTGCATGCGAGCCTCCAGCCTGGCATTATTTATACCAGTCTAACTACGGGTCTTGTACCAGTCTAACATTGGTATAGAAAGCGGGAAACCGCTATTTTCCATTTCCCCCTAGAGGTCGCCATGTCTTCCGCGAAAATCAGCCTTGGCCAGTTCGGCCTTGTGATTTTGCTCGCCGGCCAGCTGCTGCTGCAGCTGGATTTTTCCATCATCAACGTTGGCCTTGCTGCCATATCCGCCTCCCTCAAAGCCAGCGAAACCGAGCTCGAACTGTTCGTTTCGGCCTATGGCCTCGCCTTTGCAATCTGCCTCGCCATGGGCGCGCGCCTGGGTGACAATTTCGGTCGCCGGCGGATCTTCGCCATCGCTGTCGTGATGTTCGGGCTCGCCTCGCTTTTGTGCGGAGTGGCAAACTCGGTCATGTTCCTGGTCGCCGCACGCGCCTTGCAGGGCCTTGCGGCAGCACTGATGGTGCCGCAGATCCTTGCCACCATCCATGTGACGCTGAGCGGGCGGGATCATGCGCGCGCCGTTGCACTCTATGGCGCAATCGGCGGCCTCGCCTTCATCGTGGGCCAGGTGCTGGGAGGCTTCCTGATCTCGGCCAATATCGCCGGCTCCGGCTGGCGCAGCATCTTCCTGATCAACCTTCCCATCTGCGTGCTGATTCTCTTGTGCGTCTGGCGTCAGGTGCCCGAGACACGCGGCCAGAGGAACGTGCCGGTGGATTGGTCCGGCACTATCACGCTCGCCCTTTTGACGCTGTCGATCCTGCTGCCGACGGCGCTCGGCCCCTCGCTGCACTGGAGCTGGACCTGCCTGCTCGGCTACGTGCCGATCCTGCCGCTGACCGCGCTGCTCTGGCGGATAGAGCGCAGCAAGGAAGAGCGCGGCAGTTTCCCGATCCTGCCACCCTCGCTGGTGCGCATATCCAGCATGCGTTTTGGCGGGCTGATCGCGATCATCTTCTTCACGTCGTGGAGCGGTTTCATGTTCGTGTTTGCCTTGACGCTGCAAAGCGGCGCGGGCTTGACGCCGCTGCAATCCGGCGATGCCCTGATCGCGCTGGGCGCCTCCTATTTCCTCTCCGCTGTCGTCGTGGTGCCGCGGCTTTCCGACGTCCGCCGCGAAGCCGTGCTGGTCGCCGGCTGCCTGATCCAGATGGTGGGGCTCTGCCTGCTCATCGTCACGCTGGAATGGGTCTGGCCGAACCCCGGTCTCGTCAACCTCATTCCCGCGACCGCCCTGATCGGCTTCGGCCAGGCATTCATCGTCAACTGCTTCTACAGGGCAGGTCTTGCCGATGTGCCGCACGAGCATGCCGGCTCGGGCAGCGCAATGCTGGCCACCATGCAGCAGGTCTCGCTTGGCCTCGGGCCGGCGATACTCGGCGCGGTCTTTGCCGAGACGTTGCAGCATTCGAACCTTTACCTGACCGCCGGCACCACAACCATCATGGTAGAGCTGGGCCTGATGGTCATCCTCCTAGCCGCAGCCGTCCACCGGCTCCTTAGCCAGCGGGGAGTAGCGCCGGTCTCGGCAGAGGTCGAAGCGATGATCGTGGTCCCGGAATAAATAGCTGTAACCGGCTACGCTTCAGCAAGCAGCCCGGCCGACGTTTCGAAAGACGTCAGCCGGAGCTCGCCGAAGCTAGAGTCCAACTGGGACGAATTAGGATCGCCCTAGCCCAAAATCTCAAGCGTGAACGCGAAGCGGCTCTTGGCGCCCGGCACCAGGGTCTGGCTGTAGGGGCGCTTCGAAAGGTCGTTCGAACCGCCAAGCTCGGCTGCCGTGCCATGCCATGGTTCGATGCAAAGGAAGGGCGCGCCCGGCTTCTGCCATAGCGCAAGGTTGGGCAGGTTTTCGAAGCTGAAATGCATCGCGGGACCGCCCTCCGCCGCATAGCGCAGACCGTTGCCCGCGCCCTGCGGAAAAATCATCGCATCTTCGTTGAACATCGAATGATCCAGCACCAGCCGGCCAGCAGCAAAGGGCGAAGGCAAGGCGCCCGGACGCACCAGTCCACCCTCCAGCCGCGCCAGAGCAGGCTCGGCGCCATTATCGAGCGTGATCGTATGAGCCGCATCCGCCGATGCGCCCGGCAGGGGCCAGGCAAAGGCCGAATGAAACCCGAGCCCGAACGGCATCGGCTTTTCGTCACGATTGGTCACTTCGGCCGAAACCGTCAGCGAGCGACCTTCGATCGCATGTTCTACGGCAAGCGTGAATTCGAACGGATAGACTGCCCGCGTGGCATCCGACGCGGCGAGTTCGTAGCGACACATGGTCGGTGAGGAACCCGCAAGCACAAATTCGCTTCTGCGGGCAAAGCCGTGCTGGCCCATCGAATAGGCCTTGCCGTCGATCGTAACCGTATCTTCCGGCGCCCTGCCAACCATCGGAAACAGGATAGGCGAACGACCGGTCCAGAATGCCGCATCGCCGTTCCACAGCCAGGAGCGGCCGTCCTTGGTGGTCAGCGCCTGCATTTCGGCGCCGAGAGAGGAGACATCGACGGTAAGATATTCGTTCCCGATCCGGCTTGGAGTTGACATCGAGTGTCCTTTCACGTTGCTTCGCTTCTGCATCGAACCATATCGCCAGCCATCAGGGATTTCCATCAGGCAAGTCCCCTACTCGGCAGATAGTGGATCTTCGCCGCACGCCGTTACCAATGGATGACACGAATTTAGTTGAACTATAAAATATCTTGTGATCAAATGATCAACGCTGGCGATCGGCGTCTTGTCCCGCGCCTTCACATTCCGTTTCCAAGTCCAAAGAGGCCCCGCCCATGAGCGCTTCCCCGTCCGCAAAGTTCACCGGCCAGAACAGCTTCCCCGTCGATGAAATCCGCGCCATGTTCCCGGCGATCCGGAAGGCCGGCGACTTCGTGTTCCTCGACAATGCCGGCGGCGCCCAGGTGCCGCAATCGGTCGTCGACGCCGTTGCCGAGCATCTGGTCGATTACAACGTCCAGCGCATGGCGAAGTATCAGCACAGCCAGGGCGTCGACCGCAACCTTGACGAAGGCCGCGAAAGCGTCGGCCTTTTGGTGAACGCCTATCGTCCGGAAGAAATCTCCTTCGGCCTCAACGCCACCTCCTTCATCCGCCTCGTCAGCCTCGGCATCGCCAAGATGCTGAAGGAGCGCAACGAGATCGTCGTCACCGACATGGACCACGACGCCAACATCGCCACTTGGCTGGCGCTGGAAGCCGATGGCGCCAAGATCGTCTGGTGGCGCATGCGCGAGGACGGCACGCTTCACACCGAAGACCTGAAGCCGCTCGTCAACGACAAGACCCGCCTCGTCGCCTGCACCGTGACCGCCCACTCGATCGGCACGATCGTCGACGTCAAGACCGTCGGCGAAATCGCCCATGCCGCCGGCGCCGAGGTCTTCCTCGATTGCGTCCATTACGGCCCGCACGGCCTGATCGACGTCCAGGATTGGAACTGCGACTATCTCGTCTGCTCCGGTTACAAGAATTTCTCGCCGCACATGGGCTTCCTCTGGGGCCGCTATGACGCGCTGGTCAAGCTTCCGACCTTCAAGGAAGACTTCATCCCCGACGTTCCGCCCTACAAGATCGAAGTCGGCACCTTCACCTATGAAAACGTCGCCGGCATGAACGCCGCCGTGAAATATCTCGAAGCCCTCGGCCGTCGCTTCCTGCCGGCCGGAGAACATTCCCGCCGCGACGCACTCGTCGCTGCGATGGGCGCGATCCGGGAATATGAAATGACGCTTTCGCGCGAATTGCTGTCGATCCTCAAGCGCCATGGCGCTGTCATCTATGGCATATCCGATGAAGACAAGGTTGCCGGCCGCGTGCCGACGATCTGCTTCAACATCCCGGGCATCACGCCGCAGGACATTGCCAAGGAAATGGGCGAAGCCCGCATCGGCCTGCGCGACGGACACATGTTCGCCCCGCGCCTGATGAAGCGCCTCGGCCTGACGATGGAACAGGGTGCGCTCCGCATCTCCATGGTCCACTACAACAAGGTCGAGGAGGCAGCCCGCTTCGACAAGGTCCTCGGCGACATCATCGCGCGGCGCAAATAAGCCGCGTGTCTGAAGCGGTGGCGAGCGCCCGAACAACTCTCGCCACCGCATTCTCTCTTGGCTTGACTGCCTACATATGAGAGACGGCGATTGACTTCCCGGATCAAATCAGAACATTGCACGAACGATCATCTGGGAAAAATGCCGTGGCAAATGCGGAAAAATTCATAGTCATCCCCTACCGCAAGAACCGCGGCAATCTGGTGCCCGGCGAAATGCGCCAGGCATCGAACGCGGTCAGCGCCGAAAAGATCGCTTTGTCGATGTCGGAGCGTTTCGTCGGTGTAGCCGCCTATGCCGTCATCGTCGACGAAGAAAGCGGCGACATGTCTTCGCCGCGCCTGCTCGCCCAATTCGGCGAGATCGCCGACATCAACGGCGGCTAACAGCGCCATCTCCACAAAGAATGCGGAGAATAAGCCCCGTAATCTCCGCACGCCTAGCCACGATAGCCGGCCTTTTTCAGGATCGGCAGCACCCGGTCGCAGAAATAGGGAAGCTCCTGCGTGTAGTTCACGAAGGAGAGCGCGATGCCGGCATAGCCTTGTTCGGCGATCGCGATCATCTCCTCAGCGATCTTGTCCGGAGTGCCGATCAGCGGATAGCTGCCCGCGCCGCCGGCGAAGCGCTGACGATAGCGGTCATAGGCGTCACGGTCGTGCGATTGCGAGAATTCCTTCTTTCCGGCCATGTGGTCATCGACGGCGGCGTGGTCGGCCATGGTGACGGCATAGCGGGTGTAATAATCCTCCGCCTCGGCCTGGGTTTCGCGGCAGACCACGTGGCAGACGGTATAAACACCGACCTCTCGCCCCTGCTTTGCCGAGCGTTCACCGATATCGGCCACATGCTTTCCGGCGTCTGATATCTCGGTGAAGGTGGTGAAGAGATAATCGCAATGGCCGGCCGCGAAATCCCGTCCCGGGCCGCCGAAGGCTGCATTCATCGTCACCGGACGCGGCGTCTGCAGGCTTGCGGGGCGACTGACGGCACCCTTTAGCGCGTAATAGCTACCGTTGAAATCCACCGGCTCGTCTGACGCATAGACCCGCTCGACGATATCGAGCCATTCGGCCGCCTGATCATAGCCCTTCTCGACCAGCGGCACGCCGAACATGCCGAATTCCTTGGGATTCCAGCCGCAGACGATGTTGAGCCCCGCTCTGCCCTGGCTGATGTGATCGACGGTCGCCAGCGACTTGGCCGCATAAAGCGGATGCAAGAGCGGGACGTGCACAGTCATGAAAAGACCGATCTGCTCGGTCGCGGCCGCGAGCGCCGCCGCCCAGGTGAAGGTTTCGAACGACCATTCCCGAACCCGGTTCTTGCCGCCGAAGCCGCGCCAGCGGGCGATCGGCAAGAAGAATTCAAGGCCCGCGCGATCTGCGATCTGGGCCGCGGTCAGATTGTCCTGCCAGCTCGCTGTCCAGCGCTCCGGAACATCGGTGATGGCAAGACCGCCGTCGGCATTGGCCGAGAAGACACCGAGCTTCAGCCGGTTGGAACCCTTGAGCGGATGTTGTTTGATCATGCCTGCGCCTCCTCCTAGCCTGCCGTCAGAACGGTACGGTCCGCCAAGAATATTTCAAGCATAAAATAGATTGAGACTTCGCATCGATTACCTTTGGCGCTATCCCTTACCGAAAGGAATATCGATTTTCGAAGGACCGCCCATGAGCAATTTCCGTCAGCAATGCCTCAACCGCGACCTGCTCGTCGGCCCCTTCGCCGCAATCCCCCACCCCGTCGCGATCGAGGTGACGGCGCAGGCCGGACCGGATTTCCTCTGCATCGACTGGGAGCATTCGCAGATCAGCCGCGAGCGGATCGAGGACCTGATCCGCGCCGCCGATGTCCATCGCGTTCCAGCCATGGTTCGCGTTCCCGGTCACGGACAGGAGCAGATTGCGGCGGTATTGGATGCCGGCGCGGCGGGCGTGCTGGTACCGCGGGTATCATCTGCGAAGGAGGCAAAAGCCGCCGTCATGGCGACTCGCTATCCGCCGATCGGCAACCGCGGCGTCGGCCCGGGCCGCGCAGCCGCCTACGGCTACCGCATTCCCGATTATCTCGCGAAAGCCAATGAAGAACTGGTTCTTGCCATTCAGGTCGAGACCGCAGACGGCCTTGCCAACATTGCCGAGATCGCCGCGGTCGAGGGTGTGGACATCATTTTCATCGGCCCCGGCGATCTCTCCGTCTCCATCGACGCCATGGGTCCGGCAGGCAAGGGCAAGCTCGACGACGCGATCCGCACCATCGCGCGAACAGCGCTCGATACGGGCCGAACCGTCGGGATATTCCGCCCCTCGCCGGATGATATCGCGGAGTGGTCGAATGCCGGGATCAGCTTCTTCATGTTGGCGAGCGATACGATGTTCCTGGGGGCCTCGCTTGCATCGGGACTGGCACAGGCGCGCCATCTCGGCACCAAACCAATATCAGCATAAAACTGAAATAATTCAGAATGTTATATGAAGATAAGCGAACGATGAAATATATCTCGAAGGGAGATTTTTTAAGCTTAAACTTTTTCTCTTGAAATGCCGTCGATTTTGGATAACCATTCCAAATAAGGAGCGCTCGGACCGTCGCCGTGAGCGGCGGGCGATAGTTTTCATGTCAGGCTTTCAGGGAAAGTTCATTGTCCTTTCAACCGCCTTATAGCGCCGAGACTGACGGCGCCCGCCATGCCTTCGAGGGCATTCGCGCGCAGATCCGCGACCTGCATACGGAAAACATCGCCGAGCTTGCCATGCGCGCCCGCGAACTCGGCGGCGTCATTCCGCTCTGGTATGGCGAAGGCGACATGGTCACGCCCGCCTTCATCCGCGAGGCCGCGAAACAGGCGCTCGACGACGGCGCGACCTTCTACATTCCGAACATGCGCGGCTATGGCCCGCTGAACGAGGCGCTGTCGGAATACCAGTCGAGGCTTCACGACTGTTCGATCCCGATCGAGCGCACGACGATTGCGCCGGGCGGCATGCAGGCGCTCTATATCGCGCTGGAGCTGCTGGTCGATCTCGGCAGCAACGTCGTCTACGTCGCGCCGCAATGGCCGAACATCCACAATGCCATCCACCTGATCGGCGGCGAGCCACGCCCCGTCGCACTCGATTTCGACACCGACTGGCGGCTCGACCTCGACAAGCTTTTCGCCCGCTGCGACGCCCGCACGCGGGCGATCTTCCTTTCGACGCCGTCGAACCCGACCGGCTGGACCGCCAGCCGCGAGGAGATGAAGGCGCTGCTCGATTTCAGCCGCCGCACCGGCATCTGGATCATCTCGGACGAGGTCTACGGCCGGCTCTATTTCGACGGCATCGTCGCGCCCTCGATCCTGCAGATCGCCGAGGATGGCGATCGCGTCATCTCGATCAACAGCTTCTCCAAGGCCTGGGCGATGACCGGCTGGCGGATCGGCTGGCTCACACATCCGTCCGGCGTCGCCGACCAGCTCGCCGCCATGACGCAGTATATCAACAGCGGCACGGCGGGTATGGTGCAGGCCGGTGCATTGGCTGCGATCCGCGATGGCGAACCGCTGGTCGAGGAAATCCGCACGAAGATCAAGGCCGGCCTCGATCTTGCCTATGAAAAGCTGCCGCAGATCCCGGGCATGATCCTGCCGGACAAGCCCCGCGGCGGCATGTATGCCTTCTTCGCGCTCGAAGGCGAGACAGATGCGCGCGCCGCCTGCGCCCGCATTCTCGATAGCGCGCGCGTTGGCCTCGCCCCCGGTTATCTTTTCGGAGATAGCTCGCGCGCCTTCCTGCGCATGTGTATCTTCAGGGACATCGGACAAATCCGAACAGCGCTCGATCGCATGGTCGACGCCATGAAATGACGGTCGCCCTCGCGGCGGCCGGCGATACCCCGTGGAGATCGTGTCTGCGGGTCAAAACCAGAGGGAGACTAACGAATGAACTTTACACGTCGCAATCTTCTGGCGCTTGCAGCCGCCGTCGGCATCGCCGGCGGTGCTTCCTGTGCCTATGCTGCCGACACGCTGAATGTCGGCTCCTACCCGAATAACCCGCCCTTCGAATACAAGACCGACAGCGGCAGCTTCGAAGGCTTCGAGGTCGACATCGTCAATGAGGCCGCCAAGCGCGCCGGTATGACGACGAACATTGCAGATTACGGCTTCCAGGCACTCTTCGCCGCTACTAGCTCCAAGCGCATCGACGTCGCGATCTCCTCGATCACGATCACGCCCGAGCGCCTGAAGTCGCAGTCCTTCACGCAGCCCTATTACGATTCCGACATGGGCGTCGCCACCAAGGACGGCAGCGCCGTCAAGGGCATCGCCGATCTCAAGGGCAAGACCGTTGGCGTTCTCTCCGGCTCGACCGGCGAAAAATGGGTCAACGACAACAAGGCGGCCAACGGCTTTGCTGACGTAAAGGGCTATAACAGCCAGCAGGACATGTTCCTCGATCTCGGCGCAGGCCGTGTCGACGCCGTCGTCAGCGACGTTCCCGGCATGCAGTACCTCTTCGTGAAAATGAAGGGCTTCGCGATCAAGGACCGCATCAAGACCGGCGAACAGTACGGCCTAATGATGACCAAGGATTCGCCGCTGGTCACCAAGATCAACGACGCCATCACGTCCATGAAGAAGGACGGCACGATGGATAAGATCCACCAGAAGTGGTTCGGCAATCCCGCTCCCGCAGGATCGTCCACCGTTACGGAAGCTCCCATCCCGAAGGCGTGATCAAAAGATCAATGTGCAAAACATTGTGCCGGCCGGCCAACGGCCGGCACTTTCGTGATAGTCCTCGTTTCGTCGCGCCTGTAAGGAATGCCCATGTCGCTCGTCGATACTTTCTTCAATACTGACGTCCTGATGTCGGCCTTTCCCGCTCTCATGCGCGGATTGTGGAACACCCTGCTGCTTGGCATCATGAGCATCATCATCGGCGTCCCCGGCGGCCTCGTCATCAGCCTGATCCGACTCTATGCGCCGAAGCCCCTGCAGTATCTCGCCGTGGGCTACATCGATATCCTGCGCGCCACGCCTGTCCTGGTCGTGCTGATCCTGATCTACTACGCCCTGCCCTTCCTCGGCATCCGTCTGGATTCCTGGACCTCGGCCGTCATGGCCTTCTCGATCGTCATGGCCGCCTATTCGGCTGAGGTCTTCCGCTCCGGCATCGAAAGCGTACCGCGCGGCCAGTTCGAGGCCGCCGCCGCCCTCGGCATCCCCTTCCTGGTGACGCTCTACAAAGTGGTGCTGCCGCAGGCGCTGCGCATCGTCATCCCGCCGACCACGAGCAACTGCATCTCCATGTTCAAGGATACCTCGCTCGCATCGACCGTCGCCCTGCCGGAACTGCTGAAGGAAGGCCAGGATGCACAAGCGCTCTACGCCAATCCATCACCGCTGATCGGTGCTGCGATCGTCTACATCATCCTGCTCTGGCCGATGGTCCGGCTCGTCAGCCTGCTGGAGAAGAAATTCAAGGCTGAGCGCACGCGCTAACGCGGCGGTCGGGGAATAAGATCGTCGCCTTCCCTCATTATCTTCTCCAGTTCAACCACCGCCTCGATGAAAGCGGGGAACACCTTCTGGAGAAGATCAAGGTTCTCGATGACCTTCTCGGGCTTGAGGTCAAAGCCATATCTATGGCGTACCAGATGGCGAAATCCCTTGAGTTCCACCAAGGCTTCGTAGAGGCCTGTATCCAATAAAGCCGGACGCGTTCCGGCAACCTGCGCCGCCATCTGATCGAGAACATCCTGATGCGCTGAAGGGCCTGCCGGCACGGAGTCATCCACGTCTCTCGCGATGCTGAGAAGAATGTCCTCGATCCCGTTGTAGACATTGTGGACACCGGAGGAGACCGCCCCCATGGCTCCCCAGTCTCCAGCTGCCACCTGATCCGAATGGCTCGCATAATATTCCGCCATCTGCGCCAGCTCATGCTCGGCGCGGGCGATCTTCGGGGAAAGTCTCGAAAAGACCGGTAGGCTAAACGATGCCATCAAGAAGCTCCTGACGGCGATCTTCAGTCAAGTCATCTTCGAAGATGAGATCGTAAGGAATACCGGGACCGCGCATGCCATCTGCGACCAATCTTTCGATCAGCAGGCGGCGCTTGGAATCCACCGACCCGCGGACAAGGAGATCGACGTCTGAATGCGCGCGAAAATCGCCTTTCGCGAGCGAGCCGACCAGCGTGACGTCGATGCCCTTACTGCTGGCCTCATGCAAAATGCGCACGACTGCCGCCGACGCAAGCTCTTGCCGCGTCGCACGTCTCTTTGCTGTCAGTGCATTCATCCGGTTCATGCTGGGCTCCATGCAAACAGAACCCTATAGCATTGGCTGGCAATCGTGAAGCCAAGCATAGCCGGTAGCAATCAGTCGAACGCGGCGCCCGATAAGTGATCGTTCACCGAGGATTTGACGGCGCCGATGTCGGCCCAGAGCTCCGCTATGATGGCGGGATCGACATCCGCCATCATGTCCCGTAGCCAGCCTTCGTGGGCGGCTGCCATGGCGCCGAACAGTTCCTCGCCTTTCGGCGTCAGCTTGGCCACGGTAACGCGGCGGTCGCCGTCGGGCGTCTCGCGAACCACGAGGCCGTCACTCTCCAGCCGCTCGACCAGACCGGTGACATTGCCGTTCGTGACCATGGTGCGCTTGGAAAGTTCGCCAAGGCGCAGGCCGTCGCTTTCGCGATAGAGCTGCGCCATCAGGTCGAACTGCGGGAGGGTCGCGCCGAACTCGTTGCGCAAGCGGCGACGCACTTCCTGCGAAATCAGCTTGGTCGTCGACAGCATGCGCAACCACAGCCGAAGCTCGCGCTTCTTGCCCTCTTGCGCATCCTGGACGATGATTTCCAGATCGACGGTTCCGCTATCGGCCTCGGCCATGATCCTCGCTCAAATCATTCGGTTGCAATCCGCATCCTTCAAGGTCTACGGAGCAATATTTGAAATGTCAAAGGTTTCGGTAGAGGCCATTCAGATTTCGATTGATGACGGCGGAACTAGCCTTCGTGAGGCATCGCACGAAACGCGTCCAATGCTTCCGCGCGCCGGGAAAATTGCGCTAGAGCAGGATATGCGGCCGGATCGACAACGCCCGAACACATGTCCTGCGTGAAGTACCATGCGACGCCAACGCTGATATCCGCCTGCAGCGGCCGATCGCCGAACAGCCAGGTTTCACCCGTGCCGATCTCCTTCTCCAGCAGGCCGTAGGCGGCCAGAAGCTGGCCCTTCACGCGGTCGAGCCACGGCTCGTGCAGCTTTTCGGAAGGTCGCAGATGGTGTTCGTAAACGATTTGCACGCTCTTCTCACAGGCGGTCAGCGCCAGCCCGACGATGCGCTGCGCCCTGGCGAAATCGGCCGTCTCCGATGGCGTCAAGCGCCGCTCCTGCGGGGCGAGGCGCTCGATATATTCCAGGATGAGCGAGGATTCCATCAGCACCGTGCCGTCGTCGAGCACCAGCGTCGGAGCTTTGACAACAGGATTGATGGCCTCGAATTCCTTATAGGTCCGGAAGACCGACAGCGGCTCGTGCTCGAAAGGGATGCCGACAGCTGTGAGCGAAATCGCCACGCGGCGAACATAGGGAGAGTCGAGCATTCCGATCAGCCGCATCGTATTCCTCCTGATTTTGGCCTCCTGATTTCGGCGAGGCATTTGCCAACTTGAATGGCTATCAGATTTCTGAAGCGCCGCCAGCCTCGGCAGGCGCACTCTTCTTAGCGGGCCAGCATTTTCGCCAGCATGAAGCCCGAGCCGGCCCCCGTTCCGGCGCCCGGCCATGTCGAGGCGCCGCACATATAGAGGGAATCGACCGGCGTCCTGTAGCGCGAATAGCCGGCGACCGGGCGGAAGAGGAAATTCTGGTCGAGATGGTGACTGCCGGAGAGATTATCGCCGCCGATCAGGTTCGGGTTCTCCCGCTCCAGATCGACGGGAGAGAAGACGGAGCGCCCGAGGATTTTGCCGCGAAGACCTGGCGCATAGCGCTCGATGATGTCGATGACCCGCTCGGCATAGGCCTCCTTCGCTTCGTCCCAACTCTTGCCGGCGATCTGGCCAGCCGCATCGCCGGTAAATTCCGCCGGCAAGACGCGCACCTGCACCCAGAGCACATGCTGTCCGGACGGCGCTCGCGACGGATCGATCGCCGTCGGCTGGCCGACGACCAGCGCCGGTTCGACCGGCAGCAACCCTGCCGCCGCCTCGGCATAGACCTTGGACATCATCTCCATGTCGGGGGCGATATGGACATAGGCGAACTTCTTGAGGTCCGCCCCTGCAGCCCAGTCTGGCAAAGCGCTCAGCGCCAGATGGACCATCATCGTCCCCGGCCCGGCGCGGAAACCGGCGACCTTCCGATCGAACTGCTCGCGCTTCGCATCGGCGGCGACCAACCCGCCGAAGAGGAGCTTTGGATGAACGTTGGCGATGACGGCGCGCCTGGCCTCCAGCCGCCGGCCATCCGTCAGCACAACACCCGTCGCCTTCTTGCCTGACGTGATGATCTTCTCGACTGACGTGCCGAGAATCAGCTCCCCGCCCTTGGCCTCGAATGCGCCGACCATTGCCTTGACGATCGTATCGGCGCCGCCTTTTCCGATCACCATGCCGAATGCCTGGTTCGCCATCGATTCCAGATAGGGAAAAAGCGCGCCGCCGGCGATGTCAGGCGCGAAATCGAGGTGCAACCCCCACGCCGCCATCATCGTCTTCAGCTTGGCGCTGCGAAACCGCGCATCGAGAAAATCGCGCGGCGAGGCAAAGAGCATGCGCGCCGTATCGTAGAGCCAGCCGGTCCCCTTTTGCCGCCACGCCCTCCAGACTACCTTGGCCGCTGCGGCGGACGGCATGGGAGAGCCGAGCAGCCCGAAAATATGCGGCGCGTCGGATCCGAATTCCGAAAGCATGGCGCGCCAGGCGGCCGCATCCTCCCGCGAGATGTCGGCGATCGCCCCTGTCGTCTTCTCAAGATCGGTGCTGACCCCGAGATAGGTATTGTCGCGAAAGACGCTGGCGAAGCAATCCGCAGCCGGTACGAAACCGAGCCCTTGGGCGATGAGATCGTCCTTGTATTGCGAGAAGAAGGCGGAGCCTGCGAACATCGAAAGGTTCATGGCGCAGAGATCGTGACGGAAACCCGGCAGCGTCACTTCGCGGGTTTTCACCGCGCCGCCCGGCTCGGCATTGCCCTCGACGACGGCGACTTTCCATCCCTTCGCCGCCAGATGGACCGCCGCTGCCAGTCCATTATGACCGGCGCCCACAACCACCGCATCGTAGCTCATTCCAACAACCCCTCTTTGCCTTTATTTTTATTCGCATATGCATACATCTTGAATGGAAGCCTTCAAGGGGCAAAGGCCGATGAACCACTCAAATCCCGCGAGATGACAGTGGCCGATACGCAAGAAAGCCGGCTAAAAGGCCTTTATTTCCTTGCAATTGCAAATGACGGGAGGGTGCAGGAAGGGCCGCCGATTTGCATCGGTTTCGGCCCTGTCCAATACTTGCAATATCATATTTTGTGACATAGGCTCCCCTCATCCAGACACCTCGGAACGGGCCTAGCCCGGAATAACGCGCAAAGCCCTCTCCCTGTTGTCATGGCCTTTAAGGGGAACTCAATATGACATCCAACACTCTCGCAAGTCTCGCCACCGCCCTCGTTTCGGGCTCCATCAAGGTGGTCGATCTGACCGCGCCGCTCGGCCCGGACACGCCGGTCCTCTACCTGCCCCCGCAGTTCGGCAAGAACACACCGTCGGTGAAGGTCCACACCATTTCCGAATACAATCAGGACGGTCCGTTCTGGGCCTGGAACTGGCTGGAACTCGGCGAGCACACCGGCACGCATTTCGACGCGCCCTCTCACTGGATCACCGGCAAGGACAATCCGAACAACACCACGGATACGATCCCGCCGCAGAATTTCGTCGCCCCGGTCAACGTCATCGACCGCTCCAAGGAAGCAGCCGCCAATCCCGATTACCTGCTGACCGTCGATAGCATCAAGGAATGGGAAGCAGAGAACGGCGAGATCGAAGCCGGCACTTGGGTGCTGCTGCGCACCGATTGGTACAAGCGCAACGGCTCGACCGAGACCTTCCTGAATGCGGATGAAAACGGCCCGCATTCGCCCGGCCCGACTGCTGAAGCGATCCAATATCTCGTCGACAAGGGCGTCATCGGCTGGGGCTCGGAAACGATCGGCACCGACGCCGGTTCCGCCGGCGGCATGAACCCGCCCTTCCCGGCGCATAATCTCATGCACAAGAACAACCGCTATGGCCTCGCCAGCCTCAGCAATCTGGACCAGCTGCCCGCCAAGGGCGCAGTCCTGATCGCCGCCCCGCTGAAGTTCGTCAAGGGCACCGGCTCGCCGGTCCGCGCGCTGGCGCTGATTGCAAAGTAAGAGGCGACGCATCGTCGTGCTGCCGCTAGAGGGGCAAGGCGTTGCCACAAATCTCCTCTCCCCAGCGGGGAGAAGGTGCAGGCAGGTCAGGCGCAACTCGTTGCGCCGGGGATGAGGGGGCGGCACGGCACAGCATTTGCCGCCTTTTCTCCAAGCAATTGCCCTTCGCTTCGCTCAAGGCGTCGCTTAATGCTCCGCCCCCTCATCTGCCCTATCGGGCATCTTCTCCCCGCTGGGGAGAAGATATTCACAGCAGTCGCCCGCTCGCCGTCGAGCGAAGATTAAAATCTTAGTTCCCGGAGCCCCTGCATGAGCACCCATGATTTCATCATCGTCGGCAGCGGCATCAATGCGCTGGTCGCGGCCGCGATGCTCGGCAAGAAGGGCAAAAAGGTCCTCGTTCTGGAGCGCAACGATCGCATCGGCGGTTGCCTGCGCACCGAGGAGATCACCGAGCCCGGCTTCATCCACGACGTCATGGCCACGACGATGGTGCTGTTCATGACCTCGCCCGCCTATGGCGCGGTCGGCAAGGATCTGGAAACGCGGGGGCTGGAATTCGCCCATGCCGACTTGCCGACCGGCGTTCTGCGCCCTGATGGCGCCCATGTGATCTTCTCCAAGGACCGCCAGCGCAACATCGCGACCTTCGAGGCGCTCAGCCCCGGCGACGGCAAGGCTTTTGCCCACGACATGGACAAGCTCGGCGCTGACGCGCCATTCCTCTTCTCCTTGCTCGGCGGCGCGCTCTGGTCCACGACCATGCTGAAGACAATCGCCAAACAGGGCTGGGGCCGCGGCCTCCGCAACCTCGTCGCCTGGTTCGGCGAGGCGCTGGTTCCCGCCCGCGCCTATCTCGAAACGACCTATAAATCCGAGGACATCCAGGCGCTCTGGGCGCCCTGGGTGCTACATTGCGGTATCGGCCCGGAAAGCGCTTACTCTGCACAGATGTTGAAGGTGATCGGCTTTGCGATCGAACTCGCCGGGTGCCCTGTCGCCAAGGGCGGTGCCGCGAGCCTGCTCGGCGCTTTCGAACGCCTGATCAACGACCATGGCGGTGAAATCCGTACCGGCGCTGATGTCGAGCGCATTCTGCCCGGCCCGGGCCATCGCGCCACCGGCGTCAAGCTTGCGAGCGGCGAGCGGCTGATGGCGACATCGGGTGTCGTGGTATCGTCGACGCCGAACCAGCTCTACGGGCGGTTGATGAAGGACTGGCCCGCGCCCTTGCCCGACGCCATCACCGATGGCGTCGCCCGATATCGCTACGGCAAGGGCAATATGCAGATCCATTATGCCCTCTCCGCCCCGCCGCGCTGGAAGGCCAATCCGGAACTTGGCAAGGTGGCGCTGCTGCACCTGACGCCGGGCCTAGACGGCGTTTCGCGCGCCACCAACGAATGCGAACGTGGCCTCCTGCCGGCCGAACCCTCCATCTGCGTCGGCCAGCCCGCCTCCTTTGATCCGAGCCGCGCGCCTGATGGCAAATCCATCCTCTGGCTGCAGCTGCCCGAAGCGCCGCGCCACATCAAGGGCGATGCCGCGGGCGAGATCGCCACACCTGCCGATGGCCGATGGACAGAAGCAATCCGCGAGCGCTATGCCGACCGCATCGAGGCGACGCTCGCCCGCCATATCGAGAACTTTTCCGAGATAAAACTTGCCCGCCGCGCTTATTCCCCGGCCGATCTCGAGGCCATGAACATGAACCTCGTCGGCGGCGACCCCTATGGCGGCTTCTCCGGATTGGACCAGTTTTTCCTCTGGCGCCCGTTTAAGTCTTCTGTTAACCACCGCACCCACGTTCCGGGCCTGTATCACATCGGTGCTTCCACCCATCCCGGACCGGGGCTCGGCGGTGGCTCGGGCTTCCTGCTCGCTTCCTCCCTGAAATAACGGCAACGTAAGGAGACGGATCTTTCATGGAGGAACGGTTTTCAGGCCCCGTATTGCAGCGCAGGCAGGAAGGCGATGCCAGACGCCCGACCATGGGCGAGATCGGCCTCAACCATTTCGCGCCTTATCTTATGAACCGGCTGATGGCACGCTGGAACGCCAATCTTGCCGAAGAACTCCGCGAATACGATATCAGCACGGCAAAGATGCGGGCATTGGCCGTCCTCAGCGTCTCCTCTTCCGTGACGATCAATGAGCTGTCGGTCTTCGCCGTTACCGAACAATCGACCTTGAGCCGCACGCTGGATTCACTGGAGGACCAGGGCTACATCCGTCGCCAGCCGCGTGCCGAAGACATGCGCATCCGCGATGTTTCCATTACCGAGGAAGGCCGTGTCGCCTTCGAGAAGATCTGGCCGACAATGTACGATCTGTTTCTCCAGATGTTCGACGGCGTGGACGAGGCGGAATATCGCGCCTTTCTCTCGACGCTGCACAAGGTGCTGGTGAATATCAGGAAGCATGAGATTTGATCATTGCGGTACTCTCAATGAGCCGCGATTTGTCGCGGCTCATTGAAACGCAAATCTACGCTTTGGGTTTGTTGGGTATCAACGCCGTCGCCAGTGCTGCACTGGCCGCGACGATCGCGAAAATATAGAAATTCCACTCCGGGCCGACATTGAGGCTGGCGATATAGCCCCCCATGAGCGGGCCGCTGAGCGCGCCGATACGCGAGAAGCTCAATGCCCAGCCGGTCCCGGACGCGCGAACGAATGGCCGAAGATAATCCGCAAGATATCCCGTCAGAATGAGCGAAGCCGAAACCGTGCCGAAGCCCGCGACTGCCACCACGATATAATTCAGCAGGATCGATCCCTTGAAGGCGAGAAGGGCAATGCCGATCGCGCCGAGCAGATAGGACAGCGCCACCGTCCGACGCACGCCGAACCGATCCGCCCACCGGCCGAGAACGATGCCGCCGATCGCGGAGGTGAAGCTGAAAACCGCCAGGAACAGCAGGCTGTCGCCCAGGTCATAGCCGCTCTTGCGCATGATCTGCGGCAGCCATTGCGCCAGTCCGTAGACGAGAAGCAGGCCCATGAAAAGCGCGATCCAGAAGCAGGCCGTGGCAAAGGCATTCTTCGGCGAGAAGATTTCGCCGAGAACGGCACGCCAGCCGACACCAGCCTCACGGGCCGACGGGGCCGGAACGGCAATGCCGAGCCTCGCAGCCAGCCTCTTTGCCCTGTCGTCCTGACGGCGACCGACCAGGAAATCGAGTGATTCCGGCAGCAACGCGGCCATGACGGGCACGCAAAGAACCGGAAGCGCCCCGATGAGCACGACCGGCCGCCAGCCGTAATCCGGCAGCAGCCAGCGGCCGACGAGCGCGGCGGCAAAGAGACCGAGCGAATAGCCGGAATACATCAGCCCGTAATTGACGTTCTTCTTTGCAGCCGGCGAGTATTCGATCGTAAGCGCCGCTGCGAGGGGAATGATCCCGCCAAGACCAAGGCCTGCGACGAAGCGGCTGGCGGCAAACCATGTCGGTGTTGGCGACCACGCGGTAACGGCGGTGCAGACCGCAAAAAGCGAGAGGCAAGCCAGAAACATCGGCTTGCGGCCATAGAGATCACTGAGCGTCCCGATGACGATACCGCCAACGAGCATGCCAAACACGGTATAGCTGCCCATGGCGCCCAGTTGCAGCGGCGAGAGATGCCAGACTGAATCGGTCGAAAGCGACGGCAGGATCGCGCCGAGAACGCCGACATCATAGCCTTCCGCGAAGATCGCTACCCAGCAGAGCAGGACGACGAGCAAACTTTTTGAATGCGAGATTTCGCCCCTGCGGAGAGTGGCTACACCCTCCACAGCAGCGTTTTGAATATTATCCATTCTATGTTCCCTTTTGGAGGTCTTATGCCTCGCATGTTCAGGCTTTTGCCCGTTCCATCCGCTCTGATCATTGCGATCAGAGCGTCCCAACCGTCTTCAGCGCTCCATCGAGCGCGACGCCGTTTTCGTCGAGAAGTGCCGCCTGCCGGAGCCGCCGCATCCAGGCCGCGCCATCCTCGCGGTCGCGCAGCATCGACAGCGCCGACATGACGCGGTCGAACTTGGAGAGGCCGCGCGCATGCGTATCGGAATAGCCCTTTACCAGGCGGCGATTGTTCAGCACTTCGACGGCAAGATCATAGTTTGAGGCGAGAAGCCCCGTCGCAGTGGAGAGCCAGGCCTCACGATGCTCGACCTCGCGCGCATGCCGCAGCGTGCCGCGACGACCCTTGCGCAGCACCGAGACCATATAGAGGCCGAGGAACCAGAAGAGCGTGCCCGTCTGCACGCGACGGCCCTTGTTGACCATGTGGTCAAGCCGGTCGAAAAGCGCAGGGCGGCTCTCGATCCACAATCCTAGCCCCTTCGGCAAGGTGCCGCAGACTTCCTCCATGCGGGGATGCATATATTCCGTCATGTAGACGATCTGGTCGTCCTTGGCGCCGACTTCCTTGCGGACGCGATCGAAGCGCGAGGCGCGCACCTTGAGATCGGCAACCCGGATGACATCGTCATAGGCCATGGCGACGGCCGTATATTTCGCCGCCTGAACGGTGAAGGCAAAGCCCTTCTCCTCGCCGCCCGCCTTGCGGTCGAGGGCATGGAGGGCTGCCACCCGCGTCAGATATTCGTCGGCATAGGCCGGATCCTGAAAATCGGTGAGCTTCTTGACGCCGGCAAAGAGCAGCGGCCATGCCGGTTCCGGAAACTCGGCGCGGATGCGGTTGACCAGCCGGTCGAGAGCCGGATGGCCCGCGGTCTCGGGCAGGCCTTCCAGCCGCTTGTGCGGCGTCGCCGACAGCGCCTCGTTCGGCTTGCCGCTGGCGCGTTCGAAAGCGGCATTGAAGGCGCGAAGGCTCGCCTCGATGCCCTTGCCGCCGGCGCGGATCGTCGCCTCGAAGGCCTCCTTGGGGAACGGCAGACTGCCGGACGCGGCGAGCGCCCCGAACATGGAGGAGGAAATCACGCTGCCGTTCTTGATCGCCAGCGTCTCCATGTCGAAGGCAATAGTACGCTTGGCAGCGAAATCGGTTGCCTCGACCACCACCTCGGGATTGCCGATGCCGTCGCCCGGCGTCTGCTTTTCCGAGACCGCGAAGGAGCGATGCGTCGAGGCGATCAGCACCGTCTTGTCGGGGGTCACGATACCGCGCAGCACGGAGCGCCCGGCTTCCATCAGCTCGGCCGCCATCACGACATCGACATCACCCGGCGTCGGCATCAGCGAGAAGATCGGCGCATGTCCGTCGCGGGCCGGCAGCATCTCGATATAGTAGATGGTCGCGCCCGTGCGCTGTGCGACGCCGGGAACCGAAGTGGTCTGCGCCATCCAGCCCTGCTCTTCAGCAAGGCCAACGATCCAGTCCGCTAGGACGCCGCCGCCCTGCCCGCCCATGGCGAGAATGGCGATCGACAGCGGCTTGTCGGTAGAAAGACGCGACGAAGAGAAGTTTACATGCTCGTTCATGGCGACCTCCTCAATCCGCAAAGACGACGCGGCCGGCATCGCGGCGGGCCTGCAGCCAGCCAATGACATGCGCACGCATGCGGGCGACGAAGCGGTCCCAGCCGGTCGGGTTGTGGATGACATCGGCGCGATAGAAGGACGGACACAGCACTGCGGCCTCCGAGACCTCGCCGCAATTGCCGCAGCCGACGCAGTTGTTGTCGATCGCCGCAACCGGATCATCCTTCAGCGGGTCGTCCGTATGCTTGACCGAGAGCGACGGACAGCCGGAAAGGCGGATGCAGGCGTGATCGCCGGTACAGACATCCTCATCCACGCCAAAGCGCTCCTTCACCATGCGCTTGCCGTCCTTGACCGCCTTGGCGAATTGCGGCTTCACTCGGCGCTGCTTGTTCAGCATGCACTCGGAGGAGGCGACGATGATCTTCGGCCCCTCTTCCTTCGTCGTCAGCGCCTCGCGCAGCGTGTCGCGCATCTTGGTGACGTCATAGGTCCGGTCGATCTGGCGCACCCAGGTGGCACCCACGCCCTTTACGGCATCGACGATGGAATTGTTGGTCTTGCGGCGCGGATTGATGGCGCGCGACGACAGAATGTCCTGTCCGCCTGTTGCCGCGGAGTAGAAATTATCGACAACGAGAATGACGCCATCCTGCTTGTTGAAGACGGCATTGCCGATCGAAGTGGCAAGACCATTGTGCCAGAAGCCGCCGTCACCCATGACCGAGATCACGCGCTTGTCGGCCTTGACGTTGAAGGCGGAGGCCGCGGCCGGCGACAAGCCGTAGCCCATCGTCGTCGAACCCAGATTGAAGGGCGGCAGGATGGAGAAGAGATGGCAGCCGATATCGCCGGAGATATGATGCTGGCCCAGCTCATTCTGCACCATCTTCATGGCGGCAAAGATCGGCCTTTCGGGACAGCCGATGCAGAAACCCGGCGGCCGCGGCGGCACGACTTCGGCCAAAGCCTTCACTTTCGGATCGTTGAGGATGGGCGACGGATCCGGGATCGGCGGCTGGTTACCCAGTAGCACCCGCTGGTACATTTCCAGGAAATTCTTGATGCCCTTCACCATGACCGGCGCAGTATATTCGCCGCCCATCGGCAGCACGTCCTTGCCCGACACCTTGGTCTGGATATCGCGGCGGCGCAGGATCGTGTTCAGCGACTGCTCGATATATTCCGGCGCGCCTTCCTCGACCATCAGCACCGCCTGCTTGCCGGCGCAGAAATCGACGATCTCCTCATCGATCAGGGGATAGGAGACGTTCATCACATAGAGCGGCACGGAGGAATTGCCGTAGACATCGGCGAGGCCCAGCTGCTGCAGCGCGCGCATCACACCATTGTAAAGCCCGCCCTGCAGGATGATGCCGACCTCGCCTTCGGAGGGCCCGAAATATTCGTTGAGCGCGTGCTTCTTGATGAAGTCGACTGCGGCCGGCCAGCGCTTCTCCAGCTTTTCCTTCTCATGGATGAAAGAGGCCGGCGGCAGCACGATACGGTTAACGTCACGCACCGGATTTTCCAGCGCCTGCTTCAGCGTAAAGGCCGGGCGCTTGTTGTCCTTGGCGTCGAACTGTCCATGCACATGACAGCTGCGGATGCCGACCTGCAACATGACGGGCGTATTCGATGCTTCGGAGAGCTCGAAGCCCTTTTCGACAGCCTCGACGATCGACGGCAGGTTCGGGCGGGGCGTCAGCAGCCATAGCTGCGACTTCATCGCAAAGGCGTGGCTGCGCTCCTGCATGATCGAGGAGCCCTCGCCGTAGTCCTCGCCGATGATAATAAGCGCGCCGCCAGTAACGCCGCCGGAAGAGAGATTCGACAGCGCATCCGACGCGACATTGGTGCCGGCCGTCGATTTCCAGGTCACGGCGCCGCGCACCGGATACATGACCGAGGCCGAGAGCATGGCGGCTGCAGCGGCTTCCGACGCCGAGGTCTCGAAGTGGACACCCAGCTCCTGCATCACGTCCTTTGCGTCGGCCAGAACGTCCATGAGATGCGAAATCGGCGATCCTTGATAGCCGCCGACATAGGAGACGCCGGATTGCAGCAGCGCCTTGGTGATGGCGAGAATGCCCTCGCCCCGGAAGATCTCGCCTTCTCCCAGCTTGAGGTCCTCGACCTCGCGCGCAAAAGACCGTTCGGCCATTGCAGTACCCCTTTGCCCCTGTGGGGCTTCTTATTCAATCATTTGCAAAAGCATATTTTGAGCGTCATCGAACTGTCAATCGGCAAATCGATCCCACGAGGGATCATGGGATAAACAGTTTTGCAGAGCGGCAATGCGCTTGCGGTACAGCATCAAAATATATGCAACAGCATACATCAACGTGGGCAAAAGATCAAAAAATAGTCGCTTCCAATGTGTGCCCGGAAATCGACAGTTGCCGCACAGAAAGCGCTTGACGTTCCCAACGCTTATTTTAAGGTTGAAACATTCCGACAATAAATCGCCAGCGGCAGGCCGGCGTCGTGTCATCTTGCCGCTCAACAGGGGAACGGAGTGACCATGACGACGCTTACTCGGCGCGAGGCCTTGAGCCTCGGCGCAGCCGCATTCATTACGGGGATTCTATCGGGCCGCACGGTCGTCGAAGCTGCTGACGCGAGCACGCTGACCATAGCCTTCAACGTCAACCTGCCGGCCTTCGATCCGACCACGGGTCCGTCCGCCGTCAATCCGACGATCCAGGCGATCTACCGCTCGATCTTCGATCAATATATCGGCCAGGGCCCGGATCTGAAATTCCAGCCGGGTCTTCTGACCAAGTGGGGCTGGAACGACGACAA
Organism: Rhizobium sp. BK376; assembly: GCF_004341625.1. GTDB lineage: Bacteria > Pseudomonadota > Alphaproteobacteria > Rhizobiales > Rhizobiaceae > Rhizobium. Next base: position 228,559 of record NZ_SLZG01000002.1, on the reverse strand, counting down.
GACCAAGGTCTGGATGGATGTCCGCGAGGGCGTCACCTGGCACGACGGCTCCAAGTTCACGCCCGACGACATCGTCTGGTCGCTGAACCGCGCCGCCGACCAGAAGGGCGGCAATCCGATCTCCTTCATCTGGTCCACGGCCAACAACTACAAGGTCGAAGGCAATCGCATCACCGGCGACGTCGTCCGCTTCGAGCCGACCTATTTCAAGTGGATGGCCTTCCTCACCGGCTACGTGCTGCCGAAGGATTATTACACCAAGGTCGGCGCCGAAGGCTTCGAGAAGAAGCCGGTTGGCACCGGCCCCTATATGTTCGATGCCTACGAGGGCAATTCCTTCCTGCGCCTCAAGGCCAATCCGAACTATTTCGGCGGCAAGCCGGCCTTCGACACCGTCATCTTCAAGTTCGTGACCGACCAGACGAGCCGTGTCGCCGAAATCGAATCCGGCTCGTCCGACGTCACGCTCGAAATTCCCTATGAGGATTTCGACCGCCTGAAAAAGAAGAAGGGCTATGCCGGCGAAGCGACGCCCATCTCCGATATCGGCATGATTTTCATTTCCAACGTCGATCCCATGCTGGACAAAAATGTCCGGCTTGCGGCGATCATGTCCGTCGACAAGGAATCAATCATCAAGCGTCTGCTGCGCGGCTATGGCGTTCCGCTCGAAACGCTGGAAGCGCCGGAATACGACGCCTACGATCCCTCGATCAAGACGCCTTATGACCCCGAACAGGCCAAGAAGCTGCTCGCTGCCAGCGGCTATTCGCCGGAAAAGCCGGTCAAGTTCACGATCAAGACGACCCGCGGCTTCAAGCCGAAGGATTATGAAATGATCCAGGCGATCGTCGGCATGTGGCGCAAGGTCGGCATCGAGGCCAATATCGAGGTCTACGAAATCGCCAAGCACTACGAGCTGCGCGCCGCCCACCAGCTCGGCCCGGCCGCCTTCTACAACTGGGGCAACGCGATCGGCGACCCGACGACCTCCACCGGCTTTGCCATGTTCGGCCCCTCGCCGCACTCGGCCTGGAAGACCAAGGATGTCGACGACATGCTTGGCCCGCTCTGGGGCGAAAAAGACGAGGCCAAGCGCATCGCCGGCTGGAAGGCCGCGATCAAGTACATCGCCGAGCAGGGCTACGTTCTGCCGCTGCTGCAATATGCTCAGCCAGTCGTCTACAAGACGAGCCTGAAGGTGACGCCAAACAAGTCGGGCGCCCTGCAGCCGACGCTGGTGTCGAAGGCTTGATGCGACGGAACCTGTCATCTTCTCTTTCCCAGCTTGCTGGGAGAGAGAAGCGGTCTTGCGTCGATACCTCATGGGCAGGATGCGGAGGCCACCCCCCTCTGCCCTGCCGGGCATCTCCCCCTCAAGGGGGGAGATCGGCTCGGCGCACCTCCGCCGGTGGACAGAACCCGATGCAACACGACGAGACGATCAAGAGTCGCGGTGATCAGCCCGCTTGTAATCTCCCCCCTTGCGGGGGAGATGTCCGGCAGGAAAGAGGGGGGTATCCCGACTCGTCCGCGCCGTGTGGAATTGCACCATGACAATCGCCCTCGCCATCCTCAATCGCCTGATCATGGCCGTAGTCACGCTGTTCGGCGTCGCCGTCATCGTCTTCGTGCTGCTGCGCGTCGTGCCCGGCGATCCCATTGCCATGATGATCTCCCCCGGCGCCACGCCTGCCGACATTGCCGCGCTCCGCGCGCATTACGGCCTAGACGCCAGCGTGCCGGTGCAGTTCGGCATCTGGCTGAAATCGGTGCTGTCGGGCGATTTCGGCACCTCGATCTCGCTGAAACGCGACGTCCTCTCGCTGCTCGGTGATCGCCTGCCGGCGACCCTGGAGCTTGCCGTCGCCGCCCTCGTCCTCGCCGTCCTGCTCGGTGGCGCGGTCGCGATAACAGGAACGCTGCTGCGCCGCACGCCGGCGGAGCCCGTCGTCGATGGCGTCAACGGCCTCTTCCTCGCCGTGCCTGATTTCGTCTGGGCGCTGGCGCTGGTTCTTGTTCTCGGCGTCGCCTGGCCGCTCTTTCCGCTATCCGGCCGCATCGATCCCAGTACTGATGCACAGTTCGCAACGCCCTTCTACCTGATCGAAAGCCTCGTCACCCTCCGCTTCGCAGTCTTTGCCGATGTCGCAGCCCATATGGTGATGCCGGTGCTGGCGCTCGGGCTGCCGCTCGCCGCGATCATCGCCAGGGTGCTGAAAGCGGCGCTCTCGGAGGCGATGCTGCAGGACTACATTCTTCTCGCCCGGCTGAAAGGCATGTCCGAATTCCGGCTCGTCGCCGGAGAGGCGCTACGCAACGCGGTCGGCCCGACCATCGCGCTGACGGGCGTACAATTCACCTTCCTGATCGGCGGCACGGTCATCGTCGAGCGCATCTTCTCCTATCCGGGCATCGGCAACATGGCGATCGACGCAGTCATCAATCGCGACCTGCCGTTGATCCAGGGCCTCGTCCTCGTCTTCGGCGCCCTCTTCATCATCGTCAATATCCTGGTCGACCTGCTGGTGGCCGCCTTCAATCCAAGGCTCGCCCATGGCTAATACGCTCGCTGCGGCATCCATGCCGAAAACCCGCTCTCCCGCCGCAAAGCAGCTCCGCGCCCTGCTGCGCGAACCGAAGGTCATCTTCGGCGGCGGTTTCATCCTTCTATTGATCGTCATCGCCCTCTTCGCGCCCGAGATCGCCCCGAAGAACCCGCTCGACCAGGATCTGATGTCCGGCACGCTGCCGCCCGCCTGGATGGAAAACGGCGATCCTGGCTTCCTCATCGGCACCGACGATCTCGGCCGCGACGTGCTCTCGCGCGTCATCTTCGGCACCCGTATTGCGCTGACCGTCGCCTTCGTCGCCGCCAGCCTCGCCGCGGTCATCGGCACGCTGCTCGGCCTCGTCGCCGGCTGGTACGGCGGCTGGGCGGATCGCATCATCTCCCGCCTCGTCGATATCTGGATGGCCTTTCCGCCGGTGCTGCTGTCGATCCTGCTCGTCGCCGTCTTCGGCTCCGGCGTGCACTCGGTCATTGCCGCGATCGTCATCATCGACTGGACCCGCTTCTGCCGCGTCGTCCGCTCCGAGACCCAGGCGCAGGCGCAGATGGATTACGTCACCGCCGCCCGGACCATCGGCTTCTCACGCCTGCACATCCTCTTCCGCGAGATCCTGCCGAATGTCGGCCCTGTCCTGATCGGCCTCGTCAGCCTGGAAATGGGCATCGCCGTCATCGTCGAGGCCATCCTTTCCTTCGTCGGTCTCTCGGTCTCCTCGGACACCCCGACCTGGGGCGGCATGATCGCCGAGGGACGGCAGATCATCTATGACGGCTGGTGGGTGCTTGTGGCGCCGCTGATCGCGCTCTTCGCCACAGTGCTCGCCTTCAACCAGCTCGGCGACGGCCTGCGCCGCGCCCTCGACCCAGTCATGCGCCGATGAAGGGGATGCGCCGATGAATCAGCCTCTTCTGTCCATATCCGGCCTTGATGCCATCTCCGACCGCGACGGCGGCGCGCCGATCCTGCGCGACGTGTCGCTGAGCCTGCAGCGCGGCGAAGTCCGCGGCCTCGTCGGCGAAAGCGGCGCCGGCAAATCGACCATCGCCAAGGCCCTGCTCGGCATCCTGCCGCGCACGGTGCGCGTCACCGGCGGCAGCGTGCTCTTCGAGGGTCGCGACCTGCTCGCGCTGCCGGCAAAAGAGCTGCGCAACATCATGGGCAGCGAGATCACGCTGATCCCGCAGGACCCGCAAACCGCCCTCAATCCCGGCCGGCGCATCGAGGCGCAACTAACGGACGGGCTCCGAATGAAACGCGGTCTCTCCGGCAAGGAAGCGCGGTTGCGGTCGCTGGCGCTGATGGAAGAAGTCCATATCCGCGACCCCGAACGCGTCATGCGTTGCTATCCGCACGAACTCTCCGGCGGCATGCGCCAGCGCGTGCTGATAGCAGCCGCCTTCGCCCTGGAGCCGAAGCTCGTCGTCGCCGACGAGCCGACGACGGCGCTCGACGTGACGGTGCAGAAGCAGATTCTGCGCCTGATCCGCGGCCTGCAGGAGGCGCATGGCACCGGCGTCATCTTCGTCACCCACGATCTCGGCGTCGTCGCGCAGATCTGCGATACGGTCACGCTCCTCTATTCCGGCAAGGTCATCGAGGAAGGACCGACCGTGGACGTCCTGACCAAGCCGCGCCATGTCTACACGAAATCGCTGCTCTCGGCCGGCCCCCGCTACGACCGGCCGGATGCCGGGCTGACGCCGGTGCCGCAGGCGGTGTTCGACCAGCTGCGCTCCGAAATCGGCATCGCCAAGGGGGGCCGCTGATGACCGACGCGCTTCTCACCGCCACAGGCATCGAAGTCACCTACGGCGCCACCCACGGCCTGCTCGGCAAATCAGGCGGCGGCCACAAGGTGTTGCACGGCATCGATGTGTCGATCAACAGGGGCGAGACGATCGGCATCGTCGGCGAATCCGGCTCGGGCAAGACGACGCTCGGCCGCGCCCTACTGCGCCTCATCGATGTCTCCGCCGGCGAGATCCGTTTCGACGGATCCGATATCACCCATATGCCGGACAATGCCATGCGGCCGCTACGCCGGCGCATGCAGATGATCTTCCAGGATCCGATGGCCTCGCTCAATCCGCGCCATACGATCCGCCGCATCCTCGTCGAGCCCCTGCTGCTGCACGGGCTCGCGAAGAGCCGGAAGGAAGCCGATGCCCACGTCGTCGAAATCCTCGAGCGCGTGACGCTGCCGCAGGCCTGCCTCGACCGCAGCCCGCACGAACTCTCGGGCGGCCAGCGCCAGCGTGTCGGCATTGCTCGCGCAGCCCTGCTGAAGCCGGACTTCGTGCTCGCCGACGAGATCGTCTCCGGCCTCGACGTCTCGACCCAGGCCCAGGTGCTGAACCTCTTGAAGGAACTCTCCCGCGACCTCGGCCTCTCCATGGCCTTCATCAGCCACGATCTCTCCGTCATCCGCGCCGTCTGCGACCGCGTCTACGTGATGCGTCAGGGCCGGGTGGTCGAGGAAGGTTCATGCGAGCGCGTCTTCACCGCGCCTGCCGTGAGCTATACCCGCATACTGCTCGACGCCATTCCTCTACCAGAAATCGATCCGGAATGGCTCGGCCGCAGGACGGAGCATGAAGACGCGGCCTGACCAGGCCGCGCCCGAGAATTGCATGCCGATATGAGAGACACGCTCCGAAGCCGCGGGCTTTCGGGCGCTGGAGGGCTGTTGCCTTTCGTTTCATGCCCGCCAAACAGGGGAACAAAGACATGATATCTCGCAAAAGCATCGCCGCAGCCGCCCTTACACTAGCAGCTGCGTTGGCCGGTACTGGCATCGCCCATGCCGACGGCATTCCCGGCATGCGCGGCCACGACCATACCGGCATCACCGTCCCTGATATGAAGCAGGCGCTGGATTTCTTCGTCGGCGTCGTCGGCTGCAAGGAGGCCATGCATTTCGGCCCGATCTCCGACGACAAGGGCACGCTGATGTCCGACCTCGTCGGCGTCGATGCCAAGGCCACGATCGACCAGGTCACGCTGGTCCGTTGCGGCTACGGCTCCAATATCGAGCTCTTCCAGTACGAAGCGCCCGACCAGCGCGACCTGAAAGCGAAAAACAGCGACATCGGCGCCTTTCACATCGCGCTCTATGTCGATGATGTCGGTGTCGCCAAGAAATATCTCGACAGCAAGGGCATCGCCACCCGCATGGGCCCCGTGCCGATGACCGAAGGCGCCAATGCCGGCCAGACCATCATGTATTTCCAGGCCCCTTGGGGCCTGCAGCTGGAAGCGATCAGCTATCCCAAGGGGATGGCCTATGAGAAGACCAGCAAAGTGAAGCTTTGGTCTCCGAAGGATCCGGGGAAGTAACGGCTATAACCTCCCCCTCGGGGGAGGGTCGGAGCGCAGCTCCGGGGTGGGGTGATCGCGGCAGACACTCCCTGTCGGTTCGCCCCCTCCTTAATCAAGGGTGTAGGTGCGCCTTATGTTTTGCGAAGGGCTCCTCCTTCATTTTCCCACGCTGCGAGGGCGCCTGGATCTGCATTCCGCTTTTGCCTCCGCGTGCGCGGGTAATCGGCGGGCGAAATCGTCGCTGCGCGAATCCTGCGGATGATCATCATGTCCTCATGATGCTCGTTGCCATGCGAAGGTTCCATATCCGAGGTAGCATAGTCGGCATGTTGAAGGACTCGCCTGAGATTTGTTTGCTTGTTTGGCATTTTCACCCCTCGCGTTGTGGACGTGTCGGTCTGTTGCGCTCGATACGCAACGCCTTGAGAAGGCCAGCCCTCTCCCGTCGTTTGGCAACGTCGCCGGAATTGATTGAGCGAAATACCGTGGTCGTCTTCTCGCGTATGCTGCATTGAAAGCCCTTTGCGACCTTCGAAACATGGCTGACTTTATCTGGCACGATAGCATTCCTTGTTTTTGCGGATTTACGGAAGGTGCTGCTGCCCGATGCGATGGTTCTGGCAGCGAATCTTTCGCCTGACCACCCCTGCGGATCGGACAAGCGCTCCGATTGAAATCGATCAAAAGGCAGCCAATCGATCGCCGAGGCGTCGAACACGATCGGCTCCACCGCAGCTCAATGGCGGGTGGTTATTTGAGCTTGCCGAGGGCTGATGCCGCGCAAACGGCACTTTTCCCGTGCGAGTAGGAAGCTCAATTCTGTGATTTCACTCTCGTCCATTGCCGCAGCAAGGCGCTCGCGAAAGTACTGGATGTTGGCGATTGTGATGAGGCGATCCATGGCATTTTCCTTCCATGGAAATATTTCCACAAAACACCTTGCGCTCGCTTTGTTTTATTAGCAACAACTTTAGAACAGCGTGAGGGAAGGTAAGAACGTGTATGGTCTGCATCGCCACCCCGACACCAATCAGCAGAGTCCAGCGCAGCCCCAGAAGGAGCCCGCTAAGGGCACAAAGCGGGCTCCGACGAGCTCCATGAGGCTGTTCTACGGTCCCCTCGAGAACAAACCACCGGCTTTCGGCACTAGCTCACATACGCGGGATAATAGCGAGTTAATTCGGATGATCTTCGCCCCATTCGCCGAAGTGATGTGTGCGGTATTGTTCCAGTTCTTTCAGCCTTGGTCTGGCGCCTGCTCAAATCGCGAACGAAAATGCTCTTGTTCGCCACCCCGACCGTCAACGGCCTCTGCAACCTCAAACAGCGTTTGAGCGAGGGCACGACATTGGGTCGGGGTGAGCGTCATCTGAAGGCGATGGATCGTTCGACTGTTCCATTCCTCTTCGCCGTTGGCATAGTCCAGTCGGATGAGTGCCAACCTTGCCGCGACAGTAGCTGTCTCATATCCAAACAGAGGATTCACCCGGATGTTGCCTTGCTCGTCCAAGTCCCATTTGTCCACCAACGACTTTGTCCTTGTGTTACGATATGCTTTCAATCGAAGGTCGGTGAAGGATCATCGCATTGGAAGATGCTGCCAGCCCTGAGCCTGGGCACGCGCGAGGATCAGGTTGGCCTCGTGCCGTATGATGATGGCGCCGACGATGATTGCGAGGAGGATTAAATCCCAGAACATGAGGCTGGGTTTTCTCGCCCTACCTCTAAGTTAGGCTTGGCCTGCATTGAAACCGGAAGCCCCTGAATCGCATATCGATGAAGTGCAGTTGCCATGCCGCGCGATCGGGTTCTCTTCATTTGAAGCCGAAGCGCGCTCGATAGCTCCGCTGAAGACTTTTTACCGGCGTGAAACAAGGAACGAATCAATCTTCTGGCGATATCGGCTCGTTCGCCCGCTTTTCCTTGTAGAAGACCTTCCTGGGAAAGAATGGCCTCAAGCATGTTCAGGTCTGAGGAAGAAAGATATGTACTGTTGTGAGTGGAAGACATCGTGTCCTCCTTTTGTTGGGGCAAGGGTGGTAGTGCCCTTTAGCGACAGCGCCCGGATAAATGGCTATCGGCAGCGGCACCCTGCGCCGTCTCATCTCCGATAGCAAGCGAAAGGTTGCGCGAAAACCAGCGTTGACCCGAGCCCGCCTGTAGAGACGTCTTTGCACTGACATCCTAACGAACCGACGGCCACGGCTACTCACACTGCCCAAACCAAGGGGTCAGGCAGCGGATCACCGCTACGCGCGATTTCTCTCTCACTTCAACCGAAACCGCTGGATCTTCCCCGACTCCGTCTTCGGCAGCGCCTCGGTGAACACGATCGACCGCGGATACTTGTAGGGCGCGATGACCGCCTTCACATGTTCCTGCAGCAGCTTCGCCATGGCATCTGACGCCTGCGCGCCATCGACCAAAACGACGTGTGCCTGCACGATCGTCCCCCTCGCCTCGTCGGAAGCGCCGATGACGGCGCATTCGCGGACATCAGGGTGCTGCAGCAGCGCGGCTTCCACCTCCGGGCCGGCGATGTTGTAGCCGGCGGAGACGATGATGTCGTCCGAGCGGGCGGCGAAGTGGAAATAGCCGTCCTCGTCCTGCGTGAAGGAATCGCCCGTCAGATTCCATCCGGCGCGGACATAGTCCGCCTGCCTCGTGTCGGCGAGATAGCGGCAGCCGATCGGCCCGCGAACGGCGAGCCGGCCGATGCCGCCGCGCGGCACCTCGTTCATCGCTTCATCGACGATGCGCGCCTCGTAGCCTGATAGCGGCTTGCCGGTGCAGCCGGGTTTCGCATCGCCCAGCCGGTTGGAGATGAAGATATGCAGCATCTCGGTCGAGCCGATGCCGTCGAGGATCGGCTTTCCCGTCTTCGTAACCCATTCATGATAGACCGGCGCCGGCAGGGTCTCGCCCGCCGAGACCGCGATGCGCAGCGACGAGAGATCGGCGCCCGCATCCATGGCGGCCAGCATGGCGCGATAGGCCGTCGGCGCGGTGAAGGTGATCGTCGCCTTCAGATCCTGGATGATCTGCACCATGTTCTGCGGCGAGGCGGTTTCCAAGAGAGCCGCAGACGCCCCGAATCGCAGCGGGAAGATCACCAGCCCGCCGAGCCCGAAGGTGAAGGCGATCGGCGGCGAGCCGACGAAAACGTCGTCGGGCGTGACGGCAAGCACTTCCTTCGCATAGGCATCGGCAATGATCAGCAGGTCGCGATGAAAATGCATCGTCGCCTTCGGCACGCCTGTGGATCCCGAGGTAAAGCCGAGCAGCGCGACATCATCGCGGCCGGTCTTCACGGCATCGAAATGCACGGGCTTGTTCAGCGCGATGCGGTCGAGCTCAGCGTCGTGATTGGCGGTGCCGTCGAAGCCGACCACCTGCCTCAGGCAGCGGCTGTCCTTGGCAACAGCGACCATCTCGTCCATCAGCCGCGTATCGCAGAGCGCCAGCCCGATCTCCGCCTTGTCGACGACCTTGGCAAGCTCGCCTGCGCGCAGCATCGGCATGGTATTGACCGCGACGCCGCCGGCCTTGGTCACGGCCAGCCAGCACGCGATCATGGCCGGCGTATTGGCGGATCGGATCAACACGCGATTGCCGGGCTTCAGCCCGTAATCCTCGGTGAGGGCATGGGAGATCCGGCTCGTCCAGTCCGTCAGCTCCTTGTAGGTGCGGCGGCGGCCATTGCCGATCAGCGCCACCCGGTCTCCGAAGCCGCGCTCGACCATGCGGTCGGTCAGCTCGTAGGCGGCGTTCAGCCATTCCGGATAGTCGAAGCCATCCATCAGCAATTCCGGCCACTCGGCAAGCGGCGGTAGATTGTCCCGGGTAAATGTATCGGCGTGACCGGTCGGTCCAAGCATCTTCGTTCCCCTGCTCTGCAGCGCGATTGCAACATGCGGCGGCACGGCCTTCTACGAGACCTTGATCTGTGCCTGCGCGAGCAGGATGGCATCGCACCTTCTCCATTTCAAGCTTGAAATTTTAAGCCTAAAATAAATTTGATTTCTACTGTCGAAAGCCGCATCTATCGCTTGACCACCCGAAGGATGTGGATATATTTTAGGTTTAAAGTAATGACCGACTTCGGAATGCGGAAAGGAATTGCCATGCGCATCGTCTGTATCGGAGGCGGCCCGGCGGGCCTCTATTTCGGCCTTCTGATGAAGAAGCTGCATCCCGAACATGATGTCAGGGTCGTCGAACGCAACAAGCCCTACGATACCTTCGGCTGGGGCGTCGTCTTCTCGGACGCGACCATGGTTTCCATGCGCAAATGGGATCCCGAAAGTGCGGCCGAGATCGAGGATGCCTTCAACCACTGGGACGATATCGAGGTCTTGTTCAAGGGCACGCGCCAGCGCACCTCGGGCCACGGCTTCGTCGGCATCGGCCGCAAGAAGCTGCTGAACATCCTGCAGAAGCGTTGTGAGGAACTCGGCGTTGAACTCGTCTTCGAAACCGACGTCAGTTCCGATCTCGACTACCCCGACGCCGACCTCATCATCGCCTCCGACGGCCTGAACTCGAAGATCCGCAATCGCTATGCCGATATCTTCCAGCCGGACATGATCACTCGGCCGAACCGCTATATCTGGCTCGGCACCAACAAGCTCTACGACGCCTTCACCTTCGATTTCCGCAAGACGGATCATGGCTGGTTCCAGGCGCATATCTACAAGTTCGACGACAAGACCTCGACCTTCATCGTCGAGACAACGGAAGAAGCCTATCTCGCCCATGGTCTCGACAAGATCGACCAGCAGGGCTCGATCGATTTCTGCCAGGGCCTCTTTTCGGAAGTGCTCGACGGCGCCGAGCTGATGACCAATGCGCGCCATCTGCGTGGCTCGGCCTGGCTGAACTTCAACCGCCTGATCTGCGGCAAATGGAGCCATTTCAATGGCAATTCGCATGTTGTGCTGATGGGCGACGCCGCCCACACCGCCCATTTCGCCATCGGCTCCGGCACCAAGCTTGCAATCGACGATGCGATCGAGCTTGCCAACCAGTTCCAAATCCATGGCCACGGCAAGGACAGGATCCCTGATGTCCTCGAAACCTACGAGGAAATCCGTCGCGTCGATGTCGCCCGCATCCAGAATGCCGCGCGCAACGCGATGGAATGGTTCGAAGTGGTCGGCCGCCGCTATGCCGATCAGCTGGAGCCGGAACAGTTCATGTATTCCATGCTGACCCGCTCGCAGCGCATCAGCCACGAGAATCTTCGCCTGCGCGACAAGACCTGGCTGGAAGGCTATGAGCGCTGGTTTGCGAAGAAATCCGGTCTGCCTGTCGGCAGCGACCGCTGCCTACCGCCAATGTTCACGCCCTATCAGCTGCGCGGCACCTCGCTCGTCAACCGCGTCGTCGTCTCGCCGATGGCGATGTATTCGGCCGACGACGGGCTCATCAACGACTTCCACATGGTCCATCTCGGCTCCCGCGCGCTCGGCGGCGCAGGCTTGATCTTCGCGGAAATGACCTGCGTCTCGCCGGATGCGCGCATCACCCCCGGCTGCCTCGGCCTCTGGAACGAGGAACAGGCCGCGCAGTGGAAACGCCTCGTCGATTTCGTGCATACGAGCAGCGCCGCCAAGGTCGGCATCCAGCTCGGCCATGCCGGCCGCAAGGGCGCGACGAAGCTTGCCTGGGAAGGCATCGACCAGCCGCTTTCGGAAGGCGAATGGCCGCTGATCTCGGCGTCAGCCATTCCCTATCTGAAGAACAGCCAGGTACCGAAGGCCATGGACCGATCGGACATGGACCGCGTCAAGGCCGATCACGTCCGAGCCGCCCAGCTCGCGGCCACGACCGGCGCCGACTGGCTGGAGTTGCACTGCGCCCACGGCTATCTGCTCTCGAGCTTCCTGTCGCCGCTTACCAATCTGCGCGACGACGAATATGGCGGCAGCCACGAGAACCGCGCCCGCTTTCCGCTGGAAGTCTTCCGCGCCATCCGCGAAGTCTGGCCGGAGGAAAAGCCGATGTCGGTGCGCCTCTCCTGCCATGACTGGACCGACGACGGCAACACGCCCGAGGATGCGGCAATCTTCGCGCAGATGTTCAAGGATGCTGGCGCTGACCTGATCGACTGCTCGTCGGGCCAGGTCTCGAAAGAGGAAAAGCCGGTCTATGGCCGCCTCTTCCAGACGCCCTTCTCAGACAAGATCCGCAACGAGATCGGCATTCCGACGATCGCCGTCGGCGCAATTTCGGAGGCCGATCACGCCAATTCGATCATTGCCGCCGGCCGCGCCGATCTTTGCGCCGTCGCCCGCCCGCATCTGGCCGATCCCGCTTGGTCGCTGCACGAGGCGGCCAAGATCGGCCTCACCGAAATTCCGTGGCCGAAGCAATATCAGTCGGGCAAGTATCAATACGAAGCGAATCTCGCCCGCGCCGCTACCGCGGCGCCAACTCAGGCGAAGTGAGGCAGCATGAGCGCTGAAGGCAAACTGGCAGGACGTCATACGCTGGTCACAGGCGGCGGCAGCGGCATCGGGGCCGCGATCGCCCGCGCGCTTGTCGCCGAGGGTGCCCGCGTGACGCTTGCCGGCCGCCGCAGCGAGCCGCTGAAAGCGCTCGCCACGGAACTCGGCGAAAACACATTCGTCGCCGCCGGTTTCGACGTCACCAGCCCCGAGGCGATCGCGGCAGGCTTTGCGGCCGCACGGGAAAAATTCGGCCCCGTCTCTGTTCTCGTGAACAACGCCGGCGAGGCGCCGACCGCCCCCTTCGAGAAGACCAGTCTCGACATGTGGAACCACGTTCTCTCTGTCGACCTGACCGGCGTTTTCCTGGTGACGCAGGCCGCCCTGCCCGATCTCAAGGCGCATGGAAACGGCGCCCGCATCATCAACATCGCCTCGACGGCCGGGCTCACCGGCTATGGCTATGTTTCGGCCTATGTAGCCGCCAAGCACGGCGTTGTCGGCCTGACCCGCTCGCTGGCGCTGGAGCTGGCAAAGACGGGCGTGACGGTCAATGCTGTCTGCCCGGGCTTTACCGACACCCCGATCATCGCGCGCTCAATCGAGACGATCGTCGCCAAGACTGGCCGCACGCCCGAGCAGGCCATGGCGGAATTCACGAAATCCAATCCGCAGGGGCGGCTGGTGCAGCCGGAGGAGGTCGCCGATACGGTGATCTGGCTCGCATCGCCCAATGCGGCATCGATAACAGGACAGGCAATCGCGGTTGCCGGCGGGGAGGTTTTGGCAGGATGAGCGATCATGATATGACGATGCGGGGTCATTTGACGCCCTTTAGGGATTATCAGCCGAAGCATTTCCTCTGGGAAGTCAGTGAGGACGGCCGCGTCGCGACCATCCGGCTGAACCGGCCGGAGCGCAAGAACCCGCTCACCTTCGAAAGCTATGCCGAGCTGCGCGATCTCTTCCGCGACCTCGTCTATGCCTCGGATATCCGCGCGATCGTGCTGGCCGGCTCCGGCGGCAATTTTTCGTCGGGCGGCGACGTCTTCGAGATCATCGAGCCCCTGACGCGCATGGCGATGCCGGAGCTTCTGGCCTTCACCCGCATGACCGGCGATCTCGTCAAGGCGATGCGCAAGTGCCCGCAGCCGATCATCGCGGCTGTCGACGGCATCTGCGCCGGCGCCGGCGCGATCCTCGCAATGGCCTCGGACCTCAGGCTCGCGACGCCGGAAGCCAAAACCGCCTTCCTCTTTACCCGCGTCGGCCTTGCCGGGGCGGACATGGGCGCTTGCGGCATCCTCCCGCGCATCATCGGCCAGGGCCGCGCCGCCGAACTGCTCTTCACCGGCCGTTCGATGAGCGCTACCGAGGGCAATGCCTGGGGCTTCTACAACGCCTTGCACGCCGCGGCCGATCTCGAAGCCGAAGCGCTCAAGCTTGCCCATTCGCTCGCCGACGGTCCCTGGTTCGCGCATGGCATGACCAAGACCATGCTGAACCAGGAATGGGCGATGGGCATCGACGAGATGATTGAGTCCGAAGCCCAGGCCCAGGCGGTCTGCATGGCGACACAGGATTTTCGCCGCGCCTTCGAGGCCTTCGCGGCCAAGCGCAAGCCCGAGTTCCAGGGGAACTAACATGGGTCAGGCATCGACGCTTCCCGGACCGTCGCGGGACCATCTGGACTGGCCGTTCTTCGAAGAGCGCCACCGCGATTTCGCGGCCAGGGTCGACGACTTCGCCAGATCGGGCGTCATGGCCGGCATCGACCACGCCGATGTCGACGGCGCCTGCCGCAAGCTGGTGAAGGCGCTCGGCGACGCCGGTCTGCTTGCCGCCGCTACCGGCACCTCGGATGCCGAGCCGCTGATCGATTCCCGCCTTGTCTGCCTCGCCCGCGAAACGCTCGCCTGGCACGACGGGCTTGCCGATTTCGCCTTCGCCATGCAGGGTCTTGGTACCGGCGCGATCGGGTTGACCGACTCCGCGGAACTGCGCGCTGCCGTTCTGCCCAAGGTCCGCTCCGGCGAATGGCTCTCCGCCTTCGCGCTCTCGGAAAAGGATGCCGGCTCCGACGTCGCCGCCATGGCCTGCGCCGCCCACGCCGATGGCGACCATTATGTGCTGGATGGCGAAAAGACCTGGATTTCCAACGGCGGCATCGCCGACGTCTATACCGTCTTCGCTCGATCCGGCGAGGCGCCGGGCACACGCGGCATCTCGGCCTTCGTCGTCTTTGCCGATGATCCCGGCTTCTCGATCTCCGAGCGCATCGAGGTGATCGCGCCGCATCCGCTGGCGACGATCCGGTTCGAAAACTGCCGCATCCCGGCCTCGCGCCGCCTGGGCGCGCCCGGCGAAGGCTTCAAGATCGCCATGCGCACGCTGGACATCTTCCGCGCCTCAGTCGCCGCAGCGGCCCTGGGCTTCGCGCGCCGGGCGCTCGACGAGTCCCTCGTTCATGCCAAGGCGCGGCCGATGTTCGGCGCAGCGCTTGCCGACCTTCAGTTGACGCAAGCGGCCCTCGGGGATATGGCGACCGGCATCGATGCGGCAGCGCTTTTGACCTATCGGGCGGCCTGGCGACGCGATGTGCAGAAGCTTTCCACGACGCGCGAAGCGGCGATGGCGAAGATGACGGCGACCGAGACGGCACAGGATGTCATCGACCGCGCCGTCCAGCTCTTCGGCGGCCGCGGGGTGCGGACTGGTGAAATAACGGAAAAACTCTATCGGGAGATTCGCGCGCTGCGCATCTACGAAGGTGCGACGGAGGTTCAGAAACTCATCGTCGCCCGCGAACTCCTCAAGACCATTTGACGGGAGACATACTCATGGCATCGACACGCGAAGTCTTTGATTGGGCGGATCCATTCCGGCTGACGGAGCAGTTGAACGACGACGAGCGCATGGTGCTCGACACCGCGCATGCCTATGCGCAGGAGAAGCTGGCGCCGCGCGTGCTTGACGCCTTCCGTCATGAGAAGACCGATCCCGCTATCTTCCGCGAAATGGGCGAACTCGGCCTGCTCGGGCCGACAATCGCACCGGAATATGGCGGCGCCGGCCTCGGTTACGTCGCCTATGGCCTGATCGCGCGCGAGATCGAGCGCGTCGACAGCGGTTATCGCTCGATGATGAGCGTGCAGTCCTCCCTCGTCATGGTGCCGATCGACGCCTTCGGCTCGGAAGCGCAGAAGCAGAAATACCTGCCGAAGCTTAGCTCGGGCGAATGGATCGGCTGCTTCGGCCTGACCGAACCGAACCACGGCTCCGACCCGGGCTCGATGGTCACACGCGCAAAGAAGGTCGATGGCGGCTATAGCCTGACCGGCGCCAAGACCTGGATTTCCAACGCCCCGATCGCCGACGTCTTCGTCGTCTGGGCGAAGACCGAGGATGGTGTCATCCGCGGCTTCATCCTCGAAAAGGGCTGGAAGGGCCTCACCGCCCCGGCAATCCACGGCAAGGTCGGGCTTCGCGCCTCGATCACGGGCGAAGTCGTCATGGACAATGTCTTCGTGCCCGAAGAAAACCTGCTGCCCAACGTATCGGGCCTCAAGGGTCCCTTCACCTGCCTCAACTCGGCCCGTTTCGGCATTGCCTGGGGCGCGCTGGGGGCTGCCGAGGATTGCTATGCCAAGGCCCGGCAATATGTTCTCGACCGCAAGCAGTTCGGCCGGCCGCTCGCCGCCAACCAGCTGATCCAGAAGAAGCTCGCCGACATGGTGACCGAGATCACGCTCGGCCTGCAAGGCTGCCTGCGCCTCGGCCGCATGAAGGAAGACGGCCATCCGCCGGTCGAACTGACCTCGATCCTGAAGCGCAACTCCTGCGGCAAGGCGCTGGACATTGCCCGCGCAGCCCGCGACATGCTCGGCGGCAACGGCATTTCCGACGAATTCGGCATTGCCCGCCACATGGTCAACCTCGAAGTCGTCAACACCTACGAAGGTACGCACGACGTCCACGCCCTCATCCTCGGCCGCGCCATCACGGGCATTGCCGCTTTCGCGAATTGAGGACGGAATTGGCGTTTCGCACCGAAAGACCGCTGCGCTTCGGGGACTGCGATCCTTCAGGGATCGCCTATTTCCCGTCCTACCTGAACATCCTCGTCGGTGTTCTGGAGGACTTCTTCGCATCGCTCGGCTTTCCCTGGAAGACGATGATTGACGACAGGCGCCTCGGCGTTCCGACGGTGCGCCTCGATCTGACCTTTTCCAGCCCCGGCTTCCAGGGCGACACGCTGGAATTTGCGCTCCATGTCCGCGGCGTCGGCCGGTCCTCGCTCGATCTCGAGCATGAGATATCCGCCAACGGCAAGCTACTGTGGAGCGCCAAGCACCGCGTCGTCTCGACCTCGCTCGATACCCATCAATCCCTTGCCTGGCCGGAGGATATCCGTGCCGCGCTGACCTCTCATTTGGAGACCGCCGATGCACACCATCCTGCAACCTGAAGGTTGGGCCAAGCCCATCGGCTATGCCAACGGCGTCGCCGCAACCGGTCGTACGGTCTTCGTCGGCGGTCAGGTCGGCTGGAACGCCGCCTGCGAATTCGAGAGCGACGATTTCGTCGAGCAGGTGCGTCAGACGCTGAAGAACGTCGTTGCGATCCTCGCCGAGGGTGGCGCCGAACCGCAGCACATCACCTCGATGACCTGGTATTTCACCGACAAGGCTGAATATCTCGGCAACCTCAAAGGCATCGGCCAGGCCTATCGCGACATCATCGGCCGGCATTTCCCGGCCATGGCCGCAATGCAGGTCGTCGCCCTCGTCGAGGACCGCGCCAAGATCGAGATCCAGGCAACCGCCGTCATCCCGGAATAGGTGAACCATGCCGGACTTGCGCTTTTCCGACACGATCTCGGGCTCGGTGCGTAACGGCGTTCTTGTCGTCACCATCGACAATCCGCCGGTCAACGCCACATCGGCGGACGTTCGCGCTGGTCTGATGGCGGCGCTCGACCGCGCCGAAGTGGACGCGACAGTGCAGGCAATCGCGCTGACTGGCGCCGGCAATACCTTCGTCGGCGGCGCCGACATCAAGGAATTCGGCAAGCCGCCCGTCGAACCGACGCTGCCGCAGGTCATCGAGCGCATCGAAGCCTTCAGGAAGGCTGCCGTTGCCGCTATCAATGGCGCGGCCCTCGGCGGCGGCTGCGAGCTGACGCTCGCCTGCCATCATCGCATCGCCCTTTCTTCGGCGAAGATCGGCCTGCCCGAAGTCAAGCTCGGCATCGTGCCGGGCGCGGGTGCCACGCAGCGCCTGCCGCGCCTGACCGGAACACCCGCAGCCATCGAACTGATCTCGTCGGCCCGCCTCGTCGGCGCCGGTGAAGCGCGGTCGCTTGGCATTGTCGACGCGGTTGTAGACGCCGATGTGGTCGGCGCCGCTGCCGAGGTCGCGAAAGGCCTCGTCGGCAAGCCTCTTCGCCGCACCGGCGCGCTGACAGTTCCCGATGCGCCGGCCGACACCCTCGAGAAGGCGGCCGCCGATGCCGCCCGCAAGGCCAAAGGCCAGCGCGCGCCGCTCGAAGCGATCCGCCTCGTGCGCCTTGCCGCCACTGCCCCGCTTGCCGAGGGCTTGGCAGAGGAACGCCGCACCTTTCTCGAACTGCGCGACAGCGACGAAGCCGCCGCCCTTCGCCACGTCTTCTTCGCCGAGCGCGCCGCCGGCAAGGTCGATGGCCTCGAAACGGTGAAGGCACGCAAGGTCGACGTGATCGGCATCGTCGGCACCGGCCTGATGGGCTCGGGCATCGCCGTTGCTGCGCTCAATGGCGGCTATCGCGTCATCGGCGTCGAGCAGACACAGGATGCGGCCGACAAGGGCCGTGAGCGGATCTCTGGCCTTCTCGACAAGGCCGTGCAGACCGGCCGGCTGGATGCCGCCGGACGCGACGGGCGCCTGCAGCGGCTGACCGTAACATCTGACGCGTCGGAACTTGCCGCCGCCGATCTCGTCATCGAAGCCGTCTTCGACGACCTTGTGGTCAAGACCGAACTCTTCCAGCGCCTCGACAACATCGTCCGACCGGACGCGATCCTTGCCACCAATACCAGCTATCTGGACCCGAACGCGATTGCCGCCGCCACCGCCCATCCCGAGCGGGTGGTCGGCCTGCACTTCTTCTCGCCGGCCCACATCATGCGGCTGGTCGAGGTCGTGAACTGCGCGAAATCAGCGCCCGACGTGCTCGTCACCGCACTCGCCGTTGCCAAGAAGCTCGGCAAGCTGCCTGTCGTCTGCGGCGTGACCGAAGGCTTCATCGGCAACCGCATTTTCTCGGCCTATCGCCGCGAGGCTGAATTCATGCTGGAGGACGGCGCCCTGCCGCACGAGATCGATGCGGCGCTGGAGGCCTACGGCTTTCCGATGGGCCTTTTCGCGGTCTACGACATGGCAGGCCTCGAGATTGCCTGGGCAAAGCGCAAGCGCCAGGCCGCAACCCGCGATCCCGCCGCTCGCTACGTGGATATCGCAGACCGGCTCTGCGAGGCGCAGCGTTTCGGCCAGAAGGCTGGTAAGGGCTGGTATGCCTATCCCGATGGCAAGCGCTCTGTGGACCCCGAAGTGACCGCCCTGATCGAGCAAGTTCGAGCCGAAAAAGGCATCGAACCCAGACATTTCAATGCCGACGAGATCACCGCTCGCCTGCTAAAGGCCATGGCCGACGAGGGCGAGGCATTGCTTGCCGAAGGCATCGCGGCACGCCCCGGCGATATCGATCTCGTCATGATCAACGGCTACGGCTTCCCGTCCCATCGCGGCGGCCCGATGTTTGCCGCCGGCCGCCGATAAGTTTTGATCCTACGCAATTCCGGACGCAAAGCCGCGCGACACCTTTGCTGAAATTGCGTCAGGCCGCCGAGATCAGCGTGAAAAGCTCCTGTGCGCGCTTGACGCCGCGCAGCGCATAACGGCCGACGGAGACGATATCGTTGCGCTGCACGACCTGCGCCGACGAGGCGAAACTCGACGACATCAGGATATCGCGATCCGCGGAATGGCACATCGATGCAATGCGGCTCACCTCGTTGACAGCAGGCCCGATGACCGTGAAATCCAGCCGATCCTGGCTGCCGATATTGCCATAGAAGACATCGCCGATATGCAGCCCGAGATAGACTTCCGTCACCGGCCGCCCCTCGATCTGCCGCTGTGAATTGAGGTCCCTCAGACGCTGGCGCAACAGGGATTCGGCCTTGAGAGCCGCAGCACAGGCATCGCTGGTATCCTCGGCTTTGAAGATGGCAAGCGTCCCGTCACCGATCAATTTCAGCACGTTGCCGCCGGCCTCATGGATCGAGGATATGACGGCATCGGCATAGTCGTTCAGCATCGGGATGAGTTCATCCGGCTCGGCCGTATCCGAAATGCGCGTATAGTTCGCAAGGTCGGAAAACCATAGCGCCGCCGAGATCCGCTCTGCCTTGCCGCGGCTGATCTTGCCCTCCAGCACATGCCGGGCGGCATCCTCGCCGAGATAGACCTCGGCAATGGTGCGCGCGATGCGGCCGAGCGCCGTGCATTTGATCGCAAGCCCGAGCGCAGGCACGAGGCGGCGCAGGGTCGCCAGGTCTTCCCCGGAAAAACCGTCCTTGGCAGTGCTTGCGAAATGCGAGAAAAAGCAATCCATCTCGCCGATCGTACCGGCTTCTTCGAAGCGTTGGGCAAAGGCGATGAAATCGGTGTGGCCGGACTCCTGCATGCTGTCCAGCCCGTAGAAATCGATCGGATCGCCACCCGTGATGCGCCGGCGAACTTCGGGCTCGCCGCTGCTCAGCAGGTAATAGAAAGCCGAGCGCAGCCAGTTTTCCTGCGCGATGCCGCGTCCCGTCGGGCCGTATTCGAATACCGGCTCGACGGCTTCGCGCCGATCCCAGCGAAATGCGCGGCCTTCATAAACGGGGTGCAGCGTGTCCATCAGTGCCATCGCTCGGCCGAGTTCGAGGCCGTGCTGATAGCAGGCATCGCAGAAACCACTGAGCAACGCGGCTTCCGAAGCGCCTTTCAGGCCTTGCTGCATCAACCATGCAGCAATCTCGCTGATATCTTTATCTTGCATGAAGGTAATCCCGGGGGCTTCTGAGGGTTCGCTTTAATACCATTCCACGACGCAAGAAAGCGGCGATATCGAATTGATGGCCGAAAACATGGAAATCGCCGCTTTGCGGGGTGCAAAGCGGCGATTTGACGCGATGGACATAACGACCGGTAATCAGCCCCTGACGGTCGGCTTCAAAAGGTCGTCCAGGCCGATCCGGCGGAAGAGCTCGGCGCGAACGCGGTCAGCGACGCCGTTGACGATCTCCGCACCATCTTCCGACGGATCGATATGAGTGCGGAACGGACGCTTGCCAAATGGCATGTTGACCACGTCGACGATCGCGACAGCCACGGCACCTGCGTCTGCATCGGCCGGTTCGAGCGAGGCAAGACCCTTCAGTGCCTGATCCGTCACGCCCTTGTAGGGACCGTCATTGTATTCGGCAGCGCGGGCCGTATCGGCCGGGGAGCCGGAATGGGCGAAGTGGTTGGTGCCCTTGGTGAAGGCGCCGGGCACGATGATCGCGGTCTCGATGCCCCAGCGGTTGAGCTCGCTGGCGTAGGAGACCGCAAGCGAATCCATCGCGGCCTTGGCAGCGAAATAAGGAGCGAGATAGGGCGGCGTGCCGCCGCGGGTGCTTGATGAGGATACCCAGACGACCAGGCCCTTCCCCGCCTTGCGCATAAAGGGCAGCGCCGCACGGTTGATGCGCTGGGTCGAAAGGACGTTGATATCGAAGAGCTCGGCATATTGTTCCGACGTGAAGGCTTCGGCCGGGCCGAAGGACATGTGGCCGGCATTGTGGACGAGCACGTCGATGCGGCCTTCGTCGGCGATGACCTTGGCAATGCCGGCTTCGACGGAAGCATCATTGGCGACGTCGAGTTCGACGGAGCGAAGGTCGACGGCGTTGTCCTTGGCGAAGGCCGCAGCCTCGGCAACTGCAGAAGCGTTGCGTCCTTCGGTGCCGCGAATGCCGGCATAGACGGTGTGGCCGGCCTTGGCGAGGGCGCGGGCCGTGAGTGCGCCAAAGCCGCTCGATGCACCCGTGATGACGATAACTTGCTTGCTCATGATCTTGATCCTTCGGGATGGGGTAAATGGGATTTACGAAAGGCGGAGGCACTCTTCCTCTCCTCCGTCATCCCTGTGCTCGTCACAGGGATCCAGCCGGCCCAAGTCCTTGGGCCGAGGAAAGTTTTTTCACGTCGCAGACGCGCCGTGACTGGATTCCTGTGACAAGCACAGGAATGACAGGGGACAGGGCCACGACAGACAGCAAGGTTTCATTTGCTACCGAGTGACCCGCCCCCACCTGCCAGTCAAAACCTCAGATCATGCCGCCATTGGCGCGCAGCACCTGACCGTTGACCCAGGTGCCGTCGGGGCCGGCAAGGAAGGCGACAACACTGGCGATGTCGTCAGGCGTCCCGAGACGTTCCAGCGGGTTTGCCTTGGCCAGCCGATCGATGAGTTCGTCGGACTTGCCGTTGAGGAAGAGATCGGTGGCCGTCGGGCCGGGAGCGACTGCATTGACCGTGATCTTGCGGCCGCGCATTTCCTTGGACATGATGCCCGTCATGGTTTCGACCGCAGCCTTGGTGCCGGCATAGACGGCGTAGCTTTCCGGCTTCAGGCCAACGACGCTCGACGAGAAATTGATGACCCGGCCGCCTTCGCGCAGGCGCTTTGCAGCTTCGCGCAGCGTGTTGAACGTGCCCTTGAGATTGATCGCGATCTGGCGATCAAAGCTGGCGTCATCGACATTCACCAGAGGCGAAAGCAGCATGATGCCGGCATTGTTGACGAGCACGTCGACGCCCCCGAATGCGGTTTCAGCCGTATCGAACATGTGGCGGACGGCTTCGGCATCCGAAACGTCGGCCTGTGCCGCCACGGCCTTGCCGCCGGCCTGCTCGATCTTGCGCACCACGTCCTCGGCTGAGGCGGCGCTGCCTGCATAGTTGACGACGACGGTGAAACCATCCTTGCCGAGACGCTCGGCAATCGCGGCGCCGATGCCTCTGGAAGCGCCGGTGACGATGGCGACCTTGTTGCTCTCAACGGACATTGTCTTTCTCCTCAGTGTGTTTGCGCCTCAGCGCGTTTCGATGAGAGGAAGATGCCCCTTTTCGAACGGCGGATAATCGGCCATTATCCGGCATCACTATCCGGGAAATGCGAACAAATACGATGGACAGGTTCGATGCCATGCGGGTCTTCACCCGCGTCGTTGAAAGACGCAGCTTCACACTGGCGGCCGAGGACACCGGGCTGCCACGCTCGACGGTGACCGATGCGGTCAAGCAGGTTGAGGCGCGCCTCGGCGTGCGCCTGCTGCAGCGCACGACCCGCCATGTCAGCCCGACGCTCGACGGCGAGGCCTATTACCAGCGATGCCTCAGCATACTCGCCGACATCGAGGATGCCGAGGGCGCCTTTGCCGGCGCCAAGCCGAAAGGGCTGCTGCGCGTCGATGTCCACGGGACGCTGGCGCGGCATTTCGTGCTGCCGAGCCTGCCCTCGTTCCTCGAGACTTATCCCGACATCGAGTTCTACATGAGCGAGGGCGACAGGCTGGTGGACCTGGTGCGCGAGGGTATCGACTGCGTGCTGCGCGTCGGCATTTCCCAGGATAGCGACATGGTCGCCCGCCGCGTTGCGATGCTGGAAGAGCTGACACTTGCCTCACCCGCCTATATCGAACGCCATGGGATGCCGGAGCATCCGGAAAGGCTGGAGGGCCACCGCATGGTCGGCTTCCGTTCGACGGCAGCAGGCGGATTGCTGCCCCTTGAATTCATCATCGACGGGGAGGTGCGCAATATCATGCTGCCGACGACGGTTTCGGTGAATGCTGCCGAAAGCATGCACGCTGCGGCAAGGCTCGGGCTAGGCATCATCCAGGTGCCGCGGTACCATATGCAACAATATCTCGATTCCGGCGAGCTGGTATCGATCCTGACGGACTATCCCCTGACGAAGACGCCGGTATCGCTGCTCTATCCCCGCAACCGCCAGCTTTCTCCCCGCGTGCGCGTCTTCATCGATTGGCTCACCAGAGTCTTCGCGCAGCACCGGGATGAAACCACCGCCTGAAACAAATAAGCGGTAACAGCCCTTTGAATATGCAGCCGACATCCCTACGTGCGAAGGGAAACGCCGGGCCTGCAATACAGGCAAGGAATCTGCGGAAGGATGGGGCGAATGGTTGAGCGGAAACAATTGAAACTCGGCGCCTTCATGCGTCCTGTCAGCCTTCATGCCGGCGCATGGCGTTACCCGGGTGCCTATCCCGATGCCAACTTCAATTTCAAGCATATTGTCAGCTTCGCACAGAAGCTGGAGCAGGCGAAATTCGACGCTTTCTTCATGGCCGATCATCTGGCCGTGCTCAACATGCCGATCGAGGCGCTGAAGCGCAGCCACACCGTCACCTCCTTCGAGCCCTTCACCCTGCTTTCCGCGCTTGCGGCCCTCACCGAGAAGATCGGCCTCGTCGCGACCGCCTCGACCACGTTCGATGCGCCCTATCACATCGCCCGTCGCTTCGCCTCGCTCGACCACATCAGCGGTGGCCGCGCCGGCTGGAACATCGTCACCACGTCCAATCCCGATGCAGCGCTGAATTTCGGGCTGGAAGAGCACATGGAGCACGACGAACGCTATGGCAGGGCCCGTGAATTCTACGATGTCGTGACCGGCCTCTGGGACAGCTTTGCCGACGATGCCTTCATTCGCGATACCGAAAGCGGCATTTTCTTTGATCCTGATAGGATGCATGTCCTCGGCCACAAGGGCGCGGAACTGAGCGTGCGCGGCCCGCTGAATATCGCCCGTTCGCCGCAGGGCTGGCCGGTTATCGTGCAGGCCGGACAATCCGAAGCCGGCCGACAGCTTGCCGCCGAAACCGCCGAAGTCGTCTTCGCCGCACCCCGCGACCTCGATACGGCCAAGCCGATGTATGCCGACATCAAGGGCCGGATGCAGCGCGTCGGTCGCAATCCCGACCATCTGAAGATCCTGCCGGCCGCTTTCATCGTCGTCGGCGACACGGTCGACGAAGCCAAGGCCAAGCGCGCCAAGCTGGACAGCCTGGTCCATTACGACAGCGCCATCGCCCAGCTGTCGATCACGCTCGGCCACGATGCCTCGAAATTCGATCCCGACGCTCCACTCCCGGAAATCCCTGAGAGCAACGCCAGCAAGAGCGGTCGCGAGCAGGCGATCCGTCTGGCGCAGAGGGAAAATCTGACCGTCCGGCAGCTTGCCCAGCGCCTCGGCGGCTATGGCGGGCTTGCCTTCGTCGGCACGCCAGCGACCATCGCCGACGAGATGGAGAAATGGCTCGACGAACGAGGCTCCGACGGCTTCAACGTCGTCTTCCCCTTCCTGCCCCAGGGCCTGAATGACGTCGCGGATCGGGTCATTCCCGAACTGCAGCGCCGCGGTCTCTTCCGCAAGGAGTATGAGGGAACGACGCTGCGCGAACATCTTGGCCTGCCGCGCCCGGAAAACCGCTTCTTTGCGCCGGCAGCACACGCGGCCCAATGAGGGATCCGGGTGACATCGGCAGCCAAATCGGTCAGAAGAAACCATCATTTCAAGAGACCAGCCGATGAGCCAGCTATCCCATTTCGACTACGACACCGCCTCCGAAGCCGCCCGCGCCGAGCATGATCGTGAAGTCGCCCTGCGCGGTCGCATGACCAACATGAAGCGCACGCTGCTGCATTCGCCGGCGGCACACCGGATCTATGCCGAGTGGTTCACGCTGCGCGAGGAACTGCGGCCTGCACTGGACGACCGCGCCGTCTGGCTTTTCTGCCTGTCCATCTCACTGGAGAGCCGGTCGATCATTCCCGTCGGCTTCTTTCGCCGGGCATTGATCAATGCGGGTCTTACGCCCGATGCTGTTGTGGCGACGGAAGACGAGGCGCTGCTGATGGAATTCGGCAGGGCGATCGTCGTCGATGCCAACGCCGTGCCTCAGGAACTGTGGGACCAGCTGAAAGCGCGCTACGACGAGCCGACCTTGGTGAACCTCGTCGCCTTCGCCGGCATCATGATCGCGACGGCCGTGTTCAACAATGTCGTGGATGTGGACGTCGATGCGGAGCTGAGGCCTTATCTGGAAGGCTTTGAGTTGCCAGCCAGATCGTAACGCTACCGCCCGATCATCTCACCCCGAAATCGTGGTCGAGAACTCAGGGTTGCCGCGGATCGTGTTGCTGACGGTGCAGATCTCGTCTTCGGCGGCGCGCGCGATCGCCTCGCGGGTCTCTTCGTCGAAAGCACCCTTGATCGTGAAGGCGATGTTGAATTTCTCGACGCGCGACAGGCCCTCGGTCGCCTTCTCGCCGGTCACGACCGCGGTGACCTCGGTCAATTTGTCGAGAACGCCCATATTGCTTGCCGCCATGCGGGCGCTGAGCACAAGGCAGGCCGACAGCGAGGAATAGAGCAGATCGAGCGGATTGAATCCCGGCTGCGATGGGCCGGTGACGATATCGAGCGCGCCGCCGGTAACTGTCGTCACATGCGGAAATCCGGTGCGTCCAACGACCGCGGTTGCGCCCGTCTGCCGCGTCTTAATCTTCAGCTCAGCCATGGGAAAATTTGCCCTACCTGTTCAAAACAACGTTTGAAAACAGATAGGGATTTTCGCGACCGGAAACAATCCAAGTGAATTTACGACAACACAATACGGGCCGTTCCGGCTCTCAATGGGCGGTCCAGCAGCTTTCGCAACATCCATAGGCCGGCGCCGTGGATGTCCAGCGGAAGAACCGTTGGTGGCAATATACGCACTCGATTTCGACGACATGCGTTTTCTTGGCAACCACAAACGGCTTTGGTCGGCTGACCCGCTCCGCTCTCCACTGCTCCAGCTTCGTGATCATGCTATCCCCCGCTCGATCAATTTCCTTCATTGTAGAAAATCCTAAATTTAAGAAAACGCCAGTCCGACTTACTGTGGATAATAACGGTAAGTTATCCCCGATATTCTCTACAAACAGGACACAAAAGGATAGTTTGGCGAATATTGCTCTAACGATATGGAGTTATACTTTCGGTTTCGCTTAACCCATGGGTAGTAACTCTTAAGTATTAGTTACCGGCCCGAAGCGGCGCGAGGGGTTATCGGCATCCTGATTCGCGATTCGCCGACGCCCTGCGTCGTCAAGGCACATTGCAGACGCCACCGATTGTGGTTGCAATCGGCGCTGCACGGGTCGCAGACGAAATCTGACGCTATCTCGGGGTAAAGCGGCTATCGCACGCTCACTGGCGAAAGCCTTATCCAGCAAGACTTGAAGGGGAGCCGATATGCGCAAGGCAATCGTGGTTTGGGGTGGCTGGAAAGGTCACGAACCCGAGGAAGGCGCGCATATCGTCGGGCGGATGCTCGCTGAAGACGGCTTCGAGGTGGAGATCACACCGGATCTCGGCATCTTGGGCTCGCCGACATTGCGCAGCGCAAGCCTGCTGGTGCCGATCATTACCGGCGAGACGATCGAGAAGCCCCACGTCGATTCGCTGACATCGGCCGTCCGCGGCGGCTTAGGCCTCGCCGGCTTCCATTGCGCGCTTGCCACCTCCTTCAAGGAAAGCCCCGCCTTCCACTATCTGACCGGCGTCACCTGGGTCGCCCATCCCGGCAACATTATCGATTTCCGCGTCGCCGTGACCCGCCAGGACGACCCTCTCATGGCCGACATCCCGGATTTCGACTACCGCTCGGAGCAATATTACCTGCACTACGATCCGTCGGTCGAAGTGCTGGCGACCACGACATTCACGGGCAAACATGATCAGGCGACGCGCAACGTCACCATGCCCGTCGTCTTCAAGCGCCATTTCGGCGCCGGCCGCATCTTCTATTCCGCCCTCGGCCATGTCGCGGCCGAATTCGACCATCCCCACATGCCGGTCATCCTGCGGCGTGGCCTTTCCTGGGCCGCACGCCGCTGACCGCATGTGTGAGCCCCAAAAAGCACACGCTGACAGCAAAAACCTAGGGACCAGTGGAAAGGGAGGGCTGGACATGGCCTTCCCGAAAGGATCCCCTAGGTCTTATCGGGATCAATGGGGGAGAGTTACCATGCATCTACGCCGAAGCGTTTTCGCCTCGATCACTGCTCTGTCTTTCGGTTTCATTGGTATAACGACCAGCTTCGCCGCCTCGCCGCAACCGGTCGAGGCCGAGCACGGTATGGTCGTCACCGCTCAGCATCTGGCTACCGACATTGGCGTCGACGTGCTGAAGAGCGGCGGCAATGCGGTCGACGCAGCTGTTGCGGTCGGGTATGCACTGGCGGTTGTCTATCCCACGGCCGGCAATATCGGCGGCGGCGGTTTCATGACCATCCGCATGAAGGACGGCAAGACGACTTTCTTCGATTTTCGTGAGCGTGCGCCGATCGCCGCCACCAAGACCATGTATCTCGACGACAAGGGTAACGTCGTGAAAGGCGCAAGCACCGAGGGCTATCTCGCCGTCGGCGTCCCCGGCTCCGTCATGGGCTTCGAGACGGCGCGGGAGAAATACGGCACCAAATCCCGCCAGGAACTGATGGCCCCGGCCATCCGCTATGCGAAAGAAGGCTTCATCCTAAACCAGGCCGACGCCAAGACGCTGAATGACAGCGAGAAGCGTCTGTCGCAGGATCCGGCCGCGTCAGCCATCTTCGTCAAGCCGAATGCCGCGCCCTTCTCCTCGGGCGACAAGCTTGTGCAGCCCGATCTTGCCAATGCCCTCTCCAGCATATCGGACCAGGGACCGGACGCTTTCTACAAGGGCTCCATCGCCGATCTGATCGTCAAGGCGAGTGGGGCCAAGCATGGCATTCTGGCAAAGGAAGATTTCGAGCAGTACCAGGTGCGTGAACTCGCACCCGTCACCTGCAACTATCGCGGCTACGACATCATTTCCTCGCCGCCGCCATCGTCAGGCGGCGTCATCATCTGCGAAATCCTCAATGTGCTGGAAGGCTATCCGCTCTCCTATCTCGGCCAGGGTTCGGCCGAGACGGTGCATTTGATGGTCGAAGCCATGCGCCATGCCTATGTAGATCGCAATGCCGCCCTCGGCGATCCTGACTTCGTCGACAATCCCGTGAGCAAACTGCTGGACAAGGCCTATGCCGCCAAGATCCGCGACAGCATCGATCCCTATCGCGCCGGCGTCTCGAAGGATCTCATGCCGAAGGGCATGGGCGAGAGTCACGAGACCACCCACTATTCGATCATCGACAATGACGGCAACGCGGTCGCAGTGACCTATACGCTGAACGGCTCCTTCGGCGCCGGTGTCGTGGCTGATGGCACTGGCATCCTGCTCAACAACGAGATGGACGATTTCACCTCCAAGCCCGGCGTACCGAACCTCTATGGCCTCGTGCAAGGCGAGGCGAACGCCATCCAGCCGAAGAAGACCCCCCTCTCCTCCATGAGCCCGACGATCATCGCCAAGGACGGCAAGCCATTCATGGTGATCGGCAGCCCGGGCGGCTCCCGCATCATCACCATCACGCTCGAAGCGATCA
Organism: Rhizobium sp. BK376; assembly: GCF_004341625.1. GTDB lineage: Bacteria > Pseudomonadota > Alphaproteobacteria > Rhizobiales > Rhizobiaceae > Rhizobium. The sequence continues at coordinate 199,605 of NZ_SLZG01000002.1, read as the reverse complement.
TCAACGTCATCGATTTCGGCATGGACATCGGCCAGGCGATCGATACTCCGCGCATCCATCATCAGTGGCTGCCCGATAAGGTCTATACCGAACCCTATGCCCTCTCGCCCGACACGCTGAAGCTGTTGGCCGGCATGGGATATGACGTGCAGGTGGACAAGAGCTGGCCGATCTGGGGTCAGGCCGCAGGCATCCTCGTCGGCGGCAAGAGCCTTGGCGAAATCAGTGAGGGCGGCGGCGCCCGCTACAACGGCGCCATGGACAGCCGCGCCGGCTCAGGCACCGCCGAGGGATATTGAGGACTGACCGGCCGTTTCCTCAGTGAAACGGCCGCACCTCGACCGGCGCGCGGCAGGCTATGGCCGCCTTTTTCCCCCATGCCATCGCCTCGTCCATGTCAGCGGCATCCAGCACCCAGAAGCCGCCGACATGCTCGCCGGTTTTCAGATAAGGCCCGTCGATGACGAGCACCTGACCATCGGGCCTCGCCTGCAGCGATCTTGCGCTGCTTACAGGATGCAGGCCGCCAACGAACAGCCTGACACCGGCGGCTATCATCTCCTCGTTGAGGACATCGATATCACGGTGCATCGCCTCGTCCTCCGTGGACGGATCGTAGTCGTCAGGATGGTGGATTGCGACCAGATAGCGCGCCATGTCGTTGCCTCCAGGGTTTTCGGCCGGGCCGATCGCCCCGCCGTCACTGTCTATCTAGACGAACGATCGAATCGCGATCCGACAAATTTCCGGGAGATTTTTCCAGCGCGGTGCCGATTTGGCCTTTGGCCGGCCGTTAGCTCAAGCGGAAAACGCTCGACGACGCCCTCAGGACGGGGCGTTTCTCACGTGAAGACCGATCGGGCACAACCGTTTGCGCTGTTCCTAAAAGCGGATCGTCAGGCCGAGGATGGGGCCTTGTTCGACGACATCGAAGAGGAAGTTGTCCCTGTCGTAATTGACACCCAAGGCGCGGTAGCCTGCCGTGGCAGAGATTGTGTCGTTGAATTTGTATCCGAGCCCGGCGCCGACATCCCAATCAACCTTCGCGCCGCCACCGCCGACCAGGCCCCACCCGGTCCCGTAGATATGCGGCGTGAAGAAATAATTGCCCCTGAGCCCAGCGACCGCATCGACCCAGGTTTTTGAAAGGTCGCCGTCGAATCCGCCCAAAAAGCCGCCGTTTAGGGACAGGCTTGTATCGACGGACCAGATCCGCGCACCGCCGACGATATCCAGATGGCCGCTCGGGTCATCGAGAAGCGCATAGCCCACCCCGATCAGGCCAGCAAAGGACTTCGCAGTGACGTCGACACTGTTGGCCACGATGCCTCTTGGCGTCCCCGTGCTATACGACAACTTCGTGTAGAGCACGTCGCCGAAGACACTGAAGCGATCATATCGGGCTTCACCGGTTATCATGGCGGCGAAGTCGAGATGGTCGAAAAGATCGCCAAAATCCGCGCTGACGTGAGCGGGCGGCAGTCTGCCGTGGCCAACATCCCCTGATATTCCGGCGGCCCAGAAATAAGGGGTGACTTCAAAGGTCCATCCCGACGGCGCCTGAACCGCGGCAGGCGCAGGAGCAAGCGGCGTGAGATCAGCCGCCCGCAGGATGGTGGAAGGCAATAGCGCCAAACCGACCGCAACGGCAGCAATAGCCGCATTCTTAAGTTTCATCACTGAATCCCCTCTATCCAATGAGTCAAGGCTATACACCCCGTAGAATCGCCGTCTCTACCCCACGATGTTAGGATGCTCTAATACTACCTGTCCAGCAGCCCACGACACCGTTGCGAAAACGAGTGGCGGTTGTGGCTTTTCTGCCGCAATGCTTCGAGGTTGCGCTTGCGCTAGGAGCCGGGGCCATCTGCCGCCTTGGCAACTGGGCGATCGTCCGGGTTTGCCGTCATGACGCCGACGGATTGGCTGAGCGCGCGCGCGACGCGATCGGCCAGTTCCTTTTGCACATCTATAAGCGTTGTGGTCGCAAAGGGGCGATCATAGGTTTCGCTCCAGACGACTTGGCCGCTATGTGCGTCCACAAGCTGCGTATTCAGCCGAACCGTGTCGCCTTGCGAACGCAGGCTGCCCCTCACGACATAGGCGACAGCAAGGTGACGCCCGATATCGGTCACACTGTCCTGAACGAAGCCCGGGGGCAGCGAATAAAGTCTCATCGTGTCGAACTGGATCAGGTTGCTGATGAGTTGCTGGGTCAGCCCGGTGGCCAGAAATCGGTCGTTGTCGCTCAGGCTCAGCGCGTCGAAGGGCAGAACGATTATTGCCGGTCCTCCGGCCACAGCGTTGGAGGACCGTGCGCCCATGTCGTTCCAAATCCAGGCACCGGCGGCCGCGGCACAGATAAGGAGGACTGCAAACATGGCGGTAGCCCGTCCGGGCCGCCATTTGCGGCCGTCAGCTTCACGGATTTCCACGGGAGCTGATAGCGTCACCGTTGTCTGGCTTTCTTTTTCCAGGGGGCCTGTGGCGACATCGTTCGGTTCCGCTAGGTTGAGTGGGCGCGATCTTGCACTCGCATCCATCCATTCAAAATGAGGAATATATCCGCCGCGTGGAATGGAAATGCGGATCATGTCACGGCTTCCCTCCCCGGCATAATAGCAGTCGAGATCGCGCCGGAGACGACGGGCTTCCAGACGGACGACAGGGTCCGACTGGGCGTCGAAGGTTTCGTCGCGACCGAACACAGCCCGCGCTATCGGATAGCCCTTGAGGAAATCCGCCCTTCCGTCCAACGTCTCTTCCACGACATATCGAAGCAGCAGACGGCGGCGGGCGCTGGCTTGAAGCGTCGGGTTCGCCAGGATCCGCTCCATTTGCAATCGCCGCTCTCTCGGGGACGGCTCGGCAGCGATCACCCCTTCTTCGTCGCCAAATAGGTTCCGGATAGATGCCATCGATCCCCCCATTGGATGTCCGAGCGACAAGCCGACCCTTCACCACCTGCCCTGTCGTTCGCGACGACCCAGCTTCCCCTAGCGCGAGACACCGCGGGAGTATGCACCTTTTCCGTGTTCACCGGTATAGAAATTTAAGATTAACTAATATACACCAACACGCCGAGGACAGTGAGCAGACCATTTAGCTGCGGGGCGGTGCGAACATGTTCGTACCATTGGCCTTCGCAGTGCGAACCTGTTCGTATCTTGATCCTTTTCCCTCTAATGCGCAGCCTTCGCCCGCGGACCTTTGTCGCCATCAGAGGGCAAGCGTCATGTCGGGACCAGACCTCCTCGTCGCTCGTTGGCCTCACCGCGAGCTATCCATACGCAGGCTGTTTAATAGGAACGTCGATTTTCGAACATTATCCGAGGATTACGAGGAAGCGCTTCGTGCAATGTGGCACTGGCAAGCCGTCGGCAGCGAGCCGAAGGCGGAGGAATACAGCAGCCTGGCGGTGGAGATCGAGGCCGAGATCGAACGCATGCTCGATCTCCCAGCGGGAGGGTCATAGTCGAGGCGGGGTAGGCCACGTTTAGGAGCGAAGAACAACGCTCTCCCGGCCTACGTTCTCCCTGCCAATGGGCGCAGTTCAATTTTTGCGCCCCGGATTACTTACGCATTTGCACATCTACGAGTGCGGCGGGCCCAGAAGCCCAGCCAAATCGGATCGAAGCAAATCGGATTGAAACGGGGACCCAAGAGGAGAATTCGATGAACATGAAACAGGGCATGCTAACGACTGCGCTGCTATGCGGCAGCGCGCTGATGTTCGGCGGGCATACGCCCGCACAGGCTCAGGAGCAAACGAAACCCAACATCCTCGTCATCATGGGCGACGATGTCGGCTGGTTCAACATTGGTGCCTATCATCGCGGCATCATGTCCGGGAAGACGCCGAACCTCGACAGGCTCGCGTCCCAGGGCATGATGTTCACCGACTATTATGCCGAAGCAAGCTGCACGGCCGGCCGCGCCAGCTTCATCACCGGCGAGATCCCGTTGCGAACCGGCTTGACGACAGTTGGCCAGGCCGGCGCCGATGTGGGCATGCCCGACAAGGCAGCGACGATAGCATCGGCACTCAAGGCCCAGGGTTATGATACGGGACAGTTCGGCAAGAACCATCTCGGCGACCTTAACAAGTACCTGCCGACGCTGCATGGCTTCGACGAGTTCTTCGGCTACCTCTATCACCTCGACGCCATGTCCGATCCCTACTGGTATTCGTTTCCGGACGACCAGTCCTATCGCGACAAGGTCGGCCCACGCGATCTGATCCACACCTTCGCGACCGATACCGACGATGCGACCGAGCAGCCGCGCTGGGGCCGGATCGGCAAGCAGAGGATAGTCGACGAGGGACCGCTCGCCCCCTATCCCGACATGAGCCACGTGCCGAACATGCACGACATCACGCCGAAGGCGAAATACGACATGACGACGTTCGACGAGGTGCTCGTCAAAGCGTCCTGCGACTTCATGGACAAGGCCAAGACGAACGGAAAGCCTTTCTTCGTCTGGCACAACACCACGCGCATGCACGTCTGGACGTTCCTGTCGCCGAAATATCAGGCCATGATGAACAGCCAGACGAACTACGGTCTCGAAGAGGCCGGAATGGCGCAACTCGACGATAGCGTCGGCGCCCTGCTGAGGTGCGTTGAGGACTCGGGCGACGCCAACAATACGATCATCGTCTTCACGACAGACAATGGTGCAGAGGTGTTCACCTGGCCGGATGGTGGCATGACGCCGTTTAAAGGCACCAAGGGCACGGTCATGGAAGGCGGCTTCCGCGCGCCGGCGATTATCCGCTGGCCGGGACACGTAAAGGCAGGCTCGGTCGAAAACGGCATCTTCTCGGCCCTCGACTGGTTCCCGACGCTCCTGGCGGCAGCCGGCAACTCTGACATCACCGACCAACTTCTGAAGGGCGTGAAGCTCGGAGACGAGACCTACAAGAACCACCTCGACGGTTACAACCAGATCGATCTGCTGCAGGGCAATGGACCGTCGAAGCGGCACGAATTCTTCTACTTCGGCGGCCCGCAGCTCGGTGCCGTTCGCATCGACGACTTCAAATTCCAGTTCTTCCAGCAGCCGCAAGGCTGGCCGGGCGGGAAGGTGACGACCGACATGCCCACCATGGTCAATATCCGGCAGGATCCCTTCGAGCGGACGCCATCGATCGGCGAGCAGAGCCTCAACGATCTGGGCGGCGGCTACATGAACGACTTCTACGCTCGAGAATTCTGGCGGTTCGTATCGGTGCAGGACTTCGTCAAGAAGCTGGCGCTGACGGCGATCGACTATCCGCCGATGCAGGATCCGGCATCCTTCAACCTGGATGCCGTGAAAAAGCAGATCGACGAAGCAATCAAGAAACAGCCGGGCAACTGAGAAAACATCATGACGGGCGGCGTTTTCGCGCCTCCCGTCTTCTTCCAAGCGGCTTCAGAAATGCGCATTCATCCGCCAGCGAAGGGTACCATGATGCCTGAATTCACAGAGATTTTAAGGCTCGTCCGCAGCGCCGCATTCGGCATCGTAGCCTCTCTTCTTTTTCTTGCCTCGGCGCAGGCGCAAAGCGATCCCCTGCCGTCGTGGAACGACACCGCGCCGAAAGCGACCATCGTCGCCTTCGTCGAAAAGGTGACCAAACAGGGCTCCCCCGAGTTCGTTCCCGAGCCGGAACGTATCGCCGTGTTCGACAATGACGGCACGTTGTGGGTCGAGCACCCGATGTATACGCAGCTGGCGTTCGTCCTGGATCGCATAAAGACACTTGCCCCGATGCATCCGGAGTGGAAGGACACGCAACCCTTCAAGGCAGCGATCGAGGGCGATATGAAGACGCTCGGCACATTGGGCGAAAAGGGTGTCGTTCAACTCGTCATGGCCACGCATGCGGGAATGACCACCACCAATTTCGAAAAAATCGTAACCGACTGGCTTGCTGCAGCGCGCGACCCGAAATTCAATCGCCCCTACACCAAGCTCGTCTATCAGCCGATGCTCGAGCTTCTTTCATATCTGCGCGCCAACGGCTTCAAGACGTTCATCGTCTCTGGCGGCGGCGTCGAGTTCATGCGGCCGTGGACGGAGCAGGTCTATGGCATTCCGCCGGAACAGGTGGTCGGCTCGTCGATCAAGACCCAGTTCAAGATGCAGGACGACACGCCGACCCTCTACCGCCTGCCTGAAGTCAACTTCGTCGACGACGGCGCGGGAAAGCCGGTCGGGATCAACGAGTATATCGGCCACCGGCCGATAGCAGCCTTCGGCAATTCCGACGGTGATCTCGAAATGCTGCAGTGGACGACGATGGGAGGTGCGCCTGCGCGCCTTGGCATGCTCATCCACCACACCGATGCGGACCGTGAATATGCCTACGACCGCGATACCGACTTCGGCCGCCTCGACAAGGCACTGAACGCGGCTCCGATAGCCAATTGGACCGTCGTCGACATGAAGGCCGACTGGAAACAGATCTTTCCTCCGAACTGACGATCGATGTGAACAACCACTCTGAAGGTTCCGCATGCATATCGAAGATCACAGGACACCGCCGCGCTCGACTTGAGGGCTAGAGCCGGTGGTTCATGTGTTGAACCCAGTACGAAAAAGGAGCTAAGTCATGCTCACCGGAAATCTGGTACGCGCCACCCTGGTGGCTGGAAGTTTCCTCGCGCCGGCGAGCATTGCGCTCGCGCAGGATGCTGGCACCCCGCCGCCGCATGTCCCGCTTCAAAAGAACATCGGCCAGGTCAAACCGACGGGACCGGTCCCATCGCTCTTCGTCGTCAACTCGGCGGGCGCGACGCTGCAAAATAACAAGCTGACCATGACAGGTGTCGCGGCGAACTCGATCGTATTCGCCGACCGGCCGGTGCGAGCCGCAGGTCATGTAACGACCGAACAGTTCATCATGCAGTGGGACAAGGACAAGGATAACTTCATCAAGGATCCGCCCAACGCCACCATCTCAGTGCTGGGCGGAGACGGCTCCAAGGTCGCCGACGCTGTCGTCGTGCTGAAGGAGCCCAAGCTCGAAGGTGGCAACCTGACATTCGATGTTTCGGTCCTGGAGGGGAGCCTTACCGGTTCAAACGGACCCGCGGCACTCTTCATCGATCGCGGCGGCGGATTCGGAGGGGGCGGCTTCGGCGGTGGCGGCGGTTTTGGCGGCGGCGGTCGCGACTTCGGTGGAGGAGACTTCGACCGCGCCGGTGGAGATTATGCGCGCGTCGGAGACACGGGCGTGTACCACAGCAACCGGACGGGAAATACATATGCATGGCATGGCGATAACTACTGGCACGCTCCCGTCTATCATGGTGCGTGGTATGCCGGCGCGCCTGTTGCGGCCGGCGTAGCCGCCGGAGTGGCCGTTGGAGCAGCCGCTTCACGTCCTTATTACGGGTACCCGCCGTACTACTATAACGGCTATCGGTGCGGCTACTATCCATATCCGCGGTGCTACTGACGACGGTTCGGATACCGCTCCGCCCCGCCGAACCACCTCGTCAGCGAGACCAGGACTTCGACGGCTACGGTTCAAGAAAGGTCAATGCGGCCTGGCCGCCCCAGAAGATGGAGATCAGCAATGCTTGCCAGAAATCTCTCCTGCCTTGCCTTTGCCGTAACCGTGCTTTGTTGCACCGTTATCGGGGCGTCTGCCCAGGAGGCGAATGTCAAACCTCATATACCCCTTCAGAAGACGATCGGACAGGTGACGCCGACCGGGCCGGTTCCGTCGCTGGCGGTCATCAATTCGGCAGGGGCAACCTTGGAGAATGGCAAGCTGACGCTGACTGGCGTATCGGCCAGTTCGATCGTGTTTGCCGACCGCCCGGTGCGGGCAGCCGGTCACGTCACGACCGAGCAGTTCATCATGCAGTGGGATGAAGGGAAGAACAATTTCGCCAGGAACCCGCCGAACGCCACGGTCTCCGTTCTCGGAGGAGATGGCTCGCAGGTCGCTGACGCAGTCGTAACACTGAGATCACCCAAACTCGATAACAATACGCTGACGTTCGATGTTTCCGTGCTTGAAGGAAGCCTTACTGGATTAAGCGGTCCGGCCGCCGTCTTTATCGACAACTTCGACAGCGGCTATGGTGGCGACAGCCGCGATTACGCCGCCGGAAACGACGGCAAAGGAAACTATTGGCATGCGCCCGTCTATCATGGCGCATGGTATCGGAGTTCCTTGCCCAGCATCGCGTCGGAAGCAGAATCCAGTACCGTCCCTCCGCCTTACTATAGCAACTATTATCACAACAACTGCGTCGATGAGCCGTTTGAGCTTTGTTACTGAGCCACACCCACTTCGTCCGGCAATCCCTGACAGCAATCGGCGCTTTCAACCAGGCGCCGTTATTCGCTGGCCTGCAGCCGCCCTCGGCGGTTCTTACGAAGGGCGGAAATCGACACTGTTGCAGACCTGCCCACCCATGGCGCTTTTTCGGATTCGTGAAGGCAGCTTTGCGCAATTGTATATAGTCAATTAACCAGCCTGCGCGTATAGAGACCACAATTCACACGGGCTATGCGCCGTCACCAGATTTGCGGTTCTGTCAACCGACCCCACCGCACCATCGAGAGCGAACCCGACAATGTCGGATCAAATGTATCCGGTCGCTGCCAGACAGCGGGCCGCACCTAATTTTCGTACGATAGCCCTTATCGTGGCAAGCGCCATGTTCATGGAACAACTCGACGCCACCGTGTTGGCGACGGCGCTGCCGACCATGGCACGGGATTTCGGTGTCGGCGCCCCCGAGATGAGCATCGCGCTCACCTCCTATCTGCTCAGCCTCGCCATCTTCATTCCCGCCAGCGGCAAGATCGCCGATCACTTCGGTTCCAGCACCGTATTCCGGACGGCCATCGGCGTCTTCATGCTCGGCTCGATCCTCTGCGCGCAGGCGCCAACCCTTCTCTTCCTGGTTATCGCCCGGCTGTTGCAAGGTCTGGGCGGGGCAATGATGATCCCTGTCGGCCGCCTCGTTCTCTTGCGCAGCGTGGCCCGGAAGGACCTGGTTTCGGCCATGTCCTGGCTTCTTGTTCCCGCGCTGATCGGCCCGATCCTCGGCCCTCCGATCGGCGGCATGTTCGTGACCTATCTCGACTGGCGCTGGATCTTCTACATCAACCTGCCGATCGGCCTTCTCGGCTTTGTCCTCGTCAGCATTTTCATCGAGGACGTGAAAGGCAAGGCGGACGGCCCGTTCGACCTTCTGGGCTTCATTCTGTCCGGCCTTTCGCTCGGCTCCCTGCTTTTCGGTTTCGAGCTTTCGAGCCATGAGGGCCAGGGATCGCTGTCGATATTCCTGATCGCGATCGGCCTGCTCTTCGGCATCGCCTACCTGCGCCACGCGCGCAAGCACCCTGCCCCGATCATGGACTTCTCGCTGATGAAGTTCACGAACTTTCGTGCCTCCGTCATCGCCGGCTCCCTGACACGCATCAGCCAGGGTGCGCAGCCCTTTCTCATTCCGCTGATGCTGCAATTGGGCTTCGGTCTTTCGGCTGCGTCGGCCGGTCGCGTGGTGATCGCCACCGCGCTCGGCTCGATGACGATGAAGGCGGTGCAGTCCTATATCCTGCGCAAGCTCGGCTTCCGCACCAGCCTGATCATCTTCGGATTGATTGGTACGCTCGGCTACGGCCTTTGCGCGATCTTCCGCCCGGACTGGCCGATGGCGCTGATCTTCGTGATCCTCTACCTCTGCGGCTTCTTCATGTCGTTCCAGTTCACGGCCTACAACACGATCGCCTACGACGAGATCGACAGGGACCGCATGAGCTCGGCCACGAGTTTCTACACGACCTTCCAGCAGTTGATGCTCTCGCTCGGCATCTGTGTCGCAGCGCTTGCCTTGCACGGCTCCATGGCTATTCGCGGCGCTGAAAATGCCGATCTCAACGATTTCTCCGTCGCCTTTATCGTCGTGACCCTGATCGCGCTCACCGCCACGATCTGGAACGTCGGCTTCTCGCGCACCGCCGGCGCTGAAATGAGCGGTCACCGCAGGAAGTCCGACGCCGCCAGCGACCACTAGACCCGACGCCGCAAACATGGTGGCGCTCCTTCGCCGCGGTGGCGATCGGGCAACAGCGGGTGGATTGCGCCTCACCGAATTGAATTCGCAACGGTTTCTGTCTTAGATGCGCTTCATGCATACGCAGGAGAGCACGATGACGTCAGGTATCCATCACATCACGCTGATCACCCGCAAGGTTCAGGCAAATGTCGATTTCTACGTCGGCTTCCTGGGCCTGAGACTCGTCAAGCGCACCGGCGGCTTCGAAGACACCGCCCAGCTCCATCTCTTCTATGGCGATGCTGTCGGTTCTCCCGGCTCGCTGATTACCTTCCTCGTGTGGGAAGACGGCTCCTCCGGGCGATCAGGCATCGGCCAGATCGGCGAGGTTTCGTTGGCGATCGATCCCGGCAGCATCGGCTTCTGGCTCACGCGCGCCCTACGCTTCGGCCTGAAGCCGGAAGGACCGAGCGAGGAATTCGGCGAGCCCGTGCTGCGGCTGAAGGATCCCGACGGCATAATCCTGAAGCTCGTCGGCACCAGCAAGCTGCAGTCGAGCGCACCCTGGGCGAGCGACGGCATCCCGCCGGAAGATGCCATCCGCCGCATCCGCGGCGCCACGCTCTTCACCGAAACGCCGGCGGAAACCCAAGGCTTCGTCGAGCGCTATTTCGGCTATCGCCACGAGGCGACTTCAGGGACGATCAGCCGCCTTGCTTCGCCATCCGGCGATATCGTCGACGTCAGGGACGCGAACGGCTTCTGGGCGAGCGCGCCAGGTACCGGCACCGCCGACCACATCGCCTTCCGTGCCGAAAGCGACGAGCAGATATTGTCGGTTCGAAGCGATCTGCAGGGCGCCAATTCCTGGCCGACCAGCATGCATGACCGAAAATATTTCCGCTCTCTCTATGTCCGCGAGCCCGGCCGCATCCTATTCGAGCTGGCGACCGACGCGCCCGGCATGCTGGTCGACGAGAATGAGGCAACGCTCGGCACGCACCTTTTCGTCCCGGGCGAAACGCCGGAAAGCCGCGCCGAACAGACCGTGCTGCTGCCGCAATTCTCGCTGCCCGGCGAGCCGCGGGTGATCTACCGCGAACTGGATTTCGTCCATCGCTTCTTCACGCCTGACGAACCGAACGGACGCACGCTGATCCTGCTGCACGGTTCGGGCGGCAACGAGACGACGGTCATGGCTTTTGCCCACAAGCTCGATCCGCAGGCCATCCTGCTCGGCGCCCGCGGCCGGGCGTCGGAGGAAGGCCTGCCACGCTGGTTCCGCCGCTTCTCCAACTTCGTCTTCGACCAGCCCGACGTCATCGCCGAGGCGCAAGCCTTCGCGGCCTTCGTCGAGGAGGCGATCCGCATCTACGATATCGACCCCGATCGCCTCACTTTCATCGGCTATTCCAACGGCGCCAACCTCATCAACGCCATCCTTTCCCTGCACCCCCACCTGATCCGCCGCGCGGTCCTCTTGCGTTCGCAGCCGGCACTGGAAAACCCGCCAGCATCAGACATGTCCGACGCCGAGGTGCTGGTCATCGCCGGCAGCGAGGACGAGTTCAACCAGCGCACTCCGGCGCTGGTCGAGCAACTCGGCAACGGCGGCGCCAGGCTGCAGCTGGAGACCATCAAGCAGCACCATGGGATCGGCGACGAGGATATCGAGCTTATCCGGGCATGGTTGGAGCGGATCGGCGCCTAGGCGCCGTAGGACACGCCGGTCAGTTCTTCGCTAAGCGCCCAGAGCCGCTCCGCATCATTGGGATCGATCGCCCAGGGTGAGACGCCATAGAGCTCCTTGGAATCTGCGGGCAGAGCCGGCGACACGTCGCAATCCTCACAATAGAGGCCGCCCATGCCGTCAAGCTGCGGGCTGGTCGCGCACCAGATCGTGGTCGCCGCTCCCTGCTCCACCGTCTTCATCCGATCGAGAAGGAACGGCGTCAGATTGCCCTCGGCATCGCGGAAACCGATGGCCTGCATGTCCTCGAGCGAAACGTACCGCGTCAGTTCCGTCATGATGACACCAGGATGGACTGAGAACGCACGAACGCCGCGATCCTGCCCGCGCTTGTCGAGGCCGACGGCAAAAAGCGCATTCGCCGTCTTGGCCTGCCCGTAAGCCTTCCAGGCATCATAGGCGCGGCGCTGGTAGTTGGGATCGTCGAAATCGACGCCCGCAAAGCGGTGTCCGCCTGACGAAAGCGCGATGACGCGGGCCTTGCCCGATTTCAGCAGGCTCGGCCAGAGCCGCCCGGCCAGCTGGAAATGTCCAAGATGATTGGTCGCGAACTGCCGTTCGTACCCTCTGGCATCATGAGAGAGCGGCGTCGCCATGACGCCGGCGTTGTTGATCAGCAGATCGACCGAACGACCCGACGCGACGAAGTCGCGAGCAAAAGCGTCGATCGAGGCCGGATCGGCCAGATCGAGCGAGCCGATCTCGATGCGCGGCATGCCATCGAGCGCGGCGCGGGCCTTTTCGACGTCGCGCGCGGGTATGACGACCGTCGCGCCTGCCTTGACGAGCACGCGAACAGTCTCGAGCCCGAGCCCTGCATAACCACCGGTGACAATGGCGAGCTTGCCGGAAAGATCGGTCGCGCCGAGCGCTTCCTCGGCGGTTGTCTTGGGGCCGAAGCCCGATGGAATGGGGTGTTGAAGCATTTGCATGATAGCCTCTTGCGAATGATGCGAAACGGATTTCGTCTCGCCATGCCTAGACCTATCGCGTCAGCCATGGGATGATCCATGCTGCAAAGTCCAATCCAGATGCGCGATCGTCCTAAATGCTACTCCCGGATCCTCTCTCCGATCTTCTGTCGGTACTTTCTGCCCGGACCCTGCTTTCGGCAGCCATTCACGCCAAGGCAGACTGGTCGGTGCGCTTCATTTCGGAAGGCGTGAAGTTCAATGCGGTATTGAACGGTTCCTGCTGCCTGATCTCCGAAAGCCTGCCGGAGCCTGTCCATCTTGAAGCTGGAGATTGCTATCTCCTCGTCAATTGCGGAGCCTATATCCTCTGCAGCGATCCGGACCTCACGCCGGTCAAGGCGAGTTCAGTCTTTCGTGAGGACTACACGGCCTCGCTCAATCCCGATGCGCCGGGCGAGACGACCTTCATCGTCGGCGGCCGCATCGTCTTCGACGAGACGGATGCAAGCCTGCTTCTTGACGAGCTTCCGCCGATCCTGCTCATCAGCGGCAAGACGCAGGAGGCTTCGGGCATCCGCTGGATGCTGTCGCGCCTGCGCGACGAGTGGCATGACAGCCGAGCGGGCGGCTCCGTCGCGGCCGACCATCTGGCGCAGCTCCTGATGGTCGAGATTCTCCGCGCCTGGCAGCGCTCTGCCGAGGCACCGGCTGCAAGCTGGCTGCGCGCCATCGGCGACCGCCGCGTCGGCGCGGCAATTCGGTTGATGCATGCCGATCCGGCGCGGCAATGGCGGCTGGAGGAACTGGCGGCCTCGATCGGCATGTCGCGCTCGAATTTCGCTCTGCGCTTCCGCGAGCTAGCCGGCCTGTCACCCCTCGACTATCTCGTGAAATGGCGCATGCGTCTGGGAGCCAAGGCCCTGCGCACAAGTCCTGCGCCGGTCTCCGCCATCGCCTATACGCTCGGCTACCAATCCGAAAGTGCCTTCAGCAATGCCTTCAAGCGGGTGACGGGCATCTCGCCGCAGCACTATCGCCGAATGCGCAGTGAAAGTTTCCAGCCCGCCGATAAACGAGACATGCCCCGCAACGGCCCTGAGCCGGCGGGACATCCCTCCTCCGGAAACCAGCCCGGATTCTAGCCGCGGAACGTATAGGCCTCGATCGATTCCGGCTTCATTTCGATCGAGAAGCCAGGAAGGGTCGGCGGCATATAGGCCGCGTCCTTGATGACGCAGGGGTCGATGAAATGCTCATGCAGGTGATCGACATATTCGATCACGCGACCGTCTTTCGTGCCCGATACAGCGACATAGTCGATCATCGACAGATGCTGCACATATTCGCAAAGCCCGACGCCACCGGCATGCGGCCAGACCGGCAGGCCGTATTTTGCGGCGACCAGCAGCACGGCCAGCACCTCGTTCAGCCCGCCCATGCGGCAGCTGTCGATCTGCACGATGTCGATCGCACCTTCCGCGATGAACTGCTTGAACATGATCCGGTTCTGGCACATCTCGCCGGTCGCGACCTTCACCTGCCCAATCGCTTGGCGGATCTTACGATGGCCAGCGACATCGTCGGGGCTCGTCGGCTCCTCGATGAAAAAGGGCTTGGCAAAGGCAAGCTTGTTCACCCATTCGATCGCCTGGCCGACTTCCCAGACCTGGTTGGCATCGATCATCAGGTAGCGATCGGGACCGATCACTTCGCGGGCGATCGTCAGGCGGCGGATGTCGTCTTCCAGATCGCGGCCGACCTTCATCTTCACATGGTTGAAGCCGGCATCGATTGCTTCCTGGCAGAGACGGCGCAGCTTGGCGTCATCATAGCCGAGCCAGCCGGCCGAGGTCGTGTAGCAGGCATAGCCATCGGCTTCGAGCGTGGCGATGCGTTCCGCCTTGCCAGCCTCCGCCTTCTTCAGGATCCCCACGGCCTCGTCACGCGTCAGCACGTCAGTCAGATAGCGATAGTCCACGATGTCGGCGATGCGCTCGGCATCCATTTCAGCGACCAGCCGCCAGACAGGCTTGCCGGCTTCCTTGGCGAGCAGATCCCAGACGGCATTGACGACGGCGCCGGTTGCCAGATGCATCGCGCCCTTTTCCGGGCCGATCCAGCGCAGTTGGCTGTCGCTCGTCAGGTGGCGCCAATATTTGCCGGGGTTTTCGAGAACGGTAGAAAGCTCCGTGCCGATGACCAGATGCGACATCGCCTTGATCGCCATGCAGCAGATGTCGTTGCCGCGGCCGATCGTAAACGTCAGGCCATGGCCCGAGAGCCCAGGCTTGTCGGTATCGAGAATGACGTAGGCGGCCGAATAATCCGGATCGGGGTTCATCGCGTCCGATCCGTCGAGGCTCTGCGACGTCGGGAAACGCAGATCGAAAACGCGAAGGTTGGTGATGCGTGTCATGAGGGTCTCCCTATTCCGGTCCAAATTATTCCAATCCAAACTCACGGCGGATCTTATCATTGTGCTCGCCGACGACAGGCGCCGCCCGCTCCACCTTTGGTCTTACGCCATCGACGCGAACCGGAGAGCGGGTGGTGAGGATGGAAACGCCATCGTCGCGCGTGACAGTCTGCAGCATGTCCAGCGCATTGAAACCGTCGCTCGCAAGCATCTCCTGCCAGTTTAGCACCTTGGCACACCAGATATCAGCCGGTTCGAGGATCGCCAGCCATTCGTCGATTGTCCCGGTCGCAAGCTTGGCCGCGATCAACCGCTTGATCTCGTCGCGGGCGGTGAACGCCTTGGAAGGATCGTCGCGATAGGGCGCAAGTTCCGGCATCGAAAGCAGATCGGCAAGCTTGGCAATCGGCGTCATCGCGATCGCAAGGTACCCGTCCTTGGCCGGATAGACGCCATAAGGCGCAGAAAGATAGGCATGGGCGCTGCGGAAGGAAGAGCGCACCGGCAGCTTGCGGCCGCTGTTCAGATGTGTCGTCAGCACCTCGACCTGGAAATCCACCAGCGCTTCCAACAGGCTCGTCTCGACCAGACCGCCCTTGCCCGTCACCCCACGCCGAACAAGCGCCGCGAGAATGCCCTGCGCCGTCGCCGCACCCGCCAGCATATCGGCGACCGCCAGGCCGAAAGGCACCGGTCCCTGCTCGTCGTCACCGTTAAGCCACATCACGCCCGAGCGCGATTGCGCCAAAAGGTCCTGTCCCGGCCGCTTCACCCAGGGTCCTTCGTCGCCATAGCCGCTGATCGAGGCATAGACCAGCCGCGGATTGATCTCCTTGACGGCCTCGTAGTGAAGACCGAGCCGCTCGATCACGCCCGGCCGAAAATTCTGGATCAGCACATCGGCCTTCGAGATGAGCTGTCGCAAAGCCCGCATATCGTCTTCGTTCTTGAGGTCGACCGCGAAGCTTTCCTTGGAGCGGTTGATCGCGTGAAAGATCGTCGAATCATTGCCGATTTCGGAATCGTTGAGATAGAGCCGCCGGGACAGATCGCCGCCGTCGGGGCGCTCCACCTTGATGACGCGAGCGCCGAGATCCATCAGCCGCAGCGAGCAGTAAGGCCCTGACAGAAACTGGCTCATGTCGATGACGACGAGACCGCTCAGCGGCAATTCATTTTCCGGCGTCATGGCG
The DNA here is from genome assembly GCF_004341625.1 of Rhizobium sp. BK376. Classification (GTDB taxonomy): domain Bacteria; phylum Pseudomonadota; class Alphaproteobacteria; order Rhizobiales; family Rhizobiaceae; genus Rhizobium. The sequence continues at coordinate 183,319 of NZ_SLZG01000002.1, read as the reverse complement.
ACTAGCCTCCCTCAAAAAAGCAGAGACATCGGCATTCGGAAGGCAGTTCCGCCCTGTAACCAAGCCGGGACTCTCTGCCCCTAATTTTCTTATGTGAAGATTATTTTCACATATGAGTTATTTTGACAAGCCTGTTGAAACAGCCGGACGCGAAAAAGCCGCCGGCAAATTGCCGACGGCTTGATCAAAAAATCCTGCTATTTCTTACTTGCCCGAAAGCTCTGCCGGCTCGGAATTCGAGGCGCTTGCGGCAATAGCGCCGCCATTGGCAAAGAGACGTTTACGGACGAGAACGCCCATCACTCGGGCCGCAGTGGAGAAAGTCATCTGGTCGAGCGGACCTTCGCCTTCCCAGGGTTTGGTCAATCGTTCGGTCACGGCGCCGACGATGACATTGGGCACGATATCGGTGCAATCGCGCATGGATTCAAAGACGGCACTGATCGGGAGGATCTTGCCCTCAAACGTCACGATCGGCTCTGTCAGTTCTGTATCCCATTCCTCGAACGCATAGAGCGCCTCGCGAAACAGCTCTTGAAGGGTAATTGGGGCATGGCCCTGGTGAAGGGGTGGCAGTACATTCGTCATGGCTGTCTCCTCTCAGATTAGAAGCCTTTAGTCCTCCTATGGCGCCGGGTACAACACGAGACAAACAACCACCGTCTCACCGGCTTTTAACACTAGAGAGTCTATAGGCTTATGATTTTTTGGGAAGTCCTTTTCTGAATTTTCCTGAATAGTGTATTATTTTCAAATATTTAAAGTTTCAATCACAGACCATTTCGCCCTGTTACGCATAGCGATTGAATGAAATTTCCGGACCAGCGAAGCAATTTCGACAATCGCCGACGACTCAATTATCCACAATATCTATAGAATATTAGTTCTGAATTTCAGCAGTTTCAAAAAGAGTTTTTCCTGTCCTTCGAATACAACGAATGATCCTGCGTCGCGCCAGCCACAACCGTCTGAAATGATCAAAGCGTCAGACAACACCAAACCTATCCGTGCGAAACAGGAAACATCCATGACGAAAACGTCCAACCCGCGCCTTGCCACGCTCAACCTCACGCGCCGCGCCGGCCTTGCCGCCTTCGCCGCCTCCGCTCTCGTCCTTCTCGGCGTCAGCGCCTCAGCCCCGGCACTCGCCGCCGACAAGACAATCAAGGTTGGAATCATGAGCGGCGAGGACGAAGACGTCTGGCGCGCGGTAACGACTGAGGCCGCCAAGAAGGGTTTGACGATCGAAACCGTCGTTTTCAACGACTACACCCAGCCGAACGAAGCCCTGGAGCGCGGCGAAGTCGATGCCAACGCCTTTCAGCATCAGCCCTATCTCGACAACCAGATCAAGACGCACGGCTACCATATCGTCCGCGTCGGCTACACCGGCGTCTGGCCGATCGGCCTTTACACCAGGAAGTACAAGTCCGTCGCCGAACTGCCGAAAGGTGCTGTGATCGGCCTGCCCAACGATCCGTCCAACGAAGGCCGTGCGCTCCGCGTGCTTCAGAATGAAGGCGTCATCAAGCTCAAGGATGGCACCGGCATTCTGGCCACGACCGCCGACATCGTCGAAAACCCGAAGAATGTCGAGATCAAGGAGCTCGATGCCGGCATCGTCGGCCGTTCGGTCGATGATCTCGACGCTGCGGTCGTCAACACGGACTGGGCGCTGAAGAGCGGCCTTTCGGACAAGGACCGTATCGCGCAGGAACCGGTCGCCGACAATCCCTACCGCAATTTCATCGCCGTCAAGCAGGGCAACGAAAACCAGGATTGGGTGAAGACGCTGGTCGCCTCCTACCAGAACGACGCGGTCAAGGCGGTGTTCGACAAGGTTTACAAGGGCACGGGCATCAGCGCCTACTAAGCATCGGTTCGCGCGCTGGGGGGCAGCGCAGGGCATCGGGGCGGCCTGGGCATCGGATGCCTGGGCCGCCTTCGGTGTTGGGCGCGATACTTCGATAGCTGGATACCCTGGCGCCAGAAAGGACAGACATGAATTCCATCGTCACCGCCTCCGCAATTAAGGGAAATTCCTCCCCCGGCGAGCGCCAGAAGGACGACATCGTCCGCCTCATCGATGTTCGCCGCCGCTTCGGCAGGACCGCGGCACTTGACGGCATCACCTTCAGCGCCCGGCGCGGAGAGATCGTCGGCATCATCGGTCGAAGCGGTGCCGGCAAGTCTACGTTGATCCGCTGCCTGAACGGGCTGGAGCGGGCCGATTCCGGTGAGATCCACATCGAGGGACGCAACATTGCGGGCCTAGCGGAGCGCGACCTGCAGCCGCTCCGCCGTCGCATCGGCATGATCTTCCAGCATTTCAACCTGCTCTCGGCAAAGACGGTCGAGGAAAACGTCGCCCTGCCGCTGAAGATCGAAGGTGTTGCGAAAGCCGAACGTCTTAAACGAGCGCATGAACTGCTCGATCTCGTCGGTCTCTCGGATAAGGCCAAGGCCTATCCGGCAGAACTTTCCGGCGGTCAGAAGCAGCGCGTCGGCATTGCCCGCGCGCTTGCGGCCCGCCCCGCGCTGCTGCTATCCGACGAAGCCACCTCGGCGCTCGATCCGGAGACGACGCGTTCGATCCTGACGCTCCTTAGGGATATCAACCGCAAGCTTGGCCTCACTATCCTCCTGATCACCCACGAGATGGAAGTGGTGCGCGGCATCGCCGATCGCGTCGCCGTCATCGACGCCGGGCGTATCGTCGAGGAAGGCCCGGTCTGGTCCGTCTTCGCCAGCCCGCAGACGCCGATCACGGCAAGCCTGCTGAGCGGCATCCGCCCGCAGCTTCCGGAGCATATCGTCGCCCGCCTTTCGCGGACTGGCGGCACCGAAGCGATCCTCAGCGTCGATCTCGCCGGCCCGGATGCACAAGGGGCAGTCTTCTCCGACCTTTCGGCCGCCCTGCCGCATTCCTTCCGCCTCGTCCACGGCGGCATCGACCATATTCAGAACCAGCCGGTCGCCCGCTTTTTCATCGCCGTCCCCGCACGCGATGCAGCACTTGCCGGCCGCGTACAACAATTTCTTGAAGCCCGGTCCGCCCGGGTGGAGGTGCTGGGCTATGACACCGATCATGCTTGAAATGCTGCTTCGATCCCTTTGGGAAACGATCCTGATGACCGGTGCATCCGGCCTGATCTCACTGGTCGCCGGCCTGCCGCTCGGCCTCGCGCTCGTCGTCACGGCACGGGGCGGCATTGCCGAGCACCTCTGGATCAATCGCGTCCTCGGCGCCGTCATCAACGGCTTCCGTTCCGTGCCTTTCATCATCCTGCTTGTCGCGCTGATACCGTTGACCCGCCTGATCGTCGGCACCGCGATCGGCACATGGGCAGCCATCGTCCCGCTCGCGATCGCGGCGACGCCCTATTATGCCCGCATCGCAGAAGTCTCGCTGCGCGAAGTCGATCGCGGCCTGATCGACGCCGTGCGCGCTATGGGCGGCAATCGCTGGACGATCATTCGCGAGGTGCTGGTGCCCGAAGCCCTGCCCGGCATTGTCGCGGGCTTCACCGTGACGCTGGTGACCCTGATCGGCGCCTCGGCCATGGCCGGCGCGATCGGCGCCGGCGGCCTTGGCGATCTTGCCATCCGCTATGGCTACCAGCGCTTCGAGACCAATGTCATGATTGCGGTCGTCATCGTCCTGATCATTCTGGTCTGCGGCATGCAATGGCTCGGCGACCGTCTGGTCGCCCGCCTCGATCATCGGGCCTGATCCGGCGCTCTATCCCCGCCGATGAACGGCTGCCGGATGCGATGACGGCAGCCGGCCATTATCCCTGCCGAAGATCTTCTGGCGCATCGGACCTTCGCTATAGTCGGCCTTGAACAGGCCGCGTTCCTGTAGGACGGGAATGACGAGATCGACGAAATCGCGCAGGCTTTCCTGCGCCACCGTACGGGCAAGATTGAAGCCGTCGATACCGCTTTCCTCCACCCAGGCCTGAAGATAATCCGCAACCTGTTCGGCAGAGCCGACGATGGGCTTCATGCGGCTGCCGAGCACCATCTGGTCGATGATCTGGCGCGGCGTCATCGGCGGTTTGCCGGCCTTGCCGGTGACATTGGCAAGCGCCGCCTGCTGCGCATTGCTCGCCTGATCGACGATCGGCTCGTCCATGCCGAACTTGGAGAGGTCGACGCCGATGGAGCTGGAATAATGGGCCAGCGACGCCTCGACGCTGGCATGGCGACGATAGTCCTCGAGCTTGTCCTGCGCTTCCTTTTCCGTGCGCCCAACCACCGCCGTGACGAGGCTGAGGACGCGCAAATCGTCCGCCCTGCGCCCGAAATCAACCGCACGCCCACGCAGCGCCTCTACCGTCGAGCGCGCCGCCTGCGCTGAAGGTCCGGCAATGAAGACGCATTCGGCATGGCGGGCAGCAAAATCCTGGCCCCGCGCCGAAGCGCCGGCCTGGAAGAGCAGCGGCGTGCGCTGCGGCGAAGGCTCGCTCAGATGGATGCCTTCCATGCGGTAATGTTTGCCCTCGTGCTTTACGGCGCGCACCTTGGAGGGATCGGCAAAGACGCCGCCCGTCTTGTCGCGGAGCACGGCATCGTCGTCCCAGCTTCCCTCCCAGAGCTTGTAGAGCACCTCCAGGTATTCTTCCGCGGCATCGTAGCGGGCGTCATGATCCGGCTGGCGGTCAAAGCCCATGCTGCGCGCGGCGCTGTCGAGATAGCCAGTGACGATGTTCCAGCCGATTCGTCCCTTCGTCAGGTGATCGAGCGTCGACATGCGCCGGGCGAAGAGGAAGGGGGCTTCGTAGCTGGTATTGACGGTGACGCCGAAGCCGAGATGCTTCGTTGCATAGGCCATGGCCGAGATCGGAATGATCGGATCATTGACCGGTATCTGCGCGGCCGTCTGGATGACCGTATCCGGGCTGCCCTTGTAGACATCGTAGACGCCGACGATATCGGCGAGAAAGATGCCGTCCAGCTTGCCGCGCTCGGCAGTCCGGGCGAAGTCGACCCAATAGTCCAGATCCGTATAGTTGAGCGACATGTCGCGCGGATGCGTCCACAGGCCATGATTGATGTGGCCGATACAATTCATGTCAAAGGCATAGATCTGCATTGGGTCCAGTCGCTCTTTCGCCGGTGAGGTGGAGCGACATTTCTTCCCGCTGTCCTCCCTTCGTCAAGTGCTTTCGACTTCTGCACCCTGAGGCTTAGGAGCAAGCCTCATGGCGAAGCTGCAAAGAGCTTCTGTTCGGCCTCGATAGTCGCGACGGCCGCCTTTGCGGCATCGCGCAGCCAGTCGCCGTCCCGCTGGCGAAGGTCGCTGAGGATCGCGTGGGTCTGGGCAGCATCGCCAACATGACAATTGGCGATCTCGAAGCCCATCAGATCAAGCATCTGCGAAGACAACAGCGTGGAAGGATCGTTCTTCACTTCGATCTTGCGGCTATTCGGCGAGAGCCGGCGAACAAGGACCGTGCCGATCAGCTTGTATTCCGGATCCGGCGAGCGGGCCGCACCGTCTGCGATCACGGCCGCATGGATCGCAGTATCGCGCGGGTCGTGACGGAGCGACCATGCCGACTGCAGCAGGGATTTCGACTCGCGAAGCAAGGGTCCTCCTCGCCATTCCACCTGCACCACGAAGCGCGGACGGCCGAGACTTCCGGTTCCCGCCGTCCGCGGCATCGCGACGATCGCGGTAGCCGGCTCCGGCAAGGACGAGCGAAGTGCCTGCAGATGCGGCGGCGGCACGGGTCTCGCGTCCGGCTTCAGTTCCTCGAATTTCTGCCAGAAATCCTCGCGCTCGGAATTCGGCAGCAGGACGGTATTGCGCAGCCATTTATGATCGCGCTCGAGGATGATCGGCGATGGAGCGGCAAGGCCGCGCCGATAACCGCCAAGGATGCTGTCGCAGATATCGTGGGAGGAAGGAATGTCCCCCTCCCGCGCCAGTATTGCGCTGGCCGCCAGGCGCACGAGATCCAGCGCATAGGGCATGACCGCCGCATCGTCGAAATCATTGGCGCCCCAGACAAGGCGTCCCTCCGCGTCGCGCCATGTTCCGAAGTTTTCGAGATGCGTATCGCCGATCGCAAGAAGCTTGGGCGCCGAGGCAAGTTGCGGACAGATATCGAGGATCGTTTCGCTCCACCGCCAATAGGTGGCGCGCAGGAAGGCAAAACTGCTGTCCCGCATCCTGGCGTGTTTTTTCTGCAGATCGGCTTCAACCAGATCGTTGCCGAGTTGCGCCCGCAACCATGCCTCGTAATTATGCGTCGATTGTACGATCGTCAGCATCCGTTTGGCCCTTGGAGGTTAGACCCGTCCTGCAATACGAACTTATAATCGCAAAAAGCATTCCTATATACGCATGGAACAATCTTTCTGCCCAAGGACAGGAAACAATGCTTCGCACCGTTCCGCGTATCGCCCAGATCGCAGCCATCGCCGCACTGACGCTCGCCTCCGTAGTCGCGACTTTCGACAGCGCCGAGGCACGCAGGGCCGGAGGCTTTGGCGGCGGCTTCGGCAGCCGTGGGGCGCGCACCTTCCAGGCGCCGCCGGTCACCAATACCGCTCCGACGCAGGCAGCCCCGATCAATCGCTCGATGACGCAGCAACCCAGCGTCGCCACCCAGTCTCCGCTCGGCGCGCAGCCGAGGCCTGGCTTCTTCAATGGTGGCTTCGGCCGATCCATGATTGGCGGCCTGATCGCCGGCGGCTTGCTCGGCATGCTGATCGGTCATGGCTTCGGCGGCGGTTTCGGCTTCCTCGGCATGCTGCTGCAGATCGTGCTGCTTGTCTGGGCCGCATCCTTCGTCTTTCGCCTGTTCGCAAACCGCCAGGGCTCGGCTTCATCGGCCTCCGGGGGCGGCCAGAGCTACAATATGAGCCGGCCGCAGCCTTCGCAGCGGCCCTCCTTCGGCATTCCCGCGATCGGTGGCGGCGCAGCCGCGAACACGCAGCCGCGCAACGCCCGCGCGAATGACGAAATCGGCCTGAGCCAGCGCGACCTGGATCGCTTCGAACAATTGCTGACGGAAATCCAGACCGCCTATGGCATGGAGGATTACGGCCGGCTGCGCACGTTGACGACGCCGGAGGCCATGTCCTATCTCGCCGAAGAACTCGGGGAAAACGCAACCCGCGGCGTCCGCAACAGCGTCTCGAACGTTCACCTGCTGCAGGGTGACATCGCCGAGGCTTGGCGTGAGACCAGCGGCGAGTACGCCACCCTTGCCATGCGCTATTCCAGCATCGACGCGATGGTGGACCGCAACACGGGCCGCCTCGTCGATGGCGACGACCATAACGCGTCCGAGACGACTGAAATCTGGACCTTCGTCCGCCGCCCCGGCTCCGACTGGAAGCTTTCCGCCATCCAGAGCGCCGATCGTCACGCAGCATGAGTTTCAGAGGCTTGAGGTCCGGTCGAGTTGACCTCTGCCCGGACATTTCTTGAAGCTTGAAACGTCCGCGTAAAACGTGGGGCGTTTCGAACCGAATCTGCGTGAAAGCTCCTTGACAACGGCCACGTGCCCGGATTTTAATCAAGCTCGCAGATTAGGCATGCGCCGGCTGCAATCACATGACTTCGATAGTCGCCGGGCAGTTTCGCCTCATGACGCCCCATCGCTCGATGGGATCCGCGTCGTGAGGTTTTTCGTTTTAGAGCAGCTGATGAATGACGCGCTGAAGATCGGCATCCTTTATTCCACCACCGGGCCTTACGGCTCGATGGGCCGTGATGCGCGCGACGGCGCCCTGTTCGCCATCGAGGAGCTGACGGCGGCCGGAAAGCGCATCGAACCCGTCTTCATCGATCCGCACGCCAACATTCCCGCCTATCTCGAAGCCGCCAAGCACATGCTACGCAACGCCGGTTGCCGCCATATCGTCGGCACGATCACCTCGGCCGCGCGCAAGGAAGTCATCCCGCTCGTCGAAAAGCACGACGGCCTTCTGTGGTACATGTGCCCCTACGAGGGCTTCGAGGCCAACGAGAACGTCATCTATGTCGGCGGATGCCCGAACCAGCATCTTCTGCCGCTCTTCGACCATCTCCTTCCCGGCTACGGCAAGCGTCCCTATCTCATCGGCGCCAACTATGTCTGGGGCTGGGAGATGAACCGGCTGGCCCGCGAACTCATCACCAATGCCGGCGGCGAAGTGCTGGGCGAACGCTATTTGCCCCTGGAAGAGACATCGGTCGAGCGCATCGTCGCGGATATCGAACAGCGCCGTCCGAGCTTCATCCTGAACAATCTGATTGGACCGTCGAGCTATGCCTTCCTGGAGGCGATCAAGGCGCTCGGCGAGCGCGACCAAGCCTTTTCGGCGGAAAACTGCCCCGTCGTCAGCTGCGACCTGATGGAATGCGAGCTCGACGACATCAAGGCCGGAGCCGCTACTGGCCAGCTCTGCGCGGCTTCCTATTTCGATAGCGTCGATTCCGCGGAAAACCTTGCCTTCAAGGCACGGGTGGAAGCGCAATATGGTCCCGATCGCCGCGTTTCCAGCATATTTGCCAGCGCCTATACCGCCGTGAAGCTCTGCGCCGAGGCGATCCTTGCCGCCGGCAGCGACGAGCCGCAGGCCGTCCGCCGCGAACTCTACGCGTCATCCTGGCCGAGCCTCTTCGGCCCGCTTGCCATCGACGCGGAAACCAATCACGCTGCGCTGCCGTTCCATCTCGGTCGGATAAATGCCGAGAACGGCTTCGACGTCATCGCCTCGCGGCCGGCACTGGCAGCAGACCCCTACCTGACCGGCAAACGTGGGCGTACTGCACCGAAATTGCGGGTGGTTTCATGAGAGAGACACCGAACTTCGCGGGCTGGAACGCGATCATCCTCCACCGCGAGGACAGCAATACCGAACGCCTAATCCGCCAGCTCAAGCTGCTGGGCCTGCGCCCATCCGTGCAATGGAAGCCGATCGAGGCGGCCGCACTTCCCGACATGGTCATCGTCGATGCCGACCAGGGCTGGGACGATCTCCTGCCCTGGCGCGGCACGAACCCGCCGATCCCCGTCGTCGCCCTTCTCGGCTCCGAAGCGCCGGGCCGCATCGCCTGGGCGCTGGAACAGGGCGCAAGCGCCATCGTCGCCAAGCCCGTTGCCGCCTCTGCCGTCTATCCGGCACTCGTCATGGCGCTCTCGATCCACGAGGAACGGAAGGCCGCCACGGAAAAATTGCAATATCTGGAAGAGCGTATCCGCCTGCGGCCCCTGGTCTATGCCGCCGTCCAGAAGATCATGGAGCAGCACAAGGTGGATGAAGAGCGTGCCTACAGCATCCTGCGCCAATGCGCGATGCGTCGTCGCCTGCCGATGGAGCAACTATCGGCCTTTATTCTTGGCGGGGCAGAGCCCCTGCCGGAGGCAGGCTGATGCGCGTCCTGAAATCCATGTTGCGCCAGCCGGCGGCGGTCTTCGGCCTGATCGTCGTCATCCTCGTCGTCGCAATGGCAATCGCCGCACCACTGATCGCCCCTTTCAGCCCCGATGAGCAGATCGCCGACGGCCTCTCGCTCGAAGGCGCGCCGCTGCCGCCCGGCCATGAATTCCTGCTCGGCACCGACACGCTAGGCCGCGATCTCTTTTCGCGCCTGCTGTTCGGCGCCCGCACTTCGCTCGTCATCGGCCTCGTCGCCAACGGTGTCGCCGTCGCAATCGGCCTCTTCATCGGCATCCTTGCCGGCTATATCAGAGGCTTTGTCGGCAATCTGCTGATGCGCTTCACAGACCTGATGATGGCCTTCCCCGCCCTGCTGCTAGCCATCGTGCTGGCTGCCCTGCTGAAGCCGAGTCTCTGGATCGTCGCGCTGGTCATCGCGCTGGTGAACTGGGTGCAGGTGGCGCGCATCGTCTATACCGAGACCCGTGGCCTCGTGGAGCGTGACTTTATCATGGCCGAGCGCTCGCTCGGGGCCGGCCATTTCCGCATTCTCTTCAAGCACATCCTGCCGCATTTGATGCCGACGGCGATCGTCTGGGGCACGCTCGGCATCGCAACGACCGTGCTGCTCGAAGCGACCCTTTCCTTCCTCGGCATCGGCGTGCAGCCGCCGGATGCTTCCTGGGGCAATATCATCTTCGACAACCAGACCTATTTCCAGGATGCGCCCTGGCTCGTCTTCATCCCCGGCGCCGTCATTCTCCTGACCGCCCTCTCCTTCAATCTGGTCGGCGATGCGCTCCGCGATATCCTTGATCCGACCCAGCGCGGGAGGGGCTGATGATAGCAGTCATCCTTCGCCGCCTCGTGCAATCGGTGCTGATCCTGCTCGGGGTCGCCGCGATCACCTTCCTGCTGCTCTATGCGCTTCCCGCCGACCCAGCCGTATTGATCGCCGGCCGCAGCGCCACGCCGCAGATGGTAGCCAGCATCCGCCATGAACTCGGCCTCGACCAGCCGCTGCTCATGCAGTTCCTGCACTATCTCATCAATCTCGTGCATGGAGATCTCGGCCGCTCCTACACCCAGCGAACCGCGGTCCTGCCGCTGATCCTTGCCCGCCTGCCGGCAACGCTGATCCTGATGGCTGCAGGTATCGTCGTCGAAGTCGTGCTCGGCCTGACCTTCGGCATCATCGCCGCCATCAGGCGCGGCGGGCTTGTCGACCGCACGGTCATGATGCTCTCTTTTGTCGGCGTTTCCTCGCCGCAATTCGTCGTCGCGTTGCTGTTGCTCTACGTCTTTGCCGCCACCCTCGGCTGGTTTCCGATGTCGGGCTTCGGCACGCCGGCCCATGTGGTGCTGCCGGCAACCACCCTCGGCGTCCTTGGCGCCGGCTGGTATGCCCGCATGGTCCGCTCTGCAATGATCGATGTCCTGAACCACGACTATGTCCGCACGGCCCGCGCCAAGGGCCTCTCAGGTCGCCGCATCATCTTTCGCCATGTCCTGCCCAACGCGATCCTGCCGATCATCGCCATGATCGGCATCGATATCGGCCAGTTCATGAGCGGCGTGGTGGTGGTCGAAGCCGTCTACGGCTGGCCCGGCATCGGCCAGCTTGCCTGGCAGGCGATCCAGCAGGTCGACATCCCGATCATCATGGGCGTGACCCTGATCTCCGCCCTCGCCATCGTCCTCGGCAACTTAGCTGCCGATGTCATTGCCCCGTTCATCGACCCGCGCATCCGCGCGCAATAACCAAGCAAAAGCAAAACCTCAGAGGAGCATTTGATGACCAACGGATTTCTAAAACGCGCGGCACTTGCCGCCATGCTCGCCACGAGTTCGCTCGTGCCGGCCGTCGTGGCTCACGCAGCCGACGAAGCTGCCCCCGGCGCCAAGATCATCGTCACCTACAAGGACGATATCGCCACCCTCGACCCCGCCATCGGTTACGACTGGCAGAACTGGTCGATGATCAACGCCATGTTTTCGCGCCTCATCGACTATCCCGCGGGCACGTCGGAGTTAAAGCCTTCGCTCGCCGAGAGCTACACCGTTTCGGACGATGGCAAGACCTATACGTTCAAGCTGCGCGACGGTGTGAAGTTCACCAACGGCCGCCCGTTGGTTGCGTCGGATGTCAAATATTCGATCGAGCGCACTGTCAATCCGAAGACGCAAAGCCCAGGCGCCGGCTTCTACCACTCCATATCAGGGTATGATGCGATGACATCAGGCAAGGCGGATTCGCTCGACGGCGTGAAGGTCGTAGACGACCACACCGTCGAATTCACGCTCACCCAGCCGGATGCGACCTTCCTCAACGATCTCGCGCTCAATTTCGCCTCGATCGTTCCGAAGGAAGCCGTTGACGCCGCCGGTGGCGATTTCGGCAAGAAGCCGGTTGGATCGGGCGCCTTCATCCTGAAGGAATGGACCGTCGGCCAGCGCCTCGTCTTCGAAAAGAACCCCGACTACTTCGTAAAGGATCGTCCGCGCATCGATGGCTATACCGTCGAAATCGGTCAGGAGCCACTGGTCGCGCTGCTGCGCTTGCAGAAGGGCGAGGTCGATATCGCCGGCGATGGCATTCCGCCGGCCAAATACCTCGAAATGAAGAAGTCCAAGGACTTCGAAGGCATGATCGTTGACCGCCAGCAGCTCGAAACGAGCTATGTGACTCTCAACACGCAGGTCAAGCCGTTCGACAACGTCAAGGTCCGCCAGGCCGTCAACATGGCGATCAACAAGGACCGCATCATCCGCATCATCAACGGTCGCGCCGTGCCTGCAAACCAGGTGCTGCCGCCGCTGATGGCCGGCTACGACAAGGACTACAAGGGCTATGCCTATGATGTCGAGAAGGCCAAGGCGCTGCTCGCCGAAGCCGGCCTGAAGGACGGCTTCTCGACGGAGCTCTACACATCCAACACAGATCCGCAGCCGCGCATCGCCCAGGCGATCCAGCAGGATCTGGCGGCCATCGGCGTCAAGGCCGAGATCAAGGCACTCGCCAACCCGAACGTGATTGCAGCAGGCGGCACGCAGGGCCAGGCAGCAATGGTCTGGTCCGGCGGTCTCGGCTGGATCGCCGACTTCCCGGATCCGTCCGACTTCTACGGACCGATCCTCTCCTGCTCCAGCGCTGTCGCCGGCGGCTGGAACTGGTCGTGGTACTGCAACAAGGACATGGAGCCTCGTGCCCAGGCCGCAGACGCCCTGCCGCTGCCCGCCAAGGCAACCGAACGCAACGCCGAATGGGGTAAGATCTTCACGGAAATCCAGGAAAAGGATGCACCGTGGATCCCGGTCTTCAACGAGCGTCGCGTGGTCGCAAAATCGAAGCGCATGGGCGGCGAAGACCAGATCTATATCGATCCGACCCGCGTCATCGATTACGACGCGATCTACGTGAAGAAGTAAGTCTGGATTGCGCGGCAGCCCCTCATCCGGCTGCCGCCACCTTCTCCCCGCAAGCGGGGCGAAGGAACAAGTGGCGACCTCTTCGTCCCTCTCCCGCCCCTCTCAGGGCACGTCCCCTCTCGGCGCGAGCGGGGAGAGGGTTAGGGGCGAATATCTAGATACGGAGAAATTCCCATGTGCATCGTATGCACCCACACCATTCACCGCGCGCAGCACAATTTCGGCTGGAACCGCGACTTCGAGCCTGCCCTGGTCGCCAAGCCGGGCGAGACCATCCATTTCGAATGCCTCGATTCCTCAGGCGGACAGCTTGGCGACGGCGCCACGCTAGACACGCTGAACAATCTCGATTTCGAGAGGATCAATCCCGTCTCCGGTCCCATCTATGTCGAAGGCGCGATGCCCGGCGATGCGCTGAAGGTGACGCTCCGCCGCTTTATTCCGTCGGGGGTGGGCTGGACAGCCAATATTCCGGGCTTCGGCCTTCTGGCCGACCAGTTCCCCGATCCGGCCCTGCACATGTGGAAATATGATGCGAACAGCCTGACGCCGGCCCTTTACGGCCCCGGTGGCCGCGTGCCGCTGAAGCCCTTTGCCGGTACCATCGGCCTTGCTCCCGCCGAGCCGGGCCTGCATTCCGTCGTCCCGCCGCGCAATGTCGGCGGCAACATGGATATCCGCGATCTCTCGGCCGGCGTGACGCTCTACCTGCCCGTCGAAGTCGAAGGCGCGCTCTTCTCGATCGGCGACACCCATGCCGCCCAGGGTGACGGCGAAGTCTGCGGTACCGCCATCGAAAGCCAGATGAACGTCGAGGCAACCCTCGAACTCGTCAAGGACGCCAGGCTGAAGAGCCCGCGCTTCACCACGACCGAGCCCGTGACCCGCCATCTCGACGGCGCCGGCTACGAAGTCACGACCGGTATCGGCCCTGACCTCATGACCGGCGCCCGCGAAAGCCTGATGCGCATGATCGACCTCCTTGGCGCCGAACACGGCATGAGCGCGGTCGATGCCTATCTGCTCTGCTCCGTCTGCGGTGACCTGCGCATCAGCGAAATCGTCGACGTCCCGAACTGGGTCGTCTCCTTCTACTTCCCGAGGATCGTGTTCGCGTGATGCATGCCCCTTCCGCCATCCCCTCCGTGCTCTCGGTTCGCGAGCTCAGCATCGACGCCCGTACCCCGGAGGGGCGGCGGCGGGTCCTGGATCACGTCGGCTTCGACCTGAAGGCCGGCGAGACGCTGTGCATCGCCGGCGAGTCCGGCTCGGGCAAGTCGGTGACGTCACTCGCCATCATGGGGCTGCTTCCCAAGGCATCGCTCCAGATTGCGTCAGGCAGCATCCTGTTCGGCGACCGCGACCTTGCAAAACTTTCCGACCGGCAGATGCGCAGGATCCGCGGCGGCGATATCGCCATGGTCTTCCAGGAACCGATGACATCGCTCAACCCGGTCATATCAATCGGCACCCAGCTGATGGAGGCGATCCGCGAGCATCAGGGCACGGAAGGCGGAACCGCGGAAGCAACCGCACTGCGCATGCTCGACGCCGTGCATATCACCGATCCGGCGCGGCGGCTGAAACAGTTCCCGCACGAACTTTCCGGCGGCATGCGCCAGCGCGTGATGATCGCCATGGCCCTCTCCTGCCGCCCCAAGGTGCTGATCGCCGATGAGCCGACGACGGCGCTCGACGTGACAGTGCAGGCGCAGATCCTGAAGCTCATGCGCGAGCTGAAGGCCGAATTCGGCGCCTCGATCATCCTCATCACCCACGACATGGGGGTGGTCGCCGAGATGGCCGACCGTGTCGTCATCATGCAGAACGGCCAGATCGTCGAGGACGGCAGCGCACTCGCCGTGTTCAAGCAGCCGCGGGAAGACTACACCAAGCAATTGCTGGCCGCTGTCCCGAGGCTCGGCGCGCTCTCGGGCACCGATGGCCCGCCACGCATCACCCCGGGCATTGCTTCGGAAGCGCCCGCGGACCGGAAGCCAATCCTGAATGTGCACGGCCTGAACGTCACCTATGGCAGCCAGGCAGGCTGGCTGTTCAAGGGCAAGGCGCCGGCAGCGGCTGTCGACGACGTCTCGTTCGATATCCTGCCGGGCAAGACGCTCGGCCTCGTCGGCGAAAGCGGCTCCGGCAAGTCGACCACAGGCAAGGCCGTGCTCGGCCTGATCCCCTTTACCGGCAGTGTCACGATCGACGGCCAGGAAATCGGCGGCCTTGGACAACGCGCCATGCAGCCTATCCGCCGCACCGCGCAGATGATCTTCCAGGATCCCTATGCCTCGCTCGATCCGCGCATGAGCGTCGGCGCAGCCATTGCCGAACCGCTCGTCATCCATGGCCTCGGCGGCAAGTGGGAACGACAGGACACCGTGGCCGAGCTGCTTCGCCGCGTCGGCCTGACGCCGGATGCAGCAACGCGCTATCCGCACGAATTTTCCGGCGGCCAGCGCCAGCGCATCTGCATCGCCCGCGCACTGGCCCTGAAGCCGAAACTGATCGTCGCCGACGAAAGCGTGGCCGCCCTCGACGTGTCAGTACGCGCCCGTGTACTCGACCTGATGCTGGAACTGCAGGAAGAGATGGGCCTTTCCTACCTCTTCATCTCCCACGACATGGCTGTTGTGGAGCGCATGTCGCATCATGTCGCCGTCATGCGCGGCGGCCGGATCGTCGAAACGGGCACACGACGCGAGATCTTCGAAAATCCGAAGGACGAGTACACGAGGACGCTGATGGCCGCCGTTCCGATCCCGGATCCGGAAGCCTATCGCAAAATCGCCTGACGGACTTTTCCCGGCTTTCGGCCAAAAACTCTTCTTCCACTCATTGCGGTGGCGGCGTCTGCGCCCCACCTCTCTGTTTCAAGTCAAACGCAACACGCGAGGAAGAGACATGTCCGTGAAGCTGATGAAGATCCCCGGCCCCGACCACCCGATAACAGTGGAGCCGAGCCGGTCGCATGTGGTTGTCAAGATCGCCGGCCGCACGATCGCCGACACGAAGGATGCGCTGAGGCTAAAGGAAGCCTCCTACCCCGCGGTCTTCTATATTCCGCGTGGGGATGTCGACATGTCGATGCTGGAGCGGACGGACCATGAGACCCATTGCCCCTACAAAGGCGACGCCTCCTATTACAGCATTCCCGCCGGCGGCGAGCGTTCCAGGAATGCGGTGTGGACTTACGAGACCCCGCATGATGCCGTATCGGAGATCAAGGACCACCTCGCCTTTTATCCGGATCGTGTTGACGCGATCGAGGAATCCCCGATAGCCTGATGACCTCGTCTCACCGCCTGCAATCCCACCTCAAAGGACCCCCGACGTGATCCATGTCATCGCCATACTGACTGCAAAGCCCGGCAAGCGGGCCGAATATCTGGAACTGTTCCAGGCCAACGTCCCAGCGGTGCATGCCGAAGACGGTTGCATCGAATATACCACAACCGTCGATGTCGCCGGCGCCGATCCGGCATTCGGTCCCGATACATTCGTGGTTGTCGAAAAGTGGGCGAGCATGGCTGCGCTGAAGGCACATGCGGCTGCACCGCATATGAAGGCGCTCGGCGAGAAGACCGCGCACTTGGTCGCCGCCCGCGCCGTGCATGTTCTGGAAGCCGCTTAAAGTATTTGCGCCGGCAAAATGCTGTCGGCGTTCAGGTTCTTGACGACCTTCGATCGAAACTGGACGTCATCCTCGGCCTTGTGCCGAGGATCTGCTACATCCGATAAAATCAATCCGTTGCAGATGCTCGGGACAAGCCCGAGCATGACGGAGGGGTTGTCGGCTCTTCGGCTGGCTTCACCAACCTGATCAGGCCGGTTTCCCGGTCTTCAGATGCTGCTCGAGGAACGGCAGATTGTCCTGCCCCCAATAGAGTTCGCCATCGATCATGAAGGTCGGGAAGCCGAAGACGCCCTTTTCGATCGCCTGGTCGCGGTCTGCTTTCCACTTCGCCTGCACGTCGGCATCCTGCTCGCGCTTCAAGAGTGCGGCGCCATCCAGGCCGGCAGCGTCGGCAAGCTGCTTGCGAACCTCGGGGTTGCCGATGTCTTCTGCCCGCGTCCAGAATGCCTCCTGAAGCGCCAATGTCAGCGGAATCCACGGCTTGCCGTCGAGGATCGCGGCAATGACCATGAAGGATGCGGGAGTGGCATCGCTCAGCGATCCACGGCCATCCATCTTCATGTTGCGGCCACGCACGCGGCTCCAGCGTTCCAGATCCTTCAGCCAATAGAGCCTGCGCGCATCGGGACGATTGCGTGAATAGATGCCGCCGTTTTCCTCGACGACAGTCGTCAGATACGGACGAACCTCGGCACCCATGCGCTCGGCCAGCTCGGCAAACGGCTTCAGGCCGATGAAGGCCCAGGGAGAGCTGATCGAAAAGAAATAGTCTATGACTTTGGCCATTGCCTGTTTGTCCTGTTGAAAGAGAAATCGAACGCGGGTGCATGATCGACAATCGCGACGGGTTCGCAAGCCCGTTCCGCGATCAAATTAGCGTTTTGAATCAATGATCGAAACTGGATTGGTCAGCCCAGGATCTTCCCGATGAAGTCACGCTCCTCGACAATTCCGTTCCACTCGTTCGGATGGAAATCGGAATCATAGATAAGCGTATAGGGACCTCGGTATCCCGCAGCTTCGGAAAGTTCGACGCAGCGCCGATAGTCCTCCGCATCCATGCCGCCAGCGCCGTAATGCGCCTTGGCATGGCAGAGTTCGGCCTTGCCCATGATCTGCGCAAGCTCGTCATATTTGCCCGGTCCCGTCCAATTGCCGAAATCGCCGTTTAGACCAACCTTGCCATCGAGCGCGCCAAGCAACCTGTTCACCTCGCGCGCACCCGGCAGCAAAGCGAACCAGTTTTCGGTGACGATGCGAATGCCGGACCCTTCCGCCTGTTGCGCCAGCCAACGCAGATGGCCCTCGGCGCGGGCAAGCGCCTCTTCGGTCGGCTGCGCCTTGCCGGCGATGACTCGCATATTCTCCGCCTTCAGCGCCGAGGCGATTGGAATCCAGCTTGCGATCCACTCGGCATCGCGCGCGGCCGTCTCCGGATTGCTGAGATCACCATCCTCGACAAGCAGCGTCTGAACGCGAACGCCGGCTTGCACAAAGGCATCGGACAGTTCAGCAAGATAGGATGCCGAAAGCGTCGGCAGATGGAATGAGCAGATTTCCAGCCGGGATAGTCCGTGATCGCGCAGGGCCACAGGCAGATCGATGAGGTCGACCGAGCCCTCCCCATAGGTCGGCCGCCGCTCCGGCTCACGCTCTTCACCCGGTCGATACGGATAGGTCACGCCCAGCGCGCGATGCAGAGACCATGTCGAGACGGCAAAGCGGTCGGTCTTCGAATTATCGGTCATGTCAACACTTCCTCCATGATGCCAATCCGTCGATCGACCTCCATCCGATCGGCGAAAGAACGAACCCTGCGGTTCGCGTCCGGTTATAGCGCGACCGCTCACCCGCGTCGCATGCGAATATCAGCCATGCGAAAATAACGGTCCGATCAGCCATCAATAAAGATTGCATTCAAATCAGTAGGATACTATCTAATAGCTTATGAACGATGACCTCAAGAAATCCTGGACCGAATTCGCTCCCCTGCTGCTCGCCTGCGGCCGGGGATGGAGACGCGCGCTGAACGTCATGCTGATGGAACACAATCTGTCGGACGCCACGGCAACGCCGCTGATCATGCTGCTGCGCCATGGCGATCTCGTGCCCCAGGGTGTGCTTGCGGAACGCGTCGGCGTCGAAGGCCCGACACTGGTCCGCGTGCTCGACGGCCTCGAAAGCGACGGCCTCATCTGCCGCGTACCGGCCGATACCGATCGCCGCATCAAGCTGGTGCGGCTGACCGAGGAAGGCACCAAGGTCGCCGAGCGCTGCGAAGCGGAAGCCGCGGCACTGCGGGAAAAGATGCTCGGCGATATCGATCCCGAGCGCGTAGGCGCCGCCCTCGAGGTGTTGCGCATCATCGCCACTAAATCGGCAACATTTGGGGGGGCTCAGGACAGCGATGAATAGATACGCCATTCTCTGGCCCGAAATTCGGGATGTCGTCTTCTCCCTGAAGACCTTCGCAGCGGCAATGCTGGCGCTGTTCGTCGCGCTTTATTTCGACCTGCAGAATCCCTATTGGGCCGTGGGAACGGTCTACATCGTCTCGCACCCGCTTTCGGGCGCCAGCACCTCGAAGGCGATCTATCGTCTGCTCGGAACCGCCATCGGCGGTGCCATGACTGTCATCCTCATACCGAACCTAGTGAATTCTCCCGTGCTACTGACACTGGCGATTTCGCTATGGATGGGCATCTGCCTCGCCATCAGCTTGCTGGATCGCACGCCGCGGAGCTACACGTTCATGCTCGCCGGCTACACCACCGCGCTGACAGGCTTTCCGATCGTCGACAGCCCCGATACCGCCTTCACCTATGTCACTGCTCGCGTCATCGAGATTGCGGTCGGCATCATCTGCGCCGCCCTCGTCAGCCGCCTGATCTTCCCGCGCCATGCCGGTCCGGTCCTTGCAGACCGCATCGATGCCTGGATGAAAGATGCGACCACGCTGGCGACAGCTACGCTGAAAGGCGAGCGCAACGATCCGGAACTGGCTTCGACAGCACAGAAAATGGCCGCCGATGCCGTCGACCTGCATGGCTTCACCACGCATGTTGCCTATGACACGTCGGGACACAGGGATCTCGTCAGACTGGCGCGCACGCTGCAACGTCGCATGGTCGCCATGCTGCCGATCGTGTCGGGCCTCGCCGACGTGCTCTCCGCCTTGTCACGCGCAACGAACGGCCAGCAAACGCCCGCCATCGTCGAACTGAAGGAGCGGACCGCTCTCTGGCTCGAAAGCGGACAGGCGCTGTCGGAAGACAAGCGGGCGGAATTCCTCGACATCATCGCCCGCGCAGAGACCGAAGCAGCCGCAATGCCGCAATGGCAGGAACTGCTCGTCCACAATGCCGTCGCCCGGCTGCGCGACCTTATCCAGATCTGGAGCGACTGCATCGACCTGAAGCAGGATATCACTGCTGGGTCTCGTCATGACCTGAGATGGAACCGTTTCGGCTCCTCTCTCGACAAGCGGCCGATGCACAAGGATTACGGCATGGCGCTCTATTCCGGTGTTTCCGCAATGCTTGCAACCTTCATCGCCACGGCTTTCTGGATAGCAACCGGCTGGTCCCAGGGCAGTGCCGCAGCCATGATGGCCGGTGTGCTCTGCTGCATCTTCGCGACAACGGACGACCCGACGCCGATGATGAAGCAATTCCTCTTTGCCAGTATCGCGGCGGTCGGATGCGCCTTCGTGCTCGAATTCGCCGTCTTCCCGGCCATACATGGCTATGTCATGCTTCTTGCTGCTCTGGGGCTGGTGCTGATCCCCGTCGGCACCTTGATGGCGCGTCCGTCGACCATGCTGGTCGGCATGGGTTTCGGCGTCAACCTGCCGAGCATGCTGGGCCTGCAGGGCCGCCTCAGCCTTGACCTGGCATCGTTCCTCAATTCGAACACCGCACTCGTCCTCGGCTTGATCATCGCCTGCGGAACGACCGCGCTCGTTCGCTCGGTCGGTGCCGAATGGAGCGCCTTCCGCCTGCTGCGCGCCGGCTGGACGGATATCGCCGCTGCCGCCCGCAAGCCGCAGGGTTCCGACGTAACCGCACTCCTGCACCGCATGGTCGATCGCCTCGGCCTGCTCGCTCCCCGCCTGGCCGCGCTGCCTGCCGACTCCTACGTCGTTCAAAACGATGTGATGAAGGACCTGCGCAATGGGCTGAATACGGTCGAGCTTCAGCGCCACAAGCAGCTGCTTCCCCAGCCTAGCCGCATGGCAATCGACGACGTGCTCTCCTCGGTCGCCTCCTTCTATCAAAGGAAGCAACAGAAGACCGAAGCCGCCCCGGACAATAACTTGCTGCAAACGCTCGACCATTCGCTGAGCGCCCTCAGCGACAACGGATCCTCGTCGGCGGCAGATGGCGCCCGCCGCGCTCTGACAGGCCTGCGTTACAGCCTGTTCCCCGATGCGCAGGACTTTGCGGCAAACGAGAACCGCCCGGTTGAAAAGCCCGGCGAACAGGACCTGAAGGAGCATGCGGCATGATCACCGATGTCAATATCTACGGCGTGTACATCCCGACACTCGCTGCCATCGCCCTCGTCTGCTTCTTCCTAAACGCAATTCTGAGACGGGTGCTCGCCTATATCGGCTTCTACCGCCTCGTCTGGCATCGACCGCTGTTCGACACGGCGATGTATTTCTGCCTGCTCGGCGTCATTACGCTGTCAATCAATCGGATACCGCTATGAAATCGTTCTTCGCTTTTCTCGGTCGCTTCGTGCTGACCGGTGTCGTCGTCGTCTTTGCCGGTGTGCTTGGATGGCACCTCTGGGACTACTACATGAACGAGCCATGGACCCGTGACGGCAAGGTTCGAGCCGACGTGGTTCATGTCGCGGCCGACGTTTCGGGCTTCGTCAGCGATGTCGAGGTCAAGGACAATCAGACGGTCAAGAAGGGCGATGTCATCTTCCGCATCGACTCTGCCCGCTTTGATCTGGCGCTGCGCCAGGCCGAGGCGCAGGTTGCCGGCGCCCAGGCAGCGCTCGACATGGCTAAAAGCGACCTCGATCTTTACCAGAAGCTCGGCGACGGTTCTGTCACCCGCCAGAAGATCCAGCAGGCGCAGACGACTGTCCAGCAGGACGAAGCGGCGCTCAGCCAGGCCATCGTTTCTCGCGACACCGCGCAGCTCAATCTCGACCGCTCGACCGTGCGTGCGCCAGTCAACGGCATCCTCACCAACTTCTCACTGCAGCCCGGCAACTATGTCACGGCCGGCAGCGCGGTAACCGCCCTGATCGACGGTGATTCCTACTACATCGCCGGCTATTTCGAGGAAAACAAGCTCGACCGCATCAAGGTCGGCGATGCCGCCATCGTCAACCTGATGGGCAGCAAGAACGGCCTCAAGGGCCACGTCGTTGGCGTTGCCGGCGGTATCGAGGACCGTGAGCGCTCCGATACATCGAGCTCGCTTGCCAACGTGACGCCAACCTTCACCTGGGTCCGGCTCGCCCAGCGCGTGCCTGTCCGCGTCGCACTCGATGACGTCCCAGCCGATACGGCACTCGTTGCCGGCCGCACTGCAAGCGTCACCATCGTCAACTGACATCGAGCCACGCTCGATTGTTGTCTCGCAATATTGAAAAAGGCCCGGCAGGGAACAGCCGGGCCTTTCCACTTCTCTGATCGGAGGTCAATCGGATCAGATTAGAATCTGCTAGAAAGGGAACCGGGACCGGGCTGATCCTCGTCGTCAGCATCCAACTGATTTGGTTGCGATTCGAGTAACCGGGCCGTCCGCCTTTCCTTACGGAAGGCCATATGGGGGATTCAATTTTGCACAACAAGATTGCGGACGTCAGATTTTGGCAAAAAGCAAGACAGCATTACGATGCGTTGCATAAAGATCACGTCACGCAACCTTCACAAATAGAGAAATCAATTAATATCAATTAGATAAATATCGGCCCGCCAGTCTACGGGGTTCTTCGTACGGCAACTATAACCAGAAAAAATAAGCTCCCTTCGTATTGCAGAAATCAGCGATCGGCAGAAGTTTTCTGTGTGACGACCCTCACACGAAAGGCCCGGACGACAGCCGGGCCTTTTCATAGTCGGGGCAGCAAAACCTACTCCGCAGCCGGGGCTTCGGCCTCGATGTTGATAGCAGCGTGCCGCCGACTTGACGTTGCCTGCGCCAGCCCGAAGGCAATCAGCGCGCAGAGTGCGATGCCGATCACCATCGGTAGTGCCGTCCCATCGAAAAAGAGGCCGGAGATAGTCATCGCGACGGCGGCCGCCACGAATTGCAGCGTTCCCATCAATGCCGACGCCGTGCCGGCAATCGCGCCGTGATCCTCCAGCGCAAGCACGCCGGTCGTCGGGATAACCAACCCGAGGCAGCCGAAGCCGACGAACAGGAAGGCGGCCATGACAGGCAACTGATTGAGCCCTGCGCTCATCACGATGACCAGTGCCACCATCGCAACGGCGAAAGCGATCACCGCGATCCGCATGACGCGGACGAGGCCGAACCTGTGGCCAAGCCAGCCGGTCAGCTGCGAGACAGCGAAGAAGGATACGGCATTGATCGAGAACGCGAAGCTGTATTCCGTCGGCGTCAGGCCGTAATGCTCGATCAGCACGAAGGACGAATTCGCCAGATAGACCAGAAATCCGGAAAGCCCGAAGCCGCCGATGAATGTCATCGCGAGGAAATGACCGTCCTTCAACAGCATTCCATAGGCCCTCATGGCGCTGCCGAGATTGCTTCCATGGCGATCGGCCTTCGTCCGCGTCTCCTCAAGCTGGGTCGAGAGGAGAACTAGCCCGATGGCGGCGGCGATCGTCACTGCCCAGAACACACCACGCCAGCCATAGAAGCTGATGACGGCGCTGCCGGTCAGCGGCGCGAGGATCGGCGAGATGCTGAAAACCAGCATCAGCAGTGACATGAGCTTGGCGGCCTGAACGCCCGTGTGCATATCGCGCACGACCGCGCGCGGAACAACCATGCCGGCGGCTCCGCCGATGCCTTGAACGAAACGGAACGCGATCAGCGTTTCGATATTGTCGGCGAGCGCGCAACCGACGCTGGCGACGGCAAACAGGCCGATACCCATGTAAAGCGGCAGCTTGCGTCCCCACATGTCCGAGATGGGACCATAGAGAAGCTGCGCAACCGCAAATGGGATGAAGAAAAACAGGAGGCTAAGCTGCACGACACTGGTCTCGGCGTGCAAGTCCTTGCCGATCGACGGCAACGCCGGAAGATACATATCGATTGCAAAGGGACCGATGGCCGATAGCAGACCGAGGATGAGCGCCATGCGAAAGAAGGATGTCGTCATGATGATGATCTTTCAAGAAGGCGCAACGCTTAGCGCGTCGCATCGCTTTTGGCGGAGTTTCAATGGATTGGTCGGGCAAATGCGATGACTTGGGAGAACCACGCATCCCGTTGGTACTCTTCGTCCATAAACTTGGACACAGGTGTAAAATTAGACACTATTGTCTAAAACGTCAACACGTCTTATCTTCCGCTTATGAAAGATCGAATTCCCTCGGCACGAAAGGCAAGCGGGCATACCCAGCGAGGCCAGTTCGCCAAGCGCGTCTCCATTTTGGATGCGGCCGCTGACGTCTTCTGCCGGGAGGGTTTCTCCGGAGCGAGCATTGACGAGATCGCGATGGAGGCCTGCGTTTCCCGACAGACGATCTACAATCACTACCGCGAGAAAGAGACGCTCTTCATGGCGGTCGTGCAGGACGTCATGGACCGCGCCAACGCCGCGCTCTTCTCTGTCCTGGCAACATTCCCCAGCAATGCGGACGATCTCGAAAACGAACTGACAGCCTTTGCCGCCGGACTTATGTGCAACTGCTCCTGCAATCATGATGGAAAATTCCTCCGCCGCCTGGTTCAGACGGAAGGCGAGCGCTATCCGCACCTCTTCGAGGCCTGGCGTAAGCAGGGTCCAGGTCGGATCGATGCGGCGCTTGCCGCACTCCTGTCGCGCCTTTCGCGGCAGGCCAATCTTGATATCGATGATTTCGATCTTGCGGCACGACAATTCCTCGCACTCGTCAATGCCGATCTGCAGATGATGCTCCTCTTCGGCGAAACGCCGAGCGACGAGCAGATCCAAACCGCGGCTCGCAAGGCCGTGCAAACCTTCCTGCGCGCCTATACAAGGTCATCGGACAAAACAGCGGCAGCGAATGAGAAGCAATTACTTCCGGGGTAATTGGCGCTCATCCAGCCTGGGTTGCATCTTCCGCCGGCAAGGCAAAGATATCCACGGGCTCGCCCAATCCCCGAAGCGGGAAGGAACCGAGGCTTTCCAGCTCCGACTCGCATTTTGCCATTTCGGTGAAAGCCTTTGAGAGCAAAACCGGCCGCTTGATATCCTTCGTCAGCGTCTCCAGCCTCGAAGCGACATTAACGGCCGGACCGATGACGGTGAAATCCAGCCGCTTGCTCGAGCCGATATTGCCGTACATCACGTCTCCGACATGGACGCCAACGCCATAGTTCAACACCGGACGCCCCTTGCCGGCATTCTGAGCGTTGAGAGCGGCCATCGCCGCCTGACCTTCTCGGATGGACTGCAGGAGATCGGCACAGGCCGTCGGCTTGCTGAGCGGAAAAATAGCCAAGAGGCCATCACCCATGAACTTCAATATCTCGCCGCCATGCCTTTGGATCGGGTCACAGATGGCGTCGAAATAGGCGTTGAGCAGTTCGATCACATCGTCGCGCGGCCAGAGATCGGAAATGGACGTGAAATCGCGCAGATCACATATCATGATCGCTGCACCAACCGTCACGCCGCTGCCGCGTGTCGTAGCACCCGCCAAGATCTGTTCGCTGGCATGCGGCCCGACATATGTCTGCAATAGCGTCCGCGCCATCACATTCTTCAGCCTGATCTCGCTGACTAGCGTCAGGGCAGGCAGCAGATCCCTGAGGAAAGCGATATCCTTCTCCGCAAAGCCACCGGGCCTGTCGCTCGAAAAAGTCACCACGTGACGCTTGCCGAACGTGTGATGGATCGGCCAGGCGACATAGTCGGTGAGGCCATCTTCGCTGAGTTCCAGATAAAGCGAATTCACCTCAGCATCTTTTGGGAGACCTTCGAGACGCTGACGCACCTCTTCCGATCCACTATAGATTACGTTGACCGGACTGTTCTGAAATTGCGGAGTGGTTTCGACGCCGTATCCGAACGTCGTTATCTTCGCCTCCGTCAAACCGGTGCGCCATAGGATGCGTGCGCCGAGCCACTGCGGATGATGCGTTCTGAAATGCAGCGTCGCCCGCGCGACCGGGACCCCGGCCTCAGAAAGCCGCCGGCACATCTCCACGAAGATATTGTCGATGAAACGCTCGTTGCGCGTGTCCGTGATCAACCAGTCGAGAATGCTGTGCCGCTGAGCCGGCCACACGCCGTCCTCTGCGGCAGCCGCTCGAGCGGTATTGTCGTTGAGAGGTTCCATGATGCACTCCGTATTCTCGTCCAGACAATAGGATTGGGTGGCTGCTGCGTAATGTGGGGGATTGGCCCGGCTTTGATAAGTGGTGAAATCTGCATTCAGAATTCCGCCACAGATGCCGATGATGGATGGCGGGGTCAACAGTTCGATTTGCATTGCCCCATCGTCGCCCAACCTTCCGTTAAGGCATTCTTCAGACATGGCCTTGGTAAACCGCAGGCGAACTCTATATCCGACATGTCATATTTAAAGGAGAACCCGATGAAAAAGACCATTGCAGTATTGCTTGGCGCGGCAGCCCTAACGCAGGTTTGCATCTCGAGCGCAAATTCTGCAGACCTGGTGACGACGCGCCCACAACAAACGGATGTCCAGGGCGGCGTAAAGATCGGATACCTCGACTGCTTGATCGGCCCCGGCGTGGGCTACCTTCTCGGTTCCTCGAAAACCGTCGACTGCACATTTCATTCGAGCTTCGGAGGTGACCGTGTCGATCATTATTCCGGAAGCATTCGTAAATTCGGCGTCGACCTCGGCTTCACGACGCGCGGACGGTTGATCTGGGCTGTGTTCGCGCCGACATCGGGCTATCACCATGGCTCGCTGGCCGGCCTCTATCAGGGCGCTACCGCTGAGGCCACCGTTGCAGCCGGCGTCGGCACCAACATCCTCTTCGGAGGAACCGAGGGCTCGATCCATCTTCAGACCATCAGCGTAACCGGTCAGCTCGGCCTCAATGTCGCGGCAACCGGCACCTCGATGACGCTGACGCCGGAAGGCTGATAGCGGTTCGGGTTATTTCTATTATTATTTGGCCGCGACGCCGTCATCTTCGTCGCGGCTTTTCCGGTCGCCGTTTTGGCAACCTTATTTTTGCTTCCAAGATTATTGAAGGCTGATGCGGATTGGCGGAAAGCCGCGGGGCTATTCAGCAGGCCCAGCTGAACCAATAGATTGGTAAAATTTCGTCCGCCTTACGTGCTTGTCCGCTATGTTCCTGACGACGCAGGGAATGGGACGGAGGTTCTTAGCCACGAGCATCGTCATTGCCATACGGGCGGGCGTATGTGTGTTACCCCATTCCTCACATTCAGTAGTTGTGCGAATGGTAGCCTGCTATCGATTATTTTGCAAATGTCTTGGCAGCTCTTTTTAGGATCGTTGAATCACGATGCTGCTACCGGACTAGGGGTGGGTCAAAGCACGCGATGGATATGATGCTTGATATGCAGATCCGGCATCAATCCGGCGCGCCAGGCATGGCGATACCCGTCCCGCGTGGCATGAAAAGACAGGACCCACATTATGGCGCTGAGGAGAACCACGATGATATAAATCTGGAGGCGCATGGTTTCAAACTACACAGCGAATGTGGCCAACCCGTAGCCTAAGGACGGCGCAAAACAGAGACCACAAGCCTTGCGCTCGCAAGGCCTGGAATTCATTCAACAATTTTAAGCTTGAATGGTAGCGGGGGGCGGAATTGAACCGCCGACCTCAGGGTTATGAATCCTGCGCTCTCACCAACTGAGCTACCCAGCCATGAACAACAATGCCGTTTGCAAAGCGCCCGGCCCGTCGAATGAGCGGCTTATAAAGGGCGTCTCGCCTTTGTGTCAAGCATGTCATAGAGAAAAAGGCCGCGTTAAAGCCCGGCCTTTTCCAAAGAATTTTATGCAGCAACCGGCTGGCAAAGGAGGGCCTTGAGCGAAGCTTCGGCCGCAGGTTCGCGCTCCGAACGCTCGATGAAGCCGCCGCCGTAGACACGGGCATCGTCACCGGGCGCGGAATAAAGCGCGCAGGCTTGTCCGGGCGCCACACCGGCCTCGCCGACCGTCAGGTCGACATAGACGCCAGTCTCGTCGGCATGCAGAACGGCAGGCGCAGGCGCGCGGGTCGAGCGCACCTTGGCATAGCAGGCGAACCCCTCACCCGAAGCAGCGACCGAGAGCGGCTCGTCGCCCAGCCAATTCACATCGCGCAGATAGACACGGTGGGTCTCCAGCGCCTCTTTCGGCCCGACGATGACGCGGCGCGAACGGGCGTCGAGATAGACCACATAGAGCGGCTCGCCGGTTGCGATGCCGATACCGCGACGTTGGCCGATCGTGTAGTGCAATATGCCCTCGTGGCTTCCGAGCACGCGGCCATCGAGATGAACGATCTCGCCGGCGAGCGCCGCATTCGGCTTCAGCTTGGTGATGATGTCGGAATATTTGCCCTGCGGCACAAAGCAAATGTCCTGGCTGTCCGCCTTCTTGGCAACGACGAGGCCCATCTCTTCGGCCAGCTTGCGTGTCTCAGACTTGGGCAGTCCGCCGAGCGGGAAACGTAGATAGTCGATCTGCTCCTGCGTCGTTGCGAAGAGAAAATAGCTCTGGTCGCGATCGGCATCGGCCGGGCGATAGAGTGCACGACGACCGGGATTGTCGGACGAAGGATTGGGGCGCGACCGGATGTAATGGCCGGTTGCCAAGGCATCGGCGCCGAGTTCCTTCGCCGTCGCCAGCAGATCGGCAAATTTTACGGTCTGATTGCAGGACACGCACGGGATCGGCGTCTCGCCAGCAACATAGCTTTCCATGAAGGGATTGATGACGGTGTCGCGGAAACGCTTCTCGTAATCGAGCACATAATGCGGAATGCCGAGCGTCTCGCAAACGCGGCGCGCATCGTCTATGTCCTGGCCCGCGCAGCAGGAGCCGGCGCGATGGACGGCCGCCCCGTGATCATAGAGCTGCAGCGTGATGCCGAGCACGTCATAGCCTTGCCGTTTCAGAATACCGGCAACGACGGATGAATCGACGCCTCCCGACATGGCGACCACGACGCGGGTATCTTCCGGCTTCTTGTCAAAATCGAGCGTGTTCACGGCTACCTACCGTCGATGCTTTCGTCACAGTGTTCAATTGATAATGTCGATCCGTCGAGTGTCATGCAAATGCGGCGGATTTCATGCTGCCAGCCGCCGGGAGATGACCAGCCGCCGGACTATTTCCTGACGGATATAGAAAGGATTGCCCTTGCGCGCAAGAGTTGGCCGTCACGACGCACTTTCACGGCAGTCCGGGCAACTGACCGTTACAAAGAACCTGTCCCTGGATAGCGCTAACACCAATAATAACGGGAGGTGTAACGCCGATGTTACGCACAGAAGAGACAGAGGCAGCTATAGTGAAAGAATTGATTTGCTAATTGTGAGTGAAAATACCCGAGATGACGTCGCATCCCAATGAACGAGAACAGGAACTTGCTGCTCTTGCTAGACTTGTAGCCTCTGCCCGCGATAGTGCCGAAGAGATCGGCTTCGAGAAAGTCGCTGAATCCCTGAACATAGCCCTGGTCGCCCTGTTGGACGAAATCGGCGAGCAGGCCAGGCCGGACATTGCTCTCGTTCCGCAGAACGACCACATCCCAAACTGATAGAGTGAACTGATGGCGAGACTGTCTCGCCATCAATCTTGGCATCTGATGCGGCTCGATCAGCCGTCCATGAAACCGCCGGCGACGGAAGCGCTGGACTGTGCGGTAACCGCTAGGTTGACGCCCTTCACGATGGTGGTTCCTGCCGCGCGCAGCTTGTCGACGGTCGCCAGCTCGCCCTGCGTGGGCTTGCCGATTTTCGACACCGTGCCAGCACCCAAATCAGCGATCCAGAGGTCGCTTTCGCCTTCAATTCCGAATACTACAACATTCGCCATGATTATCTCCTTTGATTTAACTGGATTTACTTGAAGCCCGCACTTTTCAGGCCTTCGAGGTAATGCGCCTTCTGCCAATCTTCTTTGAACGGCACAATTGACATCCATTTCTCCAAACTAAAGTCTGGATGAACCTCGAAGGTACTCGCTACAAACTGTTTTGCTTTTTTTGCGTTGCCGAGCATGCCCCAGCTCGCCGCCGCAAGGCGGTCTGCCGGAAGCTTATCTTTCATTTGGTCGATATAGCCGA
This sequence comes from Rhizobium sp. BK376, assembly GCF_004341625.1. Lineage (GTDB taxonomy): Bacteria > Pseudomonadota > Alphaproteobacteria > Rhizobiales > Rhizobiaceae > Rhizobium. The sequence goes on along the minus strand of NZ_SLZG01000002.1, from coordinate 153,446 downwards.
GCGCATCCTCGTATTTTTCCAGCGAATAGCTCGCTCCGGCGGCAGTCCAGAAATATTCATCAGGCGCGAGCGGATTGAGATCCAGGGCCGCCTTGATCTTCTCCAGCCCCTCGCCCGGTTGGGATGCCTGCACCAGCGTGTCGGCATGGCTCGCCAGAATATTGGCATGGTTGGGGCTCAGCTTTTCCGCAGTGCTGAGGAACGCGATGCTCTCGTCATATTGCCTCTGGTAAAGCTTCACCACGCCGAGTTCACGATATCCCGGCGCCAACGAGGAGTTTGCGGTGATGGCGTCATTGGCATGCCGTTCCGCCAGCGACAGAAGTTCGCTGTCGCCACGAGCAGTCAGAAGCCATTCGAAGAAGAAACTCCGCGCTAGGCCGCTCAAGGCCGGCGCAAAGCTGGACTGCTCCTTCAGGGCCTCGCGAAAATGCCCACGTGCTCGGCGAACACGTGCCAGATCGAGGAACGTCAGCGTCTGCTGCCCGATCAGGAAATGCTTGTAGGCCGCAGCATTTTCTTCGAAGAAAAGACGCTGCAGCTCATTTCTCTCGACCTGTCTCGAAATCGCCGACGCTATCTTGCCCGCAAGTTCCCTGCGCGAGTGGATGAGGCCCGCTTCGGCTATATTGAAACGATCCGCCCACACGATTTCGTCGTTCCCGAAGAATATCAATTGGGCGAAAAGCGTATGCCCCTGAGCCTCATCGGTTATCCGCGTCTCGAGCACGTAGCTGATGCTATGTCGCTCATAGCTTTGGGATTTGTTCGCGCGGCCTGCAATCTGCGCGGCCGTATAAGGCGCAAGCACCGAAACCGATCGTAACGCACACAGGCCGATCGTCACATCTTCCACAAGCGCTGCACCATAGGCGTCGGCGCTGTTGCCGCTGATTTTCGGCGGAAGGAGAACCATCCTCGGGGGCCGCCTGGTTTCGCCCTCGAGCTGAATTGCGGCTGCAGCAGCCTCGGCAGGAAGCCGGCGCCCAGCCTGCAATCCCCTGACGTCGAGACCCCGTTCCTCCTGCCCGTAACCTTGATAGTCATAGATCGACGTTATTGCCGCGCGAACGGTCTCGTCTCCGGAATCCCGGTCGAGAAGCCGCATGGCGACCGTCTTGAAAACCGACCTATGCGCCTCGGGAACAGCTTCCGCAGCCCCCAGAAAGGCTTCGCGCAGCATGGCAAAACATTCATTGCGGCGATCTTCGATCCAGCCGTTCAGCGTCTCATCGTGAGCCCTGACATCTGAAAGAAACTCTTCCTGAAGCAACCCGGCCAACTTGAGAAAGTGATCGAGCGGCGAAACACCCTCTACAGATGTCAGTTCGTCTATATCGTGCCGGAACGCGGACTGCGAAACTGCGACCGAGCGACTGTCAAATTCGAAAGGCCGGAAATCGAGCTGCGCCTGCCGGTCGCTGATGCGGCTTACGGTTTTTCTTAAGTTCGCAGAGGCCTGGGCCTGATCGACATCCGCCCAAAACTGGCGAGCGATTTCCGTCCGCGATTTCCGCTCCCAATTCTTCAGGCACGCATGCGCAAGAATGAGCAGCCCCTTTTCCGGGAACGAAACGGTATTTCCGGCTCCATCGACAAGCCGCAACCGACCAAGTGTTACGAGTTTGAATTCGGGCTGTGTCATGCCCTCACCTTTCGGTATTCATGCAAGATTGCGCGATCGGTTGCATCATTGTCCACCGATCAGGAACGATATCTTGGGCGTGCCTGGACCAAGGCTTGAACGACCAACATGAGCTGCTCACGAAGATCGGGATCCGTTATCTTGTGCATTGCGTTTCCCAGGTTCAACCCTTGCGGTGGAACGTCAGGTTCACGATCGGTCCCGTAGACCCCATTCAACGTCAAAGGCTGCTCCGGTTCTTGCTGAAAAAAATACATGGCAGGAACAAGAAGTATTTTCCCGATCCTCTGAAGCAGAGCAGCGCCGATCGGCTTTGCACCTATTTCAAATTCCTCCAGGTCCCGAATTGCAAGGCCTAGGTCCCCGGCAAACGTTGCGGCTTCAATCCCCAGAGTTAGGCGACGTGCCCTTACGCGGGATCCAATAAATCTGTTGATCGAATCAGACGCCATATCGTTCACGTCCTGGGCGGCAATGGATGCACTCTGCTGTATCCGATGCGGATATGCAACCTCTGCGTCTGGTTGCCAAGTAAAATTCACGTAGAAAGACACGCTGACGATCGACCGCAGCCTTGGTTGCTGAGAAGCGCTTGCCGCTGGTACCGCTTACTTCTGGTTCCACCTGCGGACAACCGGCTCCGTGAGATCGTGCTCATAGCCAAGAACGCTGATGCTGGCGGTGTCGAGCGCAAAATACGCGCCGCCTTCCGGAGGCAGGCCCAACCAGCGTGCGGCAAGCACGCGCAGAAAATGTGCGCTTGAAAACACCAGGATCGTGCCTTCGGTCCGTCTGAAGTCACCGATGATCCGGTCTGCGCGCGCACCGACATCCGCCGCCATCTCGCCCCGCGGGCAACCGTCGCGAAAAATCTGCCAGCCGGGCCGTTCAGCGAGGATTTCCTTCGTGGTCACGCCCTCATAGGCGCCGTAGTCCCATTCAGCCAAATCATCCTTGACGATGCGGTCCGCGCCGAAACCGGCAAGCGCGCATGTACTCGATGCCCGCTGGGAAGGGCTCGACCACACGACAGAAAAGGAAAGCCCCTGCAGACGGTCGCCGACCTTCCGGGCAGCCTCCTCGCCGGCTTCTGTCAAAGGTATGTCGCTGCGACCGGTATGTTTGCCGGATCGGCTCCATTCCGTTTCACCGTGACGGACGAGATAGATTTCGGGAAACGCGCTGCTCATCTGACCCACCTTTCGATCGCGGATGGCACTTGCAAGCGCCGCTATCCCTTCATCGCATTCGAAAGGTTGGCTGTCGAGAGCTGACTGCTGTCATGCACAATCAGGGCACTGGCTTAAAGGCCAGATCGGATCGACGTGGATTGTTCGGCCCGTACCGCTCAGCGGGACCCCGCGAGCGAGGCAAGCGGCGAAACACCATTGGTGATGACATCGGGCGATGTCCTATTCACCATGGGAATGGTCATGACTGCTGCCATCAGACCCGCGACGAACACGGCTCCATATATCATCTGTCTGATCGCCAATCCGTCCGCCTCCCATGACTGCCGCTTTCACAACTTAGAGATCGAGACTGACATCAGGCTGAACGGGGCCGCTGATGCATTCAGTGCTGGGCGAGTGAAGCAAAAGCTTCGCTTCATCGATCGTTGAGAGATGCTCCCTGCACCCCAGACGGATCTTCAAGTCCGATATCGCGCCTGAGATGAGCACTGACCTCCTCCGTGGATTGGCGCGAAACCTCTGGCGCCCTTCGGAAGAACAGACGAAAAACACTCCCCCGTCGCCATCGAAATCTCCACCAGTAGATATAATATTCTTTCATGGAAATCGTCGTGCTCCCGATGAAAGAACAGCTATGCATCCAATTTCATAGCTCTTATAATGAAGCTTTCCTTTCTAGACATGAAGGATTTTCATGCCAAGGCCGCTGCCACCCATCGCCGCGTTGAAGGCTTTCTGCGCCATTACCGACACCGGTGGTTTTGGTCGGGCGGCCGAGCGTGTGGGTCTCACCCAAACGGCCGTCAGCCATCAGATAGCCCAGCTCGAGGAATGGATCGGCGGCGCGCTTCTGGTTCGCGGCCGCAGAGGCGCCACCCTTACGCCACTAGGGGCCTCTCTCCATCCCGCCGTGTCGCAGGCAATCGACCAACTGGAGCGTGCGCTCCATCAGGCGCGTTCGAATATCAGCAGCCAAACGTTGACACTGTCTGTCACCCCGGAATTCTCCAGCGGCTGGCTGGGTCAGCGCCTCAAGGATTTCTGTCAGCGATACCCTGAGGTCGTCCTCAATCTGACCGTGACCTACCGGCGTCCGGATTTCGACCAGCAGGATATCGATCTTGCCATCAGTCTGGGACCGGAGACCCCCGGCCTGGTGGGAGAACCACTCTTCGCCGAGGAGGAATTTGTCGTTTGCGCCCCGAAATATCTCGGGCGACTTCCCCCGCGCGGCGCGATTGCCTCGGCGCCCCTGCTCAGGTTTGCGGGCATGCGCCATGCCTTGCTGGATTGGCAGCGTTGGTACGAGCAGGTGACCACGGGGGAGAATGAGGAACTCGCTTCGTTCCATATCGCCAAAGCAGTTGCGGATGGCCCCGACTTCGATTCTCTCGAGGAGATGCTGCAGGCCTGCCGACAGGGCGCCGGATTTGCGCTCGTCCGCACGTCTCTTGTGGCAGACGACCTGCAGAAAGGCAGCCTCGTCCGCTGCTTCACCGAAATCCAGCCGGCATCGCTGAACTACACGCTAATCTATCCTGCAAATGCGCTGAAGCGCCCTGTCATAGCGCTGTTTCGCAACTGGCTGATCGCCCAGCGGACCATCGCCGCGTCATAGACAAGAAAAACCCGGCGCAGCTTTCGCCACGCCGGGTTCGCATGTTTCCCTTGGGAGGAGAAATCAATCGACGTTGAAGGTCAGCGGCTTTGCCTGGCGGATAGCCGCATTGGCGGTCAGCTTGGCCAGAACTTCATCGCTGACAGGCGCATCGACATAAAGCAGAGCGATGGCGTCGCCGCCCTGCTTGTCGCGGCCGAGCTGGAAGTTGGCGATGTTGACGTTGGCTGAACCGAGCGTTGTGCCGATGAAGCCGATCATGCCGGGGACGTCGGTGTTAGTGACATAGACCATGTGATTGCCGACGTCGGCGTCGAGATTGATGCCCTTGATCTGGATGAAGCGCGGCTTGCCGTCGGAGAAGACGGTGCCGGCAACCGAGCGCGTCATGCTTTCGGTCGTGACCGTCAGCTTGATGTAGCCGTCGTAGACGCCGGTCTTGTCGCGCTTGACCTCGGCAAGAACGATGCCCTTTTCCTTGATCATGATCGGCGCCGAAACCATGTTCACGTCGGCGACCTGGCTGCGGATGAGGCCGGCCAGCAGCGCCGAGGTCAGCGCCTTGGTGTTCATGCCGGCAGTGACACCGTCATAGAGGATTTCGATTTCCTTGATCGGCTCGTCGGTGACCTGGCCGACGAAGGCGCCGAGAACGTCGGCAAGCTTGATGAAGGGCTTCAGGATCGGCGCTTCCTCGGCCGTGATCGACGGCATGTTGATGGCGTTCGAAACAGCACCTTTCACGAGGTAATCTGCCATCTGCTCGGCAACCTGCAGGGCAACATTTTCCTGGGCTTCCGTGGTCGACGCGCCAAGATGAGGCGTGCAGACGACGTTCGGCAAGCCGAAGAGCGGGCTTTCCTTGGCGGGCTCGACTTCGAAGACGTCGAAGGCAGCACCGGCGACATGTCCGGCCTTGATGGCATCGGCAAGCGCCTGCTCGTCGACGAGACCGCCGCGAGCGCAATTGATGATGCGCACGCCCGGCTTCGTCTTTGCCAGCGCTTCCCTGTTGAGGATGCCGCGCGTCTTGTCCGTCATCGGAACATGCAGCGTGATGAAATCGGCCTGGGCCAGCAACTCGTCGAGCTCGACCTTGGTGACGCCCATTTCCTCAGCGCGCTCCTTGGACAGGAAGGGGTCATAGGCGAGAACATGCATGCCGAGACCGATCGCCTTCTTGCAGACAATACCGCCGATATTGCCGGCGCCGATGACACCCAGCGTCTTGCCGGTGATTTCGACACCCATGAAGCGTGACTTTTCCCACTTGCCTGCCTGCGTTGAGGCATCGGCGGCAGGCAGCTGGCGGGCGACGGCGAACATCAGCGCGATCGCGTGTTCGGCTGTCGTGATCGAATTGCCGAAGGGCGTGTTCATCACGATGATGCCGCGCTTGGAAGCGGCCGGGATGTCGACATTGTCGACGCCGATGCCGGCGCGGCCGACGACCTTGAGGTTCTTGGCGGCTTCGATGATCTTTTCCGTCACCTTCGTGGCAGAGCGGATGGCAAGACCATCATAATTGCCGATGACTTCGAAAAGCTTGTCCTTGTCCTTGCCGAGCTGCGGCTGGAAATCGACTTCGACCCCGCGATCGCGGAAGATCTGGACGGCGGTTTCCGACAGTTCGTCGGATACGAGAACGCGAGGTGCCATTGGGGGCTTCCTTCAAAAGTGTTCAGCGATGAATCGAATGGAGATGCGGGGCTCCGCCCTTCTGGCGGAGCCTATGCGATCACGTCAGGCAGCGGCCTGGGACAGCGTCGCCTTCTGGGTTTTGAAAGCCCAGTCGAGCCACGGCATCAGCTTCTGCATGTCTGCAGTCTCGATCGTGGCGCCGGCCCAGATGCGAAGACCGGACGGCGCGTCGCGGTAGGCGCCGATGTCATAGGCGACGCCTTCCTTTTCGAGGAGAGCGACGAGACCCTTGGCAAAATCCGCCTGACCGGCTTCATCGAGAGCGGCCACGTCCTTGTCGACGATCTTCAGGCAGACCGAGGTGTTGGATTCGATTTCCGGCTTGACGGCCAGGTTGGCGATCCAGTCGTTGGCGGCGACGAAATCGGCGATCGCCTTGGTGTTGGCATCGGCACGGGCGACGAGCGCCTTGAGGCCGCCGAGCTGCTTTGCCCAGAGGAGAGCATCGATATAGTCCTCGACGCAAAGCATCGAAGGCGTGTTGATCGTCTCGCCGGTGAAGATGCCTTCAATCAGCTTGCCGCCAGACGTCATGCGGAAGATCTTCGGCAACGGCCAGGCCGGTGCGTAGGTCGTCAGGCGTTCGACAGCGCGCGGCGACAGGATGATGATGCCGTGCGCGCCCTCGCCGCCGAGAACCTTCTGCCAGGAGAAGGTAACGACATCGAGCTTGGCGAAATCGAGGTTCTGGGCGAAGGCTGCAGACGTCGCGTCGCAGATCGTCAGGCCCTTGCGGTCATCAGGAATAAAATCGCCGTTCGGAACGCGGACGCCCGAGGTCGTGCCGTTCCACGTAAAGACCACGTCGCGGTCGAAATCGATGGTAGAGAGATCCGGAAGCTCGCCATAGCCCGCTTCGATCTTGCGGACGTCCTTGAGCTTCAGCTGCTTGACGACGTCGGTGACCCAGCCGGCACCGAAGCTTTCCCAGGCGACCATGTCGACGCCGCGCTCGCCGAGCAGCGACCAGAGCGCCATCTCGACAGCGCCGGTATCGGACGCAGGAACGATACCGATGCGGTAATCCGCCGGCACTTCCAGAATTTCGCGAGTGAGATCAATGGCCTGCTTGAGCTTGGCTTTGCCGACTTTCGCGCGGTGCGAACGGCCAAGGGCCGCGTCGGAAAGAGCTTCGAGCGACCAACCAGGGCGCTTCGAGCAGGGGCCAGAAGAAAAATGGGTGTTCTCCGGACGTACGTCCGGCTTTGCGGTGGCAGCGGCCATATGTATACCCTTCCAGGTAATTAGCCTCTCGTTGGGGAGAGGTGTCCCGCCGCCGTGGGTATAGGAGGCCGCGCACGCGGTCAAGATGGAAGTGTCGCAGGCGGATTAATTTTTGGCGTGTTTGCGTCGCAAGGTCGCGGATGCGAGGGGAAATGCGCAAAACTACCAGGTGGTGACGTGACTACCAGGTAGTCACGCGCAGGCCGATACGGATTTCATGACGCGACAATGAACCGTCACGTCCCATGGCCCCTGAGGCACCCGCGGCCGAATCAGCGCCGGAGTAGCCGAACATGTCCCCGCCTGCCACATGGGAGAAGCGGTAGCCGAGATCGATCTTGACGTTTTGGGCAAGATCGTAGGAGACACCGGCCATGAGCGCATAGGTGAAGCGCCAGTCAGCCTGGCCGGGATAGCGGCTGGCGGAAGACCCTGCGCCGCCGCAACCAGCACTGCCGTCGATGCAGGAGGCCGTGGCGTTGACGCTGTTCCAATCGACCCGCGTGGCCCCGAGGCCTGCACCGACATAGGGTGTGAAGCCGGCAAGCGTGCCGAGATCGACATAGCCGTTCAGCAACAGGCTTCCAGCGGTGTAGGAAGAGGAACCCTTGTAGCCGCAGCCGGTGCCGGCGCTACCGCCGGCGCATGGCTCGTCGCTCGAAAATTTTCCCTTGAAATCACCGCTGAAGAGATCGCCGGTGATATCGGCGCGAACAAGGTCGTTGAACTGGTAGCCGACGCCAAGGCTGCCGGTGAAATCTCCGCCATCAAAGCGGTCCGAATCGAAGCTGCCGCCGCTGTAGTCGCCGGTCGCCGAATCATAGTCTCGGAAACGAACGCCGTGATGATCGGCGTTGACGGCATAGCCGACGTCGCCGCGGACGTAGAAGCCTTGCGCGTCCTTGACGGTGACTTCCTGCATCTTGACCTCGGGCGGCAGATCACCGGCGAAAACCGTCCCGGCCAGCGTAGCCGCCATCGCGGTTCCGACGGCCAGCGCCTTGAAACGGATCATCGAACTGCCCTTCTCACCCGCGGGTCGCCCCGCATTTCAATCCTGCGTGGCTCGCATCTCGATCCCCTAGGGATGACGGATGTCGCGCCATTGTCGTTTCATTAACCATAAGGAATTCATGGTTAACGAACGTTTAAAAGGGCGATGCTGGCGTTTAGGAAGTTGTGTTCAAGCAGGATCAATTTGACGAGACACCAGGGAGATCACCCCGCCGACATCTCTCTCTCCCAGGCTTCGATCTCGGATTGAGCGACGCTATCTCTCCGTCGCTTGAAGAGCGATCGCCATGACAGCTGAGTGGCGGGGTACGTGTCCCTGATATGATTGAGATAAAAGGAATAGGGATCGGCAAGGGAAAAAATCTTTACCGCGACCCATTCGGGAACCAGATAATGCGAGGATTTGCGGCCATTGTGCCAATAGATGGTCAGGGTCTCGGTATCCGCCTCGTAGGCAGCCGACCGGATAGCGCTCAAGCTGAAGGATTGAACACGCATTTCCCACCCAATTGTCCCGAGGGATATAAGGCATAATAAGCCAAGGATGGCAGCCTTTGCACCCTCCATATCGGGGGTTTCCACCGCCAAAACTGAAATGACCCAATCGGCCCGCCGGGATCAGGTGGATCGCAGTCGGACAAGAAAAAACCGCCCGACGGATCGAGCGGCTTTCGGGGCACCAAGGCAGGAAATCGGGATATTACTTGTAGACCGGGGCCGGCGGGATATCGGCCGGCGGCATGTAGGTTGCCGTCTCGCAGCCGCCGAAGGTGTAGCGAGCACCCAGGCGAGCCTCGTGGATGTTGATGCCCTTGTCGTAGCCCGGACCGCCATTCTCGGCGTAGCCGAACATGTCGCCGCCTTCGATGTGGCGGAAGCGATAGCCCACATCGGCCTTGAGATTGCAGGTCAGGTCGATCGCAGTACCTGCCATCAGAGCGTAGGTGAACCGCCAGCTGCCGCGGCCGTTGTGGCTAACCGTGCCGTCGCAAGACGAGGAATCATCGTCCGCGCAGGACGTGTTGTGCAGATTGTCCCATTTGACGTAGGTACCGCCGAGACCGCCGCCGAGATAAGGCGTGAAGGCGCCGTAAGTGCCGAGGTCGACATAGGCGTTGGCCAGCAAGCTGAAGGCCGTCATCGAAGCCACGTCATGCGAGGTTGCCGCCACCGAGGTAAATCCAGGTCCGCAGGCGCCGCAGTCACCATGGGTCGAGCCGTTGAAATCCGAGCTGAACAGATAGTCCATCGTCAAGTCGGCGCGCAGGTAGTTGTTGATCTGGTAACCGACACCGCCGCCGAGCGTGAAGTTGTCGTCGAGACTGGAGCTGCTGAAATCAACGAGGTTGCTGTTAGACCCCTGGAAATAGTTTGCCCCGCGCAGATCCGTAAAGGCATAGCCAACATCGCCGCGCAGATACCATCCACTCGACTGGCTGACGACAGGCGGGGCGGCCTGCGGGGCCGGCTCGGGCGTGTAGAGATCCGCAGCAAATGCGGATGTGGTTAGAAGCGTTGCGACAACCGTTCCGATCAATCTTTTCATCATGGCTTGGGACTCCCAATTCGTCGTCATCGGCCGGACGAAGCAGCCTGACACATGCCATGGATAATGAATTGGAAAAGTTAAAACCCGCTTAACTACGATTATTTACCTTGTTGTTCGGAAAATCAGACCACGAAGCATTCAACTATGAGTATAAAAACAACACAGCCGGCGTTGAACACGCCGGCTGTTTCAAAAAAGGAGTGGATGGATGCTCAGGCGGCAGTGCGAACGTTTGCGATCACGCCGATAAGATCGTTGACGATGCGTTCGATCTGGCTGCGGTCATCCCCTTCCGCCATGACGCGGATCAAGGGCTCCGTACCCGAAGGCCGGATCACCAGCCTGCCGTTTCGCGAAAGTTCGCTTTCCGCGTCGGCAATCGCCTGCCGCACCTGGTTATCCTCCAGGGGCTTTCCTCCGGAAATGCGCACATTGCGCAGAAGCTGCGGCACCGGCTCGAACCGACGGCAGATCTCGCTGACCGGCTTGTCCAAACGCTTGGCGCAGGCAAGAATCTGTAACGCCGCAACGAGCCCGTCTCCCGTCGTGCCATAGTCGGACAGCACGATATGTCCGGACTGTTCGCCGCCGACGTTGAAATCATGCTGGCGCATGTGCTCGACAACGTAGCGGTCGCCGACCTTCGTGCGGGCGAGCTCCAGCCCCTTGCCGCCGAGAAACCTCTCCAGGCCAAGATTGGACATAACAGTCGCAACGATGCCGTTACCGCGCAGGATCTGATTGTCGGCCCAGGTTTCGGCAATGACAGCCATCAGCTGATCGCCATCGATGATGGTGCCATTCTCGTCGACGATGACGACACGGTCGGCATCTCCATCCAACGCAATACCGATATCGGCCCGCACTTCATCGACCTTCTTCTGAAGTGCCGTCGGGCTGGTCGAACCGCAATTGAGGTTGATGTTCATGCCGTTCGGCTCGTTGCCGATGGTCACGACATCCGCGCCAAGCTCCCAGAGCGCAGCGGGCGCGACCTTGTAGGCGGCGCCATTGGCGCAGTCGATGGCGATCCTCAGCCCCTGAAGCGTGACGTCCCGTGGAAGCGTGCGCTTCGCATGCTCGATATAACGATCATGCACGCCGTCAATACGCTTGGCCCGACCGATGTCATCGGCCTTTGCCAATTGCGAATAGATGTCCTTCTCCAGAAGCTCCTCGATCTGCTGTTCGAGATCGTCCGAGAGCTTGTAGCCGTCAGGGCCGAAAAGCTTGATGCCATTGTCTTCGTAAGGATTGTGCGAGGCCGAGATCATAACCCCGATATCGGCGCGGAGTGACCGCGTCAGCATCGCGACGGCAGGAGTCGGGATCGGGCCGAGAACGAAAGCGTCGACGCCGGCTGCCGTGAACCCGGCAACCATGGCATTTTCCAGCATGTAGCCGGACAAACGTGTGTCCTTGCCGATGACGACCCTGTGACGATGGCTGCCACGTCGGAAAATGGTCCCGACCGCGATCCCGACCCGCATGGCCAGATCGGGCGTCATCGGAAAAGTATTGGATTGGCCCCGGATACCGTCCGTTCCAAAATAACTGCGTTTCATGCAAACTCCCGCGATTAAAGCGTGCCCGATGAGGGCCACGCATCCCCACACACGTCTCAAATCAACTAAGCGTAGAGACCTCAAATCATGAGGCTCATGCCATAAAACGGGGGCCCTATCACGTCACTTACAGAGAAAGCCTATCATATCCTGTTACCGACAAAAAAGGCCGGCTCCCGAAAAACGAGAGCCGGCCCCTTGATTATCAACCGAATACCGCGGTCAATGCGGCTGCGGTTCGAAGCCGCCTTCCGGCTCTTCGCCCTTGGCGCCGACAGGACCGTCCTTCTTGGCGCCCGTCTTCGGAACCGCAGAGCCGCGGCTCGGAGGCGTGTCGTCGCCGAGATCGCGCGACGGCTTTTCGCCACGAATGAGCGCCTTGATCTCTTCGCCGCTCAGCGTCTCGTATTCCAGCAGACCCTCGGCCAGCGCAACGAATTCGTCGTGCTTTTCAGTGAGGATGTCCCTCGCCTGCTGGTAGGCCTGGTCGATCAGGCGACGCACTTCGGTGTCGATCTTCTGTGCCGTGGATTCCGAAACATTCTTGGTCTGCGAAACCGAATGCCCGAGGAATACTTCCTGCTGGTTCTCGCCATAGGCGACCTGACCCAGTTCGTCGGAGAAGCCCCATTGCGTGACCATCGCGCGGGCAAGCTTGGTTGCCTGCTCGATGTCGGAGGACGCACCCGAGGTGATGTTCTCCTTGCCGAAGGTCAGTTCTTCCGCAACGCGGCCGCCCATCATGATGCATAGGCGCGAAATCATCCACAGGTAGCTCATCGAGTAGCGATCGCCCTCGGGGAGCTGCATGACCATGCCGAGTGCACGGCCGCGCGGAATGATCGTTGCCTTGTGCAGCGGATCGGCGACGGCGACGTTGAGCGCCGTGATCGCGTGACCGGCTTCGTGATAGGCCGTGAGCTTCTTTTCCGCCTCGGTCATGGCCGAAGAACGGCGCTCGGCGCCCATCATGATCTTGTCCTTGGCGTCTTCGAACTCGGCCATGGTGACGACACGCTTGTTGCGGCGGGCGGCCATCAGGGCAGCTTCGTTGACGAGGTTCATCAGGTCGGCACCGGAGAAGCCGGGCGTACCGCGGGCAAGCGTCTTCAGATCGACATTCGGAGCCAGTGGAACATTGCGGGCATGCACCTTCAGGATACGTTCGCGGCCGACGATGTCGGGATTCGGCACGACGACCTGGCGGTCGAAGCGGCCCGGACGCAGCAGCGCCGGATCGAGAACGTCAGGACGGTTTGTCGCAGCGATCAGGATGATGCCTTCATTGGCCTCAAAGCCGTCCATCTCGACCAGCAACTGGTTGAGCGTCTGTTCGCGCTCGTCGTTGCCACCGCCAAGACCGGCGCCACGATGGCGACCGACGGCGTCGATTTCGTCGATGAAGATGATGCAGGGCGCATTCTTCTTCGCCTGCTCGAACATGTCGCGTACACGGCTTGCACCGACGCCGACGAACATTTCGACGAAGTCGGAACCGGAAATGGTGAAGAAGGGCACGTTTGCTTCGCCGGCGATCGCGCGAGCAAGCAGCGTCTTACCGGTGCCGGGAGGGCCGACGAGCAGGACACCGCGCGGAATGCGGCCACCGAGCCGCTGGAACTTCTGCGGATCACGCAGGAATTCGACGATTTCCTCGAGATCCTGCTTGGCTTCATCAACACCAGCAACGTCTTCAAAGGTGACGCGACCATGCGCTTCCGTCAGAAGCTTGGCCTTGGATTTGCCGAAGCCCATTGCCCCTCGAGATCCGCCTTGCATCTGCCGCATGAAGAACAGCCAGACGCCGAGGATCAGGAGCATCGGCAGCAGCGTGCCGAGATAGCTCAGGAAGCTCGAAGAGCCGTCGGATTCGGGACGGCCGACAATCGTGACATTCTTGGTCTGCAGCCGATCGAGCAGAGTTTCGTCCACAACTGGAGCATAGGTTTGGAAGGTCGTTCCGTTTTCAACATAGCTCCCGACAAGGCGGTTGCCCGTCACCGTCACGTCGCGAACGCGGCCGGAATCAACTTCCCGCAGGAACTGCGAGTAAGGAATTTCCCGGGACCCCGTCTGCGCGGGCGCAGTCTGGAACATGCTGAAAAGGGCAATCAACAGCAAGGCTATGATTGCCCACAGAGCGAAATTACGAAAATTAGGGTTCATTGAACTCCCCAGCACTGACACAGCCCGCCTTTTGACGGCTGCTATACTTGGCCTCTAACATAGGATTACGCTGTGCCATTGCCAAGGCAATCCACACTGTCGGATGCGTTTTCCGTCAATAACCCTTAAAGCGGCGGACATAAATACGGTGTTCTTCCAAAAGAAACGGCCAAACGATCGGCGAACATGAGATCGAATCGTGTCAAAAAGCGGTCGAATGGCGCGAAATACGGCGAAACGGTCACATCAGAGCCTGCCCAACCCCTTGGAATTCCATCGATAGCCCGAATCTCCGGTAATGCTGCGCCGGCGCGACGAATGGCGCCCTTCGGCAAATTTTTCGGAAATAAATCGGCGCCCACATCGGCCTTGGGCTCAACGCGAATGGTGTAACGGCCACGATTGGTAACCTCGAACCGGCCGTCCCAGATGGCTGCCTCTCCAGGTGCCACAGTGAGCGGTGCGATACCCCTGCTCTCCCTCATCAGAAACAGCCCGTCCCTGCGCAGGTCGAAGACGACGCCGGCAGCCGTCCGGCGCCCTGCAATGCCCGCAGCCAGGAAATCCAGAATGCGATCCATACGGTCACGACCGGCAGGAAAGGCCCGACCGCCGAAGACAGCGGCAAGGTTGGAGAGGGCGTAACGGAGAAGTTTGGCGTCAGCCCTCAATCCCTCGGAGCGGATTTCGCCAAGCGCGCAGCCATGCACGGTGACATGGGCTGCGAGCCAGCCAGCGGCCGCAGCCGACAACGCGGTACGCTCTACTTCGCGGGCGTCTGGCCCGTCGATCCGACCGTCCGTCTGTTCTGCGAGAGACTTCCGGATACGCACCCGTTCGTAATGCGGGTCCTCGTTGCTGGGATCGTCGATCCAGCCGATGCTTTGCCTGGACAGATAGTCGCGGATATCGCTCCTGCGGCAGCCCAGGAAGGGGCGCACGATCCAGATCCGTCGGTCGAAGAGAACGGCATCGGCGATCCCCGTTCCGGCACCGTCCTCGAATACAGTGCGGGCCGCGCGCATGGCGAGCGTTTCCCGCTGGTCGTCTGATGTATGGGCAGTGACGATCACGTTGGCGGAAATTTCGGCCGCGATATCGGCAAGCAGCCCGTAGCGCGCCTCTCTTGCGGCGGCCATGATCCCGCTCTTCGGCTTCTCGCCAACCCAACGGCCCGTCCGATGGGCAATACCAAGGCGGGAGCAGAGCGCCGCGACAGTCTCAGCCTCGGCGCCGGATTCAGCGCGCAGGCCGTGATCGATGGTGGCGGCAGAAAGAGTAATGTCAGGATGGGAAAAGGTCTTCAGCCTGTCGGCAAGTGCGACGAGGAGACCCGTCGAATCGCTGCCTCCGGAAATGGCGACAAGAATATGCGCCGGTCGGCGGATACGATTGAGAAAATCGGCCGCTGCGTCTTCGGGCAGTGCGAACGCGCTTACGGCAGATGCCGGAATGGGATCAGCAGGCAAGCCGCTTTTCTTCGCTGGCAACCTTGGCAGTGACGGCCTTCGAGGCCTTCGGGTATCGCTTGGTGACCTCGCGCATGGTTGCGCAAGCCGTATCCTTGTTGTCGAGTGCCGCAAGCGACATGCCGAGCTTCAGCAGCATTTCCGGCGCCTTTTCCGAGGTGCCGTATTTCTGATGGGCATTCAGGAATGTCTTTGCCGCGTCATTATACTTGCCCTGCGAGTACAGCGCTTCGCCCAGCCAGAAGTTGGCATCGGGCGCACGGGCGCTATTCGGGTAGCTGGCGATATACTGGCGAAACTCCTGCTCTGCGACGCCATAATCGCCGGACAGAACATGGCCATAAGCGGCCTTATAGGTGTCGGCTTCGCTGCCGAGCGAGGCGGTCTGCGTCGAGTCGGCAGCTGGCGCGGGACCGGACCCAACGCTGGCCTGACTGTTGACGCCGCCACCGACCGGCTTGCCGTTCTGGTCGAACTGGATCGAGCCGAGCTGGCCCGGCGGCTTGCCGAGCCCACTTCCCTGCTGTCCCCCGGCATCGGGCATATCGCTGCCGCCAGCAGCATTACCCTGCGAGGAGCCGATCACGCCGGCAACATCGTCCTGCTGGCCACCGGCTGCCGCAGGCGGCGTTGCATCGCTCTTCTTCATCGCGCCGCCGCTGTTGGTCGCCGCGCCACCGCCGCCGCCCTTCTTTTCGAGCTGCTGGAAGCGGAATTCATTGTCTTCCTGCGTCTTGCGCATCTGCTCCTGCATCTGCAGAAGCTGGTAGCTCATTTCCTCGACGCGGCCGTTCAGCTGGCGCATCTGATCTTCGAGCTGCTGGAGACGAACTTCCGCATCGCTGCTCTGAACCATGATCGTGGGCTGGCCCTCGGGCGCCTGCTGATTGAGCGGCGCTGCCGGAACCGGTTGCGCCTGCTGCTCGTTGCGCGGTCCGATGTGCATGCCGAACAGCGACAAGGCGTTTGCGCTCCTCTCGCTTCCGGCGACCATCGCCAGACCAAGCATGCCGGCCACGACCAGATTTCTCATATGTAACGTCCTGTTTCCGTGATTCTTCGCGCCATCGGCGCGTGCAGGAGATTTTTACAATTGCTTCCAAAAAGCAACGGAGTTCGGCCAAAGTGTGGTCAAAAAAGTAAACGAGCGCGTGCAAACGACAAAGGCGGCCACAGGGGCCGCCTTTCGCATCTTTCGAAACTGTTAAGCTTATCAGGAACCGGCGCCGTTGAGCACGGTGACAGCGCGGCGGTTCTGAGACCAGCAGGAAATATCGTCGCAGGTCGCGACGGGACGTTCCTTGCCGTAGGAGATCGTCTTCAGGCGATTGGCCGGAACACCCTTGGAAACCAGGTAGTTCTTGGCAGCAGCTGCGCGGCGGGCACCGAGCGCGAAGTTGTATTCGCGGGTACCGCGTTCATCCGAATGGCCTTCAACCGTAACGGCGTAGTTCGGATAACGGGCCAGCCACTGAGCCTGACGGTCGAGCGTCTGCGTCGCATCCGCGCGGATAGACGAGGAGTCGGTATCGAAGAAGATGCGGTCGCCGACATTGACAGTGAAGTCCTGCGGCGAACCGGGCGTTGCGGCGCCAGCGCCGTTCAGGCCAAGATCCCCAGCGCTGCCCGGAAGGTTCTTCTTGGAAGCGCAACCGGCCAGAGAAAGGCCGACGAACAGCGCGATCATGATCGGATTACGGGCGAAATTCTGCATGCGGCTTGCGGCCGGGGTGTCAATTCGGCTCATGGCCGTTCTCTCCTTACGACTCAGTATTAGGGTTTCCAGACAGTAACTGCTTTCGGTTAATCCGCGCTCAACAATTATGGTTAACAAACCGCTACCCCGTCCCTCACAGCACTTTGCGGCGAGAAAGAGGCACAGCTGTGGACAACTACTCGAGAAGCGGCGACCAGGCCGGGTCCGAAGCAAATCCGGGGGTTTTGATCAGCTGTTCGTTGTAGCCTGTCAGGTCGATCGAGTAGAGCTGCGGACCGCTGGCTCCCTGGGCTTCGCGGAAGAACATGACCACGCGGCCATTCGGTGCCCAGGTCGGGCCTTCATTGTGGAAGCCTGAGGTCAGCAGGCGCTCGCCCGAGCCATCAGGCTTCATCACGCCGATCGAGAAGGTACCGCCGGACTGCTTGGTAAAGGCAATCAGATCGCCGCGCGGCGACCAGACCGGCGTTGAATAGGAACCATCACCGAACGAAACGCGATGCTGGTTCGAGCCGTCGGCGTTCATGATGTAAATCTGCTGCTTGCCGCCGCGGTCGCTTTCGAAAGTGATCTGGCTGCCATCGGGCGAATAGGACGGCGACGTGTCGATGGCCGCCGTCGAGGTCAGGCGCGTGGTCGTGCGCGAACGCAGGTCCATCGTGTAGATGTTGGAATTGCCTTCCTGCTGAAGGCTCATGATGACCTTCTGCCCATCCGGCGAAAAGCGCGGCGAGAAGGTCATGCCCGGGAAGTTGCCGACCACTTCGCGCTGCCCCGTCTCCAGCTGCAGCAGGTAAACGCGCGGCTGCTGGTTGGCGAAGGACATGTAGGTGACTTCCTGCCGGTTCGGCGAGAAGCGCGGCGAGAAGACGAGATCGCTGCCATCGGTCAGCGTGCGGACGTTGAAGCCGTCCTGATCCATGATGGCAAGCTGCGTCTTGCGAGCAGTCTTCGTTCCGCTTTCAGCGACGAAGACGACGCGGGTATCGAAATAGCCCTTTTCGCCGGTGATCTTCTCATAGATCGCGTCGGCGATGATATGGGCGACGCGGCGCCAGTTTTCCGGCTGCGTATAGAACTGCTGGCCGGTCATCTGCTGGCCGGCAAAGGTGTCCCAAAGGCGGAACTCGGCACGCAGGCGGCCATCGGCTTCCTGCGTCACGCGACCGGTCACCAGCGCCTGGGCATTGATCGTGCGCCAGTTCTGGAACTGCGGAGCCGCGTCGAAATTGCTGATCTTGTCGATGAAGGCGGCCTTGTCGACCGGCGCAAACAGTCCGGAGCGCTTAAGATCGGCGGCAACGACCTGCGAGACCTTGGCACCGATATCGCCATTGGACAGGAAGTCCGTGACCGCGATCGGCAGCGGCGCGACATTGCCCTTATTGATGTTGATCTCGACGACTGCATAAGCCGGAGAGACATAGGCGGCCATCAGACCTGTCAGCACCAGGAGGACACGAACGAGGGAACTTTTTAACATATGGGCCAAGCCTTTCAGCATTATAGCGCAAAGTCGCTGACGTTGAACTCGGCAACGATTTCACGCCAGTCGTTGTATCTATCGCGAGGCAGGCCGTGGAATGGGGCCGCCTTCAATATGGATCGGTAAGCGCTCATCATGAGCGCCTTGCGGGTATTTTCGGGACCGCCGGTCGCCGTAATGTCCGGATTGCCTCTGAGGTTTCCGGAGGGATCTAACTTGACGCGCGCACGGACATGAACCTTGTCAGCACCAGGCAGGCCTGCGAGCAGTGACCAGTGTTCAAGAATCTGGTTCCGGAACGCGTCCACTTCGGCCTGCTTAGATGCGGCATCATGCTTCGCTTGTGCATGGTGCACCGGCTTGTGGACCGGCTCTGCGGCAAAAACGTGAAAGGGCAGGAAAATAATCAGGGCGCAAAGCGCGGTCAGTATGCGGGCGGAGCGTCCGTTCATATGTCGCCGAGCTCCCCGCATCACAGCCCCAGATCGCTCGCATCAAAATTGAGCACCAGTTGGTTCCAGCCATTATCGCCGTCGTATTTATCCGCAGGCAGCAGATCGGGCTTAAACGGCGCCGAGCGCATAATCGCGCGCTGGGCGCTGCTTTTGATCGCCTCCTGGGTTCCCGCGGGACCGCCAGTCGCCGTAATCTGCGGGTCGCCGATGACGTTACCCGACCGATCGAGCTGGACGACGATCCTGACACGGACTTCGGAAGCACCCTCAAGGCCCGCAACGACATTCCAGTTGCCCTGGATCAGGCCCTTAAGCCCGTCCATTTCGCTCTGGCTCAGCTTGCCGCCACCGGCCGACTTCTTGCCGCCTGTCGAGGTGACTTGTGTGTTCGCGCCGGCCGAGGCCTCCAGCTTGGAACGGGCCGCACCGCCAGCCGAAGATTTCATGTTGAGCATATTGGCAATCTCGTCGGCGTTGAAATCGCTGTCCTTCGCGGTCGATCCCTTGGCGGTCTCGCGCTTCTTGTCATCATTTTTCTTGCCGTCGTCGGGCGACTTGTTGGTGCTCTGCGTCACCGTCTTATCGGTCGGCTTGGGATCCGGCTTGACTGGCGCAGGCTTTGCTTCCGGCTTCACCTCGGGCTTGGGATCCGGCTTGACGTCAGGCGTCTTGTCCGCGGTCTTCGGCGGCTGCGGCTGAGCCTGTGGCTTCACCTCCGGCAGCGGAATATTGTCCGGCACGGTGATTTCAGCCGGCTGCTGGGTCGGTGGCGGAGGCGGCGTGTCAGCCTTCGGCGGGGTTGGCGGCGTCGGCGGCGTGGGTGTCGGCGGCGTCGGATCAGCCTTCGGCGTGGGCGGAGGTGTTGGCGTCGGCGGCGCCACGTCAGGACGCTGCTGCGGAATGGCGGCCACTTCCTTCGGCGCGGCATCCGTTTCCTGCTGCTCGATCGTCTTGACGTCGTTCGGCTGCGGATCGTCTTTCGGAACCGGCGTCTGGACCTTCTTCTGCACCGCCGCCGCAGCATTGTCGTCGGTCGGTCGGGCCTTCGGCGTTGCCGGGTTCTTCAGGTCGATATCGTTCTCGCCGGTATTCTGCGCATTGGCGACCTGGGTCTGCTTGGTCGTCTGCTTCTTGGCGGCATGATCCTTGACTGGAGCGGTTTTCTCGCCCTGCTGGAGCTGGTCCGCAGCAACGAGATCGACGGGCATGGCTTCGCTTTCCGGCGTGTCCAGGGTCCGGGGCGCCCCAATGGTCACCAAGGCACAGACGAGCACCACGCAATGCAGTACAAAGGATGTAGCGACGCTGCCCCTCATGTCAGTCCGTTAATGATCCTGTTTCTGCTGGGTGACGAGGCCGATATTCTTGTAACCTGCCTCCTGGATGCGCGACATGACGTCGGCGATCACCCCGTAAGGAGCCGCTGCGTCGCCGCGCACGAAGATGCGCTCGTTATAGCCGGTCGTGGCGATCGCCTGCAGCTTGGCGGCAATCTCCGTGACCGGGATCGCCGTCTCCTGAATGAAGACCTCGCCCGTGCCCTTCACCGAGATGGTGATCGGCTGCGTCTGGGCGTTGAGGGCCCCCGCCTGGGTCTGCGGCAGATCGATCGGCACGCCCGACGTCATCATCGGCGCTGCCACCATGAAGATGATCAGAAGCACGAGCATGACGTCGACGAGCGGCGTCACGTTGATATCGGAAATCGGACCACCGCCACGACCGCCTCGACGGCGTCCGCCGCGACGCCCACCGCCACCACCCTTTGCTCCAACCGACATTGCCATCAGCGTCTCTCCTCTTTGCGGCCGTTACTGTGCGGCCTGGCGCGGCTGCAGCTTTTCGTCGATCTGGCGCGACAGGATCGCGGAGAACTCGTCGGCAAAGCCTTCCATCCGGCCCGAAAGCTTGCCGGCGTCAGCGGAGAACTTGTTGTAGGCGATAACGGCCGGGATAGCGGCGACGAGGCCGATTGCGGTCGCGAGCAGCGCTTCCGCGATACCAGGTGCGACGACCGCAAGGTTGGTCGACTTCGAACCGGCGATCGCCTGGAACGAGGTCATGATACCGACAACCGTACCGAAAAGACCGATGAACGGCGCCGCGGAACCGATGGTCGCGAGCGAGCCGAGACGAGCGCCGAAATGGTCGGACTCTCGTGCGAGCGTCACATCCATGGCGCGATCGATGCGCATCTGCAGGCCGATCGGCGACCGTGCTCCGCGCTCGAACGATTTCTTCCATTCGCGCATGGCGGCGACGAAGATGGCGCTGAGGCCGGTATTCGTCCGCTCCGAAAGCGTGCGATAGAGTTCCTCCAGCGACTGGCCGGACCAGAAAACCTGCTCGAAATGATCGAACTGGCGGCGCGCACGCCCATAGGCCAGGTATTTGTCGATGACGATCGCCCAGGTCCACACGGACGCGGCGATCAGGCCGAGCATGACGATCTTGACGACCAGGCCCGCCTGCATGAACAGCGACCACAGCGTCACGTCACTTGTTACTGCTGCCAATCCAACTTGTTCCATTGATCCAAAATCCTCGAATCCAAACGCCCGGCGCTAGACCGGGCGGCACAAAACTGATCTCGCAAGAAATGTCTGGCAGCTGCCACCGAAACGCCCTGGTCAAGCCTCCAAGCTACAACTGCCTTCTTGCCGTCAAATTTGGTCAAAGGAAGGCGTGCGCCGCACAAACCCTGACTTTGCTATTAAGACACTATTATGGTTAAAAGATTGTTAGTGTCCCGTGACGGAATTACTACAGTTGCAAGGCGACCGCTCAAGACCGGGTCGCAACAGCAGGGGTTCCAGACCATTTCCTGCAGCGCGGGAATTCCTTCGCAAATCAAGTTTTAACAAGAACGATTTGCGACGCGGCCCGCTTTTCGCGACTACCCCTCTTTCGACGCGACCAGCATCTGCTGCGCCAGCGCCTCCGGCAAACGTCGCGGGCGCCCCTTGGCATTGATCACGGCGATGATGACCTTTGCCGCGATCAGCAGGGCGCCGTCGCGGCGGATCTCCTGCGAGAGCACCATCTTTGCGCCGCCTGCCTTTTCCGTGGAGGTGTGGATCGTCAGCACATCGTCCATCCGCGCCGGCGATTTGAAATCGATCTCCATGCGGTGGACGACGAAAACCAGGCCTTCTTCATCCGCGCCGATGAGTTCCCGCTGCTCCACGCCCAGGCAACGCAGGTAATCGGTGCGCCCGCGCTCGAGAAAATGCAGGTACCGGGCGTGATAGACGAGGCCGGAAAAATCCGTATCTTCGTAATAGACTCGCTGCAGCAACCGGTGTCCGCCTGATGTCAACTCCCCGGCGATCAGGAAGGGGCTGTTCATTCTTGCCGTCTCCGAAAAAATCTGGGGACCTTCTTTGACGGAAGACAGTTCATCAGGCAAGCGTTCAACAAATGTCATAATTCCTGACTATCCGGGAACGTGCCGGATAGCGATCGATGCGCAGAAGGAGACGAACTTATGAAAATTGCGGTTATGGGCGGAGACGGATTTATCGGTTGGCCCACATCCCTGCACCTCTCCGACGCCGGCCACGATGTCCATATCCTCGATAATCTCTCCCGCAGATGGATCGATACGGAGCTTGGCGTCCAGTCGCTGACGCCAATGGATTCCATCCAGGAGCGCACGCGCATCTGGCATGCCGAGACCGGTCGCCGCATTCACTTCAATTTGATCGACCTCGCCAAGGACTACGAACTGCTGAAGAAGTGGCTGGCCGAGCATCGCCCAGATGCGATCGTGCATTTTGCCGAACAGCGCGCCGCTCCCTATTCGATGAAGAGCGACCGCCACAAGAATTACACCGTCAACAACAATGTCAGCGCGACGCACAACCTGCTCAATGCGCTGGTCGAGCTCAATCTCGATTCGCACCTTGTCCATCTCGGGACCATGGGCGTCTATGGTTATTCGACCGTCGGCGCGGCTATTCCCGAAGGCTATCTGCCTGTCGGCATCGAGACGGCGGACGGCCGCTCGGTCAGCCAGGAAATCCTCTATCCCGCCAATCCCGGCTCGATCTATCACATGACCAAGTGCCTGGATCAGCTGCTGTTCCAGTTCTATGCCAAGAATGACGGCCTGAGGATCACCGACCTGCATCAGGGCATCGTCTGGGGCACGCATACGGAGCAGACCCGCCGCCACACGCAGATCATCAACCGCTTCGACTATGACGGCGATTACGGCACGGTGCTCAACCGCTTCCTCATCCAGGCGGCGATCGGCTACCCGCTGACGGTGCATGGCACCGGCGGCCAGACCCGCGCCTTCATCCACATTCAGGATTCCGTCCGCTGCATCGAGCTTGCGCTGAAGAACCCGCCCGCTCGCGGCAGCCGCGTCGAAATCTTCAACCAGATGACGGAAACGCACCGCGTCCGTGACCTCGCGGAGATGATTTCCAAGCTGACGGGCGCTGAGATCGCCTGGCTGCCCAATCCGCGCAAGGAAGCCCCTGAAAACGAACTCATCGTCAAGAACGAAAAATTCCTCGGCCTCGGCCTTGAACCGACCACGCTTCAGGCCGGTCTCCTCGATGAGATCGTCGATGTAGCAAAGAAATATGCATACCGCGTCGACCGTTCGCGCGTTCCGGCCGTCTCGGCCTGGACGAAGGATCTCGCGGCGACCGTCAACCACGATCCCGAAGGCAAAAGATTGAAATCCGTCTCATGATGTTCGGAAGCGAAATCCTGCAGGGTGTCCGGCCGCGCACGACAGCGCAGGCCCGCCATGCCTTTGTGACGCTTGTGACGAATGCCGATTATGCCATGGGCGCGGTCGCGCTGGCGCGCTCCATCCGGCACACCGATACTGTTGCGGATATCGTCGTCCTGCATACGGCAGGAGTGGAGGATCGCGATCTGGTGCCGCTGGAAGAGCTGGGCTGTCGCCTCGTCGAGGTCGAGCACCTGCCGGTTTCCGACGAATTCAACGAACGCCATACGCGCGGCAACCTCCATGCCGCAGCACCCTTTACCAAGGGTCGCAAGCCGGCCTTCCATTCTCCGCTCGATAATTTCTGCAAGCTGCGGCTTTGGCAGCTGATCGACTACCGCGCCTGCGTCTTCATCGACGCCGACGCGCTGGTGCTGAAGAACATCGACAAGCTCTTCGACTATCCGGAATTCTCCGCCGCTCCCAATGTCTATGAGAGCATGGCGGACTTCCATCGCATGAACTCAGGCGTCTTCGTTGCGCACCCTTCGCTGGCGACGTTCAACGACATGCTGCGCATGATCGATCGTCCGGGTGCTTTCTGGCGTCGGACGGATCAGACCTTTCTCGAGACATTCTTCCCGGATTGGCACGGCCTGCCGGTCTTCATGAACATGCTGCAATATGTATGGTTCACCATGCCGGCTCTTTGGGACTGGCACAGCATTTCGGTCCTGCACTATCAATACGAGAAGCCATGGGAGGAGAATCATCCCAAGGTCGACAAGTTGAAGCCGTTGATCGAGCTGTGGCAGCGTTTCTATGCCGGCCATGATGTTCCAGACGTCGCCGCATTCGCCAATCCGAAAGAGGCCGCATGAAAGTCTTCGTATCGGGTGGAACGGGTCTCGTCGGTCGTTACATCGTCGAGGACCTTCTGGCTGCCGGGTATTCGGTCATCGTCGGTGGCCGCAACAGGCCGGATTCGGGCTTCTTCTCGAAGCCGGTAACCTTCCTGCCGATGACCTTGGACCCGCGGGAAGACCAAAGCTGCCTTTTTGACGATGCCTATTTCTTTGTCCACGCTGCCTTCAGCCATATTCCCGGCAAATATCGGGGCGGGGAAGGTGACGATCCCGCCGAGTTTCGCCGCCTCAATCTCGACGGCACGATCAAGCTCTTCGAAACCGCACAGCGAGCCGGCATTCGTCGTTGCGTCTTTATCTCCTCCCGCGCCGTCTATGGCGACCGGCTCGCCGGCGAGGTGCTTTGCGAAAGCATGAAGCCGACCCCGAACACGCTCTATGGGCAGGTGAAGCTGGATGCCGAGCGCGCGCTGCTGACGCTTGCAGCACCGGGCTTTGCGCCCGTCATCCTGCGCGCCACAGGCGTTTACGGCGACCTAAGCCCCAATAAATGGGACGATCTTTTCGCCGATTATCTCAGTGGACAATCCGTATCCGCACGGGCGGGCACCGAAGTGCATGGGCGCGATCTGGCCCGGGCCGTCCGCATGGTGCTGGAAACGGAGACCGGACGCATCGACCGTGAGATCTTCAACATCTCCGACCTGCTGACCGAGACCCACGAGATACTGAAATTGTTGCAGCATGAAACCGACTGTCCGAGCGCCCTTCCTGCGCCGGCCCCCGAAGGCATCGTCAGCGAAATGGATACGGCGAAGATCCGGGCGTTGGGCTGGACGAGCGGCGGCGAGGAGTTGCTGCGCACAACGATCCGCACGCTGGCAACAAAACTTCCGGCAATCCTGCCGCCACTCAGCGCATCAGCGTCGTCTCGTTCCAGTTAAATGCAGTGAGTTCCTTTCCGCGAAAGCGGGCGTCGTCGGCAACGATGAACTCGTCTAGCTGCGGCGGCTTCACGCTGCTCCCCGAAAGCATCGCATGCACCTGACCGCGATGATGCGTCTGGTGCTGGAAGAGATGGCTGAGTACATCCTCCATCCGCTCCTGTTGAATGCGATTGCCGCGATTGAGATCGACGACGCCGGAAAGCCTGTCGGGGTTCAAATTCTCGCAGAGCAAGAGGAGCCGACGGTCGACCTTCGCCTGCTCCTCCGCCAGCAAAGCCATGGTCTCGCAGGGTTCTTCGATCTGGAATGCCTTCGGCCCGAGCTGGCCGCCCTCGAGCCCATCGACATAAAACCAATCCACGGTCAGAATATGGTTGAAAGTCGCCTTGAGCGACGGGAAGAAGCTCGTGCGGATCGCTTCGAATTCGCCGGGACCGAGCTCGGAACAGGCTTGATGCAGCCGGAAATTGGCCAGCGCATTGTTATAGGCCAGCTTGCGGAATACCCTGCATGGATCGAAATCCGACATGCTCAACCCCTTAATGTTCCGCCTCTGATGACGAAACGTTCGGTTACTTGATATCCAGGTCGCCATCGCGCCAGACAAGATGACGCGGCGTCGGCGGCAGGTTCTCGATCTCGTCGGCGATGAAGTAGGGCGGGATATCGAGCGCAGCAAGCGAGGCGCGCGTGGCCGGCACCCATTTGAACTCGAGTTCGCTTTTGCCGTCCTTGATCCGGTGCACGATCTCGCCGGATCGAAAGGGAAAATGCTCGGGCAAATGCATCAGGTAATAGAGACCGAGCTCATGCCATTGCTTGCCTTCATAGTCGAAGAAGTTCTCGACCGACCACAGCAGCCGTTCGACAGAGACTTCGGCGCAAAGCTCCTCGACCATCTCCCGCTTCAGCGTTTCCTCGGAGGTCTCGCCAACCTCAGCTCGGCCGCCCGGAAAGGTCCAGAAGGGCTCGTGCGTGGCGCGATGGACAAGCACATGTCCGTCGCGGAAACCGAGCCCGGCGATGCGCATCTGGAAAATGCGATCCGGTTTGAACTTCATGCGGATGCGCAGGTCCTGCGCCTTGCTCACCTTACCCGCAGCCGATTTGCCCTTGGCCGGTCGGCTTGCGGCCTTACTCATCGTCGAGATTCATTCGGAATTGCGCCGCCTCCAGATCTTTCGGCGGCTGAAGCCCAAGATGCTTCCACGCGATCGCCGTCAGCACGCGGCCGCGCGGCGTCCGCTGGATGAAACCCTGCTGGATCATGTAGGGCTCGATAATATCCTCGATCGCATCCCGCGGCTCGGAAAGCCCTGCGGCAATCGTCTCTATACCGACAGGACCGCCGCCGAAATTGACCGCGATCATGTTGAGATAGCGCTTGTCGAGCTGGTCGAGACCGACATTGTCCACCAGCAGCCGCGTCAGCGCCTCGTCGGCAATCTCGCGCGTCACCGCCTCAGCCCGCGCCACTTCCGCGAAATCGCGCACGCGGCGCAGAAGACGGCCGGCAATACGCGGCGTGCCGCGAGCCCGTCTCGCAATCTCGCGGGCGCCGTCATCAGTCATGCCAAGCCCCATCAACCGCGCACCACGTCGCACGATCAGTTCCAGCTCCTCGACGGTGTAAAAGCTCAGGCGCACCGGAATGCCGAAACGGTCGCGCAGCGGCGTCGTCAGCAAGCCGAGACGGGTGGTGGCAGCGACCAGCGTGAACTTGGCAAGGTCGATCTTGACGGACCGCGCCGCTGGCCCCTCGCCGATGATCAGGTCCAGTTGGAAATCTTCCATCGCCGGATAGAGGATTTCCTCGACCGCCGGATTGAGCCGGTGAATTTCATCGATGAAGAGGACGTCGCGTTCCTCGAGATTGGTGAGAAGCGCTGCCAGATCACCCGCCTTGGCAATGACCGGGCCGGAGGTCGAGCGAAAATTGACGCCGAGTTCCTTCGCCATGATCTGCGCAAGCGTCGTCTTGCCCAGACCCGGAGGACCGACAAAGAGCACATGGTCCAGCGCCTCGCCACGATTCTTGGCCGCCTCGATGAAGATCTTGAGATTGGCGCGCGCCTCCGCCTGTCCGGTGAATTCGTCCAGCGACTGTGGCCGTAACGTCATATCTAGGTCTTCGCCGCGCTTGTCAGGCGATATCAGGCGGGCGGGTTCATTCATGTCAGAAGTTCCATTCCTTCGATAATCTCGACAGCACCCTTACTATAGTAAGGAATTCGATGCGTCGAAACGAATTCACCGCGCAAGTTCCTTCAACCCGAAGCGTATCAGTTTGGCGCTGTCGGCTCCCTCGCCTGCCGTTTTCATCGCGGCGGCGACCGCATTTGCCGCCTGGTCGCGGGAATAGCCGAGATTTGTGAGCGCCGAGACGGCGTCGGCAACAGGAGCGGATGCAACCCCTTCGCCGAGTTCCTGCTTCAGCCCGATATTAATCGCCTCGCCGGCAAAGGCGGGCGCCTTGTTCTTGAGTTCCGTCACCAAGCGAAGGGCGACCTTCGGCCCCACTCCCGGAGCGCGAGAGACTGCGGCCTTGTCCTGCAGGGCAATAGCGTTTGCAAGTTCAGGCGGCGTCAGCGTCGACAGGATTGCCAGGGCAACTTTCGCACCCACGCCCTGAACGCCCTGCAGAATGTTGAACCACTCCCGCTCCAGCGCCGTCATAAAGCCGAAGAGCTTCAGCTGGTCTTCGCGGACATAGGTCTCGATAAAGAGAATGCAGGCCTCACCGGCCGATCCGAGCTTCGACAAGGTGCGCGCCGAGCAGAAAGCGACATAGCAGACGCCATGTACATCAACGAGCACATGGTCTTCGCCGATCTCTTCGATAGTGCCTTTCAGCTTGCCGATCATGAAATTGGTCCCTCAGGGATGGGTTTCGGGAGTGACGAGGTCAAGCGACGGGAAATAGGAGCGGTAACCTTTTGGATCGCGGGTCAACACTGCATAACCCCTGATCGCAGCATGAGCGCCAATCAGAAAATCGGGAAGAATCCGCTCGCGCCCGCCACCCGACGAGCGATAGACGCGAAAGGCCGCCGCCGCCGCGAAAGCCGCGGGCCATGGCAGGTTTTCCCGCCTGAACTCATCCTGCGGCAGAATGCGCTCAACCTCCTCGATATCGTCATAGCGGACGGAAAATTCAGCATAGATAATCGGATTGATCACGACCGGCCCCCGCCGAAACGCGGAAACCACCTGCCCGCGCGACCAGGCATGCCAAGGAGATCCGGTCGTGGTCAGATCCACAAGGACATTGGTATCGACGATCGTCACCATTATGATCGATCGCGCGTCATGGACATCAAGGCCTCGGCATCGATATCGGGATCGCCGGTTCCCTCGAGTCTTTTCAGCGTATCCAGAAAACGATCGAGCCGTTGCCGATCCTCGATTTCGCTTTTCCCATTCTTGGGAGACAGCACCAATTTTCCGCCCTCGATGGAAAAAATGACCTCGCTGTTGAGCTCAATTCCCGCCAGTTCGCGCAGATCACGCGGAATTGTCACCTGTCCCTTGGATGTCACACGCATCAAACAGCTCCGATTACTCGGTAAGAATTATCATTACCATCGGAACAAGTCAAGAACAAACTATCCGGCAAGCGCCGCCATGCGCATCCGGTTACCGCCACGATTGTGGGCGTGGCAGATGGCGATCGCCAGGGCGTCGGCGGCGTCATTGCCCTTGAACTCCACCTTCGGCATCAAAATCTTCAGCATCATGTGGATCTGCTGCTTTTCGCCGTGGCCGACGCCGATGACCGCTTTCTTGACAGCATTTGGCGCATATTCGGAAACCTGAAGGCCGGCCCGCGCGGGAACCAGCATGGCGATGCCGCGGGCCTGGCCGAGCTTCAGGGTCGCAACGGCATCCTTGTTGACAAAGGTTTGCTCGACCGCTGCTTCATCAGGCTTGTAGCTGTGAACGATCTCGGCAAGCCCATCGTGAAGCTGGCAAAGGCGCGAGGCGAGATCCATCTCGCCATCCGATGTGACGGTCCCTGAGGCAACGAAGCGCAATGAATTGCCGAGCGTATCGATGACACCCCAGCCGGTTCTGCGCAGCCCGGGATCGATACCGATGATGCGAATCGTATTTTGCATGGTTTACCCTATCGTTCGGCCTATTGATGTGCCAGCAAAATGTGAACAAAACAAAAACACTCCCAGCCACTGAAGCTTGGCCGGTTGAACGAGAAGGCGAATGCAGCCGCCGACATATTTTTGGACAGTTTTGTCAAATCTTCCTTTGGAAAAGATGATTTGTCATCCTACATGAGAACGACGATCGCTTCTCCCTTCATAGTGCAGGTTTTGCCATGGTTCCCTTTTCCATCCTCGATCTTTCGCCCGTTGCCGAAGGCACCAGCGTCACCCAATCCCTCGAAAGCTCGAAACGCATGGCGCAGAAAGCTGAGGAATTCGGCTACAGGCGCTTCTGGCTCGCTGAACACCACGGCATGCCCGGCATCGCCAGCGCAGCAACCTCTGTCGTGATCGGTCATGTCGGCGCGGCAACCAAGCATATCCGCATCGGCTCGGGCGGCATAATGCTGCCGAACCATGCTCCTTTGACGATTGCTGAACAGTTCGGCACGCTGGAAGCCCTGTTTCCGGGCCGCGTCGATCTCGGCCTCGGAAGGGCGCCCGGGACGGACATGCGTACGGCCCAGGCCCTGCGCCGCAACCTTGATGCCGGCGCCCAAAGCTTTCCGAACGATATCGTCGAACTTCAACATCTGCTTGGCCCGGCAAGCGACAATCAGTCGATCCTCGCCGTTCCTGGCACGAATTCCAACATTCCGATCTGGCTCCTGGGCTCCAGCCTCTACAGCGCCCATCTGGCCGCCGCGCTCGGCCTGCCCTATGCCTTCGCCTCCCACTTCGCGCCGGATTCTCTTATCGATGCGATCGCCATCTATCGCGACCGCTTCAAGCCTTCGGAAACGCTCCACAAGCCCTATGTGATGGTCGGCGCCATGGCCGCTGCGGCTGATACCGACGCTGAAGCGCAGCGCCTTTTCACCTCGGCCCAACAGCAGTTCGTGAACCTGCGCCGCAACGTGCGCGGCCCATTCCCGAAGCCTATCGAGGACATGGACGCCTTCTGGTCGCCGATGGAAAAGCTCAATGTCGAGCACACCCTGCGCTACGCCGTTGTCGGTTCGCCGAAGACCGCGGAAGCCAAACTCAATAATTTCCTGAAGGAAACGCAGGCCGACGAGGTGATCCTCTCCATGCCGATCCACGATATCGAGGCGCGGCTGAAATCGGTCGAGCTGTTTGCGGGATTGGATGTGTTTGAAAAGACGGCGGCCTGATCCGCCGCTCCGCGCAACAGGCTTTATGCAAATATAGCTTGAAGCAAGTTGGGGCAGGCGGTTTCCCGCCTGCCCCCGGCCATATTAGCTAGCCCCCTTGGCAGCTATGGCCTTTCGCAAATCGTCCAGTTCTTCGCAGCCGCTTGGGCAAAGCTTCTGCAGCGTTGCCAGTTGCTCGTTGGCCTTGGCCATGTCGCCGGTCTCGACATAGAGTTCGCCGAGATATTCCCGGGCAGCCTTGTGGTCAGGCTGCAGTTCCAGCGCCTTGGTGTAGTAGGTGAGCGACGTCTTGTAGTCGCCGGTCTTGCGAAGCGTGAAGCCCATCAGATTGTAGACGTCGGCCTGCTGCGTGGTCTGCGCAATGCCCTGAAGCTCGGTCAGTGCTCCCGAATAATCCTTCGCCGCGATCTTGGCCTGAACGGAGGTCAGATCCGGAGCATCGGATGATTCGATGTTGTCGACGGCAAGCGCCGGGGCAGCGGCCGCGATGCAGATGATGAGGGCTGCGACGAGCTTACCGCTCAGCATAAATTCTCTCATGATCGTTCTCCTTTATCGATCAGCTCTGAAGGACCGGCGTGAACCCGTAGGAATTGCCGTCCTTCACGAAAGTCCCCGTTCCCGGGAACGGAAAATGGGAACCGCAGATCTTGATATTGTCTGCGATCACCCGGTCGATCAGTTTGCGGCGGGTATCGACGGCCATCGGCCCGTCCTGGTCATAGGCGCCCTGCCATTCCGGATGCGGCGCAAGCAGAGCCGGCACGTACATGATGTCAGCCGAGACCATGAATTGGTCGCTCCCAGCATCAACCATGTAGACGGAGTGGCCAGGCGTATGGCCGGGCGCCGATACCAACCGGATGCCTGGGGCGACTTCGGCTCCGTCGTTGACGAGCTTCCAGTTCTTCCATTTCGGGAAGACGTCGGCGATGCGCTTGCCGGCCGGCTTGCGATCGGGAGCGAGCTTGTCCAGACGGGCCGGATCGGTCCACCAGTTGAATTCGGCGGCGTTGACGATCAGCTCGGAATTCGGGAATACCGCGTCGTTCGTCCCCTTCTCCATCAGTCCCCAGACATGGTCCGGATGGAAATGCGAGATCATGATCGTATCGATCTTCTTGTAGTCGATGCCGGCCGCCGCCATGTTGGCCGGCAGATGCGTGGCGTTTGCCTGCCACTGCCCGACGCCGGAGCCGGCATCCATCATGATCAGCCGATCGCCCATCTTGAGAACGACGACGGTGAGCGGGATCGGCATGAATTCCGTGGTCAAGCCTGCCTTGGCAAGCGCGTCCTTCGTGTCCTCGATGGAGGCATTGCGGATGAATTTCGGATCATGCGGCTTGCGCCATATGCCGTCGTAGATCGCAGTGACTTCCACGTTGCCCACTTTGTAGCGATAGAAGCCGACGGTCGGCTCGAGCGGCGTCTCGGCGAAAGCCGGCGCCACGAATTCGAGCTTCGATGACAGACCGAACGCGGCCGCCGCTGCGGCCGAGCCCAAAACGGCGCGGCGTGTCATGTTGAACATTGTGATGTCTCCTCGGATAATTATGGGGTCTGCGGCGTGGAGCAGCATTTCGCCCCACTGCTGAAACCAGATCGCAGCCGCCGTCGATTTATTCCGAACCCCGCAAAGTTTTTTGCTATCTTGCTGAAATAAAAGGCAGAATTTTATCGCCGGTTGCCTGCACCGCAGAACAATCGAAAAAATTTAGTTCTAGATGGAATAAAAGCGGCGCCTCATCGATCTAGCTTATGAAGCCAGCATTGCACCTTCGCAGATCCGAGGCCTATTCTCCCTCGACGCAGCTCGGGAAACAGGATGACAAACGCCCCTCTCGCGTATTCGACATCATTTGCCCATCGTCCCCTCCTCGCCTTCTTTGGCGACCTCGGCGCGGCGACGTCGCGATTTGCCCGTTCGGTCCTGAATGACGGGCCGGCAAGAGCGCTGTCGACTTTCAGAGAAACCATTCTGGCCATACTGGACACGACGGCCGATACGGACATCGGGGAACGGGCACGCGCCGAAGCCGGCAATGGTGCAGACGAAGCCGACGTGATGCGCCGCTTTCGCCAAACCATCGTGCCTCACATGGACGCCGCCTATAATTTCGCGCGTTTTCTCAGCCGGGATCAGGATGCGGCACAGGACATATTGCAGGACGCCTTCCTCAGGGCCTGCCGCAGCTTCGGTGGATATCGCGGCGGCGATCCACGCGCATGGATCTTCAGCATCGTGCGCAACTGCTATCACGCTTGGCTGATCGAAAAGCGGCGCAAGTCCCGCGTCGAGATCCCAATGCCAGGCCAGACGGAAGCCGACGGCGAGCGATCGTCCGATTTCGAAGTAGCCTCTGAGGAAGACACTCCGGAAATGTCGATGATCCATACGACGGAATCGCTG
Source organism: Rhizobium sp. BK376 (assembly GCF_004341625.1). GTDB lineage: Bacteria > Pseudomonadota > Alphaproteobacteria > Rhizobiales > Rhizobiaceae > Rhizobium. Next base: position 120,393 of record NZ_SLZG01000002.1, on the reverse strand, counting down.
CGCGTCCGCAAGGTGATCAGCGCCTTGCCCGAAGCCATGCGCGAGGTACTGGTGCTGCGGGAACTGGAAGACCTCTCCTACCGCCAGATCGCCGAGATCGTCGACGTGCCGATCGGCACCGTCATGTCAAGGCTGGCGAGAGCGCGCCAGGAATTTGCGGACGCATGGCGCCTGACTGAAGACAATGGAAAGACGAAATGACTGACGAGAATGCCGACAAGGGAAGCTGCCCGGAATGGAGCATCATGTTGCACGGGTTCGTCGATGACGAACTGGATTCCGTGCACACCGCACAATTCGAGAGCCACCTTGCCACCTGCCCCGACTGCACTGCGGAACTGGAAAGACTTCAAACCATGAGACGGCTGACGAGACGGGATGGGGTAAAATGGCCGATGCCATCTGCCGTTCGCTCCACCCTGCTCGATGCCATCGCCGAGGAAAGCCGCTCGCGTGCAAACGCCCGTCGGGGCGTATCCGCGCAAGAGACTTGGTGGGCGCGCGGCCTGCGCTATGTGAAGGAATGGAGCTTCATTCCATCGCTCGGCGTTTTGGCCGCAAGCGCTTTTCTCTTCGTCAATGCGCCGACCGGAAACCTGCCGATCCAGGACGAGGTGTTGGCGAGCCATATCCGCTCGCTGCTCGCCAACCATCTGACCGACGTGCTGACATCGGACCAGCATACCGTCAAACCCTGGTTCGACGGCAAGATCGATTTCTCGCCGCCTGTCGTCGATCTGGCCCCGCAAGGCTTTCCGCTGGTCGGCGGCCGTGTCGATTATATCGATGGCAAGGTCGTCGCTGCGCTGATCTACAAGCGCCGCGCCCATATCATCAACGTCTTCGTCTGGCCCGATAAGCCGGAAGCGGAGACCGCCGACACGCATGAGGGCTACAATGTCGTGAGATGGTCCGGCGGCGGCCTTGTCTTCTATGCGGTCTCAGATGTCGGTGCGTCTGACCTTGCGGCTTTCCGAGACGATTTCATCCGCCAGGCGGCGCTGTGATTTCTAGCGATCCTGAAGCGCAAGCCGCAGGCCAAGCCCGACATAGACGGCGCCGACCACCTTGTTCTGCCAGCGCCCGATGCCGGGATTGCGCTGCAGCCAGCGGCCGAAGGAGCCTGCGGCCAAGGCGATGACAGCCGTATAGCTGACGCTGAGCAGCACGAAGATGATGCCGAGCTCGGCAAACTGCAGGATGGCCGGGCCGTTTGCCGGATGCACGAATTGCGGCAGGAAGGCGAGGAAGAACAGCGCCGTTTTCGGATTGAGAATTTCGGCGAGGATCGCCTGCCGGAATGCCTTGCCGGCACTGATCGGCCGCGTGGTCGGGAGATCGAGACGGCCGGACTTTTCGGTGATTGCCTTCAGGCCGAGATAGACGAGATAGGCGACGCCCGCATATTTCACGATGCTGAAAGCCAGCGCCGATGTCGCGAGAATGGCGGAGAGGCCGAAGGTCGCCATGATCGTATGCACGAGATCGCCGGTCGCAATGCCGAGCCCGGACGCAAACCCGATCGACCGCCCACCGGTCGTCGCCCGCGCCAGCACCAGCAGAACGGCGGGACCCGGGATCAGCATCAGACCCATCACGACGAGAACATAGGTCGCAAGCGTGGCTGTATCGATCATTTCATCCTCCTCGGCGACACGCGCCGATTGTCGGAAACGGCAGCGCGGTGCAATCCCTCATCTTGAGCCGATTTCGATCCGCCTGCGCAAGCGCAATTTCTCGCCTGCGCGGATATGCCGATGCGATTGGCACGGAGGACCCGGTTGCCAATCGAAACAAAAGGCCCCCGAAGCAAACTTCGAGGGCCCTTGTGAACTCAATCCTAAACGTCGATCAAGCGGAAAGCTTGGCCATGACCTCGTCGGAAACTTCGAAGTTCGAATAGACGTTCTGGACGTCGTCGTCATCTTCGAGGCTGTCGATCAGCTTCAGCAGCGACTGCGCACGCTCTTCGTCAACAGGCACGTTGTTCTGTGCTCTCCAGACGGCCTTGACCGTCTCTGCTTCGCCGAGCGTGGCTTCCAGAGCCTTGGCAACTTCGCTCATCGCCTCGAAACCCGTGGTGATGTAGTGGCCGTCTTCATCGGTTTCGACATCATCGGCGCCAGCCTCGATGGCAGCTTCCATGACCTTGTCGGCGTCGCCGACGGAAAGCTTGTAGGTGATCTCGCCGACATGGTCGAAGGAGAAGGACACCGAGCCGGTTTCCCCGAGCGCACCGCCCGCCTTGGAGAAGATCGAGCGAACGTTGGAGGCTGTGCGGTTGCGATTGTCGGTCAGCGCCTCGACGATGATCGCCGTGCCGCCCGGGCCGTAGCCTTCATAGCGGACCGCATCGTAGTTCTCGCCCTCGGCGCCCGCGGCCTTCTTGATGGCGCGGTCGATATTGTCCTTCGGCATGGACTGCGCCTTGGCGTTCTGCACGGCGAGACGCAGAGCCGCGTTCATCGTCGGATCGGCAACACCGCTCTTGGCCGCAACCGTGATTTCGCGTGCGAGCTTGGAAAACAGCTTCGAACGGACCGCGTCCTGCCGACCCTTGCGGTGCATGATATTTTTGAACTGTGAATGGCCAGCCATGGCACCCCTGTCACGTCTTATTTTCGGAATGGGCCGCCTTATAAAAGCGAAGCAGCCGGCATTCAAGTAAAAAGCCGGAAATGCGCGTCGCAGCACCGCATTCTCGCCATTGCGAAAGCCGGGGAACAAAGCCAGCTACCTGACGTTTTGAACCGAACCTCATACGCTACGGAAAGGGAAAGCCATGGCCAGCTTCAGTGAAGCACGCGAACATCCGGCGCAACAGCTCTGGGATCAGGTAGACAACGTTCACGCCGGAATGCTGGGTATCGACGGCTCCGGAATGCATATGCAGCCCATGGCCCCGCACGCCGATCCAACGACCAACACGATCTGGTTCTATACCAAGACCGACGCGGACATCGCACGCGCCATCAAGCCCGGCACCCGTGCGCATTTCTGCCTCGTCGGCAAGGATCACGACTATCACGCATGCCTCGCCGGCAGCATCGAGGTGCGGCCCGATCCATCCCGCATCGACCAGTACTGGAGCTCGATCGTCGCTGCCTGGTACGATGACGGCAAGAAGGACCCCCACCTGACCATGCTTGCCATGCATGTGGACGATGCCGAAATCTGGGTCTCGACCGGGAGCAAGCTGAAGTTCGGCTGGGAAATCGCCAAGGCCAATCTCGACGACGAAAAGACGCCTGACGTCGGCATCAAGCGGCATCTGCAGTTCGCCTGATCGAAACTGACAACCGCATCACATCCCGGGCCGCGCAAGCGCCCGGGATTTCTGTGTCACATCATGCCGTTCACCACATAGATGAGCGGCTTCTTCGGCAATGTCCTGAGCGAAACCGTAAGCGTGTCGCCGGACGATTTCTCGACATCGAAATCCGGGCCGAATAGCGCCAGGAATTGATCCATGACCGGCCCGAAGCGATGCATCGGCAGGATGATCGACGAACGCAGCCGCTTCACCACGCGGCTCATGCTGTCAGAGCCCATGGTAAGGCCGCCATCGACGGGCACCATCACGATATCGAGACGGCCGATCTCCGCATATTGCTTGTCATTAAGCTCGAAATGCAGATGTCCGAGATGGCCGATGCAAAGCCCCGCCACTTCGAAAATGAAGATCGAATTGCCGTTCGGTTCGACGCCGCCGCCGTAGCCGGCGCGGATGTCGGTCGGGACATTGCGGATCAGCGTGTCGCCGACCTTCATGTTGATCTTCGCCGCCTCGCCGGGCGTGTCACTCCATCCATGCAGGACATATTTGATCGCGGGATCGGGGTTCAACGTGTAATGCGACGGATGCGCTTTGTTCATCGTTGCGACGGTTGGCGCATAAGGCGGCGGATAAACACCGCTGAAATCGGTCGCAATCGACACGCCGCCTGGCGTCTCGATGAAGAAGGTCGCGTGACCGAGAAAGGTGATCTTCACCTGGTCGTTGGCTTCCGCCGCCGCTTTCGAGGGCGGCGCGGACGTCAGATTGACGAATGTCGTCTTGGGCAGTGATTGCGCAATCGCCTGGCACTCGCTGGCAGGCGTCTGCGGTCGGGCCTGGATTTTCGTCTGTTGGGCTGTGGCAAGGTTCGGTGCAATGAAGGCCACAAGGCATGCGATAGCGAGGATAAAATCGTGCGGCTTCATGCCACCCCTCCGGCGCTTTCACGGTGCAGCGAGAATGCGGCATGGGTGGGAGGCGGTCCAGAGGACCGATGCTCACGATTGCGTGTTGGGCAGGGCAGCATGTTCCTCCCTCATTCCAGTGCTTGTCACAGGAATCCAGTGCGGCCAAGTCCTTGGGCGCGGGAGACGCATTATCTGGACGAGCCATTCACCGCGCGGACGCGGGGTGGCTGGATCCCTGTGACAAGCACAGGGATGAGGGGAGTGTGTGGGCCTACCGCCAAAACTCCGGTATCGTCTCCGACAGCCGCGGACCGATCCTGAGCGGAGCAATCTTCTCCGCAAGCCCCGTCGCATCGGAAATCTCGACGCCGACGCCGCAGATCGTCGCCGGTCCCGATGCCGCTTCGAACCGACCCTTCGGCATCTTCGAAATGAAGCGGTTGAGCGGTTCTTCCTTTTCCATGCCGAGTGAGCTGTCATAGTCGCCGCACATGCCGGCATCGGTCATGTAGGCGGTGCCGCCGTTCAGGATCTGTGCGTCCGCCGTCGGCACATGCGTATGCGTGCCGACGACAAAGCTGGCGCGACCGTCGACGAAGTGGCCGAAGCACTGCTTTTCGCTGGTCGCCTCCGCATGGAAGTCGAAGATGATCGCATCCGCCTGTTCCTTCAGGGGCGCAGCCGCAAGGATCGCCTCGGCCGACTTGAAAGGGTCGTCGAGTTCCGGATGCATGAACACGCGGCCCATGATGTTGGCAACAAGCACGCGGGCACCGTTGCGGGCATAGTAGATGCCCGAGCCGCGGCCCGGCGTGCCCTGGGGATAGTTTGCCGGGCGCAGGAACTGATCGTGGCGGCCTGCGAACGTCACCGCTTCCTTCTGGTCCCAGACGTGGTTTCCGGTTGTGACGACATCGGCACCGGCATTGATGGTCTCAAGGAAGATATCTTCGGTAATGCCGAAGCCGCCGGCGGCGTTCTCGCCGTTGACGATGACGAAGTCGAGTTTCAGGTCGGAAATCAATCCGGGCAGACGGTCCCAGACTGCGGTACGTCCCGTTTTCCCAACCATGTCACCCAGAAACAGCAGTCGCATTCACTATCCAATCTCAGGAGAAAATATGCTGAGCCCGCTCTCGGTCAAGATCGCGTCCAGTCTGACATCATGGGGCTCAGCCGGTACTGATGGCACTTCTTGGCAATCGAATGCAATGCCGATCAGCTTCGGATCGAGCCCTTTTTGCCACAATTTATCGATTGCGCGGTCATAATAGCCGGCACCATAGCCAATCCGGTGCCCGGTCCGGTCGAAAGCCGAGAGCGGCACGAGCATCAAATCCGGATCGAGCACATGAGCATCAGGCCCTGGTCCAACCGTGCCGAAGCCGCTGGAAACGAGCGGCGCCTCGGGCAAAAGTTCGCGGAAGACGATCGTCAGCTTGTCCAGAATGACCGGAACGCAGAGCCGCGCACCACGCTCGCGCAGCCGCTCCATCAAGGGCCGGATATCGGCTTCCGAGCGGATCGGCAAAAAGCCCGATACGATCATGCCCGGCTCGACCGCAATGGCATCGCCGCTATGCCTCAGCATATCGCGCGCCTTATCGATACGCTCTTCCTCAGGAATGGCATCGCGTTCCGCCAGCCGTGCGTTGCGCATCTCGGCTTTCAATTCTTTCGGTGTCATGGCCGCCCGATCTTTCAGATCACAAGGCCGTGGACCATAGAGGGCTGTCTGCCCAATTCAAGCCGCGGGGGCGACATTCCCAGCCTCGATGAGGCGAGCAGCCGATATACCGATTTCGGGTTGTTATTTTAGCGAATACTTGTGGAGCTGCAGCGTTAAGCGCAAAATGAGCTCCGCAGCGAGACGGGGCGTCGCCTGCGAGGAGAAAAATCATGAATGATTTGAGTCTCGCGACCCTCGAAAAGGGTCGAGCGGTGGTGAGCGGCGCGGCCATCGACGCGCTTGCATTAGGCTTTCGCGGCGCCCTGCTGACGCCGGACGACCCGGCCTATGATGAAACGCGCGCCATCTGGAACGGCATGATCGACAAGCGGCCGGGCATCATATTCCGCTGCCTTGGTGCTGCTGACGTGATCGCGGCGGTCAAGTTTGCGCGCGAGAACAAGTTGCTCGTCTCCATCCGCGGCGGCGGCCACGGCATCGCCGGCAATGCGGTTTGCGACGGCGGCGTGGTAATCGACCTTTCCCAGATGCGCTCCGTGAGGGTCGACCAGCAGGCTAGGCGGGCCCGCGTAGAGCCGGGTGCATTGCTGTCCGATGTGGATAAGGAGACAGCGGCATTTGGCCTCGCTTTGCCGACCGGGATCAATTCGACGACCGGCATAGCCGGCCTGACGCTTGGCGGCGGCTTCGGCTGGCTCACACGAAAATTCGGCCTGACGATCGACAATCTTCTCTCTGTCGACGTGGTGACTGCCGACGGGCAGCTGCTGCGTGCGAGCCAGGAGGAGCACGCTGATCTCTTTTGGGCATTGCGCGGCGGCGGCGGCAATTTCGGTGTCGTGACATCATTCGAATTCCAGCTGAACGAACTCAATCCGCAGGTTCTGGCCGGACTGGTCGTGCATTCTTTCGACGACGCGGAAAACATCCTTCGGGACTATCGCGAAGCACTCGAGGCAGCCCCCGATGAGCTGACCTGCTGGGTCGTGATGCGCCATGCGCCCCCACTGCCCTTCCTGCCCACGGAATGGCACGGCAAGAAGATTCTCGTTCTCGCCATGTGCTATGCCGGCGATGTCGAAGAGGGCAAGAAGGCGACGGCAAGGCTGCGCGGCATTGGGCGTCCCATCGCCGATGTGGTCGGCCCGGCACCCTTTGCGGCATGGCAACAGGCATTCGATCCGCTGCTGACGCCGGGAGCGCGCAATTACTGGAAGAGCCAGGATTTCGCGGCCCTGTCGGATGGCGCCATCGACGTATTGCGCCAGGCGGTCGGCAAGCTGCCGGGACCGGAATGCGAAATATTTATCGGCCATGTCGGCGGCCGCGCCGGCCGCATCGCGCAGGATGCAACCGCATTCCCGCAACGCAAATCCCACTTTGTGATGAACGTCCATGCACGCTGGCGCGAGCAGAGCATGGACAACCCATGCATCGGCTGGGCGCGAGAGCTATTCGAAGCAACCAAGCCGCATGCGATTGGCACAGCCTATATCAACTTCATGCCGTTTGACGAAGGGGATCGGGTACAGGCCGCCTATGGCAGCAATTATCGGCATCTGGTCGAGATCAAGCAGCGCTACGACCCGCTCAATCTGTTCCGAATGAACCAGAACATTACCCCGTCAACGGGTACGCGGGCCGCCTAGAGCACGTCACCCGTAACCTGGGAAGAGCGACTGGCTATGGACTGGACCCGCTCTTCCCCTTTCTCTGTTCCCGAGGGGCCTAGAGGGAGGCCTTGCGCCTCATGGTCAGAAAGTGGTCCTCGGTGATATGCACTTCGACGCCGAGATAATCGGTAATCGTCGTATGCGCTGTCTCGAGCGGATGGGCATGCGTGGCGGTTATGACGGTTACATCAGCGCCTGCCGCCTCACCTGCCTGGACGCCAGCCAGAACATCCTCGAACACTAGGCAATGCGACGTGCTGACGCCGAGACGCTCGGCCCCCAGGATATAGCATTGCGGATTCGGCTTGCCGACGGTGACGTCTTCGGCGGTGACGATGAAACGCGGCATCGGCAGGCCGGCCGCTTCAAGCCGCGCCTTGGCAAGTGCGATCGGCGAGGAGGTTACTATTGCCCAACGATCCGGCGGCAGCGATGCCAGGAATTCTACAGCGCCGGGGATCGGTATCACGCCGCGCGTATCTGCAATTTCGGCTTCAGCGATCAGCGCCGACTCGCGTACGGGATCGACGCCCGGCAGATTGAGCTGCCCGATCGTGTCGATGCCGCGCTTGCCATGCATCTTCGGAAGGAACTCGACGACATCGAGCCCCTGCCGCCTGGCCCAGTCGCCCCACACGCGCTCAGCCGCCGCGATCGAATTGAGGATCGTGCCGTCCATGTCGAAGAGGAAGGCCGAATAATGTTTGTCGAAGGCGGAGACGGGTGCGACAGGCAAGACTGTTTCCTCTTGGATTTCGAACGAATGCCGCGCCGTCGATCGAAGTATCGACTCACGGCTGCCTCCTTCCGACTACCGATAGTCAGGCCAGGAAGCAAACGAATGTCTTCAGGGATCGGGCCGGTATCGACCCGGACATTCAAACCAATAATGCAGCGGCGACAGGACGTCGCCGCCGGCAAAAATTCGATTACTCGACCAGACGGCTCTTCAGCCCGTCGATGATATGCTGCGCAAGCGCTTCGTAGTCATCGTCGAAATGGTGGCCGCCGGACATGCCGATCACCTGAGCGCCCGACCCATCGAGCGACGGGCATGCGACATCCTCGTCGTCGTCCTTGCCGTAGATGCACTGGACGATCTTGGGGTTGACCGACTTCAGGTCGTTGAGCGGGTTTCCGCCCTTGCCCTCGCTTGCCGCGCCGAGCCAGCCCATGACCGAGATCACGTAGTCGACCTTACGCGACAGCGACAGAAGCGATATCTGCGCGACCTTGTTCTTCTGTTCCGGGGTCAGCATGTTGTAGCTCGCCGGCAATACGTCAGCCCCGAAGGAATAACCGACCAGCACGACATGGCGCACCTTCAGCCGCTTGGTGTAGTAGTCGATGATGCGACCGAGATCCTTGGCCGTTTCCTGTGGCGTCCGCTCCGACCAGAAATAGTGAAGCGTATCGACACCAACCACGGGGATGCCCTGGTCTTGCAGATAGCCGCCCACTTCCTTGTCGATGTCTCTCCAGCCACCGTCGCCCGAATAGACGATCGCGACCGTGTCCATGCTCGGCTTGGCATTCATCAGATCGAGCGGCAGGTTGAGTGATGACTTCTCGCTGTCGAGAACCTTGATGAAGTTGACCAGCCCGTCGCTCAGCGCCTGATAGGGATCGCTATCGTCGGAATCAGTGATCTGGACATCCGGATGCACCTTCTGGATATCCTCGACATGCGTGCGGCCATCCTTGTTGGCATTTTCCGTGAAGGTCGCGACAACAGGATTGGGCAAGGTGCCGTCCTGGAGACCGAACGCGATATTGTCGCCATAGGTCGTCTTCTCGGCCGGCGTGCACAGCTCCTGCTTCAGGCCAATGCCCGGCGTCGGATCGACTGCCAACGTTCCAGCGACCGTCGCATCAGGCGTCTGCGCCGCGATCGTCAGCGCCATCGCTCCGCCTTCGCCGACGCCGGCGATGATCGGCAGCTCGTAGGTGCTGTCGGCGATGGAGCGCTGGATCTGCTGGCTGAGCGACTCGATGTCGGACACCATGTAGATACAGCCATCGTTCTTGCTGACATCATATTTGTTGAGCGACGCCAGGAAGGACGGATAATCGATGCCGATCACCAGCGAGCCACCGGCCACCAGCTTCTTGGCAACATTATTCTCCTTATCGCCCCAGCCGTCTCCATCGGAGATCAGCACGATTTCGCTCGTGACCTTGCCCTGTGGCCGCATGATATGCGGCGGCGAGATCATGCCGAGATCATATTTGGTATTGTCTTCGTCCGCTCTCGCCACACCGGCTGCGATAAGCGCGGCAGCGACGAACGACATTGCGTATTTCAAGATCATTTCCTGACGACCCCTTTCAGTCCGCCGCCGATCAGGAATGTCGCATCCATCAAAGCAATCATCGGACTTACCCCACCTGACACTGCAAGATAGCGTGCTTGCCATTCGGGGTGAAATTTCGATTTGAAGGCTCTTAGCCCTTTGAAGTTGTAATACCGTTCACCGTGCTCGAAGACCGTCCCGCCTACCCTGTCCCAGACAGGGGCAGATTCACGCTTCGACATGCCCGAGAGCGGTGCCATGCCGAGGTTGAAGCGCTGAAATCCGGCATTCCTAAGGTGATCGAGTATCTGAACGAACAGAAAATCCATCGAGCCCTTCGGCGCATCCGGCGAAAAGCGCATCAGGTCGACCGATCCCTCTTCCTTGGTCTCCGTCTGCAGGATGTTGGCGAAGGCGACGATCTTGCCATCCTTCTTCAAAATCCCGACCGGCTGCGAGGCAACGTAATCCGGATCGAAGGCACCGAGAGAAAAACCTTTCTCCTTGGCGTTGTGATCAGACAACCAGGCATCGGAAACCGCGGCAAGCTGATCTATGACCGCAGGCACATCCTGCGGCTCGATAACGGCAAATTCCAGTCCGTCGCGCAGCGCGCGGCTCGCCGTCTGGCGAAGATTGGCCCACTTGCCGCCCTTGAGCTCGAAATTCGCAAGATTGACGACGGCGAGCTCACCGAGCTTGAAGGCGCGAAGGCCGGCGTCGGCGCAATAGGGCAGAAGCGACGGCGATATCTGGTAGAACACGGCCCGACAGCCTGCGGCACGTGCGGCCTCGACAAAGCGCCAAACAAGATCCGACATGGCCTGGCGCGGCCCGATCGGATCGAAAAGCGCGATCCAGGAGCGTCCTTGCCTGCCATACATGATGAAGGCATCGCCCTTTTCGGAGAACATGATGCTCTTGTCGCGCATGCGCACCAGATTGGCGTCGGCGACGCCATGCTTTTCGACGATGGTGACGGCCCGCTCCAGTGCATCGTCGCTGACCGGCTGCAGCCGCGCGGTTGCAGGACGCAGCAGGCTGAAGATCGCAAAGGCCGAGGCGACGATCGAAATGCCGAGTGCTGCACGCAGGCCGCGCGGCGCTTCGCCGACGAATTCGAACTGCCACCAGAGCTCGTTGCTATAGTCCACGTCGCGATAGACGAAGAACAGGATGACGATGGCGCTGATGCAGATGACCGCGATCGCCATCAGCCATCCGGCAGTGAGCGCCTGGTTCAACAGCGAAGCCGGTCGGTTGAAGAGCCGCCGGCTGACAAAAAGACCGAAGATCAGGAAGGCAAGGAAGCTCGCCTCGACCAGCGCGATCGCCTTCAGTAGCGACAGCATCAACGAGGCGACCGCGACCGAAACCGAAACCCACCAGGCGCCATCCAGTCGCTGGCCGAGACCGCGGGCGGCAACGACGAGCGCAAGCCCGAGCAAGCTCGAGAAGAAATGCGCACCTTCGATGACGGATAGCGGCAGATAGTCCGACAGGAATTCGAGATTCTCGTCCGGTGTCGGCGTCACGCTCGAAAACACCAGCATGACGCCCAAAAGCAGGGCGAAAGCCGACAACAGCTGCGGCATCAGCCGCCCACCGATGCGGCGTACGCTTGATGCCGCCGGGTGGTCGACGAAACGACGCAACTCGGCAGCCGCGACCGCAAGGATCGCGATCAGCAGCGGAATGACGTGATAGATGACGCGGTAGAGAACGAGTGAACCGAGGACGGCATCGACGTTCACCGCATTGCCGAGCCAGGCGATGATGACGGTTTCGAAGACACCAAGCCCTGCCGGAACGTGGCTGAGAACGCCAAGCCCGACGGCGATGGAATAGACCGCCAGGAACGCCGGCCAGCCGATGGCCGAATCCGGCAGCAGCACATAGAGTACCGAAGCCGAAGCGGCGATATCCAATGCCGTGACCAGGAACTGCCGCGACCATGTGCGCGAATCCGGCAGGCGGAACGAAATCGGGCCAATGGAAACCTCGCGCTCGTCGCGCCCAAGGACAACGACTATCGCAAGCATCAGTATGATCACCGAAGCGAGCACGCGCAGCCAAATACCGTTGACATTGATCAACGGCCCGATCTCATCGGCAATGATAAGCAGGGAAATGGAGCCAACGGCAGCAAGGCCGAGACCGAAGGAGAGCGTCACGAAGGCGATGACGCGCGTGATCTCTTCCGGCGTCAGTCCCTGGCGCGTGTAGGCGCGATAGCGGATCGCGCCGGCGCTGAGCGCGCCGAACCCGGCGGTATTGCCGACCGCATAGGCGCTGAAGGCGGTCAGGGCCACATGCGGAAACGGCAACTTCTTGCCGATATATTCCAGCGCGTTCTGGTCGTAGAAGACGAGCGCGAAGAAGCTGAGGCCCGTGAAGAACAAGGCAAGCAGGATCGAGCTGACTTTGGTCTCGGCGAGCGCCAGGACGACATCGTCATAGCGCACCTCCTGCGTCATATGGAAAATCGCAAGCGCCACCAGCCCGAAGACGAAGACGCTGAGAACCGCGACGATCTGTGTCTTGTAGCTGCCGAGGATGCTTCTCAGCCAGCCGCGCTCTTCCACTTCCTCTTCGGACTTTTCCAAATCGATTGGAGTCGACATGATTTTCCTGTTTTGATCTGGCTTTCGCCGGGCCCACTCAGCAGATGTGCAGTAAAGATAAATCTTAAGTTTGTTATGACCGTCTGCACGCCTTTGGCAGGCTCTTTTCTCTACGCGCTCCCATTATCAGCAATTTGGGCAATTTTGGCGCAGGACTCGCCCCCAAGCCGAGAATCTCTTCTTATTGTAAGGAATTTCTTGTTCACGCCGTATTTGAGCTTATCCACATGGAAAATCGGACATAGTGGGATTCCTGAGCAATCAGGACGTGAACCACCAATGTGACCTCTACCGGCGTCAGGTCTTCGCCGATACTTTTCGGACCACCGTGCCCTCCCAACCGAGAACACGACCATCCAGCGAGTGGAATTCGAGCGGGCCGACCGGCTGGCCTGCGGCAATATCGATCAGTTCGGAATGCGGTTCCCCCGGCGCAAAAAGATGGGCTTCTCCCCATTGTCGCAGCCCGACGATGACGTGAAACAAACCACGCCCCTTTTCCGTCAGCACATATTCCTTATAGGCACTGCCGTTCGAGGCAGGGACTAGCGCCAGGACGTCCGCGTTCACGAGGCTGTTCAGCCGCGCAGACAGGATGCCCTTTGCCACACCGAGGCTCTTCTGGAATTCGCCGAACCGCCGCATGCCGTCAAAAGCATCGCGAATGATGAGAAGCGACCACCAATCGCCGATCGTGTCCAACGACCGCGCGACAGGACAATCCGCCTCTCTGAGACTGGTTCGCCTGACCAAGACAGGTCTCCTTCGCATCCCGATTACTTGGTCTCAACATAGGACTAGACAAGTCCCATGACAACTGGTCCTATTATAGGACCAAATAGAAGGGACGAATGGAATGACTGAAAGCTACGACCAAATTCCTGATGACATCAGGGGAGATGCCGCCGACGGAAGACTGACACCCGCCATGACAATGATCTTTGCGATCGCCTGCGGTCTGAGTGTGGCCAACATCTATGCCGCGCAGCCCCTGCTCGATGCGATGGCGCGGGATTTCGACGTCGATCCCGCATCCATCGGCATCATCATCTCCATGACGCAGGTCGGCTATGGGCTCGGCCTTATCTTTCTCGTTCCGCTTGGCGACACCATCGATCGCCGCAAGCTGATCGTCAGTCAGGCGGTTCTGTCAGCAATTGCCCTGACGATCGTCGGCACCGCATCGGGATTTGCGGTCATGCTTGCCGCAATTGCTGCGGTCGGTCTATTGGCCGTGGTCGTCCAAAGCCTCGTTGCCTTCGCTGCTACATTGGCAGCACCTGCCGAGCGCGGCAGGGCTGTCGGCTTGGTGACCAGTGGCGTGGTGATCGGCATCCTGATGGCGCGCTTCGCTTCCGGCATGCTTGCCGATATCGGCGGCTGGCGTTGCGTCTATCTCGTATCCGCCGCCATGACCCTTTCGATGGCGGTCCTGCTTGCCTGGACGCTGCCCCGACAACGATCATCAGGAAAAACGGAATCCTATGGCGATCTGCTGCGCTCCCTGTTTGCTCTTTTTGCAAGGGAACGGCTTCTGCGCGTTCGCGCCACGCTGGCCCTCTTGATCTTCGCCGCCTTCAGCACATTCTGGACGGCAATGGTTCTGCCGCTGAGCGCACCGCCTCTATCTCTGTCGCATACGGAAATCGGGTTGTTCGGCCTGGCGGGCATGGCGGGCGCCGTGGCAGCCGGTGGCGCCGGACGGCTCACCGATCGCGGATACGGCGAAAGGACGACCGGTCTCTCGCTTGCTCTCATGCTGGCCGCGTGGCTGCCGATTGCGATGCTTCACTGGTCGATCTGGCTGCTTGTCCTCGGCGTCGTTGCTCTGGACCTGGCTATCCAGGCCGTCCACGTTACAAACCAGAGCATGATCTTCACCCTGCACTCGGAAGCGCGCAGCCGACTGGTCGCCGGCTACATGGTATTTTATTCGATTGGCAGCGCGGCTGGCGCCAGCGGCTCGACGATCGTCTACGGAATTGCAGGCTGGCCCGGCGTCTGCATCCTTGGCGCCGGCATAAGCGTCACGGCGCTGATCTTCTGGGCTGCAACGAGACAGATGTCGGATTGCCCCATAGCAGTGGCCGACAGAGCATAGACGTCGGTGCAGGGCGCGCCAAAATGATCGCGTCGTTCAGGGGGAAAAAGTGCGATCCACGGCGACCGATGGAGATTTACGATCCTGGGTGCCTACAAACGTAGGTGGGCGCCATATGACCAAGCCCACGAGCCTGGTCAGGGACAGCTCCCTTTGGATCGAGTATGGCCCCAGGGATTGTGGTTCCTGTCGGGAAGCGCAGACCGCATCCGAGTATATAGAGGCATTCGGCGCGCCGCACCAGTAGCACGGCACTGAACCCTCGAAATTAGTTGACCTCTGCGCTAGGTCGCGCCACCAGCTTCTCGGTGATACCCCTGATATTGGCCGTGACCTCGTTGAGAGCCTGTGCCAGCGTCTCCTCCGACCGGGCGCTGGTCGCAAGCGCGGTGTCGCGATTGCTGCGCAGCGTCTCCAGCTCGCCTTCCAGAGAGGAAACCCGGCGGGAAAGCTCCGAAACCTCGTCCATGATCATGATGCCGGCCATGACGGTGATGCGAAGATCGCCGATCTCCCCGAATTGATCCTTGAGATGACCGACATAACGGTCGAAGCGGGTGGCAAGATCCGTCAGGTGTTCTTCCTGGCCCTCTTCGCAGGCCATCCGATAGGCCTTGCCGTCGATCGTTACCGTTACCTGCGCCATTCGACTTCTCGTTCCTGGCCGTTATCGCCCGCCCCGCACAAGGCAAATCCTCAGCGGTCGAGCACGGCCCTTATGGTTTCCATCGCAGTGACTAGCCGGCGGGAAACCTCGCGATTGACTTCTTCCAGACGGTTTGCGCGGAACTCGGCCTGATCGAGTTCCTGTGCCAGCCGCGAGCGGTCGGCATGCACCCGGCGGACTTCACCGTCGATTTCGCTTCTCTCACGCTCCCGCTCGAACCGCATATCGACGGCATTCTCCAGCGCCGCGATCGCCTGTCGCAATTCGCTGAGCGCCGCATCCATGGTTTTCCCCGTGGGCATCATGTCTTCCGGTTCCCGCGCAAGATTCCGAATCGTTTATCGGGCCACTTGTCTGATTTACAAACAGTATTCACCTCGGCAACTGCCCGTCAATAAAGGCACCCGTGCGGCAGGTGGCGTTATCTGTGGATGAACGGACGGTTTCTTGCTGTCGGCGGGCGCTCGGGAAGGATGTCGTCTTTTGTACAAGGCCGCGGGCAAATGTCAAAAAATTGCCGCACCCACCCCTGAACTGGGGTTCGATTTGTTGACTTGCTCGCCCCAACTGCTATGTCTCAGCCGCCTGAGGCTGACCTGGATTGGGAGTGTATAAGGTGCTCCATCTAAGAAGGCCTTTCAACCGATGGTCTGCCTCCCACATTGAGACCATCTCCCGAGACCCGGAACCTGCGGAACGACGATGATCTCTCCCGAACAACACGACCGGATGGCAAATGCGATCCGTTTCCTTGCCATGGATGCAGTCGAAAAGGCGAACTCTGGCCACCCGGGCATGCCGATGGGCATGGCCGACGTCGCAACGGTTCTGTTCACCAAATATCTGCGGTTTGATCCGAAGAAGCCGCATTGGCCGAACCGGGATCGCTTCGTACTGTCGGCCGGCCACGGCTCCATGCTGCTCTATTCGCTGCTCTATCTAACCGGCTATCCTGATATGACAGTCGAAGACCTGAAGCAGTTCCGCCAGCTTGGTTCCAAGACCGCCGGCCATCCGGAATACGGCCATGCAACGGGCATCGAAACGACGACCGGCCCGCTCGGCCAGGGCATCGCGAACGCTGTCGGCATGGCGATCGCCGAGCGCAAGCTGCGCGAGGAATTCGGCGCCAACCTGCAGGACCACTATACCTACGTCATCAACGGCGACGGCTGCCTGATGGAAGGTATCAGCCATGAAGCAATCGCGCTTGCCGGCCACCTGAAGCTGAACAAGCTGATCCTCTTCTGGGACAACAACTCGATCACCATCGACGGCGCTCTCTCGCTCTCGGACTCGACCGACCAGATCGCTCGTTTCAAGGCCGTTCACTGGAACACGATCGAAGTCGACGGTCACGACCAGGCCGCGATCTCTGCCGCCATCGAAGCCGCTCACCAGTCCGACCGTCCGACCTTCATCGCCTGCAAGACCGTCATCGGCTTCGGCGCACCGCACAAGCAGGGAACCCACAAGGTTCACGGCTCGCCGCTCGGCGCCGAGGAAATTGCGGCGACCCGCAAGGCGCTGAACTGGGATTACGAACCCTTCGTCATTCCTTCGGACGTTCTCGATGCATGGCGCGCTGCCGGCACGCGTTCTGAAAACATCGTCAAGGAATGGGAAGGCATTCTCGCCAACGCTCCGGCCAAGGCAGAATTCAACCGTCGCTTCGCCGGCGAACTGCCGGAAGGCTTCGACGCCGCAATCAGCGAATACAAGAAGAAGCTCGCCGAAACCAAGCCGACGGTCGCAACCCGCAAGGCTTCCGAAGACGCGCTCGAAGTCATCAACGGCTTCCTGCCGGAAACGCTCGGCGGCTCCGCCGACCTGACGCCGTCGAACAACACCAAGACCAGCCAGATGGTCTCGATCACCCCGACGGATTTCTCCGGTCGCTACATGCACTGGGGCATTCGAGAGCACGGCATGGCCTCTGCCATGAACGGTATCTCGCTGCACGGCGGCCTGATCCCCTACGGCGGCGGCTTCATGATCTTCTCGGATTATTGCCGTCCTCCGATCCGCCTCGCTTCGCTGATGGGCATCCGCGTCATTCACGTTCTGACGCATGACTCGATCGGCGTCGGCGAAGACGGACCGACGCACCAGCCGGTCGAGCAGATCGCCGGTCTGCGCGCCGTGCCGAACCTCATGGTCTTCCGCCCGGCTGACGCCACGGAAACGGCAGAATGCTGGCAGATCGCCATCAAGACGCATAACCGTCCGTCGGCTCTCGCGCTGACCCGCCAGAACCTGGCTCCGGCTCGCACCGAGTATAGCGAAAAGAACCTTTGCGAACTCGGCGCCTACACGCTCGCCGGTTCCGACGACGCCAAGGTCACGATCTTCGCCTCCGGCTCCGAAGTTGAGCTTGCCGTCGCCGCTCGTGCGACGCTCGAAGGCAAGGGAATCTCGACTCGCGTGGTTTCCGTGCCCTGCACGGAACTGTTCTTCGAACAGCCGGAAGACTATCGCAAGAAAGTCATCGGCAACTCGCCGGTCAAGATCGCCGCTGAAGCCGCCGTTCGCGAAGGCTGGGATGCCTTTATCGGACCGGAAGGCGCTTTTGTTGGCATGAAGAGCTTCGGCGCTTCCGGCCCGGCAAAGGATGTCTTCAAGCATTTCGGCATCACGGCGGATGCCGTTGTCGCTGCTGCGGAAGCAAAGCTCGCCTGACGGCGAATTGGGAGGGCGCCCACGGCGTCCTCCACTCACTGAAACGTAACGCCCTGCTTTAATGGGAGTGGATAGAATGACTGTAAAAGTTGCCATCAACGGTTTTGGCCGCATCGGCCGCAACGTTCTGCGCGCCATCGTCGAATCCGGCCGTACCGACATCGAAATCGTAGCGATCAACGACCTCGGACCGGTCGAGACCAATGCCCACTTGCTGCGCTATGACTCGATCCACGGCAAGTTCCCGGCTGAAGTGAAGGTCGAAGGCGACACGATCATCGTCGGCGGCGGCAAGCCGATCAAGGTGACGGCAATCAAGGATCCGGCAACCCTGCCGCATCGCGACCTCGGCGTCGACATTGCCATGGAATGCACGGGCATCTTCACCGCCCGCGACAAGGCTGCTGCCCACCTGACGGCCGGCGCCAAGCGCGTCATCGTTTCGGCACCTGCCGACGGCGCTGACCTGACCGTCGTCTTCGGCGTCAACCACGACCAGCTCACCAAGGAACACCTGGTCATCTCCAACGCATCCTGCACGACGAACTGCCTCGTGCCGGTCGTTAAGGTTCTCGATGACGCCGTCGGCATCGACCACGGCTTCATGACGACGATCCACTCCTACACCGGCGACCAGCCGACGCTCGACACCATGCACAAGGACCTGTACCGCGCCCGCGCCGCAGCCCTGTCCATGATCCCGACGTCGACGGGCGCTGCCAAGGCAGTCGGCCTCGTCATGCCGCATCTGAAGGGTAAGCTCGACGGCACGTCGATCCGCGTTCCGACCCCGAACGTCTCGGTCATCGACTTCAAGTTCGTCGCCAAGAAGGCAACGTCCGTCGGCGAAATCAACGAAGCGATCAAGGCTGCCGCTAACGGCAAGCTCAAGGGCATCCTCGGCTACACCGACGAGCCGCTGGTTTCCCGCGACTTCAACCACGACAGCCACTCCTCGATCTTCGCAACCGATCAGACGAAGGTCATGGAAGGCAATTTCGTGCGCGTGCTCTCCTGGTACGACAACGAATGGGGCTTCTCGAGCCGCATGTCCGACACCGCAGTCGCCTTCGCGAAGACGATCTGAGACGATCGACAGACATGAAAAAGCCGGCCGTTCATCCGAACGGCCGGCTTTTTTGTTTTGAATGGCTGAAAGACTGTAGCTCTTGGCAGTTCCGGTTGGCCGGAACTGCCTGTGAGGTCAGACCTTGTCGACGCTGGCCGTGTAAATCTGACCAATGGTCCTGCCGAGGTCGGCGTCGAATTCGCCATCGCTCATCGAGACGCGCAGGCCCTCCGTCAGGGCGCGCGAGAAGCTCGCGATCATGCCGTGGTTATGGCTGAGCTTCTCGCAGGCATCGGCCAGGCTGTAGCCGCCCGAGAGCGCCACGACGCGGACGACCGCCTTGTGGTCGATCAATGGCTTGTAGAAATCCGGCACCGTCGGAATGGTCAGCTTCAGCATGACCTTGGTGCCTTCAGGCAGCCCGTCGAGTTCCTTGGTGATCTCGTCGCGCAGGATGGCTTCCGCTTCCTGCTTCGTCGGGCTCTTGATCGAGACTTCCGGCTCGATGATAGGGATGAGGCCGTGGCCGAGGATCTGGCGGCCGACTTCGAACTGCTGCTTGACGATGGCCGCGATACCGGTCTTGTCGGCATTGGCGATGACAGAACGCATCTTGGTGCCGAAGATGCCCTTCTTGACGGCACGGGCGAGCAGGGTGTCAAGATCAGGCATCGGCTTCATCAGCTGAACGCCGTTTGCCTCGGCCTCCAGGCCCTTGTCGACCTTGAGGAAAGGAACAACGCCGCGATCTTCCCAAAGATAGGTAGGAACCGGCTTACCCTGGGCTTCGCCATCCATGGTCTTTTCGAACAGGATGGCGGCAATAACCTTGTCGCCGGAGAAATTCGGCGCCGTCATGATGCGCACGCGCATCTCATGCATCAGGCGAAACATCTCCTCGTCGCCGCTATAATCGGAATCAGCGATCCCATAGAGGCGCAAAGCGCCCGGAGTGGAGCCCCCGCTCTGATCGAGGGCGGCGATGAAGCCCTTCTTTTCGGCCATCTGCGACATCTGCTTAGCGTCGACCATCTCTCTCTCCTTGCTCCTTCAGCTGCATTCGGCCCCCACGCTTCACTCGGTACAATTTTGCACGTCCGGAAGCGGCGCCAGATTAAGATTCCTTCGTAGGCGCGCCATACCCCTACGTTTGATATGAGTTGTCAACGCCCCAAACCCTGGCTCCGATCATAAAATCGATTATAAATTAAAGGTTTGCGGCCGTCCAATCCTGTCAATCTATAGCGGTTCCGAGAATTGGCCAGCCCTTGTATCGATACAGGATGACGCCGGCATGGCATTCGAAGCAGTACCCGGATTTTTCAGTTTCGCCATACATCTATTGGCTTGAACCGTGCATGAAGATAGCTCCGCCCTCTTCCTCAGCACGACCGGAAGACAGGCGTATGGATGCAGGCCACAATGACCTCTGTCGACACAATCCGACAATAAAAAACATTCTCCCCAATTCCGCCCCGCTATTGCCTGATTTTCCTATAAATTTCCTATAGGTATTTCTTCGCAGCATTCCATTTCACCCGGCCACAGGCCGCCCGTTCAGCAGCATGACGTCGCATCATAGAGGTTAAGCCGCAGGGCCTACCCTTATGCTGTCTTTTGCCGTCTACTGGAGAAAGGGGAATGTCGCGGAGGATCAAGGATCGGGGCAAGTGATCGGTGGCGGCGCCAGCCAGATTGGCAGGGTCCTATCGAGAAATGAAAGGGACGGACGTTGCAAGCCTTCTACATCGTGGTCTTGGTCTCAACGGCGCTCATCCTGATCGCGGCTTTTTCGAGTCTGCTCGCCTTTCGCTTCGGCGCACCCTTGCTGTTGCTCTTCCTCGTCATCGGTCTGCTTGCAGGCACGGATGGCCTCGGCATCGAGTTCAGCAACAATTACCTTGCCTATATCCTCGGCTCGCTGGCGCTCGCCATCATCCTTTTCGACTCAGGCTTCGGCACGCCGATCCAGGCCTTCAAGCTCGCGGCGGCGCCTGCCTTAACGCTCGCCTCGGTCGGCGTCCTGTTGACCGCCGCGATCTTCGGCCTCGCCGCCTCATGGCTGCTCCACTTTTCCTGGCTGGAGGGTCTGCTGCTCGGCTCCATCGTCGCTTCAACGGATGCGGCGGCCGTCTTCTTCCTGCTGCGCATCGGCGGCATCAACATCCGCGACAAGGTGCGCTCGACCCTCGAGGTGGAGTCCGGCACCAACGATCCCATGGCCATCTTCCTGACGATCGCCCTCGTCGAGGTGATTGGCAGTGGCCAGGGCTATCACGGCATCAATATCGGCATGCTTGTGATGTTCATCGAGGAAATGGGCCTCGGCGTCATTCTCGGCCTGCTGGGCGGCATGATGATCGTGCTCGTGGCCGGTAAGCTTGAGACGGATCGCGGCCTGACGCCGATCTTCGTGCTGGCACTCGCCCTGCTCGTCTTTTCCTTCACCGGCGCCGTCGGCGGCAGCGGCTTTCTCGCCGTCTACGTCGCCGGCATCTATGCCGGCAGCCGGCGCATCCCCAACTCCGCGAGCATCAAACGCTTCCAGGACGGCATGACCTGGCTTGCCCAGATCATCATGTTCCTCGTACTCGGCCTCCTGGCGACACCATCGCAGTTTCCGGCGATCGCCGTTCCCGCCATCCTGCTCGCCTTCTTCCTGATCTTCGTCGCGCGCCCACTTGCCGTCTGGCTCTGCCTGCTGCCCTATGACTATACCCAGCCAGAGACCGGCTTTCTCGCCTGGGTCGGCCTGCGCGGCGCCGTCTCCATCCTGCTCGCCATCATGCCGATCCTCGGCAATCTCGATGGCAGTCGCACCTATTTCAACGTCGCCTTCATCGTCGTGCTCGTCTCGCTGCTCGTGCAAGGGTGGACGATCAAGCCGATGGCGCGGCGTCTCAATCTCATAATCCCGCCGCGCCTCGGCGCAGTCGACAAGGTCGAGGTCGATTTGCCGGGCGCCGTCAATCACGAACTCCTCTCCTATCGCGTTGCCAAGGACAGCCCGGTGCTGAAGGGCGAGCGCATCCCGCGCTGGGCGATGCCCTCGCTCGTCGTGCGTGACGGCAGGTCGATGCGCTATCAATATGCCGGCAGGCTCAGGGAAAACGATCTCGTCTATCTCTTCATCGTGCCGAGCTATTCGCGTCTTCTCGACCGGCTCTTTGCCAGCCGCCCGCCGGTCGATCCGGAAGATGCCGATTTCTTCGGCGCGTTCTCGCTATCGCCTCTGCGCCCCGCATCGGATCTGGACGCTGCCTACGGGCCGGGTCTCCTTTCCGAGCACGAAAAGACGCTGACCATCGCCGAACTGATGCGCCAGCGCCTCGGCGGCAGAGCGGAATATGCCGACCGCGTCCGCCTGGGCTCGATCATCCTGATCGTGCGCGACATCGACGAGACCGACCATATCAGCTCCGTCGGCATGTCGCTGGAAGCGGTCGAGCCGGCCATGAACCTGCCGATCTTCCTCAATTTTCACGAAATCGCCCAGCGCATCCGCAGCGCACTTACGCGCCGCCGCGAGGCCTCGGCGTCGCCGGTTTCGCAGACGCTGGACGGAGGCGAAAAGGAGGACTGAATGCCTTGCGTCTCACCTCATCCGTAGTAAGGTCGGCCCGAATTTCGTCCTTAACAACATTGGATACTCCCTATGCCCGCCTTTAAGACTCTCGACGACCTCACGGATATCGCAGGCAAGCGCGTACTCGTTCGCGTCGACCTCAACGTGCCGGTCAAGGACGGAAAGGTCACCGACGCAACGCGCATCGAACGCGTCGCCCCGACGATCCTTGAACTGGCCGACAAGGGCGCCAAGGTCATTCTGCTCGCCCATTTCGGCCGCCCGAAAGATGGCCCGTCCGATGAATTCTCGCTCTCCCAGATCGTTCCTGCCGTCAACAGCGTGCTTGGCCGCGACGTTGCTTTCGCCTCCGACTGCATCGGCACCCCGGTGACGGACGCGATTGCGAAGATGAGCAACGGCGATATCCTGCTTCTGGAAAACACCCGTTTCCACAAGGAAGAGGAAAAGAACGAGGCCGGCTTCACCAAGGCGCTCGCCGCCAACGGCGACATCTATGTCAACGACGCCTTCTCCGCTGCCCACCGCGCGCATAGCTCGACCGAGGGCCTTGCCCATCATCTTCCGGCCTATGCCGGCCGCACGATGCAGGCCGAGCTCGAAGCGCTCGAAAAAGGCCTCGGCAATCCCGTCCGCCCCGTTGTCGCGATCGTCGGTGGCGCCAAGGTTTCCAGCAAGATCGATCTCCTGATGAACCTCGTGAAGAAGGTCGACGCACTCGTCATCGGTGGCGGCATGGCAAACACCTTCCTTGCCGCCCGCGGCACCGATGTCGGCAAGTCGCTCTGCGAACACGATCTCGCCGCGACCGCCAAGCAGATCATGATCGAGGCCGCCACCGCCGGCTGCGCGATTGTGTTGCCGGAAGACGGCGTCGTTGCCCGCGAATTCAAGGCAGGGGCGGATAACGAAACCGTCGCCATCGACGCCATCCCCTCGGATGCAATGGTCCTCGATGTCGGTCCGAAGTCGGTGGAAGCCATCAAGGCATGGATCGGCCGCGCCACTACGCTCGTCTGGAACGGCCCGCTCGGCGCCTTCGAGATCACGCCCTTCGATGCCGCAACGGTTGCTGTTGCCAAATATGCAGCCGAATGCACCAAGGGCGGCAAGCTGACCTCGGTCGCCGGTGGCGGCGACACGGTCTCGGCACTGAACCATGCAACCGTGGCTGACGATTTCACCTATGTCTCGACCGCCGGCGGCGCCTTCCTCGAATGGATGGAAGGCAAGGTCCTGCCCGGCGTCGCTGTACTCACCGCTCAGAAGTAGTCCGGCTTCGGATTTCGGGACCCGGAAGGACGGGCCTTCCGGCTTCCGTTGTGACTATGAAATCTCCGGCGCATCCGGGTGGCGGAGGCGATGCCGCTCAGGAGCTTTGTGACGATGGCTCTGTGCTGGTCAGTTGATCCAGATTTGCAATCAGCCGGGTGAGCAAGGCGACAAGCTGTGTCGCCTCTTCTTCCGTGAAGCCATCCATTGCTTCACGATTTCCCCTGAACAGAGTTTCAACCGCATCGGGCATACGGTCCTGCGCCGCCTTCGTGAGGACTATGCGGCTGCTTCTACCGTCTTCCGGGTGAGGTGTCCGCTCGATCAGGCCGTCCCGCTCCATGCGGGCGAGCATCTGTGCCATCGGCGGCTGTTCGACCTTGGCGAAACGGGCCAGATCGCGTTGCGTGCTCGCCTTCCCATCCTGCAGCGCGACCAAGACAGGCAATTGGCCGACGCCGAACCCAAGCGGCTTCAGACGCGCCTCGCTTAGACGAGCAAATGCCCGCGCAGCGAGACTGATGAGATGCCCGGGCGTGGAAAGCACGTCGTTCTTCATCTTCGATCTTATCCCTTGTCCATGGTTGACTGCAAATTACATATGTACGTATATATATTGAGGGGCGCGCTGGCAAGCTCGGTTCCACGCCGCCCAATGATCCCTTGGTCCCACAGTGAGGAAACGATATGTCTGAAGCTCATACCCAACTTATCAAACGCATCTACGACCGGTTTAACGCGAGAGACATCGACGGCGTGCTGACAGAGCTTGCCGATGATGTTGCATGGGCGAACGGCATGGACGGAGGTCACGTTCATGGCCGCGAGGCCGTCCGCGATTACTGGACACGGCAATGGGCGGTCATCAGCCCGCACGTCGAGCCGGTGGCAATTCAGACGAAGGACGACGGTGTCATCACCGTCGAGGTGATCCAATCCGTGTTCGATCTCGAAGGCCGGCCGCTGACGGAGCAGACGCATGGGCTGAAGGACAAGACTGTCCTGCACATCTTTCGCGTCGAGGGCGGGAAGATCACGCGCTTCGATATCAAGGACACCCAATAGGGGCTTCCCAAGCGATGCCGTTAAAATGGTCGCGGCCGGGCTTGCTTGGCTTGCCCTGCTGTCCACAATTGTCACCGCCACAAGTCGGGCCTTTGGAACAGTCGCAATTGGCGATAAATCCGAATGACACCAATGACGCGGAGACACCATGACCAACGCTGCCTATGTCACCGTCGATGTCTTCACGTCGGAGCGTTTCGCCGGCAATCCGCTTGCCGTCTTCCCGGATGCTCGAGGGCTCAGCGATGAGGCGATGCAGAAGATTGCGGCGGAGTTCAACTATTCCGAGGTGACATTCGTCCTGCCGCCGGAAGATCCGGCCAACAGCGCCCGGGTGCGCATTTTCACGCCGACCATGGAAATACCCTTCGCCGGCCACCCGAATGTCGGCACGGCCTTCGTGCTCGGGCAGCGAAATGAACTGTTCGGGAGTCCGGTCGGCGATACGCTACGCTTCGAGGAGAAGGCCGGCCTGGTGGACGTCAAGCTCCATCGCAAGCATGACGTGGTCGTCGGCGCGGCCATCAGAGCACCGCGTAAGCTGACGGTCGGAAGAAGCGTCGCAGCCGAGCTCGTCGCCCGTTGCGCATCCCTCGACGCGGCAGCCATCCGTCTGTCCACCCATGCGCCTGTTTTTGCCTCGGTCGGGTTGCCCTTCGTGCTTGCCGAAGTCGATGGCCTGGATGCGCTTGCCGCTGCGAGACCCAATGCCGCGATCTTCGCCGAGGCGGCCGACGGTCAGGGCAACGGCAATCACGACTTTTCGCTCTTCCTCTATACGCGCAGCACGGATCGCCCCTGGCAGATCCGCGCACGCATGTTTGCACCGCTCGATAATGTCACCGAGGATCCCGCAACCGGCAGCGCCTCGGCAGCACTCGGCGCCTACCTCGTCTCGCTCCTGCCGGATGCCGACGCCAAGATAAGCATCACCATCGAACAGGGCGTCGAGATGGGACGGCGCAGCATGATCGAACTCGTGGTCCAAAAATCGTCGGGCGAAATCACCGATGTCGAAATCGCAGGCCGGTGCGTCGATGTGATGCAGGGCACGATCCGGCTCTAGAAACTCTCGTTGATCACAAGCGCGATCGTCCAGATCGCGAAGGCAAAAATAGCGATCTTCCAGAAGTCGGCGCGACGCCGAAGGCCGGGGAGATTGAGCGGCTTGATGATGTGAACCACCATGGCCAGCAGCAGCAAGACCGCGATCACTTTCGTCATATCTTCCCCACCGCGCAGCATATTTCGAAACGGTCATATGGCCGACACTTTTGCGCGCCAACAGACAAGCTCTTCCAGCCGATAGAGACTATTCGTCGTACAATCAACGCATTGCAGCGCTTGGCAAGATTTCATCCCGCCTTATCTGTTTTTTAAGCGGGAACAACCAAAAGTGGGGGAAATGAGAAGAAACCTTTTACCAGTCCTTGCGCTGCTGCTCGGCACGCTGTTCCTGTTCACCGGCAATGGCCTGCACGGCCTGTTGCTTCCGGTGCGCGGCACAGCCGAGGGATATCCCACGACAACGCTCGGCCTGCTCGGCACCACCTGGGCGACGGGATTTGTGCTCGGCTGCCTGACGGCGCCGAAGCTGGTGCGTCGCATCGGCCATGTTCGCGCCTTCTCCGGCTTCATTGCCATTATCGCCATCATCGCGCTTCTGACCGGCATGATCGTCGATCCCATCTGGTGGGTCGCCCTGCGCGCGGTCACCGGCTTCTGCACCGCCGGCACCTCGATGATCATCGAAAGCTGGCTGAACGAACGCGCGACGAACGAGAGCCGCGGCGCAATCTTCTCGCTCTATATCGGCATTACGCTGCTCGGCGCGGTCGCGGGCCAGATGATGGTGCCGTTTGCCGACATCCACACGCCGATACTCTTCATGGTCTGCGGCATCTGCTATTGCATCGCCATGCTGCCGACGACGCTTTCCAACGCCGCCTCGCCGCAGCCGCTGAAGGCCGTGCGGCTGGACTTGCCGGCGCTCTATCGCAATTCGCCGGTCTCCTGCCTCGGCATTCTCCTCGTCGGCATCGCCAACGGCGCCTACGGCACGCTCGGCGCCGTCTTCGGCGCCGGAGCCCACCTTTCCGATAGCAACATTGCCATCATGATGAGTTCCACGATCTTTGCCGGCGCTGTCATGCAGTTGCCGGCCGGCCGGCTTTCCGACCGCATCGACCGGCGCTACGTCCTGGCGGGAATGTCGGCGGTGGCAGCCATTGCCGGACTGCTGCTTTTCTTGCTCCAGCCGTCGACGCCCTACCTCCTCATCGGCCTCGTCATTCTATACGGCGCCGTCGCTAACACGCTCTATCCGATCGCTGTTGCCCATGCCAACGACTTCGCCTCGTCAGAGGACTTCGTAAAGGTCTCGGGTGGCCTGCTGTTGCTCTACGGCATAGGCACGATCATCGGCCCGACCGTCGGCGGCCCGGTCATGGCAAGCGTTGGCCCCTATGCGCTGTTCTTCGTCACCGCCGTCGCTCACGTCCTGATCACGAGCTACGCGATCATTCGCAGCCGCATGCGCGCAGCCGTTCCCGCCGGCGAGCGTGATGCCTACACCAACCTGCCTTCCGGCAATGCGAACATGATCACGCCGGAGAGCTTGGCAATGAAATCGCGCAGCGAAAACGCTCCCCCGCCCGAGGATCCTGCGGTAAACTACGGCTGATAAAGGAGGAGCGCCCATGAGCCTTTTTGACGACGACCGGCCGAAGAAGCCCGTCACTCACGAGATCGGCAGCGACCTTTCGCTGCTTTCCGTCGATGAGCTGAAAACCCGCATCGCCCTGATGCAGACCGAAATCGCCCGCCTCGAGTCGGAGATGGCAAGGAAAGCCTCGGGCCGCCAGGCAGCGGAAAATCTCTTCCGTTCCTGATATCGCTGCACGCTGCGTAAGGCGAAAATCCAGCGCCGAAGTACAACTTCGGGACAGGTTTAACGAAATATTAAGCTTTACGAGATATTACTGTGTCTATCCGGGTTTTTATCCGGACTCAGACAGTTTCTCCACTTGGCGAATGGTCTGATTTTTCTCCCTGTTTTACCTTGAGAGCCGCGTTTGCGGCTCTTCTTTTTGTTGATCTCGCCCAAGAGGTTAACGAAACTGTGGAGATTAACCCTTTCTTAAGAAACGCCTTGCGAATTTCGGCTAAAACCACCATGTTGAACCTATAAGAACGAGGCGGGCGCAACCTTTTTTGCTTGGCCGGCGTTACCTGAACAAAAGTGATGCGTGGAACAGGGATTACCTTAATGTCTGAACTTGGATTGAATACGGTCAGTTTCGCAGGACGTGCAGCTTCCTCGTCGCAATTCAAGGCGCTCTATTCTGAAGGCATGACCCTCGTCGAGGAAACCGCAAGCTACCTCGATGGCGATGGCCGCGCAGCCTCCAAGGTTCTGCCGCGCATGGCCTCGGTGCTTTACGCAGCGGAATCCATGCGACTGACGACCCGCCTGATGCAGATGGCCTCCTGGCTTCTCCTGCAGCGCGCCGTCAACAATGGCGAAATGTCCCGCGACCAGGTGCTGAACGAAAAGAGCAAGGTTCGCCTCGACGGTTTCAACGTCGACCGCAACGCACCGGGCTGGAACGATCTGCCGGAATCCTTCCGCAGCCTCGTTGAGCGCTCGCTGCGCCTTCAGAACCGTATCGCCCTACTCGACCGCGAAATCTACCGTCCTTCAGAAGCTGCGATCGTTCCGGACAACCAGAACAGTGTCAAGGCTCAGTTGAATTTGCTTCAGACTGCATTTGGCACGAACTGAGGTATATTTTATTCATTTGAAAAGCGAACCGGCCGCTCCCTGCGCGGCCGGTTTTGTTTTGCCACCACCCCAAAGCTGGGGCTGAGTCCCGACCTTCCCCGGCGCAAGGTCTTGCACCCCAGGCATTAAACTCATACCTATAGGGGACGGTATATGTCGGCTCCCGCCGGCTTGGTGGGCTTCTTGCCCCGACGCCCCATCTCACAGGACTAAGAGCATGAACATCGACACGGTTTTGCGATCCATCGTAGCTCTGCGAGCTTCAGTTCCGGAAGACGCCTTCACTGCCTCTGCGCTCGGCACCGAGAGAGAGGGCAGTGGCGTCGTCATCAGGGAGAACGGGCTGGTATTGACGATCGGCTACCTGATCACCGAAGCGACAGAGGTCTGGTTGACCCGCCATGACGGCAAGGTCATTCCCGCCCACCCCTTTGCCTATGATCAGGAGACTGGCTTCGGCCTCGTGCAGGCTCTCGGCGACCTCGACGTCCCGGCGCTGCAGTTTGGCGATTCAACCAAAGCAGATGTCGGCGACGATGTGGTGCTTGCGGATGGTATAGGTCAATTCGTCGAGGCAAATATCGTCGCCAGACAGGAATTCGCCGGCTATTGGGAATACCTGCTGGACGAGGCGATTTTCACCGCGCCCGCTCACCCGTCATGGGGCGGCGCTGCACTGATCGGCTCCGACGGCAAGCTTCTTGGCATCGGCTCGCTCCGCCTGCAGATGGTCCAGAACCAGGAAGTGGCCGACATCAATATGGTCGTGCCCATCAACCTGCTTTTGCCGATCCTCGACGATCTGCTCAACCGCGGCCAGATCGATAAGCCGCCGCGGCCATGGCTCGGCGCCTTCTCGGCCGAGAGCAACGGCGAAGTCGTCGTCATGAGTGTTGCCGAGGGAAGCCCGGCCGCCCAGGCAGGATTGCGCCAGGGCGACGTCATCTCCGAGATCAGGGATGGCGAAGTGGATGGACTTGCCGATTTCTACCGCAAGGTCTGGAAGAGCGGCCCCGCCGGCGCAGAGATCCCGATGCGGATCCTGCGCGACGGTCGCGAGGCATGGCTGCGCGTCAAGTCCGCCGACAGGAACAGCTTCTTGAAGAAACCACAGCTTCAGTAGGACGGTTGGGATCTGGAACGCATCCGCCCTGCCCCGCGTCGAAACCTACGGCAATAAAAAAGCCCGGTCCAAGCCGGGCTTTTTTAATATTCGATATCGCGAAGCGATTAGAGGCCGAGGCCGCCGAAACGCTTGTTGAACTTGGAGAGACGGCCACCGCGGTCCATGAGCTGCTGGTTACCGCCGGTCCAGGCCGGATGAGACTTGGAGTCGATTTCCAGGTTCATGACGGCGCCTTCCGAACCCCAGGTCGAACGGGTTTCGTATTCGGTGCCATCGGTCATGACAACCTTGATCATGTGGTAGTCGGGATGGATGCTTGCCTTCATAACAATCTTCCTGCCAGGCGGGGGTCGATTTGTCGCAAGCCATTGCGGCAACCGAGCCGATTGAATAAATGAAGCCGCAGTCCGATTAAGGCTACGGCTTCCAATTAAGATGCCGTGCCTATACATGAAGGTGCCGAGGATAACAAGAGCCAACCGGGCCAAGATCCGCAGGCTTTATGGAGATGGAATAGGTTTTGTCAGAAGCTGCACAGGCGCAAGAGAAGAAACGCGGCTCGATCCGGCCGCTCGCGCGGCTGACGCCCTATCTCAAGCGCTACAAGCGCATGGCGGCAGGCGCGCTCATTGCGCTGGCACTCGCGGCAATCACCTCGCTTGCCCTGCCGCTGGCCGTCCGCCGGATGATCGATCACGGCTTCACGCATTCCGACAGCACCTTCATCAACAGCTACTTTGTCGTCATCCTGATCATGGCGATCGTGCTCGGCGTTGCGAGCGCCATGCGCTATTACTTCGTCATCACGCTCGGTGAGCGCATCGTCTCGGACCTTCGCCGCGAGGTCTTCGACCACGTCACGCGCCTGTCGCCTTCCTTCTTCGACGTCAACCAATCCGGCGAGATTGTTTCGCGGCTGACGGCCGACACCACGCAGATCAAGTCCGCCGTCGGTGCGACGGCTTCTGTTGCACTGCGCAACCTCATCCTCTGTCTCGGCGGCATCGTGATGATGATCGTCACCAGCCCCAAGCTTTCGAGCATCGTGCTGCTCGCAATCCCGCTGATCGTCTTTCCGCTGGTCGCCTTCGGCAGGTCGGTCCGCAAGCGTTCACGTGCGGCCCAGGATACGCTTGCCAACGCATCGGCCTTCGCCAACGAAACCATTGCCGCCACGCGCACCGTCCAGGCCTTCAATGGCCAGGATTCGGCAGCCGCCCGCTATGGCAACGCGGTTGAAGATGCCTATCAGGCCGCTCGCTCCGCCATCAAGTCGCGCTCGCTGCTGACCGGCTTTGCGATCACCCTGGTTTTCGGCAGCGTCGTTGCGGTCCTCTGGGTCGGCGCGCACAATGTCCTCGACGGAACATTGTCTGCGGGAACGCTTGGCCAGTTCCTGCTCTACTCCGTCATTGCCGCCGGATCGCTGGGCGCACTCTCCGAAGTCTGGGGCGAACTGTCTCAAGCAGCGGGCGCCGCCGATCGTCTCGGCGAATTGCTCGCTGAAGTCTCGCCGATCTCCGTCCCTTCCGATCCGCTGCCCCTGCCACAGCCGCCGCTCGGCCGCGTCGAATTCTCCGACGTGCATTTCTCCTACCCGTCCCGCCCAGGCAGATCCGCGCTGCATGGCCTGTCACTCAAGGTCAATCCCGGCGAAACCGTCGCGATCGTCGGGCCTTCCGGCGCCGGCAAGAGCACCGTCTTCTCGCTGGTGTTGCGCTTCTACGACCCGCAGCAGGGCAGCGTCGCAATCGACGGCATCGACGCCCGCCGCGTTCATCCCGATGCATTGCGCGACCGGATCGCGATCGTGCCCCAGGATGTGACGATCTTCGCAGCATCCATTCGCGACAACATCGCCTTTGGCCGTCCCGGCGCTTCGGAAGACGAAGTGCGTGCGGCAGCCATCGCAGCCCAGGCCGACGAATTCATCTCGCGGCTGGATCGAGGCTATGAGACGCAGGTCGGCGAACGCGGCATCACGCTGTCAGGCGGCCAGCGCCAGCGCATCGCAATTGCCCGCGCCATCCTGAAGAACGCACCGATCCTGCTGCTCGACGAGGCAACCTCGGCGCTCGATGCCGAGAGTGAGACGCTGGTCCAGAAGGCGCTCGACGGCCTGATGCGGGCACGCACCACCATCGTGATCGCCCATCGGCTGGCAACCGTTCTCAAGGCCGACCGCATCCTTGTGATGGACAACGGCCGGATCGTCGAGGAAGGCACGCACCAGACTCTGGTCAGCCATGGCGGCATCTACGCCAAGCTCGCCCGGCTTCAGTTTGATGCCGGAGTGGAAGACCGGCTGACCGCTGTAAAATAATCTGCCCACCACATCGTGATCGCGATGCTGTCTTTTTTCTTCAAATAGAAGGTGTTGAGCATCGGACACCACTGATGCAGATGGTGGAAATAGCCAAAGACTTGTTATAGATTGCCAATGTTGTCAGGGCGCATCATGCGACATTGGGAGACGATGAATGTATAAGTTCGAAGTTTACAAGGACAAGGCTGGCGAATTCCGTTTCCGCTTCAAGGCCTCGAATGGTGAAACGATGTTCTCCTCGGAAGGCTACAAGGCGAAGGCTTCGGCCATGCACGCCATTGAGTCTATCCAGAAACACACTCCCGGCGCCGCGATCGACGACCAGACCACTGCTGTCGCCTGACGCCTACCGACAGTTCGAAATTTCCTGGAAGCGCGCGGGATGGTCTGCGCGCTTTTTTGTTGCCTAAATCAGGCTGAACGAAAAAATTTCGACCGCGCTGTCGAAATGCATTCGCTTTACGGCTCATTGTATCGGAACGGCTGGAAGCCGCTCTCCCGGGAAACGGTTGCCGTCTCTGAGATCAGGTCCTTAGATAGGACAGCCCGCCGGATCAACGCAAACCACGAGCAGGAGTGAGCAATGCAATATGCCCTTATCATTCGCGAATCCGCCGCAGACTTCGCCAAGCGCCAAGACCCGAACTATAAGAACGGCTGGATCGCCTATACCCAGGCTCTCGTGCAGGCAGGCATCATGACCGGCGGCGCCGGCCTGACGACGCCGGAAACGGGAACGGTCGTGCGTCGCCGCGGCGAGGATCATGATGTCCAGGACGGCCCCTATCCGGAAGGAAAGGAGCAGCTGGGCGGCTTCTATCTGATCGACGTGCCGAATCTCGACGCGGCGCTGGAATGGGCGATGCGCGTTCCGGTTTCCGCTGATGGCTCGGTCGAGATCCGCGCTCGCCTGCAGATGTGAGACGGCGATGAGCCCTGACGCTGCGCGCGCTGCCGAGAAGGTGGCGCGCCAATCCTATGGCAAGCTCGTTGCCTTCCTGGCCGCCCGCTCGCGCGATGTTCCCGCAGCCGAGGATGCCTTGTCGGAGGCGCTGACGACCGCTTTGCTCGTCTGGCCCGAACGTGGCATTCCCGGCAATCCGGAGGCATGGCTTCTGGTCGCGGCTCGGCGCAACCTCAATCACATGGCCCGCCGTCGCCACACTGAGGCGAACGGCGCAGATACCATTGCCATGGCCTTCGATGAGGCGGAGCAGCGGATGAACGCCGCCGGCAACACGCCCTTCCCCGACGAGCGCATCAAGCTGCTCTTTGCCTGCACCCATCCCGCCATCGATGCCGCAATCCACACGCCGCTGATGCTGCAGACGGTGCTCGGCATCGATGCAAGAACGATCGCGCTGGCATTCGTCGTGTCGCCGACGACAATGAGCCAGCGGCTAGTGCGGGCAAAGACCAAGATCCGCGATACCGGTATTCCGTTTCAGGTTCCCGACACATCCCAGCTTTCGGCGCGATTGGCCACTGTCCTCTCCGCCATCTATGCGGCCTACGGGCTGGGATGGGACGGGCTCGATGGCGAGGACGACAGCCGCTTGGCCCTGACCGAGGAGGCGATCTGGCTCGGGCGCGCATTGCTTGCAACGCTGCCTCAAGAGCCGGAAGTCTTCGGCCTGCTGTCGCTGATGCTCTATTGCGAAGCGCGCCGCAATGCACGCCGCACCACCGAGGGCGACTACGTGCCGCTCGACGAGCAGGACGCCACGCGCTGGAACGCCATCGTGATCGCCGAGGCCGACCGGCTTCTGCACGACGCCGGCAACTTCGATCGCTTCGGCACTTTTCAATGCCAGGCGGCGATCCAATCCGTCCATGCACAGCGCCGACGCTCCGGCAGGACCGATTGGCAAGCGCTGGAAACCCTCTATCGGGCGCTGATGCTGATCAAGCCGACGCTGGGATGCCGCGTCAGCCAGGCCGCAGTCATTGCCCGCAGCGAAGGCATCGAGGCCGGACTTACCGCGCTGGAAGCGATCGATAGTAAGGAGGTTGCAAGCTATCAGCCCTATTGGGCCGTGCGCGCCCATCTTCTTGCGCAGAAGGGCGATGTAGCCGCCGCTTCAGAAGCCTATATGACTGCCATCGGCCTTAGCGAGAGCGCCGCCGTTCGCCGGTTCCTCAGCGATCGACAAGCTGCGCTGACCGCAAGGCTTTGATCACTTTTCGGTCAGCTTGAGTTCGATGCGGCGGTTGTTTGCGCGCGCTTCCGGCGTGTTGGCCGGATCGATCGGCTGGAATTCCCCGAAGCCGGCAGCGACGAGCCGATCAGCCGGAACACCTTGCGAAATCAGATACTTGACCACCGAGATGGCACGCGCTGAAGAGAGCGCCCAGTTATCCGGATAGCGGCCAGTGCCTGACAGCGGCACGTTGTCCGTATGTCCGTCAACGCGCAGCACCCAGTTGATCTCAGGCGGAATTTCCTTGGCGATATCGATCAATGCCGCGGCAAGCTTGGTCATCTCGGCCTGGCCGACAGGATTGAGATCGG
Source organism: Rhizobium sp. BK376 (assembly GCF_004341625.1). Taxonomy (GTDB): domain Bacteria; phylum Pseudomonadota; class Alphaproteobacteria; order Rhizobiales; family Rhizobiaceae; genus Rhizobium. The sequence continues at coordinate 85,740 of NZ_SLZG01000002.1, read as the reverse complement.
CGGCACCGGTCGGGAACAGCACTTCGGACTGAAATACGAAGCGGTCGCCCACCACGCGGATATTGTCGCGATCGGAGAGGATCTCCCGCAGGCGTCCGAAGAAATCCGAGCGATAGCGGTTGAGTTCCTGCACCTTCTGCGCCAATGCCACGTTCAGCCGGCGTCCGAGATCGGCAATCTTGGCCTGCGAACTCTGGTCCTTGTCCTCGGAAGCCTGCAGCGCCGCCTCTACGGCAGCAATCTGGCTGCGCAGCGCGGCGATCTGCTGGTTCAGGAGATCGACCTGGCTGAGAGCGCGCGTGCTCGTCTGCTTCTGCTCGTCGAGTTGTTGCGTGAGCGTGCCGATCTGCTGCTGCGCTGCCTGCGAATTTCCGGAACCGGCATCAAGCAGAGCCTGCAGCCGCGACCGCTCGCTCTGGGCCGACGTCAACGAGGCCTGGAGGTTGGCGACGGTATCTTCCAGGTCCTGCTTGCCACTCTTTTCCAGCGCCAGCAGCTGCGTCAGCTCGTTGACCTGGCTGTTGAGCCGGCTCAGTACCTCGTCACGACCGCTGATTTCGCGGCTGAGGACGAACTGCGCGATCACGAAAACCGTCAGCAGGAACATGATCGCCATCAGCAGCGTGGAGAGCGCATCCACGAAGCCCGGCCAATAGTCGACGCTCCTTTGGGTGCGACGATTTCTCGCGAGCGCCATGGCTTACTTGCTCCCGGTCTTTTCGATGCTGCCGATACGATCGGAGAGGCGATCCAGCGTGCGGCGCATGGATTTGGACTCTTCCTGCTGCGCCTCGATCCAGTCGCGCAGCATCTGCTGTTCGTTGCGCATGTTCTTGACCAGACCCTGGATACCCTCGGCGAGATTGGCCATCGCGGTTACCGAACGCTGGCCGCCGCCACCGCCCTCTTCCGCAATACGCTTCAGATATTCCGAAAGCGCCCGGACATCTTCGGAGGACGCACCACCGGCCGCGGCCGCATCGATGACCGGCGTCAGATCGGAGCCGATGTCCGTCACCGAGGACAGCCAGTTTTCCAGCTCGGTATAGAAGCGGTTCTGGGCGCGGCCAGCCTGCAGATCGAGAAAGCCGAGGATCAGCGAACCGGAAAGACCGAGCAGCGAGGACGAAAAGGCCGTGCCCATGCCGACCAGCGGCGCGGCAAGGCCTTCCTTGAGCGCGCCGAGAATATCGGCCGTGTTGCCCGAGCCGGCGTCCAGCGACTGGATGACCTGGTTGATCGAGCCGATCGTGCCGATCAGGCCCCAGAAGGTGCCGAGCAGGCCGAGGAAGACCAGAAGGCCGATGAGGTAGCGCGAGGTGTCGCGCGATTCGTCCAAGCGGGTGGCAATGGAATCAAGGATGGAGCGCAAGGTGGTGGTCGACAGCGCCATCGACTTGCGGCTGCCGATCAGCGAGCGCATCGGCGCGAGCAGCTTCGGAGTCCGGCCGACCTTGTCGATGCTGCCGACGGCGCGGAAGGAATTGAACCAGCGAACTTCCGGTCTCAGCGACAGAACGTGATTGAAGACCAGAATAATACCGACGGCAAGGACGCCGAGGATGAGCCCGTTCAGGCCGGGATTGTGCATGAAGGCCGTCTGTGCTTGCCTGAAGAGGATTGCGGCGATGAAGCCAACAATGATCAGGAACAGGATCATCGTCCAGAAGAAGGCCATCGGGCTGGAAAGCTTGTAGGCACGATCATCGAGAGAATTGTCCGTCGACCCCAACTCCGTCAATTTCACATTTTCCATGGGTACCTCAGCCACCGCAGTTTCCGTCGCGGAGACTAGAGCAACATTGCGCCGAATTGAAGAGTCGCAAGCATAAAAGCTTGGCTTGGCAACAGACAGTTTCGCCGCAGGGTAAATGCGCCGCAGGGTGCGGCATTAACGCGTCGGAACGGGCCGCTTGACGACTTCGGACAGCAACTTCTGGATATGCTCGTTGCCAGCGATGACGGAACCGCTCTCGACCATATCAGTGCCGCCATCCCAGTCGCTGATGAAACCACCAGCTTCACGGATGAGAAGCACGCCGGCAGCGATGTCCCAGGGCGAAAGACCGACCTCCCAGAAGCCGTCGAAACGGCCAGCCGCCACATAGGCCAGATCCAGAGCCGCTGAACCGAGACGGCGGATGCCGGCCACTTCGCCCATCACATGGCGCAGCTCGACGAGAAACTTGCCGTGATTTCCGCGGCCGAGATGCGGAATGCCGCAACCGATGACCGCATCCGAAAGCACCCGGCGCGACGCAACCCGCAGACGGCGATCGTTAAGGAAGGCCCCACCGCCCCGCTCGGCGGTGTAAAGCTCGTCGGTCGCCGGGTTGAAGACGACGCCGGCGACGATCTCGCCATTGCGCTCCAGCGCGATCGAGACGGAAAACAGCGGAATGCCGTGCAGGAAGTTGGTCGTGCCATCAAGGGGATCAACGATCCAGCGATGCGCGCCGTCCGTTCCCTTGATCTCCTCGCTCTCCTCGCCGAGGAAGCCGTAGGTGGGCCGCGCCTTCAGCAGGTCTTCGCGAATGACCTTTTCCGCCTTGCGGTCGGCCTGGGTCACGAAATCTCCCGGTCCCTTGACCGAAACCTGCAGGTTCTGCACTTCGCCAAAATCGCGGCTGAGCGACTTGCCAGCCTTCAGGGCGGCCTGAACCATGACATTGAGAAGAGCAGAACGGGCCATCGGGTTTTCCTTGGGTAACGCAAAAGGCGCCAGCCGGACCTGAAAAGGAGCCCCGGCGGAGCAAGATCGGCAGCGCGAAAATGATTGGCGGCCTCAAGAACACAAAATGGGGCGAATTTCAAGTGCGGCTTTGTTTTCCGGCTTCCATCCTGAGCTCGCTACCACGGATCCTGTGCCCACCTCCATCCGTCTCACGGCTGCCCCAGGCGTGCAAGGGCGGCGCGCAACGGCGTGTCGGAGACATGGATCACACCGGTATAGGGCTTCGCCATGTCGACAATCAGGAAAACGGCGCCGCCGACCGAGATCGAGCAGACCACGAGGATGATTGCGACCGTACCGTTCGTCGGCGCCTGAAGGCCGAAGGTTGCAAAAAGCAGCGCAAGCCAAAAAATCAGAACTGTCAGGAACGCCCAGGGCAAGCCTTCATTGTTCCTCTCGACCAACAGCCAGTGGCCCTCTGCAACGACGCCGCTGACGTCAAGCGCACGCGTCTGGATCAGACGCTGGGCATCGGTCTGCGGCTTGAGCGTCCGAAGGCTGTTCTGGACCGCCTCGATATCCTGGAACTCCCCCCGGAATTGCCCTGTCGTCTCGTCGGAGTCATCGACCGTCCAGCCGCGCTCCAGCCGCTTCTCGATAATGCTCTTCAGGAGATCGCGGGCATCGCTGGTCTCCGGGCCATAATGCGCCATGAGGCGATCGAGCAACACCACATGGGCGGCGGACGATTTCAGCTCCAGATCGGCATTGTCATAGGCTGACTTCGCCGATGCGATCAACAGCCCCAGCGCAAGTGCGGAAAGCGTGCCGACCACCGCGGTCGCAAGACGGATGACTTCCTTGGAATCGACATTCAAATGATGGTCCGGAAGCCTCGCGCGCATCCACATCCCGAGCCCGGTCGCAATACACAGACAGACACTGACAATTCCCCCGAGGATCAGCGAGCCCAAGATCGGTTCCTTTCAACCATTTGATCGCTGGCCCATATCGGTAATCGCAGCGCATTCCAAGGTTGCGGAGCTTAGTATCGCTCTTCGACGGACGCAAATGTCATTCCGTCCATTTGGAACACTTATCGGCAACCGCTTCGCCGATCACTCCTCTGCTTCTATGAATGAAAACACCACGCTCGGCTTCCTCTCGATCGCATCGCCTTCTCCGAAATCCGAGACCGGATATTCAGCGACAGGCAGCAGATGGGCATGCGGTAGAAAGGCACGACCCGGATCGCCGACCAGTATTTGGATGCGGGCGGCTAGGCATTGCCTGAGAAAGGCTGTGACCCGAAGAGCTAGCGACGGCTCGTAGAAGAGATCGCCGACGGCGATAAGGTCCACAGCAGGCGGCGGGCCGATGGTGAGATCACCAAGCATGGCTTCAACCGGCACATGGTTCAGCGCCGCGTTGAGGCCAATCGCGATAACGGCATTCTCGTCGATATCGGCTGCGACCACGCTCGTTGCCCCAGCTTTCATCGCCGCAATTCCGACGATTCCGGAGCCGGCGCCGAGATCAAGCACGCGTTTTCCCGATACCGTTTCCGGATGGTCGAGGATGTAGCGCGCAAGCACCATCCCGCCGGCCCAGCGATAAGCCCAGTATGGTGGCTCTTCGCCTGCCTCGCCTCGCCCGACCAGCCGCCAGAGCCCGCTGCCGGGATGGGCGGTATAGAGGTTGATCTCCGGAACGGAGGGCGCAGGCGCGATCACCATGTTTGCCGCAATGAAGCTTGCCGCATCCACGCGGGGTTCGGACTTGTCACACCCGCCGGCATCGGTTTTCAAAATCTGAAATCCTCTCTGAGACGTAATGTCCGCCTCTCGACCAAACCGCAAACTGCTGCAATCACAGCCGACCCGCAATGCGACAAAGAGCAGAAACGCGTCGTCGGAAATATTTCTGGACAGATTGATCCAGAAATACTAAATGAGATTCATGGCACGACACAAGGAATTCGAGCGCGACGAGGCGCTGGCTGCTGCGATCCAGGTTTTTTCCGATCATGGATACGAAGGCACGTCGACGGACGACCTCTTGAAGGCGATGAAGATCAGCCGGCAGAGCATGTACGACACCTTCGGCGACAAGCGCAGCCTCTATCTCGAGGCACTCCAGCAGTATAATGCCGGCAGCATTTCTAGGCTGATCGCCGATATCAATAGCGATGGTTCACCGCGCAAGGGGCTAGAAGCAGCCCTCGTCACCTTTGCCTCGCGACCGCCCGAAGAAGCCGCGCGCTGCTGTCTCGGCGTCAGCGCCGTCTGCGAATTCGGACGTTCGGATGCCGAAGTCTCGATGCTCACGGATAGCGCCAGCCGCATCTTGTCATCCGCTATCGAGACCGTTTTGCGCGACGGCGTCGCGAAAGGCGAATTCGCCTCGGATCTCGATGTGAAGACGGCCGTCCACTTCCTCGGCTCGACCCTCTCTGGCCTGAAGGTCGGCGCCCGCAACGGTGCCTCCCCTGAGACGCTGCGCGCTATCGCCCGCATGGCGCTTCGAAGCCTCACCTAAGACTGCACTTTGAAGAGCCGCTTTTGCATGCTCAATTCTAGATTAATCAGTCCAAAAAAGGAAAGGAAATTACAGTGTCTCTATCGATCGTCAGGACGCTCGCCGGAAAAATCGCCCTGGTCACTGGCGGCTCGCGCGGCATCGGCGCCGCCATCGTCCAGCGTCTCTCCGACGAAGGCGCAAGCGTAGCCTTCACCTATTCGAGCTCGAGCGAAAAGGCCGAATTGCTGGCGCGCACGATCAACGAGGCCGGCGGCTCGGCGCTGGCGATCCGTGCCGATAGCGCCGATGCGGATGCCGTACGCTCAGCCGTCGCGCAAACGGTCGAACGCCTTGGCCGCATCGACATCCTTGTCAACAATGCCGGCATTCTGATCCGCGGCGATGTCGGCGAATATGATCTTGCAGATTTCGACCGCATGTTCGCCGTCAATGTGCGTGCGGTTTTTGTCGCCACACAGGCAGCCGCAAGGGAGATGGGCCAGGGCGGACGGATCATCACCATCGGCAGCGTCGCCGCCGACCGCTCGGGCTTTCCCGGCGCTTCGGTTTACAGCATGACCAAGGGAGCCGTCGCCGCCATGACCCGCGGCCTTGCACGCGATCTCGGCCCGCGCGGCATTACGGTCAACGCGATCCAGCCGGGTCCGACATTGACGGACATGTCTGCCGAACACGAAGAGATGACGAAGCCGCTTCTCGCGGTCGGCCGGATGGGCAAGGATGAAGAGATCGCCGGCTTTGCCGCCTATCTCGCAGGCCCCGAAGCGGCCTTCATCACCGGTTCGGCGCTGACGATCGACGGCGGCTATCTCGCCTGATCGCCCGGAACAGAAAGGGCGACACCTGTCGCCCTTTGCCGAACTTCAAAACTTCTGCTGCGCCATCAGGATTTCCCGGGCGATGTGATCGAGCGGGACGACGCGGTCCACGCCGCCCTTGGCGATCGCTTCCTTCGGCATGCCGAAGACAACGGAGGTCGCTTCATCCTGGGCAATGGTAAAGGCGCCGGCCTGGTGCATCTCCAGCATGCCTTTCGCGCCGTCGTCGCCCATGCCCGTCATGATGACGCCCATGGCATTCGAGCCGGCCGCACGCGCAGCCGAGCGGAAGAGCACGTCGACGGAAGGGCGATGACGCGACACCAGCGGCCCCGTCTTGACGGTAACATAGTAGCGGGCGCCCTGCCGCTCGAGCAGCATGTGATTGTCGCCGGGCGCGATCAGCACATGGCCGCGCAGCACGGGATCGCCGTCAACCGCCTCCTTGACCTCGACTTCGCAAAGCCCGTTGAGGCGTTTGGCAAAGGCGGCAGTGAACTTCTCCGGCATGTGCTGCACGATGACCATGCCCGGCGCGTTGGCGGGAAGCGCCTCCAGCATTTCGCGCAGGGCTTCTGTTCCGCCCGTCGATGCCCCGACGCAGACGACCATTTCCGTGGTCTTCGCCATGGCTCTGCCCGTCGGCGGCGGCAGCATCGCATCCGCCGTCAGTTTCTTGGCCGGACCGGTGGCCGAAGCCGACCGGCTTTCACTGCGCCTCAGATTGGGAAGCCGCGCGTGCGAGGCGCTCTTGACCACTTCGCGAATGCGCATGGCTTCGTCGGCGAGATGGTCGGCAGCGCCGATCCTCGGCTTGAGGATGACATCGACCGCGCCGGCCTCGAGGGCCTGAAGCAGGGTCTCAGACCCCGCCTCGGTCAAGGAGGAGCACATGACAACGGGAATGGGCCGCTGCGACATCAGCTTGCGCAGGAAGGTGATGCCATCCATGCGCGGCATCTCGACATCGAGCGTGATGACATCAGGAATCTCTTCCTGGATCTTGCGCGCGGCCATGAAAGGATCGGTCGCAACCCCCATCACCTCGATTTCCGGATCCTCCGACAGGATCGTTGCCAGGGTCTGACGAACGCTTGCCGAGTCATCGATGATGAGAACGCGGATTTTTTTCTGCATGCTCGCTCCTTCGACTAGTAGCGCTGGAAGACGGTGTTCGAAACCTGTTTCAAGGGCAGGTCGAAGCCCGAAATCGACTCGGAATGGCCGATGAACATGTACCCGCCCAGTGCCAGGCAATCGCACAGGCGGCCAAGTACGTCGGCCTGCGTCGGCTTGTCGAAATAGATCAGCACATTGCGGCAGAAAATGATGTGCATGGGATCCCCGACGGAATAGGTCTTGTCCATCAGGTTCATCCGGCCGAAGCCGATCTTGGATCGCAACCGCGGCGTGATGCGGACCTCGCGCCGTCCGGGCTGCGACGCCGTCATGACATATCTGCGCCTGAGATCCGTCGGGACAGGCGCGACGACATCATCGGCGTAAATCCCGCGCTTTGCGACCTGCAGCACATCGGTACTGAGATCGGTCGCAAGGATGGAATAGTCGACGTCGGAGCGGTCGGCAACGAAATCGGCGAGAACCATCGCTAGCGTGTATGGCTCGGCTCCCGTCGAGCAGGCGGAACTCCAGGCGCGAAGGCGACGGCTGCCACGTTTGACCAGATCAGGCAGGGCAACCGTCTGCAGATATTCGAAATGCTTCGCCTCGCGGAAGAAGTCGGTCTTGTTGGTGGTCACTGCGTCGATGAGATGCACGACCTCCTGCTCCAACCCGCCCCCGTCGAAGAGGAAGTCGCAGTAGCTGTCAAAGGACGAAATATTGGTTGCCCGCAGGCGACGCCGCAGGCGCCCTTCGAGCATGGTCAGTTTTGTCGGTGGCATCTTGATGCCGCTATAGTCGTAGATGAAGCGCGCGAGCTTCTCGAAGTTCCGCTTGCTGATGTGATCACCGACCAGCTGCTGACCTTCTTTTATTGCAGCATTCCCCATGCCAAACATGTCCCCCTACTCCCAGATTATGCAGCATGTCCTGCAGCGCGCGGATCAAGCGCCATGGTGTCTTCGCGCGACAGCAGCCGCGCGAGATCGACGATGACGACGAAGCCGTTCTCGCGGCGCACCACGCCGGCGATATAATCCGAGCGCCAGCGAATGCCGATATCGGGTGCCGCCTCGATCTGATCCTGGCGGAACGGCGTGACTTCGAAGACGCGGTCGGCGACGAGGCCGAGCGTCAGCACGCGGCTTTCGATCGGCACATCGAGCACCAGCACGCGCGTATGGGAGGTCGGCACCGTCTTCGACAGGCCGAGCTTCAGCCGCAGGTCGATCGTCGGCACGCCCTGGCCGCGGACGTCCCTGAGGCCGAGAAGATAGTCAGGGCCGTTCGGGATCTTGAAGGCCTCGGCATAGTCGAGAATTTCCCGGACCACTTCCACCGGGACGGCGAAGACTTCCTCGCCGAGGCTGAAAGTAACGAATTGAGATTCCGTTGATGTTGTCGCCATGATCATGCGCTTTCCTTGAATTCGGCGTCGCCATCATCGGGACCGCCCATGGAGAGATCGAGGGCATAGCCCTTTACGCGTGCCTGTTGCGCCGCAACCGTGTTGGCAGGCTTCACGGTTTTGGGCTTGCGTACCAGCGCTGCTGGCGCCTTGACCGTCACGCGTGCCGCAGCCCGTCCGCCCTTGTGTCCAGCCGTATCGACCTTGAAGAAGGCGATGGAGGCCTGCAGTTCTTCCGCCTGCGCGGCAAGCTCTTCCGAGGTAGCCGACATCTCTTCCGACGCGCCGGCATTCTGCTGGGTCACCTTGTCGAGCTGCTGGATTGCCTCGTTGATCTGGGCGGCACCGATATCCTGCTCGCGGCAGGCGGCGCTGATTTCGGAGACAAGCTCGGCGGTCTTGCGAATGTCGGGCACAAGGCGGCCAAGCATGTCGCCGGCTTCGGCGGCAGCCTTGACGGTATCGCCCGACATGGCGCTGATCTCGGCAGCAGCCGACTGGCTGCGTTCGGCAAGCTTGCGCACTTCGGAAGCGACGACCGCAAAGCCCTTGCCGTGTTCGCCGGCACGAGCGGCCTCGACGGCGGCGTTGAGAGCCAGAAGGTCGGTCTGGCGGGCGATCTCCTGGACGATGCCGATCTTCTCGGCGATGGTGCGCATGGCACTGACAGCACGGGAAACCGCATCGCCGGACGCTTCCGCATCCTTTGCAGACTGGCGGGCGATCTTTTCCGTCTGTGCTGCATTGTCGGCGTTCTGCTTGATGTTGGCTGCCATCTCTTCCATCGAAGACGAGGCCTGCTCAGCGGATGCTGCTTGCTCGGTCGCGCCCTGCGACACCTGTTCCGAGCTCGAAGACAGTTCCTGGCTACCGGCCGAAACATTCTCGGCGGCAGAGATCGCATCGGCGACCACGCCGCGCAGGCGCTCGACCATCTGCTCCAGGGCGATGCCGAGCGTATCCTTGTCGGACATGGGCTTTGGCGAAACCGTCAGATCGCCATTGGCAATCTTGTCGGCGATCTCAGCGGTGCCGCGGAGGTTCGACGTCATGGTGTTGAGAGCGTCGACGAGATCCTTGACTTCGTCATTCGAATTGACCGAGGCCGTTGCAGAGACGTCACCTCGCGCTACGGCGTTTGCAAGTTCGGTGGCCGAAGAGAGATTGCGCTTAATGGCATTGGTCACGAATACGACGATACCGATTGCGGCAAGCGTAATCAGAAGACCCGAAATTATCGTCATCTCAATGAGAGAGTGGAACAGCGCTATACCCTGCTCACGCAGCTCCTTGGCGGCTTCGAGTTGGTATTCGGTAAGCTTGCTGATACCACCCGTCGTGGGATCGATCGCAGGATAGAGATCGTTCTTGGCAAATGTATCGAGCCTCGTCGCGTCGCGGGCCTGAATGATGTTCTGCAGCTCGCCGACCTTTACGTCGGACTGGGCCATGTCGGCCTTTACCTTTTCGACGATCGCGCTTTCTTCAGGCGTCAGTTCGGTCGCCAGATAGGCAGACCATTGGTCGGAAATCACGTGCTTCGCGGTTTCGATATTGGTGGCCGCCTGCTGCCAGTCCAGTTTCTCCGCATGCAACTTATGTGTCGTGTCAACGATGCTGACGGCGTAAGCGTCCGAGACCTGCTTCAACTGCTGCAGCGGAACGACCCGGTCGTCATAGATCGATTTCATCGACTCGGTCATGGCGTTCATGCCGTAATAGGCGCCACCACCGATCACCCCGGCAATCGCAATGCTGGAGCTAACCTGGATTGCAAGAATTTTGGCGCCGATGGAACGGAAAATTCCTTTTTTGCGGCTGGTGGTCATTGGCTGTTCCTCGCTACAGATATTTTGTTGAATTCATTAAGAAATGCCCATCGTGAGGGACATTTTCCTTGCATCCCGCAGGTTTGAACCCCCGCGGGATACGTTTGTGGTGCCGCACCAGCGATCGTCACGCGCTCTCGCGGAAGTCGGCGTCGCCGTCATCCGGCCCGCCCATCGACAGATCGAGTGCAAAACCCTTGGCGCGCGCCTGCTGCGCCGAAACGGTTGCCCCGGTCTTGGTCATTTGCGGTTTGCGAGTGGCCGGAAGCGGCTTGCGCGTCTTCACCACAGCAGCGGCGACACGGTTGCTCTTGGTGCCTGATGTATCGACCTTGAAGAACGCGATGGAGGCCTGCAGTTCCTCCGCCTGCGCAGCAAGCTCTTCAGAAGTCGCCGACATCTGCTCGGAAGCACCGGCATTCTGCTGCGTTACCTTGTCGAGCTGCTGGATGGCCTCATTGATCTGGGCCGCACCGATATCCTGCTCGCGGCAGGCCGCACTGATTTCCGAGACCAGTTCAGCTGTCTTGCGGATGTCAGGGACCAGACGGCCAAGCATGTCGCCGGCTTCAGCTGCCGCTTTGACGGTATCGCTCGACATCGAGCTGATCTCTGCGGCGGCGGACTGGCTGCGTTCAGCAAGCTTACGCACTTCCGAGGCGACGACGGCAAAACCCTTGCCGTGTTCGCCTGCACGAGCGGCTTCGACGGCTGCGTTCAGAGCGAGCAGATCGGTCTGGCGAGCGATCTCCTGTACGATGCCGATCTTCTCGGCAATCGTGCGCATGGCACCAACTGCCCGGCTGACTGCTTCGCCAGAAGCTTCGGCATCCTTCGCGGATTGGCGGGCAATCTTTTCCGTCTGCGCGGCGTTGTCGGCGTTCTGCTTGATGTTGGCTGCCATCTGCTCCATCGAGGACGAAGCCTCTTCGGCCGATGCTGCCTGCTCAGTCGCGCCCTGCGAGACCTGTTCTGAGCTGGACGAAAGCTCCTGGCTGCCCGCAGAGACGTTCTCCGAGGCGGAAAGCGCATCGGCGACCACACCGCGAAGGCGTTCGACCATCTGCTCGAGTGCCAGGCCCAACGCATCCTTGTCGGACATGGGCTTCGGAGAGACCATCAGATCGCCATCGGAGATCTGCTTGGCGATCTCAGCGGTCTGACGGAGATTGGTGATCATGCTCTGCATGGCAATGCCAAGCACGTCCTTATCGGACAGCGGCTTCGCCATGACGGAAAGGTCACCGATAGCAATACGGTCAGCGGTGGCAGCCGTATCGCGAAGGTTGGCGGTCATAACGTTGACGGTGTCGATCAGATCCTTGATCTCGTCATTGGTCTTGACCTCGACCTTCACGCCCAGATCGCCGAGCGCAACCGCCTTCGCGACACTGGCAACCTTGGAAAGGCCGCGATTGATACCAAGCGTGATCCAGAATGCGGCACCCAGAGCAACGATCAGCGCGACCACCGAAGCAATTGTCAGCGCCATCTTAGTGCTGGCGTAAAGCTCGTCGTTGTTCGCGTTTGCAGTGGCAAGGCCCTTCTGCTGAACCTGGATCAAGGTATTGACGGCGTCCGTCATCTGGTTGGTCAGGTCACGCAGTTCACCCACCGACAGAGCTTGTGCACCGGCTTGGTCGCCCTTGGCGTCCAATGCCTGAAGATCGTTCGAACGCTGACGGAAGGTCTGCCCGAGCGAAACCAATTTCTCCCAGTAAGGCTTTCCCTCAGGAGATGCGATGGCGAGGCCGTCCTGGACATTGGATGCCTCTGCCTGCATGTATCCGTCCGACTCCTTGTAGAAAGCCGCAGTTTCGGACGGGACGCTCGTCAGCAGCGCATTCTTCTGCGCACGGATGGCGTTGACCACGTTGACATTCGCAGTCAGAGCCAATTGCAGGCGCTTGACGGGGCCATCGATCATGGCGCCGCTGGAGTCATTGAGATTGCCGAGACTGATGCTGCCGTATACGGCAATGCCGATGAGCAGCAGCGTCATAACGCCGAATGCAAGTCCGAGTTTCAATTTAATGGTGAAACGCATGAATAATCCCCTAGGATAAAAAGAAACGGTAAGGCAAACGGCGGCCCGACCTTCGAGCAATGCGCCACCCCAAAGAGCCTACCAATCGGGGAGATCAGCTCATCCGCCTCCCCTTTTTCCGGACATCTCAACATCACTGCGCCAGCGCATACACGCGTTGGTCATTCCTTTCCCCCGAGCCGTACGGTCGGGGGAACCAATGGGTGGAAAGCGCCTTAGGCGCTTTCCTTGAAATCATCGTCCGCGGCATCAGGACCACCCATTGCGAGGTCCAGCGCAAAACCCTTTGCACGGGCCTGCTGGCCTGCAACCGTATTGGCGCCCTTGACAGCAGGCGCCTTCTTTGTCGCCGTCAGATGCGAGCGGGTCGATTTCGCGGCGGGCGCTCGGCCAGGTTTCGCAGTGCTGACTTCGACCTTGAAGAAGGCGATCGAGGCCTGCAGTTCTTCCGCCTGGGCAGCGAGCTCTTCTGACGTTGCAGACATCTGTTCGGATGCGCCGGCATTCTGCTGCGTCACCTTGTCGAGCTGCTGGATAGCCTCGTTGATCTGGCCGGCACCGATATCCTGCTCGCGGCAGGCCGCACTGATCTCGGAAACCAATTCTGCCGTCTTGCGGATATCCGGCACCAGACGACCGAGCATGTCGCCGGCCTCCTGCGCGGATTTCAGCGTGTCGCTGGACATGGAGCTGATTTCAGCCGCCGCGGCCTGCGAGCGCTCCGCAAGCTTGCGCACTTCGGAAGCGACGACGGCAAAGCCCTTACCGTGTTCGCCGGCACGGGCAGCTTCGACGGCGGCGTTCAGAGCGAGCAAGTCGGTCTGGCGGGCGATTTCCTGAACGATGCTGATCTTCTCGGCGATCGTGCGCATGGCATTGACCGCGCGATTGACGGTCTCGCCGGACACTTCCGCATCCTTGGCGGATTGGCGGGCGATCTTCTCCGTCTGGGCCGCGTTATCAGCGTTCTGCTTGATGTTGGCCGCCATCTCTTCCATCGAGGCGGAGGCCTCTTCGGCGGATGCGGCCTGTTCGGTCGCGCCCTGCGAGACTTGCTCGGAGCTCGCCGAGAGTTCCTGGCTGCCGGCAGAGACGTTGTCAGCGGCCGAAAGTGCATCGGCGACAACGCTGCGAAGGCGTTCCACCATCAGCTCCAGGGCGATGCCGAGCGTATCCTTGTCGGATAGCGGTTTCGTCATCACGGTCAGGTCGCCCTCGGCGATCTGGTTCGCGACCTCTGACGTTGCCCGCAGGTTTGTCACCATGCTCTGCATCGCAAGGCCGAGCGTATCCTTGTCGGACAGCGGCTTGACCGTGACGGACAGGTCGCCGGTAGAAATCTGGGTCGCGATATCGGATGTTGCGCGCAGGTTCGTCACCATGCCCTTCATCGCGAAACCGAGCGTATCCTTGTCGGACAGCGGTGTCGGCATGACGGTGAGGTCGCCCTCGGCGATGGTATTGGCGATCCTGGCGGTGTTACGCAGGTTGCCGGTCATGACGTTGATCGTGTCGACCAGATCCTTGATCTCGTCATTGGTCTTGATCTCGACATTCTGTTCGAGATCGCCGATGGCAACCGCATTGGCGACCATCTTGATCTTGTTCAGGCCGCGGCTGATGCCGAGCGCAATCCACAACGCGGCGCCGAAGGCGATAAGGCTCGCGACGGCGGCGGTGATGATCATCAGCAGGCGCGTATTGGCATAAAGGACGTCGGTCGAATCGTCCGCGTCCTTCATCTTGCCCTTGCTGCTGTCGATCGCAGAGTCGATCAGCTTGTCCAGTTCGTCTGTGATCTGTCGGCCGTCCTTGTTGGAAAGGCCTGCTGCTTCGGCCGCGTTGCCAGCCTTCATCAGGCCGACGACGCGATCATGCGTCTGGATGAATTTGTCGATCAGCGCCTTGGACTGCAGCCAACGACTTTTTGCGTCGTCGGACGTGCTGCCCGCTATCAGGTCGGTGATGATCTTGTTGACATCGTTCTTGTTGCCTTCGGCCGAGGTCTCATACTGTGCCATCTCGTCGGCGTTGCTTGCCGTGATGATGTTCTTCTGGTCGCGAACAAGCTCAAGCATATTGATATTGAGTTCTTCCGCAGCCTCCAACTTGGCCGCAGGTCCGGCGATGAGATCGCCGATAGCGTCGTTCAGCGAGCCGAGGCTGATAACGCCATAGACGGCGCTGCCGATCAGAAGCGCAATGACAAAACCAAAGGCCAAAGCCAGTTTGAGCTTAATGGTGAAACGCATTTTAATACCCCATACGTAAATGCAATTTCAGATGTTTGACGCAGCCTTGGGAGCAGCGCGTCATGGCGGGTGAAAGGCTTCCGACGAATGTGCGATGACATTCACTTCTCCGGCGGACAGACATCTTTCAGTTCACGCCAACGCATACACACGTTGGGGATTGGATAATCGGGGCCTCAAACAGGCACCGATAGCGGCACTTATTCCCGACGGGAATGAAACAGGTCATGTTCGGGTTTTGAAACTCGGCGTCCAAAGGGCGAAAGCCCGGATCGACCTTGGGACCAGGCTCCTCATGAACCCTGATCGTGACGCGTTCACGCGTCCGGCATGCACGAAAGGACGGCCTCTATTCGAGGCCGTCCTTGATCTTATCAGGCGCTCTCGCGGAAGTCGGCGTCGCTGGCGTCAGGGCCGCCCATAGAGAGATCGAGTGCAAAACCCTTGGCGCGTGCCTGCTGGGCGGCAACACTGCTGCCCACATGGATGGGTGCATGCGCGGGGGCTGTCTTGCGAGCCGTCGGTGATGCGGAAACCACCTTGGTCGTTGCCTTGACCGCCACCTTCCTTGGGGCAGCAGCCTTGTGTCCGGCCGTATCGACCTTGAAGAAGGCGATCGAGGTCTGCAGTTCCTCAGCCTGGGCGGCAAGCTCCTCGGAGGTTGCCGACATTTGCTCGGAAGCGCCGGCATTCTGCTGCGTCACCTTGTCGAGCTGCTGGATTGCCTCGTTGATCTGGGCCGCACCGATATCCTGCTCACGGCAGGCGGCGCTGATCTCGGAAACCAGCTCGGCGGTCTTGCGAATGTCGGGCACAAGGCGGCCGAGCATGTCACCGGCTTCAGCGGCTGCCTTGACGGTGTCACCCGACATCGAGCTGATCTCGGCAGCCGCCGACTGCGACCGCTCGGCGAGCTTGCGGACTTCTGACGCAACGACCGCAAAGCCCTTGCCGTGTTCGCCGGCACGAGCTGCTTCGACGGCTGCGTTCAGAGCGAGAAGATCGGTCTGGCGGGCGATCTCCTGGACGATGCCGATCTTCTCGGCGATCGTGCGCATGGCTCCGACAGCACGGGTCACCGCTTCACCGGAAGCCTCGGCATCCTTGGCCGACTGACGGGCGATCTTTTCCGTCTGGGCAGCGTTGTCGGCATTCTGCTTGATGTTGGCCGCCATCTGCTCCATCGAAGCAGAAGCCTCTTCTGCAGATGCTGCCTGCTCGGTCGCGCCCTGCGAGACCTGCTCAGAGCTGGCCGAAAGTTCCTGGCTGCCCGACGAAACATTGTCTGCAGCGGAAAGCGCATCGCCGACGACGCCGCGGAGACGTTCGATCATGACATTGACGTTGCCAAGCAGCTCGCCGATTTCGTCGCGGTTCGTGACCTCTGCCGTCTTCGTCAGATCGCCTTCGGAGACTTCACGAACAACGGTGTTGGCGCGGCTGAGGCCCTTGCTGATCGAGCTTGCGATCCAGAAAGCGGTAATAGCAGCGATCAGCAGCGCGGCGGCGGTAATCCCGATCATCATGTTGCGAATGTTGGCGAACTGCACGTCGGCGTCGTCATCCGCTGCCTTCATCGCCTGCTTTTCGACCTTCAACATATTGTCGATATTGGTGTCGAGATCATTGTTGGCAGCCTTACCGTCTGTCGACGAAACATCGGCAGCCTTGTCCTTGTTGCCTGCCTTTATATAATCCCTGATCTCGTCATCTGCTTTCTCGAAGCGGTCGATGATCGACTTCAGCGCGGTCAGCTGGGCACCGTTTTCTGCTGTAGCGACCTTGTCGAGGCCGGCGAGTGCTGTTGCGATATCTCCGCGCGCCTCGTCACCACGCTGGATAGCGTTCTTCGTGTCGTCATCGCTGCGGGCAGACAGCAAGCTCTTCTGTTCGCGGATAGCTTCCAGCACCGCGATATTGACTTCCTGTGTCAGCTCGAGGCGAGCTGCGGGACCTTCTAGAACATTGCTAATAGTATCATTAAAAGAACTGAGGCTCATGACCGCATATCCCGCGGTACCTATGAGCATAAGAATGATGAAGGTGAATGCCCCCACCAGCTTGGCTTTAATTGTTAAACGCATCGGTATGTCCCCTCTGAAGTAAGCGGCCGAAGACGCTAGGCGGAAGCCGCCTTGTCATGTCTGGCTGCGAAAATTGCCTGGAGATTCGGAAGAATGATGAATTCTCCTCCGCGCTTGACCAGGCAGTTGATGTAGTCGGGACGCCAACGCATCCCCACGCTCGGCGGTGCTTCGCTAGAAGCTTTTGCAAGGGTGGTGACTTCATTCACCTTGTCAGTCCGCAGACCCACCAGCGTGGGCTCATCCTGCAGGTCAAGTTCGATAACGATGATGCGGCTATCGATGGTTGCCTCTGCTGCTTCCATTCCAAAAGCGAGGCGCAGATCGGCAAGGGGTATGACCTTGCCGCGGAAGTTGATGACGCTGCCCACGAAGGGCTGGCTGCCGGGAACGGCGGTTTCCGGAAGCAGATCCAGGATTTCCTGAACCATGACCGCCTCGAGAGCGAAGGTTTCACCGTTGAGATCGAAGGTCAGGACCTCCATCTCCTCGGCATCGTTCCAGTGATTGTCGATCTTCAGGGCTGCTTCGCTCATCCTACTGCGCGCAATTGCGCCTCCTGTTGCTGGCCGGCACTGACCAGATGGGTCACGTCGAGGATCAGCGCGACGCTACCGTCGCCGAGGATCGTTGCACCGGAGAAATGGGCAACGTCGCTATGCAGCTTCGACATGGATTTGATGACGGTCTGGTGATCGCCGATGATCTGGTCGACGACCAGGCCGACACGCTCGGTGCCGGTCGAAATCACGACCACCTTCTGATGGATGTCCGGCTTGGTGCCGGTGCGGAACACTTCCCGCAGCCGCAGGAAGGGCACAAGGCTGTCGCGCAGCGAGATGAAGCTGCGGCCGCGCGAACGAAGATCTTCCTCCAGCGACAGTTCGAGGCATTCCTCGACCGCCGAAAGCGGAATGACATAGCTTCCCGCTCCCACACGGACGAGCAGGCCGTCGATAATGGCAAGCGTCAGCGGGATGCGCAGGGAAACGTCCGAGCCTTCGCCGTTATGGCTGGTGATGTCGATCGCGCCGCGCAGGGCCTCGACCGTCTTCTTGACCACATCCATCCCGACTCCACGGCCCGAAAGATTGGTGATCGTGGCAGCCGTCGAGAAGCCCGGAGCAAAGATCAGCTGCAGCAGCTCGGAGTCGGTGAGCTGCTGGCCGGGCTGGATCAGGCCGGACGATTCCGCCTTGGCGCGGACACGGTCCCGGTTGATGCCGCGGCCGTCGTCCTTGATCGAGATGATGACTTCGCCACCTGCCTGGCGCGCCGACAGGGTGACCGTTCCGGCCTCCGTCTTGCCGGCAGCAAGGCGCTCTTCCGGCGGCTCGAGGCCGTGGTCGATGGAATTGCGAACCAGATGGACGAGCGGATCGGCAAGCCGTTCGATAACTGTCTTGTCGACTTCCGTTGTCTCGCCTTCCGTCACCAGCTCGATAACCTTGCCCGTTTCGCGGGCGAGATCGTGAACGAGGCGGCGAAAGCGACCGAAAAGAGTTGCGACCGGCACCATCCGCAGCACCATCATCGTGTCGCGAAGTTCGCCGGAGAGGCGCTCGATTTCTTCTGAGACCGAACGGAGCGCAATGTCGCTGCTGGAGCTTGCAAGCTGGCTGAGGCGCGATTGCGCAATGACAAGCTCGCCGACGCGGTCCATCAGTTCGTCGAGACGTTCGGCGGGAACGCGCACGCTCTCTGCCGCCTTTGCCTGGCGGTTGTCCGCGGCTGCGGGCGCCTGCTGCGTCGGTGCAGCCTCGCGCTTGACCTGCGCGATCTCGACGACCGGTGCCGGGGCAGCGGGCGCCGCGACGGGGGCGACCACAGCGGGGGCGGCAACCTTGACCTCGGCCGGAGCAGCGGCTGCAGCGCCGACTTCTTCGACCTCAAGCACCATGTCATCCATGACGAAGATGAAAACATCGTCGATTGCCGAGCGTGGCTGCTCGGTCGTAAGGGTGACATCCCAGGTAATGTGCAGCTCGGTCGGAACGAGCGCATCGATCGACGGAACGGCCGATGTGTTTGCAAGGATCCGGCAATCGCCAAGCTCGCGCAGTTCGTCGAGAAGGCCCAGCGGATTGGTGCCGTTGATCATGGCATTCTGCGGCAGGCTGAAATGAATGCGGAAGGTCTTGGCCTTGCTCGCCGGCGCGGCAGGAGCCGCCTCAACGGCGGCGGCGGCTTGTGCAGGCTTTGCAGCCTCGCCCTTGGCGCCGACTGCAGCATGAAGCTGAGCCAGAAGGCGCTCGCTCGTCGCGCCGTGATCGCCGGTCGGATCGTCGACCAGGGCACGCATATGATCCTGCGCGTTCAGGACGGCGGCGACCAGTTCGCTCGTTGCCGGTACTTCGCCCTTGCGGACGCGATCGAAGGCAGTTTCGCAATGGTGGGTGAAGGCGGCCAGCGCGTCGAAGCCGAACATTGCGCCGGAGCCCTTGAGCGTATGAAGGCCGCGAAACACCGCGTCGATCAGAGCCTTGTCGTCAAGGCGATGCGTCAGGTCGAGAAGGCCGGCTTCGATCTGCTCCAGGCATTCGGCAGCCTCTGTACGGAATACTGCAATCGGATCAGGCGAACTCATCTTCCCAGCACCTTCTTCACGATTTTGACGAGATTTTCGGGATCGAACGGCTTGGTCAGCCAGCCGGTGGCGCCTGCAGCCTTGGCGCGCGCCTTCAGGTCCGCGTCGGATTCAGTGGTCAGGAAGATGATCGGTACGCCCATATGGGCCGGCAGCTTGCGCAGCTCTTCGATCATCGTCAGACCGTCCATAATCGGCATGTTGAGGTCGGTCACGATCAGATCGAAATGGCCGGCCTTCGCCTTTTCCAGGCCTTCCGCACCGTGCACGGCTTCGGTGACATCGTAGCCGGCATTGGTCAGCGTCATCTTGGTTGTAAGACGGATGCTCGCGGAATCATCGACCGTCAGGATCTTCGCACTCATTGATGTACCTCGTTATGTAACCAGAATTGGGCGTCCTCCACCGAGAAAGCATCGATGAACCCACCCCGTTGCAGTACTTTCAGAACAGATCCGCTGGCGGGCAAAGAAAGACGGAGGGATTTTCCGGACGACTTCGCGTGTATGCGCGCCGACTCCACCAGTTGAACGAAGCTGAGATCGGCCTCAGCGTCCGGCGGGATTTCGAGGACGATCGATTTTCCGCCTTGAATTTGCGCAGTAATAGTAGAGTGCAGATCGGAAATATTCCTGATCAACAAAGAATTAGGCATAGAAATAGCTTCAGAATACGCAGAGTCCATCCTATTACTGCCCCTTCCGGCAAAATAAATACTTGAGGAACATATCTAGGAATCTCATGTCAGCCTTAATAGCGCGTAAATGCTGGTTGCAGGAATTGCAATTCCCGCGAGTCTCGGAGGGATTATTTTTTACCCGATATAAATAGTAGAGCCCCGACATGAGTTAGAAAAATACGTTGTTTTTCAAACGCATAATTTCCGATTCCTAGAAATGATAATAGTCGCTTAGCCCCTTATTAACTGTGGCTTGCGTTAACCACGATACAACGTCCGCGAGTCTGGGGAATTTACCGGAATTTTCCATCTATGCGTTAGGTTCCGAGTCAAACAGGGCCTTTCACAAAGTAAAGAGATAACAATGACAAGTGGAACAGCACTCGCGTATCAGGCGGCACCAAAACCCAATATCGACATAAGCCGTACCCTTGAATCAGCACGCAGCCAGGTCGAAAAGCGCTTTCTCGACGGCGGCGCCGTTCTGCTTTCCGTCATGGAAGTCCTGAACCAGCTCCTGAACTCCCTCGACCGGCTGACCAAGGCGCTCGACAGCGACGGCGCGAGCGATACGGCAGCGGATCTTGCCCAGACGATCAGGAGCCTGCTCGACCTCCCTGCTATGGAAGCCAAGCGGCAGCAGAATTTTGGTGTGCTCTCCGAGGCCGGTACCAAACTGCGCACGCATGTGACCGACATGCAGGAGACGATGCGCTACCTCCGCACCTTCGCTGTTACCGTAAAGATAACCGGTGCGGGCATTGCCGAATTTGCCGGTTTCGCGGAAGAAATCCTGGAGCGCATCCACTCCGGCACGACCGAAGTCAACGATTTCGCAGCACAGCTGAATGCGCTTGAAAAAGACCTGAAGGTCGCAATGAGCTTCGGCTCGACGACGGCCAAGGCCTATGACACTACGGTCCCCAAGGTCGTCGAAGCACTTCAAAGAGATGTTCAGACCATCTCCGGCCACCGCAAGGAACTGGCAAGGATTGCAAGCCAGGTTGGCGCGATTGCCCGCGGTGTGCAGGGCAAGGTCGCTTCCACTCTTTCGGCCCTGCAGATCGGCGACATTACCCGCCAGCGCATCGAGCACGTACAGAGCTCCTTCGCTTTCCTGGAGGACTTCTTCGCCAGCGATGAAGGCCGGGCACTCAATGCCGATGCGCGCGAGCGTATCGAGAACGTCATTCACCACCTGACCGCAGCGCAGATGCGCGACATGGTCGCGGATTTTCAGCGGGACTCCAGCAGCGTCGTCAAGACGATTGCGAGCTTCGGCGGCGACACGCAGGGCATTCTCGATCTTCGCGATGAAATGCAGGGTCAGGGCGACAGCGCCGACGGCAATTTCATGCGCGAACTGGAGGCGAGCGTCTCGACGGCCCTCGGCATCGTCCGTCAGGTCGAAACCGCACGCCTTCAGGCCGACAAGATCAGCCAGTCGACGCTCGGAACCGCATCGAACTTGCTTCAGCGCATCGAGACCATCCGCGCCGTCAAGACCGACATCCATTATATGGCGCTGAACACCAACCTGCGCTGCAGCCGCATGGGCGAAGAAGGCCGCTCGATTAACGTCGTGACGGCCGAGCTTCGCATCTTTGCAGCCAAGCTCGATGAATCCGCCGACCACATCGTCACCGGCCTGACCGGCCTTGAAGGCGCGGCGTCAAACATCGCCTCCGGCCAGGAGGCTGGCGGCCGTCGCCTCGACGAACGCCTGAGCGGAGCTGTCGAGAACCTGCGTTCCGCCGCAAACGTCATGGAAGGCGAACTGGCCACGCTATCGGAGCACGGCCGCGAGGTCGCAAGCAAGATTACGCTGTCGATCAGCAAGCTCGACTTCCAGCACGATCTCGGCGAGGTTCTGAGCAGCTGTGCCGACACCCTGAGCGAGATGGCCGGCGACTACATTGCCGACATATCCGATCTCGAAGAAGTCATTGCGCCGCTGAGCGAGCGCATCTTCAAGGTCTATACGATGTCGCAGGAACGCGTCGTCCACCGCGACGTCATCCCGGCCGCAAACGGCGCCCCGGTCCTCACTCTCGTCGAAACCGAAAAGAAAGACGACGAAGACCTTTTCGCCGACGCGCTGTTCTAAGATTGGGCCCGGGACCGAAATTCGTGTCCCCGGCCCGACCTTACTTTGCTGGATGGAACTTGTTGGCGGCGTCGATCGCCGCCTTTTGCTGATCGTCCTCGATACCGAGATAGAAATCCTCGAGCTCCGGGTCCTTGAACCCGGCGCGGCGGGAGATGACGTACCAAGTGGCCGCTGCGATCGGATCCTGCTTCGTGCCGATCGCATTGATATAGAGATGGGAGAGCTTGTTCTGCGCGGCCACATTGCCGCGATAGGCCGCGATCTTCATCCAGGTGAAGCCCGCTTCGAGATCAGGCTTGCCGCCGGTTCCGTTGATCAGCCAGACGCCCATATCGAGCTGGGCCGTATCGTAACCCGCATTGGCTGCGCGTAGTAGCCATATGCGCGCCTCGCTCTTTTTCTCCGGCGAGATATCGGGAAGGCTCATGTAAAGCTGCGAGACTGCATATTCCGCATCTGCGATCCCCTGCGCCGCCGACTTCTCGTAATAAGGCAGCGCAAGCTGAAGACCCTTGAGACCGGGATTGTCGGCCGTCAGGCTCTGCGCCCAGTTGAATTCGGCGGAAGCCTGTCCGGCATCGGCCGCCTTCTTCATCCACTCGTCGGCCTTCTTGCGATCGCGCGGCACGTCCTGACCTTCCATCAGGATAAGCGCATACTTGAACATCGAGCTGGCATCGCCACCCTCGGCCGCCTTGCCATACCAGAAGGCGGCATTCTTCGTGTCCCGCTTGACGCCGAGGCCTTGCGACATCAATTCGGCGATCAGCGTCTGGGCTGCCGGATCACCGAGCTGGGCGCGCGGCAACGCCTTTTGGAAGGCCGTCAGGTAATAGCCGCGCTGAAACGCACCATAGGCGTCGTCGACCGGTCCCTTATAGGTTTTTTCCGGCGGCAGATCGGGGAGCTTGGCGCCCATGCGGTCGAAAATGCCGATGCCTTCGGAAGGCTTGACGTCATTGGCGCCTGCCGACGCTGCCGGCTTGTCGCCCCCCTGGGAAGGCTGCGCATTCGGTTCATTGGATGGCTCGACGCGCTCGTTCTTGAATGTCCCGGGATTTTCGACCGGCGGACGGGTAACGACACTGGGATCGGACTGCTGCGCTGCCGCGACCAACGGCAAAGCCGTCAGACAGGCTGCGAGCGTGACAAGAAATGGCCGAAGCCGATGCTGGGGCGTGAGCGACATGCCGTGATATCAATCTTCAAACCGTGGCGCTTTTTCGTCAAGAAGCGCATTCACCTGCGCAACGATCGAAGGTGCGCCCGCCGGATCGGAAAATACCGCAAGACGCAGCGCCACGAACTCCACGCCCGCGGCCGCAACATCCAGCACCGAGGCCGGATCGGTGCCGCCCATCACGATGCAGGGGATCTCGATCATCGAAGCCCACCATTCGCCGAGCGCCACGTTCTTCGGATGCGCCTCCGGCTTGATGTCGCCGTCTAGCTTGCCGAAGAAGACGTAGTCGGGGCGCAACTCACCGACTTCAAGCGCATGGTGCCTGTCCGTCGCATTGCCACCGCCGACGATCAGCTTCGGCACGAATTTCTCGATCGCCTCTTCGAGTTCGGAAGGGCTGCCGGTCACGTGCAATCCGTCCGCCTTGGCGCGGCCCGCAACGCGGGTGTCGCCGGCAATCAGGGCTGCCGCACCCGCTGCCTGCACCACGGGCACCAGTTTCTCGGCATGTTTCTGGAAGGTTCCATCGTCGAGACCATATTGAGGAATGATGACGGAGGCGACATCCCCGCCCCTCAGCGCATCGGCAACGATAGTCGCCTGCTCGCTGGCGTCCGCCATGTCGGGGACGATGAGAACGAGGCGGCAGCGGTTTTCCGGTCCGGTCATGCGAGCTTCCATATTGGGCGCCTGGTCAGCCATATAGGACCATGCCGCTAACGATCCAGTGTGAGTAAATCCGTTGGGCCGGGCTGACAAGAGGATGTCGTGAAAACAAGGCCTGGTTTTACCCCACCGAACGCCGCAACGAAGCAAAGGCAGTGAATAACCTCCGGATGGATGATAATTTCTACAACTCAGGCGGATCGGAACCCTCGAACTGATAGTGCTCTACTACCTTTGCGCAGCACAATTGACTTGCCGCCTACAGGCGTTTGACGTAGCTTTTCGGCATGTCGAACATGGATCCCTTCGCCGCGATCGCCGACCGGAACCGGCGCTATCTGCTTGAGGAACTGCGGCGGGCACCCAAAACGGTGAACGAGCTTGCGCAGGGCCTTCCGATCAGCCGCCCGGCCGTATCCCAGCATCTCAAGGCGCTGCTCGACAGCAATCTTGTTTCGGTGACCTCTGATGGGACCAAGCGCATCTATGCGGTCAATAGCCGGGGCTTCGACAAGCTGAATTTGTGGCTGGATCAGTTCTGGGGTTAAGCCGGAATTATGTGGGGGCTGCGGACCGGCTTTAAGCTTTGCCTTACCGAGGATGGCGCCAACTTCACTCCGCACTTATAGAAGCTGGCGCATCAATTCTTTTTTCGGATCATCGCATTCGGATGGAATTTTGGAACTTCGAAGTTCACTTCACCCTGTCACAACTCCAATATGCGGCGACCTCGACATGTTCAGTCATCAATGAACTGAGGATCTCAGACGTTGGATTTCGTCTTTGATACGGAGCTTTCTACGTTTGATTTCTGCAATGTCACGATCATTCATAGAGGGAGACGTCATTGCGTAATGCAGCTCCTCCTCAAGAGCGACATGCTTTTTCTGGAGCGATTCAAGATGAGCTTGAACAGTCATTTGACCCTTCCTTCCTCTTACCCGCCCCAGCCATCCATCGCTGGGGCTCTAGGTGTCAACCTATTTAGTGTGCCATAATATTCCGTGTGTGTCGAAGGCGAAAACATGACTTGTCCGCGGCAAATTCGTGATCAAGGATAACTTCCCGTTACCACTATTTGGTGATAGGAGCTTGCGCAATTGATGCGCCGGGGAGATACGATTCCGACGGCGATACTGGGGATTTTGAAATGGCCGATCAGGAACAGGCGGAAGTCAGGCTTTTGGTAGCGCGCCTGCGCCAAGAGCACGAAGATTATGACGCCGCGATCAACGCCATGATCCAAACGGGCTGCGACGCGCTCAGAGTTCAGCGCATGAAGAAAAAGAAGCTTGTAATCAAGGACAAGCTGAGCAAGCTGGAAGACCAGATTATTCCCGATATCATCGCCTGAGGAATAGACGACACGATGACAGAAAGACCTCCCGTTGCCATCATTATGGGCAGTCAATCCGACTGGGAGACGATGAAGAATGCCGCAGACACGCTGGAAGCGCTGGAAATCAGCTATGACGCCCGCATCATCTCGGCACATCGTACACCCGACCGCCTGGTGAATTTTGCCAAAGGTGCGCGCGACGAGGGTTTCAAGGTGATCATTGCCGGTGCAGGGGGTGCTGCCCATCTTCCGGGCATGGCGGCGTCGATGACGCCTCTGCCCGTCTTCGGCGTTCCCGTGCAATCGAAAGCCCTTTCGGGACAGGACAGCCTTCTGTCGATCGTCCAGATGCCAGCCGGCATTCCGGTCGGCACGCTTGCCATCGGCAAGGCGGGAGCCGTGAATGCCGCATTGCTTGCAGCAGCCGTCCTCGCCCTTTCGGATGAAGAGGTGGCCGAGCGGCTCGACGAGTGGCGCGCACGCCAGAGTGCCGCCGTTGCCGAATACCCAATGGACGATTTGTGATGTCTCAGACGATCGGCATTATCGGTGGTGGCCAGCTCGGCCGCATGCTCGCGATCGCGGCTTCACGTCTGAATTTCCACACCGTCATCCTGGAACCCCTGGATGATTGCCCCGCGGCGCAGCTGACCAATCATCAGATCGTCAAGGCTTACGATGATCCGACCGGGCTTGCCGAACTGGCCGGCCTTTGCGACTTCGTCACCTACGAATTCGAGAACGTGCCGGTTGCTGCAGCGGAGCGTCTTGCAAAGGATGTACCGGTCTATCCGCCGCCGAAAGCGCTCGACGTGGCGCAGGACCGGCTGATAGAAAAGCAGTTCATCAACGGCTGTGGCATAGAGACCGCCCGGTTCCACGCGGTCGACAGCCAGGCGGACCTCGAATCGGCCCTCCGGGATTTCGGCGGCAAAGGCGTTCTGAAGACCTGCCGCTTCGGCTATGACGGCAAGGGCCAGCGCGTCTATCGCTCGCCTGCGGATAATCCACAGAGCGGCTATGACGCGCTCGGCGGCGTGCCTCTCATCCTGGAAAGCTTCGTCGATTTCGAACGCGAAATTTCGATCATCGCCGCTCGCAGCGTCGATGGCACGGTCGCCTGTTACGATCCGGCAGAGAACGTCCACCGCAACGGCATCCTTCATACCTCGACACTGCCCGCCCGCATTTCGGACGAAACCGCCGAGGCTGCCCGTGAGGCCGCCGAGAAGATCCTTGCCGCACTGAATTATGTTGGCGTGATCGGGATCGAGTTCTTTGTCCTTGCCGACGGCAGCCTGATCGCCAACGAGATCGCGCCGCGCGTCCATAATTCCGGCCACTGGACGGAGGCGGCCTGCGTCGTCTCCCAGTTCGAGCAGCATATCCGCGCCATAGCGGGCCTGCCGCTCGGCGATCCCGCTAGGCACTCGGATTGTGTCATGCAGAATCTGATCGGCGACGACGTTCTCGACGTGCCCGATTGGCTGAAGCGCCCCAACGTTCTCGTCCATCTCTATGGCAAGACGGAATCGCGTCCCGGCCGTAAAATGGGCCATATAACGCAGCTTCTTTAGGGAATGCCTGCCAGTACGGAGGGGAAAAACCCCGCCGCACCGGTTGACAGGCAAAGGGCGACAGGGTATTTGCTCCCCACCCTAAAGAGCGCGCCCTGAGCGCGCTTTTGATTGTTTAATAGAGATACGGGCGAATGTGACATTCCCCCAAACATCGCGGATCAGAAAAATGAAGATCAAGAATTCGCTCAAGTCGCTCAAGGCTCGCCACCGTGACAACCGTCTGGTTCGCCGCAAGGGCCGCATCTACATCATCAACAAGCTGAACCCGCGCTACAAGGCTCGTCAGGGCTGATTTTTCGCGTGCGCTTGTCCGCCGCGCCGTTGCCTTGAGCCGGCGCGCGGAACGACCTGAGACAGGTCGCTTTGCCGTGATCACATCAAAATTGCTTTGATCTTCAGCGCTGGCGGGCTACTATGACCGCCATGCGCTTTTATGTTTTGTCACGCTCGGCCTTGCCGATTCTTCTCGTTGTTGGTCTCACCGTTCCTTCTTTCGCGGCGGCTGACGATTCGAAGCCTGCCGAGCAGCAGCAGGGCGCTGACACGACCCCAAAGCAGCGGTTAGACCAGCTTTTCGCCGACTTGAAGCGCGAGCGCGATCCTGAGCGGGCCAATATCATCGCCGACCAGATTCGGATGGAATGGGCCGATTCGGGCAGCGCCACGATCAATCTGCTGATGCAATGGGCCGACAAGGCGATTGCCGAGAAGCGGAATGCGGCAGCCTATGATTTTCTCGACCAGGCGATCGCGCTGAAGCCGGATTATGCCGAAGCCTGGAATCGCCGCGCCACGCTGAATTACGCGCTGGGCGACTATCGCAAATCCATGGAAGACATCGATCAGGTGCTGCGCATCGAGCCGCGCCATTTCGGCGCGCTGGCCGGCATGGCCGCGATTCTCGGCGACAGCGGCAACGATCAGGTGACATTGAAGGCCTGGGAGCGGTTCCTCGAAATCTTTCCCGCCAACCGTGCTGCCCAGCAGCAGGTCGACACGCTTTCCGAAAAGCTCGCCGGCAGCCGAACATAGCCTGAAGCAATACACTTCGATGGTCGGACTGGCGACGATGCATCTGATGTCTGACCGAGTTTGATCCTGGACTCCATGCTGCTCACATTTGTCATCGTTCTCCTTGTGATGATCGCTGCCAGTCTCGGCTATTCCGCTTATCATGCTGCGCAGATCGAACGGACTTACCCGAACATAGGCGAACTGACCGACATCGGCGGCTTCCGCATGAACGCCGTCCATCTGGCACGGCCGGCCGATGCGGATCTTCCGCCGCTCATCTTCATCCACGGCGCCAGCGGCAATCTCCGCGACCAGTTCGAAGCTTTCAGCCATCCCCTCCGACAACGGGCGGAAATGCTTTTCGTCGACCGCCCGGGCCACGGCTATTCCGAGCGCGGCGGCCCGGAAAACGCCGTTCCTTCGGGCCAGGCGGATTCGATCGCAAGGCTTATGGAGAAGCGGGGAATCAACGAGGCCATCATCGTCGGCCACTCCTTCGGCGGAGCCATTGCCGCTGCCTTCGCGTTGCGCCACCCGGACAGGACGATCGGCGTGCTGTTTCTGGCGCCGGCAACCCATCCCTGGCCCGGCGGCGTAGACTGGTACTATACGCTCGCGGCAATGCCCTTCCTGGGCTGGCTATTCACCCGCTCGCTTGTCGTACCGATGGGCATGCGAAGGCTTGAAAGCGGCACGCTTGGCGTCTTCAGGCCGAATGCACGGCCCGAAGACTATGTGGCAAAGACCGGGCCTGCCCTGGTGCTCCGGCCGCATGCCTTCCGCAACAATGCCGTCGATGTCGCCCGGCTGCTGGCCTATGTGACCGCCGAATCGCCTCGCTACCGCGAGATCACCGCACCGACTGTCATTATCACCGGCGACAGTGATGGCGTCGTGCTCGAAGAGCTGCATTCCCGCGGCCTGGCGCGCGATATTCCCGGCGCCGAACTCATCACTATCAGAAATCTCGGCCACAAGCCCGACTATGTCGCCAATGATGTCGCGATCGCAGCGATGGAGAAGCTTGCCGGACTGCCCCGCGACCTTCAGGCGATCGGCCGACAGGCCGAAACGCGCATTGCCGGCCTGACAGGGACGGCAATGCCGGCTCTGGAACCCAACGGCTAGCTCGCGATCGCGAGCCGGACGCCGCCGTCGCAGATCAAGACATGGCCGGTCATGAAGCTGTTGCCGATCAGGAAGGCGATCGCCTCGGCGACATCCTCCGGACGCCCGATCCTGCCGACCGGCGTCTTGGCCGCATATTCGGTAAACAGCGCCGTCTTCTGTTCCTCGGCCAGAAAATCCCACCACGGCGTATCCAGAACGCCTGGGGATACGCTGTTGACGCGCAGAGGCTTCAGTTCATTGGCAAGGATCGGCACTAGCGCATCCACCGCCGCATTGACCGCGCCGAGACCCGCGGTTCCCGGCAAGGCGGCATGCGCCGAAACAGCCGAGACGAAGGTGATGCTGCCGGTCTTCGAAAGCCGCGGCAACGCCGCCTGCGTTGTTGTAAAATGTGGAAACATCTTCTCATCGAAGGCCGCCCTGATATCGGCTGCCTGCACCGAGGCGAAGGGACCACCGCCCCTTCCGCCGCTCATGGCAAGCACGAGATGATCGAAGAGACCGATCGCCGCGAAGCCCTCCGCAACGTTTGCCGCATCGGCCGCATCCATCGCCAGAGCGTGAATATCGCCCCTCAGCGATGCCTTGGCCTTTTCCAATTTCTGCGCATCGCGCCCGGTGATGGTGACGCGAAATCCGCGTGCTAGGAGTGTACCCGCGGTGGCCAGCCCCACGCCCGAGGAGCCTCCTACGATGACTGCATGTTGCGATGACATAATATGATTTCCTTCCGTGACTTGTGATGAATGAGAGAGTGAAAGCGCTTCAGGCACTGGGCCGCGCCGGCAGTCCGCAGAGCTCCAGGCTGAGTGCACGCAGACGATCGCGGGCCGCGAGATCATAGGCCTGCGCGTTTGCCCGGCTGGCCCGCAGCCCGTCGAAATAGAGCCCGCTTCGGCCTTCCAGTTGAGCCGAGGCTGCAAGCTGCAATATCGCCCTGCCGCCCTCCTCCACCGTGCTGGCCGGTGAAATCCCGGCGGCACGAACCATGGTCGTGTCCATGTAGCTCGCCGGATGCAGGCAGTTGGCGGTGATGCCGAATCCTTCGTGCTCGGCCGCAAGATCGAAGGTGAAGAGGATCTGCGCGAGTTTGCTCTGGCAATAGGCGCGCGTGCCGCTATAGCCTCGCGTCAGCATCGGATCGTCGAAATCGATCGCCTGCTGACCGGCCGAGGAGACGTTGACGATCCGCGCGGAGGGCGCTGCCTTCAACAGCGGCATCAGAAGATAGGTCAGGAGAAAACCGGACAGGTAGTTCACCGCGAAACGCAGCTCGTACCCGTCGCGGCTGAGCTGTCGCCTGTTGTCGAGCCCACCGGTACCGATCCCGGCATTGTTGACCAGTACGTCGAGCCGCTGATGGTCCTTGCCGATCGCGTTGGCCAATTCGCGCACGCCATCCAGCGAGGAGAAATCAGCCTCGTAGAATTGCGCGCTTCCACCCGCCGCCTCGATCTCGGCGACAACTTCCCCGCCGCGCATCCGGTCGCGTCCATGCACCAGCACAGTGGCGCCATCCCGCCCGAGCTGAATGGCGACGTAACGGCCGACGCCATCCGTCGAACCTGTCACCAGCACGATTTTCTGTCTTTCCGTCATGCGATGCACCTCGTTTTGCCTGCTGATGAGGAGACGTTCGCACAATTGAAAAAGGCCAAACAGTTCCAGTTTTATCCTAGTATCAATCCTGATATGATGAGCGGATGAGAGATCTTCAGATTGCCGTCGAAGCCCGCCGCCGCGAAGCCGGAGCCTTCCTCCGCTCGCGCCGCGAACGCCTGTCGCCATCCAATGTCGGGTTGCCGGAAGGTTACCGTCGCCGCACGCCCGGCCTGCGGCGCGAGGAAGTCGCGCTGCTCGCCGGCGTCGGCACGACCTGGTACACCTGGCTGGAACAGGGTCGCGACGTCCGCCCCTCCCCCGAAGTGCTGACGGCGCTATCGGACGCCTTGCTGCTGGACCCGGTGGAGCGGCGTCATCTCTTCATCCTCAACGACCGGCAGCCGCCGGAGCCGAAAATGGCCGATCCCGATCATGTCGGCGAGCCCCTTCAGCGCATGCTGGCGAGCCTGACGCAGCAACCCGCCTATGTCATCGGCCGCCGCTGGGATGTGCTTGCCTGGAACAGTGCGGCCGTCGCCCTCTTCGGCGATTACGGCAAGCTGGAAGGTGACGAACGCAACATCATGCGCCTCGTTTTCACCAACAAGGACCATCGCAAGCTGCTGGTCGATTGGGAGGGCCTTGCCCGCATGTCGCTGGCCATGTTCCGCTCGGACAATGCCCGTTATGCCGGCGATCCGGATTTCGAACGGTTGATCGCAGCGCTGAAACGCGACAGCCGCGAATTCCGCGACTGGTGGGCGCGCCACGAAGTGCTGCAGCTCCCCGCCGGCCACAAGCGACTTAATCACCCACAGCAGGGATTGATGTCATTCGAGCATACGAGCTTCGCCGTGACCGATCGTCCGGACCTGAAGCTTGTCGTCTACACCGCCGTCGAGGCAGACGGAACGATCGACAAGCTCACCGAACTGCTGCGCCGGAATGTCTAAGCGGCAGCGGTAACGCTTTCGGTCGGAAGAAGACCCAGCTCCCCAATCGATGACCGCACGGTCTGCAACACGATCGAGGCCAGCCGTTGCGTCGCCGGGCTTGGCTCGGCTTCAGCCCGGTGCAGCACCAGATCGAGCTTCGGCAGCGCCGGCAATCCCGCTTCGCCGGGATCGAGAAGACGGACCTTGTCCGGCAGGCCAAGCGGCGTCCGCACTGTCAGACCAAGTCCCGCGGCAGTCGCCGCCCAGAGCCCACCAAGACTGGGGCTGACGAAGGAGATCCGCCAGGGAACGCCGGCATGGTCGAGCACCTTGGTCGCAACACTCCGCAGCAGGCAGGGCGCTTCCAGCGAAGCCATCGGCATCGGCTCGCCGCTTTGCATATTCCAGCCGACGTCACCATGCGCCGGGCCGATCCAGCGCATCGGCACCTCGGCGATGCGGTCGCAATGGGCGGAGCGATAGCCGTCGCTCCAGGCGAGCGCCAGATCGAGCCGTCCCGAGGTCACGCGTTCCACCAGCTCGATATTGCGCACGACGCGAGCCTCGATCTTCACCTTCGGATGCGCCCGAGCGAATCGTCCAAGCACCTCAGGCAGCAGGTTCTCGCCGAAATCCTCCTGCAGGCCGAGCCGCACCCAGCCTTCCAGCTCGAGGCCGTGGACAGCAGCAGCGGCCTCGTCGTTAAGGTCGAGCAGACGGCGGGCATAGGCAAGCATCGTCTCGCCGGCTTCGGTCAGCGCCAGGCCGCGCCCGGCCTTGCGGAAGATCGGCGTCCCCGCCTGCTCCTCCAATTTCTTAAGCTGCGCGCTGACGGCTGACGTCGAGCGCCCGAGCCGATCGGCGGCTTTGGCAAAACTGCCGAGCTCCATACCGGTAACGAAGCTGCGCAAGACATCGAGATCGAAGATGACGCGGGCCATCTGAAATCATCCTATTTTTTGGGATCATCGATCCAATATTATCTGATTTTCCGGATGATTATCGCGTGCGATAACAGTTGCGTCAAGTTCGATGAACAACAAGGAGGCTCCCATGCCCTTCACTCGTATCTCCCTTCATCGCGGCAAGTCGCCCGAATACCTGAAGGCCATCTCCGACAATTTTCACCGCGCCATGGTCGAAACCTTCAATGTGCCGGAGGCCGACCGTTTCCAGACGATCCATCAGCTGGAGCCTGGCGAACTGATTTTCGATCGCAACTATTTCGGCGGCCCACGCTCCGACGATTTCATCTTCTTCGACGTCACCATCGGCAGGCCGCGTTCGGCCGAGGTGAAGCAGGCCTTCTACCGGCGCATCGTCGAATTGCTCGCCGACGCACCCGGCGTACGGCCTGAGGACGTGATGGTGACGGTTACCACCACGCAGCTCGAAGACTGGTCCTTCAGCAACGGCATCGCGCAAATGCTGGAAAAGGCCTGAGACGGGACCGGACGAAGGCAATGCAGAACTCGCAGAAACAAACAGCCGACGCTTCTCCCGTTCACCGCGCGGGCAGTGCCACTACGCGCTCTCCTGACGGCATTGCCACCGCGCCCTTCTGGGTGGAGATGCTGGTTGAAGGCAACAGGGACGGCGATCTCACCGCCATGCGCGCCGTCCTCGAACCCGGCACGATCACGCGCTGGCACACGCATCCGGAGGGCCAGATCCTCTACGTGCTCTCAGGCGTGGGTCTGGCCCAGCGCGGCGATGGTCCGGTCGAGGAGCTGCGCGCCGGCGACTGCATCACCTTTAAAGCTGGAGAGCGCCACTGGCATGGCGCTACCCCGGAAAGCACCTTTTCCTATATCAGCATCCAGGGCGTGAAAGACGGCAGCACCGCCACCTGGCTGGAAGCCGTCGAGCAAGACGGAGGACTGAGACCATGATCGCGATGCAATATTCCTTCACCCTGCCGGCGAACTACGACATGACGATCATCGATCGCCGCATCCGCGACAAGGGCCCCCTGCTGGACAATTTCCCCAACCTCAAGTTCAAGGCCTATCTCAGTGCCCGGAAGGCTGATGCGGTGACGTCAAGCACCGAAAACCTCTATGCACCCTTCTATGTCTGGGAAAAGGGCGAGGGCCTCAGCGACTTCATCTGTGGCCCGGGCTTCGAAACGCTGACGCAATCCTTCGGCTGGCCGCAGGTGAAGACCTGGATCGTCTGGAACGCGGAAGTCTCGAAACATATCCGCGCCGCCCGTTTCGCCACCCGCGAGATCATCGACATAGAACCCTATGCCCCGCTCGCGGAAATCCGGAAGCGCGAGAGCGATGCCGTCTCTGCCGATGTCGCACGGAACGAAGCACTCGCCTCAGTCGCCGCCTTCGAACCGGGAAGCTGGACTGAGGTCCGCTTCCGGCTCTGGGCCGATCTGCCGAAATCGGCCCGGCAACTCGGCGCGCAGACCTACAGTGTCGGCCATCTGTCTCTGCCTGACACGAATTGACTGTAGCCGTTGAAGCGCATCGGCTATCGGCTTGAAGTAACTGTCACGAGACCTTCGCAATAGCGCCATAGACGCCGAGGCAGCATAGTCGAACAAAGCGGGCGGAGCTGCGGAATGGTCGGGACCCAAACACCATTTAGAAAAGTATCCGGGATTTTCTTCCGCTCTGTCATGGCAGATCGTGTTGACCAGGTATTGGACCCTCCGGGTCCGGCCAGTGCAGGTCGCTACCATCGTTTGGGAGAGCCGACCCTTTACACAAGCGCCGCGTTGGAATGGTCCATCATGGCCATTGCCGGATACATGCGTGAGGATCAACGCCCGCGGGTTGTCGTTCCGTTGAGGGTCAGTGAGGCTGTGGTGCTCGATCAACATGACGAACAGGCTTGCAGGCAGCTTGGAATTGATCGTGATCTATCCAACGAATCCTGGCGTATCGCCTTGTCCGAAGGACGAGAGCCTGCCTCCTGGCGCAATGTTGATATTGCTCGATCCGCCGGGGCAGACGGCATCATCGATCGGTCTCGGATGATACCCGGCGGATGGCACCTCAACCTGTTCCGTTGGAATGAACTTGGCGGCCCCTGCGTGGAAGTCTGCGGTGATCCCGTCGAAATCATCCTGACCCCTGATGGGCCAAAATGGGGCTTGTGAGCGGTCGCTGTTGTCGAACGAGGAATTAAGTCTACGTCACCCGATCGTCGTATGCCTGATGTCGACCTGACACAGCCATTTGTCCAGCCAAGTTCGTTTATGTCGGCCTCCCTCAATATATAAGAACTTTCTACTATTTGTGGATCACGAAAGAATGGTAGTCTTGGTGAGGGGCGGTTTCGTCGGGGGATATGCACCGCCTGCAACAGGGGGTGCGTCATGCCAATCGCCACCGTGTCCAGCCGGATGCTCGCCGTGACAGAGGAAATGCGCACCGTCATGGATTTTGCGCAAAAGGTTCTGGAGGGCGACGGTCTCGGGCCTGATGCCTGTGATTTCATGTTCGGCAATCCGCAGGAAATGCCGTTGCGCGGCCTCGTCGATGCGCTGGTCCGCCACGCCGAGCCGCAGGATGTTCACTGGTTCGGCTACAAGAAATATGATTCTCCGGCGCGCGAAACGGTCGCCCGCAGGCTGAGCGAAGCCCGCGGCCGCTCCTATGAGCCGGCCGACATTGCGATTACGGCCGGAGGGTTCGGCGCAATCGCGGCAGCGCTGCTTGC
This sequence comes from Rhizobium sp. BK376, assembly GCF_004341625.1. Classification (GTDB taxonomy): domain Bacteria; phylum Pseudomonadota; class Alphaproteobacteria; order Rhizobiales; family Rhizobiaceae; genus Rhizobium. The sequence goes on along the minus strand of NZ_SLZG01000002.1, from coordinate 50,461 downwards.
CGTGCTTGAGGTGGGAGATGAGGTCATCTATCCGCGTCCCGGCTGGTTTGCCTATGGCGCCCAGATTCGCGGCGCTGCAGGAACACCCGTCGCTGTCGACCTCGTGCCGGAAACCTTTGACCTCGATCTCGCAAGGATCGAGGCAATGATCACCGCGCGCACCCGCGTCGTTGTTGTCAACACGCCGCACAATCCGACCGGCCGCATCTTTCCCCGCGCCCAGCTCGACGCGCTCGCGGATAAGCTTACGGCTGCGTCCGAAAGATTTGGCAGGGTGATCTATCTCCTTGCCGACGAGCCCTATGCGCGGCTGGTGTTTGACGGCCATGCCCATATCAGCCCGGCCGAGAGCTATCCGCACACGCTGGTCGCCTATTCCTTCGGCAAGACCTTGCTCGCCCCCGGCGAGCGCCTGGGCTGGCTCGCACTCGGGGCGGATATGCCCGAGGCGGACCGCATACGGCTGCGCGAGGCTGTCGACATGGCACAGGTTTCACATGGTTGGGCTTTCGCCGGCCGTACCATGCAGCGGGCACTGCCTGATCTGGAGAAACTCAGCGTCGATGTCGCAGCCCTTCAGCGGCGGCGCGATCGCATGATCGAAGGCCTGAGAGCAGCGGGATACGACCTGCCGGTGCCCGAAGGTACCTTCTATCTCATTCCCCGCTCCCCGATACCTGACGACATGGCCTTCGCGGCGCGTCTTGCAAAGGACGGCATCTGGGTGCTGCCCGGCAGCGTCGCCCAATTGCCCGGACGCCTGCGGATCAGCTTGACCGCAAACGACGGCATGGTGGAGCGCTCCTTGCCCGTCTTTGCGCGAGCGATCCGGGAAGTCGCGGCCTAACGCCTGGCGAGCAGGAATTACCAAGGGGCGGCATCTGCTGCCTGACCTCGAAAAAAATGCTGTCACCGCGACAAAGTCGCTGTTTCGCAAAATGTCGCTCCGTCCTATGGATAGAGGGACTTACCTTTCTGCAGCAGAGAGCATTTTCCATGGTCGATATCGCAATGATCGAAGCCGCCCGCATTCGCCTGGGCGGCCGCGCACGCCGCACGCCGATTCTCTCCTCCCCTTTCCTGGATGATATTGCGGGGCGCCGCCTCTTCGTGAAAGCCGAATGCCTCCAGCATTCCGGCTCGTTCAAGTTTCGCGGCGGTTGGTCGGCTGTCTCTGCCTTGGAACCGTCGGTCCGCGCCAAAGGTGTGATTGCCTTTTCATCGGGAAATCATGCGCAGGGCGTGGCGCTGGCCGCCAAGCTGCACGGGGTCCCCTCGGTCATCGTCATGCCGACGGATGCGCCGAAGCTGAAGATCGACAATACCCGCGCCTTCGGTGCCGAAGTCGTCCTCTACGATCGCGTCAAGGAAGACCGTGACGAGATCGGCGCGCGCCTGTCCAGAGAACGCGGCCTGACCCTGATCAAGCCTTTCGATGAGCCTCTGGTCATCGCCGGCCAGGGCACGACAGGGCTTGAAATCGCCGAGCAGGCGCAGGAGCATGAAATTACGTCCGCCGAGGTGCTGGTCCCCTGCGGCGGCGGTGGCCTGACATCGGGCATAGCCCTGGCGCTGGAAGCCAAGGCCCCCGGCTTCAAGGTTCGTCCCTGCGAACCCTTCGGTTTCGACGATACGACGCGCTCCCTCGCCTCAGGCAAGATCGAGCGCAACGCCGCCATGCAGGGCTCGATCTGCGATGCCATCGTCACCCCGCAGCCCGGCAACATTACCTTCCCGATCATGAAGCGCCTGTGCGGTCCCGGCATCGTCGTGACCGACGATGAGGCGCAGGAAGCCATGGCTCTTGCCTTTACCCGGCTCAAGATCGTCGTCGAACCGGGCGGCGCCGTCGCGTTGGCGGCGGCACTCTTCCACGGCAACGAGATCAACGGCGATACCGTGATCGCCGTGACATCAGGCGGCAATGTCGACGGCGACGTGTTCACACGCGCATTGAGCCACGGAGGCGTTGCGGCATAGAGGCCCGGTTGGGCCTCTCTTTAATCCTTGAGCCCGGCGTCCTTTGCTGCCAGGGCACCAACGGCGGACCAGTCCAGCTTCTCGCCGCCATGGGCGAGCAGGGTCAGGAAGCGGTCACGCAAAAGGCTTGCCAGCGGCAACGGCACGTTGAGCGATTCAGCAGCGGCGAGCGCCAGACGGATATCCTTCTGTCCGAGGGGTGCTGCAAAACCTGCCGGCTCGAATTTGCGGTCGGCGATCAGTCCGCCATAGGTCTTGAAGATCGGCGCCGTGAACAGCGTCGAGGTCAGGATGTCGAGATATTGATGGCGATCGACACCACCCTTCTCCGCCAGCGCCATAGCTTCGCCGAGCGTTTCGATGGTCGAAGCGATCATGAAGTTGCCGCTGAGCTTGACGAGACTGGCGGCTTTCGGCTCCTCGGAAACGACGAAGGTGCGTTGGCCGATCGCGTCAAACAGCGGTGATACCGCATCGACAGCATCCTTGGCGCCGGCCGCAATAATGAAGAGCTTTGCAGCCGCCGCTGCTTCCGGCCGGCCGAAGACGGGGGCTGCGACGAAGCGCTGGCCGGCTTCAGCGTGTTCCCTGGTAAGCCGCTCGGACATGGCAACGCTGATGGTGCTAGCCGAGATATGGATCGCCCCCTTGGCGAGACCGGCAATCAGCCCCTGGTCGCCGTGAACGACGGCCGAAAGCGCATCGTCATTGGCTAGCATGGTAAACACCGCTTCGTTGTCGCAGGCCTCGGCCGGCGATGCCGCAACCTTTGCGCCCTCTACTGCAAGCGCCTCCGCCTTGTCGCGCGAGCGATTGTAAACCGTCACCGCATGGCCCGCCTTCAACAGGTTTGACGCCATGGCGCTGCCCATCTGACCCAATCCGATAAAGCCGACTTTCATCTCTTCTTCTCCATCCTGCCTGACGGCGATCCGCCCGAATACCCCCGGCAATGTAGACAAGCGCGTCGGCGTTTCAAATCCCATGTCAGGGCAGAACAGCTATGCGTTGGAAAGGACTATATGCCACCCATATCAACGAAAAAGCCCGCTGTCTTTCGGCAGCGGGCCTCAGCTATTCGAGCCTGATCGGTTCAGATGCCGCTCTGGCCGTCGGAACCGATATAGGCGATGCGCAGCATGTTGGTGGCACCAGGCGTTCCGAGAGGGACGCCGGCGGAGATGATGATGCGGTCGCCCGGCTTGCCGAACTCTTCGGCGGCGACGATGCGGCAGGCGCGATCGACCATATCGTCCAGGTCGGTCGCATCATGCGTGACCACACAGTGCAGGCCCCATACGACGGAGAGACGGCGAGCGGTCTGGATGATCGGCGACAGGGCGATGATCGGAACCTGCGGACGCTCGCGCGAAGCGCGAAGACCAGTGGTACCCGACGAGGTGTAGCAGACGATCGCCGAAAGCTTCAGCGTCTCTGCGATCTGACGGGCGGCAAGCGAGATGGCGTCGGCGCCGGTTGCTTCCGGCTGCGGGCGCTGGGCGTAGATGACGCCGGGATAATGCGGCTCGCGCTCGATCGTGCGGGCGATCGAGGCCATCATGGCGACGGCTTCGACCGGATAGTCGCCCGAAGCGGATTCTGCCGACAGCATGACGGCGTCGGCGCCTTCGAAGACGGCGGTCGCGACGTCGGACACTTCGGCGCGGGTCGGAACCGGCGACGTAATCATCGATTCCAGCATCTGCGTCGCAACGACGACCGGCTTGCCGGAACGGCGGCAGGCGCGGATCAGCTGCTTCTGGATGCCCGGAACGGCTTCGAGCGGCATTTCAACGCCGAGATCGCCGCGGGCAACCATCAGCGCGTCGGACAGCTCGATGATCTCTTCGATATGCTCGATCGCCTGCGGCTTTTCAATCTTCGCCATCAGGCCGGCGCGACCGCGAACGATCTTGCGCACGTCGACCAGGTCTTCCGGACGCTGCACGAAGGACAGCGCGATCCAGTCGACATCGTCGGTTGCGAGAACCGCGTCGAGGTCGGCCCTGTCCTTGTCCGTCAGAACGCCGGCAGTCAGAATGGTATCGGGCAGGCTCACGCCCTTGCGGTCGGAAATCTTCGTGCCCGCAATCACGGTCGTGACGATGCTCTTGCCATCGCATTTTTCAGCGCGCAGAGCGAGCTTGCCGTCGTCGATCAGCAGGCGATCGCCAGGTTTTACCGCTTCGAGAATTTCCGGATGCGGCAGGAACACGCGGCTGTTGTCGCCGGGCGTGTCGTTGTTATCCAGCGTGAACGTCTGGCCGATCTTGAGATCGACCTTGGTATCGGCAAACTTCCCGACGCGCAGCTTGGGACCCTGCAAGTCAGCGAGAATGCCGATCGGACGACCGGAACGGGTCTCGACCGCACGGATGCGCTCGATCAGCGACCGCATCACATCATGGCTGGCATGGCTCATGTTGATGCGGAACAGATCGGCGCCGGCTTCGTGCAGCTTCTGGATCATTTCCTCGGAGGACGAGGCCGGACCCAGCGTGGCGAGGATTTTAACTTTTCGGTTGCGTCTCATTAATTCTGGCTTCCCTGATTTGCCTGGGCGCTAGGACTATCGGAGAGCTGAACCATCCAGCTCGCCTGACGTCCGGTGTCATATTCCTTGAATCCCATTTTCTGATGACCGCGGGCGTAGCAATCCTTCACGCCGACGATCTTGAATTCATTTTCCGCCACGCACATGTCGACATCGCCCGTCCAACGTCCTCCCCGGGCGGCGTCCTCTGCGTAAAGGTAATAATATCTGGATTGAAGCGGGCCTTCGATCAGCGTCGCACAGGTCGTTGCCGGCACCTGCCACCAGCCTTCCGTCGTCCAGCCTTCCTTGGCCCGGTAACCGATCGCCACGCCGACGAGATTCTGTGTTCCGTTGCAGACACGGAAGTCCGCATGGGCGGCATTCGCTATGAAGAACGGCGAGAAGGCGGCAAAGGCGAAGAGGGCAATTCGAGCAAGCGGACCGGACCGCGTAACGAAGCTTGGCGCGACTGTGCTGAACACGGCTTCAATGGCTCCACGGTTATTTTTGTTTCGTCTTCTTGCGCTGCCATCAGCCGAATGTCAACGCAATGCTAATCGGTTATATTCGTTTCACGCCATCGTCATGACGACCTCTCGCAGCACTGGCGATCCGGCAAGCCTTGCACCTTCGGCGCACGCATGCCATCAAGCAGCGACTGTAAATGAGGCAAGGGCAATCCCCTCGTGGACGACTTCAATCCTTACCAAATCATATCCGGCAATCGTGACAAAGGCATGGTCATTCTTGGCGACCACGCCATGAACCGCCTGCCCGATCGCTATGGTCGCCTGGGCCTTGCCGAGACCGCCTTTGCCCGCCACATCGCCTATGACATCGGTGTAGAAGGCCTGTGCAAGGCGCTCGCCGAAAAGCTCGGCGTCCCGGCTGTCCTCGGCGGCTTTTCCCGTCTGTTGATCGATCCTAACCGCGGCGAGGACGACCCGACGCTGATCATGAAGATCTCCGACGGCGCCATCATTCCCGGCAATCATCCGATCTCGGATGAAGAATGGAACTATCGCATCGACGCATTCCACCGGCCGTATCATCATGCCGTATCGGCCGAGATCGCCGCGATCGAGCGCGCAATCGGCAAGGCACCGCTGGTGCTGTCCATGCATTCCTTCACGCCCGCCTGGAAGGGCGTGCCTCGCCCGTGGCATGCGAGCGTGCTGTGGGACAGCGATGCTCGCGCGGTCCTGCCGCTGCTTGCAAAGCTGCGTGAGGATACCGATCTCGTGATCGGTGACAACGAACCCTATGACGGCGCGTTGAGAGGCGATACCATGTACCGCCATTGCATGGTGAAAGGCATACCGCATGCGTTGCTGGAGGTTCGGCAGGATCTGATCGGCGACGAAGACGGCATTGCCGAATGGGCCGCCCGGCTGGCGCCGATCTTCGAACAATTGAACGCCGATCCGGCGCTGCACGAATACGAAATCCACGCTTCGCGCACCGGCCCATATGAGGCGTGAGGAGACAGACCAATGACCGAGTTGAGCAAAGACCAGCAGACCGAACTGGAAGCCGCTGCCTTCCGTCGCCTGATCTCGCACCTGCGCGAGCGTAGCGATGTCCAGAACATCGACCTCATGAACCTTGCCGGCTTCTGCCGCAATTGCCTCTCCAATTGGTATCGCGAAGCCGCCGACGAGGCCGGCCTCGATGTCTCCAAGGAGGAATCGCGCGAAAAGGTCTACGGCATGCCCTACGAAGATTGGAAAAGGCTGCATCAGGCCGAGGCCAGCCCTGTGCAAAAAGCCGATTTCGAACGCAATAAACCGAAAGAATAGCCGCCTTCCCTTGAAACGGCTTGACCTTCGGTCCCGTTCGCGGCAGGTCAACGACCCGACCAAATTCCAAATCCATCACGCAATCAGGAGACAATGATGTCTGATGCTCATGGCGTCGCCCGCGATCAGCTTCGCGCTTTTGTCGAGCGCATCGAACGGCTGGAAGAAGAAAAGAAGACCATCGCCGACGATATCAAGGATGTCTATGGCGAAGCCAAAGGCATGGGATTCGACACCAAGATCCTGAAGAAGGTCGTCGCGCTGCGCAAGAAGGACGATCAGGAACGCATGGAAGAGGACCTGATCCTCGATACCTACCTGCATGCACTCGGCATGATCGAGGCTCCGCCGGAAGGCTGAGCCAAGGACGTTAGGGCATTTCCGCTTTTCTTGAAATCGCGGAAGCGCTCTACCTCTTTGATTTGACGCAGAAACGAAAAACCGCCGGATCGCTCCGGCGGTTTTCTTTTGGAATAAACCCTACGATTACTGGACCGAATTGAACTTCTTGACTTCCAAGAAATTCACGGCGGTGCCGCTGAAGCGACCCGGATCGATCGACGCGGTCTGCACCTTGAAGCCCTGTGTATAGACCGCGACCGGCTGGGCGCGGAGCGTCTGGCTGACGAAGCGCGGCGCCTTGACGGGTCGGTTGCTGACCTCCAGGCGGGAATTGGTCAGCGCCCATTGCGAGATCATCTTTTCGGTCAGCTTAGGCTCGGTGCGGACGGCGGCGTGGCTTGCGCTCGCAACATCTGCATCCTGCTTGCCGGGACGACCGCCCTTGACGGGAAGACCTGCCGCGATCGGATTGCCCTGCAGTGCGGAGGATTGCGGCTGCACCTCAAACGCATCGCCGAAACGAGCAGTGCCGCTGACGCTGACAGGCGCAAGCGCTGCCATCTGCACCGGAGGACGCGGCGTAGGCACCTTCTTAGGCATTGCCGCGTTGATGGCCTGCAAGGCGTTCACAGGCATCTGTCCAGGCGGCGGAACCGGCACGGGCACCGAATTGGAAGCAACCGTCGGGGTCGGATTGGATGCGACCGTCGGAGCAGGGTTGGAAGCGACCGCCGGAGCAGTATTGACCGGAACAGCAGGCGCGGACACCGTGTTCTGAAGGTTTTCATCGGCCCGACGCTGCTCAAGCGCAGCTACGACTGCCGGAGATAGTGTGCCCTCGTCGGCTGCATCGTCCTGCGCGTCTGGATCGGCATCAGTCGACGCAAGAAGGTTCTCGGCGACGGCAGGACGCTCGGCCGGAACCGGAACGCCGGTGAGCCGCTCTCCGCTCATGTCAGGATCGACGGACGCGATTTCGGGATCGCCAGAGGCGACTCCGGCATCCCCGGGCGAGCGCCGGTTTTCAAGCAGCGAAGGGACGGGAACGTTATAGGCGCTGAGATCGGCCGATTGCTGCTGGCCATTGGCAGGCAAGGCAGCATTGAGCGCATCCTGGGCGGCGTTACCCTGCGAAGGCGAGACCAGTGCGGATGCAACTTCGCTGCCGCCAGGCGCATCGCCGAAGGCCGGACGAACCTGCGGAATGGGCGCGTTCACGCTTGCGACCTGCGCAGCGGCCGAAGCGGGCGCGCCTGAATCGTCATCGTCAGACTGGGCCTGATTGGAGGCAACGGCGACAGGCGCTGCCTTGGCCGGAGTTGCGGTATCCGATTCGGTATCGGAATTATCCTCGTCCTCGTCAGCACCGCCACCACCAAACAGCATGGCGAAGAAGCCGCGATGTTTCGGCGAAGCGCTGGCCATCTGGATATCTTCGCCGGCGAGACGACGCTTGTAATCGGCGACAGCCTCCTGGTAGCCCGGCAGCGGCTTGCCGTCGGCCGGGATATGCATCGTCTTGCCATCGGGGAAGAGACGGACGAGATCCTGGCGATCCATGCGCGGCCATGCGCGCACGCCGCCAACGTCCATATGCACGAACGGCGAGCCCGATGTCGGGTAGAAGCCGACGCCGCCCTCTTGCTGCTTCATGCCGATTTCGCGAAGCTTGGAGAGCTTGACGTCAGGAATGTAGAAATCCATCGCGTTGCCGAGCATATGCTGGCTCTTCTTGGCAACGCCGGTATGGGAGGTGCGAGTGCGCAGCATTTCGTTGGTTTCCGGCGAACGGAAGCCGCAGATCACGTAGATGAATTCATGCGAGCCGCTCTCGCGGTAGACTTCCCAGATCAGATCGAACAGGCGGGGGTTCATCTTGGTCGGCTGGTTCTTGCGCCAGTCGCGCAGGATTCGGTTCAGCTGCTCGAGGCCACGCGGGTCGAACTTGCCGTTCCGCTTATAGGTGATGACCGCCTTTTCGCCGGTATGGACGTAATAGATCTTGAGACTGCGCGTATCGCCAGTCGCCTGCGTAGGCGTACTGACGAATACGGGAGTGGAAACGGCTGCGGCAAGGAGGACCACAGCAACTGCCTTGGCCACCTTGCGGCTTATCGCAGAGCACACGGAAAATATGCTCAAGCCTTCGCGCTTGGTATTTCCATTCAAACTAGGCAAATCGGTCCCCGTCCGACAGACGTCGTATCACGATCAAATGGCTGTCAATTGCGGTCACACGATGGCAAAAATGCCACAGCTGATCAACCTCTTCTTTACATAGTGAACGATCCACTAACAAGACATTTACGACGGGTAACAAATTATGCTTGTCTAATCATTAAAAAATCCGTCATGCGGCGTGTTTTTGCGGGTCATCCGGGTCTATCCCGTAGTCCTTCAACTTTCGATAGAGGGTTGATCGGCCAATCCCGAGCTTGCGCGCCACCTGGCTCATCTGCCCGCGGTAGAATTTCAGCGCGAATCGAATGAGCTCTTCTTCCACGTCGGCAAGCTTGCGCACGTCGCCCGAGGGACCTGTGCTGACGATCACATTGTCCGGCGTGAAGAGATCGACGGCCTCTGCTGGCGAGACATGCGACATCGGTGCATGGACCGTTTCCGCGCCCGTTTCGTGGTTGTCGGCCGAAGCCGGAACTGCCTCGACAAGCGAGGGACGACGGCCATCCGCGACAATCGTCAGATGGTCCGATGTGAGGTAACCGGGCAGCTGTGCTGCGATCTGCGGGAAATCGGCTTCCACGAGTTCCGGACCCTGTGCAAGCACCACGGCGCGGAAGATCGCGTTTTCCAGCTGGCGGATATTGCCCGGCCAGTCATAGGCGGTCAGCAGCGCAAGCGCGCCGGCGCTGACGCCGATCGAATGGCCGATCTTCTGCTCATGCGCAAACCGCTCGGCAAAGACCCGGACGAGATGCGGAATGTCTTCCTTGCGGCGACGCAGCGCCGGCATGGTGATCGGGAAGACGTTCAGGCGGTAATAGAGATCCTCGCGGAACCGGCCGGCCTTCACTTCTTCTATGAGGTCCTTGTTGGTGGCCGAGATCAGCCGGACATTGACCTTGTGCGGCTGGCGCGCGCCCACCGTTTCGATCTCGCCCTGCTGCACGGCGCGCAGCAGCTTGACCTGAACCTCGAGCGGCAGGTCGCCGACCTCGTCGAGGAACAGAGTGCCGCCGTCGGCTTCCATGAACTTGCCGATGTGGCGCTCCGTCGCGCCGGTAAACGCGCCCTTCTCGTGGCCGAACAGGATGCTCTCGACGAGATTATGCGGAATGGCACCGCAATTGACCGTCACGAACGGTTTGCCCGAGCGATCGCTGCCGGCCTGGATGGCGCGTGCCACCAGCTCCTTGCCGACGCCGGATTCACCTTCGAGCACGACGGGGATCGTGGATTGCGCAGCGCGCTGGGCCAGATCGATGACCCGCATCATCGCCGGGCTGGCGGATACGATATCCTCGAAACTGATGGCCCCCGAACGCGACTTGCGTCCGGCTCGGGCTTTTGCCTCGCGCTGGTCGAGTTTCAGAGCGTTGGAGATCGAACTCGCGATCCGTTCCGGCGATACCGGCTTGACCACGAAATCGAAGGCGCCGGCACGCATGGCCTGCACCACGGTCTCGATGCCCCCCTGCCCCGTCTGCACGATGACGGGAATATCCGTTCCCATCTCGTGCAGGGCGCCGAGAAACTCCAGGCCGTTCATCTCCGGCATCATGAGATCGAGTACGATCACATTGATTTGGCCGCTGTTGCGCTTCAAGATTTCCAGGCCGAGCCGGCCATTCTCTGCCATATGGGCGATATATCCATATCGCTCCACGGCATTCTTGAGCAGACGCCGCTGTACAGGATCATCCTCTACAACAAGAATCTGCGCGCCCCCCTTGGCGTCGTTATATGCGGTCATTGGTGCCTCACCTCATGCGAAACCTGGCGGAGACTCTGACAGAAAGGCTTGAACATCCAGTTTTGAGAAACAATTGCATTTTAAGCATCGCAACAAACGTCGAAATCGTTCCAGACCGACGCTTTCTGCCCGAAAATCAAGGCTTGCGGTGGCCTTCAGGGCGCAATAGACACGGTATGGACCGTGCCAGATAAAGAAAAGCAGAGGAACAATGCTCATGAGTCCCCATTCCTTCCGCTCCGCCCTTAACCTTTCAGCCGATCCTTCCGCAGCCGGTTCGGCCGAGCTCGGCGACCTGCCGACTTGGAAATTGCAGGATCTCTATCCTTCGGCCACATCGACCGCTTTCGTCAGCGATATGGAAAAGGCAGGCAAGGCATCGATCGCCTTCGAGGAAAAATGGAAAGGCAAGCTTGCCACGGCAGCGATGAAGAGTGGCGATGAAGGTATCGGCGCAGCCCTCAAGGAATATGAGACCCTGGATGATGTCATGGGCCGCCTCGGCTCCTTTGCCGGCCTCACCTATTTTTCCAACACGACCGATCCGGCCAACGGCAAACTCTATGGCGACGTCCAGGCGAAGCTGACCGAATATGCGGCCCATCTCCTGTTCTTCCCGCTGGAGCTCAACCGCATCGAAGACGCCATCATGGACGCCTGCATGGTCAATGATTCAGCTGCCGGCCACTACCGCCCCTGGATCGTCGATCTCAGGAAGGACAAGCCCTATCAGCTCGACGACAAGATCGAGCAGCTGTTTCTCGAAAAGTCGATGACCTCGGCCGCTGCCTTCAATCGGCTCTTCGACGAGACGATGGCCGATCTCCGCTTCGAGATCGACGGTGAAAAGCTGCCTTTGGAAGTCACACTGAACCTGCTCCAGGACCCCGAGCCCGAAACGCGCAAGAAGGCGGCGGTGGCGCTCGCCGAAACCTTTAGGGCGAACCTGCGCGTCTTCACGCTGATCACGAATACACTCGCCAAGGATAAGGACATCGCAGATCGCTGGCGCGGTTTCGAGGATATCGCCGACAGCAGGCACCTGGCCAACCGCGTCGAGCGTGATGTGGTCGATGCGCTTGCCGCTGCCGTCCGCGATGCCTATCCGCGCCTGTCGCATCGCTATTACAAGATGAAGGCGAAGTGGCTCGGCATGGAGCAGATGAATTTCTGGGATCGCAACGCGCCGCTTCCCGAAACGCCGAATGCCCTCATCCCCTGGAGCGAGGCAAGGGAAACGGTTCTTTCGGCCTATGGGGATTTCGCTCCCAAGATGGCTTCGATCGCCAAGCGCTTCTTCGATGAGCAATGGATCGACGCGCCTGTTCGCCCCGGCAAGGCGCCCGGCGCCTTTGCCCATCCGACCGTTCCCTCCGCGCACCCCTATGTGCTCGTCAACTATCTCGGCAAGCCGCGTGACGTGATGACGCTCGCCCACGAGCTCGGCCACGGCGTCCATCAGGTGCTGGCCGGCGGCCAGGGCGCGCTGATGTGCCAGACGCCGCTGACGCTTGCCGAAACCGCTTCCGTCTTCGGCGAGATGCTGACTTTCCGCGCGCTGCTCGACAAGACCACTGATAAGCGCGAGCGCAAGGCCATGCTCGCCCAGAAGGTCGAGGACATGATCAACACCGTCGTGCGCCAGATCGCCTTCTACGAATTCGAGCGTAAGGTCCACACCGCTAGGAAAGCTGGCGAGCTGACGGCGGACGATATCGGCGAACTCTGGCTATCGGTGCAGTCGGAAAGCCTCGGACCTGCGATCAAGATTTCGGAAGGCTACGAGACCTACTGGACCTATATCCCGCACTTCATCCACTCGCCTTTCTATGTCTACGCTTATGCCTTCGGCGACTGCCTGGTGAACTCGCTCTACGCGGTCTACCAGAACGCCGAACAGGGCTTCCAGGACAAGTATTTCGAGCTACTGAAAGCCGGCGGAACCAAGCACCATTCCGAACTCCTGAAGCCGTTCGGGCTTGATGCGACGGATCCGTCCTTCTGGAGCAAGGGTCTGTCGATGATCGAAGGCTTGATCGATGAGCTTGAGGCGTTGGATCGGGGGTAAGCGCTGCGCCGCGTGCTGGGCACCCCTGCACATGGAGGTAGATCACAAGCGGCTTTGACTGCGCGCATCTCAAGCGGTTCAGCGTGTCGCCAGGTTAATTGCTGGCGACGCCGGTGCGCCCAGCCGATCTCCCCATCTATGGGGGAGATGCCCGGCAGGGCAGAGGGGGCTAGCCGCACGGCACCACGTCAAGGTCGCAAAACAACGCTTGCCGCAGTCCCGTCACCTGATAAACGCATCAAGCCATGACACGCTCGACGCGCTCCATCCTCTTCCGCGACGACACGACCGGCGAAACAATGCTCTTCGCCGAGCCGTCGGACATGGTCGTCGTCCGCAGCGCAGCCGATATCCTGCCTGCCTTCGACCGCCTACAAGAGGCGCATGGTGCCGGCAAATGGCTTGCGGGCTATCTTTCCTACGAGGCCGGTTACGCCTTCGAGCAGAAGCTGGCGCCCTTCACGCCGGACAATAGAGAAACGCCCCTCCTCTGCTTCGGCATCTTCGATGCGCCTCAACAGGCAGGGCACCCCCTCGCCCAACCGAAACAACGAACAGAAAACACGGAATTCCTGTCCGCCCCCAAAGCCGGATGGAACTTCGCAGCATATAAAGAGCGCTTCGACCGCCTGCACTGGCATCTGCGCCAGGGAGATTGCTATCAGGCGAATCTCACCATGCCGATCACCGCCCGCTGGGACGGCGATCCGCGCGCCGCCTTCTGGTCACTGATCGATCGCCAGCCGGTCAAATACGGTGCACTTGCCGATCTCGGCGGCCCGATCATCCTCTCCCGCTCGCCGGAACTGTTCTTCCGCACCGACCGGGACGGCTGGATCGAAACGCATCCGATGAAGGGAACCGCAAAGCGTGGCAATAGCCCGGCCGAAGACGCGGAGATCGTCGCCGCCATGCTCGCCGACGAGAAGACGCAGGCCGAAAACCGGATGATCGTCGACCTGCTGCGCAACGACATCTCGCGGATATCAGAAGTCGGCACGCTCGACGTTCCAAAACTCTTCGATGTCGAGACCTATCCGACCGTCCATCAGATGGTGAGCCATGTACAGGCGAAGCTGAAGCCGGATCTTTCCATCGCCGAGATTTTCGCCGCTCTCTTCCCCTGCGGCTCGATAACGGGCGCCCCGAAGATGCGGGCAATGGAAATATTGCATGACCTGGAGACCGGCCCGCGCGACGCCTATTGCGGCGCGATCGGCATGATCTCACCTGACGGCGCCATGCGCTTCTCCGTCGCCATCCGCACCATCAGCCTGTTCGAAGATGGCCGTGCCGTCTTCAACGTCGGCGGCGGCATCGTCTTTGATTCGACCGCGGAAGCGGAATACGAGGAATGCCTGCTGAAAGCGCGCTTTGCAGTGGGGGACCGATGGATCGAGCGCTAGAGAACATCTCGCTGATCGAAACGCTTCGCTACGAGCCGGAACAGGGCTTCGTCCGCCTGCGCCTGCATCTCGCGCGACTGGAACGGTCAGCCCGCCGGCTCGATTTTCCCAAGCCAAGCGAAGCAGTGGCAAAGCTTCAGGAAGCAGTGGTCGGCAGTGCCGCCCCTCTGCGTGTTCGGCTCACCTTCGATTCAAGGGGCCGGATCGAGGTGACGACTGCCCCCTTCGCACCGCTTGCATTTGATATTGTATGGACTGTCCGTGTCGCAAGGACGAGGCTTGATTCGAATGACAAGCTTCTCAGAGTCAAGACGACACGCCGCAGCATCTATGAGGCTGCCCGCGCGGAATACTCTGCTGAGCAGGCAGACGAAGTCATCCTGCTGAACGAGCGCGGCGACGTCTGCGAAGGCACCATCACCTCTGTCTTTCTTGATGACGGCTCGGGCATCCTTCGCACCCCGCCGATCGCCTGCGGCCTGCTCGTCGGCGTGCTGCGCACCGAACTCATATGCCAGCGCAAGGCCCGTGTCGGTCGCATATCAAGGGATGATCTGGCGAACGCCCAACTCTTTGTCGGGAATTCGTTGCGCGGACTGATCGCGGCAAAAATCGTAAATCCTTGACGCCGGCGATCAAGCAATACCAAGCAATCAAGACGCCCTTCATTTATATCTTTGTGTTCCTAGGTGTTGATGTGAAAATCGGCAAACTCAGATCGATTGGCCATAACATATCCGACTCCCTTGCAAGCGGGGTCGGTCTGCTGATCGGCGTTTATGCCACGGAGATATTTGGAGAGGCTGCAAGAAGTCCCGAAAGATACATACTCGTCGATTTCCTCAACGGCACGACTTCCGGCGGACCCACGTCAGAATCGCTCGCTAAAGCGATCGCTCTCTATGCAAAGGCCCTTTGCGATCTCTGTCAGCGACATGGCACCGATATCAGTGCATTTCGTGAGCTAACGACACGCTACTCCGTAGAACGATATGGGCCACGGTTTGTTGTAACTGTGCAGGATCAAGCCGGACGTTGCTCAGTCGACGAGTACCTAGGTGTTCCAGGTCGGCGCGTGATGGTACGCGATGCGTCAGGTCTCATCCGTCCCAAACGTTCGACCGGTTCAACGGAATAGTGATTGGTCGCACGTCCTAAGCGACGATCTTCAATCGGTCGCGGCCGGTGTGCTTGGCCATGTAGAGCGCAGCATCGGCGCGCGAATAGATTTCTCGCGCCGTCTCGCCTGGACGGAGTTCGACGAGGCCAGCCGAGCAGGTATAGGAAAAGCCCGGCATCGCCTGGATTGGCCTCGCGCCGCGAACCGATTGCAAAATCCGGTCCACGATCATCTCGCTCTGCGCAAGCGTCGTATCGGGCAGGATCAGCATGAATTCCTCGCCGCCGATGCGGCCGAAACTGTCGCGGCGACGAACGAGAGGATGCACGCGTCGCGCAAAATCGATGAGCACACCATCTCCGGTCTGATGACCGAAGCTGTCGTTGATCCGCTTGAAGAAATCAAGATCGATTATGCAGATACAGCCAAGTGCGGTCCCGGCATCCACCTGCCGGCAGACCAGATCTTCAAGCGCCATCATCATGAAGCGGCGATTGGAGATGCTGGTCAGTTCATCGGTTTGCGAAGCCTTGAGGGCAAAGTCGCGGTCCTGCCGCAGATCTCTTTCGCTCGCGCGGATGTGGGTAATGTCGGTCGCGATACACAACATCCATCCGTCCCCTTCAACGGTCTCTGTCATCCAGAGCCAACGCCCATCCGCAAGATCGGTCTCGAAGGCCCTGAACGGCAATTTGCCTCGTCGCGACTGCGCGGACACCAGCCATGTTTCGAAATCCGCGGCTTGAATTATCGTGCCCTTCCCAGCGAGTGTATTGCGCCGCATGAGATCACCCCATAAAGGCGTCTCCACCGGATCCAGCGCAAAGGCCGAGCGGAAAGCCGCGTTGGCATAGCGCAATCGGTCTTCCTGGTCATAGAGTGCGATGAGAACGGAAGTCGCACACTGCAGCGTGGCGAACCGCTCGGATATATTGTCCATCATGGTCAAATCCGGGGCTTAGGGATCAAGCAGCGGCACTATGATGCAAAGTTCTGAAAAGATGATGGATGACAGTGACTTGATACGATACTCATCTGTGCCGAAATGTGCCGCCCCATCTCTGCCAAAGGAATTTCGATGCATATACTCGCCCTCACCTATGTGAAGCCCAACGAGGAAGCCGACAAGCACATGGAGCCGCATATGGCCTGGGTGAAGGAGGGCTATGCCGAGGGCTGGTTCCTGGCCTCGGGCCGTAAAGTGCCGCGCACCGGCGGCGTGATTCTCGCCGTCGGAGACCGCGCCGAAATCGAGGCCTATGTTGCCGCCGACCCTTTCACCATCCACGGCATTGCCGAATACGAAATCACCGAAGTCGCAGTGACAACAGTGGTCGATGGACTGGACATTTTGAAGCGCTGATCCCATGGACGATCTCGCCACCCATCTTCGCCAGCTTGAGGAAAAGCTCTTCGATCCCACCATCCGGTCGTCCGCCCAAGCGATAGCGGGCTTGCTGTCGCCCGACTTTCGCGAGATCGGCAGTTCCGGCCGTTTCTGGGACTTTGACCAGACCCTGGAGGCACTGCCACGCGAGAAGCCCGACAGAGGAGTTACCAGCGGAACGGATTTTCAGTTGAAGCTGCTCGCCGAAGGCGTTGCACTGCTGACCTACCAGTCAGTTCACACCCGTTCAGATGGAAGCGAGCGAAAAACGTTGAGAAGTTCAATCTGGCGTTTGGAAGATGACGGAAACTGGCGCATGGTGTTTCACCAAGGCACTTTGGCGGCTTAGCGGCGCACCACTGCCTGCAATCATGCACCGGCTCTTTATTGTGACAGAAATTTATGCTTAGAGCCGCACATACTCGCGCGGTTTCGCGCAAACTTCACCTAAATTTCGTACACGAATGGCTCCAGCCTTTCGAAGGAGAAAAGAATGACGGAAGAGAACTATCCGGTATATGCCGAAATTACCGGTCCGATCGTGATGATCGGCTTTGGCTCCATCGGCCGCGGCACCCTGCCCCTGATTGAGCGCCACTTTAAATTCGACAAGAGCCGGATGGTCGTTATCGACCCGCGCGAAGAGCCCTCCGACATGGAGATCCTCAAGAAGCACGGCGTCCGTCATATCAAGGAATATGTCACCAAGGACAATTACAAGGAGCTCTTGAAGCCGCTCCTGACCGAAGGCGAAGGCCAGGGTTTCTGCGTCAATCTCTCGGTCGACACCGGCTCGCTCGATATCATGAAGCTCTGCCGCAAGCATGACGTGCTCTACATCGACACCGTTGTCGAGCCCTGGCTCGGCTTCTACTTCGACAAGAACATGTCGAATGCTGACCGCACGAACTATGCTCTGCGCGAAACCGTGCGCAAGGAAAAGGAAAAGAACCCGGGCGGTGCCACGGCCGTTTCCACCTGCGGCGCCAATCCGGGCATGGTCTCCTGGTTCGTCAAGCAGGCGCTCGTCAACCTCGCGCGCGATACCGGTCTGAAGTTCGAAGAGCCTGATCAGAACGACCGCGAAGGCTGGGCGAAGCTGATGAAGAAGCTCGGCGTCAAGGGCGTCCACATTGCCGAGCGCGACACCCAACGCACCAAGCACCCGAAGCCGCTCAACGTCTTCTGGAATACCTGGTCGGTCGAAGGCTTCATCTCCGAAGGCATGCAGCCGGCCGAACTCGGCTGGGGCACCCATGAAGAATGGATGCCGAAGAACGCCAAGAAGCATAAGAAGGGCTCCAAGGCCGCGATCTACCTGGAGCAGCCCGGCGCCAATACCCGCGTCCGCACCTGGTGCCCGACCCCCGGCCCGCAATACGGCTTCCTGGTCACTCATAACGAATCGATCTCGATCGCCGATTACTTCACGGTGCGCGACAAGGACGGCGAAGTCACCTTCCGCCCAACCTGCCACTACGCTTATCATCCGGCCAACGACGCCGTGCTCTCGCTGCACGAAATGTTCGGCAATGGCGGCAATCCGCAGCCTGTCCACCACGTTCTCGACGAGGACGAGCTGGAGGACGGCATCGACGAACTCGGCGTCCTGCTCTACGGCCATGAGAAGAATGCCTACTGGTTCGGCTCGCGTCTTTCGCTGGAAGAAACCCGCCGAATCGCTCCCTACCAGAATGCGACCGGCCTACAGGTGACTTCTGCCGTTCTCGCCGGCATGGTCTGGGCTCTGGAAAATCCGAAGGCCGGCATCGTCGAGGCCGACGAGGTCGATTACAAGCGCTGCCTCGAAGTACAGCTGCCCTATCTCGGCCCGGTCGAAGGCCACTATACCGATTGGACGCCGCTCGACGGTCGCCCCGGCCTGTTCCCGGAAGATATCGACACCAAGGATCCCTGGCAGTTCAAGAATATCCTGGTTCGCTGATCGGCCCTAATATTTGAAACTCGAGATGCCCGCGCCGATGGTGCGGGCATTTTTGCTACGCTCGTCGGATAAATCGCAAGCGATGCATCCCAAAGCCTTGCTTTCAGGCAGACAGCGCGCCATGTTTTTCGCAAATATTGCGGCGCACAGTCCAACTAAAGCATTGCGGGAGACACACAATGAAAATCAGAACCAGCTTCGCCCTCCTTCTCGTGGCCGCGTCGCTGTCAGCATGCATGAGCTTCGGCTCGTCGACGCCCACGAATGTTTCCACGCCGCTTTCGTCCGCTCCGAAGACTGTCGAGGGCAACTGGGCCGACCCGAACGGCATCATTTCGACCTTCCAGGCCGGTGCCTTCACCACCCGCACGACAGACAGTAACCAGCTTCTGGCCTCGGGCACCTATACAAGCACGTCGCCCGGCCTCGTCGAAATCAACATGACCTCGCTCGTGCGCAAGACGCAGTCCAAGGTCAACTGCGCCTTGGTCGGCCCCAATCAGTTGAACTGCACGTCGGATAGCGGCGCCCAATTCTCGCTCGCACGTCGCTGATACCAACATTTTCCAAACCATTGCGAAAAGCTCTCCTTGCGGGAGCTTTTTTGCGTGATACCTCTTGGAAAAGAAGCTGCAGAAGCCAGCTTTTTCTATAGTTGCCAGCGCGATAGAGTGCTCCCGTAGAGTTTCTGATCCCGCAAGGCGGGAGAGGGTTGCGAAGGTTTCGCCCTTCGCCAGAATAGGGGTGAGAAGATGAAACTGCTTTTGGGAATGGGACTTCTGACAGTCTCAGCCTTGGCGCTCAGCACCAGTGCGGCTTTTGCCGACTACCAGCTCAACATCCTGCACATCAATGATCTTCATTCTCGCATCGAGCCGATCAATCGCTTCGACGCCACCTGCTCGGCGGAAGAGGAAAGCAAGAAGGAATGCTTCGGCGGCGTGGCGCGGATGAAGACGGAAATCGACCAGCGCCGCCAGGCGCTTCAGGGCCAGAATGTCCTCCTGCTGGATGCAGGCGACAATTTCCAGGGATCGCTGTTCTACACCACCTACAAGGGCGCAGCCGAAGTCGAGTTCCTGAACGACATGAAGTTCGACGCCATGACCGTCGGCAACCATGAATTCGACGACGGCGAGGAGGCGCTGGCGCCATTCCTCGACAAGGTGCAGTTCCCCGTTCTCGGCGCCAATGTCGTTCCCGACGCACAATCGAAGCTTGGCGACCGCGTCAAGAAGTCGATCGTCCTCGATATCGGCGGCCAGAAGATCGGCATCGTCGGCGCCGTGGCGAACGACACGCCGGAGCTCGCCTCCCCAGGTCCGCATATCAAGATCACCGACGACGCGCAGGCCATCAACGCCGAAGTCGACATGCTCAAGGCGCAGGGCGTCAACAAGATCATCGCGCTCACCCATGTCGGCTACCCGCGCGACCTTGACCAGATCGCCAAGATCCCCGGTGTCGATGTGGTCGTCGGCGGCCACTCACATACGCTTCTGTCGAACACCGATCCGAAAGCTGCCGGCCCATATCCGACCATGGTCGACAATCCCGGCGGCTATAAAGTGCCTGTCGTGACCGCCGCCGCCTATGGCAAATATCTGGGCGATATCGTCGTCACCTTCGATGACAATGGCGTCGTCAAGGAGGCCAAGGGCGATCCGATCCTGCTTGATTCGTCTGTTCCCCAAGATCCGGCAATCGTCGCGCGCGTCAAGGAGATGGCCAAGCCGATCGAAGAGCTGCGCCAGAAGGTGATCGGCTCGACCGAAGGCCCGATCGAAGGTTCGCGCGAAGTTTGCCGCGCCAAGGAATGCTCGATGGGCAACCTCGTCGCCGACGCCATGCTCGACCGTACCAAGGCGCAGGGGATCAGCATTGCCATCCAGAACGGCGGCGGTCTGCGCGCCTCGATCGGCGGCCCCAATGTTACCATGGGCGATGTGCTCACCGTCCTGCCCTTCCAGAACACGATTTCGACCTTCCAGCTGACCGGCGCCGATGTGATTGCCGCGCTTGAAAACGGCCTAAGCCAGATCGATGATGGTGCCGGACGCTTCCCCCAGGTGTCGGGCATCAAGTACAGCTTCGACAAATCGAAGCCGGCAGGCAGCCGCGTCACGTCGGTTGAAGTCAAGGAAGGCGACAATTTCGCGCCCCTCGACCAGAACAAGACATACGGAGTCGTCAGCAACAATTACATGCGCGCTGGCGGCGACGGTTACACGGTCTTCGCCAAGGACGGAAAGAATGCCTATGACTTCGGCCCCAACCTGGAACAGGTGGTGGCCGACTATCTCGCCGCACACAATCCCTACAAGCCATATCTCGACGGCCGCGTGACGCAG
The DNA here is from genome assembly GCF_004341625.1 of Rhizobium sp. BK376. GTDB lineage: Bacteria > Pseudomonadota > Alphaproteobacteria > Rhizobiales > Rhizobiaceae > Rhizobium. The sequence continues at coordinate 29,596 of NZ_SLZG01000002.1, read as the reverse complement.
GTCGCAGCTACCGGTTCGCCGCAGCAGGAATCGACGCAGCCGACCGAGAAGCAGATCGCCCCTTCGGGCGAAAAGCCCGCGCCGGCACCGTCGGAGAATGCCGCCGCACCGGCGGCCGCGGCTCCCGATACCCCTGCTCCGGGTTCAACACCAGCACCCACCACACCGACGCCTCCGGCTTCGGCAACGCCTGTTCCCTCTTCCGACGGGACTGCTCAAACCGCCCAGCCTGCCCCTGCATCGCCGGCGCCGACACCGCCTGCGCCCGCGTCAACTGCCACACCGGCCCCTGCGCCAGACCCGAGCGGTACATCTGCTGCACCAGCACCGGCAGCGCCGGCACCATCGGAACCGGCAACACCAGCTCCATCAGAACCGGCAGCGCCTGCTGCCTCTCCCGATAGAACGGCTCAGGCCACCCAGCCGACTCCCGCCGAGCCTGCACCAGCCTCGCCGACCACCACGGCCCCCGCGCCAGCCCCAAGCGACACCTCTGCAGCAACAGCGCCGGCAACCCCGGCAGCTCCGGCACCATCGGAACCGGCGGCACCTGTCCCTCCTGCCGATACGACGGCACAGACCACCCAGCCTGCCCCGGCCGAGGTCGCGCCAGCTTCACCGACAACCCCGGCACCGGCTCCGGCCCCGGCAACGGAAACGCCCGCTACACCAGCGCCGGCTCCGGCTCCTGTCCCTGACACCGGAACGGCAACCCCGGCCCCGACGGCGCCGGCCGCCGAACCATCGGCTGGGCCCGCTCCGGCACCTGCTGCACCGCAATCCACCCCGGCGCCCGCTGCTCCGACACCAAGCCCGTCAGAGCCCGCCGCGGCACCAACACCGGAGCCGGCGACAGAGCAAGCGACGACACCGACGACCCATGTCATCGTTGCCGGCGATACGCTTTGGGATCTCTCCAAGCACTACTACGGCGACGCCGAACTCTGGCGGAAGCTGGTCGAGGCCAACAAGAATCTCAATCCGCGCCGGCTGCCCGTCGGCCACGACCTGACCATCCCGGCCAAGTAGAACGGAAATCAGGACAAAAGGTCTCATGATATAGAGTCGAGCCTTTCCCGGATCCGGATTTGTTTCTAAGTAAAGGCCGACCGTTCGCCGCTAGCGACGCAGAACGGTCGGTATAGATCGACGCGCGCCGGGACCGACATCATGACCGCAGACCTTAAAGCCATGCCGACCGACCACCCGCAGATCACCTTCGGCAAGGTCGGCATCCTTCTCGTCAATCTCGGCACGCCCGATGGCACCGATTACGCGTCCATGCGCCGTTACCTGAGGGAATTCCTGACCGACAAGCGTGTCATCGAATGGTCGCCCTGGAAATGGTACCCGATCCTCTTCGGCATCGTCCTCAACACCCGCCCGGGAAAGGTCGGCAAGGCCTATGAGACGATCTGGAACAAGGAAAAGAACGAGAGTTTCCTGCGCACCTTCACCCGCAACCAGTCCGACCTCATGGGCGAACGGCTGAAGGACCTGCCAAACGTCGTCGTCGACTGGGCGATGCGCTACGGCCAGCCCTCGATCGCCTCGCGCATCGATGCGCTGAAGGCGGCCGGCTGCAACCGCATCGTCCTCTTCCCGCTCTATCCGCAATATGCGGCTGCGACGACCGCGACGGTCAACGACAAGGCATTCCAGAAATTGATGGCGATGCGCTGGCAGCCGGCAATCCGCACCGTGCCCGAATATCACGATGACGAGACCTATATCGAGGCCCTCGCCAACTCTGTCACCCGGCATCTGGCGACGCTGGATTGGCAGCCGGAAATGCTGCTCGCATCCTTCCACGGCATTCCCATGTCCTACTTCAAGCAGGGCGATCCCTACCATTGCCAGTGCCAGAAGACCGGACGTCTGCTGCGCGAAAGGCTCGGCTTGCCCAAGGAGAAGTTCATGGTGACCTTTCAGTCCCGCTTCGGGCCGGAAGAGTGGCTACAACCTTATACCGACAAGACCGTCGAAAAGCTCGCAAAGGACGGCGTCAAGCGCATCGCCGTCATGAACCCCGGCTTCGTCTCCGACTGTCTCGAAACGCTGGAAGAGATCGCCGTCCAGGCGGAAGAGTCCTTCCATCACAATGGCGGCGAGAAATTCACCCACATCCCCTGCCTCAACGACAGCGAGGACGGGATGCGGGTTTTGGAAAAGGTCGTCCGCCGCGAACTTCGGGGGTGGGTCTGAGGGGGCACGCCATCTCCCCCTCGCCCCTCGGGGAGAGGGTAGGGTGAGGGGGCCGCACGAAGTTACCTCTCCTTCACAACCCATTCTAACTTTAGATAATTCTTCAGCTTTCTGCCCTAGCGTTAAGCAGTCGTGCTGTATGCGGGGATTTCGGCGATGAGCGTCGTGACATTGGACCATGTAGAGCGCCAGATTGCGCGCGGCTTTCGTCTTCTCCGCTTTTCCCCGGATCTGGAACCGAGATTCAGCAAGGATTATGCGGCAGCGCGCGTAAGGCTCTCGGTCATCTGGGGCATCATCGGCACGCTGATCTATGATCTCGTCTATTTCGGCGACCGGACCATGGTGCCTGACGTCTTCGACGATATGGTCAAGGCGCGCTTCCTTGTCTTCACGCCCTTCGTCATTGGCTGCATATTGGCCGTGCGCCGCTGGCCGAATGCGCTCCTCTACGACCTTCTGTCGATCGCGATCGCCGTGCTCGGCGTGACGCTTCCCATGGCCGTCGCCACGGATAGCAGCAGCCACTATCTCTTCGTCTACCAGAACGGCAATTCCGCCGCCTTCCTCTTCTTCGTCATCGCGTTGCGCCCGCGTTTTCCCGCCATACTGGCTGGGTTGACGCTGATGTGCGCTTCGCATTTCGCGATCACGCATCTCACCGGCGCCTTCGATGACGTCACCTATTCGGGCATCGTCACCTTCTACCTGACACTCTCGATCTTCCTGGCGGTCAGCGCCTATTTCCTGGAGCGGACCGATCGGCAGAATTTCCTGAACCAGTTGCGAGGCAGCCTTCTCTACAGCCGGCTCGAACTCAACGCCGAGCACGACGAACTGACGGGACTGTTGAACCGCCGTTCGCTGGCGCGGATCAGCGAAATGCTTTGGCACGAAGCCGGACGACCGTCGACGATCTCGGCCATCCTGCTCGATATCGACCACTTCAAGCTCTTCAATGATTTTCACGGCCATATCGAGGGCGATGCCTGCATTCGCGCCGTCTCGCAATGCATTCGCGAAACAGCCGACGAGGCATCCTTCGTGTTCCGTTTCGGCGGCGAGGAAATACTAGTGCTCTCGGCTGGCCGGGGGCCTCTGCAGGCGCTGGCGATGGCGGAACGCATCCGGGCGGCCATCGAACGACGGGACATCCGCCATCGCGGGCTCGGCGATGGTCGCGTAACCGCGAGCCTGGGCGTCGCCTCCGCCTCGCCAGTCGAGACAACATACGAAAAGCTGCTGCAGGAGGCCGACAAGGCGCTCTATGAGGCGAAACGCATGGGCAGAAACACCGTCGCACTCGCACCTCGACCGGAACCCGGCACGCGAGTGGCCTGATCGTTACGTCCTGAAACCTGAGTTTTAGACGCCCTTTCGGTTACCCCAGAGCATGACGTGAAGCTGCGGCAGCACACGGGCCTCGAACCACCGGTCCCGCGTGACCTTGTCCACCAGCCAGAGCATGCGTGCCATCAGCCCTTCCATGTCGACATAGGCATCGTCGGCATCCGGCGGCGGGGGAGTGTGGTTGCCCGGCTGCAGATAGACCGGATAGCGCGGATGTCTTGCCGCGACAGACTTGGCATAGGCATAATCGGCATCGTCGAAGACGATCATCTTCAACACGATCTCTGGTCCGTCGCCTGCCATCTCGAGACAGTCTGCAAGCACAGTCCAATCCGTATCCATGCCGCTTGAGGGCGGCTTGGGGCTCAGGACGAGGACGTCAAGATCGGCAAACCAGTCGCGCGCGACGGACCCTTGCGTCTCCAGCGCAAACCGGTAGCCCTCTTCATGTCCACGACGGATGAGATCGCCGAAAGGCTGGATGGCCGGGTTGCCGCCCGAAAGAGACACCATCAGCGGCTTGTTCCCGGAAAGGCGCGTTACCTCCGCCCAGACAGCCTCGACCGACATCGGCCGCCAGTCGGCACGAAAGCGGGTATCGACCGCATGCATGCTGTCGCACCACGAACAGCGGTAATCGCAGCCGCCGGAGCGCACGAAAACGGTTGGCAGGCCGATCAGCACGCCCTCGCCCTGGATCGTCGGGCCGAAGATCTCGCTGACGCGGATTTCGCCTTGCCGCTCGCCGCTCATGGCCGGTACTCGGCCCAGGTCTTGGGCGTCTCGCTGACCCGCACAGCACTGGTCTCCGGCAGCAGTTCCTTGCACCAGTCGTAGAAGTGCTTGGCAAGGCATTCGGCGGTCACCTGCCCGTGTCCAAACACCTCGTTCAGATGCCGGTGGTCGAAGCTGTCATCGATATAGCGCTTCAGCGGCGCCAGCTCGTGATAGTCGCGAACGAAACCGTATTCGTTGAGCCGATCTGCCGAAAGCTCGACTTCGACGACATAATTGTGCCCGTGAAGCCGGGCGCATTGATGATCGGGCGGCAGCGCGGTCAGCTGATGAGACGCCGAGAAATGAAACTCCTTGGTGATCCTGAACATCACTTGACCTCCGTCGCCGAGAAGCCGCTGGTGGCGGCGACCCAGAAATCCGGATCCTCATACTCGGTCGGATCGTCGACACCTGCCAGGTGAAAGGCTTCGCGCCGTTCGACGCAGGTGCCGCAGCGCCCGCAGTGACGCGCGCCACCCTTGTAGCACGACCAGGTCTCGGCAAAGGGCGTCCCGTATTTGGCGCCATCGGTGACGATATCAGCCTTCGAAACCGTGACATATGGCGCAAGCAGGGTCACGTCGGCATAGCCCTCGAGCGCATGCTCCTGCATGGTCCGGAAAGCGTCGATGAAGCCGGGGCGGCAGTCGGGATAGATGAAGTGATCGCCCCCGTGTACGGCGAGCGCTACCGCACCGGCCTTGCGGGCGGCTGCGACGCCGAAGGCGATTGCCAGCATAATGGCATTACGGTTGGGGACGACGGTGACCTTCATCGTCTCCTCGGCATAATGGCCATCGGGGACATCGATTTCGTCGGTCAGGGCCGAACCGCCGAGGCTGGCCCCGATCGCGCTGATATCGACGATCTGGTGCGGAACCCCGAGCCGTTTGGCACAAGTGGCGGCAAAGTCCAGTTCTTTGCGATGCCGCTGTCCGTAGTCGAAAGAGAGGAGGCTCAAGAGATCCTGCTCGGCCGCGATCCTTTGGGCAAGCGAGACCGAATCCAATCCGCCGGAGCAGATGACGATAGTTTTCATGACTGTGTCCTTGTTTTGACCGGGTAGGCTGCGACCGGATGCGAATGGCGGGGCTAATAGGCCAAAGAGGCAAGATTGTGAAGCGGTGAGATCGGCGATCACTTCAAATTGTAGGGCGCTGGCGGCTTATAGTTGACACACGCTCCTGCGGCCACGCTTTTTATATCCGCGCGTTGCAAATTTCGTGTTAAATCCCCACATCTTAACAAGCGCCATGGCGCAAGGACCGAGGCCGGTCCAGAGGAGATTCGATGCTTTTCAGTGGTTTCGATATCGTTGTAATCGCCTTTGTCGTGCTGGTCATCCTCGTGCTGTTTGCGGGCGTCAAGACGGTACCGCAGGGCTTCCGTTACACGGTCGAACGTTTCGGCCGCTATACCCGCACGCTGGAGCCGGGCCTCAACCTGATCCTCCCCTTCATCGAGCGCACCGGCGCACGCATGAACGTCATGGAGCAGGTACTGAACGTGCCCACCCAGGAGGTCATCACCAAGGACAATGCCAGCGTTTCCGCCGATGCCGTGACCTTCTACCAGGTGCTGAATGCCGCAGAGGCTGCCTATCAGGTATCCCACCTCGAAAACGCCATCCTGAACCTCACCATGACCAATATTCGCTCCGTCATGGGCTCTATGGATCTGGACGAGCTCTTGTCGAACCGCGACACGATCAACGACAGGCTCCTGCGCGTCGTCGATGAGGCGGTCGGACCATGGGGTATCAAGGTTACCCGCGTCGAGATCAAGGACATCCAGCCGCCACGCGATCTCGTCGACGCCATGGCACGCCAGATGAAAGCGGAACGCGAGAAGCGCGCGCAGGTTCTGGAAGCCGAAGGTTCCCGCAACGCGCAGATCCTTCGTGCCGAAGGCGCAAAGCAGGCCGCGATCCTGCAAGCCGAAGGCCAGCGCGAGGCGGCTTTCCGCAACGCCGAGGCGCGCGAGCGTCTGGCCGAGGCCGAAGCCAAGGCCACCCTCATGGTCTCCGAGGCGATCGCCAGCGGTGACGTGCAGGCCATCAACTATTTCGTGGCGCAGAAATACACCGAAGCGCTGACGGCGATCGGTTCCGCTGGCAATTCCAAGATCGTGCTGATGCCGATGGAAGCCTCGTCCATCCTCGGCTCGCTCGGCGGTATCGGCGCTATTGCCCGCGAGGTCTTTGGCGATAGCGGCAACGACGGCGGAACGGTCCCGCCGGCCCCGCGGCCGCGCCCGACCGCTCCGCGCAGCACGCCGTCGGTCAATCCGCTTTCGTCACAAGGGAGTTGATCCATGCTGCTGAGCCTGGCCGAGGAACTTGGCCCCTGGAGCTGGTGGGTGGTCGGACTGGTTCTGCTGGCGGCCGAGCTGATCGTTCCAGGCGTCTTCCTCGTCTGGATCGGCCTTGCCGCCATCATCGTCGGCGCTTTGTCTCTGGCGCTATGGGATCAGGCGTTCTGGAGCTGGCAGCTGCAGTTGCTGCTCTTCGCAGCGCTTGCCGTGATAACGGTCGTGCTCGGCCGCCGCTATATCTATCGCAACGACAAACCATCCGACCAACCCTTCCTGAACCAGCGTGGCGCGAGCCTCGTCGGTCGTACGGCGACCCTGCAGGAACCGATCGCCGAAGGTCGCGGTCGCATTCGCCTCGATGATACATTCTGGTCAGTCATGGGGCCGGATCTGCCGGCCGGGACGCGCGTCAGGATCGTCGCAAGCAACGGCCGGGATCTGACTGTCGAACCATTCTGATCAGACGACGCCGATCCGCAGCAGATCGTGGAAATGCACAAGCCCGATCGGCCGGTTGTCTTCATCGATCACGATCAGCGCCGAAATATTGTGCCGGTTAAGCACGGCGGCCGCACTGGTCGCAAGCGTGGTCGGCTTCACGATCTTTGGCGTGCGCGTCATGATGTCATCGACATCGAGTTCGGAGAGGTTGCGCGTCAGGTTGCGGGCCATGTCGCCCTCCGTGACGATCCCGCACAGGCGACCGTCGTCGTCCAGCACCGCGACGCAGCCGAAGCGCCCGCGCGAAAGAACCGAGATTGCCTCGGTAAAGGGCGTTCCGTGCTTCACGACAGGAACGCGATCGCCGGTATGCATGATATCGGCAACGTGGGTAAGGGAAGCACCGAGCTTCCCGCCGGGATGGAATACATGGAAATCGCCGGCGGTGAAACCGCGGGCCTCCATCAGCGCGATGGCAAGCGCATCGCCCATGGCAAGCTGCATCATCGTCGACGTGGTCGGCGCCAGCCCGTGCGGGCAAGCCTCCTCTTCTTTCGGCAGTACGATAGCAACGTCAGCTTCCCGGCCGAGCGTCGATTTTTCGCCTGATGTAATTGCGACCAGCGGAATTGAAAACCGGCGGGAATAGGAAACGATATTCTTCAGCTCCGCCGTCTCGCCGCTCCAAGACATGGCGATGATGACGTCGTTCTGGGCGATCATGCCGAGATCGCCGTGATTGGCCTCGGCCGAATGCACGAAAAACGCCGGCGTTCCTGTGGAGGCGAAAGTGGCAGCGAGCTTTGCACCGATATGGCCGCTCTTGCCGACGCCCGTTACGATGACCCGGCCCGTGCTATGGCCGATGAGTTCGACGGCGCGATTGAAGGGACCGGCCAGACCATTGGCGAGCGCTCGCTCCAGCGCCTCAAGGCCTCTTCGTTCGGTGGCGATCGTGCGGGTGGCGGAACTGATCACGCCATCTTCAACAAGGTTGACTGCTCTCTTGTTCATGGGCTGAGCGTTAACGCTTTTCACCATCCGAGTCCATCGGGCAATGCACGGAATGATATACACTGCAGACATGATCCCCCGACAAATCGGCGAACAGGCACTCTCAACTTTTCGAGATTGCGAAGAAGTGCTCCAGCCCGCATCAATTTCTCAACGATGCGTTAACCACATCGCTTTACGTTCAGGTAACGAATTTGAGAAATGCCGGACGCGAAATTGCATGGGCATATGGAATGACAGGACGGGTGGACGCCCCTTCCGGCTGACGGCCTGCGCCGCGTCGGCTCTGCTCGGCTGCGGCATTCTTGTCCTGCCGGACGCGGCCAGTTCGCAGTCGCTGTATTCCAATCAATCCGCAACCGACGACACCAGCCTTTCCGATACACTTCCTGGAAATACGGCAACGGGCGGCTCCTCTTCGACCGGCTCTGCCACCTCGACGAAGACCTCGAAGGCCGCGACCCAGAGCACCAGCGACGACAGCAACGCGCCTCTCAATCCCCGTCTGCGGCTGGATGGCACCGACGCCCAAACGACGGGCTCCATCCTCGACGATGATCTCAGGCGCCTCAACGCCCGTGAAACGACCGTCGATAACCTGAATGCCAAGCAGCATCCGGATCGCGACGACGCGCAGGGAATTCCGATTGGAACGTTTACGCTGCGCCCCTCGGTCAACCAATCGATCAATTATGAAAAGCAGACCACCGGCTCCGTCGACGACGAGGACCGCTCCTACCTGCAGACTGATCTCAACGGCACGCTGACATCGGACTGGGACCGACACTCGCTGACGATCAAGGGCGATGGCGTCTGGCAGAAGAACATCAGCGGCACAGGCGAAGAGAAGCCGACGGTCGATATCAATGCGGACCTGCGCCTAGATCTTCCGTCCGATACCACTGCGCATGTGACCGCCGGCTACCAGTTCTTCCGCGAGGATACCGACGATCCGAACGCGATCGCCAATGCGTCAAAGCAGTCTGCCGTCAATCAGTTTGACGGCGGCTTCTCCATCGAGCGCGATTTCGGCCTGCTGCGCGGCACCACAGCCGTGGCGCTGACCCGCACCATCTATTCCAACGCCACGCTTTCCGATGGAACGGAAGTCAATCTCAGCGACCGCAACCAAACGGCCGGCACCTGGCGAGGCCGCATCGGCTACGAACTCTCCCCGGCGATCATTCCCTTCATCGAGGCCGATCTAGGCCGCACACTCTACGACCAGCACCTCGATTCGGATGGCTACGCCCGTTCAAACCATGGATATGGCGGCAAGGTCGGTGTCGAAGTCGATCTCGGCGAAAAGCTGAAGGGTGAGTTGGGCATCGGCTATCAACGCACCGAGTTCGAGGATTCCCGCCTGGAGGCCATCGATTCGCCGACGATCGACGGCAACATCGCCTGGTCGCCGCAGCGCGGCACCGATGTCAACATCGGCTTCTCCACCACCGTCGAACCGTCGACGGCAGCAGGCGACAGCGGCTACGTCGCCTATCAGCTGACCAACACCATCAATCATCAACTGCGCGACAACCTGACGGGCAAGCTGACCGGCGGCATCACTTGGCGCGACTATCCTTCGAACAGCACTTTCGATGATGAGACAGTGTACGACATCGGCACCGGCCTTGCCTGGGGCATCAACCGGTACTTCGACCTGACCGGCGACCTCGGCTACGAGCTGACATCGAGAAAGACGGGTGACGACACCCAACAATTCATCGCCGGCATCGGCATTGCCGCCAAGCGGTAGAGCAATTCCAGCGAAAGTGTAGCGCGGTTTTGCGTCTGGAATTGTGCCAAATCAAAGAGATAAAGCATTTCCGTGCTTCGAAGAAAAACGGAAATGCTCCAGGGAAATGCGGCGCCACAAGCGGGGCGCCGCCTAAGAGACGATGGATTACTTCAACGCGTTGAGGAGCGCCTTGAAACCATCTTCGATGGTCGGGCGGATATCCGCGCGCGAGAGCGCGAAGGCGACGTTGGCGAGGATGAAGCCATCCTTGGCGCCGCAGTCGTAGGTCTCGCCCTTGAAGTGATAGCCGGCGAAATCCTGCTCCTTCGCAAGCTTGAGCATGCCGTCGGTCAGCTGGATCTCGTTGCCGGCCCCGCGTTCCTGGGTTTCCAGGATCGAGAAGATTTCCGGCTGCAGGATGTAGCGACCGTTGATGAAGAAGTTCGAGGGCGCGGTACCCTTTGCCGGCTTCTCGACCATCTCGGTAATCTTGAAGCCCGAGCCGACCGTGTCGCCGACGCCGACGATGCCGTACTTGTGCGTCTGTTCCGGATCGCATTCCTCGACGGCGATGACGTTGCCGCCGCTATGCTCGTAGAGCTCGATCATGCCCTTCATGCAGCCCTTTTCGGCGCGCATGACCATGTCGGGCAGAAGCAGCGCGAAAGGCTCGTGGCCGACGATCTCGCGGGCGCACCAGACGGCGTGGCCGAGACCGAGCGGCTCCTGCTGGCGCGTAAAGCTCGCTGTGCCGGCCTTTGGGAGCAAGCCGTTCAACAGCGTCAGTTCCGCCTTCTTGTTGCGCTGGCGCAGCGTATGCTCCAGCTCGAACTGGATATCGAAATAGTCTTCGATGACGTGCTTGCTGCGGCCGGTGACGAAGACGAAGTGCTCGATACCGGCTTCCATCGCTTCATCGACCACATACTGAATGACCGGCTTGTCGACGACGGTCAGCATTTCTTTCGGCACGGCCTTTGTCGCGGGCAAGAACCGCGTTCCAAGTCCGGCCACCGGAAATACTGCCTTACGCACCTTACTATGCTTTCCCACACATACCTCCTGGGGCGAATGATTTGCCTTGGCTCAAGGCAAACTGGCTAGTCTCTAGTATAAGTTTGCTACTGTTTTGCAAATGGTGACTGAGCCTGTCTTCCATGGTAAAGAATTTGTTGACTTCGTTTCTGTATTTTCGTGCATGAACCGATGCCTTGTGCATCGCGAACCGACCATCGGACATGACGGATGCGGCTGTGATGATCGAACGCTACAGAACCTCCCTTCGCGGCCTGACGCTGGCGCTTGCTTTCGGTGCCCTCGTCGGACTGACCCCTAATAACGCCAGCGCCGACACCGGGTTCCAAAAGTGGATTTCCGGCTTTTACGACGTTGCCGCCAGAAGCGGAATCACGTCGGCAACCTACCGTAAGGCATTTGCCGGCGTGACGGACCCCGATCCGACGGTCCTGGAAAAAGCGGCATACCAGCCTGAATTCAAGACCCAAATCTGGGACTATATGGACTCCCGCGTCAACCCTTATACCGCTGATGTCGGCCGGAAAATGGCGGCTAAATACGGTTCTACCCTGCGCTCGATCGAGCAGCGGTATGGCGTAGACCGTAATATCCTGCTTGCCATATGGTCGATGGAATCGAATTACGGCACGGTTTTGGCCAAGGACGATCGGCTTCACTACGTGCCGCGCGCGCTGGCAACGCTTGCCTATGCCGATCCCAGGCGCGCCGGCTATGCTAAGAAGCAGCTGATTGCCGCGCTGAAGATGCTGCAGGAAGGCGACGTTTCGGCAGAAGGACTGACAGGCTCCTGGGCAGGCGCCATGGGGCATACGCAGTTCATCCCGACAAGCTACCTGCTCTATTCCGTCGACGCCGATGGCAACGGTCGCGCCGACATCTGGAATTCCGTGCCGGATGCACTTGCGACCTCCGCCAATCTTCTCATGAAGAACGGCTGGCAGGGCGGCAGGACCTGGGGTTACGAAGTCGTGGTGCCGAAGGGCGGCAACGCCCAGATCGGCAAGACCCGCACCTTGGCGCAATGGGCCGCCCTTGGATTTTCCCGGCCGAACGGCAAGAGCTTCCGCCTCGGCACCGACCGCGCGCAATTGAAGATGCCGGGCGGCCCGAATGGACCCGGTTTCCTGATGACGGCCAATTTCTTCGCGATCAAGCGCTACAATGCGTCCGACAGCTATGCGCTTGCGGTCGGAGTATTGGCCGACCAAATCGCAGGCTTTGGCGGCATGCAGCAGGCATGGCCGCGCCCGGACGGCACGCTCGACATCAAGGAGAAATTCGAGCTGCAGACGCGCCTGAAGACGCTGGGCTATTATGACGGCACTGTGGACGGCAATTTCGGATCAGGTTCAAAGGCAGCCATCGAGGCCGTCCAGCAGCGCATGGGCATGAACGCCGACGGCGAACCGTCAAAGGACTTGCTGAACGCACTGCGCAAATAGACCGATCGGACCACTTGGCGGCTGGACGGAATCGCCCGCTCCATGAGAAAATGGGCCTAAATCGGAAAGCGGTCGAATGAATAACCAGTCCCACCGCATGACAAGAGTGGCCGCCGCACGAGCAATCGCTGCGGCCCTGCTTGCGCTGTGTTTTGCGTTCGTCGGACTGGCAATGCCTGCTGAGGCGCAGCAGCCGCAACAGCAGCGCCGCACCTTGCTTGAAATGCTGTTTGGCCGCCGCGTCCAGGAACCCTACTATTACGCTCCCGCTCAGCAGGCGCCCCGGCGCATGGCCCGCCCGCCGCGCAAGAAGGCAGCACCGGCCTCCCCACCTCGCCAGATCGTCACGCAGCCCGACGAACCACCGCCAGCCGAAAAGCTGGATACTGCCCAGAAGATTCTCGTCGTCGGCGATTTCCTTGCAGGCGGCCTCGGTAGCGGATTGGATGACGCCTTCTCGAACTCCCCCGGCGTCGTAATCGATACGCGCGGCAACGTCGCCTCGGGGCTCGTTCGCCAGGATTATTACAACTGGCCGCAGCAATTGCCGCAAATGATCGATCAGGTGAAGCCCGCGATCGTGGTCGTCATGATCGGCTCCAACGACCGCCAGCAGATGATCGGCGACGGTCTGAACGAAAAATTCGGCACCGACGCCTGGTACATGGCTTATGAGGAGCGTGTGCAGGATTTCGCCAAGCTGGTCACGGACCGGCACATCCCGCTGCTATGGGTCGGACTGCCATCCTTCGGCTCTGATTCGATGACGGCTGATGTCGTCAAGCTGAACCAGATCTACCAGAGCAAGGTGACGAGCATCGGCGGCGAATTCATCAATATCTGGGACGGCTTCACCGATGAGAACGGAGACTTCGTCATAACCGGCTCCGATATCAACGGCCAGCAGGTGCGGCTGCGAACCGCTGATGGTATCAACATGACGGCCGCCGGCCGGCGCAAGGTCGCCTTCTATGTCGAAAAATCCGCACGTCGACTGCTCGGCGATCAGGCAAGCCCCGACATTACACGGCTGGATACGGACAACGCTGCGATAAACGCCGATTTGCCACCTTCAGAGGTCAATCAACCGTTGCGCACGCAACCGATCAGCCTCTCGGATCCCAATCTTGACGGCGGAGCGGAACTCTTGGGCGCAGCAATCTCTCCAGCACCTTCGACCCAATCGCCGCGCGATCTCCTGGTCGAAAAAGGAGAGATGGCCCCCGCCCCCGCCGGCCGTGTCGATGATTACCGTCTGAAGCGAGCAGCACCGTGAGAACAACTGGCATCCAATGAAAAAGGCCGCAAGCGCGGCCTTTTTTGATGTCAGTCTCAAAGACTACGCTTATCGCGGCAGGACGCTCGCGCCCATCAGTTCTTCATCGATAGCGCGGGCCGCCTGACGGCCCTCGCGGATCGCCCAGACGACCAGCGACTGGCCGCGACGCACGTCGCCGGCGGTCCAGAGCTTGTCGACCGAGGTTTTGTAGTCCTTCTCGTTGGCGACGACATTGGTCGAGCCACGCTTGTCCGTATTCAGCGTCAGCTTGCCTTCGAGTTCCTTCAGCACGCTGTTGTTGAACGGGCCGCGGAAGCCGATGGCGATGAAGGCGAGATCGGCGCGAATGATGAATTCCGTGCCCTGGACGGGGCGGCGGCGCTCATCCACTTCGCAGCACTTCACGCCGGTCAGGATCCCGTCTTCGCCGATGAATTCCAGCGTCGCAACCTGGAATTCGCGCACGGCGCCCTCCGCTTGGCTGGAAGAGGTGCGCATCTTGGTTGCCCAGAACGGCCAGACGGCGAGCTTGTCTTCCTTCTCCGGCGGCTGCGGGCGGATGTCGAGCTGCGTGACCTTGACCGCACCCTGGCGGAACGCGGTGCCAACGCAGTCCGATGCCGTATCGCCACCACCGACGACGACGATATGCTTGGCTCCGGCAAGGATCGGATCGGCGGCCCAACCGACGCTGTCGATGTTCTCGCGGCCGACCCGCTTGTTCTGCTGCACGAGATAGGGCATGGCATCATGGACGCCGAAGAGATCGGTGCCCGGGATGCCGGCCTCGCGCGGGGTTTCCGAGCCGCCGCAATAGAGCACGGCATCGTGCCCCGCCAGAAGCTCCTCGGCCTTCAGATCGACGCCGACATTGACGCCGTAATGGAAGGTGACGCCCTCGCCCTTCATCTGCTCGACGCGGCGGTCGATGAAGTTCTTTTCCATCTTGAAGTCGGGGATGCCGTAGCGCAGCAGACCACCAGCCTTGCTTTCGCGCTCGTAGACATGGACTTCATGACCGGCGCGGCCGAGCTGCTGCGCAGCCGCCATGCCGGCAGGACCGGAACCGATGATGGCAATCTTCTTGCCGGTATGAACCGTTGCAGGCTCCGGCCGGATGAAGCCGAGCTCGTAAGCCTTGTCGGCAATCGCCTGCTCGACGGTCTTGATCGCAACCGGCGCATCTTCGAGGTTCAACGTGCAGGCTTCCTCGCAGGGCGCCGGGCAGACGCGACCGGTAAACTCCGGGAAGTTGTTGGTCGAATGCAGATTCTGGATCGCCGCTTCCCAGTTGTTGTTGTAGACGAGGTCGTTCCAGTCCGGAATCTGGTTGTGCACCGGGCAGCCGGTCGGACCGTGGCAATAGGGGATGCCACAGTCCATGCAGCGCGCGGCCTGTTTCTGTACTTCCGGGTCCGACATAGGAATCGTGAATTCACGGAAATGGCGGATGCGATCCGACGCCGGCTGATACTTCGCCACCTGCCGGTCGATTTCCAGGAAACCTGTTACCTTGCCCATGCTGTCTTCCCTTACTACTGTCATGACCGCCTCTTCCTCAGCGCAGCCAGTTTTCAACCTTTAATCCCGGCACGCGGGAAAATTCGCCCTCATTGGCCGTCACCAGCACCGCATCGAGTGCCAGCGCATGCCCTGCTATCAGCATATCCATCTGGCCGATCTTTCGGCCTATTCCTTCCAGCGCCGCACGAATAGCGGCGTAATGTTCATCAGCTGGCCCTTCGAACCTCTCGACGGGAAACACATCGAGAATTTCCACCAGCCTTTTTGCCAGCCTCTTCGACTGGCTCTTCGCGATACCGAAACGAATTTCGGAAACGACGAGAATGCTGGTAAAAACAAGGTCCTCACCAACTTGCGCAATCCGCTGAACTACCCGTCCCTGCGGATTGTGCATGATGTCCGAAACGATATTGGTATCGAGCAGATACCTCACTTTTCGTCAATTCCACCAAGATCGACAGGCTCCGGCGGATAGTCCTCGATTTCAGGTAGCCGATCCTCTTCACCAAGCGGCTCAAGCGTGGCCAGCACCTCAAGCAGAGATTTCCGCTTGAGCGGATGAACAATCAGGTCGCCCTTCTCAGTCATCCGGATCTCGACCCTGTCCGCATCGAATTCGAACTCTCTTGGAATTCTGATCGCCCTGCTCCGACCATTATTGAATACCTGGGCGATTTTGATGACTTCGGAATGTTCGTTCATCGCAACCTCCACGCTGTGATATGACGTGTCATATCACAGCATTTTCCCAAACCCAACTTACTCCGCCGCGACACCCATCCGGCTACGTTCCATCTCCTCAAGGGCACGGCGGTATTCGACCGGCATGACCTTGCGGAATTTCGGACGATAGTCAGCCCAGGCATCCAGGATCTCCTTGGCCCGGGTCGAGCCCGTGTAGTGGAGATGGTTGGAGATCAGCTGGTAGAGACGTTCCTCGTCGTGACGGGTCATGTCGCCAGAGACGTCGACGCGGCCCTTGTGCATGAGGTCGCCGCCATGATGGTGCAGCTTCTCCAGCATGTCGTCCTCTTCCGGAACCGGCTCAAGCTCGACCATCGCCATGTTGCAGCGCTTGGCGAAATCGCCCTGCTCATCGAGCACATAGGCGACGCCGCCCGACATGCCAGCCGCAAAGTTGCGTCCAGTTCCGCCGAGCACGACGACCACGCCGCCGGTCATGTATTCACAACCGTGGTCGCCTACACCCTCGACGACGGCGATCGCGCCGGAGTTACGAACGGCAAAACGCTCGCCGGCAACGCCGCGGAAGTAGCACTCGCCCTCGGTCGCGCCGTAAAGAACGGTGTTGCCGACGATGATCGAGTTCTCGGCAACGATCTGCGAGTTCTCCGGCGGACGAATGATGATCTTACCGCCCGACAGGCCCTTGCCGACATAGTCGTTGCCGTCACCGATCAGGGTGAAGGTGACGCCACGCGCAAGGAACGCGCCGAAGGACTGGCCGGCCGTACCCGTCAGCGTGACGTTGATCGTGTCTTCGCGCAGCCCCTTGTGGTTGAAGCGCTTGGCGACTTCGCCCGACAGCATCGCGCCGGCCGAACGGTCGACATTCTTGATGTCGACGTCGATCGAGACTTTCTGCCGCGCCGTCAGCGCAGGCTCGGCCTGCTCGATCAGCTTGCGGTCGAGAATGTCGTGGATCGGGTGGTTTTGGCGCGTCGTCCAGTAGGTGGCTTCCTTCGGTGCCTCGACCTTGTGGAAGATGCGGCCGAAGTCGAGCCCCCTCGCCTTCCAGTGGGCAAGCATGTCGTCCTTCTCCAGAAGCTCGGCAGCGCCGATGACGTCGTCGAGCTTGGTGAAGCCGAGCGAGGCGAGAATTTCCCGGACCTCGTTGGCAACGAAGAAGAAGTAGTTGACGACGTGCTCCGGCGTTCCCTTGAAGCGCTTGCGCAGGACAGGATCCTGGGTCGCGACGCCAACCGGACAGGTGTTCAGGTGGCACTTGCGCATCATGATGCAGCCTGCCGCAATCAGCGGCGCAGTGGCAAAGCCGAACTCGTCCGCACCGAGAAGCGCGCCGATGATGACGTCGCGACCAGTTTTGAGACCGCCGTCCACCTGCAAGGCGACGCGCGAGCGCAAGCCGTTCAGGACAAGCGTCTGCTGGGTTTCGGCAAGGCCGATCTCCCAAGGGCTGCCGGCATGCTTCAGCGAGGTGAGCGGCGAAGCGCCCGTACCGCCATCGAATCCGGAGACCGTGATGTGGTCGGCGCGCGCCTTGGCGACACCGGCGGCAACCGTGCCGACGCCGACTTCCGAGACGAGCTTGACCGAGACATCAGACGTCGGGTTGACGTTCTTCAGGTCGTAGATCAGCTGCGCCAGATCCTCGATCGAATAGATGTCGTGATGCGGCGGCGGCGAGATCAGGCCGACACCCGGGGTCGAGTGGCGGGTCTTGGCAACAGTTGCATCGACCTTGTGGCCGGGCAGCTGTCCGCCTTCGCCGGGCTTGGCGCCCTGCGCGACCTTGATCTGCAGCACATCGGCATTGACGAGATACTCGGTCGTCACACCGAAGCGGCCGGAGGCGATCTGCTTGATCGCCGAGCGTTCCGGGTTCTGCGAACCGTCCGGCAGTGGCATGTAGCGATCGCTTTCCTCGCCGCCCTCGCCGGTGTTCGACTTGCCGCCGATCCGGTTCATCGCCATCGCCAGCGTCGTATGTGCTTCCCTGGAGATGGAGCCGAAGGACATGGCGCCCGTCGAGAAACGCTTGACGATATCGGCGGCCGGCTCGACCTCATCGAGCGAAACCGGCTTGCGGCCGAGCTCTTCCGCGCTCTTGATCTTGAACAGGCCGCGGATGGTGTTCATCCGCAACGCCGAGGTGTTCACCATTTCCGAGAATTCACGGTAGCGATCCTCTGCATTGCCGCGAACGGCGTGCTGCAGGGCTGCAACCGCGTCAGGCGTCCAGGCATGGCTCTCGCCGCGCATGCGGTAGGCATATTCGCCGCCGATATCGAGCGTGCTTGCCAGCAGCGGATCGCGGCCGAACGCGGACTTGTGGCGGGCGACAGTCTCGTCGGCGATTTCTTCAAGGCCGACACCTTCGATCATCGTCGCCGTGCCGAAGAAATACTTGGCGACGAATTCCGATTGCAGGCCGATGGCATCGAAGATCTGCGCGCCGCAATAGGACTGGTAGGTCGAGATGCCCATCTTGGACATGACCTTGAGAATGCCTTTGCCGACCGCCTTGATGTAGCGGTAGACGACTTCGCTCGCGTCCACTTCCTTCGGGAATTCACCCTTGGCATGCATGTCGAGCAGCGTGTCGAAGGCGAGATAGGGGTTGATCGCCTCAGCGCCGTAGCCGGCGAGCAGGCAGAAATGATGCACTTCACGCGGCTCGCCGGTTTCGACGACGAGACCGACCGAAGTGCGAAGCCCCTTGCGGATCAGGTGATGGTGGACGGCAGCCGTCGCCAGAAGCGCCGGGATCGCGATGCGATCCGGCCCGATCTGGCGGTCGGAGAGCACGATGATGTTGTAACCGCCCTTGACGGCTGCTTCCGCGCGCTCGCAGAGCCGGTCGAGCATATCGGGCATGCCTTCGGCGCCGCGCTCGACATCATAGGTAAAGTCGAGCGTTTTGGTGTCGAAGCGATCTTCCGTATGGCCAATGGAACGGATCTTTTCGAGATCGCCATTGGTCAGGATCGGCTGGCGCACTTCCAGACGCTTGGCATTGGCCGCACCCTCGTGGTCGAGGATATTAGGACGCGGGCCGATGAAGGACACAAGGCTCATGACGAGCTCTTCGCGGATCGGGTCGATCGGCGGGTTCGTCACCTGCGCGAAGTTCTGCTTGAAATAGGTGTAGAGCAGCTTCGACTTGTCCGACATGGCCGAGATCGGCGTATCGGTGCCCATCGAGCCGATCGCTTCCTGGCCCGTCGTCGCCATCGGCGACATCAGGATGCGGGTGTCTTCCAGCGTGTAGCCGAATGCCTGCTGACGATCGAGCAGCGAAACGTCACGGCGCAGAGCGCGTGGCTCGACCGGCTTCAGATCTTCAAGGATAAGCTGCGTGCGATCCAGCCAGTTGCGATAGGGATGCTTGGTCGCAAGCTCCGACTTCACTTCGTCGTCGGAGACGATGCGGCCCTTTTCCATGTCGATCAGCAGCATCTTGCCCGGCTGCAGGCGCCACTTCCGGATGATGTTTTCTTCCGGCACCGGCAGCGTGCCGGCTTCCGACGCCAGGATGACGCGGTCGTCATTGGTGACGAGATAGCGTGCCGGGCGAAGACCGTTGCGGTCGAGCGTCGCGCCGATCTGCTTGCCGTCGGTGAAGGCGACAGCAGCCGGTCCGTCCCACGGCTCCATCAGGGCAGCATGATATTCGTAGAACGCCTTGCGATCTGCCGCCATAGACTGGTTACCGGCCCATGCTTCCGGGATCAGCATCATCACGGCATGGGCGAGCGAATAGCCGCCGCGCTGCAGGAATTCGAGCGCGTTGTCGAAGCAGGCGGTGTCCGACTGACCTTCATAGGAGATCGGCCACAGCTTCGAGATGTCGTCACCGAAGAGCGGCGAAGACACGGATGCCTGACGTGCCGCCATCCAGTTGACGTTGCCGCGCAGCGTGTTGATCTCGCCGTTATGGGCGACCATGCGGTATGGGTGCGCCAGCTTCCAGGACGGGAAGGTGTTGGTCGAGAAGCGCTGGTGCACGAGGGCAACGGCCGACTCGAAGCGCGGATCCGCCAGGTCCTTATAATAGGCTCCGACCTGATAGGCGAGGAACATGCCCTTGTAGACGATGGTCCGGCTCGACAGCGAGACGGGATAAAAGCCGCTCTCTTCGCCTTCATACTCATCATAGATGCGGTTTGAGATCACCTTGCGAAGGGTGAACAGCCGGCGCTCGAATTCGTCCTCGGTCGCAGCATGGCTGCCCGCGCCGATGAAGACCTGAACATGATGCGGCTCGGTTGCGGCGATGTCGGGCGCCTTGGAGAGCGAGGAATTGTCGACCGGCACCTCGCGGAAGCCGAGGAACACCTGGCCTTCCTCGGCGATCACATCCTTGATCGTCTTCTTGAAATGCTCGATCAGCTTTTCGTCCTGCGGCAGGAAGAAGTGACCGACGCCATACTCGCCGACCTTCGGCAGGATGACGCCCTGCGTCGCCATCTCCTCGCGGAAGAAACGGTCCGGAATCTGCACGAGAATACCCGCGCCGTCGCCCATCAGCGGATCGGCGCCGACGGCACCGCGATGCGTCAGGTTTTCCAGGATGAACAGGCCGTCAGCCACGATCTGGTGCGACTTCTTGCCCTTCATATGCGCGACAAAGCCGACACCGCAGGCGTCATGTTCGTTGCGCGGATCGTAAAGGCCCTGTTTCGGCGGAAGACCCACGGCGGCGCGTTTCGACGTATTGGCCGTTGCCTTGGCCTCTACGGCGGCAATCTGGTCAAAAGTCATGGACGGCGTCCTGTTCGTCATCGTCTTTCCTCCGATAGGCCCGCGTCGCGGGCGACCCTTCTCTCGCGTCGCACCGGCTATTCCGGATGCGGCGCGCGGGACAGCGCTGTTGCATTGTGAAGATACGTCCGCAAACGGTCGCTCGTGGCGGAGCATCACCGTCGGCGTTCCGCGCCTGCTACTTGCTCACCGCCGCTCTGCCCTTGCGGCAGCGCTCGCGAGAACTATAGCGTGAAATCCCGTCATCTCCAGGGTTTTCAGCGCATCTTCGGCCTCAACGGCCAAAATAGGACAGCAACCCTGTCCTAATTCATCAGTTCTATGCCAGAAAGCATTCTCCTTCGCAAGAGGTTAACGGCAAAATATCTGCCCTTAACGACGGAAGATTGCCGATTGCATCAAAATCCGGAAATAAAGTTTCGCCACGGTGGATCATTTTGTTTGTTGATTGCGTAGTTCAATTTCTGTGATGGGTCGCGGCCGCCCTCGGGCTTGACCCATAGGGGCGTTGGACTAATGTCCGCCCCTATCGCTTTAACCTTCAATTTTTCACTGGTTCATCACATGTTCTTTGCCTCCGACAACTGGGCCGGCGCCCATTCCAAAATCGCAGAACGCCTTGTCAAGGAAGCTGGCGGCTTTGCAGCCGCCTACGGCACCAGCGATCTCGACCGCAAGGTCGAGGCCCGCTTTTCCGAGATCTTCGAGCGCGAAGTCGCCGTCTTCTTCGTTGCAACAGGAACGGCCGCGAATTCGCTGTCGCTCGCCAGCGTCCAGAAGCCCGGCGGCATCAGCTTCTGCCATAACGAGGCGCATGTCGCCGAGGACGAATGCGGCGCGCCCGACTTCTTCAGCGGCGCGCGGCTGGCGACGGTCGACGGCGCAGCCGGCAAGATCGATCCCAAGGCGCTCGCCACCAAGGTCGCCCGTTTTCCGCAGGACGCCGTCCATCATGGCCGCGCGGCGGCCGTGACCATTACCCAGGCAACCGAGATCGGCACCATCTACTCGCTGGCCGAGATCGACGCTATCTCCGCGATCTGCAAGGCAAACGGCCTGCCGTTGCACATGGATGGCGCACGCTTTGCCAACGCGCTCGTCGCGCTCGATACAACGCCGGCCGAAATGACCTGGAAGCGCGGCGTCGACATCCTCTCCTTCGGCGGCACGAAGAACGGCTGCTGGTGCGCCGAGGCCATCGTCTTCTTCAATCCTGAGATGGCCAAGGAGATGGCCTTCATCCGCAAGCGCGCCGCCCAGCTCTTCTCCAAGTCGCGCTTCATCGCCGCCCAGTTCGATGGCTACTTCGAGGACGGCCTCTGGCTCAACCTTGCCCGCCATTCCAATGCCATGGCCGACAAGCTCCGCGCTGGCGTCGAATCCGCCGCCGGTGCCAAGCTCGCCTGGCAGACGGCATCGAACGAAGTCTTCGCCATCATTCCCAAGTCGGCAGCGAAAACCGCCGAAGACAAGGGCGCGAAATTCTACGAATGGCCGATCCCGGAAAAGCAGCCGGACCTGATCACCCCCGACGAAACCCTGATCCGCCTCGTGACAAGTTTTGCGACGACCGATGCTGATGTCGAAGGCTTCCTAGGCTGCCTGGCGGGCTGACGAAATCTTCAGGATAAATCGGGCATGTCGGGTCACGTCATGCCCTTTCGTTCGAGGCTGCTGCTCAATCTTAGAGAGAACATAACACCAGCAAGCGCAACCTATGCGATAATTTAAACGTGACTTTACCGCACCGTTAACGTTTTTCGCCTAAGTCGAATGCGTTGGGAGTAAGTCATGTCCGAACTCGAGCGATCAAGATATCTGCTTTGGAGCCTTGTCGCACTGGCCTATGCAATCGCATTTCCCCTCGCATGGTCGGTCGGGATGCGGATCGACTATGACGACTTTACCGGCAAGCTGTTGGCGACGCTGGGATTTCTCGCAATCGTCGGCGGATGGTGCGGATACCGGCGAATGCTGAGGCTGCGGGTAATGGTCGAAACCATTTGTGCAGGCCTTCTTCTGAGCTTGCCCGGCATGATGTTTGTTTATCTCTCCATGCGCCTGGACATGCCGCTCGCCGACCATTTCCTGGCAGCGATCGATCGCGGTCTTGGCGTCGACTGGCCGTCCATGATCGGCTTTGTCGATAGGCATGCTCTGCTGGCTCGGATTTTGATGCTGGCCTACACGAGCTTCAGTTTCCAGTTGCTGACTGTGCCGTACTTGCTTTCGATCTTCGGCCGAACGACACGCGCATACCGCATGGTCTTCGCGTATGGCGCGATGATCTTCATATCCGCCGTGTTCGCCAGCGCATTTCCGGCATTTGGAACTGTAGCGACCTACCCGCTGGATGCGTCCAAACTACAGAACCTGAACCCTTACTTTTGGAGCGACTTCGTTCCGCAGTTGCATGCGATCAGAGAAGATCCGAATTTCATCTTCAGGCTGACAGAAACAAAAGGCATCCTGACCTTCCCGTCGGGACATGCGGCAGTAGCTGCGATCTGTGCCTGGGCAATGTGGGACCTGAAACCTCTTCGCTATCCTGCTCTTCTGCTGAATGTACTCATGGCGGTATCCGCTTTCACTATCGCCAATCACTACGTGATAGATGTCTTTGCTGGCTTCGGGGTAGCGGCCATTTGCATTGGGCTCGCCTGTTTCCTGACGAAGGCGAGATCGGCGAAATCCTTGCCTGCGGAAGCGGCCATGACCGTCCAGGGCGTCGGCTACCCTACCCCGCCCGCAAATCCCTGATCTTCGCGAGAATATCCTCCGACAGCGCGCTGACGAGAAGCTGATCGGCGCCCTTGCGCGGCACCAGCACGAATTCGACATCCTCGAGCGGCGGCAGCCACTCCGTTCCGATCTCCTCCAGCCCCGTCGGTGCCATGCTGCGCGGCTGCACCAGCACGCCCATCCCCGCGCGAGCGGCGGCCGTAAGCCCACTCAGGCTGCCGCAGGTGCAGACGATCCGCCATGGCACGCCCTGACGGCGCAGCGCCTCGAGCGCAATGGCGCGGGTGACGCTCGGCGCCGGAAACGCAATCAGCGGCAGCGGCGCGGCGGAGGAACGGATGAGTTCGGGATCGCGGGCAAGCCAGACCAGTGGCTCGCGATAGACCAGACGCCCGCGCGTGTCCCCGAGCCGGCGCTTGGCAAGGACAAGGTCGAGTTCGCCATTATCCTGCATCTCATAAAGTATGCCGCTCAGCGATACCGTCAGTTCCAGATCGACCGACGGATGCGAGCGCACGAATTCCTCCAGCACATCGGGCAGCTGGCTGGTGACGAAATCCTCCGAAACCCCGAGCCGCAGCGTGCCGCGCAGGCTGTTATCGGCAAACAGCGACTGCACCTGCCCCTGGATCGACAGCATCGCCCGCGCGTGACCGAGCAGCGCCTCGCCATCGCCGGTCAGCACGACGCGGTGCGTGTCGCGCGCCAGGAGCTTGCGTCCGAGCGTGGCCTCGAGCCGTTGGATATGCTGGCTGACCGTCGACTGGCCGAGGCCGAGCCGCTCGGCGGCCAAAGTGAAACTTCCCATTTGCTCGACGGCGACGAAGCTCTGCAACTGCGTGAGATCCAGCATGAGGCATCCACCTTCTTGATAACTGTTATTCCTTGCATCGTGGATCGCGATAGCGGTAAGAGCAAGGCAATATTTTATGCGACCGGGATAGGCATCATGCGCCGCTTTCTACCAGACACCTTCACCATGCTGCTCGTACTGACAGTGCTGACAGCATCCTTCTTCCCCGTACAGGGTTCAACCGCGCACTACTTCGGCATCGCAACGAACTTCGCCATCGGGCTTCTCTTCTTCCTGCACGGTGCACGCCTGTCTCGCGACGTCGTCATAGCCGGCGCCCTGCACTGGCGGCTGCATCTCGCTATCCTGCTGACCACGTTCGGCGTGTTCCCGCTGCTCGGCCTTGGCATGGGCGTGCTGGTACCGACGGTGCTGCCGCAGACGCTGTATACAGGCATCCTCTTCCTCAGCGTTCTGCCCTCGACCGTGCAGTCTTCTATTGCCTTCACCTCGATCGCCGGCGGCAATGTGTCGGCTGCGATCTGCGCGGCATCGGCCTCCAATATCTTCGGCATGTTCCTGACGCCCCTGCTCGTCGGCCTGCTATTCTCCGTCGGCGGCCATGGTGGCGGCTTCTCCTGGAGCGTGCTGGAACAGATCATGGAACAGCTGCTCGCCCCCTTCATCCTCGGCCAGATCCTCCAGCCCTGGATCGGCAACTGGATACGCTCCAAGAAGAAGATCCTGATGCCGGTCGACCGCGGCTCGATCCTGATGGTGGTCTATTCCGCATTCAGCGAAGCCGTCGTCGAAGGCCTGTGGCACACCTTTTCCATAGGCGACATTGCAACCGTGATCATCGCCAACATGGTCCTGTTGGCGCTCGTTCTCTGCATCACCATGTTCGGCAGCCGCGCCCTCGGCTTCTCGCGCGCTGACGAGATCACCATCACATTCTGCGGATCGAAGAAGAGTCTCGCAAGCGGCGTACCGATGGCAAGCGTCATCTTTGCCGGCCAGAGCATCGGCGCAATCGTGCTGCCCCTGATGCTGTTCCACCAGATCCAATTGATGGCCTGCGCCGTCATTGCCCAGAAATATGCTGACGCGGCGAACCGGAAAAGTAGAGAGCAAGCTGAACAAACCCCCACTACGGCCTAAATGAGGACTAATCGGCTCGATCCTATTGCAAAAGGCAGCCCTTGATAGCTTATCCGTTGACACCGAATCAACGCGATGGATTATGGCCACATGAACAGCGATGAATTGATCGGTATGGGGGTATACACACCTGCGGAAGCGGGACGGCTTCTTCGCATTCCCACCGTGAAGATTTCTCGTTGGCTCAGAGGTCATCGAATCCAAAACAGATTCTATCCTCCCCTTTGGACTCCTCAAATTTCGCTTGACGATGACAGCGTCTTTCTAGGTTTCCATGATCTCATGGAGGTGCGGGTGGCCGACGCCTTCATTCGGGCCGGCGTCTCAGCAATTAGAGTTCGCTCGGCAATTCTTGTTGCCAGAGATGTGATCGGACGGGAGCGCCCACTATCCACCAATAAATTCAGAACTGACGGTCGCGAGATTTTTCTTCACATCGTGGAAGAAGATGAAGGCGGCGAGCAGCGCGAACAATTGCTTAATCTCTTCCGCCGCCAGTTCGAATTTAACGGCATATTGGATCCAATTTTAAAAACGGTTGAGTTCGGTGACGATGGTAGTCCGGCAATTTGGTGGCCAGGCGGACGACGGCTCAATATTGTTGTCGATCCAACCCGATCTTTCGGTCAGCCAATCGATGCATCATCGAGTGTGCCGACTGCGGTTTTAGCGGCTGCCGTCGAGCAAAACGGAAGTATACGGGCCGCAGCCCGCGCATATGACGTATCCGAAGCGGCGATCAAGCACGCAATCGAATTTGAAACGATGATGGAACAACGGCTCGCTGCGTGAAGGTCTTTTTTGACAATTGCACGTCTCCAGTTTTTGCCTCCACCTTGCATGGATTCATTGAACACGAAGGTCATGCTGCAGCACATATTCGAGACATTGCAGGTCTGCCAAACGGTAGAAATTCGAAAGATGTCGAGTGGATCGATTTTCTTAGAAAATCCAATGATCGTTGGATATTTGTATCCGGAGACGGCCGTATACTGAAAAATGCGGCAGAAAGAGCCGCACTGCGATCAGCTGGACTTCATGGCTTCATCCTAGCGCCCGCCTATCAAAAGGCTCCTCTTCATCAGGTGGCATCTGTTCTCATATGGCGTTGGCCCGAGATATTGCAGATCACCAATCTGCTCCAGCCGCCGTCGATGCATGAAGTGCCCATAAACAAAGGCACAAAGCTTCGATCACTTCCCATCTAGCTTCTTATGGGGCTGGCCAGGCATTCGTAAAAAAGGCGGCGTCCCATTCGGAACGCCGCCTTTCCGTTACCCGGAAATCGGGAAAATTAGCTGTTGATCACCTGGGCTTCGATAGCCTTGGGAGCCTCGACCGGCTCAGCGGCAATCGTGATCTTGCGCGGCTTCATGGCTTCCGGAATGTTGCGAAGCAAGTCGATGTGCAGCAGGCCGTTCTTCAGGGAAGCAGCCTGGACTTCGACATGGTCGGCAAGCTGGAAGCGACGCTCGAAGGCGCGCTTGGCGATGCCGCGATAGAGATATTCGCTGTTCTGGGTGCCCTCGTCGCTCTTTTCGCCCTTGACCGTCAGGACATGGGCATGGGCTTCAAGGGAGAGTTCCTTCTCGTCGAAACCGGCAACCGCCATGGTGATACGGTAGGTGTTTTCACCGGTGCGCTCGATATTATAGGGAGGATAGGTCTGGGCCTGATCGGGCTGGGCCAGACTATCGAGCATGGTGAAGAGGCGGTCGTAACCGACGGTGGAACGATAAAGGGGAGAGAAGTCTACGTGACGCATGGTGTCCTCCTGTGAGCGACTGTTTGCGATACTGATATTGCCCCTGAGACCCCTGTTGCGGCGGCCCCGAGACGGTTCCGCGGACCCTTTCGGCGCCCGCAAAAA
This sequence comes from Rhizobium sp. BK376, assembly GCF_004341625.1. Taxonomy (GTDB): domain Bacteria; phylum Pseudomonadota; class Alphaproteobacteria; order Rhizobiales; family Rhizobiaceae; genus Rhizobium. Next base: position 2,443 of record NZ_SLZG01000002.1, on the reverse strand, counting down.
GGAGATGGTGATGGGGCCGGCGCAGTTCAAGAGCCTGCGATTTTGACGCGAATTTGCGCGTGAACGACAGATGAACGCCCGGTTCTGCGGCCGTTCAGGCGACGGGCGGTAGCCTGCTTTCTATCGGATGGACAACCGTCCGATGACTGAAGCGTATCGTCCCTTCTTCTTCAGTCCTACTCGGCCGGCCTGCGGACCTCTACAGCCCGTATGCCGGCCTTTTTTTGCTCAAATAATCTAGGCTCAGGACTCACAACGGAGTGGCCAAATAGGAGGATGGCGGCGAGGGTGATGCGCCCATAAAGGCGTTGGCGCAGCGATCGCAGCGGGTGTGAATGCATTACCCTGTCCCAGCAAAAAACTGCTTGACAATTAAAAGACGACTGGTCATATATAAACCATCGAAACGCAAACACCAACCTTAAAGCTTAGCTATGCCGAGACCAGCCAATCCAGAAACCCGATCGCGCCTCCTGGAAAAGGGGGGAGACCTCGTCAGCACCCTCGGCTTCAATGCCACCGGCGTGCAGGAGATTACGGCGGCGGCCGGTGTACCCAAAGGGTCGTTCTACAATTATTTCGAAAGCAAGGAGGCTTTTGCTGTTGAAGTGCTGACCGAGTATTGGGATTCATTGATTGCTACCTACAGCCCGATTTTGGCCGATCACAACATGACGCCGCTCGCGCGTATCGCATGCTATTTCGCGGGCCTGGCAGAGTTTCACGGGCGCCGCGGTTACGCGGTTGGTTGCCTGATCGGGAATATGGCGCTCGAGGTCACGCCGTCGAGCGAGCAAGTACGCATTAAGCTGGCCGCAATCTACCGCCAATGGACGGCCTCGCTCACTGAATGCCTCGGGGAAGCCCAGGCCCAGGGCGAATTGCCGGCTGGAAAGGAGCCAGGACAGGTCGCCGTCGCGTTGATCGACGCGTTCGAAGGTGCGGTCACGCGCGCCAAAGTCGAACGTAACCGGTCGCCGTTCGACAGCTTTGAAGGTTTCGTTTTGCCTGCCCTTGTGGCCTGAATAATTTTTGGCCGATTAATATACGACCGGTCATGTATTTAATAAGTTTCTCGCTAAAACGCCGCGACAGCGAGTGATGACTTTTATCCGCGGCTATCAAAGGAGCAAATCATGCCTACGATCACGACTACAGACGGCGTAAATATCTTCTACAAGGATTGGGGCTCAGGCCAGCCGATCGTTTTCAGCCACGGCTGGCCGCTATCGGCGGACGACTGGGATGCCCAGATGATGTTCTTTCTTCGCCACGGCTACCGGGTGATCGCCCATGATCGGCGCGGACACGGCAGGTCTGACCAGCCCAGCACCGGCAACGATATGGACCATTGGGTTGCCGACCTCGCGACCTTAACTGAACACCTCGACCTGCGCGACGCGATCCATATCGGGCACTCGACAGGTGGCGGTGAGGTGGCTCGCTATGTCGCTCGCCACCAGGAGCGCGTCGCGAAGGCGGTACTGGTCGCTTCCCTGACGCCGAACATGTACCGGAGCGAGGAAAACCCGTCCGGTCAACCGCCGGAGTGGTTCGAAGCGATCCGGGCAGGCGTGCTGGGCAACCGGGCGGAGTTCTTCCGCTTCGTCCCTGAGAACCCGTTTTATGGCTATAACCTCGATGGGGCCAAGCCTTCGGAGGCGATCATTGCGAACTGGTGGCGCCAAGGAATGGCCGGCGGTGCCCTCGCTCACCACGCGACTGTCGACTCTTGGCTCGAAGATTATACCGAAGACCTCAAGAAGATCACCGTGCCGGTGCTCGTGATGCATGGCGAGGCCGATCAAGTCGTCCCCTTCGCAAGTTCCGTGCCGCGTGCGGTCAACCTGCTTAAGAACGGGTCGCTGAAGACTTATCCTGGCTACCCCCATGGCATGCTAACCACACATGCGGATATCCTCAACCCCGACCTGCTCTCGTTCATCAGGTCTTGACGACACCTCTTGTCCATCATCGTATTCGCAAACTGAGGAGGGTTCGGGTTTCGTCATAGTGACGAAGGAACGAACAAGAAGCTCAAACCCTCCTCGACAACTCGTCGGCCAAGGCGTGCCTGCACGGGGCGCTTTAAGGGAAACCGTGACATGTGGAGTTTGTCTACGCCGCCGAGCACTACTTTGGCAGAATTGAATTTAGGTTCATTTGGAACCTGATACGGCAGTGTGGACATCGTTGTGGTGGATGGTGGTTTGAGAGTGCGGCTATGACGGCACGCCGGACAGCTGGCAGTGTCGGCTTAGGCGGGCCGTGCCTCTTTCTTTTTTTCCCGCTTTGCCTTGTTGAGGCGCTGATGCTGAAGAAAGGCATAGGCAATCATCGTCATCAAGGCGTGTCGGTGTAGGCCCTGCCATGATCGGCCTTCAAAGTGATCGAGGCCGAGTTCTTCCTTCATCTGCTGATGGGCCTGCTCGCAGACCCATCT
>NZ_SLZG01000001.1 GCF_004341625.1 Rhizobium sp. BK376 | reverse complement strand
CCAACGCGCCAGGTACATGACCCTTGAGACCATGGCCCAAATGAGCGATGATCCGCAAATCAGTCTGCCCGCTGTGGCACGCTGACATCCCCTCCGACCCGACGTCGGAAAGCACGGCAATCAGCCGTCAGCTACACCACTCCAATGGACACGATCTTGGCGCATTCTGGAACCTTCACCCTGATTGTTCAGCCGCGACATTACCAAACGTGAGGATCATAGAAAGACCGGCTCATGGCACGGCCGAGGTCGTAACGGAGGGCGTGTTTCCAAGTGGTGCAAAAGGAAAATATGCGAAGTGTAATGGAAAGGCCGTGAAAGGGCAGGAGATTTACTACACATCCACCCCTGGATACGTGGGAGATGACAGTATTAAGCTACGCTCGTCATATGGATTGGGCTACGTGGACGACGTTTCCATCCGTGTAAAAGTCGTAAAGTAGCCGTTTATTTCAGTGTTAGGCGATGTAAATGTTGAAGATTGTAAGCGGTACTGTATTTGGCCTTCTTCTATCGAGTTGCATTGCGCGAGCTGATGGTATTCATCGCTACGACGTAATGAAGACTGCAGTTAGCGGTGAACGGACGTTCATCGGAACTTCCTGGAAGCTCAAGAGCGATTGCAGCTTTGATGTTGTGCCGTCAGTGACAATTATAGACCCACCGCAACATGGAAGAGTTGAGCTTATTCAACAGAAGGTCGCGGCTCATCCGTCGGGCGAATATGCTAGATGTGGGACGAGGCAGGTGCAGGGTATTACCGCCTATTATACTCCGCGATCGGATTTTGTTGGACGGGAGACATTCTCTCTTAGGACTTCCTTCAAGAACGGCACAATGAATTTAGATACAATACACGTGAACGTTCTCAACTAGCGGCAATCGTTTCGTTTCCCTTTCGCGCATGACGTTGAAGACCATGCGCTACTTTTCCAGCGCTATCAGCACTTCGACATGCGACGTCCAGAGGAACTGGCCAATTGGCGTCACCTTGCTGGATCGCGGGGTCGGGTCCGAGAGTCAGCGGATTGCAGGACACGGCGATGATTCTCTTGACGGCGGGCGAGCAAACTCCTTGCATCGTAGTTCTTCAACTCCGCCGTGCCCCGCACATTGCTCACGCTCTATTCAGAAATCCCTTGATCAGCGACGAGATCTCCTCCGGACTATCCTCGAAGCAATAATGTCCGACCCCCGGCAGCCGTTCGATCGGTGCGTTGGGGAAAAGATCGGCGAAGAGTGGCAAGAAATGCTTCGCGTGAAGGGTATGGTCCGCTTCTCCCCATATCGCCAGTGCCGGCTTCCCTCGGATTTTGCTTATCGCAGCAGCATCCGGCGCCTCGAAGCGGTGGGTGCCGTTGGCAAAGCCCTTTGCCCAGCCAATCGCGCCGAGGCAATCGGCTGGATGTGCAAAGGGCGCGGCATAGGCATCGATGAAGCTGTCGGTGATGACAGTGTTGTTCTCGAAACCGTTGAGCTTCAGCGTGCTCAGGATGTTGTAACCAAGCTGCCCGAGAACGGTTTCGAGGATGCCCTCGGCCTCCGCCTTGAGGATCCATTGGAACCAAGGCGAGACGGCGGCATTTGCCGTGGCACGATCAAACATCTCCGCCTGGCCAAACGGCGTCGGTCCATTGGCCGAGACGATGCGGCGGATGCGATCCGGATGGCGAGCGGCAAGTCCCATGCCGGTCGGTCCGCCGAAATCATGCAGGACAAGCGTTATGCCCTTGAGATCCAGGGCCAGAACGAAGGCTTCCAGATTGTCGATGTGATCCTGAAGCCAGTAGCTGCGCTCGGAAGGTGTCTCGCTCTTGCCGAAGCCCATGTGGTCAGGGACGACCACGCGATGCGTCGGGCTTAGAGACGCAATGAGGTGGCGGAACAGATAGCCCCATGTCGGCTCGCCATGCAGGCAGAGCACGACCTCTCCGTCGCGCGGTCCTTCATCGACATAATGCATTCGGAAACCCGGCGCCTGGGTGAAATGCGGGGCAAATGGAAAGGTGCCGGCAAAATCGGCGTCAGCATGGATCATGATTACTCTCCGGTGTGGTTTTAGTTTGAAACCACAAGACCGATATCTCTTGTGGTTTCAACTTGCAACCGATATATCGATGTGGCGCTGCGGCGACCTCAGTCGCTCAGGCGCGCAATTCAACCCGCGGCTCGCGCTCGCACAGAGGCAGGTTCACGATGGCAAAAAGAATTAGTCACCAGAAATCCATGTGCGGCGTAGCGCGGCCTCTGGATGCGATCGGGGACTGGTGGTCGCTGCTGATTATTCGCGATGCGTTCGATGGGCTACGCCGCTTCGGCGAATTTCAAAAAAGCCTCGGATTGGCAAAAAACATCCTGTCGGCACGCCTGCGCAACCTCGTGTCGCATGGAATCCTGGATACCGTGCCTGCGTCGGACGGCAGCCCCTACCAGGAATATGTTCTGACTGCGAAGGGACGCGGTCTCTTTCCGGTGCTCGTGGCTCTCCGGCAATGGGGTGAGGAATTCTTCTTCGAACCCGGAGAACAGCATGTGACATTGGTCGACAAGGAGAAAGGCTCGCCGGTGCAACGTCTGCGGCTTCTGGCCGAAGACGGTCGTCTCCTGGGACCAACCGATACTGTCATCACGTTTCCGGAAGCTGTGGTCGCCGACTGAAGGTGAGATCAGCGACCATCCAATGACGCTGTTGCGATGCCCGGGCAAAGCTGTTCAGGTCTAACCGCGTCCGCCCTACTTCTCCAGCGCCACCACCACTTCGACATGTGACGTCCAGAGAAACTGGTCGATCGGCGTCACCTTGGTGATGCGGTAGCCGCCTTCGACCAGGATTGCGAGGTCGCGGCCCAGTGTCAGCGGATTGCAGGAGACGGCGACGATCTTCTTCACGGCGGAGCGGGCGAGTTCCTTGCACTGGAATTCGGCGCCGGCGCGCGGCGGGTCGAAGATCACGGCGTCGTAATGCTTTAGCTCTGCCGTCATCAGGGGCCGGCGATAGAGATCACGCCGCTCGATGCTGACCGGCTTTAGCCCCTGCGTGTTACGGGCGGCATGGTCGAGCGCGGCAAGCGCCTTGTCCTCGGCCTCGACGGCATGAACGCGGCCGATCCGCGCGAGTCGTAGCGAGAAAGTGCCAGCGCCGGCAAAGAGGTCGGCGATGCGTTTTGCCTTACCGACATGGGCAAGAACCAGCTCTGCCATCGCATCTTCCGCCTGCTTCGTTGCCTGGGTAAAGGCGCCGGGTGGGGGGGACACGGAGACGCCGCCGAAGTCGAGCAGCGGTTTTGCGGGTTCCACCAGGATTTCATCGTTCAACGAAACGCGGGCGATGCCCCTGAGACGCAGCACGGTTTCGACCACGCCGCGGCGCTGCGCATCCTCCAGCTTCTTGATGCCGTCGGCGGCGACATCGAGCCCCGACAGCGTCTCGATAACAGTCAGGCGGAAGGGCTCGGCATTGGGCGCGAGCGCCTTGGCTATGGCCTTGATCGCCGGCAGCTTGGAAATGATGCCCTGCGAGGAGATGGGACATTCCTCGATGGCAACGATGTGATGGCTTTCGGCCTGGTTGAAGCCGATCAGGATATCCTTTTCCGTCTTGCGGGCGGCAAAGACGACGCGCCGGCGCTCGCCCGGATGGGCCGCGACGATATCGCCGATCTCGGGCGTCAGGTCCTTGAAGGCGAGCGCATCGACAACGAGCTGGCGCTTGAAGGCGCGGTAGGGCTCGTCCGCCAGATGCTGCAGCGTGCAGCCGCCGCAAGCTCCGTTGACGCCATCAGGCCCGAAATGCCGACAGACCGGCTCCTGCCGCTCCGGCGAGGGCGTCGTGATCGACATGACCGTGCCCTGGTTCTTCACCCGCGCGATGGCGACCGTTTCGCCCGGCAGTGTGAAGGGCACATAGATCGGTCCTCCCGGTCCTTGAGCGATACCGTCTCCCTGTGCCCCCAGTTTCTGGATCGTGACCGTTTCGGTGCTCATGCCTTGCGCCCCGCGAGAAGAAATTCGTGATTGCCGTCGCCGCCTTCGATCGGCGAGGGAATAAGCCCCAGCGTCTGCCAGCCCATGTCCTCGCGCAGCCAACGCTCAAGCTCGGCCGCGACATCAGGCGCGGAGGAGGGGTCCTTGAGAAGGCCAGACTTTGCGATCGCATCGCGCCCCGCCTCGAACTGCGGCTTGACGAGGAGCACGCAGTAAGCCTCCGGCTCGGCGATATCAAGCGCCGGCGCCAGCGCCAGCTTCAGCGAGATGAAGGAGACGTCTGACACAACGAACTCGATCGGATGGGCGACGTCCTCGGCCTCAAGGTTGCGCGCATTCAGTCCTTCGATGCTGGTCACGCGCGGATCGCTCTCGACGCGCGGATGGATCTGCCCGTGGCCGACGTCGATGGCGGTGACATGCGCCGCGCCGCGCTGCAGCAGCACTTCGGTGAAACCGCCGGTGGAGGCGCCGATATCGACGCATTGCTTGCCCGAGGGGTCGAGCTTGAAATGGTCGAGCCCTGCTACGAGCTTTAGCGCTGCACGCGAGACGTAATCCTGTGCTGGATCGTCGATGGCGATGTCGACATTATCCGCAAAAGTAAGGCTCGGCTTGGTCACGACCTTGCCGTCGACCTTGACCGTGCCGCGCTGCACGGCATCACGCGCCCGCGACCGGCTGGCGAAAAGACCCAGCGAGACGAGCAGCTGATCCAGACGTTGTGTGTTCTGTTGTTCTGACATGGCCTGTCCATGACGGCCAATGCCTTCGGTTGCAAGCCTTTTGTGTAGCCGTAGCTCACAAGGCAGCGTGCAGGGTCTGGCAATGGCCGATCACGGGCATGTGAAAAAGGTAAATGCAGTCGCTGCTGCAGCGCACAAAATTAAATGATTTTAAAGCTGTAACCGCTAGTTTCACGGTGATTGAGATGATCCCTTCTGATGGATCGCGCCTGCCATGATGGCATTTGCCACCCGCCCCGTCCAATCATGCCAATTCATTGATTTAGCGAACATTCCCGCCCGCTGGCGCAGGTCGATGTTCGCGAAGGACAGCGCTCAGGAGGCGCTCGCCCATGTCTGCGAAAAACCTTTCCCTTAATGGCAAACTTGCGATCACCTTTGTCGCGCTCATTTTGATATTCATTTCCGTTTCCGCATTTGTTTATTCCAAGGCACAAATTTCAGCCAAGGCCTCGGCTGAACAGGCGCAATCGCAGCAGTTCGTGAACCTGATCGACGACTCGCTGCAGGCAATGCTTGAGCAGGCCGTCAACCTGCGCGGCTTCCTGCTGTTTCGTAGCGACAGCACCTACGGCGATATCTTCGCGAACCGCAATCGCATGCTGAAGAGCATCGACGCCGCCAAGGATGCAGCCGACGGCCAGGCCGACATGCTGCAGGCGATCGACACCATGCAGAAGGCCGCCGACCTCTATTTCCACGAGCTCGCCGAGCCGCAAGCCAAGGCCCGCAAGGAAACCGAAATGTCGGTCGACCAGATCGTCAAGATCGGCGTCAACGAAACAAAAGGCCAGCTGGACGGTTTCCGCGAGGCTGCCGCCAACATCAAGAAGGCCGCCCGCGCCAAGGCTGATGCGCTTGCCGCGATGCAGGAAGAGGCAAACAGCACTCTCAGCATGACGCTTACCATCGGTGGTATCGTTGCCGCGCTGGCAGCAGGCGTTCTGGCATGGCTGCTGTCGCGTACCATCGTTCGCCCGATCGTCGGCATGACATCGGCCATGGGTCGTCTGGCGAGCGGCGAGACCGATATCGAGGTTCCCGCGCTTAACCGCGGCGACGAAGTCGGCCGCATGGCAGAAGCCGTCCTCGTCTTCAAGGAAGCGGCGATCGACAAGATGCGCCTGACCGGCGAAACCGAAAAGATGCGCGTCGACGCAGAGCGCCAGCGTCAGCTTGGCGACGAGCAGAAGGCCCGCGAAGAGGGCGAGATCCGCTTCGCGATCCAGGCACTTGCCTCGGGATTGTCGTCCCTTGCCGGCGGCGATGTTGCCGCACGCCTGGAAAAGCCCTTCGCCCCGCAGTTCGACAGCCTCCGTGCGGACTTCAACAATGCCGTCGAAAAGCTGGAAGCGGCTCTTCAGTCGGTTGGTCATAATGCATCGGCCATCAACGCCGGCGCCGGCGAGATCCGCTCTGCCGCAGATGACCTTGCCCGCCGCACCGAGCAGCAGGCCGCTGCAGTCGAAGAGACGGCTGCCGCCCTTGAGGAAGTCACGACGACGGTTCGGGATTCGGCCAAGCGCGCCGAGGATGTCGGCCAGCTCGTCGAGCGTGCCCGCATGGGCGCCGAGCGCTCCGGCGAAGTGGTCCGCAAGGCCGTTCTCGCCATGCAGGAGATCGAGAAGTCTTCCGGCGAGATCAGCAACATCATCAGCGTCATCGACGACATCGCCTTCCAGACCAACCTTCTGGCGCTGAACGCCGGCGTCGAAGCCGCCCGCGCCGGTGAAGCCGGCAAGGGCTTTGCCGTCGTTGCCCAAGAAGTCCGCGAACTTGCCCAGCGCTCCGCCAATGCGGCGAAGGAAATCAAGGCGCTGATCAACACCTCGAGCGACCAGGTTCATTCCGGTGTCTCGCTCGTCGGCGAAACCGGCAAGGCGCTGGAGACGATCGTCACGGAGGTCCAGGAGATCAACCGTCACGTCGGCGCGATCGTCACGGCAACCCGCGAACAGTCGGTCGGCCTGCAGGAGATCAATACCGCCGTCAACAACATGGACCAGGGCACGCAGCAGAACGCCGCCATGGTCGAGGAACAGACGGCCGCAAGCCATGCGCTCGCCAAGGAAGCCGGCGCATTGAACGAACTCCTGCGTCAGTTCAGGCTCGGCAACGAAAGCCGCGCAGCGGCACGTCCCGCTGTGGCCACCGCTCAGTCACGCCCGGCAGCATCGCCGGCCCGCGCACTCGCCGGCAAGGTCGGCAGGGCATTCGGCGGCGGTGCCGCGGCGGCGGCCGCTGTCCAGGAGAGCTGGGAAGAGTTCTGAGAAGCAGCCGGTGTTGGCTTAGTGTGACCTACAGCCTCCGAGGGCAACTTCGGAGGCTGTTTTGTATCCCTAGGGTTCACCGAGAGCAATGCGCTTGCCGCCCCCTCATCCGCCCTCCGGGCACCTTCTCCGCGAGGGGAGAAGGGGAGCCGCGCACCTTCAGCCGGCAGCCCCAACGATCCGGCTGCGACCAAGTGCCTTGAACACGGTCTGGACGATCCCTGATCGGTCGATGCCCGCCTGGGCATTCATGACCTCGGGCTTTGCCTGATCCATCCAGATGTCTGGCATGACCAGCGAACGGATCTTCAAGCCATGGTCGAGCAGGCCTTCCATCGCGAGGAACTGCATGACCTGGCTGCCGAAACCGCCGACGGAGCCTTCCTCGACTGTGATGAGCACCTCGTGGTGGCTGGCGAGCTGGCGGATCAGGTCGTGATCCAGTGGCTTGGCAAAGCGGGCATCGGCAACCGTGGTCGAGAGACCGGCAGCATCGAGATCTTCCGCAGCGAGCAGACTGTCGGCAAGTCGGGTGCCGAAGGAGAGCAGCGCCACTTTCGAGCCCTGCTTGACGACGCGGCCCTTGCCGATCTGCAGGATCTGGCCGCGTTCGGGCATCTCGATCCCGACGCCTTCGCCGCGCGGATAGCGGAAGGAAATCGGACCGTCGTCATAGGCGGCGGCGGTGCGCACCATGTGTTTCAGTTCCGCTTCGTCAGCCGCTGCCATGACCACGAAGCCGGGCAGGGTGGCGAGGAAGGCGGTGTCGAACGAGCCCGCATGCGTCGGCCCGTCGGCGCCGACGAAACCGGCGCGGTCGATCGGGAAACGAACCGGCAAGCCCTGGATCGCTACATCATGCACCACCTGGTCATAGGCGCGCTGCAGGAAGGTCGAATAGAGCGCCGCAAAAGGCTTGAAGCCCTCGGCAGCCAGACCGGCAGCGAAGGTCACCGCATGCTGCTCGGCAATGCCGACGTCGAAACAGCGGGCCGGGAAGACTTCCTGAAGCCTGTCGAGACCGGTGCCATTGGGCATGGCGGCAGTAATGCCGACGATCTTGTCGTCGAACGTCGCCTCCTGCACCAGAGCTTCGGCGAAAACGCTGGTATAGCTCGGCGCATTCGGCTTCACCTTTGCCTGCGCGCCGGTGATGACATCGAATTTGTTGACGCCGTGATATTTGTCAGGCGCGGCCTCTGCTGGCGCATAGCCCTTGCCCTTCTGCGTCACCACATGGATCAGCACGGGGCCGCGGGCATTGTCTCGAACATTGCGCAGCACCGGCAACAAATGGTCGAAGGAATGGCCGTCGATCGGGCCGATATGATAGAAGCCCATCTCCTCGAACATCGTCCCGCCGGTTACATAGCCCCGCGCATGCTCGACGGCGCGGGTGATGGCGCGGTCGACGCTCTTGCCGAGATAGGCGGTCAGCTTTTTTCCAAAATCCCGGAAGCCCATGTAGCTGCGGCCTGATGCCAGGCGCGCGAGATAGGCACTCATCGCGCCGGTCGGGGGCGCAATCGACATATCGTTGTCGTTGAGGATGACGATCAGCCGCGCATCGAGCGCGCCGGCATTGTTCAGCGCTTCATAGGCCATGCCGGCCGACATGGCGCCATCGCCGATGACAGCGATCACCTTGCGATCCGTCTTGGCGAGATCGGAAGCCACGGCCATGCCGAGCCCGGCCGAAATCGACGTGGACGAGTGAGCAGCGCCGAACGGGTCGTATTCGCTTTCCGCGCGCTTGGTAAAGCCTGACAGCCCACCTTCCTGGCGCAGCGTACGAATCCGGTCGCGGCGGCCGGTCAGAATCTTGTGCGGATAACATTGGTGGCCGACGTCGAAGATCAGCCGGTCTTCCGGTGTGTCGAAAACCTTGTGGATGGCAATGGTCAGCTCGACGACGCCGAGACCTGCGCCTAGATGCCCGCCCGTGCGCGACACCGCATCGATCATCTCGTCGCGAACTTCGCGCGCGAGCCCCGGCAGATCCCGATCTTCCAACTTTCTTAGGTCGGCAGGGATTTGCACCTGATCCAGCAGGGGCGTCTCTGGCAATTTGGTCACGGGCTGGAGCCTCTTTCTTGCTATTCTATGGGCCTGGCTGCCCGCATTACTCCAAAATAGATTGCGGCGAAAGAAGACGAATTCAAGGACGACGCCAGACTATCCTAAACGATTTAACTCTCCGGCAAAGGAATGAACTCTTGCTCGTCGCCGGGAACGATATCGAAGCGTCCGGTACGCCACTCTTCCTTTGCCTGCTCAATACGTTCCTTGGAGGAAGAAACGAAATTCCACCAGATATAACGCTTTGAATTCAGCGCGGCACCCCCGAAAAGCATGAGGTGACAGCCTTTTTCGCCGGCAACGAGCGTAATCGCATCACCGGGCCGGAAGACGAGCAACTGATCCGCTTCGAAACGGTCGCCCGCGACGATGAGCGAGCCGGCGAGCATATAGACCGCGCGCTCCTCATGCTCCGCTCCAAACGGGAACGACCGATTGGGCTGAAGCTGCAGGTCGACATAGAGCGTGTCGGTAAAAACCTTCACCGGCGAGGAAAGTCCGTCGAAATTGCCGATGACGACGCGGCCGCTCGCCCCGTCACTGTCGATAAGAGACAGCTCGGTCTTTTCGGTATGATGGAAGGCCGGGTCGATCTCTTCCTTGTCGTCGGGGAGCGCCAGCCATGTCTGGAGCCCGGACATTGCCAGCGGATGGCCGCGCAGGTTTTCCGGCGTCCGCTCGGAATGAACGATGCCGCGCCCCGCCGTCATCAGGTTGATGTCCCCCGGCCGGATGACCTTTTCCGTGCCCAGGCTGTCGAGATGGCGGATCTCGCCGTCGAAGAGATAGGTGACGGTCGAAAGCCCGATATGCGGATGCGGGCGCACATCCAGCGCCTGATCGGCCCTGAAGATTGCCGGCCCCATGCGGTCGAAGAAAATGAAGGGCCCGACCAGCCGACGCTTGGCCGTCGGCAAGGCACGCCGCACCGAGAAGCCTCCGAGATCTGTCGTCCGCGGAATGATCAGGTTCTCGATTGCATCACAGGCAAAGGCATCGCCTGACAACGGGTCTTTGCCGGGAAAGAAGGACATGGTGTATCTCCAATCGCTGGAATGGGTAGCCTAGCGGTAATGTGGGGGAGCAACCAGTAAAACTTTCCTGTCGCTTTCAGCAGCAGGATCGGTGGTCGATTATAAAATGTCCGACCACCGTTTCGTAGGGGGCTTAAGCGCCGTCCAGCGGCTCGACGCCCTGCGGCTTGCCGGCGCGGTCGAGCCTGATCTTTTCGATGCGGTTTTCGGCGGCGCTCAGCAGCGTTTCGCAATGCTTCTTCAGCGCCTCGCCGCGCTCGTAGATGGCGATGGACTCGTCGAGCGCCACATCGCCGCGTTCCAGCCGGGCCACGATGCTTTCCAGCTCGGCGACGGCCTTTTCGAAGGAATAGTCGGAAACGTCCGGCTTGGCGCTTTCACTCATCATCAGCCCTTCATCATGCGCAGAATATGCAGCCCTGCCGATTCGGCGAGCCCTTCCAGATCATAGCCGCCTTCGAGCAGGCTGACGACCCGGTTCTTTGCGCTGCGGTCGGCGGCTTCGAGGATGCGTCCCGTAGCCCAGTCGAAATCCTCGCCGACGAGGTTGATCTGCGCCAGGGGATCGCGGTGATGTGCGTCGAAACCGGCCGAAATGATGATCAGGTCAGGCCGAAAATTCTCAAGCGCCGGCAGCACGCGCGACTTGAAGGCCTCGCGGAAATGGTCGCTGCCTGTGTTGGGCGAAAGCGGCGCATTGACGATGCTGTTATGCGCGCCGGTCTCGTCCTTGGCGCCGCTGCCGGGATAAAGCGGCATCTGGTGCGTCGAGCAGAAGAGCACCGAAGGATCGTCCCAAAAGATATCCTGCGTGCCGTTGCCGTGATGGACGTCCCAATCGACGATGGCGATGCGCTCGGCGCCATGCTTGCGTTGTGCGTGGCGGGCAGCGATGGCAGCATTGTTGAAGAAGCAGAAGCCCATTGCCTTGTTCTTCTCGGCATGGTGTCCCGGCGGACGCGAGGCAACGAAGACATTGTCGGCAGCGCCCGAAAAGACGTCGTCGACAGCGGCCATCGCGCCGCCGACCCCTGTCAGCACCGCCTGAAAACTCTTCGGGCTGGCATAGGTGTCGGCTTCTAGCTGGTTGATCTCGTCTTCTCCCCGATCTCCATCCGGGATCGAGCGCATGACGAAGCTCAGATGCTCCTCAGGGTGGGCCAGCAGCACGGCATCCTCGTTGGCTTGCGGTGCCTGCTTGCGCTCCAACCGTGCGAAATTGGGATGCTCCAGCGCGATATTCAGCGATCGGAGCCGGTCGGATCGCTCCGGATGCCCTTCGGGCGTGACATGTTCGAGAAAGATCGGATGTTCGTAAAGACGTGTGCTCATGGGGCTAACCTATAGATGAGACATGTCGGGTTCCACTCCACATGGCGCGTATCACCACAATGTCAACAACACGTCTTAACCAAGACATGTGACCGCCCGTTTACTTCCGGTGAGGCAATGCTTAAGCTTTTGTTAAGGTGCGGCATCGCCAGTCAGGGTTTTGAGTAATGGTGAGCGTAGAAAGAGCCGATGTAACGGAGATGCGGGTTCCGCCCCGCGATGTCGATAGATATGGGCAGATGTTCATAGCCGCCTACATTTCGGTGGCTGAAACTGCCCTGTCGAATTTCTGGCGCTCGCGCCCTTTCGTGGCCGACGAGCCGATTTATGTCTCGACAAAGGCCTCGTGTTCACTGCATCGCGCCTTGCGCTACGACGATCTCGCGCGTTTCTCCGTCAGCGTCAACAAGATTGGCGGCAAGTCCGTCGGCTTCATGGTCATGGTCGAAACCGGAAACGAACTGGCCGCAGAGGTGGAAATTCTCTGGCTTGCCGTTCGCGGGGAGGAGCATGACCCCGTTCCGCTGCCGGAAGATACCCGCGACTGGCTCTACAAATACCTGATCTGATCAGCTCCGTTGCGGCAATAGCGGATAGCCCATCATGACGGCCCGCCCGACGAGCGCGGCCACGACTGCCTTCACCACATCGCCCGGGACGAAAAGCAGCGAGCCGAGGAAGGCTCCGGAAAAGCCGGTCTTGCCGGCGATGGCCAGATAGCCGATCCCGAAGGCATAGAGCACCAAAACGCCCCCGATCACGGCAGCTAGAAAGAAGCCGACGCCTTGGACTAGCGCCGATTGCTCCGGCCGCACCAGCCTCTCAGAGAGATAGCCGGTGACGAGGGCGGCGAAGATCCAGCCGACGAAGAAGCCCGCCGTCGGACCGACGAAGACAGCAAGGCCGCCGCGACCGCCTGAAAGCACCGGCAAACCGATCGCAACAAGCACCACCACGATCAGCACTGCGACCGTCCCGCGCCGGGCGCCGAGCACGACGCCCGCCATCATGACGCCGAGCGACTGAGCGGTGATCGGCACCGGGATCAGCCCGATCGAAATGGGCGGCAGCAGGCCGAGAGCGACGATGATCGCTGCAAAAAGCGAGGAAAGAACGAGATCGCGGGTGCTCATGGCAGGCTCCAATCAAGAATGTCTTCGTTCAATGCCGCCGAATGCCGCGCGCGTCAATCGCAGCTGCAATGTTGTCGGCATCGCGCAGGGTCAGAATGATCAGCGGTACCAGGGTCGTCAGAATGCGGATTTTGATCCCACGTGCCTCGTGCGCCTCGCGGATGGCGCGATAACGCCCGAGAATATCCGGCACGAAGCGGATGACCAGGCCAACGGCGAGGCCGATATCGGCTGCCCTGACAAGACCGATCCTTTCAAGGGGTGCGGCGAGCGCAGTGATCTCGTCTATGAGGGCGGCAATCGTCGTCGTGGCCGTTACCGTGGCGGCAAAGAGCACGAGCGCGGTCAAACGGAATACTGTTGCAATGGCATCGTGCAACGGGTTGAAGAGGAGGCTGAAGGCTGCCACGAGCACGATGGTGAGGATGGCGGGCCGGAGCCTCCGGAGCGCTTCGCGCGAGGGCATGCCGGCCCGGAAATAAAGAATTGCCGTGACGAGCACAGCCGCCCCAAGCACGCCGAGCCGATCGGTGAGGAACAGCCCGACTCCGAGAAACGCCAGCATCGCGAGTTTCGGCCGCGGCGGCAACCGGTGCATCCAGGTATCGCCTTCGATATGCAGCTCCCGCATCAGGTCGCGATCTCCTTGTATTGCGCAATGATTTCGGCCGGCCGTCCGTCTCCGACGAGGTGCCCGTCATGGAAAAGCAGCACGCGTTCGAACTCCTCGATCAGCGGCAGATCGTGGCTGATGACGATGAGGTTCTCGGGCAATCCGGCCATTGTCTCCTGTACGCGAGTGCGATTCCTGAGGTCGAGCTGGTTCGTCGGCTCGTCGAGGATCAGGATGTCCGGTCCGGTGACCAGAACGGAGCAAAGTGCTGCCATCTGTAACTCGCCGCCGGAAAGCTCGTGTGCCCGGCGGCCGGCAAGGTGCTGCACGCCAAATCGTGAAAGAATGGCGTCCACAGCGGCCTCGATGGCCACCTTGCCGAGGCCACGGCTTTTTAGTCCAAAAGCGATATCATCGCGCACGATAGGCAGGATGATCTGGTTTTGCGGCGACTGAAAGATGTAGCCAACTGTACCGAGCACTTCCTTGGCATCTGCGATTGTGTCAAGGCCGTTGACGGTGACGCGCCCGGTGCTCGGTTTTGCCAGGCCATTCACCAGTCGCGCGAAGGTGGTCTTCCCTGAGCCGTTGAGGCCGATAATGCCGATTCGCCGCTCGCTGAGCGTAAGAGTGAGGGGATGCAGGGCAATGCGTGCATCGAAGCTTACGCCGGCTTCCTCGAAGCGGATATTCAATTCAGGCCCCTGTCCAGTCACGATAGTGGTCCTATAGACCCTAAAAGAAAGAAGGAAAATCCGCGAGCTGCAGATTTGAAAACGTAGGAATAAAGGCCTATGTTTTGACCATGACGAATCTGCTTTCCAATCGTGACGCCCGCCGTGTGTTCCTCGCCAAGCAAGGGCTTGCCAATCCGCCGAACCGGGCTTTGACGAAGGCCGGCTTGCTGCAACTGATCCAGGACATCGGCTTCGTGCAGGTGGACAGCATTTCGACCGTCGAGCGAGCGCATCATCTGATCCTCTTTTCCCGAAACCAGACCTATCGGCGGGAACACCTGACGGAACTGCTGGAGAAGGACGGCGCGCTCTTCGAGCACTGGACGCATGACGCCTCGATCCTGCCGAGTGCCTTCTTCGTCTATTGGAAGCACAAGTTCCGCCGGGAAGAGCAATCGATCGTCGAACGCTGGCGCAAATGGCGTGGCGAGGGGTTCGAGGCCGCCTTCGAGGAAACCTACGAACGCGTCCTGCAGGGTGGCGCCATCATGGCCCGCGAGATCAAAGCGGATGGCCATGTCTCCGGCGGCTGGTGGAACTGGCATCCGAACAAGGCCGCGCTCGAATATCATTGGCGCACCGGCAAGTTTGCGATTGCCGGCCGCACCAACTTCCAGAAGGTTTACGATCTCGTCGAGCGTGTCATCCCCGCTGAATTCCATTCGCCGGAAGTCGAGCATGACGAATTCGTCGATTGGGCCTGCCGCAGTGCGCTGGAACGGCTGGGCTTTGCGACGTCAGGGGAAATCGCCGCCTTCTGGGATCTGGTGACGCCGCAAGAGGCAAAGGCCTGGGTCGATGCGCATCGCAAGGAACTCGTCGAAGTGCTGATTGCGCCCGCCGATGGCGGAAAGCCGCGACCGTCCGTCGCGCTGTCAGGTTTTCTGGAAACGCTCGATAGTTTCCCCGAGGCGCCGGCGCGAATCCGGGTGCTGAGCCCGTTTGACCCGACCTTGCGCGACAGAAACCGTACCGAACGACTTTTCGGCTTCTTCTATCGCATCGAGGTCTTCGTGCCGGAGCCGAAGCGGGAATATGGTTATTACGTCTTCCCGCTGCTGGAGGGAGATCGGCTCGTCGGCCGCATCGATATGAAGGCCGATCGAAAAGCCGGAACGCTCGATGTCAAGCGGCTGTGGCTGGAGCCGGGCGTGAAGGCTTCTGCCGGCCGGTTGGAAAAGCTGGAGGCCGAACTGGAGCGGATCGCGCGGTTTGCCGGGGTGGAGAAGGTGGTGTTGATGGAGGGGTGGAGGGGGTAGCTTTGCGGATTGCGCGCGAAGACTGCATTGCGAAAATTACGCACGCAAAAGCTATATTTTCTTAACGAACTCGCCGTCTAATGAGCGGCAGAATCAATCCGCCGCGAACGCATGATGCCGTGACGAACTCACACCACTGTTCCCATGAAGGTCGGACAGGGGTCTATTGAGGAATCCGCAGTGACATCGATCCCCTCCGTAAACGGCAGCACCGCTTTATTGATCCTGCAGCAGCAAAGCCCTGTTGCGCCAAGCGTCACCCAGAGCAAGAAGAGCGCCGCAGACAATATCCTCGCGGTCGCAAGCGGCGTACCGGCTCAGCAGGCATCCGGTGTTGGTGTCAGCCCGCAGCCGACCAAGACAGAGTCGAAAATCTCGCAAGACATGTTCAGCGTGAACTCGACCAATCTCACCAAGGTCAAGCTCGATCTGTTCGAGCGTGTCGGAGACGCGCTCGGGATAGACGAAAGCGATTATGGTTCCGACGCCGAATACGGCACGGCGATCTCGAAGCAAATCGCGTGGGATAGAGCGCAGCCGAATGGCGAAGCGACGATCAACGCGATCTCACAGAAGCTGGGGCTCGATAAGCTCGGCGTTTCCCTCGATACAATCGTGGATGCGATCATTGATCCGCAAGGCGGAGCGAACGACACGCTGGATGCGGCCCTGGAAAAGCAATACGGCCAGGACAAGAAAAAAGCGCTGGATAGCAGTCAAGCAAACGAACAGAACCAGCTTCTCGTCAAGCCTGACGATGCCGGTATCTACCGCATATCGACGAAGGGCTGAACGCTGAGCCGAATGCGGGCCGGATTACCCGCATCGTGGCGAGGTCGCCGAGACGCGCAGGTGGGGCGGTGATTGTGACATTCAAAGAAGCCAAAAGATCGTCCTACCCAGGAGCTTTTCTCCGACTCTCCCCTTGGGGAGAGGATGTGGTCAGCAAATCTCGGTCTTCGCGATCTTGATCCCAAAGCCTTCCAAGCCGACATAGTGGCGCTCGCGGGTCGTCAGCAGCTTGATGGAGCTGACGCCGAGGTCCTTCAGGATCTGCGCGCCGAGACCGATTTCCAGCCATTCGCTGTCGCGGCTCTGGGCCGTGCCATGCGCTTCGCGGTCCTGCTGGCGGCTCTTGCGGCCGTTGTCGTGGTGGCCGACGCCGACGGAGCCTTCGCGCAGGTAGACGATGACGCCGCGGCCCTCTTCGGCGATCTTGCGCATGTAGTGCTCGACCGGACGCGCCTTGCCGAACACGTCGCCGGCAACACTTTCCGGATGCAGGCGTACCGGCACGTCGATGCCGTCCCGGATGTCGCCGAAGACGACTGCGAGATGCTGCATCGGGTCCCAGGGCAGCGAGTAGGCATGCGCTTTGGCCTTGCCGTAGGGCGTCTCGATGTCGAAGCTGGAACCGAGCTCGATCAGCGTTTCCTTGCGCTGGCGATAGGCGATGAGGTCGGCGACCGAGACGGCCTTCAGGCCGTTGCTTTCGGCGAAGGCCGAGACCTGCGGGCCGCGCATGACAGTGCCGTCGTCATTGACGAGCTCGCTGATCACGCCGATCGGCGGCAGGTTGGCGAGCTTGCAGAGATCGACAGCGGCTTCCGTATGGCCGGAGCGCATGAGGACGCCGCCTTCGCGGGCGACCAGCGGGAAGATGTGGCCGGGACGGACGAAATCCGAAGCACCGATATTCGGATTGGCGAGGTTGCGGACCGTCAGCGTGCGGTCATCGGCTGAAATGCCCGTTGTCGTGCCATGCTTGAAATCGACCGAAACGGTGAAGGCCGTCGTATGCGCGCTGTCGTTTTCGGCGACCATGGCGTTCAGGTTCAGACGCTTGGCCTCCTCGCGCGGCATCGGCGTGCAGACGATGCCCGATGTGTGGCGAACGATGAAGGCCATCTTTTCCGGCGTGCAGTGGACAGCAGCGACAATCAGGTCGCCTTCATTCTCGCGGTCGTCGTCATCCATGACGACAACGATCTCGCCGGCCTCGAAGGCCCTGATAGCATCGACGACGCGCTTCTGGTCGTAGGGCATGGGATTGTCCTTATTTCAGGCGGCCTGTCTGGCCGCGATCTCTGAGGTAGTGATCGGCAATCGCGCAGGCAACCATGGCCTCGCCGATCGGGACGGCGCGGATGCCGACGCATGGGTCATGGCGGCCCTTGGTGCGCAGATCGACATTGTTGCCATCGGCGTCAATGGTGCGGCGCTCGGTGAGGATAGAGGACGTCGGCTTGATGGCGAACCGCGCGATGACCGGCTCGCCCGTGGAAATGCCGCCAAGGATGCCGCCGGCATTGTTGGACAGGAATATCCGGTTGCCGTCATTACCCATGCGCATTTCGTCGGCGTTCTCCTCGCCGGTCAGTTCGGCCGCGCCGAAGCCGTTGCCGATCTCGACGCCCTTGACGGCGTTGATCGACATCAGCAGCGAGGCGATGTCCTGATCGAGCTTGCCATAGATCGGCGCGCCGAGACCTGATGGCACGCCCTCGGCCACGACTTCGACGACCGCCCCGATCGACGAGCCTGCCTTGCGGATGCCGTCGAGATATTCCTCCCAGACCGGCACGATTTCCGGATCCGGAGAGAAGAAGGGGTTCTGGTCAACCTGTGCCCAGTCCCAGTTGGCGCGGTTGATCTTGTGCTTGCCGATCTGGACCAGGGCGCCGCGCACGGTAACACCGGGCACGACGAGACGTGCAATGCCGCCGGCAGCGACACGCGCCGCCGTCTCGCGGGCGGAGGAACGTCCGCCGCCGCGATAGTCGCGAATGCCGTATTTGACGTCATAGGTGTAGTCGGCGTGGCCTGGGCGATATTGGCGGGCGATCTCGCCGTAATCCTTGGAGCGCTGATCGGTATTCTCGATCAGCATCGAGATCGGCGTTCCCGTCGAGATCATCGTCTCGCCATCGGCATCCATCATCACGCCTGACAGAACCTTCACGAGATCGTCCTCACGCCGTTGCGTCACGAAACGGGATTGGCCGGGCTTGCGCTTGTCGAGCCAGACCTGGATGTCTTCAAGCTTGAAGCGCAGGCCGGGAGGGCATCCGTCGACGATGCAGCCGAGCGCCGGCCCGTGGCTCTCGCCCCAGGTGGTAACGCGGAAAAGATGACCGAATGTATTGTGCGACATGGGATAGACCGGATTGCTCTGAATGCGGCAGGGCCGCATCCGCCTTCAGAAATTCGGCCCACTCATAGGCCAAAAACCTGTCGAGACAAAAGCCTTTATTTCTGCCCCATATATGCGCTGCTGGAATGAATTTCCATGAAGCCCTTATGAAGCAATCTGCCAAGGGGTGTTGCCGGCTGCAGCAGTCGCAAAGTCCTCGAAGGAGAGGGGACGGGCAAAGGCATAGCCCTGCAGCAGATCGCAGCCGAGTTCGCGCAGCCATACCGCGTGATCCCGCGTCTCGACGCCTTCGGCCACGGTTTCGATGCCGAGAGAACCGGCGATCTCAATGATTGAGCGCACGAGGGCGCGTTCCTGCGGCGATGTCAGGATCGGCTTGACGAGCTGGCGATCGATCTTCAGCCGCTTCGGCTTCAGCTTCAGCAGGCTGACGATCGAGGTATGTCCGGTCCCGAAGTCGTCGATCTCGATATCGATGCCAAGTTGCTTGATGCGTTCCAGATTTTGCGAGACGACATCTTCGCTTTCGTCGAGGAAGATCGATTCCACCAGTTCGAAAGAGAGTTCGCCCGGCGCGATCTGCAGGCCATTCAAACTATCGATCAACCCGTCATCATGCAGGCGGCGGGAGGAAACGTTGACCGAAACCTTCGGAACGATAACGCCACGCGCCGCCCAGCGCATCTTGTCCTTGAGGGCGGTTTCGAGAACGATGCGGTCGAGGACATGCACTACGTTCAGTTCGTCGGCGATGTGCAGGAACTGGTCCGGGGTCAGCACGCCCCTGGTCGGATGGATCCAGCGCACCAATGCTTCGACGCCGGTCAGTTCCATCGTGCGGGCGGAGAATTGCGGCTGATACCAGGCCGCGAACTCGCCATTGTCGAGGCCTGCGAGGATCGCGTCGGCCGTTCTCTTGCCCTTGATGATCTCGGCCTGGAGATTCTGGCTGAAGAATTCGTGGCGGTTGCGCCCCATGCTCTTGGCGCGATAGAGCGCGATATCTGCGCGGATCAGGATCTTCCGTGCGTCAATATTCACGCCACCGGCCTGTGCGATGCCGATCGACACCCCGCAACGGCACGCAAAGCCCTCGAAGTCCATGGGCTGACGGACTTCCTCGATGATGCGCGTAGCCAGTGCCGACATCTCTGCGGGATCGTTACTGCCGATGATAACGATGACGAATTCGTCGCCGCCGATACGGGCGACGATATCGTTGTGGCGCACGCTCCTCGCCAGCACTTTTGAAACATGGACAAGCATCGCGTCGCCGGCCGCATGGCCGAGCGTGTCGTTGATTTCCTTGAAGCGATCGAGGTCGATATGAAGGATCGAGAATTTCTGCCTTTGCGAGCGGCTGTCGGCCGTCAGTTTCTCCAGCGCCAGATCGAGTTTGCGGCGGTTGGCGAGTGCCGTCAGCGGATCGTGCAGCGCATTGTGTTCGATCCGGTTCTTGGCAAGCTCCAGCTCGATGTTCTTCGCAACCGCTTCCTCGTTTGCGGCCTTGAGCTGAGCCGTCAGCAGCGCGTCCTCTGTCGCATCGAATGCGATACCGAGGAGCTTCAGCTGCCCCGTTGCAGTCTGGTGCACCTTGCCTGTCGAGCGGATGTAGCGAATGCTGCCATCGTCTGCCTGGACGCGGCATATAAGCGTGTGGATGTCGCCCAGCTGTTTGAAATGCCGTGAGCTTTCCAGCGCAAGATCGCGATCTTCGGGGAGGATGCTGGAAAGCCAGCGTTCTTCGGTCATGAAGCCATGCCGTGGTTCCAGTCCGTAGAGCTCGTGCATGCGCTCGTCCCACAGGGCGCCGGGGCCGCCGGGAACTGCCTCCCATATGCCGCACTGATAGCAATTGAGAGCCAGATCGAGGCGCGTCGAAAGTTCGGCAAGCTCCATCTCGCGTCGGGAGAGCTCGTCCAGTGCCAGTTCCAGTTCGGCATTCTTGATGTCGCTGTGGTCCTTGGCATTGCGCAGCAATTCGGCGGCCTCGGCATCAGCAGTTATATCGGCGACGATGCCGACCGTTCGGCGCTTTCCTGCCGCGTCGTTATAGAAGGAGCCGACCGACCGCAAATGCCGGATACTGCCGTCCTCGAGCCTGACGCGGTACTGCACTGTGCAGGAGGTCCCGGCCACGCTGCAGTTGAAGAAGTGCCTCTCGGCGATTGGCCGGTCTGCCACGACGATGGCCTCAAGCCAGCTCTCGAGAGGATGGTTCCCTTCACAAGGGGGATGGCCGTGAAGACTTGCCGCGCGCACGTCCCAATAGACGTTGTGGCCATTCTCCTGCAGTTCCCATATGCCGATATTGGATGAATCCAGCGCCAGGTTCAGTCGCTGCGAAAGCTCAAGCAGCCGCGTCTCGCGCGCCTCCAGCTCGCTCACATTGCGGCTGCGCTCGCCAAGCAGCAGGGTCGCGAAGAAAATCGGAAGGATGATGACGGCGCCGCCGGCGATGATGATCAAACGAAGCGGGAGCTGGTTCGGCGGAGATTGGCTCCACCCGGCCTTCGGCACTGCGGAAACCTCCCATTCCCCGCCCGCAAAGCTGACCCTGCGGTGCAGCGGCTGATGGGTAAGCACATCGACGCTGCCGAAGAAGGGGAGAGTATTGTCTCCTGCCGCTGTGCCCAGATCGCGCACTGCGAGCGAAAGATGGTCGAGATTTGGATAGCGTTCCTGATTCTCGCTGCTGCGCGACGGTATCAGGCCGGTATCTTCGTAGAACATATCCCGATCGACCGTGACTTCGACTGCCCCCCAGGCCTTGCGCTGTCCGTCTTCCATGACGAAGATCGGATAGAAGATTGCGAAGGCATTCCTGCCATTGCCGGCATTGATCGGGCCATAAAAGCGGGCCTGCGGATATCCGGCACTGCGGACGCCGGATTGATCGAGCATCGTCCCGTCTCGGACATCCCTGCCAATACGGTTCGCGGCGGACTGCAGCGGGAAGACCTTGCTGACGATAAAGCCGGGCGCGATCGTGATGCTGATGAAACGGGGGTTCTGGATGAGCAGCCAGTTGATCCGGCGCTCCATTTCCTCGCTGTTGGTATTTGCGCTCAGCGAGATCATGCTGGAGAGATCCCGCACGACGGTCACATCGATGTTGATCTGGGCCGCCACGCGGGCGCGAATGAGGTTCGTCTCGTTTTCCGTGCGAATCTGCAGTTCGCGGAGATAGGAAGCGGTATTTGCCCGATCGAGCGCGATGCCGACCACGACGACCACGAATGCCACCAGGGCTGAAACCAGCAGTGAAGCCCAGGTGTTTTCCAATACGCTTTTAAATTGAATATTATTGCCTAATCGGAAAACCAAAGCACTCCCCCTTGTTCAGCGGAAACTTTAGGAGGAACCGGTTAATTTACGATTTCGCGAGCCGTTAACGCCCACTCTGGGTGTCATCGAATTGTCGTTCATCAATTGGGCAGCAAAAGCCTTTGTTGCGGGCGATTTCCGCCATATTCGGGGAGCTATCTTGGACCCATGAAAAATTGATATCGAATCTAAAAGGGTCCACCCAATGCGCTTCTTTGTGGCGACACTGCTGGCCGCGGCAAGCATACTTGCTCCGGTTGTGGGATATGCGGAAAGTGCGGATGTGGAGGCAACTATCCAGAAGGTCGATGCCAAGAACCTCAGTATCGTCCTCGATGACGGCAAAAGCTATCATGCGCCGCACGATTTCGATTTTACCGGTCTTGAAGCCGGCGTGAAAGTGATCGTTTTCTACACGGAAATGGACGGCAAGCGCGTCATCAACGATCTCGATATCGTTCACCACAACAATTTCGGCAAAACCGCGTGAGCTAAGACGCGACCGCGCCTATTCGATCCAGCCGATGATCTTCCAATCGGTATCGATTTTCAGAATTCGGTCCTGAGGTATTTCGGCTTCCGCGGCATCTTCCCTGGAAATATCGGCAATCAGTCGGAAAAGCGTGCGGATAACGCCGCCATGCGTTACGCAGACCGTCGGTCGCTCGATCGACTGTAGCCAGGAACCGACACGCCATGACAGGATCTCATAGCTTTCCGCGTCTTCGCCGGGCGGGATGAAATCCCATTTCGCAGCCCTGCGCTCCGCCAGCCGGTCAGCCTGGGTCGCTTTGATTTCCTTCAGCGTGAAACCTTCCCAATCGCCGAAGGAAACTTCGACCAGCCGCTCGTCGGTGCGGTAATCCCGCGGCGGCAGGCCCATGGAGCTGCGCACGAGTTCCATCGTTTCGCGCGTGCGGGCGAGGGGACTTGCGACGAAATCGAATTGATCCGTCTCGCCCTCCAGAAGCTCCGCAAGCAGAACGCCATTCTGACGAGCCTGCTTGCGGCCGAGTTCGTTGATATCGATGTCACGCTGGCCCTGCAGCCGACGTTCCGCATTCCAGTCCGTCTGTCCGTGGCGGATCACATAGATGAGCACGGAACTGGTTCCTGTGAGTTATCAGTCCTTGATGACCGAAATATCAGGCGCATCGACCGCCTTCATGCCGACCACATGATAGCCGCTGTCGGCATGATGGACTTCGCCGGTGACCGAGCGGGACAGGTCGGACAGCATGTAGAGGCCGACATCGCCCACCTCTTCGATGGTGACGGTGCGACGCAGCGGCGCGTTGTATTCGTTCCACTTCAGAATATAGCGGAAATCGCCGATACCCGATGCGGCAAGCGTCTTGATCGGACCGGCCGATATCGCGTTGACGCGGATGTTCTTCGGGCCGAGGTCGACCGCCAGATATTTCACGCTGGCTTCGAGAGCCGCCTTTGCCACGCCCATGACGTTGTAGTTCGGCATGACCTTTTCTGCGCCGTAATAGGTCAGCGTCAGCATGGAGCCGCCATCCGTCATCAGCTTTTCAGCGCGACGGGCAATCGACGTGAAGGAATAGACCGAGATCTGCATCGTCTTGGCGAAATTGTCCGCGGACGTATCGACATAACGCCCGGTCAATTCGTCCTTGTCGGAGAAGCCAATGGCGTGAACGACGAAGTCGATCTTGCCCCAGAGCTTTTCCACATTTTCGAAGACGGCGTCGATGCTGGCTTCGTCGCTGACGTCGCAGTGGCCGGCAAGCACGCCGCCGATTTCCGCAGCCAGCGGCTCAACCCGCTTCTTCAGCGCGTCGCCCTGATATGTGAAGGCGATTTCGCCACCCTGCGCGTGAATGGCCTTTGCAATACCCCATGCGATGGAACGGTTGTTAGCGACGCCAAGAATGACGCCGCGTTTGCCTGCCATGAGGCCTGTTGCTTGAGCCATATTCTGCTCCCTTGGACTTTCGATCGAACCTGCCTATGGCATAGGCCGTTTCATGGTTCAAGCATGAGGGAGATCATCAACTGTTAGGCATCGTAATAAAGGGTGCTCTTGTCACCGAAATTTCACAAAAACAAGCCGTCCTTCATACTGCGCATCAGATCGGTGACCTTGTCATCCGGCTTTTCCCATAGCATCAGGCGCAGTTCTACCACGAGATCGCCCTTGGCACCATTTCCGTCCGGCAATCCGCCGCCCGCAATGCGGATAACGTGATCGGAACCGGACCATGCCGGTACGGTCACATCAACCGCGCCACGCGGGCCTTCCACCTGGGTGTGCCAGCCCAGGACAGCGTTCTCGATGGTCAAAGGCAGAATTGTGTGGATATCGAAGCCGTTGACGCGGAAGCGTGCATCTTCTGCCATGTGCACGGTGATTGCGACGTCGCCGCGCTGCATGCCCTGCAGCTTCAGACCTTGCGCCTTGAGATGGACCACATGGCCGTTGCTCATGCCGGCGGCTGCCTGGAAACGCACCTCCTTGCCATCCGACAACGGAACGTTGATCCAGTTTCCCTGCAGAATGTCGTCGATGCTGACGGTTGCTTCCGCCGCAATCTCAGGTGCTTTCTCTTGAACGGGCGTCGATGCGGTGCCGGTGATGCGCCGCACGAGGGAGCTCAGAATGCCGAAAGGCTGTGAGATGATGGAGCCTATTCCACCGCCTGAAAGTGCATATTCGCCTTCGGCCGTCTCGTTGTCGCCGGCCTGTTCCTCGGTACTTGCTGTATCCTTCTGCTTCGCACCGCTCGCGTCAGCGTCACTATTCTGTCCCGACGCCTGAGGATGCGATCCGAAGATGCGCTCGATCATATCCTCGGGCGATTCCGCCTGTGTCGCTCCGGATTGTTGTGTGCTTGCAGATGGCTGTGCACTGCCGGTGTTGGTGCGGGAACCTGCCGCATTGGCGGCGGCCTGCGCAGCGGCATTTGCCGCTGCCTTGGCGGCCTTCTGGGCATTCACGCGCGCCAGTTCTTCCATGACCCGCTCTGCATTGGCGCGGGCTGCCTTGGCGCGCTCGGCTGCTTCGCGTGCAGCGTTGCGCTGCTGCATGATCGTCTGCTCGGGGCTTTGATTGGTCGCCTCCGCCATGCGGATGACCTGATCGTAGCGGCTCCGCTTTTTGGGATCCTTCAGGGTTTCGTAGGCGCGGCCGATCTCGGCGAACCGTTCCGTTGCAGTCGGATCGCTCTGATTGTGATCAGGATGAACCGCCTTGGCGAGGTTGCGCCACGCCGCCTTGATTTCGGCTTCGCCTGCATCCCGTTTTACGCCGAGTGTCTTGTAAGGATCACGCATAGTACAAAACCGCCAATTTTTCGACGTGGCGCTTTTCCTGCCCGGCGCCCAGCCCCCAAATAAACAAAACGCTGCGCCTCTCGTTCCCTTCCCCGGAAAGTAAACGGACGCGCCTATAGTGCGATCTTGTCCGACACTTGCTAATCGGTTCTTACGGGAGGGAGGGCGGTTCGAATTGTTTTCCGGAAATGGTTAGTCATTCCCTAAATATTGGATTTGGTCTGATAGAAACTGTTAACTATACCTGGTGTGCCGCGTCTCTCGCAACAAGACGCGATCACGGTGATTTCAACTTGACAATAAGTATAGACAAATCTTTCATGATGCCGCCCGGCGGGTTGGCGCAGCTTTGACCCCACCCATATCGGGCATATCGAAAAGCACGAGCAGGAAGCGCGGCATCCCATGCAGGAAATCTGGATCGACTATCTCAACGCCATCGACGCGAAAGCCCTGGCACTGACCAACGACGAGATCCTCGACGCGGTCAGCAAAGCGCTCGACGCACAGGGGCGGGGCGAGACGGTCATCGAGCCGCGGGTCCACCTTGTTCCGGAGAGTTCGGACAAAGGCCATTTCAACGTTCTTCGCGGCTATGTGAAGTCGCTCGACTATGCCGGTGTTAAGGTCGTCGGCGACTTCGTCGACAATTACAAGCAGGGTCTGCCATCCGAAATGGCAGTGCTCAATCTTTTTGATCCACGCACCGGCATGCCGAAGGCGATCGTGGATGCGACCGCGATCACCGATATGCGCACCGGCGCAGTAACGGCCATCGGCGCACGGCATCTTGCCCGCAAGGACAGCAAGATCCTCGGGCATATCGGCGCGCGCGGCACCTCCTATTGGAATGTCCGCCTGCTCGACCACATCTTCGATTTCGAGGAAATCCGCGTTCACTCCCGCCGGCCTGAAAGCCAGAACGCTTTTGCCGCCCGCCTGGAAAAGGACCTGGGCAAGAAGATTATCGTCACCGACAACTGGGAAGATTGCCTCAAGGACGCCGACATCATGGTCGAGGCGAGCCGCCTTCCCGAGCCGACGCCGCTCTTCAAGACCGCCTGGGTCAAGAAGGGCGCTTTCGTCGTTCCCTATGGCACGATGAGCGCGCTTGAGTTCGACCTGACAGATATCATGGACAAGGTCGTGGTCGACGACTGGGGCCAATGCGGGCCGGGCCGCCCCTATGGCGCACTCCGTCGCCATGTCGATGAAGGCAAGGTGACCGCGGAGAACCTGCATGCCGAGATCGGCCAGATCGTGGCTGGCATGAAGCCGGGCCGCGAGAGTGATGACGAGACCATTCTCTTCTGGCACCGCGGCCTCAGCACGACCGATGTCGCCCTCGGCGCCGCCATGGTGGACAAGGCGCGGCAGATGAAGATCGGCCAGCGCCTGCGCTTCGCTTAAGGAGTGCTCGCCATATGGAAGCGGACGCCGGTCGGAAGAGTGTTACGTTTGAGGCGGGTGGCACGACCGTCGAAATGATCTGCGAGGTTGCGCGCGACGCAGCCGAAGTGATGATTGCCGAAGATGCGCTGGCTGGCATTGACGCTGCTTATGATTGCCTGGTGCGCCATGCCGAAGGCGGTCAGGCGATCTATGGCGTCAGCACCGGTCTTGGCGCTGCCGTCGATACCAGGGTCGCTCCATCGAGCGGCCCCAGCCAGTATCGTATTCCCCGCGCTCGCGCGGTCGGTGTCGGCCATTTTGTCGAACCGGATGAGGTTCGCGCCATGATGGCGGCGCGCATCGCCCGCTTCTGTCTGGGCTATTCCGGCGCCTCTGCAGCAGCCGTTGGGGCGCTCCGCGACATGCTCAACCGCTCGGTCCATCCCCAGGTGCCGATGACCGGCTCCATCGGCGAGGCGGATCTCCCGCAGCTCGCGCATATCGCGCTTGTCATGATCGGCGAGGGAAGGGCGGTTCTCCCCGACGGCACCGCCGTTTCGGGCGCCGAGGCGCTGGAGGCTGCCGGCTTGAGCCGGCCGACATTCGGCATCAAGGATGGCCTTTCGCTCATTTCCTCCAATGCCGCGTCCGTGGGCCTTGCCTGTCTGGTGCTCCAGGATGCCAGGCGGGTGTTCGATGCGCATATCGGCGCGACAGCACTTTCCTTCGAAGGCTTCCGTGCGAGCCTTGATCCTCTCGATCCGCTGGCCAGCCGCCTGCGGCCCAGCCCCGGGCAAGCGCGCATGGCCGCGGCGATCCACTCGCTCGTCGACGGCGGCGACCTGATGAAACCAGGGGCGGCAAGGCGCTTGCAGGATCCGCTGAGCCTGCGATGCGCACCCTCTGTCATGGGGGCAGCCTGGTATGCGCTCGAAGAGGCATGGCTTGCTGCGGAGCTGGAGCTGAATTCCAGCGATGACAATCCGTCAGTCATCGCCAATGAGGATCGTGTCTTGCCGACGGGCAATTTCGATCCGACCCATATGGTGCTCGCCTTCGATACGCTGTCTCTCGCGCTCGCCCGGCTGGCCGCGATGGCCGCGGAGCGGATGATGAAGCTCATGTCGCCGGGTTTTTCCGATCTGCCGCGGTTCCTCGCGCCCGCCGAACCGGGATCGAACGGCTTTTCCGCGCTGCAGAAGACGATTGCGATGCTGGCGGCGGAGATCGGCCATCTTGCATTGCCCATGCCCTTCGCCGTCACGCCGGTTGCCGACCGGGTGGAGGACTATGCTTCGCTCGCCATGTCGGTTGTCGACAAGACTGCGCGGCTGGTCGAGAAGCTGCGTTATCTGACGGCGATAGAACTGATTGTCGCCGCCCGCGCTATCGATTTGCGCGGACCCGTCGCGCTCGGGAACGGGGCAGGGGTGCTGTTTCAGAAAATCAGGGAAGCTGTTCCGCCGCTCGATGTCGATCGCTCACCGAGCGAGGATATCTACGCAATTTCTGACATGATTGCCGCCGGAAGCCTTGTGGAGCCTCTGCTCGAAGTGCAGCACCGGCACGACAGTGCCTCTTAAATGGAAGGGGTAGTCGCCGGCCGTCAGCCGTCCTGCTGGAAGCTCAGAAGCTGCCAGTTGCCCGCGCCGACCAGGCAGGTCTTGCCGTAGAAATTGGCAATGCCGTCATAGGCATGACGGGTCGTGCGGAATTGGCGGCAGATCTCTCCGGAATCGGATTTTTCGACGATCGTATCGATGACGCCTGCACTGCCCGTGGAAGCGTTCGCCCAAGGCAAGGGCTGACCGTTCAGTTTGGTCAGGTCGGCAGAGGTCACGGCATTGCGCACGGTCGTTTCGTCGGAAACGGTATCCGTCGTGACCACCGCCTGCGGCACGGTTCCCGTCGAAACGGAGCGATCGACCTTGGCGGAACTCAGGAAATCCATGCCGCCGGTCATGCAGCCGGTAAGCGACAGAAGAGCAACGGACGCCACGATCATGACGCCACTCTTTGCCAGCTTGCCCTTTGTATGAAGCGTCGACTTTGCTATGACTTCCACCTTAAATCCTGCCCAGTTTATGAAAACTGGGCAAACGATCAAATCCGAGGCATTTGAACTAATATGTCGGAAAACGAGTTAACAAGCGGTGACTTCACCGAGCAGAGCGAACCCTTCACACTATTTGCGGAATGGCTGCGGGAGGCAGAAGGAACTGAGCCGAATGATCCGAATGCGGTTGCTTTGGCAACGGTGGATAGTGATGGATTGCCAAACGTCCGCATGGTCCTCCTGAAAGGTTTCGATCATCAAGGATTCGTATTTTATACAAATTTCGAAAGTCAGAAAGGCCAAGAACTGCTTTCCCATAAAAAAGCTGCCATGTGCTTCCACTGGAAGTCCCTTCGGCGGCAGGTTCGCCTGCGCGGCCTGGTTGAGATTGTGACCAATCAGGAGGCGGACGAGTACTTCCGGTCGCGCGCTCGTGGCAGCCGTATCGGCGCCTGGGCGTCAAAACAGTCCCGTCCGCTTGAAAGCCGGTTTGCGCTCGAAAAGTCGGTTGCGGAATACACAGCGCGCTTTGCGATCGGCGAAATTCCGCGCCCAGAGTACTGGTCTGGTTTCCGAATTCGCCCGCTTTCGATCGAATTCTGGCACGACCGCAATTTCCGCCTACACGACCGCGTCGAATTCCGCCGCGAGGTGCCCGAAGGCGCCTGGCAAAAGGTGCGCATGTATCCCTAAGGGAAATCTGCGCTAGGGGAGGGGGAGCAAAGCGGCGCTACCCCTTCTGCCCCATCAGTCGCATCGGAATGCCCGAGGCAAGAGCCGATGCGTAGCGGGCTTTCTGATAGAAGCCATTGAGCGACAGGCGGGGCAAAAGCGTCGTGGGCATGCCGGACCGTACGACCCCCGGCCGCGTCGACAACCCGATCGCGAAACCAAGCTCGCTGACCAGCCGTGCCTCCCGGGGAGACGCGGCTGCGTTCGTGCCATAGGGGAACGCAATCGCCTTCGGTTGTTCGCCGGTGATGATCGCGACATAATTGGCCGAAAGCGCCATCTCTGCTGCCGCCTCCGCTTCCGTCAGCCGTCCGACAGCTCTGTGGCTGACGGTATGTGCCCCAAGGGAAGCCAGAGGGTGACGCGCGACCTGCGCCAACTCTTCTTGATCCATGATGAGCGAGCGCGCGATATTCAGCGGCTCCAGCCCGTGCTTGCGAGCAAGTTCATCGATTGCCGCCACGGCCAGCGCCTCGTCGGAACCATGCACGTAGTCGGCAAATCGGCCGTATATCTTTTGCCGCATGTCCGGCTGCCGCAGATCGAAGCTTTCGTCGCCGGACCCGAAATCGAAGGTCAGGCGGTCCAGCCGACCGAGCAAATCGTCGAGCGTTTCCCACCACATGCCGTGCGTGCGCTCCGAAAGCCCCTGCGTTACGAAGATCGTGAAGGGGACGTCGTGCCGCGCAAAGACGGGCAGGGCGAATTCCAGATTGTTGCGATTGCCATCGTCGAGGGTAAAGGCTGCGAAACGCGGCTGTGTTCCCTCGCGTTCCATGCGCTCGGGAACCGCGTCCAGCGGCAGAAACACATAGCCTTCGCCCTTCAACTGCCGGATCGCCAGGTCGAGAAAATCGGGCGTGATTTCCAGATGCCGGTTCGGCTCAAACGATTTCGGTTGGTATGGCCGGACATGATGCAACGTGAAGATCACGCCGAGGCCGCCCGCGCGCTGCATGAGGCCGAGGGATTGCAGGATGGAAGCGGTCTCTAGCCCACCTGTAATGATCGCTTGTTTCAGGCGGCTCTTGATAGCCTCTTGCATAAGATCCATCCGGCGAATTGAACGTCGCGTTCCTGCCTTCTGCAGTGTCGTTTATCTCGACCGATATCAAACCTTACTGAATAAGCAAGCTTACTAGGCCATTGTTAATGCTTCATTTACCACTGATGGCAAAATTGCATTTTAATCGAGGCAGTTGCCTCAAGATCGCACAAATGAACAGCTTCTGTCGCAAAAGCGCACAGGACGCTGTTGCTGCATTGCATTTTATGGTTGGGGATAAACATGAAGAGAATGATGATGATCCTGTCGGCAGCGGCGGCGCTGCTGGGTTCGTCGATTGCTGCCGTGGCCGGTAGCGCCTATTTCGTCATGGACGCAAAGACCGGCAAGGTCCTCGCGTCTGACGATGCCGACACGCTGAACCATCCGGCGTCGCTCACCAAGATGATGACGCTCTACCTGACCTTCGATGCAATCCATCGCGGCAAGATCGGCTGGGAGACCAGGGTCCCAGTATCGCAGAATGCGGCCAACAAGCACCCAACCAAGCTTTTTCTGAAGGCCGGCAGCACTGTCACCGTGCGCGACGCCGTTAACGGCATGATCACCCGCTCGGCCAATGATGCCGCCGCAGCCATGGCCGAGGAAATCGGCGGCAGCGAAGGCAATTTCGCCCGTCTGATGACGCAGAAAGCCCGCCAACTCGGCATGAGCCGCACCACCTTTGTCAATGCATCGGGCCTGCCCGATGATCGCCAGGTTACGACCGCACGCGATATGTCGACGCTCGCCGTCGCGTTGATCAACGATTTCCCCAGGGAATACCGCCTCTTCTCTCAGCGCAGCTTTGTCTACAATGGCACCCGCATCAACGGTCACAACAACCTGATGTACCGCTACAAGGGCATGGATGGCATCAAGACCGGCTATACCAATGCGTCAGGCTTCAATCTCGTCAGCGCCGTCAAGGACGGCAATCGCCGCGTCGTCGGCGTCGTCATGGGCGGACCGACCGCTCGCAGCCGCGACGACAAGATGGCCTCGCTGTTGAACCGTTATATGGACGATGCATCAGCCAAGTCCGGCGCGCGACTGGTCGCAAGCGTCGGCAGCCGCGGCAAGAGCAAGGCGGTTGAAGTCGCTTCCGCCTCGGATGATGGCGACGTTCCGGTTCCCTCGGTCGCATCCCGCCCCGACGATGTCACGCGTTCCACCGCATCTGCCGGTGACGTGACGCTTCCGCTCGATCGGCCCCAGGTCGCGGATGAGATCCAGAATGCCGGCAAGCCGAAGGAAGGCCGCTGGCAGTTGCAGATCGGCGCAACGCCGGATGCCAAGGCCGCAAGGGCTTTGCTTGAAAAAGCGCAGTCGAAGACAGGCGGCCCGCTGGAGGCGGCTTCCCCTTATACCGAAGCTGTCGGAAAGGGACGCGGCAGGCTCTATCGGGCGCGGTTCACCGGATTTGAAAGCCGCGACGCAGCCGATGCCGCCTGCAGCGCCTTGAAGAAAAACGATTTCGAGTGCCTGCTGTTGCCGAGCCAGGGCTGATTGGAGGCGTTTCGGGGCCGGAGCCACAACCCGTTCCCTCATTCTGTGACAAGCACAGGATGAGGGAGTAGAGCGAGCAATGACACTCTACCGCCTCTTCCAATAGTCTCGACATCCCGAGCAGAATCGTTCACCTCTACCAAGAACGTAAAGGGAACGATCATGTTGAAGACGCTGGCGGACAAATTCGAGACGGCC
Organism: Rhizobium sp. BK376; assembly: GCF_004341625.1. Classification (GTDB taxonomy): domain Bacteria; phylum Pseudomonadota; class Alphaproteobacteria; order Rhizobiales; family Rhizobiaceae; genus Rhizobium. Next base: position 848,944 of record NZ_SLZG01000001.1, on the reverse strand, counting down.
TCGTGGCAATATGCTGCTGAGCACGGCATCGAGCGGGATTACGACTGGTTCATCCTGAAGCTTCAGGAAGAGATGGGCGAACTGAGCCAGATCTGGAACAGGGCGAAGGGCAGGGGGCGCCGCAAGGGCATGTCCGATGCCGATATCGCGACCGCGCTCGCCGATGAGGCGGCCGATGTGCTTGGCCACATCCTGCTCTTTGCCAATAGCAACGGCCTTGATCTCAACGCCGCGATCGAACGCAAGTGGCGCTTCCGCCTCGAGGGCTGATAGTCCTCAACCGCGCAGTCTGAGACGATAGAATTTCGTATCGACCATCATGCGCGGAAAGGATGCCGGCAGATCCTCTGCCGAAATTTCCACAAAGCCGTTCTTTTCATAGAAACGATGCGCGGCAAGGAATTTTGCCGTCGTGCCCAGGATGATGTCGCCGAGGCCGACGGCCCGGGCATGATCCAGCAGACCGGCAAGCAGCCGCGTGGCAACGCCGTGCTCGCGTCCGCGATAGGCGGCAGCAACGAACATCTTGCGCAGCGCCGCCTGGTCGTTGCCGATATCTTTGAGGCCGATCGTGCCGACGACAGCGTCACCCCGGACAGCGACCCAGAACTGCCCCTTGCCGGACTGGTAGAAGGCGGGAATTTCGGCCAAATCCGGTTGGTCAGCAGCCGATATGGCAATGTCGAACTCTTCGCGCTGGATTGGCAGGATCAGCGCGATAACCGCAGCTTCATCGCCCGCACGGAACGGCCTGATCGCGATATCGGTCATGATCGCCAGTTCAGGCCTTGGTGCCGCCGACCGTCACCTGATCCATGCGTAGATGCGGCTGGCCGACGCCGACAGGCACCCATTGGCCGGCCTTGCCGCAATTGCCGATGCCGGTATCCAGCTTCATGTCGTTGCCGATCATGGAAACGCGCTTCATCGCGTCGGGACCGTTGCCGATCAGCATGGCGCCCTTGATCGGCGCGCCGACCTTGCCGTTCTCGATCATGTAGGCCTCGGTGCAGCCGAAGACGAACTTGCCAGAGGTGATATCCACCTGGCCGCCGCCGAAGGAGACGGCATAGATGCCCTTCTTGACTGACGCAATGATCTCTTCCGGCGTCTTGTCGCCGCCGAGCATATAGGTGTTGGTCATGCGCGGCATGGGCACATGGGCATAGCCCTGCCGGCGGCCGTTGCCGGTCGCCTTCATGCCCATCAGCCGGGCGTTCTGCCGATCCTGCATGTAGCCGACCAGCTTGCCGTTTTCGATCAGCACGTTGTGGGCCGAGGGCGTGCCCTCGTCATCGACGGTGATGGAGCCGCGGCGATTCTCGATCGTGCCATCGTCGACGACTGTCACGCCGGGCGCGGCCACCATCTGGCCAAGCAGGCCGGCGAAGGCGGATGTCTTCTTGCGGTTGAAATCGCCTTCCAGCCCGTGGCCGACGGCCTCGTGCAGCATGACTCCAGGCCATCCCGAACTGAGCACGACATCCATCGTGCCGGCAGGCGCGTCCATGGCTTCCAGGTTGACCAGCGCCTGGCGCAGGGCGTCATCGGCGCCGTGCTGCCAGCTTTCCTCGGTGATGAAATCGGCAAAGCCGACACGACCGCCGACGCCATAGGAGCCGGATTCCTGTCGATCGCCCTGACCGACCATGACCGATATGTTGATGCGCGTCATCGGCCGTATATCGCGGACGCGATGCCCGTCGGCGCGCAGAATGTCGACCACCTGCCAGCTTGCCGCGATAGAGGCCGTGACCTGGCGGACCTTCTCGTCCTTGTCGCGCAGATAGGTGTCGATCTCCTTCAGAAGCTTGGCCTTGGCTTCGAAGGTCGGCGCTCCGATCGGATTTTCGTCGCTGTAGAGAACCTTATTGGTGCGCTGCGGGGCTGCCGCATAAGAGCCGGAATGGCCGCGCGTAACCGCGGTGACGGCATCCGCCGCCCGCCTCAGCGCCGCTTCGGAAAGATCGCCCGCATGCGCATAGCCAACAGCTTCGCCAGCCACTGCCCTAAGGCCGAAACCCTGCTCGGTGTTGAAGCTGCCGCCCTTCATGCGCCCATTGTCGAAGGTCAGCGATTCCGCCTGGATATGTTCGACGAAAAGCTCGCCGTCATCGGCATCGGTTAGCGCGTCGGCAACGATGCCGCGCAGCTTCGTCTCGTCGGCATCGAAAAGGGTGAGGAGATCGGTGTTCATGGTGATGTGCTCCGTTCAGTGCCGATGTAGGTCCGTGGCGTTGCAAGAGCAAGCCCTCTCGATCACTGCAGCGCGTCATAGCCTTCTGCGAAGCCCTTGAGTTCGACCGGAATGCCGATGCCTTCCTCGGGTGTCTGGAAGAGAATGAAGGTCGCCGTCTTTCCGGTCCGCAACGTCTTCACCAGCGCATCTTCGAGGATGGCCTCGGCATAGCAGCCGTCCGAAAAGCAGCGCGTGAAGTTCACCCGGCCGATATCCTTGCCATCGATGTTGAGGCCAAGGCCATTGGGCAAGAGGATATTGAGAGGGGCGCGCACCCGCAGGATCTTCGATTTGTGATCGGAGGAGTTCAGCACGATGACGGAAAGGGTGATTTCCGGGCGATCTTCCGCCACGACGTCCTGGATCAGTCCGCATTGGTCGTTCGAGGCGCCGTTGGGCTTGTCGCAGACGATCGACCATGCTCCATGGGTCGACTTGACCGTGCCCGGGGGCTTCGGCTGCGACGGAGCCGGTCGAGACGGCTGGGCTGCTTGAGGTGTCTGGGATGCCTGGGGAGGTTGCTGCTCCTGCTCATTATCGGGCGCTGCCTGCGGCTGCTCCGGTTGCTGGGCCTGAACCCCGGGCAGTTGATCCTGTTGAGCCGGCTGCTGCTGCTGCTGGGCTGACTGCTGCGGCGCGGCGGTCTCAGCCGAAAAGGCGATACCCGGCAATAGCAGAAGCACCGCTGCAACGCGGCTGGCCACCCAAAGACCGGAAGAAGAACCAAACGTCATGAACGCCCCTTAGAATGAGGACTGCCGCTTGCCAAGGCGAATGCCGGGCGATGCTCAGGGCAGGGCATCATAACCTTCGGCGAACCCCTTGAGTTCCACGGGAATACCGATGCTATCCTTATCCCCGGTCTCGCGGATCGAAAAGACGGCTGTGGATCCGACACGCAGCATCTTCATAAGATTATCATCGATTTCGACTTCAGCGTAGCATCCATCGGCAAAGCAACGGGCAAATTGCGTATTGCCGAGGTTTTCGCCATCGACGATCAGGCCGAGGCCGCCACTGACCGGCGGACGCGTATCGAGAAGGACGCCAAGCGGCGCAAGCACGCGAAGGATCCGCGACTTGCGGTCGGCGGTTTTCAGCACGACGACGGAAAGGCCGATTTCGGGCTGATCCTCGGCGATGACGTTCTGCATCAGCGCGCATTGATCGGTCATTGCGCCCGGGGGTTTGTCGCAGATGACCGACCATGCGCCATGGCTCGACTTTACGGTTCCGGGCGGCTGCTGGGCCGGAGAGGGCGCATTTGGGCTGCCTTGGGGCGCTGCGGCCGGGGGGGCGGGCTGGGCGGCCGGCGGTTTCTGGGCCGGCTGAGATTGCTGGGCGAGAACGGGTACTGTGGCCGCGGCAGCGATGCTGGCGGTTAGAAGCCAAAACCGCGCGAGGGAACGAAAACCCATGGATACCTCTAGATTCGAATCAGTGGCGCCATTGTCGAGGTCGCAGCCGACAATGAAAAGCCCTGGCCGCTGGATTCCAATTCGACTGCGGCAGAAATAGGACTAAGGCTGACTTTGTTTCCCGTAATGATTGGACCCAAGCATTGTTTTGCCTATGATGATGAAAAGGCTTGGTGTTGTTTGCGCAATGGGATGAGGACTTTAGTTTGCGCAAAAATGCCGCATAGCCGATTGCTCTGAGTTGTTGCGGACCGCCTGAAACTGTGGTTTGAAACGGTTGAGGATTGTAGGGATTCTGCGCCTGTGACTGATCCAGAACGGGCGCTTGAGGGAGAGACATCGTGATTAAGAGGGCCAACGCAGTTATGGCGGCGACCGCCTGTCTGCTTTTTGCAACCGGCAGCTATGCCGATCAGCCATCTCCATGGCAAATCAACTTGCAGCCGGCAGCGACACCGATCATGAGCCAGATTCGCTGGTTCAATGCCTACTCGCTTTGGTTTGTCGTACCGATCACGCTGCTGGTTCTTGCTCTCCTTTTTGTGGTGATGATCCGGTTCCGCGCCAGCAAGAATCCGGTTCCCTCGCGCACCAGCCACAATACGGTCATCGAGGTGATCTGGACGATTGGGCCGGTGCTCATCCTGCTGTTCCTGGCGGTTCCCTCTTTTCAGCTTCTGACCGAGCAATTGACCTTCCCCCAGAATCCGGACGTAACGGTCAAGGCGACGGCTACCCAGTGGCAGTGGAACTACGAATATGAAAATAGCGGCGACAATCCGCTGGCCTTCGATTCCTATATGCTGAAGGAGCCGGACCGCGCTGCTGCCGGCAAGGATGACAAGTCGATCTATCCGCGTCTTCTGGCTGTCGACAACGAGATGGTCATTCCGGTCGGCAAGACCGTGCGCGTGCTTGTCACCGCTGCGCCGACCGATGTCATTCACTCCTTCTCCATGCCATCCTTCGGCATCAAGATCGACGCCGTGCCGGGCCGCCTGAACGAGACCTGGTTCAAAGCTGAGCGCGAAGGCATCTTCTACGGCCAGTGTTCCCAGCTCTGCGGCAAGGACCACGCCTTCATGCCGATCGCGATCCGCGTCGTTGCCGAAGACAAGTACAAACAGTGGCTGACGGCTGCCGCCACCGATCTCGGCAAGGCGAACAAGGCGCTGATGGCTGAGGTCGATGTGCCGGCCAAGGCGACCGATGTCGCCGCTAACGTCACGCAGTAATCCGGGAGGGGACTTAAAATGGCTGGATCTGCCGCTCACGACGACCATTCGCACGATCATCGCGACGCCCATGCGCACGACGATCATCATTCGCACTCCCACAAGCCGAGCTTTATCGACCGTTGGTTCTTTTCGACCAACCACAAGGATATCGGCACGCTTTATCTGATTTTCGCGATCTTCGCCGGTCTCGTCGGCGGTTCGCTGTCGATCCTGATGCGCATGGAATTGCAGGAGCCGGGCATCCAGATCTTCCCGGGCCTCGCCCAGATGGTCTACGGCTACTCCGCTGACGCCGCGCTCGATGGCGGCAAGCAGATGTACAATGTCTTCACGACGGCGCACGGCCTGATCATGATCTTCTTCATGGTCATGCCGGCCATGATCGGCGGCTTCGCCAACTGGATGGTGCCGATCATGATCGGCGCACCTGACATGGCGTTTCCGCGCCTGAACAATATTTCCTTCTGGCTGATCGTACCGGCCTTCCTGCTGCTGATCCTCTCGATGTTCGTGGAAGGTCCCGCAGGCGCTTACGGCGCCGGTACGGCATGGACGCTCTATCCTCCGCTGTCGAGTTCTGTCGGTCATCCGGGGCCGGCCGTCGACCTTGCGATCTTCGCGATCCACATCGCTGGTGCATCGTCGATCCTCGGCGCGATCAACTTCATCACCACGATCCTGAACATGCGCGCGCCGGGCATGACGCTGCATAAGATGCCGCTTTTTGCCTGGGCCGTGTTGATCACCGCCTTCCTGTTGCTGCTGTCGCTGCCGGTTCTGGCAGGCGCCATCACCATGCTACTGACGGACCGCAACTTCGGCACGACGTTCTTCGCGCCGGAAGGCGGCGGCGACCCGCTGCTCTACCAGCATCTGTTCTGGTTCTTCGGTCATCCGGAAGTCTACATCCTGATCCTGCCCGGCTTCGGCATGATCAGCCACATCGTCTCGACCTTCTCGAAGAAGCCGGTCTTCGGCTATCTCGGCATGGCCTACGCCATGGTCGCGATCGGCGCCGTCGGCTTCGTCGTCTGGGCTCACCATATGTATACGGTCGGCCTGTCGCTCGATACGCAGCGCTACTTCGTCTTTGCGACCATGGTCATCGCGGTGCCGACGGGCGTGAAGATCTTCTCCTGGATCGCGACAATGTGGGGCGGCTCGATCTCGTTCCGCACGCCGATGATCTGGGCGATCGGCTTCATCTTCCTGTTCACCGTCGGTGGCGTCACCGGCGTGCAACTCGCCAATGCCGGCCTCGACCGCTCGCTGCATGACACCTATTACGTCATCGCGCACTTCCATTACGTGCTGTCGCTGGGCGCCGTCTTCGCGATCTTTGCCGCCTGGTACTACTGGTTCCCGAAGATGACGGGCTACATGTACAATGAGACGATCGGCAACCTGCACTTCTGGGTCATGTTCATCGGCGTCAACATGGTCTTCTTCCCGCAGCATTTCCTCGGTCTTGCCGGCATGCCGCGCCGCTACATCGACTATCCCGATGCTTTCGCCGGATGGAACTATGTTTCCTCGGTCGGTTCGTATATATCGGGCGTCGCCGTGCTGATCTTCCTCTATGGCATCTATGATGCCTTCTCGAAGAAGCGCGTCGCCGGCGACAATCCTTGGGGCGAGGGGGCAACGACGCTGGAATGGCAGCTGTCGTCTCCGCCGCCATATCACCAGTGGGAACAGCTCCCACGTATCAAGTAACGGAATTCCGGGTGCCGTTGAAACTGCGGCGCCCGCGCATCAAGAGAAACTGGACGGGATAATGGCAGTCATCGACAATCACGAGCCACTTGCGCAACAGGCCGAGATCGGCCTGTCGGAAGCAGGAGCGCGCGATTATTTCGAGCTTTTGAAGCCTCGCGTCATGTCGCTGGTGGTCTTCACTGCCTTTGCCGGACTGGTGCTTGCTCCGGGCCATATCAATCCCATCATCGCCTTCATTTCCATCCTGTGCATCGCCGTCGGCGCGGGCGCGTCCGGCGCGCTCAACATGTGGTACGACGCCGATATCGACGCGGTCATGACCCGCACCGCGCGCCGCCCCATCCCCGCCGGCCGCATCAGGCCTTCCGAAGCTCTGGCTTTCGGCCTCGTCCTGTCCTGTTTCTCGGTGGTGATCCTCGGGCTTGCGGTCAACTGGCTGTCCGCCTTCCTTCTCGCCTTCACCATCTTCTTCTACGCTGTCGTCTACACGATGTGGCTGAAGCGCTCGACGCCGCAGAATATCGTCATCGGCGGTGCCGCCGGTGCCTTTCCGCCCGTTATCGGCTGGGCCTGCGTGACCGGCACGGTTCCGGTCGAGAGCATCGTGCTCTTCCTGATCATTTTTCTCTGGACGCCCGCGCATTTCTGGGCGCTGGCCTTGTTCAAGATGCGTGACTACGAGGCCGTCGGCGTGCCGATGCTGCCGAACGTGTCGGGCATCCCAACGACCAAGAACCAGATTGTTGTCTATGCTGTGCTGACGGCGATTGTGGCAGTCGTGCCGACAGCGATGGGCTTTGCTAGCCTCGGCTATGGCGTCGTTGCCGCGGCCCTTGGCGCCGTCTTCATATACTGTTCCATCGCCGTCTGGCGGATGCCGGACGGCGACGTGAAGATGATCCCGGCCAAGAAGCTCTTCGGTTTTTCGATCTTCTATCTCTTCGCCATCTTTTCGGCGCTCATGATTGACCGGCTGGTAGCCTTCGTCATTTCGGGAACCGGAGGATGGTTCTGATGGAACTGATTAAGCTCACGGAAGCGCAGAAGAAATCGCGGCGGGGGCGCAATGTCGCTCTCGGGCTGGTGCTGGCGGGGTTGGTCATCATCTTCTACGTCATGACCATTATAAAGATTGGCACCGGACATTAGTGAGGAGGACACGAATGGCGGAGGGGGCATCAGACAGGACAGGAACAGCAGGCCGAAATAACGGCCTGATTGTCGGGATGTGCCTCAGCTTCATTGTCGGCATGGGCGCGATGAGCTACGCCGCCGTTCCGCTTTATCGCATGTTCTGCCAGGTGACCGGTTTCAACGGCACGACGCAGCGGGTCGAGCAGGCATCCAACGTCATCCTCAACAAGCGCATCCAGGTCACCTTCGACGCGAATGTCGCGCCGGGTCTTCCCTGGGATTTCAAGCCGATGCAGCGCGAGATCGATCCGAAGATCGGCGAGACGGTCGAAGTCAAGTTCATGGTCGAGAACAAGTCCGATCAGCCGACGCACGGCCAGGCGATGTTCAACATAACGCCGTTTTCGGCAGGCGCCTATTTCAACAAGGTGCAGTGCTTCTGCTTCAGCGAGACAGACCTTGCGCCGGGGGAAAAGCGCGAGATGCCTGTGCTCTTCTACGTCGATCCGGACATCACCAAGGCAGAAGAAACCAAGGATATCGGAACGCTGACGCTTTCCTACACCTTCTATCCGCGCGAGGAAACGAAGCCGGTGGCTTCAAGCGAGGGCGCGGCGAAGGACGTGGAAAAGAAACTTTGATGAGTTGAGCTTTTCGGCTGAGCCGGAAGCAATATGGGAAAAGTTATTCGGGGAATTGCTGACATGGCCGAAGCGCATCAGAAAAATCACGACTATCACATTATCGATCCTAGCCCGTGGCCAGTCCTGGCATCACTCTTTGCTTTTGTGCTGACCTTCGGCGGCGTGTGCTACATGCGCTACCTGAACGGCGGCTCGATCAAGCTTCTGGGCCTCGAAATGGCCAATCCCTGGCTGTTTTTCATCGGCCTGGCGGGTATTTTCTACGTGATGTTCGGCTGGTGGGCCGACACGATCAAGGAAGCGCATGAAGGCGCCCATACGCGTGTCGTCTCGCTGCACCTGCGCTACGGCATGATCATGTTCATCGCTTCCGAAGTGATGTTCTTCGTTGCCTGGTTCTGGGCCTATTTCGACGCCAGCCTGTTCCCGAACGAGGCGATCCAGGCCTCGCGCACGGCCTTCACAGGCGGCACTTGGCCGCCGAAGGGCATCGAGGTTCTCGACCCCTGGCACCTGCCGATCTACAACACCATCATCCTGCTTCTCTCCGGCACGACCGTCACCTGGGCACATCATGCCCTGCTGCACAACGACCGCCGCGGCCTGATCCAGGGACTGGTTCTGACAGTGCTGCTTGGCGCGCTCTTCTCCAGCGTTCAGGCCTTTGAGTACATCCACGCGCCCTTCGCGTTCAAAAACTCGATCTATGGCGCGACCTTCTTCATGGCGACCGGCTTCCACGGTTTCCACGTCTTGATCGGTACGATCTTCCTGCTGGTCTGCCTCGTCCGCGCCATCAAGGGGGACTTCACGCCCAAACAGCATTTCGGCTTCGAAGCCGCCGCCTGGTATTGGCACTTCGTCGACGTCGTCTGGCTGTTCCTGTTCTTCTGCATCTACATTTGGGGCGGCTGGGGCGCGCCTGTCGCTGCGGGCTGATCTGAAGCCTATTGCCGGAATTGAAAAGGCGGGCGCCATGGCGCCCGCCTTTTTAGTGAATGGGATGCGTTCCGGGAACGAGATGCTCTCAGCCTCCGGAGGCAGGTGCCACAGTGCCAGGACCAACGCTCTATTTGCCTTCGGCAATTCTCTCGAAGGCGGATGGGCGCTCGATGCCGCTGTCGAGCTTCTCCCGGATCATCTGGACGCATTCAGCGGGCGTGAGCACCGAAGTGTCGATCTCAAGATCGTAGATGCCGGGAATGTGCACCTGTTCTTGCCAGCGCAGGACAGCGGCCGGCGGTGGCTCTGTCGCAGATACCGTCAGATATTCACCGATGCGTTCTGCCGCCGGTGCGCGCCGCCGCTCCATGATGGTCTCGACCGGACAATGCACGCCGACGAAAAGCACCGGGAAATCCGCGAGCCGACGCGCGCAGTCGATGAGGATGCCGAGCGGCTGGGAATAGGCGTCATGGTGACCGAAATCGGCAACGACGTTCAGGCCGAAGCCGCTGTGGATTGCGATGGACTCATACAGCGCGGCGTAGAAGAGGGGCACAAGCTCCTCCAGATCGGGCCGCTCGCCGCCTGGACGCAGGCCGATCCCAGGTCTGTATCGTTCCGGCGTGATATGCCGGACATAGGTATCGACGCCGAGATTCATCCACGGACCTTCGAATCTCTCCTGAATGGTCCTTGCAATGGTGGACTTACCGGATCTCGGCGCGCCGTTCAGAATGATGATCTGGCCGGCATGGTTGTCTGAATTCATGGTCTCTTTTCTTCATTTCATGCGAATCACTGGGACGAAAGCGCACAGGCATTCCCGATTCCCTTCGCTGTGGGAATACTCTATGTGAGAGTTGAGGAGTAATTGAGGAGATCGATGGAAGAGGATAGCGCTCATTTCCCGCCGGTGGATCCCGTTAAGGTCGGGCTCAAAGGCTGCTGCCCGCGCTGCGGCGAGGGCAAGCTCTTCGACGGCCTTTTGTCGCTGAAGCCGCGCTGCGCCGCCTGCGGGCTCGACTATTCGTTCGCAGATGCAGGCGACGGCCCGGCCGTCTTCGTCATCCTGATCGTCGGCTTCATCGTCATCGGGTCGGTGCTGTGGCTGCAGGTCAATTACGGCCCGCCGATCTGGGTGCATATCCTGCTCTTCGGACCGCTGACGATCATTCTTTCGCTTCTGTCATTGCGCTGGTGCAAGGGCATCCTGATCGCGCTCCAGTTCCGCAACAATGCCAGCCAGGGGCAGATCCAACGTGACTGAAGCCGTCATGCCCGCCTGTCGCGAAAGTCTTGGATGGCGGATCGCCAAGCCGATCATCCTTCTCGTCGCCCTCGCGATCCTTCTTTCGCTCGGCACCTGGCAGGTGCAGCGCCTGCGTTGGAAGGAAGGCCTTCTCGCCGATATCGCGGAACGCCGCGTTGCTGCGCCCGTGCCGCTCTCGACCATCGAGGCAATGGCGGCAAGCGGCGGCGACATCGAATATCGGAACGTTACGGCGACCGGCCGCTACCTCAACAACAAGGAGCGCCACTTCTTCGCCACCTATGACGGCGCCTCGGGTTTCTACATCTATACCCCGCTGCAGCTCGACGACGGGCGCTATCTCTTCGTCAACCGCGGTTTCGTGCCCTACGATGCCAAGGAGCCGGAGATGCGCGTCGACGGCCAGTTGACCGGCCAGCAGACGGTAGCCGGCCTGGCGCGGGCCAAGCTGCCCGGCAAGCCATCCTACATCGTGCCCGACAATGATCTCGCGAAGAACATCTTCTACTGGAAGGACCTCGACGTCATGGCCTCGAGCGATGGCTTCGACAAATCCAAGGTCATTCCCTTCTTCGTCGATGCCGACAAGACGCCCAATCCGTCCGGCCTGCCGATCGGCGGCGTGACAATCATCGATCTGCCGAACGATCACCTGCAATATGCCTTTACATGGTATGGGCTGGCCGCAGCGCTGGTCGCGATTGCCGGGATTTCCTGGTATCGCAAGCGTCATCCCGAGGCGCCCACGCAATAGAATTGCTTCATTTCCTCTTTAGAATGCTCTAGAGCAGGCATGACAGGATCTATTGCGGAAAAGACATGAACATAGCAGTGTCCAAACCTCCTTTGACCATTCGCCTCTGCGGCCCGCGCGGCTTCTGCGCCGGCGTGGATCGCGCTATCCAGATCGTCGTCCTGGCGCTGAAGTCCTATGGCGCGCCGGTCTATGTCCGCCACGAGATCGTCCACAATCGCTATGTCGTCGAGGGCCTGGAAGCCAAGGGCGCGGTCTTCGTCGAGGAACTGGACGAGATCCCGGTGGAGCACAGGGCTCAGCCGGTCGTTTTCTCCGCACATGGCGTGCCGAAATCCGTGCCCGCCGATGCCGATAGCCGCAATCTCTTCTATCTCGACGCCACCTGTCCGCTGGTCTCGAAGGTTCACAAGCAGGCGATGCGCCACAATCGCCTCGGCCGCCACGTCGTCCTCATCGGCCATGCCGGCCATCCTGAAGTGATCGGCACTATGGGTCAGCTTCCCGAGGGTTCGGTTTCGCTGGTCGAGACTGTGGAGGATGTCGATGCCTACACGCCGGTCGATCCCGACAATCTCGGCTATGTCACCCAGACCACGCTGTCGGTTGACGACACCGCCGGCGTGATCGCGCGCCTGCAGGAGCGTTTCCCCAATCTGACGGCCCCGGCTGCCGATTCCATCTGCTATGCCACGACCAACCGCCAGGAAGTGGTGAAACAGGCAGCACCCGGCTGTGATCTCTTCATCGTGGTCGGCGCTCCCAATTCGTCCAATTCTAAGCGTCTCGTCGAAGTGGCGCTCCGTGCCGGCGCAAAAAAATCCATCCTGGTGCAGCGCGCGTCGGAAATCGACTGGGATGCGATGGGCGATATCTCTACGGTCGGCCTGTCAGCGGGTGCTTCCGCGCCTGAGGTCATCGTCAACGAGATCATCGAGGCTTTCCGCATGCGTTACGATGCGCAGGTCGAACTCGCAGAAACCGTCAAGGAGACGGAGAATTTCCTGGTGAACCGGGAACTGCGCAATATCGAACTGACGGCTGCCGACATGGCCTTTGTTAATGGGTGAGCCGCGGTCCCGCGAAGAGGGAGCAATCGATCCAGTGAATCGATTGCAGCGGCGAACGCCCGAAGCCCAGGCGTAGGGCCGGGCGTGAATTTGATTGTAAAACATTACTAGTGAGACCTCACCTTGGCCGTTTATACCGACATCACTGAAGACGACCTCAAGCGCTTTCTGACTGAATATGATGCCGGTGAACTCACCTCCTACAAGGGGATCGCCGAGGGCGTCGAGAATTCGAACTTCCTGCTGCACACGACGAAGAATCCGCTGATCCTGACGCTTTATGAAAAGCGGGTGGAGAAAAGCGATTTACCCTTTTTCCTCGGCCTGATGCAGCATCTGGCAGGCAACGGCCTATCGTGCCCGCTGCCGCTGCCGCGCCGCGATGGTGCTTTGCTGGGTGAACTCTCGGGCCGACCGGCAGCGCTGATCTCCTTCCTCGAAGGCATGTGGCTGCGAAAGCCGGAGGCGAAGCACTGCCGCGAGGTGGGCAAGGCCTTAGCGCAGATGCATGTTGCGGGCGAGGGGTTCTCGATCAAGCGTCCGAACGCGTTGTCGCTGCACGGATGGCAGGCATTGTGGGAAAAATCCGAGGCTCGTGCCGACGAGGTCGAACCTGGACTGCAGGACGAGATTCGCGGCGAGCTTGACGTGCTGGCATCGAACTGGCCGAAGGGTTTGCCGACAGGTGTCATCCACGCCGACCTTTTCCCCGATAATGTCTTCTTTCTCGGTGATGAGCTTTCCGGGCTGATCGACTTCTATTTCGCCTGCAACGACATGCTCGTCTATGACGTTTCGATCTGCCTCAATGCCTGGTGCTTCGAAAAGGATGGCGCCTACAACATCACCAAGGGCACGGCGCTGCTCGAGGGTTACCGCAGCGTTCGCCCGCTGAGCGATGACGAGATCGCGGCGCTGCCGATCCTGTCGCGCGGTTCGGCGTTGCGCTTCTTCCTGACGCGCCTCTACGACTGGCTGACGACGCCTGTTGGCGCGATGGTGACCAAGAAGGACCCGCTCGAATATCTGCGCAAGCTGCGCTTCCACCGTCAGGTCGCCTCCAGCGCCGAATATGGGCTGGCGCTCTGATGAAGCACGTTGATATCTTCACGGATGGCGCTTGCTCCGGCAATCCCGGTCCCGGCGGCTGGGGGGCGGTGCTTCGGTACGGCGACGTCGAAAAGGAAATGTCCGGCGGCGAGGCCGAGACGACAAACAATCGCATGGAGTTGCTGGCCGCAATCTCGTCATTGAGCGCCCTGAAGACGCCCTGCGAGGTCGATCTCTACACGGACTCGAAATATGTCATGGATGGCATCTCCAAATGGATCCATGGCTGGAAGAAGAACGGCTGGAAGACTGCCGACAAGAAGCCCGTCAAGAACGCCGAACTCTGGCAGGCCTTGGAAGAGGCGCGCAACAGGCACAAGGTCACGCTTCACTGGGTAAAGGGACATGCCGGCCATCCAGAAAACGAACGCGCCGATGAACTGGCGCGCATGGGGATGGCGCCCTTCAAGAAACGATAAGCGGCTCCGCGGATCGTTTCTCGAACGAGTTCGGAAAGGCAAGCGACATCGCCGTCCGCTTACGATGGCTCTGGCGCTTGTTTTTTACGGTTTTGGAGAGGATTTGGACGAACGTCCACGCTTCTTGGGAGATGCGTCACTATCTGCTGGCGCGCTGGCGGCTTGTTGCAAGCGTAGTGCCTTCAGTCTTTCTGTCTTGCGTTCACGCTCCGAAAGCTCAGCGGCAATGATAGCCCGCGCCGTATGATCGGTGGCAGCGGCCTTGTCTTGCGCCGAAAGCTTGGCGGCATTGAAGAATTTTTCCTTTGTAGCGGTCATCGCGCTCTCCTTTCCAGCAGTGGTCCATGGTGGACGACGCACGCCTTGGCGCCGGAAAAATTACCGCGCGCGGAGCACTTTCTTTGGCGCAGGGAGCAGGCCTTCGCGCTGCATCTGCTTGCGGGCGAGCTTGCGCTGGCGGCGGATGGCTTCAGCCTTTTCGCGCGCTCTCTTTTCCGAGGGCTTTTCATAAGCGCTGCGCGCCTTCATTTCGCGAAATACGCCTTCGCGCTGCAGCTTCTTCTTCAGAACCCGGAGTGCCTGATCGACGTTGTTGTCTCTGACGAGAACCTGCAAAACTATATCCTCCATCTGGCGACGCCTGGCGTCGCAACTAACTGGCTTTCGCCGTTCTTGTGAATTTCGAATGCGAGATCGGCAACCAGGCGGACAAAACGGTCAGCCTGGCGCGTCAGACAAAAAAGGCCGGGCACAACCCCGACCTCTTCCCGTCACTCAGCCCATATGCTGCCAGTACATCCGTGGTCAGCCAAGGCGAATGACAATTATGCGGCCTGGAGATTATCGGCAGAATTCTTGCCGGACTTGCGGTCACGTACAATATCGTAGCGAATCTTCTGGCCTTCGGTCAGCTCGCGCATACCGGACCGCTCAACAGCGGAAATATGAACGAAAACGTCGGTGGAACCGTCGTCAGGCTGAATGAAGCCGAAACCCTTGGTTCCATTGAACCACTTTACAGTACCTGAATTCATAACGATCTCCTTTCAATCGTTGTTAATACAAGGCGAAACCTCGCCGTTTTTAATCGATGTTGAGAGGAAATCTGACTTAACGCTGTTTCGCGTTGACAAAGGTCGCAAGCAATACTCGACAGGTATCTATGTAGGGCCGTTTTCGAATTATGCAATATCTAATGTGTAAAAGAACGTATCCTTTCCGCGAAAGTCACTTTTTCATCGGACGCATAAGTTGTGGCGGCCGCATTCGGACGCTGTTTTGCCGCTCTTCGGGAACCATTTGAACACAAGTCCGTTCCGAAAACGTCGATTTATGGAAAGGGAGAAGGACCATGAAATCGCTCGTTTTAATTGTAGCTGCCTCGTCGATGGCATTTGCGTCGGTAGCCAGCGCTGCAACCACCCATCACACCAAGGCCAAGCCGGCCGAGCCAGCTGCAACGGGGCAGAAGAGCCGAATGGGTACGCTATCCTGCGAGGTCGCCGGTGGCGTCGGCATGATCATCGGATCCAGCAAGGCCGTTCAATGTGATTTCATCAAGAGTTCCGGCCCGCGTGAGCGATATGTCGGCAGTATCGGCAAATTCGGTGTCGATATCGGCGTAACCCAGAAATCCTATCTTCGCTGGGTCGTCTACAATCTCTCGGCCAATCGTGCGGGCGAGGGCGCGCTTGCGGGTAGCTATGTCGGGGCCACAGCCGGTGCATCCGTCGGTGTTGGTTTGGGGGCCAATGCGCTGATCGGCGGTACCGCCAAGAATTTCGGTCTTCAGCCGCTTAGCGGCGAAGCGACGAAGGGGCTGAATGTCGCAGCCGGTGTAACGCAACTCCAGCTTCGCCCGGCCAAATAAGCGCAGGCGCATAATCACTGGAAATGTGGCCCGGAGCATGGCTTGCTCCGGGCCGCTTTCCCTCTATGCTGCCGAAAAACACCATAGGGAGATTTCGAGTGATCCTGCATTGCGTTTTCCTGCGGCTGAAGGCGGCCATGACACCCGATGAAAAGCAATCTCTCTTCGAAGCGGTCGTCGCGCTGAAGCAGTTCATTCCCGGCATTCTTGACGTGAAATATGGCCCGAATGTCTCGCCCGAGGGCCTGCATAGCGGCTTCGTCGACGGCTTTGTCGTCACCTTTGACGGGCCGGAGGCGCGCGACACCTATCTCGGTCACCCCGAGCACGCAATCGTCGGCGAACGTATCATTACTTCCACGGACGGCGGATTAGCAGGCATCATGGTCTTTGATCTCAATATCTGAGCGATTGGGGAGGCATGCTGTGGGGTCCCACAGCATGCCTTAGCCAACTCAGCTGGATTTCGCTATCGCGGCCGCAAGCTGATCAACGTTATAACGGAACATTTTTTCATATGTCGGAGCCGGCCCGTTCGCCTTCGATAGAGCCTCGACATAGAGCACGCCGCCCGGCGCTGCACCGGTTGCCTTGGCCACCTGCTTGACCAGCCTCGGATCGTTCGAGTTTTCGAAGAAGTAGGTCTTCACGTGCTCCGTCTTGATCTGCTCGATGAGCTTGGCGACATCCGCCGCAGAGGCTTCCGATTCCGTCGAGAAGCCGAGCGGCGAGAGGAAGCTGACATTGTATTCGCGGCCGAAATAGCCGAAGGCGTCGTGGCTGGTCAGGATCTTGCGGCGATCGGCCGATACACCGTCGAATTTCTTGTGTGCATAGGCATCCAGCTCGGTCAGCGTCTGGGTATACTTCGTGGCATTCGCCTTGAAGTCGGCGGCATCGGCCGGATCTGCGGCTTCGAGCGCTTTTTCGATATTGGCCACCCAGATTTTTACGTTGACGGGGCTGTTCCACACATGCGGATCGGTGATCGTCTTGCCGTCGTCGACCATGGTGCGGGTGTTGATGCCCTCGGATGCGACGACCGGAGTTCCCTTATAGCCGGATGCCGTGATCAGCCGGTCCATCCATCCTTCCAGGCCTTCGCCGCTGACGAAGGTGATCTTGGCAGCATTGAGCTTCTTGGCATCGGCCGGCGACGGCTCGAATTCATGGGGGTCGCCGTTGGGGCCGACAAGGCTCGATACCTTTACATGGTCGCCGCCGACCTGTTTGACGACATCGGCAAGTACGGTGAAGGAGGCGACGACGGGCAGCGTTTCGGCCGAAGCCGGGGCGGCGATGCCGGCCGCGACAAGTGCCGGCAATGCGGCGGAGAGGAGCAGTCTGCTATACTTCATGAAAATCTCCTTCATGGATGTGGATCAGGGGAAGGCCTAGCCCTTGAGATGCGGGCGAGGAGCGAGCCGCCGGGCTATGCCCGAGGGACCGAAGAGAATGGAAAAGCCGTAGATCAGGCTCGCCGTAATGATGATCGTCGGGCCGGAGGCGAATTCCAGCTGGTAGGAGGCAATGAGACCGATATAGCCCGAGGCTACGGCGCTGATAGTGGCAATCACCATCATCTGCGGCAGGCTGCGCGACCAGAGCTGCGCAATCGCCGCAGGCAGCATCATCAACCCGACCGCCATCAGCGTGCCAAGCGCCTGGAAACTGGCAACGAGATTGAGGACGACCATCAACAGGAAGAGAAAGTGGTAGAGCGGCCCGCGTCCGCCGACCGCCCGCAGAAAGCCGGGATCGAAGCACTCCATCACAAGCGGCCGATAGATAATGGCAAGCACCACCAACGTCACGGTCGTGATCGCGCCGATCTGGTAGAGAGCCGGCGCATCGATCGCCAGGATCGTGCCGAACAGCACATGTAGGAGATCGATGTTCGATCCGCGCAGCGAGACGATCAGGACCCCGAGCGCCAGCGACGTCAGATAGAAACTCGCAAAGCTGGCATCTTCCTGGAGAACGGTCGTGCGGCTGACGAGCCCGGACAGCAGGGCGACCGAAAGCCCAGCCACCAAACCACCGATCCCCATCGCCGTCAGCGATAGCGAGCCGGCAACGAGATAACCGATCGCCGCACCCGGAAGCACCGCGTGGCTCATGGCGTCACCCATCAGGCTCATGCGCCGGAGCATCAGGAAGACGCCGATCGGGCCGGAGCCCAGCCCCAGGCAGAGGCACGCGATCAGAGCGCGGCGCATGAAGCCGTAGTCGGCAAAGGGCGCCAGGAAGATGTCGTAAGCCGTCATTCAGCCGGTTCCCACTTTGCCCGCGGTTGCTCTGGCAGGCAGGCTTCCGCACTCTCATCCCAGCTTTCCGCCATGGCCCGCGCGGCGACGAGATTGGCAGGGCTCATGACATCCTGCGTCCGGCCCCAGCCGACCAGTTCGCGGGCAAGCAGCAACGTCTCGGGAAAATGCGCGCGAACCTGCTCGAAATCATGCAGGACGGCAATCACGGTCCGGCCGTCGCCGTGCCAGCGCAGAACGATGTCGAGCAGGTCGCGGGTGGTGCGCTGGTCTATGGCTGTAAAGGGTTCGTCGAGCAGGATGACACGGGCGTCCTGCAGCAACAGGCGGGCAAAGAGCACGCGCTGGAACTGCCCGGCCGAAAGCGAACCGATGTGCCGCCGCTCGAATCCGCCCAGTCCAACTGCAGCCAGGGTCTCCTTCGCCCGCTCCATATCATCGCGAGAAAAACCGCCGAAAGCACCGGAATTCTTCCAGGCACCCAGCATGATGGTATCGGCCACCGAGATGGGGAACCGTCGATTTATTTCTGCCGCCTGCGGCAGGTAGCCAAAATCGCTGCGTTGCAGGGCTCCGCAATCGATCGTGCCGCTGGCTGGCTTCAGCTCCCCGACGATCGCCTTGAGAAGCGTCGACTTTCCCGCCCCATTAGGCCCGGCAATCGCCGTCAGGCTACCGGCCTGGAATGCGCCGGAAACATGATGCACCGCCGGATGCCGCTCATAGGCGACGGTAACGTTGTCTAAGTGTATCGCCGGCCTGCTCATGGAAGCACCACCGCCCAAGTGATGGCGAGCCATAATAGAACAAGGACAACGGCTACGCCGACGAGGCGCGTCAAGGCGGAGCGTCCGATCAGGGACGAGAGGTATGGATCATTCAACAAGGGCATGGCTGCTTCGTGTAATGGAAATGTAATAACGTTACGTTTGTAGCTGGAAGATTACGGCAAAAAAGAGGCGGCTGACAAATTGTCCCGCACTACCTGAGAAGCTCGAAAACAAAAGGGCGCCCATCGGACGCCCTCCATCATTCCATAATCAAGACAGCCGCTCAGAGCTGCTCGATCATCGCGGCAGCGCCGGAAACCGTGGCCTGGCCTGGGGTTTCCTCGATGTTGAGGCTCTTGACCACGCCATCCTCGACGAGCATCGAATAGCGCCTGGAGCGGACACCAAGGCCGCCGCCGGAGAGATCGACATCGAGACCAAGGGCCTTTGCGAAGGACGCATCCCAATCGGCGAGGAAATGGATCTTGCCCATGCCGCCGGAGGACTGCGCCCAGGCGCCCATGACGTGCCAGTCGTTGACGGCAACGACAGCAATATCGTCCACGCCCTTGGCAAGGATGGCGTCGCGATTTTCGAGATAGCCCGGCAGATGGTTCAGCGAGCAGGTCGGCGTGAACGCGCCGGGTACGGCAAAGAGAACGACGCGCTTGCCGTTGAAGAGCTGTTCGGTCGTGATCTCGACCGGACCGTCTGCCGTCTTTTCCTTGAAAGTGGCAGCAGGCAGTTTATCGCCGACAGCGATGGTCATGGGGTCTCTCCTCGTGTCTTGAAGTTGGATGGCGCGGGCGCCACCGGTTGAAGTAAAACTATAAATTCCGGTCAGTCGAAAGCAAGCGTCGTTTCGATGGCGCGATCGCCGTCGATTGCAAGGATGTCCCAGCGCTTGCCCTTAATGTCATAAGTCTTCGGAAGCCGGCCGATCATGATATCGGTCTGGAAGTCGCGGCCGTCGCGCTTGTCGTTCATCCGCTTGAAGAATACATATCCGCTCGGGCCGGTCACATAGATCTGCGGCGCATCGCCCGCCGCCTCCGGCAACGTCATCTTCAAGGACAATTTCTTACCGTCCGCCGAAAGCGAATGGCTCTCGACGGAGAAATCCGGGGAGGGCGGTTTCGGCAATGTCGCTGCGGTCGCATCCAGCACCGCCACCTCTTCAGGTTCGGATTGCGCCGCCGACGAAAGCGGCAGCGAAAACGATGCCTGGAAAGGGATGCAGATATCCTTGCAGAGGCCGATGAATGCCGTCAGGTCCAGCTTGGCCGGCTTGGCATCGCCCGCAACCTTCAAGTCGAGCGGCAGCGTCACGGGCTCGTCGTAGCCGATCTCCTGGATGGGGCCGATTGCAATCGGTTTCGGCACCGGATAGCTGATTTTATCGAGCGTCGTGCCGCTGTCTGCTGCAAGTGTGATTTGCGGCGGGATTCCGCTGTCACCGGGCTCGCGCCAATAGGTGACCCAGCCGGGTTTCGGCTCGATCTGAAGCGCTGCCCTGATCCGCCCCTGGTCGTCGGGGGAGAGCGCTACAAGCCGCATTCTCCCGCCTTCGTTGAGCTGCCAATCACTGCTAGCGGCGTCCGCAATTTGGGCAGACAAGGCGAAAACTGCCGCGGCCACAGCGATCATTTTCCGGAACAGGCGGGAGCTTGGTGTCATGGAACAGGGATTTACCCGATAGGGGAAGAGGCCGCTATAACCGCGCTAAAAAGATTTGATCATTTTCAGTTGATTGATTTGTGACATTGCCCCATCTTCCCTCTTGCGGGTGCCATACGCGCCGCAGGCAGGAGGAACGATGTCCCTATCGACTCTGAAGAATAGGCGTGAGCGAGGCTTTCTCGACGGTCAGTTTTTGATTGCCATGCCCGGTATGGCCGACAGCAATTTTGCCCGCACAGTCATCTATATCTGCGCGCACTCCGATGCCGGTGCCATGGGCTTCGTCATTAACCGCGGCCAGAACCTCACCTTCACCGACGTTCTCCTGCATCTCGAGATGATAAAGCGAGACGATGCCATTCTCTTGCCCCAGGATGCGCGTGATTTTCCGATCCAGACAGGCGGGCCGGTCGAGAGCGGCCGTGGCTTCGTGCTGCATTCCGATGATTATCTCAGCGACAGCAGCATCCCGGTCAGCGACGACATCAGCCTGACGGCGACGCTCGATATCGTTCGGGCCATCTCCAAGGGCGGCGGGCCGAAGCGCGCCACGATGCTGCTTGGCTATGCCGGCTGGGGTTCCGGCCAGTTGGAAGCCGAAATCGCCAGCAATGGCTGGCTGAATTGCGCCGCCAACGAGGAACTGATCTTCGACCGCAGCCTTGACGACAAGTATGAGCGGGCTCTTGCTCTGATGGGTGTGACCCCTGCCATGCTTTCCACAGAAGCGGGCCACGCCTGATCGGCCACGCTACGGAACGAAATCGATACGGCTACGTTTCCTCCCTGCAAGTGCGAACAAAGGTTCGCCAAACAGAGGAGACCCGATATGGGTAGCACGAGCGATAAGATCTCCGGCAAGGTCAACGAAATGGCCGGCAAGGCCAAGCAGGCTGTCGGCAAAGCCACCGATGACAAGGAAATGCGCGCCAAGGGCGCTGTCCAGGAAGGCAAAGGCAAGGCTCAGGTCGCCGTTGGCAAGGCCAAGGACAAGGTGAAGGGTGCCGTCGATCGTATGTGATCGTGTGGTCAACTCTGCAAGAGCCTGCTGCGTTCCCGCGGCGGGCTCTTTTGGGATTTGGGCAGTTCATTTCGGACGGGGTATCGGAAATGCGGCTCTACACCTGCGATCATTGTGGACAGGTCGTTCACTTCGACAACCGTCAATGCGTCCGCTGCGGCTACCGGCTCGGTTTCGCGCCCGAACGCTTGATCATGTATGCCCTGGAGCCGGCCCCCGATCCGAATTGGCACCTCTTTTCGGAGCCGCAACGGTCCGTGCGGTTTTGCTCCAACGCCACTCTCGATATCTGCAACTGGCTCGTCGATGCCGCCGACGAGAATGCATTCTGCATCGCCTGCCGCCACAATCGCCTGGTGCCGAATACCGGCACGCAGGAGGGTGTCGAGCATTGGCAGCGTATCAGCCAGGCGCAACGGCATCTGTTCTATTCGCTGCTTCGTCTCAACCTGCCGCACCCCGATCGCCAGGAGGATCCAGAAGGCGGCCTCGTCTTCGATTTCCTTGAAGACCAGGTGGAAGTTGACGGCAATATCAAACCCGCAATGACCGGTCACGAAGAAGGCCTGATCGCTATACGCGCCGCAGAGGCTGACGACGTGACGCGCGAGCTTGCCCGCGCTTCGATGAACGAGCCCTATCGCACTCTGCTTGGCCATTTTCGCCACGAGACGGGGCACTTCATGTGGAACAAGCTGGTTCGCGATCGCAATGGCTTCGAGGCCTTTCGGTCCGTCTTTGCCGACGAGCGCGAGGACTACGCTGCGGCGCTGCAGCGACACTATGACAATGGCCCGCTGCCGAACTGGCAGGAGAGCTTCATTTCCGCCTATGCGAGCACGCATCCATGGGAGGATTTTGCCGAGTGTTTCGCGCATTATCTTCATATCGTCGATACGCTGGAAACCGCGCGCAGCTTCGGTATTGCCATCGACCCCCGCGGCCACGAGGAGATGGCCGCCGAAGTCGACTTTAACCCCTATCGGGCAAGGAGCGCCGAGCAGCTGGTCAGCGCCTGGATTCCGCTAAGTGTTGCGATCAACTCGATCCAGCGCAGTATGGGACAAAGGGATTCCTATCCTTTCGTCCTGTCGCCGCCGGTCGTGGCGAAACTCGAATATATGCACCGGCTGATCCAGGATGCTGCATAGCGTCGATCGATCGATCGAACTGGAAGGGCAGAGTGCTTACGCCCGCTTTGTCAGGGGAAAACGTTCTTTCAGCAGCCGCAGCACGGAATCGGTGCCCATGGGCGGTCCGAAGATGAAGCTCTGGCCGTAGCTGCAGCCCATCTTGGCAAGCTCCAGCGCATCCTCTTCCGACTCGATACCCTCGGCGACGACCTTCATGTCCATTTCGCGCGCCATCGAAATGACGGAGCGCAGCAGCACCGCCTTCTTGTCGCTCTCGTCGCGCACTAGGCTCTTGTCGAGCTTGATCGTGTCGAATGGGAAGCGAGTGAGATAGGAAAGGGACGAATAGCCGGTACCGAAATCATCAAGCGCCAGGCCAAGGCCGGCATCACGTAGCTTGTTCAGCACGAGACGGGCTTGCTCCGGATTCTCCATCACCATGGATTCCGTCAGCTCCAGCTTGATCCGGCTCGGCTCGCAATGTGTCTTCGCAAGCAATGCCCGCACATCTTCGTAGAGCTCGTTGTTCAGAAGCTGCGCGCTTGACAGATTTACGGAAACGAAGAGCGGCAATTCGCCGGTCTGGCGCTGCCAGGACATCAGGTCGTTCGTTGACTGCTCCATCGCGAACATGCCGAGCGGGCCGATGATGTCGGAGGCCTCGGCGATCGGGATAAATTCGGATGGCGGGATATTGCCGCGCTTGGGGTGTTCCCAGCGCATCAGCGCCTCGAAACCGGCGATCTCCGCATCCTCCAGCCGCACGATCGGCTGATAGACCAGCGACAATTCCTTACGCTCGATGGCGCGGCGCAGATCGGTCTCGATCTGCAGGCGGTCGGTGCCGAAATTGCGGAAGGCAGGACGGAAAGGCTCGACGCGGTTTCCGCCAGCGCGCTTGGCGCGATACATGGCAAGCTCGGCATCGCTGAGCAGACCCGGCGCCGTTTCCTGCTGGTCGACCCAGGAGGTCAAGCCGATCGAGGCCGTCAGGATGATTTCGCGGTTGGCGAAATTGATCGGCACCATGATCGCCTTGCTGACCGCATCGGCAAAATCCGCCACCTTGGTCGGGTCGCGTTCCGAGATCAGGATTAGGCCGAACTGGTCGCCGGAAAGACGTGCGAGCGTGTCCTGTGGTTTCAGCAGGCGTCGCAGGCGCCGTGTCAGGGCGATCAGGATATTGTCGCCGGCGGCAACGCCGAGCGCATCGTTGACCATCTTGTAGCGGTCGATGTCGATCACCATCACGGTCGGGCGAACCATGTCGCCGCCGGGCGCAAGCGTCAGCACGGATTGCAGGCGGTCGATGAAGACCTGCCTGTTCGGCAAGCCGGTCAAGTTGTCGTGCAGCGCATCATGCAGCAGCCGCTCGATCGAATTCTTCTGCTCGGTGACGTCAACGATCGTGCCGACGCAGCGGATGATTTCGCCGTTGGACCCGAGCACCGGACGTGCGCGGATCGACAGCCAGTGGAAATGCCCATCCTCGGCGCGAATGCGGAACTCGTGGTTCAGCCGGCCGCGACGATGCTCAAGCAGGACGTCGAGCGTCGCCCGGAAGCGATCGCGGTCGTCAGGATGCAGCCGCGGCAGCCAATTGCGCGCCGCTCCATGCATGCTGCCGTGGGAAAGCCCCAGCTTCTGAGAAATATCAGGGATCGTTACGACGCGGTCGCGCGCCACATCCCAATCCCAGACCGTATCGCCCGAGCCGGTCAGCGCCAGCGACTGGCGTTCGAGATCGGAAAACAGGCCTTGCTGGAATGCGCCGCCGGCAAAGGCATGCTGCATGACCGTAAAGCCGATAAGAAGAACGATCAGCACGAGACCGCCGCCAAGAGCCGGCTGGACGATATCGTTGTCGAGCTTGCCTGTTATCGTCAGCCACGCTCCGAACAGCCAGACGATGATGAGCACCCACGCTGGCACGAGCAGGATGGCGCGATCGTAGCGGTTGAAGCCGAGATAGATGATCAGAAGGATGCCAGCGGTTGCCGTCAGGGCCAGCGATACGCGCGCAATGCCGGCCGCGATCGAGGGATCGTAGATAGCCACGCCGAACACCAGGGCAAGGCCCAGGACCCAGGCGAGCGTGACATAGCCGAGATGCGCATGCCATCGATTGAGATTGAGATAGGTGAACAGGAAAATCACCAAACTCGACGCGAGCGCCACCTCCGCACAGGCGCGCCATATTCGCTGGTCGCTTGAGGTCACGCTGATGAGTTTGCCGAGGAAGCCGAAGTCGACGCAGATATAGCCGAGCACAGCCCAGGCAAGTGCTGCTGTCGCCGGCAGCATCGACGTTCCCTTGACGACGAAGAGAATGGTCAGGAAGACGGCGAGCAGACCGGCAATGCCGAGAACAATGCCGCGATAGAGCGTAAAGGCGTTGACCGTATCCTTGTAGGCGTTCGGCTCCCAGAGATAGAGCTGCGGCAGGTTCGGCGAGGACAGCTCGGCAACGAAGGTGACGACCGCGCCCGGATTGAGCGTGATGCGGAAGACATCAGCCTCGTCGCTCGGCTGCCGATCGAGCGCAAAGCCTTCGCTCGGGGTGATGGAGATGATGCGCTGCGAGCCGAGATCCGGCCAGAAGAGCTTCGAATTCACCAGTCGGAAATGTGGAGCGACGATGACGCGCTCGAGCTGCTCTTCCGAAACGTTGGCAAGCGCAAACACCGCCCAGTCGCCCTGGTGGTTGGGCGACGTGGAGCGCACCTCGATGCGGCGGCGAATGCCGTCGGCGCCGGCTGCCGTCGAAACCTGGAAGGCTTCGCCCTGGTTCGCGTAGATTTCCGTCGTTGCGGTGAGGTCGAGCGCGGTGTCGTCGCGCGAAATCTTGACCGGCTCGGCCGCATGCGCAGCACTGGTAAAGATGACGAACAGCGCCAGCATGGCAGCCGAAAAGATCACAGCGAGCAATCGTCGGGCTGCAGCTGGGTTCGAGAACTGAGCGGTGATCATAGGCTTAGGGATTTTCTGGTGAGGTGGGAATCCGATTCCAACCGGGAGAACATCACATGATCGCGCCATTGCCCGTTGATTTTCAAATATCCGCGCAAGTAACCTTCCCTCTGGAAACCGGCCTTTTCCAAGAGCCTCATGCTACGTTCATTATCCGGAATACAGGCTGCCTCTATACGGTGCAACTCAAGACCTGAAAAGATGTAGGGTATAACCAACTGAAGTGCGGCGAACATATGGCCTTTGCCGGAATGCCGTTCGCCCATCCAATATCCGATCATGCAGCTCTGGGCCGCACCCCGCCTGATGTAGCCGATCGTCAGGCCGCCAAGAAGCGTCATGTCCTCCTTGGAAAAGATGAAAAGCGGGATGGCCTGGCCCGAATTATATTCCTGCTTGCCTCGAATGACGCGGGCCCGATAGGCGCCCTCGGTCAGCTCGTCGTGACGCCAGGTCGGCTCCCACGGCTCCAGGAACCTTCGGCTTTCGGCCCTCAGCCGGTGCCATTGGTTGAAGTCCGAATAGCGCGGCAGGCGGAGAAGATGGTCGTCGCCTTCAAGCTGAACAGTGTCGGGATGTCGTGACAGAAACCGAAAAACCGATTTTGACATCCGTTAGTCTACTCCGGGCTTTTGATGTCTGGACTGACGGGATCGTCAGCCGCTGGCTGCTCTCGATGCTTGCGATGTCTGCGCGAGCGAAGCACTGATGTCTTCCATCGGGGCGAGCTGTTCGAGCGGCCCGATAGCGGAAAGCGTCGGTACTGTATCGAAGAACAACCGTCCGGCAAGATCCGTCAATCGCTCGATCGTGATCCCTTCAAGACGTTCCATCATTTCCGGGTTGGGGATCGGGCGACCGTAGAGCATCATCTGCCGGGCGATCTGGCCGGCGCGGGCAGCGGGGCTTTCCTGGCCCATGAGAAGCTGGGCGCGGATCTGGGCGCGGGCTCGCTCGATTTCCTGCTGCTCGATCGTGTGGGAGGACTTGCGCAGTTCCTCCACGATGACGGGCAGGAGTTCCGGCAGGTTCTCGCCGCCGGTCGCCGCGTGAATGCCGAAGATGCCGGTATCGGAAAAGCCCCAGTGGAAGGCATAGACCGAGTAGCAGAGGCCGCGAAATTCACGCACTTCCTGGAACAGCCGCGAGGACATGCCGCCGCCCAAGATGTTTGCCAGGATCTGCGAACAGTAGAAGTCGCGGGCGTGATAGGCGCGCCCCTCGAAGCCGAGCAAGATCTGCGCATCCATCAGGTCGCGCGTCTCGCGCACGCTGCCGCCGATATAGCGTGCGGGCTCGATGATCGGCGCCGTTGCCGGCGCGGTCGGCAGGCTGGAAAAACGCTCCTCGACCTGGCGAACGAACTTTTCATGATCGACGGCGCCGGCCGCAACGATGAACATGCGGTCCGTCGTATAGTTGCGGCCGAGATAGCCGCGAATTTGCGCCGGCGTGAAGCTGAGGACGGTTTCCGGCGTGCCGAGAATGGCGCGGCCGAGCGTCTGATCGCGATAGGCGACTTCGGAGAACTTGTCGAAAACGACGTCGTCAGGCGTATCGTTGGCCGCGTTGATTTCCTGCAGGATGACCTGCTTTTCGCGCTGCAATTCGTCTTCGTCGAAGGCCGATTCCGTCAGGATGTCGGCCAGGATGTCGACGGCGAGCGGCACGTCTTCCTTGAGCACGCGTGCATAATAGGAGGTCGTTTCGGTCGAGGTCGCGGCGTTGACTTCGCCGCCGACATTCTCGATTTCCTCGGCGATCTGCCGCGCTGTGCGGCGGCCCGTGCCCTTGAATGCCATGTGCTCAAGCAGATGCGCGACGCCGTGCTCTGCCTCGGTTTCATTACGCGAACCGGATTTGATCCAGACACCCAGGGCCACGCTTTCAAGATGCGGCATCGTCTGGGTTACTACCGTCAGCCCGGATTTCAGCCGGGTGCACTCAA
Source organism: Rhizobium sp. BK376 (assembly GCF_004341625.1). GTDB lineage: Bacteria > Pseudomonadota > Alphaproteobacteria > Rhizobiales > Rhizobiaceae > Rhizobium. The sequence goes on along the minus strand of NZ_SLZG01000001.1, from coordinate 821,325 downwards.
CTGTCATCGCTCGTCTTTCTGCGTTTACCGTCCCTAGGCCCGCGCATGCTTGCCGATAAAGGTTTCAACGACTTTAAGCTCGGGATCGAGGATATCGAAACGCTCCTCCCTGTCCATCAGTCCAGCAAGCCACGTCGGAAGCGCCGGGTCAATACCGCTTGCCGATTTTACTGCGGCGGGGAATTTTGCAGGATGTGCGGTCGAAAGTGTGACCATCGGGCTGTTCGGCTTTTCATGTTTCGCCGCCACGAAGACGCCGGTCGCCGTATGCGGATCGATCAGATAGCCGGTATCGGCAAGCGTCTTGCGGATGGTTTCCGCTACCTGCTTCTCGGTCGCGCGGCCGGCGCGGAAGTTGCGCTTGATGAATTTCAATGCATCCTTGCCGATCTCGAAGCCGTTCGATTGCTTCAGGCTCTCCATGGCGGCACGCACCTTCGACGCGTCGCGGTCATGGGCCTCGAACAGCAGCCGCTCGAAGTTCGAGGAGATCTGGATGTCCATCGACGGAGAGGTCGTCGCCTTGACCTCGCGCATCTCGTAACGCCCGGTCTTCAAGGTGCGCGCGAGAATGTCGTTGTCGTTGGTCGCAATGATCAGCTTGTCGATCGGCAGACCCATGCGCTTGGCCACATAGCCCGCAAAGATGTCGCCGAAATTGCCGGTCGGGACCGTAAACGAGATCTTCCGGTCCGGCCCGCCTAGCGCGACAGCCGTGACGAAATAATAGACCACCTGCGCCATGATGCGCGCCCAGTTGATCGAATTCACGCCTGATAGCTTCACGCCGTCACGGAACTTCGCGTCGTTGAACATCGCTTTGACGAGATTCTGGCAGTCGTCGAAATTGCCGTTCAGCGCCAGCGCATGGACATTCGATGCCGTCGAGGTCGTCATCTGACGCTGCTGCACCGGCGAGACCTTGCCGTGCGGGAAGAGGATGAAGATATCGGTCCGCTCGCGTCCGGCGAAGGCGTCGATGGCAGCGCCGCCGGTATCGCCCGAAGTTGCGCCGACGATCGTTGCCCGCTCGTTGCGTTCGGCAAGCGCATAGTCCATCAGCCGCGCCAGCAATTGCATCGCGACGTCCTTGAAGGCCAGCGTCGTGCCGTGGAACAGTTCCATGACGAAGCTGTTCGGCCCGGTCTGCACCAAAGGCGTGATGGCCGGATGGCGGAAAGTCGCGTAAGCCTCGTCGATCATGCCGCGAAACGTCTTGGCCGGGATCTCGCCATTGGTAAACGGCGACAGGACCGCAAAGGCGATCTCCTGATAGGTCTTGCCCCTGAAACCTCTGATCTCTTTCTTGGAGAGATGCGGCCATTCCCGCGGTACATAAAGCCCGCCATCGCGCGCAAGCCCGGCCAGAAGGGCGTCGCAGAAGCCAAGGGCAGGGGCCTCTCCCCGTGTTGAGATGTAGTCCACGGTCTTTACCTCGATTTTCGGATTGGAATTTCGGCGCGCAATGCGGCTGAATTTTAAAGCGGAGAAGGGCGTAGCGACACGTCTCTTTGCGTCAAATAGACCGGCCCGGTTTTCGCAGCCGCGCAATTCGGCGAGACATGACCGTCAAGGGCGGCGGTTTGTGCCGATATGTCGGCGTCGAAAAGTGAACCAAAACGGTGCTTACCCAATCGATTTTTCGCTAGGCCGCTGGTATAGACCATCGCCAAGTGTCATGAAAGGCCCGGTGGCAAAGCCGAGGGCGGATAATATGAATTACAGGCAGAGGGTGAAATAATCGTGTTTGGCAGGGTATCTCGCGTTCTCTTCTCGGCATCACTTCTGGCAATTTTGGCCGGTTGCAACTCTCTCGGTTTTGGCGGCGACAAGCAGCCCGCAACGGATGTGACGGTGGCACCTCAGGCCAGCAGCGCGACCGCGGCTGCCGCACCGGCGGGCAGCCTTCCCCCTGTCATAGCAGGCAAGTGCCCCCAGATCGTGATCCGCGACGAGGCATCCGTCTATCACTCCTATGCCAAGGGCGCGAAGGATGATCCGAGCCAGTTGATGTACCAGGCCTCGCTTGCCCAGGGAACGCGCTCCTGCTCGACTGACGGCGCGAATCTGAAAATTTCGGTTGCTGTCCAGGGCCGGCTCGTTGCGGGGCCGATGGGTAGCGCCGGCACGGTGACGCTGCCAATTCACGTGTCCGTCCTCGATGGCACGACGTCGCTCTATGACGAGCCGGTCAACTTCCAGGCCCAGATTCCTCCCGGGCAGTCGACGGCACAATTCCTGTTCACCGATGACAGGATTTCGGTGACCGGCGGCTCGGGCGGTTTCGTCACCGTCTATGTCGGCTTCGCGGACGAGACGCCGAAGGCGACAAAGCCGACAAAGGGTCACACGAAGAAGAAGTAAGGCAGTCCTCACGACTGCTGTCTTCTGTAAAGGCTCATCGAAATTTAACCGGTGGAGATAGATCCGCCGGGCCGAGAATGACGAGGAATTGGGGGGCGGGGCTCCGGTCTGATTCGATATCCTACCGGTGTCCTCAACCCAAAGATCTGGAAATTAGAAAACCCCGTCCCATTCCGCAAGCGCCGCTACGACGCCGGGAAGGTCAGCCATGCGCGCAATCACCGTTTCGGCGCCGGCATCCGTCAGCCGGTCTGCGTGCGATGGATAGGTGTGCGATGCGCCGGTAAAGCCGATCACCCGCATGCCGGCCGCGCGTGCAGCATGGACGCCGTGAACGGAATCTTCGACCACGATGACTTGCGAGGGGGGCATGTCGAACTGCTCGGCGCCGTAAAGGAAGATATCCGGCTTCGGCTTGGCGCGATCCGGACCCAGGTCCTTGGCGGAATAGATATGCGGCGCAAAGAGCTGCTTGAGGCCGACCTTGCCAAGCATCATGTCGAGGCGCTCGGAACTGGAATTCGAACAGATGCAGCGCGGCATATCGAGGCGCGATAGGGCGAGGGGAATGCCCGGAATGGCCTTGACCTCGTTTGCCAACCTGACGTCGAGGATCTTCTCGGATTTGTCGAGAAGCGTCGCAGACAGCGGAATGCTTGCCTCGCGCTCGATCTGCAGGAGGATGTTGCGCCAGGTCATGCCAGCGAAACGCTCGCCCATTTCCTCGGCGCCGATGGGATAGCCCGCCTCGGTCAGAAGCTTGGATTCCACGTCCGCTGCAATGATTTCCGAATCGACCAGAACGCCGTCACAGTCGAATATGATGAGGTCGAAGCCGGTGCTCATGTCACGCCATACCTTTTGGGAAGATCGTGCGGCTTTACACGAAGGCTGTTCAAAGCTCAACCGCCGACAAGGCATAGCAGAACTGCGCTGATTGAAATGGTTTTGTCCGCTCGACAAGTTCCGTGACGCTATTTAAGGAACGCATATGGGCAAGGATGCCGAAGACACGATTGCGGGCCGTATCAGCCGGGTGCTTGCCGAGCGCATCATCCGGGGCGAGCTCGCGCCCGATACCCGCCTCAGGCAGGACCATATCGCCGAGGAATTTTCGACCAGCCATGTGCCGGTCCGCGAGGCTTTCCGCCGGCTGGAGGCTCAGGGGCTGGCGATCAGCTTGCCGCGTCGCGGGGTGCGGGTCGCCTCCTTCGATCTCAAGGAGGTGAGGGAGGTCGCGGAGATGCGCGCCGCCCTCGAAGTGCTGGCCTTGCGCCATGCCGCCCAGCATATAACGCCAGCCATTCTGGAAGAGGCGGAGGAAGCGACGCGCGAAGGCGATGCTGCTGCCGATGTCCATGCCTGGGAGGCGGCCAATCGTCGCTTCCATCGACTGATCCTCGCGCCCTGCGGGATGAAGCGCCTGCTCGCCTCGATCGACGACCTGCATGCGGCGAGCGCGAGGTTTCTGTTCTCGGCCTGGCAATCCGGCTGGGAAAAGCGGACCGATCAAGACCACCGCGCCATCATCTCGGCCCTTCGGCAGGGCCGGACGGAAGAGGCCGCTGCAATTCTTCAGAAGCATGTGCAATGGATCGGCCGCTCTCCCGTGCGCACGCCGATGGGCACGACGCGCGACGCTTTTGCGATCGTCGGTTAATCATCCGAAATCCTTATGGGCCGACTCAGGCTTCCAGCGGAAATAGCAGAAGAAACTGCCGCTCGCCTTCGGATGTGAAGAGAATGGAGCGACTGTTCTGCGACCGCCTTGCCCAGCCTCTCTCGAAGAAATTCGAAAGCAGCGCCTTGCCGAGGCTGCCGGCCAGATGCGCCCTCCGCTCGCTCCAGTCGAGACACGAGCGGCAAAGCGGCCGGCGGCTTGATTTCAGCCCGGTCACGTCGATGCCGATCGATTTGAGATGCGCTTCGCCATCCCCGGTCAGTTCGAGTTTTTCGCCAGATGTCGAGATGGCGCCGGCAGAAATCAGGCTGTCGAGCATGCGCACTCCATAATCGCCGGCGAGGTGATCGTAGCAGATACGCGCCTTTCGAAGCGCCGGCTCCTTCGGTCCGGGCTGATGGCGCAGGTGTCCGCGGCTGGCGGCAAAACCCATGATCCCTTCCAGCAACTTGCCGACAGCCTCGTCCGCCAGCGCGAAATAGCGATGGCGTCCCTGTTTGCGCTGGCCGATGAGACCGCCGGCTTCCAGCTTGGAAAGATGCCCGCTCGCCGTCTGCAGGGTGATCCCGCCGGCTTCCGCAAGCTCGGTCGCCGTCAATGCCTTGCCGGCCATCAGCGCGGACAGCATATTTGCCCGTGCAGGGTCGCCGATCAGCGCCCCGATCTGGGCTATGTTGGGTCCTTCCTTCATACTTCGATCGTAACCGAAGCATGCTCGCCGCGCAACATGCGAAAACCGGCTCCGACACCAAAGGAGAAAACCATGATTGCCGTCATCTTCGAAGTCGTTCCCTGTCTCGGCGAGCGCCACCACTATCTCGACCTCGCCGGCGAGCTTCGCCCTCAACTCGAAACCATCGACGGATTCATCTCGATCGAGCGTTTCGAAAGCCTCACGCTTCGCGGCAAGATCCTGTCGCTGTCTTTCTGGCGCGATGAGGAAGCAATCCGCAAATGGCGCAATCTCGAAGCGCATCGCGCGGCGCAGAAAGCCGGTCGTAACGGCGTTTTCGCCGATTATCGCCTGCGTATAGGCCACGTGGTTCGCGACTATGGAATGAACGAAAGACTGGAAGCGCCGGCGGACAGCAAGGAAATTCGCAACTAGCGAATTAGGAAGTTCGGAAGAAAAATTTCCCAAATCGTTCCATGCTTTAGCCTTTGGTAACCAACTTGGGTAACCATAACGCTCCAGTAAAGCGTAATGCGTAAAGTGTAAGAGCGAGTATCATATGGCGTCAGTTTTCCCGCTTGCCGAGCTCAAGAAGTCAGTCAATCCGGCTTCTTGGGTCGACACGATCATCAAGGGCGATTGCGTTGCGGCCCTTGAAGCCTTGCCAACTCATTCCGTCGACGTCATCTTTGCCGACCCACCGTATAATCTTCAGCTCGGCGGCACGCTGCACCGGCCGGACCAGTCGCTTGTCGATGCCGTCGATGACGAGTGGGACCAGTTCGCTTCCTTCGAGGTCTATGATGCCTTCACGCGTGCCTGGTTGCTCGCCTGCCGCCGCGTTTTGAAGCCGACGGGCACGATCTGGGTGATCGGTTCCTATCACAATATCTTCCGCGTCGGCGCCACGCTGCAGGACCTGAATTTCTGGATCCTCAACGACATCGTCTGGCGCAAGACGAATCCGATGCCGAATTTCAAGGGTCGTCGCTTCCAGAACGCCCATGAAACGATGATCTGGGCAAGCCCGAACGCCAAGGCCAAGGGTTACACCTTCAACTACGATGCGTTGAAGGCCGCCAATGACGATGTGCAGATGCGCTCCGATTGGCTGTTCCCGATCTGCAGCGGCAGTGAGCGCCTGAAGGGCGAAGATGGCAAGAAGGCGCATCCGACACAGAAGCCGGAAGCGTTGCTCGCTCGCGTCATCATGGCATCGACCAAGCCCGGCGATATCGTTCTTGATCCCTTCTTCGGATCGGGCACGACGGGGGCAGTCGCCAAGCGCCTCGGCCGCCATTTCGTCGGCATCGAGCGCGAACAGGACTATATCGATGCGGCCTCGGCTCGCATCGCCGCCGTCGAACCGCTCGGCAAGGCGGAACTCACGGTCATGACCGGCAAGAAGCAGGAGGCGCGCGTCGCCTTCAACGTGCTGGTCGAAAACGGCATGATCAAGCCCGGCCAGGTGCTGACGGACGCGAAGAAGCGCTACAGCGTCATCGTTCGCGCCGACGGCACGGTCGCCTCTGGCGGCGAAGCCGGCTCCATTCATCGCCTTGGCGCAAAAGTCCAGGGCCTTGATGCCTGCAATGGATGGACGTTCTGGCATTTCGACGACGGGAAAACCCTGCGCCCGATCGACGAACTGCGGTCCATCATCCGCAATGATCTGGGAAAGATGGAATAGGCAGTTCCAGGAAAGTGTGAAGCGGCTTTCCGTCCGGAACTGCGTAAAAGATAAGAGCATTTCCGGTGGCCCCGTTTTAAGCCGGAAATGCTCTTATCTCTCGATCCCGATCAATCGCCCATTCTCTTCCGGTTTTGTACCTCCAGTCCCGGAAAGAGAAATGATGACGCCCAGGATGACGAATCCTGGGCGTTTTGCATGCTGCGAGATGGTCTGTCGTTTGGTGCCGTCTACCTTTTCAGCCTGTAGCGCTCCTCGTCTTCGTCCCTTTGCCGGCCGCCGAGTGCGGCTGCGACGCTGGCAATGAAGGCGCCGACAAAGAGCGCAAGAGCGCCGACAAGTGCAGTTGCCGCAGCAGCCTTGCGAGCGGTATCAGCAGCCTTTTGAGCGGCCGCCTTGGCATCGTCGACGCGCTTGAGGACGGCGTCGACGCGCGCTTTTGCATCGGCATCGGACAGTCCGGCGCGAGAGGCGACCACTTGCTGCAGATAGGTGCGGTCATCGGCCGAGATTTCGCCCTGAGCCGCACCGTTGACCAGGATCCGCGTCACCTCAGCGCTGACGGCTTCGTTGCTCTCGTTTGCCGGGGCGGCGGCTTTCGCGTTTGCTGGACGCAAGAGGGCATCGGTAAAATAGGCCGTCGAGAAATTACTGCTTCCACTGCCGCTGTTATTGGATGCAGCCGCAGAAGCAGCAATCGTACCGGCGGAACCCGCAGCGCCGATGGCCGATGCGGTCGCCTGGGTTCCGGCGCCGATCAGCGACGAGATTGCGGAGCCGAGGAAGCCCACGACCAGCAAGGTCGCCAGCGCCCAGGACAGAAATCCGTGAGCCGTGTCGCGGAAGAACACCTCATATGTATGGACGCTCGTCCACTTGGTCCGCAGCCGCCCCGTCAGGTAGCCACCGACGCCGGCCGAGAACCACTGCACGACGATCAGCCAGGCCGCGGCCGATGCGGTAACCGTTATCGCCGAACTGCTTTCATGCGCAAAGGGAGAGATCATGGTCAGCCCGATGCCGGAGCCGACCAGCATCAAAAGCAGCGAGATCACAGCCGCAACCAGCGCGCCGGCGATGATGGGACCCCAGCTGACGGCGGAAGACGAAGACTCCATGGTCGGATCATTTAGGGAAGAGACAGGCACCGACATGTCCGCCTCCTCAATGCGTGAACAGCATGATGATGATAATCAGCGGAATCGGAACACCGAGAAGCCAGAGCAATATGCCGCGACCCATTTTTACCTCCCGTCAGCAAGGCTGACCTTGAATTGTTTCTGAGCCTGTCCGCCACGGATGCGGGCAGCTGTCCACTAACTTGCCAGGGAGGAGATGGTTCCTAAGCCAATGAACGATCTGGCTTTTACCGGAAGGGCCGATTTTCATGCCCGAAAACGGGTGAAGGAGACGTGCCCGAAGTGATGCCTGTACGATTTCGCTCGATCGATTAGAATATACAATCGCAGCGGGTGCTGACGGGGGAGGTCATCATGTATCTCGGAATGATTGTTCTATTGATGGTCATTCTTCCCATCGGGTCGATTGCCGCGGAAATGGTTATCCATGGCGGCAGTCTAATCGTGCTTGCCGGCAAATGGTTCGTCTTTTGGGCTGTCGGAATCCGGCTGATTCTCGCGGGCTGCCGCCAGACGATCAATCCTGCATTCACCGCGCAGAAGATTTTTGAGATCAAGGATCCGGCCGCCCTGGTCATCGTGCAGGAACTCGGCTTCGCGAACCTGTCCATCGGCCTGCTCGGCATCCTGTCGATTTTTGAACGCGGCTGGGTTGTCCCAGCTGCTGTTGTCGGCGGCCTGTTTTATGGTTTGGCAGGTTTCAAGCATCTGCTGAAAGGCGACAGAAACAAGATCGAGAACATCGCGATGATCTCCGATCTGTTCATCTTCCTCGTACTGGCTGCCTATCTGGCCGCAATGCAATGGGCATGAGGCGGGTAGGATATCCACGCCGCCTCATCGTCGTCAGAATGCCTGATAATCCGTGACATCGACGCTCACGACTTCGCCGTCTTCGTTGAAAGTGATCGTCTCCTCCCCTTCGCGGACGAGCGACTTGCCGGTCTTTGCGTGCGTGGCGCGCACCGACCAGACTGCACGTCCGGACAGGGGCGTCAGCGTTTCGACGCGATGGTTAATCGCGGTCTGATCCGGATAATCGCTGAAATACTGCCTGATACCGGCGAGGATCGCATCCCGGCCGACCAGGCTGCCGACGCCGGCAGAGATCCACACGGCGTTCTCGGCGAAAAAGGGCCGCATCTTCTCGATATCCATGCCGTTGATGGCTTCGTGGAAGATGACGATGCGTTCTGCGGGATCGAAGGTCATCGGCTCACACCTTGACGCCGTAGGAAGCGAGATCGCTGCGCAGCTTGTCGGTGCCGGTGAAGTGAACCGCATGCCATCCGGCAGCCCTGGCGCCTTCGACGTTGGGCAGCGAATCGTCGATGAAGATCGTTGCCGAAGGCTCCAGATCGAAGCTTTTCGCATGCGCCTCATAGATTGCGACGTCAGGCTTGATCAGGCCGACATCGCCCGAAACCGTCACGCCGCGTGGCTTGGTCAGGAACGGAAAACGCTCCTGCGCCTCGCGAAACGTATCTGATGCGAAGTTGGTGAGCATCGTCACATCGCGACCCTCTGATATCAGGCCTTCCATGATTGCAACGATGTCTTCGTAGTGGTGCGGCACCATCTCGTGCCAATGCTTGCGGAAGGAGCGAATCTGCTCCTCGCGTTCGGGATGCTCGGCGATCAGCAATGCTTCCGCCTCGGCCCAGGTGCGTCCGCGATCCTGCTCGACGTTCCAGTCATGGGTGCAGACATTCGCGAAGAACCAGGCGCGTTCGTCTTCGTCGGGGATGACGCGGCTGAAGGGAAGGTTGGGATCGTAATGAATGAGAACCTTGCCGATATCGAAAACGATATGCTTGATCTGCGTCGTCATGAATTGCCCCTAGATGTTCAGTCCCGGCTCTTGAATGCGCGTGGAATAGCCTGTGCGATCGCTTTTTTCATGACTGTTGGCAAGGCTTGGCTGTCAAGATTTGTAACCGGTTCCCACCATCCGTCATCGGCTGCAGGCTTTGCAGCAAGCGCGCTGCGATAGATCGTCAGCCGAAGTTCGAAATGGGTAAAGACATGGGTGACCGTGCCGCAAGCCTGCCAATCGGCGGCAAAGGGCGCCGCCTCCGTGCCGGTGGCGCCGTCGATCCGCGCCGTCCAACCCGTGGTCGGCACTTCCGTCATGCCGCCGAGAAGGCCGCTTTCCCCACGGCGACGCAGCAGAATTTCACCTTCCGAAGTAACCGCGATAAAGGCCGCACCTTGGCGGACCGGCTTGTCCTTCTTGGCGGCCTTGACCGGGAAATGTTCGGGATCATGCAGCCGCAGCGCCTCGCAAGCATCACGGAAGGGACAGAGCGAACAGGCGGGTCGCTTGGGCGTGCAGATCGTTGCCCCGAGATCCATCATCGCCTGCGCAAAGTCGCCGGGACGTGTCGCCGGCGTTAGCAGCGCCACCTTCTGCCGCATCAGCGGCTTGGCGGCAGGTAGCGGCGTCGCGATGGCATAGAGCCGCGAAATCACGCGCTCGACATTGCCATCCATGACCGCAGCCTGCTGGTCGAAGGCAATCGCTGCGACGGCCGCTGCGGTATAGTCGCCGATACCGGGAAGTGCCTTCAGACCTTCTTCCGTATCCGGGAATATGCCCGCATGATCATTCGCGACCGCTTCGGCACACTTCTTCAGGTTCCGCGCCCGGGCGTAATATCCAAGCCCCGCCCAGGCCGCCATGACGTCGTCGGTCGGCGCCGCGGCAAGATCCGTAACGGTTGGCCAGCGTTCGAGAAATTTGGCGAAATAGGATTTGACCGCAGGCACCGTCGTCTGCTGCAGCATCACTTCAGACAGCCAGACTTGATAGGGCTCTGCCTTCACGCCTCGCGCTGCCATCGGCGGCGAGACGCGCCAGGGCAGGTCGCGGTGATGCCGGTCGTACCAGATAAGCAGGGCGGCGGCTGTGGGGATTTCGGAACTGGTCTTGCTCATCATTTGCGGCATCGGGGAGAAGTGCCGTATACTTGGCTAAGCTGCGTCGGGCGATCAAGGTCTCGGGACGCGAAACAGGGCTTAAGCGCGCGATGTCCATGGGTTATCCCCGAATATGAGTTACCCCCGCAAAGGTGAGAAGCAGATCTCGGAAGTGGCGAATGCCCTGATCGACCCGGTGCTTGCCCGCCGCGCCGGCATCAACACGGCGCTGCTCGGTTCCTGGGATGAGATCGTAGGCGAGGATTTCGCCGATTGCACCCGGCCGGAAAAGATCGCCTGGGCCCGCCGCGGCGACTTCGGCGAGGAAAACCGCTATCAGCCCGGCGTGCTGACGATCGCCTGCGAGGGTGCCCGCGCCCTGTTCCTCACCCATGCGCAAGGGGAACTCATCCAGCGCATCAACAGCTTCTTCGGCTTCGCCGCCGTCAACCAGATCCGAATCGTCCAGAAGCCGGTCTCGCTGGCTGCCAAGCGCTCGCGCAAGCCGCTCCCACTGAAGGGCGAAGCCGCCCGGAAGCTCGAAGCGATGATGGACGGCATCGAGGGCGACAAGCTGCGGCAGGCGATCGAGCGGCTGGGCACGGCGGTGCTCGGCAAGCGGGGGCGGTAAAGCGGGCTTGCATCCGATATGACATTGTCATACTTTCCCGTGTAATTCTTTGCAGGAGCCGTTAATGAGAAGCAGCAAACCGATTTCGGTGACCCTCGGCGCTCAACAGCAGGCAGTAGATGAACGCGTCGAATCCGGCGCCTATGCCTCTGCGAGTGAGGTGATCCGCGCTGCGCTCAGAGCGCTCGATCGCGAGGAACGCGCTTTGGATATCTTCATGCGTACCAGAATTCAGGAGGCTTTGGACGACGATACGCCGCCGAGCAGCCTTGATGAGGTCTTCAATCGTATCGAAGCCTTGCACAGTGAGCGAATAAAAGGCGATCGCTCTTGAAATATAGGGTCGTCTTCGCGCGGCTGGCGGAAAACGATCTCGTGCGCATCTACGAGTTTATTGCAGTAGACAGTCCTGTTCGGGCCATATCCTTCGTTCGGCGTCGGCGCGCCCATTGCGAACGCCTGGAGACCATGGCGCTCCGTGGCCCGATACGCGAAACGCTGGGAAAAGATATCAGAATATCTGTATTTGAGAGACGCGTAACCGTCGCCTATCGAATCGAGCAAGATGCGGTAAAGATTCTACGGCTCTTCTATGCTGGCCAGGATGCGTCGTTTGGTGGCCTCGGCAACAGCTAAGAATGGTCGTCAGCGCCCATTCTGACAATAATTTAATCCCAATGTCTTTGACAGGTCACAATTCTTTGAAGAAAGTTGGCCAACCGTGGCTTGTGAGCGGCAGGATGCCGTTATATCGCATGACACTATTCAACGACCTCTTTCGACAGGTGAACAAATGCCGATGTCTGACTTGCTCTTGACCAAACGCCACCTGCTGGGCGGCGCTGCCCTGGCAGCTTTCGCTGGAGGCCTTGCAGCCTTCGGGGGAACGGCGTCCGCTGCAAACGCAACGAGCGTCAACGGCATGGACACGACCACCACCGGCGCCACCAACAACCCGGAAGACACCCCGCCTGATTCCGACGGCACCGTAGACATGGCCGACGTGCTCAAGCCCGGCCCGCTGCCGGAAATGGCGCTCGGCAAGGAAGACGCGCCGGTCAAGATCGTCGAATACATGTCGATGACCTGCCCGCACTGCGCGCATTTCGCCGTCACCACCTTCCCGGAACTCAAGAGCAAATATATCGACACCGGCAAGGTGCGTTATATCATCCGCGAATTCCCCTTCGATCCGCGCGCTGCGGCCGCCTTCATGCTGGCCCGCACCAACCCGCAGGCTCCCGACCAGCTTTCGTCGCCCGAGCAGTATTACGCAATGGTCGACATGCTGTTTAAGCAGCAGGTTGCCTGGGCCGCTGCCGATGACGGCCGCGCAGCGCTCCTGCAGATGTCGAAGCTCGCCGGGTTTACTGAGGATAGTTTCACGAAGACCTTGACGAACCAGAAGCTTCTGGATGAAGTCAACGCCGTACGCGAGCGCGGCGCCAAGAGCTATGGCGTCAACGCCACGCCGACCTTCCTGATCAACGGGAAGCGTTACGCAGGGGATATGTCGATTGTCGCAATGTCGAAGCTTATCGACGAAGCGTCCAAGTAATCCGAGCCTTCTGACGAAGACGGGCGACGGCGGGAGCCGTGCGCCCGTTTTTCATGCGCGGATGATTGCTCTTCATCCGGCCGGAAAGGGCTTGCATGAAGTTCAATAAGCTCCGTGTCGTTGGCTTCAAATCCTTCGTCGAGCCGTCGGAATTCGTTATCGAGCGTGGATTGACCGGCGTCGTCGGCCCGAACGGTTGCGGCAAGTCCAATCTCGTCGAGGCCCTGCGCTGGGTGATGGGCGAGAATTCCTACAAGAACATGCGCGCCTCGGGCATGGATGACGTCATCTTCTCCGGCTCCGGCCAGCGGCCGGCCCGCAACACGGCGGAAGTGGCGCTCTATCTCGACAATGCCGATCGCACGGCGCCTGCTGCCTTCAATGACAGCGATGAGATCCAGGTCACGCGTCGCATCGAGCGCGAACAGGGCTCGGTCTACCGCATCAACGGCAAGGAAGCCCGCGCCAAGGACGTGCAACTGCTCTTCGCCGATGCCTCGACCGGCGCCCGCTCCCCCTCGATGGTGGGACAGGGGCGCATTGGGGAACTGATCCAGGCGAAACCACAGGCCCGCCGGCAATTGCTGGAAGAAGCGGCAGGCATTTCGGGCCTGCATTCCCGCCGCCATGAGGCCGAGCTGCGCCTGCGCGCCGCCGAGGGCAATCTCGAACGCCTCGACGATGTCACATCACAGCTGGAAAGCCAGATAGAAAGCCTGAAGCGCCAGGCCCGTCAGGCCAATCGCTTCAAGATGCTTTCGGCTGATATCCGGGCCCGCGAGGCGATGCTCCTGCATATCCGCTGGGTGCAGGCCAAGGAAGCCGAGGCTGAGGCGGATAGCGCCCTCAATCAGGCGACCGTTGTCGTCGCCGAAAAGGCGCAGATCCAGATGGAGGCCGCTAAGGGCCAGGCGATCGCCAGCCTGAAGCTCCCGGAATTGCGCGAGGGCGAGGCGAAGGCGGCAGCTGCATTGCAGCGCCTGCAGATCGCCCGGTCGCAGCTTGAGGAAGATGCCAACCGTATCCTGCGCCGTCGTGACGAACTGACCCGTCGCCTGGCACAGCTTGGCGAAGACATCCGTCGCGAGGAACGCCTTGTCGAGGACAATGCGGCAATCCTTGCCAAGCTCGATGCCGAAGAGGCTGAGATCACCGATATTCTAGCAGATTCCGGCAGGCTCGCCGAGGAAACCCGCGAGGCCTTCGAAGGTGCTGCAGAAAAACTTGCCGATAGCGAGCGGCTTTTCGCAGCACTGACGGCAGAGCGCGCCGAGGCTGCCGCAGGCCGCAACCAGCTCGAACGCGCCATCCGTGACCTTGCCGACCGCAAGATGCGGCTCGAGCGTCAGGTCGATGAGGCAAACAGCGAACTTGCATCCGTCGACGACAGAATGAAGGTCCTGCCGGATCCCGAGGAGAAGCAGGCGATGGTGGAGGCGGCTGAGACCGCTGTCGCCGATGCCGAAGCGGCCGCGCAGACGGTTGAGGCAGCACTTGCCGCCGCCCGCGAAACCGAGGCCTTGTCCCGCGCTCCGGTCGAGCAGGCACGGTCCGGCCTGAATGCGCTGGAGACGGAAGCCCGCACGATTTCGAAGATGCTTGCTGCCGGCGCTGCTGCAGGTGCCTTCTCGCCGGTTGCGGAAGAATTGCGCGTCGATCGCGGTTTCGAGACGGCGCTGGGTGCGGCCCTCGGCGACGATCTGGAATCCCCGCTTGATGCTGCGTCGCCGGTCCACTGGTCCGACAATGGTGGCGGCGGTGGTGATCCGGCTCTGCCCGAGGGCGTCGAACCTTTGATTTCGCATGTCCGCGCCCCGGCCGCGCTGACGCGCCGGCTGCGCCAGATTGGCCTTGTCGCTACGCCGGATGCTGCGTTGAAGCTCATGACCGCGCTCAAGCCGGGACAGCGCCTGGTGACCAAGGACGGCGCCGTGTTTCGCTGGGACGGCCACGTGACGGGCGCCGATGCGCCGAGCGCGGCAGCCCTCAGACTTGCCCAGAAGAACCGCCTCGCGGAACTGGAAGCAGAGGTCGAACTTGCCCGGGACACGCTTCTCGAAGCCGAGGAGCGTCTTGCCGCTGCCGGAGAAGCGATTCGGACAGAGGAACGTCGTCTCGCGGACGCTCGCGAGACGAGCAGGCTTTCCGCCCGTCATCTGGCCGAGGCAAGGGACGCGCTGGCTGCGGCCGAACGCGCCTCGGGCGATCTCAGGCGCCGGCGCGATGTCGTCGCCGAAGCCATCAGCCAGTTGCGGGCACAACTGGAAGACGTGGCCCTTCAGGACGAGAATGCACGCATCGAGCTTGAGGACGCACCCGATCTCAGCGCCATCGACCTGCGCCTGCGCGAGCAGCAGATGGAGGTTGCGACCGATCGTGGCGCACTGGCCGAGGTGAGGGCTCGTCACGAGGGCCTGAACCGGGAAAACGAAGCCCGCCAGCGCCGCATCATGGCGATCCATCAGGAGCGCGATACCTGGCGCCAACGGGCCGCCAGCGCCGAAAATCATATCCAGACGCTGCGTGATCGCGAGGAAGAGGCGCGCGAGGAAGCGATGGAGCTGGAGCTTGCGCCCGATGAGTTCGACGACAAGCGCCGCTCGCTGTTGACCGAATTGCAAAAGGCGGAGGAAGCCCGCCGCTTTGCTGCCGATCGCTTGGCGGAAGCGGAAATCATCCAGCGCGAAGCCGATCGCCACGCAACGGTGGCGCTATCTGAGCTTGCCGAAAGCCGCGAGAAGCGCGGCCGTGCCGAGGAACGTCTGGTTTCAGCGCGCGAAAAGCGGCAGGAAGGCGAGATGCGTATCCGCGAGGCGCTGAATGTCGCACCGCACGAGGCTTTGCGTCTCGCCGGTGTTTCGGCCACACAAGCCATGCCTGATCTGAGGGAGGTCGAGCGTGAGCTGGAACGGCTGAAGATGGAGCGCGAGCGCCTGGGTGCCGTCAACCTGCGCGCCGAAGAAGAGAGCAAGGAACTGACCGATCGCCTGAACGCCCTGATCAAGGAGCGGGACGACGTGATCGATGCCATTCGCAAGCTCCGCGGCGCGATCCAGAGCCTGAATCGCGAGGGCCGCGAGCGCCTCGTCGCCGCCTTCGATGTCGTCAATGCTCAGTTCCAGCGGCTGTTTACCCATCTGTTTGGTGGTGGCACGGCTGAACTGCAATTGATCGAGTCCGACGATCCGCTGGAAGCCGGTCTCGAAATCCTCGCGCGTCCGCCGGGCAAGAAGCCGCAGACCATGACGCTGCTATCAGGCGGCGAGCAGGCATTGACGGCGATGGCGCTGATCTTTGCCGTCTTCCTGACCAATCCGGCACCGATCTGCGTGCTGGACGAAGTGGATGCGCCGCTCGACGATCATAATGTCGAGCGCTATTGCAATCTGATGGACGAAATGGCCGCCTCGACGGAAACACGTTTCGTCGTCATCACCCACAATCCTATCACCATGGCCCGCATGGATCGGCTCTTCGGCGTGACCATGGCGGAGCAGGGCGTTTCCCAGCTCGTATCGGTCGATCTTCAGACCGCGGAACAGTTGCGCGAGACGGCGTAAGTCATTCTACTTTAAGTAAATTTTGCCATTAAAATCACATTTGCCTGCCGCTTTTTGCGCCGCATGCTCCAATTGGGGGATGCCAGCGTGGAACTTTGTGCACTAGGCTGACTTTATACGGGAAGAGTTCCGAGGGAGATCGGAACCGGTATCTTCGGTGAGAGATCTGAGCGGCCTCTGGGCGCAACGATTGGGAGCCGAGGGGCAAAATGTCCGTGCGTGGGATCCTCCAACCCCCCGTCCGGTTTTTCCTGGCCGGACGGAATGGCTTTGCGGGATCGCCGAGCGGTCCCGCAAAGTTTTTTTGAGGCCGATGATTCAGCAAAGTCTGACAATCAGAAGATCGGCTTATCTCCAGTGGCATTTCATGAATACAGCGGCGTCGTCCAAGGCATGGCGCGCGCCTTGAAGCTCCATGACCGATCTTTGGAAAACGTGGTGCAGCCCCTCGTAAATATCCAGCTGCACCTTGCCGCCCTGCGCAGCCGCGGCGGCTGCATAGCGTCGGGCGTCGTCCAGCAGCAGCTCGTCGGTTCCGACCTGGATGGCCAGCGGCGGCAGAGCCTTCGGAATGTCATACAGCGGCGACGCGCGACCATCCTTCGGCGCGGCGCCTGCCAGATAGGTTTCCGCAGCCTTGGTCAGGATCTGTGGCGGCAGGAAGATCGGGTCGTAGGTCGCGGGATCGTTGAAGGAGGCGCCTGTCAACGCGAGATCGATCCACGGGGAGAAGACGACGACCGAGGCGACCTCGGATCGGATGTCTTCCGTGGCCATTGCGCCGAACACCAGCGCTCCGCCCGCCGAGTCGCCCGTGAGCGCGATCTGCCCGAAACCGCGCTCACCCAGCCAGCGCCGCGCCGCGACCGCTGCGTCGAAGGCTGCCGGAAACGGATGCTCCGGTGCGAGCGGATAATCGAGCACGAAGCTCGCGACGCCAGTTCTTATGGCCAGTTGGCTTGCAAGCCCGCGATAAGCTCTCGCTGACCCCAACACGTAAGCGCCGCCGTGGATGAAGAGGATGGCGCGGTCGCTGGGCGCCTGCTCGGGACGGACCCACCATCCCTTCAACTGCGGCTCGTCGACCTCTTCAAGGGTTACGCCTTCGGCGATTGGCGTCGTCTCCGTCATCGCGTCATAAGCGTCCCGCATCGTGCCCGTCATATTCGTGAAGTGAGCCCCCATCGCCGCAAGAACGGCGATTTCGGCCTCCCGATCAGCGGCGGATATCGGGTGGCGGGTTTCGCTCATGTTCAATTTGTATGTCTGCGTCATGTCTCTTCTCCTTCTGAGGCGAGGTGTCCGTTCCTCTGGAAAGAGTTTTGATCCATTCCTAATTCGGCTTATAGACAGGGAATTGGACTACCATCTATTCCATTGTGGACTTCATGAGGCTTATATGGACCGGCTCGACGCCATCAGACTTTTCATCCGCGTCATCGAGCGCGGTAGCTTCTCGGCTGCCGCTAGGGAGGCCGGGACAGGGCAGTCTGTCGTCAGCAAGCAGATCGCCGCGCTCGAGGCGCAACTCGGCGCACAACTGCTGCTGCGGACATCCCGCAGCCTGCGTATGACCGAGACGGGTCAGCGCTTCTACGAATCCGCCCTTCGGCTGGTGGATGACTATGCGGCATTGGAAGCGCTCGCTAGAGACACCCAGGCCGCGCCATCGGGCCTGGTGCGCATTGCCGTGGCGCCGGTTTTCGGGCGGCTCTATGTCGTGCCGCACCTGCCGGCCTTCTTTGAACGCTTCCCTGGCATCCGCGTCGAGATGTTTGCCTCCGACCGCTACGTCAACATGATCGAGGAAGGTGTCGATCTCGCTATCAGGCATGGCGATCTCGCCGACTCGACCCTGACAGCGAGAAGGCTGGCGACCAGCCCATTCGTGACAGTTGCCACGTCTGCCTACCTGGAACGCCATGGTGTGCCGGCCGCGCCCGCGGATCTCGCTCGCCATGCCTGCATTGTCTTTACCGGCCGCGAAGAAATCCGGCCGTGGTCATACCGGGGAGGGGACGGCGCCAAGGTGCTGCATCGTCCCGACGGCAGCTTCCTCACCAATGACGGCGAGCAGATCAGGGCCGCCGTCCTGTCGCATCTGGGCATCGCAAATTTGCCGGCATGGCTCGTCATACCGGAGCTGACATCCGGTGCGCTGACATCGGTTCTGCAGGACCACGAGATGGAAACGACCGCCATCAGCGCCGTCTATCCCTCCCGGCGCGGCCTGACGGCCAAGGTCCGCATCTTCATCGATTTTCTCGTCGAAACGCTTGCTCGCGATCTGCAGGAGCGATGAGTGGTGCGGCGAGAGGCGATGAGGGGTTCCCACATCGCGTATCCAATTGTCACTGCTCAGCCGCGCCGCCAGCCGCAAAATCGCCCTCGCCATTGATCTTCCTCCCCCTTCCACATATTGATTTTGTGCGGCGCAACATTTTGCCTCATTTGTCGATTTTCATTTACTCCTCAATGAACTAAGTTCGGCTTGGAGCTGGACGGGGGAAAATGACCAAGTGGGTTTACACATTCGGTGATGGACAAGCGGAAGGGCGCGCAAGCGACTTCGCGAAGCTTGGCGGCAAGGGTGCCAATCTTGCTGAAATGTGCCATCTCGGGCTTCCCGTACCTCCGGGCCTGACGATCGTCAGCCAAGCTTGTGGCCTGTATCACAAAAACGGAAGCAGCATGCCCGAGGCGCTGAAGGCCGACGTCATGCAGGGGTTGGCGCATGTCGAGGCGATTAACGGTCGCCGCTTTGGCGATACGGCGCGGCCGTTGCTCGTTTCGGTTCGTTCCGGTGCCCAGGCCTCCATGCCCGGCATGATGGACACCGTGCTCAATCTCGGCCTCAACGACGATACCGTCCAGGCCTTGGGCCATGATGCCGGTGATGCCCGCTTTGCCTGGGATAGCTATCGCCGCTTCATCCAGATGTATGCCGATGTCGTCATGGGCCTGGACAACGAGAACTTCGAGGAAATTCTCGAAGACGAGAAGGCGCGTCTCGGCCACGAATACGATACCGACCTCTCGGCCGTCGAGTGGCAGCATGTGGTCGGCCTCTTCAAGTCGATGATCCGGGAGGAGCTTGGCGAAGATTTCCCGCAGGACCCGCATGTTCAGCTCTGGGGCGCGATTCACGCGGTTTTCGCAAGCTGGATGAACCCCCGCGCCATCACCTACCGCGAACTTCAGAATATCCCCGAAGCCTGGGGCACCGCGGTCAATATTCAGGCCATGGTCTTCGGCAATCTCGGCAATTCTTCCGCAACGGGTGTTGCCTTCACTCGCAATCCCTCGACCGGTGAGAAAGAACTCTACGGCGAATTCCTTGTCAATGCGCAGGGCGAGGATGTCGTCGCCGGCATTCGCACGCCGCAAAGCATTACCGAAGCCGGCCGCATTTCCTCCGGCCAGGAGCGGCCGTCGATGGAAAAGCTGATGCCGGAAGCTTTCGCGCAATTTCGCCGTATCTGCACGGAGCTTGAGGGCCACTATCGCGACATGCAGGATCTCGAATTCACGATCGAGCGCGGCAAGCTCTGGATGCTGCAGACGCGGTCCGGCAAGCGCACTACCAAGGCGGCGATGAAGATCGCCGTCGATCTCGTCGACGAGGGTGTTATCAGCGAGGAAGAGGCCGTCTCGCGCATCGATCCGGTAACGCTCGACCAGCTGCTTCACCCAACGATCGATCCGCGCGTGCGCCGACATGTCATCGGCTCCGGCCTGCCGGCTTCGCCGGGCGCTGCGACCGGCGAGATCGTCTTCACTGCCGAAGAGGCCGTGGAAGCGGAAGCGGAAGGCCGCAAGGTCATCCTCGTTCGCATCGAGACGAGCCCAGAAGACATCCACGGCATGCATGCGGCAGAAGGCATCCTGACCACGCGCGGCGGCATGACCAGCCATGCGGCAGTCGTCGCCCGCGGCATGGGCATCCCATGCGTCGTCGGCGCCGGCACGATGCGCATCGATATGCGCAACGAGAAGCTGATCGGCATCGGCGTGACATTGAAGAAGGGCGATATCATCACCATAGACGGTTCCTCCGGCCAGGCTCTTCGTGGCGAGGTTCCAATGATCCAGCCGGAGCTGTCGGGCGATTTCGGCCGCATCATGGCCTGGGCCGATCGCTCGCGACGCATGACGGTGCGCACCAATGCCGACACGCCGGCGGATGCACGCGCTGCCCGTTCCTTTGGGGCCGAGGGCATCGGCCTGTGCCGCACCGAGCATATGTTCTTCGAAGGCGATCGCATTCATGTGATGCGCGAAATGATCCTTGCCGAGGGCGAGGAGGGCAGGCGGGCTGCCCTGGCAAAGCTGTTGCCGATGCAGCGGCAGGATTTCACCAGCCTGTTCTCGATCATGCACGGATTGCCGGTGACGATCCGTCTGCTCGACCCGCCCTTGCATGAGTTCCTGCCGAAGACGGATGAGGAGATCGCAGAGGTTGCTGCAGCCATGGCCATGGAGCCCGGCAAGCTGCGCCAACGCGTCGATGCCCTGCACGAATTCAACCCCATGCTCGGTCATCGCGGCTGCCGACTGGCGATCTCCTATCCCGAGATCGTCGAGATGCAGGCCCGTGCCATCTTCGAGGCGGCAGTTGCCGCGGCAAGGGAAACGGGTGCTGCAGTCGTGCCCGAGATCATGGTTCCGCTGGTCGGCCTGCGCTCGGAGCTGGATTACGTCAAGGCGCGCATAGACGAGGTGGCTGGCGCTGTCATGGCCGAGGCACAGATGAGGATCGACTATCTCGTCGGCACGATGATCGAACTGCCACGCGCTGCCCTTCGCGCCCACATCATCGCAGAGGCCGCCGAGTTCTTCTCCTTCGGCACCAACGACTTGACTCAGACCACCTTCGGCATGTCGCGCGACGATGCCGCCGCCTTCATACCGACCTATCAGCGCAAGGGCATCATTGAGCATGATCCCTTCATCTCGCTCGACTTCGACGGCGTGGGGGAACTGATCCGCATAGCCGCCGAGCGCGGCCGCCGCACCCGCAACGACATGAAGCTCGGCATTTGCGGCGAACATGGCGGCGATCCGGCCTCGATCCATTTCTGCGAAGACATTGGTCTCGACTACGTCTCCTGCTCGCCGTTTCGCGTACCGATCGCCCGCCTTGCCGCCGCCCAGGCAGCGATCAAGGCGAAAAGCTGATCAGCTTGAAGGAAATGCGCGATATTACCAGCGATGCCAGTGGCGACCGTAACCGCCCCCGACGATGACGGTCGGGCCGCCCCAGAAGGGATCGTTGTCGCCGTACATGAAGGCGCGCTGGTCGGCGCGGCGGTCGAGATCGAGGTTCATCAGGCAATTGGCAAAAGGCGGCGTGCCCAGCTTGAACCCGTAGCCGCTGCATTTGGCCTCGTCTGCCGCGCGCTGCTGCTCGGGCGTAAGCGTCTGGCAGGCCGAAACGACCGCCGCAAGCGCTATGAGGCAAAGAATTCTGGAGATATGCATCGCAAACTGACCTTCTTCAACGCGAAGTGCTATATCACACGCGCTATCAAAGACATGGACAATTTGCGAAACCGGTCAACTGACAGTTTCGGGATGCGTAATGACTGAATCGGCCATCGGCGGTGTATCGTCTGTCTGTTCAGGCATCAGCTGCAGCACATCCACAAAGGCATCAGCGAAACGGACCAGATGTTCGGTTTCGTCGTCCGGCTCCTGCAGCCGGATCTCCGCTCCGTCTCCATCGAGCACGGCGAGCACGATGCGCATGCTGCCTCCCTCGCCGGGAATACGGATGACGGCAAGCTGGCGGCAATCGGAAATCAGCCCAGCAGCCGGAAGATCGAACAGAAACTCGCCATCCGCGGCTGTTGCTGCCTCGCGGACCGCTTCGCGGAAACCTGCTTCGCCGCCGCCGAATCCTTCCAGCGAAAGCTCGAGTTCCACAAGTTCAAGCGGGAGCTGCGGGTCGGCAGCATCCGCCATAACACCCGGCGGAGTGGATTGCGACTTCGCAGCTACATCCTGTGAAAGCATCGCTTCAATCTCCTCAAGTCATTGACGAGGCCAAGTAAAACGCCGTGAGAATGGCCTTTTTTTGGCATTTAAGCAAGTGCTGATGATTCGGGGTGCCCGGTATGCTGTCCCACGCAGCCCCGATCTTCTTGGTGGATTGGTTGTCTCGAATATCAGACAACCCTTTTGCTTTGCGTGATTCGTGCTCTAAACATGGAGCCATCCGACGCGCCGACGAGCCCTTGATGACCATCCGTTTCGACCGTCCCGTTTCGCATGCCGCGCACGCTTCGCGCCTTATCGCCGCTTTCGCGCTGGTCCTCTGCGTGCTGGTTCTGCTCGGGCATCGGTTCGGGCCGCTGGCGACGCCCAATCTGGTTCTTCTGCTTTTGATTTCGGCCGGGGTGGCGGCAATCGCTGTCTTGCTGGCCGTCGTCGGTCTCGTGCAGCTTTGGCAGATCGGTGCCGAAGGCGGCGTTTCCGCCTTCAAGGCGCTTGTCTATGCGGCGCTGCCGCTCGCACTCCTCGTGGTCGGAGCGGAACGTTATATCGCCTTGCCGGAGCTCTATGATGTCTCGACCGATGTCGGGAATGCACCGCAATGGCTGAAGCCGCCGCATGCGGATCAGATCTGGATGACGCGCAAGACGGACCTCACGCCGGAGGATCGGGCCGCTCAATCCACCGCCTATCCGGCGCTGACAGGTCGGCGTTACGAGGGCGCGGCCGACCGCGTTCTAGAAGCCGTGCGCCAGGTCGCCAAGGATAGCCGCATCACCATCACCAAGGTCGAGGGGGCAGCCGACATTGAGCCGGACGCGCCGCCTCCGGTCCCCCTGCCGCGAGGCGGCAACGACGCTGCGGTGACGGATGCGCCCGACTTGGTCCCCGTGCCGACGCCTCGCCCGGACGAGGAAGACGAGGTCGCGTCGCTGATCCGCCGCAACACCGACGTCACGCTGCAGGGCGAGACCCGCACGCGCATCCTCGGCCTGCGTTTCGACGTGTTGATCCGGCTGCATGAGGAGGCGGAAACGACGCTGGTCGATATCCGAGTCGCATCCCGCTACGGACCGCACGATCTCGGCTTCAGCGCCGCGATCGCCGAGGCCTATCTGAAGGCGCTGGATGCCGAACTCTTGGGCATAGCGGGAGACTGATCGCTGGTACCGGACGAAAGGAACCGGCTGCGCTCCTCCGCCGTCGGAACATAGCAGCCCTCCCTGCGGCCCGCGATCCTGAAGCGGTTGCGCGCAACGAATTCATAGACTGGATCGAGAATGGCGCGCGGAATGACGTTGAGCACCCGCACCATCGACCACGGCATTCCGAGGCCGGCAGCCATGCGGATCGTTCCCTCCGACTTGAAATAGGCGCGACCGCCTTCGATCAGCAGGTTGGTCTCATACTCACGCGTGTCGAGCCCGTAGTGACGATAGAGCGCATCGCCAAGCGGTGTCTGCGCGGCGACGAAACGGTACCGCCGCCTGCGGTCATGCTTCAGCACGAACTTCACCCAGCCGGAGCAGAAGACGCAGTGCCCATCGAAAACGATCACGGGTCTTTCATCCGCAAAGTCCGGCACGTCAGGATCGTCGCGATAGCTATAGTATTTTCGGCGCATTGCTTGCGATCTTCTCGGCCTGGAGCCTTTTTCAACTTAAATGCTTGTCACGGATATTCGTCACGTCGGCCGGTAGATGCCCATCAGGGCCGGCGGTCCGTCGGTTTCCACCAAGCCTTTCTCCACCAGATCCTCGATATGGGCAAGCACGGAGAGTGCCGCGGCTCCGTGAAGCCGCGGGTCGGTCTCGCGATAGATGATCTTCACCATATCGGGGATCGTCCGGTCGCCGGCCCTGATGCGCTCCAGGATCGCGCGTTCGCGCATGCGCCGGTGGGTCCTCAGGCCTCGCAGGAAGGAGGAGGGGTCTTTGACAGGCCCGCCATGGCCGGGAAAGAAGATGCGGTCGTCGCGAAGAAGCATCTTGTCCAGCGACGCCATGTAATCGGCCATCGCACCATCCGGCGGCGCGACGATCGTCGTCGACCAGGCCATGACATGGTCTGCGGAAAACACGATGCCGGTGTCGCCGAGCGCAAAGCAGGCATGGTTTGCCGTGTGCCCCGGTGTCAGCAATGCCGTCATCGTCCAACCGTCTCCGGAGACGCTTTTACCATCGGCAAGCGCAATATCCGGGACGAATGCCCTGTCCGAACTTTCGGCAAATGGATTGACCTCGCCCGCATGCAGCGGCCGCGCCGGGCGATGCGGTCCTTCGCCGACGATCAGGGCCCCCGTCGCTTCCTTCAACCGGCGGGAGAGGGGCGAATGGTCCTGGTGCGTATGGCTGACGAAGATATGCGTCACTTCGCGACCGGCGAGCGCCACCATCAAAGCCTGGAAATGCGCCTCGTCGGGCGGGCCGGGATCGATGACGGCAACGGAGGTCGAGCCGACGATATAGCTGTTGGTTCCGTGAAAGGTGAAGGCGCTGGGATTGTTGACCGTCATCCGCTCGACGCCGGGCGCGACAGGTACGGCGCGTCCATAGGCCGGCTCGAAGGTGAGGTCGAATTCAGAATGATCCATGAATGAAGCGTACTTCCTATTTGTATTCGATTTCGATGAAGGACATGGGCTCAGTGCCGGCATTGACTACATTGTGCTCGATGCCCGCATCGCGCCGATAGGCGGCGCCCTTGGCGATATCGACCCTGCGGCTGCCTTCCGCATCCTCGATCAGAAAACTGCAATCGGTCATCGGCACGACGACATAGCCGAGCCCATGCACATGACGCCCGGTATCCGCCCCCGGCTCGAAATCCCATCGAATGATCCTGACGACGGCGTCGTCGACGAGCGTGGTCGCAATTACAGGCGGGCGGGCGCTATACTGGCTCATCATGTCTCCATGGGATCGGTGGAAACCTACTATAGTGGGCCGGCGCTCCTACAGAAATATGGGTCGCTTCAAAACTTAAGGATTGTGAGCCGATGCGACCTTTGCTAATCAGGCGTCGATTTGACGGCAACAGCTGCCTGTTCAAGCGATGGGGCGTCGCCAAGCGGTAAGGCACCGGTTTTTGGTACCGGCATTCCCAGGTTCGAATCCTGGCGCCCCAGCCACGTTTTCTCCGTCGTCATATATCTCTGAACTTTCGCCACTACGAAGCAGCCTGCTCGCCACTCTGTAGAGGCATAACGAGTCGCAGAAGGCTGATGACGTCTGCAATGGACGGTCCCTTGATCGGAGGCGGGTCCGGCCGTTCACAAAACTCCCTCCAGACGAACAACGTCATCTCCGCTCCATCGGTCGCTGACTCTCCCGCTCCATTAGTGAAGGTCTGGAGCAACCGATATCGGTTGTCATTCCAGAACAGTTCCTCGACCCATTGATATATCGGGATGACATGAAAGTGGATCGGGTAGCCGGGCGTGTGTCCGTAGCGGCCGATGTAAACCCGCTCCGCCTGTAGATTGCGCTTCAACACGTCCTGCGCCCGGGCGAGCAGCGGACCGAGCGACGACAATGCTTCCTTCGACAGCTCGCTCAGATCGTTGGTAAACGTCTTGGAACTGACCATCAGGTAGCCGGGAAGGAAAGAGTTGATCCTGTGGTTGACCGACCAACCGTCAGTTTCGGTAATGAAGAAGGGCTCCGGAATTTCAATATTTTGATGCATGCCCAAAGCTATCAGCTCCGGAAGCAAGGGCAAGGCCCGCTCACGACTGCAACTTGCACTCGCGTCGTTCTCGCTCGCTTCATGAGGTGCGCGGCCCTTCATCCTCAAAAAAACAGGCGGCCCTCTCAGGCCGCCCGTAAAAATCGCATCCCCGATTTGCGCGGAAATCAGCTCTTGGCGGGTTCCGTCGGTGCCAGCAGTTCGGCGCAGTAGGATGGGCCGTTGACGCCGGGCACGTCGCCGAGGATGTGGATGGAGCGGATGACGTAGTTCGAATCGGTCTGAATGTCGGCCTTGCAGCTGAGATAGAGCGTGCGGGCGCCGGTAGCCTTCTTGCCGTCGGCGGCAGGGCGTGCGGCAACCTTCACGTTCTTGTAGCCGCCACGCCAGTTGTAGACGCGGCCGTCGCCTTCGTCATGGTCGGAGATCGGCGGGCCATAGGCGGCGAAGAAGCCACCGGCCGACTTGCCGACCCAGCGCTCGGCAATCGGATCGGCCTTCATCGCCGGGATCGAAGGAATGGTGGTGCATCCGGCGAGGGCCAGCATCAGCCCTGCCGCGGAAGTCATGCGGATATTCATCGTGTCGTCCTTGAGCTTTTTTCGCGCATTCGACCATAGGAAGCGCGCTGTCCCGCACTGCTTCCGCCTGTCCCACAAAGCGCTTTAGCGCCAAAGCCGGCAAAAGAAAATTGCAATACGAACGATCACGAAGAATTTGCTTAGGGTGTTGCGACTAGCGCACTTTAGCGGTTTCGACGGCGCACAGTGCCACCGATTTTCACACTGATTTTTTTGACAGGAATCAAACGTCTTTTCGATTTTGGTGCTTGCGCAGAAAAAATGCCCGGTCTATAGAGGCGCCGCTGGTCACGGAGTGTAGCGCAGTCTGGTAGCGCACCACGTTCGGGACGTGGGGGTCGAGTGTTCGAATCACTCCACTCCGACCAGCCGAAAAGCCCGCGAAAGCGGGCTTTTTTCATTTCTGCCCATCGGTTTTTCCGCGGCAGGCGCGCGATCAATTTTCCGTGCGAATACTATTTGTTGCATCTATGTGACGTGCGTACCATTCCCAAGGGAAGTTGGTGCTGTTATAAGGGTGGTCTGCCGGGGGGCATAATCTTGATCGAGATTGCTATGCCTTTATCCAAGATCGTCCCCGTCGAGATCCTTCCCGAAAAGACGGCTATTGCAGCCTATGAACTCGTGGCGAAAGCATTGCGAGAGCAGACTGCGGAGCTGAATATCACCCTGTCCAACGTGACGGACGATGGGAATCTTGTTGGAAGCTTCGAGATTTCGATTCGAAAAATCGATGAAAAAGATCTCGATTGCGCCCGCGGGGATCAGCAGACGATAATCGTTCCGCCGCTACCGACCCGGTAGCCTGCCCGGATAGTTATTGTCATATGATATCACGATAACGTGTTTCCGCTTTCACTTTACGTTAACCATGACGGCCCATTTACGTCAGGCGCCATAGCGAGCGCAGTGTCTATTTTAAAAGGACCCCACAATGAAGAACCTGATCATTGCTTCGGCAGTCGCTCTTGCCTCCTTCGCAGCTATCTCCACGCCTTCTGAGGCTGCACCGATGCACCACCATTGCGTCGTGAAGACTGTCAAGCACCGCGTTCATGGCCACTGGGTCATCAGCAAGGAAAAAGTCTGCCGCTAAGCGCAGCAAGCCTACTGCCGACGGGCTCTTCCGTCGGCAGCCTGCGGCCAACCGCCCAAGACTACCTGCCTAAGACTACCTACCCAAGACGCTTTTTTGCACACCAGCCCTGACGCTTTCGGCTTTCGCCCGAAAAAATGAGCTAGGCTCTTGAATATGTCAGGCACTATCGCTACTTCCCGGTCATTGCCCGTATCGACAGCCTGCCGAGCCGACTTTTCGAAGTCAGGCTAGCGTTCGCCGTCCGGGATAAAAAAGGGCGCTCCCCATCCGGGTCGAGCGCCCTTTTTGTTGTTCGCTATCGGCGGAGGCTCGTGCCATCCGCCGATATCCTATCCCTCACTTGGCCGAAAAGCCCGGCAGGGTGACCTGGAAGACCTGGAACATCGTGTCGACATCAGCACCGCCGTCGCCCTTGTAGGCCGTGCCGACCTGGAAGCCATCCTGGGTCAGGAAGTCGTTGTCATTGGCGACGAACAGGAAGTAATCGTTCGGCAGGTTCGGATCGATAACCTTGGCGATGCCCATGGCTTCCCACTTTTCCGACAGGTTGTTGCGGTCGTTCGGTGCGCCGTTGTGCAGGCCGAAGCGTGCGAGATCGGCGCTGTCGTTGATGTCGATGAACTGCGTCAGCGTCGCCGGCTTGACGGAGGGGTCGACGACGCCCTTCGGCGCAACCGGCTTTACGCCGTCGAAATCGGTGCCGGCGATGTCCGTTGCGGCGGATACGTCGACGATATCGATGCTGCGATAGAGCGACTTGTCGCCCGGCTGGCCGTAGCCATTGCCGCTGTCGCGAGCGAGCATGAGGAAGGAGGTCGGCGAAAGCGCCAGCACTTCGCTCTGGGCGGCGACGGCCTTCTTGCCCTTGGCATCGGTAAAGACCGGAAGCGGCACGACATATTCGTGAACCAGCTTGAGGTGGTTAAGATCGGCGGCATCGTAGACGAGCGCACGGGTGTTCTGGCGGGTGGAACCGGAATCGCCGCCGTCCTGGCGCGTTGCCGACTGAAGGACCGCGATCAGGAACTTGCCGTCAGGTGTCATCGACATGCCTTCCAGACCCTGGTTGTTCTGGCGGCCGGTATCCGGATCCTTCGGGGTGGGCGCCGTTTCGCCGGGGCCGGGGTTGTTGGAGGCGAAGCTCAGCTTGCCCTTGCGCATCGGCAGCAGCGCTGCCGGCGGCTGCGTGGCCGAAACCAGATGACCGTCGGCGGAGAAGCGGTAGATATAGGGGCCGTATTCGTCGCTGATGAACATGCCACCGTCAGGCAGGCGGACGATTGCTTCATTGTCGAGCGAAATCTTGCCGTTCGGGGCCTGCGGCAGATCGGGCATGCCGCCGGCGGCCGGACGAACGCCATCCATCGGATCGAGGCCGGTCGTATCCGCACCCTTGTCGTCCACCAGCATCAGGGTATCGGCAAGCTTGGCCTGAACGCTCGACTGCTGCTTGTCGGCGCTGGGCGTGGTGCCCGGCGCGACCGGCGTCAGCTGGATGTCGATCGTGTTGATGCGGGGGCGATAATCGGTCGTGCCGACGGCGTTATAGCCGCGATCCGGCAGCAGCCAGAGAGAGCCCTTGTAGGTGTCGCCGTCGCGCGTCCAGCTCTTGGCATCGACCGACATGCCGGAACCGGAGCCGAAGGTCTCGCCGAACTTGTCGCGCTGGTTGGCCGGAATACGACCGATGCCGACGCGGCCCTTGTTGACGAATGTGGTGCCATCGATCGTGACGGAACTGTCGGCAAACGAAACGGCGGTCGTGGCGAGCAGGAAGGCAAGCGCTGCGGGCAGCAGCGACAATGAAGTCGAACGTACGTGTTTCATAATAATATCCTCCGTCAAAATCCATGGTCAAAAATGGAGCCTTGGGTTGTCTAGGGCGATAACATGATAGGAACATGACAGTTTTTGTAGAACAGCCGCAGCCGTTTCAAGGCGATGAGGCGGCCTTGAGAGTCGGCGCTGCGGGCACCTCGGCATCCCGTCAGGGCTTCTCTTCGATTCAGGAAAATTAGGAACATCCCGCGGAGGCGGAAGTTAGCCTGTCGTAAGCCCCCAGGACAATGATAGGAGAAACCCTATGTTTTTGAAAATTCTTGCTGTATCCGCGCTATCCGTCGGCATGGCAACCGCTGCGATGGCCCAGAGCTCGGGCACCAGCGGTTCAGGCGCCGGTGGTTCCGGGCAGGGCACCGGCCAGTCCGGTTCCAGCACCAGCGGCGACAACGGAAATGGAGCCAATGGGACCAGTGGGACAGATTCGAGTACGACAGGCAGCACATCGAATGACATGAACAGTGGCAATGGTTCGCCCAGTGGCGGAGGCAAGTCCCAGGATTGCAACGGCATGGTCACCAACAAGAACACGACCGCCATGAAGCAGGACCAGGCAAACAATCCTGCCGCGTCCTCCAATTGTCCGCAGTAAAATGGAAATGAAAGAGTTTGGCAGAAAGACCGGTCAGCCGGCCTTTCGTAATCTTAGCTATTTCTGTGCTGAATGTTGTGGCGGCTGCATGCCGCGCTGCGGCGCCTGGCCGCTCATCGGCACCATGAGTGCGACGTAGAAAGCCACGGCCGCAACGACGACCGCAAGGCCGATATGCCATTCACGAACTTGCATAGTGCCCTCCCGTAACGCGACGCGGGATACTGCTTTTTCTATCTGACCTCGGCTTCGATCGATGCGGCGCGACACGGTTGACTATTGCAACAGGCTTCGCTTGCCATCCGAGGACATCCGCATCCGGTTAATTCCCGCACCCAGCAGGACACCCCATAGGCCGGCAGCCATGTTTGCGATGATATCCAGCGGATATCCATAAGTGCCGTTGGCAAAGAGGTGCGCCACCCCGAGGCCGAAGACGCCGGCGATCATCATCAGGCACGCGCCCGATGGTGCGAATGGATAGGCAATCCGCGCCAACATACCGGCCACGCAAAGCGCGACGATCCTGTACACGTTGAAAGGATTACCGATCTCGGCCTGAAGATTGAGATGCGCCAGTGTCAGCGCGACCAGCGCGATGACATAACCCCAGGCTGCAATCTTAAGGACTCGTTCCGACATCATAGGTGGATTGTATAGCAGGCAGTATGTGAAACGCCAGTGTCAAAGCCCGGGGAGAAACCTAACTCACGCCCCAGTGCCAACACATTTTGTTTGTCCGCGAAACATTCAGCGAAGCTGACTTTGACGAGCAAAGGCGCGCGAATGCTGGAAAATTGTCTCGCCCACGCAATTTTTCGTCCATTGTGTGATCTATTTTTCGCGTTGAACGTAGACAAGTGCGTGAGGCAGATTTGTGTGGGTTACATGTTTGGACTTTAGTCCGGGCTCAAGTCATTTCTAAAATGTGCAAGTAGGGGTGCGCCCGATTCGAATGGTCATGCGGTCCAGTAGAAGTCGGAGCGTCGGCGGCGTCTCCATGGGGCGCCGGGAAAGAGCATGGGCGTGGGGCCGAAACAGAGAAGAAATCGCAAGGAGCGCGTAAAGCTCCGCGATGTGGCGAATAAGGTCGGTGTAAGCGCTATCACCGTGTCGCGTGCATTACGCAACCCGAACAAAGTCTCCCCGGAACTGCGGCAGACCATTCTCGAGGCGATCGAACAGATGGGTTATATACCCGATCTGGCAGCGCGAGCTCTTGCCAGCTGTAACAATGGTGTCGTTGGCGTCCTTCTCCCCGCGCTCAACCAGCAGCTTTTCAGCAGCGTCATGCTAGGGATCGAGGAGCGGTTGCGGCCGACCGATCTTCGCATTCAATATGCCAATACGCGCTACGAACCCGAAGAAGAAGTGAACAGCATTCGGGCATTCCTCGCCCAGAAGCCTGCCGGGCTTATACTGATAGGTGTGGAACGCTATGAGGAGATCGAACTGCTTGCCAATCGCGCGCCCTGTCCGATCGTGCATATCGTCGATCTCAGCCAACAGCCGAACTCCCTTGCCGTCGGCATCAGGCATCGCGTGGCGGCAGAGAGCGCCGTCCGCTTCATGCTTGACAGGAACTATCGCCGCATCGCGCTTCTCGGCGGCCGCATGGATGTGCGGGCCCGCCAGCGTCAGGTGGGTTACGAGGAGGTGATGCGGGAGGTCGGTCTTTTCGACCCTTCGCTGATCATCAATGAACCAAGCGCGACCAGCGTCGGCCTCGGCTGCAGCCTTTTCGAGCGCCTGTTCGCCCAGGCCCCCGATATCGACGGCGTCCTTTGCCACAATGATGATCTTGCGCTCGGCGTACTCTTCGAATGTCAGCGTCGTGGGATTCGGGTGCCTGAAGAGATCGGCATCTGCGGCTTCAACGATCTGGACTTCGCGTCGTCGAT
This sequence comes from Rhizobium sp. BK376, assembly GCF_004341625.1. Taxonomy (GTDB): domain Bacteria; phylum Pseudomonadota; class Alphaproteobacteria; order Rhizobiales; family Rhizobiaceae; genus Rhizobium. Next base: position 789,417 of record NZ_SLZG01000001.1, on the reverse strand, counting down.
CCATCCGGGACTGACGACGGTGCATGTCCCGCGCTATGAGATCGGCCACCGTGCCGCCGATATGCTGGTGAATGCGATGCAGGATGACGAGGTCGCCGAGGGCAAGATCGAGCTCGGCTTTACCGTAATGGAACGCGGAACGACGCGTGGATTGGCAGCAACTTCCTTATCCGGCGAAAAATGACGATACCCTCATGTTAATGCTTGAATCCCCGTTTTCCCGGGCGTAGAGCGACTTCGTTAACGTTTTCAGGGGGAGTCAAGTGAAGGCTGTCGCATCTTTCTCCGCGTTTGTCGGCAAGACATTCGCGATCTGGGTTATTCTGTTTGCCGTTCTCGGTTTCTTTTTTCCAGCCACGTTCAAGCAGGTCGCACCTTATATCGTATGGCTGCTCGGCATCATCATGTTCGGCATGGGCCTGACGCTGTCTGTCGATGACTTTCGCGAGTTGGTGAAGCGCCCGTTCGAGGTCGCGATCGGCGTCTTCGCTCACTTCCTCATCATGCCGACGATTGCCGTCATCCTGACCAGGATCATTCCAATGCCGCCCGAAGTCGCAGCCGGCGTCATTCTGGTTGGGTGCTGCCCGGGCGGAACTTCGAGCAACGTCATGACCTATCTCGCCAAGGGTGACGTCGCATTGAGCGTGGCCTGCACCAGCGTCACGACGCTCGCAGCCCCGATCGTTACCCCGTTCCTCGTCTGGATGTTTGCGAGCCAGTATCTTCCGGTCGATCCGATGTCGATGTTCATCAGCATCGTACAGGTCATCCTGCTGCCGCTGGCGCTCGGCTTCATCTTCCAGAAGCTCATTCCCGGCGTGGTCAAGGGCGCCATGCCGCTGTTGCCGATCATCAGCGTCGTCGGCATCGTGCTGATCGTCGCCGCCGTCGTCGGCGCCAGCAAGGGCGCGATCGCTCAATCGGGCCTGCTGATCTTTGCGATCGTCGTTCTGCACAATGGCTTCGGCTATTTGTTCGGCTACTTCGCAGCCAAGCTCTTCGGCCTGAACCTGACCAAGCGCAAGGCATTGGCGATCGAGGTCGGAATGCAGAACAGCGGCCTGGGTGCAGCCCTTGCCACGGCCTATTTCTCGCCCATCGCTGCCGTTCCGAGCGCCATTTTCAGCGTCTGGCACAATATCTCAGGCGCACTGATCGCCAATTATTTCTCGGGCCGCACGGACGAGGAGCAGGAAGACGCAGTTCCGGCGACACGATAAGTCGTTCAAGCTCCGGAAAAGGAAAAGGGTCGGCCTTGGGCTGGCCCTTTTTTATTTGGCTCCGCCCATATGTCGGAGGCAGGGCGTCATCTGTGGCCGCCCAAAGTTGTGTCATAGCCCTCACCGATAGACAGCCATCTCGTTGAAAAGGTACCGTGTGCGACAAATAGATGGACCCGATGTCGGATTGTCTGAATCGCTTTCGTCCTAGGTGCGTCTACTCCACCAACTCAGAAGGATCATGACCATGCCGAGTACCATACGTTTGCATCGGGTTCTGGCAACAAGCCCGGAGAAGGTCTATCGCGCATTCATCGAGGCGGACGCGCTTGCGAAGTGGCTTCCCCCGAACGGCTTTGTCTGCACCGTGCATAATCTGGAAGCAGCCGTCGGCGGCAAGTTCAGGATGTCCTTCCGCAACTTTACGACGGGCGGAAGTCACGCATTCGGCGGCGAATACAAGGAACTCGTCCCAGGCGAGCGCCTGCGCTACACGGATGTGTTCGACGACCCGAATCTGCCCGGCGAAATGGAAGTCACCGTCATCCTGAAGAAGGTCTCTGTTGGCACCGAGGTGAACATCACGCAGGCCGGCGTCCCCGATCTCATTCCTGCCGAGGCCTGCTATCTCGGCTGGCAGGAGTCGCTGAAAAACCTGGCACGGCTCGTCGAACCGGAAATCAACCAATAGGGCGCTGGGTTGGCCTTATTGATTGCCTATGAGAAAGGGGCCAGTTTGGCCCCTTTCTCATGTCTTGTATCTGGCAGTTTTCAGATATCGCTTGCCGCGTTCGACCACAGGTCGGCAGCTTCCGCTGCCGTCATGCGGCGCACTTCGGCTTCGTGGCGGCGGCTAGCGAAGAGTTCGCTAGCCATGATCTGGTCGGCGAGATCGGCCGGCAGCGAGAGGATCACGCGGGCTTCGCCATTGTGCAGGCCGCCGAGTTCCGAGCGCTTGGCAGTGATCATGCCGCCAGCCACCGTGTTGTTGGTGTCCGGGTCGATCAGGATGAACGCACCCGTCGAACGGTTCTGCTCGTAGGGATCGAAGATCGCGGCTTCATCGAAGGAAAGGCGAACCTTGCCGATCGCGTTCATGTAGAGCCGCTGCGACGGCGCCCAGGCGCCGGTCTTTAACTCAAGCTGGGCGAGGGGCTGGACCTGCACGCGCTGGCGGCGGCTACCGCTCTTCAGCCAGTAGCGCTTGCCGCCCTCGATACCTTCAGGCTGCAATGCCACGATCTGCGCATCGAAGGACAGGCCGGTCTGCGGCTGGCTGTCGATCGAAACGATCATGTCGCCGCGCGACACGTCCACCTGGCGGTCAAGCACGAGCGTGATCGCGTCGCCGGCAACGGCTGCATTGCGCACCAGATCGAAGGTGACGATCTTGGAGACGTTGGCGACCATGCCCGACGGCAGGATCATGACGCTGTCGCCGGGCTTGACGGAGCCACCGGCAACCGTGCCCTGATAGCCGCGGAAGCTTTCGCCCGGGCGCGATACGCGCTGGACGGAGAGGCGGAAACCAACCGTCTGCGACGAGCGTGTCGTTGCCAGTTCCAGCGTCTCGACCAGCGTCGGGCCGGTATACCAGGGCATGGCCGCCTGGCCGGAATAGACGACGTTCTCGCCCTTCAGCGCCGACATCGGGATCGCGGTGATCTGCTTGACGCCGAGCGAGAGCGCGAATTCGCGGAATTCGTGAGTGATCTTCTCGAAGCCGGCGCGATCGTAGTTCGTCAGGTCGATCTTGTTGACCGCAAGCACGAACTGCTTGATGCCGAGCAGCGATGCGATCGTCGCATGGCGGCGCGTCTGCTCCAGAATGCCGGCGCGGGCATCGACGAGCAGGATGGCGAGATCGGCGGTCGAGGCGCCGGTCGCCATGTTGCGGGTATATTGCTCATGGCCGGGCGTGTCGGCGACGATGAAGGAGCGCTTGTCGGTCGAGAAATAGCGATAGGCGACATCGATGGTGATGCCCTGTTCGCGCTCCGCCTGCAGGCCGTCGAGCAGCAGCGCGAAGTCGGGCAGGCCAAGATCGTTCTGCTTGCCTGTCGAGTCGCGCTTGAGCGTCGCGGCTTGGTCTTCCTTGACAGCCTTGGTGTCCCAGAGCAGGCGACCGATAAGGGTCGACTTTCCGTCGTCGACGCTGCCGCAGGTGATGAGGCGCAACGGCCGGGAGTCGCGCAGAGCCTTCGCCGGCTCGGCAGCGGCCGCAGGCTCTCCGACGGGAAGGGCGACGGCGTTGACTGATGTTGCTGCGGTCATCTTAGAAATATCCTTCGCGCTTCTTCTTTTCCATGGAGCCGGACTGGTCGCGGTCGATGGCGCGTCCCTGGCGTTCGGACACGGTTGCAATTTCAAGTTCGGCAATCACCTCTTCGAGGGTTGTTGCCTGGGAGGGAATGGCGCCCGTCAGCGGGAAGTCGCCGAGCGTGCGGAAGCGGATCATGCCTTCCTGCTTGACCTCGCCGGGCAGCAATTCAAGCCGCGGGTCTTCCGCCAGGATCATCATCCCGTCGCGTTCCACGTAAGGCCGCTTCTTGGCGTAGTAGAGCGGCACGAGCGGAATGTCCTCGGCCTGGATGTAGCGCCAGATGTCGACCTCGGTCCAGTTGGACAGCGGGAAGGCGCGAACGCTTTCGCCCTTGCGGATCATGCCGTTGTAGATGTCCCAAAGCTCGGGGCGCTGGTTGCGCGGGTCCCAGCGATGATCCGGCGTGCGGAACGAATAGATGCGCTCCTTGGCGCGGCTTGCTTCCTCGTCGCGCCGTGCGCCGCCGAAAGCCGCGTCGAACTGGCCGGCATCGAGCGCCTGGCGCAGGCTCTGCGTCTTCATGATGTCGGTGAAGGCTGCCGAACCATGCGTAAAGGGCGTAATGTTTTCTGCAGCACCACGCGGATTGATGTGCTCGATCAGGTCGAGATCATACTTCTTTGCGATTTCATCGCGAAACGCGATCATCTCGCGGAATTTCCAGCCGGTGTTCACATGCAGCAGTGGGAAAGGGACGCGACCGGGATAGAAGGCTTTGCGCGCCAGATGCAGCAGCACCGAACTGTCCTTGCCGATCGAATAGAGCATGACCGGTCGCTCGAATTCCGCGGCGACCTCACGGAAAATATGGATCGCTTCGTTTTCCAGCGCTTTCAGATGGGGATCAAGCGGCGGCTTGGCACTCTGCGGATTGCTGAGCTCCGTATCCGGACGGGTATCGGGCATGTAATACTCCAGACTTTCGATCGTTTACGCGGCTACCCGCAAGGAATGTCAGTGCCGGCTTCCAGGGAGCGATGATGGCCGCCTGTTGATCTGGAAACCGAGTATTCGGTTATTGCGCAGCCACCGCGGCTGCTTCCTCGGCTACGTGCAGTCCGCATTCGCGCTTTTCATCCTGCTCCCACCACCAGCGGCCGGCTCTCTCTGGCTCGCCCGGCTTGACGGCTCGGGTGCAGGGCTCGCAGCCGATCGAGGGGTAGCCACGGGCATGCAGCGGGTTGATCGGAACACTGTTGTCGGCGACGTAAGCCTTGATCGCGTCGATGTCCCAATCGGCAAGCGGATTGATCTTCAGGAGATGACGTTCAGCGTCATATTCCGCAAAGGGTGTGTCCGCACGGTTAGAGGACTGGCCGCGGCGCAGGCCGGTGATCCATATGGTCGCCCCAGAGAGCGCCCGCGCAAGCGGCTTCAGCTTGCGCACGCCACAACAGGCATGCCTGGCTTCGACACTTTCGTAAAAGCCGTTGAGGCCATACTTAGCGGCATAGGCGTCGATATCGGCCTTCTCGGGCTCATAGCGCTGGATACGGATGTCGTACTGATTTTCCGTTTCGTCGATCAGGGCCAGCGTCTCGGGAAAAAGACGGCCGGTCTGGAGCGTGGCGATATCGATCGGGAGGCGATGGTTGCCGATCTCGGCTGTGATCACCTGATCCTCGATCCCGAGCGAGGTCGTGAAGACGGCGCGGACGCCAAGGCTGGCGACGAGCGACAGCCTACCGGCCAGGTCGAGGGCTGCTAGCCGGTCGTTCAGCGAGGAGGCATCTTCAATTGGATTGATGGCAGTCATGGATAGTCCTGTCCTGATATTGGCCCGGAGTATTGCAGCTGCGAGCGGTTGCGGACAGAAAAAGCGATTTCTAAAGAGCGGGCTGAGGAGCAAATATCTCTACTCAACCGGCGCCCAAACAGAAAAGCCGCCGCCGGAATCGATTATCCGGGGCGTTTGGGGCTTGAAGGGCAAGCGCTCATCCATCGCGATGAATGCGTCTTGCTTCAATGTCTATAGAAATAGTAGTGTTACACGCTGCTTGTCAAATGGAAATCCGAAGTGATGACCGGAAAGATGCGAAATCGCAATTTTTGGCGTACACTTGAGCGCAATCATCCGAAGGTGAGAAACAGCAATAAAGCTCTTATCTTCCAAAGACTTTTCATACCCGTTCAAACTCCGTTCATGCTGGACGTGCGATAGAGAACAGGCAAATTTCCGGAACGGTGCCCAGGTCGCATCGTGCGTGTGTGTAGACGGTTCGATATGATCACCCAGAAGGCAAAATATGCGCTGCGGGCGCTTTCGGCTTTGGCTCAGGCAGAACGAGGCGAGCCGAAGATGATTTCCGAGATCGCCGTTCAGCAGAACATACCGAAGAAGTTCCTCGAGCAGATCCTCCTCGACTTGAAACATCAGGGCATCGTCGCCAGCCGGCGCGGCAAGCAGGGCGGTTATCTGCTTTTGAAAGCGCCTGACGAGATCACGTTCGGCGAGGTCCTGCGGATCATGGACGGGCCGATCGCACCATTGCCTTGCCTGTCGATAACGGCCTACCGGCAGTGCGACGATTGCGACGGCGAGCAGAACTGCGAGATCCGCCACGTATTCGCCAAGGTAGCTGAGGCGACGCGCAGGGTCCTGTTTTCGACCACGATCGCCGATGCCGTTTCCGAGCCCGAAAGCGCTCAGGTCACCAGGCTTCTTGCCTGATCCGGCCGGCGAGCCTGTTTAGATGCCGATATCAAGGGCGACAGTCAGTGCGCCGCGCGCCCCTCAGCCGGCCCCTTTTCCATCGCACGCCGCGCCCGGATCGCTGCGGCGATGAAGTTGCGCGACAGGCCGTGATAGAGCGGCTCGCGCGACAGGATGCGCGAGGTGACATAGCCGATCATCGAAACCGCCATGATCGGGATGACTGCCTGATGGTCGCCAGTCATTTCGAGGATGATGACGAAGGCGGTCATCGGCGCCTGGACCACGCCTGCGAAATAGCCGGCCATGCCGAGAATGGCCGCAAGGGCGATGCTGGTCCCGAAGAAGTAGCCGACCGTGCTGCCGAAGCCGGCGCCGACGGCTAGCGAGGGCGCAAATATGCCGCCGGGGATGCCCGATATCATCGACAGGAAGCTGGCGAGCAGCTTTTCCAGGAAGAAGAGCAGGGGCAGGGCGTGCCCCTCGACGGCGCCGCGCGCCTGCTCATAACCTGTTCCGAACGTATTGCCGCCGGAAACGACGCCGACCATTGCCACCACGAGGCCACAGGCGCCGGCGAGCAGAAGCATGCGCTTCAGCGGCTGTGGTTGCGCCCAGCGACGTATTCGCATGCCGAAATGTAGCGCAAAGCCGCTGAAGGCGGCGCCCAGCATGCCGCCGCCAACCCCGCAAACAAGGACGAGACCCCAATCGGCGAGATGCACCGGTGCTGCCGACGCCGTGCCGAAGTAATTGTAGCTGCCGGAGAGGCCAAGCGCTGCGAGGCCGGAGAGGATGACGGCCGTCAGAACCAGCCCGTTGGCGCGCGATTCATAGGTTCTGCTCATTTCCTCGATGGCAAAGACGATGCCGGCGAGAGGCGTGTTGAACGCGGCCGCAATGCCGGCTGCCGAACCTGCCAGGATCAGTCCACGTGCCTGCGCCATGCCTCCGAAACGGGCGACCGCCAGCATGAAGGATGCGCCGACCTGGACGGTCGGCCCTTCACGCCCGATCGAGGCGCCGCAAAGCAGACCCAATATGGTCAGGACGATCTTGCCGAAGGCGAGGCGCAGCGACAGAAGCCGCGTCCGGTCACCTTCATCATGCAGATGCCGCGCCGCGATCGCCTGCGGAATGCCGCTCCCTTGCGAGTTCGGAAACACCGTCATCGCCAGCCATGCCGACAGCACGAAGCCGAGCGGCGTGATGATGACAGGCAGCAGAAAACCCCATTCGCCCGAGGTCGTGACACCAGAAAATGCCTTCTGCGCCATATCCGCAAGCTTGGCAAAGCCGACGCTGATCACCCCGATCGCCAGCGCTCCCGTCCAGAATACGAGCCGCGGTTTCCAGAGATTGAACGAGCCCCGGAAGACACGGGAACGACGAAGGAGCTTGGACTTACGATAGGAAGGAGGCATGGCGGATATTCGAAGGTATGTGACGGGTCAAAGCGCGAGCCGGCTGATGCTCGCACTTTGCTCTACTCCATTTCCCAAAGGAATTAAAAGCCGTTCCTCTCAGTTGCGAAAAAGCCCAGATGATGTTTGGGGCTGACAGAGCGCCAAGCCCTCTGCGCCTCAAGCCTCCAGATGCCAATCCGCCTCGTTCAGGCAGAGCTCAAGCCGTGGATCGGAAAGCATCGCGATGTCTTCGCGGATCATCCTGCGCCAAATCTTCGCAGGAGCGGCGACTATAAGCTGCGGCGTTCCATCGAGTTCGTCGATGATGCGCATTCCGTCATCCTCATATTTGGCCAGACTCGCGACAAATGGCTGCTTCATCTGGTGAAATTCGCCGTCGAGGAAATCGTTACGCACGACCATATCCGAAATGCGGGCGGCGCGTGCGAGCGCGTCATCCGATTCGATCGAGACGAGGAACGCGACGTCCTCCGTCGGTCTCGACTCCTCAACAACCTGCCTGACCTCTGGACTGAGCATTTTCAAAGTCCTTTCAAAGGATCTAATTTAGCCTTTACGCTAAATACTGGCAAGATCCAGCCGCCCGTAGCCGAAGCGGCGCACATCGGCATTATGCGGGCTGGATGGTAAAACGCAAGTTAAAGCCAACAATCTGTTTGCGAGCCTGTCGGCGTTTCGGCGCAAAGAGGGATCCTGCTGGATGAGCAGCGCCGCAGCGCCGGAGACCTGTGGACAGGCTTGGGACGTGCCGCTCATCGGTCCGTAAAGCGCATTCGGCAGGGCGCTGTGAATATTGACGCCGGGTGCGACGAGATCAGGCTTGAAGGCGCTAATCGTCGTGTTGCCGTAGCTAGGTCCCCAAGCGCTGAAGGGTGCGACGTGGTGGTTCACGTCGGAGGCGCCGACGCCGATCACGCAGTTGAACTTCCCGGGCGAACCGTGATAGCCGATCCCCATATGGCCATCGTTGCCGATCGCGGCAATGGTTAGCAGACCGCGGGATCGGTAGACGTTGTAGACCGAATAGTATTTCCGTTCGATATTGCTGCCTCCGAGCGAGGCATTGATGATGTCGACGCCAGAGCCCCTGCTGCCAGCCTGACGAGCCAACCAGTTGATGCCGGCAACGATCTGGTTGGTGTAGCCGCACATTCGTCCCTGCGCATCGCGCTTAGTCAGAACTGCGGCGACCGCGATCTCCGCATCGGGGGCGACCCCGACAGTCGCGCCAGCACAGATGGCCGAGACGTGCGTGCCGTGCGAATGGAAGTCGAGCGGTTGTGAAACGAAGCGCGATGGGGAACCATTGGGTTCGAAGGCGCGGAAATCGATTTTCTTGCCCTTGAATTCGGGATGCGACGCGTCGATACCTGTGTCGAGTATGCCGATGATCGCGCCAGAGCCGTTCAGCTTTTTCTCCCGCGCTGCCGCGACGTTGATGACCGGAAGATGCCAGCCGTTTTTGCTGTCGGACGAGATTTCCTCCACCGGATCAGTCAGCGAGATCAATGTATTTTCAAGGACTACCGCACCTGAAGCTTCCAGTGCTTCTACATCGGCCAGAGAAAGTTCGGGCAGGATGGCAGCCCCTAGTGCTTCCAGAAAAAGGCCACGCATGCCAGATTTGCGATTCGCGGCTACGGCGACGGAGGGCAATCGCTTGTTCTTCGCGTTTCCGGCGTTGACGAGATCGAGCACGGTTGACGAACCGGCGCTAAGGTTCTCTTTGACGAGACGGCGTACCCGCCGTCGCATCTGTGAGTCGGAGAAACCATCATCGCTGTCATCGTTCGAACCGGGCGGCGCGATCAAGAGCATCGTGCGCTCCGGCGGGGTTTCGAGCCACGCGTGTTCATCCCCGAAGCTACGGTCAAGCCGAGGCAAATCGACATGGCCCGTTGCTTTCTTGTAAAGCTGGGTATGTTTTCTGATCAGATTGCGGGCATGACGTCGATGGGCAACGTTACGTCTCCCCCCTTTTCGACGCCAGATAGTCTTCCACTCTTCCAGCGCCGAAACGAAGTCTGTCAAACTCATGGTTGAGCGAAGTTTTTTCATAGTGAGAAGCCCTTGAATCACTATGAAAAACGTACGGAATCTCTCTTGGAAATGCAATACAGGATTGCATAACGAATTTTATGCAACCTTATATTATCGGATTTGCACGGCTTCCTTGCTGCGGGTTGTGAGATGGGCAGGTTGTGACTACCGATCACTCACCGCCCAGCGCGGATTGACCCAGGGTTCCTGATTGGACCTTGCCATCTTACGCCCCAGAATATGATCCGCCGCCTTCTCGCCGGTCATGATGGAAGGGCCGTTGAGGTTGCCGTAGGTGACATGCGGGAAGATCGAACTGTCCGCAACGCGCAGGCCGTCGACGCCGATTACGCGAGTTTCCGGATCAACAACGGCCATCGGGTCGTCCTTGGCGCCCATCCTGCAGGTGCCGCAGGGATGGTAGGCGCTTTCCAGGTGCTCGCGCAGGAATGTGTCGATCTCGGCATCCGTCTGGATGCGCACGCCGGGCTGGATCTCCGGGCCACGATAGTCGTCGAAGGCCTGCTGGCTGAAGATTTCGCGGGTTAGCCGCACACAGCGGCGGAATTTCTCCCAGTCTTCCGGATGGCTCATATAGTTGAACCGGATCACCGGATCGGCCTTCGGGTCAGAGGAGCGCAGGGTGACGTTGCCGCGCGATTTCGACAGGTTGTAGCCGACATGCACCTGGAAGCCGTGGCTCTTTGCCGCCGCCTTGCCGTCGTAACTGATGGCGACGGGTAGGAAGTGGTACTGGATATCCGGCTGCTTGAGGCCCGGCGCCGAGCGCAGGAAAGCGCAGGCCTCGAACTGGTTCGACGTGCCGAGGCCGGATTTTGTGAACATCCACTGTGCGCCCGCAACGCCCTGCCAGAACCAGGGCAGCCAGGAATAGAGCGAGACCGGCTTGGTGGAGACCTGCTGGAAATAGAATTCCATATGGTCCTGGAGATTGGCACCGACACCGGGGCGGTCGAGCTTCACCTCGATCCCCATGTCCTTCAGATGTGCGCCCGGCCCGATGCCCGACAGCATCAGCAGTTTCGGCGAGTTGAAGGAGGAGGCCGAGACGATGACTTCGCGATGCGCCTTGATGATCTCGATCTTGCCTCCGCGCTCGATCTCTACGCCCGTCGCGCGGCCGTCTTCGATGATGATCCTGCGAGCAAATCCGTTGACGAGACCGATATTGGAGCGCTTGAGGGCAGGCTTCAGATAGGCGCTTGCCGCAGACCAGCGCTTGCCGCCATAGATCGTCTGCTCCATCAGGCCGAAGCCCTCCTGCTTGGAGCCGTTGTAGTCTTCCGTCGTCTCGAACCCGGCCTGCTTGCCGGCCTCGACGAAGGCGTGGAACAGCGGGTTCGTGAAGACGCCGCGCTGGACATGCAATGGCCCGTCGGTCCCGCGCCAGCCTTCCTCGCCGCCATGGCTATGTTCCATCCGCTTGAAGTAGGGCAGCACGTCAGCATAGCCCCAGCCGCGCGCGCCGAGCTCTTCCCAGCGGTTGAAGTCTCCCGAATGGCCACGCACATAGACCATGCCGTTGATTGACGACGACCCGCCGATCACCTTGCCGCGCGGCGCGGTGATGCGCCGGTTGTTGAGATTTGGCTCCGGCTCGGAGAGATAACCCCAGTTGTAGCGCTTCATGCTCATCGGCCAGGCAAGCGCTGCCGGCATCTGGATGAACGGTCCGAAATCGGACCCGCCCGCCTCGATGACGATAACCGTATTGCCCGGATCCTCTGACAGACGATAGGCCATGGCCGAGCCGGCCGAACCGGAACCGATGATGATGAAGTCTGCTTGCATGGTTTTTTCTCTGGCCAGTTTGCGGGATGCAGCTAATGATAGTTGTATTGCGAATAGCTATTTTCTAACTCGTCAAATTCATCGTCGGCGGCCCTTTATGTCGATCTTGATGATCTGGTAGTCCGAGGAACGGCTGCAAAAAAATGAGCGACCAGAAAACCCGCGAAAGTCGATCGCCGCCCCGAGACAAACTATTGTCTCTGGATCGGGATGGTCGCAACGACTATGGCGAAAACAGTAAGTCATCTCGAAAGAACATTCCCTTGTTCAAGGCTCAGTCCAACCGGCGTGGCCGGCATGCTGCCAAGGTAGCCGCGAACGCTATGGGCGACGAAGACGCGATTGAGAGCGACCGCCGGCTCTCGCTTGCCGACCAGAAAGCGTTGAGACCGGCGAAGACAAAGGCGCCCGATGTACCGCTTCGCGAAGTGCTGAAGCGACAGGGTAAGCTGCCGAAGCGGTAATCGCCCAATCATCCTCATCTCAATACGGCGCCACCACCGGCCCCATGCCGACATAGACCGTCTTCAGCTCGGAATAATGCTCCAGCGCGGCAAGCGAATTCTCGCGGCCGAAGCCGGATTGCTTGGAGCCGCCGAAGGGGATTTCGACCGGGCAGAGATTGTAGGTGTTGATCCAGAGCGTGCCGGCTTCTAGCTGGTCGACGACGCGATGGGCGCGGGTGAGATCCGCGGTGAAGACACCGCCGGAGAGGCCGAATTCGGTGGCGTTGGCGCGAGCGATGACCTCGGCCTCGTCTTCGAAATCGAGCACGCACATGACAGGCCCGAAGATTTCTTCCCGCGCGATCGTCATGTCGTCGGTGACATCCGCGAAGACGGTCGGCTGCACATAATAGCCCTCGCCGGAGACGTTGTTCGGGATACCGCCGCCCGAAATCAGCGTTGCGCCTTCGGCCTTGCCCTTCTCGATATAGGAGATCACCTTCTCGCGCTGCGCCCAGGAGACCATAGGGCCGATCTGCGTCGCCTCGTCCATGGGGTCGCCGATGACCATCGCATCGGTGCGAGCCTTCAATCGCTTGAGGAATTCGCCCTTGATCCTGCCATGCACGAAGACGCGGGTGCCGTTCGAGCAGACCTGGCCGGTCGAGTAGAAATTGCCGAGCATCGCGCCGCCGATGGCGCTGTCGACATCGGCATCGTCAAAGACGATCAGCGGCGACTTGCCGCCGAGTTCCATGGTGACGTGCTTGAGCTGACCTGCGGCAGCGGCGGCAACCCGCCGGCCAGTCGGCACCGAGCCGGTCAGCGACACCTTGGCGACGTCAGGATGGTTGACGAGAAGCGGCCCGGTATCGCGGTCACCCTGGATAACATTGTAGAGGCCCTTGGGCAGGCCGGCTTCAATCAGGATTTCGGCGATCTTCAGGGCGCCGAGCGGCGTATTCTCCGAAGGCTTGAATACCATCGCGTTGCCCGCGATCAGCGCCGGCGCGCCCTTCCAGCAGGCGATCTGCTGGGGATAGTTCCAGGCGCCGATCCCGACGCAAACCCCGAGCGGCACGCGCTTGGTATAGGCAAAATCGCCACCGAGCGGGATGTAGGAGCCGTTGAGACCCGCAGCGGCGACGCCGCCGAAGAATTCGAAGCTGTCGGCGCCCGATGTCGGATCGGCAACAATGGTTTCCTGGATCGGCTTGCCGGTATCCAGCGTCTCAAGCTCGGAAAGTTCGCGGTTGCGCTCGCGCATGATGTCAGCCGCGCGCTTCAGGATGCGTCCGCGCGCCGTCGGGCTCATTGCCGCCCATTCCGGCTGGGCGCGCTTGGCTGACGCGATCGCCTTTTCGACGATATCAGGCGTTGCTGCATGCAAGCGGGCAATGATCTCCCCGGTCGCGGGATAGATGCTTTCGATGACTGTGCCTGCAGTATCCTCGACATATTCCCCGTCGATGAAGTGGGAGGCTTTCGGCTGGGCTTTCATGTCACTTGTCCTTGGATGGCTTGAGGCAGTGGTCCCTTCTCCCTCGGGGGAGAAGAATAAGGGCGGGCAAGAAGCGCGGTCACATAATCCTCCGTCAGTCCGATCGAGGCTTCGATGCTGATCGGCGCCGATTTCAGACTCTGGCGGATATAGAGCCCGTCGATCATCGCCGCTGCGCCTTCCGCAATGCGTTCTGCGGCATCTAGGGGGCAGAGCGCTTTGAGGCTAGCCAGCAGGTTGGAGCGGAGGCGCCGGGCATAGATGACGAGGAAGCGCCGCGTCTCTTCCGACCGCTGCGCCTCGGCATAAAAGGCAAGCCATGCGGCGATCGTCTCGGGCGCGAACTGATCGGCCTGGAAACTGACGCGGATAATGGCGGAAATCTTCTCTCGCGGCGTGTCTGCAGCCTTCAGCGCCATCACAGCATCGTCGCGCAATCGGCGTAGAAGGGAGCGGATGGTTTCGATCAGCAGCTGTTCCTTGCTGCCGAAATAGTGATGCGCCAGCGCAGCGGAAACGCCGGCCTGCCGGGCGATTTCGGACATGGTTACGCTGAGCGAGCCGTGATCGCCGATCACGCGCAGCGCGGCGTCCACAAGCGCCTTGCGGCGCACAGGTTCCATTCCGATCTTCGGCATCTCTTGTCCTCGAGTATGCGCATTCTATTTTTGATTGATCCATCAATCAATAAAAAACATCGCGCCGTTCGATCGCAATTTCGCTCGGAAATTGCCAAACGGACCTGTTTTCCAGGGCTGGACGCAAAGAAGTGAAGTGCTCACACAGGCTTACTTTTTGACAACAAACGTGAGCGGCAGTATCTTTCGGGCCTCGCCGTTCTGAACGGCTGGCGCTTATGCAGCGCTGCGCATCGATCGATGCATTGGCGAAAAATCGCCCGACTCATGACACGACGGTTGTGTGTCTCCCAGCAAGGGTTCTGAACCAAGAACAGAAAAGGGAGGAATATCATGCCGATGGTAACCGTTTCCATCTCTCCGCAACAGGCTGCCGGCATTCGCGCGGCCGTCGATTCCGGCCTTTACGCGTCCGGCAGTGAAGTGGTTCGCGAGGCGTTGCGCCTCTGGGACGCGGCGCGTCGGCGCGGCGAACTTGCAGAGGCTCCGCAGGCAATACACGCAGGGGATAATTCCGCCCGAAAAGGCAGCCGTTGCGTCGCCGACATGTTTGCCGATTACGAGGCCGAGAAGCGCAGACACGTCTGAAATTCAGCTCGAAATATGCTGGGTTGCCATAACATTTAGCTGGATCGCCCGACGCGTGTAGGTTGAGCGGGAATTCACAAAAGTTTCACAGAGCCGAAAGGTTTCATTGACCGTTGTCGGCAATGGTCCGAAGGAAAACGATAAAGTAAAAAACATTTGGAGATTGGCGTGTCTATCACTGCCACCGTCGAGCCGGCCTCGCTGCGCAAATACGCTAGCGATCAAATTGTCACTCTGGCCAAGCTCGTCGTCGAAAACGCGTTCCAGCCGATCGTCGAAGCCGGTACGGGCACTGTCTTCGGCTATGAATCGCTGATGCGCGGTCAGGACCGGATCGGTTTTGAAACCCCGATCGAAATTCTCGATGAGGCAGAACGCACAGGTCAGCTCCTCGCCCTCGAACAGATGGTGGCGAGCCGGGCGCTCGCGAAATTCGCAACATTGCCCGATTGCGCGACAGCGACCCTCTTTCTCAATCTCGATGTCCGGCTGATCCCGCAAGGCGACGCCCTGATCGACAGCCTTGTTCAGCATCTGCGGAAGGCGGGCATTCCTCCTTCATCCGTCTGCTTCGAGCTTTCCGAACGGTTCGACAATACGAGCGTACCGGAATTCTCGGCGCTGATCGAAAGGATGCGCAAGATCGGCTTCAAGCTGGCGATCGACGATTTCGGCGTCGGTCACGGCGAGGTAAAGCTGCTCTGCGACCATGCCGTCGACTACCTGAAGATCGACCGGCATTTTGTGGCTGACATCGACCGCAGTTCCCGCAAGCGTCATCTCTTGAAGAACATGGTCAACATAGCCCATGTGCTCGGCACGCGCGTCATTGCGGAAGGCATCGAGACCGAAGCGGAATTTCTGGCCTGCCGCGAGTTCGGCGTCGATCTCGTGCAGGGTTGGTTCATCGCGCGACCGACGACATTGGTCAACGAGCTGAAGCCTGCTTTCCCGCATCTGCAGGATCTCGGGGAAATCAAGCGCAACAATCAGTCGCTGGACGAGATCCTGATCCGCAAGCAGATCGAAATGCTGCCGGCCATCTACGAAACCGACAGCATAGACAGCGTGTTCGAGATTTTCCGCCGCAACCCGCGCCAGGCGTTTTTCCCGGTGCTCAACGCCAATGGCGAACCGCGCGGCATCATCCACGAGTACCATCTCAAGGAATATATCTATCAGCCCTTCGGCCGCGATCTCCTGAAGAACAAGGTCTATGAGCGCACGATTTCGCATTTCGTCGAAATGGCGCCGATCGTCGGCCTTGATTCCGATGCGGAAAAGCTGATGGCGATCTTCGCCAATATGGAAGGCAGCAGCTGCCTTATCATCACGGAAGGCATGCGCTATGCCGGCATTGTTTCGGCCGCCTCGCTCATCAAGGTGATCAACGAAAAGCAGCTCAAGATGGCGCAGGATCAGAACCCGCTGACAGGCCTGCCGGGCAATCGCGCCATCCGGGAGTTCATGCAGCATTCCGGTCGCGACGGCGACGAGGTCCGCTATTTCTGCTACTGCGATTTCGACAACTTCAAGCCGTTCAACGATGCCTATGGCTTCCATCTCGGCGACCACGCGATTTCGCGCTTTGCAGCCCTGATGCGCCGCTATTTCTTTGCCGATCGGCATTTCCTCGGCCATGTCGGCGGAGACGACTTCTTCATCGGGGTCGAGGGCGGAAATATCGATGAATTGAGCGACGTGCTTGCTCGCTTGCTCAAGGATTTCCGAGAGGATGTCGTGACGCTCTATTCGGACGAAGATCGCGCCGCGGGTCGTCTTCACGGCCACGACCGCAATGGCGTCGAAACCTTCTTCCCGCTGATGCGCTGCTCGATTGGTGTCCTCGAATTGCCGCAAGGCCTCGTCATCGACGATATCAACCGCGTCAGCACTGCCATCGCCGGCCTGAAGAAGAAGGCCAAGGAAAGCGAAACCGGCATCGCTTTCCACCCTTTGGGCGAGACCAATTGACGCCCTTCATGCACCGGTCCTTTCCAAGCCCGAAACTCTGAACTATGTCCATGTCCTCATGTCGCATTGCCTCCCCGGCAGGGTCCAGGGAGCGCGTGCCCATCCTTGAGGTGGGACCGGGGAGATCTGAAGATGACCTTGCCAACTGAAATGCGTTATGTCGATCTGCCCTCCTTCGGTGCGCCCGAAGTGATGACGATCGCTCGCAAGCCGCTGCCGGAGCTGAAGCCGGGCGAGATTCTGGTTCGCGTGGAAGCCGCTGGCGTCAACCGCCCCGATATCGCCCAGCGGCAAGGCGTCTATCCGCCGCCGAAGGATGCAAGCCCGATCCTCGGCCTTGAGATAGCAGGCGAAGTAGTCGATGTCGGCCCCGGCGTCAGCGAATTCTCCATTGGCAACAAGGTCTGCGGGCTGACGAACGGCGGCGCATATGCCGAATATTGCGTTCTTCCTGTCGGCCAGGCGCTGCGCTTCCCGAACGGCTATGATGCCGTCAAGGCCGCCGCGGTGCCGGAAACCTTCTTCACCGTCTGGGCCAATCTCTTTCAGATGGCGGGCCTGACGGAAGGCGAAAGCGTCCTCATCCATGGCGGTTCCAGCGGTATCGGCACGACCGCCATCCAGCTCGCCCGCGCTTTCGGGGCCACGGTCTATACGACCGCCGGCTCGAAGGAGAAATGCGAAGCCTGCGAAAAGCTCGGCGCCAAGCGGGCCATCAACTACCGCGAAGAAGACTTCGCCGAAGTCATCAAGGCAGAGACCGGCCATGGCGTCGACATCGTCCTCGACATGATCGGCGCCGCCTATTTCGAGAAGAACCTGGCGTCCCTCGCCAAGGATGGCTGCCTCTCGATCATCGCCTTCCTCGGCGGTGCCGTTGTCGAAAAGGCAAGCCTGCAGCCGATCATGGTCAAGCGCCTGACGGTCACTGGCTCGACCATGCGTCCGCGCACGGCGGAGGAAAAGCGCGCCATCCGCGACGATCTGCTTTCCCAGGTCTGGCCGCTGCTCGATAGCGGCAAGGTCGCCCCCGTCATCTACAAGACCTTCGCGTTCGAGGATGTCGTCGAGGCCCATCGCCTCCTGGAAACCAGCAATCACATCGGCAAGATCATGCTGAAGCTCGCATGAGCGAAAGCGATGCGGCGATCGAAATGACGCCGGGCAGCGCCATCAGAATATAGAGCCAGTGGGCGGCCGAAAGGTTTCCGGCAATGCCGCCGGGATCGACGAGGCCGCTGCTATTGACGATGACGCCCGAAAAGGACGCACCAAAGGCGCTGGCGAGTGCACTGAGCATCGAAATTGCGGCGGATGCCTTGTCCTGCTCGTCGCGTTTCACCAGCCGGAGCACCTTTGCCACAAGATGTGCCCATCCGAGGCCGACGCCGAAACCCATCAGGAATAGGCCGATGGTGACAGGCGCAAGCACCACGACGTCGCTTGCCGTGTTCTCCCGGGCAAGGAAGAACGCCATCGAGACGGTCGCCAGCGCCTCCACCACGCAGCCCGCCACGATGGCTGCGTTGGCCCGACGCCCCGTCAAGGACCCGCCAAGGAAAGCCGAGGCGGTCCAGCCGAGCGCGACCAGAGCGACGAGATAGCCCGAAATCGGCGGCGTAACCCCGTGCAACATCTGCAGGAAATAAGGAATGTAGATATCGCTCACCAGGATCAGGGTCAGGGCGAACATGGTGAGATAGACCCGCGAGATCGGTTCCCTGAGCATCATCGCGGCTGCGGGCAGAAGTCGGCTTGCGCTTCGCTTCTCGATAGTGAACATGGCAATGACCGCAATCGCGGATGCGGCAATCAGCGCAGATTTGATGTCCATTCTCTCCGCCGTGCCCGCAAAGCCGACAAGCAGGACGGCCGTCAGCAGGAATGCGATCTGCGCAAGCGGCGCTCGCTGCTTCATCCGGTCATCCTCCACTCGGGGCAGAAGGCGTGGAGCGAAGATCGCCATCAAGCCGCCGAGCGGAACCAGCACGATGAAGGCATAGCGCCAGTTGCTTCCCGTCGAAAAGAAGCCGCCGAGCGTCGGCCCGATGACCGTCGATATGCCCCAGATCGCGGCGTAAAGCGCGGAAGCCTTCGGCCATAGCGGCTCCGGATAGACGAAACGGATGAAGGCATAGGCGAGCGCGGCCAGCGCACCCGTGCTGAAGCCCTGTATGGTCCGGCCGACCAGCACGATCGGCATAGATGGGGCCAGCGCGCAAATCAGGCTGCCGGCACCGAAAACGATCGCGGCGATGACATAGACATTTCGCAAGCCTATTCCGCGCGGTCGGGCTGCAACGAAGATCGAGCCGAGAACGGCAGCCGCGACAAAGAGGCTGGTCACCCAGGAAAGCAGTGCCAGCCCGCCGATGTCGCGCACGATCGATGGCGCGATGGTGGCGGTAATATAGCTCTCTACCGCGTAGAGGGTGACACCGCCCGCCAGAATGAGCGTGGCGGGCAGAAGCTCCGGTGAAAAGAGACGAAAAACGGATGTGGAGGCAACGGGCGCTGCCTCGTCGAGACCGGACATGGGGCGATCCTTGATGTTCCCTGGCGAAGAATTATTATTTTCAAAGTTATTGCTTGGAAAAATTGCACGGACCGATTATTAAAGCAAGAAGAAACTTGGAAAAATAAATGCACCAGACGTCAGCCAACCGAATTCTTCTCCTGCTCAAGAATGAGGGGCCGCAGCTCGCCGCCTCCATCGGCGAGGCATTCGGCATAACCTCGGAGGCAGCGCGGCAGCAATTGATGAAGATGGCCGAGGACGGTTTGGTCGAGGCGGTCACCGGGACCGCGTCAGGTCGCGGACGCCCCCGCCAGCTCTGGCATCTGACCGAGGCCGGAAACCGGCAATTTCCCGACGGCCATGCGGAGCTGACAGCAAACCTTCTGACCTTGCTCGTGGAGCAGTTGGGATCCGGCGCGCTGGATACCGTCATTTCGGCACGCGAGATCGAGACGGAGAAACGTTATCTGGCCGAAATCGGCAGCGAAGGCGACCTCAAATCCCGGGTTCGTGCCCTCGCGGCGATCCGCACGCGGGAAGGCTACATGGCCGACAGCTGGGAAGAGGAGGACGGGTCGTTGATCCTCGTCGAGAACCATTGCCCGATCTGTGCTGCCGCATCAGTCTGCGCCGGTTTCTGCAGGTCCGAGCTTGAGACCTTCCGCACCGTTCTCCGTGCGAAGGTGGAGCGGACCGAACATATTCTGCATGGCGCGCGCCGCTGCGCCTATATCGTCAGTCCCGCCTAGGCGGTCGCTGCCTTGGACCGCTTCCCGTCCAGCGCCAGCATCAGGACAACAGCGATAAGGCCGCTCGCGGCGCCGACGCGGGCTGTCTCGGAATAGTCGCCGATTGCCGTGCCGATGGCGAACAGGATCGCAGCGACGCCACCGCTAAGGAACATGTTGACCGCGATGAGCGAGCTGCCGAGCCCCGGCCGGTCGGCGATCAGATCCTGCAGATAGGAGATAGGCACGCAAAGGATGGCCGCAGCCCCGCAGGAATTGATGCCCACGAGTGCATAAAGCTGCCACGTCTCGGTCGCGAAGCTGACGAGCGTCAGGTGCGTGGAGTAGAGCAGGGCGCCGGCGACCAGCACATGGACATTGTGGAAGCGGCGAAGCATCGCGCCCCAGAACAGCATGAAAGGCATTTCGAGGAAGGCGACGGCTCCTGAGAGGAAGCCGACATCGGTCACGGTGCCGTGCACCATCTGCGTGGTGATCAGCGGAGAGAGCGTCGTGCTCAGCCGCTGCGTGCCCGTGATCAGCGCCATGGCGCCAAGCCGGATCATCAGCGATGGGTCCAGCAACCGCATGAGCGACGCAAGAAACCCCTCCTCTCCGAAGGTCGCTCCGCCCGTCTTGCCGACGCTGCGTGGCACGAAGAAGAAATAGAGGCAGAAACAGGCAAGGCTTGCCGCCGCTGCAACCGCATAGGCCGGCATCATGCTTTGCGAATGCGCGAGATAAAGCCCAACGAGCCCTGGCATCAACGCCCAGGATCCGGAATAGACCGCCCGCACCGTCGAGGTGATCGAAACGGCCTCGCGTGGCGCGATCTCGTTGGTCGTGGCGCGGATGCTGCCGAACAGGATCGAGAAGGTGGAATTGCTAACCGGGATCAGGAAGAGCACGCAGAGGACGAAGACCGGCACGCTCCTGACCTCATAGATCAGGCCATAGCCGAAGATGCCGGCGATGGTCAGAGCCAGCACCAGGGGTCGCCGGTCGCCCAGCCTGTCCGACAATATGCCGAGCAGCACACTGGCCGCGACATTGATCGCCGCCGCCGCAAAGATCAGCATCGAATAGAGCCCGTCACTCAGGCCGAATTCGCCGATGCCGATCATCGACTGATAGGGCAGGGTCGAGGCATAGGTGAAGCCGGCCACAAAGAGCGTCAGCGTCGGGATGCGCAGATAGGGATCGCGAATGATGCGGAGAAGGGCTGAAAACATGGGAGATGGGAGACGTGATTCCTGATCCCGCCCTTTTAGACCCATGCAATCATGGCGCAATAAGAGATACGATCGGATTCTTCACTTGATATGACGATTGGCAATCCGTCGTGCAGTCGTTATCACTGGCGGACCCCACAAATCAGGAATCCCTGTCTCATGACCAATCCCGTCTGCGTCGAAGTCACCCGTGGCAATCTCGTCGAAAGCCGCCATCGCGGCTCCATCGTCGTGGTCGATGGCGATGGTCGCACGGTCTTTTCGCAGGGCGATATCGAGCAGGCCGTTTTTCCGCGCTCGGCCTGCAAGGCGATGCAGGCGCTGCCGCTGGTCGAAAGCGGCGCGGCCGACGCCTACGGCTTCGGCAACAAGGAACTGGCGCTTGCCTGTTCCTCGCATAGCGGCGAGGATGAGCATGTGGCGCTCGCCGCCTCCATGCTTTCCCGCGCCGGCCGTGACGTGAACGCGCTGGAATGCGGCGCCCATTGGTCGTCCGACCAGAAGACGATCATCCACCAGGCGCGCACCATCGACAAGCCGACGGCGCTTCACAACAACTGCTCGGGCAAGCATTCCGGCTTCGTCTGCGCCTGCTGTCACCAGGACATCGATCCCAAGGGCTATGTCGGCTACGACCACCCGCTGCAGCAGCAGATCCGCGACACGATGCAGAGCCTGACGGGCGCGGCACTCGGCCACGACAATTGCGGCACCGACGGCTGCTCCATCCCGAATTACGCTGTTCCGCTGCAGAAGCTCGCCCACGGCTTTGCCCGGATGGCGACCGGCGCGGGCCTAGAGCCGTTGCGCGCCAAGGCCGCCCGCCGCCTGTTCGATGCCTGCATGGCCGAGCCCTTCTATGTGGCCGGTACCGGTCGCGCCTGCACCAAGCTGATGAGCCTTGCGCCCGGCCGCATCTTCGCCAAAACAGGCGCCGAGGGCGTCTTCTGTGCGGCGATCCCGGAGCAGGGGATTGCGCTCGCCCTCAAATGCGATGACGGCAATGGCCGTGCATCCGAGGCGATGGTCACTGCGACGCTGGCGCGCTTCTTCGAAAGGGATGGCGAGGTCCATGCCGGCCTGATGGCGATGGCCAACAAGGCCCTCCACAACTGGAACGGCATCCATGTCGGCGACATCTACGTCACGTCAGCGCTCACTGCCTGACTGTGTCTCGAAGCGAAACACGTTTTGTTAATATACGTGTACTCTAATATGAATTAAACCAATTCTGCGAAAGCCGCATGCAGCGCTGCGGCCTTTGCATACAATCGGTCCGAAATGATTTCGTGTTCCCTGCCATGAGGGCATGACATGTTCGCAGGCCGTTATCTCTGGTGGATGCTGATCGCAATCGGGACATTCGTCTTTTGCGCGATCTATTTCGATTATGTCGGCTGGACGATCATCCAGTTCTCCGGCTGCGAAAGGAATGCCGGCTCCTGCGGTCCGCTGATCTCCCTCATGGGCGGTGCGGTTAAACCCGCCGGCTTTTGGCTCTGCGGCGGCATAGTCCTGTTCTGCATGCTTGCGCGCATTCTCTTCCTGCGCCTGAGCCTCCTCTGGAGCATTGCAGCCATTGTCTGGTTTGCAGCGTCCACGGACTTTCCAACGATATTCGTCAGCATCTGGGAGGGGCATGTGCAGTTGGATGCCATTTTCGGCGTCCTACCGCTGCCGCTGCTCTTCCTCGTTCTGTTTGCTGCTTATCTGCTGGTTCCCTTCGAGGATGACGATCGTCAGCCGCTGGGGTCCTGGAGACTGCCCCGCTATGCCGCTGCTCTCACAGCCGCCCATGTCACGCTCTGGGCATTTGCAAACCAGCCCAACCTGCCGCTTCTCCTTGCTGGCAAAATGCAGATGCCGTCCCTCGGCGCTGCTATCGCTAACCTGCAGCCGCAATTGAACTATCTGGCCGAGCTTGGAATCGACGACACGACCCCGATCTATGCGAGCCTCATGATCTTCGCCTGCGCTCTGCTGGCAAGTCTCCTGCCGCAGCAGAAGGTAGAGGTCGCCTGGCTTTCGCTGCAAATTTTCATGTCTTCAGGATCGCCGCGCCGGCGCTCCGGTAGGGTTTGAGGCGCTCGTCAGGCACGCTTGCTGCAACGATCAGTCCTGATATGGCTGACAGGGACACGACGTGGCAGGGCGAGACGGTGTCCAGCTTCTCCTCCGTCACCATGACATAGGTTTCCACCGAACATTGGGCGATGTGCCGCTTGATCGTGGCTTCCTCGAAATCCCCTGTCGAAAGACCATGCGCGGGATGAACGGCGGTCACGCCGAGAAAGAAGATATCCGGTCGGACGAGCGAGATCGCCACGATCGCCGATGCGCCCGTCGCCACCATCGAATGCTTGTAGAGCCTGCCGCCGATCAGGATCACTTCGGCGGTCGGATGATGTTCCAGTTCGCCTGATATCGTCGGGCTATGGGTGACGATGGTAAAGGCGAAGTCGCGCGGCAAATGCCGCACGATCTCGGCCGTAGTCGTCCCGCCATCGAGAAAGATCGTCTGCCCAGGGCGGATCATACCCGCCGCATAAGCGCCCAGCGACCGCTTTTCTTCCGACGAGACTGTCCTGCGCGTCGAAAAATCCGGCAGGTCCGGCGATAGCGGCAGCGCCCCGCCATGCACCCGCTTCAGCAGGCCCTGTGCCGACATTTCCCGCAAATCCCGACGGATCGTGTCTTCGGAAAGGTTGAATTCCTCGGCGACGCTCTTCGCAACAACCTGCCCATCGCGGCGGAGCAGGTCGAGGATAATGGTCTGGCGTTGACTGGTCAGCATGCACGCTCCCGCACGAAAATGAATGAATTATCGTGATTATGCCTGAATTGACTCGACGATCAAGAAATTTCCCGCATATTCGGGCAGTTTCCTGCATGAGGCGGGGCAAAGGAGAGATAACATGCTGATTTTGATTGCTGGACCCTATCGCTCAGGGACCGGAGACGACCCGGAAAAGATGGCGATGAACCTGAAGCGCCTGGAGGAGCCGTCCTATGCGCTGTTCAGGGCCGGCCACGTGCCGATGATTGGCGAATGGGTGGCCCTGCCGGTGTGGAATGCCGCGGGCGGCAAGGCCGTCGGCGACGCGCTTTACGAGGAAGTCTTTCACCCGACCGCCCATCGGCTGCTCGAGCTCTGCGAAGGCGTATTGCGGCTTCCGGGCGAGTCCAAGGGCGCCGATAATGATGTGCGGATCGCCCGTGAGCGCGGCATTCCCGTCTGGCATCGGCTGGAGGATGTGCCGGGCTGCACATGATTGTCTGCGACGGAACGGGCGGCATGCCGCTCGTTCCAGCCCGATGCCCATTACGGGATCAATGTTCCCGCTACGCTGCGAATCCGCTATAAGGCTCCCTTTGAAACGGGATGGAGCGGGCATGTTGACTTTGTATTATTCGCCGGGAGCTTGCTCACTGGCGAGCTTGATTGCGCTGGAAGAATCCGGCCTTGCCTTCGAAGCCAAGCGGGTCGATTTCAGCAAGGCGGAGCAGCAATCGCCGGAATATCTGCGCCTCAATCCGAAGGGCCGAGTTCCCGTGCTGATCGCCGAAAAGGGCGCGATATCAGAGACGCCGGCCATTCTTGCCTATGTCGCACAGATCGCGAAATCGGCACGCCTTGCACCTCTCGACGATCTCTTCGAATTTGCCTTGATGCAGTCGTTCAACAACTATCTCTGCGCCACCGTGCATGTGAACCACGCCCATGGCCGCCGCGGCTATCGCTGGACGGATGACGAGGCTGCAAGGGAAACCATGAAGGCCAAGGTGCCGCAGACCATGGGCGAGAGCCTGGGGCTCATCGAGACATCGATGCTCCGCGGCCCCTGGGTGATGGGCAAGGATTACAGCGTCGCCGACGCTTATCTCTTCACCATGTTCGGATGGGCAAAGGGCGACGGAGTCGACCTCGACCGCCTGCCGAAACTGGGCGAACACCGCGCCCGCATGCTGGAGCGTCCTGCCGTTCAGCGGGCGAGGGAAATCGAAAGAGCCTGATCGACTAATGTCACACGCTCAGTTGCCATCGAAGGACGCACGCAGCTTCTTCGGGGCTCGAAAGCGCCAGGCGTCGATCAGCCGGCGCTTGAGCTCTTCGTCGTCGATGGCGTGGGCCCTGAGCGGCAGCGACGGCCAGCCGACATAGTGGTCGGTCTGATAATAGATATCGGGCGCCATCTCGATGAGGCGTTCCTTGTCCTCGATCGGGATGGACAGCACGATCGTCTCGGCATTCTTGACCGACACGAACGACTTGCCGCCCACTTTCAGCGAAGGCGTGCCATAGCTGGTGCCGAGTTCGACCTCGGGCAGATCAGCCTCCGCGGCAAGTGCCTGCAAGCGCTTGAAAATCTCTTCCGTCTCGCTCATCCGGGACCGCCGTCGTCAGTGATAACATCGGCAGAATAGTCCGGACAGCCGGCGATGGCGAGCGTTAAGCACAGCGAAGGCGCTCCGGCAGGCAGGCCACCGGTTGCGGTATCGTCCGCCCCAGATTCTCCGGCATCAGCGGCAGATCGGCCAGCTCCGCCAGCGTCATGACCCTGATGTCAGGATGCAGCAACGGGTCGTGCGACGTGGAAACGGTGTCTTCCTCCAGCCACTTGGCCGGCAGGATATGGGTCAAGAAAAGCTTGAGCACGGACATGGCAATGCCTCCTCGCTCTTCCGCCGCTCAAAAACGCCGATGGCGCCGAATGCGGCAGGATCATTAGACTTAATTTGATCGATGTAATCAGTATCGGCCCGCAATGACTGGAATTCAATTGAGAATGGCAAGAGGTCGGTATAGATATCCTATATGAAGAACCTCAACATCGTCCATTTGAACGGGCTGCGGGCGCTGGAGGCGGTGGGGCGCCTCGGGTCGCTGCAATCGGCCGCCGACGAACTCGGCGTCACGATCGGCGCCATCAGCCAGCAGGTCATCAAGGCCGAGGCGCAGCTCGGGCGGCAGATTTTCGAGCGAACGCCGAAGGGCATGGTTGCGACCGATGCCGGCGTCGGCATCCTGGCGCGGCTGGGCGAGGGGTTTCAAGCACTGTCCGAAGCCGTCATGGCAGCCCAACATCGTGACGACACGATCCTGACCATTTCAGTCGCGCCGGTTCTGGCCGCCCGCTGGCTGGTTTACCGGCTGCATCGTTTTGCCGAGCGTCATCCCGAAATCCGGCTGCGCATCGACGCCACCATGCGGCTCGTCAATCCTGCGACGTCAGATGTCGATATCGGCATCCGCGTCGGCGAGGGCAATTGGCCTGGGGTCAAATCGGAACTGTTGCTGTTGCAGGAGGTCTTTCCCGTGGTCTCGCCACAGATCGCCCGCGGCCTGAAGGAGCCGGCTGACCTGCTGCGCATTCCCGCCGTCATAGACGGACGTGCAATGTTTTCCTGGGATGTCTGGTTGCGGGAGGTGGGATTGTCCGGCGAGACGATGGAGGCGCGCCATGTCTTCAACGACGCTTCGCTCTGCCTCGATGCGGCGATTGCGGGGCAGGGCGTTCTGCTCGCATGGCAGACGCTGGCGGCCTATGCGCTGGAACAGAAATGTCTCGTCGATCCCTTCGGCATCCGCGTCAAGACCGGCTTCGGCCATTATTTCGTAACGGCCGAAGGCGTACGCGAGCCCAGGAAGGTCACGGACTTCAAGGCATGGATTCGTGACGAGATGGCCGAAAGCATGCGGCCCTTCGCCTGATTTCGTCAGACGCTGATCGGTTCCTTTGACCGTGTCGCCTGCATGGCCTTATAGGCCGCGCGCGACTGGCAGCGTTCGATCCAGGCCTTGAGATGCGGACGGCTGTCGAAAAGCGCGTCTTCGGTCTGGGCGTAGCGGAGCACTTCCGCAACGTTGAGATCGACGACGGTGAAGCGATCGGCGGCAATATAGTCCTGCCCCGTCAGGCGCTTTTCCAGCACATCGAGCGGTTTCTTCAGGGAACGGCTGGCAACCACGATGCCGGCCTTGCCCTGATCGGAGTTTTCCTGCTCACGATCATAGATGCGTACGATGGCGACCGAATGCGGCTCGACTTCGGTCGCGGCCCACATGGTCCAGGTGGCAATCAAGCCCTCTTCCTCGACCGTCTGTCCCGAAAGCGGGCCACCATATTTGCGCGCCAGATAGAGGTTGATGGCGAGAGACTCATTGAGCACGAGATCGCCATCCTTGATGCTCGGGATCATGCCCATCGGGTTGACGGCCAGAAAGTCCGGCGAGAGCGTGTTGAGCGGCGCATCTGCTGCCAGCGGATTGTCCATGCGCGTCGCCTGCAGCACCGGCACCGACTTGAATTCGATGCCGAGTTCTTCCGCCATCCAGTAATTGCGCGAGGCGCGCGAGCGATAGACGCCGTAGATCGTGAGCATGACTGGTCCCCTGTTGTTGTCCGGCCGGACGCTAATCCGACAGATGTCAAAACGGAAGAGGCATCACCTGATATCAGCCATGAATGCTTTTGATGGTCAGCCGAGCCGGTTCCGCTCGATCGTCAGGTGCGGATAGGTGGAGCTTCCGGCAACCAGATCGCCCGAAGCAGCCTTGTCCCAGAGGAAGGCGACGACGGCGCCCTTTGCGGCATCCTCGAAGAGATTGTCGGAGATGACGGCACCGCCGGCGCCATCAGCGACGGAGACCGCGCAGCCGACGCCGGAGTGGCGGACAATGTTGCCTGTCGCAACGACATTACGCAGATACGGCCCCCAGCCGAGCTTCAGGCCCCAGAGCGGCGCATTCTCGACGACATTCGAGGCGACCAGGGTATCTGCCTCAGCCGCGATCCCGATGCCGAAGCCGTTATCCTGCCTGTAGGGTCCCGTCAGCGACAGATTGCGCACCACATTTCCGGTAACGCTTGCAAGCCTGCCGCCCTTGTCGAAATTGGCAATTGAAATGCCGTTCGCTGCACCGTCGATGAGGTTGCCGTTGACGATGGCGCCTACGAACTCGAATTCGCAGAAGATTGCCGTCTCGCCGGAGCGCAGGCACTGATTGTTGCTGATCTGCACGTTCGAGGCCGAGTTGGCACGAATGGCGGTGAAGGCGCAGTCGGAAATGTGATTGTCTGTGACCGTGACGCCGGCGCCGCGGAAGACGTTGATTCCGTTGCCGTTCTGCCCGGTGCCGCCATCCCTCGCGCCGATCCTGGCGATGCGGTTGCCGGAGATGACGGTCCCGTCCTCTCCCTTTTCCCAGCGATGCACCAAAATGCCGCCATTGCCGCAATGACCCTTGCGGGCTGCATCATCGATCATCGCCTGCAGTTTCTGGCTCTTGTTGCCGACCGCGGGGGGCAGCGTCTTGTAGGCGACGGCATCGATCGCGCCGCGCATATCTGCCGAGGAAAGCGCCGAAAGCGGCCGCGGCAAAGGCGCGCTGCTCTAATGCTGCGGCGACAGTCCGATCCGGCAAGGCAGGCTAGGAAGTCGCGGCGGGAAGGCATCGTTAACTCCGTGTTTACTGCGCCTACCAAAGCACAAACCGTGCCATCGATATCTGTCCCGATTTGATACGTCCTGCGATGATCGACCGGTGCCTTTTTGCGGAATTTCTTGTCGCTCTGTTCACCCTTCCGCTTAAGGGGACCGAAGGAAACCTGCGATATCATCGACGAGTTTTCAGGGGTTAGCGTTTCACGGAATGACGAATTAGGGAGAACGAGCGTCATGAACGGGATGAGGGCTCGACAGTCGCAGGAAGTAGCCCCGCTACAGATCGAAACCCGGCGGCTCCTCGCGGCAACCCAATCCCTGATGGCAGCCAATGCGCATCACGTTGCCTATGGCATCGAGGATCTGCGCCTGAAGGCCCTCGTTCACGAGCTGCCCGATTTTCTCTACGTCAAGGACCGCCAGGGCCGCTTCGTTTTTGCCAATGCGATTACGGCAAAGACCCTCGGCTTCGACAATGCCAGCGCGCTCGCCGGCAAGACCGATTTCGATCTCCTGCCACACGATGTCGCCAAGGAATTCTTCCGCATCGAACAGGAAATCCTGGAGTCGGGCGAGCGGCGGCTGGAAATGGAGGAATGCGTCCCATCGGTCGATGGCAGCCCCCCGGCCTATCGGCTGACATCCAAGATTCCCCTGCGCAACGACCAGAACGAAGTCATCGGGCTGATCGGCATTTCTCGCGACATCACCGAGCAGAAGCGTCGGGAGAATCTGCGCCGCGGGCAGGCCCAGTTGCTGGAAATGATCGCCAAGTGCGAGCCGCTGGAAATGATCCTCGAAGCGCTCGTCCTGCTCGTCGAGACGGGGCTTACCGGTATCAACGGGTCCATCCTGCTGCTCGACCCGGAAGGCCTGCATCTCTTCCACGGGGCTGCGCCAAACCTGCCCGCCGCCTATAGCCGCCTGATCGATGGGGTCGCCATCGGTCCTTCGGTCGGCTCCTGCGGCACGGCTGCTTGGCGCGGCAAGCCGGTCATCGTCAGCGACATCGAGACCGATCCGCTCTGGGAGGATTTTCGCGGCGTCGTGCAGAAATTCGGCCTCCGCTCCTGCTGGTCCACCCCGATCATGACGCCGCAGGGCAATGTGCTCGGAACCTTTGCTCTCTACTCTTCCGAAGTCCGAACGCCGACGACGCGGGAAATGGAGCTGGTCGATATGGCGACGCACATCGCCGGCATTGCCATCGAGCGCAAGCGCGCGGAAGAGCGCATCTATTTCATGGCGCATCACGACGACCTGACCGGATTGCCCAACCGGGCTTTCCTGAAGGATCAGATGGCGAGAATCCTGTTCCAGGCGCGCCGCAACAGCCGCAAGGTGACGGTCGCCTATATCGATCTCGATAATTTCAAGGATATCAACGATGGCCTCGGCCATGGCGCTGGCGACGAGGTCCTGAAGGAGCTGTCGGCGCGCATGGTCAACTGTCTGCGCGCGTCAGATATCATCGTGCGCCTGGGTGGCGACGAATTTCTCGTCGTGCTCGTCCATCAGGCGCGCCACGATGCCGGCATCATGCGTCGTCTGCGCGAATTGCAGAAAGTCATCGCCCGTCCGATCAAGATTGCCGATGCGGATGTGACCGTCACCAGCAGCATCGGCGTCGCAGCATTTCCCTTCGATGGCCAGACGCCGGAAGAATTGCTCGCAAATGCCGATGCCGCCATGTATCAGGCCAAGCAACTTGGCCGGAATACGCTGCAATACTACTACAATCGGCCGAACGGCGCCGATACGATGCCGATCAGCGAGGAGGACGAGCTTCGCCACGCCATCGGTTCCGACCAGCTCTTTATCGAGTATCAGCCGCAGGTCGATCTCGAAACCGGCAAGATCGTCGGTTTGGAAGCCTTGGTACGCTGGCGCCATCCTGACCGCGGCGTGCTGCCGCCCGGCCATTTCATCCCGCTTGCCGAGGAGACGGGCCTCATCATTCCTCTGGGCCTCCACGTGCTGAACGAGGCGTGCCGTCAGAATAAGGCTTGGCAGGACATGGGCCTGCCGCCTGTCACGATCGCCGTCAATGTTTCCGCCAAGCAGTTCAGCGATCCGGCTCTCGCCGAACACGTCGTCGAAGCTCTGGAGACAAGCGGTCTAGATCCCTGCTGGCTGGAGCTGGAGCTGACCGAGAGCACGCTGATGCAGGATGTGCCGCGCGCCCTGACGGTCATGCGCTCGCTCGGCACACTCGGCGTTCGCCTCTCGATCGATGATTTCGGGACCGGCTATTCGAGCCTTGCGGCGCTGAAGACCTTCCCCTTCCATCGTCTGAAGATGGACCGCGCCTTTGTCGAGGCCTTGCCGCGCGATGAGACGACGGTCGCCATAGCCTCCGCCGTCATTTCGCTTGCGCGCAAGCTCAAGCTGGCTGTCGTTGCCGAAGGCGTGGAGACCGAGGAACAGCTGGAGTTCCTGCGCGAAAACAGATGTGACGAAGCGCAGGGCTATCGGTTTTCCAAGCCCGTTGCACCCGGCGAGATCGAACGGATGCTGCGCGACGGCATCTAAGTCCGCCCGGCTGCCGATCCGGCCGCCAACGGGGCTGGTTTGCACATCAACGCACTGGCAGATCAGGCAGATTCCGCTATCTTGCCTGTCATGAGGCCCGACCAGCTGCTTTATCCCGCCCCTGAAGGGCTTTTCTGTCCGCTCGGCGGCTTCTATGTCGATCCGGTGCGCCCCGTCGATCGGGCGCTGATCACCCATGGCCATTCGGATCACGCCCGCTCCGGCCATGGCCGCGTGCTTGCTACCCGCCAGACGCTGGACATCATGCGCATTCGCTATGGCGAAGACTTTGCCGGCGCCGAACAGCCGGTCGGTTTCGGAGAGGTGCTGACGATCAATGGCGTCAGGGTCAGCTTTCACCCGGCAGGCCATGTCCTCGGCTCAGCTCAGATCGCCATCGAGAAGGACGGATTGCGCATCGTCGTGTCGGGCGATTACAAGCGCCGGCCGGATCCGACCTGCGATGCCTATGTACCGGTACCGTGCGAAGTCTTCATAACCGAAGCGACATTCGGCCTCCCGGTCTTCCATCATCCCGACCCGCTATCCGAAACGCGCAAGCTGCTTGCCTCGCTGAAGCAGTTTCCTGAGCGTACGCACATGGTCGGCGCCTATGCGCTCGGAAAGGCGCAGCGGGTCATCCGATTGCTGCGCGACGCGGGTTATGACAAGCCGATTTATATTCACGGCGCATTGGAGCGGCTCTGCGACTACTATGCTGGGCAGGGCATCAATCTCGGGGAATTGCTGCCGGCAACGGTGGAAAGCCGGGATCAATCACTATTCAAAGGCGCCATCGTCGTCGGGCCGCCATCGACATTTTCCGATCGCTGGGCCAGACGTTTCAGCGAACCGCTGCCGGCCTTTGCGTCTGGCTGGATGATGGTGCGCCAACGCGCCAAGCAGCTCGGCGTCGAACTGCCGCTGGTGATTTCCGATCATTGCGACTGGCCGGAATTGACGGAGACCATTTCCGAACTGAAACCCGGCGAGGTCTGGGTTACCCATGGCCGCGAGGAGGCGCTGGTCCGGTGGTGCGAGCTGCAGGGGATTGCGGCCAAGCCGTTGCATCTGATCGGCTACGAGGATGAGGGGGATTGATGGCGTCGGAGCTTGCCGATACCCCCCTCTGCCCTGCCGGGCATCTCCCCCACAAGGTGGGAGATCACAAGTGGTTGGACCTTCATGCCTCGCGACGTCGGATCTCGTGGCGCCATTCATTGTTTGGGCAAAAGCGCGCTCCATCCGATCTCCCCCCTTGTGGGGGAGATGTCCGGCAGGACAGAGGGAGGTATGCGGCACACACAACGGTCAAGGGCAAGCCATGAAACCCTTCGCAGACCTCCTCGACCGCCTCGTGCTGACGCCGAGCCGCAATGGCAAGCTCAAGCTGCTGACCGATTATTTCCGCGAGACGCCCGATCCCGACCGCGGTTATGGCCTAGCCGCCATTGCCGGCACGCTCGAGGTCAGAAACGTCAAGCCGGCCATGTTGCGCGAGCTGGTGCTGGAGCGAATGGACGAGGTCCTGTTTCGCTACTCCTACGACTATGTCGGCGATCTTGCCGAAACGATCTCCCTGGTCTGGGACGAGGAGAAGGACATCGACCGCTCGGCCGCGACGCAGCCAAGGCTGGGCGAAGTGGTGCGGCGGATGAATGCACTCGGTCGCACCGAGGTGCGTGGCTACGTCCGTGATCTTCTCGACCAGCTGGACAGTTCCGGTCGCTTCGCCTTCATCAAGCTCGCGACCGGCGCCCTGCGCATCGGCGTGTCGGCCCGTCTCGCCAAGCAGGCGCTGGCGGATCTTTCGAACAGGGAGGTCGGCGAGATCGAGACGCTGTGGCACGGGTTGCAGCCGCCCTATGAAAGCCTGTTCCAGTGGCTGGAGGGCAAGGGCGACCGGCCGGTGCTGGCAACGCCGGCGATCTTCCATTCCGTCATGCTGGCCAATCCGGTCGAGCCTGGCGATCTCGACAATCTTGATCCCAAGGATTTCGCCGCCGAATGGAAATGGGACGGCATTCGCGTCCAGCTCTCCCGGGCGGCGGAGACGCGCAAGCTCTATTCCCGTTCCGGCGACGACATCTCCGCCGCCTTTCCTGACATCGTCGACGCCATCAGCTTTGAGGGCGTGGTCGACGGCGAGTTGCTGATCGGCGGCACGACCCGTTCCAACAGCCCGACGCGCACCTTCTCCGATCTGCAGCAGCGCCTGAACCGCAAGACCGTGACGTCGAAGATGCTCGACGAATACCCGGCCTTCATCCGCGCCTATGATTTGCTCTTCGATGGCGAGGAAGACGTGCGGGGCAGGGGATTTTTGGACCGCCGAGAGCGGCTGTCCGACATCATCGAGGCAGCCCCGCATGACCGCTTCGACCTGTCGTCTCTGGTTGATTTCTCTTCCTGGGAGGAGCTGGACCAGCTGCGTTCTTCGCCGCCCGATCCCGTCATCGAAGGCGTGATGATCAAGCGCCGCGACAGCGTCTATCAGTCGGGGCGGCTCAAGGGCCCGTGGTTCAAGTGGAAACGCAATCCCTACAATGTCGATGCCGTCATGATGTATGCGCAGCGCGGCCACGGCAAACGCTCCAGCTATTATTCTGATTTCACTTTCGGCGTCTGGGCCCTGACCCCGGAAGGCGAACAGCTGGTCCCCGTCGGCAAGGCCTATTTCGGCTTCACCGATGCCGAGCTGGAAGTCCTCGACAAGTTCGTGCGCAACAACACCGTCGAGCGCTTTGGTCCGGTGCGCGCGGTGCGCGCCGAGCGCGATTTCGGCTTCGTCCTGGAAGTCGCTTTCGAAGGCATCAATCGTTCCACCCGTCACAAATCCGGCGTTGCCATGCGCTTTCCCCGCATTGCCCGGCTAAGGCCCGACAAGCCACCCTACGAAGCCGATCGGCTGGAAACTTTGGTGGCGATGATTGACGCGAAAGCTCCTGCCGTCGATGATTAGAAGTTGCTGATTCTACGCGCCGACATTCACCAGAATGTGAGTTGGCGGCGTCATTCTTCCCGTGCAAATTCAGCTTGGCGGGGCATACGTGGACGGAGCATAACATTGTCTGAAGAAAAAGCCTTTCGCCCAAGCCGCCGCACCGTTTTGACGGGCATTGCTGCATCCTTCCTCCTGCCAAGACTGGCAAGCGCAACCGACGCGGCTCAGCAGACTGCCACGACCGTTGATCCGGCCGCAAAGCCTGCAGCCGCCGCGACGGCGCCGGCTCCAGCCCCAGGCGTGTCGACCAAGGCCGCCCCGCCACCGGCATCTTCCGACGATCCCATTCAATTGTCCGGTGACTACGCCCGCGAGCGTCGTCGTTTCCGTACCCACTTGCTGAACAAGGGGCCGGCGCCCGACAAGTACGAACCCTTGGTGGCTCCTACAGGGGCAGACCAGATTTTCTATCGCAGCGGCTACGGCGGTGAACTCGAGCTCGTCGCCTGGGTATCGGAATACCAGCGCACCGCAAAGCCGAAGCCCGCCGTGCTCTTCCTGCATGGTGGCAATGCCATCGGCCAGGGGCATTGGCTTCTGGTAAAGCCCTATATCGAGGCTGGCTATGTCGTGATGATCCCGTCGATGCGCGGGGAAAACGGCCAGAAGGGCAATTTCTCCGGCTTCTACGACGAGGTCGACGACGTGCTGGCGGCGTCGGAGCGTTTGCGACATCTGCCTGGCGTAGATCCGCACCGCCTGTTCCTTGCAGGCCACAGCGTCGGCGGCACGCTGGCCATGCTTACGGCCATGTCGACCCGGCGCTTCCGGGCCGCCGCCCCCATGTCCGGCAATCCTGATTCCTTCGCCTTCTTTGCGCGTTATCCGCAGGATATCCGCTTCGACGACAAGAACCCGCGCGAATTCCAGATGCGCTCGCCGGTCTGCTATGCCCACAGCTTCAAATGCCCGATGCGGGTTTCGCATGGGAGCGAGGAAGAGCACTTTGTCACCCGGCTCGGCTTGCTTGCCAAGCGTGCCCATGCCGGCGGCGTGAAGATGGATGTCGCGATGGTGACGGGTGGCCACACGTCCGCCTTGCCTGGCGAGATCGATCAGAGCATTCAGTTCTTCAAGAGCATCGCGGCCTGACGCTTCAGCGTCGGGCTTCCTGAAGACGCCTATTTCGACAGCCTGTCCACCAGCGCACTGGCCGCTTCGGCGATCACGGTTCCGGGCGGAAAGATTGCGTCGGCACCGGAGGCCTCGAGCGCTGCAAAATCCTGCGGCGGGATGACGCCGCCGACGGCAATCAGGATGTTGCGTCCGCCGCGGCGCGACAGCGCTTCCTTGAGTTCCGGCACTAGCGTCAGGTGTCCCGCCGCAAGCGAGGAGGCGCCGATGATATCGACGCCTTCGCGGACCGCGAGATCGGCCACTTCCTCGGGCGTCTGGAACATCGCCCCGACGACGACGTCGAAGCCCAGATCGGCAAAGGCTGTCGCGATCACCTTCTGGCCGCGATCATGCCCATCCTGGCCCATCTTTGCGATGAGGATGCGCGGCTTCTCGCCCTTGTGCCTGCGGAAATCTTCGACCTTTGCCACCGCTTTGTTGAAAGCGGGATCGCTGTCGCCGACCTCCTTGTGATAGACGCCGGAAATGGTGCGGATTTCCGCCACATGCCGTCCGAAAGCTTTTTCCAGTGCCAGCGAAATCTCCCCGACCGTGGCGCGGGCGCGGGCTGCCTTGATCGCGAAATCGAGCAAATTGCCGGTGGCGTTGCAGGCCGCATCGGTGAGCGCATCGAGCGTGGCCTCGACCGCAGACGTCTCCCGCGTGCCCTTCAATTGCTGCAGCTTCGAGAGCTGGCGGGCGCGCACCTCCGAATTGTCGACCTTCAGCACGTCGACCTCGATATCCTGATCCGGCCTCGAAAAATTGACGCCGACGACGGTCTGATGTCCGCTGTCGATACGCGCCTGCGTCCTTGCGGCCGCTTCCTCGATCCTGAGCTTCGGAATACCCTTCTCGATCGCCTTTGCCATGCCGCCCAGGGCCTCGACCTCTTCGATGTGGCTCAGCGCGCGGGCAACGAGATCATGGGTCAGCCGCTCGACATAGGCCGAGCCGCCCCAGGGATCGATGATCCGTGTCGTGCCCGACTCTTTCTGCAGCATGATCTGCGTGTTGCGGGCGATCCGCGCCGAATGATCGGTCGGTAGCGCCAGCGCTTCGTCGAAGGAATTGGTGTGAAGTGATTGCGTGTGCCCCTGCGTCGCGGCCATCGCCTCGACCATGGTGCGCACGATGTTGTTGACGGGATCCTGCGCAGTCAGCGACCAGCCGGAGGTCTGGCTATGGGTGCGCAGCGCCAGCGATTTCTGGTCCTTCGGCGAAAAGTTCTTCGCGATCAGCGAGGCCCAGAGCAGGCGCGCGGCACGCATCTTCGCCACTTCCATGAAGAAGTTCATGCCGACCGCCCAGAAGAAGGAGAGGCGGGGCGCAAAGCTGTCGATATCGAGCCCGGCCGCGACACCGGCGCGAGCATATTCGATGCCGTCGGCGATCGTATAGGCAAGCTCGAGATCAGCCGTCGCGCCGGCCTCCTGCATGTGGTAGCCGGAAATCGAGATGGAATTGAATTTCGGCATCCGCGCGCTGGTATAGCTGAAGATGTCCGAAATGATCCGCATCGAGGGCTGCGGCGGATAGATATAGGTGTTGCGGACCATGAACTCCTTGAGGATGTCGTTCTGGATGGTCCCCGACAGCTTCTCCTCGGCAACGCCCTGTTCCTCGGCGGCAACGATATAGAGCGCCATGATCGGCAGGACGGCACCGTTCATCGTCATGGACACGCTCATCTGGTCGAGCGGAATGCCGTCGAAGAGCTGGCGCATGTCGAGAATGCTGTCGATTGCCACTCCCGCCATGCCGACATCGCCGGACACGCGCGGATGGTCGCTGTCATAGCCACGATGGGTGGCGAGATCGAAGGCGACCGACAGGCCCTTCTGCCCGGCCGCGAGGTTGCGCCGATAAAAGGCGTTGGACTCCTCCGCCGTCGAGAAGCCCGCATATTGCCGGATCGTCCAGGGCTGCTGGACATACATGGTCGGGTAGGGCCCGCGGATGAAGGGGGCTATGCCGGGATAGGTGTCGAGGAAATTCAGGTCTTGCAGGTCGGCCTCGCCGTAGCTGCGGTTGACCGCGATGCCCTCGGGCGTCTCCCACGGCGCGCTGGTGACGGTTCCGGCGGCGGTTTGCGGGCGGGTCCACGGGACGGTGGAGAAATCGGGGATGTGGGTCATGCAAACCTCCCTCGGAGGGAGCAAGAGGCCCCCTCTGTCACTGCCGTGACATCTCCCCCACAAGGGGGGAGATTCGTTATCTGCGGCTGCAGTTCGACATCAATTTGATTTCTCAAGAAGAGCAGGCGGCCAGCCAAGCCCGATCTCCCTCCTTGTGGGGGAGATACCCGGTAGGGCAGAGGGGGGTGTTCACTCGACATCATGTTAGTTGCTCCCCTCTTCATCCAGCCGCACCGGCCTCAACCCCATCCCGGCCTCGATAGCCCGAAGCGGCCCCAGCACTGAAACCGGCCGCTCGGTCTTGGCGGGAAAGAGGTTCGTGCCCACGATCTGTCTCGCCGGACGGTTTGCCCGTGTTTCGGCAATCCTCGATGCCAGTCGCCCGCTGGCCATGACGGCACCAAGGCCGCCATCGCGCTCGATACCGGTGAAAATTTCCCATGCCTTTTCGGCAAGCGCCTCCGTCAGCGCCTCTATCCCGCCGGCGCCGGCTGCCGGATCGCTGACGTGGTCGAGATGGCTTTCGGCAATCAGGATGGTCTGCGTATTGCGGGCGAGCCGGCGGGCCAGCGGATCGGGGATGCCGCGGACAAGCGTATGCGGCAGGACAGATATCTCGTCGGCCCCGCCGACACCTGCTGCAAACACG
This sequence comes from Rhizobium sp. BK376, assembly GCF_004341625.1. Lineage (GTDB taxonomy): Bacteria > Pseudomonadota > Alphaproteobacteria > Rhizobiales > Rhizobiaceae > Rhizobium. The sequence goes on along the minus strand of NZ_SLZG01000001.1, from coordinate 751,429 downwards.
GCGATGGTATTGCGCAGGAGATTGGTCTCCGGGTCGAGCCGGGTGAGCATACGGTAGCTTGTTTCCATGAAGAGGTACGCGGAAGGAGCGGTGCTGACGCCACAGGCCTCCGCGATACGCGCGAAGATCAGCCGCGCCGCGCGTGCCTTGGCTATCGTCATGAACTGATCCTGATCGGCCGCAAGACAAAGGCCGACCGCGGAAAGCACCTCGTCCGCACCGATACCTGACGTCTCCATCCGCCGCAGATGATAGATCAGCGCGGCAGCCATGACGGCCAGTTCCTGGGCCTCCGTGCCGCCGGCATTGTGCACGGACCGGCCATCGGCTTTGAGAACGGTTGAAGACGTGCCGTTTGCCCGGATGCGGCGGAAGAGTTCAACCGTCGCTGCAGCCGGTTCCATGGCGGTAACGCCGAGGCCGAAATGCATCTCGACCGTGTTGGCGGAAAGAGCGTCGGCCAGCGACAGTGCTGTCATCGGCGAGGCGCCCTCGAGCCGCAGGGCGAGCGAGCGGCCCGAAAGTGCCGTCGCGAGCCGGGCTGTCAGGCCGTCGATCTCCAGGTCGCCATCAAGGCCCAACCCATAGGATGCCGCACAGGCGGGAAAGACAAGGCTGACGCCGGTTGCGCCATTGGCGAGATCATTGTCGAGCTGCACAAAAGCGCGCTGCAGATCAGGGTCGTCCATGCGCTGGGAGACGACCCACGGCGAGAGCGGACGCCGGCGATGCTGGGGCGTGGCATTCTGGCGGCGCTGATAAAGCGGCTCGATAGCGATGCCGTCGTCGCTCGCAGAAACCAGCGTCTGGGCGAAATCCGCGCCCTTCAGCGCCCGCTCGACCACTTTAAGCCAGTCTTGCCGGCTCACCGGGCCAAAAGCGTTTGCATCGATTTCCTCAGCCTTCATGCTATCCTCCCGTATCCAAGTCTTTTAGCCCGCGTGCGGCGGCGGGAAAACAAAACTTTGGTCGCGCCGGAGATTATATCTACAGTTTGCGCATTCCGGCATACTGGACGCCAGCTTCGCGCCAGCCGGAATTGGCATGATTGGGAAGACCGTAGAGTATTCAACGTTCTCGATGATGGCTGATTCCATGTCTCTTCTTCGCCGCCTTCTGCTTGCTTCCGGCCTGTCCTGCATGGGAATCCTTGCCGGCTGCAGCATCATTCCCGACACGGGCGCGACCGATCCTGATCGTTTCGCCATGGAGACTGCGCCGGTCTTCTATAGTCCTGAGGGCATCGATCCGCAGAAGGTCCGTCGCCTGCCGGTGCAGCCTGTGCCGCAGGTGCGCGATCTCTATCGCACGCAGTTCCATCAGACTTATGGTCTGCCGGTCTCCAATCCTGTGCATCAGGCGATGTATGCGCAGATGAACGAAGACGATTTTTCGCTGCCGGCCATCCCCTATACGCGTATCGATCCGAAATTCCTGCGGCAGGAAGTCAGTTATCAGACGAACGAAAAGCCCGGCACGATCGTCGTCGATACCAGGGATTATTTCCTCTACCTCGTCGAGCCCGGCGGCAAGGCGATGCGCTATGGCGTCGGCCTCGGTCGCGAGGGCTACGCATGGTCGGGCAGGGGCGTCGTGCAGTGGAAGCAGAAATGGCCGCGCTGGACGCCGACTGACGACATGGTCGCCCGCGAGCCGGAGATCAAACCGATTTCCGCCGAAAGAGGCGGGATGAACCCCGGGCCTACCAATCCGCTCGGCGCGCGCGCCCTGTATATCTACAAGAATGGCAAGGATACGCTTTACCGCGTCCACGGCACCCCGGACTGGCAGTCGATCGGCAAGGCGACGTCGTCCGGCTGCGTGCGCATGCTCAACCAGGATGTGATCGATCTCTACAATCGTGTACCGGTTCGAAGCGAAATCCTGGTCGAATAGGGTTGACATCACAAATTTTCGTGATGTTGCATATGCGTAATAGTCGCGGATGACATTGGTCATTAAGTTCCGATTAAGTCCCGGCGTTCTTCAATGGGAAGCTGATTCGGCTTGCTGTTCGAATTTATGCCTGTGTGCTCACTCTGGAACGATGCGATCATGAGCTTGCCGTCCTCCCTCTCCCGACGAAATTTCCTGGCCCTTGCCGGTTTTGGCGCTGTCTCAACGCTTGCAGGCTGCGCATCGACATCCAATAGCGATCCGGCGGCACAGTCCATTGTCTACCGTCCCGGCTTTGGGCCCTACGATAATTCCGGCTTTGGCGGCAGTTTGTTCGGCGGTTCCGGTCTCGGCGATCAGCCGGATCCGGCGGTTATCTATGCGGCTGAGGAAGACAACGGCTTCCTCATTCCGCCCGTGCCCTATCAGCAGATCGATCCCCAGTTCTATCGCCAGCGCGTCGCCAATTCGACCGGCCATGCGGCGGGAACCGTCGTCGTCGATACGCCGTCCCGTCATCTCTATGTGATCGATCCGGGTGGCCAGACTGCCATGCGCTACGGCATTGGCGTCGGGCGCGAGGGTTTTGCCTGGCAGGGCGAGGGCGTGATCCAGTGGCGTAAAAAATGGCCGCGCTGGAACCCGCCGGATGAGATGGTTGCTCGCCAGCCGGAACTGGTAAAATATTCGATCAAGAATGGCGGCATGGAGCCTGGGCTCACCAACCCGCTGGGTGCCCGTGCGCTCTATATCTTCCAGAACAATCAGGACACGCTCTATCGCCTGCACGGCAATCCTGATTGGCGCTCGATCGGCAAGGCCGTATCGTCCGGCTGCGTGCGCCTGCTCAATCAGGACGTCATCGACCTCTACGACCGTGTGCCCGAAAAGGCGCCTATCGTCGTTCTGCAGTAAGAAGCTTACGCGTTCCTATTCGACGGATGCGAGGTTCGCGCGCAGCAGATGCAGCCGGTCGCGCAAGCTTGCCATGTCTTCCATGCTGCAGCCGACGGCATTGCCCATCGCCATCATGATGCTGTCGACCTCGGTCCGCGTCGCGACACCCGTCTTGGTTAGCGAGACGATGACCTGCCGCTCGTCCTTCGGATCACGCAGACGTGTAATCAGTCCGCTCTGTTCCAGCCGCTTCAAGAGCGGCGAGAGGGTGCCGGAATCGAGATCGAGCTGTTCGCCGATCGTCTTCACCGGCAGGCAGCCTTTTTCCCATAAAACCAGCATGACCAGATATTGCGGATAGGTCAGCCCTATCTTGTCGAGAAGCGGTTTATAGGCGCGCGTAAAAGCGTGCGCGGTCGCATAGACGGCAAAGCAGAGCTGCCGCTCCAGGCGCTTGTCATCCTCCGATATCATCTGTTCCCTTGTTTTTCTGTCATTTTTGTCTGTCGTTCCCGGTGGCGATTGTTCCAGTTTCATTTTTTAAAAGCAAACGACAAAATTATGTTGCGCAACATTATTTATTGCGATAAATAAAATCATCCCAACCGAAAAGGAGCCTGACATGCCTATCCTCTACACAACCAAAGCTTCCGCAACCGGTGGCCGCGCAGGCCATGCCGTATCTGAAAACGGTGTTCTCGATGTGACGCTGACCGTTCCGAAGGAACTCGGCGGCGATGGCGCAACCGGCACCAATCCCGAGCAGCTTTTCGCCGCCGGTTATTCGGCCTGCTTCCTCGGCGCGTTGAAATTCGTAGCCGGCAAGGAAGGCGTAAAGGTTCCTGAAGATACCAAGGTTTCCGCAACTGTCGGCATCGGCCCGCGCGAAGATGGCACCGGCTTCGGCATCGAAGTGGCGCTGACGGTCAACATTCCGGGCATGGACAAGGCTCAGGCTGAAAAGCTCGCCGCTGCCGCTCACATCGTCTGCCCCTACAGCCACGCCATGCGCACCTCGACCGAAGTTCCGGTCACCGTCGCCTAACGCTCTGCACGACATCTCCTGGATGCGATGCCCTCCTTCCGAAAAAGAAGGAGGGCATCGGCTATTGTGATAGCCGCATCTGAAGTAGTGCCGGCTAAAAGGAGTACGGCTATCCCTTTTATTTTGCAGGTGCTAATATTTAGCGTTTCCGCAGCTGGAGGGGACCATGCCGCAACTGGATCACGTTAATATCCATACCCGTGATGCGACGAGGATGATCGGTTTTCTCGAAACTGTCGTTCAGGCCAAGCGAGGCTACAGGCCGCCATTTCAAAATCCCGGCCATTGGCTTTACCTTGAAGGCCAGCCCTCAATTCATCTGGATGTGGTGGATCGGGACGACAGCTATCCCCAGGGCATGGTCAATCATTGCGCCTTCGGCCCTTACGACTTCGAAAAGACGATCGAGCGTGTCAAGTCTACCGGCTTTCCCTACGAATTCCGTGAGATTCCCGATACTGATATCGGCCAGATCTTCGTCTACGGTCCGGAAGGATTGAAGGTCGAACTGCAGTATAGGCGATCTATAGCGACGCAGTAGCGATTATCCTGCTTCTTATCTTTTCTTGTGAAAAATATTTGCTATATTCTTTCCATGGAAAGGATGTGGCTATGGCAATTACAGTGTCTGACCCCGCCCGGCAGGCGCCGGAAGCGGCTGTCATCACCAAGGCTGTCACCAATGCGGCGGAACGATTGGGGCTGAGCGCCCGTTCGTTGGCTGCCGTGCTTGGCGTGTCGGAAGCGAGCATATCGCGGATGAAGCGGCAGGATTATCTCCTTGAGCGCGGCAGCAAGTCTTTCGAACTTGCGGTCCTGTTCGTCCGGCTCTTCCGGTCGCTCGATGCGATCGTCGGGGGCGACGAGACCGTGGCGCGGCAATGGCTACGCAACGCAAACCGCGCCTTCGGAGCAGCACCCGCCGACAAGATCACCACCATCGCCGGATTGACCGATGTCCTTGCCTATCTGGACGCCCGCCGCGCTCTCGTCTGAGGCCCATGCGATCTCCGGCCATTATTGGCGGCTGGTCGAGGCGCAGCACCAGGTCTCGACGCTGAAACTCGTCGATACGCTGGCGGAGCAGGAACTGCTCGAAGACCTGCTGGACGAAAGCAAGCCGACGCTGCCGCCGGAATGCGAAGGTCTCGATTATCTCCTTGCGACACCCTTCCGCTATGGGGCGATCTATCCGCATGGATCGCGTTTTCGCAGGGCAGGGCGCACACTCGGCGTCTTCTATGCCTCCGAAAAGGTCGAGACGGCGCTCGCCGAAATGGCCTTCTACCGGCTGCTTTTCTTCGCAGATTCCCCAGATACGCCGCTTCCGTCCAATGCCGCGGAATATACCGCCTTTGCCGCATCCATTTCCTCGAAAGCCGCGATCGACCTGACCCTGCCGCCGCTCGATCGCGACCGAAATGCATGGACCGATCTGACCGATTATCATGCCTGCCAAGCGCTCGCCGATGCCGCACGTGAGGCCGGCATGGACGCGATATTCTATCAGTCCGTTCGCGATCCGGAGCATGGGAAAAATATCGCACTCCTGACGGCGCGGGCCTTTGCTGCCCGCGAACCGGTGGAACGCCAGACTTGGCGCATCCGCCTCTCATCCGTCGGCGTTCAGGCGATCTGCGATTTTCCCCGTGTCAGGATTGGTTTTTCGCGTGCCGATTTTTCAGGCGATCCGCGCATTTGATCTGCGGGATAGTGGCAGCAACTACGAGCAAGGGTTTGGACGCACACCCTCGGGGGCGTTAGGCTGCGTCAGCCCGCAAACAGCAGACAGCAAGGCCGGAAAGTTTTCGGTCGCGCCAAGCCCGTTGAGAACAAATGCTCGGATTGCGGCCCCTTCACGCTCGGCCTGCTGATCGGCCGTTTCCCCGACGCTGTCCCAAACAGACCATACCGCGATCAAATGCCCTTCGATATTGGCAGCCGCAGTACAGAACCTCTTGTTCGAAGAGTTGGGTTGCTTGTCACACACGACCGATGCCGCTCCCTTGACAAGGCGCATTTGGCGAAGCTGGTCGGACATGTCTTCCCTTCCAACTGTAGAATATCCTTTAAACAGGTCCGGCTTTCGATCATCGGCGAGATAGAATGTACTACTGCCATTCGGTAGGGTTTGCTGAAGTGGATGCCACGGATCATCGCAGATGGATCGTGACCATTGGCGCGTCAGACGGGAGCAGACGCGCAGCATTGACGCATCGGCGTCATCCCAACCATATGTCCGGATTCTGATTTCCAAATTGTCCATTGCTGGCGCTGTGTTCACGTCGCTTGCTGCTTGTCGGAATGCCTCAAGTCGTTCTTTACCCGCTTGACGATCCCTGCTTTTATTCAATGAAAAAGTTGGTCGTTGCTCCACGAAACCGGGCAAAGCTGTGAATGGTACGATCAGGGGCACATCGCCGATCACGACATGGGCATCCGAGGCGAGCAGGGCGATATCGGCATCTGAATGGCGATTAGAAGATCCCTCTGACCTAGTCAGTAGGGCAGCACCTAACAGGCAACCGGCCAGACAAAATAGGAGCGTGACGCGAGAGATCATGGCGTCTGCATAGCAGACTTCAGGTTGTTATATGGTAAGAACAACCCAAATAATTTTAGAAGTCCAGAGGCGCGCAAAAATTGTGGCAGATAGCGTGTTTTCCACGCAGGCTACTGCCTCACGCCAATGCCATAAGATCGAGGCGCAGCATGTTCGCGCCGCCATCCGGCAGCTTTGCTTCGACCTCGGCATGCGTCTTTTCCCAGATCGGCACCGCGGCCGCCAGCACGGCCTTGCCCTCGGCCGTCAGGCTGAGCAGCCGGCCGCGTCGGTCTTTCGGATTGGGTATGATCGATACCCAGCCGCGACGTTCCAGCGGCTTCAGCGCTGCCGTCAGCGTCGTCTGATCCATGGCGAGCAGTGCTGCAACCGGCCCCATCGGCGGCGGCTCCGGCCTGTTCAGCGACATCATCAGGGAGAACTGGCCGTTTGTCAGCCCGACGGGCTTCAGTGCGGTATCGAAGCGTCGGGCGAGCGCGCGGGCCGCTCGCTGCACATGCAGGCAGAGGCAGGTGTCGCGTACCAGGAGCGTCGTGGAAAAGGGAATCTCGATCGGGTTTGACATGCTCAATTAATATTGATATCAATACAATTAGTCAAGGAAATATGGAGATCCGAAGACGCCGGAGGAGGGCGCAGAAGATGAATGAGATCGTCTCACGCGAAGAATGGCTGGAAGCCCGCCGTGCATTGCTGGCCAAGGAGAAGGAAGCCACGCATATGCGCGACCGCCTTAACGCCGAACGCTTAGGCTTGCCCTGGGTGAAGGTTGACAAGGACTATGTCTTCGATACGCCCGCGGGAAAGAAGTCGCTTTCCGAACTCTTCGATGGCCGCAGCCAGCTGATGATCTATCACTTCATGCTCGGGCCGGAATGGCAGGCAGGCTGTGTCGGCTGCTCTTTCCTTGCCGACCATCTCGACGGCTCCTTGCCGCACCTCAACCATCACGACGTTACGCTGGTTGCCGTCGCGAGGGCGCCGCTTGAAAAGATCGAGGCCTACAAGAAGCGCATGGGGTGGAAATTCCCCTGGGTTTCTTCATTCGCCAACAACTTCAATTTCGACTATCATGTCTCCTTCACCAAGGATGATCTGGCCGGTAAATCGATCTTCTACAATTTCGAGGCCATCGACGTAGCGCAAGGAAATGACGAGCTTCCTGGGCTCAGCGCTTTCTACAGGGACGAGGCGGGGAATGTCTTCCACACCTATTCCAGCTACGCCCGCGGCGGTGAGGAACTGATCGGTACGCTGATGATCCTCGATCTTGCGCCCAAGGGTCGGAATGAGGATTCGACGATGAATTTCGTCCGCCGCCATGATGAGTATGACGTGCCGAAGGACGCCACCGGTCATCACTAAGCCGGCGTCATGCGAATGCGGGAAGACAATGCTAAGCTGAGCGCGCAGGGGAGTGCGCTTTCCCTGATAAGCCGCCGGCGAACACGACTTGATGCCGGTTTCCAACCAGCTCGTCACAAGCCAACGCGTTCAAAAGGGAGGACATGATGTCCGATGCTCATGGGAAATTCATTTGGTGCGAATTGATGACCCCCGATACTGCCGCCGCCGAGAAATTCTACACGTCCGTAGTCGGCTGGAAGACGAGCGACATGCAGGTGGAAGGCATGCCGCGCTATACCATCTTCGAGGCTAACGGCACCGGCGCAGCCGGCATGATGGACTTTCCCGCCGAATTGGAAGGGCAGGGCATCCCGCCGAACTGGACCGGCTATGTTGCCGTTGATGACGTTGATCAATCGGCAAAGGATTTTGCGGCCAATGGCGGTGCGATCCGCCGTCCGCCCGAAGATATTCCGGGCGTCGGCCGTTTCGCCGTCGTCGCTGATCCTCAGGGCGCGGTTATCTGCATCATGACACCGGCGCCGATGGATAATCCACCGCCGGAAATACCCATGGGCACTCCGGGCCGCATCGGCTGGCACGAACTCTATACCAGCAACAGCGAGCAAGCCCTGGCCTTCTATTCCAAGGTATTCGGCTGGACGAAGGACAGCGATTTCGATATGGGCCCGATGGGCGTCTATCGTATCTTTGCTCACCAAGGTCAGCAGACCGGCGGCATGATGACGAAACCGGCCGAAATGCCGATGTCGGCCTGGGGGTACTACTTCGTTGTTTCGGGCATTGACGCAGCGATCGAGCGCGTCAAAGCCGGCGGCGGCAAGGTCCTGAACGGCCCGACAGAGGTTCCCGGCGACAGCTGGATCATCCAGGCCATGGACCCGCAGGGTGCCTTCTTCTGCCTCGTCGCCCCGAAGCGCTAAGCGACTGATCCTGGCGGCAGCCTGATCATCAGGTCGCTGTCAGTCGCCGCGAACTATTGAATAAAGTCGTCTGGGACGGATGCCGCGATGGAGCTGTAGCCGTGGCTGTTGGGGTGCGTGCCGTCGAATGTGTAGCGCCACGGCGTGCCGTCCGCCTTCCACCGACTGGTCTCGGAGGCTGACGCGCCGGAATAGCCGCCCTCTGCCGTCGGGTTTGGATCGAATATCCGGGACATGATGTCGAAGGGTGCAGTCCTGGTGCGGATGATTTCGTTCTTCCGCCCGCGGCTCGACGTCGCGTCCCCGAATGCAAGACCGGCCGTTTGCTGTGTCTCCGTGGTGAATTGACCGTTGCAGACGATACGAGTCCCTGCAGGCGGTGCGGATGGAATCTCGGCAAGCGAATAGGTGAACGTGGTGGGATCGATGATGCGGATCGGAAACGTGCCGGCATAATCCCTCGGCGAAACGCCTGACATCGTGACGTCCTGCCCGTCGATCAGCACGGATGTGTCTGATATCCGCACCGTGACGGTCGTCCCTTCCGCAGCGAGCGAGGAAACAGGCAGGCTGGAACTCGCATCCGGCGTGCACAGCGAATGCACATGGACCACGTCGGGAAGGATGGGCCTGACTTGCTGAAAGACCTTGGCGGCATCGCTGCGGAACTGCGCATCGTCGAGGTAGACGTCGTTATGGACTATCTGCCACCAGATGTGGGTAGGGTTGGCAAGCGCCAGGAGATTGAGACGCTTGCCGATGTTTCCTCTCAGCGACAGGTATTTGTACCCGTCGCCGCCCTTTGACAGGTTGGCCGCTATATTGAGGCCGAGCGTTTCGTCCACTGCCCGCTCGACATATCCCCTGTTGCGGCGATTGGACCCCATGGCGTCGCCATGGCTTCCGGAGCCGATCGAGCCTTCTCCGACGCCATCGCCGATGCTGTCGCCCCAGATGGCGACGGCCTTGTCGCCCGGGTCGTATTCAATCAGCATCTGGCATGGCCAGAAGCCCTGCGTGCCGCCACCCTGGCCGGAATTGAACGGGTTCACGGACGTTCGTGATACAGCCGCATCGACGTCGATGAACGAAATGTTGGTATCGGGACCGCGGCTGTTTTCGACAATCCCTTCATGGCGATTGATAAAGCTGCAGGTATTCCAGGATACCGGCAGCGTCCCGGCAGGCGATGCTGGCCCGAGCTGGTTCTCCGTCACGGTCCAGAGGCCGAATTTGGCATCGGCCGGAATTTCGGGATGGTCCAGCCAGTCCGAAACGATGCTACCGGACGGATTGCTTCCCGGACCGTTGTAAAGCGCCGTCCTTTCGCCCGAAAAGAGATAGGGAAGACGACGCGTCGTTAGGCCGGTCAGCGCATCGACGTAGCGGACTTCGAGGGCAACCTGAAACCGATAGGCGTGCGGAAGGTCCACTTCCATGATCTCGCGCGTCTGTGCCGATATCTTCCCGGTTGCAGGAGAGGAGGAGGGGCCTTTGTGCGTCGCGTAGGTGATCGTGGTGGCATCGACGATATGGATGGTAAAGGCAGTCCCGTTATATTCCGCCGGCGATGCTCCTGACATCTCGATCTGCTGTCCCTCGACAAGGCCTGATGTCGAGGCGACCTTCAGCGTGCATAAGTCGCCCTCGGCTGTCAGGCTGGTCACCGAAAGAGCCTTGTTCTCCAGAATGAAGGTTGGGATCACGACTTTCGACCGGCTGAAGGCCCGGGACTTGCTGCGATGGCCGGTCCTGACCAGCGACGACCAGGCGGCGCTGCTATTGTACGTCTGCGTCGTCGCATGCATCCCCTGGCCCAGACCGCGTACGACCTTCCCCTGATTGCCGGTTTCCGCCGCCACGGCGAATGAACGGAAGCCGGCCATCCCGCTCACCGAAGCTATTGCCGATGAAAGAAGAGCCCGATTGAAATGACGTCGTGAATAGAGACACTTCATGAACAATGCCGCCCGCCGAAATCCTGGAGCTTGCTGAAAAACTGCCACGCCTTTGCGAAGGCCCATTAAGGCAAATGCATGGCAGTTTTCTAGAATGACTCAGGATCGGGCCTTCATGTCAGGTGCCTATCCGATGGAGACACCCGTCAGCCGCTCGCTGAGGCCCCATAGCCGTTTGGCAGATGCGGGGTCCATTGCCCAGGGTCGCACGCCGAGCAGCTCGGTCGAATCCGCCGGCACGGCGTTCGAAATATCGCAGTTTTCGCAATAGACCCCGCCAAGACCATCGAGTTGCCGGCTGGTGGCGCACCAGACGGTTGTTGCCGCACCCTGCTCGATGGTCTTCATATTCCGCTCGGGATCGATGATGGGCCTGCCCTGCGCATCGACATAGCCGGAGGCGCCGATCTGGTCAGACGACAGGTGACGGATGAGACCTGTCGTGACGATGCCACCGGGATGCAGGGAGAAGGCGCTGATGCCATGATCCTTGCCTCGTGCATCGAGCGCGATCGCGAAAAGCGCATTGGCCGTCTTCGATTGGCCATAGGCAAGGCGCGGATCGTAGGCCCGATGCTCGAAGTTCGGATCTTCGAAGTCGACGCCTGCAAAGACATGCCCGCGCGAGGAGACGGCCACAACCCGGGCGCCCTGCGCTTTCAACAAAGCCGGCCACAGCCGTGCGGTCAGCTGGAAATGGCCGAGATGATTGGTGGAGAACTGGGATTCATAGCCGCGCGCATCGCGGGTGAGCGGGTTTGCCATGACGGCCGCGTTGTTCACGAGAAGATGCAGGGGCTGGCCGGTGGTGAGAAATCGATCCGCAAACCCGTTTATCGATGCGGGGTCCATAAGGTCCAGCGTCTCCAGCGACAGTCCGGGGAACGGGGCAATCGCCTTTTGCGCCTTTTCCTGATCGCGTGCGGGAATGATGACCCTTGCGCCGGCGGCGGCAAAGACGCGGGCAGCTTCCAGCCCGATGCCGGAATAACCGCCGGTAACGATGGCGACTTTTCCGGAAAGATCCTGACCGTGGATGACGTCCTCGGCCGTCGAAGCGGCCCCGAAGCCCGAGCCGACGGGCGCTTGTGGTATAGACATGATGTCACTCCTTATCTGTCTGGAAACAGGGTAGCGCGGGGTGCCGGGATTCTGAATGCTTGTAAGTCCCGATTAATTGCGTCATCGTACGGAATGGCTACAGATCCTCTCTCCGATACGCTCACCCTCCTGAATGCACGCTGCATCCTGTCCGGCGGCTTTGTCTCAGGCGGAGCCTGGTCACTGCGCTTCCCGAAGCCCGACAGGATCAAGATCAGCGCTGTTGCGAAGGGGCGCTGCTGGCTCGTTCTCGATGGAATGGAGCCCATCAGTCTGGGCGCCGGCGACGTCGTCCTCTTGAACGGCATGCATCCCTTCGTGCTGGCGAGCGATCTCTCGGTTGAGCCCGTCGATGCCGTCACCGTCTTTTCCGATCGGCGCGGCGGCACGGCGCGCCATGGCGACGGCGACGATTTCTTCTATCTGGGCGGCCACATCGCGCTGGAATCTGATGGAGGAGATTTGCTGCGCGACGTGCTGCCTCCCGTCATCCACATCCGCGCCTCGGCCGACGAGGCAACGGTTCTGCGCTGGCTGCTCGACCAGCTTATGCGCGAGATGGCCACCGAGCGCCCCGGGTCGGGACTGGCCAGCAACCAGTTGGCGCAGCTGATGTTCGTCCAGGCCCTGCGCGCCTATGTCGAGGCGGGCGAAGCGATCGAGGCGGGCTGGCTTCGCGCGATCGCCGATGGCCGCATTGCGCCGGCCCTGCGCTTCATGCACAATGACCCCGGTCGAGCCTGGACGCTTGGCGAACTGGCGAAAGCCGCCGGCATGTCCCGGACGACATTCGCCCTGCGGTTCAGGCAGGCCGCGGGCGTCGCCCCTCTCGGTTACCTGCTTGGCTGGCGCATGCATCTTGCCAGACGTGCGCTACGCGAAGGAAAGATGCCGGTGTCCGCTTTGGCGCTGTCCCTTGGCTATACCTCGGAGAGCGCCTTCAGCAATGCGTTCAAGCGGGCGGTCGGAATCGCTCCCAAGCGCTATCGGAGCTCTGTCATGGCTTCGGATGATGCGGCCCTCGACGAGGAGGCCGATAATATCGAAAGACAGGCAATGACAGGTTCCGCGACCCGCCTGGCCCTAAAGGTCGCATCATAACATTGCCTGGGTTCAGCACGGAAACATCGCCAAGGAGGAATTGCGATGAAAGCGGAACTCACCAAGGAACATGCGTTTCTGCAGAAACTCGTGGGCAATTGGAAAATGCTCGCCGAAGGCAGCGATGTCGGCACGGACGAGCACGGATGGCTGGAAAACGTGCGCTCACTGCATGGCGTCTGGTTCCTGGCCGAAGGCCACGGCAAGATGCCTGACGGCGCGGATGCATCCAGCGTGCTGACGCTTGGCTATGATCCGGCAAAGGGAAAATATGTCGGCAGCTGGATCGGCAGCATGATGAACCACATGTGGGTCTATGAGGGTGCGCTGGACGCCGATGGCCGCACGCTGCTGCTCGACACGTCAGGCCCCGATTTCGAAAACGAGGGGCAGACGGCGCGCTACCGCGAACATCTTTCCTTCGAGGACGATGACAACAGGACCTTTTCGTCTCATGTGATGACGCCGGAGGGATCGTGGCGCCAGTTCATGATGGTCCGCTATCGCCGAATGGGCTGATCGTCAGCTTAGCGGCTTTCATCGGATATAAGAAAAAGCTCAATAGCCCTGAAACGATTGGGTTTTGCGGGCTTGTCTGTAGGCGGATTGCCCCCTACCATTCTCCTGACGGGCGCTCACTGGGGAGAGTGGTAATGGCGCATACGCATGGCAAGTTTGTCTGGTACGAGCTGATGACGACCGACATGGACGCCGCCGAGGTCTTTTATCGCGACATTATCGGCTGGGGTGCGCAGGATGCCGGCGTGGCGGGCGTGCACTACACCATGTTCACCGTTGACGGGCGTCCCGTCAGCGGCTCGATGGCCCTGTCCCAGAGCGCGCGAAGCATGGGCATCCCGCCGCTCTGGCTCGGCTATATCGCCGTGGACGACGTCGACACTGTTGCCGCCGATATCGTCACCGATGGCGGCGTGGTGCATCGCGCCGCCGCCGATATTCCCGGCATAGGCCGCTTCGCCATCGTCGGCGATCCCCAGGGCGCGGCCTTCGCGCTCTTCAAGGGCATGCCAGGCCTGCCCCAACCGGCTGCCGCCATGGGAAAACCGGGCTTCACCGGCTGGCACGAACTCTACGCCGACGATGGCGATGCCGCCTTCGATTTCTATTCGAGAGCCTTCGGCTGGGAAGAGACCGGAAACGCCGACACGGATGAGCCAGGCGATTACAAGGTCTTCGGACTGGATGGTGAGGACTTCGGCGGCGTGATGACGAGGCCTGACAACATGCCCGTCTCCTCCTGGATCTTCTATTTCAACGTGGCCTCGATCGACACCGCCAAGGAGCGCGTCCGCATAGGCGGCGGAATGATCCTCAATGGCCCGACCGAAGTCCCGAGCGGCGGCTGGAGCTTGCAATGTCTCGACCCACAGGGCGCGATGTTTGCGCTCTATGCGCCGGAGCGGTGACTACCTCTCCCTTGGGTGCCTGATAGGGATCTCGTGCGGTTTCGGTTCGCAAGGATCCCCAGCAGATCCCGCTTCTCTGCGAAATGATTATGGGGCGCATTGTGCGAAACGCCCGCCCGCCGCGCCACCTCCCGCAGCGAGAAATCCCATGCCTGCGCCTCGGTCACCAGATCGAGCGATGAACGCGCGGCGGAGATCGCGATGATGATAGGGTATGGTGGACCATCAGCAATGTTGACAATGCCCATTAAGTGGGATGTGGGCGATGTCAATATCGCGGATGTCTGCTAGTTCTCTGGCGCCCGCACACGCTTGTTGAGACGCTTAAGCTCGACGGCCGCAAAACAAATCTGGTCCGCTGCGACAATGACGGAGTATCGCTTTCCATAAGTGCAGATACGCTGATGTGCGGTCACTTTTTGATCTGTCAGTGGGATGCCAGGCGGCTTGGATGACGGGTCTAAAGGTAAAGCAAGAACCACCGAGTCATTTGGCGGGTCAATTTTCGAATGGAAGTTGGCGTCATTCGATGGGACGCCACCCGCTGTCGCGGCCGACGGAACCAGTACGGAGAGTATGGCTAGGAAATTGATCAACGACTTCTGCACGGTTGCCTCTTGTCCAATGCTCCGCCTGAACCGGAGCTGTGATCAAATGAAAAGCGATAGTCTTATTTATTTCTACAGAAGCTGCTGATCCCTGCTGGGGGCTACCGCTTCAAGCTCCCCAAAATCCCGCGCACCAGCGCCCGTCCCACCTGTGTCGCCACGGTCCGCGCGACGCTCTTCATCGCCGCTTCCACGATCGTCTCACGCTGGTAGCCCGAGCGGCCGCGAGGCTGGTTTTTCGAGGCGGCCTGATCGTCATTGCCGAAGCCCGGAAGGGTCCAGCGGCTGCCGGCATTGCCGGATTGCTGCTCTTCCGCCTGTTTGGCCGCATCCTGTTCGGCGGCCTTGCGGGCGCGGGCCGTCAAAATCTCATAGGCAGATTCCCTGTCGACATCCTTGTCATAGACGCCGGCGACCGGACTGGCGCTCATGATGGCCTGCCGTTCCGCATCCGTTACCGGCCCGACGCGGCCCGAGGGTGGGCGGATCAGCGTGCGCTCGACGATCGAGGGAGCGCCCTTGGCTTCCAGCATCGAGACCAGTGCCTCGCCGGTTCCAAGCGTGGTGATGACGTCAGCGGTGCTGAAATCCGGATTGGGGCGGAACGTGTCGGCGGCAGTCTTCACGGCCTTCTGCTCGCGCGGCGAATAGGCGCGAAGCGCATGCTGCACACGGTTGCCGAGCTGCGCCAGCACCGTCTCCGGGACGTCGAGCGGGTTCTGCGTGACGAAATAGACGCCGACCCCCTTGGAGCGGATAAGGCGCACGACCTGTTCCACGCGCTCGGTCAGCACCTTCGGCGCGTCGTTGAAGAGCAGATGCGCCTCGTCGAAGAAGAAGACCAGCTTCGGCTTGTCGGGGTCGCCGACTTCGGGCAGTTCCTCGAACAGTTCCGACAGCAGCCAGAGGAGGAAGGTCGCGTAGAGGCGCGGGTTCATCATCAGTTTGTCGGCGGCAAGCACCGAGATCTGGCCGTAGCCCTGCTGGCTGACGCGCATGATATCGGTGATGGCAAGCGCCGGTTCGCCGAAGAAGTGCTCGGCACCCTGCTGTTCCAAAACCAGCAGTGCCCGCTGGATCGAGCCGACGGAGGATTGGGAAATCAGGCCGAATTGGCCGGAAAGCTCCGAGGCATTCTCGCTCATATAATTCAGTAACGCCTGCAGATCCTTGAGATCAAGCAATGCAAGGCCGCCCTGGTCGGCGATCTTGAAGGCAATGTTGAGCACGCCTTCCTGCGCCTCCGATGCATCCATCAGCCGCGCCAGCAGCAGCGGCCCCATCTCGGCAATGGTGGTGCGGACACGATGGCCCTTTTCGCCGTAAATATCCCAGAAGATGACGGGAAACTGCTCGAATGTATAAGGCGAGAGGCTGATTTCCTCTGCCCGCTTCACCAGAAAATCCTTGGCTTCGCCCTTGGCGGCGATACCCGACAGGTCGCCCTTGATGTCGGCGCAAAATACAGGCACGCCGGCCTTGGAAAAACCCTCGGCCAGCACCTGCAGCGTCACCGTCTTGCCCGTGCCGGTCGCACCGGTCACGAGCCCGTGGCGGTTGCCGTATTTCAGCGTCAGATATTCGTCCTTGTTGATGCTGTCGTCCGGCTTGCGGCTAGCGCCGACGAAAATCTGTCCATCCTGCTGCTGCATCTATCCAGGCTCCCGGTTCCACTGCGCGCCCACCCGTCGCAATGAGTTTTATTTTCATGTCATGCTAGTCATGTCATTCTATTCATGTCGTTATAAGCAGGGACTTGGCGAGGAACAACCATTCGCTGTCGAAAGCGAAGGCTGATCTTAATGCCGGGCTTGAGCGGCCCTATAGGTTCAATTACGTTGACGTGAACGTCAAAGAGCAGTGGCAGGAGGCCATCATGAACGAAATCGTAGATCAAATCGCAACGAAAGCCGGCATTTCCCCCGATATCGCGGAAAAAGGCATCGGCATGATGCTCGGTTTCCTGCAACGCGAAGCGCCGGATGGTCCGGTCACCAAGATGATCGAATCTATTCCGGGTGCTTCCGATCTCGTCGCCCAGTACAACGGCGCTGAAACCGGCGACGGCAGCATTCTCGGCGGCATCATGGGCGCTCTCGGCGGCGGCGGTGGCCTGATGGCGCTCGGCCAGGAACTGATGACCCACGGCCTCGGCATGGGCGACATCTCCAACCTCGCCAAGGAAACCATCGCGGTCGCCCGCCAGCACGCCGGCGACCAGGTTGTCGACGAAGTGGTCAACTCGGTGCCGGGCCTCAGCCAGTTCCTCTGAGCCAAGGCTTATTCAACGAAAAGCCCCGCGGTCAAACGCGGGGCTTTTTGACTTTTGACGCATCCATCCCGAGATCGACATGTCCAGATCCATTCCGTCTCTGCTGCCGGCAAAAGGCGGTCATCAATTCGTCCTTTACGGTGATTCCTGTTCCGGCGTGCCCGGCGCTCTTCACGAGCGGACATTCGCCTCGGTCAATACAGTCGTGCAAAGGCTCGATCCGCCACCGGAATTCATCCTGTTTCCCGGCGACGAGGTGATTGGATTGACGGCAGATGCCGATGACCTGCGCGCCCAGTGGCGTCATTGGCTGGATGTTGAAATGAGCTGGCTTGATCGCGCCAAAACGCCGCTCTGGCACACGACCGGCAATCACACGACCTATGACCGGATGAGCGAAGCGATCTTTCGCGAAATCCTGTCGCTCCCGGAAAACGGACCGCAGGGACAGAAGGGTCTGGCCTATTGGGTGCGCCGGGACGACCTTCTGCTGGTCTTCGTTCATACGCTGGCGACCGAGCTGGGCGGCGAGGGTCATGTCGAGATGGAGTGGCTGCAGGCCACCCTGGAGAGCCATGCCGATGCCCGACACAAGATTGTCCTCGGCCACCATCCGGTCTTTCCGGTGAACGGATTTTCGGGAACCTATCAGCGGGAGATCGGGCACGAATATTCGGAGCGTTTCTGGGATATTCTCATCAAGGCCGATGTGCTCGCCTATGTCTGCAGCCATATCCTCGCATTCGACGTGCAGGTGAAGCGGGGCGTCCTGCAGATATGCACGGCCGGCGCCGGAACCGCGCATCGCATGCCCGAAGGCGTCGAATATCTGCATTGCATCCAGGCGGCGCTGGATGAGGAAGGCCTGCGCTATCAGGTCCTGGATACGGAAGGCGCGGTGCGCGAGCGCCTGCAATGGCCGCCCTTGCTCAAGGCCGATAGCGAGTGGCGCGAACTCCTCGCAGACATAAGCTCCGCCTCATTCTCCGGTCCAAGAGGTACAGACGATTTTGTCGAATTTCGGCTGACCGGCAGAACCTCCGGGCAGCCTCATGCGCCGGCCCAGACTATCTTTTCGGCTTTCACACCCGCTGCCATCGCACCCCTATGGCTCGGCCTTCGCGGCGAGCGCCAGACCCTGACCCTGATACTGGGGCGGACGCCGGGGCGCAGCCCGCATTACTGGTTCGGCCCTGATCTTGCTGCCGATCGGGAATTCGATGTGGATGTACTGCTCCATCCGGGGATGGGGCCGGGCGGCGTCCTCTATCGGATGCACGGAGAAAGCGCATGGTCCTCCTTCGAGGCTGCCTCGTCGACGGGGTTGGAGAGCCTTGTCTGGCCTTTGCACTGGAGCAGGGGCCACGGACAGAACGGCCCTGACGATCGACCTTTCGCAGGGACCGGTCTACAGGTTTCGTTCAGATAGCTGGAGAGACGAATTCGCCCTATCTCTTCTCAATCCTGCAACGGAGGCCATTGCTGCGCGGTGTGAAGGATCGTGAGGATTATCACGATATCGCCGCTCACCTGATAGACAATCTTGTAATGTTTGTGTGGGACCAACTCGCGCGTTCCGGGAACGCGGCCCAAGCGCCCTAAAAACGGAAACCGCCGAAGTCTTTCCGTGATCTCCGAAAATCTGAGGTCGAGTTCCTTGGCCGCATCGAGATTTTCTGTGGCAATATACGCTCTTATCCGTTTGCGATCTTCGGCAGCATCCGCAGTCCAGAAAAGCTCAGCCATGAAGCATCAGGAGCGCGAGCGCCAAGCTGCCGCGTCGCGTTCAACATCGTCGCCCGAAATGAGACGACCGGCGGCGGCTGAAATGCGCGCTTTTTCGACCTTGGCACGGAGAAAGGCGTCGTAGCCTTCCTCCTCTTTTTGCTGCGCGACATAATCCTGCATGAATTCCAGGATGAGATCTTGCACGTCCCGATGTGCCGTCTTTGCGGCGGCATCGAATTGAGCGTGCAGATCGGGATCGATGTCGAGTTTCAGGGAACCGGTTTTCGGCATGAATGCCTCCGAAAGAAACACGTATAACTATATCGATTTCTCGGCCACCGGCAATCGGGCGCCTTCGCCCCTGCTTTCGCCGCCCTACTTCTTGACCGCCACCATGAAGAGCCGCGGGAAGCGCAGTAGCACCTTGCCGTCGGTAAGCGGCGGATAGGCTTTGGTGATCCGTTCCAGGTAGTCGGCGGTGAAGGCCTGGCGGTGCTCTTCGCCGGCGTGGTCGAGATAGGGGCGCAGGCCGGTGCCCTTGACCCATTCGACGATCGCCGCCGCATTCTCCATCGGGTGGTTATAGGCGGTATGCCAGATATCCAGCCGCGAGGATTTGCCGATCAGGCGGTCATAGTAGACCGAAGGCGAGGGCAGGGGCTTGCGACGGACGCTTTTCTTTTCGAAGGCCTCGCGCCAGGGGCCGGCATGCGCCGTCTCCTCCATCATCAAATGGCTCTGTTCCATCAGATTGTCCGGCATCTGGATGGCGAGCACGCCGCCGGACTTCAGGCCGTCCATCAGCCGGTCGAAGATATTGAGATGGTTCGGCAGCCACTGGAAGACGGCATTGGCGAAGAGGAGGTCGGCCGGTTCGCTCGGCTGCCATGTGGCAAGATCGGCCTCGACGAAGGGCGTGTCGGGCATGCGCTTGCGGGCCGCTTCCAGCATGTTCAGGTCGCTGTCGAGGCCCGAGACGCCGGCCTTGCCGAAACGCTCGACGATGAGTTCGGTCGAATTGCCGGGCCCGCAGCCAAGGTCGATCGCGTAGGTGACGCTGTCGAGCGGCACCTCCGCGAGAAGATCGCGCGCCGGGCGCGTGCGTTCATCCTCGAATTTCACATACTGATTTGCGGACCATGCCATGGGAAATCTCCTGCCTGTCAATCAAAGCAATTGCGGCGCTCATAGGCGCGCCGAATGACGCTTCTATGACACGGCTTGCACTAACAAGGGCCGCGTCAAATTGCGCCTTCGATCCGGCGGATCCGCACCTTGTCGATGCTGCGACCCTTCAGTGCGACCACCTGGAAGAGCAGATTGCCGTCGATGACGGATTCTCCTTCGTGCGGCAGGTGTCCGAGCTGCCAGAGAATGAAGCCGGCAAGCGTCGAGTATCGATCGGTGTCGTCGACGAGATCGGCTTCCACCAGCCTTGATGCGTGGCGGATGTCGATCCAGCCGTCGACCGTCAGCGAGCCGTCTTCACCCCTCTCGATCGTCAGCTTTTCCTCGTCTTCGTCGGGGAATTCACCGGCGATCGCCTCCAGCAGGTCCGTCGTCGTCACCATGCCTTCGATCTCGCCATACTCGTCGAGGATGACGGCGACCGCCTGGCCGGAATGGCGCAGTTGCTCCATCAGCTTCAGTGCGCTGATGCTTTCATGGACGACGAGCGGTTGGCGTATGGAGCGCTTCGGATCGACCTTGCCGTCCTTCAATATGTCGCGCATCAGGTCGCGGGCGCTGGCCACACCGATGAAATTGTCCAGGCTGCCGCGTGCCACCGGAAAGCGCGAATGGCCGACCTCGACGATATGGTGCTGCAATTCGGCCTCGGGCTTGTCGAGGTCGAGCCAGTCGATGTCAGGGCGCGGCGTCATGATCGAGCGGACGGAGCGGTCCGCAAGCGTGAGCACACCCTGGATCATGTCCTTTTCCTCTGTGGAAAAGACCTGCTTCTCCTCGGCATGTTCGGCGATCAGTTCCGCCGTCTGGCCGAGCGTACCCTGCGGACGCTTGCCACCGAGAAGGCCGAGCACCGCATCCGCCGTGCGGTCGCGGATGTTGCTCGGCGTGATCAGCCGTTCCTTGTTGTGGCGGGCAAGCTGGTTCAGCGCCTCGATAATGACGGAGAAGCCGATCGCGGCATAGAGATAGCCCTTCGGAATATGGAAGCCGAAGCCCTCGATGATCAGCGAGAAACCGATCATCATCAGGAAGCCGAGGCAGAGAATAACGACAGTCGGATGTTTCGACACGAAGAGCATCAGCGGCCTCGAGAGCAACAGCATAATGCCGACGGCAATGATCACGGCGATCATCATCACCTGCAGTTCCTGCACCATCCCGACGGCGGTGATGACGCTGTCGAGCGAGAAGATCGCGTCGAGCACGACGATCTGCACGATCACCTGCCAGAAGACGGCATGAACGATCTTCTTCTCGCCGTCCTTTTCCTGGCCTTCCAGTCGTTCGTGCAGCTCCATCGTGCCCTTGAACAGCAAGAACAGTCCACCGACGATCAGAATGATGTCTCGGCCGGAAAAGCCGAAGCCCATGACGGTAAAGAGCGGCCGCGTCAGCGTGACCACCCAGGCGATCGAGGCAAGCAGCGCAAGGCGGATGAGAAGCGCGAGTGAGAGGCCCGTCAGGCGGGCCCTGTCGCGCTGGGCCGGCGGCAGCTTGTCGGCCAGAATGGCGATGAAGACGAGGTTGTCGATGCCGAGAACGATCTCGAGCACGATCAGGGTCGCAAGCCCGACCCAGGCGGACGGGTCGGAAATCCAGTCGAAGACCATCAATCAATAAAGCTTGGCATCGGCCGGGACGGACCTGCCAATTCTCTCCTCTGTTTGGAATATGGGGTTTGCTGCAAGGACAAGGTCGCGCGACCGCAAGGCAGGCATGCTGAAAGAAATGTTACGATCTATGTTCGATAAGAAATCCGATAGGCTCAAAAAGGCCGGCAGCGAAGATTTGCTACAGCCATCGCCATCCGCATCGTCCGGCGTAAACCGGTCGGGCGTGCGGGATTGGGAACTGGACGGCTCGCTCTCGGGCATGGCGCGCAATTTGGAGATGAAAGACGTCATGTGCAAGGGGGGCGGCGAAAATCCCTTCTCGGAAGGCCTGATTGCATCAGGAAAACTCCCGGATGATCTTCTGCAGTGTCGACCAGCTTGCCTCCATCCGCTCCGGCACGAGATTGGTGATGCCGAGCAGCAGCCCGGCGGCGGGCTCTTGACCTGCATACCACGGGGAAAGGGGACCGGGCGCAAGCCCGAAGGCTAGCAGGCGCTTGGCGATCTCCACATCGCGCGTTCCATTGGGAAGCCGCAGCACGAGGGCAAGCCCCGCCATGGCCTCGACAGACTGGCCGGGATCCAGCCATTGCTTGAGGAGATCGCGCCGCTGCGCATAGAGACGCTTCATCTTTCTCAGGTGGCGAATGTAGTGACCGTCGCGCAGGAATTCGGCGACCGCATGCTGGATGCCGGGAAACGGCGCCGGGGCGAGATAGGCCGCCGCCTCGGCAAACCGAGGCGCCATCGACGGCGGAACCACGATGAAGCCGAGCCTGAGCGCCGGGCTGATCGTCTTGCTGAAGGTGCCGATGTGAATGACCCGGCCGCCATGATCGATGGAAGCGAGCGCCGGCGCAGCACGGCCCTTCAGCTGCAATTCGCTGAGATAGTCGTCTTCTATGATCCAGGCTTTCGCCTCTTGTGCCCATTGCAGCAGGGCCCGCCGGCGCGGCAATGACATGGTCATTCCAAGCGGCGCCTGCTGGCCGGGCGTGACGAGCGCGAAGGCGGCAGCGGGCGCGATCTCCAATCCCAGCGAGACATCCAGCCCGTCGGCATCGACCGGAACGGCAACAGGCGTAATTCCGGCGATGCGCAGGGCTGCGCGGGCGATCGGATAACCGGGTTCCTCCATCCATCCAGGCCTGCCTTCGAGCTGCAGGGCACGGATGACGAGGCTAAGCGCACCATTATAGCCGCCGGTGATGAAAATCTGCTCCTCGCCGCAGGTCATGGACCGGGCGACCGCGAGGTAGCCTGCGATCTCTTGCCGCAAAGCCCGTTCGCCACGCGGATCGGGATAGCTGACGGGAAGGGCCGCGACTTGCCTTGCCGCTCGGGAAAGCGTGCGCGACCATGTCTTGAACGGAAAGGCGTCCTGCGCCGGTACGCCCATCTGGAATATCCGCGGCGGCGTCGAATAGTCCGAAAACATGATCGGCAAGCTTGGGCGTTCCTCGGCTTTTCGCTCCGGCCGCCTCGAGGGCAGATGTTCCGTGACCCGCGTTCCGCCAGGCCCCGAAGTAACGATCAGTTGCGCATCCAGAAGGCGCTCGTAGGCGACGCGCACCGTACCGCGCGCCACGCCGAGCTGTGTGGCGAGGTCCTGCCAGGACGGCAATCGCGTCCCCGGCTTCAGCCGCCCATCAAGGATCGCGGCTTCGATGGAAAGGCGAAGCTGCTCTGCGAGCGAAGACTTGGCGGTGCGGTCGAGTTTGATGGCGAGATCGGTCATTGCGATCAACGGTACAGGATTTCGAAGCGTTCTTGGTGCTTTTGTCTATACGATCCAGCCTGCAAACTCCGACCGAAATCGAATGCCGGAAGGAACTGTCATGTCCAAGCGAATTTTTCTTGCCGGCGCCGCTGGTGCGATCGGCAGGCGGCTGGTGCCCCTCCTCGTCGAAGCAGGCTATTCGGTCATCGGAACCACCCGCTCGCCGGAGAAGGCCGAGAATCTGCGGGCGCTCGGCGTCGAGCCCGTCATCGTCGATGTCTTCGATGCTGACGCTTTGGCGCGGATCGTCGTCAACGCCAAGCCGGATGTGGTGATCCATCAGCTGACGGATTTGCCGGCCTCGGTCGATCCGACCAAGGCGACGGAATTTGCCGCACGCAATGCCCGCATCCGCGGGCAAGGAACGGACAATCTCGTCAGGGCGGCCCTGGCATCGGGCGCCCGCCGCATGATCGCCCAGAGCATTGCCTGGACCTACGCACCCGGCGGCGAACCTCATGACGAGCAGGCGCCGCTGGATCTCGATGCGCTCGAGCCGCGACGGACGAGCGTGAATGGCGTTGTCGCGCTGGAAACAAAAACCCTTCAGTCACCGCCGTTGACAGGCATCGTTTTGCGTTACGGCCGCATCTACGGGCCGGGCACGGGGGGCGATGCCGCAAACGGATCGATCACCGTGCATGTCGACGCCGCCGCCCATGCGGCCTTGCTCGCGGTCGAGCGTGGCGAGCACGGCATTTTCAACATCGCCGAGCCAAGCGGTGAGCTGACATCGGCGAAGGCCGTGAGGACGCTTGGTTGGAGCCCGGCCTTCCGGCTGGCGAAATAACCTCAAGACACTCTCATCAGGGATCAAGGATATGACATTTCCGGATCTGCATTTGCCACAGCAACGGCGAAACGGTAGGAACCGGCTGCGCCCGGCAATCCTTGCCGCCATCGCCGTCACGGCATTGGGCTTTGCCACAACGCGCATCGCCATCGCGCCCGATGTCGTGGATCACCACTCGATGCACAATATGGCGCACATGATGGCCAGCGAGTCATCCGGGGCGGCCGGACGACCGGCGACGACGGTGACGCCGATCTCCTGCCAGAAATTGCCGAACGTGCCTGGCAAGTCGCTGACGCTGGCCCTCGTCGACTTCCCGCCGAATGGTTATACGCCTCGCCACCGGCATCCAGGCTCGGTGGCGGCATTCGTCATCAAGGGAACGTTGCGGTCACAGCTCGAAGGGGAGCCGGCGGAGACTTACACGGTCGGTCGATCCTGGTTCGAACCACCGGGCGCTATCCATCTCTTCGCGGAAAATGCCAGCAAGACGGAGCCAGCGCAGATTCTGGCGACCTTCATCGCGGATGACGATTGCGGTCCGCTGACCATTCCGGATTGAGGGCGCTGCCGGCGAACCGCCAAGGGGTCGCCGGCATCCATTGTCAGGCTGCGAGATAGACGATCCCGTGCGCGCTGGCGTCAGCCACGATCTGGGCAACGGCCTCCTGCGTCAGGTCCGCCTCGGGCGGATTGCTGGTGCCGGCCGACTGGATGAAATCGGCGACGTCCTTGTCGACAAGCGCGGAGAAGACCGTCGGCTCGGAACCGGGATTGGAATAGGCATGCGTCACGCGAGCCGGGATGGTGATGATGTCGCCGACGCCGAGTTCGAATTCTTCCTCGCCCACATCCGTCATCAGCCAGACCTTGAGCTGGCCTTCGAGGACGCGAAAGACTTCAGGGCTTGCCTGGCTGTGCGCCGGCGTGCCGTGGCCGGCCGGCACGGTGATGTCGAAGATATTCAGCCAGTTGCCTTCCAGGCGCGCGCGACGCTCAATCCGGTCGCCCAAAATGAAGAAGGTCCGCGCCGGGGCCTTCTGAAGTTGAATGTCGATCTTTTCGGACATGGATGTCTCTTTCTTATTTTTGGAGCCGGCGCTGTTAAACCTTCGTTCATGGTTTGGCAACAGCTGAAAAATCGGAACAGGCCGCGAATCGATTGGCAGATCCCGTCGGCATGAAATGGCGATCCGCCTTGATCGGAATGCCACAGGCGCCCGAAACGTAACGTTTTTTGCGTCACGAGCCGGTTGCATATAGGGAATGTCCGGCCTATGAGTATTGCGCTATGCGCATAACAGACTTGCCGTCCGATCGATCAATGGTGCAATGGCCGGCGGCCGCGCTGGCGAAATCCCTACGAGATTGTCCCGCCAGCGGTTGATCCGCTCGTCTTTTGAGCAAAGGGCAGGGGAGTGCCCGCTCAGAATTGCGTTATCACGCTGATCCCGGTTCCCTCCGCCTTGTCGAGCGTCATCAATGCCGGCACTGCCTCCTCCAGGCTGATCCTGCGGCCGATCAGCTTTTGCGGCGCGATCTTGCCTGCCGCCAGCATGTCGAGCATGGCGTCATAGCGCCAGGCCTGCATGCCGTGGCTGCCATAGATCTCCAGCTCATGCCCGATCACCTGGCCGATCGGGATCTGCGGCATCGCATGTTCGCCAAGCATCAGCCCAACCTGCACATGCCGGCCACGGCGGCGGAGATTCCGGATCGAGTTGCAGCAGGTGACGGGATGGCCGAGCGCGTCAATCGAGACATGCGCGCCGCCCTTGGTGATCTCCCGGACCGCCTCTGCCACGTCAGCCACATCGGACGCATTGATCGTCGCCACTGCTCCGCACTCACGGGCAAAGGCCAGTTTTTCTTCGGAAATGTCGATGGCGATGGGATTGGCGCCGAGGGCGCTGGCAATCATGATCGCCGACAATCCGACGCCGCCGCTCCCATGCACAGCGATCCATTCGCCGCCCTTCGTGCGCGCTTGGTCGGCAACGGCACGGAAGGAGGTGGCAAAGCGGCAGCCGAGGCTCGCCGCCGTGGCATCGTCGATGCTGTCGGGCAGATGTACCAGATTGGTATCGGCATAATCGATCGCGACATATTCCGCGAACGAGCCCCAATGGGTGAAGCCCGGCTGGAACTGGTTCGGGCAGACCTGCTGGTTGCCGGAATGGCATTCGGAGCAATGTCCGCAACCGGAAACGAATGGCACGGTGACGCGATCGCCAACCCTAAAGCGCATGACGCCCCTGCCTGTTGCCACCACCTTGCCGGCAAGCTCGTGGCCCGGCACATGCGGCAGGCGGATATCGGGGTCATGGCCCATCCAGCCATGCCAGTCGCTGCGGCAGAGACCCGTCGCGCCGACGGATATCACCACGCCATCTTCCGTGGGTGTCGGGTCCGGCAGGGTGCGAATTTCGGGGGCGGCCTCGAAGGCCTCGTAATACATCGCTTTCATGGGGATCTCCCGCTTTCATAGCCTTTGACGTACCCTATCATTTTTCCTGATGGACCCATTCGTCAAGCTGTTGTTTCCGCGCATGAAAATTGCGTGACATAGGGTGGCACGGGGCGCTTTCTTGCGAATGGTTTTTGGCGGGCAATTTCCGCTTGACCGCTCGGGAGGCGGGGCTTTCACTTCGCGATAGTTGCAAAAGGAATTTCATCATGTCTGTCGATACATCGCCCCGAACCGCCACCTGGACCTATGTCGACGGCGAGTGGATTTCCGGCAACCCGCCGCTGATCGGGCCGACCTCGCATGCCATGTGGCTCGGCTCAACCGTCTTCGACGGCGCCCGCTGGTTCGACGGCATTGCGCCCGACCTCGACCTCCACTGCCAGCGCGTTAATCGCTCGGCGGTTGCCATGGGCCTGACGCCGCTGAAGACGGCCGAAGAGATCGAGGCGCTCGCCTGGGAAGGCGTCAAGAAATTCGACGGCAAGACACCGGTCTATATCAAGCCGATGTATTGGGGCGAACACGGCTCGGCCGGCAGCGTCGTCATGGTCGACGGCGAATCGACCCGCTTTGCGCTCTGCCTCTTCGAAGCGCCGATGGGCGGCCGTGACGGCTTCTCGCTGACCGTCTCCCCTTATCGCCGTCCGTCGCCGGAGTCGGCGACAACAGATGCCAAGGCAGGCGCGCTATATCCCAATAGCGGCCGCGCCGTCAGGGAAGCAAAAAGCCGCGGCTTCGACAACGCGCTGATGCGCGACTTGAACGGTAATGTCGTCGAGACGGCATCCTCGAATATCTTCATGGTCAAGGACGGCGTCGTCTACACCCCTGTCGCCAACCGCACCTTCCTCGCCGGCATCACCCGCGCCCGCGTCATAGGCCTTTTGCGCCAGGCCGGTTTCGACGTGCGTGAAGCGACGCTCACGGTTGAGGACTTCATGGACGCCGACGAGATATTCACGAGCGGCAATTACTCCAAGGTCGTCAGCGTCATCAAGCTCGACGACCGCGAATTCCAGCACGGCCCGGTTACACGCAAGGCGCTGGACCTCTACATGGATTGGGCCTACGGGCGGAACAACTCCGCAGACTGAGCGCGTACCACTTCTTGATGCGGAAGCCGTGCGACCGCATCAAGACAGGCAGATATCCCTTGCCGGCCGCTCGATCGAGCGGTCATGGCCTGACCGGCGTCCCCGATTTTCCGGTAGAGGCGATATAGGATTGCGGGGCGAAGAAAATGCCATCCGCATCGAAGGCTTCGAGATCTTCCGCTTGAAGCGCCTGCCTCACTCCAGGTCTTGCGCCGACGCGGGCCATGAAGGCATGAATGGCCGGCCAGCGGGTGAGGTCGAACTTGATCCAGGGCGACCAGTTGAGGCAGACGAACATATAGGCGTCCGCAACCGTGAAATCGTCGCCCGTGAGATAGGGGCCTGTGATCTGGTCGTTCACCCACCGCAGCCTCTTCGAGACCAACGCGTGGATGCCTTCATGGGCGCCGGCATAGGTCGCATTGAAGAGCAGGGCCATCGGCTTGTGCAACTCGGCGGTGATGAAATTCAGGTAGGACTGAACCTGGCTGCGTGCGAAAGTGCCGGCCGGCGGTAGAAGGGATGAGCCTTCCGGCGCGCTTTCCGCCAGGAATTGGACAATCGCCGGACCTTCCGTCAGCACCTTGCCGTCGTCGAGCACCAGCGCCGGCACATAGCCGTTGCCATTGATGGCGAGATAATCCTCGCCCGTGCTCGTCCTGAACGTCTGCCGGTCGACGTCGATCAGTTCGATATCGATACCCAACTCACGGCAGATGATATGCGGGGACAGGGAGCATGCGGCGGCGTGCATATAAAGCTTCATCGTTTCCTCTCCGGCAGCGCGATCCGAAAGTGTCGCGTCAATATTCATTGGACATTTGTACTGTTTCGCATAAAATTCGAGGGGTCAAGATATTTTATGCGGATCGGTACAAAAATGAAGGATGAGAAGAAACGCGGCCGGCCGAGAGGCTTCGACGCAAAGGCTGCAATCGGGAAGGCCCGCGAGGTTTTCTGGGATCGGGGCTTTACCGCGGCTTCGCTGGACAACCTCAGCGCCGCAACCAACCTCAACCGGCCAAGCCTCTATGGGGCCTTCGGCGACAAGGAAGAGCTTTATCTGGATACTCTGGAGGGATATCGCGAAGACAGCATGGATGTCCTTGCAGACGCCCTCGATCCATCCCTGCCGCTCCGGGAAAACATCGCGCGAGTCTATGCCGGCGCGTTGGCAATCTATCTTCATGGCGAGACCGCGGCCCGCGGCTGCTTCCTGATCGGCACGGCCGCAGCGGAAGCCGTTCAGCATGTCCGCATTCGTGAAGTGCTGGGCCGCAGTCTCAACGATTTCGACGATGAGATCGAAAATCGGATGCAGCTCGCGGTCGAGCGCGGCGAACTTCCGCAAAGCGCAGATCCGCAAGCACTGGCAAAGCTCGCATCCGCTGTCATGCATTCCCTTGCCGTCCGTGCCCGCGCTGGCGACAGCCGCGAGACATTGGAGGCGATTGCCCGGTCAGGCGTGGACATGATCTGCGGCCGGGAGCAGGGGTAAGAACCCGATACTCCCGGCAGAAAAATCTATTCCTGTTCTTTCGGCTTCACCATCCAGCTATAGGCCGCCCCGGCAACCAGCAGCACGCAGGTGCCGAGGAAGACGGCGCGCATGCCGATGTGGCCGCCGACGAAGCCGCCGAGGACGGGACCCGCGACCTGGCCGACATATTGCGACGAGATCGACAGGCCGAGGATGCTGCCGATCGCGGCATCGGGCACGTTGTGGCGAATGACCGCCGTGATGCAGGGCAGGAGCCCACCGAGCGCAATCCCCATCAGGAAGCGCAGGACGATCAGCTGCCAGGACGCGGTCACAAAAGCCTGCGGGATCAACAGCAGCCCTGCAAACAACAGCGCCCCCGATATGACCGGCCAGTGGCCGATGCGGTCGGCGAGCTTGCCGAGCCTCGATGCCGAGAGAATGCTGCCGAGCGCGGCGGCCGACATGACGACGCCGGCGATCATCGTTACCTGCGCCTGGTTGGGAACGATCTGCGCGACATAGACCGTGATGATCGGCTCGATCGACATGTTGGCGAGCATCAAGAGCATGCCGGTCGCCAGCATGGCGATGACAGGCCGCTTGTCCGGAATCGATTTCCAGCCGCCGCCTGCCTTCGCCGCCTTTTTGCGCGCAGGCGACTTGTCTTCCTTGATCAGGAAGGTCGTGGCAAGGAAGGTCAGGAAGATCACGGCGCCGGCCGCCAGGAACGTGGTGCGAATGCCGATGATGGGCGGCAGCGCGCCACCGATCAGCGGGCCAACCAAGTTGCCGGCCATGATGCCCGAGGACACCATGCCGAGCGCCCAGGCGGAGCGATGCTTCGGCGTCTGGCTGGCGACGAGCACCATCGAGCCCGAGGCATAGCCGCCGGCAAGCCCGGTAAACAGGCGAAGGCCGACCAGCTGCCAGACATTGCCCGCCATGCCCATCAGCGAGATGGCGATCGTCATGCCGAGGCTGGCGCGGATCAGCATCAGCTTGCGGCCGTATATATCGCCAAGCCGGCCCCAGATCGGCGCGACGATGGCCGCTGCAAAGAAGGTCGCGCCATAGGCGATGCCTGACCATTGCACGATGGCGGCCTTGTCTGTCACGCCGAGTTCTTCGACATAAAGCGGCAGAAAGGGAAGCAGCAGCGTCATGGCGATGATGGTGGTGAAGGAGCCGACGAGGCAGATCACCATGTTTCTCATCCAATGCGCGGTTTCAGGCTCCGT
This sequence comes from Rhizobium sp. BK376, assembly GCF_004341625.1. Classification (GTDB taxonomy): domain Bacteria; phylum Pseudomonadota; class Alphaproteobacteria; order Rhizobiales; family Rhizobiaceae; genus Rhizobium. The sequence continues at coordinate 720,880 of NZ_SLZG01000001.1, read as the reverse complement.
GGTGGCGCCTGCTTCCCATCTGGTCTCGGTCATTTCCTTGCTCTTTCATTGATCGTGTAATTCACCGTCGCGGTCCCCTGCGCCAGGATATGCCCCTTCGCAGCGGCAAGAAGTTCGGCCCGGTTGAAGACGGGTGGAAGCTTGAGTGCCGAAACGTCGAGAGCGTAGACGGTGAGCTGATATTCGTGGATGCGCCCGTCATTCCAGGGCGGGCAGGGACCCATGTAGCCGCCATGCTGGCCGTTCTTCAGCGTGCCGTCGCCGGCCCCGTTCTGGCCGCGAAGCCCATGCAGCGTGCGCTTCAGCGGCAGCCCTGATTTGCTCAGGCCTTCGCCATCGGCTCCGGCAGGCAAGTGGAGTTGCGAGGCTGGAATGTCAACCAGCACCCAATGCACGAACTCGGAGCGGGGAACATCCCGGTCGATAGTCACACCTTCCTTGTTGAAGTTGGAGCGATCCGTCGGCACCGTCGGGTCGACAAGCGCAAGCGCATAGGACTTGGTCCCTGCCGGACCTTTCGACCAGAGGATTGCCGGGCTGACATTCCGCCCCGGTGCAGACTTGCCCTGCCGCGTCGGCACGCAGGCGGCGTTCTGGGCAGGCAATATGTCGCCCGGCTCCGTCTTGTCGAAATGCACCTTCAGATCGGCCGCCGAGGCGGAGAGCGCGACAGTCGTTGCTGCTGCGGCGATTGTCATGACGCGGAGAAGGCGGGTCGTGCTCTGCATGGTCTTGCCCTTTCGTGTGAAGCGGATGAATGCCGGTCTAGCAGACCCTTTATGCTGTTCATGCGTCGAAACGCTCAAAATATGTCTGAAAACGCTCAAGAGGTCAGAGGTTGATGCAATTCGGTTCGGGCAGCCCGAAGCCGGTCTGCTAGGAGGCGCGTCGATCGGTATCCCGTGGCGAGCGCCGCTTCGTTGAGCGAGAGGCCGTCTTCGGCAAGCATCGTCTGCGCCGCCGCTATCCGCTCGATTGCAATCACCTCGCGCAAGCCGGTGCCCTCGTCGGCGAGGCGGCGGCGCAGGGTGGCATTGCTGGTGCCGAGCTCGCTTGCGATCAGCTCCGCCGTCCAGGCACGATCCGGCTGCCAGCGGATCAGTGCGCGCACCCGATCGGCCATCGTCTCCGGCTTGACGGGCAGCGCGCCGCGCATGCCGAGCACGATCAGCACCTCCATGATGCGATGATTGACCAGCGAAACAGGCAGGTCGCCGGAGGCGATGCCTTCCCCGGCATGATGGATCGCCGCGGCAAGCACGGGATCGAGCGGCAGCGAGAAATGCGGCTCGGCTTTGACGACAGGCAAGGCCCTGGCCGCCCGGCGCACGATATCATCCGGGAAATCGATGAAGATGGCGCGATAGGCGCCACTCTTCGGATCGGGATCGTTGACCACATCGCCCCTCCAGCCGCCCGGCAGCACCAGAACCGTCCCGGCAGCAAACCGCAGGTGACGGCCCATGCTGATCACTTCCTTGGCGCCCTCCACGATGACAACGATCGAGACGCGCGAAAAAGCGCAGCCGGCAATGCGCTCGCGCTCATGCGTCACGAAGGTGAAAAGCGATGCTGCACCCTTGATGTCGGCAATCGGTATCGAGGGGCGATTGTCCCTCGCGGCAAGGCGGCTCAGGCGGTCCAGTATCTGTCGGGCCTCGGGCATGGAGGCGGTCCTTTCGGCATGCTCAATTCAGCCCAATCTGGACGATGCGGGAACCCCTGCCAAGCCGCCGCAAGGCTTCATCAGTTGCCTCCTACTATCATTTCTGCTATAAACCGATTGCATTTTGCAATCAGATTGGATCGTCTCGACGCCGCGGTGCGTTGAGACAAAAACACGAGGAATGCATCATGACGTCCACAAGCGATGCGAGACTGGAAACCGTCCGCAATCTCTACGCCGCCTATATCGACCAGCGCCCCGATCTCGTCCGCCCGATGCTGACCGATGGCTTCACCTTCTCGAGCCCGCGCGACGACCATATCGACCGGGCAACCTATTTCGAGCGCTGCTGGCCGAAGGAAAGGGTGTTCAGCGGCTTTCATTTCGAGCATCTCGTGCCCGATGGCGACGACGTTATCGTCGGCTACCGCGCCGACAAGATCGGCGGCGGCAGCTTCCGCAACATCGAAACGATCCGTTTCGAGGGCGACAAGGTCGCTGAAGTGACGGTCTATTTCGGGCGGAATTTATAGTTTGGTTGTTTCAAGCCGCTTCCGTGTTGCTAGCGGCTTGTCTTGAGCGCGTGGGTGAAGGCGTCGATAGTCATATCGATCAGCTGCGCATGAATTTCGCCTCTTGTGCGACCGCCGCCATCCGAGCAAATCGGATCGCCGACTTTTTCAGCTTCGGCCATGTCAGTCGCGCCCGGTTTGCACTCGGCGAACATGCTGAAATGACTGGCATCTCCGATCACGGAATAGGTGCCGTTCGGAATGGCTTTCGCGATCTGGGAGGCATCGGCAGTCAAAGGGATTTTCCCCGGCTGCCCCAGGTTTATGATCTCGACGGGAATTGAGATCTGCGAAAATGTCTTGAAATCAAAGATATCGATAGGAGCGGGGTCGATCGCCATCGCAAAGCGAATGCGCTTGTCTTCGTTGTCACGACTGGCGGGCCGCAAATCCATGGTGTGAAGATCCACACCGCTTTGCCTGACCCATTCACAAAGGGAGGCATTGAGCGCGTCCGTATCGCAATAGGCGGCCAGGCGTATGGGATCCATGCGGGCGCCGGCAATCGACAACACGGTGTTGCCGCCGGCGGAAAGCCCCAGGATGCCGGTCTCGTCATTGTCGATGTGCTCTCTGAAGAAAGCGTCCTTTTCGACAGCATTCAGAGTCTCGGTGATATCCCGGGGCCTCAGCCAAAGCTTCATCGTTTCCGCTGCCGATCGACTAGCGCCTCCATTTCCGGGATGGTTTGGGGCCGCGACGACGAATCCCGCTTTTGCCAATGGCGTCGCAATCCAGCTTACCGCTTGCGCATATCCCGCGAGGCCGGCGCCATGGGAGAGCAATATGAGGGGAAATCTTCCCTCTGAAATCGGCGAATCGCGCATGGCGGAAGTGCCGGTAACGAACGGGCTTTCACCAAGCGTGACCGACGTTCCCCCTGATTGCGCCGGGTACCAGACGGTGACGTCGAGATTGGTCCCGCGCTCTTCGGAGCGGGCCGAGATCTGGCGAACGCCGACATTATCGCTGGCGCCGGAGGCTGGCTGCACCATCAACGCCGAAAGGGCGATGATCGAAAGCGCGATCGAGATTTTCAAAAGCTTCATCGTTTCCCTCTGCAATGTGACGACAGCGGTCGATCTGAGGGAAAATATCGTGAAACTCGACCTTGATCGTAATCGAGGTCGTGCTTGATCGCGATCCTGGAACCGCGGAACTTCGGGCTATGACCGTGCTGACCAGATCGGCGGATGTTGGCGGCAGCAATTGAGCCCTACCGATCGGCTCTATGCCGGCGCTTACTTCGGCTCCGCAATCCTGCACTGATGCGTCTTGCCGTCGGGCAGCGTGAACATCGCCCCGCGACCCTTGATCCAAAACACCGTTTCGCCATCTCCGGATGTTGCAATGTAACGAGCGCCGGAGCCGGTGGGGCCGAGCTTGGTCACCAGCGCCCGGTCGGCCCAGCTCAGATAGGCAAGCGGTGTCTGCGTATTGGCAAACACGACTGTCATCGGTGCGGGCAGGCCCTCGCAGGTGACGGTATCGGGTCCGAGGCTAATGCCTTTCTTGTCGGCCGAGCGCGCGACCGGATAGGTGCCCCTGAGCTCCATGATGCGCTTCAGGTAGCCGGCGACCACGCAATCATGCATTTCGGTCGCGCTTGCGCAATTTTCCCGCGCCTTCATCCAGTTCTGCTGGCTTGCCGCCAGCGCCTTCCGGTCGGAAGCCTTCGGCTTGCTGTCCTGCGCCAGCGCGAAAAGCCGCATCGCCTCGCGGTCGAGTGCGGAAAGCTGGGCATCGCCGCAGACGAGCTCCTGCACCTGGCCCTTCGCCTTCTTGCAATCGAAGCTCGGCGCGGCCGCATGTGCCGGGGCGACCGGCAGGACGGATGTCGCGGCAAGGATCGAAGCGGCGGCGAGCATCCGGCGGATAGGGCTCCTGCGGATCAGGGCGATGTGACGCATGGGTTTTCCTCCGTCTGCAAATGCGTCTCCTGTTGCGGGCAATCAGGGCGTCTTGCCGGCCTTCGCCTTACCGGGGTTCGCTTTGCCGGGAAGCAGCACCTTCATCTTGTCGGCGCCGATCTCGCTGCCGATTTCAGCGGTCTTCGCCTGCTTGTCGTAGACGCAGAGGAAACTCGCCTGCGTCTTGCCGCCCTTAGGAATGCCGGTCAGAAGCGCAAGGCCATAATGTTCGCTGCCGGTCGGGTCGACGACGATGCGCGGGTGCGGCAGCTGGTCGACGACTGCCGCCTTACATTTCGCCTCGACATCGGCGGAAAACTGCTTCCAGGCATCGTCCGAAGAAGCAAGCGCGCTGCCCGCCAGGAATGCTGTTGCCGTAAAGGCTGCAATGGTCGCGGCTGTCTTGCCGGTCATGTTTTCGAAACTCCGATCTCCGGCGCCGGTTCACTTGTTGGGAACAATAAACCGATGCGTGAATTGAGGATTTGGACGTCGTCGGTGCCAGATAGTCCTTCGGAAAATAAAGGCAAATTTTCCGAAAGCGTACCGATTTTTGGCAGTTCGAGTGTTGCCACGTTCACACTCCGCTCCTATGTTCCCGCTCACCTGCCAAAGGACGCAATCTATTGCCAAGAGGAGATATGACCATGGCTTTCGAATTGCCTGAACTTCCATACGATTACGAAGCACTTACGCCCTTTATGTCGAAGGAAACCCTCGAGTTTCACCACGACAAGCACCACAAGGCCTATGTCGACAACGGCAACAAGCTCGCTGCAGAAGCAGGGATGGCCGACCTTCCGCTGGAAGAAGTCGTCAAGAAGTCCTTCGGCACCAATGCCGGCCTGTTCAACAATGCTGCCCAGCACTACAACCACATCCATTTCTGGAAGTGGATGAAGAAGGGCGGCGGCGGCAACAAGCTGCCGGGCAAGCTCGAAGCAGCCTTCACCTCCGACCTCGGCGGCTACGACAAGTTCAAGGCTGATTTCGCCGCTGCCGGCGCAACGCAGTTCGGCTCCGGCTGGGCCTGGGTTTCCGTCAAGAACGGCAAGCTCGAAATCTCCAAGACCCCGAACGGCGAAAACCCGCTCGTTCACGGCGCAACCCCGATCCTCGGCGTCGACGTATGGGAACACTCCTACTACATCGACTACCGCAACGCCCGTCCGAAGTACCTCGAAGCCTTCGTCGACAGCCTGATCAACTGGGACTACGTCCTGGAGCGCTACGAAGCCGCTACCAAGTAATCGGCAAACCTGCCGTCAATTATCGCACCCGGCGCCTCCATACGCCGGGTGTTTTGTTTGATATGGTATTGGCACGCCACCCGACCCGAAGAAGCCTATGTCCTTTACAGAACCTCTCTTCCGCTTCGGCGTCATCGCCGACCCGCAATATGCGCCCATCGAGCCAAATCTTGCGCTGAACCGCTATCCCGCAAACAGCCTGGGCAAGCTTCAGGAAGCGATCGCCGAGTTCAATCGCCATGATCTGGCCTTTGTCGTCACCCTCGGGGACATCATCGACGGCATCTGGGAGAGCTTCGACGCGGTGTTCCCCGTCTACGAGACCCTGCATCACCCGCGCCATTTCCTGCTCGGCAATCACGATTTCGCGGTCGCGCCCGAGCGGCTCTCGTCCGTCGTGTCACGGGTCGGCATGCCGGCCGCATATTATGATTTTGCGAAGGATGGCTATCGCTTCATCGCGCTCGATGGCAACGATGTCAGCATGCACGCTTGGCCGGAGGGCCATCCGAACAGGCAGGAAGCCAAGCAATGGATGAAGGCGCTGGATGCTGCAGGCGCGAGCAACGGCAAGCGCTGGAATGGCGCGATCGGCAGCGCGCAATTCCTCTGGCTGCGCGAGACGCTGGAAAGGGCGAAGGTTGACGGTGAGAAGGTTTTCGTCCTGAACCACTATCCCGTCTTCCCCGTCAACGATCACAACGCGTTCGACAGCGAACAGATCCTCGACCTTCTTGCCGGCTACGACAACGTCATCGCCTATTTCAGCGGCCACAATCACCATGGCAATTTCGGCGCTAGGGACAGCACCTATTTCGTCAATTTCAAAGGCATGGTCGATACGCCTGACCTGAACGCTTACGCCATCGTCTCCGCCTATTCCGACAGGCTCGAGATTGAGGGTTTCGGTCGGGAAGGGGATCGGACACTGCCGCTGTAGGTCAGCGGCGGGGGCATCAATCAGGAGGCGGCCTTGCGCTCCAGCCGCGCCACATTGCTCGGCGGCTGACGGTGCATCTGCCGCCAGGCCGTCGGGCTCTGGCCGGTCACCCGCAGGAATTCCCGGTTGAAATTCGATTTGGTCTGAAAGCCGGCATCGAAGACGATGCGCGTGACGGGATCGTCCGTGCTTTCCAATAGCAGGCAGGCAGCCATCACCCTGAAATTATTGACATATTGCGAAACGCTCATGCCATGGATGCGGTTGATGGCATTGGAGACTTGCCGGGCAGGCAGGTGAAGTCGCCGGGCGATCTTGGCAAGATTCAGGTCGACATCCCGATAGAGTTCGCGGCTCCGCATGAGGCTGTCGACATTGGCCGCGATCCGTGAATCTTCCTCCGTTGCGATCAGCGCGACCTCGGCCGGTTCATCAGCAGTCTCCGACGGGTCGGAGGCGGTATTGGCGCTGGTGACCGATGCCGCGGCACCGAGGACGAGCAGGGATATCATATTGACCGCGGCGATGATCGACGCTGAATACCGGCCGCCGGTCGATGCGAAATCATAGCTGATGACGACATCCGTCACCGCCGACCCGAGGATTGCAAAGGCGGTGACCTGTAGCGAGCGGTAAGAACGCACGGCGCCGTCGAGTCGCGAAGCGACGAGACTGTCAGGACCGAGGCGCGCCATCCAGACGAGAGCCGCTCCATAGCCAAGGAAGACGAGCGTGATCACCGGCCCGACCGGATCGGGCCAGACGATCAAAAGCAGCGTAACCAGGCAGGCCGGCAAAAACTGGGCCGAGATCAGCAGCCAGGAAGGTCCATTCCCTTCGGCGGCGAGGCTGCGGAAACTCAGCCAGGCGAGCGGTGGGATGACGGTCGCAAGCACCGCCTGCGCAGGCATGATCGCCCTGGTGTCATAACCCCAGCGGATGCCGATCAGCACCGATTGCAGCGCATAGGCCCCGATCAGCAGCAGGAAGAACCGGCTTTCGCGCAGCTGTCCCTCGGCGCGCCGGATCATCTGCACGAGGATGGTGATCAGGAACAGCGATACGACGAAGGGCAGGGGGATAGAGATCATGATGACGCATCTTCGATAGTGGAGTGGGCGGCAATCGCAGGTGATTTTGCCCCATATCGTGTTTGCGGTCGACCGCGATCGCAATCGAGGTCGCGCCGATGGGCGATTTCATCAGGCTTCCTGCGGATCGGGCATTGGCCCGGAGCAGATAAGGGTCCTCCATCTCCATCATCCCTTGCGCGGCCCTCGCCTGGGGAGGTTCGCTTGAGTTTTCTCGCTGAATGCCGGCCGGATGCCCGCGAATTATGTTTTGGTCCAGATTCGAAAAAGCAAGATCGAAAGGACAGCATGGATCGCCACCGCCGGCCACAAAAGCATGCCTGCGAGCCCACCAATCGAACCGACGTAACCCAGATACAGTGCCACAGCGGCGCTGTATGCCGACATGCCCAGAAGAGGTGAGTTCAGCAAGCAGCCGACGCCAAGGGCACATAACGCAATCCCGGCCACCCGAGCCGGTGCGATGGCAACACCAACGAGCGGCTCCCCGAGCAGTACTTGCCCCACCCAGGACGGCGCGATCAACAAGGCAACACCTGTAACGATTTCGCCGACAGCGGCGAAATCAAGCACCCTGATCATCATTGTGCGTTGCCTCTCGTCGCTTACGCCTGCCATTTCTGCTAATTGATCAGGCCATCAGGGCACTGCAATCGTCCCCGGTTTCAGTTCGAAGGTCAGCTTGTCGATCTTGCCGGTAAATCTGAACGGCGGATCATAACGATACTCGATAAGCGCCACCCCCGTTCTCGTGTCGAGACCGATGTCGAAGGTCTCGTCCTCCGGGAAGGTAACGGGGATACCGTGCTCTATGGAGTTCTTGGCCACTTCCGTGCCGTCCACCGACAGCACTCCCGTGCCGCCCTTGCCCAGTTCCGGCCCATCGGACTTGAAGTCGAAGACAATCTTATGTCTGCCGGATTCCAGTTCCGGCCCCTCCCATGTGGTGCGTTTGAGGTCCAGGAGGTTATAGAGAAACACCACCTTGCCTCTTCCGACACCGAAATCGCCTTTGCTGAGAAAGAGGCCATAGCCGCCGAAGCGTCCTCCTTCGGTGACGATCATGCCTTCCGCACCGCCCTCGGGAATATCGACGTCGGCGGTGATGGTGTAGGACTTGTTCATGATGCTGGGCGCGGCACTCGCCGGCACGCCGCTCAGCTCTCCGGAATAAGTAAACTCCGTTCGCCCGGCCGTGAGGTTCGGGCGCGGCGTGTTCCAACGGGCAAGCGTCGAGTTGTCGAGCGGCAGAACATTGTACTTCTTCGCCTCGGAATAGAAGAGGTCTTGCAACTCCTTCAGCTTGTCGGGCAGCTGGGTCGCGAGGTCGGTTGCCTGGGTCGGGTCCTCACCGACGTTGTAGAGCTCCCAATGGTAGCCGGTGATCACGTCAGGTGGCGTCGCGGTGCTCAGCCCCCATGGCAGTGTTGCAGGCGTCGTCGCAGCCACCCAGCCGTCGTGGTAGATGGCGCGGTTGCCGAGCATCTCGAAATACTGCGTTTCATGCCGGGTTGGCGCGGTCTCGTTGGCTTTGTTCCAGGTGTAGACCATGCTCACGCCCTCGATCGGGCTCTGCTGGATGCCATTGATCGTATCTGGCGCTGGGATGCCTGCAGCCTCGAGGATGGTTGGGACGATGTCGATGACATGGTGGAACTGGCGGCGAATGCCGCCCTGGTCTGTGATGCGACCCGGCCACGACATGACGACGCCCTGCGCGGTGCCGCCGAAATGCGAGGGCACCTGCTTTACCCACTTGAATGGCGTGTCCATGGCCCAGGCCCAGGCGGCGGCGTAGTGTGGGAAGGTTCGCTCCGACCCCCAGAACGGATACCAGAGAAACTGATCCTTGACCGGCACCGGAATGCCGTTGAAGGTCGTGAACTCGTTCGGAGTGCCGTTGACCATGCCCTCGGCGCTGGCGCCGTTGTCGCCGCCGATGTAGATGATCAGCGTATTGTCGCGTTCGCCGAGGTCTTCCACCGCCTGGATGACGCGCCCGATTTCGTGATCGGCATAGGCGAGATAGGCTCCATAGACATCCGCCTGCCGGGTGAAAAGCTTCTTCTCCTCCAGGTTCAGGGAATCCCATTGCGGCAGCCCTTCCGGCCAAGCCGTCAGCTTGGCGTTCTCAGGCATGATGCCGAGCCGTTTCTGGTTGGCGAATATCGTTTCACGCACCTTGTTCCAGCCGTCGTCGAACAGGTGCATGTCGCTGATCTTCTTGATCCATTCCGTTGTCGGATGGTGTGGCGCGTGTGTCGCACCCGGTACATAGTAGACAAACCAAGGTTTGCCGGGAGCAAGCTCCTTGAGCTGCTTGATGTATCCGATCGCCTCGTCCGCCATGGCGGTCTCTAGATTCCAGGCCGGCTTGCCCTCGAAGGGATAGATCGGCGTCGTGTTGCGGAAGAGGTTCGGCTGCCACTGGCTGGCGTCGCCGCCGACGAAACCGTAGAAATAATCGAAGCCCATACCGGTCGGCCACTGGTTGAAAGGCCCCGCCTGGCTGGATTGATAGGAGGGCGTGTTGTGGTTCTTGCCGAACCACGACGTGGCATAACCATTTTCTTTCAGGATGGTGCCGATTGTGCCCTTTTCGACCGGAATAATTGAATCGTAGCCGGGAAAGCCGGTCGCGATCTCACCCACCACCCCGAAGCCGACCGAGTGATGGTTGCGTCCGGTGACCAAGGCTGCCCGTGTCGGTGAACAGAGCGAAGTCGAGTGGAAATTGGTGAACCGGAGACCTTCCTTTGCGATGCGATCCATCGCCGGAGTAGGAATGACGCCGCCAAAGGTGCTAGGTGCGCCAAAACCCTGGTCATCCGTCATGATCAGCAGGACGTTGGGCGCGCCTTTTGGCGGCACGACGCGCGGTGGCCACCATTGGCGCGATTGATCTGCCCGCTGGTTGATCACGCCGCCAAAGCTCGCATCAGGCGGCGGAAGTTGTTTTCCGGTGATCGTGGTGGTCGCCCCAGCCTCGCCAAGCGTACCCGTCACCTGTTGAGGCCAGGCTGACGTACAGCCAATCGCGAAGAACGCCGCACCCACAAGCATGCTCCGGCCAATGGTCATGGCGGACCCCTCCTGCTGCAGATGAACCAATGCGATTACATAAGAAAGATCTAAAATATACCACTTGTTCGTCGCGAGAAAAACTACATTTCCCACTCAGTGAAATGGGAGGTCCGCTTCGGACCGGAAGACGATTATGCGGAAATGTTCTACCCCGCCTGTCGCCCCGCATTGATCTCCCATCCGCTGACCCAGAGCGCCCGCAACCGCTCGCCGTCACCCTTGAAGAACTGCCCGGTGGCCTCGCAAGCCTCGATCCGGTCGCTGCGGAAATTGCGGATCGCCTCGCGCAACTCGCACCAGGCGACGACATTGGCGGTCTGGGAATAATAGATCAGTGCGATCGGTCGGATGACGCGTTGAGTCTCCCGGCCGAGTTCGTCGCGATAGGCAATATCGAGCTTCTGCTCGTCGCGGATGGCACGCCGCACGGAGGCAAGATCCGCGGTGGGCGAGGGCGCTATCGAACCCCAGGCATAGAGCGCCTTCGCATCCATCGCCTGCCGCAAGGGCGGCGGTACAGCGCCGGCGATCTTCTGGCCGATGCGCGCGGCCGCTTGCTTCAGCTCGCCGTCGCCGGTTCGCTCAAGCAGCGCCAGCGACAGCACGATCGCCTCCATCTCCTCGATCGAGAACATCAGCGGCGGCAGGTCGAAGCCAGGCCTAAGGATATAGCCGATGCCCCGGCCGCCCTCGATCGGCACGCGCATGGCCTGCAGCGCGACGATATCGCGATAGACCGACCGCACCGTCACTTCCAGCTGTTCGGCGATGATAGCTGCGGTGACGGGCCTCTTCGCCAGACGCAGGATCTGGATGATCTCGAACAGCCGCGACGCCTTGCGCATGTGAGCTCCCACTTCCACGCTACTGACAATACCCTGTCAGTTGGGCTGGTTTATAGGAGCGCTTATCGAATTGAAAATCAATGGCATCCCCAATGGATCGGCCGTTTTTGACGATGGGCAACTGACATGGCTTACAGCGAAAACCTCTGGCTCTACTTCATTCTTCTCTTCGGCATCATCATCGTGCCGGGCATGGACATGCTCTTCGTATTGGCAAGTTCGCTGACCGGCGGCCGCAGCGCCGGCATGGCGGCAACGGCGGGCATCATGGCGGGTGGGGCGGTGCATGCGCTCTACGGCGCGCTCGGCATCGGCCTGCTTGCAAGCTTCCTTCCCTGGCTCTTCAATCCATTGCTTGTTGTCGGCGCGCTCTATATGGCCTGGATCGGAATCAGCCTGATCCGCAGCTCGATCACCGTCGACGGCGGCGGACCGGATGGCAGCCGCACTTCATGGCGTGCGTTCCGCCGCGGCGCGATAACCTGCCTGATGAATCCGAAAGCCTATCTCTTCATGCTTGCGGTCTATCCGCAATTCCTGAAGCCGGCCTATGGCCCCATCTGGGTCCAGGGGCTGATCATGGGGCTGATGACGGTCTGCACGCAGTTCGCCATCTATGGCACGTTGGCCGTGACGGCTGGGCGTAGCCGCTCCTTTCTGATCTCCAACCCGAAGGCGACTGTCATCGTTGGGCGAGCCGCCGGCCTGTTGTTGGTCCTCGTATCGCTCTTTGGCCTCTGGCATGGCTGGCGAGCAATCTGACGTCAAGGAAATCAAGGAGATGGACTGTCCCTGGTGAATCGGATCGTCAACCGGTTCAGGCGCAGCTTGAAGGCTCCAAATTGCCGCCCGGTGAGACCCGCACGTTCCGATCCCGGCATTTCTTGAAGGAAATATGATACTGATTTTATTGCCTTCTCACCATTTTGTGACTTCATTGCCGCCATGAAGTTCGTCCAATATGCTCCCGCGAATAGGCGCCAGCCGCATCCGCGGCGATTTACAGGAGTGGGATTATGAATTGGAAGGCGATTGTGGCCGCAACGGTGTTTGCCGGTGTGGCCTTTGGTTCCGTCGTTGCGGCGGATGGCACGCATGATTCCCGTATTGCAATGATGAAGAAGATCGGCGGAGCTGCAGGCACTTTGGGTGCCGTCGCCAAGGGCACCAAGCCCTACGACGCCGATGCCGTGAAGGCTGCCCTGACGACGATCGCCGAGACGGCCAAGGCTTTCCCCGACCAGTTCGGCCCCAACAGCGACAAGACCGATCCCGAAGTCAATCCGAAGCTCTGGGACAATATGGACGACTTCAAGGCCAAGGCTGCCAAGCTTTCGACCGATGCCGAAACGGCGCTGGCCACCCTTCCTGCCGATCAGGCTGGCGTGGGCGAGGCCCTGAAGACGCTCGGTGCTGATTGCGGCGCCTGTCATCAGGCCTATCGCATCACCAAGAACTAAGCGGTAGGTCCTTCCCAGTCTTGAATTGCGGAAACCGCGTCGGCCTTGCCGCCGATGCGGTTTCTACTATCTGACGCTTCTGGCGCATCGGGGATGATGAGAGCATGGTCGCAAGATTTGTGAGATGGCTGCTCTGTCTGATCGGCATTGCCATCATCGGCTTTGCCGCTTTTTATTTCATCACGGCGCCGTCGCCGCTGCCGGAAAGCCATTGGGCAAATCTCGGAGCGCCCGACGTCAAGAATGGTGAGATGGTCTTCTGGGCCGGCGGCTGCACCAGCTGTCATGCGGCGGCGGGTGCGCAGGGAGATGCCAAGCTAGTCCTGTCTGGCGGGCTGGCGCTGAAGAGCCCTTTCGGCACGTTCCATGTCCCCAATATCTCGCCGGATGAACAGGCCGGCATCGGCGGCTGGACGCTGGCCGATTTCGGCAATGCCATGAAGCGCGGCGTCGGAAAGCACGGCGAGCATCTCTATCCCGCCTTTCCCTACGGCTCCTATGCCCGCATGAGCGACAAGGATGTCAACGATCTCTTCGGCTTCCTGAAGACCCTGCCGAAAAGCAGCAATGTCGCGCCGCCACACGAGCTGCCCTTTCCCTTCAATATCCGCCTGGCATTGGGCGGCTGGAAATTCCTCTATTTCAACGATGCGCCCCGCGTGACCCTCGCCAATGCCGACGACAAGCTGAAGCGCGGCCAATATCTGGTCGAGGGCCCCGGCCATTGCGGCGAGTGCCATACGCCCCGCGACGCGCTCGGCGGCTTCCTGAAGGACAAGTGGCTGGCCGGCGCGCCGAACCCGGAAGGCAAGGGCACCATTCCCGATATCACCCCGGGTTCGAAAGCGATCGGCAACTGGAGCGAGGCCGATATCGCCAACTATCTGGAAACGGGCTTCACCCCGGACTTCGATTCCGCCGGCGGGCAGATGGCAGAGGTACAGCAGAATATCGCGAAACTGCCGAAGGCGGACATCGAGGCGATTGCTGCCTATCTCAAGGCCGTGCCGTCGCGTTGAGTTGGTTGCGCCTTTGGGCTGCAGGTGTGGCGGTCAAAGGGCGTTCTACGCCCACGGAACGTCATTCACAACGGGGTCCCATTCGGCCATGGCGATCGTGATCTAAGCCACCCCCACTTAATCGAGTATCAAAGGGCGGCTTATTCCGGCAAAAAGGAAACGTTATCGAATAAGACTGCCGACGATTTCAAGAATATCCACCAGCGGCATGCATCCCAGAACCAGACCACCGAGCGCTCCAAGCGGGGCGGAGAGCGTCATGGCGATAATGCCGGCCAGGTGAAAGCCGAGCCAACCTGCAAGGACAAGGCCGGCGCAACTGAGAGTGAAGGCAACGATTTTGCGCACCTTTGACATTCGATCGAAACCGGGTAGCGAGGTCATCTTTTCTTCGGAGCGCTGATGGCTGATTGATATCAAGTCATCCATGCGAGAGAGTGAGTCAAGCGCTGCCATCGTCTGTATCTACCACCCCCCACCCTAGCCACAGGGGTGGCAGCAAAGCGCCAACAGCGGCCTCGCCTCACTCCTTCTCTTGAAGAACGGCCCTAAGCCTGTCGATTTCGGCAAGCAACCGAGGGATGTCTTGGCGAGCGCCCGCGATAAAATCCTGATCCGCAACGGTCGCACCGGATAAGTCGATGTCGCTGCCTCGGCTGCCTTCGGGACCGGTCATGATGAAACTTGATCCGCTGAAATGGTCACGGCCCTCGACGAACGATTTCCATGGGCCTCTCGATGCCAACTCGCTCCTCTTCCGAATGGCTTCCAGTTCGTCATCATAAACTTTGGACATGTTTGACCTCACAGGGTAGCTAAGCGACTTATCGATATCATGTCTGGTTCGGGCCGATAGCGGTCACTTCCTCCTAATAAATGGCACGGGTGGGAGTGATTTGGTTCGGCTAGTTTGGCTGGACTAATTCAAATCGCAATGTGTAACCAGCATCGGTAATGAAGCGATCGGCCAATCCGAGAAATTTCGCAGCTTCACCGCTAAGGGGATATTTTGCGACAAGATTTATAATGATGGGAAGGCCGCTAGATTCCGGCTTTGTTTTCAAAAGTTGACCAATCTCGATAAATTCCAAGTACGCGTTCAGCTTATCCTGAAGCAATTCGAGGTGATAGCCCTCGTTCTCAGTCCAGGGTAAGTGATCGCTGATTGTGAGCCAAATCTCCCCAGAGGATCCTTTACTTATAAAGTCGACTTGAGCAGTTTCTTCGATGGTCATTTGATCAACTCACTTTACTACCATCATCGCAGGGTGAGGATGGGACGGGTCGCATCCGATCATGGGGCGCGCCACCCCAGGTATGGCGGGCGCCGCTACTTACACTTTGCGAAGATGGCCTGTACCCTAATAGCGCGGGACGTTGACGATCGCGGAGGATAGTGGCTATTCGCGGCTCGACCAACTGATTTGGGGCGTTGGAGGCTTGCGTATGACTGGCGGTGAGGTAGTTCGCTTCAACTTAGAGCCGTCGGATTGGCATGGCTACTCTTTTGAATTGCTTGGTTGTCAGAAGCTTCAGGACGGCCTTTTCCGAATTAGCGCATGCCCCTTTTTTGTAGTTGGAATGTCTAAAGGTGACATCATTGAATGTTCTCTGGAACAGGGGCAAGCCGTTTTCAAACGATTAGTCAGAAAGTCCGGCAATTCAACCTTTCGGTTCATATTTCGAAGGATTCGCGACGAAGGAACAGACCTTCGAAAAGACGAACTTTTTCAGCTCCTTTCTGCCCTTCGGCCAATTGCCGAAATTAGTGACGATTTCCGAGAAACGTTCATTCTTTACTCTGTGTCGACGTCGCCAAACAATGTCCGAGAAGTTTACAACCAGCTTGTGAAATTCACCGACTGGGACGTGATAGACTATGAGGAGGCCGATTTTGGCGGGGAAGCAATTGATTAGCATTAGGGTCGTTTGAGGCTCAGCGTCCGTAATCGGCGCCCGAAAACGGTCACCCACACCCGAAGTATGGGTGGGGGTGACCAAAAGGCCTCTAGGCATTCGGTGAAACCGGAACTCCTTTTGGATCGCCATTCAACAAGACCGACTTCCGTATCTTGGTCGCTGAAATCGCGTGCAGTTCATCGTTCAAGTCGATCCGTTCCACGACATATCCGACGTCCCGCCCGTAGTAGATCCCGGTGATGTTCGGGATCTGGACGACTGTGAACCGGCCGAGATAATGGCGCAGGCCTTCCTCGATCCGGCTGCGGACATGTTCGAAGCCATAGGGGTTCTTTTCGTCCAGCTGGCCGGTATCGCGAACCGCTATGCAGGCCTGGCCCACACGGCGAATCCCTTCCTCGATCAATGCCTTGTGCCCGTCATGGAAGGGCTGGTAACGCCCGACGAACAAGGCCGTTGGGCGTTTCGGGTCGAAAACCGGCCGCAGCATTCCGCATATCTGCTCGGCCCAGTATTCCGGGCTGCCTTCGGCGGTGACGCGTATGTCGCTATGGTTAGGCGCGACGAACAGCTTGTTGGTGTCGGCAAATCGGCCTTCCCTGATCCTATCGACCCAAATGACGGCTGCATCTCCGAAGGCCTCGCGTGTTTCCGGTGTTGGGCACACGAAATCGGCGATGACGTAAGATCCTGAAGCGGCAATCTTGTCTGCGAGCCAGCCCATCCGACGGGCATGTTCGACACGGTCCGGTACCGAGAAGGAAAGGTCCTTGTTGATGTTCGCCCTTATCTCGTCGGCATTCAGATGAACCGCGCTCAACCGGGGAACCAGCGCCTTTGCGAGTGTCGTCTTGCCGGAACCAGGTAAGCCCATGATCAGGATTTTACGCATGATTTTCCTTTCGGAGGTTTCAGTCGACAAAGTTGGCAGAGTTTTGCGCGTGGTTGTCTCTAAGGTTTGGAAGCGATAACCGAAGTGATCTATTTCCTTCTCGCAGGCGCGTTCGACCAGCACACGCGTAGGCTCGTCATACAATTCGCGGTAGTCGTATTGAGTGGCCGCCTTGGCATGCGGAAGCTCTTGTACGGGCAGATCGAGCAGCCCGCACAGTTCCGCGAAGTCCCTCGGCAGCTGCTCGAACTTTCCAATGAAATCAACGGCGACCCGGTCATTGATCGTGTAGATGGGCCACGTGCTCACCAGCCGTTGCCACTTGCTCAAACGGCCTTCGCCTGCAATCAGCCGTGGAACGAATTGCGAGAAGGACATGTCCGGGTAACCTGGCCGGCCGGTGAGGTAGAAATAGAAGGACGCCATCCGTGCATAGGGATTTCGCACGAAGGAAAATTTGAGATTGCGATTCCAGGCCGCCTCATCGAAACGCCGCACCTCCTCAGCGAATGGATGGTCGGTGACTTGTCCGAAATGAGGCTCATAGAGCCTGTCCTGGAATGACAGAACGCTGCGTTGCCGGCGGGCATTTGCAACGACAATTGATCCTATCCTGTCCGGCCTACATCGAAAGGCATCCCATCGGGCCCGAAGGTTGAGTTTGATTGCCGCCTTTTCCCGTTCCCGCTGGGCACCCAGGAGAATGTCCCGCGGACCGAGAAATGGCGCCAGAGCGACATTTATCGAACTTCCCGCAGTCTTTGGACAATGCAGGAAGGTAAAGCTATGCCGATAGGAAATGATCACGGCGAAGAACCCCCATTCTCTCGCACACCACATCGGCAAGCAGACAGACGCCTGCATGCGATGCGGCTCGCCGACTAAGCACAGCCACGAACGATTGACCCGACCAATCGTTGGTGACGAATCAGGGCAAACAGTGCCCTGAATTTCGAACCTATACGAATATTAGAGGAATGTTAATTCCCGGATTCCGCGCACGAGGGCAATCTGGTTGTGCTACTAGGCAGCCGGCGTGGAATTCTTGCCTTGTGGGACGCCAGCATTGGACGTCCCGCGTGCGAATCTATCGCATCATCAAGCTAGGCCGGATCATTGTTTCTTGGATATGCGGGTGCGCTTTGCGATCGACGAAAGCGCACCCCATTCAATTACCGATTGGACCCGCGCGTTGAAATCCCGGTGCAATCGAGGGCTCCGCCACAGGAGTTGGGGCTATAGGGCCCGATCGGGTAATTTCTTGCCGGACCCGGATTGGATGGGCGATCAGGACGCGGGCCGCTTGGGCGTCCTGCGCCGGAGTTGCCGCCCTGTCCCGGCCGGTCGTTGTTCCCCCGCCAGTCGTTGTTTCCCCGGCGATAATCGTTCCCACGGCGATAGTCGTTCCGGTTATCCCAGTCGCGACCGGGGTAGCGGTCGTAGCGCCTGTAGCGGTATGGATTGTCATACCCGCCATAGTACCTGTCGTATCCGCCGTCGTAGCCGCCGATATATACGCCGCTGCCATAGGCATATCCGCCGTCGCCGTAGCTTGCACTGTCAACACAGCCCGCAAGCGAAAGGCCCGTGAGACCTATCGCTGCGACAAATTTTAGAATGCTCATAAAATCAATCTCCCCACCCACTCGTGGGTATATAGAGCCAGGCCACCGGCATATCCAGTGGGGAGAGACTAGGCTGCGTGCCGAGCTTCCCGTCGCATGCCGCACTGAAATGCGGTTTCTCAGTGCAGGGACCAGGCGACCGAGCTGCCAGCGAGCGTTCTCCTCAGATGCTCGTTTGCCTCCACACCCTCTGCATCCTTCGCATATTCAGGTTTCAGCCGGTCGAGGAAATACATTGTCATTTTGCCCTTGTTTTTCACATCGAGGGCGCCTCGCGGCGTGCAGTCGAAATAGGACTTTACGTGCTGGTAGGTGCTTTCGGAGATGTTCACCTGGTCTGCTTCATCCGTGCTCTCCATGCGCGCCGCGATATTCACCGTGTCGCCCCAGATGTCGTAGCTGAATTTCTTCCGACCGACGATGCCGGACATCACGCTGCCGGTGTTGAGGCCGATGCGAAGGTGCCAAGGCCGTTGCCCTGTCGCAGTCCAGCGCTCGTTCGAGGTCACGACGAGGCGCCGCATTTCGAGAGCGGCAAGGCAGCTGCGCACCGCATGGTCCTTGCGACCGAGCATCAGGCCGCCGGCGCACATATAGGAGTCTCCTATGGTCTTGAGCTTTTCCAGTCCATGCCGCGCGACGATGTTGTCGAATTCGGAAAAATACATGTCGAGGTCATCAAGCAACGCTCGGGGTGAGAGTTCGGCGGCAGACGTGGTGAAGCCGACGAAATCCGTGAAGAGGATCGTCGTGGACGGGTGGTGACGGGGTTCGACACGGCCATTTTCCGTCAGTTCAGCAGCTATCTTGGGCGGCAGGATGTTGAGGAGCAGGCTGTCCGAGCGCTGCTTTTCGGCGGCCAGCGCCTGCTGCGATCGCAAGACCTCGGCGAGCTTCAGGCGCAGTTCGAGCTGGGCGATGGTCTGCCGCGCGAGGCGTCGGATGCCTTCGGCAGCCTCGAAGCCAAGCTCGCGTGGTGCAAGGTCCATGATGCAGAGTGTTCCGAGCGCACGACCGCCTGAATCGATCAACGGCATGCCTGCATAGAAGCTGACGAAAGGTTCGGTCGCGATGAAAGGCAGCGCCTTGAAGCGGTCGTCGGCGTGGGTGTCAGGAACCACCAGCATGTCGCTGCGGCAGATCGCGTGAGCGCAGCAGACGCCGCCGCGAGGCAGTTCCTCGATGCCGGGTGGAACGCCGTGACGGGACTTGAGCCATATCTTCGTGTCGCCGACGATATTGACTATCGCGATCGGGACACCGGCAATCAGGGCGGCAAGGTCGGTGAGATCGTCGAATGCCGGTTCGGGACCGGTGCCGTATACCTCATAGACACGCACCGCGGCGAAGCGTTCACTCTCGTTATCAGGTACGGGAAAATCCATGCCGACGCCCTCCATTGCGCAGAGCCACGACGGCTCGCCCGTTCAGATCAGTCAGGTTGGATCAGATCGGGGGCGGCTCCGGTCTTGTCGATCATCGGTCCGGTGTCGTTTTCGGGACTTGCCCTGGCGAAGCAGCTCACGTCGCCCCTCCGGCATCTGCTGCTTGTCAAAATTTACTCTTGCCATCCCGCTTAATCAATGACGCTGGCGGTCATCCGGGAAAATCTACGGTTGTTGCGCCTCTTCTCGGAATTCGTATTGTTAACCTATTGGATTCGCTGCGTTGGATTGATGCTATGAAAATGCCCGCCCGTATCGCTCCCTCGATACTCGCCTGCAACCTTGCAAGATTGTCTGAAGAATGCCATGCGGCCCTCGAAGCCGGAGGTGATTTTATTCATTTCGATGTGATGGATAACGCTTTCGTTCCCAATCTCTCTTTCGGTGCGCCTCTCCTGAAATCGCTAAGAAGCGACGGTTTCTCCGGCTTCGTGGACGTGCATATCATGGCGAACGACGTTGACCGGCTCGTCGAAGATTGTGCCGAGGCGGGAGCAAACAGCATCACCATTCACTTCGAAGCAACAAGCCACGTCCAGCGAGCGCTTGTGAGAATACGGTCGCTCGGATGCGAAGTAGGTCTCGCGGTGAATATCTCGACGCCAGTCGAAGCCATCGAGTATGTGATGGACGATATCGATATGTTGCTGGTGATGACCATCAATCCTGGCTTCGGGGGACAGTCACTCATTCCCGCCGCGTTGCCGAAGATCGAAAAGGCAAGACAGCTTATCGACAATGCGGGCAGGGCGGCACGAATTCAGGTCGATGGCGGCGTCAAGGTTGGAAACATCCGTACAATTGCGGATGCCGGAGCCGACACATTCGTCGTCGGCAGCGATTTCTTTTCGGCGCCGGACTACAGGGAAAGATGCGCGGCGTTCCGGGCTCAACTCGCTTGAGGACTGGCTGGGAATGCGGCCGGCTTTGGCTGCTTGGGGCCTGAATACGACTTGGTTCAAATACGAGAGAAGAAGAGTGCAATGAAGCAGGTCGAATTACATCTGATTGGCGGCGGAGAGGATGAAGTCGCTCTTTTCAACCTTATCGATGAGTATCCAAATTGTCGCCTCCAATGCGAATACCGCGACCGCCGGTTAGAAGCGACGGCCTCCGACTTTTTCGAAGCACTTTGCGTCGTGCGAAATATGATGGCGACCGATGGCCTGATCCCATTCTGCTATGGAGCCAGCTTGAACGTCTACCCTTCCGGTATGGCCCGTGACATGGGAAGGGGCTTAAAGGCGTACAAGTTGAAGAAGGGTCACCGCGCAGAAGAGCTTGTTGAGATTTTTGCCGAGGCAGCGGACGTTATCCCGTCATCTGTCGAACGACAGCGCGAATTTTGGCAAGACTGGCTTGCAAGCCCAAAAAAGTGAAATGCGAAAGCTGTTGTCCGCTTTCGGCCCCGGAAGCAGTCATCGCCTCCGCTGAAGATCCATATGGGAGGGCGGTCCGGACTGCTGACCGCCTTCCCATTGTTTGTCGTCAGCTCGAATAGACCTGCTTGGCAGCGGCCCCCAGAGCCCCCATCGCTTCCACATACGGAATATTGCCGAAGCTGATCCGTGCAACGCCAAGAGCGGCCAGGCGGTCAGGGGTCGATACACCGTCCATGACCATGACGTTGACCGGCAGAACCGATCCCTTCACGACCCGTTCGATCAGCCTGTCGTCAACGAGGCCGGGGACAAAGACGCTCGATGCGCCGGCTTCAGCATAGGCTCTTGCCCGGTCGACCGCTTCGTCGACGAAATTTTCTGCATCCTTGAAATGCTCGAAAAACAAATCGGTCCGGGCGTTGATGAACAGCTCGACGCCTCTTCGGTCCGCCGCCTTGCGAATGGCTGCAATGCGCTTGGCCTGGCGTTCTCTGCTATAGAGTCCCGAACCCTTGACGATGCGATCTTCGAAATTGATGCCGACAATGCCGGTGTCCAGAAGCCGGGCGACATTCTCGGCCAGCGTGGCGTCGTCATCGCTATAGCCGCCTTCGAAATCCGCAGAAACCGGAATCTCGACCGCGGCAGCGACTCGACCGATCGTCTCCAGGGCAAGAGGAAGCGGAAGATCCTCGCCGTCGCGATATCCAAGGGCTGCCGCAACCGCCCAACTGCTGGTCGCGATCGCCGGCGCCCCGGCAGCAGCAATGGCTTTTGCGCTGCCCGCATCCCAGGCGTTGAAGAGTTGCAGTGGATTGCCTTTGACGTGCAAGGCTGAAAACTGGCGAGCCTTTTCATTCTGGGTCATGAGATTTTCCTTCTCTTGGTTTGCAGGCGACGACGCTGCCGTTGCCTGCTGTCAATTCCGTGAAGTCGTGGTGCGTCGCCGCATCATCAGGCTGATGCTGCGGATTCATCGGGGTGCCTGCGATTGGCCGCATCGATGCGAAGCGTCGCAAGCTCTGCCAGGACAAGCGCGACGATGACGAAGATAGCGCCGATGTAGCCGAGGTTGTGGGCGCCGACGGCCGGAATTGCCAGCGCGCCGACGACCCCCGCAGCGGTAACGCCGAGATAGGTGCCCGATGTATTCAGGCCGAGGACGACAGGGGCAGAATGCGCGGCGGCGGCGACAAGCCGATGCTGTTGCGGCGCCAGAAGACCCCAGGCAACAGCGCCCCAGACGGCAACCGCAATCGCACTCGTCCAGATATTGACGCTGGCGAGCGGCAGCAGGGCCATCGTCAGTGTCAGGGCGATCAGGCCTCCGAAGATGACCTTGCGGTTACCAATCGTATCGGAGAGGCGACCGGCGATCAGGTTGGCCACCATGCCGCTCGTTCCCCAGAGCACCAGCATTGCGCCGATCAGCAGGGAATTGTGATTGAGCACGCCGTCGAAGACGACGGTGAAGTAGGTGTAGCTGATGAAATGCCCTGTCTGGTAGACGAGACCGGTCAGCAGCGTCAGAGCGACTCGTGAATCGCGGATGGGCGCCACGCGCTGTGCAAGAGTGATCTTCGGCGGCAACGGAAGATGGGGCAGAAGCGCCCAGATGCCAAGCCCCGAAGCGGCAGCGAGGGCCGAGACGAACACCATGGTCAGCCGCCAATCGCCGAATCCGCCGATCATCGCGCCGATGGGCGTTCCGAGCGCGGTCGAGGCCGTCAGGCCGGTGATCACGACGGCGAGCGCAAAGCCGCGTTTTTCCGGTGCGACCATGGTTGCGGCAGCGCCGGTCGCCGTCGGCGCGAACATCGCGGCTCCGAGGCCTGCGAGAACGCGTGTTGCCAGGGCAATACCGAAGGTCGGGGCGATCGCGGTCGCAAGGTTCGCCACCACGAAGGTCGCAAGGCTGAGCAGCAGCAGCGTCTTGCGCGGAACATGCGCTGCAATCGCGGCAACCGTCGGCGCCAAGAGCGCATAGGTAACGGCATAGACCGTCGTGACCTGCCCGGCGACCCCGATCGGCACGTCAAAGCTCTGGGAGATCTCCGGCAATATGCCGGCCATCACGAAACTGTCCGTTCCCAGAGCGAACATTCCTAGGGCTAGTATCAGCAAGCGCTTATCCATCACGCTTTTCTCCATTGGACAAATACATCAGGCGTCGGCACGGAAGGACGGGTGCTCACGCCGCCGTCCTTCCGGGACCTGGGTTCATGCCACTTTCAATGTTTCGAGGGCTGCCATGCCGATGGCGTTGATCATGCCGCTCTGGATCGGGGCAACGGCGGCATTGATGGCGTCGGCGCCAAATCCATTGCCGACCACGACGCGCGCCGGACGCTGACCGGCAGGCGTCACTGTCAGCCTGGCAATTTCTTCGGCAACATCATGCGAGTTGGGGGCGTCCGGGCCGGAAAGCAGGCCGGAAATATAAGTGTTGAATGCCTTCGACACGTCGGCGACCGCGCCATATTCATGCTCGCGACTCACATCGCTGGCGCCGATCTCTTCATAGAGACTGGTCGGATATGCGCTCGGCTGAACCAGCACGACATCGATGCCGAGTTGCGAGAGTTCATAGCGATAGCTATCCGTCATCGCTTCGACCGCAAATTTGGTCGCGCCATAGAGGCCGAGGAAAGGAATGGTCACGCGGCCGAGGATCGAGCCGATGTTGATGACGAGGCCCGAGCCGTTCTTGCGAAGTTGCGGAAGAGTCGCGCGGAGCACGCGCTGGATACCCAGGACGTTGACGTCGAACATCTGGCGGGTCTGCTCGGTGGTGACAGCCTCCGAAACGCCCTGAACCATCCGGCCCGCATTGTTGACCAGCACGTCGAGCTTGCCGTCCGTCCGTTCGAAGAGGCTCTTGAACGCGGCATCGACGCTTGCGTCGTCGGTGACGTCAAGCTCGATCAGTTCGATGCCCTTCGCCTGCAACTCGCGGGCGACTTCTGCATGTTTGCCATTGATGCCGCGCATCGTGCCGAAGACGCGATGGCCGGCGGCCTTGAGGGTTAGCGCGGTGTCCTTGCCGAAGCCGCTCGAAGTGCCGGTGATGAGAACGATTTTAGACATGGTGATCTTCTTCTCAGGTGGGCCGGGCGACGCCGGCAGGGGTTGTCGGATTCGTTTTGATTTATTCAGTGAACGATGAATAATTCCTAGCGACATTGATTTTGGTCGTCAACTCATTTATTCATCGATCACTGAATATTTTTTGGGAACACGCAGGAGAGCTGGATGCCGAGAGGTCGCCCAAGACAATTCGATCGCGATAAGGCGCTGCAGGACGCCATGATGGTGTTCTGGGCAAACGGCTATCATGCGACGTCGATGCCGGAACTTTGCGAAGCCATGGGGATCGACGTGAAGAGCCTCTATGCCGCTTTCGGCAACAAGGAGAAACTCTTCGTGGAATCCGTCGGACTTTACATGAAGGCAACCCAGGACCTGCTTTGGGCGCATCTCGACAAAGGCGATCCGGCCCGCGTGGGGCTGAGGAACATGTTTGAAGCCCTCGTCGCCATTATGACGGACAGTGCATCGCATCCGGTCGGCTGCTGGACGACGCTGGCTTTGGTGGACGAGGACATGCCGAGCCTTGTCGTCGGCGCCATCAGAAAAGCAAGGCGCGATTGGCTCGACGTTATCGGCGCCTGTCTGACCGCGGCCAGGGATAGGGGTGAACTGCCTGCTTCGGCAAAGATTGCCAGCCTCACGCGCTTCTATGTCGCCATCGTTCAGGGTATCGGCATCCAGGCCCATGACGGGGCAACGAAAGCCGAGCTGGATGATCTCGCGGAAACGGCAATGTCAGCGTGGCCGACGCAGACGCACTAGTGCTGGCAGAGCTATCCGGCCAATAATCGCTGAAGGCGTAGTGCCGCCTCGCCAAGTTTGCGCCATTTGCGGTCGTGCTCAACCGCCACGACAACGGATAATCAAGACCGACTATTCGGTTGGTAACTCGAGCGACGCCGGCTCGAGGCGGCATTTTCCGCTGGCTCCGGTCCAATAGCGTCGTTGGGCAATTGCGTTTCGATCAAACGCACTTTGTAATAAGACCGATCACAACATGTAATAAAGCCGAGTATAACAGACCTCCTATCAGGGCAGAGGCGCATGGACCCAACACACTTGTTCGAGCTGGTTATCGGGATGTTTGTGGCGATCATCGCCCTGCATTATGCCGCCCATAGATTGGGTCTGCCGCCAGCCGTGGCGCTGCTCGCAGGCGGCGGGTTGCTTGCCTTCCTGCCGGGTCTGCCCACCATTACAGTCGACCCCGATCTGGTCCTCGTCATGTTCCTGCCGCCGCTGCTCATGGACGGAGCCTGGTCCATCGCGCTGCGACCACTGCGCCGCCATTTGATCGGCATTGCCTCGCTTGCCATCGGCGCGGTGTTCTTCACTTGCGCTGCCGTCGCCGTGGTGACTCATCTCCTGTTTCCATCGCTGCCCTGGGCGGCGTGTGCAGCACTCGGCGCGATCGTTTCGCCGCCCGACGCAGTTTCCGCCCGCGCCGTCCTGGAACGGGTAAAATTGCCCCGGCGCCTGCAGATCCTGCTCGAAGGGGAAAGCCTGCTCAACGATGCCAGCGGCCTGGTGCTCTTCCGTTTTGCCGTCGCCGCCGCTGTCACCGGTGCTTTCAGCGCCGCGGATGCGGCAGGAAGCTTTTTGGTCTTGGCGGTGGGCGGCGCTCTTGTCGGCATCGTGGTCGGGACGGTCTGGGTCCTGTTCGTCCGTCGTCTCGGCGACGAATATCTGATGATCGCCGCCTCGACCCTGTTGTGCTGGACCGCTTATCTGCTCGGCGAGCAGCTCCATGTTTCCGCCGTCATCGCGACTGTCACGACCGGCCTGATCATGAGCTGGCACCAGCACACGGTCTTCACTGCCTCTACGCGCATGCGCGGCACGTCGTTCTGGGACGTGATCGTTTTTCTGATGGAAGCCGCGGTCTTCATATTGATCGGCCTGTCGCTGCGCGGCGTCGTCGAGCGTGGAGGCGGCTTTGATGTCGTGGCCGCCACGATGGGATTGCCGATACTGGCGATCCTGATTGCGCTTACCCTCGCGCGCTTCGCCTGGGTCTTCGGATCCGACCTCGTGATCAAACTTTGCAATGGTCTGGGGCTTCGCCGATACAAGCCGCTCGGCGCCCGCGGCGTAACCGTCATAAGCTGGGCAGGCGTTCGCGGCGTGGTCACACTGGCCCTGGCGCTGAGCGTGCCCGAAGGCTTTCCCGGCCGCGACTTCATCCTGGTAACGTCGTTTGCGGTCATTGTCGGAACGGTGCTCGTCCAGGGGATGACGCTGGGGCGCGTGATCACCTGGGCAAGGCTGACCGAAGCGGATACGGAAAAGGCGCGCCTCACGATGAGCCAGGCCGAAGCCGCCATGGCCCAGGCGCAATTCGCGACCGTCCAAAATCTTGCCTATGATGGGGAGGGAAAGCTCATCCATCCCCAATTGCTGGAGCGATATCAGCGCCGGGCGGTTGCGATCGTCGATTATGCCGCGCGCACCGAACAATACTCGCCCGTACTCCACGCCCATTTCGACGTCGTCCTCGAAGCGGTCGCGACCGGGCGCCGCGAACTTCTGCGGCTCCATCGCGCCGGCGATATAGATGACGAGACGCTGCACGAACTGGAACGGGATCTGGATCTCGAGGAACTGAGTGCTATCTCGGCCAAGGCGTGAGAGCGAAGGCGGCTTGACGCCAGAAGCTATGGCGTCAGGATTCTCGGATAGCAAACTATTGTCTTCGCGGCACGTGGACTGCCGCACCCATTTGACATCGCACCATCATCGTCTTTATTCTCGCATTGGTTGAGGAGATGAGAATGAATACGAGATGCGTTCCAAAGTGGATTTCGTCCGCGATTACAGTTGTGATTTCATCCTTTGCGTTGTTCTCCGCCTGTATAGGCGCAAATGCCGAAGAAGCTGTACTTTCGGCGCCTGTCGACAGGCGACCAGCGCCGCTCGATGATGCCTGCGCTGAAGTCAATGCAGCATTTGAGCGAACCGTCGGCACCTCACGTTTCAGCTATAGGATCAAAGCTGTGAACGACGGGAAGCTCAACCCCATCAGCGAGGAGGCGAGAGTTGTCGACAACGCTTTGTATCTGAAGCGAAGCGGCGGCGAGTGGAGCCGTCACGATCTACGGATGCAACTGCCTATAACACCTCAAGGTGCCATGTTTCATATCTGCGTTCGACATTCGGCGACAGTGAAGGAAATTCACTACTCAGCGTGGATGACCGAGGAGGGGCCAATGGTTCCGATCGATATATGGGTTTCCGCCGCAACAGGTAAATTTGTTCGTACTGTCAGAAACTATAGTCCGACCGGGCAGATGTATCACGCTCGCACAGTCGAGCAAAAATTCAATTATAGACAGTCAAAAGCGGCCATGCCCAAGCGCTACATGCCAGACGTTACTTTATCAGATATATGGGAAGCTGATGCCGATTTGCGTTGAAATGATGCAAAGCCTAAAGCATAGCTTTCGATCTGCCGGTTGAGACTGATGTCAGACTGGGTCCAATGGCGCTCATGTCAGCGTCGATGAGAAGGGCCATTTTGCGGCATGTGTTGCCGCCATGCACTTGCGTCAACATTAGCGACATCTTAATCATTGTGCAGAACGCAACCGGAGGCAGCGTGGCCCCGCCGGGTTCGCCACAATGACACTCGGATAGGAGCATGGCTGTGGTTTCAGGTTCTCTCAAGCTGTTGAGATACGCCGCCCTTCTGACATCGATTGCCGCTTCGGCACATGCCCAATCCAGCGAGGAGCTCGCGAAGAAACTCTCAAACCCGATTGCCTCGCTGATCAGCGTCCCATTCCAGTTCAACTATGACCAAGGGTACGGACCCAGCGACGGCAACCACGCCACGATGAATATCCAGCCGGTGATTCCGTTTTCGCTCAACGAAGACTGGAACCTGATTTCCCGAACGATCCTGCCTGTGACCTGGCAAAACGATATCGCTGGACCGTCAGGGGAACAGTTCGGCTTCGGCGACACGCTGCAGAGCTTCTTCCTTTCGCCCGCCAAACCAACTGAGAGTGGTATCATTTGGGGCGTTGGCCCAGCGTTCCTGCTTCCCACAGGGACCGACGAGCTTCTCGGAAGCGGAAAATGGGGCGCGGGTCCAACCGGAGTGGCGCTCAAGCAGGAAGGACCATGGACCCTAGGGATACTGGCGAACCATGTGTGGTCGTTTGCCGGGCAGAGTGCCAGGGCCGACGTCAGCTCGACATTCCTGCAACCCTTCATCTCCTACACGACGCCGGAGGCGTGGACTTTCTCGTTGAACACGGAAAGCACCTACGATTGGGAAAACGATGAGTGGTCGGTCCCGATCAACTTTCAGGTCTCGAAGGTCGTGAAGTTTGGCGAACAGCCTGTGAGCTTTGGCTTAGGCGCGCGTTACTGGGCGGATTCGCCTGAAAACGGCCCGGACGGCTGGGGCGTTCGGGCTGTCGTAACTTTCTTGTTCCCTAAATAAGGAATGCCGGCCATTCGCCGAAGAAAACGAGATAGGTCGGAATCTACTTGTTCTGCAACAGCCAGATCTTCCCGGCCATCGTTATACCGTAGACGTCCTTTGCAGCGTCGTCATCCAGGTGGCGCCGGTCTAGAAGGCCAGTCTCCGTCAGTTGGCTTAATGTGGCGTCGCTCACAGATTTTATCTTTTGCGGGCGTTCTTTCCAGCGGTCGGTTTTCGCGAAGGTCACAGTCGCGTTCTCGTGGGTCCATTTCTTCGGCGACTGCGGATATAGGTCCCCTTGCTGGGCGAGTTTCAGTCCAGCGATCTGCGATGGGGTCAGTTCAATCATGCTTGCGAAAATCTCCGTCTTTGTTTCAAGCTGCGCACTTAGCACGGAAATGCCGAAAGTCTTAGAAAAGAGTCGATTCTTTGTTGAGGTGAGCGAAGGCTGGATTGCGACCGTTTGCGATCATTGAGGCTATCGCACCTCGCACAGATAGAATTAAGTTGCCCAGGCTTTCACAAGGTTTGGAACCTGGTTCAGGGTGCGCGGCTGTTGACCCGCCGAGCCGGATTGCCGTCCTTGTGGTTCACGGTACCTGCACAATGCGACCGTTACCCTTGATTTCCGCGCGTCGCATCGCCGGATGCCCCGATAACTCGACATTGCCGCTGCCGGAAATCGAAACATCCGCATCTGCTTGTGCGGTTACCTTTGCATCGCCGCTCCCACGGATTTTCACAGTTGCCGACTTTGCGGTCAGGCCTTCGAACCGGGCGTCGCCCGAGCCGGAAATGCTGAGATTGACTGCGTCTGCAATTCCGCTCGCGGTGGAATTCCCGCTGCCCTTGATGTTCACCTGCAGCTCCGGCTGATTGATCTGCGACAGGGTCAGGTCGCCGTTGCCGAGCAAGTCCCATCTGGCGATTGCTGGTCCCGACAACTTGACATCGAGCTGCGGCGAGGACCAGCCGGGCTCGCAATCGAGGCCAAGTCGGCCGGATTCAATGCGCAGGTGACTGAGCAGCACTGAATCTCCACTGATGATGGCCTCTGCCTTTTCGCCTGGCTGATAGTGGATGGAGCCGGGCAGGGCGATCACCAGCCTGTCTCCCGCAACAAAAGGCAGCGCGACCTGCTGCTGGGTGCCGCTTGTGGGTCCGCATGTCGAGCTTCCGCTCCATAAATATGCTGCGCTGGCCCAGCCGGACCCGGAAAGAATGGTTCCGAGTGTTAGAAAGGCGGCGGCACCAAACAGGCCACCCGTTGCGATGAATGCCATTGTCCGTCCCATGTCTCGTTCCTTCGATGACCTGCTAAAAATGTCAGTTGCCGTGTCGATCCGGTTCGACCAGCCGGAAATGCAGTCGTGCGTAGTGACCAAGTGCGCGGATACCAGCTCCCAACCCCATCAGAAGTAAAGCGCCGCCTCCGACGAAGCCGCTCACAAGTCCAGCGCCGATGCACAGGCGCGCCAGCAGAGCGGTCAATGTGTCACCTTGGGAGGAGAGCAAAGCCGTGACGATGACCTTCAATCCCGCTGCGCCGATCGCCACGAGTCCAACTGCAAGCCCAGCTGCCAGCAGTATGGCCAGCATCAGCAGCGGCAGCAGGAAGAGGATATCGACGATCGCCAGTGCCGCCAGTGCGATGGCCGCAGCGATGAGGTTCGACAGGCTCCAGTGTGTTTCGAGACGTTTCAGTCCAATGTCTGCCCGCAGTTCCCGCGCGATCCTTGCGGGATCGCCGAGCGCTGAGACCACCTCCGCCTCACTGCGTCCCCGCATCGCGGACTCGGCAAAATGGTCCGAATAGTCAGCTATGATTTCTTCGATCTCTTCGGTTGGAAGGCCGCCAAGCCCACGCCGCAGCGTGTTCAGAAAGACATCCTTGGTCATGATAAATCCTCAAGAAGTTTATCGACCGCGGCCGCAAAGGAGCGCCAGTCGCTGCGGTGCGCTTCGAAAACGGTCTGGCCGAGCGGCGTGAGCCGATAATATTTTCGCGGCGGCCCGCTGCTGGATTCGACAAGGCGGGTGGCCACAAGGCCATCATTCTGCATGCGGCGCATCAGGGGATAGATCGTCCCTTCGCCCATGCCGACAGCCGCGACCAAGGTGCTGGCGATCTCATAGCCATAGCTCTCTCCCCGTGACAGCACGGCTAGGACGCACAGATCGAGTGCGCCTTTTCTCAGTTGAACTTGAATAGAGTCGGCCATGTCATTTCCCGTATTTACAGACTGTTTATAGCACGCTACCTGTTATTGCAAGGTAGTGAAGCAGGGGTGCTGAATTTTTCATTTTCAACCCGGGCCGCGCGGCAAAAGGCCGAGTTGCCGGACAATTTCTCTCACGTCGGAACAATCGCCATGACACGCATATGCTTGGCTCTCGCGGTCGCTTTTTATCTCGCTCTATCGCCTGCGCAGGCGGCAGGCATGAAATATCTTCATATCCCCGGCGGACAGGATGATCCGCCAATCGATGCTGTAATGTGGTCGCCGTGTGCCAGAGCGCCGGAACACGTGCAAATCAGAGCGCTCACAATTCCGGCAGTCCCGGATTGCCCGATTGCCGGAGAAAGCCTGCCGCTCGTGATCATCTCGCATGGCTATGGCGGCTGGTACCTTGGCCATCACGACACGGCCGAGGCCTTGGCCGATTCCGGCTTCGTCGTGGTCGCTATCAATCATCCCTACGCAAATTACGCCGACATGAGCCGGGCGAATGGTTTGAGCGTGCTGATCGCGCGACCCGCCGATATCAAGCGAACCATTGATTTCATGCTCACCGACTTCCGGGATTCCGCCAGGATCGACCCGCAAAGGATCGGTTTCTATGGCTTCTCTCAGGGCGGCTACACGGGTCTTGTTCTTGCCGGCGCAAATCCGGATTTCAGCAAATTGCCGTCACGTTGCGCCGATCCGAAAGCAGTCGGTTGTCCGCAGACCAGTCAAGCCCGCCCTCCGCGGCCATCGCCGATACTCCAGACGTTGACGCATGATCACCGCATCAGGGCGATGGTGGTCGCGGAGCCTCTCAGTATTGTCTTTCAGACGACAGACAGTGTGAAAGATGTCACAGTTCCGCTTCAAGTCTGGGGATCGGAGCTTGGCGGCGGCGGCGGGGCATCACCGGAAGATGTTGCGACGCTTATCCATGTACTCCCGAAAAAGCCTGACTTCAGGATTGTGCCCAAGGCCGTCCATATGTCGTTTCTGACGATGTGCCCAAAGATCGATACGTCTTCGCAAGCGTGCATCGACGCGCCCGGCTTTGACCGGGCGGCTTTCCACAGGACGTTCAATGCCGAAGTGGTTGCATTTTTTCAGCGAAATCTTGGAGAGTGAACGTCGTTGACGCGAGCGACTTAAATCTGCGCGCCAAGTGGTCATTGCCCCATAACGAGTTTCGCATAAATTGGTGCAACTGATCGGCTTTGATATTGGATGATATCCATGGTTTGTCTGGAAGGTGCTGGGGTGCGATTAAGGCCCGCTTCGCCTGATGATGCCAAGGCTCGGTTTTCGTTGGGAACGGATGTCGACATTGCGAAAATGTTCGGAGTGAGCGGGTCGGATGTAAAACCAGTGACGAGAGATGCGGCGGAAGAATGGGCGCAGGGCCAGGCGAAAAATCCTTACGCCTGGATGATCGATGTCGAAGAGCGCCTGATCGGAGAAATCAAACTTCACAGCCTTAATTTCCAGGATCGGCGGGCATCAATGGCGATTGCCATTTATCACCCGGCGTTCCTTGGAAAGGGACTGGGGAGCGAGGCGATCCGGCTGCTTTTGCGGCATGCCTTCACCGAGCTGGAACTCCATCGCATCGGAATAAGGGTGCTTGCCTATAATGAACGCGCAATCCGAGCCTATCAGAAATGCGGTTTCGTGGTGGAGGGACGGGAGCGGGAAACCGCCTTTGTAGACGGCAAATGGCATGACGACCTTATGATGGGCCTGCTTTCAACCGAATTTCTGGCGTAGGCTCTCATCGAGAGCGTTGGCTTTGCGCCGCTCCCAGCCGCTCCTGAACCCGCTTCACCGCTCCGTTGCACCCTTTCCCGCGAGAATATGATCGCGGAATTTCGCAATGCGTGACGTGCGCGTTTCTGACTTCTTCACCCCGTTGAGATTGATCACATAGCTTTTCTGCCGCCCGGGCGTCAGATCGTGAAAGGCCTCTGCAAGTTCGGGATCGGAATCCAGGGCCTCGACCAGCTCGTCGGGCAATTCGATTTCGCTTGTCTCCTTTGGCGGCTTGATGCCAGCCTCCGCATATCCCATCGCTTCCTTCAGGTAAGCGAGGATGACGGGCTCCATGTCAGCCACCTGTGCATTATCGACAAAGCGGATCATGTCGGGATGCCGGGTGTTCGGCCCCTGTTTTTCGAGCACGCCCTCAGGGTCCTTCAGCAGGGCGGCGTTGACGAAACTCGCACGGAAATCGCCGCGAAAGGCGCCGAGGACGACGATATTGCGGCCGCTGTGCATGTAGCACGGATGCGCCCATTTCACCGTCTCGATGAGGCCTGCCGCGAGGCAAATCCGGCGAAGTTCGTTGAGACCGTCGATCCATTGCCGCGTCGAACAGTCCGGCGTTGCAAAGCGCTCGCAGCGTCCGCATCCCTTCGTGAAGAAGTCCTCGATGTCAGTGATCATCTCTCTCGCCCAGGTTTCGCTTCGTGGCACCGGCCATTTCAAGCATATCGAACCAGTGCGTCAACCCGAGGCGGACAGCGGCCGGAATGTCCATGAATGGTATCGGGAAAGTGGCAGGGAGCATTTCCTGAGTCGGAGGAGCCCGGCCACCGCACTCGCCCTCAGGCCTTGGCCGCCTCCGCCTTGGTCTTCGGCTTCAGCAGGATGACGAGAAGCAGGCCGGCGATGATGAGCACGGCACCTTCGAGATGATAGCGGTGCAGCTGTTCGCCGAGGATCAGATAGGCGAGTATCGCAATGAAGATCGTCTGGATATAGAGGAGCATGCCGGCCCGGCCGGCGCCCAGCGCCTCGATGCTGCGATTGAAGAGATAATACATGATCGCGCCGCCGGGAATGGCGACATAGGCAAGCGCGATCAGCCCGCTGCCGTTGAGCGTCGACCGTTCGTCGGAGAAAAGCTCGAAGAGGTAGAAGGGTAATGCCGTCACCACAGCCGCACCGAGCAGCAGCACCAGCAGCGCCAGGCGGTTTATGTCGAATTTTGCCCGACGGAGCAGGACGGTATAGAGGCTGAAGCAGAAGGCGCCGGCGACGATCCAGAGTTCACCGGGGTTAAGGTCGAGGCGCATCAGCGCAGCCGGGCTGCCTTTTATGATGATGACCACGATCCCGAGAAAGGCCAGGATCGAACCGATCACCTGCCAGCGTCCCATCGGCTCGGCCAGAAGAAATCGGGCAAGGACGAGGGTGATGATCGGGATCAGCGCGATGATGATGCCGGCGGTGGTCGCATCGGCATGTTGCAGGCCGACAAAGATCATGCCCTGGCAGATCGCCAGTCCCATGCCGCCGACGATGAGCAGTTCGATGGGGCGAGCCCGCACCAGCGCGACCATGTCGCCGAAATGGTGGCGCACGATCGGCATCAGGATCGCCCAGGCGATCAGCACGCGCCAGAAACAGAGCGTCCAGGGCGGCATCTCGGAAGAGACCCATTTCGCGGCAATATAGACGCCGGCCGATAGCAGCCAGCAGAGAATGCCCACGGAATAGGCCGCTGCAAGCGAATTGCCCGCCGCCTGTTCCGTCCCGACAGTGTCGCGATGGACTGCCAAGACATTGATTGCCATGCCACCCTTATGCCACATTTCCGCCGGCCTGCACAGACGAAGACGACGGCACTTCGCCTATTTCGAGCGCAGACCGGTCGCCCCGCGTCCCATCAGTGGCATTCTCGAATCTTCCTTGACTCCTTGCTAATTGAATGAGAACATAAAGTGAACAAATGGAGGCGTCCATGAACAAGTCGAAGGAAGTGATCGAGCGGAGCATGGCCCTGGTGGCGGCGCTGAGGGCGCAGCGGGAGCGTGATTTGCAGCGCCGCGCCGAGTGGCAGAAGCGTATCGAGCTCAGCCGGCCGATACCTTACGCCAAGAATGGCGTGCAGCTGTCCCTGAGGCTCGACAGTTGATGCAACCCGGAAAGGCAATTGATGTGGATTGGGAGGTCGAGGCGGTGCTGGCCTGGCACGACGAAGACCCCAAGGCTGCGATTGCAACCCTGCTCGAGGACATTCGTCATCTACGGGAGCAGCTGGCCCTGGCCGATCGAGCATTGAGCCGCGGCATGGTGCGGGGATGGCGGCCGCAACCATCCCGCCGCCACCACGAGCTGAAGCCGCTTCCACATAGCAAGACCGAGCTTACTTCTTCTTGATCGTGCTTTCGCTGTTTTTTACCTGCATGCCCGGGGCCGAGGATGGTTTCTCGCCTGCTTTGTCTTTCTTCGGTTTCCGGGCTTCTTTATTGCTTCTAACTTGACCTTTGGCCATTCCCGTTACTCCTGTTGCTGGAACAGCATAACCCGCTTATCGTCCACAGAAATCAAGCGGATTATTTTTGCGACCTCGGGCGACACTGCGAGCTCCCATCATTGCGTCAGCATTTTGCGACAATGCCCGCTCTTTGCCTTTATAAGACGCTAAACTGTGACAACTCTGATTCGCGTCGGCATGCTTGCCGGCGAACAGCTGAAATTGACGACATCGAGCCTGAAGGCGCGCGCAAGGAGACAAGACATGACAGATATCGCAAAGCCTGAAGTCTCGGAGATGAGACCGAAGATCACTGTCATCGGCGTCGGCGGCGGTGGCGGCAACGCGATCAACAACATGATTGCCGAGAGGCTGAAGGGTGCCGATTTCATCGTCGCCAATACGGATGCGCAGGCGCTGACCATGTCCAAGGCGCAGAAGCTGATCCAGCTCGGCGCCCAGGTGACGCAAGGCCTCGGCGCCGGCTCGCTTCCCGAAGTCGGCCAGGCCGCAGCGGTTGAATCCATCGACGAGATCATGGATCATCTGCGCGGCACGCATATGTGCTTCGTCACGGCAGGCATGGGCGGCGGCACGGGAACGGGCGCTGCCCCGATCATCGCCAAGGCCGCGCGCGACGCAGGCATCCTGACGGTCGCCGTCGTCACCAAGCCGTTCACCTTCGAGGGCAAGCGCCGCATGGACGCCGCCAATGAAGGCATCGAGCGGCTGCGCCAGGCGGCCGACACCGTCATCGTCATTCCGAACCAGAATCTCTTCCGCATTGCCGACGCAAAGACCACCTTTGCCGACGCCTTCTCCATCGCCGACCGCGTGCTCTATGCCGGCGTCGGCTGCATCACCGACCTGATCGTCAAGGAAGGCCTGATCAACCTCGATTTCGCCGACGTGAAATCGGTCATGCGCGGCATGGGCCGGGCGATGATGGGAACCGGCGAAGCGGCCGGGCAGGGCCGGGCGATCAAGGCGGCGGAAGCGGCAATTGCCAACCCGCTGCTCGACGACATGTCGCTGAAGGGCGCCAGGGGCGTGCTCGTCTCGATATCAGGCGGCATGGATATGACGCTCTTCGAAGTCGACGAAGCCGCGACCCGCATCCGCGACGAAGTCGACGAGGATGCCGAGATCGTCGTCGGCGCGATCTTCGATCGTGAGCTGGACGGCGCCTTCCGTGTGTCGGTCGTAGCAACGGGTCTCGACGGCACACTTTCCGGCAAGGACCTCACGAACAAGCCGGGCGCCACGATGCAGGATCCGGCACAGATCCAGATCCGGACGCTTCAGTAAGCAGCCATGCCGCCGCGTCGGCGCCCCATGTAGAGATGCGCTTCATAGCGCATCTCGAATTCGCCGCCATGGTTTTCGATAGCGTCGGCGATGGCGCCGAAAAGCTGATTGCGCGAAGAAGGCGCAAGCAGAGTGTGGCTGGAGAGCGTTCCGAGAAGGTCGATGTAGCTGGAACCGGTGTGCATCCGGCTCCAAGGATAGGACCGATGCACCGGCGGATCGATATATTCCGACGCTTCCCACAAGGCAGCGATCGGTCCATCGGGCAAATACCAGTTTTCCGGTGGCGGCCCTGTCAGCGATGGGGCATGCGCGGCATAGATTTGCTCGAATGCCTGCCTCAGGGGAGACCGGATTGGCATGGGCACATTCGCCATGACCGCCAGCGATCCTCCCGGCGCAAGCATTTTAGCCGCCTTAGCGAAACGAATTTCGGGCGCGACCCAGTGCAATGATTGCGCTGCGACCACGAGGCCAAAGGCGGTCGAACCTGGCGAAAACGCCTCGAAGGTCGTTTCGATGAATTCGACCTTGGGAAAGTGGCCGAGTTTCTGCCGCGCTATCTGAAGCAGGGTTGCACCGGGATCGAGGGCGGCGACGGAAAATCCCCGGCTCACGAAGCCCCGTGTCGCCTGTCCGCTGCCGCAGCCGATCTCCAGAATGGCGTCGTCGGGGCCAAGGCCGGTCCAGTCGATGATATCGTCGAAGAGGGCTTCCGGATATTGCGGACGGACGTCGTCATAGAGCTTGGCTGATGCATCGAAGGTAAAGCGTCGTTCCATCACCATTTCCCCATGCAGACTGCCGCCAGGATAGGCGCCGCCTTTATTCTAGCGCATTTGGGTTGAAATTAGCACGCCGCTGGGTGTGGGTTGTAGAGGGGCAAGACCATGGATGGGACGACGGCGCGGAAGGTTCCTTATTTTAGCCAATGGGAAACCCCTGACATGACGATGGCTGTCGTCGAGGAGGGGGCCAAGGCGGCATTGCTGAAGGATCCGCTCTGGGCATCCTCCGGCGCTTCCGATGTCGAGGAATATGCGCTCTGGGCCGGCAACGCTTGCGGCATGGCCTGCCTGAAGATGATCCTTGCTGCGCGTACCGGCGAGGCCCTGCCGATCGTTCCGCTCGCGCTTCAGTGCAAGGAATATGGCGGCTACGTCGTCCAGCCGGAGGGCGGCATCAAGGGGCTGATCTACGCGCCCTTCGTCCAGTTCGTGAAGGACCGTTTTGCCCTCAACGCCAAGGTCGTCACAGGCATCTCGTCGGGCGACATTCCCGATATCCTGGCCCAGGCCGAATTCTTCATCGCCTCCGTCCATCACTTCATCCGCTGGCCCGAAAGGGAGCCGCCGTCAAAGGGCGGCCATCTGGTGCTGGTGACATCAGCGACGCCGGAAACGATCCGCTTCCACAACCCCTCCGGCCATGTCGACGCGACACGGGAGAACGCGGAACTGCCGCTTGCCGATTTCGAGCGCTTCTTTGCGGGGCGGGGAATTGCCATCTGTCATTGATGGCTGTTCGCGGGACCCACTACAGGCTACAGCCGGGATACCTATAAAGATCTGCTTGCGACAGGTCGGGAGGGCACTTTTGAGCGCTCGTGGTTTTCTGGCCGCATGAAGAAGCCTTGAGCTGCGATATGGCCGCATAACGTCCCTGAGAGACGCGAACCTTTACGCACTGCTTTCTGTCGGCATTCCACCACGTGTTGTTGCCGCCGGCATCGACATAGCCCCGCGCCTGCATCTCGCTCTCGGCCCCGGCGGCACGCGCACCTACAAGGTCGGCGACATCGGATGGAGACTTGGCAAAGGCCGCCAAAGGCATCAACACGACCATGCTGATTGCTAACCCCAGGCGCATGACCGTTCCCCCATAGCACGCTTATTGGCTAAGATTAGCAGAGTCGAATGTGCTTGACGAGAGGACTGTCTTCCAGGCTGGCGGGTACAGGATGAGCGTCGATAGCACCAGTTAGCTATTTCCAGATTGGCGGCATGCAGGCA
This sequence comes from Rhizobium sp. BK376, assembly GCF_004341625.1. Taxonomy (GTDB): domain Bacteria; phylum Pseudomonadota; class Alphaproteobacteria; order Rhizobiales; family Rhizobiaceae; genus Rhizobium. Next base: position 682,457 of record NZ_SLZG01000001.1, on the reverse strand, counting down.
CCGGGAGGCAGTCGCAGCCGCCCCTTGCTGCCATAGGACGTATTAGCCGCAGCATTTTTCTGAATTGGATGAACCGCAGCAGGATGTCGACTGGCGCTGTTCGGCCAGCCACCTGTCACGTGGCTTGCAACTCGCCGCCCGCGGAACCAGCTCGATATGCACCGCATGGTCCCCGACGACGGGCGTGGCTGCGCAATAAAGCTGCATCGGCTCCACGCCATCGCTTACCTCGAAGGTTAGTTTCGCTGAACTATCAAGCTGCACATGCTCCGACACCTTGCGAACGATGGCGGCAAACTTGCCTGCCGGCATATGCGTGCGGTCTCCTTCCTCGATATCCCAGAGCTGCACGAAAATCTCCGCCCATGCTTCCGGGTTGGCCCCGCAATCCAGTGCCGAAAACTGCCCTGCTTTGACTTCGGTGACATGGTAGCCCGGCTTCACAGGCCGACCATCGTACCGGAACACCAAGGGCAGGTCGCGGGAGGCGGCCAAGGCCTCAAGAAGAAGGCCGAGGCTGATATCCGAAGATAGGGTCTTGTCGATCGCATTCATCTGAGGTACTCCTTGTTTCAACATTTCAAGGATTATTGAATTATGGATGAACGTCAAGCCCTCGCTTCGTTCGGCGCACTTTCTCAGGAGACCCGCCTGCAGATCGTCCGCATGCTTGTCGTTGCCGGCCCCGACGGAATGGCAGCGGGGACGATTGCAGAAAGGCTCGAAGTTTCGCCTTCGAACGTTTCCTTTCATCTGAAAGAGCTCGATCGCGCAGGTCTTATCAGCCAGCAGCGGGAAGCCCGCTCGATCATCTACACCGCCAGTTACGATGCGCTTGGAGGGTTGGTGCGCTTCCTGATGGAAGACTGTTGCGCAGGCCATCCCGAAATCTGCGCGCCGGCAGCGGAGGTCGCAGCGTGCTGCGGAACCGTTGGGGAAAAGAGGTGATGACTCTTTTTCCGCTCTCGCGTCGCCTTGTCTCCGAGGCCCTGGGCACGGCCATTCTGGTCGCCACAGTCGTCGGTTCGGGCATTATGGCGGACAGATTGACGAGCGATACCGCGCTTGCCCTGCTCGCCAACACGCTGGCGACAGGTTCGATCCTTGTTGTGTTGATCACCGTGCTGGGGCCGATTTCCGGGGCTCATTTCAATCCGGTCGTATCGCTGGTTTTCGCGCTCCGCCGGGAGCTGACCGCCACGTCCCTTTCGATCTATATCGCCGCTCAAGTCCTTGGCGGAATTGTCGGCACGATGCTTGCTCATGCCATGTTCGCACTTCCCTTGCTGCAGGCCTCGGCCACCATTCGAACCGGCGGCGCGCAATGGCTGGCGGAAGTGACGGCGACCTTCGGCCTCGTCTTCGTCATCCTCGCCGGTCTGCGGTTTCGCTCCGATGCTGTGGCGTGGCTTGTCGGCCTTTACATAACGGCAGCCTACTGGTTCACAGCGTCCACCTCATTTGCCAATCCAGCTGTCGCGATCGCTCGATCCCTGACACACACATTCGCCGGCATCCGCCCGGTCGATCTGCCGGGCTTTATCGTCGCGGAAGTCCTCGGCGCATTGCTTGCGCTGATGCTTACGGGATGGCTGTTGATGGAAGCCCGCAATCCTCAAACTCTCACCGAGACGGAACCCACCCCATGACCATGGATGTCACGATCTATCACAACCCGGAATGTGGCACCTCGCGCAACACGCTGGCAATGATCCGCAATGCCGGTATCGAACCCACCATCATCGAATATCTGAAAAACCCGCCGAGCCGGGATGAACTCGTCAAGATGATTGCGGATGCAGGCCTGGCCGTGCGCGGGGCGATCCGCGAGAAGGGCACGCCCTATGCCGAACTCGGCCTCGACAACCCGGCACTTACCGACGACCAATTGCTCGATGCCATGCTGAAGGATCCGATCCTGATCAACCGCCCCTTCGTCGTCTCGCCGATCGGCACACGACTTGCCCGGCCTTCGGAAGCGGTTTTGGATATCCTGCCCGACACGCACAAGGGGGCGTTCGCCAAGGAAGATGGCGAGCAGGTTCTGGATAGCCAAGGCAAGCGCCTTGTCTGAACGAGTGCCGCTTCCAGCCGTGCTCGCGCTCGGCCTCACACAGATCATCGGCTACGGCACCCTCTACTACAGTTTCAGCATTCTTGCGCCTGATATGGCGACCCAATTTGCCTGGTCGCGTGAATGGGTCTTCGGCGCGCTCTCGGCAGCGCTTCTGGTTGGCGGGCTGACGGCGCCGTGGCTTGGGGTGCTTTTCGACAAGATCGGCGCTGGCCGGGCGATGACGATCGGCTCTTTCGTGGCGGCTCTCGCGCTGACTGTCTGCGCCTTTGCTCCCAACAAAGCGGTCTACGTGGTCGCACTCATTGCCATCGAAGTTGCTGCCAACCTCGTTCAATACGGGGCAGCCTTCGCACTGCTTGTGCAGCTCCGGCCACAGGTCGCTTCCCGCAGCATTACCTATCTGACGCTGATTGCCGGTTTCGCCTCGACGATATTTTGGCCGGTCACCACAGCCCTTCATGCATATCTGAGTTGGCAGAGCGTCTATTTGGTGTTTGCCGCCCTCAACCTGTTTATCTGCTTGCCGACCCATGCATGGCTGTCGCTTGGACCGACCACGTTCCGAGCAGTGGTATCGACCACCTCGCCACGTCTGGAGGGTATGTTGCCACCTTCGCAACGCCGGATCGGCTTTGCCGTGATGGTCACGGGCTTCTCGCTCATGTCGCTGGTCAGCTCGGCTGTGCTGGTGCATCTGGTACCGTTGCTGTCCGGGCTTGGGCTCGGTGCAACCGCCGCCTTGGTCGGTACGTTATTTGGTCCTTCGCAAGTCGCCAGCCGGCTGATCAACATGGTCTTCGGCAAGAACCTGCCCGCAGTTCATTTGGCGGTGATCGCGGCGATGCTGATCCCCGGCGGTGTATTGGTGCTTTTGCTTTCGGCCCCATCCGTAGCGGGTGCGATGCTCTTCGCCGTGATCTTCGGCATGGGCAACGGCTTGTTGAGTATCGTCAGCGGTACGCTTCCGCTTCACCTTTTCGGCAGCGATGGCTATGGCAAGCTTCAGGGCAAGACGATGGCGGCGCGATTGATTCTTTCCGCCCTGGCGCCGTTCGTGCTGGCCTTCGCGATGGCGAAGATCGGTATTGCGCTTTCACTTGGCCTGGTCGCGCTGCTGGGTGGGCTTGCCATCCTCTCCTTTGGTTTCATCGCAGCATTGCTGCGACCGCTTCCGGCACAAAACTACAGCAACCAAATTCAATGAGATGCCCAGGCGGCCTCAATCACAAAGAAGGAACGCCCTTTTCGGAGAGCCTTCCAGGCTGCCCAGCCGCTCGATCAAAGCCTCAGTCCTCCGACGAAACCTTCGCGGGCTCGCCTACCGCCATCTCTCTCAATCCTTCCCGCAGACTGGCAACATTGGCAGCACCGTTCATCTGCTCGAATTCTTGCTGGGCCTTCTCCCAGAGAGGCTCCGCTCTCTTATGCAGAAGATGGCCCTCCTCGGTGAGTTCGACGATGCGGACCCTGCCGTCCGTGGGAGACGGCGTGACGGTCACGAAACCGTCGCGTTCCAGGAAGCCGACCATCTTGCCCATCGCCGTCCGCTCGACGTCGAGCCGCTCGGCGAGAACGTTGACCGTGGCGCCCTCGGCCTCACCGAGAGCCGCCAGGATGAGAAACTGTGTGATGCGCAGGCCGACCGGCGCAAGATGGCTGTCGTAAAGCCGCGTGATCTGTCGGCTCGCCTTTCTCATGGCGGAGCAGTTGCACTGATCGATACCAAGCGGTTGGTTGGCCGACAACATTCTGCGTTCCTTTCGATTTCCGTTCTTTACCGGCGCCGTGGCGCGAAGCCCGGAAAGCTCCGCGCGCGCCGGTAGCTCCTGCCATTGACGGAGTTAAAATACCCCTTCCGGCGGGGTGATGTAGCCGGGCACTTTCAGCAAGGTCGTGCCACGATCTGCCATGACCTCGCTCTTGCCGGCGGCGAGCGCGTCGTAGGTCTGGCGCACCACGTCGTCCGGGCTGCTCTTCGGCACGTCGATGCCGTTGGTCAGGTCGGTATCCAAAAAGCCGACATGCAGGCCAAGGACCTGGATTCCGCGGTCGCGAAGGTGGAAGCGCAGCTGGTTCGTATAGCTCCACGCCGCCGCCTTGGAAGCCGCATAAGGGGTCAGAATAGGCCGCGGAAGCCAGACGATATCGGACAGCACGTTGACGATGGCGGCTTGGGGCTTAGCCGACAGGATCGGCTCGAAGGCCTTCGAGACGCGCACCACGCCGTAATAGTTGGTATCGAAGAGACGCTGCGACTGCTCTTCGACATCATCTGCCAAGGGGCTGTCGATCAGGGCGGCGATCCCGGCATTGTTGACCAGCAGCGCGGTGTCGGCCGCCAGTTCCGCGGCTGCAGCGATCGATGCCTTGTCCGTCACATCGATCCTGACCGGAACAATGCCCGGCTCGTTGAAGCCGTTCGTATTGCGCATGCCTGCGTAGACCTTCGATGCGCCGCGGCGGAGTGCCTCCCGTGCAAAGGCCAGGCCCAGGCCGCGATTGGCACCGGTGATAAAGACTGTGTTGTTGGCGACGTCCATAACGAATTTCCTTTCAGGAAGCCCAGGTCAGCGTACGCGGTGTTCGGTTGCTGGCCCGGCGTTTGGTTGGGTTCAGAGAAAAAGCTCTTCCGGCACTTGGCTCGAAAGCGCTTCACGCAAATGGGTGGCGAGCGACAGAACAGCGGTCAGCGGGCTCATGCGCACGCTGACCCGCGGTACCGAGCCATCAGACGCATGATCGACGACCGCCACCGCGGTCAGCTTCTCCCCGCTGGTCAAAACGGCCTCATATTCGAGAAAGAGGCGGGAGCCGACGGTCTGGAGGTATGTTGGCGTCTGCGAGGCGTAAAAGCTTCCAACGGCGTTGACCGCAAGCCTGATCTGGTCGCGTCCGATGACGGGACCGCGCAAGACGGAGCTTACGAGTTCCGCGTCCGCAGTCAGGTCATCCAGAAAGGGATGACGTTCTTCTTGAGCATGTGACATTATGAAGTCTCCGACTTGTCTTGGCGCCGATTAAACGAAGGCGGCGCGATTGTTGGAAACGAACTGCCGGACCGAAAGTGCCGGCGTTCCGGTGATCCGCTCGACCACATCATTGGTGCCCGCAAAGATGCCGTCGCGATAATTCTGGGCGACTTCGACAAGATGCTGCACAAGGAACGGCGGGAACTTGAAGAGATTTTCCATCTTGTTTTTGAACGCCTCTATCGAAGACGGCGCATATTCGATCTTCGTGCCGAGCACGTCGCTGACGATGGCGGCGATTTCGGTGTAGTTCATCTCGACCGGACCATGGAGCGGATAGATTTTGCCTTCATGACCCTTCGGATTAGCCAGGATATGAGCGATCACTCGGCCCTGATCGTCGGAGGCGATAGGCGCGTGCCGTCCGTTCTCGAAGGGGAACGAGATCGTCTTCGCCGCCCAGATATCCCCTGCGAAATGCGGATAGGCGAGCCAATCGGCAAAAAACGTCGGCCGAAGGTGGGTGGTCGGAACGCCGGACCAGTCGAAAACCCGTTCGGAGATCCAATGGTCCTGCGCTGCGTGGCTTGCCGATTCGCGGCGTGCCGAAATCTGCGACATGTTGACGATCGCGGAAACACCCGCTTCCTTTGCCGCCTGAGCGAAATAGGCGGCCGCGCCAATGATCCCTGGTGCGATCGGGTAAAGAAAATACGCCGACTGGATGCCTTCCATGGCCGCCCTGATCTGATCGATATCGGTGAAATCGCCGACCGCGATGTCGACCCCGCGAGACCTCAGCGCCGCCGCCCGCTCGTCGTCCGAGCGCACATAGGCGCGCACGCTTTTGCCCAGCCTCAGCAGTTCGTCGACGGCAGCGCCTCCGGTCCGTCCCGTTGCACCGCTTACGAGTATCTCAGCTTCGCTCATGATCGTGCCTCCGTTGTAATTGAGAGCATATGCTCTTAATTATGTGAATGTAAGAGCATATACTCTTATCGTCAAGGGTCTTTTGTCGGATGTCCGGTTTCGTCCTGATCGAACGAGAGAAAAGGCTGTAGAAAGTGGGGGATTTACCGGCCGCTTGCCGGCGAAAGCCAAGGCCTGTCAAATTCGGTGGAACGCTCAAATGGCTCCAACCACGAAGAAGGAAGGCGGCGCCTTCCTCCTGCCGTCATGTCCGTCGCCGGGCCCTTAGGCCAGGGCCTGCAAATAGCGCATGCCCGTAACAGGGCGCGGCTTGAAGTCCATCTGTTCGTAGAAGCGGTGGGCGAGAACATTGCCCGTGGCGGCGCTGACGGAGAGGTAACCGCAGCCGGCCTTGCGGGCGGTTTCGCGGGCGCGGTCGACGAGATGCTGGCCGATGCCGTGGCTGCGGTGGCCGTCGCGCACGAAGAGGTGGTGGAGATCCATGCCGCGCTGGCCGTCCTGTGCCCTGTAGAGCGGCACGAGAATGGCGTAGCCGAGAAGGCCGTCATCCGATTCCGCGACCAGGGCCGTGATCCACGGAACGGGGCCGAAGAGGTCGCGCTCGAGCTGGTCGGGCGTGATCGCGGCCGCATCGCCGTGATGGGCGGCAAGCATCCGGATCATCTCGTTGAGCTCGGGAAGGTCGCGCGATTTGGCGGCGCGGATGGTAACAACAGGCGGGCGGAGAAGTGAGATTTCGCTATCGTCGAGCATTGCGGTCTGCGTCCTTCTTAGTTTTGCCGTCAGGACGCTGTCGCATACAACAAAGCCGCCTGACGGCGGCTTGTTGACATGATGATCTGTCGGCCGCCCTTTACAGGTACAGCCAAAAATACGAGCGATTGTGGGGCGCGTGCTTGATCATGGCAGACTTCATGATCCCAAACCGAAGCTTTGTCAAGCCGTGACGGGGGCAGGGCGGGTCTTTCCATCAGATGAAAAATATAGTATACCCCCCTATATTATAGATCGAGATCGCCATGTCGCATACCATTCGTGAGAAGACCAAGCTGTTGTCCCGCGTCCGCCGGCTGAAAGGCCAGATGGAGGCGGTCGAGCGTGCATTGGAGAGCGAGCGGCCCTGCGGCGAGGTCTTGCAGTTGCTGGCTTCGATCCGTGGCGCATTGACGGGGCTGACCGGCGAAATTCTGGAAGATCATCTCGAAGAGCATGTTCTGCAGGCCGAGAGCGACGAGGCCCGAAGGCAAGCCGTCGATGAAATATCGGATGTTTTGAAGACCTATCTGCGCTGACCGCAGTCTCGTTCAAATAGTCGCGCATTCAAGTCGTTGCGTATTCAAAAGGAGCCGGAAGCGATGAGCGTTTCCTCCGAAGCTGTGAACCATGAAGTCCAAACCCACGATCACGTCTTTCTCGGCGACGATCACCAGCGCAATGAGCGTCGCATCTGGCTCGTCATTGCGCTGACGACAGCCATGATGGTGGTCGAGATCGGCGCCGGAACGGTCTATGGCTCCATGGCGCTAGTCGCCGACGGCTGGCACATGTCGACGCATGCGAGCGCGCTTCTGATTTCCGCCGTCGCCTATCTCTATGCCCGCCGACAGGCGCGCAATCCGCGCTTCACCTTCGGTACCGGCAAGCTCGGCGATCTCGCCGGCTTTGCGAGCGCGATCATCCTGGCGCTGGTCGCCCTGTTGATGGGCTGGGAAAGCCTGTTGCGCCTGCAGCACCCTGTCGCGATCAACTACGAGGAGGCGATCCTGATTGCGGCGGTTGGCCTTGCCGTCAATATCGCCAGCGCCTGGCTGCTGCGCGGCGAAGATCACCATCATCACCATGGCCATCATCACGGCCAGCACCACGATCACGGTCATGATCACCATCACGATGATGGACACCATCATCACGGCGACCATGGCGGCAGCGACAACAATCTGCGCTCGGCCTATGTCCATGTCATCGCCGACGCACTGACCTCGGTTCTCGCAATCGCGGCCCTCCTGCTCGGCAGCCGCTTCGGTTGGAGCTTCCTCGATCCGGTCATGGGCATTGTCGGTGCGCTGATCATCGCGCAATGGTCGTTCAGCCTGATGCGGTCGGCAGGTGGTGTGCTGCTCGATGTAGTACCGAGCAATGAGGACCTGCCGGGCGAGATTCGCGGGGCGATCGAAACCGGCAGGGACCGGATAACCGACCTGCATGTCTGGCAGGTCGGCCCCGGTCATCACGCAGCGATCGTCGCCGTCCTGACACCAGAGCCGAAGGAGCCGGCCTTCTACAAGGAAAAGCTCGGCCAGCTGCATGAGCTCTCGCATGTGACGATCGAGGTCACGGCGGCCGCGTAAAAATGGCTGCAACAGAGGCTTGCCATAATCTCCGTGTAGCGCATTATCCCGCTGATTCTGCCGGAGAACTTCACAATGCTTGAGTCGATCACCCGCCGCCGCCTTCTGGCCGGCTCGGCTTTGCTGCTTCCCGCCTTGACGCTGACGCCGTCCCTGGCCGTCGCGCAGCAGGCCCAGCCGACGAAGCCGGCGGATACTGCGACCCCGCCTGCCGATGAAAACACGCAGGATCAGCAGAAGACTGAGGGCGAGGGAGACGACGCCGACAAGCAGCTCGCCGAGCTGGAAAAGAAGACCGGCGGCAGGCTCGGCGTCGCGGTGCTGGATACGGAAACCAATATTTCGCTCGGCTACCGCGAGAACGAGCGGTTCTTCATGTGCAGCACCTACAAGGCGCTGGCCGCCGGTTTCGTGCTGGCGCGCGTCGACAAGGGCGAGGAAAAGCTCGATCGCCGCGTCATGTTCGGCAAGGATGCGCTCGTCTCCTATTCTCCGGTCACCGAGAAGCATGCAGGCACTGACGGCATGACCGTCGCAGAGCTCTGCGAAGCCGCGATCACCATGAGCGACAATACGGCAGGCAACCTGCTGCTCGACAGTTTCGGCGGACCTTCCGCACTGACGGCATGGCTGCGGGCGACGGGCGATGACGAGACCCGGCTGGATCGTCGCGAGCCAGACCTAAACGAGGCGAAGAAGGGCGATCTGCAGGATACGACCACGCCGGATTCCATGCTCGACACGATCGGATTGCTGACGCTTGGCGATACGCTGAGCGAAGCCTCCCGCAACCATCTCATAGACTGGATGGTTGCCGACAAGGTCGGGGATGCGCGCCTCAGGGCCGGCGTCCCGAAGGACTGGAAGATCGGCGACAAGACCGGCACCGGCAACAATGGCGCGCTCGGCGACATCGCCGTGATCTGGCCACCGGATCGCGGCCCCTTCATCGTCGCCGTCTACATCGCTGAAGCGACTGCGCCGATGAAGGATCTGAACGACGTCTTCGCCGCAGTTGGCAAGCTTGTGTCAGGTATGGCGAGCTGACTTTCTAACCGTAAAAATATTGCAGATCAAATAGATAAGGCGGAGATGCGAATCTCCGCCTTATCCAGTTCATGCAATGCTGTAGTTGGTCTCAGACGAGCGCGAGGGCCGATGCGGCGCTGTCGCTCGTATCTGTGCTATCGTTCTTGCTGTCGTCGCCGAGCTTCTGTTTGATTTCCTGCGCGATGGCGTCGTTGATCGCCTTCTGCTGATCGGATGGCAGCGCGTTGAACTGGTCTTCCGTCATATTATGTTCTTCGAGATACTGCGCGCGGATCTTCTGGGCCGGCGTCATATTGGCGAGGTCGCCGAATTCGTCTGCGATAGACTGGCTCGACTGACCACCATTTGCGGTTTCAGCGGTCGGATCATCGGCCTGGTTGATCCAGAAGGACGACAGCGACGAAGGCACGCCGCTCGACGCGACAGAAGGCGCGTTCGACTGTTGCTGCTGCTGGTCGCTGGTGTCATCCGGAAGAGAAAACGGAGTATCGTCGTCCGAGCCGCTGCTAGGCTGCGACTGGAATATGCTGGTGTAAGAGCTCTGCAGGCTGCTGTGCACTTTCATCGGAGTATCTCCCTTTGGCTGGCGCGAAAATGACTCGCCAAGCCTGTCCGGGCCTTGCGCGTCGATGCCGATCACCGATTGGAATGCTTAGGGCAGCGTATAGGAAATGACGTAGTCTCCAGCCTTCGTGCCGAGCGAGCCGTGGCCGCCGGCGACGATCACCACATATTGCTTGTCGCCGACCGCATAGGTCATCGGCGTGGCCTGGCCGCCGGCCGGAAGGCGGGCTTCCCAGAGTTGCTGGCCCGTCGTCACGTCATAGCCGCGCAGATAGTTGTCGACGGATGCAGCAAGGAAGGCGACGCCGCCCTTGGTGACGATTGGTCCGCCAATACCGGGCACGCCGACCTTGAAGGGCAGCGGCAGCGGCGTCATGTCATGCACCGTGCCGTTCTTGTGCATGTACGCGATCCGGCCGGTGCGAAGGTCGGCGCCCGCGACATAGCCCCACGGCGGGGCCTGGCAGGGAACGCCGATCGGCGACAGGAACGGACCCATGAACACGCCGTAGGGCGCGCCCTCATTGCGGTTCAGCCCTTCTTCGCTGGCCTTTTCGTCCTGTCCCTTCGGCGGAATCTGGCTGGCGGGAACGAGCTGCGAGGTGAAGGCGAGATAGGTCGGCATGCCGAACATGATCTGCCGCTCCGGATCGACGGCGATGCCACCCCAGTTGAAGGTCCCGAAATTGCCGGGATAGATGATGGAACCCTTCAGCGATGGCGGCGTGTAGCGGCCTTCATAATTGAGTTGATGAAAGCGGATGCGGCAGGCGAGCTGGTCGAAAAGGGTAATGCCCCACATGTCCTTTTCCTTCAGCGGATCGGGCATGAAGCTCAGCGAGGACAAGGGCTGGGTCGGAGACGAATGGTCTTCTTGTATGGTTCCACTGGGTGCGGGCACCTCCCTGACCGGAATGATCGGCTGGCCGTTACGTCGGTCGAGAACGTAGATATCACCCTGCTTGGTGGCGGCGACGAGCGCCGGCACGGTACTGCCATCAGGCTTGGTGATGTCGAGTAGGGAGGGTTCAGCCGGCACATCCATGTCCCAGAGATCGTGATGAACCATCTGGCGCACCCACTTGGCCTGTCCGGTATTGATGTCGAGCGCGACGACGGAGGATGAGTATTTCTCGACATTGGCGCTACGGTTCATGCCGAGCTGGTCGGGCGGCTGGTTGCCGAGAGGCACATAGATCATCCCAAGCGCCTCGTCGACGCTGGAGATCGACCAGCTGTTCGGCGAGTTGGTGGTGTAGGTCTGTCCGGACGGCAGCGGCGCCGTCTGGTCGGGATTGCCCGAATCCCAGTTCCAGAGCAGTGCACCGGTGTTGATATCGAAAGCCCGGATGACGCCGGACTGCTCCTGCGTCGAATAATTGTCGTTGACGGCACCCCCGACGATGATCTTACCGGCGACGGCGACGGGCGGCGACGTCGAATAATAGTAGCCGGCCGGATTGAACTTCATGTTCTGGGTTAGGTCCAGCGTGCCCTTGTTGGCAAAGCTGGCACAGACCCGGCCATTGGCGGCATCAAGCGCAATCAGCCGGGCATCCGAGGTCGGCAGGTAGACGCGATCGGCGCAGGGCGTTCCCGGTGCCGCCGATGGTTCGTGATAGTAGGTGACGCCCCGGCAGGTTTGGTGCTGGCGGTTGGGGTTCATGCCGGAACTGGAATCGTATTTCCATTTCTCCTTGCCGGTCGCCGCATCGATGGCGACTGCCCAATTATGCGGCGTGCAGAGGTAGAGCGTGTCTCCGATTTTCAGAGGCGTGACCTGATAGGTCGTCTCGCCCACGTCGTCCGGCCGCCGCTTGTCGCCCGTCTCATATTGCCAGGCCACTTTCAGGCTGGCGACGTTGGAGGGCGTGATCTGGTCGAGCGGCGAGTAGCGCTGACCAAGCGGCGTGCGGCCATACTGGTGCCATTCGCCGGGCGGAACGCTGTCAGTAGGTGCAGCGCTCGCCGTGACGACACCGGGCAGGGACCCCTCGAGATCGTGCGGATCCGTCGTCATCGAGTAGCCCGCTGCAATGATGCCGAGAATGACAGGAACGGCCAATGGCCACGGATTGGCGGGGTAGAACCCGGTCGAGCTTCGAAAGCCGAGCGGCCTGCGGATCCACGGCGTCAGCAGCCACAGCCCCAGGAGGATGATGAGGCCCCCGCGCGGACCGAGTTGCCACCAGTCGAAGCCAACCTCCCATATCGCCCATATCAGCGCTGCGAGAACAAGAAACGCATAGACCCACAGCGCGATGGCCTGCCGCATCATCAGCAGCACGGCCGTGATCAGGAACATCAGCCCGGCGAAGAGATAAAACGGGCTGCCATCGAGAGCGATGAGCCAGCCACCTCCGCCGCTAAGCGCCAGTCCAATGAGGATGAATAGGATGGAGGTGAGGACGATCGCCATGAACGCAGTCTCCCGCTGATCGAAGGCAGGCAAGGACACGACGGAGGGTTGCAAAAAAATAGTTCGCCATCCGACAGAAACGCAGATAGCGCGAAGAATGGGGCTTTCAATGGCCGGAAACAGGCTGTGGTGATTATAGAAAATCGAGGAATTTCAGCGGATTTACGGGCACGAAGCCCGTTGATCCGGGACCTCGCGGAGGCCTGTCAACGGGCGCGTTCAATCCTTCCGAAAGCGATCCTCAGGTGCCGCAGAATGTCTGCAGCACCCGTTCGGAGGGCTGCGGCGGTTCGGCATAGGGCGCAAAATCAGGCTGATCCTCGTAGGGCTTGGCAAGGACAACGAGAAGCGCCTCGAACAGCGAGAAATCACCGTCTTCGACCGCCGCTTCGATTGCCTGTTCGATCCGATGGTTGCGCGGAATGAAGGCAGGGTTGACCTGCCGCATGGCTTTCGCCCTTTCCGCCGGGGATTGCGGGTCGCGAGAGAGACGCTCGTGCCAGCGGGTCAGCCACGGACTGACCGCCTCGGGCATTTTGAAACTGCCTGCAAAAGCCGCTTCGTTCGCGTGGGTTTCGGCAGAGGCCGAAAGGCGGCGGAAGGTGAGGGTGAAGTCCCCTTCCTGCTCGTGCATCAATGCAAGCAGCGCCTGGACGAGATCGAGATCGCCGTCTTCGCCGGTCACAAGGCCGATCTTGCGACGCATGCCCTCCAGCCAATGGGCCTGGAAGCGCTCGCCATAACCCTTGATGACCGCGTTTGCCAGATCCACCGCCTTGTCCTGATCGGTGTCGAAGAGCGGCAGCAAGGTCTCGCCCAGCCGCGCCAGGTTCCACTGCCCGATCGCCGGCTGGTTGGCATAGGCATAGCGTCCGTTGCGGTCGATCGAAGAGAAGACCTTTGCCGGATCGTAGGTGTCCATGAAGGCGCAGGGACCGAAATCGATCGTTTCCCCTGAAATGGTCATATTGTCCGTATTCATCACGCCATGGATGAAGCCGACATGCAGCCAACGCGCGATCAGCGACGCCTGCCGCTCTGCTACCATCTCGAACAGGGCGAGATAGGGGCGAATGCTTTCCTTGGCCCGAGGGTAGTGGCGGTCGATGACATAGTCGGCAAGCGTCTTGACGCCTTCGGTATCCCCCCGCGCGGCGAAGAACTGGAAGGTGCCGACGCGGATATGGCTCGGGGCCACGCGGGTGAAGACCGCGCCGGGTAGGACCTCCTCGCGATAGACCGGCTGGCCTGTGGTGACGGCGGCCAGCGCCCTTGTCGTCGGAAGGCCGAGCGCATGCATGGCCTCGCTGACGATATATTCGCGCAACACCGGCCCGAGTGCGGCGCGGCCATCCCCACGGCGTGAAAACGGCGTCTGTCCGGCACCCTTCAGCTGGATATCGCGGCGATTGCCGTCGCGGTCGACGACTTCGCCAAGCAGAATTGCCCGCCCATCGCCAAGCTGCGGCACGAACTGACCGAACTGATGGCCGGCATAGGCCATGGCCAGGGGCTCCGCGCCCGATGGCACGATATTGCCGGAAAATATCTGCGCGCCGTCGCAGCGCAGGGCTTCGACATCAAGCCCAAGCTCTTCGGCAAGCGCCTCGTTCAGCTTGATCAACTGCGGCGCGGTCGCCGCCGAGGGAACCTGCCGCGCAAAGAAATGCGCGGGCAGCTTGATATAGCTGTTGTCGAACGAAAAGGGCGCCTGAAGCGCGGTGCTGTCGTCAAGGGAGAGGCTCATGGACCTAAGGTAGGGTCGCGGGCAAGGTGGCGCAAGGCGATTGTTGATGGTAGGATATAATCCTACTTTATCCTCCCGCACAAAGGAGAGTGACATGAACGAGAAGCTGAGTATCACCCTGCCGACGGAAATGGTGAACCTTATCAAGACGAGGGTGGAAGCGGGGGATTATGCCTCCACCAGCGAAGTGCTGCGCGAGGCGATGCGCGTCTGGATGCGGCAGGAGGAAGAACACCGGGAACGCATCGCTTCCATTCGGGCGCGCGTCAAATCTTCGTTGGACGATCCAAGGCCAAATCTGACCGGCGAGGAAGTAAAGGCTAAGCTTTCCGATTTCTTTGAGAAGCATCGCTGATTTATGAAGCGATATCCGGTTGAATATCGACCGAGGGCTTCCGAAGATCTCCTCGACATTGCGGCTTACATTCTCGACCAGAGCCGGAACATAAACACGACAGAAAGCTATCTTGATCGCATCCAGGCTCGATGCACAAGGATCGGCGACGCCCCTCTCGGTGGCGTCGCGCGCGAAGACCTTGGCCCTGGTATCCGCATGACCGTCTTCGAAAAGAGTGTGGTGATCCTCTATACGATCGAGGCTGAAACCGTCTGGATCACCAACGTCTTCTCCGGCGGCAGGGATTACGAGACCCTGTTGAAAGCCTGAGAGCGCTTCCGGCAGGTGTCAGAACCGCCACTCATCCTTTTCATGCAGCCGTCCGTCGCGGTGAAAGCCGATATCCTCTTCCGTATGCGAATCCAGAGTGTCGAAGTGGGGGAACCCTTTGGTCGGCCGCGAGCGTAACCTCGTAAAGAGGGTATTGATTATGGGCAGCAGACCATGCTGCTCGTTCGACTGTGGTTGTACCTTCGTCATCGTCCCATTCCTTTTTTAGTTTGTATCAGGCGCTTGCCGCTCGCTGCGGCAGGCAGGCCTCGCAGATGGCCGCGATGTGCCGCTCATCTGTGCCGCAGCAGCCGCCAAGAACGCGCATATGCGGCATGCGGCTGACGAGATGGCTGTACCGGCGTCCAAGGTCTGCAGGATCGCCTGCATCCAGCGTATCGCTCTCGTCCAGTTCGGTGTGGC
Organism: Rhizobium sp. BK376; assembly: GCF_004341625.1. GTDB lineage: Bacteria > Pseudomonadota > Alphaproteobacteria > Rhizobiales > Rhizobiaceae > Rhizobium. The sequence continues at coordinate 667,263 of NZ_SLZG01000001.1, read as the reverse complement.
TCATTTTCGAGGCATTGGCCCTGAGCCCTGCTATGCGCTTGATCCAGCGGCTGTCATGATCTAGTACGCCCTCGAAATGGCTCGGATGGGCGCAGTTGATCATGTAATAGGCCGGTGCCGCATTCGTGGCGGCATCGACGCTCTCGATCGCGTCGCGGAGCGTACGTCCGGTTACAAGATGACCGTTTGTCTCCACGGTGAAGGAGATCACACAAGGCATGTGGTATTTCTTGGCCGCGGTTGCAATACCGATTGCCTCGTCAATGTTGGTTAAAGTGAGTGCCGTCACCATATCGGCTTCCGTGCCGGCGAAAGTGGCGATCTGCGCGCTGTGATAGTCCTCTGCCTCGGCGGCACCCATGTCGCTGGCCTTGTAGCCGTCGCCGCGCGGTCCGATCGGGCCGTTTATGACGATCGGCACCTGAGGCCGCTCATATTCACGGCGCAGATCAATCAGCAAATCGACTGCGCTCTCGTTCAGCGCCTTCAGCGCCTGAGCGTCATAGCCGAGCTTTTCGCCCCAGTCCGCATTGGCGCGCCATGTGGCGGTATCGAGGATGAAGCCCGTCCCGTGCTGGCGGGCAATCGCCAGATAACGCCGATAGTACTGCTTCAGCTGCTCGCGTCCCTCCGGCCGTTCCAGAAGAATGACGGATGCAAAATGCGGCAATTCCACGCCATCCTGGAAGATGAGGCTTGTTTCCATGCCCCCGTCGCTCAGGAATAATCCATCGCTGATTTGCGGCAGGCTGTTCCTATACTTAGCCATGTTGATCTCCAGCTTTCGCTTGTCGTTTGACCTTCGCAATGTGGGGCATAGTCAGGAGGATGGCGTATTATCGCATGCTAAAATAGAAGGCTTGCGGTACACTTAAGCAAGAAAACTTGATCGTTATGCCGATTCAAGGGCTTAAGGGCCAGGTTTCGAGAAATGGAGAGGATGACTTTGGGTTAGTCGGTCTAGGGAACCGCACCGCCGGTACAGGAGTCGCTAATGCGTAAGGGTGAAGAAACGCGTGTCAGGATCCTGGAAGTTGCGGAGGCTGCCGTCCTTGCCAAGGGCTTCGGCGGAACCTCGATCGACGAACTGATCGCCGAAACCGGTATCACCAAGAGTGGCTTCTTCTACCATTTCCGTGACAAGAACGAACTCGCCAAAGCATTGCTCTATCGCTACATCGAGGCCGATGAGAAGATCTACGACGACATCTTCGGCCGCGCCCGCGAACTCGTGGATGATCCGCTGCAATCTTTCTTGCTGGGCCTGAAGCTTCTTTCGGAACTCCTTGCCGACCTACCGAATGGCCACCCCGGCTGCCTCGTCGCGACCATGTGCTATTACGAGCGCGCCTTCGACCGGGAAATCCAGGCGATCAATCGCGAGGCGGCACTGATGTGGCGCCGGCGCTTCCGTGGCATGTTTGAGGAAATCACGGCAGTCCATACGCCGCGCGAGCCCCTTGATGTCGACCAGCTCGCCGACATGGTCTCGACCGTCGTCGAAGGCGGAATCGTCATTTCAAAGGCGCTGAAGGAGCCCAGGGCGCTTGCAGATCAGGTTCTGGTATTTCGCACACTGGTCAAACTGCTTTTCCACCCTATGTAGGGGTTCCATCACGCTTTGTGACAGCGCGTTGTCTGACCGTTGAGCCGGTGGTATATTGCGCGCCGCACGCTTCCACGGGAGGTTTACATGCCAATGAACGAGAAGCTGACAGTCGAACTCTCCAAAGCACAGGCAGGCGCCCTCCGCCGGGCGGTCGCATCGAGCACCTATATCGATACCGACGAAATCATGGCTGAAGCCTTGAACGATTGGTTTGCCAAGCGCGATGCCATGGCGAGCGATATCGAATTGCTGAGAAGGCTTTACAACGGCAGCGCGGCCCGAGGGGAAGTATGCCCGGTTGATTTTACCGGCCTCCGCAAGGCTTCGCATCAACAGTTGAGAAGCGCCTAGCGCTTCCCGGATATTAAACGGGCGATCATCCCTCACCATCCTCGAGCGCGGCTGCCATTTCGGCAAGCTTGATCGTGGTGTTGAGATTTCGTGAGGTGCCGACCTTGAGCGCGGGAAGCTTCAGCTTCGACCGGCCCGACCCGTTTGGATAATGCACATAGATCTCCCGACCGGCGATGCTCACCTCTTCGCCATCCGGGGCGACAAGCTTGTCCAGCGCATCCTTAGGCGGCGGTTCGGGCAGGAAATAGACGAGCAGGAAACTCGGCTTGGCATGCGGAAAGGGCGATCCCCCGGCTGCAGCATCGAGTTCTTTCCGGCTGCGCAGCATCACGCCCGGCGACGCCCCCATTCTCTCGGCAAGCGCTGTCTCAAGCCGCTTCTGGACGCTTGCCTTCGGCTCATCGGAACGGAAGACTACATTGCCGCTCTGGATGTAGGTGGTGACATCGGTAAACCCGAGCCCCTCGCAGATCGCTTTCAATTCGGCCATCGGCAGGGCGCCGGTACCGCCAACGTTGACGGCTCTGAGCAGTGCGACATAGGCGGGCATTCGTTTCCTTTCCAGGCTTCTCCGCTCTATTTGCCTTTGATCGCCATCACGTAGAGCCAGTCGGTTGGCTTGCCATCATAGCCACCCCAACGATCCGCCACGAGCGAAATGTCTTCCCAGGCGACAGTCGAATAGAGCTCTCGCAACCAGTTCTCCGAGGGGTAATTGTAGTACCTGCCGAACTGGTCGCGCCCTTCCGCGTCCCCTGCCTTGAAGCTGGCGAAGAAAGCGCCGCCCGTCTTCAGGGCGATATGAATGCGCAAGATAATTCCCGGCAAATCGACCCGTGGCACATGGAGGAGGCACGCATTTGCCCATATCCCGTCGAATGCCTCGACCGCGTCGAGATCATTGAACAGGAGGTGCGCCACCGGCCTTCCCAGGCGCTTTTCGGCGGCCTCTGCCATCTCAGGCGTTCCATCCGTGGGGCTTACATCGAAGCCTTGAGATATCATCACCTCGCTGTCCTGCCCCGCGCCGCATCCGAGTTCGAGAACGGAGCCTCCGGCAGGTAACACGGACATGAATCTATCGAGATGGCGGTAGTTCGGCTTTGCGCCCCTCGATGCGTAGGCGACAGCCTCCGTGGCATAAAACCTTAGGGTATTACCATCCTGTGCCGTCACGGATATCTCCCGGTCACATCTTGCCCGCGACCTTGATCGCAAACGCATATTCGAACGCGATCTCTTCCAGCCGCTGGAAGCGTCCGGAGGCGCCGCCGTGGCCGGCGTCCATGTTGGTCTTGAGCAGGATCGGTCCGTCGCCCGTCGTCTTGTCGCGCAGCTTGGCGACCCATTTTGCCGGTTCCCAGTAGGTGACGCGGGGGTCGGTCAGGCCGCCGAGCGCCAGGATCGGCGGATAGGGATTTGCCTCGACATTGTCGTAGGGCGAATAGCTGGCGATCTGGTCGTATTCTTCCTTGCTCTCGATCGGGTTGCCCCATTCCGGCCATTCGGGCGGGGTGAGCGGCAGCGTGTCGTCGAGCATGGTGTTCAAAACGTCGACGAAGGGAACGGCAGCGATGAGGCCGGCGAACTTTTCCGGTGCCATGTTGGCGACCGCGCCCATCAGCATGCCGCCGGCCGAGCCGCCTTCCGCAATGATGCCGGCGTAAGACGTGAACTTCTCTTGATTCAGATAGTCGGCGGCCGCGATGAAGTCCTTGAAGGTGTTGGTCTTCTTGCCCATCTTGCCGTCTTCGTACCAGGCAAAGCCCTTGTCCTTGCCGCCGCGGATATGGGCGATGGCATAGACGAAGCCGCGATCGGCGAGTGAGAGGCAATTGGTATTGAAGCCGGCGGGAATGGTGATGCCATAGGCGCCGTAGCCATAGAGCAGGCAGGGCGCAGAACCGTCGAGCGGCGTATCCTTGCGATAGAGCAGGGTTACAGGCACCTGTTCGCCGTCCCAGGCCGGCGCAAAGACGCGACGGGTGACATAGTCGTCAGGATTGTGGCCTGACGGCACTTCCTGCGTCTTCAGGAGTGTGCGTTCGCGCGTCACCATGTTGTAGTCGTATAACTGCGACGGCGTCGTCATCGACGAGTAGGAGAAGCGGATGACATCGGTGTCGTATTCGGCAGCACCCTGCAGGCCGAGCGAATAGGCCTCCTCTTCGAAGGCGATGGCATGTTCCTCGCCGCTGCGGCGATCGCGGATGATGATCTGCGGCAGGCCGTCCTTGCGCTCCAGCCAGAGAAGATGGCGGGCATAGGCCATGTGCGACAGGATCAGCGTGCCGGGCTTGTGCGCCACCACCTCGCGCCAATGTTCCTTCTCTGGCGTGGCGACAGGCGCCTCCATGATCTTGAAATCCTTGGCGCCGCCATCATTGGTGAGGATGTAGAAGACGTCGCCGCCCTCGGTCATCTCGTATTCGATGCCGGTCTCACGCGCTGCAACAACCTTCGGCTCCGCCGTCAGGTCCTTGGTGGAGAGGATGCGGTATTCAGATGTCTCGTGGTCGTGAATGTCGATGAACACATAGTCGTCGAGCAGCGAGCCGCCGACGCCCATGAAGAAGCCCGCGTCGTCTTCCTCGTAGACCAGCCTGTCCTGAGATTGCGGCGTGCCGACGACGTGATGAAAGACCTTCGACGGCCGGTGGTTCTCGTCCAGCGCCGAATAAAGGAAGCTTTTGCCATCGGGCGCCCAGACGCCCCCGCCACCGGTATTCTCGACGATATCAGGCAGGTCTTCGCCGGTTTCGAGGTTGCGGATCTTCAGCGTGAAATATTCCGACCCCTTGTCGTCATAGCCCCAGATGCCGTGGCTGTGGTCGGTGGAATGGTCGATGCCGGAGAGACGGAAGTAGGACTTGCCGGCATTTTCCTTGTCGCCGTCAAGCAGGACTATCTTCTCGCCGCCATCGCGGGGCGTGCGGAAATAATGCGGCTGCTCGCCGCCGGTCACATAGAGCGTGCCATAGGCGAAAGGGCCGTCCTTCACGGGAACGGAGGAATCATCTTCCTTGATGCGGCCCTTCATCTCGGCAAAGAGCGTCTTCTGCAGGTCCTTGGTGTCGGCCATGGCAGCGTTCATGTAGATGTTTTCCGCTTCCAGATGCTTGCGGATATCGGCGTCGAGGATCGAGGGATCCTTGAACATGGCCTGCCAATTGTCGGCGCGCAGCCAGGCGTAATCATCGGTGCGGGTAATGCCGTGGCGTGTGTCGCTGGCCGGCCGCTTCGGGGCTTCGGGGGCGGCGGGAAGATCCTTGAATATCGGCACGGCGATCGCTTTCTGCTCTAAGCTTGTGAAGGCTGCTGGTGGAAGAGAGATAGAGACCGGCACGCGCCGGATCAAGCGCCAACTGGCCTCCTCCATCCTCGCGCAAGCAAGCCTCTGTATGGTTTCCTGATTCAGCGGAATGCGGCAACGTGGCTCCACGTTGCCTTGATGTCACCACATTCTTTAACAAAGTGCCGTAGCCTTGGGACAAGTCTGTTCAAGCGTTTAGGCGGGTTTTTGCCTTGTTTTGCGCCTGATTCGGGCTTGGAAATAAGCAAGGGACTAGTGATTCATGCTGAAATTCGTCGCCGTTCTGCTGCCGGCCGTCTGCCTCGCGACCTCTTCTTTTGCGGTCGATCCGAAGATCAAGCAGCAGCTGCAGAAGCTCGATCCTTCCGAGCGCATGGAACAGAGCTGCGACACGGAGGCGATGCGCAAGATCGCAGCTGAAGACGGCTATAAGCCCGACAAGGTGATCGCCTACACCTTCAGCGACCCCGACATGGGCGAGAACTCGATCAAGGCACCGGGCGCCGTCTTCCGCAGCAAGGGCGACTGGTATCATCTCACCTACGATTGCGTGACAGGCCCCCATCACATCAACGTGCGCTCGCTGGATTTTCAGATCGGCCAGAAGGTGCCGCGCGATACCTGGACGAAATATTACCTCTACGATTGACGCCGCTGCCTGTCCCTAGGCGAGCCGGTTTCATCAGCTGATCATGGTCGCACCAGCATAACCGGCGGCGCCGGCAACGATGCCGATGATCGTTGCGATGCTGAACGGTATTGAGTAACCGCGATCGCCGAAAACAATGGCGAGCACCATCTTCACGATCAGATTGACGGCTGCAGCCAAGAGGATCGCGGTCGCAGCGATTTCCTTGGTGAGCACCGAGCCAACCATCTGCGCCGTCGACAAGGTGATGGCATCGACATCGGCGACCCCCGAAAGCAGGGCGACGCCGTAGATCGTCGATGTGCCGACGCGCTCGATCATCACGCGCGACAGGCACATGATGATGCCAAGGAACGCCCCGAACCGAAGCACCGTCATGAGTTCGAAGGGATTGTCCAGATGGACATCAGCGGCACCCTTTTCGGACGCCGACCGCCTCGCCAGCCAGAAACTCGCCACGAGAAGGACGAGAATGACGGGAGCGAGCGCCACGGCCAGCAGCGGCACGAGAACGGGAGCCATGATGCCGCTGATGACAAGCACGCGCCCGATCGATAGCGCCCCCGCGATCGAGGCTCCCGCCGCAAGGTTGGTTGCGGCTTGTGCGCTTGCGGCGGACATGCGGGCGAAGGACAGGGTGACGGCGGTCGACGAGATGAAGCCGCCGGCAGCACCGCTGAACAGGATCCCGTATTTCGGTCCGACGATGCGTATCGCGAGATAGCCGGCATAGGAAATGGCGGCGATCATGATCGTCAGCAGCCAGAGCTGGAACGGATTGATGGAATTCCAGGGGTCGACCGTCCTGTCGGGCAAGAGCGGCAGCGCCACCAGCGTCATCGCCAAAAGCACGAGTGCGGCCCTGAGTTCGAGCCAGGTAAGATTTCTAAGGAATCCGTGCAGGCTGTGGCGCGCGGCGAGCAGCGCCGTCGCGGCGACGCCGCCGGCCGCCGCGACCGACATGTTCGAAACAACAGCCACGGTTCCCAGCGCGAAAACGACGAGCGCGGCCACCACGCTGGTGACGCTGTAATCCTGGCTCTGCTCTGCTTCAAATCTCTTGAAGACCACGAAGGCGATGCCGAACACGACGAGCAGGGCAGCCGGCAGCATGGGACCGACGAATGGCTGCAGAAACCCGGCGAGCCCGCCGAGAAAACCGGTAAGGCCGAAGGTTCGGATGCCCGCGGTTCGCTTCCCCGCCGCCTCCTCGCGCTCCTGCCACCCGCGCTCGATGCCCACGAGGACGCCGATTGCAAGCGCAAGACTAAGACGCTGGAATGCCTCGATGATATCCATTGCCCGATGGTAGCGGATTGCGCCTACCGGCGGCATCTATCTTTAGTCGTAGCCGAATTTTCGCAAGTCGTCGCAAATCAGGCGGCGGCGACCGCTTCCTGACGCGGGCGCCATAGTCGGCGTAGGCCGTTCTGCGCCCTGACCTCGAAGAGCATGTAGCTCACCGTGGCAAATACGACAGCTATCGCGAAATATATCGCGATGACCAAGTAGAAGCCGATCGCATGAGGAAGCTTCGTTTCCGCTGCCACAAGGATCTTCGGAAAAAGCGTGACCAGCAGCGCATGAACGAGGTAGAGCGAATAGGAAATCTTGCCGAGGAAATACGAAACCGGATTGTCGAATATCGATTTGGCAATGGGTCCTTCGAAGGACGAGGAAAAGACGAGAACGGCGATGCCAATATAGGTTATCTCGTCACCGAGGCCGCCATAGATCGAGATGCCGATCAGCAAGAGCGAGGCCGCAACCGCAATATCCCACTTGCGTTTGTGCTTCGTTACCAGCGGCGCAACCTTGAAGAAACTCATACCGATGACAAAGCCGCACAATGCACGCAATGTCGGATAGTACGTATCGCCGAAAACCACGTCGAGTCGTCCTTCGACGCCGATATTCAAGGAGGCTATGAGCAAAATACCGGCGTAGGCGACAACAAGGCTTACGATCGCCGATGTGATGTTGCGCAGGACGGCAAGGACCAAGAACGGGAACACGATATAGCAGAAGACTTCAACGCAGACCGACCATGAGGGACCGATGATGGGTCGGGCATTGATCGCCCAAGTCCCCAGCATGAAAAAGTTCGATATGAAGTCGACAGGCGTGAAGTGGCCGAGTGCGCCGTCGCCGCTGACGTTGACGATCAGCTTTGCGATGTAGAGCAGCATCAGGGCGAAATAGGCAGGATATATTCGGCAGAACCGCCGATACATGAACTGAAGGTAGTCCCGCCACTGGAAGCGATGCTGAAATGTCTTCGCATAGCTGAACGCCAGCACGAAACCGCTCAGGATGAAGAAGGCGTCGACCGACATATAGGCGCCGCTGAACGTCAGTGGACTGGAAGGCGCGATCGTCTTGAAGGTGACAAAGTGGTAAAGGGCAATGAGGGAAGCGGCCAGACCTCTGATGCCCGTAAACGTTCTAATTTCTTTCGCCATACCACCATGATCCAAAAAATAGTGCGGACAAAGGCCATCTCACCTGTCGATATCGACCCTGCCGATATCGACAACGCGCATGGCCAGCCAAAATATGCTTGAAAACGCCAATGACGCTCTCGTTTTAAGCAATACGATGTAGTCTTCGTTTGTCGGCTAGATATAATTCAGTAATTCTGAAAGAACATCCGGCCACAGGTTCGCACAACAATTTCGGAAAGAATAGTCGTGCCGCGCTAAAAATAACCAAAAGGTTAATCGCGTGGTTCAAATGCAATACTTCGTTACCGCACCGATACCAAAGCATCTCGCGCAAAGGTGTGAAGCGGTTTTGCGACAACGACATGCAGCAACAAGGACCTAAAGTGCGGCAAGCGAATCCTAGAGATCGCGACGCGCTTTAGGTCCGGCAGCATGGTATGCGGCACCCAAATCCGTCAGCGGACGGGTCTTCGCCGCGATCTCTATTCGGCGATAGTTTCTATTTTGGCAACGATGCGCCGCCTTACCGCTTCATCTTCCGCGTTCAGCGCCTCGACCAGTTCGCGCAGCGTGCCGCGCAGGCTGTGGACCTGGTCGAGCAGATCCATGGCGACATCCACGCCTGCCTCGTTGACCCCCATCGTATCGATGAGATCGAGGATCAGGCGGCCGCGCGCGACATCGGCGTCGCGAAATTGCCGCCCCTTTTCCGTCGACCGTGGAACGACCCAGCCCTGTTCGACCCAGACGTCCAGCACGGTCACGTCGATCTTCAGGCAGACACGGAATTCAAGCTCGTCCATGGTCATGCTCCCATGTTCTTTCTCGGATCATATGTCTTGCCTGCCTCCCAACCCTCCACGAAGGCGGTGAGAGCGGCATCGGCTCCTTCGGGGAGCACGACCTTCAACGTCGCATAGGCGTCTCCGGCTTCGCCATTGCGCTTCGGCACGCCCTTGCCCTTGAGACGCAAGGTCTTGCCGGTATTCGAATTGGGCGCAAGCGTAACGGCAACGGCGCCGCCCGGGGTCGGCACGCGGATCTTGCCGCCGAGCACCGCTTCGCTGAGCGAGATCGGCAATTCGAAACGGATGTCGTCGCCATCGCGGGTGAAGAAGCGATGTGGGCGAACATGGACCTCGATCAGCGCATCGCCGGCTTGCCCTGTGCCGATGCCGGGCTCGCCCTTGCCGCGCAGGCGCAGGGTCTGGCCGTCGCGCGTGCCGGGCGGAATGCGGACGTCAAGCGCCGGACCGTCAGGCAGCGTGATCTGCGTCGTGGTGCCGTTGATGGCATCCAGGAAATCGACTTCCATGGAATAGTGACGGTCCTGTCCCGGCATTCCCGTCTGTCCTCGGCTGCGGCGTGTGAAGAAGCTGGAGAAGAGATCGTCCGCATCGCCGAAATCGGCAAAGCCGCCGCTATTGTGATAGGGACCGTTCGGACCCTCGGCATTGGCATAGTCTCGATAATAGTTGCGCGGCGCCTGCTCGACGCCGTCGATATCGATCTCGCCACGGTCGAAGCGGCCACGCTTCTCCTCGTCGCCCACGATGCCATAGGCGGCCGACACCTGCTTGAATTTTTCCTCGGCCTTGCTGTCGCCGGGGTTGAGGTCTGGATGCAGCTTCTTGGCAAGCTTCCGGTACGCGCTCTGGATTTCTTTTTGCGACGCGTCCTTTTTCACCCCAAGAAGCTCGTAGGGATCACGGCTCATGGATGTCTCCGATTGGTTAAGCGGAAAGATATGTATCGCCCGCTATCAAGACAACCGCCGTGGCCAGCATTTGTTGGCTGTATGGGGACGCTTGTAACCAGATGCGACCCCTCGCCAATCAGCGCAACGGCACTGAAGAAGGAAGAAGGCCTGCTTCCGGCGCTGGCCGAGCTCGACAATCAGCTCTGTGAATATCGTGGAAAAGTGATCATCCACATGGGAATATGGTATTATTAGGAATATAATATATTCCGTAGCCCATTTGGGAGATGCATGGGCCTGGGGCCGTTGCCGGACATTAGATGAGATCTGGCAGCGGTCTCCCCTGTTTGGGCCCCCTTGTCCCACACCGGGACGCGTTACGTGCCCTGGCGGCTAATTTTGATAAGGGTTAGCGGCCCCAGCCTGCGCTGCGATGCTCGATTGCGCCTCGACCTGCGATTTCGCCCTGAGCAAGGTTTCCGCAAGCGATCGGCATTGTCCCGGCGTCAGCGTAAGTTGCAGGTGCTCAGTGGTATGCGACTGCATTCCTTCCATGTCCTCCGCATAGCCTATGCGCAGGATGACCGCGACCCCGGGGATCAAATGCGTCTCATAGTCCAACAAAGGGGAAATTTTTACATTTCCCGCTTCGTTCAGTTCCACTTCGCCGCTCATCTTGCATCACTTTCGCATTGAGTCGTCATTGACCCAACCGATCATGGCATGGAGACTATTGCAAGCACGTTAAGGATGCAAAGGAGCGCGGGTGATGAAATCAGCCATCTCCTGTCGCTGACGGTGGCATAGGCGGCGGACAACTGCTTGCGGCTATCCCGGCGAAACGCATCCGCCGGGCCCTCATTCAAAATCGCCCGTTCAGATCCGGCTCAAAGCGCAGCTTTCACCTTGGCGGCAACATCCGGGCTCACCCATTTCGTCCAGACGTCTTCCCGCGTCTTCAGAAACTGGCGGGCCGTGTCCTCGTTGGTTCCCTGGTTGTCGGTCTGCCAGGCGAGGATGCTGTTGACGGTGTCGTTGGTCCATTTGCGGGTCTTGAGATAATCAATCGCAACGCCCGCCTTGTCTGCGAAGGACTTGGTGACGACGGTGTACACCTCGGAGACCGGATAGGAATTGACCTTCGGATTGGCGCAATTGGTCACCGAGGTGCAGGCGTCCCATTCCGCCTTGTCATGCGGAACGCCGAAGGAGAGGCGCACCATCTCGTATTTGCCGAGGATGGCGGTCGGCGACCAGTAATAGCCGAGCCAGCCGGTCTTGTGCTCGAAAGCGTTGGCGATCGTGCCGTCGAGGCCGGCGGCCGAGCCGGTGTCGACGAGCTTGAAGCCCTTCTTCTCCATGTCGAGCGCCCGGTAGAGATTTTCGAGCGACGACTGGCATTGCCAGCCGGGCGGGCAATCGTAGATCGCGGCCTTGGACGGATCGTCGGGCGCTGGGAAAAGTTCGGGATGCTTCAGCGCGTCCTGAACCGTCTTGATGTCGGGATGCGCGTCGGCGATGAATTTCGGGATCCACCAGCCGTCCTGGCCGCCGTCGGAGAGCAGGGGGGCGGCAATGACGAGCCGGTCTTCGGAGACGGCCTTGTCGAGCGGCGTGCGGACCGCATTGATCCAGAGCTCAGGTGCTACGTCGGGCTGGCCCTTTTCGTCCATGGAGGTGAAGGTCGGCAGCGTGTCGCCGGTGACGAGATCGACCGAGCAGCCATAGCCGTTTTCGAGGATGATCTTGTCGACATTCGCCGCAACGCCGGCGGATGCCCAGTTCATCTCGGCGATCGATACCGAGCCGCAAGCGGCATTCGCCGATCCCACCAGGCCGCCAAGGAGTCCCGCTGCCAGCAGCGCGGACGCGATGAGCTTTTTCATTTCAACATCTCCAGGTCTTGTCATTGCAATTCACTACCCGGACGCTGTGCACAAAAACCGGGCGTCTGCCCCTTCAGACGGCGGGGCACCTGCGAACTATTGCGACGGCTGCAAGACGACCAGATGTCAGCGGTAGAAAATCAGCGCTTTCCCACAGGAGATGAACTTCGCGTATCTATTCGAGGGGCCGGCGTGATCGTGCCGTCATCGACATCGCCGGTCAGCGCGTCGAGCTTGTCACGGCGGAAAGTCCGAGATTAAGTCACGCCGAAGACTGGTAATTGGTTGGCGTGCCGAGCAGCTTTCCCGTTTCCGCCGATAGCGGCTTCAAACCGCCCAAGCCTTGCGAGTCCGAGGTTTGCGCAAGAAGCAGATCCTCCGGAAAGTTGTAAATCTCCATCAAAAATAGAATAATTTATATGTAGAAAATGCAATTATAACTGTATTATTGTGAGAATTGCCTCACGTTAATCGAATTAATTCCATAATTTTGATATTTGTACATACTGATTCAATGGAATTGTGGTATTCTCTTAGTTTGCTTTAGAGCGATTTTTGACCGATACGGTTGCGGTCGTGTCGTTCTTGCAATTCTCCAAAGCAAGGAATGCAATTGTTGGTACAACCACTTGCCCTGAGGGGCGAACTTTGGGAGGACGACCATGAGACGCTTGCTTTCAATCTCACTCGCACTCGCAGGTATCGGCTTGATTGGCCCGGCAATGGCCGCGGAAGTGGACATGTCGAAGCTGACCTGCAAGGAGGTCGGCGCAATGCCCGCGGCAAAGAAAATCGGTGTCGCGATGTGGGTGAACGGCTACGTTCACGGCAAAGCAGGCAACGCGATGATTGACGGCGACAAGGCACACGCCAACGCAGAAAAGGTTGCCGACTACTGCAAGGACAACCCCGGATCCACTCTGCCGGAAGCGCTTGAAGCGCTGAAGTCATAGAGCTGGAATAGGGTATCTCGGCCCCTCGCTCTGGAGCGCGTTGATGCCGCTATGACTGTGTAAAGGCGTCAAGGAAGTATCCCGCCCTTTATCGTGAACCGCGTCGGCGGGCTTCTTCCTTATCTTTCCGAACGAAACGTCTCGTCTCCGGGCAAACGGCCCGGCGGCGGGGCTATAACGCTGGATTTCAAAGAGCGCTGGGAGGGATCTCAAAATGGCGGCGCCACCTGACCGGCAATGGAAGATGCCGAAAACGCCGCGGTTCAAAATTACCGGAAAGTTCCGCGACCCTCGTGCAATATCTGTGGAACTGCCTTATTTCCGACGGCTTGCGGGCGGATGGCGTTGCCGGACGCAAGCGGCGGTATGTCGCCGAGCAAGATTTGCGCCGGACCTGCTTGTTATATCGAATGGTGGCCGCCTCCATGATCCGTCAGATCGCATTGTCAGTGCTACTGCTTTCCGCAGCCTCGGCCGCGTCAGCTGCAACGGTCGAGCCCTTGCCGACCCTGCCTAGCAAGCCAGTCCAGAATGCCTCGGCGATCAAGCTGGTGGAACCACATCTGCATGTGACACGATCGGGCAAGGGCGCGCCGCGCATCGCGCTGACCTTCGATGCCTGCATGGGCAAGACCGATCCGCGTATCCTCAATACGCTGCTCGAGCAACACATTCCGGCAACGATCTTCGTCACCGCCCGCTGGCTGAAGACCAATCCGGAAACGCTTGCCATCTTCCTTGCCCATCCCGAGCAGTTCGAGCTGGAGGATCACGGCCAGAACCATATCCCGGCCGTGGATCACCCGACCCTCGTCTACGGCATCCCTGCCGCCGGTTCGCCGGAAGCGGTTGCCCAGGAGGTAAAGGGTGGGGCGGACGCCATGGTCGCGCACGGCATTCCGCAGCCGCACTGGTTTCGCGGCGCCACCGCCAAATACAGCCTGTCCTCGATCGCGCAGATCCGCGCCATGGGATACCGCATCGCCGGCTATTCCGTGAATGGCGATGCCGGCGCCTCGCTGATCCCGAAAATGGTCGAGAAGCAATATGCCTCCGCCAAGGACGGCGACGTCATCATTTCGCACATCAACCAGCCGACCCATGCTTCAGGCGAGGGCGTGGCTGCAAGCATTCTGGCGTTGAAGGCGAAGGGTGTGCAGTTCGTTCGCCTGCAGGATATCGCCGAGAGCGGCGACGACGACACGACGCAGTGATGCGCTTTCCCAATTCTCGCTGAGGGCTAATACCTGAAGGCAAGCTGCGCTTTCCAGCGCGTTCAATGCGGTACGGTGGCCATGAGCGGGTCGCCCCCGCCGGCATAGTGCCGCATCCCCAATCCCGGTTCCGGCCGGTCAAGCGCGAAATCGTCGAACCAGTCGCGACGGGTATCGGTGACCATGGCGCCGATCATCAGCGCCGCCATGAAGGAGAAGGTGATACCGTTACCGCCATAGCCATAGGCAGCGAGCACGCGGGGCATAGCGGGAACTGGCCCGATCAGCGGCAATCCGTCCGACGTCGTGCCGAAAGTGCCGGACCAGGCATAATCGACGCGCGTATCCGCCTGCGCCCATAGCAGTTTCAATTTTTCCCGCAGGGTCGCGATCTTTTCCGGCACCTTGGCCTCGCGGGCCTGCGGATCGATCGTCTCGTCATCTTCCCCACCGATCACGATGCGATTGTCGGCCGTCGTGCGGGCATAGAGATAGGGATGGCTGTCCTCCCAGATCAGCGCCCGCTCGCGCCAGAGCCGCGACCGATCCTGGGGCACTGTTGCCATCGCCCAACTCGAGGTAGACCGATGCAGTTTCGGCATGTCGATACCAGGCATGCTGTAGCCGGTCGCCAGCACCACGTGTCTGGCCTCGATGGAGTAAGGCCCGTCCATCTCGACGGTAACCCGTTGGCCCTCGCTGTGAAGCTTGGTCGCCGAGGCGCTCACAAGCCGTGCGCCGCGCTTCAGGGCGACTTCCAGCAATCCCCAGGTGAGCAGCAGCGGGTCGACCTCGGCCGAGCCGGGCGAGAAAATGCCGCCATCCCGCTCGATCTCGAATTCCGTCATCAGATAGGGGTGCGAGAGATATTCGCCCGGCAGTCCCGCCCGATGCCGCAGTTCCAGCTCCTGCAGCAACTCACGGGCGCCTCCGGGGCTGCTGGTGAGATAGAGGGACGAGCGCGGGCGATATTTACAGATGATGTTGAGGCGATCGATCAGTTTTGCGAGGCCGGAAACGGCAACCGCGCTACGACGATAGATCGCCGCCGCCTTTTCGAAGCCGTAGAAGAGCGAGAGCTCGGAAAGCTGCGTGTCGGTCTCCCATTGCAGCATGGCGGTGCTTGCCGCCGTGCTGCCCAAGCCAGGCGTTTCCCGATCGATGACACAGACTGAAAGGCCGCGTGCCGTCAGATGTTCAGCAGCAAGCGCGCCGGTGATCCCGCCGCCAACGATTGCCACGTCAAAGGAGAGGCTTTGGCGAAGCGGCGCATAGATCGGCCTGGCCGCCGCCCGTCCCCAGAGGGAACGGCCATTGACCAACTGGCCTTGAGCAGACTGCGGAAGCGGCATCTCGGACGACATGATATGTGATGACTCCCCGGTCGTCGCATATATTGAAACCATCTATTTCGGCAGTTGCGGCTGAGCCTTTTCCTCGACGAACAGCTCGCTGACGACAGCCATCACGATCAGTGACAGCGGCAGCGCCAGCATAGCCCCAACGGCTCCCCACATCCATGTCCAAAATAGGATAGCTAGAAAAACAAGAAAGGGATTGAGCTCCAATTGTCGACCCATGACGGCAGGAAAAATCAGGTTTTCCATAGCAAGATGGAAGCAGAAGAATACCGCCGCCGGTATCAGCCCGATGATGAGCGTGTCGTGGGTCAGAATTCCGGCGATCGCAACCGAAGTTGTCATGACAGCAATCCCGAGGAAGGGCACGAAACTGGAGACGAAAGCAAAGATGCCCCAGAGAGCCGGCACGCTCAGCCCGCCGAAATAGGCAATGATCGTCATGACGACGCCGAGGCAGGCATAGATCAGCGCGGCGGTAGCGAAATAGAAGCCGAGCACCTGTTCAACCGCGTTGATGATGCGGATGGCGGCCAGACGGTGTTCGCGCGCCGAGAAGGCCATGATGATGGTCTTGCGCAGATTGACGCGGCCGACGAGAAACAGAAGCAGCGCTGCGAAGAAGACCAGTCCCTGGACAAGCGCCGGCGTCAGGTTGCCGGCGACGACATGCAGGATATTGCCGGTATTTTCCAGAAGCGCGTTGATCGACATCGGTCCGCTTTCGAAAGTCTGCGGCGTGATGTGCAACCATTTAATCCCTTCGAGGAAGGGCAATACACGATCGATCGACTTCTGGACCATGTCCGGTCCCTGCTTGGCGAGCGACCCAAGCGGTCCGACGATGGTATTGACCGCCAGGAATATGAGAAGTGCGACTGATGTCGACAGCAACAGTGCATTCAGGATGCGCGGCACACCGAGCTTGCTCAGTTTCTCTGCCACTAGGCCGAGGATCATGCCGACGACGACGGCAAGCGTGATCGGGATCAGGATGGTCGACATCAGGTAAAGGCCGGCGACCGCAAGGACGAGAAAGATGCCGATGATCGACCAGGCGGAAACGACATCAAGTCCGTCCTTCTCTACGCGACGGACCGGCGCCTCGTTCGCCATTTCCTCGGTGGCAGCTCTCAGCGTCCTTGCCCAGCTGCTGAGATGCATCTGGCGCTCGGCCGCCGTCTTTGCCGCCTGCTTGCGGATGCCACTGGCGATACCCATCCTGGTTTGTTTCCCCGAAGCCCCATTGCGTTGCGACATAAACGCGCTTGGGTCGGTTCTGTTCCAGCGACCGATATCGACTGAGCTCTAACGTCCAAGTGCTGCCGAAAGCGGCACAGCGACATATCCGGGCGGCGGCGCCATTTCATTGTCCGATGTAACAGGAATGGGCGGCGGCAGATTGTCGTTGATTTTGGCAGGCCCGATCCTGCCCCAGTCGTAGAGGAAGATTTCCTCGTAGAACTTGGCGATCTCGGCATCGTAGAAGATCAGGCTGGCATCGCGGTTGAAGCCGGTTCCGGCGGTCGTCCAGTTATGGCTTCCAACGAGCACCGCCTCGCTGTCGATGATGATGCCCTTCGTGTGGCAGTTCTTCTGTATTCTGATTGTCTTGCTGTCGAAGCCGTAGTCCTTTGCATTGCTGATCGTATCGCGGTCTTCCGAGCCGAAGCTGCGGAAGATGACGCGCACGTCGAGACCCGCCTTCTGTTTTTCGAGCAATGCGTCGAGCAGTCGCCGATACCCGTCGCCCACGGTCTTGGTGTTGAAGCTCTGGTTCTGGAAGAATATCCGGGTCTTGGCCGACTGGATGAAGGGGACGACCGTGTCGATATAGTTGTCGGGCGTCAGAACCGGCTGGACGTCGATTTCGCGTTCGCCGGTAATCGGCTCGAAATAGCGCGGCTTCTGCACTGCCTCCAATGCCTCGCCGGCAAAGTCCGCGGGCAGGAAGACCATCGGCTCGGCGGCGACCTCCGCTTCGGGCGTTGCCTTGGCGTCATCGAGGTCGCGCAGGATATGCTCCTCGTAGAGCTTGCTCAGTGCCTCGTCTTCCAGGATGGCATGCCATTCGCGATTGTAGAGCCGCAGCGCCGAGGCGGCATCCGCGGGCTTGGTCAGCGGCGATATGTTCGGCTGGTTCGAGCTTTGCCAATTGCCGCTCGACAGCCACATGGCGGTATGATCGCGCACTGCTACCTTGATATGGTAGGCGGAATCGAAAATGCCGGTCTTGCCGACGCTCGCCGGGGCGAAATCGAACTTGTCGCCCTTGGCCTGCCGGATTTTGGCGACCGCCTCGTAATCGGTCAGATCGCCCGTGTGCACCTTGCCGCCCATCTGCAGCACCAGGGACATGGTCTCGGTCTTGTTCTTCACGGCATCCAGCACGCCGTCGGCGACGTTGGTCGCGCCGAAATCATACATTGCGACGACAAGGGACTTGCGGGTCTGTGACAGGAACGCGCCCAGCTGTGGCCAGCTCGCATCCGGTCCGGAATGGATGACGAATTTCGTATTGGTCTTGCGGCGCGTCAGCGGCAGGTCCGGCCGCGGCTTGTAGCTGGTGTGCCAGCTCGGCGTGAATGCCTCATCGCCAAGGTCGATCCCAAGCATGTCCGCTGCCGAGGCAACGGCAACGTCGGTGCGTACGCCGTCGATATATTTCGGAAGCTGGGTGACGCCACGCGATTCCAGCGCGCCCGGTTCGATCTTGCGCTTCACCGCGATGACCACCGCCCGCTGGTCGGTGATCTCGCCGTTCTCGAAGCGGTAACCGGGCTTGATGGCGACCACATCTTCGCGGTTGGCAAGCAGCGTGTGCGCTGTCCGCACCGCAGACTGAACCTGCTCTTTCGTCGGCGATACGATCGCATCAGCCGGCGGCGTCGGAGCGCTGCTTGTTGTGGCCGACACCGTCGCAATGGGCAAGCCGCCGGCTGGGGCCGCGGCAATGGCCGATTGCAGCGTCGCCGTGTCCAGCTCGATCGTAATCTTCAGCGGCACCGTGAAGGTCACCTTGCCTCCGCCACCACCACCGCCACCGCTGCTACCGCTGCCTTGTTCGCTCATTTTCAGTTCCTCCGTCGACGGTGCGAGCAGTCCGCGCGCCCGCTGCAGGCAGCGCCGCAGCACTGCGGCTGGTATGGCGTCATTCTCGATGAATTCGACGCCTCGGTAATGAAGTCCGGTCACCTTGCCTGTTCCGATGTCGAGCAAAGGCGAGCCGGAATTGCCGCCGAAGGTCGCGCAGGAATGGGTAAGCAAGTCATCCCCAACGCCAAGAAGATTGCCGACGGCAAGCCGCTTTTTGTTGAAGACCCCGCCGAAAACCTTGTTGGCAAGCGTCTGGTCGGAAAAACGGGAATCGCTGGCCGGATAACCGACCGCCGCGACCGGCAGTTTCGCTTGCGGGAATTCGTCGGAAAGGTCGAGTTTCAGCCGGCCGACCGGTGAAGACATCTGCTCGAGCCTCAGGAAGGCGATGTCAGGTCCATTCTCGGGCGCCACCCATACGATGCGGTCGATCTTGACCTCGTCGGAGGCAGCGTTGCCGAATTCTTCGAGGAAATCGACATCCACGCCGATCTCGTGGCGCGCGTCGAAACCGATCCTGAATTTGAAGCCGGTGCCACTTGCCTCGGCAAAGAGATTTGCGACATGGCGGTTGGTCACGACCAGACCGTCATCGATCACCCAGGCCGTGCCGGCATAGTCCCGGTCGGCATTGCTCACATCGACCCGCCCGATCGACACCATTGTCCTGTTGATGACCGCGGCATTCGCGGTGAGAAGGCGTCGCCAGGCAACGGCCTCTTGCCGGGCGCTATCGATATCGACCACGTTGTTTCGAACAAGGAAAACCGGCGTCCCAACCGCAAAGACGATGGTCTCGTCATTGCCCGGAGGCGGCGGCGGGGCTGCCGTTCGGGCTCCGCCACCCCCAGATGGTACGCCACCGACATCGCCAGCTGCTCTGGCCTCGACCTCTTCGTAGACCGGTGGTGGCGGGTTCATCAATGCACGCAGCCCGCCATAGCGCGTTGTCATGGCGCTGCCGGCTTCCTGAACCCAGGCAGGCTGTTCGCGGCTTTGTTTCAGCGCGTCGATATCCGCCTGCACGTCAGGCGAGCTTGCATCTGCAACCTGCTGTGCGACCAAACGCACACGCTTGGAGTCCTCCACAGTCATTCTGCCCCCTCGGTCCGCATGCGGACCCTCAGTCAATATGCAGGAACGATGCGATCGAGATCAGCTGTGAAATCTATTAAAAGTTGCGTTATGGAATGAGTATTAGAAGTTTATTACAACCAGATGATGACGTCCAGCCAATGAAATTGATGGGCAACGGTCGATCATCCCAAGACGCTCTGCTTCCAGATCGGCTCTACTTTAAATAGCTGACATGACGCGGCAATAGGAAGGCAACATGCGCTGTTGCCGGGTGACGAATGTCTGATTCATTGGAAGAGCAAAGCCTTCTTCAAAAGGAAGCAGAGCAGGTTGCCGACCTGCTGCAATTGGAAACGATGCTTCGCGATCTCGGTCGCCCGATAAGGGTGGGGAGTTCAGCAATGGGGCTCATGGTTCGACGGGATATAGATATCACCGTCATCTGCGAGAACCTCGGGCCGGAAACCCGCGCCGCCTTCGCTCAGATTGCGGCAAGGCTGATGTTGATGGACAGCCACGTGGTTTCCGTCCGCTTCAGGAATGACACGGGTCGCTGGAACAAGGAACCCGCATCCTATCCCGACGGGCTCTACCTCGGACTAAACGTCCGCACCGAAGAGGGAGCCGACTGGACGGTCGATATATGGGCGGTCGATCAACCCGAGCGGCAGCCGGATCTGTTGCACCTGCGGACGCTTTTGCCACGTATCACCGACAAGCACCGCCGGATCATCCTGACGATCAAGCGCGAGCTGGCGGCAAGATCAGACAAGATCCCGAGCGCGCATGTCTACGAGGCGGTCGTCGACGGAGGAGTCGACAGCGTGGATCAGTTTGAAATGTGGCTCTCCACGAGGAAGGGCTAGACGCGCATCCCGCTCCGATCGGTCTTACGCCGTCAGCGTCAGGCCGATACCCCAGGGATCCCTGAGCGAGACGCCGCTGTCACGCTTCTCGCTCTTGATTTCGAGTTCGTCGAGCTTCGCAACCGCCTTGTCGAGCGCGGTCTTGTCGTTGAAGCGCAGCGTGTAGTCGGAGAGGCCGGTCATATGCTCGGTGCGCACGCCGGCGCCGCGGCTGTTCCAGATATTGGCGGCGACGTGGTGATGGTAGCTTCCGGTCGCAAAGAAGCTGGCGCCGGGATAGCGTGCCATCAGCTTGAGCCCCAGCACGTCGCGATAGAAGGCGTCTGCCTCCGGAATGTTGCCGACCTGAAGGTGGATGTGGCCGATGGCCGACCCGTCGGGCATGCCGTCCCAGCTGTCGTCGGGCGCGCTGTTGTAGAGTGCCTGCAGGTCAAGCCTGAGCGTTGCCATCTCCACCATGCCATCCTGATGGAACTTCCACTTTTCATGCGGCCGGTCGGCATAGATTTCGATACCGTTGCCCTCGGGATCCGAAAGGTAGATCGCCTCGCTGACGAGGTGGTCCGAAGCCCCTTCGAGCGCGACATTGTTGTGCGCTGCATGGCGCAGCCAGCGGGCAAGCTCGACGCGATCGGGCAGCAGGAAAGCGGTGTGGAAGAGACCGGCGGCATTCCTTGGCGCAGCGCGGACATTCGCATCCGTCGTCAGCGTCAGAAGAGGCTGGCCGCCGACGCCAAGCACTTCGCCGCTCGGCGTCTTTTCGATGACCTTCAACCCCAGCATCGATTGGTAAAAGCCGGAGACCAGAGCAAGGTCCGTCACCACAAGATGCGATTGGCCGACATAGGCGGGCCGCGTCAGTGCATAGGAGGTTTCGTGTTCGGTCATCGTTTCTGTCCGCTGTTGTGGGGCCGCCGTTGTGAAGGGGGAGGGACCGGCGCGGGCGACAAGCATGTCGCCTGTGGCAGGCCTGTAAATAGGCGCCGGCTCTATCCCCTCAAGTTCCATTGGCCCGCTGTACTTGGAATCTTTATGCCGGATTTTGATTGTTCACAGAAGCCTGCTTTTTGATGATGAAGCGTCCACTATTCGTTGACAGCATCCGGGGTAGATTCGATTCTTATTATGGAATTATCGCCGTCTTCGGTGTCTAATCGCAAAGACGTTTTCGGTGAAAGGCATGGGGATTTCAGATGTATAAAAGGATCATCGCTGCGGTGGATATCGCCAAGATGGACAGGGCAAAGCGGATTCTCTGCCGGGCTGACGCACTGGCGGACGAAGACGGCGAAGTCATTGTCATGAGCGTCATCGAAGACGTGCCGGGCTATCTCGTTGCCGATCTGGCCCAGGACTATGTCGACAGGGCCATCATGACCGCGGAAAAGAAGCTCGAGGAGCTCTGCGCAAAGACCGGTATCCGCGCCGTCGTGGAGGTCCGCGCCGGAAAATGCGCTTCAGCGATCCTGACGGTGGCCGGCGAACGCGATGCCGATCTGATCGTGCTCGGGTCGCATGTTCCCGATATTTCCAACTACTTTCTCGGAGCGAATGCCGACCGGATCGTTCGCCACGCCCGGTGCTCGGTCCTGATCGATCGGCACTGAGACAGCCGTTCACGAAGTTTTACCGCGTCCGGCGCCGCGTCCCGTTGCCTTGCCGTTCAAGAGATGCAACGATCCAAAAGGATCGAAGGGAATGGCGCGCATGACCGAGTTCAACGGAATCCGCTGGGCTTACGACAGGTATGAGCTGATCGCTGACGCCATCGTCAATGGCGTGGGTGTCATATTCGCTGTCATCGGCGCCACCGTCCTCATTTTCTATGCAACGGTCTGGAGTTCCTATGGCGAGATCGCGGCTGCCTGGATCTATGGCCTTGGCCTGGTCCTCACGCTGGCCATGTCCTTTTCCTATAATATCTGGCCGGTTTCGCGCACGAAATGGATCTTGCGGCGCTTCGATCATTCGGCGATCTTCGTGCTGATTGCCGCCACCTATACGCCGTTTCTGGAACGCGGCGCCGACGACCCGCTGCTACGCGCCATGCTGATTGCGATCTGGCTCTTCGCGGCGGCCGGCATCTGCCTGAAATGCTGCTTTCCCGGCCGTTACGATCGGCTGGCGATTCTGCTCTATCTTGCCATGGGCTGGAGTGGCATCCTGGTTGCGGAACCTGTCGCCTCGCGCATACCTACGACCTCCATGGCGCTGATCCTGATCGGCGGGGTCATCTATTCGCTCGGCGTCATCTTCCATGTCTGGGAAAAGCTGCGCTTCCAGAACGCCATCTGGCACGGCTTCGTCGTTGCCGCAGCCGCGGTCCATTACTCTGCAGTGCTGACTTGTTTCAGCCTGTCGCAGGCAAATGTTTGAAAGCCTGCGTGCTGTTGGTGCATTTCGTGATCGGCTGGAGGCTGCGCACCAGCCGCATGACCACAGCGTCGAAACGGTGCATGTCCGCCTTCGCATAATCGATCTGGAAGAAGGCCGCGCCACCATTGCAGAGCGCCACGCCGCGGACATAGACGATACGGTCCTGGCGGATGCCGGAGAAGCTTGCGCCGTGCGAACTCAGCTTCGAATAGGAGATCTGCCAGCCGTCGACCTTGGCGACCGCCATGCGGATCTTTGCTTCCGATGCCAGGTCGCCGTTGAGCACGGTTGTACCGAAGACCCTAAGCCTGGCAGACTGGTCGGCCGGCGTCAGCGTCAGCCCGTCACCACTGTCGGGATAGATCGAAAGACCGAATTCCGGCGGCAGCTCGATCGTGTAGCCGTAGCGCACATTGTCATAGGGCCACCAATCGGCCGAAAAAGCCGGAGCGGCAGAAAGCAGCAGGATGGCCAGAATGCGCGGAAGCATTGCAATTACCGGGAGGCGAAGAGGGGTATCGGCACGAAACTAGCGCATTTCTGAGCAAGAATCTCGTGCCGATTTAGGGAACGTTACAAACTTAGCTCAAAAAGATTACAGTTTGATTGCGAGCCATGCGGAAATAGCTGATTTACTTCGCTGATTTCGCGGCGTATGTGCCGAATATTCCAATTTAAGATGACGGACCGATCCATGGACCAGACCGTGCTGCTGCGCGATGCCACCGAAGCCGATCTACCGGAGATCCGCGACATCTATAATCACGCCGTGGAGCACACGACCGCGATCTGGAACGAGACGCTGGTCGACGTCGAAAACCGCCGCGAGTGGTTCAAGGCGCGCAAGGGCAGGGGCTTTCCCGTCATCGTCGCCGAACGCAACGGCAAGGTCGCCGGCTATGCCTCCTACGGCGACTGGCGCGCCTTCGACGGCTATCGCCACACCGTCGAACATTCCGTCTATGTCGAGAAGGATTGCCGTGGTCTGGGCATCGGCGAGGGGCTGATGCGCGAACTGATCGTTCGGGCAGCCGCTGCCGAAATCCACGTCATGATCGCCGGCATCGAAGCGGAAAACACCGCCTCCATCCGCCTGCACGAAAAGCTCGGCTTCCGCATCGCCGGCACCTTTTCCGAAGTGGGCATCAAGTTCGGCCGCTGGCTGGACCTGACCTGCATGGAACTGCGCATCGATAAAGCCCGATAGGCCGCAGGTCCGTCATTCATATGTCATATGCGATCGTTATCCCGCGCTGGTTGTAAGTGGCCGGCGACCAACGGGGTATGACGATGACGAAACAAGGCTTACGCATTGCCGTCATCGGCGCGGGTGTCGTCGGCGCTGCCATCGCCTGGCATCTCGCCCGTCGCGGCGCATCCGTGCATCTGTTCGATGAAGGCCCGCGACCGGCATCCGGCGTAACAAGCCGTGCATTCGGCTGGATCAATTTCATCAACGGCTCTCCCGCAACCCGTCCGGAGGACTATCGTCTCCGGCGCGACGGCGTCGAAGAATACCGGCGTTTGGCCACGGTCCTTCCCGATGCCGTCTGCGATATCAGGCCCGGCTCGCTGGTTTGGCTGGAGACTGCGGAAGAAACCGAGGAACTGATCCGCGAGCATCAGGCGGAAGGGGCAGGCGTCGAGCTGGTGGATGCCGTGACGATCGCGAAACTGGAGCCGCATCTGCGCGACGTTCCGCCATGCGCCGCCTATTCACCCGGCGATCTCGCCCTGTCCCCGGCGGCATTGACGGACGCATTCGTAAAAGACGCGCAGGCCGCTGGAGCAACGGCGCATTTCGGCGAGACGATAATCGCCATCGAGACTTCAGGCAGCAAGGTGACGGGCGTCCGGACGACAAGTGGCTCCCAGTCGGCTGATATCGTGGTGCTGGCTGCCGGCGTCGCGACAGGCAGACTGGCTTCGGCACTTGGCGCTGATATCGGCGTCGAAAGCTCGCCGGCAGTCTTACTGCGCTATTCCGCCTCAGCGCCGTTCATCAACCGCATCCTTTGCGGCCCCGGTCTCGAGGTCAGGCAATGGCACGATCATTCGCTTTTCGTTGCCGCAGCCTATCGAGACGATGCGGAGGAAAACTCGCCCGCTGCAGTTGGGCAGCGGGCGCTTACGAAGATCAGGAAACGCTTCGCAGCGCCGGATGACATGCATCTCGTCGAAGCGGTCGTTGGCCAACGCCCGATATTTTCCGATGGCCTGCCGAGATTGGGCTTCCTGCCCGACGTCGAGGGCGCTTATGTAGCCGTGGGCCATCCTGGCGTCATACTCGCGCCGTTGATGGGCCGGCTCGCGGCGGAGGAGATTGTCGATGGCATAAGACAGCATTCGATGCTGTCCCCGAGGCAGTCTGAGGCAGGATAAGGCAAGGCGATCCGTCATCCGCCGGGAAGACGTCTTTCTGACGCCGGATCGCATCGATGATCTATATCCGCAAGGAAGCGGCAATCAGATCTTAGTATCCGCCGCCGCCCGTCGACCCCGCGGTTTGCGCGGGCTTGGAGCCGCCCCCTGCAGTCGTGCAGGCGGAAACGCCAAGGCAGACTAGGGCGAGCAAAGCGATGGAGGAGATGGCTTTCAGCAACATGTGAGGTCGATCCCTTCTTGCAGTCGGCGCACGATGCGCGCGACCGGAAGTGAACAGCCAACGGAGCTGTTTTATTCGATCATCTCTTTGCCCCGGTTCCAATAATTTAGGCGCAATCCCGGCTTGGCTCATCCATGTTTGCTGCCTCTGCTTCGAACACCATCGCGTGCCCGTTAATGCAGTAGCGCAACCCCGTCGGCGGCGGGCCGTCCGGAAAGACGTGGCCGAGATGGGCGTCGCAGGTGCCGCAGCGGATCTCGGTGCGGACCATTCCATAGGAGGTGTCGTTGTGTTCGGTGACGGCGCCTGATGAGACCGGCTCGAAATAGCTTGGCCAGCCGCAACCCGAGTCGAATTTTGTGTCGGACCTGAAGAGCGGCGCGTTGCAGCAGACGCATCGGTAAAGGCCTTTTTCGAAGGAGTCCCAATGGGGACCCGTGAAGGCGCGTTCCGTTCCGTGCTGGCGCGTGATGCGATATTGCTCGGGCGTGAGTTGCTGTTTCCACTCCGAATCGGTCTTCTCGACCTTGGGATAGATCGTTGTGACGGTCATGACATGGGCCCCTTTTTCCCTACCGGCGAAAGGAGTGTGCCCGGCTTTTGGTCAAACAATGTGGCGAAGCGTTGCGAATCCTGATGCCGGTGTGAGGTTCACCCCTGGGTAGCAGGGGGTCTATGGTCGATTTCCGGGGTTATACCCCGCTTTATTGACCTCGGCTCTTGAGCGAGCGTCACCCTTTGCCTATCCCGGAGGAACGTTTGATTTGCCTGATTCCGTGCTCCAGGAGGAAATATGGCCGGGTTTACGGGCCTTACGTTCCTAGCCTTGTGTTTGCCCTTTCTCGGCGCTGTGGTTGCGCCGGTGCTGACACGTGCGCTCGGGCACAACGCCGCCTGGTTGCTGGCACTTGTCCCGGCCCTCGCATTCCTCCATTTCGCGACTTTTCTTCCCGCAATTGCCGGTGGAGGATCCGTCGTCGCCGGGTTTGACTGGGTGCCCAGTCTCAGCCTGTGTTTCTCCTGGCTGCTGGACGGGCTGTCGCTGACCTTCGCGCTGCTGATAACGGGCATCGGCGCGCTGATCGTCCTTTACGCTGGCGGCTATCTGAAAGGCCATCCGGATCAGGGCCGCTTCTTCTCCTTCATCTTTCTCTTCATGGGATCGATGCTCGGTCTTGTCGTATCGAACGGCCTGCTGATGCTGTTCGTCTTCTGGGAGCTGACGTCGATCACCTCCTTCCTGCTGATCGGCTTCGACCACAAGCGCGAGGCCTCTCGCCGCGCAGCGCTGCAGGCGCTGGTCGTCACGGGCGGAGGTGGCCTTGCGCTGCTTGCCGGGTTGCTGCTGATCTGGAACCTGACTGGATCCACGGAACTGTCGCAGTTGCTGACATCGGGCGATCGGCTACGCGCCAGCCCGCTTTATCTCGTGGTATTGATCCTCGTGCTCGGCGGCGCCTTTACGAAATCGGCGCAGTTTCCGTTCCATTTCTGGCTGCCGAACGCCATGGAGGCGCCGACGCCTGTTTCGGCCTATCTCCACTCCGCGACCATGGTGAAGGCCGGCGTCTATCTGCTGATGCGGCTGAACCCGGTCATGGGCGGAACCGCGGCCTGGGAAATCATCTTGCCCGTTTTCGGTGGCGTAACGCTGCTGGTCGGCACGCTGCTCGCCATCCGCCAGACGGACCTGAAGCTGAAGCTTGCCTATACGACCGTCTCCTCGCTCGGCCTGCTGGTCATGCTGACCGGCTTCGGCTCGCCCTATGCCGTGGAAGCGGCGGTGCTTTATCTTGTTGCCCATTCGCTCTTCAAGGGTGCGCTTTTCATGGTCGCCGGCATCATCGACCATGAGACCGGAACGCGCGATATCACCAAGCTGCGCGGTCTGCGAAACGCCATGCCGCTGACTTTCGTCACGGCGCTTGGCGCTGCCATATCCATGGGCGGCCTGCCGCCATTCTTCGGCTTTCTTGCCAAAGAGGAAATCTATACGGCGCTGGCCCACGGCGATCTCCGCTCGGTCGCGTTCACCGCAATTGCCGTCATCGGCAATGCGCTGATGTTTGCGGTCGCCTTTGCCGTGGCGATGAAACCCTTCCTCGGCACATTGAGCAAAACGCCGAACAAGCCGCACGAGGCACCGCCGCTGCTATGGCTCGGGCCGGTTGTGCTGGCGTTGCTGGGCCTTGCCTTCGCACTCTTCTCGAACCTCTCCCATGCCTATGTCTCGTCGCCGATGGCGACAGTGGTGAAGGGGCAGGCGACGACGATCTCGATTTCGCTCGAACCGCATCTCGGCCTGCCGCTCGCGCTCTCGCTGCTGACAGTCGTGATCGGCATCGTCGTCTATTGGCAGCTCGATCGTGCCCGCTTCGCAATGTCGATCGTGATGCGCGCGCTGGGTCCAGGGCCGAACCACGGCTTCGATAGTTTCATCGGCGGCCTGGTGACGTTTGCCTATGCGGTCACGCGATTCTTGCAGCCGGGGCGGCTCAGGACCTACACCATGGTCACATTCATCTGCCTCGGCGCAACCCTGCTCATCCCCGCCTTCCAATATGGCGAACTGCCGTCGATGCCCTCCTGGCCGGTCGATATCCAGTGGCACGAGGCGGCGATCTTCCTGATATCGGTCATCGGCCTTGCCGCCGTCGTTGCCGCAAGGGATCGGCTGACGGCGATTGTCTCGCTCGGCATCCAGGGTTTTGCTGTCGCCCTGATCTTCCTCCTCTTCGGGGCGCCTGATCTCGCCTTTACCCAGTTCATGGTGGAAACGCTTTCGGTGGTGATCCTGGCGCTGGTCATGACACGGCTGAAACTGTCCGTCACCGATCGCCGGCCGCCGGCGCGGATGGTTGTCGATGCCACGATTGCTATCGCCTGCGGTCTCGGCTTCGCCCTGTTCCTGATGCGGACGACCGAGGCTCCCCTCGACGCCAGGCTGACGGATTTCTTCAACCACTATTCCAAGCTGATCGCGCACGGCGCCAACGTGGTCAACGTCATCCTCGTCGACTTCCGCGGCACCGACACTTTCGGCGAGATCGCCGTGGTGACGATCACTGGCCTTGCCATTCTGGCGCTGGTCCGGCTGCAGGCCGGCACCGAGCGCAAGCTGGTGGATGACGCGCCGGATCATCCGGCCGACATCGGAGTGAAGCGCTGATGAACACGCTCATCTTCCGCACCGTCGCACCGTTTTTGACTGCCTTGATGCTGCTTTTTTCCGTCTTCGTGTTGCTGCGCGGGCATAATGAGCCGGGCGGCGGCTTCATCGGCGGGCTGATCGCAGCCTCCGCCTTCGCCATCTACGCGATCGCACATGGGGTTACCGCCGTGCGCCGCATTCTGTTCTTTCATCCGCTTACCATTGCCGGTTTCGGCCTGCTGGGAGCGACCGCGGCCGGGTTGCTGTCGGCGATGTCAGGAGTGCCCTTCATGACGGCCCTCGGCATCTATCCACACCTGTTCGGCGTCGAAGTGCCGCTTTCGAGCGTCCTGCTGTTCGATACCGGCGTCTATCTCGTCGTTCTCGGCGCCATCACCTCGATCGCGCTTGCGCTGGAAGAACAGGAGGCTGAATGATGGAGCCGGTTCTCGCCATCCTCGTCGGGCTGTTCTTCGCAGCCGCTCTTTATCTTATGCTGTCGAAGGTGACGATCCGCCTGATGCTCGGCATCGCCATCCTCGGCAACGCCGTCAACCTGCTGCTCTTCACAGCAGGCCGCGTGACGCGCGAAGTGCCGCCGATCATTCCTGATGGCATGGACACGCTGCCATCAGATGCGGCCAATCCGCTGCCGCAGGCCCTTATCCTGACCGCGATCGTCATATCCTTCTCGCTGCTCGCCTTCCTGCTGGTGCTGACCTATCGCGCCTATCAGACGCTGAAGACCGACGACACCGACCAGATGCGCACTGCCGAACCGCGGGAACGGCCGTTGCCGCCGATGGGGTATTGAGGATGATGGTTGCACTGGTGCACTTGGTACCCCCCTCTGCCCTGCCGGGCATCTCCCCCACAAGGGGGGAGATTGGTGTGCTGCGCCGTCTTGCTCTCGCCTCGGTACTCAGTCTCGCCTCTCTCTCTGATGCGAATGGTTCGTGGTTGCTCGCATCCCTGATCTCCCCCCTTGTGGGGGAGATGCCCGGCAGGGCAGAGGGGGGTAGCTCCCGCGTAGGACTGAGCAGATGCCGCAACAGGTCGCGGGAGGCCGCCTGACATGGCCACTTCCGCCAGCATCGATCTCTCCGCCGCCATGATCACCGCGCCGGTGCCTCCAGGCAACTGGCTGGTCGTCCTCCCCGTCGTGCTCTGCGTCGGCCTCGGCGCCCTTCTCCTCATCCTGAGGGAGCGCACGAGCATCCATGGCTGGATCGCGATTCCGGGCTTAGTCCTGCTTGTACTGATCGACGCCGGCCTGCTTTACCGGGTGGCGAACGAAGGTCCTGTGACGATGGTCATGGGCCGCTGGCTGCCGCCTTTCGGGATAGCGTTCACCGTCGATCTCTTCGGCGCGCTGATGGCGCTGGCGGCGGCTATCGTAGGGCTTGCGGCAGCCGTCGCAGCACTCGGCGATATCGAGGACGTGGGCCGTCGCTACGGCTTCTATCCGTTCCTGATGCTGTTGCTTGCCGGCGTCAGCGGCGCCTTCCTGACCGGCGATATTTTCAATCTCTATGTCTGGTTCGAGATGCTGCTGATCTCGTCCTTCGGCCTGCTGATCCTCGGCTCCGAACGCGAACAGATCGATGGCGCGCTGAAATATGCGGTGCTGAACCTGATCGCGACGACCATCTTCCTGATCGCAGTCGGCTATCTCTATGCGATCTTCGGCACGCTCAACATGGCGGATATCGCCGCCAAGGCAAGACAGTTCGGCGGCACAGCGCCGCTGATGACGCTCGCCGCGCTCTTCTTCATCGCCTTCGGCATGAAGGCGGCGGCCTTTCCGGTGAATTTCTGGCTACCGGCGTCATACCATACACCGCGAATCGTGGTTTCGGCGCTCTTTGCCGGGCTGCTGACCAAGGTCGGCATCTATTCGATGATCCGGGTTCTGGTCATGCTGTTTCCCGTCGAGCGGGCCGAACTCGCTTCGCTGGTCGGCATGGTTGCAGGCTTGACCATGATCGTAGGCGCGCTCGGCGCGCTGTCCGAAACCGACATGCGCCGGCTCTTCGGCTATGTCGTGATCTCGGGCATCGGCAACATGCTGGCCGGCATCGCGCTCGGAGGGGCGGATGGCATCGACGGGGCGATCGTCTATGCGCTGCATTCCATCATCCTGATGACGGCGCTCTATCTCGTGGCCGGTGAGGCAG
Organism: Rhizobium sp. BK376; assembly: GCF_004341625.1. Classification (GTDB taxonomy): domain Bacteria; phylum Pseudomonadota; class Alphaproteobacteria; order Rhizobiales; family Rhizobiaceae; genus Rhizobium. Next base: position 636,436 of record NZ_SLZG01000001.1, on the reverse strand, counting down.
CAAGGCTCGGCGGCAGCTATTCGGTAATCGAGCTCGGCGGTCTCTGGCGGAGAAGCGGTTGGTTCGCCGGGCTTTCGCTGGTTCTCTTCCTTGCCGCGTCCGGCCTGCCGCCCTTTTCCGGTTTCTGGCCGAAGGTAATCCTGGTCAAGGCGGCACTGGATGCCGGTTCCGGATGGCTGGCTGCGACTATTCTCGTCAGCGGCTTCCTCACCACCATCGCTTTCGGCCGGCTCTTCCTGCTTGCCTATTGGCGTCCGCGCCAGATCCCCGTCGCAACCGGGCAGACGCACACAGGCGCGGCCGCGCAATCGCCGGCCTGGCAGGAGATGGGTGCGCTCGGAGCGTTGACCGCGCTTATTATCGCCGTCGGTCTGTTTCCCGAGCCGCTTCTGCACCTGACCGAAGGTGCTGCGAGGAACCTGACCGATCCCGCCGCCTATCTGGCTTCCGTCTTTCCGGGAGGAGGGCAATGATTTCGTTGACCCTCAGCCTTTTGCTGGCAATCGTCTGGGCCGCCATGACAGGCAGCGCCTCCGTTCCCAATCTCCTGCTTGGCTTCGTCCTTTCGGCGGCGGTACTCGCGATTGTCGGAGTTCCCTATGGCGGCCGACTGGGCTTGCGACGCATGTGGCGCATCCTGTCGCTCGCCATTCTTTTCCTGCGCGAGCTTCTGAAATCGGCCTGGGCCGTGGCGATGACGGTCACGCGGCCGAACATGATGGTGAAGCCGGGCATCTTCGCCTTCCCACTCACAGTCGACAGCGATTTCGAGATCACGCTGCTCGCAAACCTCATCACGCTAACGCCGGGCACGCTGTCGGTTGACGTATCGGACGATCGAAGGACGCTTTATGTGCATGCGCTAGACTGCTCCGATCCCGACGGGTTGAAACGGTCGATCGCGGAGGGATTCGAACGGAAGATACGGGAGGCATTCCAATGACGCCTTCAGGCATAATCTCCATTGCGGCAACGCTCTCGCTGGCAATCCTCGGGCTCGCCTTCCTGGTCACGATCTTTCGCGTGGTTTCCGGGCCGACATTGCCCGATCGCGTACTCGGCCTCGATATGCTTGTCGCCGTCGCCATCGGCTTCATCGCTGTCATCGCCGTCAAGACGGGGTTTGCGCTTTATATCGATATCGCCATCGCGCTCGGACTGGTGGGCTTTCTTGCAACCGTCGCTTTTGCACGCTTCATTCTGGCACAGGCGCCGCAATCGGGCAGGGGTCACGGAGAAAAAACGGTTACGCAGAAGGTCGGAAAAGGACAGGGAAAAGCCAGGAATATGCGCAAGGTCGCGAATCGCAGGGGCCAAGGCGGCAGAGGCCAAGGTAACAAGGGAAAGGCATGATGGAGATCGTTCTGGCATTCGTAGTGTCTGCGCTGCTGCTCGCCGGCTCGCTCTTTTGCCTGATCGCCGCGATCGGCATCGTTCGTCTGCCTGATATCTACAGCCGCATGCACGCAGCCTCGAAGGCCGGCACGGTCGGTTCGGGATTGCTGCTGCTCGCGGTGGGGATCGCGGCTGAAGGCTTGCCGATCTTCGTTCGGGCCATGACAGGTATTCTATTTTTTATCTTGACCGCGCCGCTTTCAGCCCATCTTTTAGCCAGATCTGCCTATAAGGCAGGCTATTCTTTGTCGTCACAATCCGTGCGCGATGATCTGAACGAAAAATAAAACTTATGCTTTGCGAAACTGAGCATTCGCAACGATTTCATTGTCTGTAAAGGGAATGCAAATTTGCGATCTTAATTATGAGATCTTAATATGTGAGAAATTTTGCCAAGAACTGGTAGAAATAATAATTGGACATTTGCAGAAAGAATGCTAATTCAGATTCAAGTAGAGTTCTGATGTTGAGTTATTACAGGCCGGCATTAAGTACCAGATGCTTGGATGTTTCTTGAAACAATAGCAAGGTCTGAGGCTTTGTTCCGGAGCAGGAGAGCGGCGCAATGCCGCTTCTGCTGATTCTCTCATCGGACGGTATGGAAGTAGGTTTCACTGCTTGAAGTCTAGGGGTGGATTTCATCTGGGTTCCAGAATGGCTGTGAATTTCTCTTCTCTTTGCTGGAAAACGCTACGAATTTAGGCAGACCTTTTGAAGGGAAGGTCTGCCTGGGCAAGCATATGAACAGGAGAAAACTATGACAGATGTGGCTCTTGGCAACGGGCCGGATTTACTCGTTGAACTGACCGCGGACATCGTCGCCGCCTACGTCAGCAACCATGTGGTTCCGGTAAGCGACCTTCCGAATCTGATTTCCGACGTGCATTCCGCATTGAGCAATACGTCCACGCCGGCCCCTGCAGTCACCGTGATTGAAAAGCAGAAGCCTGCCGTCTCGGTTCGCAAATCCGTTCAGGACGACCAGATCACCTGCCTGGAATGCGGCGGCAGCTTCAAGTCCTTGAAGCGTCACCTTATGACACACCACACCCTCTCGCCCGAGGAATACCGTGAGAAATGGGATCTGCCGGCCGACTATCCGATGGTCGCGCCCGCCTATGCGGAAGCCCGTTCGCGCCTCGCCAAGGAGATGGGCCTCGGCCAGCGTCGCAAGCGCGGCGGCCGCTAATTAGCGCATCGCATTCAGAATGTCTTAAAACCGGGCCTTCGTGCCCGGTTTTTTGTTTGTCGGTGCCGGCCTCAAGGGAACTGAAAGAGGAAAATAATCCCATATTTTTTCCATGATATGCGGAAAATACCAAAGAAAACAATGTTAAGTTGTGGTTGGCTTGTTCCGCTCGTCCCCATTCATGCTCTAGGGTGTATGAATTAATTCCTATTTCGTAGGAGTAGTTGATATGACCCTCAATAAAAACCCGGTCGGCAAGGCCGGGTCGCCCAAGGCGCCGCCCGTCCTTTCGTCCTTTGCGACCCCGAGCGACGAGGCGCTCTTGAGTGATGAGGCCGCGGTGATCCCGCGTCCTTCGTCCCTCCCGGTGCGCAGCATCTGCCGAATCGTCGGCCACATGACAAGCGAGATGGTCGCCCTTGTCGGCGCGCGCGTGCAATTGCGGCGCGATCGCCGCCGCACGCTCTGCCATGTGCGCCAGATCGCCATGTATGTCTGCCACGTCGCCCTGCAGATCCCGCTTCACGAGATCGGCCTTGCCTTCGGCCGGGATCGCACCACGGTCGGCCATGCCTGCCATGTGGTGGAAGACCGTCGCGACGATCCTGCCTTCGACGATTTCGTCGCCGCTGTGGAGCGCATCGTAACGTCCGTTTTCAGCACTTCGGGGAGTGCAGCGCATGAATGAGGCAGCAGTGGCAAGCGAAAGGAAAGAACTGCTACGCCTGCTGAAACTGCTGGGCAGCAGCGATGCCGTCGTCGGCATGCGGAATGACGGGAATGTCGATATCGAAACCGCCGAGGGCCGCAGCCAGGTGTTTCGGCCCCAGGTCGTCGAGCGCGCCGCAGCTCTCGGCCTCATCTCCCGCAGGGGAACCCAGTTGAAGCTCACGAAGGATGCACGCGCCTTCCTGCGGCGCGCAGCCGCTGACAAGGAGGAGGCTTTCCTTGCCCAGCATGGCGAGATCGAAAGCGGGACGATCGACATCGACGGCGGGCGGCAGAAGGTGCGGGTCAATCTGTCCGAATCGCCGCTCGGCCCGCTCTCCCGCCTCAGGGATCGCGACGGATCGCCTTTTCTGCCGGCGGAGGCGATTGCGGCAGGCGAGCATCTGGCAAGTGATTTTACCCGCGCCCAGCTTCAGCCGAGAGTCACGGCCTCCTGGGAGCCGCGTCTCTCATCGCATGGCAAGCGCGGACGCGGCGGCATGGCGGATCTCGCCGACAGCGCTGTTGCCTCGCGGCTTGCCGTCAACCGTGCGATCGAAGCCATGGGGCCGGAACTGTCAGGCGTCGCCCTTGATGTCTGCTGCTTCATGAAGGGACTGGAGACGGTGGAACGCGAGCGCCAATGGCCAGCCCGCTCGGCAAAGCTGATGCTCCGCACCGCGCTGATGGCCCTGTCCCGGCACTATGCCCCGCCGCCGCGGCGGACGCATCAGATGCAGCATTGGGGTACGGATGACTATCGGCCTGAGCTTTAGCAGACGGCATTTCCTTGCTTTGGAGGGATGCCGTCGGCGAAAGGTGCCTATATAGCTCCCAGAGAGACAGTTCTCCCCGTCGCTCCGGCTCGGGCCAGATGTCGCCAGAGATCTCAAGAGGAAGCCATGGACGATCAGATCAAGGCCGTGCTCGACGTTTATCACGAGATGATCGTGGAAGAGGAGAGCCGCTCAACCGAAGTCCCTCCCGGCGGTCGCGATGGCGGACAGGACAGGCGCATGCGCGCTGTTGGTCCCGAGACCGGTCAGTTCATCAATATCCTTGCAAAAAGCCTGGGTAAGCCGACCATTCTCGAGCTCGGCACCTCCTTCGGCTATTCCGGCATCTGGCTGGCGGAGGCGGCGCGCGCCTCTTCAGGCCGGCTGATCACCATGGAACTGCACGACTATAAATCTGCCTACGCCCGCGATATGGCAGTGAGGGCGGGCTTGGCGAAGCACATCGACTTCAGGGTGGGCGATGCTGTCAAGATGATCGCCGAGTTGTCGCATGGCATCGACTTCGTGCTCGTGGATCTCTGGAAAGATCTCTATCTGCCATGCCTGGAGGGTTTCTATCCCAAGCTCAATCCGGGCGCGATCATCGTCGCCGACAACATGATCTGGCCCGGAGATGACTATGTGAAGCAGTATGGCGTCGCCGTTCGCGCGAAGCCGGGCATTTCGAGCGTCCTCCTGCCTGTCGGCAACGGCCTCGAGGTCAGCCGGTTCGATCCGGTCAGATAAACGCGGATCGGCCATTTCTTTCTCAACCTGTCGCCTCAGACGATGGTCGATCGTCCGTCGGTCCAAGATGGGCGCTCAGGAATCGTCCGGCGGATGCCAAGGCCTGGCGTCCGGCTTCCAGCCTGGCGTTCCAAAGCGGCCAGGCGTGTATCATCTGCGGCCAGATTTCCAGCGTGACAGGCACGTCGGCCTCGCCGGCAGCGGCTGTGAACCGTGTCGCGTCCGCAAGCAGCGTTTCGGCCGAGCCCACCTGGATGAGGAGCGGCGGCAGACCCTTCAGCTCACCATAGAGCGGCGAAACGCGCGGGTCCCTGCGATCGGTCGAAGCCGGCAGGTATGCGTCGGCAAGCTCGTGGAGATAGGCTTTATGAATGAGCGGATCGACCGCGTCCTTCGTGGCGAGCGTCTCGCCCGACATCGTCAGGTCGGTCCAGGGCGATATCAGCCAGCCGCAAGCGGGAAACGCTTCGCCCGCATCGCGCAGCCGGCTGATCAGCGCGACGGTAAGTCCGCCGCCGGCGCTGTCTCCGCCCACGGCAATGCTTTCGCCCGCAATGCCGCTCTCGCGCAGGAAGCGCCAGGCAGCCGTCGCATCGTCGAGCGCTGCGGGAAACGGGTTCTCGGGTGCCAGGCGGTAGCCGACAGCCAAAGTTCGAACTCCCGCCGCCCGCCCGGCCTCCGTCACCAGGCGCCGATGGCTGATGATCGAGCCCGAACAATAACCGCCGCCGTGAAAGAACATCAGGACGCGGGATGCGTCACTGCCGGGCGCGATCGACCATTCAGCGGAAACCCCGCCCAGATCCACACGTTCAAGCTTGATATCGTCGGCGACGGGCCAGATCGCGCCGACCTCGTCGAGACGCTGTCGCCGTTCGGCCCAGCCGACCGGCCGGGGCTTGGAACTCAGAAGGGTTCTGATGGAATCGGTCTCGCGCGTGTCCGCCATTTTGATCTCCACATGAGCCCACGCGAGGTTATTGCCGGATCTTTATATTTATACGGACGCGTTGCCGACGAAACGGATGCTACCCGCGTCCGGGTCCGTCGGCAGAATAGGATCAGCACAGCAAGCTTGCAAGAAACGAGCGCGCCGCTTCCGGCGCACATAGCAATGAAGGCCTATGCGGCAGCCCTGAGCATCGCCTCTTCGCGAATGCGCTTGATCATCGAGCGCAGGCCGTTGGCGCGTTGGGTGGAGAGGTTCTCGACCAGCCCGATCTTGCCGAAGACCTCGATCGCGTCGAGCTTGGCGATTTCGGAGGCGTGCTTGCCGGAATAGGTGGCAAGGACGATGGCGACGAGGCCGCGGACGATATGGGCGTCGGAATCACCCTCGAAAGTCATGACAGGATCATCGGGATTGCCCAATGTATGGGTCACAAGCCAGACCTGGCTGGCGCAGCCCATCACCTTGTTTTCCAGCGTCTGCTTCTCTTCGGGCAGGGGCGGCAGCGCCTTGCCGAGCTCGATCACATAGCGATAGCGGTCTTCCCAATCGTCGAGGAAGGAAAAGTCTTCAATGATCTGCTCAAGCGTCGCCATCATGCCGGTCCTGTCTGTCTACGCTCCGCATATAGGTCATATCCGAAGGAATTTGAACCCGATGCAAAAAAGAACGCCGTGGGGGATGGGCTCCCTCACGGCGCAGCAACAAGCTGAAAAAGTCAACAGGCAGGCACGTCACGCATCGGGTCGGTCGGCACTTGCGCCGGCCCGATGAAGCTTTGCGGATGCCGCCCAAGGTAACGAACCGGCAGCGATCCAAGAAATGTCAGATGGCGGGCTTCGGCAGCGGCACCGGAATGAAGGAATGCGAGACCGTGCCGGTCACGACGGCATCGGCGGTTTCGGAAGGAGCAAGCTTTGCCGGCATCGGCTGTGATGCCGCTGCCTGCTCGATCTTGCTGATGGTTGCGGGGTCGATCTTCAGCGACGTGGCGGCGGCTGCGAGCTTCTCGCCGATCTTGTTATTGCCGGACTGGCCGCTACCGAGCTGCTGATCGAGGAATTCATAGGCAACGCGGGCGCCTTCGCGGGCCCGGTAGCCAAGTGCGGTCAGGGTCTCCCCACCCTTCACGCAGACGTCGGGGCGTTCGTAGCAGAGGGCACTCACATATTGAAACGCGCCGGTTGCAGCCGAGACCGCATCGGAAACCTGCACCTTGGGATCGCTCTCAAGCCTGGACGTGCTCTGCGAGCTGAAGACCGGCAGGAGCACCAGTACCAGCGAGAACCAGAAGGCCGTCTTGATCAGAAACCACATCGTGTTGCCCATCCTGTCTTATCGTTCGGTCTTGGTGCCGAATCGAACCGGTTTGTCCGGCGTTGATTGAACCCTACGCGGTAGATGCTGACATCGTTTTTCAAAACTGGGACGTATTTTCGGCAAATTTGGCTCAAATTCGAATTATCGGCATTTGAGACGCATTTTCGTCAAATTGTAGCGACTGCTGTTAAGCATGTGGGCAGGGCCTTGCCTGAAAAGCCGCGACTATTGCGGAGCGCGACTGCCACAAAGGTTAACGCAAAGCCGAAATGCAAGATAAATCCGTCGCTTACCCCCCATTAACCACAAGAGACAAAGCCGCTTGTCCTTGCCTCAAAATGGGATTTTCGGCCTTTTTCGCGGCCCTGGCGCCCGCTCACCTTATCCTTTCTTTAAGCCGCGAAGGCCTATTGTCGGCCCGTTAAATGGCGTTTGTGCGAGTCTAGTTTGCGCGTATTGAGTGACATTGTTGGCAGGGCGGTTGCCCTCGTGGATAGGGCAGGCGGAAGCTGGCTCGCACGCACGAGTGGTAACGGCGAGGTGCGCGAGCGGGAACTCGCGATCCTGCGCCGGCTTGCCCTCATGTCGTCGGCGGCGATGCTCGTCGTTCCCGCCGGCCTCTCCCTCATCACGAGCCCTGCCGTGGCACTGCCCGCCGGCGTTGCCACCGTCTGCGCCGCCTTCCTCTTTTCATCCGTCGGCGGAATCGCGCTTTCGCGCCAGAAGCCGCTGCCGGGTATCGCGCCTGCCGTCGCTGAACAGCAGGAAGAGCTGATGCTCGAAGCCGCCGCCGGCCTCGTGCTCATTTTCGATCCGCAGGCCAATGTCACCGAAACAGGTGGCCGCGACCGCGCCGAATTCCTTGCCTGGATGCGCAGCCCGCGCGGTCGCGGCTTCATCGAGCAGGTGCATGTTTCCGACCGTATCGTCTTCCTCCAGGCGATCGATGAACTGCGGCAGGGCCGCGACGCCCTGACGATCGACCTGCGCCTGGAGCGCTACACCGTTGGCGCCGACAGGGATCAATTCGTCCATATTCGTGTGGACATGACAGCCAGACGCGATGCTGACGGCGCGTTGCGCAGCATTGTCACGCAATCGCGCGATGTCAGCCATGAGCAGTACCTGCGCGAAGAGGCCGCCCGCAAGGCATCGGAAGCCGAATCGGCCAATGATGCGAAATCCCGCTTCCTGGCTGCCGTCAGCCACGAACTGCGCACGCCGCTGAACGCCATCCTCGGCTTTTCCGACATTCTGATCGGAGAATATTTCGGCAAGCTCGAAAACGACCGCCAGCGCGAATATGTCGGGCTGATCCGTCAATCAGGCGCGCATCTGCTCTCCGTCGTCAACACCATGCTCGACATGAGCAAGATCGAGGCGGGCCGCTACGAACTGCTGGTCGAGCCCTTCTCGATCGGCGCTTCCATACGGGCATGCGAGGCCATGCTCGGCCTGCAGGCCAAGGAAAAGGGCCTGACCTTGACCAGCCGCGTGCAGCGCGGCCTTGGCGAGGTCGTGGCCGACCAGCGCGCCCTCCAGCAGGTTCTCATCAACCTCGTCGGCAATGCTATTAAGTTCACGGAGGCCGGCGGCGTCGTCAGCGTCGATGCGGCGGCATCAGGCGACATGCTGAAGCTGACCGTCAGCGATACCGGCATCGGCATCCCGGCCGACAAGCTCGCCAATCTCGGCCAGCCTTTCGTGCAGATCCAGAACGAATATACCCGCCGTTACGAGGGCACGGGTCTCGGCCTGTCGCTGGTCAAGGGCCTTGTGGCGCTGCACGGTGGCAGCTTCACCATTTCGAGTGCCCCCGGCGAAGGGACGGCGATCACCATTCTCATCCCACTGGACGGATCGGGCGCCGTGGGCGCGGAGCGTCAGCAGGGATACCAGGACAAGACTGTGGATTTCCCCCCACGCCTCAGAAATGCAATGGAGTTTTCAGAAGACCGCACGACATATGGCGGCATGAAGGAAGACGTAGATGGCCACGCGGAAGCGAAAATCGCCTAAGGGAAAGGGCAAGCGGCGCCAGCCGGGACTGGCCTCCCAGGGGGCAGTCGCGGTCGGGACGCTCGGCTTGCGCGGTGCCGGCATGCTCGGGGTCCTCGGCATGCGCGGCGCAGGCGCGCTCGGCGGCATGATCGGCCGCTATCCGTCGATCGCCGGCGGCGCCATGGCCTTTGCCGTCATCTTCGGTTTCGTCGCTGCCAATGCCCTCTGGTATCAGCCGGGCACGCATCCGTCGCCCTTCTTCCGCACGCGCGACCCGTCCTCGCCGAATTCGCTCGGCCGCCGACCCTTCTTCAGCATGCAGAAGCAGAACCCCGCCGATGTCACCACGTTCCGCATCGAGCGTCCGGACGAGGATGCGGCGACATCCCCGGCTGCAGCCTCTGCCCCGGCCGGACAGACGGCTGCCGCCACGACGCCTGCAGCCAAGCTTGTCGCCGATGTGCAGGCAGCGCTGGGTCGCCTCGGCCTCTACAACGGCAATGCCGATGGCGTGATGGGGCCGCGCACATCAGCTGCGATTATCTTCTTCCAGGAAACCGCGGGCCTTGCCCAGACAGGCGAAGCAAGCCCCGAACTGCTGGCCGCCCTGCAGGCCGGCGACAAGACGGGCGGGATTGCGGCCGACACTGCAAGCGCCAAGCCGACGGCTACCGTGCCGGCCGAACGCCCGCCGGTCGACCTTCACTCCAAGGCTGTCGCAGTCGATCCGGTCGCAGCCGCGATCATGAGCGCGGAAAAGAACGTCAAGACCGCTTCTTCACCGAAGAAGCCGCCCACCGATCCGATCAATTCGTCCGACCCGACGAATACGGCCAAGCTGGTCATGCAGATCCAGAAGGGCCTGAGCAATATCGCCTACAGCAATGTCAGCATCGACGGCGTGGCCGGCGATCAGACCAAGGCGGCGATCCGGCATTTCCAGAAGCACTACCGCTTGCCCGAAACCGGCGAACCCGATGTCGCCGTACTGAAGAAGCTGCAGGATATCGGCGCGCTCTGATCGGCGATACCGCCCACGGGGCCGCCGGCGGCCGGCTAGTCGAAATCGTGCGCCGTCCGATAACGGCCAGACATACCCCCACAATGTTGATTTGGAGAGCCAGAGGAAAATGTTCGTCACGCTATTCCAGATACGGCGTGAGCACACCTTCGATCCATTTCATGAATGCGCGGACTCGGCGCGACAGATTGCTCCGATGTGCTACGACGAGGGACACGGGGAGCGCCCGGCGACGCAAATCGGGGATGATCTCCACAAGCGCTCCACTCTCCAGGTATCGACCGATCCCCAAGAGTGGCGCCTGGATCAGGCCGAGGCCAGCAAGGGCCGCGGCTTCATAGGTTTGCGCGCTGTTGACGTGTAGCGTCCCTGGAAGCTGAAGCGTCGCGTAGCCGTCGCCGTCCGGATATTCCCATCCATAGGGTCTTGCGCCCAGCATCGTTGAAAAATGAATTGTCCGATGTTCCTGACGCTTAAGATCTTCCAGCGATCGAGGGACGCCGTGGCGGGCCAGATAGGCCGGACTGGCAGCGTTGGCCATGCGCAACAGGCCCAGTGGACGGGCAATCAGCGTCTCGTCCCTTATGGGTCCAAGCCGCAGTACACAGTCGAATCCCTCTTGAACCAGATCGACTTGCCGATCGCTACTCGACACTTCCAGCTCCAACTCCGGGTGAGCCACCATGAAATCCGGCAAGGCCGGCACGATCGTCATCCGCGCCACCTCGGTCGGAAAATCCACCCTTAGACGGCCGCGGAGCGCCACGCGATCGCCTGCGAACATCGAGTGCAGGTCATCGACTTCGGCAAGCAGAGCGCGGGCGCGGACATGAAATGCCCGTCCGTCCTCCGTCAACTGCACGCTGCGCGTCGTCCGATGCAGGAGTCTGACCCCGACATCTTCTTCCAGCTTCCGGACCGCCGTTGACGCCCGTCCCTTTTGAATGCCCAGGCTATCGGCTGCGCGGGTGAAGCTCCCCATTTCCGCTATCGTTACGAATATAAGTATGGGTTCGAGGTTCTGCATTTCCTTGCCTCGGTATTGTTCTCCTCTGAGAGAACGGTGAGTTCCTTTCCTTGGTGTTTATCACATCTGGGAGACACAGTAAGTTTCGCATATCAAAATCCCCATCGGAGAATGACAATGTCCGAAACTATGAACCACCATCATGTGCCTGACGCTATGACCAGGGATCACGCCCCGTGGGCCGGGCGGATAGTGAGTGCGTTTGTCGTCGTCGCCTTGATAGCAGACGGCACTATTCAGCTTTTCGCGCCGGCACAGATCGCGAGCATGCTGCAGGAAACCGGATTCGCGATGGATCTGACCCGCATCGTGGGTCCGATCATACTCGTCTGCGCCATCCTTTACGCGATTCCGGCCACCGCCGTCCTCGGCGCGATCCTGGTGACCGGCTTTCTAGGAGGCGCGATCTGCGCCCATGTCCGTATCGGTGAACTGGGATCGCCGCCGGAACTTATTTCCCTGCTTCTGGGCGCGACGACATGGGGCGGCCTCTACCTTCGCGATCCCCGTATCCGGGCCGTTCTGCCGCTCATCCATTGAAACAACAGGGGGCAACGCTTTGTCCCAGGAAATCAGGAGAATACGCATGTTTTTAGTCATGGGAATTACCGGAAAAGTGGGTGGCGCAACGGCGGAACATCTGTTGGCGCAGGGCCAGAAAGTGCGTGCACTCGTCCGTAATCGCGAAAAGGCGTCAAGCTGGGCTGACCGGGGCGTGGAACTGGTGGACGGCGATTGGAATGACGCGGCGGCCATCGAGCAGGCGCTCAAAGGCGCCGAAGGTGCGTTCGTGATGTTGCCTTCTGTATGGGCGCCGTCACCTGACTACAAGGAAGCGCGGGGCATGATTGCGAACTATGTTGCAGCACTCACCAATGCAGCGCCGCCGCGAGTAGTAGCGCTCTCGTCGATGGGTGCGAACAGAACCAGCGGGCTCGGAATGATCACAGCCCTGTCGCTTCTGGAGCAAGGGTTTCGCGACCTGACGTCTCCCGTCGCCTTCGTGCGTGCAGGCGGATTCTTCGAAAATTTCCTCTACGGCTTGCAAGTTGCCCAAGGCGGAACGCTGCCAGTCTACTACAATCCGACTGACCGGAAATCGACCATGGTCGCCACGAAAGATATCGGCGCGGAGGTCGCAACCCTTTTGACCAGACCGGCGTGGACAGGGCGGCGCATCATCGAGCTTGGTTCAATGGTCAGTGCCGATCAGGTCGCTGGGCAACTGGGCGAAGTCCTGAAGCTCGACGTGAAAGCCTTTGCCATCCCGCGTGCAAGGTGGGCGGAAGCGTTCGAGCAATTCGGTATCCCCAAGGGCCACACCGGGCCTGCCGAAGAAATGTTTGAGGCCGTGAACGCAGGATGGATGGACCTCGGAGCCGAGGGTACAGAGCACGTTGCGGGTACGACGTCCCCACGCGAAGTCTTCGAGGCCGCACAGAACGCCGCCAGGACGTGAGTCCGGGACGAACCAGGCATGAGGCGATTGGTTGAATCGAAGTCGATTGTCACTTCGAGGCAGCGCCGCTATAGCTCTGCCATGAGATTGCGCACCGATATCTTCGTATCCGCTCTGCTTCGCCGTGTGTTCGGTCGGGGCGATTTCGCCGCCGTCGAGCGCAAGGGGGCAGAGGAGGCAGGCGCGATCTTCATCCGTCAGCGCTTCCGCGATGGCCTGGAAACGCTCTACGGGCCGGCGCCGCAAAGCTTCTTCGACGCGGATGAAAGCGGCGATCGCCTGTTCGAAATCCGTCTTGCGCGCACAAGCGCCGAGGCGATTCGCGAGATGCTCGACCGCGAGGCGAGATTCGATTCCGATTTGTGGATCGTTGAACTGGAGGCTGACGATATCGCCGATATCGTACCGCTCGCAAACGGCGCCTGAGACCCCCGGCTTACCCCAGGGGGCTGTCAGGGCGGGTTCGTCCCGCCCGGACTTTTAAGATATCGGTATGTCTGCAATATCAGTTGCAGACGCGCATGCGCTCGTAGTGCCAGCCGTCGTCATATTCGTTTTGGACAGCCCGTCTTTCGAACCAGCATTCCGGCGGAGGCGGAGGAGGGGGAGCATAACCGGCATTGCCATTGGCAATCGCACCACCCAGGATGCCGCCGATCACGCCTGCCGCGATACCGCCGGCAATGACAGCGCCATTGTTGTTGTGATGGTGGTGATGACGGTCCGGCGGTGGCGGGTCGTACCGGTCGTTATGGTGACGCCATTGCGAATTGTCATATTGCTGCGCCTGCGCCTGACTGACGGTCGCCAGCGTGCTTCCCGCAAGTGTCGCGAGAACGAGAGCCGAGAGCATTGCTTTTTTGATCATTGCCAACTCCGAAGTGCTGGATCCAACCACTACCAGGAGCGTTCGAATCAGCTAAAAAAACCATATTGAATATGGTCATCGCGATCTGAACATTAGGTGAATATGCCGTTCATCGAGTGGCGACTGCCCAGAGGCCAGAGCAGGGCGGCCTAGCGCGACCGGCCGAAAGCCTTGGAAAGCTTGCGCATGTCGCGGGCCGGCGGCACCTGGCGCATGAAGCGCGGCTCGCTGGCATACGCTGCCGGCGCGGCAGGTTCTTCCGGCGGCAGGTAGGTGTAGCTGTCGGCCCGGCGCCAGGCTTCGACGCGCTCGTCGCTCTCATAGGGATCGACATCTTCGAGCACATGCCATGCACGGCTGACGCTGCCCTTGATTTCGGCCAGATGCGGATAGAAGTGCTCAAGCACGAAGACCGCGTCGGGGAAATTCATGCCTAGACTGGTTAGCGTTACCGCAAGCTGCTGGCCGGAGAGATCCAGCATGATGCGCTCCGCAAGCCAGCGGCTTGCGGAAAGCGCGTCGGCAAGGGTCGTGGCGAAATGGGTCGCTTCACGTTCGCGGGCAAAGCGTACCAGTAGCGCTTCCTGCACCTGCGAGAGGGTACGCAGCCCCAGACGGTCGTCGGGCTCATGGGCGAGATGGTTGGCGATTTGCTTGATCTCGCGGCGCAAAGCCTCTTCGCGCTCAAGGCGGCCGGGTTCAGCGGCCTCGATTGCCGGAACCTGGCTTTCCACGGTCCGCGGGGGCGCCGCAAGAGGTTCTATCGTGTCCACGGCCAGCGGGTCGCGGCGAGGTTCGGCCTGCCGCAGGCCGACAAGCGCGTCGATCACCTTCGGCGACAGGGATTCCCGCCGAACGATCGCCTTAGCATGGGCAGCACCCTGGGTGCGGGCGATCGTGATCAGCGTATCGTCGTCAATGATCTGGGAGCTGGCAAGAAAGGGAGCGGCAATGCCGATCGGCTGGCAGCCGATGAAGAGCGCGACGGCCGGCGGCACATGCGCGCATTGCGACAAAGCTGCCACCGCCTGACGCTTGGCTTCCTCAGACGAGGCCTGGAAGAGCGGCGTGAACAACTCGGCGAATTGGCGGAGTTCGGATTTCGACGGATGCGAAAGGCTTTCGAAGCTGGTGACGGTCGCCATCAGGACAACGTCCTTCTTCCGGACAGCCAGCGGTCCTTCAAGGTCTCGAAACCGGTCGCGCACGCAAACACCCATACAGATACGCAGAACAACAAGGACGGGAACCGGACCGAAGGACGCATCGGCGGGGGCGCTATCCCGAAACCGTATCGCCTTGCCCGCATCTCTTTCTCCGGGCGAGCCAACACGGACGGAACCGACGCGTAGACGGTCATCCAGATCTGGTTATGGGGAAAGAGTAAGGCTCGCAAGGTTAACAGCTCGTGAAGACTTTATTAAAATCCTAATCAAAGTTACGCGCGTAGCTTGCGCCAAGATGACGGTTTTGTGAACATCGAAAATAAGAAAATTTGGTGGCTTAGCGCATTTTCGGGGAACTTGGCCCGGCGCGCGCCCGCGCATCAAAAAAGCGCCCCGTGAGGCGCTTCGGATGATCCACTGGCAGAAGAGATGAAGCCCTACAGAGCCCTGTGTTCCCGCAATGCGTCCAGCAACTTCTCGGCGGTGTTGTGGCCCGATTGGAAGAGGTCGATCGCTGCAGAGGCCGCAAACTGTGCGTCCGCGCTTTTCACGTCGATCCTTTTTTCCACGCACCAGCTATCAAGCGCGCCGCGCATAACTTCAACATCTTCAAAGGAAAAGGGCGAACCCATAAATAAAGTCATCACGTGTCCTCCGCATAAAAGGCAAGAGCACCTATGATCTCTTGAACCGGTCCCTGCCGACCGATTTGCGCACCATACGCTTAAATTAGTGATTGGCAAATTATATTTGCGTGACACTTTTTTGCAACAGTTGGAATTGTTGTTCCCAGCGGCTGGTGAGCCATTGGTTTTATTTAAGAATATGATTTTATATTACTTTATGGTTCGACCCTCGCAATTTTTTTGCCCAAACCGATGAAACCAAATCGCAACACGCTGCGTTATTTTATCTGCGATGCTGCGATCACGGGATCGCGTCATTCACATTAGCGTTCTGTTAACTATGGTGTGTCTCAATTCGGGTTGGAACAGTGCGATTTGCAGTATTTGATCGTATGCTGATTCTCATGATCGCTGAAGGGTCAGCGGTCATGCCACGGTATCCAGTAAGCATGAAAATGCCGTGAGAAAGGACGCAAATGCCTCCGGAGATGGGCAAGGCCCGGTTTCTCAAGAGGAGCGTCAGCCCGCCGCAAGCGGGCAGGATGAAATAAATCGCGAGTTCATCCGTCTCGAGCTGCAATTGGAGACGAGCATGGCAAAGGTCATTTCCCTTTTGGAACGCCAGTCGCGCATGCCGCGGCGCGTGCAGAAGGAGCCGGTCGAGGCGAAGATCCTTCTCTTCACCGGCGTGCGCTACGAGCGCTTGGAAGCAAGCTCGAATCGGCCGGGAACGGGTCCGAAGCGGGCAAAGAACAAATAGACTTCGCAGACGGCGCGACGGTCGGCCCCTCCCGTGTCGCCTAACTGCCGTCAAAGACGTCGCAGCCCGCTTCCGCAAGGAAGCCGCGCGCGGCTTCGTCAAAGCTTGACTGCGGCGCCATCGTCCGCAGCACCGCATAGCCCTCAGGATGAGGCATCTCCACAAGGATCGATTGGGAAAGCGACGGCGGCAGCGCCTTGCGCAGGGTCGTCAGCTGGATCGGCGAGGCGACCAGAACGTCCAGCAGGCCGCCGACCGACGTCCGGTCGCTCATGCTGAAGACCTCGTTCGAAGCCCTGTCGTAAATCGAGAGCGACCAGAACGGCACCTTGCCGGCCGCCGTCAGCCGGATTGGCTGGTCGCCGATATCGAAGGCGCAGACCGCCGTCCTGATATAGGGATCGCCGTTGGAAAGCCCGGCATCGTCATCCTTGTCATCAAGCATGTAGAAGTGGTTCTCGTCCCCTTCATCCTCGACGCGCGTATAGGCGTCGCGATCGGAAAAATGCGGCAGCGACAGGATGATGACGAGGTGGAGCAGGGCCGCACCGAAAATCCCCGTCAGAACGGCAGAGATGATCCTAAACATGGCCGCAACCGATCTTTTCGAGTTTCGGCATGGAAAGGTCGATCAGTCCCGAATTGCCGGCGGCGGGGGAATCGAGCAGCGTCAGCACCAGCCGGAAATCTCCGGATGCGGGCAGCGCCAGCCAGTTTCCGGCATGGGCGTCCTGCGACACGGTAATGTCGAAGCTCGAATCCGCATTGCGCAGCACCGTCCAGGAATTGAGCGCCGAAGGACGGCCTTCGATCGGCGGCAGCGGCTCGCTGTCCTCGCCGGCCGTAAACAGCGTCCAGAGACGGGCAGGGGGTGTCTGGCCGCTGATGCGGTAACGGCAGCCCGCCGTCAGCCGGCCGCCGCTATCGTCATCGAGCGCGGTAAAGACGAGGCCCTCCGCGGTGCCATAGAGCAATCTTCCGGCGCGGGCGCGATGGGATTTGGCGTAAGGATCTGCTTCAGCAGTGTGCAGGCTCGGAAAAGCCTCCCAGGCACCCAGCCTGATCGCACCAAAGCCGGCGGTCGCGTCCAGCGCATAAAGCGTGAACATGATGCCGCCGCCGAAAGCTATGACGAGCGAAAGCGCGACCAGAAGGGGAACCCGGAACACCTTGGTTTCCTCGTGACTATTGGAACCAATAGCTTATCCCTGATTCTGCAATGAGGGGAAAGGCAGGGTTGTGCGCGCTCCACCGGAGAAAGGCGAATCTCAGGAATTCGACGGCAAGTGCCATCGAGGACGTCGACCGCCCGGTCCTTACGGTCAGGGGAAATGGTCGATTGCCAGCCTGACCTGAGTCTGCTCACGGCCCCATGAGCGACCATTGCGATCGTCTGCGAAGCAGCTACATTTGCCGCCGGCACGTCATGGGAAAGCCGGGGCCAGACATGACTTCCTTATTGGGGCTTACGATACTTCCGTGTTTGGCAATTATCATTTCCGCGTCATTTATGCGCCGAGGTGTGTGGACTTGGGCATCCCTGATATTCGCCGCTCTCTCGGTGTCGGTTGCAGCAATGTACCTGTGGCTTGGTGTCGCTCAAAGCTGTCAAATTGACGAAAGCGAATGTGTCGGTGCGACCGCCACATCTTACCTAGTCATGGCGCCGTGGGGTCTCTGCGCCGTCGCGCTTGCATTTCGCCTTGTCGCCGTACACTGGACGCGTCGGTGAGGCTGCGCAATGATCGCCATGGGCCGACTGCTTTCCTTGGGAGGGCCGCCGCTATCGATGGGGAGTTGAATGGTGGACGGACGTTTGCACCGCGATTTATACGGGTGGGCTTTAACGATGCCGTTGGAAGTCCTTTGGGACGACAAGGGCGACTTTGGTCGGAAGGTTCGAGACCTGACGACCGAAGACATCAGGACGCTGCTGAAAGCTGGGCCTGTACAGTTCGTTGAGGCAGACGTCGGAAAGAGGCTCCGTTGGGTGCCCGAATCAGACCGTTTCGATTACTGGAAGGCTATTAAGCCCAACCTTTTCGAGGATGGGAAACACCATCTTGACGATTACCCCAATGGTTTCTTTCTGGCCGCGTCGGAATGGTCTGGCAGACAGGGCGAAACCATTGTAGCGCTGGAAAAACATCACTGATGACGGCTTCTGGCCGCCAAAGCCGATCCGCTGGTCAGCGGGAAAGCTCCCGACGGAACATTCTTGAAAACTCATCACAACTTTTCGGGGTTTGTTTGTGATATTCAGCCAATCGCTCCCTCGTCACCTGACGTCGCAGATAAGCGAAAGCCCTCTCGGTCGCAACTTCTGGCTGCTTAAATTCCTTCTTCGCGAACTTTAAGAAAAGGGCCTTTGCATCACGAACCATTTCCGGACGCTTGAATTGTAGATCGCAGACCATCGCGACATTCATGCTTACCGCTGCTATGCCCAATCCCGCATTTTCTGGTATTGGCCCTAGCTCATGTGCGTAAGATACAGAGGCCAAAATAGAAGCGACGAAAAAGGTGATCTGAGGAAATACTCTCATCTTCGGCAATTCCAATCTATTGTATCGCAATAAGCTCGCGTTCTACCAGAAACGCTCAAACCACGCTGCCGCGGTCGGGGCTTAAATATTTGAGACCAACTTTGTCGAATTCGGTCTCCAATGCTTCCAGTCCATGTATTTTCTTAAATGTGATTTCTTCTCGCGTAATCGGCAGAAGCCAATAGAAATGAATTGGGCCGCCTTCCAAATTGAAGATTTCGAGGCTTGGCCCGTCCAAATAGGGCAACAAGATAAGGCCATGATCAGCGCGCGCATGGTTCAACCAAGGGCGGCCGAAATTAACGGAATGACCTAGATCCAGGATCGCTCCGGTCCTGTGATAATGCGCCGTCGCCACGAGCAGTTCAGCCACGTCGTCAGTTTCGTAGGGACTATGAACATGAAGTTCGAGCGCCTTCTTATCTCCTTCTTGCGACATGCATGCAGTTGAATAGGTCCACATGTCTCGATCAGCGCTGGGGCCGAACTTTAACACCGCGAAATCGGGCGGGAGCTGATGGATCGGTCCCTCGGAGAAATCTACCTTCTGCGGACGCGTCCCCCACGACCGTTCATAATGGCCTATGATTGCTTCTTGTCGCTTGACCACAGGCTTCTCCTCGCCGGACACCGTCGGCCTGTATGTCAAAGATAGTGGGAGACAATCAAGTGCGCGCGAGGAAACACGATCAGTAGTTCTTCATCTCAAGATGCGGCATTCCCCCATCGAAAAATTCATCGCCGAATGCGGTGAAGCCGAAGCGCTGGTAAAGCGCAACCTTGTCGCTCTGGGCGGTCAGGTAGAAGCGGTTGTCGCGTGCCGCGCGGTGGGTTTCCATCGCGTAGCCGATCATGGCGCTGGCAATGCCGCATCCGCGCCACCTGATGCCGACGGCGACCCTGCCGATCTTCACATGCTCCTCGGCATGGATCACCCGCAGCGTCCCGCGGACTTCGCCGGAACCGATGGACACCACGTGAAAGGCCGTGAAATCCCCGACATCGAATTCCTCTTCCTCGGGCACATTCTGCTCGACGATGAATACCTCGCGCCGGAGCCGGAAAGCCTCGTTGCATAGAGTGCTGAAAACAGGAACCGTCAAAATCGCCGTATCGTCCATAAGTACCTCCCTGTGGACGTCGTGGGCCGCAACGCATCATCCGGAGCGTCGATACCTCTGCAGGCAGCCATATTGGTCGGTTTCGGCGTCCGGCAATTGCACGGAATGAGTAGGTCGAGGCTCGTTCAGTGATCCGTCGGCAGGACCGGCATTGGTGCGTCCTTCATCATCTCGGCATAGAGCTTTTCCGTTTCCGCATCGGTCGGAAATAGGGATTCGACCCTCAATTCCTGAGCCGCGATCGTCATCGGCGTGCCGACTGTCGTGATCAGCGAAAAGAAGCTCAACGTCGTGCCATCCCTAACGAAATTCAGCGGAACGATCGGCGTGCTGGCGGGAGCGTCAAGCGCCTTCCAGTCGACATCGACATCGGGATAGGCAAGCAAGGTCTTCAACAGTTCCCTCGTCTTGTCATCGATCACCCGGCCGATCGATTCCCGATGTACACGGGCGAGAAGGCTCTTTGAGGTCTCGGCCCAGCCCTGAATGAAGGGGCGCATGCCTTTGGGGTCGAACATCAGGTGCAGCAGGTTGCGCGGCAGCTTGCGCTCTGCCATGTCGACGAAGCAATTGAAGAAGCGGGGCGCTGCGTCGTTGGACATGACAACGTTCCAGTAGCGGTCCATGACAACGGCGGGAAAGGGCTCGTGCTGTCTGAGCATTCGACGCAAGGCCTCCACCACGGGCTGCATGTCGGGTGCATCCCAGGAGTCATCCGAATAGAGCGGCGCGTAGCCGGCCGCCAGCAGCAGCGTGTTGCGTTCGCGAAACGGCACCTCCAGTGCTTCGGCAACCGTCATCAGCCGCTGGCGACTGGGAACGCTGCGGCCGCTTTCCACAAAGCTGATGTGACGCTGCGACACGCCGGTATCCATGGAAAGGTCGAGTTGGCTCTTGCCGCGCACTTCCCGCCAGTGACGCAGCAATGGTCCGGGCTCTCTCGATATCGCCATGCCTCTCCCGTTGCCGTTCATGCAGGCCTCCCTGTGCTTATGCCTCGCAGTCCCTTCGAGGAGGAAAGGGCCCGCGAGGCATGTTGGTTTCCATATCCGCACGGTACCGAACGGAAACGCTCGAACCGAAAAGATCAGAACTGAACCGGACCGACGGAGCCAAACCAGTGGCGCACTTTAGTGGGGTCTGCTTCGTCCATGTAGAAAAAGTGGGTCATGACGGGCTTGACGACAGGGTGACTTCGGTCGTCCGGCGTCATTGTCACAAAGCCGCGGAACACCTTCAGCGATCCGCCATCCCAATACTCGGTCACGTCGTGATGGGCGGTAAAGCCCGTGTCGATAAAAGCACGCAGGCTCTCGCGGATCGTCTCGCGGCCTCTCCATTCGGCGATGCCGAGATTGGCAGTCGCATTTTCAGCAAAGCAATCGAAGCCTTCGCCGAAAGTCTTGTCGTCGATTTCCCTCCAGAAGGAAAGCAGCCATTCCGGGGCTTCGCGCATGGTAAACGTCTTCTCGGTCATTATTCATTCTCCGATGTTTCGTGAGGCATCTCTCCGGCACGGTTAGTGCCGATCTCGTCTTGAGATGCCTGGAAACTATGCCCCGCCAGGAGGTGTCTCAATTACATCGGAGGTCATATTTGCTATGTCAGGCAGCAAATGCCACCAGCCATCCCTGGCGATGTTAACGCGAGAATGGCGGCATAAGCGGCTATTTACCATCATTAGGCATAGATGTTTTGTGCAGCAATTTTTGATTGCAAAGTTGAACGCTGTTCAGCAACCTGCAACGTGGTCACTACGCGTTAGTCTGCTGAGGTTTTGGATATGCTAAGTGAAATCAAGGGCGGCGATCTCGTAAGGACGCTGATCCTAAGTGTCTCAGCCGTGGCACTTTTCAGCCTGTATTTCTATGTCCGCGGTGGGCTCAGCGTTGCGATATTTCAGTGGTTGGTCGCCATTGTCGCAATGGGGGCCATCTTCGATACCTGTTGGCTGAATGCCAAACGGACACGACTCCGATCCGCGCCTGAAAAGCCGGCTTCGCTCGCCGAAAAGCGGGAAAGGCAGATAAAACTAGGGCGCAGGCTGCTACGGCAGGCAGGCATAGTCGCGATCGCCGGCGTGACGATACCGGTCCTTGTTAAGCTTTGGTTCTTACTCCATTGACGACCGCTTCAGCCGTGACCCGCCACTGATGGCAACGGGCTACCCAATCATGCATATTTAGAGCGCGGCCGTGTGTCGTCTGGCCGCTTGCCAAGACGCGGCTTCCTCAAGCCCTCAATACGAAGCCAGAACATTACCGAAGTTCGGTTCGATGCCCAGCAGCGGTGCCGCCTGGCTGATGATGTCATGAACCATCGGTGCGGCCGTCTCTGCGGCGAGGTTCAGGTTGTGCACGCCCGTTAGCGGTTGGTCGATGAAGGACAGAACCACATATTTCGGGTGATCTATGGGGAAGGCTGCGAGGAAGGAGTTGAAGCTCAGCTTGTGCGAGTAGACGCCGTTGATGACCTTGTTGGCCGTGCCGGTCTTGCCGCCGACGTGGAAGCCGGCAACATCGGCCATCCTGCCCGAGCCCTGTTCGCCGTTGAGCTTGAAGAGATATTTGATGACGTCGCTGGTGCTCTGCTTGACGACGATCTTTGCGGTCTTTTCAGCCTCTTCCTGGGTACGCGGCAGGAAGGTAGGCTCAATCAGCTTGCCGTCGTCGATGAGGGCAGCACCCGCAACCGCCGTCTGCATCGGCGTTGTGGCAACGCCGTGACCGAAGGCGGCGGTCAGCGAGTTGATCATCTTCCAGACCTTCGGCTGGCTCGGCTTCGCCACCTCGGGCAGCTCGGTGTCCATCCTGGATAGCAGGCCGAAACGGTTGAGATAGGCGCGCTGGTTCTCCATGCCGACCTTCTCCATCATCTTGGCCGTGCCGACGTTGGAGGAGTAGCGGAAGATTTCCGGGATCGACAGTACCCGGCGCGGCACGTCGCGGTCGTCGTGGATGGTGAAGCCGCCGTAATGCAGCGGCGTGCTGGCGTCGAACGTGTCGGTGAGCTTGACCGTGCCGGTATCGAAGGCCATCGCCATCGAGAAGGTCTTGAAGACCGAGCCCATTTCGTCGGTGCCGTTCGACATGCGGTTCAGCCAGCCCTTGACGTCGGTCTGCGGGTCGTTGGGATCGAAATCCGGGGCCGAGGCCATGGCCAGCACTTCGCCGGTATGGATGTCGAGGATGACGGCCCCGGCCGATTGGGCCTGATAGGTCGCAGGTGCCGCCGCGACAACGTCATGGACGATGTTCTGGACGCGCAGGTCGACCGACAGTCGCACGGGCTGCAGCGCGGCGTCGCTCGGCGTCATGCCTGTTGCGGCCAGATCCGAGAGACCCTGCATGTCGAGATATTTCTCCATCCCCGCCACGCCGTGATTGTCGATGTCGACATAGCCGAGGATATGCGCGGCGGTGCGACCACCGGGATAGAAACGTTTAACTTCCGGGCGGAACCCGATCGCCGGCAGGCCGAGCGCAAGGACTGCGTTCTGCTGTTTCGGCGTCAGCTGCCGACGCAGCCAGGCAAAGCGCGACCGCTTGTCCGAGAGCTTCTGGTAAAGGGATTTTCTGTCCAGATCCGGGAAGACGCCAGCGAGCTTCTCGACCGTTTCATCGACGTCGACAACGCGGTTCGGTTCCGCAAACATCGATACGGTGCGAATATCGGTCGCCATCAGCTCGCCGTTCCGATCGACGATGTCTGGACGGAATGCGGGCGCCTGGCTTGGCGGAATGGACGATGTGAGGTCCTCCGGCGTCATTGCCAGATAGGTGAGCTTTGTAAAGATGGCGACATAGGCAATCGCCAGGGCGCAGACGAGCACGAGGATACGGGATTTCGCCAGTTTCGCCTGCCCTTTACCCGTCGAATGTTGCCGCCGGCTGGGCGATCCGGGGCCGAACGTCAGCTCGATAAGACGGCCGCTATTCGCGCTGAAGGCATGGATGATGGACATGGCTACTCGGCTACAAAAACGGGGGTGCTCGCAATCGGTCGAATTGATCCTTTTTTATACCCGCTGGATGGTTAACGAGAGCTTATCACCGGCAGCTTCCCTAATATTCAAAGACAATCTGGCACACCCCAAAAACGTTCAATCCCGTTGCCGGTCGCTCCCAGTTTGCAACCCAGGAATGATATGTTTTTGGATCGCGCAGATGACCCGTGATACAGTCAAAGCGGCTGAAGGTGGGAACCCTATATCTCTGATGCGCAGCTTTGAGAGGCTCGGCATAGTATACGGCGGGTTGATACAGGCTGCAGATCTTGGCTGGAGATCTGTGGCCTATGTTTCCGTTCGCTTCGCAGTCGCTCTGGGCGGCTATCTCGCCGCCGTGCTCGTTGCCTGCGTCCTCATGGCCGCCTTCATGGTGATCAAGGACACGGCGCCGCAACATTATGGGACATCTGGCGATTTCGCTGCCGTCATCGAGTTTGCTGCGGTTGCATTTCCGTTCGTCGTCTACCTGCTTTTCTTTCCTGCAGGCCTGATCATTGTCGTCGGTGAAGTGATGAGCTTGCGAAATAAGCTCTATTACGTTTTATCCGGCGGGTTTCTTGGTCTGCTGCTCGAAAGCTACGGCCCACCGCCGCCGCCTTCGAGTTCGCTCTTGGCCAGCCACGTTGGCGTGGCCTCCATCATAATCGGCTGCGCAAGTGGCTTCATCTATTGGCTGCTTGCCGGACGAACGATGCCGCGTAGCGCGCGAATCGTCTGGACGAAGAAGACCGAGGTTCCGCGTGAACCCGATGATGGATTTCGTGATGTCTGTCGGCGGCTCTTGCTCGGCGACGCCGGAAGGCCTCGCCGATAATTCCTGCGAGAAGAGCTCGATTAGCTCAAACGCGGGGTAGGGCGTGGCTCTATCCCGCCTTGGCAGCAGGTTGCGGCAAATCCGGTGCGGGCGCTTTTCCCTCGTTGGCCCGGCGTTGCAGCAGGCGCTCGAAAGCATCCTTGATCTTCATCACATGCGGCGTCTTGTACTCAAAATCCTTGTTGTGTAGATGGATCAGCATCGAAGCATTGACTTCGAACACCACGACCTGGCCCTCGGCATCCAGCGAACAGTCGATGCCGAAATAATCGAGCCCCACCTTGCGCCTGATGGCATCGAGTGTTGCCATGGCTTCCGCCCCGAAGACGCGATCCGGCTGCTCCAGAAAGGCTTTTTCCTCGTCGCGCATCCATGCGACATCGGCCATGCGCGTCGACATGTGATGCACTTTCCAGACATCGCCGATTGCCAGGTGATAGGCAAAAATCTCGTCGCCGACGAAGACGAAGCGATATTTGCGGAAGTAGCCGTCGGCGGACCTGTAGTCGACGAAATCGGTGAGGTAGAGCGGTTGGTCTCCGGCTTCCTCGGCAAAGGCAAGCAACTCTTCCGGCGTCGAAACCAGTTCCATCTTGTCGCCGCCATGGGTGCCGGCATGGCGGACGATCGTCTGGATGCTCGTGACCGCGCCACTGCGCAGGATTTGCCGCAGGACGGCGGCTTCGACCTGGACGGTTGCCGGCATGATCGCGCCCGATATGGCGGCAAGGCTCTCCGCGATGGTCGCGCGATCCGTCTGCAGGATCAGCCGGGGATGATTGACCACGGGCTTTCCGAGGGAATCGGCGAAGTCCACCAGCGATGCAATGATATCGCGTCCGAGATCCGCCTCCGACACCAGATTGACGACGACGTCGGTGTCCGCGCTTATTGTCTGCGGGTCGTAGTGATGATCGGGCAGGATGAGGATGACATCGGTGTCGAAAGAACTGTCGCTGATCAGGTCTTCATAGGGCGTATTGCCGGATAGTGGCGAAAAGAGCATCAGCGCCTTGAAACTGGCAGGCCGGCGCTCGGCCGTATAGTTGCGGGCGGCTCCTGAAGTCGCGACCTTCAGAAAGCAGGCGCGCGCTGCTTCTTCGTTACCAAGATCGTGCTCCAGGCCGCCGCATAGGAGCAGCGCCTCTCTGTGGTTCGGCTCGATGCGAAGCGCGGTGCGGGCATAGGTCACGGCAAGCTTCTTCTGCCGGGCATCCTTCAGCGCCTGTGCCTTCTTGCAAAGGCAGACAACATCCCTGGGGGCGATCGTCAGCGCCTTTTCATAGGCCGATATCGCCCGCCCGAGGTCGTCACCCTCCTTGAGTATATCGCCGACCAAGAGCCAGGGCGCCGGATCGTTCGGCATCAGGTCGCAGCAGCGCAAGGCCGAGAATACCGCCTCTGAGACCTTGCCCTGCACCGAGAGGACCCGGCTGCGCTTCGTCAGCGCCGGGACGTGGTCGGCCTTAAGTTCGATCGCGCGGTCGAGGCTTACAAGCGATTCAGGCAGCCGGCCGATTCGAGCGAGCACGTCACCATGATCGTACCAGGCATCGGCATCCTTCCAGCGGAATACGAGGATCGCTTCGCAGCATTGCAACGCCCGTGTCAGATCGCCGACAGCCTGGCAGGCGGTGCCGAGGCCGGCGATTGCCTCGGCGTCGCCCGGGCTCATGCTAAGTACGGCATCGAACCAGAAGATGGCATCCTGCGGCCTGCCGGCACGCAGAAGCAGATTGGCAAGTGTACGGCATGCGGAAGGATCCAGACGGACAGGCTCCTGCACGGAGAGAAGTGCGGCGATGGCGGCATTGTCGTCACCGGCGTCCATGAAGCTGGAAACCTGTTCCAGGATGGCAACGAGCGCTGATGGGTGGGATGCGGTATGATCAAGCTGCAGGCCCATAAAAAGCGGCTTTCAACTAGGGGGATAGGTGGGGCGGGGCATAAACTATAAATAAAGCTTATCGTAATGGCCACGCCTTGCTCTGGGCTGACCATTGCGGCCGCCGCCCGTGATCTACCGGCTCGCTAAATCGATAAAGGGATGTCGTTCATTTGCCCCGTTGAACGCGGCTCATCGTCAGCCGGCGGTCGCCACTTTCTGTGGATTGAGCGGCGTTGCTTCCCGCAATTTCTGGCCCAGGTCGTGCAGGATCTTGGTCGAATCCGCCGAGAGCGTGCGGGGGCGCAAGGGCGGCGGCTGGACCGGCTGGTCGCTGGGCGGCGCCGGCTTCTTGGCGGCAACCGTCTGCGGCTTCTGCGGCGGGAACGGATTCTCGATGCCTGGGATAGGCTTCAGCACGATGCCCTGATGGGCATAGTCCATGATCTTCTTGAAGGTCATGGCCGGCAGCATGCCGCCCGTCATGTTGTTGGTCGAGGTATAGTCGTCGTTGCCGAACCAGACGGCGCAGGTGTAGTTGCCGGAAAAGCCGATGAACCAGGCGTCGCGATAGGCAGACGTTGTGCCGGTCTTGCCGCCGATCAGGATGCCATGATCGAGCTGCGCCTTTCGGCCCGTGCCGTTTTGCGGCACGTTGATCAGCATCGTGTTCATGTAGGACAGCGCCTTTTCCGACAGCACGCGCTGTGGCGGCGGCTCGTCGCGGTCGAAATCGTAGAGAACCTTGCCGTCATAGCCGGTGATCTGCTGGATGCCGTGGCGGCGCGATTGCATGCCGTCGGCGGGGAAGACGGAATAGGCCGTCGCCTGGTCGAGAACGGTGACTTCCGACGTGCCGATCGGGATCGTCTTGTCGTTGCGGATCGGCGTTTCGACGCCGAAGCGCTTGGCCATCTCGCGGATGGGCTGGATGCCGAAATGCTCCTTGGCGAGCCGCACGGGGATCGTATTGATCGACTGGGTGATCGCCTGCAACAGCGTCACCTTGCCCTCGTAGCGGTTTTCGAAATTATGCGGGCTCCAGTTGCCCCAGGAGATCGGCGCGTCGATGATGGTGGTCGCCGGCGTCATGCCGTTCTCCATCGCGACCGAGTAAGTGTAAATCTTGAACGACGATCCCGGCTGGCGCAGTGCCTTGGTAGCGCGGTTGAACTGGCTCTCGCCATAGTCCCGCCCGCCGACCATGGCGCGCACCGCACCGCCGTTCTCGATGAGCACGCTCGCCGCCTGCTTGGCGTGATATTGCTCGCCATATTGCATCAGGCTCGATTCGACAGCGTCCTCGGCCGCCTTCTGCAGGCTCATGTCCACGGTCGTATGCACGATCAGCGTGCGTTGGGGGAAGCGGGAGGAAAGCCGCTGCACCTCGTCGAAAGCCCAGTCGAGAAAAAAGTCCGGCGATTCGGACTGTGCGCGGTCGACGACGGAGGCCGGATTGCGCCGAGCGGCGATCACCTGGCCCTCGGTCATGAAGCCTGATTGCACGAGGTTGGAGAGCACGTCGTTGGCGCGGGCGCGGGCAGCCGGCAGGTTGACGCTCGGCGCATATTTGGTCGGCGCCTTGAAGAGGCCGGCGAGCATGGCCGCCTCCGCAAGGTTGACGTCGGTGATGCTCTTGCCGAAGTAATATTGCGCCGCGGCAGCAGCGCCAAAGGTGCCGCCGCCCATATAGGTGCGGTCGAGATAGAGGCTGAGGATTTCCTTCTTGGAGAGGTTGGCTTCCAGCCAGATGGCGAGGAAGGCTTCCTTGATCTTGCGTTCGATCGAGCGCTCGTTGGTCAGGAACACGTTCTTGGCGAGCTGCTGCGTCAGCGTCGAGCCGCCCTGGACGACGCCGCCCGCCTGGGCATTGACGGTCAATGCGCGGAAGAGGCCGAAGACGTCGATGCCGAAATGGTCGAAGAAGCGCCGGTCCTCGGTCGCCAGGACCGCCTTGACGAAATAATCGGGCAATTGATCGACCGGCACGGAATCTTCATGGATGATGCCGCGATGGCCGATGACGTTGCCGTAGCGATCGAGAAAGGTAACGGCGAAATTGCCGCGATTGCGCCAATCTCCCTGTGTAGCCTCGAAGGCAGGCATGGCAAGCGCCAGCATGACGACTGTCCCTGCCACGCCGAGCGTCATGGCCTCGCCGGCAAGCTCGAAGACGATGCGCTTCCAGCCGCGGGCGCGGAAACGGCGGGAAAAGATGGTGATGTCTTCCCAGATTTCGGCGGCGCGGAAGCCGGCGTTCCAGACCGTGGAATCGATCCAGGAATCGATGCGCAGCAGAAGGTGCCGCTTCCTTGGCTTGCGGCCTTCCGGCTGTTCTTCTGGATTGGTTGGATCCTGCACGTCCCGAATTCCCGCCCGAATTGGCCTGATTTGCCGAACCCGACCTAAGAAGGTCAGGATTCACTCATAATCGCGCCTGATTGAATAATTGGTTGATTTGGGGAAAAGAACAAGAGAGATGCGGCGGGCTGTGCTTTATGGTCACGTCTGCGCTAGCGCCCCAAAGACTGAGACTTGAGAACAAAGGCCCAAGAACTGAGGCCAAGAACCGAGGAATGATGGACGAACTGCCTTTCTGGAAGCGCAAGACGCTGGCCGAGATGAACACCGAGGAGTGGGAAAGCCTCTGCGACGGCTGCGGCCTCTGCTGTCTGAACAAGCTGGAGGAATGGGATACCGGCGACGTCTATTTCACCTCGATCCGCTGCAAGCTGCTCGATGGCGAGAGCTGTCGTTGCTCCAGCTACCCCAATCGTTGGGATTTCGTGCCCGATTGCGTGCAACTGACCAAGGAAAATGTCCCCGACATCGCCTGGCTTCCGCCCACTTGCGGCTACCGGCTGGTCAATGAGGGCCGCGACCTCTACTGGTGGCATCCGCTGATTTCAGGCGATCCAGAAACCGTCCATCAGGCCGGTATTTCCGCGCGCGGCCGCACGATCAGCGAAGAGGGCATCGATATCGAGGACTACGAGGATTACGTGGTCGACTGGCCGCTGACGGTCGGGGATGATGCGGAGGAACAGATGGAGAAGAAAATCTAGAGGTTGGACGCGAGATGCGGCTTTAAGAAGCGGTCGATCAGAGCGGTCGTATCCGTCATGCAGTTTGCCGGATTTTCTGGGTCGACTAAGAGGTTTATGCTGTCCCCAATATTGAATGTTTGTTCGTGGCGAACACGCGTGACGCGAAATTTTTGCCCACCTAGTTCGTAGTGCACATCGACGTAATCTTGCGATCCTTCTCCGGCGCCTCGAGTATATGAGCTATCGACAATGGCTACGACTTTTTTCCATCGTTGAGTTTTCTTGAGTGTCCTAAATCTCCGATATATTGCAAATAAAACAAAAGGAACTAGAAGAATATACATGGCATATTCCGGCATTTGTAATTCCTAGATAAAGTTCAAAATTTGCAGTAATACCATATTGAATTTACTATGCATGGAGGCGAGGCAAACGATACTTGAGTGCGGTGGAACGCATGGGGCCGTTTGATCGAAGCCGTATAAATACAATATAGGCTGAAGAGAGAACGGGAAAGTTTAATTTCGAGCGATGCTCGAACTCAATTCTGATGCGCAACCAAATAATTGAGCGCCGTAGCTGAAACAAGGTTCTAACGCCGATGATCCAGCCGAGCCGCCCGCAAAGGCGAATGGCCGAGCGCCGCCTATTCTTCCTTCGAAATCAGTGATTTGGGTGCTGCGTTCTTCCACCCCTGCTGGACAAGGTCATGCACAGTGCGGTCGTCGGCGGCCGCGTGATAGAGCCGCGTCGCCCCACGCTCGCCCCAGCCGCCGGGAACGACAACAGTCACGTCAGGCGCAATCGCGAGCGCCATCTTCTGCTGGTCGGGCTTCAGCCGCACCACGCAATAATCGCCGCCGGGCAAGGTCATGAAAATCCGCCCGCGCACACGAAAAGCCCGCCTCTCGAAATGCGCGCTTTCGGTGGCCTCCGGCAGATTGAGCGCGAAGGCTATGAGCTCCTCCCTGGTCATGCCGGGATTATAATATTAGTATAATCAAATGTATAGGCGAGCCGTCTTGTGCTGCCGGCAGGTGGTCTTGGCAGAAGATCGAATTCGCGGCAAAGTGGCAGAATGACCGCTGGGACCCCTGAGAACGATCCGACCGCCGTGCTGCCCGTCGCCTCGAAAGTCCGGCGGCAGCGGCTTCGCAGGTTCATGGTCGGAATTGCCGGCATTCTGGCCGTCTTCGCGCTCTGGCAGGTCCTGACATCGCTGGTCGCCTATACCGATGACGGCTATGTCGCCTCGAACTTCATCGCGGTCGCGCCACAGGTGACAGGCGTGATCGCTCGCGTGAATGTCGAGAACAACCAGGATGTGCACAAGGGCGATCTTTTGGCCGTTATCGACGATGCGCCCTTCAGGCTCGCTGTCGCCGGGCGAAAGGCTGCGCTGCAGGTCGCAACAGCAGAGCTGGATGCGGCGCGCGACGCGGTTGAGGTCGCGCAGACGGGTGTTGCGAACGGCACCGGCGATACAGTTGGCCTCGATCGGGCAAACCGGGCGCTCGAAATGCGCACCGCTGCCGTTGCCGCGGCCCGCGCCGCGCTCGATCTGGCCGACTGGCAGCTGACGCAGACCGAGATCCGCGCGCCGGCCGATGGCGCCATCAACAATCTCGGCGTCAACCCTGGCGATACTGCGACGGCAGGCACGCCGCTGATCGGCATCGTCGATGCCGCAGGCTGGCGCATCGTCGCCAACTACAAGGAAAGCTACATTGCCGGCCTCCACGAGGGCGAAACCGCCTGGGTATGGCTGGACACCCATCCCTGGCGCTTCTACCGCGCCCGTATCGAAGGTGTGGCGCGCGGCATCAGCCGCAACGAGGCAGAAGGTCGGCTTCTGCCCTACGTCGCGCCGACAACTGACTGGATCCGGCTGAAGCGCCGCTTTCCGGTCACGCTGACATTGGTCGATCCGCCGGCCGGTCTCATGCTTTACATGGGCGCTGATGCCCGTGCGCTGATCTTCCAATGATCGGGGAACTGGCAAAGGCGATCCGCGCCGAGGCGGCCGAACTGACGCTTTCCGGTCCCCGGGCAAGGCAGGCAACGAACGCTGCCCTTGCCGTCGGCGTCGCGATCTTGGCGGCACTGGCGCTGCGGCTCGAAGACCCCTGGTGGGCTGGCATCAGCGCCTTCGTCTGCACGCAGGCAAGCCACCCGCAATCGCTGCAGAAGGGTGCAATGCGGATCATCGGTACGGCAGTAGGGGCGCTCGCAGGCTTCATCCTTACACCCTGGGCGGCCTATGATCCGCTCGCCACAATGCTGCTATTGTTTTGCGCCGGAACGCTCGCCATCATGGGCGCGCTTCTGAGCCCGCACGGCTATGCCTGGCTGCTGGGCGGAATCACGGCCGTCATGGTGATTTTGGGCGCGCTGGACGATCCTGACATGGCCTTACCCATCGCATTCTATCGCGCAACCGAGATCGTTGTGGGCACGGTTGTTGCGCTGTCGATGACGTGGCTGCTCGCTCCACCGGAGGGAAAGGCGCCGCCTGCAGCACCCGGCTGGGGCAGCCTTTTCGGTCCCAACTGGCACGTCCTGTCCCATGCGACGCGCACCGGCACGACGATCGCCTTCGTGCCGCTGATCTGGCGACAGCTGGAGCTGCCCAATCTCAGCCAGATGGCCATATCGATCGGCGCGGTCATGGCGGTTCCCGTCCTGACCGGCCTTGCCGACGCCGACCAGCGGGCAATCAACCAGCGCATGCTTCAGCGCGCCGCCGGCTGCGCGATCGGCGGCGCCATCGGCCTTGCTCTGCAGGCCCTGCCGTTGATGCAGCTTCTCCTCCCATGGCTGATGGCGATCATGGCCGGCACCTTCGTGGCCATGCAGGTGCAGAGCGGACGCTACGGCATTTCCGGCCTCGGCATTCAGGCTGCGGTCGCACTGATCCTGACGCTGGTGCAGGGATCAGGACCGCCGTCGAGCCTGCTGCCGGCGATCGACCGCCTCGTCGGCATGTTCGGCGCCATCGCCCTGCTGGTGCTCGTCAACCTCTTGATGGGACCGCCCGTCACCGCCGGATCCGATCTGGAAGCCGGGCGGGACTAACGAATGTTTTTTGCGACAAAGCGCGACCACCGTCAGCACCGGGGCTACGCATTTTCACCTCGCCCCCATGATCCGCTTGAGCGCCCGGGGTCCAAGCCTTCGTTTCCGTCGCCCGTCGGGATTTTCCAGCCCGGGCACGATGACTTTCGCGACGCTGAAAGCTTTTTCGCCGGGATTGAGGTCTACGACGATGATCGACTTGATCCCAACCGCGACCAGCCGGTCGACGATGGACGACAGCATTTCATCGACCGTCGTTCCGGCAATGGTCTCAAACTTGGCGGGAGCTTCCGTTGGCTCGATGGAAAGAAGTTTGAGAAGATGATCGGGAAGCGGCCGGACAAATGTTTCCGGAAGGATGTCGTCGCGGGCCCCGCTGATATAGGTCAGCCTCGATTGCGCTGCCTCGGTGATAGCTCGGATTGCGGCGCGCACGCTGTTGGGATGGGCTCCGGCACCCTGCGTCATCTCGATGTAGCGCATGACGCCGCCGGCCGGCATCGCCGGGGCGATAAAAGCCTCGATGCAGGGAACGCCGACATTGCTGGTGATGTTGAACATCTGGAGCCTGAAACCGGCTGCGCGAACCCTTGCGGCGAGGCTGTCGACGACCGGATCCCGAAAAGACTTCGGGTCTACGCAATTCAGCCTGCGCTCCTCAGCGGGGATGAATTGCGACAGAATCTCGGCATCCCGCTCGATGCGCTCCAATAGCCCGTGGAACGTCGCCTCCGACAGCGTATTTCCCGAGGCCAGGCCGTCCGACGACTGCCAGAACCTGTTGACGCTTCTGTCGTCGAGCTGGACCGCGTTGACAGGCACCCAGGTGGGGCGCTTTTGCAGGATGTCGAAACCGATCGTCCACGACAAACTTTCTTCCGGATGGACTTCGCGTTGGCCAGCCAAAATCAGCGTATCGAGTGTCTCGGCACCAAAACCTTCGGATAACAGTTCGCGTTGACTGGCGTTGCGCAACTCAAGCTTCGGATCGCCGGCAACCGCGCGTTCCAGGGCTTCCATCGCCGCTGAGACCTTTGCGTCGATGTCCTCTATTCCCTTGCCCTGATTGATCACGATCGAGCGGGAGTTCGGGGCGATCGCGTTCCAGACCGGAATGCCGATCTTGTCCAGATCCGTCAGCCGAGCCAGGCGACTTATTCCATATCGGCTGAGGAGCGGCACGACACGCGCCATCGTCTCATCAGGCGAACAGATACGATCGGAATAGGTGGTCAATGTTGCGCCGTAAACTCTGTGGTCCAGGAGACTCAGGCCCTTGCGGGCCCGAGTCGGGCCGGCGCGTCAGTGAGACGAGCGTTCCGTGGCAGAGCTGCCGGAAGCTGGAGTTTTGTAATACTGCCCGGAAAATGCCGTCTCTTCAGTATCGAATACGAGGCTAAATTCGGCATTTTCCGGCGTCTTGTAAAGACGGCCCGAAAATGGGGATTCGACGGTTTCGACGGCAACCGCGACGTCTACAGCAGAGCTGCCGGAAGCTGGAGTTTTGTAATATTGCCCGGAAAATGCCGCCTCTTCAGTGTCGAATACGAGGGTAAACTCGGCATTTTCCGGCGTCTTGTACATACGGCCCGAAAATGCGGATTCAGCAGGTTCAACCGCAACCGCGACGTCTACGTCCGAGGTGGCGCCTTCCGCGTCACGGCGGGCCATATAGTCTTCCCGCGTTCCATCCATGGCGGTTACGCTGCCCGCCTCGAAGTCGACCAGCCAGAGTTTGTCTTCGCCTTTTACGCCGAGAATCATCATCTTAGACATGGATATCTCCTCTAAAGGGTGTAAAAAATCTCGGGAATTCACTCGGAATGAAATTAGTTGCAACGTCTCATTGCGTTTGAAGCCTATCATACCGCCTGAATGACACAAGCGAATGCTGCAAGGCTGATGAGGGCATTCCGCAATATCAGGGCGCAACCACCGTCAGCACTGGAAAGTCCGGCTTTTCGTTCGGCCCGAGCGGGCCGGGGACCTTGTGGTTCACCGGCGGCAGCGATTTCAGGTACATGGCGATCGACTTGGCATCCGCAGGCGTCAGATGGGCAAAGTCGCGCCACGGCATGACCTCGGACAGCATCCGTCCGTCCGGCCGCTGGCCCTTGGTCATGGCGGTGACGATCTGCTCGACCGACCAGCTGCCAAGCCCGGTCTCCTTGTCCGGCGTCAGGTTCGCGCCGACGAACGTTCCAGGCGGTATCTTGAAGCCGACATCGGAACCGCCGAGATAGCGGCTCTCGTCGGCCTTGCCGAGGAAATAGCCGGGCGTATGGCAATCACCGCAGCCGCCGACCTGCACGAGATATTTGCCCCGCGCGACAGTGCTTTCGGCCGCCTGCAGGGAGGCGGCGCCAAGACAGCAGGAAGCAAGCAGCATGGCTGCCATGAAATGACTGGATCGCATCTCGAATTCCCCCAATGGTCGCGAAAAAACCGGGGGCACGATACGCTGGGCAAGGAGCTCTCACAATCGCGCGATCGGGTGGTGCGGGTCTAATCAAAACGAATGGCGGATAGGAAAGTAGTCTCGTCCTTTATCCCCGTACGTCCCCGTCAGAATCGTATAAACTATCCCTTCAGTTTATGAAGGAGAGCAGAACGTGGCCAATCAATCATCTTTCCGGGCTGGCGAAGTCGCCCACAAAATCAAGAACTACAAGCCCAAGAACCTTGCGCAGGCCACCCAGAATAAGGCGTTGGCGATTTCGGCGATCGAAAAGGGGATCTGCCTCTCGCTGACCTATGAGGGCCTGCCGCGCGTGGTGGAGGTCCACACGGTCGGAACGACGACGGCCTTCAAGTCGGCCATGAATGCCTGGCAGGTGGATGGTGAGAGCAGCATGCCGCCGGTTTCGGAATGGCGCATGTTCCTGTTCGACGAATGCTTCGACGTAGCCTTGACCGATATCAAATCCGACGCGCCGCGCCCGGATTACAAGAAGGGCGCAAGGCAGTTTAGAAAGATCGACAAGCAGGTTTGACGAACTCGGCTCCGGCGGAAGCGGCCGATGCGTCGCCCGCCGGAGCCGATAATCCCCATCTGGGATCCCCGCTCGAACTTCGGTCGGAAGAAAAATCGCAAGGATAGGAAAATAATCCTTGACGGCGTGACGGTGGTTTGATAGGGTTCAGGCATAGTCGGAAAGTTGCGGCTGCAGGGCATCGCTTCCTGGTTTCGGGAAGCTGATCCGTAAGGCCGCGCATCCGCTGAGTTTCAGAACATCGTTGACCGTGGTCTCCGCAGCTTTCGGGCTGGCGGCGTCTTTCCGCGTCCGGAGGGTTTCATGCAGGGTATCGACAATTTCGATCCGGCGCTGTTTGGCGCATGGCCGGAGAAACCGGCCTATGACGGGTGGCTCGAAGCTGGTGAGATCGGCTGGAGCGAGGCGGAATGTCGTCGGCAGGCAGCTGATATCCTTCTGGAAACGAAATCAGCGGATGTGCCGCCCGAAGACCTGCGACTTCTCCTCAACGATATGACGCGCGAGATGCGCGAGCAGTTCGATCATTTCCGCAAGCTCCGGGCCACGGCCGAGCTGCTCTGCGGACCCGATGCGGACGACGCGGCGGCAAAGCTTGCCCGCGCAGATATCAAGGCGGCGACGGACGCCATGTCGCTGATCGTGCGCACGCTGGAAAAGGTCGATGCGCTGCAGCGACAGCTGGCGCGCGACCGCGAGATGGAGGCGGAGCGCAATGCCGACAGCCTGGGATATGAGGAAAAGAAACGGCTTCTCATGGAGCTCATCGAGAAACGGGTCCAGGAGCGCGTGGACGCGATTGTCAAGCAGCGTGAGCACATTGCTAGCGCCCGGGCAGGGGATGGCGCTGAAGGGCAATCCGGACCGGACGATGCAATTGCCGACACCGGCCCGCCTGCCATCCGAACGCCCGCCGCTCAAACACCGTTCGACCGATGAGCTGCTTCGGCGGCTGCGAGAATGTCTTGATGCCTATGAAGCGCGAATGAACACAATCGACAGCCTGCGCCGGCAGGCGAATGCAGGACTGAATTCCGGCCGGAAGCTGGCAGCGGACATGGAGCGTGAACCGCTCCCGCCGGCCGCGATCGACAGCACCATAGGTGAGAGTAACGATCCGATGGCGGGGACCCATCTTTCGTCCGATGGTTCGCAGCAAAACGGATCGTCGCTGGATGCCGAGATCGCCGATACGGTCGCCGCTATGGCCCATGTCGATCATTCGCCGAGGGAATGGAGCATTGCCGGCCGTTTGGATCAGCAGCCTCCCAAGGGTGACTGGCGCACCTGGCTCATCCTCGGCGGTCGCGGTTCCGGCAAGACGAGGGCCGGCGCCGAATGGGTGCAGGCGATCGCCAGCGCCGGGGAACGATCGGATCTGCGCATCGCGCTTGTCGCCGAAACGCTCGGTGACGCCCGCGAGGTGATGATCGACGGCGTCTCGGGCATCTGCCGAATCGCCGGGCCAAAGAGACCGGAATTCGAAATCTCGCGCCGCCGGCTCGTCTGGCCGAACGGCGCGGTGGCGCAGCTCTTTTCGTCGGAAGATCCCGAGAGCCTGCGCGGGCCGCAGTTTCATTTCGCCTGGTGCGACGAACTTGCCAAATGGAAGCACGGGCAGGAGACCTGGGACATGCTGCAATTCGGCCTGCGACTGGGGACGGCGCCGCGCCAACTGGTGACGACGACGCCAAGGCCGGTGCCGCTGCTGAAAGGGTTGATGGCCGATGGCGGAACGCGGCTGACCCGCATGAGCACGCTGTCGAATACTGATAACCTGGCGCCCGGCTTCATCGATGCGCTCTCCGCCCGCTATGGCGGCACCCGGCTCGGCCGGCAGGAACTGGACGGCGAGCTGATCGAGGATCGCGAGGATGCGCTGTGGAAGCGCGAGGCCATCGAGGCGGTCACGATCCGCTTTGCCGGCGCGCTCAGACGCATCGTCGTCGCGGTCGACCCGCCGGCGGCTGCCGGCGCGCAATCGTGCTGCGGTATTGTCGTCGCTGGACTGGAAGCTTCCGGCCGGGCGGTTGTCTTGGCGGATTGCTCAGTGGAGGGCGCAAGCCCAGCCGCCTGGGCGGCGGCCGTGGTGCGCGCCTATCGCCGCTTCGATGCCGACCGGGTCGTCGCCGAGATCAACCAGGGCGGCGATATGGTGGCGGCGATGCTCAGAAGCGTCGACGCCGTCCTGCCGGTTTCGACGGTCAGGGCCACACGGGGAAAATTCCTGCGGGCCGAGCCGGTTGCAGCGCTCTACGAGCAGGGCCGGGTGGCCCATGCGGCGCGGTTTACGGCTCTGGAAGACCAGATGTGCGATTTCGGCCCGGACGGATTGTCCTTAGGCCGGTCGCCCGACCGGCTGGATGCCCTGGTCTGGGCGCTGACGGCACTGATGCTGGAGGGAAATGGAGAGCCCCGCGTACGGGGCATTTGATCCGGGTGATCCGGCGATTATTCGGCCGGTTGCTGCGGTGCCGGCTTGGCAGGAGGTGTCTCGCGGACAGGCCGCATCTGGCGCCATTCGTCTTCCATGCGCTCGACGACATGCTGGGGAATGGTGGGCTGCGGTGCAGTCTGTTTTTGCATGTGATCCTCTCTTGATTGGACGGCGACGAAACGTCGAACGAGCACGAAGGTTCCACATGGAAACTGAATTGTAAATCAGGGTCTACTAAACTTTAAACGATTGAATTTATTTTAAACGATTGAAAGAAAATAATCTTTTGGATTAGTAAACGCCCATTCGGTGTGTTCAGCCATGTAACACCTGGGTTGCTTTCGGGTTGTATCTTAAAAATATACAATCGAATTGGCGGCGCCGGAAGGCGTGCCCAAGGGGATGAAACCGATCAAGAGCAATGCGAAAACGAGGCGCGAATTTCCGCGCAGCCTGCGACTTTTGCGTTCTGCCTTTGACAGCTGTGAGGAACGAAGCATGAGCAAGATCAACCGGGATTTCTTCTTCGACCACCTGCATGACAGGCTCTATCCGAACGGCCTCAACCAACAGCAGGTGGATGGCCATGAGGCCATTCTTGACGAATGGGAGGCCAGATATTCGGCGAGTGACGACCGCTGGCTCGCTTATATCATGGGGACCGCTCACCGCGAGGCCGGTGCCGG
The DNA here is from genome assembly GCF_004341625.1 of Rhizobium sp. BK376. Classification (GTDB taxonomy): domain Bacteria; phylum Pseudomonadota; class Alphaproteobacteria; order Rhizobiales; family Rhizobiaceae; genus Rhizobium. The sequence goes on along the minus strand of NZ_SLZG01000001.1, from coordinate 597,811 downwards.
CATGCAGCCGATCGAAGAGAACATGAATTACAGTGCGCAGCGGCTGCGCCAGGTCTTCCCGGCGAAGTTCACCGTGGCGCAGGCCGAAGACTATGCGCACCAGCCGGAGAGGATCGCCAACCGAGCCTACGCAAATAAGATCGGAAACGGCAACGAGGAGAGCGGTGACGGCTGGCGCTATCGCGGTCGCGGCCTGGTGCAGATCACCGGTAAGGCGAATTATGCCAAATTCGGTATCGCGACGCCGACCGATGCGCTCAAACCTGCAAAGGCGGTCGACATCCTGTTCGACGGCATGATCAACGGAAAATTCACCGGCAAGAAGCTGTCCGACTACTTCAAGGGAACGACCGCGAATTGGGTCGGCGCCCGCGGCATCGTCAATCCCGGCGAGCCCGGCGACCGGGTCGCCGTGGACGCGAAAGCCTACTATGCCGCGATCAGCTATACGGTGTGACCTGTAGCTCGATCGTTGAACTGCCCGGACCGGCGTGATATCGCGCAGCGACATCTGCATTCCGGGAGCGTCGCCATGATCCGCCATATCGTCTTCTTCACCGCATCGAGCGCCAATCTCGACGAGGTGCGCGCCGGCCTGTCGATCCTGACGGAAATCCCCCATGCGCGGCTGCTGGAGATCGGCACCAACGTCAAGACCGACCAGTTCGGCACCGAGATCGATCTCGTCGTCTATGGCGAGTTCGACGACGAGGAAGCACTTGCCGCCTATAAGGCCCATCCGAACTACCAGCTCTCCACCTCCCGCGTCCGCCCCATCCGCGAAATGCGCTATGCCGCTGACTATGATACGGACAAGGCGGTAAGGACGCGGATCTAGAGGTTAAACTCCTGCCGTTTCCCAATTCATGGTAGTAAAATTTTGAATTGAAGGTCATCATCGAACTTTACATCCAGTATGGAAGTGAGCCGAAGATGCTAAAACGCTTGGTCAGAAGTGTTTTCCCATTCTATGGGTACGAGTTTTTAAGAAAAGAATATCTGATAGACAAAAAAGAGAAAGAATACGCGACGATAAGCGTCGTTTGCGAAGCAGATTTCCAAAAGAAAATATTATTCGCGTACGTGGCTGATGAAGTCGCTCGAACTCATCTTTTAACCGAGGAAAATATCCTGGAATTGATGAAAAGCTGCCGCAATATTTTGAATGAGCTGCACTGAGATCCGGCTATGTGGCCGAGAAGGCAGCACTTTTGGGTCGACAATCTTCCGCTACACTATAACCACTCGCCGAGGTCGCATCACCATTGTAGGGAAATATTCGGCTTTCGCGAGAGTTGCTGACGACTTTCACAAAAATCTGCAATAGGTTGCATCAGAAGTTAATGGGTTAACACCCGAAGCAGGGGAAGATTTGATGCATTCCTATATTGCGGCGATGTCGAAATACGCGACCTTCAGCGGTCGAGCCACCAGATCTGAATTCTGGATGTTCATGCTTGTTTCGACGCTCCTCAACATGGGGTCATGGGGCCTGGACACCGTTCTCTGGGCCGGCAGGCCGCGCTTCATGATCATCGGCACTCTCGTTGGGCTGATACATTGTCTTCCGTCGCTCGCAGTTTTCGTTCGTCGCCTTCACGATACCGATCGCACTGGCGCATGGTACTTTTTTATGCTTGTCCCGATCGTTGGGACGATCACAATTCTGGTCTTCCTCTGCTCTCGTTCGACGCCGGGATCAAATCGGTTTGGCCCGCAGTCAGGTTCGGATGCTCCCATGCCTTCCTCCGGCTTCGTTCGGAGTTGATCTGCCACAATCGGAACGAGGGGCGGGGTCGCGTGACGTCTTTGATTGAAGGCGCGACTGCTACTATCGCTTTTATTTGAAGACCGAAAACAGGCTGTCGGCAATCTTGAACGTGTCGTCGGTCTCTCTGAACATTTCAGCGGCTTCTCTATCCACCATGATGTCTTTGCTCTGTCCATTGGCATTGGTCACGGTGTAGGCGAGCGGAGGAGGGTTGTCGCTCAGAGCCCTGTAGCCAAGCGCGGCAGCATGGGCTTCGTCGTCGGCAACGATCTCCAATTCGATGCTGACAGTGAATTTCGGCATTACGATCTCCTCTGCTTCCCAAGTCCGAAAAGACATATCAGCGGCTGCAACCCGTTTCCATCGTCCTCGTAGTCACAGGCGAAATGAAGGTCGCCGGCAAAAACCTAAGTCGAGGCAGAGCACGCCCTTTAAGAGAAACGCCAAGGGAGCCCAACATGAAAATCCGTTTTTCTCTGCCGTGGCGCACCACGGCGGGCCGCAAAGCCATGCCCGAAACCAAGGCATCGGGCGGTCTTGTGGCGCTCGCCGGCGAGGGCAGGGCGCAGTGGACTGGCCGCTCCTATTCGGCCCTTGCCCGCGAGGGCTTCATGCGCAATCCGGTCGCCCATCGCTCGGTGCGGCTGGTCGCGGAGGCCGCTGCTTCGGTCGTCTGGCTGCTCTATGTCGGCGACCGTGAACTCCCGGATCATCCGCTGCTGTCCCTGATGCGCCAGCCGAACGCCCGCATGGGCGGCCCGGATTTCTTCGAGGCGCTCTATGGCCACCTGCTGCTATCAGGCAATGCCTATGTCGAGCCGCTCACGGTCGGCTCCGAGCTGCGTGAGTTGCACCTGCTGCGGCCGGATCGCATCGGCGTCATCGAGGGTCGGGACGGCTGGCCGGAGGCCTATGAATATCGCGCCGGTGGGCTCGTCCGGCGGTTTCCGGCGGAGGCGGAAGGGCTGGCGCTGCTGCACCTGAAGCTCTTCCATCCGCTCGACGACCATCTCGGCTTCCCGCCGCTCGCCGCAGCCCAGGTAGCGCTCGACCTGCACAATTCTGCGGCCACCTGGAACAAGGCGCTGCTCGACAATTCCGCCCGGCCGTCGGGTGCGCTCGTCTACCAACCGAAGGAAGGCGGCAATCTTTCGCCTGATCAATATCAGCGGCTGAAGCAGGAGCTCGACGACGGCTATTCCGGCCCGATGCGCGCCGGCCGGCCTCTGTTGCTCGAGGGTGGGCTCGACTGGAAGTCGATGGGGCTTTCGCCGAAGGACATGGATTTCGTCGAGGCGCGCAACGGTGCGGCGCGTGACATAGCGCTCGCCTTCGGCGTGCCGCCCATGCTGCTCGGCATTCCTGGCGACAACACCTATGCCAACTACCAGGAGGCCAACCGCGCCTTCTACCGCCTGACCGTCCTGCCGCTGCTCACCCGCACGGCAGCGGCACTTTCCGCCTGGTTCTCAGGTGCTTATGGCGAGGTGCTGAAGCTCACCCCCGACCTCGACCAGATCGCCGGGCTTGCCGCCGAGCGCAGCGAGCTCTGGACGCGGGTCGGCAATGCCGACTTCCTGACGGATGAGGAAAAGCGCCAGGCAGTGGGTTATTGAGGGTGCCACTTGGTGGCCGTCGAAGGTCGCTCAACCCGCAATTTTGAAAGGGAGGCTTCACTACTCATCCATTTTGGCTACTTGCGAAAGAGCGGCACTCGCGTTGCCATGCAGGGCAGCTCTTCGACACGATCAGCCTTGGGAGGGGAAGATGAGCACTATAGCGCAACATTTTGGTGAGGCCTGCGGCTGCACTGCCTGTTCAGGGGAGGCACGCGGCGGAGACGCGGCATTCTCGCGTCGCCGCTTCCTCTGCACTACGCTCGGGACCGCGGCAGTCATGGCCGGTGGGGTCGCTCTATCCGCAAGGCCGGCATCAGCGCAGAGCACGATGACGCCTGACGAGGCGCTTCAGACAATGATGGATGGAAACAAGCGTTTCACCGAAGGGCGACTTCAGTCCCTGAATGAGGACCTTGCCATCCTGAAGGCCAAGACGGCGGAAAAGCAGGAGCCTTTCGCGGCGGTATTGTCTTGCGCCGATTCACGGGTGCCGGTCGAATTCGTGTTCGACCAGAGCATCGGGCACCTGTTTGTGGTGCGCGTCGCAGGGAATGTCGCCACGCCCGAAATCACCGCCAGCCTCGAATATGGCATTGCAGTCCTCGGCGTTAATCTGCTGATGGTCCTTGGCCACAGCAATTGCGGTGCGGTCAAGGCGACCATCGAGGGCAAAGCCGTTCCCGGCCAGATCGGTGCCCTCTACGCGCCGATCTGGCCGGCCGTGAATGCCGCAGGCAACGATCTTGATGCCGCCATCGATGCGAACGCGAAGATGCAGGCAACATTGCTCAGCCGAACCTCGACCGTGATCGCTGATGCCACAAAGCAGGGGAAACTGAAGGTCGTCGCCGCGCGCTACGACATCGCTACCGGCGTAGTCTCGATGCTTGGATAGTGGGGACAAGTCGGGAGCACGCTCACTCAATCCCTGAAGTCCCGGACTCAACTTCCGAAGGCTTCGCTCCAACCGATTCACAAGACTCATGAAAACCGCGGCGCCGGGCCGAGGTCAGGCGATCCTTGGCCGGTTGCATCGCCGCCGGCCTCGGATGCGCCGTTCGCGCATCGATGAAATCATTCTATTCAGGAAAGCTTAAAAATGGCTGACTTTTCCAACGATGCCGGGCTCTGGACGGCTAGGGCGGTCGGTGCGTCGGCGGGTGCCGCCGTGTCGCTGATTTATCTCCTGCCGAAGAACAGGCGGGAGGCGGCGAGCCGTTTTTTTACCGGCCTTGCCTGCGGGATCATTTTCGGCGGTCCGGCCGGCGTGTGGATCGCCGAACGGCTGGCGCTTTCCGATACGCTGTCGGCCTTTGAGACCATGGTGTCGGGTTCCGCCGCCGCCAGCCTCTGCGCCTGGTGGGGGCTTGGAATCCTCCATCGCGTCGCCGGCCGCTTCGGCCGCTGATGCTTGCTGCCCAGAACTGCGCAGCGGTTTTGGAACAACGACACTCATCCCATCAGGAATCCCGGGCACCCCCCGCACATCCCATCAGACAATCAGGAGCCTGCCATGACCTTGAGCACCGCCGAGGCGCATTTTCGCACGCGTGCGGCGACCGGCGCCGACACCCGCAAGTTCGCCAGCCTCGAGCTGCGCGCGCTGAGACAGGACGGCACGTTTTCCGGCTACGCCAGCGTCTTCGGCGAAGTCGATCTCGGCAAGGACACGGTCGAGCGCGGCGCCTTTCGCAAGTCCCTATCCGAGCGCGGCCCGGAGGGCGTGCGTATGCTCTTCCAGCATGATCCCTCAGAGCCGATCGGCGCCTGGAAGACGATCCGCGAGGACAGTCGCGGCCTCTATGTCGAGGGCGTGCTCGCCGATGGCGTGGCGCGGGCGAGGGAGGTGCATCAGCTGCTGAAGAATGCGGCTCTCGACGGTCTCTCGATCGGCTTTCGCACCGTACGCGCCAGGACCGATGCCAAGTCCGGCGTGCGCCGCATCCTGGAGGCCGACCTCTGGGAGATCTCTGTCGTGACCTTCCCCATGCTGCCCTCGGCCCGCGTTCAGAACGTCAAGAATGCGCGGTGGTTCCGCGATCGTGAAACCGAGCTTGTCCGCCAGATGCGGCGTGCAGCCCGGATGTTGATGACTGAAACCTTCAGACCCTGAAACTTCAGACCCAGAACTATTCAGATAAGGATGATCTTAATGAATGAGCATATCGCCAACAAGGCTCACGCGCGTGCCGAGCTGGAAATCAAGGCCGTGCCTGACACCATGATGGCCGCCTTCGACGACTTCATGGAGGCTTTCGAGGCCTTCAAGGAGACAAACGACCGCCGCCTCGGCGAGATCGAGCAGAAGCTGACCTCTGATGTCGTCACCCGCGACAAGGTCGACCGCATCAACCGCGCCATGGACGAGCAGAAGAAGGTGCTGGACCAGCTGGCGCTGAAGAAGGCCCGCCCGCCGCTTGGTCGGTCGGGTGCCGGTTCGCCGGAGACCGCCGAACACAAGGCCGCCTTCGAGACCTATATCCGCCGCGGCGACGAGACGGGCCTGCGCGAGCTCGAGGCAAAGGCGCTCTCGGTCGGCTCGGATGGCGATGGCGGCTATCTCGTACCTGACGAGACCGACAGCGAAATCGGTCGCCGCCTCTCCGTGGTCTCGCCGCTCCGTTCGCTCGCAACCGTTCGCCAGGTCTCCGGCTCGGTGCTGAAGAAGCCGTTCACGACGGCGGGTCTCGCCGCCGGCTGGGTGGCGGAGACGGCTGCCCGCCCGCAGACATCGACGCCGCAGCTCGCCGAACTGACCTTCCCGACCATGGAACTCTATGCCATGCCGGCGGCCACCCAGGCATTGCTCGACGATGCGGCGGTCAACATCGACGCCTGGATCTCGAGCGAGATCGACATCGTCTTTGCCGAGCAGGAGGGCGCTGCCTTCGTATCCGGCGATGGCGTCAGCAAGCCGAAGGGTTTCCTCTCCTATCCCACGGTCGATGAAGCTGCCTGGAGCTGGGGCAATATCGGCTATGTCCCGACGGGCGCTGCCGGCGCCTTCAGCGCCACGGGTCCGTCCGATGTGCTGGTCGATGCGGTCTATTCGCTGAAGGCCGGCCATCGCCAGAACGGCACCTTCGTCATGAACCGCGGCACCCAGGCGGCAATTCGCAAGTTCAAGGATGCGGACGGCCACTATCTCTGGCAGCCGCCTGCGTCAGCCGGCCAGCCCGCCTCGCTGATGGGCTTCCCGGTCGCCGAGGCCGAGGACATGCCTGATATCGCAGCCAATGCCTTCGCCATCGCCTTCGGTGACTTCCGGTCGGGCTATCTCGTCGTCGACCGCACCGGGGTGCGCATCCTGCGCGATCCCTATTCCGCCAAGCCCTACGTGCTGTTCTACACGACCAAGCGTGTCGGCGGCGGCGTGCAGGATTTTGAGGCAATCAAGCTCATCAAGTTTGCGGCGAGCTGAGGACTTACCCTCCCCTTGAGGGGAGTCCGAAGGACGGGCGAGACCAGTGGCTCGCCCGGAGGACCGAAGGTCCGGGTGGGATGATCCCCACCCATCACCCCCACCCGCAGCTTCGCTGCGACCTCCCCTCTCAAGGGGGAGGTAGAAAGCAGGACACGTCCATGACCTACGCCCTGATCACCCCGCCATCGGCGGAGGTGCTGACCCTTGCCGAGACCAAGGCGCATCTGCGCCTCGATACGCCGGACGAAGACCATCTCGTCACCGCGCTGATCCGCGTCGCCCGCGAGCATCTGGAGCGCACCACTGGCCTATGTCTGATGACGCAGGGCTGGCGGCTCTATCTTGATTCAGTTTCTGAAGACGGCGTGATTCAGATTGCCAGGGGGCCGGTGCAATCCATTGAATCCGTGACGATTTACGATGGAGACGGCGCGGCATCCTCCGTGTCGCTCGAAGGCCATGTGCTGGATGGGCAGGGACGCCCGGCGCGGCTGATGCTGACACAGCGGGTGCGGCCCGGTCGTGTCATCAACGGCATCGAAGTCGATTTCACCGCCGGCTTCGGCGCATCCGCGACCGATGTTCCCGGTACGCTGAAGCGAGCGATGCTTACCCATGTCGCGCAGATGTTCTCCTGCCGCGGTGTGGTCGCGACGGACGACCAGCCGGCCCTGGTCCCGCCGGGATACGACCGGCTGATCGCGCCCTTCCTGCTGCGGGGTCTGTGATCATGCGCTCGACTTTCTTCGATCCCGGCCGGATGAACGCCCGGCTGGAGCTGGAGGCTCCCGTCGAAACGCCGGATGGCCAGGGCGGCGCAACCACTGTCTTCGAGGAAAGGGCCGCTGCCTGGGCTCTGATCGAACCGGTGACCTACACCGTGGAAGAGGAGGCAGGCGGCGAGACCTTCACGCTCACCCATCGCATCTGGCTGAGGTGGCGCAGCGACGTTGCAGCCGGCATGCGACTGCGCAAGGGCGCCCGCATCTTCTGGATCGGCGCCACGCAGGACCCTGATGAAACCAGGCGATACCTGATCTGCCATTGCGAGGAGAAGAGCGGATGAGCGTTCTTGCGACAATCACGATCCCGAATCTCGCAGCCGCCCTCCGGCAGATGGTTGCAGCGCCCGCAACACCACGCCCTCAAAGGAGCGGAAAATGAGCGCCGCCAACGAATTGCTCCAGGCCATTTGCACCACGCTCGCCGCCAATGCCGACCTGATGGCGCTGATCGGTCCCGACGGCATCAGCGACAGGCTGGTCTCTGGCAGACACCTGCCGGTCCTCGTCATCGCCGAGGTCACCACAAACGACTATTCGACCGCGACCGAGCCGGGCGAGGAGCATCTGCTGATCCTCCAGTCATGGTCCGACATGCAGGGCCAACGCCAGGCGCAGATGATCGCCGGCCTGATCGTCGCGCTTCTGCAGGATGCGGCCTTGCCGCTTGCAACCCACAGGCTGATCAACCTGCAGCATGTCTCGACGAAAACGCGACGCGAGCCGAAGACGCGGCTCTTCTGCGCCGAGATGCGGTTTCGGGCGGTGACGGAGGGCTAGCGCTTACGCCGCTTGCGTACTCGGAACCGCGTTGCGCACAAGCCCCATCAGGGCAATCACGAAAACCATTGCGATAGCGGCGAGGCCCGCGCAGGCAAGAATCGTCGCACCGGCGCCGGCGTAGTCGAGCATGGCGGTGAAGATGACGGGTGAAATCGCGTTGGCGAGGTTCTGCGGCGTGGACAGGCGGCCCGACTGAAGACCGTATTCCTTCGCCGAAAAAAGCGCGAGCGGCAGCAGCGCGCGGGCGACCGCGAGCACGCCGGAGCCGAAGCCATAGATCAAAACGAAAGTGATGAGCAGCGATGTCGATGGTGGGACGAGCAGGAGCATCAAGAAGCTGAACAGCATCAGGCCGACGCCCATGGCCGAGGTGAGGATCGGATTGCCACGCTTGCCGAGCAGCATGTCGAGCGCCCGGGCCGAAATGCCGATCACGCCGCGTGCTGACCCCAGCTGCAGCGCAAAGGCTGGCGTTGCGCCGGACTGGCGAAACATTTCGAGCAGCGACGGCGCAATGCCGAAACTGATGAAGCTGCAGAGCGTGGTGGCCGCTGCGATCAGCAGAAAGGCCTTGCGGCGATCGGTCGGCGTCAGCTCCACCGGCGGCGTTTCGGCCGCCGCTCCCTGCGTGTGGCTGGCAACCGGTTTCGGCAGGCCGAAGAGATGCAGGGGCAGGCAGACGAAAATGTGCAAAGCCGCGCAGATGAGGAAGGTGATGCTCCAGCCGAAGGCATCGTTGAGCAGCGTCAGGATCGGCCAGAAGATGGTGGCCGAGAGACCGGTGAACAGCATGAGAATGGCGATGACGCGCTTGCCGTTCGCGCCTTCGCGCTCGACGACCGCCGTATAGCAGGGCGCCGAGAGCCCGAGCGCGCCGCCGAGGCCGATCACGACCCAGGCGACAGTGTAGACCATGATATTGGTGGTTCCTGCGAGCAGCAGCAGGCCGATCGCGAAGGTGACTGACGCGGCAGCGAGCACCTTTGCCGCGCCGTAACGGCCGAGCCAGCGCCCCGTGGCGGGGCCGGCAAGCGCGCTGATCACCATCATGACCGTGAGACCGGCGAAGATCACCTCGTTCGGAAGTGCCAGTTGAGGCGCGATGATGCGGCCCATCACGCCGAGCATGTCGAAAGTGGTGCCCCAGCCGATCAACTGGCTGACGGCGAGCACGGCGATCGTCTGCGAGGTGCGGAGCGAAAATGAGTTCTGCATGGATTCTGAAATGAAGTGAATGAAAAGCCCCGGAGCGATAGCAGCTTCAACTGCAACGCGAAAGGCCAAATCGAACAAATCGGGTACAACGCTCCAGCCGGGGCGCTTTTCTTTGAAAGGACCACGCCATGGCGGCGCAGAAGGGCAAGGACCTGCTCCTGAAAATCTATAATGGCAGCGGTTATGAGACGGTGGCCGGGCTGAGGACAAAGAAGCTCTCGTTCAATGCGGAGACCGTCGATATAACCGATGCCGAAAGCGCCGGGCGGTGGCGCGAGCTCCTGGGAGGAGCAGGGGTGCAGCGCGCCTCGCTTTCCGGCTCCGGCCTGTTCAAGGATCAGGCGTCGGACGAGTTGATCCGCAATGCCTTCTTCAACGGCTCGATCCTCTCCTGGCAGATCGTCATTCCGGATTTCGGCACGGTCAGCGGCCCATTCCAGGCGACGGCACTCGAATATTCCGGCGAGCACAATGGCGAGGTGACGTTCGACATCGCGCTGGAATCGGCGGGCGTTATCAGTTTCGGGGCGCTCTGATGCTACGACCGAGACCATCTGCCCGCGCCAATCGCCACCGCGGCGAGATCGAAGCTGTCATCGACGGCGAGCGGCGCATCCTCTGCTTGACGCTGGGCGCGCTTGCCGAGCTGGAGGCGGCCTTTGCCGTCGACGACCTGACCGGCCTCGCCACGCGCTTTTCCGCCGGCCGGCTGAAGGCGTCCGACATGGTCCGCATCATCGGCGCAGGCCTTCGCGGCGGCGGCAATCTGTTTTCTGATGAGGATGTCGCGGCATCAGGCATCGAGGGCGGGATCGCGGCCTATGCCGCACTCGTCCGCGACCTGCTTTCGGCGACATTCCTGGGGGAGGGAGCCGACGCAGCCCCGGACCCCCGCTAGCCGCAGCCGGCGAGGCCCTCGACACCGTGGACGCTCATGCGCCAAAGCCTTTTCCATGGCGCCGTGTCCTGCATGTCGGCCTCTGCCTGCTGCGGCTTCCGCCTGAGACTTTCTGGGCGATGACCCCGATCGAATTCCACGCCATGGCCGGCGGATTATCGCCAAGGGCCGCGAGGCTCGATCGGCAGGTATTGCGGGCGATGATGGAGCGGTTTCCGGATCGGTAGCGTTGTGCGGCGCCCTCATCCGCCTGCCGGCACCTTCTCCCCGCTTGCGGGGAGAAGGGATATGCCGCCTGCCTTTCCTCCCTCGCGAACGTTGCATGGGGCATGTCTCCTCTCCCCGCATGCGGGGAGAGGGGTAGGGTGAGGGGCTGCGCGAAAAACATCGGCCACATCTGGAGACACACCATGCCCATCGAAGACACCGACCTTTCCGCCACGACGGAACAGGCGGATACCCTCAAGCAAACCCTCGACGATCTCGACAGCCGTTCCCGCTCCTTCGGCTCTGCGCTGGCGAGCGCGCTGACCTCTGCGACGACAGGCGGCAAGAGCCTCGACACCGTCCTGCAAAGCCTCGGAAATCGCCTGACGGATATAGCGCTCTCGGCAGGGCTGAAACCGCTCGAAACGGCAATCGGCGGCGGCGTGACGAGCCTTACAAGCGGCATCGGCAATCTCTTCGCCTTCGCCAAGGGCGGCGTGCCGGGGCGGGTGACGGCTTTTGCCGACGGCGGGGTAGTCTCCTCGCCCACCTATTTCCCGATGGGTGGCGATCTCGGCCTGATGGGCGAGGCGGGAACCGAAGCCGTCCTGCCATTGAAGCGCGGCTCGGACGGTTCGCTGGGTGTCGCGACATCAGGCGGCGGATCGCAGCAGATCGTCTTCAACGTCTCGACGCCGGACGCGCAGAGTTTTCAGAAAAGCGAAGCGCAGATCTCGGCCATGCTGGCCCGCACGGCGATGCGCGGCCAGCGCAATCTCTGAGGAGACATCCATGACGTCAGGGTTTCACGAGGTCCGCTTCCCCTTGCGCCTGTCGTTGGCGACATCAGGCGGCCCGATCAGGCGCACCGATATCGTCAATCTCTCGAACGGCCGGGAGAGCCGCAACAGCCGCTGGCGCGACGCTCGCCGCAGCTATGATGCCGGTTCGGGCATTCGCTCGGTCGCCGATCTCTACGACGTCCTGGAATTCTTCGAGGCGCGTAGCGGCGAACTCTATGGCTTTCGTTTCCGCGATCCGGTCGATTTCACCTCCGGACGTCCCGGCGCGCCGATCACCGCCATGGATCAAGTGATCGGGACCGGCGATGGCTCGGCCACGGGCTTCCAGCTCGCGAAAGCCTATGGCGATGCCGATGGACGCTCCGTGCGCTCAATCGCAAAGCCGGTCGCGGGTTCAGTGATCGTCGCCGTCAATGGCGTGATCCAGCCAGCGGCGGATGTTGCCTGCGATCCGTCAACAGGGATCGTCACCTTGCAGCCAACCGCTATCCCACCGGCTGGCCACACCATCACCGCCGGTTTCGAATTCGATGTCCCCGTCCGCTTCGCCATCGACCGCATAGACATCAACCTGTCGGCCTTCAATGCCGGCCGCATCCCGTCCATTCCCCTGATGGAGATCATCCCTTGAGAGCGATCGATCCTGATCTGGCCGCGCATCTGTCCGGCGATGCGACCACGCTCTGTCACTGCTGGCGGGTTCTCCGCCGCGATGGCGTCGTCCTCGGTTTCACCGAGCATGACCATGACCTCAGCTTTGCCGGCACGCAGTTCCTGGCCGCAAGCGGCTTTTCCGCCAGCGATGGTGAGGAAGAGGCGGGATTGCCGGCGGCAACCAGCAATGTCGCCGGCGGCTTTTCCCATGATGCGATCACCGAGGCGGATCTGAACGCCGGGCTTTATGACGGAGCACGCGTCGAGGTCTATCTCGTCAACTGGGCAGTGCCGGACCAACATCTGCTGCTCAAAGTACAGGAGATCGGCGAAGTCACGCCGCAGACCGGTCAGTTCCAGGCGGAGCTGCGCAGCTTTGCCGCGAGGCTTTCCGAGCCGCAGGGCCGCATTTACGTCAGGCGCTGCGACGCCGTCCTCGGCGATGCCAGATGCGGCATCGATCTCGGCCTGCCGCAATATCGGGCCGAAGGGACCGTCGCGGCGGTGCTGGACGCGACGCGGCTTGTCTTGTCAGGCACAGGCGACGTCGCGGCTGACTTCTTCGCGCATGGCAAGCTGACCTTCGTTGAGGGCGCGAATGCGGGGCTTTCGGCAGATATCGACAGCCATGCAGCAACCAATGCCGGATTGCAGGTGACGCTTTGGCTGCCGCTCAACATCATGCCCGATGTCGGCGACTGCATCGTGTTGACGGCAGGATGCGACAAGGCCTTTGCGACCTGCCGCGCGAAATTCGCCAACCCTCAGAATTTCCGTGGTTTTCCCCACATGCCCGGCGCCGATTTCGCCTACACCTATGCCGACGGCATCAGCCTGCATGACGGGAGCCCGTTGTTTTCATGAGTGAGCATATTCGGGCACAAGTGCTCTCGATCGCCGAGAGCTGGATCGGCACGCCCTATCGCCATCAAGGCTCCACCAAGGGCGTTGGCTGCGATTGCCTCGGACTTGTGAGGGGCATCTGGCGCGAACTCTATGGTCGCGATCCGGAGCTGCCCGGTCCTTATGCCCGCGACTGGGCGGAACGGAATGGCGAAGAGCGGCTGATGAACGCCGCGATCCGCCATTTCGGGCCCTCGATCCCGATAAGCGAAGGCACGCCGGGCGATCTCGTGCTGTTCCGCTGGCGGCCCGATTGTGCCGCCAAGCATGCCGGCATCCTCTGCGCCGGGCGGCATTTCATTCACGCCTACGAACAGGCAACCGTCGTCCGCTCCGCTCTCGTGCCCTCCTGGCGACGACGCATTGCCGGCACCTTCCGGTTTCCAGATCGATGAAAAGCCAGGTTTGGTTGCGTCTTGCAAAGGTCGGCGGCACCAGGTTTAATCGGACAAATGCACTCAGAACTCTATTGGATCGAGGCTGCTGGCCCATACAAACTTGCCATTATGGCGAGGCCGCGAGCAGGTGACTGGCTGGAAGACGAGGTCGCGCATTGGAAGCGTTCAGGCGTGGAGATCGTCATCAGCCTGTTGGAACGTGACGAGGTGGGCGATCTCGGGCTGGGCATGGAGGCAGCGCTCTGCGAGAACAACGGCGTTGAATTTCTGTCGTTCCCCATTCCCGATCGGGGTGTTCCCGACGATGTCAAATTTGCCATGCGTTTCGCGACAGAGGTGGCGGGCAAAAGCAAGACGGTCGCCATTCATTGTCGAGCCGGGATCGGTCGATCTTCTGTCATGGCCGCCGCCATATTGATTGCCAGGGGCGTCATTCCCTCTGCAGCGCTATCGGCAATCGAAAAGGCGAGAGGTTTGCCAATCCCAGACACCGATGCTCAACGGGATTGGGTCATGAAGCTTCCGACGTAGGTCGGCGCGGTCTATTCACCGATATGCCGGCCCGTGCGGCACGCGCTGTTTCAGCGCTCGATCGCTCCAATTTAGTGCAATTTTAAAGAGCATTTTCAAGCCGACCGTCTGTCGGCGCGAACTATTCGCGCGTGAACGCGCCGTTTTTCAGGAGCCCCAATGGCAACCATTCTCTTTGCGGCGGCCGGCGCAACGCTCGGCGGCGTGCTCGGTCCTGTCGGCGCGATCATCGGCCAGGCTGCAGGAGCTCTTGCCGGCAGCGTTCTCGACAAGACGTTGATCAACGGCAGCCAGACGATATCGGGCGCTCGGCTTTCAACTGCGCGCATTCCGGGCGCCGATGAAGGCACGGGCATCAGCCGTCTCTATGGCAGCGCGCGCCTCGGCGGCACGCTGATCTGGGCGACGCGCTTCGAGGAACAGGTGTCGACCGAGCGCACCGGCGGCAAGGCGACCGGCCCGAAGGTCGAGACCTTCCATTATTTCGCCAATGTCGCGATCGGGCTCTGCGAAGGGCCTGTCGCCTGCATCCGCCGCGTCTGGGCCGACGGCAAGGAGATTGATCTCACCGAAATCGAGATGCGGGTCTACACCGGCAGCGAGACGCAATTGCCGGACCCGCTGATCGAGGCGAAGCAGGGGGTGGGTGATGCGCCGGCCTATCGCGGCCTTGCCTATGTCGTCTTCGATCATCTGCCGCTTGACCCCTACGGCAACCGCATTCCGCTCTTCCAGTTCGAGGTGGTGCGTCCGATCGGCCGGCTTGAGAGCCAGCTCCGCGCAGTAACCCTCGTTCCCGGCTCGACGGAACATGGCTACGCCACCACTGATGTGACCGAGAAGACCGGCGCCGGCAGCGCCCGGATCATGAACCGCAACGTGCTGACGGCTTCCACGGACTGGCAGGCCTCGCTGGACGAACTCACTGCCCTTTGCCCCAATCTCGAAAGCGTGGCGCTCGTCGTCGCCTGGTTCGGAACCGATCTGCGCGCCGGCAATTGCCGCATCGTGCCTGGTGTCGAGGCCAATGCCCGCGATAGCGAAAGCAGTCCCTGGTCCGTGTCCGGCATCTCGCGCGCCGATGCCCATCTGATCAGCCTCAGCGATGGCGGGCCTGCCTATGGCGGCACACCAGACGACCTCAGCGTATTTCAGGCGATTGCGGACCTTAAGGCGCGCGGGCTGAAAGTCTGCCTCTATCCCTTCCTGATGATGGATATCCCGGCCGGTAACGGGCTGCCGGATCCCTATGGTGGCGCCGGTCAGGCCACCTATCCCTGGCGAGGGCGGATCACCTGTTTCCCCGCGATTGGTCAGCCCGGCACGGCGGATCGCACCAGTGCCGCGGGCGCGCAGATTACGGCTTTCTGCGGCAATGCGTCAGCCGGAGATTTCTCCGTGGACGGGCAATCCATCGCCTATCACGGCATCGATGAGGGCTATCGGCGACTGGTGCTGCACTACGCCCATCTGGCCGCAGCCGCCGGCGGGGTCGATGGCTTCATCATCGGCTCCGAACTGCGCGGGTTGACGCAATTGCGCGATGGCAGCGGCAGCTTTCCGTTCGTACAGGCACTTGCGACCCTGGCGGCCGATATCAGGGCAGTGTTCGGACCGGGAACGAAGCTGACCTACGGCGCCGACTGGAGCGAATATTTCGGCTACCATCCCGCCGATGGCAGTGGCGACGTCTATTTCAATCTCGATCCGCTCTGGGCCTCGCCTGACATCGATGCCATCGGCATCGACAACTACATGCCGCTGGCCGACTGGCGGGACGACGATCTCTCCGCACCGAATCCTGATGGCTTCAAGGTTTCCGACGATCTCGCGGCCATGGGTGCCGCCATTACCAGCGGCGAAGGCTTCGACTGGTATTGTGCCAGCGATGCAGACCGTTTCGATCGCAAGAGATCCGCTATTTCAGATGGTCTGGCGGGCAAGCCCTGGATATTCCGCTACAAGGATATCGAAAGCTGGTGGTCCAATCCGCATCACGAGCGCACGGGCGGCGCCGAGCATGCCGCTGCGACGGCGTGGTCACCGCGCAGCAAGCCTATCTGGTTCACCGAGCTCGGCTGCCCTGCCATCGACAAGGGCGCCAACCAGCCGAATGTCTTCCTCGATCCGAAGTCCGTCGAGTCGGCCGCACCCTATTTCTCCAACCGGATGCGTGCCGACAGCATACAGCGCCGCTTTCTCGAAGCGCATCATGACCATTGGAGCAGCGCTGCTGCGCCTTCAGGCATGGTCGATCCCACCCATATCTTCGTCTGGACCTGGGATGCGCGGCCCTATCCGGCCTTTCCGCTGGACACGTCGATCTGGAGCGACGGCGGCAATTGGCGCACCGGCCATTGGCTGAACGGCAGGCTCGGCTCCGGGACGCTGGCCGATATAATTGCGGCAATCCTGCGGGATCAGAATTTTACCGATTTCGACGTGTCTGACGTCAGCGGCGATCTGACCGGATATGTCCAGGGCGACGTCACCTCCGCCCGTAGCTTGATCGATCCGCTGCTGGAGGTCTTCCAGATCGACGTGATAGAGGATGGCAGCGTATTGCGTTTCCGCTCGCGCACACGCGCCAGCCTGCCGGCCATTCCGATCACGACGGTCGCCGACCTCGACAATCAGCCGCTCTGGCAGGAGGTCCGCGGCCATGACAGCGACTATGCCGCCGACGCGATCGTCACCTTCTTCGATCCTGACGCGGATTATGAGCAATCGAGCGTCAGATCGCGCCGTGCGCCGTCCTCGTCCAATCGCACCTTGCGCTATGACCTCGGCGCCACCATGCCCGAGGAGGCCGCGCTGGCGGCGGCCGAGGCTCTGCTGCGCGACAACCGCATCTCGCGTCGCTCGCTGACACTCTCCCTTGCGCCGACCGAGATCGCCGTTCAGCCCGGCGATGTGCTTGATATTGAGGATGGGCCGGATGGCCGCTTTCTTGTGACCCGCATCGAGGATGGCACGTCACGCAAGATTGAGGCGCGTGAGTTCGCGCCGCTTGCCGGCGGCGTCGCTGCCGAAAGCAGCCGATCCGGCCGGAATTCCTCCGGCATCGCTTCCAGCCTGTTTGCCCCGATCGTCGAGCTCATGGATCTGCCGCAATTTTCAAGCGGCGATGCCTCGAGTTTCGCCCGCGGGGCGGCCTATGCGAAACCCTGGCGAACCACGATGCTTTCCGCTTCTCCGTCATCGGAGGGCTATGCAACGCGGGTTCTCCTCGACAAGCCGGCGAAGATCGGGAGCTTGGTCGCCCCCGTCGTTGCGGGCGTGAGCGGTCGTTTCGACTGGTCGCAGCCGCTCCTCGTCGATCTGCCCTTCGATGGGCTGAGTTCACTGCCTGAACTTTCGGTTCTGAACGGCGGCAATCTCTTCGCCTTGCAGGCGATCAGCGGCGTCTGGGAGATCGGCGCCTTTCTGAACGCCGAAGAGATTGCCGCCAATCGATGGCAGCTCACGGGCCTGTTGCGCGGGCTCGCCGGCACCGAGGCTGCGATGGCATCGGGCGCTGAAGCGGGAGCGACGATCGTCTTTCTCGATGATGCGGTCCAGCCGCTTGGGCTCGCCAGCGAGGAAATGGGCCTTGCCCTCAACTGGATCGCCGAAGCGGCCGGCGCAAAGGGCATGGCAGGTCCCTTTGTCTTCGAGGGTGGGCTGCGCGCGCAAACGCCGCTGTCGCCCGTCCATATCACGGCCAGTCGCGACGATAATGGCGCGGTGGCGATCAGCTGGATCAGGCGCGGCCGCATCGATGCCGACAATTGGATCCCGCCGGATATCCCGCTCGATGAGCCGACGGAGCGCTACCAGCTGCAGATCATGAAGAGCGGCGAGGTCGTTCGGCAGGTCGAGGTGACGCAGCCGACATGGCTTTATTCCGCCGCCGAAGAACTCGCCGATTTTGGCGCGAAACAATCTCAACTTCAGGTGATCGTCGCCCAGATGGGCCAGCGGGTGCCGCTTGGCATCCCGGCTGTCGCGATCGTCACCCCCTAGCTTCCAACCCAAAAAGGAGTGTTCCATGGAAGACGTCAAGCAGTGGTATCTTTCGAAAACCGTGTGGGGTGCGTTGCTCGCGCTTGGTGCTTCGGCGCTGCAATTCACCGGCATTCAGGTCGGCGCGGCGGACCAATCCACCATCGCCGATTCGGCGGTCGCAATCGCCGGCGCGGTGGGCAGTCTGGTCGCCATCTACGGCCGAGTGACGGCAACTTCCGCAATTAAATCAATCTGATAGCCTGGCACCCAGTCGAGCGGTTGCCCAACAGAAAGTTACCACCCATTCATTTGCCATTCAGGCGGGTTTGGGTACATATTCGCTCAAGTTAATGTCCCTGTGGAAGTATGAGCATGGCATCACTCTTGAGCGTAGCAGCAGCGGCCGCCATTACGGCGGGGTCGGCTGTGCTGCCGGTGACGACGCCGACCTTGGTCGCGCGCGCCGGCGGCGATTGCAGCGATGCTGCCGCCCAGGTCGTCGCCAAGACCGGGGGGCAGCTTCTTTCCGCCCAGCCATCCGGTGACAGCTGTGTCATCACCGTTCTCGTCCAGGGCAACGGCCAGCGGCCACGCAAGGTGACCGTGAAGGTGCCGATGTAGTAAGCTCCGCAGAGGCCTCGCGAATCGGCTAAAAATTGGGCGGAAACATGCGCATTCTCGTAGTTGAAGACGATATCAACCTGAACCGTCAGCTTGCCGAGGCCTTGAAAGAGGCCGGCTATGTTGTCGATGTCGCTTTCGATGGCGAAGAGGGCCATTTTCTCGGCGAAACCGAACCCTACGACGCGATCATCCTTGATATCGGCCTGCCCGAAATGGATGGGATCACCGCGCTTGAAAAATGGCGTGCTGCCGGCCGCAGCATGCCTGTTCTCATCCTGACTGCCCGTGATCGCTGGAGCGACAAGGTTGCCGGCATCGATGCAGGCGCCGACGATTATGTCGCCAAACCCTTCCATGTCGAAGAAGTGCTCGCCCGCATCCGCGCGCTGATCCGCCGCGCTGCCGGCCATGCGTCTTCCGAAATCGTCTGCGGCCCTGTTCGCCTCGACACCAAGAGTTCGAAGGCGACAGTCAACGGCAAGGCGCTCAAGCTTACCTCTCATGAATATCGTCTCCTAGCCTATCTCATGCATCACAAGGGCGAGGTGGTCTCTCGCACGGAGCTGGTCGAGCATATGTACGACCAGGATTTCGACCGCGATTCCAACACGATCGAGGTTTTCGTTGGCCGCCTTCGCAAGAAGATGGGCGTGGACCTGATCGAGACCGTGCGAGGACTAGGCTATCGAATCCAAGCCCCGTCCACTGCGAATTAAATCGCTCACCGCGCGTGTGCTGCTGCTGACCACGTTGTGGTCGGCGGTAGCGCTCGTGGTGATCGGTCTTGTTATTTCGACGCTCTATCGCAAGAGCGCCGAGCGCGGCTTTCAGGATCTGCTGCGCGCCCAGCTCTATAACGTCATCAATTCAGTGACGATCGGCGACCAGGGTGCCCTTGCCGGCAGCCCGCAGCTCGGCGACCTGCGTTTCGCCCAGCCGAAGACCGGCTGGTACTGGATGGTCGAGCCCCTGGGCACTTATACGGCGGCCCCGCTCGTCTCCCCGTCGCTCGGTGCTTCGACCCTGCCTGTCCTATCAGTGCTTGAGGCACCGTTCGACAAGAATTACGAGCGCTATTACATCGTCACGGATGCTTTCGGAAATCACGTCCAGGTTGCGGAAACCGAGGTGGTGCTCGATACCGACGGCCGCGCAGCGCGCTTCCGCGTTACCGGCAATATCGCCGTCGTCGAGGACGATGTGCGCACATTTTCCCATAGCCTCTATCTGGCGCTGGCCGGCTTCGGTGTCGGCAGCCTGATCGTCAACGCGCTCGCCATTCTTTACGGGCTCAGGCCGCTCGATAAGGCGCGTCGGGCATTGGAGCGCATCCGCGCCGGCGATCGCGAAAGGCTGGAGGGGGAATTCCCCCGCGAAATCCTTCCCCTTGCCAACGAAGTCAATGCGTTGATCGACAGCAACCGGCGCATCGTCGAGCGGGCGCGCATGCAGGTCGGCAATCTGGCGCATTCGCTGAAGACCCCCATTGCCGTATTGCTCAACGAGTCGCGGGTGCTCGAGCGCTCCCATGGCGATCTCGTGAAGCATCAGGCCGAATCCATGCAAGGGCAGGTGCAGTCCTATCTCAACCGCGCCCGCATCGCCGCTCAACGGGAGTCCGTGCTTGCGCGCACCGATGCCGAGCCGGCTCTTGAGCGATTGGTGCGCGTCATGCGTCGCCTGAATGCCGACAAGGAGTTCGAGCTGTCAGTCACGCCGCACCTCGCGCTTGCGATGGAGCAGCAGGACCTGGAGGAGACGGTCGGCAATCTGCTCGAAAATGCCGCCCGCTTTGCCGAGCACAAGGTTCGTGTCGCAGCCAGCGAGGCGCCAGCGGAGGTGAGGGGCATCGATCCGGCTCGAAAATCCTGGGTCGAACTTGTCGTCGAGGATGACGGACCCGGACTGGAGCCGGACCAGATTCGCGAAGCGATGAAGCGCGGCCGCCGTCTGGACGAAAGCAAGCCGGGCACAGGCCTCGGCCTTTCGATCGTCAGCGAAATAACCAATGAATATCAGGGGAGGCTGGAGCTTTCCCGCGGCACATGGGGTGGCCTGAGGGCCAGTCTTATTCTGCCGGGAGTGACGAAGGATGTTGCGTGACACTCGCTCTAATGACAGAAAGGCGAAGCGCATCATGAGGATGCCGCATCGCAGTATACGTTAACCCGGTTCGTCCCCCAATCTGGTTGAATTGCATGAATCGCTGCATACCACGTACGACCGCAAGCCTGTTTCTTGTCATGGCCGCCCTTTCCGCCTGCAACACGACGCACGGAACAAGTGGGACAGGTGGAACACTCAGCCTGCTTTCTCCATCAAAGCCGAGCCCCTCCGCCCCTTATATCAAGGCGCTGGATGGCGGCATTGTCGGCCGTACGGGCGTGAAATTGAGCGATAGCGATCAGCAGCGCGCGCTTGAAGCGGAGTATCGCGCTCTGGAAGCTGCCCCGGGCGGCCAGCCTGTCGTCTGGAGCGGTCGGGGCGTCAGCGGCCAGGTCGTGGCCGCAGCGCCCTATCAGGTCGGCTCGCAGAATTGCCGCCAATATACCCATACCGTGACCGTCAGCGGCAACCAGACCCAGGCGCGCGGCGCTGCTTGCCGCAATGACGATGGGACGTGGTCGCTGCTGAATTGAAATAGAAGCAAGCCTGGAAATAGCGCCTGAGCTAAATCCGGTCTTCCAGAATTTCCGAAGTTATGTTCTTTCCGCGACGGAAAACGCCTAAGATCGTCACCTGGTCTTTTTCGACGACGAAGGCGATCGAAACGCTGTGTCTATATCCGATGACGCGAAGCCCGGGAATACGACCCTCGCGCACGGTGCCCCGTTCTGCAAAAGTTGCCGGCCCGCCGATCAGCTCATAGAGACCGCCGACATATTTTCCTGCGATCTCGGGACCAGCCACTAGGGCTATGTCGTCATACATCTGATCGAGTTCGGCTTCAGCACGTTCGTGGAGCCTGACGACGTATTCCATCGCTATTTTGCTTTTTTCATTTCGGCGGTGTGCTTTGCCTGGAAACGCGATATGGCGGCGTCCAG
This sequence comes from Rhizobium sp. BK376, assembly GCF_004341625.1. Lineage (GTDB taxonomy): Bacteria > Pseudomonadota > Alphaproteobacteria > Rhizobiales > Rhizobiaceae > Rhizobium. Next base: position 576,165 of record NZ_SLZG01000001.1, on the reverse strand, counting down.
GGTGACCGCCTTGGAAGCATCACGTTTGACTTCCTCGTAGCGGTTCGGAATTTCCTCGCGCAACCAGCGCTCGCGCGCATCTTCATAGTCTTCCAGCATGCGAAGACCAGCTCTTACCACCTCGCTCGCATTGTTGTAGCGCCCGCTTTCGAGCTGCTTTCGGATGAATTCTTCATAGTGTTCGTTTAGGGCAAAGCTCGCCATTGGGTTGGCCTCCGTTTCCCCAATCATAAGATTTAACCGCACGACTAACAACTATTATCAACAGTTACCAATATACGATCGTTCAAGAAACGTGTGCAGCGGCCGAGAATCGCGGCCAAACGCCTCAAATCTTCGTCATTTCCGCTTTCACGGTTGGAATAAGCGCCCTGGTAAAGTATTGGGCGTCTATGCTCTTCTGGATTCTCGTGGCCGTTCTGACGGCGGGTGTCGGCGCCGTTTTGCTCTATCCGCTTCTGCGCATAGCAAAGGCGGCAGACGGTGGCCGTGCCGGCGAGGCTGCGGTCTATCGAGACCAGCTTCGCGAACTCGATCGCGATCTCACCGGCGGCCTGATCACCCCGGAGGAAGCAGCCTATGCCCGCGCCGAAATCGGCCGCCGGCTGCTTGCCGTTTCGACTGCCCAGCCGGTCGCCGGCAAGCCGGCTCGCGCATCGACCTATCGTCTCACGCAGGCCTTCATCATCCTTCTATTGCCCGCCATCGGGCTCTGTCTTTACTTGACGGTCGGCAATCCGGGCCTGCCGTCGCAGCCGCTGTCGGCGCGCGTGAAAAATCCGGGCAACGACATGGCCGTGCTTGTCGCCCAGGCGGAACGGCATCTCGCCGAACACCCCGACGACGGTAAGGGCTGGGATATTCTTGCCCCGATATATTTCAAGTCGATGCGCGTCGGCGATGCGGAGCTTGCTTATCGCAATGCCATTCGCCTGTTGGGCCCTACTCCCGAGCGTCTCGGAGGTCTGGCGGAAACCCTCATTGCGGCCTCCGATGGCGTCGTGACGGCGGATGCGCGGCAGGCGCTGCAACAATCGCTGTCGCTGGAGCCCAACAATCCGCGCGCCGAATTCTATCTGGCGCTGGCTTTGGAGCAGGATGGCAAGCAGGCGGATGCGAAGAACGCCTTTGTCGCTCTTGCCAAGGCATCGCCCGCCGGTGCGCCCTGGCTGCCGCTCGTCAACGAGCATATCGCCAAGAACGGCGGCACGCCCGAGATTGCGGCCGCAAATCCGGATGCTCCGGGCAATCCGAGCGCCGACGAGGTCGCGACCGCCGACACCATGAATTCGGGCGACCGCCAGCAGATGATCCGCGGCATGGTCGACAGTCTCGATGCCAAACTCCGCCAAAATCCCGACAATTTCGAAGGCTGGATGCGCCTCATCCGCTCCTATGCCGTGCTGAATGACAAGGACCGCGCGGCCGATGCATTAAAGCGCGGCTTGTCGGCCTTCCCGGCCGATGGCGGGCAGGGGCAGCAGCTTCTGGCGCTCGGAAAGGAACTCGGTGTTGCGACGGAGGAGACGCAGCGGTGACCCGTAAACAGAAACGTCTGGCCGTGATCGGCGGCGGCATGAGCTTCATCATTGCGGCCGTGCTGCTCGTCATGTTCGCCTTCAGCCAGTCGGTCGCCTATTTCTACATGCCGGCCGACATTGCCAAGAATCCCGTCAGCCCCGGTACCTTGATTCGGCTCGGCGGGCTTGTCGGACAAGGCAGCGTTGTCCGCGGCGACGGAACGACGGTGCAGTTCGCCGTGACCGACGGCAAGGACACGGTCAACGTCAAATATACGGGCATCCTGCCTGATCTCTTCCGCGAGGGACAGGGCGTCGTTACCGAGGGCAAGTTTGAACCCGGCGGCAATGTTTTCGTTGCCGATAGCGTGCTCGCCAAGCATGATGAGCGCTATATGCCGAAAGAAGTCGCCGACAAGCTGAAGGCTGATGGTGTCTGGAAGGGCGAGGAAGCAAGCCAATGATCATCGAACTCGGGCATTACGCGCTGGTTCTGGCACTGGCGACCGCGATCATCGTCTCGATCGTTCCCGCACTCGGCGCCAGACGTCTGGACCAGTCGATGATGGACGTTGCCATTCCCGGCTCCTTCGCCATGTTCGGATTGGTCGTCTTCTCCTTCGGCGTCCTTACCTACGCCTATCTCGTTTCCGACTTCTCCGTCGCAAACGTCTGGGAGAATTCGCATTCGCTGGTGCCGGTGATCTTCAAGGTGTCAGGCGTCTGGAGCAATCACGAAGGCTCGATGATGCTCTGGCTGCTGATCCTGTCGCTGTTCAGCGCGCTCGTTGCGCTCTTCGGCCGCAATCTGCCGGATACTCTCAGGGCCAATGTACTATCGGTGCAGGCCTGGATATCGGTTGCCTTCCTCGTCTTCATCCTGCTGACTTCAAATCCCTTCCTTCGCCTTAATCCGGCGCCGGCAGAGGGCAAGGATATCAATCCGGTTCTGCAGGATATCGGCTTGGCGATCCATCCGCCGCTGCTTTACCTCGGCTATGTCGGCTTCTCGGTCTGCTTTTCCTTTGCTGTTGCGGCACTCATGGAAGGTCGCATCGATGCGGCATGGGCTCGCTGGGTGCGGCCCTGGACGCTTGCCGCCTGGACGTTCCTGACGCTCGGCATCGCCATGGGCTCCTATTGGGCCTATTACGAGCTCGGCTGGGGCGGCTGGTGGTTCTGGGACCCGGTCGAAAACGCATCCTTCATGCCCTGGCTTGCCGGCACGGCGCTGCTGCACTCGGCGCTGGTCATGGAAAAGCGTGACTCGCTGAAGATCTGGACGGTGCTGCTTGCGATCCTGACCTTCTCCCTGTCGCTGCTCGGCACGTTCCTCGTCCGCTCCGGCGTGCTGACCTCGGTGCATGCCTTTGCCAGCGACCCGACCCGCGGCGTCTTCATTCTCTGCATTCTGCTGATCTTCATTGGCGGTGCGCTGTCGCTCTTCGCCTTCCGTGCGCCGGTCCTGACGTCGGGGGGCTTGTTTGCGCCAATTTCGCGCGAAGGCGCGCTGGTGCTGAACAATCTCATCCTGACGGTCGCCTGCGGCACGGTGCTGACGGGCACGCTCTATCCGCTGGCGCTGGAAACGCTGAATGGCGACAAGATTTCCGTCGGCCCGCCCTTCTTCAACCTGACCTTCGGCCTGTTGATGACGCCGCTTCTGGTGGCCGTGCCGTTCGGGCCGTTGCTTGCCTGGAAGCGCGGCGATCTGCTGGGCGCGATGCAGCGCCTCTACGTCGCGGCGATCCTGGCTTTCATCGCCGGCCTGGTGCTTTTCTACGTCAAGCATGGCGGCCCGGTTCTGGCGATCCTCGGTCTCGCCGCAGGCTTCTTTCTGATCTTCGGCGCAGTCGCCGATCTCTGGTTTCGTGCCGGCGTCGGCAAGGTTTCGTTGGATGTCGCATGGCGCCGTTTGAGCGGCCTGCCACGTTCGGCTTTCGGCACGGCGCTCGCCCATGCCGGTTTCGGCGTCACCGTCCTTGGCATCGTTGCTGTCTCCACCTTCCAGACGGAGAATATCACTGAAATGAAGCCAGGCGGCACGGCGGAGCTTGGCGGCTACACGCTGCGCTTCGATGGCATGCAGGCCGGCGTCGGCCCGAACTTCACCGAGGACCGCGGCCACTTCACCGTTATCCGCGGCGGCGTGGCGGTTGCCGAGGTTTCGTCGGCCAAGCGCCTGTTTACCGCGCGGCGTGAAGCGACCACGGAAGCCGGCATCCTGACGTTTGGCGTCAACCAGCTCTATGTTTCGCTCGGCGATGCCAGCAGGGATGGCGGCATGGTCGTTCGTATCTGGTGGAAGCCGTTCATCATCTGCATCTGGGGCGGCGCAATCATCATGGCATTGGGCGGCATCGTCTCGCTCAGCGACCGCCGTCTTCGCGTGGGCGCGCCGAGCAGGCGGACGAGGGCCGCGAAGGCCGCGGTCGTGCACGTGGTGGAGCCTGCGGAATGAGGAGGCGGGTCCAACTCCAGCGGTGGCTCGCACTTCTTTTCATGCTGGCGCTCACGCTTCTCTCCCCGCTGCCAGCCTTCGCTGTCATTCCCGACGAAGTCCTGCCCGATCCGGCCCTCGAGGCGCGTGCCCGGACGATTTCTGCGGAATTGCGCTGCATGGTCTGCCAGAACCAGTCGATCGATGATTCCAACGCCGATCTCGCCCGCGATCTGCGTCTTCTGGTGCGCAAGCGTCTGGTGGACGGCGACAGCGACCGGCAGGTGGTGGATTACATCGTCTCGCGCTATGGCGAGTTCGTATTGCTGAAGCCGCGTTTCAGCGAAAAGACCTGGCTGCTCTGGGGTGCGCCGATCGCGCTGTTCGTCCTCGGCGGCATTTCCCTCGTGGTCTTCGCAAGGCGCCGTGCCGGCAAGCCGACAGGGACCCGGCTGACGGCGGAGGAGGAAACGCGCCTGGACGAAATACTCGGCAAGTAACGTTCGCTCGAGGAATTTTACCGTCAGCGCAACATTCCGCCACATTACGAACTTTTCATTCCTCAGACAGTTCGCTGTAACCTCAGACTTCCTATATTCGCACTATCAACTGATCGCCGCCGGTCTCACCGGTCCAATAAAAATCAGACGAGAGAAGAGAAGGTACCCACATGTTCAGGAATATTAAGGACCGTTTGTCCCGCAGCACCGCCGTGAAGGCTTCGGCAGTTGCTGGTCTGGCTGTCGCCGTTCTCGCGACCGGTATTCCGCTCGAAATCACCAAGTCTTATGCCGACGCTGTCAGCGTTCAGGCTCCCCAGGTTCCGAGCTTCGCCAATGTCGTTGATGCCGTTTCTCCGGCCGTCGTTTCAGTTCGCGTTGAATCCCGCGTCAATCCCGTTGCGGATGACGATGATTCCTTCGGCCTCGGCCGTGGTTTCGATGAGCTCCCCGATGATCATCCGCTGAAGAAGTTCTTCCGCCAGTTCGGCCAGGAGCAGAACGGTCACAACCAGCAGAACCAGCAGAAGGGCCAGAACGAAGGCAAGGGTCGTCTGCGTCCTGTTGCCCAAGGCTCCGGCTTCTTCATCTCCGAAGACGGCTATATCGTCACCAACAACCACGTCGTCTCGGATGGCGCGGCATTTGTCGTCGTGATGAATGACGGTACCGAACTCAATGCCAAGTTGATCGGCAAGGACCCGCGCACCGACCTCGCCGTCCTGAAGGTCGACGACAAGCGCAAGTTCACCTACGTCAAGTGGGCGGATGACGACAAGGTTCGCGTCGGCGACTGGGTCGTGGCTGTCGGCAATCCCTTCGGCCTCGGCGGCACTGTCACCGCAGGTATCGTTTCGGCCCGTGGCCGCGATATCGGCTCCGGCCCCTATGACGATTACATCCAGGTGGATGCCGCCGTGAACCGCGGCAACTCCGGTGGTCCGACCTTCAACCTGAACGGCGAAGTCGTCGGCATCAACACCGCCATCTTCTCGCCGTCGGGCGGCAGCGTTGGCATCGCCTTCGCAATCCCGTCCACGACTGCAAAGAGCGTCGTGGCCGACCTGATCAAGTCGGGCAATGTTTCCCGCGGTTGGCTCGGTGTACAGATCCAGCCCGTCACCAAGGATATCGCCGAATCCGTCGGCCTGTCCGAGGCAAGCGGCGCGCTGGTCGTTTCCCCGCAGGATGGCTCTCCGGGCCAGAAGGCCGGCATCAAGAACGGCGACGTCGTGACGGCGGTCAATGGCGAAACCGTCAAGGATCCGCGCGATCTCGCCCGTCGCATCGGTGCGATGCAGCCGGGCTCCAAGGTGGAAGTCTCGCTGTGGCGCGGTGGCAAGGCACAGTCGGTTACGGTTGATCTTGGCACGCTGCCGGCAGACCAGAACCAGGCCTCCGATGACAACAAGGATCAGCAGCAGCCCCAGCCGCAGCAGCCGGCTTCCGAGAAGGCTCTTGCCGATCTCGGCCTGGCAGTCGGCCCGTCGGATGACGGCAAGGGTGTTGCCATCACCTCCGTCGATCCGGACTCCGATGCCGCCGACAAGGGCGTGAAGGAAGGCGAGAAGATCACCTCGGTCAACAATCAGGACGTCACCAACGCCCAGGATATCGCCAAGGCTATCGACGATGCCAAGAAGAACGGCCGCACCCGGGCGCTCTTCCAGATCCAGTCGAATGACGGAAGCCGCTTCGTCGCGCTTTCGATCAACGGTCAGGGCTGATTTCAGTCCCATTGAATGAAAAGGAGCCGCGCAGGCTGACGGCTTGCGCGGCTCTTTGCTTAGGGTCTTGCGATCGATAATCAGTTCATGGGTGAAAAGATGACCACAGGTAGTCAGCACGTTATCGAGCCTTCCGAATCCGGTTGTGCAGAAGCGGGACCGGCAGGTAATGTCACGCACATGAAGATTCTGATTATCGAAGATGACCTCGAAGCGGCTGCCTATCTGACCAAGGCTTTTCGTGAGGCCGGTATTGTTGCGGATCACGCCAGCGATGGCGAGAGCGGCCTCTTCATGGGCACCGAAAACACCTATGACGTCATCGTCATCGACCGCATGTTGCCGCGCCGCGATGGACTTTCCGTCATCAGCGAGCTGCGGCGCAAGGCAGTGCACACCCCTGTCCTCATCCTCTCCGCCCTCGGCCAGGTGGATGACCGTGTGACCGGCCTGCGCGCCGGCGGAGACGACTACCTGCCGAAGCCCTATGCCTTCAGCGAGCTTCTCGCCCGCGTCGAAGTCCTCGGCCGGAGAAAGGGATCTCCGGATCAGGATGTTCTCTATCGCGTCGGCGATCTTGAACTCGACCGGCTCTCCCACGAGGTTCGGCGCGGCGGCAAGGAGATCCTCCTGCAACCCCGCGAGTTCCGCCTGCTCGAATATCTGATGAAGAATGCCGGTCAGGTGGTGACGCGCACCATGCTGCTCGAAAATGTCTGGGACTACCACTTCGATCCGCAGACCAATGTCATCGACGTCCACGTGTCCCGTCTGCGCTCGAAGATCGAGAAGGACTTCAACCAGCCCATCCTGAAGACGATCCGTGGTGCCGGCTATATGATCAAGGACGAGGGATGAGTCGCTTCCGCGTCCTCTTCAAGTCCACCGCAGTCCGCCTTTCCGCCCTCTATATCCTGTTGTTTGCGCTCTGCGCAGCCACCCTTGTCTTCTATGTAACGGCCATGTCCGAGCGTCTGCTGACCGGGCAGATCCGTGATGCCGTCCAGCAGGAAGTGAACCAGGTCAAGCGTGCCTATGACGCGGGCGGGCTCAACCTCCTGCTGCGCACCATGGAGCGTCGCTCCCGACAGCCGGGCGCCAATCTCTATGTCATCGCCAGCCCGTCCGGCGACATCCTGGCCGGCAACGTCGCTTCGGTACAGCCGGGCGTGTTCGACGACGCCGGTTGGACGGAAATTCCCTTCCTCTATGAGCGCTATACGGATACCGGAGCGGAGCGGCGGCATCTGGCGCTCGCCAATATCTTCACCCTCGATAACGGTTTGCGCATTCTGATCGGCCGCGACCTCGGCGAACCCGAGCGCTTCCGTCTACTTGTCCGCCAGGCGCTGATGCTGGCGCTTGCCATCATGGGGCTCGGCGCGCTCGTCATCTGGTTCGGCATTGGCCGCAATGCGCTGAAGCGCATCGACCGGATGACCGACGCCAGCCGCAAGATCATGGCCGGCGATCTCTCCCAGCGTCTGCCGGTCGGCGGATCGGGCGACGAGTTCGATCGCATGTCCGGATCGCTGAACAATATGCTGGAGCGCATCGAGAAATTGAACGAGGGGTTGCGTCAGGTTTCGGACAACATCGCCCACGACCTCAAGACGCCGCTGACCCGGCTGCGCAACAAGGCGGCCGACGCGCTTGAAACCCGCGACAACGAGGCGCGTCGCATCGCGCTCGAGGGCATCATCGGCGAATCCGATCAGTTGATCCGCACGTTCAACGCGCTCTTGATGATTTCCCGCGTCGAGGCAGGGTCGGTTGCGGCGGAGATGACGGCGGTCGATATTTCCTCGATCGTTGCCGATACCGCCGAACTCTACGAGCCGGTTGCCGAAGAGGCGGGCCTGTCGCTGACGACAGATATCGAGCCCAGCGTCGAAGTGCAGGGCAATCGTGAACTCATCGGTCAGGCGATTTTCAACCTCATCGACAATGCGGTCAAATACGCGCCCGGCGGCGCGGGCAAGCCTGAAGTCGTGTTGAGGCTGGCGCGCAAGCCGGACGGCGTTCACCTCTGCGTCGCCGATCACGGCCCCGGCGTTCCCGAACAGAGCCGCGAGGACGTCATCAAGCGTTTCTACCGGCTGGATGAAAGTCGTTCCAAACCCGGCACGGGGCTTGGCCTTTCCCTGATCGAGGCCGTGATGGAGCTTCACGGCGGCAAGCTGCAGCTCTCTGATACCGATCCCGAGAATATGGTTGCGCGGGGCCTGACGGCCAGCATGGTATTTCCCGCAAAGGCCGCCTGAGCCGTCCTGCTTGATGTGTCGGCGTTCCGGCCAAGTCCACTATTGGCGCAAACGAAAGCTGGCCCTAGTTTAGGCTGCAGGCCGCTTCGTGATTCCTCCTGCGGCTTCCGCCATTGTCCCATCAATCGGAAAAGCCGCATGACGAAATCCGATCATCGCATTCAGGACGTTCCATCCGCGCTGCTGCGGCCTCTCAACCAGACGGAGGCGAAATCCGCGCTGGCCGATCTGAAGGCTATCGGCGCGACGGAGCCGACGATTGCCGCCCTTGTCGATGGTGCAACGCCTCTGCGCGATTTCGTTGTCAGCGTTCTGACCCTGTCGCCGCATCTGCGCGAAATGGCCAACCTCGATCCCGCGTTGCTGGCGGCGGCAATCAGCGAACCCCTGGAACCGCAGATCGAGCAACTGGTCGCCGAGGCGCGGCGGGCGTGGCTTCCTTCCGAAGGCGCAGGGTCGCCCTCGGAATCGGATGTGATGAGCCGCCTGCGCATCGCCAAGCGCAAGGCTTCCTTCCTGATTGCGCTTGCGGATCTCGCCCGTATCTTCGATGGCCGCATGACGACTTGGTGGCTAAGCGCGTTGGCGGAAGCTGCCATTTCCGCCGCCATCGATCACCTGCTCCTGTCGGCGCACGAAAGCGGCAAGCTCGTGCTCCCCGATCCCTCCACTCCGAGCACAGGCTCCGGCGTCATCGTTCTCGGCATGGGAAAACTTGGCGCGGAAGAGCTGAACTATTCATCCGACATCGATCTCGTTGTCTTTTTCGATGAAACGGCGGGCATCGTTCCCAATCCCGACGATGCGATCGACATTTTCCCGCGGCTGATGCGGCGCCTGGTGCGCATCCTTCAGGAGCGCACGGCCGATGGCTATGTTTTCCGCACTGACCTGCGTCTGCGGCCCGATCCCGGCTCAACCCCGCTCGCCATCCCCGTCGATGCGGCCATGATCTATTACGAGGGCAGGGGCCAGAACTGGGAGCGTGCCGCTTTCATCAAGGCGCGCCCGGTTGGCGGCGATCTCGACGCGGGTGCTGCCTTCATTCGCGACCTCGTGCCTTTCGTCTTCCGCAAGTATCTGGACTATGCCGCGATCGCCGACATCCATTCCATCAAGCGGCAGATCCATGCTCACAAGGGACATGGCGCAATTGCCGTGAAGGGCCACAACGTCAAGCTTGGGCGAGGCGGTATCCGCGAGATCGAATTCTTCGTCCAGACGCAGCAGCTGATCGCCGGCGGGCGAATGCCGGCATTGCGGTCCCGCGCGACCGAGCAGACCTTGGGGGAGCTTACCAAGGCAAAGTGGATCGATGCCGAAACACGCGACGAACTGATAGAGGCCTATTGGTTTCTGCGCGATGTCGAGCACCGCATCCAGATGGTTCGCGACGAGCAGACCCACCTTCTGCCCGAAACGGAGGTAGAGCTGAAGCGCATCGCCTTCATGATGGGTTTCGATGACACGTCGAGCTTTTCCGAGCGGCTCGTGTCCATTCTGAGGATCGTGGAGCATCGCTACGCCCAGCTTTTCGAGCAGGAGGCGAGGCTGTCGACGGAGACGGGTAATCTTGTCTTCACCGGGCAGGGGGATGATCCCGATACGCTCAAGACCCTTCGCAGGCTCGGCTTCGAAAGGCCCTCCGACATTTCGCAGGTCATCCGCACCTGGCATTACGGCCGTTACCGCGCCACGCAATCGGTTGAGGCGCGCGAGCGGCTGACGGAACTGATACCGGAACTGCTTCGCGTCTTCGGCGAAAGCAAGCGGGCTGACGAGGCTTTGCTGCGTTTCGACAACTTCATTTCCGGACTGCCGGCCGGCATCCAGCTTTTCTCGCTCCTGGGCAACAATCCGGCGCTGCTGTCCCTCATCGTCAACATCATGTCGTCAGCACCGCGCCTCGCCGAGATCATCGCGGCCAAGCCGCATGTCTTCGACGGCATGCTCGATCGCGGCCTGATGGCAGAATTGCCGACGCGGGAATATCTGGCAGAGCGGATCAAGGGGTTTCTGGCGCCGGCGCGTTATTATGAGGAAACGCTCGACCGGCTGCGCATCTTCGCCTCCGAGCAGCGCTTCCTGATCGGCATCCGCCTGCTGACAGGCTCGATCAACGGCGCCATGGCCGCGCATGCCTTCACCCATCTGGCAGACCTGATCGTCGAAGCCGCGCTTGATGCCGTTCTGAAGGAGATCAGGGCAGCGCATGGCAATTATCCAGGCGGTCGCGTGGCCGTGATGGGAATGGGCAAGCTTGGCAGCTTCGAACTGACGGCCGGCTCCGATATCGATATCATCCTGCTCTATGATTATGATGATGCCGCGGACGATTCCGATGGCGCCAAGCCGTTGGATGCAACGCGATATTTCACGCGCATCACCCAGCGGCTGATTTCCGCGCTGTCCGCCCCAACTTCAGAAGGCGTGCTTTACGAGGTCGACATGCGCTTGCGACCATCGGGCAACAAGGGCCCTGTCGCAACCCGCATCAACTCCTTTGAGAAGTATCAGCGCGAGGAAGCCTGGACCTGGGAGCACATGGCGCTGAGCCGCGCCCGTCTTCTATCCGGCGACGCCGGTCTCATCAGTGATGCAGAGCGCGTTATTGACGAGGTGCTGTCAACTCAACCGGATTTGGCCAAGATCACCAAAGACGTCGCCGAGATGCGGGCGCTGATCGAGAAGGAGAAGCCGCCAGCCAGTATTTGGGATCTGAAACTCATTCCCGGCGGGCTGATTGATATCGAGTTTATCGCGCAATATCTGCGACTGATCGCGCCCGCGAAAGCCCTGCATCTGAATACCAACGGCGTCAGCACCGATGAGGCGCTGCGGCAGCTGGGCGAGCGGCTGATGGATCGAAATGATCTCGATCTTTGCCTGGAGGCGTTGCGGCTCTATACGGATCTGTCGCAGCTTATTCGCCTGTGTGTCGACGGTCCCTTCGATCCGGAAAAGGCGCCGGCGGGCTTGATCGAGCTGGTTTGCCGGGCAGGGGATTGCCCTGATATCAGGACGCTGGAAGCAGAGCTGCGGCGGCTGTCGAAGGCGGTGCGTGCTGTCTTTCAGCGGACCGTCGCTGCATGAAATGGGAGCAATTCCAGCAAAAGCGTGCCACGGTTTTGCGTCCGGAATTGCGTCAAATCAAATAGGTAGAGCGTTTCCGCGATTCGAAGAAAAGCGAAAATGCTCTAGACGGCGGTGGTCCGGCCGTTGCCCTGGTCGGGAATGCTGACGGAAATCACCGTCCCCTGGCCTTCCCATGAGCGGATCTTCATGCGGCCATTGTGCAGCGAGGCGAGCGAGCGGGAGATCGCAAGGCCGAGACCCGAGCCCCCCTTGCTCTTGGCATACTGGCTCTGAACCTGCTCGAAGGGCTGGCCGATCTTGCCGAGAGCCGATTTCGGAATGCCGATGCCGGTATCGGCGATTGTCAATACCACGCCGTTGCGGGTTTCCCGTGTGCGTACAGCGATCCGTCCGCCATTATTGGTAAATTTCACGGCGTTCGAGAGAAGGTTGAGCAGGATCTGCTTCATGGCGCGCCGATCGGCGACCAGCCTGATATCCGACGAGATGCGCTGCTCGACGACGATATCCTTGTAGGCTGCAGGTACCGAGGTGAAGCGCAGGCATTCCTCGATCAGCGGTGCAAGATCTATCTTCTCGCAGAAAAGCTTCATATGGCCGGCTTCGATCTTCGACATGTCGAGAATATCATTGATGACGTTCAGCAGATGCTTGCCGCTGTCATGAATATCCTTGGCATACTCGTTGTATTTCCCGGAGCCGAGCGGGCCGAACATCTGGTTCTGCAGGATTTCCGAGAAGCCGAGGATTGCGTTCAGCGGCGTGCGAAGCTCGTGCGACATGTTGGCGAGGAATTCGGATTTCGCCTTGTTCGCGGCCTCGGCACGATCTTTTTCGGCCAGATAATTGGTGTTGGCCGTGGAAAGCTCGGCCTTTTGGCGTTCAAGGATCTGCCGCGACGCTGAGAGGTCGTTGATCGTCGCCATGAGGCGGCGCTCGGATTCGCGTAGGCGCTCCTGGTTGCGCTTGAGGAGGGTGATGTCGGTGCCCACCGAGACAAGGCCGCCGTCGCGGGTGCGGCGCTCGTTGATCTGCAGCCAGCGCTCGTCGGCGAGCTGCACTTCTGTTGTCTGCGAGTAGCCGGATCGATCGGGATCGGCGATGCGTCGCTCGATGACGGGGCGGGCCGCCGCCGCATTGACAACCGAACGCTCGGTGCCCGGAACGAGCACGTTGTCGGGCAGCCCGTAGGCCTGCTGATAGTGGGCGTTGCACATCACCAGCCGGTCGTTCTTGTCCCAGAGGACGAAGGCCTCGGACGTGCATTCGATCGCATCGGCCAGACGCTGGTCGGCCTCTGCATAGCGCTGCGCCAGACGGTGCTGCTCGGTGACGTCCATGGCGATGCCGATCATGTGGACGCGGCCGGAATTGGTGCGGATGACCTGCGCGCGAGCCCGCATCCAGACGTAGTGGCCTTTGGCGTGGCGGATGCGCAGGATCTGATCGACCTGGCCGGCATTGCCTTTGGCGACGGTGCGGGCGAGCTTGTAGAGGCTGTTGTCGTTCGGATGCATCAGCCGCGCCGCATCGCCGAAGGACAGGGTCTTGTCGGATGCCGGCAAGCCGAGCATGTCGTACATGGATCGTGACCAGAAGAATTCGCGGCTGGAAAAATCGAAATCCCACAACCCGCAGCGACCACGCGACAGGGCGGTTTCAACGCGCAGGTTGGATTCCAGGAAAATCTCGTCCGCATCGCGGGCCCGGCGGACCTGCGTGTAATAGGCATAGAGGATGACGAGAAGGATGGACGAGATACCGGCGAAAAGCGTGACGTTGAGGGTCAGTTCCTGCCGCCAGAGCTCGTCGATCTGGTTAAGCGACGCCGCCGAGATGATGAAATCGCCGCGGTCGCCGATGAGGGAGATTGCCGCGTAGTAGGGAGCGCCAGCGATCGTTGTCTCTATCACGCCTGCGCGGTCGCCGAAGTGACGGATGGCCGAAACCTCGGGAAAGAAATCGGAAATCGAAAGACCAACATAGGACGAGCCCGCTGCGGATGAGGCAAAGACCCGACCGCTCGCCTGCACAAGGAGGATGAAGGCACCGCCGTCGAGCCGGTCCTGCGGCAGATAGGTGGAAAGTCTTTTTTCGGCCGATCCACGATCCGCGGCCTGAAACAGACCGGGATCATTGGAGAAGGCGGCGGATGCGGCAGCAGCGGAGAGCGACGTTGCATGCCGCGAAGCCGACTCTATCCGCGAATGCTCCGTCATCATGCCGAACATGCGGGACGCAGCGACGACAGCAAGAAAGGCAACGATCAGGATGGGGATGGCACGTCTCAGGATGAGTTCGATCTGGGGAAAGCGCCGTGAGACAGCGGCGGCGTTCAATCCTGTCCGGCCGGAAAGGCCGCCATGCCACGATTTCAGCCCGCCGAAATTGACACGCAGCCGTCCATCGGCTGCGGTTGCCCGCCGCACGTCCACCATCTCGTTAGCCTTGTCCCTCGTATGATTCGCTGCGCCGCTCGCCCGAACCTGTCGTAATGAATCATTGCTGATTCGCCTTGTCCAGAGCCTGCGGTAAAACTTTCTTAACTGTTTGCACGCGCACGATTTTCTTCGCGAACGAGTCGGCACCGTAACGATTGTTGCAAGGCTCAACGAAAAAAGGCGGATGTAAAAACACCCGCCTTGCGAATCACTCATGCAAGCGCCGATTCATTCCTTGAGAATGCGCTCCACAATATCGCGCACGTCGGTCGAAAGATCTGCCGCGCGATCGATCTGCATCAGGGCTGAACGTGCATGGTCGGCACGATCTGATTCCAGCGACCGCCATGAGCGCATCGAGGTCAGAATGCGTGCGGCAAGCTGCGGATTGCGCTTGTCGATGTCGAGGATTTCGTCGGCCAGGAAGCGATATCCGGCGCCGTCGGCACGGCTGAAGCCCGTCGGGTTGCCGAACGCGAAAGTGCCGATAAGGGCGCGCACACGGTTGGGATTGGTGCGCTTGAAGAGGGGGCTTTCCATCAGGCCCTGAACGCGCTCGAGCGCGCCTGCGCCGGGAATGCCTGCCTGGATCACGAACCACTTGTCGACGACGAGCGCGTTGTTTTCGAAGCGATCCTTAAAGGTCGACAGCGCCTCCTGCGCTTCCGGCGAATCCGGGAAACGATGAGCAAGGATCGTCAGCCCGGCGCTGAGATCCGTCATGTTGTTGGCGGCGTCGAACGCCGCCTTGGCACGGGCTGGTACGTTGTCGGAGAGCGACAGATAGGAGAGTGCGGCATTGCGCAGAGCCCGGCGGCCGGCGCTGGCTGCATCCGGGCTGAAGTCGCCCGGGGTCTGTATGCTCTCGTAAAGTGCGGCGAAGATGTCCCTTCCAGCCTCGGCGATCTGGGTGAGGACCGCCTGACGTCCGGCATGGTTGGCGTCGGGATCATTGTTGCTGCCGAGCTCGCGCGCAATGTCGGTTTCGCTCGGCAGGCTCAGAGCCTGTGCGCGGAAGGCAGGTTCCAGGCTTTCGTCCGACGCAGCTGCCAGCAGCGCGTCGATGAAGGCGGGATCGCAGGTCACCGGCGCGCCCTGGCGGGCGTCGCGCGCACTCTGCAAGAGGTTCGGCAGCGCCAGATCGGTCAGCGCCTGCCAGCGAGCGAAGTGATCGGTCTCGAAGCGGGCAACCAGCGCCAGGTCGGCGGCGCTCTGTGTGAAATGCAGGTTGATCGGCGTCGAAAAGCTGCGGTTCAGCGACAGGACCGGACGGGACGGGATGCCATGGAAGACTGCGGTTTGCGTACGCTCCTTCAGATGCAGTACATCGTCGGTCAGTTCCGCTGATGTCACCGAGCTTGGCGTCATCAGCGAACCGTCTTCGGAAAGTAACGCCATCCGCAGCGGGATATGCATCGGCTCCTTGGACGACTGGCCGGGCGTTGCCGGGATCATCTGCTCGAGTGACAGCGAAAATGTCTTGGCGGCGGCATCATAGCTGCCGGATGCCGTTACCAGCGGCGTTCCAGCCTGGTGGTACCAGAGCGAGAACTGGGTGAGGTCGCGGCCGCTGACCTCAGCGAAGCAGGCGACGAAATCCTCGATCGTTACGGCCTGGCCGTCATGCCGCTCGAAATAGAGATCCATGCCCTTCTTGAACATGTCCTTGCCGAGCAAGGTCGCGATCATCCGCGTGACTTCGCTGCCCTTCTCGTAGACCGTGGTCGTATAGAAGTTGTTGATCTCGCGATATTTCGTCGGGCGGACCGGATGGGCGAGCGGCCCGCTGTCCTCCGGAAACTGTTCGGATTTCAGGTGCCGCACTTCGGCAATGCGCTTGACCGGGCGCGAGCGCTGGTCGGCGGAAAACTCGTGGTCGCGATAGACCGTCAGGCCTTCCTTGAGGCAGAGCTGGAACCAGTCGCGGCAGGTGATGCGATTTCCCGTCCAGTTGTGGAAATATTCATGCGCGATGATCGCCTCGATATTGGCGTAGTCTTGATCGGTCGCGGTCTCGGGATCGGCAAGGACGTACTTGTCGTTGAAGACGTTGAGGCCCTTGTTCTCCATCGCGCCCATGTTGAAGTCGGAGACGGCGACGATCATGAAGATATCGAGATCATATTCGCGGCCAAAGACTTCTTCGTCCCACTTCATGGAGCGCTTCAGCGCGTCCATGGCGTAAGCTGCACGCGGCTCCTTGCCGTGCTCGACATAGATCTTCAGGGCGACTTCGCGATCCGACATCGTGGTGAAAGTGTCTTCCACGACGCCGAGATCGCCGGCGACCAGTGCGAAGAGATAGCTCGGCTTCGGATGCGGATCGAACCAGGCCGCAAAATGTTTGCCTTCGGTATAGCCGGCGCCGCCGAGGAAATTACCGTTCGACAGCAGCAACGGGTTCGCAGCCTTGTCGGCGATGATATTGACCGTAAAGGGCGCCAATACATCGGGTCGATCCGGGAAATAGGTGATGCGGCGGAAACCTTCCGCTTCGCACTGCGTGCAGTAGATGCCACCGGTGCGATAAAGCCCCATCAGCTGGGTGTTGGCTTCCGGATTGATGATCGTGGTGATCGTCACTTCGAACGGAGCCGTTGCCGGAAGATCGCGAATGGTCAGGCTTTCCGGCAGGACCGTATATTGCTCGGCCGGAATTTCCGACTGGTCGAGCAGGAGACCGGAGAGCGTGAGTTCATCGCCATCGAGAACAAGCGGAGCACTCGGCTCGACGCCTTCGCGGCGATGGAAGATCAGCCGGGCTTCGACCTTGGTTTCGGTGGGATCGAGCTCGAAGGTGAGATCCACGCGTTCAAGGACAAAATCGGTGGGACGGTAGTCTGCCAGATTAATGATCTGGCCGGTATCTGTGCGCATGGTGTTTCCTGGTCAGGCCTGCCGTCCCCGGTTTTGCTCTTCGGGGTAAGACGTCGGATGGAGACTTCTGTTGGTACAATTACATTAAATTCTGAACTAAACTTAAAGCCTCTCGACGGAGTTTCCAAGTTTTGCTGGCAGGGTTACCGCAAGTTTTATTTGTGGCCGAAGTCGCCGTCTGTTCACCGGAAATTGAACGCAGCCGTGCTGCCGCCGGTGGGCGGCTAACTATTCGCTTGGCGATATCGCGGAACGTGGCGTCGCATCGGTCCCCCGGACCGGAATGGGCAGGGACTGAAAGCCCGTCTTTTCGATTCGGCCTTCATTCGCCTTGCGCATTGCCATGCGCCAGCCGGCATAGCCGGCGTAAAATGCAAAGACGAGGGCAAGGAACCACAGAAGTCCGGGGGGGCCGGCAAACTGCATCAAGGCGCCGCCGACGAGCGGTCCGGAAACCGTTCCGAGACCGTAAAGGATCATGATGCCGCTCGATATGGTCACATATTCGTCCGGCGCGGCGCGATCGTTCGCATGGGCGACGTTGATGGAATAGATCGGGTAGAGCATCGTGCCCACGAAGAAGCCGCCTATATAGAGAGCGACCTGCGACTCCACGCTGAGGAGCGTCATCGAAACACAGGCGATGACACCGACCACGCCGCAGACGATCATGACGATGCGTCGGTCGATCATATCGGAAATGCGCCCGATCGGCATTTGCGAAACCGCGCCGCCCGCCAGAACGCAGGAGAGAAGCGTGGCGCCCTGCGCGGTGTTCATCCCGATATTCTGCGTGTAGACACCGCCCAGGCTGCTCCAGGTGCCCGAGAGAGCGCCCGACAGAAGTGAGCCGACGAAGGCGATCGGCGACAGCCGGTATAGTTTCGGCAGGTCGAATTTGGCCTGGGCGATCGGCGTCGGTGATTGCGCCGTCGACAGGGCCGTCGGCAACATGGCAAGCGAGAAGATGACGCCGCAGAGGATGAAGAGATAGGTTGTCTTGGGATCGCCGAGCGGAACGAGATATTGGCCGCCGATCGACCCGACAAGGCAGGTGATCATGTAGACGGAAAAGATCGTCGCCCTGTTGTCGTTGGTGACACGCTCGTTGAGCCAGCTTTCAATGATGAGATAGCTTCCCGCTATGCCGAAACCGCTAATGAAGCGGAAGGCGATCCAGGCGCGCCAATCCACCATAAGCGCACAAAGCAGAACGCCGATGCAGAGCAGCGATATCAACGCCCCGAAAACCCTGACGTGACCGACGCGCTGGACGAATTTGGGCGTAATGATACACGAGATCGTGAACCCGAACGTGTAGCCCGTTGCGATACAGGAAATCGTGAAGGTCGACCAACCTTCCGCGACAGAGCGGATCGGCACGACGAAGTTCATGAGACCGTAGCCAATCATCATCAACAGCGTTGACAACATGAGACTGGCGATCGAGACGAGGCTGACCAGCATGGGATTTCCAGTCTTTGAGTGGATGACCGCGTTCAGAGTGAACCTTGCTCTATCCTACGAACCAGGCGCGATCAATCGCGACAGGCACTGACGCAAGCGACATCATGGACACCGAAGCACGTCTTTGCGACGGTCAGCGTTGCTCGGAGAACAGCGATAATTTATAAGTGAATGATCTTGCATGATCGGAGCTTTCGCACAATTATAGCATGCTATGTGATGCTCCGGGGTCCTGCCTGGAGTGGCATCTCGAACGAAAATATAAGCCGGACGTTCTTGTCCGGAAGAATTCTTTTGTGTGTTTTGGGCGCATGAGGAGGCCCATCTTGACGCTCCCAGCCGAGCAGATTGCTCGTCATCCCAACATTGTTCCTTCCCTTCGCTTTCTGGCGAAAACTCTGCGAGAGCGCTTTGACAATGGGCCGAGGCTGGCCCGTCTTCTCGCGTCCCATCAACGCTGGCTTCTGACGCAGGTTGCCTATGCGCTCCATCACGAGCGTGATCCGGCCCAGCCGTTTTCGGGGCTGACCACGGTGGGCCTGAGGGATGCGATCACCGAATATCGCGTCGCGAGCCGGAATACCGTTCTGAGTTTCATCGAAGAGCTGAAGACCTATCGCTTCATCCTCTCCCCTTCAGAGGAGGAGGGACGCCGTCCACGGCGATATGTGCCAACTGATGTCAGTCAGAAGGCGATGTTCGGATGGTGCCTTGCCAATCTGGCCGCACTCGATCTGCTCGACAACGGCAATCGCGCCGATGTCCTCTCCGCCAACCCGCACCTCATGCATCTCTTGCAGCCGCGGGTGGCTCGCAATTGCCTGAACGATCTTCGTTGGCGCGAGCCACCGGAGCGGGTAGGGCTCTTCCTGTGGACGGAAGCGGGTGGATTGGTGGTCGATCATCTGATCGCTAACCTCGATTGCCAGGTTCGGAACAGTGAGCAGATTGATATCGGCCGGATCGACACGCGTGTTCTCGCCGGACAATTCATGATGTCGCGAACGCATCTGCAGCGACTGTTGCGGAAGGCGGCTGGTCGAGGCTGCGTCGGCTGGTACGATCCTCCGAAGAAAACGCAGCTGTGGATGTCACGCGATTTTCTCGACGAATATTGCGGCTGGCAGGCCGTCAAGCTTTCGATTGTCGACGAAGCCTTTGCCTGGGCGACCCAGGATATGGGCGCAAGCGGCACATAAAAAACGCCGGGCAAATTGCCCGGCGCTTGCGTGATGAAAAGGTCTACTGAAAATGCGAAAATAAAAAGGGCAGGATTTTCATCCTGCCCTTGCCGAAATCGCATTGGATTTCAGCTGCGCTTGGCCCTGCATGATGTTGGTGACAAGCACAGATCAGCACTCGCGAAAATCGGAGAAAATGGCTGTTGGACGGGCAACACGCGCGGAAATACCTGTGCCCCGGGCAATCATCTGCTCATTGGCAGCGGAACCGATGCGGCGGTAGGTCTGGCTGTTGCGTGCCGATTCGCTGGCATGGCGGAGGGTTTCAAACCCACAATGGATAGGACGATAGCGTGCGGTCATGGCCTTGGTTCCTGACAATCGGGTTTCCTCCCAAGACACAACGCTAATATTGCAGTGCAGCATTGATTCTGCAATGTGCCCAAATGTGGTACTGCTATGCGAAAAATACATGGCTTGTTTCATTTTACTTTAATATTGCCGAAACTTTAGCCGGGGAATTCCGTCCGAACACGCGATTTGAACGCCAAAAGGTCGTTCCAGGCCAATCTCTTGTTGATTGGGGCGGTGAGCAATTCCTGTGGATGGAGGCTCGCCATCGCCGGTATCTTGGTTCCCGATATCCAGACGTCGCGCCACTGGCCACGAACCCCAAGAATCGTGTCATTGCCACCGAAGAAGAATCGCGCCGTGAAGTTGCCGAGCAGCAGCAGCACCTTCGGCTCCGCCAGCGCGATTTGCCGATCGATGAAGGGTCGGCATATTTCCATTTCCGGTACCGAGGGCGCACGATTGCCCGGCGGCCGCCACGCAATGACGTTCGTTAGCATGATCTGCTGGCGATTAAGGCCGATAGCCCCGAGCATCCGATCCAGCATCTGCCCGGCCTTTCCGGCGAAAGGAATTCCTTCGCGATCGTCGTCGGCGCCAGGCATCGGCCCGATCACCATGATGCGGCTTTCCAGATCGCCGGTCGCAAAGACGGTCGAGCGGGCGCTATTCTTGAGATTGCAGCCATTGAAGGCTTCCAGCGCTGTCTTCAGTTCGCTGAGCGAGCGTGCGCTCTCGGCGGCGAACCTTGCCTGCTCGATAGCCTGATCGTCGGGAATGGCTGGCGCATTGCGCGATTGTGGTGAGGCCGAAGGTGCCGGTTGGCGTTCGGCGGGCCGGCGTTCCGTCTGCGCGCGAGCGGCTGACGCAGGCGCCTGCGACGGCGTGTCAATTCTCGGCTGGCTTGTGCGCGCACCTTGCCGCGCTAGCTTCATTGCCTCGAATTCCGCAAAGCGGTCGACGGGCTCTTCCTCCAACAACCAGTCGACGCCGGCATCTGCATGGAAATGCAGAAGTGCGGCGAGTTCGGCCGGGGAGAGGTCGTTGGCGGAGATCATGGGCAAAGTCTATCGAAGTGCCGGCAGGTAGGGAAGGGCGTCTTCACCCGTCAACGCTCCGTTCCCTATGCGGTCCACTGGGTGATGTCGTCACGCTCGCCGATGAGCGCCAGACCGTGGGCGATGGACAGCAGTTCGCCGCCGGTCTCGATGCGATCGGCGTCGAAGCGCTCGGTGAAAATGCGCCGCACGGCGGGAACGAACGATGTGCCGCCCGTGAGGAAGACCTTGTCGATATCGCCTACGGCCGTGTTGGTCTTCTCCAGGACGTCGTCGAGCGCGCCTTCTATCCGTGCCAGATCATCGACAATCCAGCTCTCGAAATCGGCGCGACGTACCGTCTTGCGCCCGGCGGCCCCGAGCGGCGGGAAATTGAACTCTGCTTCGTCAGTCGCCGATAGCGCCATCTTCGTCGCCGAGACGGCCTGGTAGAGCGGATAGCCTTCGTCGTGATCGACAAGCTCGATGAAGGTCTCCAGCTTTTCCGGTTCCATGCTGGTGCGCACCAGCTTCCTCAATTCTGCAAACTCACGCGAGGTCTTGAAGATGGAAAGCTGGTTCCAGCGGCCGAAATTCGCATAGTAGGAGGAGGGGACATCCAGCAGCTTGTCGAAACTCTTGAACTGGCTGCCCTTGCCGATCTCCGGCGAGACGATGTTATCGATCATGCGGAAGTCGAAATGGTCGCCGGCTACACCGACACCCGAATGGCCGATCGGCTGCGCCGTCAGCTTTCCGGCCTTGGTCTCGAAGCGGATGAGCGAATAGTCCGTCGTACCGCCGCCGAAGTCGGCAACCAGGACCGTCGCATCTGATTTCAGGTTCTGGGCGAAATAGAACGCGGCGGCGACGGGTTCGTAGACATAGTGGATCTCCGGAAATCCGAAACGCGATAGGGCTTCGTTATAGCGCTGGGTGGCAAGCGCCGGATCGGGGTTGGCGCCGGCAAAATGGACTGGCCGGCCGGTAACGATGCGGCCGATGCCCGATGGCCAGCCTTCGCCTGCATAGGCGCGGAGCCGGCGCACGAAGATTTCCATCAGGTCTTCAAAGGAGTGGCGCTTGGCAAAGATCAAGGTCCCCTGAAAGAGGGCGCTTGCCGCAAAGGTCTTGATCGACTGCAGGAAGCGGCAGTCGCCTGGATTGTCGATGAACTGCCGGATCGCGGCATGCCCCGCCTCGACCTTCAGCGCAGAGGCGCCGAGATCAGGATCCTTCATGAAGGACAGCGCGGTGCGCATGCTGTCTGCCGTACCCGCCGTGCTGGTGAACGCGACCGACCGTGTGTCGCGCCCGTCGGCAAGCGCCAGCACCGTATTCGTCGTACCGAAGTCAAAACCCAGTGCCTGAGCCATGCTCGCACTCCTTACTGCCAAAAATGTCTGGAAGGGGAACGGAGCCCCGGAAAAGGCGAGACGCGCCTTTCATCAAAGAGGGCGCGTCATGGCATGGCTAAGCTTCAAGCGCAAGGCTCAAACAAAACGGGCGCCGAATGGGCGCCCGTTCGATGATGTATTCCCGTCTTACTCCGCCGCGATGGCGGTCGGAACGTGTTCTTCCGGCTCCTGGTGCTTCTTGCGGCCGAGGCGGCCGACGAAATTGTTCAGTCGGTTCATCTCGATGAAGATGACAGGGGTGATGAACAGCGTCAGGACCTGCGAGACGACCAGACCGCCGACGACAGCGATACCGAGCGGCTGGCGCAGCTCCGAGCTCGCACCACCGCCGAGCGCGATCGGCAGAGCGCCGAGCAGAGCGCAGAACGTCGTCATCATGATCGGGCGGAAACGGCGCACGCAGGCTTCGTGGATCGCCTCGATCGGCGATATGCCCTCGGTCGATCGCAATGTTTCCAGCGCCACGTCGATCATCATGATCGCGTTTTTCTTCACGATACCGATCAGCATCAGCAAGCCGATGAGAGCGATGACCGAGAGGTCGAAGCCGAAAAGCTTGAGCGCGAGCAGTGCACCGAGAGCGGCAGCCGGCAGACCGGAAAGAATGGTCAGCGGATGGATGAAGCTCTCGTAGAGAACGCCGAGCACCACATAGATCGTCAGAACGGCCGCCAGGATCAGGTAAGGCGTGCTGCCCTGCGACTGCTGGAAGATCTGTGCCGTGCCGCCGTATGACGTGAAGACGTCAGCCGGCATGTTGATGTCCTTCTTGATCTGTTCGATCACGCCGGTTGCGTCGCCAAGCGGTTCGCCGGCCGGCAGGTTGAAGGACACGGTGGTTGAAACGAGCTGGCCCGTCTGGTTGATCGTTACCGGTCCGGTATTGCGTACGATGTGCGCAAAGGCCGACAATGGAACCTGCTCACCCTTCGAGGACGTGACATGGATGCGCGACAGTTTCTGGTCGTCCCAGGGCTGGTTGGCATCGTATTCGATGATCACGTCATAGCTGTCGCCGGTCGACTGGATCTGCGCAGCTGCGTAGTCGGAGAAGGCCTCTTCGAGCGTCGTGCGCAGCAGGTTGTTGTTGATCCCGTAGGCGGCTGCCTTTTCCATGTCGACGACGACATTGGCCTGAAGCGCGTTGTACTGCGCATCGGTGGTCACGTCGGTAAACCGCGGATCCTTGCGCATTTCTTGCAGCATCTTGTTGGCCCACTGGTTCGTCAGGTCAGCATTGAGGGCCTGGATGATGAGCTGATACTGGCTGGCGGTCTGGCGTCCGCCAAAGCGCAGGCTCTGCTGCGGGTTGATGAAGACCTGGATGCCCGGAATCTGCGACACCGCGGCGCGCATTTCACGCAGCGTTTTGTCGAGCGGCTCGCGATCCTTCTTATCCTTCAACTGGGCATAGATCGTGCCGTTGTTGAGGGTTTGGCGAGCGCTGGCGCCGACAACCGACATCACATGCTCGACAGCCGGATTTGCCTTGATCGCGGCCGCGGCCTGGTTCTGCAGATCACGCATGGCCGGATAGGAAATATCCTGGCGAGCACGGGTCGAGATTTGCAGGCGACCGATGTCTTCCTGTGGGAAGAAGCTGGCCGGCAAGGTGACGAAGAGATAGGCGGACAGAGCCACCGAGGCAAGAAAGCATCCAATCACTGTGACGCGATGGCGAAGACACCATTCGACGCCCTTGCCGTAATTCACTTCAGTCCAGTTGAAGCCCTTGTTGAACAGTCGGACAGGCAGGGGAGGATGGCTGTGGGCGCTGGAGAGACGCGAGCCAAGCATTGGCGTGACGGTCAGCGAAACGATGGCCGAAGAGACGATGGCAATCGCCACGACCATGCCGAACTCGTTGAAGATGCGGCCGACGACACCGCCCATCAGAAGGATGGGGATGAAGACCGCGATCAGCGAGATCGACATTGAGATGATGGTGTAACTGACTTCAGCCGCACCCTTCAGGGCTGCCTGCCGCACAGGCATGCCTTCTTCCATATGCCGGAGAATATTCTCCAGCATGACGATCGCGTCGTCCACCACGAGGCCCACGGCGATCGTCAATCCGAGCAGTGAGATGTTGTCGACGCTGTAGCCGAGCACATACATCATGCCGAAGGTCGAGATCAGCGATAGAGGCACGGCGAGGCCGGGAATGATCGTTGCCGTAACGTGGCCCGTGAACAGGTAGATGACAAGAACGACGAGGCCGATGGTCAGCATCAACGTGAACTTGACGTCGGAAATGGCCTCGCGGATCGGCTGGGCCGAGTCGTTCATGACGGTCATTTTGACGGAAGCCGGCATTTCGGCGCTCAGCTTCGGCAACGTCTTGTAGATGGAGTCGACGACATCAACCGTATTGGCGTCCGGCTGGCGCTGGATAGCCAGGATGATCGCCCGCTGGCCATCGTACCAGCTGCCGATATTCTGATTTTGGACGCTGTCCTGCACATCGGCGACATCGCCGAGATGGATAGGATTGCCGTTGGGATTGGCGATAACCAGCGTGCGAAACTGGTCGGCGTTGACGCGCTGCGTATCCGCATTGATCGTCATGCTTTGCGCGGCATCTTGCAGCGTACCAACCGGGACCTGGTTGTTGGCGTTGACGACGGCGCTATTGACCGAATCGATACCGATACCGCGATCGAGAAGCTTGTTCGGATCGACGTCGATACGCACGGCATAGGTCTGCGCGCCGTTTACGTTCACTTCGGCAACGCCCGGCAGTGTCGAAAGCGATGGAGCGATGATGTTCTCGGCGATATCGTCGAGCTTGCTGCGCTGAAGCGTATCGCTTTGTACGGCGATGAGCATGACCGGCGCATCGGCAGGATTGGTCTTCCTGTAGCTCGGCGGCGTGGTCAGATTGTTCGGTAGTTTCCGTTGTGCGGTCGAGATCGCCGCCTGCACGTCGCCTGCGGCGGCGTCGATGTTGCGGTCGAGGTTGAACTGCAGCACGATGCTGGTATTGCCGAGCGAGTTCGTCGAGGAAATTTCGCTGATGCCCGGGATCGTCTCGAACTGCTTGATGAGCGGCGTGGCGACCGATGTCGCCATGGTTTGCGGCGAGGCCCCTGTCAGCTGGGCCGAAACGTTAATCGTCGGGAAGTCCACCTGCGGCACCGCCGCGACGGGGATGAGCTGGTAGCCGGCGAGACCGGCCAGAACCACGCCGATGGCAAGAAGCGTTGTGGCGACCGGTCGCTGGATACAGAAGGCTGGGATCATTGCTGTGCTCCAACTGCGATGGTTTCGGTCTTGCCATCATCGGCCGAGGCGACCTTCTCGCTCGGATTGTCGCTGAATTGTTCCTTGACCTCGGTGCCGTTGTTCAGCTGCGACTGGCCCTCGACGACGACATGGTCGCCGACCGAGAGGCCCGTAGCGACGGCCGTGCGGCTGCCGTTGGCGCGCGCAATCGTCACCGGCGTGACCTTGACCTTGTTGTCCTTCACCACGAAAGCGATGTAGCCATCCGGTCCGGGGCTGACCGCAACGGTCGGAACAACGACTAACTGCTCGTTGTCGGCAAAATGGACCATGACGTTCGCGGAGCGTCCCGGCCATAAAGCGCCGTTGGCGTTCTCGAAGGTTGCCTTGACGGCGATCGTTCCGGAAGCCTGGTCAACCGTGTTGTCATAGAAGGTGATCGTTCCGGTACGGGCCTTGCCCTGCGCGGAGCGTGGAACGGTGGTGACCTTGACCGGGCCTGCGGCCATCTGCTCCTGCAGTTCGCGCAGGTTGTTTTCCTGCATGGTGAACTTGATGTATGCCGGATCGTACTTGCTGATGGTCACGACTGCGGTGCCGGGGTTGACATAGGCGCCAAGGCTCAACTGAACGTCGCCGAGGCGGCCGTCATAGGGCGCGCGGATATCGGTGTGTTCGAGGAGAACCTGATCCGAAGCAATCTGTGCCTGGTCGGCGTTCACGGTCGCGACGGCTGCGTCTCGCGCGCCGCGGGCTTCGTCGGCGGTCGCCTGAGTGCCGGCATTGCTGGTGAGCAGGCTATTTGCGCGGGTCAATGCCGTTTCGGCTTGGGCCAGGTTTGCCTGGTCTTTGGCAAGATTTGCCTGGTCCTTGGTGACGGCAGCTTGCGCTGTGCGCGGATCGAGCTTGGCGATCAGATCGCCGGCCTTGACGGTCGCACCGTCCTTAACCGCGATCTGCGTGATCAGCCCGGCTTCTTGCGCCGCGATCGTCGTCGAGTCGATCGGCACTACCCATCCGGTCGCCGAAACATCGATCGGCAGCGCGGTCTTGACAGCGGCAACCGTCTTTACACTGATCGGCCCGGCCTGTTTGGCCTTAGACTTGGAGGCGGTGGTCGTGTCGCCGCTTTTCGTCGCAGCAGACGCTTTGTCGATGAGCGCTGAGACGTAAGGAATGCGATCGCGGTAGGACCAAACCGCGAAGGCGGCAACAATGAGAATGCCGAAGGTAAGCCAAAATTTCTTCATATTTAAGAACCGGTCGAGGCGAGTTGTGGGGCGCAAGCGGTAACCGGCAATTTGACTTTTTGCGGCGCAAAACAAATTACAGGCCGCCACAGCCAATCACATCGCCACCAACCACCATTCTGGGACAATTTTCTCATCCCTATAACGTCAAATTATGAACGCTAGTTCACGCTCAACTTAACACAGTTCACCCAGCCGAAAAATTAAAGCTTGGAAAGCTTTGGTGGGCGCGGTCATGTTGCGGTGCATCATCCGGACGATAAAAAGCTCCGGTTTTTGATGCTGAAACTGTCATTCGAAGCGCTTCAAAGGCCTCTTAAGGCGTCAATTGTCATTCAAATGGATGGCTGCAGCTCCGAATCTGCGCCGGAGCGGCAATATGATTGCAAGGCGGCGGGCAGGGCGCCGCCCTTCACATTTTCGAGATATCTCGGTGAGAATCAAACCGATCGGGCCGCACCTCCGTCGCAGCGGATCATTGCGCCGGTGATGTAGCTCGCCGGCTCGCTGCACAAAAAGGCGGCGGTAGCGGCAAATTCGTCGACTCGCCCATAGCGTCCGGCGGGGATTCGAGCCTGCCTTTCGGCGCGAATATCGTCCATGCTTCTACCCGTGCGCTTGGCGTTCGCAGTGTCGATGTCGTTAAGGCGGGCAGTGGCGATGCTTCCCGGCAGGAGCATATTGGCCGTTATACCGTGGCTCGCAACCTCGCTTGCAAGCGTCTTGCTCCAGCCGGCGAGAGCCGGTCGCATGGTGTTGGAGAGCGCCAGGTTCGTGATCGGCTCGATGATCCCGGAGGACGCGACGGTCAGGATACGGCCCCAACCCTGCTTCTTCATGCCGGGCAGCAGGCTGTTCGTCAGCGAGATGATGCGTGCGACCATGGAGATGAAGTAGGTTTCCAGCTTCTCCTCCGTCATGTCCTCGGTCGTGCCCGGTGTCGGGCCGCCGCTATTGTTGACGAGAATATCAAGGCCGCCGAACTTGTCGGCAACGCCCCTGCCGACGGTCGCAATGAAATTCTCGTCTGTGAGGTCAGCCCATATCCAGTCGGCTCTGCCGTGGCCCTCGGCATTGATTGCCGCGCAGTTTGCCTCAAGGATCTCGCCGCTGCGGCCGCAAAGCAGCACATTTGCCCCCTCCCGCGCCAGCGCGACGGCAATGCCATGACCGAGGCCCTTGGAAGAAGCCAGAACGAGTGCGCGTTTTCCCTTTATACCGAGATCCATGACGGGGCCTTTCTCTGCGAAATCCAACTTCGATATCAGGGAATTTATGATCGAGGCGGGCAGACATTGAAAGGGCATATGCGGGCGATTGTGCCCACCACTTTCATCAGGTGCGAATTGAGCCATTGCCTGTCGCTTGACGGCTCGACAATCCCTTTATGTTTTGACAAGAGATAAAGCCAAAACGGGGAAATGGGGTCGCATACGACCGGCGGAGATTTGAATGACCGAAGCAAGTGAACTGCCCGAACGCGAGAGCATGGAATTCGACGTTGTGATCGTCGGCGCAGGCCCGGCCGGCCTGTCGGCTGCGATACGCCTGAAGCAGGTCAATCCGGATCTGACCGTCGTCGTGCTCGAGAAGGGGGCGGAAGTCGGCGCGCATATTCTTTCCGGCGCCGTCGTCGATCCCATCGGCATCGACCGCCTGCTGCCCGGCTGGCGCGAAGAGGAGGGGCATCCCTTCAAGACCGAAGTCACCGCCGACCATTTCCTGTTTCTCGGTCCGGCCGGATCGATCCGCCTGCCGAATTTCATCATGCCGCCGCTGATGAGCAATCACGGCAATTACATCGTCTCGCTCGGAAACGTCTGTCGCTGGCTGGCCGAAAAGGCCGAAGGTCTCGGCGTCGAGATCTATCCGGGCTTTGCCGCAACCGAAGTCCTTTATAATGACGAAGGTGCCGTCATCGGCGTTGCGACCGGCGACATGGGCATCGAGAAGAATGGCGAGCCCGGCCCCAACTACACGCGCGGCATGGAGTTGCTCGGCAAATATGTGCTGATCGGCGAAGGCGTGCGTGGCTCGCTGGCCAAGCAGTTGATCGCCAAATTCGACCTGTCGGGGGATGCCGAGCCCCAGAAATTCGGCATCGGCATCAAGGAACTCTGGCAGGTGAAGCCGGAAAACCACAAGCAGGGTCTCGTTCAGCATTCGTTCGGCTGGCCGCTGGACATGAATACAGGCGGCGGCTCCTTCCTTTATCATCTGGAAGACAATCTCGTCGCCGTCGGCTTCGTGATGCACCTGAACTACAAGAACCCCTATCTCTATCCCTTCGAAGAATTCCAGCGCTTCAAGACACATCCGGCGATCCGCGGCACATTCGAAGGTGGCAAGCGGCTCTCCTATGGCGCCCGCGCCATCACCGAGGGCGGCTATCAGTCCGTGCCGAAACTGACCTTTGCCGGCGGCGCGCTGATCGGCTGCTCGGCCGGCTTCGTCAACGTGCCGCGCATCAAGGGCAGCCACAATGCTGTACTCTCGGGCATGCTGGCCGCCGACAAGATCGCGGCAGCGATCGCGTCGGGCCGCGCCAACGACGAGGTCATCGAGATCGAGAACGAGTGGCGCTCGTCGGCGATCGGCAAGGACCTGAAGCGGGTGCGCAACGTCAAGCCGCTCTGGTCGAAGTTCGGCACGCTCGTCGGCATCGGCCTTGGCGGCCTCGACATGTGGACGAACCAGCTCTTCGGATTCTCCTTCTTCGGCACGCTGAAGCATGGCAAGACGGACGCCCAGTCGCTGGAGCCGGCCGCCAAGCACAAGAAGATTGCCTATCCGAAGCCGGATGGCGTGCTCACCTTCGACCGCCTGTCCTCGGTGTTCCTGTCGAACACCAATCACGAGGAGAACGAGCCGGTCCATCTGAAGGTGAAGGACATGGCGCTGCAGAAGTCGTCCGAGCACGACATCTTCGCAGGTCCGTCGACCCGCTACTGTCCGGCCGGCGTCTATGAATGGGTGGAGAAGGACGGCAAGGAAACCTACGTCATCAACGCCCAGAACTGCGTCCACTGCAAGACCTGCGACATCAAGGACCCCAACCAGAATATCAACTGGGTCCCCCCGCAGGGCGGTGAGGGGCCGGTCTATCCGAATATGTAATAGACGCGCTTCGCGAGAATAACGACGACGGGCCGCTTTGTTTTTTCGGCCCGTTTTACGCTTGAGATATTCGCTGGAGATGCAGCGCTACCGCTTGCTCAGAATTCCTGTCGACAATGCCACCCCCGCGCCGGTGATGACGGCGGCGGCAATCTCGGCAAAACCGATCTCTTCGCCGAGCAGCACGCCGCCTCCGATCGTTGCCAGCACCGGCGTGATCGCGGTGAAGGTCGCTGCCTGTGTGCCGCCGAGCCGCTGCACGGCAATGCCGTAGGCCACGGTTGCGGCAAGCCCTGACAGCAATCCCTGGCTCAGCGCCTGCAGGCCGATTTCCGGAAGCGGCACCTCCATCAGCGATGTGCCGAAGACGAAGGCCAGTGCCAGGTTGATCAGGAAGGACCAGATGGCGATCAGCGCGCTTGCCTGGATGGCGGTGAGGCCGGAGCGGCGGAAGGCGTGGGTGTAGCAGGCCCAGAGGACGGCGCCGGCGGGAAGCAAGATGAAGCTCGTTCCGGGAAGGCTCGCATCGGAAAGACTGCGCAACAGCAGGATCGTGACGCCGACGACAATTGCCCCAAGCCCGACCCAGCGCGTGATATCGGGGCGCTCCTTGAAGAGCACGACGCCGATCAGTGCGGTTGCAAGCGGCATCGAGCCACCCAAAAGAATGCCGGCGGAGGCCGCGGGCGTGGAATGGATCGCGTGCGTCGTCAACTGGAAGAAGACTGCCCCGGCGCCAGTGACCATCAGCGCCAGGATTTTCAACGGAACCTGCTTCGGCAACAGACCGGTCTTCAGCCAGACCGGCGCGAGAGCGATCGCCGGAATGCCATATCGGATGAGCCCGATGTCGATCGTCCCAAGCTTGGTCGCGGCGCTGTGGCGCGTGGCGAGAATCCAGGTGGCCCAGATCAGCACTGTCACGGCCCCGCCGACATAGCCTGCGGCGGGAGACGAAGACTTCTCGGTCGAAAATGTCAGAGCGCTCATCGATCTACTCCTTTTCTCCATCCGGATCCTGTCCGGTCGAAGAAAAAGATACTGCCAATGGGCAGGGCATGTCCTTGCTATCTATGGCGTCAAAATCGTGCTATCAGCAATGATCTGCCAAATTCTATCATCAGAATTACAAAAGATGCCAAATCTGGATAAATTCGATCTCGCCATCCTGAAATGCCTGCAGGAGGATGCGCGCGCCACCAATGTCGAGATTGCAGAAAAGGTAAACCTTTCGCCGTCGCCTTGTCTGCGCCGTATTCGTAACCTCGAAAAATCGGGCGTCATCCGCGGCTACCGTGCGGACATCGACCGAAAGGAGGTCGGTCTCGGATTGACGATCTTTGTCGAATTGAAGGTGGCACATCACACCCGCGAAAATTCCGAGGCGCAGCAGGCGGCGCTGCTGGCCATCCCGGAGATCGTCTCCTGTTTCCTCATATCGGGAACGGCGGATTTCTTGGCCGAAGTGGTCGTGGAAGATCTGGCTGCCTATGAGCGGCTGCTGACCGACACGCTGCTGACCCTGCCGAATGTCAGCGATATCCGCTCGAATTTCGCGATCCGCACGATGAAGACCGGCGGCGTGCTCAAGCTGCCGGAAGGCGCATGAAAAAAGGGGCCGTCTCCGGCCCCTTCGAAATCCCGTTGGATTGAGATCAGAGCAGCGTGCCGCTGAGGATCAGCAACGCCACCGAGAAGTAGATGACCAACCCGGTGACGTCGACCAGCGTTGCGACGAAGGGCGCAGATGCCGTTGCCGGATCGAGACGCAGCTTCTGCAATATGAACGGCAGCATCGAGCCGGAGAGAGAGCCGAACGTGACGATGCCGACAAGGGCGGCAAAGACCGTCAAGGCGACCAGCTGCCAGTGCGGACCGTAGTCGTAGAGGCCGGTCTGCTGCCAGAAGATGACGCGTGCCATGCCGACGATGCCGAGGATGGCGCCGAGCACGATGCCGCTTGGAATTTCGCGCAGCAGTACCCGCCACCAATCGGAGAGCTTCAACTCGCCGACAGCAAGTGCCCGGATGATCAGCGACGTTGCCTGCGAACCTGAGTTGCCGCCAGAGCTCATGATCAGCGGAATGAAAAGCGTCAGCACGACAGCCTTCTCCAGCTCCCCTTCGAAATGCTGCATGGCGCTTGCCGTCAGCATCTCGCCGAGGAAGAGGGCACAGAGCCAGCCGGCGCGCTTGCGGATCATGCCGGCGAAGCTGATCTTCATGTACGGCTTGCCAAGGGCTTCCATACCGCCGAAACGCTGTGCGGATTCGGTGGTGTCGGCAATCATCGTGTCGATCACGTCGTCGACCGTGACGATGCCGAGCACATGACCGTTTTCATCCGTGACGGGCAGGGCGAGCAGATCGTGCTTGCGGATCAGGCGCGCAACGTCTTCCTGACGCATCAGCGGGCTTGCCGTGATAGGCGTACCTTTCTGGGCGATCGAGAGAATGCAGGCGTCCGGCTGGCCGGTGATGAGACGACGCAGGGTAACCACATGCAGCAAGGCATGAGTGTCGTCATCCAACACATAGATCGCATAAACGGTTTCGCGCGAACGCTCCACCTGGCGAACGTGATCCAGCGTCTGCGCAACGGTCCAGCTGGCATAGACGCTGACGAATTCCGTCGTCATGATGCTGCCTGCCGTGCGCGGCGGATAGCCCATCAGGTGCGAGATCGCGACCTGGACGGGCTCATCGAGCCGCGAAAACAGGTGAGCGCGGATGTCGTCGTCCATTTCGAGCAGGACGTCTGCAACGCGGTCATTCGACATGCCGTGAAGCAGTTTGGCTGCCGCATCGGCGCTCATATGCGCGAGCACGGGTGCTGCATTGCGCAGTTCCGGCCGGTCGAGGACCGCAACGGCCCGTTCCAGCGGCATGTGCGAAATGGTGCGAGCGGCTTCAGACACGCTAAGCGCGTTCAGCGCCTCAACGCGTTCCGCGATCGAAGTGCCGCGGGTGTTGCCCATGAGGGCGCGGGCAGCGTTACCAGCCCGGATAGGAAAGCTGTTGATGTTCATATGCTCGCCTTTCTGTCGATCCGCCGTCGCAGCAGATCGTGGCGAGCCGACAGGAGTCGGTCAGAGCACGAACGCCGCGGACGGCAAAGGCAATCGACTACTACTGTCGCTAGGCATCGTGAGATGGCTCCGGTTAATCGGTATGAAAAACTGCATGTTCTCCACGTGGCGATAGGTCGCTCCGATATCGTGAAAAGTCAAGAGACGGAGTGGGTTAATGCCAGAATGTCGCAGCGTGTTTTTAGTTTGGCGGCTAACAGCCTGAACCGAGGATTAAATTTCTGTTTCCAAAAGGTAAAAACGCAATCCGGCCGCGTTTGTTCCGGCGGCCGGACAGCTCAAGGGTGAGGGTCAGAAGCCGGCCAGAACGACCTTGCCCTTCATCTTGCCGCTCTCGACGAGGGCATGCGCCTTCTTCAGATTCGCGGCATTGATCGTGCCGACAGTTTCCGTCAGCGTCGTCTGGATTTTGCCGGCATCGACAAGCTCGGAGATCTTGTTGAGGATCTTGTGCTGCTCGATCATGTCGGGCGTGCCGAAGAGCGGGCGGGTAAACATCAGTTCCCAATGGATCGAGACCGCTTTGCGCTTGAACGGCATGACATCCATCACCTTCGGGTCGTCGATCAGGGCGAAGCGGCCCTGCGGCGCGATGGCTTCGACGATATCGGCGATATGGCGATCGGTATTGGTCGTCGAGAAGATGAAGCCGGGTGCGCCGATACCGAGTGCCGCGATTTGCGGGGCGATCGGCTTGGAATGATCGACGACATGATGAGCGCCATGCTCCTTCACCCAGGCCTGGGTTTCCGGCCGCGAGGCGGTGGCGATGATCGTGAGGTCGGTCAGGGTGCGGGCGATCTGGATGGCGATCGAACCGACGCCGCCGGCGCCGCCGATGATCACGATCGCATTCGCCGCGCCGGAAACGGGATCCTGGACCTTCAGCCGGTCGAACAGCGTCTCGTAGGCTGTGATTGATGTCAGGGGCAGGGCGGCCGCTGCCGCAAAGTCGAGGCTCCTCGGCTTGACGCCGACGATGCGCTCGTCGACCAGCTGGAACTCGGCATTGGAGCCCGCCCGGTTGATGACGCCCGAATAGAACACCTCGTCACCGACCTTAAAGAGGCTCGCATCTGATCCGACGGCCTTGACGACGCCGGCGGCGTCGAAGCCGAGCACGCGTGCCTGGCCCGATTCGGGCGCGGCGTTCGCGCGAACCTTCACATCGACGGGATTGACGGAAACGGCTTTCACTTCGACCAGAAGGTCACGACCTCGGGCTTCCGGGACTGGAAGTTCGATGTCGATCAACGAGGTTTCGGCGGAAATCGGTTGCGGGGTCTTGTAGCCGACGGCGCGCATGGGGAACTCCTGTGTTTGTTGCACGGAGGCTAGATGCGACTTATGTTCGATAAGCGCAAGAATGCACAAATTCTGTACGTAGTACCAAAAAGGATACCGTCAATGTCGCTCCCCCGCGCCAAGCTGCTCAAGAATTTCCCGGGCTGTCCGGTCGAGGCGACACTGAGTTTTCTCGATGGAAAATGGAAGGGCGTCATCCTTTTCCATCTTATGGACGGCACGCTGCGCTTCAACGAATTGCGGCGCAAGCTGCCTGCGGTCACGCAGCGCATGCTCACGAAGCAATTGAGGGAACTGGAAGAGTCCGGTCTCGTGTCGCGGACCGTTTATCCTGTCGTCCCGCCGCGCGTGGAATATGCGCTGACACCGCTTGGGCAGACGCTGAAGCCCGTCATACTGGCATTGGCGGCTTGGGGTGATGAATATGTCTTCTGCCGCCCGGACGGGCGCCACATTCGCGACGTTTCCGCAGAAGTCCTATGCGGTCCGGCCGTTGCGCTCCAGGGAAACTGAGATCGCAAACACGACGAGGCCGGCAGCGGAGAGAACCGCGCCGACATAACCCGTTGCAGCGGCGGTAAGGCCCCAGGAAATCACGAGACCTCCGAGCCATGCGCCGACGGCGTTCGCGATGTTGAACGCCGAGTGATTGGATGCAGCAGCCAGGGTCTGGGCGTCGGCAGCGACGTCCATGAGGCGCGTCTGAACGGCCGGGCAGGCGGTAAAGCCGCAGCCGACGAGGAAGACGCAAAGGCACAGCATGATCGGATTGGCAGCCGTCAGGGCAAAGAGTGCCATGATGAAAATGTTAAGCGCCATCATGCCGCCGATCGTTCCCTTCAGCGAAATGTCGCCAAGGCGCGAGCCGACGATATTGCCGACATTCATGCCGATGCCGAAGAGTGCCAGCACGACGGGGATCATTTCGGGTCCCAGACGCGCGACGTCGGTCGTTGCCGTAGCCACGTAGCTGAAGATCGCAAACATGCCGCCGAAGCCGATCGCTGCGACGCCAAGCGTCAGCCAGACCTGTATGCGGCGGAGCGCTCCAAGTTCACGGGCGATGCTGGCGCCTTCCTCGACTTTGTCGCGCGGCAGGAACAGGGCAATCAGCAACATGGTCACGATGCCGATGCTGCCGACCATCATGAAGGCGGCGCGCCAGTTCAAAAGCTGACCGAGGAAAGTTGCGATCGGCGTACCGATCAGCGTAGCGATGGTAAGTCCGAGCATCACCTGGCCGACGGCGCGGACGCGGCGCTGAACGGGCACCATCGAAGCGGCCACCAGCGCCGCAACGCCGAAATAGGCGCCATGCGGCAGGCCGGTGATGAAGCGCAGGATGGTGAAGCTTTCGAAGGTCGGGGCAAGCGCGCTGGATATATTGCCGATCGCAAAGATCGCCATCATCAGAAGAAGCAATGTGCGTCGCGCCATCTTTGCGGCGAGAACTGCGATAACAGGGGCGCCAATGACGACGCCGAGCGCATAGGCGCTGATCACATGGCCCGCCTGCGGCGTGGTAACGCCGAACGTGTCGGCGACATTGGGCAGCAGGCCCATGATCACGAATTCGCCGGTGCCGATACCGAAGCTTCCGACCGCAAGCGCAAGCGTGACAAGCGCGATTGCAGCGCCAGAAGGGGCTTCCGCCACGCTTGCCGAATCGAGTGTTTCAACTGCGATATCGCTCACGGCTGCTCCTTGGCGCTTGTCATGCAAATATCGTCTGAAGCGAGCCGATCGTGACGGTTGGGGGCTGGGACGACATATTGGAAAATTGGTTGGGAAGGCGCAAAACGCCCTAATAAGACTTATGATTCACGGGCTTGTCGCTGTCGTGTGCATTTTTTGCAGTGCAGTATGGCGCTCGGTGCATAAGTGCCTTGCGCTGGTGCAGCGACCTCCGGTTGATTCTTATCGTGAAAGGAATGGGTCAACTGCTTGAAATGGCTGTTGGGGAGACCATTTCTCCAGATGCATCGAAGGAGTGGGTTGTCCTTCAGATGCGCCAGGCTCCTGTAGAATTCCTTTGAAACGGCATCGATCGAGGGATGAAATTGTGGAGCAGATTGAAAGTGTCACGGCTGCCCTGCGCGTCATGTTTGGCGCGGGTGCTGGGCTGAGGAAAACCGGGATCCTCGATGAAACTGATCGGCTTTTTCAATCGCGACGGCGGTACGTTCAGGACGACTGACATGGCTGTCTATGAGCAGAGGGCGGAACAGGTTTTTCGTGAGGCGGGCCACGATTTCGAAGGCATCGTAATCGCCGGCAGGGATATCGTCCCTGCAATGCAGCGCGCCGCCCGACGTGACGATATCGATGGCATCGTCGCCGGCGGCGGGGATGGAACAATTTCGGCGGCCGCCAGCGTTGCCTGGAGAAATGGTATTGCGCTGGGCGTCATCCCGGCCGGCACGATGAACCTGTTTGCTCGCTCACTGCGCCTGCCGTTGGACATATGGAATGTTCTCGACGTGCTGGCCTATGGCGATGTCGAACATGTCGATATCCGCAGCGCCAACGGCAGGCCCTTCATCCACCAGTTTTCGGCGGGCATGCATGCCCGCATGGTCCGGTACCGCAACAACTTCACCTATCGCTCCCGCATCGGCAAGATGTCGGCAAGCATGCGCGCCGCCTTCGGCGTCGTGTTCAATCCTCCGGAATTCGATGTGGAGTTCTGCGCTGACGAAATTCGCGAGCGCCGGCATGTTTCCGCGATATCGGTGTCCAATAATCCGTTCGGACAAAACACGCTGTTTTATGCCGACGACCTGACGACAGGCACGCTCGGTTTCTACACCGCAAAGCCCATGAAGCCCTTAGGCGTCGCCCGCCTGGCCGTCGACATGTTGCGCGGCCGCTTTCGCGAGAATGCCGACCTCAAGGTGATGCATACGCAAATGCTGGACCTGCATTTCCCGAAAATGAGTCCCAAGGCCAACTGTGTCATGGATGGCGAACTCTCACCGCTGGCACAGGACGTTTCCTTAAGGGCGCATCCAGGCGAGCTGAAGGTGATGGTAAGGCAGGGGACTGCGAGACGGCTGGCCCGGGAAGCGGAAAGCGAAGCCGTCTAGAACAATTCCAGCAAAAGTGTCATGCGGTTTGCGTTCGGAAATGCTCTGGGCACGCCGATCAGAGTCGCGGCAGGTAGGTCCGATAATCGAAGTCCGACACCGTTCGCAGATGGCGCACCGCCTCCTTGTATTTGGTGTCGCCATAGAGTCGTTGATAGCGATCGCCAAAGATGTCGGTAATGAAGACGGACGCGCGAAGACGCTCGACGGCAGTCAGGAAGTCGTGAGTCAGTTTTGGCGCATCTGTTGGCACATGGCTCGGCGTCGTCTCCTCGCCGGGATCTAGATCGCATTCCAGCCCGCGCAGAATTCCACCAAGAATTGCGGCCACGACCAGATAGGGATTGGCGTCGGCGCCGGCCACACGGTGTTCGATTCGTGCCCCCGGTCCATTCTGTTCGGGGATGCGAACGGCGGTGCCGCGATGGCCAAACCCCCAGGTCAGATCGATTGGTGCGAAGGAGCCCGGCTGAAAGCGTCGGTATGAATTGGCGAAGGGCGCGAAAACCAGCTGTGCATCCTGCAATGTCTGCAGCAGGCCGGCGCAGATGGACTTCAGCTTGGTTGGCTCGCCACCCGCTGCATCCAGGATGTTGAGGCCCTGCTCGTCGATGACGCTGACATGCACATGCAGGCCGGATCCGGCGTGGTCCGTATAGGGCTTGGCCATGCAGGTGGATTTGAAACCATGCCGCCGCGCTGCCTGCTCGGCAATCCGCTTGAGCAGGATGCAATCGTCAGCGGCAGCCAATGCATCGGCGCGATGCAAAAGGTTCACTTCGAACTGGCCGGGGCCGAACTCAGCAGTGGTCGCATCCGCCGGCAGGTTCTGCGCCTTCGCATAGTTGCGCAGCGTTTCCAAATAGTCGTCGAGCAGGTCGACCGCATCCATGTCGTAGAGCTGGAAGCCATTCGGTTCGCCGCGATAGGTCAGCTTTGACGGCGGCGAGGGGATGCCGCGCTCGCGCCAGTCATCCCCGACAATGTAGAATTCCAGTTCCGTCGCGACGACAGGCGTCAGCCCCATCGCCTTGAAGCGGTCGACCATCGCAGACAGGATGGCGCGAGGATCCATGAAGCTCGGCCGGCCGTCGAGTTCGTACATGCTTGCCAGCACCTGCCGCGATCCCGCCGCAGCCCAGGGCATGTCGACCAGGGTGCGCGGATCGGCAACGCAGGTTCCATCCGGATCGCCGATTGTCAGCGACAGCCCGGTCAGATCGTCATTGTCGTCGCCCCAGATGTCGAGCGATTGCGTCGACAGCGGCAGGCGGACGCCGCCCTCCCAAATCTTCTTTTCGGCATCGATCGGCAACTGCTTCCCGCGCAACCGGCCATTCATGTCGATCGTCAGCACCTCGATCCGAGGCATGCCGCCACCTGTCTTTCCGGTTGCAGTTCCATCCGACATGCTCTTGAAAATCCCCCTTGCCGACGTCATGGTCGTAAACGATCGGGATCGGCCTTTCAATTCCGCCTTTCCGAACGGACCCCCGGGGCAAGCCGCCCCAAGGCCAAGCAGATGAAGGATTGTTGCAAACGATGTCCGACACAAGCCGCCCGTCCAACCTCGCCGCCGTCGACGCCGCCCACCATATTCATCCCTTCACCGATATGAAGAAGCTGAACGCGGAGGGCACGCGCATCATTGAGCGCGGGGAGGGCTCGCACATCTTCGATGCGACGGGCAAGAAATATCTGGACGGCTTTGCCGGCCTCTGGTGCGTCAACATCGGCTATGGCCGAACCGAGATTGCCGAGGCCGTGGCGCGGCAGATGAACGAGCTTCCCTACTACAACACATTCTTCGGAACGACGACCACGCCGGCAGCACTTCTGGCGGAGAAGGTCTGTGCCCATGCCGGCGCGCATTTCAACCATGTCTTCTTCACCAATTCAGGCTCCGAGGCCAACGATACGTGGTTCCGCATGGCGCGCGTCTACTGGGGTGCGGTGGGCAAGCCGACGAAGAAGATCGTGATCGCGAGGCGCAACGCCTATCACGGCTCGACCGTCGCCGGCGCCAGCATGGGCGGCATGAAATACATGCACGAGCAGGGCGACCTGCCGATCTCGGGCGTTGTTCATATCAACCAACCCTATTGGTATGCCGAGGGCGGCGATCTGTCGCCGGAAGAATTCGGCCTGAAGGTCGCAAGGGAGTTGGAGGAGAAGATCGACGAACTCGGCGAAGAGAATGTCGCCGCTTTCGTCGCCGAGCCGATCCAGGGCGCTGGCGGAGTGATCATCCCGCCCGCGACCTACTGGCCGGAAATTGCCCGTATCTGCAAGGCGCGGAACATCCTTCTGGTCGCCGACGAAGTCATTTGTGGTTTCGGGCGGCTCGGCGAATGGTTCGGTTATCAATATTATGGCGTCGAGCCCGATGTCGTCCCCGTCGCCAAAGGCTTGTCGTCAGGCTACCTGCCGATCGGCGGCGTACTGATCAGCGACCGCATCGCCGATGTGTTCATCAACGAGGTCGGTGAATTCAATCACGGCTTCACCTATTCCGGTCATCCCGTTTGTGCGGCCGCGGCCCTCGAGAACCTGCGGATCATCGAGGAGGAGCGGCTGGTCGGGCGCGTCCGCGACGACATCGGCCCTTATTTCGCGAAGGCCTGGGGCAGCCTTGCCGATCATGACATGGTGGGAGAGGCTGTCAGTGTCGGGCTGATGGGCGCGTTGCAGCTTGCGGCCGACAAGAAGACCCGCCGCCGCTTCGCCAAGCCGGATGCGGCCGGCACGGCGGTCCGCAATCACGCGCTGGCAAACGGGCTTGTGTTACGCGCAACCTCCGACCGTATGCTGGCTTCTCCGCCGCTGATCATCACCCATGAAGAGGTGGACACGATGGTCCGTATCGCCCGTCAGGCGCTCGACGCCGTCTGGCAGGAGCGGCGAGCCTAGGCTTTCTGCTTTTGTCCCGGCCGTCCGGCGGTCTTACTTCGGATAGACCCACGAATAGTAAAAGCGGTAAGTATCGCCATCCCGCCCGTGGATATAGGGAACCTGCGCTTGCTTGACTGCCGGAGCGGCATAGTCCGGGCCTAGCGTGTCGTGCAGCCACGCGGTCAGCGTGGCCGGCATGTCATCCGCACCCTTCTTCGGCAGCCAGGCAAGCAGGATGGGCTTGTCGGCCGTCCACTGGTAGCCAATCTTCAGGTTCGAGAAGAACATCGACATGACAGGCACATCGGGAACCTGCAGGCGCAGATTGCCGGCAGGCAACCAGTCGTCGGTCAGGACCAGACCCGGCTTCTTGCCTTCCTCGGTCACCACCTGCTGCATGAAGGCGGCATAGGGCACGTTGTAGGCTTCGTAGGACTTGAAGAGCCCGGGGAAAGTCACCCGCGTCAGCAGAAGTGTCGGGATGATCAGCATCATTGCCAGCGGGATATAGACGAAGCGCTTGGCGAAATCCTCGCCTCTCACGCCCGCGATCTCCATCTTCCGGCAGAGATAGATCGGCAGCAGGAACAGGAAGGGCAAAAGCCAGCGGTCGCGCAGTGCCGTCATCCCGATGCCGAGGATCAGCACCAGCACCAGTAGTCCGATGACCAGCAGCAGCGTTTCGAAGAAACGCGTCCATTCGTCCGTCTGGCGCAGGTTGCCAAAGAGCGTCTTGCCGAAGACCAGCGAATAGAACACGAGCGTCGGCGCGCAGATGACCGCCACCAGTTCGATGAACTCAAGCGGTCCCTGGATGATCTTTATGATGCCGTCTTTCGGCGCATCCTGCTCCATGATCCCGAGCGTGCGGCCCGAGGCGAGACCGAGATTGTGGACGAGCCACAGGCCGTGCGGCAGAAAGATGAGAACTGCTACGACGACCGTCAGCAGGAAACGCTTGTCGAACAGCCGCGCTCTGCCCTGCGGATGCATCCAAACCGCAACAAGGGCTGCCGCTGCCAGCAGCGCGAAATTGTACTTCGACAGCATGCCGAGGCCGAGCGCTGCGCCCATGAAGAGATAGGTCGTCAGCGACGGCGCTTTCAGGGTGCGGATGATACCGTAGAGGAAGAGATTGATCGTCAGCAGCTGCGCGACGGTATGGGTCAGATCGCGCTGTGCCTCCCAGAAAAACTGCGGGATGGTCAAGAGCGACAGCGTCGCGATGACGGCAAAGACCTTGTCTGACAGAACTAGCCGCGCCAGCTTGTAATAGGTCAGGTAGATCAGGAACAGGACGATGTTCTTGACGATCGAGATCGCCGCCAGCGACAGGCCGAACATCGATATGAACAGC
Organism: Rhizobium sp. BK376; assembly: GCF_004341625.1. GTDB lineage: Bacteria > Pseudomonadota > Alphaproteobacteria > Rhizobiales > Rhizobiaceae > Rhizobium. The sequence continues at coordinate 534,525 of NZ_SLZG01000001.1, read as the reverse complement.
GTCTGCAGCCAGTTGTAGAGCGGTGGTTGGGAGTCGTAGCCGAGCGTCAGCCATTGCGAGAAGAAGACCTGCTGCGACTCGTCGTAGCGCATGCTGTGCGGCATCGCCATGCGCGTCAGGAATTCGAGCACGAAGTAGCCGGCGATCAGAAGAATGACGGCATCTGGTCGGCGGACCAGAAGTTTATGCATCCTTATTATCCCGATCGAAGATCTTGCGGACGATGTAGTTTGGCGATGCGTCGTCGCGATAATAGGTGCGCGCGATCATTTCGGCGAGGATGCCGGTCGTGATCATCTGCACGGATCCCAAGAGCAGGACCACGCCGACCAGCAGCAGCGGCCTGTTGCCGATATCGTCGCCGAAGATGAACTTCGAAACGAAAAGCCACAGCAGGATCAGCACTGAAAGCGCACCGAGCCCAAGCCCGAGCGAGCCGAAGAAATGCCCCGGCCGCGCCTTGTAGCGCATGAAGAACATGACCGAGAGCAGGTCGAGGATAACGCGGAAGGTGCGCGAGATGCCGTATTTCGACTTGCCGTGCTGGCGGGCATGGTGCGTGACGACCATCTCGCCGATGCGCGAGCTCGGAACGACGCCTGCGACCCAGGCCGGGATGAAGCGATGCATCTCGCCCATCAGCTTCACCTGCTTGATGATCGAGGCGCGGTAGATTTTCAGGCTGCAGCCGTAATCGTGGAGCTTCACGCCGGTGATGCGGCCGATCAGATAGTTGGCGCACCAGGACGGGATCTTGCGAAGAAACAGGCCGTCCTGCCGGTTCTGACGCCAGCCGACGAGCAGGTCGAGCTCCCGCCGCTCCAGCTCGGCCACCATCGAGGGGATGTCCTTCGGATCGTTCTGCAGGTCGCCATCCATGGTGGCGATCAGCCGGCCGGTCGCGGCATCGATACCGGCCTGCATGGCAGCCGTCTGGCCGAAATTGCGCTGCAGCTCGATGATGCGAAGAACCAGGCCTTCCTGGCCGAGAGCACGGCGAGCGTTGACAAGGGTGGCATCGGTGCTGCCGTCATCGACAAGGATCAGTTCCCAAGGCCTGGAAAAACCGACCATCGCCGAAGTGATGCGCTCGATCAGTGGCCCGACGCTTTCTTCCTCGTTGAAAACCGGCACGACCAGCGAAAGCTCGACCGGGCCCGCTGCATCCGTAACTGCCCGGATAGACTCTGCCGTTGTCTGCAACTCTTCTTTCTCCTAAAAGACCGTCAAACGGTCGGACGGATTGAGCGGTATGTCCGGCTGCCAGCCGTCGCTCGTGTTGGGCCTTAACTACATGAAGACTCCGATGGTTGCCAGCCGACAATCCTGGTTTATTCGCAACCGCATGATGCTGCTGACACTGGTCGTCGTCTTCGCCTATGCCGCATTCATTGAGTGGTTCTGGGGATGGAATTCCATCCTGGCGCAGTGGGCTGAAGTCGGCGTGGTCCCGATACTGGTCGCGCTGCTCCTGCTGACCAGTACCTATTTTCTTCGCACCTGGCGCTTCTATGACTATTTTCCGCGCGAAACGGCTGGCCACTATGGCACATTGTTCCGCGTCACGCAGATACACAATCTGCTGAACATCATGATGCCCTTTCGCACGGGAGAAACCAGCTTCCCCGTCTTGATGCGCTCCGAATTCGGCATCCCGTTGGCCCGGGCCACGTCGGCGCTCCTCGTCATGCGGCTTCTCGATCTTCACGCCTTGCTCGCTGCAGCGGGCGTCGGCCTTGCGATCGCGTCGCCTCATCGCATTCTTGCCTGGGTCGTCTGGCTCTGCTTCCTGCTGGTACCCGTCGCAGCCTTCGCGCTGAGACGACCGCTGATCCGGCTTGCTGCAAAGGTGCTGCCCGCCAAGGCGAAGGCGCTGGTGGACGAAATCGAGCGCGGCCTGCCGGCAGATGCCGCTGCCTTTGCGCGCGCGTGGATGACGACAATCGTGAACTGGCTGGTCAAGGTCGCGGTCCTCGCCTGGGCGCTTGGCCTGATGCAGGTGGCGCCATTTGCCGCAAGCTTCGGCGGCGCGCTCGGCGGTGAACTCTCGTCGGTTCTCCCCGTGCATGCGCCGGGCGGCGTCGGAACCTATCCCGCCGGCATTACCGCCGGCGCCATCGCCTTCGGCGCATCGCGGCAGAAGGAGGCGCTGGATATATTGGCGCAGGCAAGCATCAACACCCATCTCCTGATCGTCGTGTCAGCCCTGACCGGCACGGCGTTGGCGCTTCTCGTGCCCAAGCGGAAAACGCGCTGATCGGGCGCTAGGACGTTCAATCATAAACGCGTAGCCAGATGTGGACTGACCGGCCGATCAGGCTATTCCAAGCTGTCCATCTGCTGATGAAATGGCGTACCTTCAAGCTCGCCGTTAAGAAGCCACAGAAACTCAGCTAGGCTCTCCCGCACTCGCGATGTCGCCGCCTCGTCCCGTCGCAATTGGCGCTCGTAACCGATCTTCAACATCAACTGCACCAAATCGCGCAACTCGGCCTTATCGATGTCCTCAACCTCCGTGAGGTCACCGTGATTGTATCCGTGGTCGTAGCTCTGCTTGATTTTAAGAAGATACGGTCGAGGCCCGGCTTGCTCGATCCACCAACCGATCATATCCAGGACTATGCTGCGTCTCAGCCCCCAGACCTTCTCCGTTTTGCTAAACCCAAAGACGCTCAAAACAAAAGTCTCCCATCAATATACTGGAAAATCGAGATTTGTCAGGCAAGCGTTAGCATTAATATGCCGCCAAGTTCATGGGTTTACACCCTAATCCTCTTTGCTTGCCGCAAGCTCGGCCAGTCGCCGGCGCAGGAAGGCCTGTTCGGAAGCCTGATGGCAAAGGATCAACGCGGTCTCATAGGCCTGCCGCGCCTCCTCGGTTCGGCCCAGCCGGCGCAGAAAGTCAGCCCTTGCGGAGTGCGCAAGATGATATTTCTGGAGATCGCCGCGTTCCAGAATGGCATTCACGTGCCGCAAGCCGCTCGCCGGTCCCTCATGCATCGAAATCGCCACGGCCCGATTGAGCTCGACGATCGGCGAGCGCTGGATCTCGAGCAGGCGCCCGTAGAGATCTGCGATCCGGCTCCAGTCCGTGTCTTCCGGCCGCGCCGCACGGGCATGTTCCGCCGCGATCGCTGCCTGTAGCGTGTAGGGGCCAATCTCCCCGTTACGCAGGACATCGTCTGCCAATTCCAGCCCTTCGCGGATCATCTCCCTGTTCCAGAGCGAGCGGTTCTGATCCGATAGAAGGATGAGCTCGCCCTTCGCATCGGTTCGGGCAAACCGCCGCGAATCCTGCAGCAGCATCAGCGCCAGCAGGCCCGAGATTTCGGAGTGCTGCAGCAGGCCGGCGAGCGTCCGGCCGAGGCGGATCGCCTCCGAGGCCAGATCGGCCCTGATCAGCTCCTCGCCTGACGAGGCGAGATATCCCTCGTTGAAGACGAGATAGATCACGTGCAGCACTGCTCCCAGCCGGTCCGGTAAGGCGGCCTTGTCCGGCACCTCGTAGGGAAGGTTGGCCGTACGGATACGGCTCTTTGCCCGCACGATCCTCTGTGCAATCGTCGGTGCAGGCACGAGGAAGGCGTGCGCGATCTCCTCAGTCGTCAGGCCGCAGATTTCCCGCAGCGCCATTGCCATCTGCGCGTCTCTCGGCAGGAGCGGATGGCAGCAGGTGAAGATCAGCCGCAGCATGTCGTCTTCGATCTCGTTGCCATCGATGCTCTCGATCATCTCGCCCTCCGGATAAAGGCTGTCGACGATATCAGCCTGCGAAGCGTCGAAACGGGCACGTCGCCGTAGCTGGTCGATGGCGCGAAAGCGGCCGGTCGACACCAGCCACGCATAGGGATTGCCGGGCAGGCCATCGACCGGCCACTGCCGCGCCGCCGCGGCAAAGGCGTCATGCAAGGCTTCCTCCGCACGGTCGAAATCGCCGAGCAGGCGGATCAGCGTCGCAAGCACGCGCCGCGACTGGGATCGGTAAACCTCCTCGATCACTGTCTCCAAACGGGATACCTCATTCCGGCAATGTTAGGAGTCGGACAGGCCGCAATTCCACTGCGCCATATCGGGCTGAAGGGATGCTGGCCGCGATCTCGCGTGCCTCGGCATCGTCGGCCGCCTCGATCACATAGAAACCGGCGAGATGCTCCTTGGTCTCGACATAGGGACCGTCGGTCAGGGAAACATGTCCGTCGCGCACGCGCAGAACGGATGCCTTGTCGGGCATTTCAAGCGCGTCGGCATAGATCAATGCGCTGCTTTGCCGGAGTGTGTCGTCGAAGCTGAAATGCGCCTTGATCAGCGCATCGGTTTCCTCAGATGTCAGCGTGCCGTCGGTATCGGCGGAATTATAAATGAGGCAGACATAACGCATGGCTCAACACTCCTCCTTGATCGAATAGGCGGGACGGACTTCTATTCTGCCATATCTGGCGACGGGGAAGGTGGCCGCAATGCGGATTGCCTCTTCCATGTCGCGGGCCTCGATCAGCACGAAACCACCGAGATGTTCCTTGATCTCCGCAAATGGGCCGTCGGTGACAGACATCTTGTCATCCCTGACGCTGACTGTCATCGCCGTGGAAGGTGCGCGAAGCGCCTGCGCTTCCAGGAGATGTCCGCTCGCTCGCAATCTGTCGTCGTTGACGATGGAGTCGGCGGTCAGCCGCTTGCCGTCCTCTTCGGAGATGTTGCTGATCTCGGCGGTATCGAACCAGACCTGGCAGAGAAATTTCATGATCGCCTCCCGGCTTACTTGTCGAAGGAATGGATCGGCCGGACTTCGATACTGCCCATCTTGGCAAGTGGGATGCCGCCGGCAATGCGGATCGCCTCATTGAGGTCCTTGGCATTGATCAGGATGAAGCCGCCGAGCTGCTCCTTGGTTTCGGCATAGGGACCGTCGGTCGCCAAGATCTCGCCATTGCGCATTCTGACTGTTACCGCCGAGCGTGGCGACTGCAGCGCTTCGGCGACGATCATATGCCCGCTCTCCACCAGTCGCTCGTCATAAGCCAACGAGTCCCGGTCCAGCGTCTCCTTCTCCTCCTTCGACATGGCTTCGAGCTTCGCGCTCTCGAACCAGACCTGACAAAGATATTTCATCGGATTCTCCTCCCTGCATCTGCTGACGGACATGGACGAACGGGCATCGGGCAAATCGACAGCCATCATGCCTTCACATTCGATTTTTTTCGATCATCGACTGCTGTCGAAAACGCGACTCCCCATTCGATAAGCTTCCGTCATGTCAAATGAGGAGAGACGCTCATGTACCCCTGGGGTTTCGCGCTGTTGCGCCCGAGACGGTTGACGGAAGAAGAACTCATGCAGTCGGGGGAGATGAAAGGCCTCGGCTGGCGGCTTGCCATAGGCTTCGGGGTCTTTGCCCTTATGGTCGGGTCGCTGAACCTGGCCTATGAAAACAAAAACGACCGGCTGCAGGCAATTGCAGCCGATCGTTTGCAAGGTCCGTCCGACGCGGAATGAGCCGCGGCAGGTCTATTGGAAAGCGGTCTCGAAGAAGCTTCTGAGCTTGCGCGAATGCAGCGCTTCCGTCGGCATGGCCGCCAGCTTCTGGATGGCGCGGATGCCGATCTGCAGATGCTGGTTGACCTGTGTCCGATAGAAGGCCGTCGCCATGCCCGGCAATTTCAGCTCGCCGTGCAGCGGCTTGTCGGAAACGCAAAGCAGCGTGCCGTAGGGAACGCGGAAACGGAAGCCGTTGGCGGCAATCGTTGCCGACTCCATGTCGAGTGCGATGGCGCGCGCCTGGGAGAGCCGCTTCACGGGCCCTGCCTGGTCGCGCAGTTCCCAGTTGCGGTTGTCGATCGTGCCGACGGTGCCGGTACGCATGATCCGCTTGAGCTCGAAGCCCTCATAGCCGGTGATCTCGGCAACGGCCGCCTCGAGCGCCACCTGGACTTCGGCCAGCGCCGGGATCGGCACCCAGACCGGCAGATCGTCGTCGAGCACGTGATCCTCGCGCATATAGGCGTGAGCCAGCACATAGTCGCCAAGGCGCTGGCTGTTGCGCAGGCCGGCGCAATGGCCAAGCATCAGCCAGGCATGCGGGCGGAGCACAGCAACGTGGTCGGTGATCGTCTTGGCGTTGGAAGGGCCGACGCCGATATTGATCATCGTGATCCCGGCATGGCCCTTCTTCTTGAGGTGATAGGCAGGCATCTGCGGCAGCCGCGAAAGCACGGCATCCGTCTCCGGCTGGCTGGAGCCGGCCTTGGTGACGATGTTGCCGGGTTCGACGAACTCGGTGTAGCCGTCGCCGCCATCCGCCATCAGCTTGCGGGCCCAGCTGCAGAACTCGTCGATGTAGAACTGATAGTTCGTGAACAGCACGAAATTCTGGAAGTGCGCGGCACTCGTCGCCGTATAGTGGGCGAGGCGGGCAAGCGAATAGTCGATGCGCTGCGCCGTGAAGGGGGCAAGCGGCGAGGGCTCGCCCGGCGGCGGGATATATTCGCCGTTGGCGATTTCGTCGTCCGTGGTGTTGAGGTCGGGCGTATCGAAGATATCGCGCAGCGGGATATCGACGAAGGCCGAAGCCGAAGCCTCGACATGTGCCCCTTCGCCGAAGGCGAAGTGCAGCGGGATCGGCGTCGCCGATTCCGAAACTACGACCGGCACATTGTGGCTGCGGATCAGCAGCGCAAGCTGTTCTTCCAGGTAATGCCGGAAAAGCTTCGGCCGTGTGATCGTCGTCGTATAGACGCCGGGAGCCGTGACGTGACCATAGGAGAGGCGGGAGTCGACATGGCCGAAGCTTGTCGTCTCGATGCTGACCTGCGGATAGAAGGCGCGGTAGCGCTGCTCGATCGGCGCGCCCTTCGCCAGCTCAGCGAAGCTGTTGATCAGGAAAGCGGTGTTGCGCTCGTAAAGCTCTATGATGACCTCAACGGCCTTTGCGGGGTCGTCGAAGCTTTGCGGATGAAATGCTGGTGGCGAGGAGATGTCGAGTAAAGAAGAGATTCGTTTTGTCATGGCGCATTATAGAGGGTTGTCCTTGACAAGCAAACGACGCGAAGGTGCCCAAAGGAAGATTTCGCCGCTATTTTCGAGCGGATTTGCTCGGATTGGACGGAAATTAGTCTCCTACCCGCCGATTCTTACTGGCCCGCCGGTTTTTACTGGATTGTCGTGCAATATGGGCTTCCCTGCTGCACGCAGGTGAAGCTGGCGCCGAAATGCGACTGTGCCCCGCTGCGGCCGCCATATTGAACGGCAGTCGAAAACGTGAATGCGAAGATCGCACCAAACAGCATGATAATTACCAAACGCCGCGCCATGACGACCATACTCGTGTCCTGCATCTGAACCTGCCCCATCGTTGACGCAGTTTTGACATGGTTGGGCTGAACCGTTGCTGAGAGGCGGGTTCATCGGGCGTTCAGCTTGGTGAATACCGGGAGCGACTGAACATCATACCGGTGCGATGCCCTTGAACGGTGGAAGCGCGAGCTCGAAAAGCCGGGATTTGCGGGGCTTCTGATGGGAAGAAAATAACATCGGCTCGAAAGAGAGCTGATTTTAGGGTGAATAATCCGTTTAAATCCAAGTCTGAATTTTTCGTAAAAGTCTCGCAAAAGTCCTTAATTTGCAAGGGATGTGATGTTTAACAAAAACCCAAGTTTACCAAGCATTTGCACTTTGTTTGCATCGAATTAATCATGCATTTTAGGCGTTTTTTGAAAGCCGTCTGCGATAGTGAAGCCATCAAACGAGCGGGGCAAACCCGCCGCCCGGAAGGACAAAAAGCTGCGATAGACAGCGCGGTCCGGAAGGTAAGACAGGGTAGTAACCAACAGGCTGAAACAGGGATTAAAACCAATGGCACGCTTCGAAATGACGACTTCTGAAATGGCCACCATGGGTGGCGACAATAACGCCGACGTCTTCTGTGAAATGGGTCTGATGTACGCAACCGGCCGCGGTTGCGACATCGATCTCGTCGCCGCGCACAAATGGCTCAACATCGCCGCCATCAAGGGCAGCGATCGTGCGGCCGAGCTGCGCGCCGACGTCGGTGCTACGCTCTCCAAGATGGAACTGGCTGCTGCCCTTCGCGCCGCTCGCGAATGGATGACGATGCACTGAGGCAACTCGGCGCAGTTCAACGAGACTCCAGAAATAACAACCTCAAAAGAGGGGGAAGCGGCCGCAATCCGGACAGGGGCGGCGGCCATATGAAAGAACCGCGACCGGTCGAAACAAGGCCGGCGCGGTCTTTTCGTTTATGCGCTATCGAAGCGTGCCCAGCACTTTCGGCAGGGCTTCGGCAAAGAGATCGAGATCGCGATCCGGCCCCACGCTGACGCGGATGCAGCGGTTGAGCGGCGCCACTCCGGGCATGCGGATGAAGACGCCGTGCTGGATCAGACCATCGACGATGGCTTTCGCATGGACCCCGTCACGGCCGCAATCGATGGTCACGAAATTGGTTGCGGAGGCGAGCGGCGAAAGCCCGTTGTCGCGAGCGATCCTCCCGATGCGCTCGCGCGCCGCATGGATGCGGCCGATGACGTCTTTCAGATAGGCCTTGTCCTTCAGCGCCGCGAGTGCCGCAACGGTCGAGAGCCGGTTCATGCCGAAATGATTGCGGATCTTGTCGAAAGTGAGAACCGTCTCCGGCGTGCCGATGACATAGCCGACGCGAGCGCCTGCAAGGCCATAGGCCTTGGAGAAGGTGCGGGTGCGCAGCACGTTCGGCATATCGATCAGGTCGGAGATCGCGGGCACGGAACTTGCCGGCCCCGTCTCGCAATAGGCTTCGTCGAGCACGAGAAGCGTGGTTTCCGGCAATGCCCGCGCGAAGGTTACGACCTTGTCGGCATCCCACCAGCTTCCCATCGGGTTGTCCGGATTGGCGAAATAGACCAGCGGCGCGTTCTCGCGTTTGACGGCGTCGAGAAGGCCACCGATGTCCTCGCGATCATCGACATAGGGAACGGTGACCAGTCGGCCGCCGAATCCGGCGACGTGGAAATTGAAGGTCGGGTAGCCGCCCAGCGAGTTCACGACAGGCGTGCCCGGCTCGACCACCATTCGGACGATCAGGCCGAGCAGTCCATCGACGCCTTCGCCAACGCAGACATTGGCCGGTTTGACGCCGAGATGGGCGGCCAGTGCCTCCTTCAGCGCAAAGTTTTCCGGATCGTTATATTTCCAGATATCGCCGGCTTCTTCGCGCATTGCCTGCAGCACCGAGGGCGCTGGGCCGAAGCCGTTTTCATTGGCGCCGATGCGGGCCTGGACGGTCAGGCCACGCTGGCGTTCCAGCGCTTCCGGACCGACGAAAGGAACTGTGGAGGGCAGGGCGCTGATCAGCGGCGTGATGCGCGAGAAGGCGGACATTCTGACTGTTTTCCCGGACTGTTTGCAAGACGCACGCACAATAGGCGCTTGCATCGCCGTTGCAACAGTCCGAGTGATCCTGGCGTCAGTGCCTACGAATACCGCGCGCCGCCATTGCCTCCGTATTGCCGATCATGAAATCGGCGCGGACGACGAGGCGGAGCGTCTCTGGAGTTAGCAGATTGATGAAGCGGACCGTGACCCTGTTGTCGCTGCGATGCTTCTCCGCGCAACCGATACGATAGGCAAGGCCGAGAATATTGAGATAGTAATGCTGCGACAGCCCGACAGTCGTGCCGACGACGAATGTGGCGCCGCCTTGGGAGATATCGATGATCTCTGCGCTACGAATGGAAACCCCTGTCAGACAGGGTCGCACCGCGACGAGGCGTGCAGGCCGCTGCACATAGAAGCGCTCCCATTGGTGCTCATAAACTTCGGATTTGACCTTAGCCAGATGCGTTGCGCGAAGCATAGTCATTCCTCGTTGTCGATCGAACTGATTTCGATCCTACACCGGCGAGGCTTGCACGAAGGTTTTGTGCTTTCGTCAACGAGAACGTTAGAATTTTAGAAACTCCGTGATTTGTGAGTGGCCCCGCTCGCGGTCTTTCGCCGTCTGCTCTGCAGGGTTGCCGTGTCGGGGTGCCCCATCAACGCTGGAGCGCAGGCGCAGGTAAAATGCTGCCACATTTCTTCGAACCCTCCGCGCCGTCGGACGTTAGTCCATGGTGAGATGGCACATCGCAAGGATGCGCTGAACAAACATTGCGAGGACAGAACAATGGATAGAATCACGGTTCCGTGGAAGTCGTGGGTGGTGGTTTGCGATGGTGCCAAAGCGTTGATCTTGCAAAACGCCGGCGACGCCGAACTGCTGAACCTGCAGGTGCACGAAACCCTGACGCAACCGAACGAGGCGGACCGGGAGATCGGAACCGACAAGCCGGGCCGGTCGCATGCCGCGGATGGCATGAGCGGCAGTGCCGTCGAAGAGATCAGTTGGCACGATCAGGCAGAAGAGCAGTTTCTGAAGGAGGTTGCAACAAAGCTGAACGAACTGGTGCATGAGAAGGAGGCAAAGCGGATCGTGATCGTAGCGCCACCGAAGGCGCTCGGCGCCTTGCGCGCGAATTTTAGTGCCGACGTACAGGCTGCGATATCAGTGGAGGTCCCGAAAGACCTGACGAATTTCCCCATCGATCAGATCGAGCGGCATCTTGCAGCCTGACATCCCCTGCTAAGCTGAAAAACAAGGCGTGGTCCGCTTGGGCGGGCCGCGCCTTTGCCGTTCAGTGACTGGTCTCGAAGTCCAGCCGCAGGACGTGATGCAGGAATTCCGGATTGAGCAGCATGTTGAAGCTGATGGTCGCCATGGCGCCGTCGCGCTTGACGAGCGTGGAGCCGATTTCGTCCTTGATGCCGAGGATTTCGAGGAAGAAGTGGTTGGGCACTTCGATCCCGGAATTGACCTCTATGACAGCGCCCGAAAGCGAGATCGTGCGAATGAGGCAGCGAATCTGCTGGCTGGTGCTGAGATGATGGCCGATGAGGATAATGCCCCCGGGACGGTCGATGGAGAATTCTTCCAATGCGCGTTCGGGCTGGGGATGCTGCTTGTCGAGGTGCGTCTGAAAGGGCATGTTACCCTCCGCTGTTTTTATGGGATCAGAATAGGACATGATTGTTTAGAAAGCCCGACCTAGATCACTCAAATGCAAGATATTGTTGCACAATTTTTGTGGCCGGTGTCGGAAAAACAGGCAGATGAGACATTCCAAGGTGAGCAAATGGCTCATCCCAAGGTGAGCAAATGGCTCATCCGGCGCTGAATTGACATTGCCGGCTATTTCACGCATATCACCTGTCGGTTCAAGGCACCTGCCGCTCGCGGACGAAGAGTCCATGGTGAAGCCTTGTTGAGACACGTCACAGCCAATCCGGTGCATGCTGACTGTTGGTAATGCGAGCCCCCTGCGAAGTCGAAATGGCATGCCTTGAAAGGCCAGAATCCGTGACGACTCTCTATCCCTCCATCGACGACCTCAAGGCGCAGGCCAAGCGTTTGCGCCAGGCCATGACCGATCGCGGCACGCCCGTATCGCATAGCGCCGCACTTGAACTCGTGGCGCAGCAACATGGCGCGCGCGACTGGAACACGCTGTCGGCGCTCGCCGCCAAGCCCAACACGCCGCCGGCAAGCCGAATTTCGGTCGGCGCAGAGGTCCAGGGCCGCTATCTCGACCAAACCTTTACCGGCAAGGTGCTCGCCTTGCAGGAACTTTCCGGCAGCGGCCAATACAAAATCACCATCCACTTCGACGAGCCCGTGGATGTGGTGACCTTCGAGAGCTTTTCGGCCTTCCGCCAGCGCATCAACGCCCAAATCGACGAGAACGGCATTTCGCCGCGCAAGACGTCGAATGGTGTGCCGCATCTGGTGCTCGACCTCTAATTGCGTCAACCTGTGGTTCTCGTCGACCATCTCGCTTTCGCGGGAGGCCGATTAATGGATTTTACAAGATGAGAGACAATCCCGAACAGAATAGCTTTCTCACCGGCCCGCTGCCGCAGGTCTTTGCCCGCACGGCAGCGCCGATCATCCTGATCACCACGATCAGCGGCTTTTTTGCCGTGGTCGATGCCTATTTTCTCGGAGCCTATGTCGGTCCCGACGCGCTTTCGGCCGTGACGCTGATCTTCCCCGGCCTGATGGTGATGGTGGCGCTGCAGTCGCTGGTGTCGAACGGCATGGCGAGCATCCTGGCGCGCCAGTTCGGCGCCGGAAATCGCGAGGCTGCCCGCCAGACCTTCGCCGCTGCCCATGTCCTTGCTATCCTTGTTATATCAGCGCTGAACGCCGTTTATTGGCTGATCGGCCCCGGCATCATAGAAGCGGCGGCAGCGGGAGATGGCCGAGTCGCGGCCTATGCCGGGCAGTTCATGGCGGTCATGATCGCTTCCTCGCCGGTTGCCTTCTTCCTGTCGCTCAACATCGATGCCCTCAGATGCGAGGGGCGGATTGGCTTCATGACGGCGGTCACGCTTGCTTCGACGCTGCTCAATATCCTCGCCAACTGGTTCCTCATTGCTGTCATGCAGTGGGGCGTTGCAGGCTCCGCCATCGGCACCGTTGCCGCGCAGGCGATCTGCCTCGCGGCCGTCCTGCTTTTCCGCTGGCGGCATGCCTCGGCACTTCGCCCCATCAGGACATTTCATCCGCGCGAATGGCAGGCGATCATCGCGCTGGGCGCGCCGATGAGCCTCGGCTTCATCGGTATTTCGCTGGGATCGGCGGCGGTCATCTTCAACCTGTCGCTCTTCGAAAGCTCGAACTATGTCGCGACCGTCGGCGCCTACGGCATCATCACCCGGATCATGACCTTCGCCTACCTGCCACTGCTCGGCCTCAACATCGCCTTCCAAACGATCTGCGGCAACAACTTTGGCGCCGGACGAATGGATCGCGTTGGGCGCAGCGTGCAGATCGCGCTTCTGTCGGCCCTCATCTATTGCGCCGCCGTAGAGCTGTCGGTCGAAAGTCTTGCGACCCGGCTAGGCGCCATCTTCGTCGCCGATCCCGTTCTCATCGCCGAGGTTTCCCGCATCCTGCCCTGGACGGTCGGCGCCTATTTCCTCTTCGGCCAGATGATCGTGCTGTCAGGATATTTTCAGGCGATCGGTGATGCCAAGAGGGCAGCCATCTTCGGCCTGTCGCGGCCCTATGTCTTCATACTGCCGCTGACCTTCCTGCTGCCGCGCATCTTCGGCGAAATCGGCATCTGGATGGTTCCGGTCTTTGCGGAATGCGGCATGCTCGTCATCGGCGCCGTCGTGCTCTCAAGGCTCGCGAAGGCGCGCGGCTGGCGGTATGGGTTGTTGCCCGCTTGATGAGGCGTGCCGCTTGATAGTGCAGCCGCGCCGGCAAACTTGACCCTCATTCCTGTGACAAGCACAGGAATGAGGGAGAAGCCGAGGATCACGCCTTCAACAGCCACTCATGCTCGACGGCGTTGTGGAATTTCCAGACGCGCTTCGGCCCGGCCATGACGTTGAGATAATAGAGATCATAGCCATGGCAGGCGGCGCAGGGATGGTAGCCCTTGGGCACCAGCGTCACGTCGCCGTCTTCCAGCGCCATCACCTCATCGAGCGAGCGATCGTCCGTATAGACTCGCTGGAAGCCGAAGCCCTGCGGCGGGTTGAGCCGGTGGTAATAGGTCTCCTCCAGAAAGCTCTCGTTCGGCAGGTCGTCCTGATCATGTTTGTGCGGCGGATAGGATGAGGTGTGGCCGCCCGGCGTGATCACCTCCACGACGAGCAGCGAATGCGCCGAGCCGTCGTCCTCCGGCATGATATTGTTGACGTAGCGCACATTCGTGCCCTTGCCGCGTGTCAGCGCCGGATGCGTCCCCGGCGGGATCGCCTTCGCCTCATAGCTGCCGCCGCCCGGCGCCGAGCAGACCGCAAGCTCGAGATCCGTCTCGGCGATGACCGTCCATGTCGATTCCATTGGGATGTAGAGCGCATGCGGCGCGCCGTCAAACGGGCTCATGCGCTCGCCGAGCAGCCCGAAATCCCGCGTGCCTGCCTTCGCCGTGCCCTTGCCGCTGACCCAGACGAGGCAGACCTCGCGCTCGCCCGTCTCGCCCGACACGGTTTCGCCCGCCTTCAGCCGATGCATGTCGAAGCCGACATAAGTCCAACCCGCGTTTTCGGGAGTGACATGCGTGACGCGGCCATGGGTGCCGGATGGTTTTACCTTGAGGTTTGGCATGGGTGTTTCTCCTCAGTTGTTTCGAGAAATTCCCTCTCCAACCCCTCCTCACAAGGGGAGGGGCCAACCCGCTGCACCGTCTGCATTCCCGCAGACACATTGCATTCAGCTGGAGGCCCGAATTTGGCGAGGGGGCGCCGCGAATTAAGTCCCTCCCCCTTGTGGGGAGGGGTTGGGGAGAGGCCTTGCGACCCTATCACCCCTTCGGAAACCCTTCCGTCTCCACCGTATAGCCCGCAGCCGTCATCACACGCATCAGCTCCGCATGGCCGATCTCGGCCATCTTCTGCGGCGGCGCCTTGCGCGGATCCTGCTCGGCCTCGACGACGAACCAGCCCTCATAGCCGTAATCGGCAAAGCGCTTGACGATCGCGCCGAAATCGAGCGAGCCGTCGCCCGGCACGGTGAAGGCACCGAGCGCCACCGCGTCGAGGAAGGATTGCCGGTTACGATCGAGCCCGTCGATAACAGGCTGGCGGATATCCTTGACGTGAACGTGGTTGATGCGGGCATGGTGATTGTCGATCGCCCGCAGCACGTCGCCGCCGGCAAAGGCGAGGTGCCCTGCGTCCAGCAGAAGCGGAATGCCCGCGCCTGAGTTGCGCATGAAGGCATCGAGTTCCGGCTCCGTCTCGACGACCGCGGCCATGTGATGATGGTACGAAAGCGGCATGCCCTGATCGGCGCACCATTCGCCGAATTCGGTGACGCGGCGGCCATAGGCCTTCATCTCGTCGTCCGAGAGTCGTGGCTTGGTCGCGAGCGGTTTCGAGCGGTCGCCCTGGATCGAGCGGCCGACTTCGCCATAGACGATGCACGGCGCGTTGACCGCCTTGAAGAGCTCGATCATCGGCCCGATGCGGTCCTTGTTGGAGGCAAGCTCTTCATTGACGAGCGTGCCCGAGAACCAGCCGCCGCAGAGTGTGACGTCAGCCGCGCGCAGGATCGGCAGCATCTCGGCGGGATTATTGGGGAAGCGGCGTCCCTGTTCCATGCCGGTAAAGCCGGCGCCGCGTGATTGCCGCAGGCATTCCTCCAGCGATACGTCGTCGCTGAGTTCAGGAAGATCGTCGTTCCACCACGCGATGGGCGACATGCCGAGTTTGGCCTTCATTGCTATTTCTCCTCGTCATTCTCTCAAATCAGTGAGCGCGGCCCCCTCATCCGGCTGCCGCCACCCGGGGACGAGCCACCGGTCTCGTCCCGTCCTTCGGACCCCCGTGGGGAGAAGGGGATGCCGCGCCGTCTCGTTCCCCCTTCTCCCCAACGGGGAGAAGGCGCCCGAAGGGCGGATGAGGGGCTCCTTGCGCTAACGCTCAGTATCCATTTAGCCGATTTTCTGCGCGGTCAGCGCCTTCTCATAGGCCGCACGGGCCTTGTTGACCTCATCGCGAGGACTGACCTCGGGCACGGCGACATCCCACCAGTGGCCGCCTTCATCCGTGGTGATCAGCGGATCGGTGTCGATGACGATGACGGAGCTGCGGTCGTTCTTCTTCGAAGCCTCGATCGCCTGTTCCAACTCCGAAATCGAGGAGACCTTGACTGCAACCGCACCCATTGCAGCTGCATGTGCCCGGAAGTCGATCTCCGGCATGATCTCGTGGCGGGCATCCTTCAGCAGATTGTTGAAGTTAGCCCCGCCGGTCGCCATCTGCAGGCGGTTGATGCAGCCATAGCCGCGATTATCTAGCAGGACGATAGTTATCTTCAGGCCGAGCATGACCGAGGTCGCCAGCTCGGAATTCAGCATCATGTAGGAGCCGTCGCCGACCATAACGACGACGTCCTTGTCCGGCCGCGCCATCTTGGCGCCGAGCCCGCCGGCGATCTCGTATCCCATGCAGGAAAAGCCGTATTCCATGTGGTAGCTGCCCGGCGCGGTGGCCGGCCACAGCTTATGCAATTCGCCCGGCAGGCCGCCGGCGGCGCAGAGCAGGATCGTGTTTTCGCCGCCCATAGTGCGCGACACGGCGCCGATGACCTGCGCATCCGAGGGCAGGGCGGCATTGGTCGGCGCCATCGCCTTGGCGGCGGCTTCCATCCAGACTTTCTTTTCGCTCGCGGCCTTCTCAGAGAGCGCTGGCCATGCCTTCCAGCCGGAGAGGCCGGCGGACAGGGCCTTGAGCCCCTCGCGGGCATCGGTCACCAGGGGGTGACTATTGTGCTTCACGGCATCATAGGCGGCGATATTGAGCCCGATCATCTGAAGCTTTTCGTTCTTGAAGAGCGCCCAGGAACCTGTCGTGAAATCCTGGCAGCGCGTGCCGACCGCGATCACAAGATCGGTTTCCTCGGCAATCGCATTGGCGGCTGAGGTTCCCGTCACGCCGACGGAGCCGAGCGCCAGCGGATGGCGTTCGTCGATCGCCGACTTGCCGGCTTGGGTAACCACAACGGGAATGCCGTGCGTTTCAGCAAAGCTCGTCAGCTCCTTGGTCGCCTGTGAATAGAGCACGCCGCCGCCGGCGATGATCACGGGCCGTTCGGCCTTGCGGATCAGGGCGATGGCGTTGGCCAGTTCATCGGCGTCAGGCTGCGGCCGGCGATGCGTCCAGACATGCTCGGCAAAAAAGCTCTCGGGATAGTCGAAGGCTTCGGCTTGGACATCCTGGCAGAGCGCCAGCGTGACGGGACCGCAATCGAGCGGATCGGTCAGAACCTGCATGGCCCGCTTCAGCGCCGACATGATCTGCTCGGGTCGGGTGATCCGGTCGAAATAACGGGAAACGGAACGGAAGGCGTCATTGGCCGAAACCGTACCGTCGCCGAAATCCTCGATCTGCTGCAACACGGGATCGGGCGCGCGATTGGCAAAGACGTCGCCGGGCAGGAAGAGGACGGGGATGCGGTTGACATGTGCAACGCCCGCAGCAGTGATCATGTTGAGCGCACCGGGGCCGATCGAGGTCGTGCAGGCCATGAAGCGCCGGCGGAAGCTCGCCTTGGCATAGGCGATCGCGGCATGCGCCATGCCCTGCTCGTTATGGGCGCGATAGGTCGGCAGTTCCTCGCGAACCTGGTAGAGCGCTTCGCCCATGCCCGCGACATTGCCGTGACCGAAGATCGCCCAGACACCGCCGAAGATCGGCACCGTCTTGCCGTCGATCACGGTCATCTGCTTGGCGAGGAAATGTGCGACGGCCTGCGCCATCGTCAGTCTGATCGTCTTGCCCATCGGGTCCTCCCGAACCTTCGCTCTATTTGCCTTAACCTCCCCTTTGAGGGGGGAGGTCGCGCGGAACGCGCGGGTAGGGGTGACACGCCTCAACGTATGAGATCGCGGCAGATCACCCCACCCCTCGCTTCGCTCGACCCTCCCCCTCAAGGGGAGGGTAAATTCTCAATTCAAACCGCGCGTCCTAAGCCACGCTTCCGTCAGATGCCTGAAGCGTCCGGCCATATCCCATATCGCTTCCTCGTCGTTCATGCCGCCAGACATCCAGGCGCGGGCGGCATCGGCAAAGATCGTCCGGCCGACGGCAAAGCCCTTGACCGATGGTGCGGCGAGCGTCGCCTCGAAACCTTTCAGCAATTCCTCCGCCGGCGCCTCCAGGCCAAGCAGCACGATACCGCGGCACCATGGATCATTTTTGGCAATCACGGCATCGATTTTTTTCCATGCCGCCGCCGAGGCCTGCGGCTCCAGCTTCCACCAGTCCGGCTTGATGCCGAGCGCGTAGAGTTCTTCCATGGCGGTCGAGACGGTGTCGTCGGTCAAAGGTCCGTTCTTGCTGGAAATGATCTCGACCAGCAGCTCACGGCCGACCTTGCGCGCTGCTTCAAAGAGCGTACGGAGCTTCTCCTGCTGCTCGGTCTTCAGATCCGCCGGATCGTCGGGATGATAGAAGCAGAGACATTTGATGCAATGGTTCGTCGGCCATTCCACCAGCTGAGAGCCGATGTCTTGGCTGAATTCGAAGCGCAGCGGTTTCGAGCCCGGCAGCTCCACCGGACGACCGATCCAGGAAAAGTTCTTGGTTGCGGCATCGAAGAAGGCGTCGCGGCCGAATCGCTCGTCGATCAGCATGCCGTAGCCTTGCCGGCCATTGGCGACGCGCGCGGCAGCCTCGACGGCCAGCCGCTTGAAGGCGACGATTCGCTCATAAGGCACGTTGAGTTCGTCGCAGACGCTGACGAGCTGCGAGCGGTGGTCGATCGCCAGCGCCATCAGCAGCGGAATCTCGTCTCGACGGGTCGAAGCCCAGTGGATGTGGTTGATCGTCTCGTCCTTGCGCAGCGCCCGGTGCTTGCTTCCCTTGGTCAGGAAGAAGTCGAGTTCCGCCCAGGTCGGATATTCCGGCGCGCAGAGCAGGCGGGAGACCGCGAAGGCGCCGCAGGCATTCGCCCATGTGGCGCAGGTCTTTAGCGCTTCGCCCTTCAGCCAGCCGCGCAGGAAGCCGGACATGAAGGCATCGCCGGCGCCGAGTACGTTGAAGACCTCGATCGGAAAGCCCTGGCCGACAATGCCATCCTCGAGATTGTCGGAAATCGGTCCGTCATAGACGATGCAGCCCATGGCGCCGCGCTTCAGCACGATTGTTGCCGATGACAGGCGGCGGATTTCCTTCAGCGCTCCGAGCACGTCGTCGGCGCCGGATGCGATCAGGATTTCCTCTTCGGTGCCGACGATGAGATCGCAGTCGGGCAGCGTCGTCTTCATCTTGTCGGTAACCCGATCGGACTTGACGTAGCGCTCGAAGCCTTCCGCATGGCCGGCAAGACCCCAGAGGTTCGGCCGGTAGTCGATGTCGAAAATCACCTTGCCGCCGTTGGCCTTGATGATGCGGATCGCCTTGCGCTGTGCAGCTTCGGTGTTCGGCTTGGAAAAATGCGTACCCGATACCAGCACGGCACCGGACGAACGGATGAAGCTTTCGTCTATATCCTCCTCGCAAAGCGCCATGTCGGCGCAGTCGCTGCGGTAGAAGATCATCGGCGAGACGCCTTCCGCCTCGACGGCAAGAAGCACCAGCGCCGTCAGCCGCTCTTTGTCCGTGACGATCCCATCGGTCGCAACGCCTTCGCGCGCCGCCTGCTCGCGGATGAAGCGGCCCATCTGTTCATCGCCGACACGCGTGATCAGACCCGATTTGAGCCCCAGCCGCGCCGTGCCGATCGCAATGTTCGACGGGCAGCCGCCGACCGATTTGGCAAAGCTGGCAATGTCCTCGAGTCTCGAGCCGATCTGCTGACCGTAGAGATCGACGGAGGAACGGCCGATGGTGATCACATCGAGGGTTGGCTCCGGCGAGGAGCCGGGATTGGATGGCGCCATGATGTCCTCCCGTAAAGATCGCGGCAGACATCTCCCGGTGTCTGCATCTGGTTGGCATAATGAAACATTGGTTCCGATATTTTGTCAATTCGGAATATTTATTCCATTTTCCGCGCAGTGTGTTTTGTGCCGGAACGTTTGCGCCGCCGTTCGGCAATGGCAACAGGCAGGGCCATGGTGAGCGCCATGGACGCCGAGAGCGAGCGAAAGCCGGCAAAATCCGCCTCCGCAATCTCGAACCAATGCGTGGCGCAGGCGGCAAGCGGCGAGAAGGCCGAATCGGTAATCGCGATCACGGGAACGCCGCGGTTCGCCAGCTCCTGGCTTTGAACAAGGCTATCGGCTGCATAGGGGGAAAAACTGGCGGCGATTGCCGCGTCCTTGGGCGTGGCGAACTGCACGAGTTCGGGATCGACACCGTTGGGCGAGGCGACGATCTGGTGGCGGATATTCAGTTTCGAGAAGGCATAGGTCATATGCGCCGTCAGCGGATAGGAGCGGCGCTTGGCGATTAGATAGATGGTTTCTGCCGCTGCCAGTATGTCGACCGCCCTTGCGAAAGTGTCGGTCTCGACGGTCGCGGCAAGCCGGTTGATCGATTGGCTGGCCGCCGTGATGAAGCCTGAGAGAAGATTGGCATCCTCGTCTTCGCCGCCGGCCTCTTCCAGCGAAATCAGCCGCTCTTCATAGCTCAGTGTCCGGTCGCGCAGGCGTTCGCGAAAGATGCTCTGCAGATCGGAAAAGCCCTCATAGCCGAGATGATGGGCCAGCCGCACAAGCGTCGAGGGTTGCACATCGGAGGCGGCAGCGATGCTGGCCGTCGTGCCGAAGGCGATTTCGTCGGGGTTGCTGAGGGCAAAGGCTGCGACCTGCGCAAGCCGCTTCGGCATCGCATTCTTTCGCTCGATGATGGTGCTGCGCAGGCTCTCGAAATCACGCGGCACCTTCGGCTGTGCCTTTACCTCATTATCCATCGCTGGCCCTTCGCGAATTTCATCCGTCAATGAAATAAACATTCCATATTTTGACCATAGCGGATTTCAACGGTCACGGCACGAATATTTTTAAGCATATGAATTATCGTGATTAATCGCGAAATCCAAGCGCTCTGCGCCATCGGCGCGAAGAATCCCACCTTGTAAAAACGGTCCAAATATTCCAAAAATCGCATTAAAGCGGAGAGGGCTTGAGGAGGATATGCATGAAACCGTTGGGTGTTGGTCTGATCGGGACCGGTTACATGGGCAAATGTCATGCCCTGGCCTGGAATGCTGTTAAGACCGTCTTTGGTGACGTGGAGCGCCCGAGGCTCGTTCATCTCGCCGAAGCCAATGCGGAACTCGCAGCGGCGCGTGGCTCCGAATTCGGCTTCGAGAAGGCAACGGCCGATTGGCGCGCCCTCATCGCTGATCCTGAGGTCGATGTCGTTTCGGTCACCACACCGAATCAGTTCCACGCCGAAATGGCGATTGCTGCCTTGGAGGCGGGCAAGCATGTCTGGTGCGAGAAGCCGATGGCGCCCTCCTACGATGCCGCCGAACGCATGCTTGGAGCCGCCGAGGCTTCGGGCAAGGTCGCGGTCCTCGGCTATAATTACATACAGAACCCGATCATGCGGCACATAAAGCAACTGATCGGCGAAGGCGCTATCGGCTCCGTCAACCACGTCCGTGTCGAGATGGACGAGGATTTCATGGCCGATCCGGAAGCGCTCTTCTATTGGAAGAGCGAGCTGTCTTCCGGTTATGGCGCGCTCGATGATTTCGCCGTTCATCCGCTGTCGCTGCTCTGGTTCCTCTTCGGCCATGTCGAGGCTGTCATCACCGACATGTTGAAGCCCTACGCGGATCGTCCCTTGAAGGAGGGCGGTCGTCGAGTGGTCGAGAATCACGATGCGGCAAGCGTTCTGATGCGGCTCGGCGGCGGCATCTCCGCTGTTTTGATGGCGAACCGCGCCGCCTGGGGTCGCAAGGGCCGCATCGCTCTGCAGATCTATGGCTCGAAAGGCTCGATCGCCTATGATCAGGAGCGGATGAACGAATTCGAACTCTACCAGGCAAACGGGCGGGGAACGGAACAGGGTTTCCGCAAGATATTGGCGGCACCTGACCACCATCCCTATGAGCGGTTCATTCCCGCACCCGGTCACGGCCTCGGCTTTAACGATCTGAAGATCATCGAATGCCACGAGCTGATCCATGCCATTTCAGGCAAGCCTTCATCGACGGTCGATTTTGCCAACGGGTTGCGCATCGAGAAGTCTGTCCATGCCATGGCGCAATCCTTCCACGAGAGGCGGTGGATCGAGATCGCGGGCTGATTTTCAGCTGCCCGGCTAATTGCTTATTGCCCTCAGCCATCCCCATCCTACCTTACAACTCGCCCATGGTTGACGCCTTCCCGGAGAGGCGTTACGCCTGCCAGCAATGAGGGAGAAAGGTTCGCCGAAGGGCGAAACCTCTCCTTATATATAGGAGTGCGGATCGTGACGGGCAGGTTGGTGATCGTCGGGGCAGGGCAGGCGGGTTTTGCGCTTGCTGCGAAACTGAGGGCGCTGAAGGACACGCGGCCGATCACCATCATCGGCGCTGAGGATTGTCTTCCCTACCAGCGTCCGCCGCTTACCAAGAAATATCTCCTCGGCGAGATGAGCTTTGATCGTCTGCTCTTTCGGCCCGAGCACTGGTATGCCGACAATGATGTCGAGATTCGCCTCTCCACCTGGGTCGAGCAGATCAACCGCGACAAGAAAATCGTAATCACCCAGGATGGCTCCAGGCTTGAATATGAGACGCTGGCGCTTGCGACCGGCTCGACTCCGCGCAGCCTGCCGGCTGCAGTCGGCGGCGATCTCGACGGGGTCTACGTCGCCCGCGACAAGCGCGACGCCGATCTCCTGGCGGGCGAAATGCGGGCGGGGCGCCGAGTCCTTATAATAGGCGGCGGCTATATCGGTCTGGAAGCTGCGGCCGTTGCCCGTCATCGCGGCCTCGAGGTCACCGTTATCGAGATGGGCGATCGCATCTTGCAGCGTGTCGCCGCCAAGGAAACGGCCGATATCATGCGCGTGATCCATCAGGACCGCGATGTGGTCATCCGCGAAAAGACCGGGTTGAAACACCTTGTCGGCCGCAATGGCCGCGTCGCCGCCGCCGAGCTCTCCGATGGTTCTACGATCGAGGTCGATTTCGTCATTGTCGGTATCGGCGTCGTGCCGAACGATCAGCTCGCCAAGGAAGCGGGTCTCGAAGTCGCAAACGGCATTGTCGTCGATTCGCTTGCCCGCACGTCGGATCCAGCAATCTATGCGGTCGGGGATTGTGCGGCATTGCCATGGAACGGCGAGCGAATTCGCCTGGAATCGGTGCAGAATGCTGTCGACCAGGCAGAGGCTGCCGCCGCAATCATCGCCGGCGGCAATGAAGCTTATGATCCGAACCCCTGGTTCTGGTCGGATCAGTACGACGTCAAACTGCAGATCGCCGGCTTCAACCAGGGTTATGATTCGACGCTGCTGCGCGCCGGCTCTCGCGAAGGCTCGGCCTCCGTCTGGTATTTCAAAGAGGGTAAGCTGATCGCCGTCGATGCGATCAACGACGCCCGTGCCTATGTAACCGGCAAGAAACTGTTGGAAACCGGCCTCAATCCGGACCGTGCCGTCCTTGCCGACCCCGCCTCCGATCTCAAAAGCTTGCTTGGATAAGCCCATGACCCTTCCGCCGAATGGCTTCAAGGCCGCATTGCGCGACCGCCGCCCGATCATTGGACTTTGGCTGGCCATGGCCAATGCCTATGCCGCCGAACTCGCAGGCTATGCCGGTTTCGACTGGCTCGTCGTCGACGGCGAGCACGGCCCGAATGATCTCCGCAGCATCATGGCGCAGCTCCAGGCGCTGCAGGGGTCGCCGTCCGAAGTGGTGGTTCGCCTGCCGGTCGGCGAAACCTGGATGATCAAGCAGGCGCTGGATATCGGCGCCCGTTCGCTGCTGATTCCCATGGTCGATTCTGCCGAACAGGCGCAGGCGCTGGTCCGCGCCGTCAGATATCCGCCCGATGGCATCAGAGGCATGGGCGCAATGATCGCGCGTGCCTCGCGTTTCGGTACCGTCGCCGACTATGCGGAGAGAGCCAAAGACGACATCTGCCTGGTCGTTCAAGCCGAAACTCGCGCTGCGATGGCCGATATCGAACGAATCGCTGCGATCGACGGCATCGATGGTGTCTTCATAGGTCCGGCCGATCTGGCTGCGGACATGGGCTTTCCCGGCAATCTCGGCGCGCCTGAGGTCCAGGCGGCCATAGAAAAGGGAATCGCTGCTATTTTGAAGGCCGGCAAGCCCGCGGGTATCCTGACCTTCGACGAAAAGCTCAATCGCCGCTATCTGGAGCTTGGCGCGAGTTTCGTGGCTGTCGGAGCGGATGTGGCCGAATTCTCGGCAGCGCTCCAACGCCTTTCCAGCCGTTACCGGCAGGCGGACGTCAACGAAGATCGGACACCGCCCAGCTATTGATCGGATATTGCCCAACCAAAGCAGCTTCGCGCCCTCTCGTCTAAGGTCGCTTTTGGGGAAATTTATCAGCCGGCAAATTGCAACTTGATTATCCCGGCGAATGGCCCTATCAGGGCTCCCACCGGAGAGGTGGCCGAGTGGTCGAAGGCGCTCCCCTGCTAAGGGAGTATACCCGAGAGGGTATCGTGGGTTCGAATCCCATCTTCTCCGCCATTCTTGTTTCCCGGACATTTCAGCCTTTCAACTGAGCTTGATCTTTTACCGGGCTAATTTCATTCCAGACAGAATCCTGCCCTCGAAGGGCAACCGGACGCGCCGCGCAAGTGCGGGCTAACGCATGCCATCCTCCTCAATCTTAAGGGAATATAAAGAAGTCGCCCCGCCGCGATCACGGTTTGTGTGCTTTTTGCAACATCGCGCGCACTTGTGCCCTGTAGAACACTCAGTCCGCCTTAGTACATATTGCAATAGGCTGATCATAAGGCCACAAATCATACGCGAAGCTTAGTGCTTCGTCTGTTTAGGGAACTAGGACTGGGATGGGGGGGACGCGTCGCTCTGACGCGAATTCTCATGCCCAATCGACACCAGATTGGAGTTAAAATGAACATCAAGAGCCTTCTTCTCGGCTCCGCTGCTGCACTCGCAGCAGTCTCCGGTGCTCATGCAGCCGACGCCGTCGTCGCTGCGGAGCCGGAGCCACTCGAATACGTTCGCATCTGCGACGCATACGGCGCTGGCTACTTCTTCATCCCGGGCACCGAAACCTGCCTCAAGATCGGCGGCAAGGTTCGTACCGAAGGCGAATGGTATGACGCCTACAATCCGAACAGCCGGGTTGGTACCAAGTGGCATACCCGCGCCGAGTTGAACGTCGACACCGCGACCGACACTGAATGGGGTCCGTTGAAGACGGAAACCATCGTTCGTTGGGACTGGAACGACGGCGGCTCCACCAGCACCAACTTGCTGTGGTCCTACATCAGCCTCGGTGGCTTCCTCGTCGGTAAGACGGACTCTCAGTATAACCAGTGGATCGGTTATGCCGGCGACGTCATCAACGACGACGTGATCTATGACGGTCCGTACGAACTGAACCAGTTGACCTACAGCTACGACAGCGGCACCGGTTTCACCGGCGTGATCTCGCTGGAAGATAGCAACTCCACATCCACGGATTCGGCTTCCTACGGTGCCGGCTGGTGGACTGACGACAAGGAAAACCACTACGCTCCTGACGTTGTCGCGGGTCTCGGCTATAAGGTCGATAACTTCGGCTTCAAGGTTGTCGGCGGTTACGACTCGATCGTTGAAGAAGGTGCCATCAAGGCTCGTATCGACGCCAAGTTCGGCGGCGTGGAAGCCTTCTTGATGGGCGGCTGGAACACCGATGGCGACAAGCTGAACAAGTATGCCGGCACCAACCAGGACCGCTCGGCTTGCCCGGCCGACCGTCCCGAGCTTTGCGGCTGGGGCGACTGGGCTCTGTGGGGTGGCGTTGGCGTTCCGTTCAACGACAAGCTGAAGTGGAACCTGCAGCTGGCCTACACGGACTCGAAGATCTTCGAAGCTACGACGAACCTGAAGTTCAACCCGGTCAAGAACCTGCTCGTCGAGCCGGAACTGACCTACGTCCATTACGACTCGATCAACGACGATACTGTTGCCGGTATCCTCCGCTTCGAGCGCAACTTCTGACCTGATTAGATTGACCTCCAATCAGAGAAGAGAGAAGGCCCGGTTTCCCTCCGGGCCTTTTTTCCGTCGCTTATCTATCTGGTCCCAACTGGCCAAATCCAACGACCATGATTTCCAAGTCGATCGGCCCATATGGCAGCGCCTAATCGAGATGGTTGCAGACAGGGTGCTGATTCTCCGAATCGGATCCGTCTCGAACGGCTTTTCAAAGCGTTTACGTGCCTCAACAAGCGTTCAGATCCGTGAATTCCCGTCGGAAGATGGCACGGCTGGGCCCGTTTGGCCGCTATGATGTCCCTTAAGTCAGGGGGGGTGAGGGTGCTGGCGTCCGGCTCATGGAAAGCCCCGCCCTTGCCGAAGCCGGTTAAGTTCCTGCCGCGTAAGGCTTTTCTTAACGAACTATAAAGAAAGCGACGGGCCGCATGATGGACTTGTGTCCTTTCGGCAACAGGAATTGTGGAAGGCTTGGGCAAACACCCCGTTCTAGCAAGATGTCGATTGCGTGACGGACGGCGTCTTGTATTTTCAACTTCGGAAGCAAGGGCGTTGATCGTCCGACTTCTTGAAACACGGAGCTGGGGCAGGGAATTGCCTTTGGGCAAGTTCTCAGATCCGATTGAAACTTGATTGGAGGTCAATATGAACATCAAGAGCCTTCTTCTCGGCTCTGCTGCTGCTCTTGCAGTAGTATCTGGCGCTCATGCAGCAGACGCTGTTGTTGCTGCTGAGCCAGAACCGCTGGAATACGTTCGCATCTGCGACGCATACGGCGCTGGTTACTTCTTCATCCCGGGCACCGAAACCTGCCTCAAGATCGGCGGCAAGGTTCGTACCGAAGGTCAGTGGTACGACGCTTACAACCCGGACAGCAGCCTGGGCACCAAGTGGCACACCCGTGCTGAGTTGAACGTCAACACCGCGACCGACACCGAATGGGGTGCGTTGAAGACGGAAACCATCATCCGTTGGGACTGGAATGACGGCAACGCCACCAGCACCAACCTGCTGTGGTCCTACATCAGCCTCGGCGGCTTCCTCGTCGGTAAGACGGACTCCTACTTCAACCAGTTCGTTGGTTACGCCGGCGACGTCATCAACGACGACGTGATCTATGACGGCCCGTACGAACTGAACCAGATCACCTACAACTATGATTCCGGTACCGGTTTCACGGGCGTGATCTCGTTGGAAGACAGCAACTCTGGCCCTGGCGCTACCGGCGCGAACGGCGAAGACAGCTCGGATCACTACGCTCCTGACGTCGTCGCTGGTCTCGGCTACTCGACCGGCCAGTTCGGCTTCAAGGTTGTTGGCGGTTACGACTCGATCGTCGAAGAAGGCGCTATCAAGGCTCGCTTCGATGCCAAGTTCGGTGGCGTAGAAGCCTTCTTGATGGGTACCTGGAATACGGACGGCGACAAGCTGAACAAGTATGCCGGCACCAACCAGAACGTTTCTGCTTGCACCAAGGACGGTACTGTTAACGAAGCCCAGTGCGGCATCGGCGACTGGGCTGTTTGGGGTGGCGTTGGCGTTCCGTTCAACGACAAGCTCAAGTGGAACCTGCAGCTCGCTTACAGCGACAGCAAGATCTTCGAAGCTACGACGAACCTGAAGTTCACCCCTGTTAAGGGCCTGCTCGTCGAGCCGGAAATCACCTACGTTCACTACGACTACATCAGCGACGACACCGTTTCCGGTATCCTCCGCTTCGAACGTACTTTCTAATATCGTTGGCTTCGGCCAATGGAAAAGCCCGGCTTTCGAGCCGGGCTTTTTTTTGGTCTGTGCCTTGTCGCTTGCGAACACTCTTCGTCGATCGAGAACTCTCTTCGAGAATCACTCCCACGTGCAGTCGAATTGGCCAATAAATAAGAAATAGATAAATTAGCTTAGTATTAAATACTAATGTAGTATAAAAGTATATATTGAGGTGCTACAGAAGCATATAATCGATTTATGTGCAATATTATTTCCCAATATTCCAGTTTTTAGACTTAGATACTAAGTATATCTTATCATTCTCTATTTGTGACAATTATGTGACGTGTTTTTTGTGCAACGCGATATTCCAAACGCGCTGTCATATGACGCTATAGTCTGCCGTTGATATTGCTCTGTAAAATTCGATCTGTAATTTCAGCTTCGGAAACAAGGCCGGAGCGTCTTGGTTCTCCCGCAAGGGATCCATTGAACCGGGGTAGGGTAGGTACGTCAAAGCAGACGCCAATTCTCATACCTAATTATTTTAAGAACTGGAGTTACTATGAACATCAAGAGCCTTCTTCTCGGCTCCGCTGCCGCTCTGGCAGTAGTATCCGGTGCTCATGCAGCCGACGCTGTTGTTGCTGCCGAGCCGGAGCCGCTCGAATACGTTCGCATCTGCGATGCCTACGGCGCTGGCTACTTCTACATTCCTGGTACCGAGACCTGCCTTAAGTTCGGCGGTTACATCCGTACCGAAGGTACCTGGGGTAACGCTTACGCTGTTGAGGGCCAGTCCGCATATCGCCGTGGTACCTTCTGGCATACGCGTAACCAGTTCAGCATGGACACCGCTACCGACACGGAATGGGGTGCTCTGAAGACCGACCAGACCTATCGCTTCGACTGGAGCGAAGGCAATGCCACGACTGTAAAGCTCCTCTGGGGCAACATCAGCCTCGGCGGCTTCCTGGTTGGTAAGGCTGACTCGCAGTATTCGTCCTACCTCGGCTACGCCGGCGACGTCATCAACGACGACGTGATCGAATACGGTATCAACTCGACCGACGAATTGAACCAGATCACCTACACTTACGACGCTGGCAACGGCTTCACGGCTGTAGCTTCGGTTGAAGACAACAACTCCGGCGCTGGCGCAAAGGGCGTTAACGGCGAAGACAGCTCCAACCACTACGCTCCGGACGGCGTCCTCGGCTTCGGCTACACGACCAAGCAGTTCGGCTTCAAGGTTGTTGGCGGCTACGATTCGGTTGTCGAAGAAGGCGCTATCAAGGCTCGCCTCGACGCCAACATCGCTGGCGTTCAGGCCTTCGTCATGGGCGGCTGGAACACCGAGGGCGACAAGCTGAACAAGTACGCTGCTGCTGGCGGCGCTGGTGTAGGCTGGGGCGACTGGGCAGTTTGGGGTGGCGTTGGCGTTCCGCTTAACGACAAGCTCAAGTGGAACGTTCAGCTCGCTTACAACGACCTGAAGACCTTCGAAGCTACGACGAACGTGAAGTTCACCCCGGTTAAGGGCCTGACCATCGAGCCGGAAGTCACCTACGTCAACTACGACAGCCTGAACGAAGACACCTGGGCTGGCGAAATCCGCTTCCAGCGTAACTTCTAATATCAAGTTGATCTGATTAACCTCCGATCAATCAAGGCTGGCCCGGTCTCCCACCCGGGCCAGTTTCGTTTTCAAGGCTGAGGCAATTCCGGCCGCGGCGACCCTGTGTCCGCAATTTCGGAAAAACAAAGAGTTGAGCCCGTCAGTGTTTCGGGGAAGAGCAGAAACGCTCTGAGGACGGCGCCCCTAGCGGCAAACCGCCTTTATGAATTTGCGGCCAGGAAGCTCTGTATCGCGTGCGGAATATTGTCGAGATGCAGAAGCGGCGCATGACCTTGTCCCA
Organism: Rhizobium sp. BK376; assembly: GCF_004341625.1. Classification (GTDB taxonomy): domain Bacteria; phylum Pseudomonadota; class Alphaproteobacteria; order Rhizobiales; family Rhizobiaceae; genus Rhizobium. The sequence goes on along the minus strand of NZ_SLZG01000001.1, from coordinate 505,269 downwards.
TCGCCTCGACTGCGATCATGCCGGGATGCCGTTTTTCCATTTCCGTGACCGTCGCGGCCGACAGAAGCTTTGAATTCTCGCCGCGAATCACCATCATCGGGATGCTGTTGAAGCCGTCGAACTGTTGCCAGAGATCGGGCAGCGGCGCGTCCAGGTCGAGCGCCAGCATTTGCGTCGCAATTGCCGGATCGAAATCCGCCGTAACCTTTCCCTCGATCTCGGCATAGATGGCGTAGGCCATGTCCTGCCAATCGTCCGCGATCAGCGCCGGAAAACTCGCGCCGTGATTCTCCTTGAGTATCTCTGCAGCGTCATCCCAGTCCGCAGGCTTCCGCTCGCGATTGAGATAGGTCCGGATGTCGTGCAATCCCTCCGTTTCCAGAACCGGGCCGATATCGTTTAGCACGACAGCTTTCAGAATATCGGGGCGCGTGCCAGCAATTATGTGCAGCACAAGGCCGCCGCGCGACGTGCCGATGAAGGCAGCCTGCGCTATGTCGAAAACGGCGCAGGCGGAAAGCACGTCATCCGCCTCGACGTTCAGATTGTAATGGCTCTTGTCGTCGTCCCATGTCGAAAGGCCGCGGCCGCGCGCGTCGACCGTGATCACCCGGCGCGGCGCGATCGTATCGCGCGACAGGATCAGAGCAAGTTGGTGGAAGTCGCGGGAATTTCGCGTCAGCCCCGGCAGGCAGAGAACGGGGGCGCGGTCGGCGGTCAATGGGTTGTCGTGTCCATAGTCGCGCGCATAGAGCTTCAGCCCATCAGAGGCCGTGAATATCCGAGCAAGAAAGCCAGTTTCATAATCGCTGGTCATCGGCGCACCTCGCGGACGTCATTCCGCGCGACAGTTGTAACTGTATTTTAGGGGTTTCGACAACCTACTCCCTTCGAGTAACCCCCTCTAATTTAGGGGATACGCACGCAAGGGTGTCTCAGACTGCGACAGATGCGTTGAGGGGGCTGCTGTGCCTAGCCTCGACCGTAGACCAGGTCGTGCTCGATATCGGTCTTCTGGCCGAGCCTCGCCTTGTAAACCTGGTAGTTCTCCATGACACGCTGGACATAGTTGCGCGTCTCGGGGAAGGGGATCCGCTCGATCCAGTCGATGACATCGTCGAGCGACTTGCCGCGCGGATCGCCATAGCGGCTGATCCAGTTCGGAACCTTGTTGGGGCCGGCATTATAGGCGACGAAAGTCAGGATGTAGGAACCGCCGAATGCGTCGATCTGCTCGCCGAGATAGTGCGCGCCGAGCGTTGCATTGTAGCCGGCATCCTGGGTCAACTTGTTCGCGGAGTAGGCAATGCCATGGCGGTCGGCCACGGCCTTTGCCGTCTTCGGCAGAAGCTGCAAAAGGCCACGCGCATTTGCCGCGGATACGGCCTCGGGATTGAAAGCGCTTTCCTGCCGGGCGATGGCATAGGCAAGCGCCTTGCCGGAACCCGAAATATTGGCGTTATCGGGAATGACGCCGATCGGGAAAGCGAGCGCGGCGACGTCGATGCCGCGGCTATAGGCGATTTTGCCGACCTGCAGCGAAAGCTGGTGATTGCCGGCGCGTTCCGCGCGCGCAGCGAGGATGGCGATCTCACCCGGGCTCTGCAGCTGCTGGGCGAGCGCGCGATAGAGAGCATCGGCCCGCCAGCCGTAACCGGCCGCCTCAAGGCGAGAAATTGCCTGCACCGCCTCGCGTGACTGGAAATGCTGCCTGTCGTCAGGCGTCGGCGTTGGGTAGGTGACGTCGAGCGTCCTGCGTCCGAGCTTTTCGGCGGCAAGCTGGCCATAGAAGGTGCTGGGATAGCCGGCAGCCTTGACATAGAAGTCGGCAGCCTTGCCCGGCCCGCCGGCTTCCGCAGAGCGGCCCAGCCAATACCAGGCGCGCGACATCGAAATCGGCCCCTTGGAGACGTCAAGTATCTTGCGGAAATGCGTTTCCGCCGCCGCGCCATTCTGCAGGCCGCGAAGCGCATACCAGCCCGCGTGGAATTCCGCTTCGCCTATATCGGATGCGCTCGTTGCGACATTGCTGTCGACGACGTTATAGGCGGCTTTGAACTCGCCCTGATCCATCAGTCCGCGGCTGATGATGCGCTGCTCGTCCCACCATTGGCTGGGGTTCACGAGCGCTGCGCGGTCGCGCGGCATCTGCCGCAACAGGGCTGCGGCGTCGTCATATTGATCCTGGCGTCTCAGATATTCGATACGCGCGAAAAGATAGCCCGGATCGCTGCGCCATTTCGGGTCCATAGCGTTGAGCAGCGCACCGGCATTGGCGGCGCGATTGTTGACGGCGGCACGCACATTATAGAGAGGCTGGGCCTTGCCGAGGTCGCCGAACCGCTTCGCCTGTGCGGTCCGGTCGCGATAGAGAAGATGGTCCATGCGCGCCTTGTGGTCGGCGACGGTGAGCAGCCCTGAAAATTCTACGAGAATCTTGTCTTCGAACGGCTTGTCGAGCGCTTCCGTGCGCCAGATCCTGGAGATGAACCCGGCAGCCTTTGCCGACTGCCCGCGCGCCACAAGCGCACGAGAGAGGATGACGGCACCTTCAGGTGTTTCCGGCAGCGTATTGCCGAAGGCGGCAAGCACCTGGTCGGCGGGCGGGTTCTCATTATAGAGCGCGCGTTCGGAATTTCCGCGCAGGCTGCCGAGACCGGGCCAGCCGGACAATTCGCGCGCAGCAGCGGCGATTTCGGCCGAAGGCACACCGGGCTGGCCGGATGTGACGATCGCCCAGGTCAGGATGTGTCGATCCAGCGAGCCTGCAGCCATCCCGTCTCGAACGGAAAGCGCCTTTTGCGGGTTCTTGGAGGAGAGGGCATCAAGACCCACCTTGAGGTCGCTATTGACCGGCGTTTCCCCCGAAGGCCGGGGGATGGAGCCGGTGATGACATCCTCTTCCGGCACGGTCATGGCCACGTCGGTGGTCGGTTTGCTGCCCGGCGTCGGTACGTTTTGCCCAGGAAGTTGCGATGCGACACTGCTCCACGCGAAGGCCATGCCAGCGGCGGACAGGATCAGGACGGTTTTTTTCATCCAGGTACTCGCAACAAGAAAATCGGGCCCCCTCCATTTGCCGAAAGGCATCTTAACGAAACCTTAGCGCAGGCACTGAATTTCAATCAATTATGATATCGGAATTTGCCCTGAACCATGCAAAGCGCGCTTGTCGCAGTCAAGTCGTCGCTTTATGGTGCGCGGATTCATAACTATGGAATGCGGCCGAAGCATGAATGTCCGGCCTTGAGGAGACTTGCATGTTCAAGGGATCCATTCCCGCTCTCGTTACTCCCTTCACCGATGAAGGCAAGTTCGACGAGGCATCTTTCGCGTCCCATGTCGACTGGCAGATCAAGGAAGGAAGCAGCGGGCTCGTGCCCGTCGGCACGACCGGTGAATCGCCGACCCTGTCTCATGCTGAGCACAAACGGGTAGTCGAGCTCTGCATCGAGGTCGCCGCGAAGCGGGTGCCAGTCATGGCAGGCGCAGGATCCAACAATACGCGCGAAGCGATCGAACTGGCTCAGTACGCCGAAGAGGTTGGCGCCGACGCCATTCTCCTGGTGACGCCCTATTACAACAAGCCGACGCAGAAGGGCCTTTTCGCCCATTTCTCCGCGGTCGCGCAGGCCGTGAAGCTTCCGATCTACATCTATAATATCCCGGGCCGTTCGGTCATCGACATGTCACCGGAGACCATGGGCGCGCTTGCAAACGCTCATTCCAATATTGTCGGCGTCAAGGATGCGACCGGCAAGATCGAGCGCGTCTCGGAGCAGCGCATCACTTGCGGCAAGGATTTCCGTCAGTTGTCCGGCGAGGATGCAACGGCGCTTGGCTTCAACGCTCATGGTGGCGTCGGCTGCATTTCGGTAACGGCAAATATCGCGCCGCGCCTGAGCGCAGAGTTTCAGGCCGCCGCGCTTTCCGGCGATTATGCAAGCGCGCTGGAGTATCAGGATCGTCTGATGCCCCTGCACAAGGCGATCTTCATGGAGCCCGGCGTCTGCGGCGCCAAATACGGCCTCTGGCGCCTCGGCCGCATGAGCCGCAACGTCCGCTCGCCGCTGATGTCGACGCTCGAGCCAGCCACGGAAGCCGCAATCGACGCCGCCATGCGTCACGCAGGTCTCCTGAACTGAAGAGATGACGGGGGGCACAGGACGTGTCTCCCGCTGCCGTCTTCACATTATCGACGCGCTCGCTTATTTAAGGCTTGTAAGTCAGTGGGCCCCGCATTCTCGTATGCGCAAGTCGCTGCTGGAATTTCGAGGATGGAACAATGGCACCCAAAGGCAGCCAACGCGTCGTAAAGAAGATTGTGGCCGAGAACCGCAAGGCCCGCTTCAACTATGAGATCATCGACACCTATGAAGCCGGGCTCATGCTTATGGGCACCGAGGTCAAGTCGTTGCGCGAAGGCAAGGCAAACATCGCCGAATCCTATGCATCCGACGAGGACGGCGAAATCTGGCTGATCAATTCCTATCTGCCGGAATATCTGCAGGCCAACCGTTTCAACCATGAGCCCCGCCGCCGCCGCAAACTGCTGCTGTCGTCGCGCGAAATCGGTCGCCTGCGTGTCGGGGTAAACCGCGAAGGCATGACGCTGATCCCGTTGAAGATCTATTTCAACGACCAGGGCCGCGCCAAGCTGGAACTGGCTCTGGCAAAGGGCAAGAAGCTGCATGACAAGCGCGAGTCCGAAAAGGAACGCGATTGGAACCGGCAGAAGAGCCGCCTGCTCAAGGACAACGGCTGAACCGCAGAGCCGAACTGCTGCCGGTATCATCTCGTCAGAGTGAGTTTGTGCATTCCTGCCGACCGTCGCGTTGGCAGGAATCTGAGTTCGCTGTGGCTCGCACTCATCATTCCCCTCAATAATCAGGGGAATGATGAGCCCGGGATTCTGGCGCCTTCTTCGATCGATGAAAAAAGCTGTTGATTTCCCCTTGCGGATCATCCTCCGCCGGCGCGCTGTCTTTGACTTGCAATCTTAGGCGCGTTTTACTTGCGCCAACCGGGAGTTTAACTCAAAAAGCTAAAGTAGTTATTGGTGCATAATCTCCTTTATTAGTACAAAATCATATCGACATAGAAGCGTTATAGAAATTTCATATCCAATGGGGTCTACGGATGGTCAGAAGTTTTTTTCGTCGCAACGAGGACAGCGCAAAGGGCGGATTTGCGATGCCTAGGAACGAGAGCGTTTTCGCTCCGGTATCTACACTGGCCACTGAATCCGTAGCTGCTCCATTTGTTGCTCCTGACGTCTCCGACTATGAGGCATTCGGCTCCGCGCTGGAGGAAAATCAGCAGTCCTCGCACGAGTTGATGTCCAGCCTGGCATCCATTCAGGAGCGTGTGTCTTCCTTGCTTGGAGCCCACAGCCGCTCGCTGGACGAAGTCGGCGCACTGCGCTCCGAGTGCGCGCGTGTCACCTCCCTGTTGGACTACGAGGGTAGCGCCCGCCGCAAATTCGAGCAGGACAGCGTTCGCCTCGCCACTGAGAACAAGGGGATGAGGTCGGACAACGCGCAGCTCCTTATCGAGATCGAGGCAGTGCACGACGAACTTGTGAAGCTGCAGGCCCTGCATGAAGTGAAGAGCAAGGAGTTCACGATCGTCGAAACGCGCCTGCTCGATGTCGAAAGGGAATTGGCCGAGCAGGCCGGTCAATATGATCAGGCGACGACGCTTCTCAAGCGGACCCAGCAGGAGCTGGACCTGCGCAGCCGCGAATTCGCCGCTGCGCGCAACAAGCTGGACCAGGAAACGACAGCGCATCAGCTTCTGATGGAGACCACGCGCCGGGAGAACGGGATTCATACCCGCGAACTGGCGCGCCTGAACGAAGAGAGAAGCCATCTGAGAAGCAGCCTCGCCCAGCAAGAGGCTCTGGTTCGCAATCTCCAATCCAGCGCTTCAGGCCTCAAGCAGGAGCTTTCCATCTTCGAAGAGCGGCATCGGCGGCTTGAAGAAGAATTTGAAAATCTGCAGGCCTCTTCCGCTCTGGAGATCGCGCAGCTTAACACCAAGCAGGAAGCGGTAGGATCCAAGGCGGAACTCGTCGAGAAGCTGTTGCTGACGGCCAATGGCCGCAACAAGATGACCGATGAAGAGCTGCAGACCGCAAGGGCCGAACTGAAGCGCGTACGGTCCGATCTTGCAACGGCTTCGTCGCGCGCCGAGCGGTTCGAGTCGGAGCTTACCCGGGTCCGTACGACTGCAGCCGAAAGCGAAGCCGCCCGCCGCGACCTTGCTGCGCAGTGCAATGAGCTGACCATTCGGCTGAAGGAATCCGAAGGGCTCCGTAGCCGACGCGACCGCGAGACAGAGACCTTGCGCCGCGACATGGACATGCGCGCAGAGACCGACCGTCATGATGTCGACCAGCTGCGGACGAGCCTCGAAATTGCCAAAGCCGAAATTCGTCAACTGAGAGCGGAGCGCGCGATCATGGCCGGGCAGCTCGAAGTCGCCCGCGGCGAACGCGCAAGCATCCTCGTGAATGATCCCTCATCGCAAGAGCATGGCGAATCTCTGCCGCTCGCTCACCAGATCCAGGCGCAGCCGCTCATCGATATCTCGGAGCGGTCGTTGCGCAGTCATGGAACGACGTTTGGTGTGAGGACTGGCAAGGACGATCTTACCTTCGACAGCGCCGACGAATTGACACGTCTGCCGCCGGCCGAGTGATGGAAGCGGAGTGGGTTGGCGGATATCCGCCAACCCACTGAACTTAGTGATCGGCCTCTGTCGTCGTCGGTTCCGTCTGGCGGACGGGCCGTTCGGACGGGTCGCGGCCGATTTCGGCCTTCAGGGAAATGAGGTCGATGAAGTGATCGGCCTGCCGGCGCAGGTCGTCGGCAATCATCGGGGGTTGTGTTGCCATCGTCGAGATGACCGATACTTTTCGGCCCCGCCGCTGCAGCGCCTCGACCAGCGTGGTGAAGTCGCCATCGCCGGAAAAGATCACCAGATGGTCGACGGTTTCGGACTGTTCCATCGCGTCGATGGCCAGCTCGATATCCATGTTTCCCTTGATCTTGCGGCGACCCATGGAGTCAGTGAACTCCTTGGCAGGCTTGGTAATTACCTTGTAGCCGTTGTAGTCGAGCCAGTCGATCAGCGGGCGGATCGAGGAATATTCCTGATCTTCGATAAGGGCCGTGTAATAATAGGCCCGCAGCAGATAGCCCCGCTTTTGGAAGGCCTTCAGCAGCTTCCTGTAGTCGATGTCGAAGCCAAGGCTCTTTGATGCAGCGTAGAGATTGGCGCCATCTATGAAAAGTGCAATTTTTTCGCGTGGGTCAAACATCACTTGCTTATCCATTGTTATCAAAAACGCAATTACCTTCGCCAAAATGCAATCAAAACAAAGCTTTGCGCGATGGCGCGGAATAATTCACTTACTTTATGAATCATTCATATAAACGAGATTTAGGGCACGATTCGGGATATTCCAAGCAACCATAAGTAGAATGCGTGTTTTTGTATAAGGAATTTTAGCGTAAGAACAAGCAATTGGGAGGGGGGAGGCAGGAAAAACTTGAATTTGCCTTCTTTTGATTGTATCGGGCATGCTAACTCCAGACATGTCGAAGACATCATGACCGTAAAGGACAGGCAATGGCCCGTGTCACAGTAGAAGATTGCATTGATAAGGTAGAGAACCGGTTCGAGCTCGTTTTGCTCGCCAGCCATCGCGCCCGCCTCGTTTCGCAGGGCGCTGCGATTACCATCGACCGCGACAACGACAAGAACCCGGTCGTTGCTCTGCGCGAAATCGCTGAAGAGACGCTTTCTCCCGACGATCTCAAGGAAGATTTGATCCATTCGCTGCAGAAGCATGTCGAAGTCGACGAGCCGGAACCCGATCCGGCAAGCCTTGCTGCTGCCGGCGCTGTCGCTTCGACCGAAAGCGATGCGGACGAAGACCAGCCGGAAGCGGTCACCTTCGATCAGATGTCGGAAGAAGAGCTTCTTGCCGGTATCGAAGGCCTTGTTCCGCCGGAAAAGAGCGACGATTACTAATCGTCAATCTTGATGCTCTATCCCAGAGCGATAATATGAGTAATTGCGTGCGCCGGTCGTCCGAACGGCGCGCTTTTATTTTTTGCTGGGAGTAACGTTGGATGATGCGGCAATACGAGCTCGTTGAGCGCGTGCAGAAATACAAGTCCGACGCCAACGAAGCTCTTCTCAACAAAGCCTACGTCTACGCCATGCAGAAGCATGGACAGCAGAAACGTGCCAGCGGCGACCCCTATATCTCGCATCCCCTCGAAGTCGCCGCCATCCTCACCGACATGCACCTGGATGAATCGACGATCGCCGTAGCACTCCTGCACGACACGATCGAAGATACGACCGCCACGCGCGCCGAAATCGACGAGCTGTTCGGTGAAGACATCGGTCGTCTCGTCGAGGGCCTGACGAAGATCAAGAAGCTCGACCTCGTCACCAAGAAGGCGAAGCAGGCGGAAAATCTGCGCAAGCTCCTGCTTGCCATCTCCGACGATGTCCGCGTTCTCCTGGTCAAGCTTGCCGACCGGCTGCACAACATGCGCACGCTGGAGCACATGTCGCAGGAAAAGCGCGCCCGCATTTCCGAAGAGACGATGGATATCTATGCGCCGCTCGCCGGCCGCATGGGTATGCAGGACATGCGCGACGAGCTGGAGGAGCTTTCTTTCCGCTATATCAACCCTGAGGCACACGACACGGTCACCAAGCGGCTGGAGGAGCTGTCGCGGCGCAATGAGGGTCTGGTCAAGAAGATCGAGACGGAGCTCAGCGATCTCCTTGTCGTCAACGGCCTCTCGCACGCGGTGGTCAAGGGCCGGCAGAAGAAGCCCTATTCGGTCTTTCGCAAGATGCAGTCGAAGTCGCTCTCCTTCGAGCAGCTGTCCGATGTCTATGGCTTCCGGCTGCTCGTCGAAGATATCCCCGACTGCTATCGCGCACTCGGCATCGTCCACACGCGCTGGCGCGTCGTTCCCGGCCGCTTCAAGGATTACATCTCGACGCCGAAGCAGAACGATTACCGCTCGCTGCATACCACCATCGTCGGTCCGTCCAGCCAGCGTATCGAACTGCAGATCCGCACGCGGCGCATGCACGAGATTGCCGAATACGGCATTGCGGCCCACACGCTCTATAAGGAAGGCGTCAACGCCGAGGGCGAACTGCTGTCGCGCGAGAGCAATGCCTATTCCTGGCTTCGCCATACGATCGAGGCTCTGGCCGAAGGCGATAGCCCCGAAGAATTCCTGGAGCACACCAAGCTTGAACTCTTCCAGGACCAGGTCTTCTGCTTCACGCCGAAGGGCAAGCTGATCGCGCTGCCGCGCGGTGCGACGCCGATCGACTTTGCCTATGCGGTCCATACCAACATCGGCGACACGACCGTCGGCGCCAAGATCAACGGCCGGATCATGCCGCTGGTTACTCGCCTCAACAATGGCGATGAAGTCGAGATCATCCGGTCAGGCGTGCAGGTTCCTCCCGCCGCCTGGGAAGAGATCGTGGTGACGGGCAAGGCGCGCGCTGCCATCCGCCGTGCGACACGCATGGCGATCCGCAAGCAATATGCCGGCCTCGGCCATCGCATTCTGGAGCGCACCTTCGAGCGAGCCGGCAAGATCTTTTCCCGTGAGGGCCTCAAACCGGCGCTGCATCGTCTCGGCCAAAAGGACGTTGAAGACGCGATCGCCGCCGTCGGGCGAGGGGAGATGTCGTCGCTTGATGTGTTGCGCGCCGTCTATCCCGACCATCAGGACGAGCGCGTAACCGTCAAGCCCGCCGGCGATGCAGGCTGGTTCAACGTGCGCAGCGCGTCGGGGATGATCTTCAAGATCCCGGATGGAAGCACATCGGACATCGCCGTTCTAGAGGGAGCCGAGGCATTGCCGATCCGCGGGCTAGCCTCCGATGTTGAGGTGCATTTCGCACCGACCGGAGCCGTTCCGGGCGATCGGATCGTCGGCATCATGGAGAAGGGCAAGGGCATCACCATCTACCCGATCCAGTCGCCGGTCCTGCAGCGCTTCGACGATGAGCCGGAGCGGTGGATCGACGTGCGCTGGGATCTCGACGAAGCCAACAAATCCCGCTTCGCCGCCCGCATCCTCGTCAATGCACTGAACGAGCCCGGCACGCTTGCAAAGGTGGCCCAAACCGTTGCTGACATCGATGTCAACATTCGCCTCCTCAACACGGTGAGGGTGGCGGCGGACTTTACGGAAATGCAGCTCGATGTCGAAGTCTGGGATCTCCGGCAGCTCAACCAGCTCCTGGTGCAGCTGAAGGAGCTCGATTGCATCGCCACGGTAAAGCGGCTTTACGAATAGTTAAGCCGCTCTATCGCCTCATTTTGGAGGCGATTGCACATTTTGTGATCGTTTTATGATCAATTTCTCCGATATGGAGGCTTAGACATGCGTCCTAAGCATGGCTGTCTCTATTTTAGAGAGGTGGTAATTAATCTTTGCAGGGCCTATCTTCTGGTCATCGGATAATCGAAACCGAAAAAAGGAAGAACCAATGTTTACCCCTATCAAGAAGATCGCCCGTGCCCTGCGCGTTCCGAGTGTTGAAGAACGTGAAATGGCTTACCTGAACAACTCGCATGACCGCTTTGATCTTGAGTATCGTCAGCGCCAGGTAGACCGCGGCCTGTTCCGTCGGTATTAATAGCTGATTAATACTTTGAAGTTGGTGTAGGGGCGGCAGATTCGCAACGCCCCTTGCGAGTAAAGAACTGCAACAGGCTATTGGCTGCGTAATATGTCTTGCCGCCCTTGTCATGGCGGCGTCCGTTGCACTACATAGGCGACATGTTGTTCCGTCGCCGAAAACCACCGGGATTAAAGGAAAAGTTGCGCGAGGCCTTGTGGCCGCGCAAAGGGTTCCATCGCCCGATTCTCTACTTCCAGAAGCGCATCGTGCGGCTGACTGCGTCGCCGCACGCGATCGCGGCGGGCTTTACCGCCGGCATCGTCGTCTCCTGGACGCCCTTCATCGGCGTCCACATCATCATGGCGATCGTCCTGTCCTATCTCGTTGCCGGCAATCTGGTTGCGGCAGCGCTCGGCTGTCTCGCGGCAGGCAATCCGATCACCTATCCGTTCATCTGGGGCATCACCTGGGAGATCGGCCACATCATCCTGCAAAGGGATGGCGGCCAGCAGAACGGCATCGACCTGCCGGCACTGTTCCATAAGCTCGACCTGTCGCAACTGTGGGGCCCGGTGCTGGAGCCGATGCTGATTGGCGGGATTCCTCCGGCGATCATCTCGGGCGTCATCGTCTACGCCGTGACATATTATGGCGTGAAGAGTTTTCAGACGCGGCGAAGGCATCGTCTCATGGAGCGTGCGCGGGCGCGCATGACGCTCGCTGCGGACAATGCTTCCAGCGTCTGACGGAGCGCCGGCTTCACCATGCCAGAAGAGAGGTCCTTCTCATGATCATCGGGATCGGCAGCGATCTGATCGATATTAGGCGCGTCGAGAAGTCGATCGAGCGCTTCGGCGAGCGTTTTACCCAGCGCTGCTTTACCGATATCGAGCGCGCCAAGTCGGATGGGCGCAAGAACAGGGCCGCCTCCTATGCGAAACGCTTTGCTGCCAAGGAGGCCTGTTCCAAGGCTCTCGGCACCGGGCTGGCCCAGGGCGTTTTCTGGCGTGACATGGGTGTCGTCAATCTGCCGAGCGGCAAGCCCACGATGCAACTGACAGGCGGAGCGGCGAGCCGATTGGCCTCCATGCTGCCTGAAGGCCACCATGCCGCAATCCACCTGACGATAACGGATGACTTTCCTTTGGCTCAAGCCTTTGTGATCATCGAAGCCCTGCCATCCCAGGCGTGATCCGCTCCCCTTGACGGCTTTTAATGTTCATACCATTGCCGCCGTGATATGAAGCGGTTAGAGAGTGCCTCAGCAAATTACGCCGTGGGTGTGCGAAAAAGGAATAAGACCGCGTGTCCGAGAAAGCCGAAAAACAATCGAATGCCCTTCTGGAAAACATCAAGGTCATTATCCAGGCGTTGCTCCTGGCATTGGTCATCCGAACGGTGTTCTTTCAGCCTTTTACTATTCCCTCCGGCTCGATGATGCCGACGCTTCTCGTCGGCGACTACATCTTCGTCAACAAGTTCGCATACGGCTATTCGAAGTATTCGCTGCCCGGCAGTCTCAACCTGTTCAGCGGCCGTATTTTCGGCAGCGATCCGAAGCGCGGCGACGTCGTGGTCTTCCGTTTCCCGCCCAACCCTGACATCGACTACATCAAGCGGGTGGTCGGTCTGCCCGGCGATCATATCCAGGTCAAGGACGATATCCTCTACATCAACGGTAAGGCCGTGCCGCGCCAGCCGGATGGTACCTTTACGTCCGATTACAAGCTCGATCCCGGCGAAGACGTGCCCGTCTACAAGGAAGTGCTGGATAACGGCAAGACCTACGATACGCTCGATCAGTCCCCGGTTTCCCGCGGCGACAACACCCAGGAATTCATCGTTCCGCCGGGCCACTTTTTCATGATGGGCGACAACCGCGACAACTCCCTCGATAGCCGTTTTGACGTCGGTTACGTGCCTGCGGAAAACCTTGTCGGCCGCGCCAGCATCATCTTCTTCTCGCTCGGCAACGACACCTCGTTCCGCGAGATCTGGAAATGGCCGACCAACATGCGTTGGGACCGTCTCTTCAAGGTTGTCGAATGACGAAATCATTGACGCTCTCATCGGCGGACCGTGCCCGGCTGGAACTTGCCATAGGACATGAGTTTGCGGAAAGGGAGCGCCTAGACCGGGCCCTGACCCATGCCAGTGCCCGTAGCGTCAAGGGTGCCAATTACGAGCGGCTGGAGTTTCTGGGCGACCGCGTGCTCGGCCTCTGCATCGCCGAATTGCTGTTCAAGACCTTCGGCGCTGCTTCGGAGGGTGAGCTTTCCGTTCGCCTCAATCAGCTTGTCAGCGCCGAAACCTGCGCGCAGGTCGCTGACGAGCTCGAACTGCATCTCTTCATCCGCACCGGCGCCGACGTAAAGAAGCTGACAGGCAAGCGGATGCTGAACGTTCGCGCCGATGTGGTCGAGAGCCTGATTGCAGCGCTCTACCTTGATGGCGGACTTGAGGTAGCGCGCAAGTTCATCCTGCGCTACTGGGAAGGCCGTGCTATACATCCTGACGGCGCCCGACGGGATGCCAAGACCGAATTGCAGGAATGGGCGCACGCAAAGTTTGGCGTGACGCCGAATTACCGGGTTGAAGAGCGCAGCGGACCGGACCATGATCCCCGCTTCACAGTGACGGTGGAAGTTGCCGGAACTGCGCCCGAGACCGGAATAGACCGCTCCAAGCGCGCTGCCGAACAGGTGGCCGCGACACGGATATTGGAGCGGGAAGGTGTATGGCAGGCGTTGCCCGCCAGGAAATGACGGATAGAATGACAGAAAACGAAGACATGGCGCCCGGCGACGGCGCGCCCGAAACCAATGATCGTCCGACCCATTCCGGCTTTGTCGCCTTGATAGGCCCGACAAATGCCGGCAAATCCACGCTGGTCAACCGGCTGGTCGGCGCGAAGGTTTCGATCGTCAGCCACAAGGTGCAGACGACGCGCGCCATCGTGCGCGGCATCGCAATTCATGACAACGCGCAGATCGTCTTCATGGACACACCAGGCATCTTCAAGCCGCGCCGGCGTCTCGATCGTGCGATGGTGACGAGCGCCTGGGGCGGCGCCAAGGATGCCGATCTCATCATGCTGCTGATCGACAGCGAGCGCGGCTTGCGCGGCGATGCCGAGGCCATTCTGGAAGGGCTGAACGAAGTCCACCAGCCGAAAATCCTCGTTCTCAACAAGATCGACCGCGTCAAGCGGGAAGACCTGCTGGCGCTCGCCGCTGCCGCCAACGAGAAGATCAAGTTCGACCAGACATTCATGATCTCGGCCGAAAACGGCTCCGGCTGCGACGACGTCATGAATTATCTCGCCGCAACCTTGCCGGAAGGACCCTGGTACTATCCGGAGGACCAGATCTCCGATTTGCCGATGCGCCAGCTTGCCGCCGAAATCACCCGGGAAAAGCTGTTCCTGCGCCTTCACCAGGAGCTTCCCTACTCCTCGCATGTGGAAACGGAAAAGTGGGAGGAGCGCAAGGACGGCTCGGTTCGCATCGAGCAGGTGATCTACGTCGAGCGTGAAAGCCAGAAGAAGATCGCGCTCGGCAAGGCCGGCGAGACGATCAAGGCGATCTCGACCGCTTCGCGCAAGGAACTCTCGGAAATCCTCGAACAGCCCGTACATCTCTTCCTGTTCGTCAAGGTGCGCGAGAACTGGGGCGACGATCCCGAACGCTTCCGCGAAATGGGCCTCGAATTTCCTCGTTGAGGAAGCGCCATTTGACCCCGTGAGACTTGGCGGACAGTATTCCCGACAGGAAACATCATCGTAGAACTGGGCTCGGTTTTGTGCATTAGTGTGTCTGAAACTGCCTGGGCGTGAGGGGCTGTCCCGCCGAAATTTCATAAGGTCACCAATGGCCAAGACGCCAGCTACGCATGCCTTGAAGACATCCTGCGAGATGTGTCCGCTAAGAGACTTGCCGCATTTCCGAGAATTCACCCCGGACGAGTTAAATTTTGTTTCGCATTTCAAGCGCGGCGAACTCGCGATCGATGCCGGCGCAACCATCCTTGTCGAAGGTTCGCACAGTGCCCATCTCTATACGGTGCTTTCCGGGTGGGGTTTCCGCTATAAAACCCTGGAAGATGGTCGAAGGCAGATTCTGAACTATGTAATGGCCGGCGATCTGGTCGGTCTGCAGGGCACGATCATGGGGGAAATGCAGCATTCGGTCGAGGCGCTGTCGCCGGTGACGCTTTGCGTCTTCGAGCGAGACAAGCTGATGACGCTCTACAACACGCATCCGTCCCTTGCCTTCGATCTCACCTGGATCGCAGCGCGTGAGGAGCGCATCCTTGATGAGCATCTCCTGAGTGTCGGGCGGCGGACCGCGCTTGAAAGGGCCGCCTATCTGCTCGCCTACCTGTACCAAAGAGCCACGGTGCTCAAGCTATTCTCTACAAAGGATTTCCTGCCGATTACGCAGCAGCACATAGCCGATACGCTGGGCCTTTCGATCGTTCATACCAACAAGACGCTCAAGAAGCTCGCGCAGCGCGGTTTGATCCGCTGGCAGGAGCGTGGATGCGAAATTCTGAACGGTGAGGGCCTGTCGGAACTGGCTGGCTGGGAAGGCCTCGGCGAAACCAGGCGGCCCTTTATCTAGCATTCCTATAGGCGCAGTGTCTTTTTTAAATGCTATGATGAGTGGGAACGGAATAGGTTGACGACATTGTCACTTTTCGACCAGTTTTAGATTTTATTAACGAGCAGTGAATTGCGGCTGAGAAACACGGATTGGCGGGCGCTATCCGGAAGGACAACGGGCCGTGTGGGGCCAGAGGAATCGATGCGGGAATCTAGGCCAGACAGCGCTTGCGGGGGCGCGTATATGGAAGCAGCTTTATCATGATGGCGAGCAGGGTTCTCATTCTTGAAGACAGCCTGATCATTGCCATGGAGGCCGAGGAGATTCTTCGGGAGATTGGCGCTGAGACGGTTGATATCGTCGGAAACCTGTCCCAGGCAACCGATGCGATCAACAGCGGGCAATATGATTGCGCCATGCTCGACGTCAATCTTGGCGAAGCGATGAGTTTTGGATTCGCGCGGATACTGATCGAGCGTGGGATACCGTTCGGCTTCGTCAGCGGCTATTCCGACACACAGGATTTCCCGAAAGATCTGCAGCATATTCCCTTGCTGGTGAAGCCCTTCAATGAAGGCGCCATGCTGGCATTCCTGAACAGGGTCTTCCCCACGCGCGTCGGCCTCAGCGACCTGGGTTGAAAGCGTTGGGCCTCGCGTGAGCCTTGTCGGCGTCAATGACAGCGCCGCTTCTTTCTTCTAAAATGGAATCGGACCGTTCATAGGAAGAACCCTGCATGCAGTGGCAGGACCACGCAATCATCATCGGCATCAAGCGTCACGGCGAGACCAGCGTCATCGCCGAGGTGATGACGCGCGATCGCGGGCGACACCTCGGCATGGTGCGTTCCGGGCGGTCGCGTTCCATGCAGCCGGTGCTGCAGGCAGGCAATGAGGTCGACGTGACATGGCGTGCGCGCCTGCACGAACATCTGGGCGAGTTCCGCATCGAGCCGGTCACGCTCAGGGCGGCGCGATTGATGGAAGCCGCGACCTCGGTCTATGGCGTCCAGGCCATGGGCGCATTGTTGCGCCTGCTGCCTGAGCGGGACCCGCATCCGCATCTCTATGACGCACTGGCGGTCATCCTGGAAAACCTTCACGATCCGGCCGATGCCGGCGAGCTTTTCGTCCGCTTCGAGCTTGCGGTTCTCAACGATCTCGGTTTCGGTCTCGACCTGACCGAATGCGCCGCGACCGGCACGCGCGAGGATCTGGCCTATGTCTCGCCCAAATCCGGTCGCGCAGTCTGCCGCAGCGCCGGTGCGCCCTGGGCCGACAAGATGTTCGCGCTACCGGCTTTTCTGAGAACGGGAGACGGCGGAGCTGCCGATCGCGAGAGCCTCGCCGCCGCTTTCCGCATGACCGGTTTCTTTCTGCATCGCCATGTCTACGAGCCGCGCGGTCTCGACTTCGGCGCCGCGCGCGACGGCTTCATCCAGGCGGCACTCAAGGCATTGAACGGTGAAGAGAAGGCCGATTCCCATCCGTCCGGCAAGATCTCGGCCTGAGCGACTTCGGGCCGCTTCAAGAGGAAATAAGGCCAGAGCAATTCCAGCAAAAGTGTCACACGGTTTTGCGTCCAGAATTGCGTCAAGTCAAAGAGATGGAGCGCCTCCGCGATTCGAAGAAGAGCGGAAATGCTCTAGGCGCGATTGCGTATTTTGAACGCCCAGCCTTCCGGACGCGTCTCGATGACGGTGACGGCATCCCCGATTGAAATGGTCCCTTCGCTCCGCGGAACTGCATTCCAGCCAAACAATGGGCCTGGCACGCGTCGGTCGGCGGACATGCGGATGCGGCCCATTGCGGGCATGGGATTGGGAACCTCGCGAGAGCCGCTCAACTGGTCCTGTGTCGTCATGATGCAGCGCGCGCAAGGCTTGACAAGATCAAGCCGGATGCCGCCGATCTCGATCGCTACCCAGCGATCTTCCGGCCAGGCCTCGTCGCAATCGATGACGATGTTGGGGCGGAAACGCTCCATGCCGACCGATCCCTCGCCATGAGACGCAAGATCGGCGTTCAGCGCCTTCAGCGAGCCCGTCGTCGTCACGAGGATCTGATAGCCGTCAGCGAAGGTGACGGGCGTATCGTCGCCGGCCCACTCGATACTTGCGGAACGCCTTGCAAGCCCATCGAAATGGGCAAGCTTCACATCCCGCCCCAGCCATTCGGAGAGCCGGATGTTCGTTTCGTCATCGGCGATCGCGGCGCTGATGACGGATTTCCAGATATCGACATCCATGCGTCTGTCGGCCGGCGGCAGCGGTGCGATGATATCCGCCTTTCCGTCCTTGGTCAGGCGAATGAGATCAGGCCCGATCTCGACGCCGACCTGCGCCAGGGACTGCAACTCGCGCTGGGTGATGCCGTGGCCTGCAGGATCGACAATCATCGCCCGCCGGTCGCCGACAAGGCCGAAGGCATCGACTGGCGAGGAGGTCCTCGCAATGCCGCGTGCACTCTTGAGCGGATAGATGAAGAGATCGCTGACCAGCATGGCGCTCTCAGATTTCCTCGATGAACAGGTCAAGTACAGTCTTCAGCCGCGCATGCCGCTCGCGGGCCAACATGCGGCCGGTCTCGGTCTGAAACCCATCCGCCAGTTTGAACAGCTTCGTCTCGAAATGGTCAATGGCGTAGCGCTTGTCATCCAGCGGCCGGTTCTCGGCCATCGGATCGAAAGGATCGTAGAGGCCGGAGCCCATGCGACCGGCAATATAGAAGCAGCGAGCCGCACCCACCATGCCGATGGCATCCAGCCTGTCCGCGTCCTGCAGAATTTTGGCTTCCAGCGTTTCGGGCGGAATATTCGCAGAGAAACTATGCGCGGTGATCGCGTGTGCCACGGCGCCGATATCGCTCTCGGTCCAGCCGAGTTCCCCAAGAAGGCGAGCGGCCTTTTCGGCGGCCAGCGCCGAAGCCTGAGCCCTGTGCGGAGAATTCTTCTCGACGGATACGCAATCATGCAACAGCACGGCGGCCGTCAAAATGCGGGCATTGCCGCCTTCCTCTGCCTGGATGCGCATCGCATTGCGGAAGACGCGCAGAATATGCGCGATGTCATGCGAGCCGTCATCGCCCTCGGTTGCGTGGGCGACAAGCTGTGCTGCAAGCGTCTCGAACGGGGCGAATGCTCCCGACATAGAATTCGTGTCCATTGGCCATTCCCGGAATCGGATCGTCCATCGTTCCTACCGGGCACAGACAATCTGTGCAATTCCCAGGAGAGCCGCTGACTACAGGGAGGCGAGGGGCGCGGCCAGAAGAACCGGGACATCGGCGGCGGGTTTCGGCGGGCTGATGAAATAGCCCTGGATCTCGTCGCATCCTTCCCGACGCAGCCGGTCGAACTGGCTCTTCGTCTCGACCCCCTCGACGGTGACGCGCATT
The DNA here is from genome assembly GCF_004341625.1 of Rhizobium sp. BK376. Taxonomy (GTDB): domain Bacteria; phylum Pseudomonadota; class Alphaproteobacteria; order Rhizobiales; family Rhizobiaceae; genus Rhizobium. Next base: position 486,584 of record NZ_SLZG01000001.1, on the reverse strand, counting down.
CCGAGCGCATTTCCGAGCAGGATGATCACGTGCATGATTTCCTGCGCTTCCCTGTTGTCGATGATGTCGTTGACGAAGGATTTGTCGATCTTGATCTTGTCGAAGGGGAAACTTCTGAGATAGCCGAGGGATGAATAGCCGGTGCCGAAATCATCCATGGAAATGCGGATGCCGCGGGCTTTGAGATCATGAAGCGTCGGCAGCGTCTGATCGCGATTTTCCATCAGGACGCTTTCGGTGATTTCAAGCTCAAGCCGCGAGGGCGATAGATTGGCGGCGGCGATGGCGGCCATGACATCGCCCGGAAGATCGCCATTGCGGAACTGGATGGCCGATACGTTGACAGCGACCTTGATGTCGCCCGGCCATTTGGCTGCATCGCGGCAGGCCTGCAGCAATACCCAGCGGCCAATATCGGCGATCAGCCCCATCTCTTCGGCAAGAGGGATGAATTCCATCGGCGATATCCGGCCGCGATCGGGGTGATTCCAGCGCAACAGCGCTTCGAAACCGGAGATCCGGGCGCGCGCGACATCGTAGAGCGGTTGGTAATGAAGCTCGAACTCTTCGTTTTTCACCGCGTGACGCAAGTCGGCTTCCAAGGCGTGGCGCACCTGGATCTGCGCTTCCATCTCGCCGGTAAAGAAGCGGCTGCGTCGCCCGCCATCCGCCTTGGCATGCGCAAGCGCGACGCTGGCATTCTTCATCAGGATGTGGGTTTCGGCGCCATCCTCCGGACCGATCGCGATGCCGGCCGAAACGCTGAGTTCCACCTGCTTGTCGCCGACGATGAAGGGCGTCGCCAGTTCGCGGCTGATCTGTTCCGTAAGTGCGGTGACATTCAGCGGCTGCTGGCGCCCCACCTGCAGGATCGCGAATTCATCGGAGCCAAGCCGCGCAAGTATGTTTCGGCTGCCGGCGCTCGATCGAAGCCGTTCGGCGACCTGCTGCAGGATGTCGTCGCCGATGGATAGGCCGACCGTGTTGTTGACCAGTTTGAACCGGTCGAGATTGAGATGCACGAGAGCAAGACGCTCTCCCGGCCCAAGCCTGCCCAGGGCCTGCTCGACCTCTTCGCCGAACTTGATGCGGTTTGGCAGACCCGTCAGCGGATCGTGATGAGCGATATAAGCAATTCGCTCGGCGGCCCTGCGTTCGTCGGTGACATCCTCGTGGATCGAGACGCTGCCGCCGTCGGGCAGGATCGTCACGATGCTTTCGATCGATCGGCCGTCATGCATCTGCCATTCGCGCCGGCGCAGTTTCGTTCCTCTCGGAAGGCGCTTCACCGGCCGTGCCGGCATAGGCTGTCCGGTGGTATGCTCTATCCCCGGAACGCGCGACAGCAACGTTGCGATCGGCGTACCGACTTCGACGTCCTTGTTTGAAAAGCCGAAAAGATCGCGGAAGCGCGCGTTGCAGACGGCGAGCCTCTGATTGGCGTCGAAAACGCTCAGTCCGAGCGGAAGATTGTGAACGATCGCCTCGATGATCGCGTTCTGCTTCGACAGGTTGGAGGAAGTATCGGCGAGTTCTTCCTTCAGCGAGATATTCTGGAGATGAATCGCGTGGATCGCATCGTCGGTGCGTACTATTTCGGTACGCTGCTCCCGGTATGTATCGACGATCATATCCAGCAGGCGCTGCTGGTCCAGCGATCCGTCTTTCTTAACGGCGCGGCGGTATTGTTCTCTAAGGAGCGCCTCAGCATCCGGCATAAGGGGCGGTCTCCCTGAATCCATTGAGCAGAGAACATCCCCCGACGCGAACCCGACGCTCATGCCGGACGTTTGCATTGTCTTTCCTCGCATCGAACCCGATGGCGTCTTTGCGCATGAGGCGCATCGAATGCCTTTCTCCGAAAACTCAAATTAGAAAATTCGCTCGAGGTAATCCGACGGCTTTGCCCGGTTGCTATCACCGGGTCACGGCTGTCACGCTATCGATGCACAGTGATCATCGCCTATTAATAATCAGTTGCAAAATATTGAAAAGATACAAGATTTTCCATATTCTTTAGAATGGAAAAATGTAGGAACTGACTAAATATGCCGTCAATCTGAGGCCGGCCGGGAAAAATCCCCTAAAAATTTAGGGCATTTCTTGGGGCGCAAGAAACGAACTTCCTGCACCCGCGTCCTGCCACGCTTCCAGTTCTTGGGAGGACCTTTTTCGGGTTGATGCAGAAGGGCGAAGAGATGTTGGCCGGCGAATGAAGAAACCCGTCGGCCATCCAAACCTCGCAATCTCGGCGAGCCAGGGTTTGACGAATGTTCCCGATCCAGAGCGTTTACGACTTGGAAATTATCGTTAATTCCCATTAAGAATTTGTTTTGAAGTATTGGGCGAATCAGCTTATTAGATTCTTATTGTCTGTTAACGAATTGTATTGCGTACAAACGACGTCGCATGAGGCGGCTCCTTCTTCAGGAGGTTTGTATGTCCCATGTTTCTTCCATATCCAGTAGTTCGTATGCCTTTCACGGAACGCTTTCGCGTCTCGACACGAATGGTGACGGCGTGCTTAGCCAAGAAGAAATCCAAGCCAGCGAACGCCCGGGAATTCTCGGCGAAGATGGCGATGACAGCACCAATAGCGGCAGCGGCAATTCCCAGGCTGCACTGAGCAATATCATAGCTTTGCTGATTCAATCGGCTCCGAACGGCAAGCAGGAAGCGTACGGTGCCGCAACGCCAGGGAGCTCGGCAACGGACTCCGGGCTCGAGATAGCAAGCGATGCCTATCGCGGCACTTATGGTCAGTATGACGTGAGTACTATGGCTGCGTGATCCGCGATATTTCGTGATATGTTTTAACGGCTCGTCCAAAAGACGGGCCGTTTTGCTTATGGCTTACCGCGGAATGCTCATATCTCGGAACAGCTTTTCCCTCGATGCGTTGGAATAAAAACCCTGGAAGGAGAATATTCCATGAAAGCGCTTCTCGTGATTACGCTACTCGCCGCTGCCGCCGGCTCTCCCGTCCTTGCTCAGGAGAAGCAGACGGCAGTGGCGAATTTCGTCGGCGAAGACGGCAAGCAATCCGGTCGCGCAGCACTGACAGCTTCGAAAACAGGGGTTCTGATCGAGTTGGAGATCTCGGGACTGCCGGCCAACAAGTGGGTCGCGTTCCACATTCACGAGATGGGAAAATGCGATGCCGCCCACGGGTATGATTCGGCAGGTGGGCACTTCAATCCCGACAAGGCGGAACACGGCCTCCTGGCGGCAAATGGCCCTCATGCGGGCGACATGCCGAACCAATATGTTGGACAGGACGGCGTGCTGCGCGCCCAGGTCTTCAACGGCATGGTGACGCTCGACGACAAGAATGCCATTCGCGGGCGCACATTGATGATTCATGAGAATTCGGACGACAATCGCAGCCAGCCGAGTGGTTCCTCGGGGAAGCGGCTTGCCTGCGCAGTCGTCGAGTAAAGGCGCGGCTGCATCCGGAATTGCGAAAGACAAGGAGGCCGCCAGCCTCGGGCAACCTTGTTCTGCGCATCTATCCTCAGATCTGACTGCTGACGAAAATCATCGCCTTTCAATGATCGCCTTGCTGTTTGAAGGATAGGGCGTGAGCTGTGCTGACTGGTGCTGATGTGGGGTTTTGCCTGCATTTTGGTCCTGGGATTATCCGGAAAGCGTGGGGGCGACCCCGAACAAGCAAAGCCGAGATGTGCCGGGCGCGATGAATGCGCAGTGTGATGGGCGGGAATCGTTCTCATTCCCCTCGCGGATCGGTTTTCCCAACATTTGATTTTCAGCAATCCTCTCACGCGGCGTGGGCAAGGCCCGGCCGCGTCCACTATAGGAGATCAATATGAGTGGTATTTCTTCCGTCGGAAGCAGTTCAAGCACGAGCGCAGCCTATATCAGCCCGCTCGACACGAACGGCGACGGCGTTGTTTCCGCCGAAGAACTGCAGGCGGCAGCGAAGTCCGGTCTTCTCTCGGCGAGCATCCTTGGCGACGAGGATGACAACAGCGATCCGAGCGCGACCGATAAATTTTCCGGTAATCTGGCGAGCATGCTGCTGCAGATGCAGGAGAGCAGCGCCTCCCAGTCCGGCAGCACGTCGACCGACGGCACCACGGATCAGTCGCCGATCGATCAGCTCTTTGCGAGCATGGACACGAACGGCGACGGCAAGGTTTCGTCCGACGAATTCGTCGCCGGGCGCCCGAAGGACATGAGCGCGGACGATGCTACCGCCTTGTTCAAGAAGCTCGATACCCAAAACGCGGGCTCTCTCGATAAGGATCAGTTCTCCGAAGGGCTCAACGTGTTGGGTTCGACGGATTCGGCAGCTGCGGATGTCCTCTCGCTGGAGCCGTCCAATTCGAATGGCAGCAATTCCGGCCCAGCAACCTCCGGCCAGAATTCGTCGGATGATCTCCTTGCCGAGATGCAGGCGGCCATGAGCGTCTACCAGAACACCTATGGTCAATATGCTTCCGACCCGACGGATGCTCTTTCCGCCTGATTGAGCCTCTATCTTCTGAACCCGGGTCCGGCCCGATCGGGCCTGGGTTTTCTTTTGTCGGGCGATGCTGTCCGATTCCGCCGGGGACAATCACTCAGCTGATGGCTATGCCCTTTTCGTCGAGTGTGCGCTTCACCCTCATGATCATTTCGCGGCTGACGCTCGCCCACTCGCCGGTCTTGACCCAGTATTGTAATGTTATGCTGACCGTCGCGCCGATACTGTTGACATATGCCTGCGGCTCCGGCCTCTTCTGGATGCGAGGCTCGGCATTTGCGAGATCCAGCAACGTGGAAAGCGCAACCTCCAGATCGTCTTTCGAGACAATTCCGATTGTGACCTGATGCTGCCTGGTCGGCTCGCGGCTGTAGTTGGTGATCGGCGTATTCCAGAGCGTCGAATTGGGCGCCAGCCGATAAAGGCCGTCGCTGGTCGTCAGCTCCGTGGCGAAAAGGCCGATCTCCTTCACGGTTCCGGTGATCGTTCCCGTCTCGATATACTCGCCGACGCGAAAGGGCCGCAGCACAAGCAGCATGATGCCGGCCGCGATGTTCTGCAGCGTGCCTTGCAAGGCCAGGCCGATTGCCAGGCCTGCAGCACCCAGCGTGGCGATGATCGAGGCCGTCTGGACGCCGAACTGCGCAAGGACGGTGACGAAGACCAGGATGAGAAGCGCGTAGTGAAGGACGTTGGTGAAGAAACGCGCCAGGGTCTCGTCTATGCCGTGGATGCGAGACAGTCCTTCATAGGCCGAGCGGCTGACGATGCCCGCGAGCACCCATCCAAGAATGAGAAGAATGAGGGCGCCGAGCACCGAGAAGGAATACTGGACCGCAAGGGCGCTCGCCTGGCTGAGCGCGGTCCGTGTTGCCACGATGAAGTCCGTTGCCTGCTGTTCCATATGTCCGCCGTCTATCCGTTACGCAAGGTCGAACGGGGTAGATGGGGCGACCGTCAGGTCAGTCAACCAAAGAGTTTCTCGGTTTCCGAGGCCAGAATGAAGGGGGCGTTGCCGTCGGCATCCGCGCCACGGCCGATCGAGCGGACCGCTTCGACGAGCCGGCCGCCACGATTGAGCATCGCGTCGCCGATCTGAATAAGCCGCGCATTCGGCGTGGCATAGGGCGAAGCGAGCCGCAGACGCCCCACCAAAGCGAGATCGTCTTCTTCCGGATGAACGGCGAGCATTGCGATCAGCGCTGCCGCCGGCGAGCGGGAGACGCCCATCCAGCAATGGACGACCAGCGGTGCGCTCCGATCCCAGCTTTGTGCAAAATCGATGATCTGCCGGACGTGTAATTCCTGGGGCGCCACGAGATCGCCGGTGCCGGCAAATGTGATGTCGTTCATGTTGAGGAGCAGATGCCGATCAGCCCGAATGACCGCTGGGCGATGAAAGGTCTGTTCCTTGGCCATGAGGCTGATCATCTCGCGGGCGCCATGGCGGACGGCCATTTCGGCAATGCGGGCGAGGGGAGAGACGATGATGGTCGTCATGAACGAAGCCCCGCTTTGGCGTCGGCTCGCACGGCTTCGATCGCTTCGAAACGCTCGCAGAAGAGCCTCTGGGCCTCCATGACAGGCATGGGATCGATGGGCAGTATATCCTGCGTAATGCCACGCGGCTGTCCGAAGAACTTCTTCGCCTCCTCACGGCTGAAGCCGGCAAGCAGCGTCGCTTCGAAATAGGCCGCGATGGTATCAGCTTTCTTGATGCGATCCTTGAGTTCCGGGGAGGGGTGGGCCGGAAGGCTGAAGCGCAGATGGATTGCGCCTTCGAGCCGGTGTTCGACCGCCTTGTAACCGCCGCCGACGACCGACTTGAAGGGCGAGATCATGTCTCCGATCACGTATTCCGGCGCGTCGTGCAGCAATGCGACCAGTTGCTCGTCCGCCGTGGTCGCTCCGAGCCTGCAGAAAATCGTCTCAACCACGAGGCAATGCTGGGCGACGGAGAATGCATGCTCGCCCGATGTCTGCCCGTTCCATCGCGCAACGCGGGCAAGGCCGTGGGCGATGTCACCGATCTCGACATCCAGCGGCGACGGATCAAGTAGATCCAGTCGCCGGCCGGAAAGCATGCGCTGCCATGCGCGCGGGGCGTCCGTCACGCCGTCGCCTCGTCGGCACTGGCGGGGAAGGCAAGGCCCGACCATGCCGGCAGCGCCAGGGAAGCTTTCACATCGCCGATGAGAATCGGCGTTTCCGCTGCCATGGCTTCGCCGGCCCGGTCGATCCGCACGATCGCAAGTCCATGGTTGCCGACCACCGACCCGAGCGTGCCGATCGGCTTGCCGCCAGCCGAAATTTCAGTTCCGGCCACAGGCAGCGCGTTTTCGCCACTGACGATCACGACGCGACGGCGGGCCGTGCCCCGATGCTGCATGCGGGAGACGACTTCCTGGCCGACATAGCAGCCCTTGCGGAAGGAAAGCCCGCCATTGAAATCCATCAGCACATCATGCGGAAAGGCGTCGGAAAGGGCGAAATCCGCGCCCGAGAGAGCAACGCCGCATTCGATGCGCAGCGCCTCATAGAGCGCTTCCGCATCAGCGCCATGCTGGCCGACGCGGCGCAGCAGCCGGATGCCCGCCTTGGCAAAGCGGCTGTCTTCCCGGCCTTCCGACGCGTCGTCACCCCAGGAGACGGTAACGCCCTCGACCTCATCGACGCTCAATTCGACGGCCGCACGCAGCCGGTACATGGTCAGTCTCTTCAGCAAGCCCTCTTGCTGTTCCGCATCGGTTTCCAAGACGAAACCGCTTCCGTCGCGCCAGATCATGAAGTCGAACAGGATCTTGCCCTGCGGCGTCAGCAACGCCCCCGGCTTTGCATCATCGGTGCCGAGCGCGGAAAGATCGGTGGTGATCAAATTCTGCAGAAAACTTTCGGCATCCGCACCAATTACATGGAGCAGTCGGCGGCCTTCAAGAAATACGGCGGTCATGGTCGATCCATCGTGTTCATGTCTTTAAGCAACAGGTAAGCGCTCAACGCCTGAACCGCAAGTTCCGGCAGCGAGCATGAAGTGGCGGTTGAGCAGGATGAATCAAAGCCTGAGGCAAGGAGGCGTTGCCCTTGAATCGATTCTCGATTTCAGGTTTTCACTGGAGCCGCCAGCGTCATTCGCCGGCGGTGAAGAATTTCCATTTCCCGTCGGGCGTGATGCCGACCCGGTAGAAATTGTATCCGCCGAATTCCAGCATGTCCGAATAGTCGCCGGCCGTGACGATGCGCATCAGGTCGACCTTCTCAGGTGCGCTAAGCGTCTTGATGTCCTTCTCGGCGAAATAGGGCCAGACATACATTTCGTTGGGCGTACCCTGTCCGACATGCGCAAAGCCGGTCGACATGACATCCAGTAGGATGGACAGAACCTCGATGCCGTCAGGATCGCCCGAGAGATCATGCAGCGTCTTGATCGGGTCTTCGCCCGGATCGTCTGCCGAGACCTGTGTCTGATTGAGGCCGCCGCCGATATTCATAAGGGGGCGTAACCGCTCGAGATCGCCGGATGCAGCCGCTTCGACGATCGCCTCGCGCAGCTTGCGCACCGGCTCCGGAGCCTTGTTGATATCGAACAGCACTTCGGCGGGCTTGCCATCGGGCGTCGGGTTTGCGGAACTGTCGCTCGACGCAGCCTGACCCGCCTGATTGTTGACCAGCGGATCCGGCATGGGAATGCCCTTGGAAGGCGCTTCCAGCGCCTGCTCCACAGGCTTTTCCCTACCTGCCTGCGCAGGCGCAAGGGGACTCACATGCAGCGAGGAAAAGGCAAGGGCGGGTAATGGGGAGGCAAAGCCAGCCACAACAGTGGTTGCAGCCAGAAGCGAGGCGACCGATCGTTGCAGATCATTGCCCTTTAAGCGACGCATGGAACATCTCTTGCGGTTATTGCAGGGTGCGGCTCATTGAGAACTCGCCGGCAAGCATGCGTTCCCGCAACGATTCGAGCAAGGCCTCAGCGCCCTGTTCACCCTTGATGCGGATCGTTTCGCGGATCGCATGTGCGATCGCTGCATCAGCGATAATTTCCGGCTCGATTCCATCGGCCATGCCGTCCGCCCATGCTTCGTTCTGATACTCCAGAGCCGCCTGCATCTTTTCGTGGACGATCATGTCGTCGATGTCGTTGAGGCTTGGTTCCATTGCTTCTTTCCTTGAGGCGTCCATGTCCTTACCGCTCGGTTAACGACTTTATCAGCCTTTTCCTAAAACGACACGGCTCGCCGTGAAAAGGGGTTAATAAAACGTCAATTTCCAAAGCGCGCGGTTATTTCTGTGGCAAGTGTTGCACCTTCGTTACGGTAGCGCTCCTCTGCCACGATGGCTTGCTGCGTGCAATCGGTATAGACCGATGCGAAGGACCGGTAGCCTCGATTGAAAGCTGCGGTCAGGCGTTCCTTGCGTTTCGGCTCGTCTTTCGTTTCCGAATCCAGCAGTTGCTGCATCTCCGCACGCCAGTGATCTTCCTTGCCAGGATTGCACAGATTGCGGAGGTAGTGGACGGAACCAAGTACTTCGGCGAGCCGCAGCAGATCGTCGTCATAAGGCGCCGGACGCTCGATATCGGGCGGCGGCGTCGCCACGGTCGCCGTATCAGCCTTGGGCTGAGCAAATGCGGGCCCCGCCGCTACGACGAGGGCAGACAACAGCAGAGATGCGGCGACAGTGCGGCAGAGAATCATATCCACAGTTGATACCCTGCACATGACCTGAGCAAGGCAGAACCCCGATTCTCCACGCTTATTAGCTGCTGATGATGAGTTCCGCACATTCCAGCACGCTGGGCGGGACCGGCAGTCGGCGGATTTCCTCCAGCGTAAACCAGCCGATATCGGCCGCATCATCGGCCGCGACCGCCACCTGATCCTCATCGGCATCGACGAGAAAAACAGAGAGGAAGAAATGGCTGCTGACAGTCCCGTCTTCGGCGCGCGTCAGCAGGTCGTAGGTCCTGAAAAGCCGGGGATTGCGCGCCATGATCCCGGTCTCCTCCGCAAATTCGCGCAACGCCGTCTCGTCAGGCATCTCACCTTCTTCGGCGCGGCCGCCGGGAAAAGCATACATGTCGGCCGAAGGCGGATTGCGGCGAAGCACCAGCAGGAAACGGCCATCGCGTTGCAGGATGGCTGACGAGGCGGGGCGGGGGGAGGAGCTCATATTGCTTTCAACAAGGTCGAGGAAGAGCAGACAATGCCATGCGATGACCAAGGCTTCCAGCGCGTTTCTCCTACTTTCCCGGGCATGCTTTCGTTAGGCTCGATGAGCATTCACAATTCCGATTCCCGGACGATCCAATCATGATCACCTACGCCCTTTATGCCCTCGCGGCCTTGGCCGAAATCGCCGGCTGCTTCTCCTTCTGGGCGTGGCTGCGGCTTTCAAAACCTGTCTGGTGGCTGGCGCCGGGCATGGTCTCGCTGGCGCTGTTTGCCTGGCTGCTGGCGCTGGTGCCGAGCGAGGCGGCGGGGCGGACATTTGCGGCCTATGGCGGCATCTACATCGCAGCCTCCGTACTTTGGCTCTGGCTGGCCGAGGGGCGCACGCCGGATCGCTGGGACATGTCAGGCGCGGCCGTCTGCCTTGCCGGGACGGCAATCATCCTGTTTGGACCCCGCGGCTGAGCCGCGATCCTTGACCTGACGTGCCAGCGATGCAAGAGAAACGGCATGTGCGGACGATATGCATTGACGGCGGTGCCCGGAAACGTGGCGGAGTATTTCGATCTCCATGAGCTCGAAGGCTTTCCCGCGCGCTACAACATTGCCCCGACACAGCCCATCCTCATCGTCATATCGGGCGAGCGGCAAGAGCCGGGCAGCAATCTTCCGGAGCGCCGAGCCCTATTGGTGCGCTGGGGCCTGACGCCCTCCTGGGTCAAGAACCCGAAGGAATTTCCGCTGCTAATCAATGCCCGTGCGGAGACCGCTGTCGGCAAGGCCTCCTTCCGCGCCGCCATGCGCCACCGGCGCATCCTGGTACCCGCATCGGGGTTTTACGAATGGCATCGCCCCTCGAAAGAAGAGGGCGGCAAGGGGCAGGCCTATTGGGTCCGGCCGCGCCACGGCGGTGTCGTCGCCTTTGCCGGGCTGATGGAAACCTGGTCATCCGCCGACGGTTCGGAAGTCGATACCGGCGCGATCCTGACATCGGCCGCCAACGGCATGATGGCGTCCATCCACGACCGGATGCCTGTTGTCATCCAGCCGCAGGATTTTTCCCGCTGGCTCGACTGCAAGACGCAGGAGCCTCGCGACGTCGCCGATCTCATGGCGCCGGTGCAGGAGGATTTCTTCGAGGCGATCCCGGTTTCCGACCGCGTCAACAAGGTCGCCAATATGGGGCCGGAACTCCAGGAGCCTGTCGCCGTCCAGCCGCCGACGAAACCGCCGAAGAAGCGCGATCCCGATGATGGCCAATTGAGCCTTCTCTGATCCGCTGCAGTCCCTGTCTTCCACGGAAATCTCTTTATGTTGTCTTTGTCCGCTGCCGTCTCCGGCTTCTTCCTCGGCGCGTCCCTGATTATTGCAATCGGCGCTCAGAATGCCTTCATCCTGCGCCAGGGTCTCCTGCGCTCGCATGTCTTCGTACTTTGCCTGATCTGCGCGTTGTCGGATGCTGTGCTGATCGCGGCTGGCGTCGGCGGTCTCGGCACCCTGGTCTCGCGGTCGCCGGTACTGATCGAGGTCGTGACCCTCGGCGGCGCGATCTTCCTCGGCAGCTATTCCGTGATCGCATTTCGCCGCGCCATGAAGCCGCATGCGATGCGCGCCGAAACCGGCAATGGATTGAGCCTGCGGGCAGCCGTTGCTACCTGCCTGGCGTTCACCTTCCTCAACCCGCATGTCTATCTGGATACCGTGGTGCTGCTCGGCAGCCTCTCGGCCGCCTATCAGGGCGCGGGCCGAGTGGCCTATGGCGCCGGCGCGGCCTTGGCGTCGTTCGTCTGGTTCTTTGCGCTTGGATATGGCGCCCGGCTGCTTCAGCCGGTTTTCGCCAGACCCGCCGCATGGCGGGTTCTGGATATCGTGATCGGCATTGTCATGGGGTTGCTGGCGCTGAGCCTGCTCGTCCGTTTCTTTGCCGGCGACTAGGAGCCGGGTTCAGGCGGTCTGCTTATTGAGCGGCTTGCTCTTCAGCACGACATGGGCTGCCAGAACGGCCTTGAGGCCGAGCGGACGATAGAGTGCTGCAAGATCGGTCTTCACCGGCTGCTGCTCAACGAGGCGGACGATGCTATCCTTAATCGAGGTCACGATACTCTCTCCTTTACGTGTTCCCTAGAATCGTTTTGTGATTGTGCTTTTCATCGTAAATCGCGACAAAACCGAGGCATTTGCCAATCAGCTTTTGTGACTGCACACCACATTCCGCGAGCCACGCGGTTGGGAACGAAGTCTATAAATGTCTAATTTAGAAGTTTATTTTCCGTTAAATATGACGACCGATGTCGTCATTGGCATCGTCGACATCCGGATCCGCAGGTCCGTTGATCGTGTAGGTGCCGTATTTCTTCTGCCATAGGCGCGCGCCGTAAGGCAGCGACAGAAGATAGCAAACCACCGTCACGACCATGACTTGCCATGTGTAGCTCATCAGCAGCGCCACATAGACGACCACGCCGAGCATCATCGGCAGCACGAAGTCGCGACGGATGCGGCTGCCGCTTTTGCCCGACCAGACCGGCAGCCGGCTGACGAGCAGGAAGGCGATGATAACGGTATAGGCGGCCGATCCGAGCGCAAAGGCAGTCGTCTGCTCGAAACCCAGGAACCCGACATAGACGGGCAGCAGCACCAGCATTGCGCCGGCCGGGGCGGGGACGCCGACGAAATATTCCGATTGCCACGACGCCTTGTTTTCCCGCTCGGCCATCACGTTGAAGCGGGCGAGCCTGAGACCCGCGGCTATAGCGTAGATCAATGCGGCGATCCAGCCGATCGTATGCGCCTGATCGAGTACGAAGACATAGACGACGAGGGCCGGCGCGACGCCGAAATTGACGATGTCGGCAAGCGAATCCATCTGCGCGCCGAATTTCGACGACGCCTTCATGAGGCGCGCCACGCGCCCGTCGACGCCATCCAGGAAAGCCGCGACCAGAACCATGGTGACGGCAAGCTCGAAGCGGTTTTCGAAGGCAAGACGAATGCCGGTCAGCCCGGCGCAGATGGCAAGCACTGTGATGAGATTAGGCACCATCAGCCGCAACGGAATTTCCCTGAGACGCGGCCCGCGCGCCTCGTCGTTGGGACCATTGGGCTCAAAGGGTGGGAACGGTGTCTTCATCTCTTGTTCTCCCACTGCCGGCTAGCTGCGTCGGCTGACGATCGGACCCTTTGTGGAGCCGAACTCCGCAAGCACCGTTTCACCGGCGACCGCCTTCTGGCCGAGGGAAACCCGCGCGACCGCTCCGGCCGGCAGGAAGACATCGACGCGCGATCCGAAGCGGATGAGGCCGATACGCTCGCCGGCATCGATGGGCTCGCTCGGGTGAACGAAGCAGAGGATGCGGCGCGCGACGAAGCCGGCGATCTGTACGACGCCGACCTGGCCGTGGCGTGTCTCGATGACGAGGCCGTTGCGCTCGTTCTGTTCGCTTGCCTTATCGAGATCCGCATTGAGGAAGCTGCCCTCGCGATAGGCGATGCTCTCGATCCGGCCGCGCATCGGCGAGCGGTTCACATGGCAGTCGAAGACATTCATGAAGATGGAGATGCGCAGCATCGGCTCATAGCCGAGATTGAGCTCGGCCGGCGGCGTGGCCATCTGTACGCCCGAGACCTTTCCGTCCGCCGGCGAGATGACGAGATCGTCGTCCTGCGGCGTCATCCGTTCAGGGTCGCGGAAGAAATAGGCGCACCAGAGCGTCAGGATGAGGCCGATCCAGAAGAGCGGCTTGAAGAGCCAGCCCAACACCAGCGACACGACGAAGAACCCCAGGACAAAGGGATAACCCTCCTTGTGCACGGGGACTATCGTGTTGCGTATGGTATTGTGCAAACTCATCGAGCGCGAACTCCTGCAATTGTTCCGGAAGACGCTGACTACAGGCAAACGCCGTCATGAGCAATGCTGGAGGGGCCGTCACCCCCTGCGCCGATCTTCACCAGCCCCTTACGTTGCCGGAGCAAGCCTGTTGACGACGCCAAGTTCGTCGTTCTCGCGAACCTGCTTGAGATGCTCTTCGGCCTGCGTTGCCTCACGCTGGCGGTCCCACATCGAGGCATAGAGGCCATTTCGCGCCAGCAGTTCCCCATGCGTGCCGCGCTCGGCGATCTCGCCGCTCTTCAGCACAATGATCTCGTCCGCGCCGATGACGGTGGAGAGACGATGCGCGATGACCAGCGTCGTGCGATTCTTCGAGACGACGTCCAGCGCCGCCTGAATTTCCCGCTCCGTCGTGGTGTCGAGCGCCGACGTTGCCTCGTCGAGGATGAGAACTGGCGGCGCCTTCAGGATCGTGCGGGCAATGGCGACGCGCTGCTTCTCGCCGCCGGAGAGCTTCAGTCCACGTTCGCCGACCTTGGTGTCGAAACCCTCGGGCAGGATGCGAATGAAATGGCTGATCTGGGCAGCGTCAGCCGCAGCCATGACCGCCGCTTCATCGGCTCCCGGCCGGCCATAACGGATGTTGTAGGCAATCGTGTCGTTGAAGAGCACCGTGTCCTGCGGCACCATGCCGATTGCCGTGCGCAGGCTCTTCTGCGTCACCTTGCGCACATCCTGGCCGTCGATGGTGATTGCGCCTTCCTGCACGTCGTAGAACCGGTAAAGCAGCCGCGACAGGGTCGACTTTCCCGCACCCGATGGGCCGACGACCGCAACCGTTTTTCCCGCCGGCACTTCGAACGAAATGCCCTTGAGGATGGGACGCGCCGGATCATAGGCGAAATGCACGTCGTTAAAGGCAATCGCGCCCCGGCTGATATCTAGGTCCACCGCGTCGGGCGCATCCTTCACCTCGGGCTCGACTTCGAGCAGATCGAACATCGCCTCGATATCAGTCAGGCCCTGGCGGATTTCGCGGTAGACGAAGCCGATGAAGTTGAGGGGCACGGAAAGCTGCAGCAGCAGCGAATTGACGAAAACGAAATCGCCGACCGTCTGCTTGCCGTTGAGGACCGCATAGGCGGACAGCACCATCATGACGGTGGTGCCAAGACCGAAGATCACGCCCTGGCCGAAGTTCAGCCAGCCGAGCGACGTCCAGACATCGGTTGCGGCCTTTTCGTAGCGCTCCATCGATTGATCGAAGCGCCGCGCCTCCATCTCCTCGTTGCCGAAATATTTGACGGTTTCGAAGTTGAGCAGCGAATCGATCGCCTTGGTATTTGCTTCGGTGTCGCTGTCGTTCATCGAGCGGCGGATGGAAATACGCCAGTCGCTCGCCCGCACAGTGAACCAGATGTAGAGCCAGACGGTTGCGGCCGTTATCGCCAGGTAGGAGAAACCGTAGCCACGCCAGAAGATGATCGCCGTCAGCAGGAATTCGATGAAGGTCGGGATGGTATTGAGGATCGTGAAGCGGACGATCGTCTCGATGCCCTTTGTGCCGCGCTCGATGATGCGCGAGAGACCGCCGGTCTTGCGCTCGAGATGGAAGCGCAGCGACAACTGGTGCATGTGGACAAAGGTTCTAAAAGCGAGCTGGCGCACAGCATATTGCCCGACGCTGGCAAAGAGCGAATCGCGAAGCTGGTTGAGGCCGAGCTGCAGCAGGCGCGTGATGTTGGTCGCGATGACAAGGGCGATAGCGCCGATCATGAAGGTCGGCAGGATGCCCTGCATGTCCAGCTTGCCGTTCAGCGCATCGATCGACCACTTGAAGAAATAGGGGACGAGCAGCAGCACGAATTTCGAAATGAGCAGGTATACCGAAGCCCAGACGACGCGCATCCTTAGATCCATGCGCCCCTCCGGCCACATGTAAGGCCAGAGATTGATGATCGTCTGCAGGGGATTCTTCGAATCCGCCGATATGGTCTTCTTGCGCTCTGCCATCAGGGGTCTCCGGCACGATGTCTAAGGCGCCGGATGGCAGCTTGCTCATCGCGCGGCGCACCTGAGGGCCGCGTCGGGAATTCGGCGGGCCGGGAGGTCGGCGGCACGCTTATATCATTTTTATAGGTAAGGAAATGACAGGCCGGTGTCTAAACACCGGCCTGATCGGAAAAATCCGGCTTACAGATGCTGCCCGGACATACGCTTGCGATGCAGCTCTTCCGAGTTCGGCAGCGCGTCCTTCGGCACGCCGAAGACCTGGCCAGGTAGAATGCGGTCCGGGTTGTTGATCTTGTCTTCGTTGGCGAGATAGATCGTCGTGTAGCGGACGCCGAGCCCGTAGGTGCGGCGGGAGATCTGCCAGAGCGTATCGCCGCGCCGGATAATGACGGCGCTGTTGCTCTGAGAGAGCGGCGCCTGCTGATAGGTCTTGGTTCCGTCCGGATCGTTCGATGCCGTTTGTACCGACGCCTGGGCGGGCACATCGGCAACCGGCTTGGTGATCTCGGCGATCATCTGGTCGAGCCGAGCCAGCGCATTGCCCACCGACTTCGGATCGCCCGGCAGCGCGTGCAGATAGGCAAGTGCCTTGGCGGCGCTGCTCGAAACCATCGCGGATGCGTCTCTGAGCGCAACGCTGGCGTCGATCGCCGGCCGGAAGTCTGCAAGCGACTTCAGGGCAATCTCGGTGCCCGAACGAGCCGCGGCAAGCTCCTCCTGTCCGGGCGTCTTGCCATCGGCATAAAGCTTCTTCAGCAGGCCGAAGGCCTTGTTGGTATCGTTCTTCAGCTTGCCCAGCTCGCCTTCATCCAGCGGCACCATCGAAGCATCTGCGGTTTGCTGATTGCCTACTGCCGGCGGCGTCTGCGCGGCCACGGTCACCTGGTTGCCCGCAGGCCGGTTGAAGTTGACCGCGGTGCGCGCCAGGACCTTGCCGGCTGCGTCGACGATATCGACGCGGATCTTGTGATCGCCAACGGCGAGCGGCATCGTCCCGTCGATGACGAAATGGCCGTCCACCCCCGCTGCTGCCTCGCCGATGAGCTTGTCGTCGGCATAGGCGCGGACCTTGGCGCGGGGCCGTGTGCTGCCGGCCACGAATATCTTGTCGTTCTCGATCTCGACCGCATTGACCATGACGTCGGGAGTATCCGTCGTCACGCCATTGTCCGGAGCGGTTGCGGTCGGCGGCGGATTGGTCGTCGGCGATGCCGATGCCATCGTGGTATCTGCCTTGTCGCTGCCGGCATTGCCGTTGCCGTTATTGGCCGGCTGTGCGTCCGATGCGACCCGCTGCTGCTTGGCGGTCGGTGCCGTGATGATGCGGCTTGCCGTACCCGGCTTGGAGACCATCGCAAGCAATTGCGTGCTGCCGTCCTTGGGCACGGAAACGGTGGCAACTTCCTCTGATGTCAGCGCATTGCCGTCCTTGCCGATCGCCTTCAGCACCAGCTCGTGGTCGCCGGGCGGCAGCGGATTGTCGAGCACGGCGGCGAAATCGCCGCTCGGACCGACATCGGTCGTGGTGATGACCTTGTCGCCGTCCATGATCTGCAGCTTGGAATTGGGTTCGGCAGACCCGGCAACGACGGTCGAACCATCAGGCTCGACGCGCAGGACGTCGAAAGAGGGCTTGCGCGGGCCGGCATTGGCCTGTGCCTGCGGCTCCGGCTTGCCGAAGAGGTCGGCCTCTGCCTTGGTGATTGCCGCGAGCGCGTCGGCGACATTGTCCGGAAGAGCCTTGATGATCCCGAGCGCCCTCCCGGCACCACTATGCGCCTGGGTGACGAGCGCGGTGGTCGCGGCATTGGAGCCTTGCGGCAGCGCGAAGTCGACGATCGCCTGCAGCGCCGAGACGGTATTCGTCTTGGCGGTGGCCAGAGCCTCGGCTGCCGGGCTATTGCCGGCGCTGAACAGCGTTTTCAGGTCCGCCAGGGATTTCGCCGCAGTCGTGGTCAGTCCGCCCAGCTTGGTCGCGGTATCAGTCGCATCTGCAGCATTGGTCGCGTCGTTCTGAACGGCCTTCGCAGTGTCCTTTGCCGCATCGCCTGCCTTCTGGGTGTCGGCAATGATGTTCTTCACCGCGTCGCCTGCCTGGTTGATGGCATCGCCGACCGGCTTTTTGTCGATGCCGAGCCTCGGCATGACGAAAAAGATCATGATCACGCTCGCTATCACCAGGACCAACAATGCCAGCAAGCCGGCGCGGTTTTTCATCATCATTCCTCTCCAGGCGGCATCGCCGCAGCAACTTCTGAAATTGCTAACGATTTCCGCGTTTTTTACAAGCTTTCTCAGCTATTTCCGAATGCTTGCACGCAAGTTTTCCTTTAATTTTCTTGACGGAGCACTTGCAGCATAGTTGTTTGGTCACATGACAAAAGAATCTGTGCCAATTCGATCCATCTGCGTCTACTGCGGCTCTCAGCCGGGACGCGATCCTTCCCATATCGCTGCAGGCCGTGAACTGGGCAAAGCTATCGCCGAAAGCGGACTGCGGCTGGTCTATGGCGGCGGCACCAAAGGAATCATGGGTGCGGTCGCAAGCGGCGTTCTTTCCAATGGCGGTCAGGTGACCGGGATCATCCCGGAATTCCTCGTCGACATGGAAGCGACTCGCCATTCGCTGGGTCAATTGGACGAGCTCATCATAACCCCTGACATGCATACGCGCAAACACACCATGTTCGAGCGCTCGGATGCCTTCGTGGCCCTGCCGGGCGGCATCGGCACGCTGGAAGAGATCGTCGAGATCATGACATGGGCACAGCTCGGCCAGCACGAGAAGCCGATGGTCTTTGCCAATGTGAACGGTTTCTGGGATCCGATGATGGAGCTGATTCGGCATATGAACGAGTCGGGCTTCATCCATACCGCCCATCGCGTCCAGCCGCTGGTCATCGATACCGTCCCCGAAATCATCCCGGCGATTCGCAAGCAGGCGGACGAGATCCGCGGCAGCCGCAGCGGCGCGGCAGACGTTCTCGCCAAGCTCTGAAAAGGTTTCGTTAACGCTGTCTGGTCCGCGTCAGCGCTTGCGGCTCTGACGCAGGATCGACCAGCTGTAGAGGACGAGCCCCGCCCAGATGAGCGGAAAGGCGATCGTCCGCGCTGTGCCGAGCGGCTCCTGGAAAACGAAGACGGCGATCAGGAAGATCATGGTCGGCACGATGTATTGCATGATGCCGATCGTCGAGAGCCGCAGCAGCTTGGCGCCATTGGCAAAGATCATCAGGGGCAGGGCGGTGACCAGCCCGCAGCCGACGAGCAGCGACGTGTCGTAGGTGCCGGTCCGAAAGAGATGCCCTTCGCCCTGTGCTTCGAGATAGACGATATAGGCAAGCGCCGGCAGGCTGAGCAGCAGGACCTCGAGCAGAAAGCCCTGGTTCGGCCCGATGGGAAGCGTCTTGCGAAAGAAGCCGTAGAATCCCCAAGACAGTGTCAGCGCAACGGCAACCCAGGGAAGGCTGCCGGCATCGACCGCAAGGATCACGACCGCAACAGCGGCAAGCACGATCGCGGCGATTTGCGCCTTTCCGAGCTTCTCCTTCAGCAGAATGGCGCCGAGTGCGATGCTGAAGAGCGGATTGATGAAATAGCCGAGGGCCGCATCCAGCGAATGGCCGTTGCCGATTGCCCAGACATAGGTGCCCCAGTTGATGGTGACGAGGATGGCCGTCATCGACGCCATCGCAAGGGTGCGCGGCGTGCGCAATGCGACCTTCAGGTCACCCAATCGCCCGAGCGAGAGGAGAACGGCGCCCGCCACGGGCACGGACCAGACGATCCGGTGCGCAATGACCTCCATGGCCGGAATGTGCCCCAGCGCCTTCATGTAGAAGGGCAGCACGCCCCAAAGCAGGTAGGCCGTCAGCACATAGAGAAAGCCGCGTGTCCCGTCGTCGCTCCTGGCGGCCGGCGTGGAGATATCGCTCGTCATTGAGGTGTTCCATCCCGATCTTTTGCGGCCGGGTGTATCTCAATTACTGCTAATGGACCAATTCATTTCCTTGACGATGCCTTCAAGGCCGTTGATGCGGCGGACGTGTCTATTCCGCCGCGATCCTGCCTGCCATGTGCCGGTTCTTCATCAGCTTGTAGATGACGGAATCCATCAGCGCCTGGAAGGAGGCGTCTATGATGTTTTCCGAAACGCCGACCGTCCACCAGCGCACGCCGCTGGAATCGATGGATTCGATCAGGACGCGGGTGATTGCCTCGGTGCCGCCGTTGAGGATACGAACCTTGAAGTCGGCGAGAACAAGATCGTCGATTTCGTGCTGGTACTTGCCGAAATCCTTGCGCAGCGCCAGGTCGAGCGCGTTGACAGGGCCCTCGGCTTCCGCAACAGACATCAGCGTCTGCCCGTCGATCACGATCTTTACCACGGCTTCGGAGACGACCTTTATCCGCCCATGGGAATCGAAGCGGCGCTCGACCATGACGCGGAAGCCGTCGATGGCGAAGAACTCGGGGATCGTGCCGAGCGTGCGGCGCGCCAGAAGCTCGAAGCTCGCATCCGCGCCCTCGTACGCATAACCAGAGGCCTCGCGTTCCTTGACGATGGAGATCAGCATGTCGAGCTTCGGATCGTCCTTCGGGACGTCGATACCGCGACGCTTGAGGGCATTGATGAAATTGGCCTTGCCGCCCTGGTCCGACACCATGACCTTGCGGAAATTGCCGACGGTTTCCGGGGGCACGTGTTCGTAGGTGCGTGGATCCTTCAGCAGCGCAGAGGCATGGATGCCGGCCTTGGTTGCAAAGGCCGAGGCGCCGACATAGGGCGCCTGATGATCGGGCGAACGGTTGAGCAACTCGTCAAAGGCATGGGACAGCCCCGTCAGCCCCTGCAGCCGCTCGGCATCGATCGCCGTCTCGTAGAATTCGTTGTAGCTGTTCTTCAGCGCCAGCGTCGGGATCAGCGTGACAAGATTGGCATTGCCGCAGCGCTCGCCGATGCCGTTGAGAGTGCCCTGGACCTGCCGCACGCCGGCATCCACGGCCGCCAGCGAATTGGCGATCGCCTGGCCGGTATCGTTATGCGCATGGATGCCAAGACAGCGCCCCGGAATGCCATGGGCGATGACGGATTCAACAATGGCGCGCACTTCCGGCGGCTGCGTGCCGCCATTGGTGTCGCAGAGCACGACCCAGCGCGCACCGGCTTCATAGGCCGTCTTGGCGCAGTCGAGCGCATAGGCGGGGTTGGCCTTGTAGCCGTCGAAGAAATGCTCGCAATCGACCATCGCCTCCTTGCCGGCCGCGACCGCCGCCTTGACGCTCTCGGCGATGCAGTCGAGGTTTTCCTGGTTGGAAATGCCGAGCGCGACTTCGACATGGTAGTCCCAGCTCTTGGCGACGAAACAGATCGCATCGCTCTTGGCCTGGATCAGGCTTGCAAGCCCCGGATCGTTGGACACGGAAACGCCGGCGCGCTTGGTCATGCCGAAGGCGACGAAGGAGGATTTCTGCGTCCTCTTCTCGCTGAAGAAGCTTGTGTCCGTCGGGTTCGCGCCCGGATAGCCGCCTTCGACATAGTCGATGCCGAATTCGTCCAGCATGGTGGCGATCGCAATCTTGTCCTCGACCGAAAAATCGATGCCGGGCGTCTGCTGCCCGTCACGCAGGGTCGTGTCGAAGAGGTAGATTCTTTCCTTGGTCACCGCGATGCCTCCCGGGCATTGATTGTCGTCATGTGTCGCGGCCCCACGTCTTAGAGAGACGGGGCCGCGAGCATGCAGGTGTCGTGCTTACTTCCCAGCAAACTTGTCCGTCGCCCGGATCAACTGGTCCAGGATGCCGGGTTCGGAGAAGGAATGGCCGGCACCTTCGATCAGGTGGAATTCCGCCTTGGGCCAGGCCTTGTGCAGGGCCCAGGCATATTTGGCCGGGCAGGGCATGTCGTAGCGCCCGTGGACGATGACACCAGGAATATCCTTGAGCTTGTAGGCATCGCGGATCAGCTGGCCTTCGTCCATCCAGCCGGCATTGACGAAGAAGTGGTTCTCGATGCGGGCAAAGGCATGAGCGAATTCAGCGTCTTCGAACTTGCTGCTGGTCGAGGGCTCGGGCAAAAGGGTGATTGTCTCGCCTTCCCAAATCGCCCAGGCCTTGGCGGCCTCCAGGCGCATCGCCTTGTCGGCATGCGTCAGGCGGCGGTTATAGGCAGCCATCATCTCGTGCCGCTCTTCCGGCGGGATCGGCGCGATGAAGCGCTCCCATTTGTCCGGGAACATTTCCGAGACGCCGAACTGATAGTACCAGTCGAGTTCCGCCCGCGTCAGCGTGTAGATGCCGCGCAGCACGAGTTCGGAAACCCGCTCCGGATGCTTCTCGGCATAGGCGAGCGCCAGCGTCGACCCCCAGGAGCCGCCGAAAACGAGCCATTTCTCGGCGCCTGCCATCTCGCGCAGCCGCTCGATGTCGGCAACCAGATGCCAGGTCGTGTTGGCGTTGAGGTCCGCATGCGGCGTCGACTTGCCGCAACCGCGCTGGTCGAACAGCGTGACGTCATAGAGATCAGGATCGAAAGCGCGGCGGTGGCTGGGCGAGATGCCGCCGCCGGGGCCGCCATGCAGGAAGACGGCCGGCTTTGCGCCGGGCGTGCCGCAACGCTCCCAATAGATGACATGGCCGTCGCCGACATCAAGATGGCCGGAGGCATAGGGCTCGATTTCGGGATAGAGCGTGCGCAGGAGTTCGGTCATAGTTTCAAACCTTGCTGGGGCCAGACATCGGTGTCGTGGTCGGGGTGCTGGAAGGAGATGATGGCCTCCTGCCGGGCGTAGAAATCGGGGTCTTGATGCAGCGGCTGGTCGAAGATCGTTTCGACCCAGGGCAGGCGCGCGCCGTGGTTTACTTGGATTTGCGGGGCAAGGTCGCTTCGGTCGTCAAAACTGCCGATGGCAAGTTCAAGGCCGCCGGGATGGCGATAGGTCAGCGGCGTGCCGCAATCCTTGCAAAAACCGCGCTCGATGTTGACCGAGGACTGGAAATAGGTCGGCTCTCCGCGCGACCATTCGAACCCCTCCTCGGGCGCCGTCACCAGCGCGGAAAAGAAGCCGCCGAACTGTTTCTGGCACATCCGGCAATGGCAGATGGAGGGGCGGCCGAGCGCTCCCCTGATGCGAAAGCGCACGGCGCCGCATTGGCAGCCGCCTGTTCGCACAACGTCAGTCATGATGGTTCTCCGGTGGCCAGGTTTCGGTATCGTGATCGGGATGCTGATAGGAGACGATCTGAAGCACAAAGGGAGCCGCTTCGGCATCCTCTTCGGTCGCATGTCCCGGCAGCTCGTGCAGGTGGTCAACAAAGCCGATCTTTCCCTCGGTGCCGAACTGCACGACGGGCGGCAGCGCCGAAGGATCGTCGAAGGCTCCGGCCGCGATTGCAACGCCGTCGGGCGCCTCATAGGTCAGCGGCGTGCCGCAATCGGCGCAGAAGCCGCGCTCGACGAAATTCGAGGAGCGGAACGTCTTGCGCGTCCCCCGCGTCCATGTGAGTTCCGCGCCGCGGGTGGAAACCAGGGGCGCATAATAGGCGCCGAACGCCTTTTGGCACATGCGGCAATGGCAGACGGAGGAATCTGTGAGCGTGCCCGTGACGCGGAAGCGGATGGCTCCGCATTGGCAGCCGCCGGTGTGGGGTCGGTCGGTCATGTTACGCCTCCTCCGCCAGCCAGTTTTCGACTGCAAGGCCGCCAACGCGTGAAAATTCGCGCACGTTGTCGGTGATCAGGGTCAAGTCGAGGGCGAGAGCATGGGCGGCGATAAAGAGATCAACAGGACCTATGAGATTGCCGCTGCGCGCGAGTTCGCTGCGAATCGCGGCGTAGCGGTGTGACGCCAGATCATCATAAGGAATGACGTCCAATCTTTTCAGAATGTTCTCGATCAGAGCCGTCAGTCTCTTAGATCCGCGCTTCGCGGCGCCATAGCGCAATTCTGATGCCACAAGGGCGCTGACACAAAGGTTCTCCTCGCCCGCGAGCGACGCCTGTTTCACGGCCGGGCCATCCGGATAGCGGATCATGTGCGACACGATATTCGTATCGAGCATATAGCGGCGATCGCTCACAACTCGGCATCCTCAAGCGGGAGTTGTCCCTCGTCGACATCGGGAAACTCTTCGTCCCACGGTTCGATCGTGGCAAGCCATTGCAACAGGCCTGATGTCTTGGCCGGCTCGATAATCAGCCGATCCCCATCCTTGCGCATGATCGCATCATTGCCCGGAAGCTCGAATTCCACGGGAATGCGAACGGCCTGGTTGCGGCCGTTCCTGAATAGCTTCACATGTCGTTCGGTATCCATGACGCTCTCCCGTTGGCATATGCCTTAGCATAGGCCAAAATTATCGCCCGCACAACCTCACCGCTTCAACTCCCAAGTCGTCACCCGCTCACCGGTCGCGGCATCCTTGCCGTCCTTCAGCTGGATGCCCTTGGCGGCAAGGTCGTTGCGGATCTTGTCCGCCTCGGCGAAGTTCTTCGCTTTCAGCATCTCCAGCCGCATCTGGACCAACGCATCCACCGCCTCGGCGACCGCTTCGTCCACCTCTGCCTTGACCGGCAGGACGCCGAGAAGGGCGGCACTTGCGGCAAAGGCGGGGAGCTGGGCCGGATCGGCGTTTGCAGCCTGCGCCAGGGCATGGATCGCCTGAACTGCAGCCACGGTGTTGAGATCGTCCGCGAGCGCAGCCAGCACCGTTGCATCGGGAGCAACCGTGCTTGGCTCAGCCGCCGGCCATTTGGCGAGCAGCCGTTCGGCTTCTTCCAGCCGCTTTACCGAAAAATCGATCGGCTCGCGGTAATGCGTCATCAGCATCGCCAGCCGCAGCACTTCGCCCGGCCATTTGCGGCCGCCGAATTTCTCCGTATGGAGCAGCTCATAGATGGTAACGAAATTGCCTTCGGATTTCGACATCTTGCGGCCTTCGAGCTGCAGGAAGCCGTTGTGCATCCAGACATTCGCCATCACATCCGTGCCGTGGGCGCAACGCGACTGGGCGATCTCGTTCTCATGGTGCGGGAAGATCAGGTCCAGACCGCCGCCATGGATGTCGAAGACGTCGCCGAGATAGCGACCGCTCATGGCGGAGCATTCGATGTGCCAGCCCGGACGGCCGCGACCCCAGGGGCTTTCCCAGCCCGGCTCGTTCTCGTCTGACAGCTTCCAGAGCACGAAATCGCCCGGACTCTTCTTGTGCGCATCGACGGCGATGCGGGCGCCGGCCTGCTGTTCGTCGAGATTGCGCTTCGAGAGCTGGCCGTAATCCGCCATGGATTTCGTATCGAACAGCACTTCGCCTTCCGCCTGGTAGGCATGGCCCTTGGCGATCAGCTTTTCGATGATCTCGACCATCTGCGCGATGTTATCGGTCGCACGCGGCTGGATCGTCGGCTCCAGGCTTCCCAGCGCTTTGGCATCCTCGAGGAACTGCGTCTCCGTCTTTTCGGTGACGGCGCGGATGGCCTCGTTCAGCGGCAGGCCCGGAAAATCACGCAGAGCCCGCGCGTTGATCTTGTCGTCAACGTCGGTGATGTTGCGGGCATAGGTGACATGGGCTTCGCCATAGACATGCCGCAGAAGCCGGAACAGTACGTCGAAGACGATGACCGGGCGGGCGTTGCCGATATGGGCGAAGTCATAGACGGTCGGGCCGCAGACATACAGGCGGACATTGTCCGCATCGATCGGCTTGAAATCGACCTTTTCGCGTGTCAGCGTGTTGTAAAGCTTGAGCACCGTGCCCATTCCCATCTCCCAAATGCAATTCAAAATGCATCCACCGGCGGACCGGGACGTTTGTCATCTTGGGTATCTGGGAGACGAAAACGGCCAGGCCAGCGGTAACGCTAGCGAATAATCTTCCGGCAAATAATGCAGACGACCGTTTTCATGAGCAGCGTTATGGCGCGGAAGCCGGGGCTGGTCAAGGGGGGGAAAAGCGGTCGGGAGAAGCCTGAGCAATCGATCCGGCGAATCGATTGCAGCGCCGAACGCCCGAAGCCCAGGCGAAGGGCCGGGGGCGCCGCGAACGCAAATTCTGCCGTCCTCTTTCTTACCACTCTCATCCTTGACGCAAGAACCAACGGCGTTAGCTTCCCGACCATGTCACAGCAAGAAGCACCCACCCTCGCACCCGTGATCGTCATCGACCTGCAGACCGGCATGTTCGACGGTCTCCTCGAACCGCCGATCCATGATGCCCACGGCACGGTAGCTCGTGCGAAAGATATCATCGGCTGGGCTCGATCGGAGGGACGCAAGATCGCGTTCGTCAGGCATGACGGCCCGGAAGGAGACCCTTTGGCTCCTGGCGAACCGGGCTGGCCGATATGGCCTGCCCTCGGTCAGGTAAAGGATGAACCGACGTTTTCCAAGAGCGTGGGCGATGCTTTCAGCAATCCAGCGCTTGGTGAATGGGTTATGGGGCAGGGCGCCAGAGAGGTTATATTGCTGGGCGCACAGACTGATTTCTGCGTGGCGGCAACGATGAAGGGCGCCATGGGTGCGGGACTGGGGGTAACGATCGTTTCCGATGCCCACAGTACCTTGGATAGCCCGGTCGAAAATGCCGCCGAAATCATCCGGCGGCACAATCGCGAATTTGCTTCCGCCGGTGCCAGTTTGGTCACGACGAGCACGCTTACGGGCGGCTGACACCTTTGGTGCTGCCGCCTATTCCGGCAGGCGGTAGTCCTTCAGGGCATTCTCCTTGATGACGAACAGCTTGCCCGTCTCCGTCCAGTCGGGTGAAACGAGCGGCAGCAGTGCCTGTGCCACTTCGCGCGGATGCGGCAGCGTGTCCGGATCCTCGCCAGGCATGGCCTGGGCACGCATGGCCGTGCGGGTGGCGCCGGGATCGACGCTGGTGATCCTCAGCGCCGTGCGCTGCGTTTCCCCCGCCCAGGTGCGGGCCAGCACTTCGACGGCAGCCTTGGAGGCGGCATAGGGACCCCAGAACGGACGAGCCGTATGCGCAACGCTGGACGAGAGGATCACGGCGCGGCCGGCGTCGGAGCGCATCAAAAGCGGCTCCGTCGAGCGGATCAGCCGCCAGGTGGCAGTCACGTTGATGTTCATCACCCTCTCGAACACCTTGGCCTCGACATGGCCGATCGGCGAGATCGTGCCGAGCACGCCTGCATTGGCAATCAGGATGTCGAGCTTGCCCCAGCGCTCGAAGATCGAACCACCCAGGGCATCTATGGCCTTCATGTCGGCAAGGTCGAAGGGAACCAGCGTCGCGGAGCCGCCGGCAGCCTTGATCGCATCATCGAGATCTTCGAGGCCGCCCACCGTGCGGGCACAGGCAATCACATGCGCTCCCGCCTTGGCGAGTTCCAGCGCGGTGAAATAGCCGATACCGCGCGAAGCGCCTGTCACCAGCGCGATTTTGTCGTTCAGATTGACCGTCATTATGCCTCATTCCTCCGAGATGCGGGGCAAGGGAATGCCCCATATCAGCCAAAGAGTCGAGACATCAACCGTTGCTGGCCATTACGGAAAGCTTGAGGCCCGCGGTCTCGCCATTCTTGTCGAGAAGCCGCGTCGGATAGTCGCCGGTGAAATAGTGGTCGGTAAATTGCGGACGGGCGGAATTGCGATCCTCGCCGCCAACGGCGCGGTAGAGGCCGTCGATGCTGAGGAATTCAAGCGAGTCGGCGCCGATATATTTCGCCATCGCTTCCGTGTCGGCATATTGGTTGGCCAGCAGCTTGTCGGCGTCAGGCGTGTCGATGCCGTAGAAATCCGGATAGAAGATCTTCGGGCTTGCGACGCGAATATGCACTTCCTTGGCGCCGGCATCGCGGATCATCTGCACGATCTTCAGCGACGTGGTGCCACGCACGATCGAATCGTCGACGAGTACCACGCGCTTGCCTGCAATCATCGCCCGGTTGGCCGAATGCTTGAGCTTGACGCCGAAGGCACGAATCTGCTGCGTCGGCTCGATGAAGGTGCGGCCGACATAGTGATTGCGGATGATGCCATATTCGAAGGGGATGCCGCTCTGCTGCGCATAGCCGAGCGCCGCGGGCGTGCCGCCATCGGGCACGGGCACGACCACATCGGCGTCGACGGGCGCTTCCTTGGCGAGGTTGATGCCCATGTTCTTGCGGGCGACATAGATGCTGCGGCCGCCGACGACCGAGTCCGGCCGGGCGAAATAGACGTATTCGAAGAGGCAGAGGCGCTCGGGCTGTGGATTGGCCGGCTTGCGCGCATCGATGGCAATCGAGCCGTCTGGCTGGATCTCGCAGATGATGACTTCGCCGTTTTCCACGTCGCGGATGTATTTGGCGCCGATAATATCAAGCGCGCAGGTCTCGGAGCAGAAGATCGGCTTGCCGTCGAGCTCGCCCATGACAAGCGGGCGGATGCCGATCGGATCGCGTGCGGCGATCAGCTTGGTGCGCGTGAGGGCCACCATCGCATAGCCGCCCTCCATCTGGCGGATGGCGTCGATGAAGCGGTCGGTCGTTGAGGCATGGCGTGAGCGGGCGATCAGGTGCAGGACAACTTCCGTGTCCGACGTCGACTGGCAGATCGCGCCGGTCGCGATGATCTGGCGGCGCAGCGTCAGGCCGTTGGTGAAGTTGCCGTTGTGGGCGATCGCGATGCCGCCGACTTCGAGCTCGGCAAAGAGCGGCTGGACGTTGCGCAGCGCCACTTCGCCGGTCGTGGAATAGCGCGTATGGCCGATCGATATCGAGCCCGGGAGCTTCGCGAGCACGGCCGGGTTCGTATAATGGTCGCCGACAAGGCCCATATGCTTTTCAGTATGGAACTGCTTGCCGTCGAAGGTGACGATACCGGCAGCTTCCTGGCCGCGATGCTGCAAGGCGTGAAGGCCAAGGGCAGTCAGCGTAGCCGCATCCGGATGCCCCAGGATACCGAAGACGCCACACTCTTCATGCAGCGTGTCGCCGTCGAGATCGTCCTTGATCGAAAAGGAATGGGACTCGTTCATAGGTGCGGGCCTTTTTTCTCGATGGGGTCGGTTGGCAGCGTAACGGCTGTGTCCAAAATAGCTGAAAATCCGGCCGGGCAAAATGCCTGGCCGGATGGCTGTCGTCGGTTTCGCTCAAATGGCGATTGTTTCCCTTGGGGTCAAGCGCCAAACACTATCAATTGCTGTTCTGCGGTGCGGTCGGTGCCGCGGGTTGCGCGGGCGCATCGTCGGACGGCGCGCTATCGTTGCTCGCGCCATTGTCCTCGTCATCCTGCTGCTGTCCGCCCTTTTCCGGCTGGATCTTGTCGATGACGTTTGTGCGGATCATCTGCGCCAGCTGCTCCGGCAGCGCCGATTCCAGCTTCACGACCATCGAATCAAGGAACGGCTTCGACTTTGCATTGTTGACCCAGGCCGGGCGATGGGCCGGATCGACCAGCCAGTTCCAGAAGGCGACAGCAACGACGAGAAGCAGCAGGCCGCGAGCCGCGCCGAACAGGAAGCCGAGCGTCCGGTCGAGCGCGCCGATGCGGCTGTCGATGATGAAATCGGCGATCCGCATGGTGATGAAGGAAATGACGATCAGCGCAATCAGGAAGACGACTGCGGCCGATCCGACGATCGCGATGCGCTCATCATCCGTATAGCGCTTCGCATAGGGCACGAGCAGGGGATAGAGGTAATAGGCGGCCGCCGCCGAGCCGCCCCAGCTTACGATCGAGAGAATTTCGCGGGAGAAACCGCGCACCATCGCAAGGACGGCGGAAAACAATACGACGCCGATAACAATGCCGTCGAAAATCGTAATGGGCATATACAATCCACTCCAAGACTTGCCATGACGGGCATGGCCGCCGTCTGCCTCAATGCCTATTCCGTATCATCGCCTGCGGGCGATGAAAGAATCAATCGTCGTCTTCCGCCTGCCTGAGCGCGCCCTTCGATCCGGCGATACGCGCCACCAGATCCGGCAGGCTGTCGATCTCGCTCCAGCGTCCGCCATTGCCCTTCGGCAGTTCGGCAGAAGCGGTCGGCAGAAGCGCCGCAGAGAAGCCCAGCTTCTCGGCTTCCTTGAGGCGCTGAGCGGTATGTGCAACCGGCCGAACGGCGCCCGACAGGCTGACTTCGCCGAAATAGACGCAATCCGCCGGAAGGGCAAGACCGGCCAGGGATGAAACCAGTGCAGAGGCTACCGCAAGGTCCGCTGCAGGCTCGGAAATGCGATAACCACCGGCAATATTGAGATAAACGTCGTGCTGGCCGAGCCGCACGCCGCAATGCGCTTCGAGCACGGCGAGAATCATCGACAGCCTTGCCGAATCCCAGCCGACGACCGCACGGCGCGGCGTGCCGAGCGATGTCGGCGCAACCAGTGCCTGCACTTCGACCAGGATCGGACGCGTGCCCTCCATGCCGGCAAAGACGGCAGCACCTGGCGATTTGGAATTGCGCTCCCCAAGGAAAAGCTCGGACGGATTGGCGACTTCCCGAAGCCCGATGTCGGACATTTCGAAGACGCCGATCTCGTCGGTCGGCCCGAAGCGGTTCTTGACGGTGCGCAGGATGCGATAGTGATGGCCGCGATCGCCTTCGAAATAGAGCACGGCGTCGACCATGTGCTCGACAACGCGCGGGCCGGCGATCTGGCCGTCCTTGGTCACATGCCCGACCAGCACCATGGCGGAGCCGGTCTGCTTGGCAAAGCGGATCATGGCCTGCACGCCGGTGCGAACCTGTGTGACGGTGCCGGGCGCGGATTCGGCAAGCTCGCTCCACAGCGTCTGGATGGAATCGATGATGACGAGATCGGGCCGCTTGCCCTCGGCCAGCGTCGCGAGGATATCCTCGACATTGGTCTCGGCGGCGAGCATCACGTCGGTATCGTCGGCCTTCAGCCGCTGGGCGCGCAGGCGGACCTGCGCGACGGCCTCTTCGCCCGAGACGTATACGATCTTGTGGCCCCGTCGCGAAAGGGCGGCGGCCGCCTGCATCAGCAGCGTCGACTTGCCGATACCGGGATCGCCGCCGACAAGCACCGCGGAACCACGCACGAAGCCGCCTCCCGTTGCCCGGTCGAGTTCCGAAATGCCGGTATGGATGCGGGGGGCTTCCTCGATCTCGCCCGAAAGTGCAGTCAGCGTGACAGGCTTGCCCTTGCGCGGCGTCCTTGTAGGACCGCCGCCGATGCCGCCCATCGGGTCTTCCTCGACGATGGTGTTCCATGCGCCGCAGGCATCGCATTTGCCGGCCCAGCGATTATGGACCGCGCCGCAGTTCTGGCAGATGAATTGGGTTCGGCTCTTCGCCATTAAATGCCGCTTTCACTTTCGAGCGCTCCGGAAATCGATCCGAATCGCTGCCGACTGCCAGATAATGACTTTCCTGAAGGATCAAAACTAATGATTTCCGTATCAACGGCATTGGTGACAGCATTCCCTGGGGACGGAATGGATGGTGAGAGATGTTCGATTATACGCTTGCGCATTGGGTAACGTTTGTATCGGCCGCGGTATTGCTCAATCTCTCACCGGGTCCGGATATCGCCTTCATACTGGGTCATACGATCAAAAGCGGAATTCGTTCCGGCTTTGCCGCACTTTTCGGCGTATGGAGCGGCGCCTGCATTCACGTGCTGATGACGGCGGCCGGCCTGTCGGCAATATTGGCCGCATCGGCGCTTGCGTTCTCGGCGGTCAAATGGATTGGTGCCGCCTATCTGATATGGCTGGGGATACAGGCACTGCGCTCAACGGGCGACGGCGGCTGGATCAGGGAGACGGATCAAGCGCCTGCCAAAAGCCGCATTTACCGGCAGGGAATTCTCGTATCCCTGCTCAATCCCAAGGTTGCCATCTTCTTCCTGGCCTTCCTGCCGCAGTTCGTCGTCGAGGGCGCCGGTCCCGCCTGGGCTCAGCTGCTTTTGCACGGCAGCCTGATCATCGCAGTTGCCGCCTTCATAGAGCCGCCGCTCGTTCTGCTCGGCGGGCGCCTTGCCGGAGCGCTCCCGCGAAATCGCAAATTCGGGCTTTGGCTGGATCGCGGCCTCGGGACGCTGTTCGTCGCCCTCGGCATCCGGCTTGCGATCAGCACACGCTAGGAAGTTTCCGGCTCTATTCCTGCTCCTCGGCCATATAGCGCCGCTGGTGCCTCAGCCCCATATTGGCCAGCAACTCGTAACCGATCGTACCCGCCGCACGGGCTGCATCGTCGACGAGGATGTTGCTGCCGAAAAGCTCGATATAGTCGCCGGCCCGCACCAGATGTTCTGGAACATCGGTGATGTCGAAGATCGTCATGTCCATGGCGATACGACCGGCGACTGGGACACGGTGGCCGGCAATAAAGCCCTTGCCACCCTGCGGAAGTGCGTCGCGCAGGGGTACGCCGCCGCTCGAGAAGCTGCGGAGATAACCGTCGGCATAGCCTGCGGCGACGACCGCGAGCCGGCTGTCGCGCGTCAGCTGGAAAGCTTGGCCGTAGCCGACGCCTTCGCCCGCCTTGGCTGAGCGCGTCTGGATGATCCTGGCCTCGGCGGTTGCGACCGGCCGCATCGGATTTGCAATGCCTCTGACTGCCTCGCCGCCATAGAGCGCAATACCGGGGCGGGTGAGATCGAAGTGATATTCCGGGCCCAGGAAGATGCCGGCCGAGGCTGCCAGGCTTGATTCGATACCTTCGAATGCAGCGCTAACCTTCCGGAATGATTCAAGCTGCTGCCTGTTCATCTGATGGGAGGGATCGTCGCCACAGGCAAGGTGGCTCATGATCAGCACCGGCGCCAGGCTTGCCGGCCGGGATACATCGTCGGCAAGCATGAGCGCCTCGTCGACAGACAGGCCAAGGCGGTTGAAGCCGGTGTCGACCTGCAAAGCGCAGGGGTAGTCGCCATAATCGGCAAGCACGGCCGTCCAGAAGCTGAGCTGTTCTTCCGACGCGATGACGGGAACGAGATCGTTTTCGAAGAAGAGCCGTTCCATGCCGGGCCAGATGCCTGACAGTACGAAGATGCGCGCGTCCGGCGCATAGAGGCGAAGCGTTGCCCCTTCCTCCGCCGTCGCAACGAAGAAGTCGCGCGCGCCGGCAAGATAGAGCGCTTCACCGACATCTTCCGTGCCGAGTCCATAGGCGTCAGCCTTCAGGACGGCGGCCGTGCGCGCCCGTCCGGAGCGGCGGGCCAGATCACGCCAGTTCTCGACGATGGCTCCCAGATCGACTGTCAGACGCACGCCGGCGGTGTCAAAGGCATCGTAGTCGTCGGAGAAATCTGTCATGGAATCGCCTTGAATAAAAAAAGTGGCCGGAGGGGGATGATCTCCGGCCAGAGTAAAGATGATTTCTGTCGATAGAAAGTCTCAAGCGGCGCATGACTGCTCTGCGCCGCCAAGCGTTTTCAATGTTCCTCGTACTGGATGAAGGACGAATCGGCGAGGTCGGCAAACCGGGTGAACTCGGCCTGGAAGGCGAGCCTCACCGTGCCGGTCGGTCCGTGGCGCTGCTTGGCGATGATGACGTCAGCCGTGCCCTTCACCTTTTCGAACTGCGCTTCCCATTCCGCATATTTCGGATCGGCCGGATCGCGGGGTTCGGAGTTTTTCACATAGTATTCCTCGCGGAACACGAAGAGCACGACGTCGGCGTCCTGCTCGATCGAGCCCGATTCGCGAAGGTCGGAGAGCTGCGGCCGCTTGTCGTCGCGGCTTTCGACCTGACGTGAGAGCTGGGACAGCGCGATGATCGGAACGTTGAGTTCCTTGCCGAGCGCCTTCAGGCCGGTGGTGATCTGGGTGATTTCCTGAACGCGGTTTTCGTTCGACTTGCCCGAGCCGGTCATCAGCTGGACGTAGTCGACGACGAGGACATCGAGGCCGCGCTGACGCTTCAGGCGACGCGCGCGGGCCGACAGCTGTGCAATCGAGATACCACCGGTCTGGTCGATATAGAGCGGCACCTTCTGCATCATCATCGAGCAGGCGACCAGCTTTTCGAAATCGGCATCATTGATGTCGCCGCGGCGAATCTTGGAGGAGGAAACTTCCGTCTGCTCCGAGATAATACGTGTGGCGAGCTGTTCGGACGACATTTCCAGCGAGTAGAAGCCGACGACGCCGCCGTTCTTGGCCTTCATCGAGCCGTCCGACTGCACTTCGCCTTCGTAGGAAGCCGCAATGTTATAGGCGATGTTGGTCGCAAGCGAGGTCTTGCCCATGCCGGGACGGCCGGCAAGGATGATCAAGTCCGAACGCTGCAATCCGCCCATCTTGCTGTCGAGCGTATGGATGCCGGTCGAAATGCCGGAGAGGCCGCCATCGCGCTCCTTGGCAACCGCCGCCATGTCGATCGCAAGCGCCACGGCGTCGTTGAAGGACTGGAAGCCGCCGTCGTAGCGGCCGTTTTCGGCCAGTTCGAAAAGACGGCGCTCCGTATCCTCGATCTGCGCCTGCGGCGGCATGTCGAGGGGGGCGTCATAGGCGATGTTGACGACGTCCTCGCCGATGGTGATCAGCGCGCGGCGCAGCGCCAGATCGTAGATCGCGCGGCCATAGTCCTCGGCATTGATGATGGAGACGGCTTCGGCGGCAAGGCGGGCGAGATATTGCGCGACGGTCAGGTCGCCGACTTTGTCGTCGGCCGCCAGGAACGTCTTGATGGTGACGGGGTTCGCGGTCTTGCCCATGCGGATGATGTCGCCGGCAACCTCGAAGATCTTGCGATGCAGCGGCTCATAGAGATGAACCGGCTTCAGGAAATCCGAAACACGATAATAGGCGTCGTTGTTGACCAGGATCGCGCCCAGAAGCGCCTGCTCGGCTTCGATATTGTTCGGCGCTTCGCGGTAGTGCTGTTCAGCGGTGGCAACGGCAGCGATCTTTCGCGCGGTTTCATTCATCGTCGTTTGTCTCGATCTCTTTTTGTGGGTCCGAGGTTTGCGGCCATAGCGCCGCCGGGTCAACAGCACCAGGGGAATAACGAGCGCGTGGGCCTCGTTCACCCGACCTATTCCACGTTGTTCCACTCATCCACAGGGAGCAGCCAAATAAACAAAAAAGGCTGTTGTCGCTTCCTTGCAACGGGTCGTTTCAGGCGAATCGCTGCGCACACCAACCACAGCGGGATATTAGCCGGATCTAGGGATGCTTGCATCCGCCCATGTGATAAACTTCCTTGAATGTGAATTGGAAGCCGGTTACATCGACTGGTATAAATTAGCATACTAATCATATGAAACGGCCATAATGTCCGGGAAGCCGACGAACCGCCAACTGTTCGATGAACTGTCGTCCTTCAACAGAAAGTTGCGGGCGAGCTTCGATGCTCTCGTGCGCGAGCATGGCATGACATTGGCGCGGGCACGCGTATTTTTTGCGCTCTCGAAACGCGATGGCATCAATCAGCGCGAGCTTGCCGACGAGCTCGAACTCGAGACGCCAACTTTGGTTCGCATCCTCGATGCGATGGAAGCGCAGAATTTCATCGAGCGCCGTGCTGCTCAGGCGGACCGGCGCGCCAAGCTCATTCACACCACCGATTCCGGAAAAGTGATCGCCGCCGAGATAGATGCGCTTGCGACAAGCGTTCGCTCGGATATCTTGGAGGGAATATCGGACGAGGATATCGCAGTCGCCCTGAAGGTCATCCGTGCCATGGCCGCGAACCTCCCGAATGTCGGCAAAGGGTGAGGTGAAGGCATGAGTGCCGAGGCGGCCCGGATCGTCGAGCTTCCAGAAGAGGAAGCGAAAGAGGCCGCACCTGTTGAACCGGCCGTTCCCCCCGCGCCGCCGCCTGTTCCGAAATGGAAGGCGTTTCTCTACTTTTTATCCTCTGTCCTGTTTTTCCTGACCCAGGGACTGGGTCTGAACCTCGCCTTCGCCAATCTCACCCAGATCCAGGGCTCGATCGCCGCGACGACCACGGAATCCGTATGGTTGTCGGCAGCCTATCTCGCGCCGAATGTCAGCCTCGCCATCGCCCTGGTGAAAATCCGGATGCAGTACGGTATCCGTAATTTCGCCGAGATCAGCATCATGGGCTTCGTCATCGCCTCGCTGCTCAATCTCTTCGTGTCGGATCTGCAGTCGGCGATCGTCGTGCGCTTCCTCAGCGGCATTGCCTCGGCGCCGCTCTCCACGCTCGGCTTTCTTTATATGCTGGAGGCCTTTACGCCGGCCAAGAAACTGACGGTCGGCGTCAGCCTTGCCATGATGAATACGACGCTTGCCGCTCCCGTCACGCGGCTTGTTTCGCCGTCGCTGCTCGATTTCGGTGAATGGCGCGGCCTCTATACGCTGGAGATGGGGCTGGCGCTGCTCGTCATCCCGATCATCTACCTGCTGCCGCTGACCGCGCCGCCGAGGGTCAAGGTCATCGTACCCGGCGATATCCTCGTCTATTTGTTGATCGCGGTCGGCTTCGGCGCGTTGGCGGTCGCGCTCTCGGTCGGACGCGTCTATTGGTGGCTCGAAGTACCTTGGCTTGGCATCGTCCTGGTCGTCTCCATCGTAACGATCGTGCTGGCGATGGTGATCGACCTGCACCGGCGTCTGCCGCTGATAGACGTCCGCTGGCTCTGTAGTTGGCCGAATATCCACATGACGGGTGTTCTGCTGGTCTTTCGCCTGATCATCGCCGAACAAACGTACAGCGTCTGGACCTACTACCAGAACGTCGCGAACCTGCTCTACGATCAGCTGATGACCCTCTATTGGATCATCCTGGCCTTTTCGCTGGTGGGTGGCTTCATCTGCGCGGCCCTGATGAATTACGGTCTCACCTGGCAGATTCAGATCCCCGCGTTGATCATGATGGCGACAGGCGCTTTCATGGACAGTCAATTGACCAGCCTGACGCGGCCCGAGCAAATGTATCTGAGCCAGGCCCTGATGTCGGCGGGTGCCGCGCTCTTCCTACCGCCGACCATATCGGACGGATTCAAAGCCGCCTTCGCCAAGGGGCCCCCCTATCTCGTCAGTTTCTTCGTGATCTTTCTTTTTACTCAGAGCATCGGCGGTCTGATCGGGTCGGCCTTCTTCGGCACGCTGATCACCATCCGGGAAAAATTCCATTCGAACGTCTTGGTTGAACACGTGCTGCTCACCGATCCCAACGTCGCCCTGCGTGCCAGCCAGCTTTCCGCCGCCTACAGCAAGGTTATCGGCGACGCCGCGCTCCTGAAGGGCGAGGGGCTGGCGCTTCTCGGCATCCAGGTCACGCTTCAGGCCAATGCGCTTGCCTATGGCGACGCCTTCTTCGTTGCCGGCGTCATCGCTGTGCTGGCGCTGGCCGGTCTAATCCTGCATCTCGTCTTCAGAGCCGTGAAAGCCCGTCTGGCAACAGAGCCGGTGGCTGAAGCGACATCCAACGCATGAGGAAATGAAAGCGCTCCATGTCGAAGCTCGTCCGTTCCCCGATTGAAGTCGTTGCCGTTCTCGCCGGAGTGGGAGGAGTGATGCTGGTGCTCTATGCCTGGCATCTGCCGCCCTTCAAGACCTCGGTGGAGGTAACGGACAACGCCTATGTCAAAGGCTATGTCACCACGATCAGCCCCCAGGTAAGCGGCTACGTCACCGACGTGCCGGTCAAGGACTACGAAGTCGTGAAGCAGGGCCAGATCCTGGTGAAGATCGACGACCGCATCTATGTGCAAAGGGTAGCGCAAGCGCAGGCAGCGCTCGATGGCCAGAAGGCCGCCCTGGCCAATTCGAGACAGCAGGAACTTGCTGCAAAGGCCGGCATCGCCTCAAGCAAAGCCCAGGTCGACAGCGCCGATGCCGCTCAAAAGCGGGCGCAGCTCGCTTGGGATCGTGTGGCAACATTGGTCGCCAAGGGTGTCTCGACCACCAGCGACTCTGAGACCGCGCAGGCAACGCTGGAGCAGGCGAAAGCCTCGGTCAATCAGGCGCAGGCGGCGGTCGAAGTGTCCAACGAGAACCTTACGACCATCATCGTCAACCGCGCCTCGCTCGAAGCGGGTGTCAGCAATGCGGAGGCTGCCGTTCAGCTCGCGAACATCGACCTGGAAAATGCGACGGTTGTCGCTCCGAAAGACGGCCGTGTCGGCGAAGTGGGTGTGCGCATCGGCCAGTATGTGACGGCGGGCACACAGCTGATGTCGCTGGTGCCCCAGGACGTCTGGATCATCGCCAATTTCAAGGAAACGCAGCTGGACGGCATGAAGGTCGGCCAGCCGGCCTACTTTACCGTCGATGCGCTGCAGCATGAGCGAATGACCGGGCATGTCGAGAGCTTCTCGCCAGCCGCAGGCTCCGAATTCGCCGTCATCCGCCCGGACAATGCAACAGGCAATTTCACCAAGATTGCCCAGCGCGTCGGCGTTCGCATTTCCATCGACCCAGGCCAGCCGCTTGCGGCATCTCTGTCGCCTGGTATGTCCGTCGTCGTCTCGATCGACAAGAATTCGCAACCCCAGCCGGCCGGGGCCGCGCGGTAGCCGCTGAATCTTTCCGATCAACAAAAAGCCCGGCACATGGCCGGGCTTTCGCATTTCTAAAACTGAGAAGCGATCAAGCTTCTTCGTCTTCGATGCCGTCAGCTTCCGGATCGAAGAAATCTTCCGGACGAAGTGCATCTTCGTCGACGCCGTAGATGGCGTCGGCAGAAGTGAGGGTTTCGCCCTTGGACTGGCGCTCTGCTTCTTCAGCGGAACGGGCAACGTTGAGTTCGATTTCGATTTCGACTTCGGAGTGAAGCGCGATCGTGACCTTGTGCAGGCCGATAGCCTTGATCGGCGTGTTCAGGTGAACCTGGTTGCGGCCGATGTTGAAGCCTTCGGCAGCCAGGATGTCGACGACGTCACGGGCAGCAACCGAGCCGTAGAGCTGGCCGGTTTCGCCGGCGGAGCGCACGACGATGAAGGACTTGCCGGCGAGAACGTCGGCTACGGTCTGAGCTTCGCTCTTGCGCTCGAGGTTGCGGGCTTCGAGCGTCGCACGCTCGGATTCGAAGCGCTTCTTGTTGGCGTCGTTGGCGCGCAGGGCCTTGCCGAGCGGCAACAGGTAGTTACGGGCAAAGCCGTCGCGAACCTTAACCACTTCGCCCATCTGGCCGAGCTTCGGTACGCGTTCGAGGAGGATGACTTGCATGTTCTTGTCCTTTCGATTTCAGAGTTTCGTATCAGGTTGTTTCGAGGCATTGCCATCCTTGTTCGGGGTCAGCGCGATCGCCTTGCGCGTGTCGGCGAGCCCCAGAACGAGGATGAAGAGGATCGGCATGACCATGGTCGATGCCAGGTAGCAGAGGATCAGGGCCGGCAGCCGCCATTCCTTTCCGCGGGTGCGGAAGTGAAGTGCTGCAAATCCCGCAAGCAGGAAACCGGCACCGAAGGCGCCAAACAGCGTGGCGCCGATCATTGCCGGAACGCCGCCCGCAAAGCAGGCAAGCAGACCGGCGAGGAAGACGAAGATCGAATTCCGGTTCATCCTCAGCGTGGAGGGAATATCCTCGCGCGGGCGAAGATTGCTGCCCGACGCCGTGACGATGCGCGTCGCGACATAGTAGGCGGCAAAGAGCATGAGAACCCAGATCGCACCCTGCAGTGCCGGCAGCATCAAGACCACCAGCGACTTCGTCTGAGCAATCGAGGCCGGGTCAGGCGTGAAGGCCGGCTCCTGCTGCTTGACCGAATCCATCAGCGCATCGACCATCTGGTCGGTAAGGCCCGGGCCGTAGCTGATCATGAAGCCGACGACGATGACTGCGACCGTGACGAGAGCGCAAAGGTGAAGCAGAATATCCGAAAGCGGATACCAGGCCGTCAGATGGTCCGGCCCGCCAAGCTCGGAAGCCGGCCGCGCCAGGTTGGCGAGGTGGCTGAGCCACCCGGCCGGCGCGAGCGTCACCAGCGTCATGATCAGGGCAAAGGAGGGCGAGATGGCAATCGCACCGAGCACGAACGCGGTCACGATCGAAACGATCGCTGCGACATTGCCCCAGCCGAGGCCGGCGATCAGGATAGGAAGTGCCGAAGCAGCGTAGAGAACCGCACTGAAAGACGGCTGCGCATCCGCACCGAGCACGAGCAGGGTGGCGGTCAGGCCGGCGAGCGCGCCGATCATCAGCAATCTTGGGTTCAATCTGTTCACGTCGCTGTCCTGCTTGTTCAAGCAGTTAGAGGAAGTTTCCGATTCAATCTCGGAAGAGCCTCAACATGGGGTTTAACGGTCTCGATCCACGCCCATCGTGGAAGGAGTGAGGCAAGGCACGGATGCCTTCCCTCGAATTCTAAGTTGTCGGTCGCTTACGCGACGACGTACGGCAGCAGGCCGAGGAAGCGGGCGCGCTTGATCGCCTGAGCGAGTTCGCGCTGCTTCTTCTGGGAAACGGCCGTGATACGCGAAGGAACGATCTTGCCGCGCTCGGAAATGTAGCGCTGCAGAAGACGGACGTCCTTGTAGTCGATCCGCGGAGCGTTTGCGCCCGAGAACGGGCAGGTCTTGCGGCGGCGATGGAACGGGCGGCGGACCGGTGCGGAGGAAGCTTCAGACATTCTCAGATCTCCTTATACGCGGTCTTCGCGCGGACGGCGCGGACGGTCTTCACGGTCACCGAAGCCACCTTCGCGCGGCGGGCGCGGACCACGGTCGCCGAAGTCGCGGCGCGGGCCACGATCGTCGCCATCGCGGCGCGGACGGTCGTCACGATCGCGCTTCTGCATCATGGCAGACGGGCCTTCTTCGTGCTTCTCGACAGCGATCGTCATGTAGCGCAGGACGTCTTCGCTGATGCGCATCTGGCGTTCCATTTCCTGGATGGCAGCCGCCGGAGCGTCGATGTCCATCAGGGCGTAGTGAGCCTTGCGGTTCTTCTTGATGCGGTAGGTGAGGGACTTGAGGCCCCAGTTCTCGATACGCCCGACTTTGCCGCCGTTTGCTTCGATCACGCCCTTGTACTGTTCTACGAGGGCATCGACCTGCTGAGCGGAAATATCCTGCCGGGCAAGGAATACATGTTCATAAAGAGCCATGACAGCTTTGCCTTTCTTGCGTTGGTTCAACCCGATATTCGGCGGCTAAGCCTCAACGACTGCTCCTGATGGGCGGACCCAGGCAAGAAAAGCGTTTCCGAGACGGTCGAGAGCGGAGACACGGGAGGCTGGAACGCTTCCGTTCCGAACGATCTCACCATGGTGAGACCGGCCCTCCGTTCAGCCACCAGCCAGAAGACCGGGTTTGCGAACAGGGCGGCTTATACGGATTTTTGAATGAAAGGCAAGAGCGGGATTGATCTAATCGCCGCTCAACACGCGGAAAGCATCAGTTGGAGTACTTTCGGGATATTCAATTGTAGTTCTGGACCTGCTAATACAACTTGATCGTAGGCCCGGCCTGATGCGGGTTCTGGTTGCAGTTGCAGTGGTACTGGATGGTCGAGCATGAAACGCCATGCGATGCAGGCCCGGAGCGAGAAGAAGGACACACTCTCTGAGTGGGCCTTGCCGTTACGGCTGCATCTGAGCGTCATCATCATGGGGCTGCTCGCCTGCACCTCGCTTCCACTCGTATGGATGGGTTACGAACAAGGAAAGTTTACGGCCTTGTCGACCGGCGAGGCCGAGATGCGCCAGCTTGGGCTTCGCGCGATCGAGGATTACACTCAGGTGTTCAACAGCGGAAACGCTGCGATCGGAACCGGCTCGGTCGTTCCGGAAATGCTGACTGCGCCACCAGAGGATCTGAAGGCAAAACAGGACTTTCTGCTGAAAATCTTGCAGTCATCCTTCCGCATCGACGGCGTATATGCGGCTTATCCAGATGGGAGCTTCGTGCAGGCTGTCAATGTCGCAGCAAATCCGGAATGGCGAAATGATCTGGACACGCCCAAGGAGACAGCATTTGCAATCCGAGTGATCACGAAGATTGATGGGGGGTCCAATACGACCTGGACGTTCTACGACAGGGATACGCGTCCGATCAGCAGCCACGCCGACCGTGATGATATCTTCGATCCACGTTATCGGCCGTGGTATCTCGCAGCCCTTGGCGAGGGCAAGACGGTATCGGTCGGCCCCTATGTCTCGGCATCGACCAGGTTGTTGACGATGACGCTGGCGACGCCCGCAGGGGAGGGCGACCGCGTGGTGATCGCGGCCGATGTGTTGTTGCTAACTCTGGGCGAGATTGTCGACGTGAGCGCGCTTTCGAAGCGGGCCCTCGGCTACGTCTTTGACCCGAGAGGCCGCCTGATCGCTCATTCCGACAAGGATGTCATGAATGAAATCAGGAGCGAGCTGCGTCGCGGTCAGGAACCGTCGGTTACAACCTTGGCGCAGGCGGATCCCGCAATTCCGCCAATTGCCAAACTAGTCGCATCAGCGAACGGCGTGGGAACGGGCGAGGTCGTGCATTTTCCGGTACACGGGCGCGAATATCTGGCGCAGATCTTTCGCCAGGAGGTCGCTGGGCTGGCTGGCAAATATTCAGTCGTCATAGCTGCGCCGCTCGACGAGTTGGTCGCCCCCGTCGAACGCAGGCTCAAGCGCAACCTTGCGATCGCGGTCGTCTTTCTGGCCGGGGGTGTGCTGGCAGCGCTCATCATCTCCAGGCTGATCAGCAGATCATTGTATGCCCTTGCCGAAGAAGCCAGGCACATGGGCAAGCTCGAATTTGGCGAAAGCCGTGTCACGCATTCCTTCATTTCTGAGGTCAATGCACTCGCAAAGGCGCAGAGCTCCGCACGCAATGCCATCAGGACCTTTTCTCTCTATGTGCCGCGGGAGCTTGTGCGCAGGATCGTCGCTGCAGGCCAGGCCGTCGTGGGTGCAGCGGTCCGGCAGGAGATCACGGTGCTCTTCACCGATATACGCGATTTCACCACCATTGCGGAACAGCGCTCGCCAGAGGAAGTCGTCGCCCTTCTATCGAGCTATTTCGAAGCCCTCAACGATATCATCGAGCGCCACGGCGGCACGATTGTTCAGTATATGGGAGATGGGCTTTTTGCCATGTGGAACGCTCCGCTTCCCGATGATCGGCATGTCGAAAATGCCTGCCGCTGCGCTCTTGCGATGAAAGCGGCGATCGACGTCATGAACGCCGCCAATGAGGCGGCCGGCCGCTCCATACTCTTCACCCGCTTCGGCCTGCATACCGGACCGGCCGTTGTGGGCAGTTTTGGCGCCGAGACACGTCGGCAATATACCGCCATTGGAGACACGGTGAACGTCGCTTCGCGTCTCGAGGGCCTCAATCGGCAGTATGGAACTTCGATCCTTGTAAGCGGCGAGGTCCGCTGTCTGGTCGGCGAAATGTTCGAGCTCGCTCCCATCGGGACAGTCAGCGTCAAGGGGCGCACAGGAGAGACGGAGCTGTTCGAGCTCAGGGCATGCGCCACCGAAGCCCCAACAGCGCGAATTCCCTCTCCCTGATTGCGGGAGAGGGATAAGGCGAACTCCGTTACATCGGCATCGGGTAGAGCCGGTGCACCTTTTCGATCTCGGCCAGGATTTCGTCGCTGAGCGTCACGTTGACCGATGCGATATCGGTCTCCAACTGGCCCATCGTGGTGGCGCCGATGATGACTGAGGCCATGAAGGGCTTGGTCAGGCAGTAAGCCAGCGCCATCTTCGACGGGTCGAGATTATACTTGGCGGCGATCTCGAGATAGGCCTTCACAGGCGGTTCCTGCAGCGGCTGCAGGCGTCCGCCGATATCGCGGTTGATCGAGCCGCGCGAACCTTCTGGGCGTGCGCCCCCGACATACTTGCCGGAGAGAATGCCGCCAGCGAGCGGCGAATAGGCGAGAAGGCCGACATCCTCATAGTGTGAAAGCTCCGCCAGATCGAGATCGAAGTGCCGGTAGAGAAGATTATACTCGTTCTGTGTCGTGGCGACGCGCGGCAGGCCCTTCTGCTCAGCGATCGTCAGGTATTTCTGGATACCCCAGGTCGTCTCGTTGGAAAGCCCGATCGCGCGGATTTTGCCGGCCTTCACGTGCTCGCCCAAAGTTTCAAGGATTTCCGTGATATTCGCGATTGCGGCTTCGCGATCCTGGCCGAACGGGTTGTAGTGCCAGTTCTGGCGGAAGTGGAAATGGCCGCGGCTCGGCCAATGCACCTGGTAGAGGTCGATGTAGTCCGTCTTCAGACGCATCAGGCTGGCGTCGATCGCAAGGCGGATGTTCTTGGCGTCGGCGCCTTCGCCGCCGCGCAGGTACTCACGGCCCGTGCCGGCAACCTTGGTTGCAAGCACGATGTCGCTGCGCTTGCCGGTCTTTTCGAACCAGGTGCCGATATATTCTTCGGTGCGGCCCTGCGTCTCGGCCGAGACGGGCGTTGTCGGATAGAGTTCGGCTGTATCGAAGAAATTGACGCCTTTTTCGACGGCGTAGTGCATCTGGTCATGTGCTTCGGCTTCGCTATTCTGCGTGCCCCAGGTCATGGTGCCCAGGCAGATTTCGGAAACGGAGATGCCGGTGCGGCCTAAATTCCTATATTTCATGGGAAAACCTTGGTCATATCGGGAAAACTCGATCTGGGAGGATCAGGCGAAGTAAGACAGGAAAGACGCAAGCGCAATAGGAAAATCTACTGCCTTCGCAACGGCAAAAGCCTGGAAAAGCAGGCCTTGCGCTATTGACTCCGGGAGGAAGAATGTCAATTGGGAGCAAAACGACCCCAAGGAAGCCAATATAATGACCGTTGCTTTCACATTTCCCGGCCAGGGAAGCCAGGCCGTCGGCATGGGCAAGGACCTCGCCGACAACTACGCAGAAGCCCGCGCCGTCTTTGAAGAAGTGGACGACGCGCTCGGGGAAAAGCTCTCCGACGTCATTTTCAACGGCCCCGAAGACAAGCTGACGCTGACCGCCAACGCCCAGCCGGCGCTGATGGCCGTCTCGATGGCAGTCGTTCACGTGCTGCATGCGCGCGGCCTCGATCTGAAGGCAAACGTTGCTTATGTGGCCGGCCATTCGCTCGGCGAATATTCCGCCCTTTGCGCAGCCGGCACTTTCTCTGTTGCGGACACGGCACGTCTGCTGCGCATCCGTGGCAATGCCATGCAGGCGGCGGTTCCGGTCGGCGTCGGCGCGATGGCCGCAATCATCGGGCTGGAACATGCT
This sequence comes from Rhizobium sp. BK376, assembly GCF_004341625.1. Taxonomy (GTDB): domain Bacteria; phylum Pseudomonadota; class Alphaproteobacteria; order Rhizobiales; family Rhizobiaceae; genus Rhizobium. The sequence goes on along the minus strand of NZ_SLZG01000001.1, from coordinate 442,054 downwards.
GATGTGATGGCCGTCTGCGAAGAAGCTTCTGCTGTCGGCGCCTGCCAGATCGCCAATGACAATGGCGGCGGCCAGATCGTCGTGTCGGGCGAAAAGGCGGCTGTTGAAAAAGCGGCCGAGCTTGCAACGGTCAAGGGTGCCAAGCGCGCCATCCTGCTGCCGGTCTCCGCGCCCTTCCATTCGACCCTGATGAAGCCGGCAGCCGAGGCCATGCGCGAGGCGCTGGCCGGCGTTGCCAAGTCGAACCCGGTCGTGCCCGTCATCGCCAACGTTCGCGCAGCACCTGTCACCGATGCCGCGGAGATTGCCGGCCTGCTCGTCGAGCAGGTGACAGGACAGGTTCGCTGGCGCGAGACCGTTGAATGGTTCGCCGCCAACAATGTGACAACTTTGTATGAAATCGGCGCAGGTAAGGTGCTGACGGGTCTCGCCCGCCGCATCGACAAATCGGTCAACGGCGTTGCGGTCAACACGCCTGCCGATATCGACGCAGCGCTTGCCGGCTTGCTCGGCTGAGCCGAAACTCGAAAAAGAGGGACAACACGATGTTTGACTTGAGCGGCCGCAAGGCCCTGGTAACCGGCGCATCCGGCGGGATCGGCGAAGAGATCGCCCGGCTCTTGCATCGCCAAGGCGCGATCGTCGGCCTGCATGGCACGCGCGTCGAAAAGCTGGAGGCACTGGCAGGCGAGCTGGGCGATCGCGTCAAGATCTTTCCGGCCAACCTGTCGGACCGCGCCGAAGTCAAGGCGCTGGGCGCCAAGGCCGAGGAAGAGCTGGAAGGCGTCGACATCCTCGTCAACAATGCCGGCATCACCAAGGACGGTCTCTTCGTGCGCATGAGCGACGAGGATTGGGACGCCGTGCTGGAAGTCAACCTGACCTCGACCTTCCGCCTGACGCGCGAGCTGACGCATCCGATGATGCGCCGCCGTTACGGCCGTATCATCAACATCACGTCAGTCGTTGCGGTAACCGGCAATCCGGGCCAGGCAAACTACTGTGCCTCCAAGGCAGGTATGATCGGCTTCACCAAGTCACTGGCGCAGGAAATCGCAACGCGCAACGTGACCGTCAACTGCGTGGCGCCGGGCTTTATCGAAAGCGCGATGACAGGCAAGCTGAACGACAAGCAGAAGGAAGCGATCATGGGCGCCATCCCGATGAAGCGGATGGGAACCGGCGGCGAAATCGCCTCGGCTGTCGCCTATCTCGCCTCGTCTGAAGCAGCCTACGTGACGGGCCAGACTCTGCACGTCAACGGCGGCATGGCTATGATCTAAAAAGGAATTGGCTGTTGGGAGGTTTTTTCGTTCCAATAGCATGTTGAGCAACGCAACACGTTTGATTTTCTGGCTTTGCGACAGACTTAAACCGTGTTAAGCGGGCCATGACTGTGAACAGTCGCCCGAATGATGCAGACGGATCGGCCGGTTTTTCAATGGCTGGTCCGGATATGAAAGCCGGGTTGAACGAGTTTGCCAGCGGCGGTGCTTAGGCGCCGCAGGTTGAAACAGGGTAGGGATGTCATACGGCATTCTGATTAGGATATAAGGTCGAGGAAAACCGACATGAGCGATATCGCAGAACGCGTGAAGAAAATTGTTATTGATCATCTTGGCGTCGATGCCGACAAGGTTGTTGAAAGCGCCAGCTTCATTGATGACCTCGGTGCGGACTCGCTCGACACCGTTGAACTCGTCATGGCTTTCGAAGAAGAATTTGGCGTAGAAATTCCGGACGACGCTGCCGACTCCATCCTGACGGTTGGCGACGCTGTAAAGTTCATTGAAAAGGCCCAGGCTTAATCGCTTGTGGTTGAAAAGGGCGGGCTCCGGGAGTCCGCCCTTTTTCGTCCGGGGGTGCCGGATGTATTTTGCGACGCATGACATGAAGAAAAAGACGGGGGCCCGCAGTCGATGAGACGTGTCGTTATCACTGGTACCGGCATGGTATCGCCATTGGGTTGCGGCACTGAAGTGTCCTGGTCACGGCTGATCGCTGGCCACAACGGCGCGCGTCTTGTCACCGAATTCGAGGTCGAGGATCTCCCCGCCAAAATCGCCTGCCGCATTCCCGTTGGCGATGGTACCGACGGCACATTCAATGTCGATGACTGGATGGAGCCGAAGGAGCAACGCAAGGTCGATCCCTTCATCATCTATGGCATGGCCGCTGCCGACATGGCGCTGGCCGATGCGAACTGGCACCCTGCCACCGACGAAGATCAGATTGCGACGGGCGTCATGATCGGCTCCGGCATCGGCGGTCTCGAAGGCATTGTCGAGGCGGGCTATACGCTTCGCGACAAGGGTCCTCGCCGCATTTCTCCCTTCTTCATTCCCGGTCGCCTGATCAATCTCGTATCCGGCCAGGTTTCGATCCGTCACAAGCTGCGTGGCCCGAACCACGCCGTCGTCACCGCTTGCTCGACTGGCGCCCATGCGATCGGCGACGCAGCACGGCTGATCATGCTCGGCGATGCCGATGTCATGGTGGCCGGCGGCGCTGAAGCGCCTGTCTGCCGTATTTCGCTGGCCGGTTTTGCCGCCTGCAAGGCGCTTTCTACCCAGCATAACGATGATCCGCAGAAGGCATCGCGACCCTATGATCGCGACCGCGACGGCTTTGTCATGGGCGAAGGTGCGGGCATCGTGGTGCTCGAAGAACTGGAACATGCCAAGGCGCGTGGCGCCAAGATCTATGCCGAAGTCGTTGGCTACGGCCTGTCCGGCGACGCCTATCACATCACCGCTCCGTCGGAAGACGGCGAGGGCGCCTTCCGCTGCATGACCTCGGCTCTGAAGCGTGCCGGCATCACGCCGGGCGACATCGACTATATCAATGCCCATGGCACCTCGACCATGGCCGATACGATCGAGCTCGGCGCGGTTGAGCGCCTCGTCGGCAATGCCGCCTCGCGCATCTCCATGTCTTCCACCAAGTCGGCCACCGGCCATCTGCTGGGGGCCGCCGGTGCAATCGAGGCGATCTTTGCGACGCTGGCAATCCGCGATAATATTGCGCCGCCGACACTCAACCTCGACAATCCCGAACGGGAATCGGCGATCGATCTTGTCCCGCACAAGGCTCGTGAGCGAGAAATAAACGTAGCGCTGTCCAACTCGTTCGGATTCGGCGGCACCAATGCGTCACTTGTGCTGCGTCGCTATGAGGCATAACGACAGGTCCTGATCGGCTCGAGATGGAGGCTAACGGGGCCTCCATGTCTCCTGAACCTGTTTTTGCCGCATTGCTTGGCCAAAGAGCAGGCAATGACAAAAAGAAGGGATTGCTGGTGAGCGATACGAACCAGGGCGGCGGCGCCCCGAACGGCCACGAAGGCCAGACGGGGCAGAAAGGGCCGATCATTCCAAAATCGGCCAGCGAAGCTTTGCGCCCTGAACGTGTCCCCGAGCCTCCGAAGCGCTCCCGGAAGGCACGCAGCCAGACCGTCATTTTCCTGAACTTCCTCATGACGCTGGTCGTCTTCGCCTTCGCATTGGCGATTGCCGGCACCTACTATGCCCTTTCGGTCTATCAGGCGGCCGGCCCGTTGACGACGAATACCAATTTCATCGTCCGCAATGGTGCGGGTATCAGCGAGATCTCCTCCCGTCTGGAAGCGAGCAACATCATCTCCGATGCGCGTGTCTTCCGCTACCTGACCGCCACACATCTGCACGACGGCGAGACGCTGAAATCAGGCGAATATGAGATCAAGGCTGGCGCTTCCATGCGCGATATCATGGAACTGCTGAAATCAGGCAAGTCGATCCTCTACTCGGTCTCGCTGCCGGAAGGACTGACGGTTCGCCAGATGTTTAACAAGCTGCAGGCCGATCCGGTCCTCGAAGGCGATCTGCCCTCGGCGCTGCCTCCGGAAGGCAGCCTCAGGCCGGACACTTACAAGTTCTCGCGCGGAACGAAGCGGTCGGAAATCGTCGACCAGATGCAGGCGGCCCAGCAGAAGCTCGTCGACGAGATCTGGGAGAAGCGTGATCAGAATCTTCCGATCGCCAACAAGCAGGATTTCGTGACCCTTGCGTCGATCGTGGAGAAGGAGACCGGACTTGCCGACGAGCGCGCTCATGTCGCGTCCGTTTTCCTCAATCGTCTTGGCAAGAACATGCGTCTGCAATCCGATCCGACGATCATCTACGGCCTGTTCGGTGGTGACGGCAAGCCGACCGATCGCCCGATCTACCAGTCGGATCTCAAGAAAGAGACGCCTTACAATACCTACATCATAAAGGGTCTGCCGCCGACGCCGATCGCCAATCCAGGCAAGGATGCGCTCGAGGCCGTCGCCAACCCCTGGAAGTCGCAGGATCTCTATTTCGTGGCTGACGGCTCGGGCGGCCATGTCTTCGCCGCGACGCTCGAAGAGCACAATGCGAACGTGAAGCGGTGGCGTAAGATACTGGCGGAGAAGGGCCAGGACCCGAGCGCGATCGCGGTCGACGGCCAGCCCGATGACGCCAGCAGCGCTGCGGGTGCGAGCGGCGGCGGGGCACAGCCCAGGAAGAAGACGAATTGAGACTTGACCTCATAGCATTTAACGGAGGCTCGGATGGCACTGCAGTCCATGACCGGTTTTGCGCGGCGCGAAGGCACAAGCGGGCGTTATCGCTGGGCATGGGAGTTGCGATCGGTCAACGGCAAGGGCCTTGACCTGCGGCTGCGGTTGCCGCCCGGCGTAGACCGGCTGGAAACCGATATTCGCCGACTGATCGCTGAACAATTCGCGCGTGGCAATCTCCAGGCTTCCCTCTCCCTGTCCGCCGATGAGAGCCGTTTCGAGGCTGTTCTGAACCAGCAGGCCCTCTCTGCCGTCATGGCGGTACGCGAGCAACTCGCGGGCGTTATCGACCCGGCTCCGTTGAAGCTGGACACGCTTCTGTCGATCCGCGGCATTGTCGAATTCCGCGAGACGGAAGAGGGCGAAGAGGCGGCTGCAGCACGAGACGCGGATATCATGGCTGGCCTCGAAGGCGCCCTCTACGATTTGCGGACCATGCGCCAGCATGAGGGCCGGGCGCTCGGTCAGGTGCTGCTTGGTCATGTCGAGACCATCGAGACGTTGACTGCGACCGTGGAGCGCGATCCTTCGCGCTCTCCATCCGAGATCGCTTCGAGACTGGTCGCCCAGGTGGCCGTGCTTCTGGATGGCGCATCCGGCCTCGACCGCGAACGCCTGCATGCCGAGGTGGCCCTGTTGGCCACCAAGGCTGATCTGCGCGAGGAAATCGACCGCCTGAAAGGCCACATTGCGGCCGCCCGCGAGTTGCTTGCAAAGGGTGGCCCCGTCGGCCGCAAGCTTGATTTCCTTGCACAGGAATTTAACCGGGAATCGAATACAATCTGCTCGAAATCGAACTCTGCCGCCGTCACAACTGCAGGCATCGATCTCAAGGTCGTTATCGACCAGTTTCGTGAGCAGGTTCAGAATTTGGAGTAGGTATGAAGCCGGTATCAACCTCGCGTACTCAGATCGCCCGTCGAGGGTTGATGCTTGTCATTTCATCGCCATCGGGTGCCGGCAAGTCGACGATCGCCCGTACTCTGCTGGAAACGGACAAGCAGATCAGCCTGTCCGTCAGCGTCACCACGCGCCAGCGCCGTCCGAGCGAAATCGAGGACATTCATTATCATTTCAAGAGCGTGCGCGAATTCGAACGGATGCGCGATTCCGACGCTTTGCTCGAATGGGCAGAAGTCCATGGAAATTTCTATGGAACGCCGCGCGAGCCTGTCGAAACGGCGATGGCCGATGGCCGCGACATGCTGTTCGATATCGATTGGCAGGGCGCCCAGCAGCTTCAGGAAAAGATGTCGGCCGACGTCGTCTCGGTCTTCATACTGCCGCCGACTATGACCGAACTGCAATCTCGATTGCATCGCCGCGCGGAGGACTCCGAAGCTGTCATCCAGACGCGCCTTGCCAATTCGCGATCGGAAATCGAGCATTGGCGAGAATACGACTACGTCATCGTCAACGACGATCTGAATGCTGCCTTCGAAGCGGTGCAGTCCATTGTCCGCGCCGAGCGCCTGCGTCGTGACCGCCGCCATGGCATGTTCTATTTCGTTCGCGGGCTGCTGGAAGAAGAGCCGAAGCTCTAAAATCGCCCAGCTTTAAAGGAAGTTCGCCAGACGGCAGAATTCCTCGATCGACAGCGTCTCGGCGCGTCGCGTCGGATCGATATCGGCTTTGACAAGCAAAGCTTCGCCGCCAATCGATTTCAGGCTTTGGCGCAGCATCTTGCGCCGCTGGCCGAACGCAGCTTCTGTCACCTTTTCCAGCTTGGCGACCGGGCAGGGGATGGGATTTGCCTTCGGCGTGAGGTGCACGACGGTCGAGGTCACCTTTGGCGGCGGCGTGAAGGCCTGGGGCGAGATGTCGAAGGTCATGTGGGCCTCCGTTCGCCAGCCGCAGAGCACGCCGAGACGGCCATAATGATCGTCATCCTCGCGAGCGACGATGCGCTGGCCCACTTCCTTCTGGAACATCAGGGTCAGCGATTGCCAGAACGGCGGCCATTGCGGTGGCAGGAGCCAGTTGACCAGCAGTTGCGTCCCGACATTATAGGGAAGATTGGCGATAATGCGCACCGGCTCGCCTGCAGCGAGCGTGGCAAAATCGGTCTTCAGCGCATCGCCTTCGATGACCTCGAGCCTGCCGGGATAATGGTCCGCGATCTCCGCCAGAGCCGGTAAGCAGCGCGAGTCCCGCTCAACGGCGATGACCTTCTTGGCGCCGAGCGCCAGGATTGCACGGGTCAGCCCGCCGGGGCCAGGCCCGACCTCGAAAACGGTGACGCCTTCGAGCGGTCCGGCCTGTCGGGCGACCTTCTGCGTCAGGTTCAGATCGAGAAGGAAATTCTGGCCGAGCGCCTTTCGAGCATCCAGACCGTAACGCTGGATGACGTCACGCAGCGGCGGAAGGCCGTCAAGTGCTGCCATCAGAGACGGCTTCCGGATGCGCGGCTGATCTCGGCCGCAAGCTTGAGCGCAGCGACGAGGCTGTGCTCTTTGGCAACGCCTTTGCCGGCGATACCGAATGCGGTGCCGTGATCTGGCGACGTGCGAACGAAGGGCAGACCCAGTGTTACATTAACGGAATCATCGAAGCCCAAAGCCTTGGCGGGAATAAGCGCCTGGTCGTGATACATGCAGATCGCCACATCGTATCTGCGGCGGGCGTCGTCGTGAAACATCGTGTCGGCCGGCAGCGGACCGAAAGCGTCGATGCCCTCCGCCCGCAATGTCTGGATCGCCGGCAGGATGATCGCATCGTCTTCTTTACCGAGCGCCCCGTTCTCTCCCGCATGAGGATTGAGCCCGGCGACCGCAAGTCTGGGGTGGGCAATGCCGAAGCGCGCCTTGAGGTCCGCATAGGTGATCCGGCACGTCTCGACGATAAGATCGGTCGTCAGAGCACCCGGAACGTCCTTCAGCGGGATATGGATGGTGACGGGGATCGCCCGAAGCTTCGGCCCGGCCAAAAGCATGACCGGCATGACGGGCTTTCCTGTTGCCCGCATCGCAAGATCGGCCAGAAATTCCGTATGTCCCGGGAAGCCGAAACCCGCTTCGTAAAGAACCGATTTCGCGATCGGATTGGTCACGACCCCTAGCGCCTCGCCCGCCATGCTGAGGGAAACAGCTGTCTCGATCGCAGCAATCGTTCCCTTGGCTGTTGCCATATGCGGTTCGCCGGCAACGACATCCACGCCTGATGCAATGGGGAGCACGGGCAGGGCGCTGGCAAAGGCGCTGCAAGCGGTCGCGGCGTCCGCATCACGCAGAGGCACGGTCAAGCCGAGCTGCCGCATCCTGCTCTCAAGGACTTTTGGGTCGCCGATGAAAAGAAAGGGCGGTAATCCAAGCTCCGTACGCCGTGTCCATGCCACAAGCGTGATGTCCGGACCTATGCCGGCGGGATCGCCCTGAGTGAGGGCGAGGGGGCGCGAAAAGAGCGACGACATGAACTCGATCAGCGATAGAGGATCTGGGCCTTGGAGCGCAGTTCGTCCATATACTTCTTGTCGTTGGCGCTGACCGCCTGATCGCCGCCCTTGCCGATATCCTCGGCGCGGAAGACTGCGGCAGCTGCAACGTCGTCATTGACCTGCCGCTGTGAGCAGATGGCGAGGTACTCGACGCCGCGATCGGTGACCAGCGTCGGTGTCGTATTGCCCGACGCCTTTTCGATCAGCGGCTTCCAGCCGTCCGGCAGCTCGGGCGCCAGCACACGACCGAGGTCTCGAACGGAGACATCATGCATGGTGGCAGCAAAGACCTTGGCCTGGTCGCAGCCGGGGAATTTCGCGCGCGACGCTTCTGCTTCGGCTTTTCGTTGCGCGGTGATCGCATTCCTCTTGGCCGCCGGGATGACGAAGATGACCTGCTTCAGGAAATATTCCGTCGTCGCAGGCTTTTCCTTGTTCTCGGTCATGCGCTTGACGAGGTCGTCGTTCGACATCTTGGCCGATCCGTAGCGCGCATTGATAACACGGGACCAACTCATGGAAACGGCGATATAGGATTTGAAATGGTCGACGCCGACGCCCATCTTGTCCAAAATCTGGCCAAGCTGTTCGGTGGACATCTTGTTGCTCGTGGCGAAACGGCCGAAGGCTGCATCGACATCCTGCGTGCTGACAGACATGTGGACACGCGTTATTTCCTGGCGCTTCAGCGTTTCATCGACGAGCTGCTGTACCGCAAGCTTGCCAAGATCGCCCTTCTGGTGCTGCAGCTTCAGGAAGTTGACGCGCTTGGCGACGTCGCCGCTGGTAATCGCGGTGTTGTTGACGACAGCCTTCACTTCGCTGCCACCGCCACCGGTCGCCGCGTAGGCCTGCGGCACTGCAATTGCCGCCATCGCCAATACGGCGGCTCCAATCACCATGGCGCGCATCGGTGTCCTTGCAGAAAACATCAATTACCCCTTCCCAAAGGTCGCGTATCGGGCATCGTCACATCTACGGATTAAGTCGAACGACACCGGCGATTTTGAGCCATACATCTACAGCAAGGACCGTGAATTGCACAATCCTTGCGGCGAAACAATGACATCCAGTGTGGATTATAATCGCGCGACGGAAGAGACGACCAGGCGGCAGCCGCTAGGTCGTCTCCTCTGGATCAGAACGTTGTGTTCTGAGTGTCACCCAAATTGATATCACCCAGCGTACGGAAGGTGATGCGAGCGCCAACCGACCAGTCGCTCGCCGTCTCATTGGTTGAGTCCTTACGCGAGATAAAGGCGAGGGTGAAAATGGTGCACTCGTCCTCGTAGGAAAGTCCAACCCCCTCGCGGGTTATCTCGTCGTTGTTCAAGTCATACGAAACCGTACCGAAGATCGACCAGTAGTCCTTGAACTTGTACTTGGCGCTGCCCTGGATTTCGTCCTGGTTCTCCAGGAACCCATAGTTCGGCTGAGCTGCAATATGAGTATAGACCAGCGAACTCTGGAAATCCGGATTGCTATAGCTGACGGCCGTATCACCGCGCTTATAGCTTAGATCTTGTTCATCCAGGCGGTAGGAGGTCGAAAGCGAAATGCCCTGCGGCGTCGTCACTCCCACCATTCCGACGTAGTCGGAACTCCGCGTCTCCAGACCCGATTCCGCCCCGGCACCGACCAGATCGGGTGTCGCAAAGGAATTCATGCCCGCGACCTGATAAGACTGACCGGCAATACTCTGCAGCTTGTAGCCGCTGTCGAAGCTGCCGGTATAGCGAATACCGAGATTGGCGCGCGTGCCGCCTTCCACCCGATCGTAGCCGGAGAACTTGTCGCGGTCGAACAGATTGGTGGCATCGAAGACGAAGCTCTGCGCATCCTCGTTGGGAAGCTCGCCCGCAAGCTGTTCGTTCGGACGCGCATAGATCTGCGCGATCGGTTCGAACACATGCGTGCTGTTGCTGGTCGAAACGAGGATCGGGTACTTCGCCTCAAGCCCTGCAGTCAGCATGCCGCGCGTGGCAGTGCTGTTGTCATCGAAGCTACCCGTATAGGATAGACCCTGCGAACTCGGTGAATCCATACCAAGGCCAAACGCGTCGCCACGTGCTGCGAGCAACGGTGTCAGTTGCAAGCCTTCGTCAGTCGTAAACGTTCTCTGCCACTGCACTTCCGTCGTCAGGCGCGTGTCAGTTCCGGACAAGCCTAGGAATCTGTTGTTGAAGTCTGCCGGACTGAGCGTGCTCGCCGTATCGCGGGACAGGTTCGTGAAGTTCACGGTGGCGGAAAGTTCGCCGCCTTCCACGGATTCCGGCGCGACATAATGATAGTCGATGACAGGATAGACGATCGACTGCTGCTTCTCGGCGGTCACGGCCGAAAGATCCGGGTCCGTCGCTGCATTCTGCACGTCGAAATAGTAGGCCCGCGCGTCGAAATAGTTACGCTTGCCAATGCCCGTCAAATAGGCCTGGTTGGTATGTGTGCTCTGGTTGAAGCCGGTCAAGTTGTAGGTGCGAGCAAAATCGTTGTCGCTCTGCAACATCGCATCCCAGCCGAACGCCCAGCGCGGATTGATCTTGAAGTCGCCCTTGGACGCTACAAATCCGCGCGTTGTCTGCTTCGAGTCAGTCGTGCCCGAGTTGAACTGGTTGGGATTCGATTGATCTATCCCAGCGAAACGCAGCGTGTGGGTGCCGTTTTCGAAGCGGTTGCGAACCTCGCCCTGCAGAAGGAACCCCTGGCTCGTATAATACGTGCCGGTGACCGTCGCATCCATGCTTGGCGAGATCACGTAATAGTAGGGAACGGAGGCGCTGAAACCGAGATTTTCGTTGATGCCGAAGCTCGGGAACAGGAAGCCTGACTTCCGCTTGACGGTATTATCCGGAACCTGCATCCACGGGACATATGCGATCGGCTGGCCGAAAAGCTCCATCCGGGCGTGATGCAGGGTGACGGTATGCGTCTTGCCATCCTGCACGACACGCTGCGCCTTGACTTGCCACAGCGGAGCACGCCCAACCGCGGAGCACGGCAGGCAGGCGGTATAGACGCCCTTGGTCAGGATCATCTGGGTGCCGCCCACGCGCTCGCCCTTTTCAGCGGCAAGGCGGGTATTGTCGGGCATTTCCAGACGCAATGCGTCAACGAAACCATCCGAGAAATTGTCGGTGACATCCATGTGGTCACCGTACATGCGGTTGCCGTCAGGCGTGATCAGTTCGACATTGCCTGTCGCCGTCATCCTGCCGGTCTTCTGATTATATTCGACGCGCTGCGACACCATGCGGTAGCCGCCGTAATTGATCTGCACGGCGCCGCTCGCCGTTACGATCTGCGTATCCTTGTTATAGATGAGCTCGTTCGAGGACAGAACGAGCTTCGATCCTTCAGGAACCTTAACTTTCGTGCCTGGCGTTGTTGCCGCCGCGTCATTTGCCTGTGCATAGACGACAACCGGGCTCGCCACGACGAACACATAGGCAGCCGCACCCGAGAGCAGGGCAGCTACGATTTTGCCAATACGCTTGCGGTTACTGACCGCCACTAGCCGTCCTCCTGATGAAGCAGAATCGTTGCCCCGAGAGCCAACGCGACGATGACTGGTATCCAGGTCGCTACGAAGGGGGGAACCACGCCGCTGCTTCCGAATGCCTTTACAAGCACGGTGACCACATAAAGCACGAAGCCTGAAATGATGCCACCCAGAATCACCGAACGTGATTGGTTGAATCTACTGAATTTTAGGGACACGGTTGCTGCGATCAGCGTCATTGCCACCAGAAGGAATGGCTGCGACAGCAACGAGTGAAATTGTGTCTCCAACGCCTTGGTTGAGATGCCGAAATCTTTTGCAATCGTAATTCGATTAGAAAGATCATAAAAAGCAATGGTTTCCGGATCTACCAAACGCTGGGAGACGAAGTCCTGTTTCAGATTCGTACGAACCTGTACCGTTGTCTTGTGAGCCGGGATTTCACCCGGCGCCCTCTCGACGACGTTGTTAAGAAGCCAGTAACCATCTTCCAATTTTGCCATGGCAGCATCCTGCCGCAGCACGATGTTCCCCTGTGAATCAAAGTGGATAAAGACCGGGTTGATAAGTGTTAATCCATTGTTCTGGATGGCCTTGGCGCCGATGATCACGTCGTCCTTGCCGCTGATCTGGCGAAGCCACGGAACAGTGAGCGTATTGCGGTAGGAGGGATCGCCGCGCAGGTCTCCCTCGATGGCTTCCGCCTGCCTTTGTCCCCAGGCGGCGACCGGATTGAGCGCCAGCATGGTCAATAGGCCAACAACGATCGCACCACCTACGAAGGGCGTCATGAACTGCCAGACTGAAACGCCGGCCGCGCGCGCCACGACCAGTTCCAGGCGCCGGTTGAGCGCGATCAGCACCGTCATCCCCACGAACAGCGCGATGAACGGTACTGTCTGCTGCAGAATAAGCGGAAGCCGCACCGCTGTCATCACCAGGCCGACCGTTACCGTGTAGCCCGGCAGACCGGCAAGCCGGCCGGCGGTTTCGCTGAAGTCGACCAGAAAGACGATCGAGATGACGCCGAGGAAGAACCAGAAGGTCGTCAGCATATAGCGGACGAAGAAGTAGCGGCCGAGCGTAGTGAAGATAAAGAAGTAGCGGCCGAGCGTATCGAAGATCATGCTTCGCCTCCGCTCGATCTCTTCGGCATGCGCCCCTGTATCGCAACCCAGACGGCGGAAAGGCGGCTGCCGATCGTGGCCGGCATCATTTGCCGCTTCGAACGACTGAGCAACAGAATCGCGATGAGGGCTGCCCCGATATTCAGTGCGTAAAGCACGAATATATAGAAAGGCGAATTCTCGATCTGGTTCGCGGCATAGAAATCCGCCCAACGCAGCGCGAATGCGATGGTTAGCGCCGAGACCAGCGGATGCAGGCGTGCCTCGCGGTGCGAACGCGCGTCCCCGGCAATGACAAGCGAAATGAGTGCGAAGACTGCAGGCAGAGCCCAATCCGTGAGGCGTCGGTGAAGTTCGGCCCGATAGCCGCCCGGCTTTGCCCGATAATCCGGATCGTTTGGATCAGGGTGAAGCAGGAATCCGAGATCACGGTCGCTCGAGCGCAGCGTCGCCTGACCCTTGTTTGCCGTCATATCCGAAAGATCGAACGAATAGGAAGCGAACTTGACGATGGAAACGTTGCCATCGGGCGTCTTGCGGTGGACTTCTCCATCCTTCATCAGCAGTGACGTGCCGGAGGGATCGACCGCACCTTCCTTGGCATAATAGATGAGATCGGAGGCCGGATCGCGCGAATCCGCGACGAAAAGGCCCTTGAGGATACGTCCCGACAGGCGCTGCGATATCTGGACGTAAAGCCCGTCTTCGATACGCCGGAAATTCTTTTCCTCGATAACGGTCGACAGCAGATCCGCATAGGCGGCAGCCACCATCTGGCGCGCCGCAACCTTCGCCCGAGGCTCGACCATGTTGTCCACGAAGAAGGAAAAGACGCTCACTGCAAGAGCAAGCAGCATGATCGGTCGGATGATCACGCTGCGATTCGCGCCCGCCGCCTCCATGACCGTCAGCTCCGAATCATTGTTCATCGCTGTCAGCGTCTGAGCGATACCGATCACCATGGCAAAGGGCAGCACGACCGGAATGATGGTCGGCAGGATGAGGGTGGCGAGCTTCGCGAAGGAGCCGATCGACTGACCGCTATCGGTCACGAGATTGATGCGCTGCAACACCTGGGTGGTCCAGATGATCGCGAGAACCGGCAGCAGGGCTACCAGGAACATTTGGCCGACACGCCGAATGATATATATCTCGAGTAGTTTCATGCCGGCCCTTGGATACAATGCCCCACCGCAGCACGATGGCCCGGCAGAGATTCATTGCTCTACGATGTTTGATATTTTTTTGCGACAACCCGATTGAAAAAATTTCGTTAAAATTCAGAAATTTTTCTGCTGTGTGTCGTTTGGGATAGCGCGAAAAGAGCCAGAAATATGACGGGCGATGAAAGCCAGCCGAGCACGGCGTCTGAAAGATAATGTCCGCCGAAGGCGACCCGAAGGGCGGGGATGAGGATCGATACAACGCCGATCGGCAACGCAAGAGCCGAGCGGGCCGGCTGCGGAATCAGGAAAATCAGGCAGAACATCCAGCCCGCTGAGGCCGCCTCTCCGGATATGAAGGAGCAGTTGCTCACGCATTTGCCGGCAAAGGAACCGGCATGCACGAAATCGAGCATTCCACCGAAAAGGTCCGTCTGCCGCGGGCGGGGGCGACCGGAAAACGCCTTGAGCCAGAGATTGACGATGATCACCGGCCCTACGATCAGCGAGCCGAGCGCGATCTTGAGGTTGCGGGCACGCACGACATTGAAGGTCGCACCATGATGCTGCAGACAGTCGAACAGCATCCAGCAAAGGGCAATGGCGACGACGTAGGGCAGCTGGAAGAAGACTTCGCGCAGAATACGCAGATGCGGATCTTCACCATAGGGGAAATCGCCGCAAATCTTTTTGACCGCAACCGGACACTGCTCGGGTTTGAAGAAAAGCCCTGCGACGCTCAGATCGATCTCAGGGAAGGTGGCGAAAATAGCCAGCAGCAGCCACCAGAGACAGAACAGGAGGATGAAAGCATCTCCAGCCGTCTGCGGGCGCAAGAGGGTCGGTAAAAGCCCCCCTCGTTCTGAGCTTTCAAAATTGATGATCAAGGTAATTCCGTCGAAAAGCGATACTTGCTGCATCGCAGCAGACAAGCTTCGGGGTTCCTTTAGCAGCTCCAAATGACAGGGATTTGAAGGTCTTCGGTGGATTTCCCGGTCGAAAGATTCGCCAGCAGCTTGTATTCGATGCGGAAACCCTGAATGATCGAGGCTAATAAGGTCCAATTACTTTCAGTGCCTTCCCCCGGAGCAGATATGTCAGCAAAATTCGAGATTACCTTCGCAAAGTCAGTACGGCTGAGCGGCGGTCTTGCCATTCTCTTGAAAGATATCGACAACGAGTTGCCGGCGGGTGCCGCGATCGCGGATCCGGCAAATGTTTTCGCGAAGGCGGCGCGGATTGCCCGCTATTCTGCCAAGGGGCTGAACGCGCTCGACATCGTCGCGCCGGAAGGTTCGCCTGCGGATCGCATCTTTGTCATCGGCGGCGGGAAGGTGGCCGATCTTAATGCCCATGATTGGCTGAAGCTCGGTGGCGCCGCCGCAGCGCGGATAAAGAATGTCGAGAAGGTCGCAATCTTCCTGGATACGCCGGGCGCTGAGGCGAGCGGAAAGGCAGCAGCCGATTTCGCTCTGGGCATGCTGTTGCGCGCCTATAGCTTCGATACCTACAAGACCAAGAAGAATGACGACGAAGACAAGGCGAGTTCAAAATCGGTCAAGGTGACGATCGTCGTTGCGAATGCCTCTGCGGCAAAGAAAAGCTTCTCCGACTCCGAGGCGATCGCATCGGGCGTCAACCTTGCCCGCGAACTCGTCAACGAGCCGCCGAATGTCCTCGGTCCAGTCGAATTCGCGGCCAAGGCAAAGGAGCTCGAAAAGCTCGGCGTCGAAGTGGAAATCTTGACGGAGCGCGAAATGCGCCGCCTCGGTATGGGCGCGCTTCTCGGCGTGGCGCAAGGCTCGGTTCGCCCGCCGCGCCTGGCGATCATGCAGTGGAAGGGCGCCAAGGCAAAGGACAAGCCGGTCGCCTTCATCGGCAAGGGCGTTGTCTTCGATACGGGCGGTATTTCGATCAAACCGGCAGCCGGCATGGAAGACATGAAGGGCGACATGGGCGGCGCGGCCGCGGTGACCGGCCTGATGCACACGCTTGCTGCCCGCCAGGCCAAGGTCAACGCTATCGGTGTCATCGGCCTTGTCGAAAACATGCCTGATGGCAATGCGCAGCGTCCCGGCGACATCGTCACGTCGATGTCGGGCCAAACCATTGAAATCATCAACACGGATGCTGAAGGTCGCCTCGTACTCAGCGATGCGCTCTGGTACACCAACGACCGCTTCAAGCCGCAATTCATGATCAACCTCGCCACGCTGACGGGCGCGATCATGGTCGCTCTCGGCAATCTGCATGCCGGCCTGTTTTCCAACGACGACCAGTTGGCGAACCAGCTGATAGCGGCAGGCCTGACGACGAACGAGCGCCTCTGGCGCATGCCGCTCGGTCGGGATTACGACAAGCTGATCGACAGCAAGTTCGCCGACATGAAGAATACCGGCGGCCGTAACGGCGGCTCGATCACGGCTGCACAGTTCCTCAAGCGCTTCGTCCAGGAAACGCCCTGGGCGCATCTCGATATCGCAGGCACGGCGATGGGTTCCATTCAGGACGAGATCAACCAGTCCTGGGGCTCCGGTTTCGGCGTACGCCTGCTCGATGAACTGGTTCGGGCAAATTACGAATCGGGAAGCGAGAAGTAGGCTGCGGCGTGACCGAGGTCCTTTTCTACCACCTGACGGAATCGAAGATGGAAGACGCGCTGCCGCCGCTGCTCGACAAGAGCGTCGAGCGGGGCTGGCGCGTTGCCGTCCAGACGCGAGAGACGGCAAGACGCGATCTGCTCGATGCCCATCTCTGGACCTTTCGCGAGGACAGCTTTCTGCCGCACGGGACCGACGAAGGCGACATGCCGGAAGAGCAACCGGTGTTGCTGACGACCACCACCGATAACCGCAACGCCGCAACCGTCCGCTTCCTCGTCGACGGCGCCGATGCGTCGACGGTCGAGGCCTATGATCGCGTGGTCTTCATGTTTGATGGCTACGACCAGGGCCAATTGGAAGGCGCCCGCACGCAATGGAAGAAGCTGAAAGGCGAGGGGCATAAGCTCACTTACTGGCAGCAGACCCCGGAAGGGCGCTGGGAGAAGAAGGCGTAGGGCTTCAAAAAGGTGGACGACAGGGCATGGAGCGCATGGACGAACATGCTTGGAAAGCCTTTCCCGGCGGCGATGAGCTTACAGCCTATTTCGGCCATATCCCGATATTCCACGACGGCGAGATAACGCAGGTCATTCTCAACAGACGCAGCACAAGCCGGATCTCAATTCACATTTGGGGCATGGGGAATGGCGAGGTTGGCAAGCACGCTGTCGTGACCTTGTTGATAGACGACATCATTGATCTCGAACTCGAGAATTTCAGCCACCAGAATGTGATCGGCGACCTGATCATCCGTCCCCTGCTGGAGCGGTGTGAACGTAGTATCTATTACCCGAGAAAATGGTTGAATACCGACGTGGAGATAGAGTTCGTGCCGATTTACGGCTTGAACGGAGTCATACGAGCGGGTTCGGTGGCGCTGGAATTTGTCCGGGGAAAGCCCGAGGACGCGAATCTCAAGCGTCGACCTTGACGTCGCCCGCCAGATACGGGATCCGCACTCGAAGCTAGATAGCTTAAACTTTGCCCAATCATTCTCCTGAGGCTGCTGACAAAATCTGACAGCAGGCTGACCTAGTGTCCTCCCCGCAAAGTCTTCATCAAGAGCCAAAGGGAGCTTCCATGATCACATGGATTCGCAGTGCAGCGATCGCCCCGGGGAAAGTCCCGGACGCATTTGCCTTCGTCAAAAAGGCGGCAAAGCTGATCGAAGAGAAGTATGCCATCAAGATAGTTGCAAGCCGCGCGCTTGCCGGCAATCCGACCCGGATATTCTGGTACGCCCAGCACGACGACCTGCAGGCCTACGAGCGCGACCATCAGAAAATCAACACTGATATCGAGTTTCAGCAAATGCTCGGGGAAGCCAGCCAATGCTTTATCGCAGGCTCAACCCATGACGAGATTCTGCAGACATTCTAGGTGAATGAATGGCTGGCTAAGTGAGCGACCGGCAATGA
This sequence comes from Rhizobium sp. BK376, assembly GCF_004341625.1. Taxonomy (GTDB): domain Bacteria; phylum Pseudomonadota; class Alphaproteobacteria; order Rhizobiales; family Rhizobiaceae; genus Rhizobium. Next base: position 424,229 of record NZ_SLZG01000001.1, on the reverse strand, counting down.
TGCCCGGCAACTCATCGCTGGTTCAGCTGCAGCCGTGTCCGATAGAAGTTTGCCGCATCGGGCGAAGCATGAACATCGCATTGCTTCGAGCCGACCGCGACCTTGACGATCGAGCTGACGGGCAGGGAAGGGCGCACCGGCACGTCCCGCTCGATCGAGCGGCCATGGAGCGAATGCCAGTTCTGATAAAGAACAGCCACTTCGTCATCGTTCTTGTCGGTGAAGATGGCGACGACGCAGACAAAATCGTCGTCGATCGGATCACGATTGTCCAGGCTAAGATTGCCGGTCAGCGTGTTTGACTTCGCATCCATATGAAAAGCGAAGCTGTAGTGCTGGTCCCTTTTCCAGTCCCACTTGTCGTCGACGATCCGGCAGAAGCCTCTTTTATCCTTGGCAATGCACTGATCAACGGGGCGAATTCTCCAGACATAGTCTTTCCAACCGTCGGCATTGGCGACCGGTGAATGGTCACTGGTCAGAAGACCGATCGCGATGGAGAGCTCTTTCAGGAAAAACGCCATATCTGGAAAATGCCCGTGCCCGTGATTCTGCGCAAGATGGATGCCAGTGCTCAAAAAAGGCGTAATGGCAGGCTGATGTCGCCGTCATCCGATTCCAGGATTTCGACGGCAAAACGACAAAAGGCCCGGGTCGATCCCAGGCCTTTTTCAATCTCGGCGGCCTTCTCAGTCGTAGAACGCGTCCACGACCTTGCGCTTGCCGAGCATGAAGGCGTCGGCTACGTGGCGGAGGGGTGCAAGGTCGACGTCTGACGTGCCGGCCTTGGTGATCTCGGCGAAGCGGCGGTAGAGGGCCGGGTACTCGGCCTCGGGTGCGGAGAATTTCAGCTCGCCATCGACCGACAGCTTCGAGCCGCCCTCGTTGAGTTCCATGCGGCCCGCCTCGGTTTCGGCGATGATGTCCCAGCTCTGCTTGCCGGTCTGGAGCCAGTCGAATTCGGCATGGACGGGCACGTGATCGGCATTGCGGAAATAGAGGTCGGCAGCAACGGGCGCGTCGCGATTTTCCGGGAAGTCCAGGGTCGCGGCGGTGAGGAACATTGGCTTCGGCAGGATGTGGGTGACGATCGACAGCGCATTGATGCCTGGGTCGAAGACGCCGAGGCCGCCGGCCTGCCATATCCATTCCTGGTTCGGGTGCCAGTGGCGCACGTCTTCCTTCCAGATGACATGCATGTTCTTCATCGTTGTCGAGGCGAGAAAGCTTTTGGCCGCTTCGACGGCGGCCGCATAGCGCGAATGCCAGCTGGCAAAGAGCGAGGCGCCCTGCTTGTCCGCAAGCTCCTGCAGGTCGGCTACTTCGGAAAGCGTCGCGCCCGGCGGCTTTTCAAGGAAGACGTGCTTGCCGGCGACGAGCGCCTTGTAGGCAGCCTCATAGCGATACTGCGGCGGCATGCAGAGCGAGACGGCATCGATAGAGGGCTCTGCCTCGAGCATCGCCTCGATCGAGGTATAGGCGGGAATGCCGTCGACGGTGCCGTGCCGGCTCGCGGTCGCCACAAGCTTGAAATCGCCATTGGCTGCAATGGAGGGAAGATGCTGATCGCGGACGATCTTGCCGACGCCGACGATGGCAAGGTTGATGGCAGACATGGGCTTGCTCGCTCTGAATGGTTCACTCGAAAAGTATGATTATTGCGGGTGTTGTAGCAGAAAGCCGGCCGCGAGCAAGGCCGGCAAACGTTTCTCCGCGGCGATCAGCGGATCGTCCGGGTGTCCGCCTGCGCGACGACGTCCGAGGACACGGGCCGCTTGTTATAGCGCAGCGTGACGACCTTGTATCCCTCTCTTTCGAGCCGGTTGAGCAGGGTCGGCAGCATGGCTGCGGTGCGCGTGTGGATGTCGTGCATCAGGATGATGCCGCGGCCGCGCTTGTGCAGCTCGTTCATGGTCCGCTGCATGACAGCGACGGGCGTCACGCTGAAATAGTCCTTGCTGTCGACATCGACATCCATGACGACAAGATCGCGCATCGCAACGGCAGCGCGCAGCTTCTTCGAATCGGCGAGATAGGGGAAGCGGAAGAAATTGACGTCTGAACCGACGGCCTTCACCACGGCGTTTTCGCCGCGCTGGATCTCGGCCATCGCCTGGTCGAAGCTCATCTTGTCGAGATCGGGGTGCTTGAACGTATGGCTGCCGATCGTATTGCCGTCGGCGAGCACCTTGCGGGCGATCTCCGGATGGGCCTGCGCCATCTCTCCAACCATCATGAAGGAGGCCTTGACGCCGAATTCGTCGAGCGCGGCCAGAATATGCTCGGTCTTGCCGGGCATCGGGCCGTCGTCGAAGGTCAGGATCACTTCTTTGTCGGCAAGCTTGATGTCGCTGAGCGAGGAAACGTAGAGCGTGCGCCCCGCGAGATGATGACCGAAGACGGAATGCGTGGTGACCGGGTCCAACTCGGCGGTTTGTGTGCCGCCCCAGGAGGAAGGCTCCATCGAAACAGGATCGTTGGCTTTCAGAGCCTTCGTTTCGGTGGGGGACGCCGCATAGGCCGTCTTCAGCGAAGCCGCTGATTCCGGAGGTTTGGTCGCACAGCCGGCAACGGAGAGGGAAATGGCAAGGCTTGCCAGCAGTACGCGAAAAGACATCGGAACCGTTCAACATATAAATCAATGAATGTTGGGCGTAATTTTTCCGATTATGGTTAACGTTCGGTTTAAATTGAGCGGGAAACCGGCCTTAGACGCGGACCAAAACAGGGAGTGTGTCTTTGGGGCATACGGGACGCTTCCGGCCGATTTCAGGCGCAAGGGATGGCCAACGCCATACCAGCCCGCGCCCGTAGACACGCAGCGGTCAGACGTTGCAGCCGTTAAAGGATTGCTCCTGTGGCCCCGCCTTACTGCGTCGCGCAGATCGGAATAGGCTTGCTTGGCGGTGGCGGATGGTCCTGCTTGTATTTGACGATGATCGGCTCGAGCGTCGTCTTCGGCCAGAATTTCGGAGTGCTGATTTCCTTCAGGCAATCGTCGTTCCAGTAGAGCCCGGCCTGGCTCAACGAGGCGTGCGTTCCCACAGCCTTGGCGACCGCGGCGATATCTGCCGATTCAGGGTAGATATAAAGCGTCGTCGGATTGTCCTTCGTCATGGACATGACTTGCGTGGCGTCGGCGGGTGTCCAACTGGTGCAGCCGTCGCTGCGGCCGCCGGCATAGGTCACCAGCGTGCCGAACGGAACATATCCGTCGTGGTTCGCATAGGGGCTTTGCGGGTTCTTCATCATGCATATGCCCGAGACCTTTGCAGCCGCATGGCCGCCGATGGCGCGCTGGCGGGCATTGGCGGTTTCGCCTTCCCCGTCAAACTGCAGAAACGAGCGCACGTAGGCTGCATCCTTCATGCCCGAAGCTCGGTAATAGCCCTTGAACGTGGTCTTGACCTCGCTGGTCATATAGGAGCCGCCGGTCGTCAGGTTTGAATCCATGGCGTTGCCGAAGTTCCGCGCGCATTCCCGCCCATTGGAGAAATCGGCGGCACCCTTCAGGTCGCGGCCACTGCCGTGCCCGGCCGAAATGGCGCGAAACGACTGGCTGGCCTCGCAGATGACGTAGAACCGGCCGCCTGTCTTCTCGCCGCTCGGATCGTTCGGCTTCGTCGCGTCCATCGCGAAGTAGCAGGGGTTCTTCACCTTGCCTTCGCTGACGCGCTGCATGTAGAGCGCGCGCGCTCTCGAAAGCACAGGCCAGGCGATCTGCCCCGGCCCGAAGCCGACATGCGCGCTGAGCCAGGCCGGAACGCTCGGCTGCTGTGCCGCGACGGAGGCTTGCGGGCCGCAAAAGAGGAGGGCCGCTACGCCGGCGAGGCCGATAGTCTTGCGAATAGTCCAGTGGCTTGAGGTCGACCGCACGTGATCAGCTTTCCCAAAAAAAGCGGGCTCGGCAGCCGTGCGCCGCCACCCGTGATGGAACCGGATAGCGTGATTCGGATCAAATTTCTCCAAATCATGCCATTCACTCCTTCGTGAATCGCAATTTTTGATCCAACGTGAAGAGGGTGTCTGCCGTCTGCTAGGGCGCAATAATCCCGCAGGCCCTTAGACTTAACCCGCCATCGCCGTTTCATATTCCGACGAAAGTTCCAGCCATTGCTCTTCCGCAGCCGCCAGCTTTGCCGCCGCTTCGCCACGCTGCTTGGCCTTGTCGGCAGCCTTTGCCGGGGTCTTTTCATAGAGCGCCGGATCTGCAAGTTCTGCATCAAGCGCCTGAATCTGTTTCTCCAGCTTCGCCGTCAAGGATTCGATTTCGTTGATCTTTTTCTTGAGCGGCGCGAGCGAGGCGCGGCGGTCCGCATTCAGTTTACGCTGGTCGGCCTTCGAGCCTGCGTCCTCAGCTAGCTGCGGCTTTTCTTCTTTTTTTTTACCGGAAGAAACGATCAGGTCGCGATACTCGTCCATATCGCCTTCGAAGGTCGTGACCGTGCCGTTGTTGACCAGCCAGAGCCGATCGACGGTCGCCTCGATCAGATAGCGGTCGTGCGAGATCAGGATGACGGCGCCCTCGTAGTCATTGAGCGCCTCGATCAGCGCCCGGCGGCTGTCGATATCAAGATGGTTCGTCGGCTCGTCGAGGATCAGAAGGTTAGGCGCATGGAAGGCGGCAAGCCCCATCAGCAGGCGCGCCTTCTCGCCGCCCGAAAGGTCCTTGGCGGCCGTCGCCATCTTCTCGGTCGCCAGGCCCATCTGCGCCACGCGGGAGCGTACCTTCGCCTCGGGCGCATCAGGCATCAGGCGGCGCACATGTTCGACCGGCGTCTCGTTGGGAACGAGGTCGTCGAGCTGGTGCTGCGCGAAGAAGCCGATCTTCAGGCTGGGAGCGAGCTTGACCGCGCCACTCTCTGGCTCAAGCCGTCCGGAGATGAATTTCGCGAAGGTCGATTTGCCGTTGCCGTTCGAGCCGAGAAGCGCGATGCGGTCGTCATTGTCGATGCGGAGATTGAGGCCCTTCAGGATGGGATTGCCCGGCGTGTAGCCCACGGCTCCTCCCTGGATCGCGACGATCGGGGAGGCGGGCTGCTTGTCTGGCTCCGGAAAAGTGATCGGCTGGACATGATCCTCGATAACCGACGCAACCGTGCCCATGCGCTCCAGCGCCTTGACGCGGCTCTGCGCCTGCCGGGCCTTTGAAGCCTTCGCCTTGAACCGGTCGATGAAGCTCTGCAGATGCTTGCGGGCGGCCTCGTTCTTCGCCTTCGCCTTCATCTGCAACTCGTCGTTCTCGGCCTTCTGGCGCTCGAACTGGTCGTAGCCGCCGCGATAGAAGGTGAGCTTCTTCTGGTCCAGATGCACGATCGAGTTGACGGCATTGTTCAGAAGGTCGCGGTCGTGGCTGATGATGATGACGGTATGCGGATAACGGCGGATATAATCCTCCAGCCACATCGTGCCTTCGAGGTCGAGATAGTTGGTCGGTTCGTCCAGCAGCAGAAGGTCCGGTTCGGCAAAGAGCACGGAGGCCAACGCCACGCGCATGCGCCAGCCGCCGGAAAAGGCGGATGCCGGGCGCGCCTGCGCCTCCTGGCTGAAGCCGAGACCGGCAAGGATGCTGGCCGCGCGGGCTTCCGCCGAATGTGCATCGATATCGACAAGACGCATCTGGATTTCGGCGATGCGGTGGGGATCGGTCGCGGTTTCCGATTCCGCCATCAGCGCGGTGCGCTCCTTGTCGGCTGACAGAACGATCTCGATCAGCGAATCCTCGGTGCCCGGCGCTTCCTGCGCCACCTGGCCGATGCGCGCATTCTTCGGGATCGAGACCGATCCGGTCTCCGCGCCGAGATCGCCGGTGATGATGCGAAAAAGCGTTGACTTGCCCGCGCCATTGCGCCCGACCAGGCCTGCCTTTGTGCCCGAGGGCAGCGAGACGCTGGCATTGTCGAGAAGCAGGCGCCCGGCAATACGGGCGGAAATGTCTGATATCGTGATCATGGCGCGGTTTTGGCCGAAGTCGGCGGGGAAGGCAAGGGCTCAGCGGGTGGACGCGAATAGCTTGTTTGGCTGTAAATCCACGGCGTCGTCCATCCACTTGGTCAGTCGGAGGCACGAGTTCCGCCGGCGCATCGTCTTGAGCCGGAATTGTTGCCGCAAAAAAGCTTTGTTCAGACTGCAACTCTTCCGGTGAAATTTCTGAAAACGCCATTTTAAGAAGAATTTTAGATTCAGAGTATCACATGTCGTTGAGAGTCAGAGTCTTCTTTGCAGCAGTAGGCATTGTTTTGGTCGTTGTCCTGGGAGCTTCGGCTTGGTTGTGGAATCGGTCGGCCGCCTATGGCTTCAATTCGATATGGCGGAGAGGCGGCACATACTGGATCAGCATCAAGGCCGATGATCCGCGCCTTTCGCCGGCAATGCAGCTATCCCTCAGCAATCCCGAACCTGTCGCCACAGCCGGACCGTTTGCTTGGCGCGAGGTGGAAAAGGGCTTCGAGGTCTCCGAGCTTCCCGTCATGGTCGGTGGCCGTCAGGTCGATACCATCCTGCTCAATCGCATCGATCCCGCGCTATATCGCTTCGTGGCGCGCAATGCGCCGGCCGGGAATATGGGCATCGACGAATGGGAGAAGGTACTTCCGAAAGCGGTGCTGATCGTCAACGGCAGCTACTACAATCTCAAAGGTGCGCCGGATACGCCGATGCTAAGCGAGGGTGTGCCGATGGGGCCGAAAGACTACGATGCCAAGGCCGGCGTTTTCATTGCCGGTGACGGCTTCGCGGACATCAAGGATCTGTCCGCACAGACATGGCAAACGGCTTTTCAAGGTGCAACCAATGCAATGGTGTCCTATCCGCTGTTGCTCGGGCCTGACGGTGAGACACATGTGCCGGTCAAGAGCCGATGGCTCGCCAACCGAACCTTCGTGGCCAAGGATGGCGATGGACGTATGATTGTCGGCACGACCAAGGAAGCCTTCTTTCCACTCGATCGCCTCGCCGATTTCCTGAAGGCATCGCCACTGAACCTGAAGATCGCGCTGAACTTCGATGGCGGCCCGATCGCCTGCCAAAGCGTGAGGCTGAATGGATTTCAGCGGAAATTCTACGCGAAATGGGAGGCACAGGTCTATGGCGACGAGGTCAGGCTTCTCAGATGGCCGATAAGCAGCGCGAATTGGGCGATGCCCATGGTACTGACGGTCGAGCGGCGAGGGGATGGCTGATATGCCATCCCTACTCCCGCCTCGTTCCGGTGCGTAGCGAGACGCTGGCATTGTCGAGAAGCAGGCGCCTCAACAATACGGGAGGAAATACCTGATCATAATTACGATGCTGCTTTAGCCGAAGTCGGCAGGCAGGGATGCATCTCCGCCGTTCACCCGGCGGACGGGGGCCACAGTCGACGCAGCTTATTGCGCAGCCTTGTTGCCCTTTGCGCCCGCCTTCATGACGTCGCTTGTGCTGGAACCCAGCGCCTGTCCGGTCTGTTTCGCATCGGTTGCCATTCCTTTCGCGGTATTGGCGCAGGACGACAGTGTGGCGACTATTATTAAAGCGGCAGCGAGCGAAACTTTGAGCATGGCGGACCTCCCGGTTGCGGTGGTCGCATAACGATCTCGCAATGATTTAGTTCCTCGCGCGGCGAGCGGTGCATGCCCTTATTATCAATCCCTGGTGCTCAGGCAATTTCACCAACTGGTAGACGCCTTATCGCTGGAAGATCTGGATCGGCTTGCGGCGATTGGCCTGGGCTGCGGTGAGCGCCTTCTCGGCATGGCCCATCAGCTGGGCCGCCGATGAAGCGTCCGTGCCGAGTGCGATGCCGATCGAGATCGTCAGCCTGCCGGGGTCGGTCTTGTCGGAGGTCGCATAGACCAGATTTTCCTCGACGGATGCGCGCAAGCGCGTGGCGATAGCCAGCGCATCCTCCGTTCCGACATCGCTGAAGATGAAGCTGAAGTCGTCGCCACCGAGGCGGGCCACGAAATCGTTCTTCTTTACCGACTTGCGGAAGACCATGCCCAGCTTCTTCAGGAGATGATTGGCAGGCTGGGGGCCATATTTGTTGTTGAAGGCGCGGAAGTCGTCGATATCGACGAGGAAGAGCGCGGTGCCGGCCTCGCGACCGTCCTCGTAAAGGTCAGTCAGCCGGTTGATGAGGGCGATCTGGTTCGGCAGCCCGGTGATGCGATCGGTGGCAGCGGCGGCGCGGATTGCAGCATTGCCTGACTCCAGCGCCTCCAGCTTTTCCATCTCGTCCTTCAGCTTCTCCGTCAGCTCGGTTTCGTAGAGCATGAGGTTGGTCAGCGAGGCGTTGAGGAAATCCATCTCGGCGGTGAACTGGGCAAGGCTCTGGTTCTGGTCCTCCGCGACCGAATGGGCGACGGTTTCGACGGCGCGCATGAAACCCTGCTTCTTTTGCAGTCCCTCGTTCAGTTGGCTGGCAACCTCGCGCAACATCGCTGCGGCGTCGGCATTGGATTTGTCCGCCACCAACCCGCAATGGCTGACGAGCCGATGCTTGAGGCCGATCTCGTCGAGCATGGGTTGGGAAGGATTGGAGCCGAGCGCGCCGATCTCGGCGGCGATCTCGCGGTTATGGCCGAAAAGCGCTTCGTGGAAGAGCTGATAGTTGCGCGGCAGCCCCTGGACCTTCAGCTTGGCCATGTAGTGGCCGATCTTCTGCAGATCGATCGGCGCTTCCGCGTCCTGTATTCCGCTATGGTGCGCCAATGCGCCCGCATGTGAATGAGCCATCCCTGCCCCCTGTTCGGCATCGGCCCGCTGGTTCAGGGCCCTGGTTCTTTGCGATAAGAATAGCCGGGTGGGCAGTTAAAACCGGATGAACGCCGGGCGCTACGGGTATGATTTTCCTGCTCTATCAGCAGATGAAGTTAACGCGAAGTTGCGGGCACTGTCACCTGCACTCATCAGGGATGGTTGGGCGATGAGGTCCGGATTTAGCCGTAGAGCCATTCCTGACCGTCGCCGCGCAGGAAATAGATCAGGTCCATTTCCAGGCTCGGCTTGCCGAGCGCGGTCAATATGGCATGGCATTGGCCGCGATGATGGGTCTGGTGGTTGAAGAGATGAAAGAGTGTCGGGCCAAGCGGATGGGTGAATTCCATCGGCCGGGTGACGGGCCTGTAGGTGATGTCGCGGGAGAGTGCGGCCTCGTCCAGTATCGCGACCCAGTCGATGATCCGCTGGTCCAGCCGCTGCCGGGCGGCATCAAGCGTTTCCAGCGTCTCGTATAGCGCGATGCCGAGCGTTTGCGGCAGGTCGCCCGACCCGGTGAAGCGGTGCATCCACATCATGTCGGCAACCATCAGATGATCCAGCGTTCGATGAAGCGAGCCGAAAAATGCGCCCATGTCCCTATGGTATTCGGTGTCGGTCAGTGTGGCGGCGGCGTCGAAAAGCAGGCGGTTCGCCCAGCGGTTATAGTTCGCGAACATTTGTAGATGTCTCGGCATTGTTTGCTCCCTCCGTGGCAATGAAATGATTTCAAGGATGAATTGAATGTTGTGTTAGGCGCCAGTCATGAAATTGCCTGGCGGGACGATGCGCTCGACTGTGACAGCGGCGTGAAATTGGCGCGTCCCCCTTGTTTTCGGGCAAAGGGGCAGGTAAAGACCGCCCACTTTTCCAGTAAAACAGAGGATTTGACCCATGGCGATTGAACGCACCTTCTCGATGATCAAGCCTGATGCCACCAAGCGCAACCTGACGGGCGCCATCACCAAGATGCTCGAAGATGCCGGCCTGCGCGTCGTCGCCTCCAAGCGCGTCTGGATGAGCAAGCGCGAAGCTGAAGGCTTCTACGCCGTTCACAAGGATCGTCCTTTCTTCGGCGAACTCGTTGAAGGCATGACCTCGGGCCCGACGATCGTTCAGGTTCTCGAAGGCGAAGGCGCCATCCTGAAGAACCGCGAAATCATGGGCGCAACCAACCCGGCCAACGCTGCTGACGGCACGATCCGCAAGGTTCACGCCCTCTCGATCGGCGAAAACTCGGTTCACGGTTCCGACGCTCCGGAAACCGCTGCTGAGGAAATCAAGTACTGGTTCTCCGACACCGAAATCGTCGGCTGATTCAGCCTTTCAGCATTCCGCGCGAATGCCTTGAATTGACTCCTCAAAGCCGGGCTCGTCCCGGCTTTTTGCGTTGTGCCGTGAAGCCTATGCCGGGCATTTGTCGGTATTGGAAAAATCGGTCGTGCCATCGGCCTTGAAGACCTCGGGGTTCTTCTCATAACCGGCGCCGACGACGAGCGGCTTGCTCGGCAGTATCGACTGATCGACGTCGGATTTAAATTCCGCCTTCAGCTCCTGCAGGACCTTGCCGTCCTTGTCGACCAGTTTGACGCTAACGGAGTAGGGCCGGTCCTTGCGGACGCAATGCAGGTTCTCGCTCTGAAGCGAGATGTTTTCATCGATCGGGAAAATCTTTTGATCCAGGACGAGAGGCGCGCCACCCTGCGGATTTTCGAATTCGGCAACGAGCTTCGACCCATCGGGGATCGGTGACGTCTTCTTCAGCGTCAGTAGATAGGTGGCGCTCGCCACGCGATAGTTGAAGACGAACAGATGACCGGTCACCTCAAGCATGTTCTCCGCCTGCCTCTGACAGGCCGAGAGCAAAAGTCCGGCCGCAGCCATCACGGTGATCAAACGGTTCCTCATGGCGCCTCCTCTCTCTTGCGGCGATAGTGCCGGTTCGCCTTGGCGCGGTTGCCGCAGACGGCCATGTCGCACCAGGTCCGGCTTTTGTTCTTGCTGCGGTCGATGAAGAGCCAGCCGCAATTGCCGCAGATCTTCATCCGTTCCTCGTCGGGCATGGCGATCAACCGCAGCGTCGAATGTACGGTCGCCGCATCCAGTCCCTCGGGTGATTGCGCTCGGCTCAAGGTTTCCGACAGCGCCGCCAGCAGCTCGGCCAGAAGCCCGTTGCTTGGCTCCTTGAGAACGCGGGCGCGGAAATAGCGGTCGATCATCTCGCGCAGCCGGATGAAGCCCGGTCTGCCGTCCGCATGAACAGGAATTATATCGCCGAAAAGCGCCCGCTCGGCACAGAAATTGGCGGCCGCCTTCGGAAAACTCTCAATCTGCCCCGGTGCCTCGAAGCGATCGATCCGGCGCGTCTCGTCATGCCGCAGGATGACGCTGTTGGCGACATCGAGCGCCAGTGCGCCGCCGGAAAAGCGGTGGGGGGTCCAGGAAAAGCTCATGGTCAAAATATAACTGGTAAAAGCAATTTTGCCAGTTATTATTTGACGATCGCCGGAGTTCTCCATGGCCTATCTATTGCAGCAGTTGGCAAATGCCGTTCCGCTCGCCGCGCTCTATGCGGCGCTTGCTTTCGGCTATGCCATCGGCTTCGGCGTCACACGCCGTGCCGACATCAGCTATGGCGCGCTTTATGCCTTCTCGGGCCAGCTCCTGCTGCTCTTTACCGATTTCGGCTACAACCGGATGTTTCTGGTCCTGCCTGCGGCGATTGCCTTCGGAGGCGCACTGGCTGCCGTCTATACTGTCGGGGCAGGGCTCTTCATCGGCCGGACGATCATGCAGCCGCTGGCGAAGAAATCGCCGAACACCGTCATCGTCGCAGCGTTGGGCATGGTCATCGTCCTCGGCGAAACGGCGCGGCTTGCTTCCAATGCGCGCAGCATCTGGCTGCCGCCGCTGATGAGTCGGTCGATCGTCTTCTGGGACGACGGCGCCTTCAAGGTGGCGCTCACCCAATTGCAGCTTCTCAATATTGGGCTGATGGCCGCAATCGTTCTCTGTGGAGCCGCCATCATGCGATACACGTCCTGGGGCCGCATCTGGCGTGCCGTCACCGACGATGCGCTCGCCGCCGAACTGTGCGGCGCCAGCGCCGGCCGTGTCTTCCTCGTGGCCTATGGGGCATCGACGCTCATCGCCACGCTCTGCGGCATCCTGTCGACCTCCTATTACGGCACGATGGATTTCAGTGTAGGCCTGCTATTCGGCCTCAAGGTCCTGATGATTGCCGCCGCCGGCGGCTATTCCGATCCGCTGAAATCGGCGGGCGGGGCTGCATTGGTCGGCGTGGCCGAAACCCTCTGGGGTGCCTATGGCCCCCTCATGTGGCGTGAAATGGTGATCTTCTCGGCGCTCGTTCTGGTTCTGGTGCTTAGTCGGCGCGAGCGGGCGATACCCTAGAAAGACTTTAGAGCTTATGCCACTTGTCCCGGGCGGTCTGGTCAGCGTCTCTTGCCGTCACCCAGTCGCCTTCCGTGCCGTCCCGTCCGTGCTCTTTCTTCCAGAAGGGCGCGGAGGTCTTGAGAAAATCCATGACGAAATTGGCGCCGTCGAAAGCGGCTTGCCGGTGTGACGCCGCAGCGATGACCAGCACGATGTTTTCGCCGGGCACGATCTTGCCGTAGCGATGGATGGCCGTCAGTCCCAGCAGGTGGAAGCGCTCGATGGCGATCTCGGCAATGCGCGTGATCTCCGCCTCCGCCATGCCGGGGTAGTGCTCCAACTCCAGCGCCCCGAGCGTGCCGCCTTCGTCGCGGCAGAGGCCGGAAAAGGTGACGACGGCGCCGATGCCGGGTTGGCCGTTGGTCAGTCTGTCGACTTCGGCCTGGAGGTTGAAATCCTCGCGTTGGACGCGGATGGTGGGGGTCATGGGCGTTTCCTATGCAACACTTCCCGGCCCTTTGCATGGCTCCGGGCGTTCGTCACTGCAATCGATTCACTAGATCGATTGCTCCGGCTCCGCCGGATCGTTCCTCACCCCCCAGTCATCGGCGGAAACAGCCCGATCTCGCGGGCATTCCCGATCGGCTCGTCGTGCTCGACATGTTCCATGTCGATGGCAACGCGGATGGCTTCGGGAAACTGAAGCGCCATCTCATATTCCTCGCCCAGTCCCTTGAGATGATTCAATAGATCGCCAACGGTCACGACTTCTGATGGCAGGGACATTTCTTCCTCCGCCTTGCCGATGCGTTCACGCACCCATGCGAAATAGACAAGTCGCGTCATGCTTCGTCATCCACGATATGCTTCAGGCCGGCGCGGAAATAGTCGTAGCCGGTATACATCGTCAGCAGCGCCGCGACCCACAAAAGCAATATACCAAGCGATGTCGTATAAGGGAAAATCTCGTCGCCCGCGGGGCCTGCGAGCAGGAAGGCGATGGCCACCATCTGGGCGGTCGTCTTCCACTTGGCGATCCGTGTCACGGGCACGCTGACCTTCAGCGCCGCCAGATATTCGCGCAGGCCGGAAACGAGAATCTCGCGGCAAAGAATGATGATGGCCGCCCAGATCGACCAGCCCGCAATCGTCTGGTCGGCGGCGACGAGCAGTAGCACCGCGGCGACGAGGAGCTTGTCGGCGATCGGATCGAGCATGCGGCCGATATTCGACGTCTGGTTCCAGATGCGCGCGAGATAGCCGTCGAGGTAATCCGTGATCGAGGCAATGATGAAAATCCACAAGGCCACCCATCGCGATGTGTTGCTGATCGCCAGCTTCCCCTCGACGAAGAAACACAGCACGATCAGCGGCACGGCGAGGATGCGGCCATAGGTGAGCAGATTGGGGATGCTATATGCGCGCGATGCCATGGAAACCGTTTTCTCTGGGGTCGGAGCGGTAGATGATGTGTTAGAGCTTTAGCGTCAACATTGTTTCTGTTTTTTCGTCGCCATTGCGTGGAATTTGCGACTGCGCGGATTTATTTCGCGGCGTCGTCGTGAAAGTGATTGTAAACCTGCTTGGCGACAGCCTCGGAGATACCCTCGACCGCCGTCAGGTCCGAAAGCGCCGCCCGCGAAACCGCCTTCGCGGTACCGAAATGCTGCAGCAATGCTCTCTTTCTCGACGGGCCGATCCCGCCGATCTCGTCGAGCGGGTTTTTCACCATTTCCTTCTTGCGTCGTGCTCGATGTGAGCCGATCGCGAAACGGTGCGCCTCGTCGCGCATACGCTGGATGAAGTAGAGGACCGGATCGCGCGGCGGCAGCGTGAAATTATCGCCGCCCGGCGGGAAGAAGCGTTCGCGTCCTGCTTCGCGGTCGACGCCCTTGGCGACGCCGATGGCGATCACGCTGTCGGTGATGCCGAGCTCTTCGAGAATAGCCCGTACGGCAGTCATCTGTCCCTGGCCGCCGTCGATGAGGATAACGTCGGGCCAGGCGGGGAAGGGCAGGTCGGCCGCATCGGCCGCCGAAGGCACAGCGCTGCGGTCGGGAATTCCCTCTTCCTTCAGCAGGCGCGAGAAGCGCCGGGTCATCACTTCCTTCATCATGCCGAAGTCGTCGCCGGGGGTGATGTCGGTCGATTTGATGTTGAACTTCCGATACTGGCCTTTGACGAAGCCTTCCGGCCCGGCAACCACCATGCCGCCGACCGCATTCGTGCCCATGATATGGGAGTTATCGTAGATCTCGATGCGCTGCGGGGTGTAGGGAAGCTTGAACGTTTCCTTGAAACCTTCCAGGAGTCGCGATTGCGACGCCGTTTCGGCAAGCTTGCGTCCATGCGCCTCGCGGGCATTGGCGACGACATGATCGACGAGATCCTTCTTCTCTCCGCGCTGTGGCACCAGGATCGAGACCTTGTGGCCTGCCTTTTCGCCGAGAGCAGCCGCCAGCAGTTCGATCTCCTCGACCGTCTCCGACAGCAGGATCTGCCGCGGCACCGGTTTGTCGTCGTAGAACTGCGCCAGGAAGGCGTTCAGCACCTCGGCGCCTGACAACTGCGGATCGGCCTTCGGGAAATAGGCGCGGTTGCCCCAGTTCTGCCCGGTGCGGAAGAAGAAGACCTGGATACAGGAAATCCCACCTTCGTGATGGATCGCGAAGACATCCGCCTCCTCGACGCCGGCCGGATTGATGCCCTGATGACTCTGCACATGGGATAGCGCGGCAAGCCTATCGCGATAGATCGCCGCCCGCTCGAAATCGAGGTCTTCGGCGGCCGCGTTCATCTCCTCGGCCATGTGCGCTTTGACGTTCTGGCTCTTGCCGGAAAGGAAGTCCTTGGCTTCCTGCACCAGTTCGGCATAGCCCGCATCGCTGACCTCGTGCGTGCAGGGGCCGGAACAGCGCTTGATCTGGTAGAGCAGGCAAGGCCGCGTGCGCGTCTCGAAGACGCTGTCGGTGCAGGTGCGGATCAGGAAGGCGCGCTGCAGCGAATTGATGGTGCGCCCGACGGCGCCCGCTGAGGCGAAGGGACCGAAATACTCTCCCTTGCGCGCCCGCGCGCCACGGTGCTTGAAGATGGCAGGCGCGCGGTGATCACCTGTGATCAGGATATAGGGAAACGACTTGTCATCGCGCAGCAGCACGTTGAAGCGCGGCCGCAAGCGCTTGATCAGGTTGGCTTCCAGCAGCAGCGCTTCGGTTTCCGTGCGCGTCGTCACGAATTCCATGTTTGCCGTCTGGCGAACCATCTGGGCGATGCGGTTGGAGTGGACGCGACCCATCGCATAGTTGCCGACGCGCTTCTTCAGGCTGCGGGCCTTGCCGACATAGAGAACGTCGCCGGCCTCGTTAAACATGCGGTAGACGCCGGGGCTGTTCGGCAGCCGCTTGACGAACTCGGCGATCAGGTCGGCGCCTTTCAGCCCGCTCTCGTTCTTGCCGCCTTCGTTCCAGTCGACGGCTGCAATGGGAGAGGGGGCGGCATCGCTTTCCACCTCGATGTCGTCTTCGATCTCTTCCGATTCGTCATAGAGAACGCCGCCGTCCGGCAGCTTTCGTCCATTCATTCCAGGCTCTCCAAGATGTCCGGGGTCTGCCAGGCAAGATGCTGGCCGCCATCCAGGGCAATCATTTGGCCCGTGATCGAGGGCGTGTCAAAAAGAAAGCGGATCGTCCGCCCAAATTCGTCGAGGCCCGGGCCGGCTTTCAGGATCAGCCCGTCGACCTGCCTCTGGAAATCCTCTTTCGATTGCCGCTCGCTCGGCATGGTCGGCCCCGGCCCGATTGCGTTGACCCGGATATTGGGGGCAAAACTCTGCGCCATGGTCTGCGTCGCCGTCCAGAGCGCGGACTTCGACAGCATGTAGGAATAGAAGCGTGGATTGAGCGCCCAAACGCGCTGGTCGATGATGTTGACGATGAGGCCGTGGGCACCCTTCGGCAATTGGCGTGCGAAGGCTGCGGCAAGGATCGAGGGCGCACGAACATGGACCGCGAAATGGGCGTCGAATGCCGCGGCATCGAATTGGTGGGCCGTATCCCCCTGGAAGATGGAGGCGTTATTGACGAGAAGATCGAGCGGTCCGAACTCGGATACGACCTTTTCGACGAGGTCCGATGTTTCGGCAATATCACTTAAATTCGCACGTGCCGAAATTGCCCTTTTGCCGGCTTGCCGCAATTCCGTCACCAAGGCATCGGCCTCTTTCAGCGATTGGTTGGCATGAATGACGACGCCGAAGCCATTAGCCGCCAAATCTTCTGCAATCGCCCGGCCTATTCTTTTGGATGCGCCCGTGATCAGTGCGCTGCGCAGTTTACCGTCGCTCAAGTTCTTGCCTTTTCACTGCCGTTACCCAACCGTCACACATATAGGATGCCGGTACATCATCTGAAAAGGCCTGTCCTTATTCGATGCATACCTTTGTTGTTCTGTGTAAAGCTTTAGAAATAGTTGGGTAAATTTATGTATTCTTGGATTTACGGATGATTAAGGTTAATAGATTCTGTGTTGCGATGAAGCAACATCGAAATTCAGCCATGTGTGTGCCACAATGATATCATAATTTGGCTCTTCCAATTCCTCAATTGGACGCCAATTTGACACTCGATCCGGGAGGGACATCTGGTGATTACTCGTGATGCTTAGGGTGTAGAGACAGTATGCCGGGCGAAACGAGATGAAAAGGAGAATGGAATATGCGTACGCTTATCGTGACCCTCATGGCCTCGACCTTTGCTATTGCAGGCTTTACCGCTGCTCACGCAGCTGACGCTGTCGAACAGGTCCCGCAGCCGCCCGTCGCCCAGGACGTTGCACCTCCGCCAGCCAACTGGGCCGGCTTCTACCTCGGTGGCGCTGGCACCTACAACATGGGCAAGTTCACCCATGGTGGTGACAATGGCTACGCCTTCGGCGGTCAGGTCTATACCGGCTACAACTGGGAACAGAGCAACATCGTTTACGGCGTTGAAGCAGATCTCGGCTACTCCGG
The DNA here is from genome assembly GCF_004341625.1 of Rhizobium sp. BK376. Classification (GTDB taxonomy): domain Bacteria; phylum Pseudomonadota; class Alphaproteobacteria; order Rhizobiales; family Rhizobiaceae; genus Rhizobium. Next base: position 407,089 of record NZ_SLZG01000001.1, on the reverse strand, counting down.
TCTCGACAACACCCATGACGGTTACAAGAACAAGAACGAGTTCAACGGCTCGGTTCGCGGCCGCCTCGGCTACGACTTCAACCCCTTCCTGCTGTACGGCACGGCTGGTCTTGCTCTCGGCAAGAACAAGGTTGAAGACGCCACTTCTTCCGACAGCGCAACGGCAGTCGGCTGGACCGCAGGTGTAGGCGCTGAAACGATGATCACGAACAACATTACTGCTCGTGTTGAATACCGTTACACCGACTACCAGAAGAAGAACTTCGACCTCGACTCCGGCAACGTTTCGCGTGGCTACGACGAGAACAGCGTCAAGGTCGGTATCGGCCTCAAGTTCTAAGTTTCGATCATTCGCTGATCGTGAAAAGCCGGGGCGCGCGCCCCGGCTTTTTCTATTTTGCGATATCGTCTTAGGCGTCCTTCGGGAAGTCGGTGGAGACCGCGAGTTCCCGCCAGGCGGCCAGCTCTTTCGCGACGCTTGCATTCTTGGCTTCGATCGCCGCGACGGTGTCGCTGCCGAAGGGCATACGCAGCGGCGGGTTTTCGGAATGGGCGAGCGTGATCATTGCCTTTGCAAAGCGGGCAGGGTCGCCCGGCTGGGCATGATTGTGATCGGCCGCAAAAGCGCGCATCGCGCCGACGGGCGTTTCATTGTAGTCGGGGATCGAGCTCGGGCTGATGGAAAGCGAGCTGTCGTCGAGGAAGTCCGTCCGGAAGAAGCCGGGCTCGACGACCGTCACCTTGATGCCAAGTGCTTCGACTTCCATGGCAAGGGCTTCCGAAAGCGACTCGACCGCAAACTTGGTCGAACCATAGATGCCCCAGCCGGGATAGCTGACATAGCCGCCGATCGAGGAGACGTTGAGCACGTGGCCCGAGCGCTGGCGGCGCATATGGGGCAGGACCGCCCGCGTTACCTTCAGAAGGCCGAAGACGTTGGTCGCATAGACCTTTTCGATCTCCGCAGCACTGGCTTCCTCGACCGCGCCCAGCAGGCCGAAGCCGGCATTGTTGAGCAGAATATCGATCCTGCCGAAGCGCTTGACCGCCTGTTCCGCCGCCTTGTTGGCCTGCTCCTCATTCGTGACGTCGAGGGCGACGGTCAAGAGGTTTGCATGGTTGCCAAACTTGGCGGCAAGGCCCTCCGGATTGCGGGCCGTGGCGACGACGGCGTCACCGGCATTGAGGGCTTCCTGGGTGATGAGGGCGCCGAAACCGCGGGAAGCGCCTGTGATGAACCAAACACGCATGACATTCTCCTTCAATGGGTTGGCAAGGATTGGAATTTGCTTGCGAGGAGAAAGGTAGCTTGTGACCCGTGATGAGATAATCTACTTTCTCTTCCATGAAGAGCTGAGAATTTCTCATCAATGAAACGCGTTCGATCCAGCGACCTCGCCATCTTTCTGGCCATTGCCCAGCACCGGAGCTTCCGCAGGGCAGCGGTCGAGCTGGGCGTCACGCCTTCGGCGCTCAGCCATTCCCTGCGTGCGATCGAAGAGCGATTGGATGTGCGCCTCGTCAACCGTACGACCCGCGGCGTGGGGTTGACGGAAGCGGGCGAGCGGCTGTTCGACCGCATCCGTCCCGCCTTTCTCGACATCGAGGATGCGCTGGAGGATCTGGATAATTTCCGCAGCGAGCCGTACGGCAAGCTGCGCATCAATGCGTCGCGCATCGCCGCGAGGCTGACGCTTCTGCCGGTCGTTTCACGTTTCCTGGAAGCCTACCCGGCGGTCGAAGTCGAGGTGGTGATCGACGACGCCTTTGTCGATACCGTCACGGCCGGCTTCGACGCCGGCGTGCGTTTCGGGGAAAGCATTGCGGCCGATATGATTGCGGTGCCGCTCGGGCCGCGTCATCGCTTTGCCGTGGTCGGCGCACCCTCACATTTCGAGCGCCACGGAAAGCCGCTGACGCCGCACGATCTGAAGAGCCATTCCTGTGTCCGCTATCGTTTTGCCGGCGGTTCGTTTTACCGTTGGGAGTTCGAGCGCGGCGGCATTGAACTGGAGATCGAAGTGCAGGGGCCGCTGACGCTTGGCGATCAGGACATCATGTTGGGCGCAGCACTCGACGGGGCAGGGCTGGCCTATCTGTTCGAAGAGCAGGTGCAGTCGCATATCGCTGAGGGAAAGTTGATCCGCGTACTGGAGGATTGGTGCCCCTATTATCCGGGCTTCTTCCTCTATTATCCGAGCCGCCGACAATTGCCGACGGCGCTGAGGGCCTTCGTGGATTTCATCAAGGCAGACGCGGCACGACAAGCCGGCAACCGCTGAACCTGTTTAGGCCTGCGGCTTCAACTCCGCATAGTCGGGGAAGGTTTTCTCGAAGGCGCGAGCCCAGGCGATGAGTTCGCCGTGATGGTCTTCCCACTGACCCTCGAAGCGCAGCTGCAGATAGCCGATCAGCGCCGCCAGCGCGAAATGGCCGCCGTGCAGCTTCTTGCCGATTTTCGGATAGTCGACGCTCAGATGGTTGAGCGTGCGGTTGACCTTCATCCATTGCCGGTCGATCCAGGGCTGGAACACCTTTTCTTCGCTGCGGAGACGCCGCTCGTAGACGATGGAGAGAAGGCATTCGCAAGCGCCATCGCAAAGGGCTTCCAACACCTCGGCTTCGGTACGCTTCGCCTCCTTCGAAGGGTAGAGCTTCTTGCCCTTCATCCGGTGGAAGTAATGCGTGATGCTGCGGCTATCGAAGATCGAGATGCCATCGTCCGTCAGAAGCGTCGGGATCTTTCCGAGCGGATTGTTGTCGACGAGGATTGCTGGGCCGGCATTGGTGTCGACGCGGACTTCCATGAGTTCGATGTCGAGATAACGGGCGGCCATCCGCACCTTGCTGGAAAAGGGAGAGGTGGAGGAAAAGAGGAGCTTCATTAAATCACCTTTGGACTAACAGCCGTTCCTTCGGCCGCATATGCGTTATCATTTTTCCCCGCGCAGCCAGAAGGCGCGGTGCGAGGCGAAACGGTCCTGCGCCAGCATATCCTTCAGCGCCGGCAGCAGCGCGTGCAGCTCGTCCTTCAGCGTAAAGGGCGGATTGACGATGATCAGGCCGGAGCCGGTGAGGCCCGTCGTGTCGCGGTCGCTCCTGACAGCAAGCTCGGCGCAGAGCGTCTTCGGAATTTCGGATGCCTGCAGCGCTTCATGAAATTTCTTGATCGGTGCATCCTTCTTCAGCGGATACCACAGGCAATAGGTGCCGCCCGGGAAGCGCCGGTAGCCCTTGATCAGGCCGTCCACCAGCCGTTCGTATTCTCCGTCCTCCTCGAAAGGCGGATCTACCAGCACGATGCCGCGCTTCTCCTTCGGCGGCAGATGCGCGCCGAGCGCCAGCCAGCCGTCGAGTTCGGTGATGCGCACATGATGGTCGCCTTCGAACAGTCTGTGCAGACGGTTGAAATCTTCGGGATGAAGCTCCATCGCCGAAAGGCGATCCTGCGGCCGGAAAAGCATGCGCGAAAGCTTCGGCGAACCGGGATAGAAGCGCACACCGCCATTGGGATTGAGCTCGCGGACGGCCGACAGATAGGGCTCCAGCAGATCGGCCACTTGCGGCGAAAGCTCGGCTTCCATGATGCGACCGATGCCGTCGCGCCATTCTCCGGTCTTTTGCGCTTCCTCGGAGGACAGATCGTAGAGCCCGATGCCGCCATGGGTGTCGAGCACGCGGAAAGCTTTGTCCTTGTTCTGCATGTAGCGGACGAGCCGCGCTAATATCGCGTGCTTCAGCACATCGGCGAAATTGCCCGCATGGTAGATATGCCGGTAGTTCATTTCGAGTGAAGCCCGCATGATTTGTTGTGATGGACCGCTTGAGGTCTTTTGGCCGGTCCCGGCATGAAATATAGAAGTCTCATGAACATTGCGACCCCCATTCACGCCAAAGCGAAAATAGGCCACACGGCCTGTCCCCATGACTGTCCCTCGACCTGCGCGCTCGAGGTCGACCTGACCGAGGATGGCAGGATCGGCAGGGTGCGAGGGGCCAACGATCACTCCTACACGTCGGGGGTCATCTGCGCCAAGGTCGCCCGCTATTCGGAGCGGCTCTATCACCCCGATCGCCTGATGCATCCGCTGCGCCGCGCAGGCACCAAGGGGGCGGGGCAGTGGCAGCAGATCTCCTGGGACGACGCGCTTGATGAAATCGCCGAAGCTTTCATCAAGGCCGAGGCGAAGGATGGCAGCGAGGCGGTCTGGCCCTATTTTTATGCCGGCACGATGGGCCTGGTGCAGCGCGATTCGATCGAGCGCCTGCGCCATGCCAAGCGCTATTCCGGCTTCTTCTCCTCGATCTGTACCGCGCCCGCAACCACTGGCTTCTTGATGGCGGCCGGTACCTTGCGCGGTCCTGATCCGCGCGAGATGGCCCGCACCGATTGCATCGTGCTCTGGGGCACCAACGCGGTCTCGACCCAGGTCAACGTGATGACCCACGCGATCAAGTCGCGCAAGGAACGCGGCGCAAAGATCGTTGCCATCGACGTCTACGACAATCCGACGATGAAGCAGGCCGACATGGCGCTGATCGTCAGGCCCGGCACGGATGCGGCCCTTGCCTGCGCCGTCATGCACATCGCGTTCCGCGACGGCTATGCCGACTGCGACTATATGGCGAAATATGCCGATGACCCCGCCGGTCTCGAAGCGCATCTGAAATCGAAGACGCCGCAATGGGCAGCCGGCATCACCGGCCTGCCGGTCGATGAAATCGAGGCCTTCGCTCGTCTCATCGGCAGAACCAGGAAGACTTATTTCCGTCTTGGCTACGGCTTTACCCGCCAGCGCAACGGTGCCGTCGCCATGCATGCGGCTGCGTCAGTCGCCACGGTTCTTGGCTCCTGGCAATATGAGGGCGGCGGCGCCTTCTATTCCAACGGCGATATCTTCCGGATGGACAATTCGGAAGTCATCGGCCGCTCGATGAAGGATCCCGATATCCGCATGATCGACCAGTCGCAGATCGGCCGCGCGCTGACCGGCGATGCCGAGGCGCTGCGTCATCGCGGCCCGGTCACGGCGATGCTGATACAGAACACCAATCCGATGAATATCGCGCCCGAACAGCGGCTGGTGAAGCGCGGCTTTGCCCGGAGCGATCTCTTCGTCGCCGTCCACGAGCAGTTCATGACCGAGACGGCCGAAATGGCCGATATCGTCCTACCCGCCACCATGTTCGTCGAGCATGACGACATCTACAAGGCCGGTGGCCAGAGCCATATCCTGCTCGGCCCCGAGCTGGTCGAACCGCCACTGAGCGTGCGCACCAATCTCTTCGTCATCGAGGAACTGGCCAAGCGGCTCGGCGTTGCCGATCGCCCCGGCTTCGGCTTTACCGCCCGCGAAATGGTCGATCGCATGCTCGAAAAAAGCGGCCTGCCTGACTACGACCATTTCCTCGAACACAAATGGTTCGACCGCCAACCGGATTTCGAGGATGCGCATTTCCTCAACGGCTTTGCCCATGCGGACCGCAAGTTCCATTTCCGCCCGGACTGGGTCAATCAGCCGGCCTCGAACCGTCCGCCGGCCTCGATCGGTATGCTCGGCCCGCATATCGAGCTGCCCGTATTCCCCGACCAGGTCGACGTGATCGAGCTTGCCGATCCGGAGCATCCTTTCCGGCTTGCCACCTCGCCAGCGCGCAATTTCCTGAATTCGAGCTTCTCGGAGACCAAGACCTCCCGCCAGAAAGAAGGCCGGCCGGAAGTGATGATCAATCCGCAGGATGCGGAAGGTTACGGCATCGCACATGGCGATCTCGTCCGCATCGGCAACACCCGCGGCGACCTTCGCATCCACGCGCGTGTCACGACCGAGGTGAAGCCCGGCGTGCTGATTGCCGAGGGTCTGTGGCCGAACAAGGCGCATGTGGATGGCGAGGGGATCAATATCCTGACCGGAGCCGATCCGATTGCACCCTTTGGCGGTGCCGCCGTCCACGACAACAAGGTCTGGCTTCGCCGCGACGCCGTCTGATACAGGGCAGGGAGGCGAGCAGCACCGACTACAGCAAATGCGAAGGCAGGATATGACCGAGGACAAGGCGCGCGTAAAAATCGTCAGCGACAGGACGCTGTCGAACGAATGGACCAAGCTTTCGAGTTACGACATCGACTATCGGGATTCGAAGGGCGAAACGCATCGGCTGAGGCGGGAGATCTATCACCGCACGCCGGCCGCCTGCATTCTGCTCTACGACGTCAAGCGTGAGACTGTCGTCCTTGTCCGCCAGTTTCGCCTCGCGGCCTGCCTGGAAGGCCATGCTGGCTGGATGATCGAGGTGCCGGCCGGCCTGCTCGATGGAGAACAACCCGAAGAGGCGATCCGCCGTGAGGCGATGGAGGAAACCGGCTACCGCGTCCGCGGCGTTCGCTTCCTCTTCAAGGCCATGACCGCTCCGGGCGCTATCACTGAAATCGTCCACTTCTTCGCAGCCTCGGTTGATACGTCGGATCGTATCGCATCCGGTGGTGGCCTTGCCTCCGAGCATGAGGATATCGAAGTGATGGAAGTGCCGCTCGCGGATGCCATGCGGATGGTCGAGACCGGCGAGATATTCGATGCCAAGACGATCATGCTGCTGCAATGGGCGATGCTCAATAGGGCGAGCCTGGGGGCCTGATATGGCGATAATGGCTACGAGTGAGCTTCGTCTGGGCTGGCCCCCGACGACAGAAAACTTGCATCGATGCGGCGATTGGCAGGCGTGTCCCACGCTAGCGGTTGAACGGCAATTCTTCGGCTGTGCCAGGAACCTTTCAGCATCTCACAGCGTTTCAACCCTGTGTTTTGACGGAAAGGAACTGCCAGTATGGGATTGATTCTTCTGATTATTGTCCTGATCCTGCTGTTTGGTGGCGGTGGTGGTTACTATGCGCACCGCTCATATGGCGGCAGGGGCCTCGGAGGCGTCTTGGGGCTGGTCATTGTCGTGCTGCTCATTCTTTGGCTGCTGGGTGGCTTGCACGGATTTGGGCCAGGCCCGGTCTGATTGCTCATGAGCTATCGGTGCCTTGAGACGAGGCAGTTACACGATAGCGATAAAACTGCTTGAAAAGCTGACGCCACCCTCGGGCGCTCAATGCGCAGGGTGGCGTTTCTGCGGCGGCACGTAGCTCCGTCGATGAGCCGCTCACGTCATGAATGAGCCTATCCGGCCTGCAAGCTGTCATAGCCTCTGGACCGATAGATCACCGTCGAGATGATCCAGCTCGCCACGAATATGCCGACGACCGCGTAGCCGAAATTGGCGAGGTTGCCGTTCATCTCGCCGACGAAACTCCAGAATCCGCCCTCCAGGCCAAGCTTGTCGGCAATCAGCCCAAGCGCTTCCAGCCCGCCGATGAAGACGGCAACCACGACCGAGGCGGCCGTTATCGTCAGATTGTACCAGAGCTTGCGGATCGGATTGACGAGCGCCCAGCCGTAGGCTCCCGTCATCAATACGCTGTCCGTCGTATCCATGAGCGACATGCCGGCGGTAAACAGCGCCGGAAAGACCAGGATCGTCCAGAAGGACACGCCCTGCGCCGCCTGGCTCGCGGATATGCCGAGCAGTCCTATTTCCGTCGCCGTATCGAAGCCGAGGCCGAACAGGAACCCGATCGGATACATATGCCACGAACGCGAGACGACGCGAAACACCGGCCGGAAGATGCGGGCGATGAGGCCGCGACCGGCCTGAAGCATGTCCAGATCCTCGTCGACGATCTTTTCACCGCGACGGGCGCGATTGAAGGCCGCCCAGATGCCTTTGAGGACGAAGAGATTGGCAAGGCCGATGACGAGCAGGAACGCTGCCGAGACCGTCGTGCCGATCACGCCGCCGATGTCGTGGAAATCGCCCAGTCTATTCTGCATGGTCGCCGCTGTCGCCGCGATTGCGACCGAGGCGAGAACGACGATGCTGGAATGCCCGAGCGAAAAGAAGAACCCGACGGAATAGGGGCTCTTTTTCTCCTGCATCAGCTTTCGCACGACATTGTCGATTGCGGCGATATGATCGGCATCGAATGCGTGACGCAGCCCGAACATATAGGCAAGGAACGCCGTGCCGAGCAGGACCGGCCGCTCCGCGAAGGCGATCCAGGCCCATGCCCAGGCCGCAACGTTCGCGGTGATGAGAAGGATATAGGTTATCGCCGCCTTGGTCTTAACCTCGGACCGTTTGTCATCGAACGGATTGGGAAGCATGCTTTTCCTCTGAACGTGCAGTAATCACTTTTCCACAAAAGTGATTACTGCACCACCGGCAAACGACGTATGGAAGGCAATTGCTCGACGGCTGCCGATCGCCAAACGTGGTCGGTCCGAGACGGCATTGCATTTATATGCAAAAAGACTAATGCAACCTTGGTGTCACATCGACAGATCTGGGATATGATCCCCAACGGCAAAGTCACAAAGCGTGGGGGCGCATATGTCGACTGATCAGGAACTGTTTGCCGCAGGACTCGCCATTTATCAGAAGATCGTCCGTGAAAATCTGATGTTTCACCGGGAGGTCTATGGGAAGCTTCACGAGATTCTGGTCAGGGAGGCACCGAAGCATTTCAGGTTTCTGGATGTGGCGTGTGGAACGGCGTCCTCGTCTGCGGCTGCCCTGATCGGCACGGATATCGGACGCTACATCGGCATCGACATTTCCACCCAATCTCTTGACGTCGCCAAACAGGCGCTCGCGATGCTTTCGTGCCCGGTGGAGTTACGCTGCCAGAACTTCGCCGACGCCATCGGTCAGTGGTCTGAACCCGTCGATGTCGTGTGGGTCGGCATGTCTCTTCACCACCTGCCATCGGCTGAAAAGCTTCCGTTCATGCAGCGTATCCGCGCGATATTGCCCCGCAACGGTCTGTTCCTCATCTGGGAGCCGACGCTGCTCGAAGACGAGGATCGGGCGGCATGGCTCGATCGATTCACGGCGATCCGCACGGAATGGAGCGCGCTCACCGACGAGGAATTTGCAGCCGTCGATACCCATATCAGGGCCGCTGATTATCCCGAGAGCAAGGCGGATTGGGCTGCATTGGGAAACAGCGCAGGCTTTGGCCGGATGGAGGAACTATACATGATGGCCAGCAGAATGGGCCGTGTATACAAATATAATTGAGGCAGAACGACCCTCCGCTATTGGCCCGTTGCGGATTTAACACTATCGGTGACGTTGATTTGTTTCACTAATATACACAATCGACATTCAACTTTCCGTCGTGTAACCATTACCGCACACTTAATCGCGTACTGCGTCTGAGGGGAGCGTGCGATGAAAGAGGGCGACTTCGGAAGGCAAGCAAGCCATCAACTGGGCGGCCGTTCTACGAGGTTTTTGCTCGGCTGGATCGTCTACGGTCTACTTCCGATCAGCGCCACGCTCATGGCGACCATACCGGCAGACGCCGCCGATCTTCTTCCGGTCACTGCACCCCAACCTGCCGAGCAACAGCAGCCGGATCGCTGGACCTTCTCCTTCGCGCCCTATTTCTGGGCTGCCGGGATCAATGGCGACACCGGCGTCTTCGGGCTCCCGGAGGTCCATATTGACGAGAACTTCGGAGACATTCTGAAGGATCTCGATTTCGGCTTCATGGGGGCTGGCGAAGCCAGATATGGGAAATTCAGCGTTGTCACGGACATAATCTATTCACGAATAACAACCGATTCTGCGACGCCGCGAGGCGTACTCGCGGACTCGGTGGACCTCAAGCAGGAAACCTTCACGGGCTTTATGGGAGCGGGCTATACGGTCCTAGGCGACGAAGAGAGCCGCCTGGACGTCGTCGGTGGCGCAAAGCTCTGGTGGACGGAAACAACGATATCATTCAGCGGAGGGCCGCTAGGTGGACGTTCGGCACGCGACGATGCGACATGGGTCGATGGTCTGGCAGGATTTAAAGGCGTTTACTCGATTACGCCTCAATTCTACGTGACGGGCTGGGGCCTCATCGGCGCTGGCGGAGCCGATCTCGACTGGGATGTGATGGCGGGCCTCGGCTACAAGTTCAAGCAGTCGATTTCCGCCGTCGCCGGCTACAGGGCGCTTGGCGTCAACTATTCGAATGGAAGCCTTACGAACGATATCGTCGAGCACGGCCCAATCCTGGGCCTGGTCGTTCATTTCTGAAACTTGATGCCGTCGGTTCTTCTTTCCTTGTCCAAAAGTCGGTCTATTCGCCCGAGCCATCGATAAAGATATTCGAATGAGTTGTTGTGCCACGTGACGTTGCCGTTGAGTGCAGCAATATGGGCGTGCCGCCCAATGGCAGCCGGTTGCCGAACGGGCGCGGCTCATCGACCGCGCCCGTTCGATTTCGTCTATTGTCCAGCCGATGCCGGGCCATGCTCCAAGGAGGACATCAGGCTATCGATCATCTGATCGATGCTGAAGCTCGCCGGACGCTGGCTCGGTGGATAGTCGCGGAAGGTCTGCAGGAAGGGCGCCACGCGCCAGACGCCGTATTGGATGAGATAGGCGTTCTTCGCCAGCCAGTCATAATACTGGTCGGAGACGATATCTGCGCGCTCGTAAGGATCCATGCGCAGATTGAAGACCTTCGGCGCGCGCAGGCAGACGAACGGGTCGGCCCAGACCTGGAAGCCGCCCGGCTGGCGTTGCTCGCAAAAGACGATTTTCCAATTGTTGTAGCGATAGGCCACCATCTGCCCGTCATCGTCGAAGTAATAGAAGTCCTGACGTGCCGATTTGGGTTCCTTGCCGGTGAGATAGGGAAGCTGATTATAGCCGTCGAGGTGAACCTTGAACTGGTTTCCGCCGATGCTCGTTCCCTTCAGCAGTTCGTCCTTGATGTTCGGATCGCCACCGGCTGCGACAAGCGTCGGGAACCAGTCAAGGCCCGACATCATCTCGTTGGAAACCTCGCCGGCCTTGATGTGTCCGGGCCAGCGGACCAGCGCGGGAACGCGGAAGGCACCCTCCCAATTGGTGTCCTTTTCGCTTCTGAATGCTGTGGTGGCGGCATCCGGCCATGACCATTGGTTCGGGCCGTTGTCCGTCGTGTAGACGACGATCGTGTTGTCGGCGATCTTGAGGTCGTCGAGTGCCTTGAGCAATTTGCCGACGTCGCCGTCATGCTCGATCATGCCATCGGCATACTCATTGCCCGGCATGCCGCTCTGGCCCTGCATCGAAGGCCGAACATGGGTGAAAACGTGCATGCGCGTGGTGTTCATCCAGGTGAAGAACGGCTTGCCCTGCTTGACCTGCCGCCCCATGAAATCGATCGCGGCTGCCGTCGTCTCGTCGTCGATGGTCTCCATGCGCTTCGTGTTCAGCGCGCCGGTGTCTTCCACCCGGCCGTCGGCATAGGAGTGGATGACGCCGCGTGGCGAGTTCGTCCTGACGAACTCCTGATCGTCCTTCGGATAGTAGGGCCGCTCCGGCTCTTCCTCCGCATTCAGATGGTAGAGGTTGCCGAAGAATTCGTCGAAGCCATGCTTGGTCGGCAGGAATTCGTCGCGGTCGCCGAGATGGTTCTTGCCGAATTGGCCTGTGGCATAGCCGAGTGGCTTCAACGCCTGGGCGATAGTGATGTCGCGCGGCTGCAGGCCGACTGTCGCGCCGGGGATCCCCACCTTGCAAAGGCCGGTGCGCAGGCAGACCTGGCCGCTGATGAAGGTCGAGCGGCCAGCCGTGCAACTGTTTTCCGCATAGTAGTCGGTGAACATCAACCCTTCCTTGGCGATGCGGTCGATGTTCGGCGTCCGGTAACCCATGACACCGAAGGAATAGGCGCTGATGTTCGTCTGGCCGATATCGTCGCCAAAGATGACAAGGATGTTGGGCTTCGAGCTATCGGTTTTCTCGGTTTGCTCAGGGGCGGTGTCAGCCGGAGCAGGTGTCGGGGAGGCGGGTGCCGCCTGCTGGGCATAGGATGCCAGGGGAGCGATGCCCACAGAGGTCAAACTCATTGCGACGGCCGCCGTCGCTGCTCGCAAACTTCTGGAGAATGTGATCTTCATGGCATCCTCCTGATATTCTTCCGGTTGTCCAACATCTTGCTCTCCTTTTTGCAGAGGTTTGGCGCTGCCGGGGACAGGATCGCCATTTTGCTGGGAAAGACTGCATCGGCCTTGGACATCGCGTAAGTACGTTACGGTAAATGCAACATTCGATACGTTACGCCGAGCATTCGGTGCCGGCCGGAGCACGAAAATCCGCGAAGCCTTCATTCTTCTGTCACGAATCCGGTCTACTCGTCCGGACCATCGATAAAGACATTCGAATGAGTTGTCCGTGGCACGCAACGCCGTTGTGGAATGGCAGGAACTGTACAACGGCCTCCGCGAGGGGATCGAAGCGGGCGCGTTTCCCGATGGCAGTCGCTTGCCGAGCGAGCCGAAGCTCATCGAACGCTTCGGCGGCGGTCGGCACAGCCTGCGTCGCGCGCTGGCGGAACTCGCGCATCAAGGCTTGATCCGCACCGAACACGGCAAGGGCAGCTTTGTCCAGCGTACAGGCGTGCTTGACTACCGCATTTCCCTGCGCACGCGCGCCTCGAACAATCTGGCTGAACTGGGGCGCGTCTCGTCCGACCAGCCGGTGAGGGAAGAAATGGTCCCTGCGCCGCAGAACGTCGCCGCGGCATTGCATATCGAGACGGGCGCGCCGGTTTACATGATCGTTCGTTACGCTTTCGCCGATGATGTGCCGATCAACATGTCGGTCAGCTACCATCCTGTCGATCGCTTTCCCGATATCGACAAGGCCCGCCGCAGCCGGCAGCGCCTGACGGAAATCTACAAGACCTATGGCGTGCATGATTATATCAGGCTGAAGACTGCCATCTCGACCTCTATGCCGACGGCAGAGACCGCACGCGTCCTTCGCCTGCCACCGCGCCAGCCGGTCCTCGTCACCCGCAAGGTCGACGCCGATCTGAACGGCGTGCCGATCGCCTATAGCGAGGCCATGTGGCCGGGAGACCGCATTCAGTTCACCATAGACAACAGCCTGGAGATCGGCGACATGACGGCAGCCGATGCTGGATAGCGCGGATTTCCTGTTGTTGTCTCAACGCATTCAACTCTTTGTCGCATAGTGCGACCCTATGGATTTCAGGAGAAAATCGATGTGGCTCAGCAATTTTACCCTCGTCCTGCCCGATGAGGTGATCGAAAACGGATCCGTGCGGGTCGAGGACGGCGTCATTGCCGAGATCAGGTCTGAGCCGGTCGCATCGGCGACCTTCGAGGGCGGCAACCGCTTTCTGATGCCGGGTTTTGTCGATCTGCATGGCGATATGATCGAGCGCGAAATCGCGCCGAGGCCGAATGCGACGATGCCAATCGATTTCGGCATCCACGAGCTGGACAAGAAGCTCGCCGCATCGGGCGTCACGACCGCCTTCGCCGCCGTCTCCTTCGCGACCGAAAGCGTCTACGGCCATGTCCGCTCGCTGGAAACGACTTCCGCCGTCATCGAGGGCATCAAGCGCCTGCACGGCCAGCTGCTGATCGACCACCGCGTCCACGCCCGCTACGAGATCACCAATGTCGGTGCTGCACCCACGCTGGAGCGACTGATCGATGCCGGCCAAGTCGACATGGTCTCGCTGACCGACCACACGCCGGGGCAGGGGCAGTACAACAATATCGAGGCCTATCTGCTCAGCATGTCCGAGCGCCGTTCCATCTCGCGCGCGCAGGCCGAGGAAATCCTCGCCAAGCGCATCGCGCTGCGCAGCAATCCCGAGATCGAAGCCAAGCTCCGCGAGATCGTCGCGCTGTCGCTGAAGCACAAGCTGTCGCTGGCCTCGCATGATGACGATAGCGCCGCGAAGGTCGCGGAAATGCACGACTTCAACGTGACCATCAGCGAATTCCCCGTGAGCATGGACGCTGCCGAGGAAGCCTGCCGTCGCGGTCTCTGGACACTGATGGGCGCGCCGAATGCGCTACGCGGCAAATCCATGTCCGGCAATTTGAGCGCACAGGATGCTGCCAGCGCCGGCGTTCTCGGCATCATCGCTGCCGATTATCACCCGGCAGCCTTCGTCCCCGCCATTTTCAAGCTTGCCGAAGTCGCCAAGGGCGGCCTCGCCGCCGCCGTGGCCATGGCAACCAAGAATGCCGCTCGCGCCGCCGGCTGGACCGACCGCGGCGAAATCGCCATCGGCCAGAAAGCCGATCTCGTGGCAATCGAGCACGGCGCCGTCCATCGCATTCGCGCCACCTTCCGTAGTGGCCGTGTGATTTACAGCGACGGTACGCTGCATCCGCTACGGGCTCTGGCGGCTGCTTGATGGTTGCTTGAGGCGGGTGTTGGTGACGGGGTTGGCTATTGGAACCCCTCATCCCCTGCCGGGGACTTCTCCCCAAGGGGAGAAGATATATGCCGCACTGCCGGCACCTCTACCAAAAAAACGTTCAATGTGATCGATGTTGAGGCCGCAAGTGTCTTCTCCCCTTGGGGAGAAGGTGCCCGAAGGGCGGATGAGGGGTTCTCACGACATAGCCCCGAAGTCATCCATTCTAAGCCAACAGCTTAGTCACTAACCGGCAGCGAAATAACCTGCTGCGTTGAGGCCGAGCCGGCGCCCGTACCGTCGCTCACCGCCTTGCCACCTTCCATCCGCACCTTGCCCTCCGCCAACAGGCGCAGCGCCTGCGGATAGAGCTGGTGCTCAACGGTCAGCACGCGTCCTGCCAGCGCCTCCGCGCTGTCGCCCGACAGGACAGGCACAGCCGCCTGGCCGATAACCGGGCCTTCATCCATGCCTTCGGTCACGAAATGAACCGTGCAACCGGCGATCCGCATTCCGGCGTCGATGGCGCGCTGATGCGTGTGCAGGCCGGGAAAGAGCGGTAGCAGGGAAGGGTGGATATTGATGATCCGGCCCTCATAGCGGCGGATGAACTCGCCGGTCAGAAGACGCATATACCCGGCAAGGCAAAGGATATCCGGCTGCAATTCATCGAGGCAGGCGAATATCGCCGCCTCATGCGCATCCTTGCTGGCGAAATCCTTGCGCACGAAAGCAAAGGTCCTGATGCCCTGCGCTTCTGCCTTTGCAAGCCCGCCCGCATCCGCCTTGTCGGAAATGACCCCGACGATCTCGGCCGGATAGTCACCCGCCTGCGCCGCCTTGACGAGCGCCAGCATGTTGGAGCCGCCGCCCGAAATGAAGACGACGACGCGTTTGCGCGCACCGTTGACGCCGGAACCGCTCATAGTGCGAGCGTACCCTTGTAGATCGTGCCCGCAGCGCCTTCGGACCGGGCAACCATGCGGCCGAGCGTCACCACGGTTTCGCCCTCCGCTTCCAGAGCCGAGGAGACGGCAGCCACGTTCTCGGCAGCGACGACGACGATCATGCCGATGCCGCAATTGAAAGTGCGCAGCATTTCCTTCGCCTCGACGCCGCCGATCTTGGCAAGCCATGAGAAGACGGGGGGAACCTTGACTGCGGCCAGATCGATCTCGGCAGCCAGATGCTTCGGCAGCACGCGCGGAATGTTCTCCGGAAAACCGCCGCCGGTGATGTGGGCGAGCGCCTTCAGCGCCTTGGTCTCGCGGATCGCCTTGAGAAGCGGCTTCACATAGATGCGGGTCGGCGTCAGCAACGCTTCGCCGAGCGTCTTGCCTTCGGCGAAGGGCGCAGGCGCGTCCCAGGCAAGGGCAGAGACGGCGACGATCTTGCGCACCAGCGAAAAGCCGTTGGAATGAACGCCCGAGGAGGAGAGGCCGAGAATGACGTCGCCTTCCGCGATATCGCCCGACGGCAGCAACTGGCCGCGTTCTGCCGCACCGACCGCGAAGCCGGCGAGATCGTAGTCGCCATCCGAATACATGCCGGGCATCTCGGCCGTCTCGCCGCCGATCAGCGCGCAGCCTGCCTCGCGGCAGCCGGCGGCGATACCGGACACGATTGCAGCGCCCTGATCAGGGTCGAGCTTGCCGGTCGCGAAATAGTCGAGGAAGAACAGCGGCTCGGCGCCCTGGACGACGAGATCGTTGACGCACATGGCGACAAGGTCGATGCCGACAGTGTCGTGATAATCCGCGTCGATGGCGATCTTGAGCTTGGTGCCGACGCCGTCATTGGCGGCGACCAGCACAGGATCGGTAAAGCCTGCAGCCTTGAGGTCGAACAACCCGCCAAACCCGCCGATCTCGCCATCGGCGCCGGGACGGCGCGTCGAGCGCACGGCAGGCTTGATCTTCTCCACCAGCAGATTGCCGGCATCGATATCCACGCCCGCGTCGCTATAGGTCAGGCCGTTTTTCCCAGACTGGCTCATGCTGATCTCCGATGTCCGCCAGACGCCAATGTACCGGCGTCACATGCGGGTCGCAATTGCACGATGGGGGCTGTTATGCAAGGGATTGAGGGCAAAAGGGGCGTATTTTCCCCGTTCCCTGCGGTTCGAAAATATCTCAGTCAGGCAAAAGCTCGAGCAGCGCCGCTGAAAGACCTTTCTGTTGTGCGGACAGTCCCCGCAGGCGTGCCGCCTGTTCGAGTGCGCCGGTTGCCTCGACATAAACGCGGAATTGCGCCGGGTTCTGCGTGATCGTCGTCACCGCGCTTTCGGGATCGAAGACCATCGAACGACAGGCGGCTGCGGATCTCGAGGTGAAGGCGCGGCAGGTCAGCGGCCGCACGTCATAGATCGTACAGAGCCCATCGGCCCCGAGCAGCGGACAGCGATGCACAAGCGCCGAGGGATCGGCGAGACCCGCTGCCGCATCCGCCGCTTTCCGCAATTCGCCCCGCAGCGTCAAAAGGGCTTCCGGCTCCAACCGCTCCGTCAGATAGGCGGCGATCGCCTCGGCAATGCCCGGTGGGATCATGACATGGAGGTGGCAACAAGCATCGCAACCGGCGCGACAGGCGCGCACGGGCTGGTTGGGATAATGCTCCATGATGGCGCCGGCGGCGGCATCCGCCATGTCCATGACGGCACGCGCGCCGTCGCCAAGATCGGCGGCCTGCGAAAGCGCTTCCATCATCGCAGCGCGCAGGGAAACGTAGACCCCGTCATAGCGCTCGGCGGCCAGCCGCGTCAGTTCGCCGACAGCGGCGATATCGTGCATGATTCTGTCTGTGCCTGTCGCGCTCATCGCATGGTCTCTGTGCGGAGAGGCAGACGGGCGGAGTTACGGGCAGGAGGGATATGCATGTGCAGGGTAGGGCTCTCGTTATGATCGGAGGTAACCTGAAGCGACGCTGGCCAACCTTCCGCTTGCAGTCGTCGTCGTCCATTCATGCCGCCTTGTCAACGTGCGTTCAAGGCGGACGACAGGTTGAAAAGAGAGTGTCCAGCCAGCTCGATTTTTTCAACTCCATCAGTTGCGCGGATGTCCGGCGAACCTGGTTTCAGCTATCATCTGATTCTGGCGCAGCCCACGCCTCCCCCCTCCGTTCGGGAAAGTATCATTCATGCAGGGCTGGTCGATCTCCAAACCGACTGTTCGAGCACAAGGCATAAGGAGGGGTTGCGATCATGGCTCGCAATAGGAGGTTTCTGGATGAAACTGTCTGCGCCTATCTATCATTTGAAGCGAAAAGCAAAACTCCTGTCCCGTGACGAAAAAATCCCGCTGCATGAGGCGCTTGAGCGCATTGCGGCCAAGGAAGGATTCGCAGGCTGGAGCCTATTGGTCTCGAAAGCATCGGAGACAGCACCGGCTGGCAAGCTGTTTCCGCGGCTTGCGCCGGGCGATCTGGTGCTGGTCGGCGCCCGGCCGGGGCACGGCAAAACCCTGCTGAGCCTCGAACTGGCGGTGGAAGCCATGAAGGCCGGCCACCGCAGCGCCTTCTTCTCCCTTGATTACACAAAGGGAGATGTCCTCAGCCGGTTCAACGCGATCGGGGTCGATCCGGCGCGTTTTGCCGATCGCTTCTTGTTCGATGATTCCGATGCGGTCAGCGCCGGCTACATGATGGAGCAATTGGCCTTAGCGCCCCGCGGCATGCTGGTCGCCGTGGATTATCTACAGCTGCTCGATCAGAGGCGCGAAAATCCTGAATTGATGGTTCAGGTCCGCGCACTGAAATCCTTTGCTCGGGAGAGGGGACTGATCATGGTGTTCATTTCCCAGATCGACCGTTCCTATGATCCGTCGAAAAAACCATGCCCTGATATGGACGACGTCCGGTTGCCGAACCCGGTAGATCTGACCTTGTTCAACAAGACGTGCTTCCTGAACGACGGCGAAGTTCGGTTCAGCGCTGCAGCCTGACCATCTCCCGAACTTGGCCTTGATCTGACACCGCGAAGGGTACGGAGAAGGCTTTCCGCTCCCTTCGCACATTCGTCTCATGTCGGGCTTACAGGCTTTGGCCGGCTGCTGTTGGCTCAAACAGGAATGACAGGGCTCGCCTATCCGCGGCTTGAACGGATTGCGTGGGGACGCGCAACGAGCCCTGCGCCGCGAGAGTGCGGCTGACCCATCATTGCGGATGGCCACGGCTTTGGTAGGGAAACTTTTGGGAAGCCTGGTCACCTTTAAGAGGTATCGGGCCGTACTCAATCGCCAAAGCCGCCGCCGGTGTTCAAATTTTTATGGCGCGGCTTCTGCGGTGCGTTCTCGACGAATACTTCAAACTGCGCATCGAACGATCAGCGCGGCAACTGAGCAAGAGAAATAGCCCGCTTTCGAGGATGGGGAGGGAGCCGCCGAGACTTTGGCAGGAGGTGCGGCGTCGCGGAATCTCGGCGGCTACCTGGTCCCCCAGGTAAAGCAAATCTTACGCTCGATCAGCATGGTAGCAACTCGGCCATTCGACGTAGCTGACCACCCCCAAGTCCTGAAGCTGACGGGGCGTAAACTCGCTTGACCATAATAAAGGCGCCATCCTATGTGCTTAACCTCGGCTGAACGGCAATCGGGGAAGATGATGGAACATAAGGTCAGCGGTTCGGGCCTAAAGCAGCAGGTTGTCTTCTGGCTGCTGGTGCTCGCCGCCTTTATCGTTTTTCTCTATCTTTTCAGCTCGATCCTGTTGCCCTTCATCGCCGGCATGGCGGTTGCGTATTTCCTCGATCCGGTGGCGGACCGCCTGCAAAAGCTCGGTCTCAGCCGCATGATGGCAACGGTCGTGATCCTGATCGCCTTTATCCTGATCTTCGCGCTGGCACTCACCATCTTCATTCCGATCATCGTCAGCCAGTTCAATGATTTCGTGCAGCATGTGCCCGAATATGTGCGGCAGCTGCAGCAATTCGTCGAACACGCGCAGACTTCTTTCCTGCCGCCATGGATCCGCAGCCAGGCCGGTGCGCTGAAGGACAATTTCTCCAATCTCATGTCGGAGGGCCTGAGCTTCATTGCCGGCCTGTTTGCGCAGATCTGGAGTTCGGGCAAGGCGCTGGTCAACATCATCTCGCTGTTGATCGTGACCCCTGTCGTCGCCTTTTATATGCTGCTCGACTGGGACCGCATGATTGCCAAAGTAGACGCCTGGATTCCGCGCGACCATGTGGCGACCGTCCGTCAGATCGCCAGCGAAGTCGATCAGGCGATCGCCGGCTTCATTCGCGGCCAAGGCTCGCTCTGCATCATCCTTGGCGTCTATTACGGCGTTGGCCTGTCGCTCGTCGGTCTTAATTTCGGCCTGCTGATCGGCCTCTTCGCCGGCATGATCAGCTTCATTCCGTATGTCGGCTCGATGGTCGGCCTGGTTCTTGCGTTGAGTGTGGCGCTGGTGCAGTTCTGGCCGGATTATCTCTGGGTCGGCCTCGTGCTCGTTGTCTTCTTCACCGGCCAGTTCCTGGAAGGCAACGTGCTGCAGCCGAAGCTGGTGGGCGAAAGCGTCGGACTGCATCCTGTCTGGCTGATGTTTGCCCTCTTTGCCTTCGGTGCGCTCTTTGGTTTCGTCGGCCTTCTGGTGGCGGTTCCAGCAGCGGCTGCCTGTGGCGTCCTTGTCCGGTTTGCCATTTCGCGTTACCTTGAAAGCGACCTTTATCACGGACGCACGCCCGAAGAGCCCGTCCAGAGGACGAAGGCTCGCAATCCCGAGACCAAATAATATGAACGATCCGAAGAGCGCTGGATCAAGGTGGAAGGGCGCCGAGCAGCTTCCCCTGGCCTTTACCCACGATCCCGCGAGCGGCAGGGACGACCTGCTGATCTCCGATCCCCTGAGTGCGGCTGTGACAATCGTCGATTCCTGGCCCAGTTGGCCGTCGCCGGTCGTCATCCTGACCGGCCCGGTTGGCTCAGGAAAGTCGCATCTGGCCAGTATCTGGCGTCAAAGAAGCGGCGCTTTGGAAATTCATCCTAAGGCCGGCTCTGGTGCTGCCGTCGTTGCCGCCAACAGTCCCGTCATTTTCGAGGATGTGGGCCGGCAGGGTTTCGACGACACCGAGCTTTTCCACGTCATCAACAGCGTGCGGGAGAATGGTACGAGCCTGATGATGACCAGCCGTCTCTGGCCGATGTCGTGGACGGTGACATTGCCCGATCTCCGCTCGCGACTGAAGGCTGCGACCGTCGTCGAGATCGGCGAACCGGACGAGGACCTGCTGGCGCAGGTCATCGTCAAGCTCTTTGCGGATCGCCAGCTTTACATCGATGACAAACTTGTACTTTACATTGTCAACAGGATGGAACGGTCCCTGAATGCCGCGCAGACCATCGTCGATCGGCTCGATCGGCTGGCCTTGGCGCGCGGCACGAGAATTACGCGGCTGCTGGCCGCTGAAGTATTGAATGAATTGGGAAATTCCGGCTCCTCGGATTGACTGTCACAGTTCCGTCGTCAAACTGTAATAGGTCGCTGAGAAGCTAATGGAGGTGGGTGAAATATGGACTCGACAGTCGCGGAACATCAGGACTCCAATGCTCTGGCGCCAGAGGTTCAGCCCTCGGTCAGCGAGCTCTTCAACAGTCCGCAGCGTTTCATCAACCGGGAATTCTCCTGGCTGCAGTTCAATCGTCGCGTACTCGAGGAAACGCTCAACACGGCGCACCCGCTCCTGGAGCGCATCCGTTTCCTGTCGATATCGGCCGCCAACCTCGACGAATTCTTCATGGTGCGCGTCGCCGGCCTCGAAGGCCAGGTCCGCCAGAAGATCGTCGTTCGCAGCCCCGACGGCAAGACGCCGGCCGAACAGCTCGACGACATCCTCCGCGAGATCGACAATCTGCAGATGGAGCAGCAGGCATCGCTGGCCGTTCTGCAGCAATATCTTGCCAAGGAAGACATCCTGATCGTCCGTCCGGCCGCGCTGTCGGAGACCGATCGCCAGTGGCTGGCCGGCGAGTTCGACGCCGCGATCTTCCCGGTGCTGACGCCGCTCTCCATCGACCCGGCGCACCCGTTCCCCTTCATCCCCAATCTCGGCTTCTCGATCGCGCTGCAGCTGACCAGCATGAACGGCCGCGAGCCGATGACCGCGCTGCTGCGCCTGCCGCCGGCGCTCGATCGCTTCATCCGCCTGCCTGATTCAACCAACGTCATTCGCTACATCACCCTCGAAGACGTGGTGAACATCTTCATCCACCGGCTCTATCCGGGCTATGAGGTGAAGGGTTCCGGTACGTTCCGCATCATCCGAGACAGCGATATCGAAGTCGAGGAAGAGGCTGAAGATCTCGTTCGGTTCTTCGAGACCGCGCTGAAGCGCCGCCGCCGCGGTTCTGTCATCCGCATCGAAACCGATTCCGAAATGCCGGCCTCGCTGCGCCATTTCGTCGTTGCCGCACTCGGCGTTCCGGATAATCGCGTGGCCGTTCTCCCTGGCCTCCTGGCACTCAACACCCTCTCGGAAATCGCCAAGGCGCCGCGCGACGACCTGCGCTTCGAACCCTACAATGCGCGATTTCCCGAACGTGTCCGCGAGCACGCCGGCGACTGCCTCGCCGCCATTCGCGAAAAGGATATGGTCGTCCATCATCCATATGAATCGTTCGACGTGGTGGTTCAGTTTTTGCTCCAAGCTGCGCGCGATCCTGACGTTCTGGCGATAAAGCAGACCCTGTACCGCACCTCCAACGACAGCCCGATCGTGCGCGCCCTGATCGACGCCGCCGACCTCGGCAAATCGGTGACGGCGCTTGTCGAGCTGAAGGCTCGCTTCGACGAAGAAGCTAACATCCGCTGGGCGCGGGATCTGGAGCGAGCCGGCGTGCAGGTCGTCTTCGGCTTCATCGAGCTCAAGACACACGCCAAGATGTCGATGGTCGTGCGCCGCGAAGAGGGCAAGCTGCGAACTTATTGCCACCTAGGTACCGGCAACTACCATCCGGTCACGGCAAAGATCTACACCGACCTGTCCTACTTCACTTGCGATCCGAAGATCGCCCATGATATGGCGAATATCTTCAACTTCATCACCGGCTATGGCGAGCCGGAAGAGAAGGGCATGAAGATCGCCGTTTCGCCCTATACGCTGCGCGCGCGCATCCTGAAGCACATCGAGCAGGAAATCGAGCACGCCGGGAACGGTGCGCCGGCCGCGATCTGGATGAAGATGAATTCGCTGGTCGACCCGGATA
The DNA here is from genome assembly GCF_004341625.1 of Rhizobium sp. BK376. Taxonomy (GTDB): domain Bacteria; phylum Pseudomonadota; class Alphaproteobacteria; order Rhizobiales; family Rhizobiaceae; genus Rhizobium. The sequence continues at coordinate 384,616 of NZ_SLZG01000001.1, read as the reverse complement.
TCATCGACGCGCTCTATCGCGCCAGCCAGGCCGGCGTCGAGATCGATCTTGTCGTGCGCGGCATCTGCTGCCTGCGCCCGCAAGTGCCTGGCCTGTCGGAGCATATCCGCGTCAAATCGATCATCGGACGCTTCCTCGAACACAGCCGCATCTTCTGCTTCGGCAATGGTTACGGCCTGCCGTCCGACAAGGCGCTGGTCTATATCGGCTCGGCCGATATGATGCCTCGAAACCTCGATCGGCGCGTCGAAACGCTCGTTCCGCTGACGAATCCGACTGTGCATGAGCAGGTTTTGTCCCAGATCATGCTCGGCAACATCATTGACAACCAGCAAAGCTACGAGATATTGCCCGACGGTACATCCAGGCGCATGGAGGTGCGCAAGGGAGAGGAACCGTTCAACGCGCAGCAGTATTTCATGACCAATCCGAGCCTTTCGGGGCGCGGCGAGGCTCTGAAATCCAGCGCGCCGAAACTCATCGCCGGCCTGCTGTCAGGCCGCAAGCTATAAAACTGGAACTGCATGGTTGAATCCGAAGCCCAGGGGCGTCTTCCCGGTGTCGCCCCTGTCTCCGTCGTCGACATCGGCTCGAACTCTGTCCGTCTCGTTGTCTACGAGGGACATTCCCGCTCGCCGACGATCCTTTTCAACGAAAAGGTCCTGTGTGGTCTCGGCAAGGGGATCGCGCTGACGGGCAAGATGGACGAGGACAGCGTCGCACGCGCGCTCGGCGCCCTGCATCGCTTCAAGGCGCTCTCCGACCAGGCGCGGTCTGCCACCATGTACGTGCTGGCGACGGCCGCTGCCCGCGAGGCGAGCAATGGGCCGGACTTCATCCACAAGGCCGAAACGATCCTTCAACGCAAGGTTCGCGTTCTGTCGGGCGAAGAGGAAGCGCTGTTCTCCGCGCTCGGCATTGTCAGCGGCTTTTTCAATGCCGACGGCATCGCCGGCGACCTGGGCGGCGGATCCCTGGAACTCATCGACATCAAGGGAAAGCAGATCGGCCAGGGTATCACCCTGCCGCTCGGCGGTTTGCGGCTGTCGGAATATGCCGGCGGTTCCATCAGCAAGGCTCACAGCTTTGCCCGCAAGCACGTCAAGACCGCAAAACTGCTGGCAAAGGGCGAGGGCCGGACTTTCTATGCCGTGGGCGGCACATGGCGAAACATCGCCAAGCTGCACATGGAAATCCGCAAGTACCCGCTGCACATGATGCAGGGCTACGAAGTGCCGCTCGACGAGATGCTGCGCTTTCTCGAATTGGTCGAGCAGGCAAAGGATAGCAAGGAGCCGGCCTTCCAGGCGGTCTCGAAGCACCGGCGTGCGCTGCTTCCCTTCGGTGCCGTCGCGATGAGGGAAGTGCTGACGGCCATGAAGCCGTCAGTGGTCTCCTTCTCGGCGCAAGGCGTGCGCGAAGGCTATCTCTATTCGCTCTTGAGCGAGGCAGAACGCGCCAGTGATCCGCTTCTGTCCGCAGCCGCCGAGCTTGCTATATTGCGCGCCCGCTCGCCGGAGCATGCGAGAGAGCTGGCGGATTGGACCGGCCGGATGATGCCCTTCTTCGGCATCACCGAAACCGAAGAGGAAAGCCGTTATCGTCAGGCCGCGTGCCTTCTGGCAGATATCAGCTGGCGCGCGCATCCTGACTACCGCGGGCTGCAGGCGCTGAATATCATCGCCCATACGTCCTTCGTTGGCATCACCCATGCCGGCCGCGCCTTCATTGCGCTTGCGAACTACTATCGCTTCGAGGGACTGAGCGATGACAGCGCCACCGGACCGCTAGCGACGATCGCAACTCCGCAGTTGATCGAGCGGGCCAAGCTGCTTGGCGGGCTCCTGCGGGTCGTTTACCTGTTCTCCGCCTCGATGCCCGGCGTCGTCCGCAACCTGACCTTCCAGCGTTCGGCGAACCCGGATATCGACCTCGAATTCGTCGTGCCGCCGGAATATCACGATTTCGCCGGAGAGCGCATCGAGGGCCGCCTGCAGCAACTCGCCAAGCTCACCAACCGCCGGCTCGCCTTCAAGTTCCAGCAGCCGGAGGAAGAAGGCTCGTTCTCGGCCATGTCGGACGCCTGACGGGACGCCGCCCGCTTCAACCGATCGTCATGCGACGCAAGACGTTGGTCTTCCAGTAGAACTGGTGGACCAATGCGCCGAGAACATGGGTACCGATGACCGCCCAAAGAATGACCTTCAGGACATCGGCATGAATATTGCCGGCGCTGTTATAGCCGAGATAGTAGGCCGCCATGCCCGTCAGCGGCATGGCGATCAGCAGCAGATAGAGGATGGCGTGGGCAAGCTTTGAGGCGAAGGTAAAGATCGCCGGCTCTTCTGCCGGGGCGTCCGGCACGCCCGATTTGTGGCGAAGCAGAAGACGGACAATCACCAGAAGCAGGATTCCGATGCCGACATAGGCATGAATATTGGCGCCTGCGACCTGATCGGCCGTTGCCGTGCCTGTGTGCCTGATGGCGCGCTTCCATTCGTTCATGCCATCTGGCAGCAACAGATTGAACAGGACGAGCGCGGCTGTGAGCCAGTGCAGAATACGCTGCGGGATGGAGAAGGATTCCAAAGTGATGGCTCCTATGATCTGATTGATGCCGATCGACAGCGGCATTTGCGTTCGACGGGTCGAGTAGTCCGCCGCCGTTGATCCAGGGCTCGCATTGGATCGCGAGCCCTGGCCTGAGTGGTCTCGCTATTCCGTAACCGTCAGCTTCGCGTGCATGCCGGCCTCGTAATGGCCTTTGATGTTGCAGAGCAGGAGATATGAACCAGGCACAAGCTTGGCCTTCATTTGGCCATCTGCGCCCGGCTTCAAATCAGAAACCTCGCCGATGCTCTTCAACTGCTTCTCGTCGACGCGATGCTTGGTATTGATGAACGGGATGTTTTGGTCGGAAGACTTCAGCTTCACAAGAACCATCTCATGATTTTCAGTCATAGCGTCGTTGTGGACGAGAAATATCGTATCCCCGGCTTTGACGGTCGACTGATCGAGCGTCAGCGTCATCGGTCCGCCGCCTTCGCCTCCCTCCATCACCTTGATGGTGCCGGCCGCCCACGTTGGTGCGGCGAGGGAAAGAATGGTGAATGTAGCCAGAACATAATGCGGTAATTTCATCATTTAATCGGCCTTTCTGCCAGCTTCAGCCCGGGTCGGAGATAGTTGTTTCTCCTGACAGGTGACTGAATGCTTCCGAAAGCGCCTGCATTCTATGATGGTCTTCAGGTCAGGATCACGCCGGAGGCGCCGTTCCGCAATAACTGCAGAATGGCGCCGCCGCTTATGGGACCTACTTCGCGTTCAGGAATTCACCGACTTCGAGGATGCTGAACTCGTTGTCGTCAGCCTTGTCGAGGGCACGGCCTGCGGAATAGGGCAGGTTGTTGTCGTTGCCGACGATGATGTGGGTCGCGTCGATGCGGTCGACATTCTCGATAGTCACGAAAGGCATGTCGTAGAAGCCTTCGCCGCCGCCCTGGCGACGCTTGTGGTCAGGATCGCTGATGTGCATCAGGTCGATATAGCCGATCTTGCGCACTGCCTTGCCGACATTCGCGTCGGTCATTTCGATCTTGTAGATCTTCTTGTGCTTGGCAGGCGTCGCAAAGCAATCCGGCTTCGGGTTCTTCGGATCCGGGCAGGCCTTGTCGGCGGTGCCTTCGCCATTGTCGCGCTCGATGACGAGGGCGGTCGTGTCGTCCATCATGTTGAAATCGCCGATGGATTCGCCGAGATCGCTGAAGGGGTAGAACCAGGTGCGGCCGGTCCAGGCCTTGGAGGCGATATCGAATTCGATGATGCGCAGCGCGGTGTGGCCGTCAGCCTGTTCCAGCGTGCCGTCGTCCTTGACGAGCGCGCCTTCGAGCAGGCCGTAGAGCTTTTTGCGGTCCTTGGACATGGCAAGGCCTTCGAAGCCGCCGGAACGACGCAGGTTGAAGGCAGGCATCTTGCCGGTGGGGCTGCCCGGCAGGCTGAGGATGGCATTGTCGGGCGACATGACGGGCTTGCCGTCGACCGTGGTCGAAATGACGTCGGTCAGATGGCCTTCGCTATCGACCTTCAGGAGGTAGGGTCCGAATTCGTCGCCGATCCAGAAACCGTCGGCGACCGGCTGAATGGATTCGATGTCGAAATCGGCGCCGGTCAGATAGCGCTTGTCGGCGCCTTCGAGAACGATCGGGAAGGGAGCCTTCTTGTTCGGATCCGACAGAAAGACGTTCTTGACGATCTCGACCGTGCCCTTGTCCCAATCGAACTTGATGTTGTGCAGGAGGAGCGCGGAGTCGCTGGAATTGGCCTTGGAGCCGAAACCGTTGTCCGTCAGCGTCCAGAACGTGCCGTCAGGCATGGTCTTGATGCCGGAAAAACCTTGGACGGCCTGGCCGGCGAAGGGCAGGGAAAGGCCAGTCGGCCGATTGCCGTCCATGCCGGGAATCGTGCCGAGGGCTTCGGTACGCTTGCGGTCCGGTGTCGTGAACTTGCCCGAGGTCTTGAGGAATTCCGGCGCATCTGCCGGTGCGGGAACGATCGTGTTGGCCGGCAGGATGGCCTGCGAGGTCAATGTCGCGGGAAAGGCTTTCTCTTCGGCGGAGGCCGAAGCAGCAATCAGCATGAAGAGCGCCGTGGAGGCAAAAAGGAATTTGGACATCGTGTCACCTGTGTATGAGGAATGATGAACGTTCCTCGCTTAACAGGCGAGTAGTGTCGGCCGATTAACGCTTAGGTGAAGCTTGAGTGACTGTTGGTAAGGCCTACGAAGCGTCGATCAACCTCAGGCTGGGGCGGTTCTGACCGATGAGCGGAAACGCTCGTTTCGGCCAAGGGGAGCGACACTGGTCTCTTCGCCGAGACCTCGCAACGCCACTACGCCAACGGTCTGGTCCCGGCCTTTGACGGCATGTTCGCCCAAGTCCTCGGCAAGCACGTTGCCGGGAAGCGTCATCCGCCGGGCAAGATCTGTCGACATCAGGATGCGCTTGTCCAGCACCTTGCAAAGGCTCTCGAGCCGCGCTGCGGTGTTCACCGTGTCGCCGAAATAAGTGATCTTGTGGTGATCGACGCCGATTTCCGCGGTGATGATCGGGCCGCCATGCAGCGAGGCGCGAAGCTGCGGCACGCGCCCGTATGTCTGAAGCCACATGGCCTCATGTGTTTTGATATCGTCAAATATGTCGAAGATGCAGCGGACGCAGCGGGCGTCCTTTACGCCGCGTGCCATTGGCCAGGTAATGATAGCCGCGTCGCCGACATAGTCGTCGATGGCGCCTTTGTGGCGCCGAACCGATCTTGCAAAATCCGAAAACAGCGATGCCAGATATTGCTGTGCCCTGAGATCCCCGAATTCCTCCGCGAAGGATGTCGATCCGACGAGATCGACGAAAAGGAAAACGCGCTCCTCCGCAACCGGCTTGCGATAACGGGCCGTCAGCAGGCTGAGGAAAATATCGCGGCCGAGAAGCTCGCGGACCCTGAGCACCAGAATGAGAATGGCAGTCATCGTCAGCGCGTAGATGAGCACCCTTGCGGGCAACATCGTAACCTCCGACCAGGTCGCTGACATCAGCCCGACGGATTTCAAAACCGTTCCGGCAGCGGCAAAGCCGACACTGATCAGGATGAAATCCAGAACGAGGGCGACGATGACGTAGACCGGCGTCGGCAGCCGGTGCATCCAGTGGTAAAGGCGCGGCAGAATGGCGCCGCGCTCGAAGGCGACCAGCGGCATGCCGCAGAAGAGGGCGTATACGACGGCGATGGCAGGATGAGCCGGTCCTGCGAATATGAAATTATAGGCAAACCCCGTTGCCGCGATGAAGACCGCAATGAAAACCCAGCTGAATGCTGATGGTACTCTACCCATGCTGTCCGATCCCTTGGCCGACCGATCCCGGTCCGCCTGCCAATTCTATCCTTGCCATCGTGATGCAATCGTCAAGTGGCGAGCATATGGCGGAACCGGGCCGTCTTTCGGGTATCATATAGTGAATGCTCTCGGACACATCCAAGGGGCAGGCGGCTCGCCAAACCCTGAAACCCGAATTGCCGTGTCGACAGCACGATGTACTGCCGAGTTGCGACATGGACACACGCGGAGTAGAGTTAATCGTAACCACAAGGAAGACGTGTTGTGAAAACGATATGCTCCGCTCTACCAGCAATCGGATTTATCAGCTTTTTCTTTCAATCTGCTCATATAAGTTCTGACCGGCAGCCTGTCTTTCCGGTCGTCTCAGTACCCTTGTCGATGGCCAAGCCAATGAAGGTCGCGGGCGCCAAATGAGCGGGCGTCGGCGGCCATTGCTGTCGTGCCCGGCCCTCCTGCCATTCTTTCTCGTCGCAATCGCGCTCGCGACGCCGGCCCTCGGTCAAGGAAAGACACCATCGGATCCGGGAGGCGCGGAAAACTTCCCAAATCGCGAACTCGTCATCGGCACCAAACAGGCTCCTCCCTTTGCGATGAAAGGTCCCGACGGAACGTGGACCGGCATTTCCATCGATCTCTGGACGCAGGTTGCCCAAACACTCGGCGTCAAGTTCAGGCTCGTGGAGGAACCCACCGTACAGAGCCTCGTCGAGGCAACCACGCGTGGAGACTACGACCTGTCGGTCGCGGCAATCACCGTCACGGCCGAGCGTGCGCGAATGGTCGATTTCTCGCAGCCCTTCTACGACACGGGCCTCGGCATCGCCGTGCCGGCAGATAGCGTTTCCGTGTGGCATGAGATCATCCGCACGATGACGTCTTTCGGGTTTCTGCAGGCGGCCGGCGCATTGATCGGCATTTCGCTTCTGGTGGGCGCGCTGATCTGGCTCTTCGAGCGTCGTCACAATGAACATTTCGGTGGGACGGCAGCCAAGGGTCTGGGCGCGAGCATCTGGTGGTCGGCCGAAGCGATGACCCAGGCAAGCACCGGCCATCGGGCTCCGGTGACGATCGCCGGGCGGGCGCTTGCGATTATCTGGATGGTCGTGTCCATCATCACCATCGCTGTTTTCACCGCCAGCGTTACCTCGGCCCTGACGACACGTCAGATCCGGGGGCTTGTCAACGGCGTCGAAGATTTGCCGACCGTACGGGTTGGCGCGCTGGCGGGATCGGCGACAACAGGGTTTCTTGACGCGGAGCGCATCAAGCATCGCGATTTCAACACCGTGCAGGATGGGCTGAGAGCGCTGACATCAGGAGCGCTCGACGCCTTCGTCTATGACAAGCCGCTGCTCGCCTGGACGGTGGAGCAGCAGTTTTCAGGCAGCGTGCGTGTGCTCGACGGCGTCTTCGAGCCTCAGAGCTATGCCATGGCGATGCCGCTGAACAGCAGCTACCGCCGCACGATCGACGTCGCGATTCTTCAGGCCATCCATGACGAAAAATGGAAGCAGATTCTGTTCCGCTATTTCGGCGAAAAGGAGTAACTGCTCCCTGTAGCCCTCAGAGACTGACGGTTTCAACCTTCTTGCCGACGAAGCGCAGCGCCACCTGTCCCTGGATCAGTTGCAATGCCGTTTCGCCGAAAAGATCGCGCCGCCAACCGTGCAGAGCCGCGACTTCGGCGCTTTCGCCTTCCGCCGCGATCTTGTCGAGATCCTCGCTGTTGGCGATGACCTTCGGCGCGACGCCATGCTTCTCCGCCGTGAGCTTCAGCAGCACCTTCAGGAGTTCGGCCGCTGCCGCGGTTCCCTCGGGCGCCTGCGTGTGGCGCGGCACATGCGGCATGTCAGCCTTGGGCAGCGCAAGCGCCTCGTTGATCGCCTCCAGAACCGCGTTGCCGGCAGCAGAGCGTTCCCAGCCCTTGGGGATCGTGCGCAGGCGACTCAGCGCCTCACTGTCCTTCGGCTGCTGCTGGGCAATCTCATAGATCGCGTCGTCCTTGAGCACGCGTGAACGGGGAACGTTGCGGTTGCGCGCCTCGCGCTCACGCCATGCGGCGACATATTTCAGCACCGCCAGCTCCTGCGGCTTGCGCAGCCGCATCTTCAGCCGCTGCCAGGCATCGTCGGGATGCATATCATAGGTCTCGCGCGATTCCAGGATCGCCATTTCCTCGGCAAGCCAGGAAGAGCGGCCTTCGCGGTCGAGCTGCGCCTGCAGCGCCAGATAGACGTCGCGCAGATGCGTGACGTCGGCCAGCGCATAGTCGAGCTGCTTTTCCGAAAGCGGCCGGCGGCTCCAGTCGGTGAAACGCGACGACTTGTCGATGTGGACGTTCTTGATGCGGCTGACGAGCTGGTCGTAGGAAACGCTATCGCCGAAACCGCAGACCATGGCCGCGACCTGCGTGTCGAAGATTGGATGCGGGATGAGATTGCCGCGATTGAAGATGATTTCAATGTCCTGCCGGGCAGCATGAAATACCTTCAGCACCGAAGAATTGCCCATCAACTCGAAGAAGGGCGCAAGATCAAGGCCCGGGGCGAGGGGGTCTACGAGAACTTCGGTGGTCGGGCTTGCCATCTGGATGAGGCAAAGCACGGGCCAGAAAGTGGTCTCGCGAAGGAACTCGGTATCGATGGTAATGAATTCTGACTTGGCCAGCTCTTTGCAGGCCGCCTCCAATTCGGCGGTAGTTTCGATCATCTCAACACATTCATCGGAAAACAGTTCGATTAACCTTCCTTCCCCTTTCGGTCTGATATGTCAATATGAAGCAAGCCTCATCTGGCTAAACGACGCGCAGATAGCTCGTCATACCAGTTTTTTGATGCTCTATGATGTGACAATGCAGCAGCCAGTCACCCGGATTGTCGGCAACGAAGCTCAGCTGCACCTTTTCGTTCGGCTCGATCAGATAGGTGTCCGACACCAGGGGCATCACCTGCTTGGTATTGGAAGAGACGGTCGTGAAGCTCATTCCGTGCAGGTGAATGGGATGCAGATGCGGCGTCAGGTTTTCCATGTCGATGACATAGCTTTTGCCCAACTTGAGCTCGGCGAGCGGCGCCGTTGGATCGGGCGTATCGCCTTGCCAGGCCACCTTGTTGATCGCCCAGAACGTATAGCCGAGCGAGCCGCAGATGCTGTCGCTCGGACCCTTGTCGGCCGAGGCGCTGAGCTGCAGCGGGATATGTTCGGCGGATGAAAGATCGGCCTTGGCGACGGGATTGGCGTCGAGCGGGCCGAGATCGCGCACGTCGCGCTTCAGCGAATTGCCGACGGCGCGGAAGGTGGCGAGCACGGCCGGGTTGGTGCTGTGGATGTCGCTGAGCGAGACAATGGCGCCCTCGTCGTCGGGCATGCGGATGGCAAGCTCCAGCCGCTCGCCCGGCCCGAGATCGAGCGTATCGAGCGTGAAGCGCTCGGGCACCGGATTGCCGTCGATGGCGATGACCGTTCCGGCCGCACCGTCGAGCTTGAAGGAATAGATGCGCGTGACATCGGCAATCGCCAGCCGCAGTCGCAGGAGGCCACCGGCCGGTGCGTCATATTGCGGCTGCTGCTGCCAGTTGGCGGAGCGCACTGTGCCGAATGTGCCGGCACGGGCGGCGTCGCGAGGCTTGAACTGCTGGATGAACTGCCCGTCACCGCCGAGGCGCCAGTCGCGCAGATTGAGAACGATCTCGGCGTCGAAGACCGGATCTTTCGGATTCTCCACCACGATCACGCCGGTCATGCCGTGCCCCATCTGCGTCATCGTGTTGCAATGCGGATGATACCAGAAGGTGCCGGCATCAGGCGGCGTGAAGGCGTAGTCGAACGCGTCGTTCAGATAGACATAGGGCTGCGTGAGGAAGGGCACGCCGTCCATCTTGTTTGGAATGCGCAACCCATGCCAGTGGATCGTCGTCGGGTCGTCGATGCCGTTGATGAGGCGCGCGGCAAAGGGTTCGCCCTTCTTCATTCTGATAACGGGCGGCATGCCGTGTTCGCCCCAGGTCAGCATGTTTTTCGTGGGGCCGACATCCATGATCTTGGCCTCGGTCTTCTGCGTCTTGAGCACCATGGGTTCGGGCGCCGCTTGCGCTGCGGTAAACCTGCCCGCAAGCCCCAGGCCAACACCATAGGCGCCGGCGACGGCGGAAGCTTTCAGCAGGTTGCGGCGGGTGAGAATGGGCATTGGGCGCTCCGGCAGTCAGGAATTCGCCCCTGTTTAAAGTTGAGCAGAACTTTCAGCAATAGCCCCGGGGCCGCCAAACTGCCGCATTCCAGGCCGTTGTCGTATTTGTGAAGCGGAAAGCCCAAAGGCGACTTACGGTGCGCAACCGCGTTCAAGCCTTGACAAATCAGGCGGGTCATGCGCTTTTCCGCCCGATTTTATCGTCGGCAGGCGAGGTGCTTTTATGCGCTTTCGCCACCGGCCGCCAAGCCCAGGATTGATACTATGCATCGCTATCGCAGCCACACATGCGCCGCCCTGCGCAAGTCCGACGTCGGTTCGACCGTCCGCATCTCCGGCTGGGTCCATCGCGTCCGAGATCATGGCGGCGTGCTGTTCATCGACCTTCGCGATCACTACGGCATCACGCAGATCGTCGCCGACCCGGATAGCCCGGCCTTCAAGGCGGCCGAGACCGTCCGCGGCGAGTGGGTCATCCGCATCGACGGCCTGGTCAAGGCCCGCACCGAAGACACCGTCAACAAGACGATGCCGACGGGCGAGATCGAGCTCTACGCCCAGGAAATCGAGGTTCTCTCGGCTGCCAAGGAATTGCCGCTCCCCGTCTTCGGCGAGCCGGACTATCCGGAAGATGTTCGTCTCAAGTATCGCTTCCTCGACCTGCGCCGCGAGACGCTGCACAAGAACATCGTCAAGCGCACGCAGGTGATCTCGGCCATGCGCCGCGAGATGGGCTCTGCCGGCTTCACGGAATATACGACGCCGATCCTGACGGCGTCCTCGCCGGAAGGCGCGCGCGACTTCCTCGTGCCGTCGCGCATCCACCCCGGCAATTTCTATGCCCTGCCGCAGGCGCCGCAGCAGTACAAACAGCTCCTCATGGTCGCCGGCTTCGACCGCTATTTCCAGATCGCGCCATGCTTCCGCGACGAAGACCCGCGCGCCGACCGCCTGCCGGGCGAATTCTACCAGCTCGACCTCGAAATGAGCTTCGTGACCCAGGAAGACGTCTGGAACACGATGGGTCCGCTGATGACTTCGGTCTTCGAAGAATTCGCCGACGGCAAGCCGGTCACCAAGGAATGGCCGCGCATCCCCTATGACGAGGCGATCCGCAAGTACGGCTCCGACAAGCCCGATCTGCGCAACCCGATCGTCATGGAAGGCGTGACCGAGCATTTCGCAGGTTCCGGCTTCAAGGTGTTTGCAGGCATGATCGCCTCCAACCCGAAGGTCGAGATCTGGGCGATCCCGGCCAAAACAGGCGGCTCGCGCGCCTTCTGCGACCGCATGAACGCCTGGGCGCAGTCGACCGGCCAGCCCGGCCTCGGCTATATCTTCTGGAAGGAAGAGGACGGCAAGATCGCCGGCTCCGGCCCGCTCGCCAAGAACATCGGCGAAGAGCGCACCGAGGCGATCCGCACGCAGCTCGGCCTTGAGGCTGGCGATGCCTGCTTCTTCGTCGCCGGCGAGCCGGCCAAGTTCTACAAGTTCGCAGGCGAAGCCCGCACCCGCGCCGGCGAGGAACTGAACCTCGTCGACCGCGACCGTTTCGAGCTGTGCTGGATCGTCGACTTCCCGTTCTTCGAATGGCTGGAGGACGAGAAGAAGATCGACTTCGCGCATAACCCCTTCTCGATGCCGCAGGGTGGCCTTGAGGCGCTGCAGAACCAGGATCCGCTGACGATCAAGGCGTTCCAGTACGACGCCGTCTGCAACGGCTTCGAAATCGCCTCGGGCTCGATCCGTAACCAGCTTCCCGAAGTCATGGTCAAGGCCTTCGAACTGACCGGCAAGTCGGCGCAGGAAGTGGAAGAACAGTTCGGCGGCCTCTACCGCGCCTTCCAGTACGGCGCGCCTCCGCACGGCGGCGCTGCCTTCGGTATCGATCGTATCGTCATGCTGCTCGTCGGCGCCAAGAACCTGCGCGAAATCTCGCTGTTCCCGATGAACCAGCAGGCACAGGACCTCTTGATGGGCGCCCCGACGCCGGCAACCCCGACGCAGCTGCGCGAACTGGCGATCCGCCCGATCCCGCCGGTCAAGAAGGATTGAGCTAGCCTCAGGGCGCGCGGCCCAAGGCCGATATTCTGAAATGCTGAACCGCCCGCAATGAATTTTGCGGGCGGTTTTTCATGCCGGATTTTACGGACTTCTTTCAGTTTTGCTGAACGCCGCAAGGCTTCAAGACTTCGGCGTTGCCCCACGCCGCTCGAGTGCGGTCCTGCGGATGGTGTCGGCAATATCGGGGTTGCTGCTCGACAATATCTGGAAATCCACGGAGAAGAGCGAGAGCAGCGACACTTCGCTGACGGCACTGACCGTCGCAGAACGCGGTTCTCCCGTTATCAACGCCATCTCGCCGAAAAAGCTGCCGGCCCCAAGCTCTACGGGGTTCGGTGTGGCGACGCTGACGCGGCCCTCGACAATGAAATACATCTGGTCGCCGCTTTCGCCCTGGCGGCAGATGATCGTGCCTGCTGGCACGATGCGAGGCCTCAGCGCCCGCACGATCTCGACGAGTGCGGCCGAACCGAGCGTCTGGAACAGCGGCACCGCCGCAACCAGCTGCCAATTCCGCACGAAATCCTGGCGCCGGACTTCCTCGTAGAAACCGGTGGCCAGCAGGCCGGCCCAGAGGCCAAATATGCCGATGCCGCTCATCATGACCAGTCCGGCAAGCACGCGTCCGGCAATGGTTCGAGGGATCTCGTCGCCATAGCCTGTCGTCGACAGCGTCACCACTGCCCACCACATCGCTTTGGGTATGCTGCCGAACTGATCGGGCTGAACGTCGCGCTCAAGGACATAGGCCGCGACCGCCGCACCAAAAAGAACGATGCCGAAGATCGTGGTGACACCGATGAGATTGTGCGCTTCGTTCTTCACGACCCTGCCAAGCAGTCGGAAAAAAATCGAATCGCGCAACGGTTTCAGCAGCCAGACGGCGCAATAAAGGCTCTGATCACGCCCGCTGACGAACAGGAATGCGGCGAGAGGAACCAGGACGGCAAGCACGTCGATCACGATGACGGGCATTCCGGCTTCAGCGCCTTTTGCCCGCGGTACGACCATTGCCTGGATCAGTTGCAGGACAAAGATCGCCCACACAACGACGAGCAAAACCCGCAGATCAAGCCTGGTTTGCGCATCCATGTCAGGCACGGTGAGTGCTGCGACCGTCAAAAGCCCGACTGCCGCCACCGCTCCATAGAACCACATCGAGAATTTCGAGAGCGGCCGTGACAACATTCAATACTCCCAGAGCAGTCAAAACCTTCCGACAATAGAATGCCTTCGGGCGGGGTGCAAAGAGGTCCTGCGCCTTCTGCATCAACACCGCGATCGACGTCAGGACTTGTGGCGGTCCGGCATGCGATTGTCGATGAAATACCATTGCGCGGCATGGCTCCTGACGATCGGCTCGATGACGGAATTCAAAAGCAGTACGTCATCGGCCAGCCGATCGCCGGGCTTCTCCTCCGGCGGCAACTTAAAGGGCTCAAGCGCGTGGAACGAAAAGTTCACGCCATGATCGCGCTCGAGATAGACGGGGTAAATGAGGGCATCCGTCTTTCTGGCCATGCGCGCGATCAAGGCGTAGTTCCCTTCGAGGTGCGGCGGGTTGTCGAAGAAGGGCGCACGCATACGCCCGTTGAAACCCTCGTCGCAAAAGATAAGCAGATTGCCGTTCTCTTCGAGAACGCGCAGGGCGGGACGCACGGAATGTCTGCCTGGCTTCAGGAGGCGAAGGCCTCCGCCCTTGCGTACGCGGTTGACGATCCAGTGGCGGGCGCGGCGTTTTGGCGGATCGTAGTTCAGCGTGACGACAAGCCCCAGGTTGACGAGGCAGTGTGTCAGAACCTCCCAATTGCTGATATGCGCTGCGATCAAGATCACCGGCCTCTGTTCGCAGCGTTCGGCGAATCTCTCCGTGCCATGAAAACGGATGCCGCATGCGTTGCGTGCCAGCCGGTCGACAACGGAATATTCCGTCATCTGCCGCCCCTGGGATTCGGCATAGGCAAGGAGCAGGGCCTCGATCTGAGCTTCGGTCGCGTCTGGCCGCAACGCCTTCAGATTCTCCTTCGCGCGCGATTGCTGAGCCTTGTGCCAGCGGGGAACGGAGAACCGGCCGAGAAAGGCACCAAGATTCGAGCAGTCGCGCGCCGGCAACAGCTTCAGGGCGAAGAACATTGCTATATCGAAAACATTGTCGATGTTGTCGTGCAGCCAGTATTTCAGGAAAAGCCTTCGCCGCTCTCCGCCGGCGCGAAAATCGGCGAATGGCGGCGCGACAGGGGACTCATAAGTCCAAGCCTTCCGTTTTCTGAGATGCTCAGTCCGAGCGGGTTCCTCAGTCATGTCTCGGCTCAACGTCGATGGATGGTTGCCGGCAGGCCGCCTTTGGGTCGCAACGTGAGACGGCATTGCGGCTCGACCTTGTGACCCCCGGGAATGCGCACGCGAAAACGTTGCGCGAGTATTGCCAGGCATAGGATCGCCTCTGTCAGGCCGAACTGCAGTCCGGGGCAGACGCGAGGTCCGGCGGCAAAGGGAATATAGCTGTATGGCGTCGGGCCATCGCCGCTCATGAAGCGTTCTGGCCGGAACTCATGCGGGTTAGGGAAAAGCGATTCCGTGCGGTGCAGTATCCATGGAACGATCAGCACCAATGCCGCCGGCTTGACGTCAACTCCGCCGACCGTGTCGGCATCCGTCGCCTGCCGCGCCAGGATCGGCACGGGCGGATAGAGGCGCAGCGTCTCCTCGATCACGGCGCGACACCAGTCGAGACGAGGCACGTCATCTATGGTTGGTACATTGCTGCCGCAGACGCTTTCGATTTCCGCATGCACTGCCTCTTCCACCCACGCGGCCTTTGAGAGCAGATACCAGGCCCAGGTCAGGGTTGCTGCAGTCGTCTCATGGCCGGCCATGAAGATCGTTGCCGCTTCGTTGCGCAACGCAACGACATCCAGTTTCAGCTCCGGATTGCGCTGCTGACGGCGGATCAGCAGATCAAGCATGGAGGTGTTATCGCCGTTGCCGGCCAGATGATCCTCGATCACCTTGTCTATGATGCGATGGATGCGTTTGACCGAGCGCCGCAACGTCGGCGTTTTCAGAACAGGCAGGCCTTCGTCAAAGCCGAGGAAATAGCCGATATTGATCGAATCAATCAGCGATTGATAGCTGCTGAAACCTTCCGTGACGCCATTGGCGCCGTCTTCGCCTAGCTGGTTGCCGAAAATACTGCGGGAAATGATTTCAGCCGTGAGTCCCGCCATTTCGTGGAGCGCGTTGACACTCGCGCCGTCTCCCAGTGCATGCCAACGCTCGACAAGTTCGCTCGTCGTGTTCTGCATGACCGGTCCGAAGGCGGGCACCCGGTTTTTGTGGACGATGTCGGAGACGAGGGGACGGCGCTGTTTCCACGTTTCCTTATCGGAGATGAACAGGCCGTCGCCTAAGAGGTGTTCGAGTGCTCGGCGCATCTGCGGCGTCTTGCGCTCGAAATTCTGGTGCCGTTTGGCGACGACATAGCGGATCGCCTCAGGTGAGTTAACGACGACAAGCTGCCGGCCCAAGAGTTTGAAATCGGTGATCTTTTCCACATAGTCGCCGCGCCGCCATATGGAAAGAAAGTCACTTCTTGCCTGCAACAGAAGCTGGATCGGCTGGCCTGGCTTTCCGTTATAATATGCAGAATGGGCAGGTTCGAAAAATCGGCGGCCGGTGTCGAGACTTTCGACGATCTCCGTCTTGCGATCGAGCCATGAAAGCATCGTGTGCTGATAACCGCCTGTAATAAGTGAAAAATATCGAAGTTGAACTTTGCCGTGCACTATAGCGATTTAACGGAGATGGAAAAGGCCCGGCAGCTTGGCCGCCGGGCCTTTCAGCAGGAAAACCAGTGCGATCAGTTGTTTGCCGAGACCTTGAGGCCAATGACCTTCGGAATGGTGTTCGGGGCGCCCATCGCAGCGCCGACGATCATCGGCAGCGGCACCGGCTTGTCCGGAGCAGCGCTGACCGTCAGGCTCTTCGGGCTGTCGAGATAGGTATTGACGGCTGCGGTCACGGCATTCTGCAGCTCGGGAATGTTGAGCTGCGCCAGCATGATCGGGGTCAGGCCCTTCAGCGTGTTGGCCATCTGCTCCCCTGTCACACCCTGCTGCTTGCCGGCATAGTCGAGCGCGCGCTTCGTGATCGAGGCATCGTCGAAGCGGATCTGGGCGCTGTTCAGCGTCAGCTGCTGCATCAGGCCGAGCATGGCAAGACCCATGGCTTGCTGCGCCTCTTCCTTGTTCGGATTGGCTTCCGAAGCCTTGATGGCATCCTGGATCGATTTGATGAAGTCCAACGTATAGCCGGAGATGCTCAGCGCGATATCGAGCTTGCCGATATCCTTGAAGTCGAAGGCATATTGCTTGACGTTGATCGTGCCCGGGCCGAGATCCCAGTTGCCGTTGACGCTGATATTGCCGTTGAGATGCTGCAGGTTCATGTCTTCGATGACCTGCTTGCTCTTCGGATCGTCGACCTTGGAAAGGTCTGCCATAAGGCCCGTCACGCCGGCATCGAAATCGAAGCCGGATTTATCGCCGCGCGGATTGAGGTGGGCATTGATTTCCTTGATGGCAAAGACCTGCGATCCGTCCTTGGTGACCGTCGCTGCACCCATATGGGCGGTCTGATAGAGCAGCAGGGAGTCCAGCCCGCCCTTCGTTGAATCGGCCGGAACGTTGACGCCGCCAAGCTTCATGTCGGTAACGCTGATGCTGACGCCATCATCGGTGACGGCCGTATCGGCAAAGCTCACCTGGTCGATGTGGTAGCCACCATCGCTCTGCTCGGCGACGCCGTTCATCGTCACATTCCCGAGCGCGATGCCTTTATCGGGCGTAGCGGCAGGCTTGATCGTCGCGCCCTTGAGCGTGACAGTGGTGCCTTCGACATCGACGCCATCAGCTGCAAGCGTGCTGCCCTGCAGAGTGCTTGCAGCATTGATCTTCTTCAGAAGATCGACGCCATCAAGCGCAAAAGCGGAGCTTGCGAACGACAGGATCGCGGCGCTCGACAGCATCAGCCGTGTTGTCCGGTAAAAATTCATGATGGCGTTTCCTCGTTGGTATGGGGCGAAAGATTTGAACGGAGATTGGCTCATAGTCGAGCGGTTTATATTCGATCGTTTCTAAAAGTCTTATGAAAGTGCAAAATAGAATGACCTACAATTGTTTCAATCAATGCTTTGCCCGCTTAACGCGGCGAATGCATGGCGTCATCCACAGCCGCATAGCCTTGTTTCCTTGCCGTTTTGGCGCATCTCGGCTAGTCACATAGCCCATGGGACAAGAGATTTTGCCGCCTTCTGGCGGAGACGACAATAGTATTCATCCGGTCGACCTCAAGGCGGCGCTCGAAGAGCGTTATCTCGCCTATGCCTTGTCGACCATCATGCACCGCGCGCTGCCTGACGTCCGCGATGGCCTGAAGCCTGTCCATCGCCGCATCATTCACGCGATGAGCGAGATGGGCATCCGGTCGAATTCCGCGTTCAAGAAGTGCGCCCGTATCGTCGGCGACGTCATCGGTAAGTTCCATCCGCATGGCGACCAATCGGTCTATGACGCCCTGGTGCGTCTCGCGCAGGACTTCTCGCAGCGATATCCGATCGTCGACGGGCAGGGCAATTTCGGCAATATCGACGGCGACAGCGCCGCCGCCTATCGTTACACGGAAGCGCGCATGACCGAGGTCGCGTCGCTGCTTCTCGAAGGCATCGACCAGGACGCCGTCGACTTCCGCCCGACCTATAACGAGGAAGACGACGAGCCCGTCGTTCTGCCGGGCGCGTTTCCGAACCTGCTCGCCAACGGCTCGTCCGGCATCGCCGTCGGCATGGCGACCTCTATTCCGTCGCATAATGCGCATGAGCTTTGCGACGCTGCGCTTCATCTGATCAAGCATCCGGATGCGACGGTCGAAACGCTGGTCGAAAACTTCATTCCCGGTCCGGATTTTCCGACCGGCGGTATCATCATCGACAGCCGCGAAAGCATCATCGAGGCTTACAAGACCGGCCGCGGCGGCTTCCGCACCCGCGCCAAGTGGCACACCGAAGATCTTGGCCGCGGCGGCTATCAGATCATCGTCACCGAGATTCCCTTCCAGGTGCAGAAGTCGCGGCTGATCGAAAAGATCGCCGAGGTGCTGCTTGCCCGCAAGCTGCCACTGCTGGAAGACGTCCGAGACGAATCTGCCGAGGACGTCCGCGTCGTTCTGGTGCCGAAGAACCGGACCGTCGATCCGACCATCCTGATGGAATCCATGTTCAAGCTGACGGAGCTGGAAAGCCGCTTTCCGCTCAACATGAACGTGCTTTCCATGGGGCGCATCCCCAAGGTCATGGCGCTGAACGATGTGCTGAAGGAGTGGCTGGACCATCAGCGCGAAGTCCTCGTTCGCCGCTCCCGCTTCCGCCTTGCCGCCATCGACAGGCGCCTGGAAATCCTCGGTGGCCTGTTGATTGCTTACCTCAACATCGACGAGGTCATCCGCATCATCCGCGAGGAGGATGAGCCGAAGCCGGTTATGATCGCGCGCTGGGGTTTGACCGACAATCAGGTCGAGGCGATCCTCAACATGCGGCTGCGCTCTTTGCGCAAGCTGGAAGAATTCGAGATCCGCACCGAATTCGACAATCTCAGCAAGGAAAAGGCCGATATCGAGGCGCTGCTCGCTTCCGACGACAAGCAGTGGCAGACCGTCGCCTGGGAAATCGGCGAGGTGAAGAAGAAGTTCGCCAAGGCGACCGAACTCGGTCGCCGCCGCACCCAGTTTGCCGATGCGCCGGAGGCGGACGAGCAGGCCATCCAGCAGGCCATGATCGAGAAGGAGCCGGTCACGATCGTCGTCTCGGAAAAGGGTTGGATCCGCGCGTTGAAGGGCCATATTTCCGATACTTCGACGCTGACCTTCAAGGAAGGCGACGGCCTCAAGGTGGCTTTCCCGGCGCAGACGACGGACAAGATCCTGATCGTGACGACAGGCGGCAAGGCCTACACGCTCGGCGCCGACAAGCTGCCGGGCGGCCGCGGCCACGGCGAGCCGCTGCGCATCATGGTCGACATGGAAAACGATCAGGATGTGCTGACCGCCTTCGTTCATGACGCAAGCCGCAAGATGCTGATCGTCTCGACCGCGGGCAACGGGTTCATCGTGCCGGAAGCGGAAATGGCCGCCAATACCCGCAAGGGCAAGCAGATCATGAATGTCTCCATGCCCGACGAAACCAAGATGATCCTGCCCGTCCGGGGCGATCACATGGCCGTCGTCGGCGAGAACCGCAAGATGCTGGTCTTCCCGCTATCGCAGGTCCCGGAAATGTCGCGCGGCAAGGGTGTCCGCCTGCAGCGCTACAAGGACGGCGGCATTTCCGACGTCCGCTGCTTCGCGATTGCCGATGGCCTGACCTGGGAAGACAGCGCCGGCCGGCTCTTCACGAAGAACAAGGACGAGCTCGCCGAATGGCTGGCCGACCGCGCCTCCGCCGGCCGCACCGTGCCGAAGGGCTTCCCACGCAGCGGCAAGTTTTCGGGGTGAGGGAGGGCTGGCGGCATGATGGCCGACTCAGGGGCCGATCGGGATTGAAAAATCTTGAAGAAAGCGCGTCGCCCCGTCTTCGTCGATTTCGCCGTTCGTAACGGCTAGGACAAAGACATACAGGGCCGCGTCGCTCGTCTCCAAGCGATAGCCATTTTCTGCAAGGAACACGAAAGCCGCGACGGCAGCAATGCGCTTGTTGCCATCGACATAAGCCATATTTCTGATCAGGCCGAAAAGATACGAGGCGGCGAGTTCGAAGACATTGCTGTCGCCATACTGCGCTTTGTTGATTGGCCGCCCAAGAGCCGATTCCAACAAAGTACCGTCACGCAGTCCGTGAGCTCCTTTGAAGCGGGTGATCAGTCGTTCTTGCGCGCGGTCGATAAGCCTTCGGCTGAGAAACAACCGAGAGCTCATGAATCGGCGAGCTTTTTCAACGCGACCTTATATTTCTCCATGCATAGGAAGGCGGCGCGCATCTGGCGCGCGAAATCTTTGTCGACAGGCTCTAGGTAGATGCGATCGTGTTCGACGCGGATATCAAGTTCATCACCGGCTTGGACGCCAAGCTGCTCAAGCAATTCCTTCGGAATGATCACGCCTTCCGAATTGCCGATCTTGCGGATGGTGACGTTCATGGCTCGCTCTCCTGATGTAATAACAAAGTTATAACATCAGGAGACTGCCGCCTCAAGCCGCGGCATTCCGCCTTGCCCTGACCTGCCAGAGCGAATGCGCCATCAGCGCGAGCAGCAGGATGAGACCGCCGAGCATGGTCATCGGCGTCGGCGCCTCGGCGAAGATCAGCCAGACCCAGATCGGTGCGAGCACCGTCTCCAGCATGTAGAACATGCCGACCTCGGGGGCGGAGAGGTAGCGCGGACCGGTCGCCAGGCACCAGAAGGCGATCGGCATGACGAGGCCGCCGTCGATGAAGATCCAGACCGGATGATTGACCGACAATCCCGCCGGGATGGTGTGATAAAGACCGAGTGCTGCCGGGACGAGGGCTGAAATCAGCGACACGAAGCCCATGTCGCGGCCCGAGGCGCGCGTCATGGTGATGGCGGCCGCAATCAGCAATGCCGTCAACAGCGCCATCGCATCGCCGAAGAGATGGCCGCTCGCCATCCCGTCGCCGACAATCAGCCCGACGCCAACAGTCATCGCGCCCATGGCGACAAGCGTCGCGCCGGAGGGGCGTTCCTTTAGAAAGAACCAGGAGAGCAGCGCGCCGAACATCGGATTGAAGGTCTGGAGAAAGGCGATGTTGGCGATGGGCGCATAGGCTATCGCGACCAGGAAGAAGACCGTGGTCAGTCCGTAGAAAACCAGCGTGAGAAGGCCCCATACGCCGGGGATCAGGACCGGTCGCGCCTTCGAAAACAGCCGCAGAAGCGCCAGGACTACCACCGTCGCCGTCAGCATGATGGTGCCGCGAAGGGTGAGGGTCGACCAGACATTCCCCTCCGCCAGTCGGATGAGCGGCATGTCGAACGATATTGCCAAGCCGCCGACAGCCGTCAGCAGCAAGCCTTTTCTATGGTCCGACAAAGCTGAGGATGACATTTACAAGGGATCCGCCCCAAGCTCTGCGGGGTCGAACCGTTCCCATCCACGCGGTGTCAGGTGCTCCTGCGGCTGGAAACGGGTCTTGTAATCCATCTTGCGCGAACCCTTGACCCAGTAGCCGAGATAGACATGCGGCAGGCCAAGAGCACGGGTCCGCTTTATATGATCGAGGATCATGAAGCTACCGAGCGAGCGGCGGTCCTCGTCGGGATTGAAATAGGAATAGACCATCGACAGCCCGTCGCTCATGACGTCGGTCAGCGCTGCCGCCAACAACTCGCCCTTGGGGCGCTGCTCAAGGCCGGAACCTTCCTCGCGCCGGCGATATTCGATGATGCGGGTATTCACATGCGTGTCTTCGACCATGATCGCGTAATCGAGCACGGTCATGTCGGACATGCCGCCCTGCTGGTGGCGATAGTCGAGGTAGCGGCGGAAGAGAGAATATTGTTCGCTGGAGGGCTGCGCCGGAAATTCGGTGGCGACGACATCTGAATTGGCAGACATCACCCGCTTCATCGATCGCGTCGGCTCGAATTCCTCCGCAAGTATGCGAACGGAGACACAGGCGCGACAGGCTTCGCAGGCGGGGCGATAGGCGATGTTCTGCGATCGGCGGAAGCCGCCTTGTGTCAGAATGTCGTTCATCTCGGCTGCGCGCGGTCCGACCAGATGCGTGAAGACCTTTCGCTCCATCTCGCTCGGCAGATAGGGACAGGCAGCCGGAGCCGTCAGATAAAACTGAGGGGATGGCGTCGACTGCGTGTTCATTTGCCGCTGGTCAACCTTTCATTCGGCGTCGCGCTTTTTTCAAGCATGGCTCAAGATTACAAAACGTCAACAGCGTCCTTGGTTTCGGAAGTGTTGTTTTCGTCTTTTCTTTATCAGATGGTCCTTTTGTGACCAAGCTGGCATGGGCGTTTTTTAGTGTTGTCCGGCGCCCTCAAGCAGTCCGGGCAATCACCGTTCCCAAGAGAAGATCGTGGATCAGTCTGCTGCGCTCGATGAAAAGGCCCGCAAGCAGGATCAGCGGCGTGAGCACGGAGTTGAGGATCCAGAAAAGTGCGAGATGCACGATGGCGGTCAGGAAATCCATTGGTCGCCCATCAACGCGGACAATCGCAATGCCCATGGCGCGCATGCCGAGTGAAGCCTGGTTGCGACCGCCGAGCGTGAGGCCGAAGTAAAGGCCGGCCACGATGACGAAGAGCGCAGGGTAAAGCAGGAAGCCGAGCCCGAGCGTTACGATCGATACGAAGAACAGCACGACCGCTGCCGGGATGCATAGAAGCGCGACAATGATGTAGTCGACGATGAACGCAAATACGCGCCTGCTGAGCACGCCGCTATAGGCGCGCCAATCGTCAGGTGCTCCATAAATCGGTGCAGGTGTCCAGCTCATTGCTTCCTCCTTCGAAAGGTCCACCACAATATGGTGTGGGCAGGGGGGAATGCAATAAGCGGACCACCCGAACCATGCCGGCGATCGGGCCGATCTCGCGCCCCACGGATGCCCGCGAGCTTGGTGCATCCGTGCACCATTTGCGGACGAAGTCCCCGCTCGTTCAAACTCTGGAGCGTTGCCGCGGCCCGTCATGATTGAGGTATCGCGAAGCACCGTGGTCACGCTTCTAGCGAGCGCATATTTCGCTTGCTGCCAGCGGATTCTGCGAGCGATAGTTCGTTCGGTTAACAAACGTGTAACGCATTGATTTACAATAATGTCACATTTCCATTTTTGTTGCTGCGCCGCAACATATGCCGTTTTTGATCAAGAATTTGTCGCTTTTTTCTCGGTTGAATAGTTGCCGATCGGCACGTCCAAGTGCAACAGACGTGCACCTTAAAATCGTACTTATTTCATACTCGAATCAACTTTGAGGAGCCAGTCATGGGCGGCGGCGTGGGCAGCAGAGGTACCGGAAAATCGAAGTTTCCTCAGGGGGTAGTTCTTCGCTCCCTGAAGGGGCTCGATCCAATATTTGGTTTTCATGTTCGCAATTTCGGCAAGCCGACCCTGTTGCTTGGTGCCAGCGTTTCCGCAGTCGCAATCGTGGCTGGCGGAGTTGTTCTGGGCGCGGTGCCTGCCTTGGCTGACGGCGGCGCGGGCCGGCAGGCGACGATCGGCGTTGGAGCAGGCGGTCTCGGTGGTGTCGACGGCTCGCTGGCCGATGCGACCGGCAGGGATGCCACCACCAGCGGCTCCGCCTTTTCCGGGGGCGGTGGCGGCGGTGTCGACCTTACGACCGGCAACGGTGGCGCAGGTGGGGCATCCTCCGTCAATACGGCTGTCGGCAGCCCTGATGGCACCGCGGGCACAACGGGTACCATGGGATCGAGCGTCACGACGGCCACCACTATCTCGACGGCGATCTCGGGTGGGGCAGGCGGCACAGGCCAGACTGGCAACTCGGCACGCATGGCGGGCGGACACGGCGGTGGCGGCGTGGGTGTGTCGGCCACAGCGGATGTTACCGTGACGGGAACCGGGGAGGTAACGGGCGGCGCTGGGGCCGGCGGCACAGGCCCCACCCTCAGTGGCGGCGGCGGCGGCGGCGGAGTCGGCATTTTCTCGAATGCCAATGTAACGGTTCAGGCAAACGGCCAGGTCACCGGCGGCGCGGGCGGGCGAGGCTTCGGCAGCGGCGGCGGCGGAGGAGCAGCAGCTGTCGTGCTAACCGGCAGCAGCACCATCAGCAACAGCGGAACTCTGACCGGAGGTGCGGGTGGGTCAGCAAGCGCAAACTCAGGCGGCGGCAATGGCGGCGCTGGCGTGCAGATTTTGAATGGCGGAACCATCATCAATGAAGTCGGCGGTTCGATCACCGGCGGCGCGGGTGGTCTGGGTACACTGAATACGACGACAAATCCCACAACATCTTCCGGCAACGGTGGCGCGGGCATCAAGGGTTCAGGCGTAACGGTCGTCAACAAGGGTACGATCACCGGCGGCTCTAGCGGCGGAGTTGGCGGAAATGACGGCAATGCCGTCGAGTTCACCGGCGGTAGCAACAGGCTGGAAATCTGGTCCGGCTCGAGCATCGTGGGCAATATCGTGGCCGGCGGCACTGACGACACCTTCGCGCTCGGGGGCACGACCAGCGACAGCTTCGATGTTTCCCGTTTCGATGCCGGCGGCCAATATGATGGCTTCGAGCATTATGATAAAGCCGGAGCCGGTACCTGGACCCTGACGGGAACGACCTCCAAGGAAACCGCCTGGACATTGACCGATGGCACGCTGTCCATCTCCAGCGATGCCAATCTCGGCGCGCCGACCGGCAGCCTGACCTTTGATGGGGGCACCTTGCAGGTGACGGGCGCCAGCGTAGCCAGCACTCGCGACATGATTTTCAACAGCGATGGCACCATTGACGTGACTTCCGGAGCAAGCCTGACCGCAGGAGGCTCGCTGAGCGGCGCGGGTGGCCTCATCAAGACCGGCGCCGGAACGCTCGACCTTACCGGCACGGTCGGTAATAGCTATAGCGGCGGTACCACGATCCAGGGCGGAATGCTGTCCATCTCCAGCGATGCGAACCTCGGCAGCACGACTGGTGCGCTGACCTTCGACGGCGGCACCCTGCACACGACGGCCGACATGACGTCCAGCCGCGCTGTGAACCTGAACTCCGCCGGCACCATCTCGACCGACGATGGCACGACGCTCACTCTCAACGGTACGATGACCGGCGCGGGCGGGCTGACCAAGAGCGGCGACGGCACGCTTCGCCTTGATGGCACCGGTAGCTATACCGGTGGCACGACCATCAATGCAGGCGTCCTGTCCGTCAATGGCGATTACTCGGGTGTGACTGGCACGAACCTCGTCGCCGACGGTGGCACGTTGAAGGGGATCGGTATCCTCGGCGGCGATCTCACGCTTGCTGCCAACGGCACCATCGCACCCGGCAACTCGATCGGCACGCTGACGATATCAGGCAATTATACCGGTAACGCCGGCACGCTGGAGATCGAGTCCGAGCTTGGCAACGACGCCTCGCCGAGCGACCGCCTCGTCGTCACGGGCAACACCGCCGGTACGACGAACGTCAAGGTGATCAATGTCGGCGGCGCCGGTGCGCCGACCGTCGAGGGCATCAAGGTCGTCGACGTCGGCGGCATCTCCTCCGGAACCTTCACGCTGCAGGGCGACTATGTCTTCCAGGGCGACCAGGCCGTTGTTGGGGGTGCCTACGCCTATCGGCTCTACAAGAATGGCGTCTCCACGCCGACGGATGGCGACTGGTATCTCCGCTCGACGCTGATCAATCCCGATAGTTCTCCCGGCACTCCGGCTGATCCCACAACGCCATCAGCGCCGCTCTACCAGCCCGGTGCCCCGCTCTACGAAGCCTATGCGCAGCTGCTGCTCGACGCGAACACGCTGCCGACGCTGCAGCAGCGTGTCGGCAACCGCCAATGGTCCAATAATGGCGAAGGCGCACCCGGCACGGCAGCGGAAGGCGCCTGGATCCGGACCGAGGGTCTGCACAGCAGGGTAGAGCCGGATTCCAGCACCAGCGCCACCAGCTACGACTATGATTTCTGGAAGCTTCAGGCAGGTGCCGACGGCGAGCTCTACACGAACGGCAATGGCACGCTGATCGGCGGGGTCACCGCGCATTACGAGACCCTGTCAGGCAATATCAGCTCCTTCTACGGCAACGGCGATGTCGATACCAACGGCTACGGCGGCGGCGCGACGCTGACCTGGTATGGCAATGACGGCTTCTATGCTGACGCCCAGGGCCAGCTGACCTGGTACGACAGCGACCTGAAATCCGATCTCGCCGGCACGATGGAGAATAGCAACAAGGGCTTCGGCTATGCGCTCAGCCTTGAGGCAGGGAAGCGTTTTGCGACCTCCGGCCCATGGTCGATCACGCCGCAGGCGCAGGTCATCTATTCCGCGGTCGATTTCGACAGCTTTGACGACCGGTTCGGCGCCAGGGTTTCGTCCGGCGACGGCGACAGCCTGATCGGCCGTCTCGGTGTGGCGCTCGACCGCGAGGAAAGCTGGCAGCGGGCCAACGGCCAGACGGCACGGGCAAAGTTCTACGGTATTGCCAACCTCTACGGCGAGGCCCTGGATCGCACCACGGTCGATGTGTCGGGTGTCGGCTTCAAGAGCAAGAACGACCCCGTCTGGGGAGGCCTTACTCTCGGCACTTCCTACGATTGGAATGGTGATCGTTTCTCGCTCTACGGCGAAGTGGCGGCCAAATCCTCGCTCAAGGACTTTGGCGACAGCTACGCACTGAGCGGCACTGCTGGTTTCCGTATGAAGTGGTAAATCGGCGAAGACGCAGCGCCCTGATGTGAGGGGCGCTGTATTCAGGCGATAGCGATAGCCGCTCCCGGTCAGCAGCGGCTATCGCTATCGACAAGCGAGTCCTCAAATCTGTTCGATGGGGTCGACGTCCGAGGCCCGACTAGCCTCTCTTCGAAAGCAGCCGCGCGACCGCAGGCGCAAAATAAGTGAGAATACCGTCGCAGCCGGCCCGCTTGAAGGCGAGCAGGGTTTCGAGCATCACCCGTTCTTCGTCGATCCAGCCATTGGCGCCCGCCGCCTTGATCATCGAATATTCGCCGGACACCTGGTAGGCGAAGGTGGGCAGGCCGAAGGCCTCCTTCATACGCCAGCAGATGTCGATATAGGGCAGGCCGGGCTTGACCATCAGCATGTCGGCGCCTTCCTCGACATCGAGGGCTGCGTCGCGGATCGCCTCGGTGCCGTTGGCCGGGTCGATGTAATAGGTCTTCTTGTCGCCCTTCAGCAGCCCGCCGGTCGAGATCGCCTCGCGATAGGGGCCGTAAAAGGCGGAGGAAAACTTCGTGGCATAGCTCATGATGCCGACGCCCTGGTGGCCGGCGGCGTCGAGCGCGCGGCGGATGGCGCCGATGCGCCCGTCCATCATTTCCGATGGCGCGATGATATCGGCGCCGGCATCGGCCTGCATGACGGCGGCTTTGGCCACCTGCTCC
This sequence comes from Rhizobium sp. BK376, assembly GCF_004341625.1. Taxonomy (GTDB): domain Bacteria; phylum Pseudomonadota; class Alphaproteobacteria; order Rhizobiales; family Rhizobiaceae; genus Rhizobium. The sequence continues at coordinate 357,368 of NZ_SLZG01000001.1, read as the reverse complement.
ACAGTCTCGTCGTTGACGATCTCGCCTTCGCGCAGGATGCCGTCATGGCCATGGCTGGTGAAGGGATCGAGCGCCACGTCGGTGATGATGCCGATATTAGGAACGGCGTTCTTGATGGCCGCCGTTGCGAGATTGATCAGGTTGTTGCGGACAAGGCTGTTCGAGCCGGTCTCGTCGCGCAGGTGCATTTCAATGTTGGGAAAGGTCGCGATCGCCGGCACCCCGAGGTCGGCTGCTTCCTTGGCCGCTTCCACCGCCTTGTCGACCGTCATGCGGTTGACACCAGGCATGGCGTCGACCGGCTCGACAATGCCATCGCCGGGGATCAGGAAGATCGGCCAGATCAGATCGTCGACTGTCAGTCGGTTTTCCTGCACCAGCCGGCGGGTCCAGTCCGCCTTGCGGTTGCGCCGCATGCGGCGATGCCCGGTTATGTCGTCAACGAGATGCGTCTTGTCCTGCATCGCCCGTCGTCCTTCTTGCATATCTGTCTATGTTGTTTGTTTGTGCGTTCTGCCCACCTGGGCGGTTGGCGGACTGCTTATCATGTCGTAAGTGTAATGCGAAACCGGACGAAAGGCCGCATTTATTATCGGTCTGGCCCGTCCGTTGGCCCGCACCTATTGTTCGCGTATGGAACCTGATTCTTCGACCCTGCCCAAACAAACACTCACGGACATTCTGTTCGTCGTCTTCCTGCGCCTGATCGCGATCGTCTGCTTCTGGTTCGGTCTGCAATACTGGTCTATGCTCGTCGGCTACTCGCTGGCGGGACATGCGCGCTTTGATCTGCTCGATCTTCCATGGAAAGTCGCGGGCGTCGGCCTTGCGGTCGTATTCCCGGTTGCTGCGCTTGGATTGTGGCTGACGGTCTCCTGGGGACCTGTCATCTGGATCGTTGCCGCCGGCGGCCAGATCCTGATGTACGGCCTCTGGCCAGCGATCTTCGGCTATAATCCGCTGATCATGATCCTACACGGGGGTGTCGCCATTCTCTATTGCGCCTTCCGTATCGCGCTATGGCTTGAAAAGCGCCGCCAGCGGCAACGGGTAATGGTTGATTTACCCTGAGACAACGAAGGGTTTCCGGTAAGACGCTGTTAAGCCTGCGGTTTAAGTAGAATTTTATGTGTATTCGATAGGGTCTGTCTCAAGGCGGGAAGAAAACCAACACCGCCAAACAAAACAGTGAGGCAGTCATCATGAACACGAAAATCAAGCCGCAGGCCGTTGCAAATCCGCGTGACCAGAAGGTCGAAGAAATCCGTGATCTCTACATGGAGTCCCTCCATCTTGTCGAGCGCCTTCACCGCCGTCTTCTCGACGTCATCAAGGACGAGTTCGACCGTCAGGGCCGCAGCGACGTCAACGCCGTCCAGGCACTCCTTCTCTTCAATATCGGCAACTCCGAGCTGACTGCAGGCGAGCTTCGCTCGCGCGGCTACTATCTCGGCTCGAACGTCTCCTACAACGTCAAGAAGCTGGTCGACCTCGGCTTCATCAACCATCAGCGCTCGCGCATCGACCGCCGCTCGGTCCGCATCAGCCTGACGGAGACGGGCCAGGATATCGCCGAAACCGTGGGCCGCCTCTACGAGCGCCACATCGCCTCGATCGACAAGGTCGGCGGCATCGGCACCGACGAATTCACCCAGATGAACAAGCTCCTGCAGCGCCTCGACCGCTTCTGGAACGACCAAATCCTCTACCGCCTGTAATCTCCGCCTAGGCCGGCCTTCCCTCCGGCCCACCGGACCTCCTGCATGGCACAAAAGAGCGCAACGGGGCGAGAGAAGACGCCGCGTTGCGCTTTGTTGCGTGTTCGAGACGTGCCTTATCGACGCACTTCTATCCGCGTACCCGTCCGACGCCGCGCCGCGTCGCTGCATACGGCAGCGCGAATAAATACAGCCCGCTGAACAGCAACAGGAAGAGCGGGGGCAAGGGCGAGTAGACCACCCAGGAAGGTGGCTGCCCCAGTGCCATCGCAACGAAGTTGGCGATCACCGTCAGCGTAAAAATGATCGACAGCCAGCGGTGGGCCTGCCGAAGATATTTGTTCCAGTTCAATGGTATCTCCTGTTGAGAACAAGCTGAGTACTGGCTGCCTATCGTGGATCTGTCCGACCGGTGAACGCCGGCCTTACCACCGCGCCAGCTGGGTGATTTGAACGAGGTTGCCGCAGGTGTCGTTCAACTGGGCGATGGTCGAGCCGGTTACCTCGGTGGGTGGCATTTTGAACTCGCCGCCGCGCGTCTTGATGCGCTCGTAGTCGCCCTTGATGTCGTCTGTGAAGAGCATGAGTGCGGGCTGGCCCTGCTGGAACATGGCTTGCTGATAGGCCTTTGCCGCCGGATTGTCGTTGAGCGCGAGTTGCAGTTCGGTTCCATCGGGCTCGTCGGCCGAGGCAACCGTCAGCCAGCGAAACGGCCCATTGCTGAAATCGGCCTTCTTGGTGAAGCCCAGCACGTCGGTGTAAAAGCGCAGTGCCTTTTCCTGGTCGTCGACATATAGGGTGGTCAGCTTGATTTTCATTGGTATTTCCTCCGTTTGACACCTTTCCGGTGCGTCCGTTCTTTTAAAATGTTCGTCATCGAGTGGCGCCAGGCAGACCTCAATCTATCCGTGCCAGAACTTTCTCGAGAGCTCCGAAGAAGCCCTGCCATCCGTGATGCGCGCCGTTGTAGGCCTGCTTCTGGCCCGGCCTGAAGCCTGACTGTTCCATGCGCAGATGGGTCCCCGTGCTCGTCGGCGTGAGGGTCAGGGTCACGACGCTCCTCAGGTCGTAGGCAGCATCGTCGTGCACGTAATTCCAGGTGTAGGAGAGCTTCTTGTTCTGCTCGAGGGTCAGGACCTCGCAGTCCAGAACGCCGCCCCAGTCTCCTCGAAGATTGAAACGGTGACCTACCTCAGGCTTGAAGTCGTTCTTCATAAGCCATTCCTCGATCAGGTGCGGTTGCGTCAGCGCGCGCCAGATCTTTTCCGGCGGGTGAGGGATGTTGCGCTCGACGACGACGGTGCGTGTCTCGGCCGATGCTTCGTTCATTGGTCCATCCTTTGGAGCAGGTCTTCGAGATCGTCGAAGCGGTTTTCCCAGAACCCGGCCATCTGGCTCGTCCAGTCGACCAGCGGGGCAAGCGCTGCGACCTTGGCGCTATAGTGCGTCTGGCGGCCCTCGTGGCGGTCGAGTACAAGGCCGGCGCGCTTCAGGAGGCCTAGATGTTTCGAGACGACCGGCTGCGAGACGCCGGCGTGAGCCGTCAGCGCCCCGACCGTCTTTTCTCCTTCACGGCACAGCCGCTCGAAAATCGCCCTGCGAGTCGGATCGGCAAGGGTCCTGAAGAGCACGTCATGAGCGTCAGACACTAATTCATACCTCGTTGGCTATGAATTAACGTATAGCCAGACAGCTATGAATGAGTCAAGCGGCGATATCAGGCCGGGCTAGAACTGCCATTTGGGATTCCGCATCTCTAGGCTGTGCGGTTTTTGCCACGCTCCACCGCAACTTTGCGGATTGCGCCAACCGGCGTCATTTGAGCGATTGACGCTCCGATGCCTTGCGCTATTAACCCCGCCAATACCGTGGTTTTTCTGCAATCCACAGAGCTATCGGCCTCCTGACCCCGCGTGAAGGCAAGTTTCATGCCGCGGAACACGAATTGGCCATAATGGTGTGAGAGCGGAAAGACACGGCAACCAGCGCTTTCATGATCACTATCTATCATGCCCTGCGTTCTGGGCTCGCAATATTGTGATGTCCGGACGCGAAGTTTCTATGGTGTGCAGGGGCAACCGATTGGTAGGGACTGCGTTAGGTGCATGAGTTGAAACTCATTTCGCTCTCGGCTGCGGACGGCAAAATTCCCTGCAGCTTTTAACGGTGGGACATGTCGAAGAAAAACGAAACTGGATCTTTCTCGCGCCGCTCTTTCCTGCGGTCGGCGGCAACCTTTGGTGCGGCAGCCTTGGCAGCCCCCGCCCTTGCGCAGCAATCGGCGCTAGATGAGCTGATCAATGCGCGCTCTCGCGGCAACTGGGACGACCAGTTCGATGCAGGCGCCGCCTCGCGTACCGCGATCCCGGTGCTGTCCAACACTCCGATCCTCAGCCCGAATTCGGTTCCGAACATCCAGCAGGCGATTGCCCAGTATCAGAGCATTGTTGCCAATGGCGGCTGGCCGCAGGTTAACCCGGCCGGTCAGCAGAAATTGCAGCTCGGCGTGACCGATCCAGCCGTCCAGGCTCTGCGCCAGCATCTGGCGATCGTCGGCGACCTGCCGCGCGGCGCTGGCATGTCGTCTTCCTTCGATTCCTACGTCGACGGTGCCGTCAAGCGCTTCCAGGCCCGTCACGGCCTGCCGCCGGATGGCGTGCTCGGCGAATACACGATCAAGGCGCTCAACGTGCCGGCTGACGTTCGCCTGCAGCAGCTGAACACCAACCTCATCCGCCTGCAGACCTTTCCGGCCGATCTCGGCCGCCGTCACGTCATGGTCAACATCCCGGCGACCTATGTCGAAGCGGTTCAGGATGGTCAGGTGGCGCTACGCCACGAGGCGATCGTCGGCCGCATCAGCCGCCCGACGCACATCATCAATTCGAAGATCTACGAGGTCATGCTCAATCCTTACTGGACGGCGCCTCGCTCGATCATCGAGAAGGATATCGTTCCGCTGATGCGCAAGGACCCGACCTACCTCACGAAGAACAACATCCGCCTTTTCGATCCCAAGGGCACGGAAATTGCGCCGGAGACGATCGACTGGAATGCCGACAAGGCGCCGAACCTGATGTTCCGTCAGGACCCGGGCAAGAACAACGCCATGGCCTCCACGAAGATCAACTTCCACAATCCGAACAACGAATACATGCACGACACGCCGGAGCAGGGCCTGTTCAACAAGCTGATGCGTTTCGACTCATCGGGCTGCGTGCGCGTACAGAACGTCCGCGACCTTGCCGTCTGGCTGCTGTCGGAAAACCCGGAATGGCCGCGCCAGCGTATCGAGAGCGTCATCGCCAGCCGCGTCAACACGCCGATCGAGTTGCCGGAAGAAGTGCCGGTGTATTTCGCCTATATCTCCGCCTGGGCCATGCAGAACAATGTCGTGCAGTTCCGTGACGACATCTATCAGCTCGATGGCAACGCCCAACTCGCGCTCGACACGACGCAGGGCATGGAGCAGCCGGTTCAGTAAGCGGCATTTGCCTGTAGCCCTCTCTTGCGGGAGAGGCCTAGGGCGAAAGACTTTCGTGATTGAAAAGGGGCGCAAGCCCCTTTTTTCTTGGGCTGCCGCCGCTCTATTTTGCCGCAAGGCCCAATAGCCGATTGATCCAGCCGGCAACAGTGGCTGATCCGTGTGCATCGAATGGCCGGATCCCGAAATCCGGCCATTCGATGCACGTGGCGTTCAGCCCCTTGCCAGCAATTGGCGCTTTTCCTGCTCGAATTCATCCTCCGTCAGCACGCCCTCGTCGTGGAGCTGCTTGAGCTTAGCGATTTCCTCGCCCCTTGAGGCGGAACTGACCGTGAGCCGTTCGTTGGTATTCCCCATGACCGCTAGGATCAGGATTGCCAGCAATCCCAGGAAAAAGCCGAGAACCGCCCAAAGGCCGCTGCCGCGTCCACGGCTTCTGGCCATGTTTGAGCAGATGGCCGCGCAGATGCAGCCAATGATGATCCAGAGAATAAAATACATTTCTTACGACCCCCATTTTTGTGAGCGCTACCTGTCTTCGAACCGGGCATGGTCCAAATTCACAGGGTAAGAATGGCAAAGGTGAAGCATAAAACGTTACACCAAATGCCAAGAGGACCGAAATCCCGGGGCGGCGGAATATCGGGAAATATTTTTGGAAATTTAGGGAATGAAATCGCAAGATTTGATCGAGAGGTCATCTCATAATGGGAAATACAGAGACGAAATTGTCCAGCAGCAGAGGCGATTACTGCAAATATATAGCTTGAAATATAGATAGAAGTATCGCGAGCTGTTGCGGACTTGCAGGCAAGTTTTGCGCCTCTGCCCCCGACGGCAGAACCGACTGATGCACCCGATTGCAAAAGTCCGCCAGCGATGCGCATTGGAGAAGACCTGCGAGTAAACCGTCATTTCTTCTAGCTCTGGCTGTAATGATCTGTCAATCCGTGGATGCTGTTTTAGTTATCTCTATTGTTCTGAAATTCCCGGATTTTGCTGGAACATGCCACCAGCATGCCGCCACGGGCTTCGGCATCCTCTCCTTCATTTCGTCTCACCGTAGTTTGCCCAGCAAATGTCGCTGATCGTATTGCTCTTGGAATGGCGGAACGCTAATACCTTCGCCATTCCCGTTCAGGAGCCTTCACCATGACAAACGCTTCCACCGAACTCTTCTTCAATCGCTCGCTTGCCGAAACCGATCCGGAAATCTTTGGCGCGATCGGCAAGGAGCTGGGTCGCCAGCGGCATGAAATCGAGCTGATCGCCTCGGAAAACATCGTTTCCCGCGCCGTTCTCGAAGCGCAGGGCTCCATCATGACGAACAAATATGCCGAGGGTTACCCCGGCAAGCGCTACTATGGTGGCTGCCAGTTCGTCGATATTGCTGAAGAACTCGCGATCGAACGCGCCAAGAAGCTGTTCGGCGTCAATTTCGCCAACGTCCAGCCGAACTCCGGCAGCCAAATGAACCAGGCAGTGTTCCTGGCGCTGCTGCAGCCGGGCGACACCTTCATGGGCCTCGACCTCAACTCGGGCGGCCACCTGACGCATGGTTCGCCGGTCAACATGTCCGGCAAGTGGTTCAACGTCGTTTCTTACGGCGTTCGCGAAGGCGACAACCTGCTCGACATGGACGAAGTCGCCCGCAAGGCCGAGGAAACCAAGCCGAAGCTCATCATCGCCGGCGGCACGGCCTATTCCCGCATCTGGGACTGGAAGCGCTTCCGCGAAATCGCCGACAGCGTTGGCGCCTATCTGATGGTCGACATGGCCCACATCGCCGGTCTCGTTGCCGGCGGCCAGCATCCGTCGCCATTCCCGCATTGCCATGTTGCCACCACGACCACGCACAAGTCGCTCCGCGGCCCGCGCGGCGGCGTCATTCTGACCAATGACGAAGAACTGGCAAAGAAGCTGAACTCGGCCGTCTTCCCCGGCCTGCAGGGCGGCCCGCTGATGCACATCATCGCCGCCAAGGCCGTTGCCTTCGGTGAGGCGCTGCAGCCCGAGTTCAAGGACTATGCCGCGCAGATCGTCAAGAACGCCAAGGCGCTGGCCGAAACGCTGATCGCGGGCGGCCTCGACGTCGTATCTGGCGGCACGGACAACCACCTGATGCTGGTCGACCTGCGCAAGAAGAACGCAACGGGCAAGCGCGCTGAAGCCGCCCTCGGCCGCGCCTACATCACCTGCAACAAGAACGGCATTCCCTTCGATCCGGAAAAGCCTTTCGTCACCTCGGGCGTGCGCCTTGGCGCGCCGGCCGGCACGACGCGCGGCTTCAAGGAAGCCGAGTTCCGGCAAATCGGCAATCTCATCATCGAGGTTCTGGATGGCCTGAAGGCTGCCAATTCCGACGAGGGCAATGCGGCCGTCGAGGCTGCGGTGCGCGGAAAGGTCGTCGATCTCACCGGTCGCTTCCCGATGTACGACTACATGGGCTAAGCCAGCTCATGCGTTGTCCCTATTGCGGCTCGGAAGACACCCAGGTCAAGGATTCGCGCCCGGCGGAGGATAATACCTCCATCCGCCGGCGGCGCATCTGCCCGGATTGTGGCGGCCGCTTCACGACCTTCGAGCGCGTGCAGCTGCGCGAGCTCATGGTCATCAAGAAGACCGGTCGCAAGGTTCCCTTCGATCGCGACAAGCTCGTTCGCTCCTTCGAGGTGGCGTTGCGCAAGCGCCCGATCGAGCGGGAACGCATCGAGCGCGCCGTATCCGGCATCGTCCGCCGCCTCGAAAGCTCCGGCGAGACGGAAATCAGCTCCGAGCAGATCGGCCTGCAGGTGCTCGAAGCCATGAAGAGCCTGGATGACGTCGGCTTCGTGCGTTATGCCTCGGTCTATCGTGATTTTACGCATGCCGAGGATTTCGAGAAGCTTATTTCCGAGATCAATGCCAAGATAGCGCGTGATCCATTGGACCATTGAGCCATGACAACAGCGGCGGACGACGAACGGTTCATGGCGGAGGCGATCGAGATATCGCGCCGCCATCTCGGCCAGACCGGTACTAATCCATCCGTCGGCTGCGTGATCGTCAAGGACGGCGCCGTCGTGGGGCGCGCGGTTACCGCGATCGGCGGCCGTCCGCATGCCGAACCCCAAGCCTTGGCCGAAGCTGGCGCACGCGCTGAAGGCGCCACCGCCTATGTCACTCTGGAACCCTGCTCGCATTACGGCAAGACACCACCCTGTGCCAACGCGCTTATCGCGGCAAAGGTCGGGCGTGTCGCCATCAGCGTCACCGATCCCGATGAGCGGGTGTCTGGACGGGGCATTCAGATGTTGCGGGACGCTGGCATTACGGTCGATACCGGAATTCTGGAAAAGGAGGGCCGCCGCTCACTTGCCGGCTATCTTATGCGCCAGACGAGCAAGCGGCCCTATGTGACTCTGAAGATTGCCGTTTCCGCTGACGGAATGATCGGCCGACAGGGCGCGGGGCAGATAAGGATAACCGGCGATTCCGCCCGCGCCGCAGTCCAAACCCTGCGCGCCGAGAGCGACGCGATCCTTGTCGGGATAGGAACCGCTATTGCCGATGATCCGGAGTTGACTGTGAGGATACCCGGCGACGAACATCGCTCGCCAATCCGGATCGTCCTCGATCCGTGGCTTGATTTGCCCGTCACCGGCAAGCTCGCGCGGACCGCCAGGCAAGTGCCTGTGATCTCCGTTGCCAATGAGGAAGTATCCCCCGAAGAGGGCGGCGACGAGGATCTTAGTCCCTCCGACAGGAAAAAGGCGGCAGGCAGCGATGTGCGCCGCGCCGCTCTTGAGGCCGCAGGCGTCGAAATCCTCTATTGCCGCCCGTATCACCCGGATCAACTGCTGCCGGGGCTGGCGTCGCGCGGCATTTCCTCGCTTCTGGTAGAGGGTGGAGCCAGAACGGCGCGCATTTTCCTTGAGGCTGGCCTGGTCGACCGAATCCTGTTGTTCCAGGGGCCGGACATGATCGGCGAGGGCGGTATTGAATCGCCGCTCAAGGCAACCGATATGCCTTCCGGTTTTACACATGTCGCCACGCGCCAGTTCGGCGAGGATCGCAGCGATGAATTTGAAAGAGAGCTTTGATGTTTACCGGCATTGTCACCGATATCGGCACGATTGAGACTGTTTCGGAGTTGAAGGAGGGCATCAAGCTGCGGGTTGCGACGAATTACGATCCCGCGACCATCGACATGGGCGCGTCCATCTCCCATTCCGGCATCTGCCTGACCGTGACCGGCCTGCCGGAAGAGGGCAGCAACGGTCGCTGGTTCGAGGTGGAAGCCTGGGAAGAGGCGCTGCGCCTGACGACTGTTGGCGCCTGGAAGTCCGGCAGCCATATCAATCTGGAACGCTCGCTGAAGATCGGCGACGAACTCGGCGGCCATATCGTCTCCGGCCATGTCGACGGCAAGGCGGAAATCCTGTCGGTAACAGCGGAGGGTGACGCCACCCGCTTCCGCCTGCGGGCCCCCGAACACCTTGCCCGTTTCGTCGCGCCCAAGGGCTCGATCGCGCTCGACGGCACATCGCTGACGGTCAACGCCGTCGAGGGCACGGATTTCGACGTGCTTCTCATCCGCCATACGCTCGAAGTCACCACCTGGGGCGAACGGAAGGCCGGCGACTTCGTCAATTTCGAGGTCGACACCATGGCGCGCTATGCCGCGCGGCTTGCCGAATTCCCGGCGTCGAAAGCCATCTGATCCATCTCGTCGAGCTTTGGGATCCATGCAACAGGGCGGAGATCATCTCCGCCCTCTTGCATTTGCAGGTCATGAGTTCGATCACACGCAATTGTGATTAATGGATTCTTGTCTGTAAATCTCATAAATTTTAGGGCTTAAGATGATAATTTCAATCATATTTTAGCGGCATTGAAATCCTGACTGTCAAGAATCTCTTAAATTATTGCTGTTGCAGGGTTTTTTGCTGCGCGTTATGTCGCGGGCCTCGATTTAGCCCCAATTCGAACCTGCAGGAAGAGACCTCCCATGGCCGTCGACCAAACCCTTGTAACTTCTGTTGAAAGCCCGAAATCCCGATATGACAGGGTGACGATCACCCTTCACTGGCTGTCCGCGCTTCTCGTCATCGCGCTTTTCGTCGCCGCCTATCTCTGGAACAACGAGTTTGCGAGAGGCTCGCCGCCGCGCAAGTTCCTGCAGGCGCTGCACATCTCCCTCGGTATTCTTTTCACGGTGGTCTTCATCGCGCGGCTCTACTGGCGCAACACGAGCGGCCGCAAGCTGGCGTCGACCGAACAAGGCCTGATGCGCGTCCTCTCCAAGGGCATGCATCATCTGCTATACCTCCTGCTGACCGCGCAGATCGTGCTTGGCTATCTCCTGCGCTGGGCGCAGGGCGAACCTTTCATGTTCTTCGGCGTGTTTTCCATTCCGAGCCTCTTTGGTCCCAGCAAGCCGCTCGCTGAATGGTTCGAATGGCTGCACAACTACGCTGCTTGGACAATCATTATCCTTGCTCTTGGTCACGCCGTTGCGGCTCTGACCCACCACTACCTGCTGAAGGATGACGTCCTGAAGCGCATGCTGCCGATCAGCTGATCAATCGGGCGCCGGGCCTGTTTGTGTCCGGCGCTCCATCGGGAATCTTGATCAGAAATCAGCTCAACTGCTCGGTTATGAGCCCGAAGAAGCAAGATCCGAAATAAAAAATCTTTAACGGCACCATCCAGAAGATAATAGAAATCAAGTGTCGCCAAAAATTAAAATCGAAAGCGATCAGCGGATATATTGAAAAATGCGTGAATTGAATATAAAAAAAGTTTATGCTCACACATGTCGAACTAAAATTACTAGTTAGGCGAAGTAAATCTAATCCGGAAGAGTGGGATCTTTTCGCGGGAAGGTGTGACGTTTCTTATCGATGCCTATATAGGGCTAACCTTTTTTATTTACTGGCTAGTAGAGCAATATACATAAAAAGATTTGATTTCTTTGTTCAGAGTGAAGGAGGATTGCTGAAGGTAGGTCAATGTGCGGTTTTGGTAGGTTCAAGCGTTCGCACGTTCTCTGACCAAATTCAGTTGTTGCCCGATTATAACTATCTCTGGAAAGATGCATTGCTCGGGGTGCTCGAAAATATTGGCCCCGGAGAATATATCTACGGATCCGAGTGGTCTACCGAGATCGCAAGAGATCAGGATTTGGCATGTATAGACGGTTTAAAGATCAAGAATGTTCGCCCCGTCTATCTGGAAGTTGTCGAATTCGAGACCTGGCCCGATTGGAGCAGCTATTGGAAGTCCATCAGTTCAAACGCGCGGCGTAACTTCAACAAAATAAACAACACGCAAGAAGCGGAAAGACTTAAAATATACGAAGCCATAAATGGCCTTAAGTATACGCTCGCGTTGTTCCGATTAAAAAACGCAACGTTTCTCAGGAAGAAGATCGGGAATATAATTCCGTTGACTCTGCTGCGGCATGTCTTGCGATATGCAGTCCTGAGGAAACATATCCGGTCGGTCGTTTGTCGGAAAGACGAGACCGTCCTAGGGTTTGCTACCTGCGTCGACGTGGGAAGGCATATCTTCTATCTTGAAGGAGGCGCAGAGCACGCGGTCGCCGGTGTGGGCTGGTACACGCTTCTCAGCGCCATCCGCTGCGCCTTCGATCGAACGGGCGGAAGAGGTGCTTTCGTCATGGGGCCGGTTGACGACGAGACGCTGACGCAGCCGGAGTGGTCGGGCTTGGCAAGATCGCGCCTCTCATGCCGCGCGACAAGAAGACGTCAGGCGACGATCAATTTCCAATGGGGCTAACTTTGCCGGCAGGTGGCGGATGGGTTCAATTTTTGGCGGCGGTCCATCGACAATTCTGAAGTATGTCAGGCAGAAAAGTCTGCGCCTGATCTACGCGAACGTGAAGGAACGCATACTGTTCGATGCCGTCAATGGAATAGACACGATCACACAGGTACAGAAAGGCGCTTTTTCAAGCAGAATCAATAATTTGGCGCATGGTGTCCATTATTCGAGTTCCTGGACCAGCGAAATAGTCTTCGGTTTCGAGATATGCCGAAACAAGCTCGGCCCGGACTTTGAGAAATACGCTTTCATCGATATCGGATGCGGCCGCGGGAAGGTGGCGATCAAATGGAAGCAAATGCTTCGAAAGCGCCGCCTTGAGCAAAACGTCTATGGAATGGATTATTATGATTATCTGATTGAGCAGGCGAAATATAACTATCGAAAAGTCATTGGAAAGGACGGCGCTTTCTTTTGCGCCGACGCCACCGAATTCGACTACAGCATATTGGGTGGGCACGTTATCGTCTATCTCTATCACCCTTTTGACGAGACTATATTGCGCCCGGTTTTGGCTAAGCTTCAGAACCAATCGGTCATCGCCATCTATAACAATCCGGTCCATGAGGACGTATTGTTGAGCGCCGGATATAAGCTGGTCGCCGAAAAACGTGGTTTTCACCCCCAGGCACAGACCGTTGTGCTGGAGAGAAATCCCAAGAACCCGCAATAGCTTCCTCGTGCGCACATGACCACAGGCTCGTCCGCAACCGCCCCCACGGACCTGTTTCGCTGTCCCAACGCTCTGCAGTTATCGATCGATTGGATCAGGCGACGGAGTTTTCCGCTGAACGCTCAAACAGAATGGTTGGCTTGCCGGAATAAGTGGTCAAGGCGATTTGCCGGAAGCCGAGCTTTTCCGCCAGGCGCAGGGAAGGGGCGTTTTCCGGCGCGATGATGCAGGTCATGCGGCGGTCGGGGAGTTTGGCCTCGGCCCAGCCTATCATGGCTTGAAGAGCTTCCGTGGCATAGCCGCGTCCATGGACCGAGGGTGAAAATGCCCAGCCGGCTTCGAGTGTCCCCTCGATGGACGGCACTATATCCCGAAGCACTTCATGGAAGCCGGCCTCGCCGACGAACCGACCGCTGCTCTTTTCCTCGATGGCCAGGAAGCCGAAGCCCAGATGGTGCCAGAGCCCGGCATAGCGGATCATTCGCGCCCAACTCTGCTCGCGGGTCGAGGGCGTTCCGCCGATGTGACGCACGACATCAGCATCCGCCCACAGGGCGCTGCAGGCGTCGAAATCGTCGAGGCGATGCGGGCGAAGGATCAGGCGTTCCGTTTCAATGGTCGGCATATCAGGCATAAAGGGCGTCTTTCAAAAACGAATAGGGAAGAATGCTTGTCGGGCTCCCGGCACTATGCGCCGGGCTCGCCGTCCCAATAGTCGACGGCCGTATCGTCGCGGCCGACAAAGCTGAAGCGGACAGGCCTTTCGCGCGTGGCATAGGTCTTGGCCATGAATTTTCCGGAATCCGGATATTCGACGATCTCCGCCTTCGCCTTGGTCGACATGGCGAGATAGACGAGGGGAGCCGATCCGGTATTGATCAGCTGATGCGCCGTGTCCGGCCCGCCGGCAGGGGCTGCCAGCACGTCGCCTTTCTTTACGGCGATCCGGTCCGCGCCGATCCGGTATTCACCTTCGCCGCTGATGATGAAGAACATCTCCTCCTCGACATGGTGGTTGTGGAAGGGACAGCCGGACTTGCCTGGCGGCACTTCGTTATAGCTGATGCCGAGATCCTTCAGTCCGAGCAAAGCACCGAAGGAGGCATCGCGGCCTTCAAAGAAGTCGCCTTGCGTCCAATGTTCGAGCTTGAGCTCTCCGACGTTGATAACGGGACGTGGGTCTTCGCTCATTTCATACCCTCCAATTCGGCGCCAATTGTTATAGAACCGATCCCCATCGGGGAAGGCGCGATTTCTGCGGTCCTGATCCCCAAATCCCCGTGAAAGGCCGAAAAACACTTGCCAAGCGCGGTGCGGCGTGGTTTGACCGCCGCTTGTTCGGCGTTTCGCCCTCCCACATCTGCAGGTGATGTATGTCCAGCTCTTCTGATGCGCATATTCTGATCGTCGAAGCACGTTTTTACGACGACATGGCTGACGCTCTTCTCGATGGCGCAAAGGCGGCCCTCGACGAAGCCGGCGCAACCTATGATGTCGTGACCGTTCCCGGCGCGCTGGAAATTCCGGCTGCGATTGCCATGGCGCTGGATGGTGCCGACAACGGCGGAACGGAGTATGATGGCTATGTCGCGCTCGGCATGGTCATCCGCGGAGAGACCTATCATTTCGATATCGTCTCCAATGAATCGTCGCGGGCGCTGATGGATCTTGCCGTCAGCGAGTCGCTGGCAATCGGCAACGGCATCCTGACGGTCGAGAACGACGACCAGGCCTGGGTGCGCGCTCGCCGTTCGGAAAAGGACAAGGGCGGTTTTGCCGCCCGTGCGGCGCTCACCATGATCGCCCTGAAGAAGAAGTTGGGTGCATAAGATATGAGCAATCAGGATGCCGAGCGACCTGCAAAGACGGCCAACCAGCGAGGCGCGGCGCGCCTTGCGGCCGTGCAGGCGCTCTATCAGATGGATATCGGCGGTTCCGGTGTGCTCGAAGTGGTCGCCGAATATGAAGCGCATCGCCTGGGCCAGGAGCTGGACGGCGAGACCTATCTGAAGGCAGACCCATCCTGGTTCCGCTCCATCGTGTCGGGTGTCGTCCGTGACCAGAAGAAGCTCGATCCGTTGATCGGCTCCGCCCTGCAGGACGATTGGGCTCTTTCCCGCCTCGACAGCACCGTCCGCGCCATCCTGCGTGCCGGCACTTTCGAACTCCTGGATCGCAAGGACGTGCCCGTTCCTGTCATCGTGACGGAATATGTCGAGATCGCTCACGCCTTCTTCGAGGAAGACGAACCTAAGCTCGTCAACGCCGTTCTCGACCGGATTGCCAAGCAGGTTCGCGGCGAAGTCAAGAAGTAGGCTGATTTGTCGCGGGCCGAATGCGCCAGCGAGCCCAACGCCGACTTCGGCCGCTCGGTTGTCGGCGATCGGGCCTTCTCGTAAAAATACGTGCAATACCAGCCTTTTGCACCTTTGCACTACTTGCGAATATTCTTTCAAAGAAGGGTCGTATTTTCCGGCCCGTCGCTCTTGACGCGCCGTTGTCGCAAAAGCAATCTCGCCATGCGCCATGTTTGCCATCCTTGGAGGGGGAGGCACGCATTGCCGACTGCCACGGAGGTCTGTCGGACTTCCGGCTTTTTGGGGAGAGGAAAAAGCAACATGAGCATTCTTATAGGCGTAATAGTATGCGGATTGCTATCTGTGGTATATGCCATATGGGCAACCCAATCGGTGCTTGCTGCCGATCAGGGCAACGCACGCATGCAGGAAATCGCCGGCTATATTCGTGAGGGGGCTCAGGCCTACCTGACGCGCCAGTATAGAACCATTGCTGTTGTCGGCGTCGTCGTCTTTATCGCCACATGGCTCCTTTTGTCGGGTGCAGCTGCCATCGGTTTCCTGATCGGCGCCGTCCTTTCGGGTGCCGCAGGCTTCATAGGCATGCATGTTTCCGTCCGTGCCAATGTCCGCACTGCACAGGCAGCGTCCCACAGCCTGGCAGCCGGCCTCGAGATCGCCTTCAAATCGGGCGCCATAACCGGGATGCTTGTCGCGGGCCTCGCCCTGCTTGGCGTCTCGATCTACTATTTCATCCTGACGAAGATACTCGGCCTGCCGGATGGCTCGCGTGAAGTCGTCGATGCGCTGGTGGCGCTCGGCTTCGGCGCGTCCCTCATCTCGATCTTCGCCCGTCTCGGCGGCGGCATCTTCACCAAGGGCGCTGACGTCGGCGGTGACCTCGTCGGCAAGGTGGAGGCCGGCATTCCGGAAGACGATCCGCGCAATCCCGCGACGATCGCCGACAATGTCGGCGATAATGTCGGCGACTGCGCCGGCATGGCGGCCGACCTCTTCGAAACCTATGCGGTGTCTGTTGTCGCCACCATGGTGCTGGCCTCGATCTTCTTTGCGGGCACGCCCGTTCTCAGCGCCGCCATGACCTATCCTCTGGCCATTTGCGGCGCCTGCATCATCACTTCGATCATCGGCACCTTCTTCGTCAAGCTCGGTACCGACGGATCGATCATGGGTGCGCTCTACAAGGGCTTGATCGCAACCGGCGTCCTGTCGATCATCGGCTTTGCCGCCGCGACGTCACTGACGGTCGGCTGGGGTTCGCTCGGCACCGTCGCCAATTTTGAGATTACCGGCTTGCGTCTCTTCGTCTGCGGTCTCGTCGGCCTGATCGTAACCGCCCTGATCGTTGTCATCACCGAATATTATACCGGCACGGGCAAGCGCCCGGTCGTCTCGATCGCCCAGGCTTCGGTCACAGGCCACGGCACCAACGTCATCCAGGGCCTGGCTGTCTCGCTGGAATCTACCGCACTCCCGGCGCTCGTCATCGTCGGCGGCATCCTCGCCACCTATCAGCTGGGCGGCCTGTTCGGTACCGGCATTGCCGTTACTGCCATGCTCGGTCTCGCCGGCATGATCGTCGCCCTCGATGCCTTCGGCCCGGTCACCGACAATGCCGGCGGTATCGCCGAAATGTCGCATCTGCCGCCGGAGGTTCGCAAGTCGACCGACGCGCTCGATGCAGTCGGCAACACCACCAAGGCCGTAACCAAGGGCTACGCCATCGGCTCTGCCGGCCTCGGCGCGCTTGTCCTGTTCGCTGCCTATTCCAACGACCTCCAGTATTTTGCGGCCCATGGCGACCAGTACCCGTACTTCGCCAATATCGGGGCGATCAATTTCGATCTCTCCAACCCCTACGTGGTCGCCGGTCTGCTGTTCGGCGGTCTCATTCCCTACCTTTTCGGCGGCATCGCCATGACGGCGGTAGGTCGTGCGGCGGGAGCGATCGTTGAGGAGGTTCGCCGTCAGTTCAAGGAGAAGCCGGGAATCATGCAGGGTACGGAGCGCCCGGACTACGGCCGTGCCGTCGACCTTCTGACGAAGGCGGCAATCAGGGAAATGATCATCCCGTCCTTGTTGCCCGTTTTGGCACCGCTCGTCGTTTATTTCGGCGTGCTGATCATTTCCGGCTCCAAGGCATCCGCTTTCGCGGCTCTCGGCGCCTCGCTGCTCGGCGTCATCATCAACGGCCTGTTCGTCGCGATCTCGATGACCTCGGGCGGCGGTGCCTGGGACAATGCCAAGAAGAGCTTCGAAGACGGCTTCGTCGACAAGCTCGGCGTCCGTCACATGAAGGGCTCGGAGGCGCACAAGGCGTCGGTGACCGGCGATACCGTCGGCGATCCCTACAAGGATACGGCAGGTCCGGCCGTCAATCCGGCGATCAAGATCACCAATATCGTCGCGCTGTTGCTGCTGGCCGTTCTCGCCTGATTTCAGCAGTGAAGCGAACCGCATGAAAAACCCGCGAAGCGAGAGCTTCGCGGGTTTTTCGTTCCGTCGCCCGATGGCTTATTGGCCGGGATTGAGGTTGTTGAGGAAGTTCTTCGCAGCGCCGGCACCGGTGCCGCTGCCCTGCAGAATCTGCTGCAGGAAGGTAAGATCCTTGCCGCCCGTCGGCGTTACGCTCTTGATGTTGTCGAAGACCTTGCCGTCCTTGAGCGAGTAGTCGGCTCGCTGCGAGACGTTGCCGTCCTTGTCGAAATAAATCGCAAGGATGTGCTGGTCGACGACCTGCTGTTTCATGAAGGCAGCGCGGCGCACGCGCTTCTGGGAAATGTAATAGAAGACTTCGTTATCGAAGGTCGCTGTTGTCGACGGCGTGCCCAGCGACAGGAGGACCTGCTCGCGGCTGGAACCGACCGGGACGAGATTGAGCGACTGCTGATCGAAAATGTAGCCGCCGTTGATGACCTCACTGGTCTGGCAGCTGGAAAGGCTTACGGTCGCGATCACAAGGGCGATGGCGGCGTTGCTGATGAAAGTTCTGTCAGACTTGAAATCCCGTCTCTTCAACGACATCTCCCCTAATGTAATCAATCCTCTGGCCAAAACGGCCCGACCTTGCTGTGCACATCATTGTGGCCTTTCCGCGATAAACGGAAAACCATGGCGATGTTTGTCCGGCACTCTTCATGACCGATCGTTGCAGGTGCGTGACGACAGGTTGGGGGGCGGGTCCTCGAAGCGGGCACAAACGGCATTGCAATTCGCGCCTGCTTCGGTAAACCAGCTTTCTGATGGATGCAACAAGGCCTTACGCCGCTCAGCGCTCAGAATGAGCCTATTCTGGGAATTTTCATGATCTTCGGGCTCTTTGGCAAAAAAAACCACAATCACATCATCGTCGAACGGCAATATGCGGCTTTGACCGCGATTGCGCGGACGCCGGTTTTCTACGAGCGTTTGGCTGTGCCGGATACGGTCATGGGCCGCTTCGAAATGCTGTCCGTTGTCATGATCCTGTTCTTTCGCCGGACGCGCTCGTCCGAAACGAGCGGGCAGGAGATCGCCCAGGAGATCGTCGATGCCTTTTTCCAGGATATCGATTATTCGATCCGCGAACTGGGGATCGGCGACAACAGCGTGCCCAAGCGCATGAAGAAGCTTGCCGGAATGTTCTACGGGCGGTTGGAATCCTACGCGGCGGCGATGGACGGCAATGATTGCGCGGCCTTGGCATCCGCGCTTCGACGCAATATCTATCCGCAGCAAGACGAGAGCGCTCCTGCGATGGATGATCTTGCGGAATGGATGATGGTTGCCGAACGCCATTTGACGGCTGTTTCGGAGACCGAGATAGCGACCGGCTCTGCGACGTTGCCGCTGCCGGCGTAGGATGAAGACGATGACGAAGACAAAGCGAGATCCGGAGAACCCCTTTTCCTATCCGGTGAAGGTTGGCCATATCTCCGCCAATCCGGTAGACGTGCATATCGAGGCGGACAAGTCCGAACTGGAGGATCTTGCCAAGCTCTGGGACGTGCTGTCCGTAGAGAGTCTCGCCGCCGACCTGAAGATCTCTCGCTGGAAGCGCGACGGCATCCGCGTCAAGGGCAACGTGCGGGCAAAGCTCGTTCAGGCCTGTGTCGTGACGCTCGACCCGGTTCCTTCCGAGATCTCCGAGGACCTGGAGCAGATCTTCGTTCCGGAAGGCTCCAAACTTGCGCGCGCTCCGTCGGGAGAGGCGGGCGAGATGATTCTCGATCCCGATGGTCCTGACCTGCCGGAGAGCTTCAGCGGCGACACGATCGATGTCGGTGCTGTCGTCACCGAATTCGCAGCACTCGCCATCGATCCCTATCCGCGCAAGCCCGGAATCGAATTCGATGGCCATATCGAAGACTCCGGCGAGGCCGACCGGAAACCTTCCCCCTTTGCCGCGTTGAAAGACTGGAAAAAGGACTAGCCTGCATCGCATTCGACATAAATTAGTTGTAAGCGAAGGCAGAAACGGTATTTTGGCGCCAATTTCGCTGGAAGTGGCGAAAAGCAAGGATCAGGGACGCGTGATCAGAATTTCTCTCGACCTCATGGGCGGCGACTTTGGTCCGGAAGTTGTCATCCCCGGCGCAGCCAAGGCGCTGGAAAGGCATCCCGATATAACCTTTCTACTGTACGGCCTGAAGGAGCAATGCGAACCGCTCCTCCATAAATATCCGAAGCTCAAGGGAAAATCGGTCTTTCACGATTGCGAGGTCGCGGTCGCCATGGACGAGAAGCCGAGCCAGGCGTTGCGCCGCGGCCGCTACGTCTCCAGCATGTGGCGCTCGATCGAGGCTGTGAAAAAGAATGAGGCCGATGTCGTCGTCTCGGCGGGCAACACCGGCGCGCTGATGGCCATGGCGAAATTCTGTCTGCGCACCATGGCCAATGTCGAGCGTCCGGCAATTGCCGCAATCTGGCCGACCCTCAGGGGCGAAAGCATCGTTCTCGACGTCGGAGCGACGATCGGAGCCGATTCGCAGCAGCTTCTCGATTTCGCGCTGATGGGCGGCGCCATGGCGCGCGCGCTCTTTGAGATCGAGCGTCCGACCGTCGGCCTCCTGAATGTCGGCGTGGAAGAGATCAAGGGGCAGGAAGAGGTCAAGGATGCCGGCCGCCTGATCCGCGAGGCTAATCTCGAATCGCTGGATTACGCCGGCTTTGTCGAGGGCGACGATATCGGCAAGGGCACGGTCGACGTCGTCGTGACGGAAGGTTTCTCCGGCAATATCGCGTTGAAGACGGCGGAAGGCACGGCAAAGCAGATCGCCGGCTATCTAAGGGCCGCTATGTCGCGCACGCTGCTTGCCAGGATCGGCTATGTGTTCGCTAAGGGTGCGTTCGACCTCCTGCGTGAAAAGCTCGATCCGAGCAAGGTCAATGGTGGCGTCTTCCTCGGCCTCAACGGCATCGTCATCAAGAGCCATGGCGGCGCAAATGCCGAGGGCTTTGCCGCGGCCATCGATGTCGGTTACGACATGGCTAAGAATGGCCTTACTCAGAAAATAGAAAACGATCTTAAAAGATATCATGCCAAGCGGCAGCCACCCATCGGGCCGGAAGCAGCATGAGGGCGAGGTAAAATCAGCATGATCCGTTCAGTTGTTCGCGGGTTTGGGGCGGCTCTTCCAGAGCGTGTCGTCACCAATCGCGATATGGAGAAGATTGTCGAAACGTCCGACGAATGGATCGTCCAGCGTACCGGTATCCGCCAGCGCTATATTGCCGGCGAAGGCGAGACGACCGCTTCCCTCGGCGAGCAGGCGGCCCGCGCGGCACTCGACAATGCAGGCCTGACCGCTGCCGATATCGACCTGATCATCTGCGCCACTTCGACGCCTGATAACACCTTCCCGGCAACGGCCGTCAACATTCAGAACCGCCTTGGCATGCATCACGGCTTTGCTTTCGACATGCAGGCCGTCTGCAGCGGCTTCGTCTACGCCGTGACCACCGCCGACAGCTATATCCGCGGCGGATTGGCAAAGCGCGTGCTGATCATCGGCGCGGAGACCTTCTCGCGCATCCTCGACTGGACGGACCGCACGACCTGCGTTCTCTTCGGCGATGGCGCCGGCGCCCTCATTCTTGAGGCCGCTGAAGGCGAGGGGACTTCTCAAGACCGCGGTGTGCTGACGGCCAGCTTGCGCTCCGACGGCGCCCACAAGGACAAGCTCTATGTCGACGGTGGCCCGTCGTCGACCGGCACGGTCGGCCAGCTGCGCATGGAGGGCCGCGAGGTCTTCAAATATGCGGTCGGCATGATCACTGACGTCATCCAGGCGGCATTCGACACCACAGGCACGACGGCCGATGACCTCGACTGGCTGGTCCCGCACCAGGCCAATCGCCGCATCATCGAAGGCTCCGCAAAGAAGCTTGGAATTGCTCCCGAGAAGGTTGTGATTACGGTCGATCTTCACGGCAATACGTCGGCTGCGTCCATCCCTTTGGCCATCGCTGCGGCAGCCGGCGACGGTCGCATCAAGAAGGGCGACCTCGTGATGTTGGAGGCCATGGGCGGCGGCTTTACCTGGGGTGCGGTTCTGCTGCGCTGGTAGCGCGCCCAATACCTAAAATCTGATTCCGAACAAGAGCTTGACCGCTTGGCGCAAGGGCAATAGTCTCGTGCGGCTTACACAAAATTCGATTGCAAAACGGGCGGGGAACCATGACTGGTAAGACAGTGACGCGGGCGGACTTGGCGGAGTCGGTGTTCCGGAAAGTCGGCCTGTCCCGGACAGAATCGGCAGAGCTTGTCGAAACGGTTATCGACGAGATCTGCAATGCCATCGTCCGTGGCGAAACGGTTAAGCTCTCCTCTTTCGCGACATTTCAGGTGCGCGACAAGAATGAACGCATCGGTCGCAATCCGAAGACCGGCGAAGAGGTCCCTATCTCGCCCCGCCGCGTCATGACCTTCAAGGCTTCCAACGTCTTGAAGACGCGGATTTTGAAGTCGCATGCGAGCCGCAAGATAAAGGCACGGCCGCAAAACCCTGCCTCCTGAGCAGCGTCCGCTTACCATCATTCTACATATCCAGGTCTGCCGAAATGGGATCCTTTCTTTGCCTTTCCGGTGGGGTATCGGTCGTTTCGCTGTGAAACAATTCAAGATGTGACTTGAATTTCTTCCTGCAAACCGTTGAAATATGATGAGTCGTTCTAGGGAGCGCCTTCATGTTTGATGCTGCGTTGGGAGTATGACGATGGACAAGAGCCCCGATGCCTTTCGCACGATCAGCGAAGTTGCGGATGATCTTGATCTGCCGCAGCACGTCCTGCGGTTCTGGGAGACGCGCTTCCTGCAGATCAGGCCGATGAAGCGCGGCGGCGGACGGCGCTATTACCGTCCGGAAGATGTCGATCTTCTCAAAGGCATCCGCCATCTCCTCTACGATCATGGCTATACGATCAAGGGCGTGCAGAAGCTCCTGAAGACGAACGGCAACAAGTTCGTCATTGCCGTTGGCCACGGCGACCTGGCAAGCGTCGAGGCGCTTTCGACAGCCCAGGAGCCGGCGCCGGCAGAGCCGCGGGTTGGCGGCCCCGAGGACGACCAGATCGTCGGAAGAGCCAAGGCGCCGGTCAGCCGCCGCTTTTTCAATTTCGGCGGCAACGACGACATGCCGGAGGTTTCTCTCGGCAAATCGAGCGTCGGCAAGGAGGACAGGGCCCTGCTGCAGGAAACGCTCTACGATCTTCTCGAATGCAAGCGTCTGCTCGATCAGGTGCGCTGAATTCCGATATCAATCAGGATGTGGTCTTAAGGCTGGCGAGCGCCGCCTTCAGCTGATGAAGCTGGTAGGGCTTGTTCAGCACCTGATGATTGCCGCTTGCCATCCCATCAGGCAGGCTGCCGTAGCCGGTCGCGAAAAGATAAGGTTTGCCCTTCTCGTCGAGCAGCTTGGCGACTGGCAGCGAACTCTTGCCTGCCAGTGACACGTCAAGCACTGCGGCGTCGAATGTGATGCTGCCTGCCAATGCCAGTGCCTCATTCAGATCGGCTGCCTTGCCGGCAACCTCGTAGGACAGCTCGGACAGCATATCCTCCAGCACCATGGCAATCAGCGCATCATCCTCGACGATCAGGATACGTCCGTTCATTCCCATCCTAAAATCCCCCTGATTATTGGGGTAATGTGTACCGATACATCACACTGTCAAGCCATCGATGATGATCGATGGCGCGACGGTCTTGGCGTTCGAATATGCCACTTCCGTGGACGCGCATGGGTGCCTCAAGGAAGACGGCACCAAGGCCTCATTTTCCCGTGACTGCTTCGAATGTGACGTGCTTCCCAAGCGATTTCAGACGACGCCACCAGTTATCGGATCGACAACCGGGCGCTCGCTTTTGTCCTTTGCGCCAGCCGGCTGCACCGTCGGCGTAGCAACGGATTCTTCGTCCGCGGGCTCCGGCTTTTCCGGTATCCTGTGAACATCCTTCGGCGCGCGTTGCTCGGGTTTCACATTCTGATCATTGGTGGACATAAGGCTTCTCCTTTGAAGGAGGAAGCCTATAGGGGCCGGATTGGTTCCGCAGGCAACTACGCTCGTTTGTCTTTTCCCGTTGCCCCGAGATCGATTTTTTACGCCCGTGCGATTTTCCGCTTGCGCTTGGAAACCCAATTTCATAAAGCATGCAAGCCGTTTCGGCAGGTCGGGGCGTAGCGCAGCCCGGTAGCGCACTTGACTGGGGGTCAAGGGGTCGCAGGTTCAAGTCCTGTCGCCCCGACCATTTAAATCCTTGATATCCCTAGTCAAAATCGAAAATCGAGTTTTCGTAGTGGAAGCTCGGCGCTCCATTTACTTCGACAGCCAATTTTCGAAATAGTGCCGGATAGCGGCGCCTGCACCGAAATGATCGGTCGTATCCAGCCTCGCGACCGCGCCGCGGACCACGTCCGCCATATCGGCCGCCGGCAATACGCCTGCTTTCACCATGGTTTGAAACAGTTCCTCCATTAGGATCAACGTTCCGATCGCTTCGTCCTCGGCCTTGAAATCCGCCATCTCTGGTCTCCCCCTTTGAGTTGTTGGCAAGTACGGGAGCGCAAACCCACTCTGTCCGCGCTCCTTTATTGGAATCTCAAGTTATTTCGATCGATCAAGGGCGTCGCGCTGCTTGACGAGTTCCTCGTAGAGCGCCTGCTGCTCTTCGATCCGGTCGTTGATCCGCTCTTCATCGGCGGGT
Source organism: Rhizobium sp. BK376 (assembly GCF_004341625.1). Classification (GTDB taxonomy): domain Bacteria; phylum Pseudomonadota; class Alphaproteobacteria; order Rhizobiales; family Rhizobiaceae; genus Rhizobium. The sequence continues at coordinate 333,163 of NZ_SLZG01000001.1, read as the reverse complement.
CCGCTGACTGCGGCGGCCTGCTCGATCAGCGTGCGAATGTTTTCACTGACCTCGGCAATTCTGGTCTCGAGTTCGTCTCGGCTGAGTATTTCGATCATTGGAGTGTCTCTCCGGTAGAGGTGAAAGCCAATATTGCGATTGTTTCTGTGGGCCGTCTTGTATGTTAGGCGCATGACGGCGGAATGGTAGATGGGGCGACTGAAATGATAGATCGACACCAAGGAATAATAGACCTTTGATCGCAAAAGGCGCATCCTGAGGCGAGGGGGAGTGCGGCCGGCGATGCGCCCTTGATGCGGCCCTCCATGATGGCAGGCAAAGTTGTTACCAAGACGTGGAGGGTTTCGGGTGAAATCTGATGCTGAGCCTGTTCGCCTTGCCGGATTCGAGCTACGCCAGCGACGACATGTCTGCGCGTTCTTCAACAGCGACGAAGAAGCCTATCGCGTGCTTCTGCCCTTCATTGCCGATGGTTTCTGCTGTGGCCACAAGGCTGTGCATCTCCTCAATCCGGGCGAGCGCGCCAACCACCTCGAGCGGCTCTCACAGGCCGGGATCAATACGCAGGCGGCCGAGCAAAGCGGGCAATTGGAACTCAGCACCAATACGGACACCTATCTCTCTGACGGCCGGTTTGATCAGGATCGGATGATTGCGGTTTTTACCGAACTTGCCAGCGGCAATGCCGAGGGGCCATATCCGCTCAGCAGGATTGTTTGCCACATGGACTGGGCCGCTGACGGTCGCTCCCACGTCGCCGACCTGATCGAGTTCGAAGCGCGGGTCAACGATGTCTGGTCCCAGCATGATGACGTGGTGATCTGCGTCTACGACCTGGCGAAATTCGGCGGCGACACCGTCGTGGACGTTATGAGAAGTCATCCCCTGGTCGTCATCGGCGGGATATTGCACGAAAATCCGTTCTTCGTTCCTCCCGCGCAGTTCCTGGAAGAGTTCCGCAGCCGACGAGCCGCCGGGTCCCCTTGGACATGTTCTGAGGTAGAAAATGATGATGGAACTTGAGCGCGCCTCCGCTGAGGTCGACGGCTTGCGCCGTTGCATGAACGACCTTGTCGGCCTTCTCACGCTTTCAGCGATGTGGGCCGGAGGCAGTTTTGCCCAGATCGCCAATACCTTGCCCGATGCCCTGCGTACCATGCTGGATGTCGACTTCCTGCTTCTGCGCTCGGCGGATGGAGGCGACGGCATTCCGTCTGCGATAGCCAGGATGGCGGATGCGATACAGTTCGGCCGATCCCAGGATATCTGGCAGGCGCTCTATTCAACGCTCGGTGAAAGCCTCGCGGCGTGGCCGCAGAGAGCTGTGCTGACATTGGACGGCATCGCATTCTCGGTGGCCCTGCTGAGGCTTGGGATGCAGGGGGAGGAAGGCATTCTGGTGGCGGGCTCCCGTCGCCCTCAGTTTCCGTCGCGGGAAGAACGGCTGCTGATCAGCGTTGCGGTCAACCAGGCGACGGTAGCCCTGAAGGAAGCGCGGTTGCTATCGGTGCAGAGGCGCCTTGCCTCGGAACTCGACACCAGGGTTTCGCAGCGGACCGCTGAACTTGCGGCGACCAACGAGGCCCTCAGGCGCGAGATCGCCGAGCGTCGACGAGCAGAGGCTGCTCTTCGCGACAGCGAGAGCAACTCGCGGCTGATCGTCGACAGCATTTCGGGACTGGTCGCCATCTTTACCCCGCTGGGCGAGGTAGAAGCGGTCAACAATCAGTTCGTCAAATACTCCGGACTGACACTTGAGGAATTCAAGCAATGGGCGACAAGTGACTTCGTCCATCCCGACGACCTGCCGCAAGTCATCAGAGACTTTACAAAGGCGATCGGCACGGGAGAGCCCTATGATTTCGAAGCGCGCATGCGACGTTCTGATGGTGTCTACCGTTGGTTTCAGGTGCGCGGCCTGCCGTTTCGCGACGCAAGCAATGGCATCATCCGGTGGTATGCTCTCCTGACGGACATCGATGAACGCAGGCGGGCAGAGGAGCGGATACGGCGCAGCGAGATGTTTCTGGCGGCAGGCCAGAGGATCAGCCTGACGGGTACGTTTTCCTGGCGGATCGATACCGACGAAATGACTTTCTCCGAGGAATTGAACCGAATCTTCGAGTTCGAAGACGGTACAGCGGTGAGCATCAACAATATCGTCGATCGCATTCATCCCGACGACCTGGCGATGTTGACCGAAAAGATGGAGCAGGTCCGCAACGGATTGGACAATTCGGAATACGAGATCAGGCTGAAGGGCAGGGACGGGGCCATCAAGCATGTGCGGGTAACGGCCAATGTCATCCACCACGGGGACGGCAGGCTCGAGTGCCTCGGGGCCGTCCAGGATGTCACGCAGCGGCGCCTGGCAGAGGAATCGCGCGATGAAGTTCGAACCGAGCTTGCCAGAGTGACCCGGATTATGAGCCTCGGCACGATGGCGGCATCGATTGCGCATGAGGTCAATCAGCCGCTGGCGGGGATCGTCACCAATGCGAGCACCTGTCTGCGGATGCTTTCGGCCGATCCGCCGAATGTTGCCGGCGCGTTGGAGACAGCGCGTCGGACCATCCGCGACGGCAACAGAGCTGCTGATGTGATTGCGCGCCTGCGTGCGCTGTTCCGGAAGAAGGCTGCGGTCGTCGAGAAGACTGACCTAAACGAGGCTGCGCGTGAGGTTGTCGCACTCCTGTGGAGCGACCTTCGCAGAGGCAAGGTCGATCTTCACGTCAAATACGCCGATGACCTGCCACTTGTCAGCGGCGACCGCATTCAGCTGCAACAGGTCATCATGAACCTGTTGCGCAACGCTTCCGAAGCCCTGAGCTCGGTCAGTGATCGTCCCAGGCATCTTGTGATGCGCACCGAACTCCAGCGCGACCGGAATGTCTGCCTGCTGGTCGAGGATAACGGCCCGGGCTTCGGCGACCAGGAGCGTGAACGTCTTTTCCAGGCTTTCTATACCACCAAGGAGCAGGGGATGGGCATCGGCCTTTCCGTCAGCCGATCTATCATTGAAAGCTACAAGGGACGGATCTGGGCGATGGCCAATGACGGCCCAGGCGCCACGTTCGCGTTTTCCGTTCCTGCCTACACTCAAACGGATATCGCTTCCGAAGCCATTTCGCTTGCCCCTGTCCATGTCTTGCGTAAGGCGGAGCGGCCATGAAACCCTTGTCCTCCCTCGTATCCGTTGTCGATGATGACGAGTCAGTCAGAGAGTCGCTGCCCGACCTGCTCAGAGAGTTCGGATTTAAGGTCGAGGCCTTTTCCTCGGCAGAGGAGTTCCTGGTCTCCGGGGCTCTGGGGCAGACCGAATGCCTGATCCTGGATATCGCAATGCCCGGGATGACGGGGCCGGAACTTCAGAGCGAACTCACCCGGCGCGGCAAGACCATTCCCGTCGTTTTCATCACCGCTCACCGCGAAGAGGCGGATCGCGAGCCCTTGCTTGAGTCCGGTGCGGTGGAGTGCTTGTTCAAACCATTCAGCGACACCGACCTGCGCGGTGCGCTCGATCTCGTTTTCCAATCCCACTGATTTGTTTGTTAACTGGCGACGTCAAGGAGAGATCGCATGTACAGGCTTCTGATGACCAGACCACAAGAACTGAGTGCGGTTGCCACGAAAGATATCATGCCGGTCGTCTTCGTTGTTGATGATGACATCTCGATACGGGAATCGCTCGAACTGCTCATCCGCCAGGCCGGATGGCGACCGGAGCTGTTCAGTTCGGCGAAGGACTTTCTCTCGTTCCCGAGAATGCATGTTCCGAGTTGTCTGATTTTGGATGTCAATCTCCCGGATCTGAGCGGGCTCGAGCTGCAGGAGCTGGTATCCGGAGATCGCGCAGACATGCCGATCATATTCGTCACCGGATTCGGAGACGTACCCACGACGGTCAGGGCGATGAAAGCCGGAGCCGTCGAGTTCCTGACGAAGCCGTTCAGCGATGAGGTCCTGATCGGCGCGATCGAGAGCGCGCTTGAACGGAGTGCCGAGACGGTGGGACTGGAGGCCCAGCAGGAGGTGCTGCGGGAATGCTATAATTCCCTCAGCCGCCGCGAGCGTGAGGTGATGCGTTTCGTCGTGACCGGGATGCTGAACAAGCAGGTGGGCTTCGAGCTGGGTATCAGCGAAATCACGGTCAAGGCGCATCGCGGACAGGTGATGAGGAAGATGAACGCACGCTCTCTCCCGGATCTGGTCAAAATGTCCGCCAAGCTCGGCGTCGGCCTCGACTCCTAGAACTGCGAGTTGGGTGCCCGCGCTGCCTGTTATAGACCGCCGGCGCGGGCACCTTCCAGCCTATATGCCAGCCAAGGTCTGGGTGTAATGGCCTAACCTTCTTTCGATGTCGGCATTCGTCTGAAGCCCCATCTCCATCAGTCTTCCGATCTTGGCTTGCGTCGTCGGGCGTTGCACCGAGGTGATGAACGCATCCCAGCCCGCCCCGATCTCGGGATTCGAGGGGAGGCTTGCAAAGTCCACCAGCCTCTTCGTATCCGCGATCGCCTGCCGGTCGAAGCCGGATATTCTGAGAGCCAGTGCGTCGACGAAGGGATCCAGTTGATCGTCGGGGAAAGAACGATTGACATAGCCATATCTTTCCGCGAGATCGCCATTGATGTCGTCGGACCCAAGCAGGACCTCAAGCGCCCGTCCTCGTCCCATCAGCCGTGGCAGCCTCGCCATCGGGCCGCCGCCGGGCACCAGGCCTGCGCCGACTTCCCATTGAGACAAGATCGCCTTCTCGCGGCTTGCGAAGCGCATGTCGCTTGCCAGCGCCAGCTCGCTGCCGACGCCGGTTGCTCTTCCGCGGATGAGGGCGATCGAGACGACCGGCGACTTGCTGATCCGCACCAGCATGTCGGGGAGCGGATGAAGCCCTGTCGGCCCGGAAGGCAGGCCGGTGGATTCCGCAAGTGGTGGCGTGAAATTGTAGTGGGTCAGGAAGAAGCCCGGCACGGCGCTGTCGAAGACAACGACTTTGAGGTCCGGATCAGTCTCGATGGCCGAGATCACCTTCTCGAACTGCGGAATGGTTTCAGGCCCGAAGATGTTGAATGGAGGGTTGTTGAACGTCACCCGCCAGTAGCCAGGCGTGCGCTTGTCAACTTTGATCTGGGCAGGTGATTTGACTTCCATGACTCTCTCCATACGAAGGTTGATAAGCGAGATGATCGCTAGGGTTTGATCTCGAAGACGAGCTCGATTTCGACCGGCATCCCCAGCGGTATGCTGGCGACACCAAGGACGATGCGGGGAGGGACCCTGTCCGTTCCGAACAGTTCCAGCAGCAATTCTGACGCTCCGTCCGCGACCTTGGGATGTTCTCGAAAATCGCCTGCGGTGGCGATATAGACGCCAAGCTTGGCGATGTTGCTTATCCGGTTGAGGGAACCAAGGTGAGCTTTCGCGGCGGCCAGTCCGCTAAGGCAGGCCGTCCTTGTTGCGTTGTAACCCTCGGCAACTCCCAACTCATCGCCGATCCGCCCGATATATTTCGGATCATGGCCGATGACAGGAAGCATGCCGCTGAGGAATAAAAAAGGCCCGCATTGGATCGCCTCGACATAGGCGCCGAAGGGCGTCGGCGCAGGTGGAAGGGCGATGTCCAGCTCAACCAGGCGACGGTCCGGCTCGATGCCGGCAGCTTTTCCCACGCCTACCATTTGCCGAGATGTGCGCCGTTGTCGACGTGCAGCACCTCCCCGGTAATATCCTCTGCCTCGGTCAGATAGACGACCGCATTGGCGATCTGCTGGACACTGGAAATCGTGCCCATCGGCGATAGCGATCTGAGGAAGTCCTTTGGACTGCGCTCATGCAGCGGCGTCTCGACGCTGCCGGGCGCAACGGCATTCACCCGGATCTTCTCCCGCGCAAATTCCATGGCGAGATTTTTGGTGATGGCGTTGATGCCACCCTTGGTGATCATCGCGACAGAGGCTGTTATGCCGGCAATGGGATGATCGGCCAGCGATGCCGTTATGCTGACGATGCTTCCCCCGGATTTCTGGCGCAGCATCTGTCGGATCGCGTGCTTCGTCAGATAGATGAAACCTTCGATATTGGTCGAGGAAAGCCGTCTGAAGTCCTCGATCGTGTAGTCTAGGAACGGCTTCGTGAAAAAGATCCCGGCATTGTTCACAACCGCGTCGATCGATCCGAACTTTTCAATGGCGGTGCGGGCGACCTTCTCCGCCGTAGTGGGGTCGCCGATGTCGCCATCGACCAGCGCCAGCCGGCTCGATCGGTCGAATCTTGCGGTCTCGCTGATGTTCCGCGACGTCGCGACGACGTTGTATTCACGGTCGAGAAACGTCTTCACGAGCCCGGCGCCGATGCCTTGGGATGCGCCGGTGATCAAGATGGTCTTGTTCGAATCCATTCCTGCCTCCGTGTCTCTGGATGCGAAAACGGCAGCCGTTCGCGTGGCGGTCATCCAGGGGAGATCACCTCGAATTCACTGCCGATCTGCATTTGTGTCGACCGCCCGGTGACTTCGTCGCCCGTCGACTGAGTGGATCATCGCGCGAAATTGAGGGGACGACTATTGCACCAAGGTGTCGGCGGATGTTGGTTCGGATGGCAACAACAAAGGCCGGAACCGAGGTACAATAAATCTTTGGAGAGACCGAACGCTCTACGAGACTGCTCTGGTCGCTCTCGGCAAGGCTGTGGTTGCTGCTTGACAGTTAGCACCGATCAAGCGACCCTTCGGCCCGCTTGATCGAGGAAACTCAGCATATCAATGTGGACGGGTGGCGTGGCTGCGAACGCCATCAAACCCAAGGTTACCCGTGCCCGCAAATGCTGGGCCATCGGCGACACCATGGTACAATAGAATAGCCGTCCTGAATTGGCCATCCTGACCCCGCAGCCGGCAATGCTCGCGGACTACGAGCGACTGATCTTCAGAGCGCCGGTGTACCGGTCCAAGCCGATCCAAAGCTATTGAATGCAGCCCGATTTAAGTGACGACCCTCAAGCCGCGTAGATCAACACCAACGCATAGGAGGAAGCCATGTCGGCCCTATCATCGCCGGTCACCCGGCGCAGCATACTTGCCACTGCCGCCGCCGCCAGCGCCGCGGGTCTCGTGCCGGCAGCATTTGCCGCCACCAATGATAGCGCCTCCATCAAGCCCTTTCATTTCTCCGCGACCGACAAAGAACTCAAGGATCTGCATCAGCGTGTCGTAGCGACCCGCTGGCCGGACAAGGAAACGGTGAACGACCATACCCAAGGGGTGCAGCTTGCCACGATCAAAAAGCTCGCCGACTATTGGGCCAAGAACTATGACTGGCGCAAGGTCGAAGCGCGGCTGAACGCCCTTCCGCAATTCGTAACCGAAATCGACGGCGTGGAGATTCACTTCATCCATGTGAAGTCGAAACAGGAAAATGCGCTGCCCATCATCATCACGCATGGGTGGCCGGGCTCGATCATCGAGCAGATGAAGATCATCGCTCCCCTGACGGATCCGACGGCTCACGGGGGCACTGCGTCGGATGCCTTCCACGTCGTGGTTCCGTCGATCCCCGGCTATGGTTTCTCCGGCAAGCCGACCGAACCGGGCTGGAATCCGCCGCGTATTGCGAAGGCCTGGGCCGTACTGATGGACCGCCTCGGCTACACCAAATATGTCGCCCAGGGCGGAGACTGGGGCAATGCCATCTCCGAGCTGATGGCCGTGCAGCAACCGCCGGGATTGCTGGGCATTCACACCAACATGGCCGCCACCGTCCCAGCCGACATCGCCAAGGCACTCGCATCGGGCGCGCCGGCGCCGGCGGATCTTTCGCCCGACGAAAAGCACGCCTATGAGCAACTTGACGATTTCTACAAGAATGGTCTCGGCTATGCGATCGAGATGAACAATCGGCCGCAAACCCTTTACGGGATTGTGGATTCTCCGATCGGCCTTGCAGCGTGGATGCTCGACCATGACATCCGCAGCTACGACATGATTGCTCGCGTCTTCGACGGTAAGCCCGAAGGGCTGACACGCGACGATATCCTCGACAATGTGACACTCTATTGGCTGACGAATACGGCGATCTCCTCCGCCCGCCTTTACTGGGACAACGCGCATTTTCCGTCAGGCGGCTTCTTCGACCCGAGGGGTATCAAGATACCCGTGGCTGTCAGCGCATTCCCCGACGAGATCTATCAGGCGCCGCAGAGCTGGGCGGAAAAAGCCTATCCAAAGCTCATCCATTACAATAGGCCTCAGAAGGGCGGACATTTCGCTGCCTGGGAGCAGCCCACCGTCTTCACCGAGGAATTGCGCGAATCCTTCCGGTCCCTGCGAACCTAGAGCCACGGCATGGCGGTGCTGCACCGCCCTGGTTACCCGTTCATAGAACGGCGAGCCGGGGCGGGATAACCTCCATGAGAAAGTCGATAAAGGCCCGGACGCGGCGTGGCAGGGGGCCGGCGCCGACATAGACGGCATGGATCGTCTCCACGTCGCCGGGATTGAAATCCTCAAGAAGAGGCACGACCCGGCCGGCCTCGATATCATTCGCGACGATGAAACGGCCGACCCGGGCGATGCCGGCGCCGGCAAGCAGGAGGTGGCGCATCGTCTCGCCGTTGTTGACCTCGATGCTGCCGGGCGTCAACTGTTCCACGACGTTTCCTTCGATCAGAAAAGGCCACCGGTCCTTGGGTGTCCTGAACGTGAAGCTCATGCATTGGTGGGGTTCAAGGTCGGCCGGAACGGCGGGCACCCCATGTTTGTCGAGATAGTTCGGCGACGCGCAAACCACGCGGCGAACGTCGCCGATCTTGCGGGCGGTCAGCGAACTGTCGGAGAGCGGCCCGATGCGGATCGCGACATCTGCCTGCTGGGCAAGCAGGCTGACGAGGTCGTCGGTGAAGGCGAGCTCCACGGCAAGGTCCGGATTGCGAGCGAGAAAATCATCGAGGTGAGGGACCACGAACATGTTGCCGAACGTCAGCGAGGACGTGATCCTCAGTCTGCCACGAACCGAACCGGAGGCGGCGGCATCTTCCGCGTCGCTGACCTCCTGAAGGATTCGGCCGCTTGCCTCGAAAAACGCCCGGCCTTCGTCGGTGAGTGTCAGGCTGCGGGTGGTGCGTACCAGCAGACGCGCGCCAAGCCTCTCCTCCAGTCGCGCAATCAGCTTGCTGACGGCTGACGGGGTCAGGTCCAGACTTCTCGCGGCCTTCGAGAAACCGCCTTCGTACACGACGCGGACGAAGACCTCCATTTCGCCGAGGCGCTCCATGACCAGCTTCGACATTATGTCCTGCAGTTCACAATAAGTGTTCTCCCTGCGGATATAATAATCGCAGCCCGACATGTCTATCTGGAATGAGGACAAACATCCCGGAAAGGAATTCGAACATGAAAATCTTCCTCACAGGCGCCAGCGGCTATATCGGTGGTTCGGTCGGCGCTGCCCTCGTCGCCAAGGGGCATACCGTTCGCGGCCTCGTCCGCGATCAGGCAAAGGCGGCCGATGTGGTGCGCACGGGCATCGAACCCGTGATCGGAACCCTTGATGACACCTCGCTCCTCACCGAAGAGGCCCGCGCGGCGGACGCTGTGATCAATACCGCAAGCAGCGATCATCGCGGCGCGGTCGAAGCCATCCTTAGGGGGATCGAGGGAAGCGGCAAGGCGTTCCTTCATACGAGCGGCAGCAGCATTGTCGGTGACGAAGCCATGGGCGAGCCCTCGGACAGCATCTATGACGAAGACGCCAAGATCGAGCCGGAGCCGGACAAGGTCGCCCGCGTAGCGATCGACCAGCTCGTGCTCGGCGCGTCCGGCGTCCGCTCCGTGGTTCTCTGCAACACAATGATCTACGGCAACACGCTCGGCACTCCGGCCGAGAGCGTCCAGGTTCCGCGCCTCGCCCGTAACGCGCGCGAGACAGGAAAGGCACGCTACATCGGACGCGGCCTCAACCGCTGGTCCAACGTCCATATCGCCGATGTCGTAGATCTATACCTGCTTGCCCTTGATAGCGCGAAGCCCGGCACTTTCCTCTATGTCGAAAGCGGTGAGGAAGAACTCGGCAATGTCGTGCGTGCCGTCGCCGACCGTCTTGAACTGGGCGAAGCGGGATCCATGTCAGCGGACGAGGCTATTGCCACCTGGGGACGTGAAATGGCCGTGTTCGGACTGGGCTCCAACAGCCGCGTCAGGGGCCATATCGCGACCAGGGATCTGGGATGGAAGCCGAAGACAACCTCGATCACGGAATGGATCCGCAGCGAGATGCCCCGATAGATCGATTTTCCTCCCGTGGACGCCTTTTCGGCGTCCACGATGCCCACCATGTCCATCAGCAATCCGCAGATGGCAGCCGAATGAGTAAAACCGCGCTGCCGGAGTGCCAGAAAAGTGGTCCCATGGCAGGCGCCTTGAATGCGCCAGGATCGAGATCGGATCGTAAGGCGCAAACCCGATTTTGGCTTACCTGTGAAGACCTTGCCGCTTCCCTCACTTGCTCTCGGAAACAGCGCAAATAAAGTCATGAAACGCATCGCCGCTCTATTTGTTCCAATCACGAAAAGCTTTCTTGCCAAGGGTAAGGTCGGAGAGCATACTCATTTCATCGGCGGCTAAAAGAGGGGGCTGGCGATAACCCAGTCTCATCTAATTTTTGGCAAGAAGTGGCGGCGTAGATGTTGAAATCTTCCATTCATCCGCAGGATTTGCCGTTGTTTTCGGACGATCTTGACGTGCTCGACGGCGTGCTGGCGGCGGCATGCAAGGAGCGGGGCATCGCCCGAAAGGGTCCTGAAGCCGAACGGCTCGGCGCAGTGATCATTCAGCTCTATCGCCATGGCGTCAAGGAAGACGCAAAGCTGCTGGCCCTTGCCAAGGCCTATCTCTGATTCCCCACCGATCAATTCCATCTTTTGGATGATTTTCGACGGCTTGGCATTTTAGGCCTATCCGGAAGCAACTTTTGCCCTATTATTGCTGCGGTGCACAAATATTATCGCATTGCGGTGGCGGCAAAAGTGACGGTTCCTGATCGAACCGGAAAGGTTCCGAATGCGTCTGAAATTTCCCACACGGCTCAGCCGTCTGCTCGCCGACCCCTTTGCTTTTCAACAACAGATATTGTCCGGACTGGAATCTCCCTTTGGGTCCGATCAGCCCGATCGCGGGCAAGGATCCCCGGCGCGGCGTCTCGTCGAGGTAACAGGCTTCGGTCGCAATCCCGGCAATCTCAGGATGTTGGAATATGTGCCGCCGAGGCCGGCCGGCAAAGCCATGCCACTGGTCGTCGTTCTCCACGGCTGCATGCAGAACGCTGCGGATTTCGATCAGGCGAGCGGCTGGACCGCACTGGCGCGGCAGCACGGTTTTGCGGTGCTCTATCCGGAGCAGAAGCCCTCCAACAATTCCAACCTATGCTTCAACTGGTTCCGGCCGAGCCAGGTCACACGCGACCGTGGCGAATTGGGATCGATCAGGGAGATGATCGCTTTTGCGTCCGAGCGCCATTCGATCGATGCTGATCGTGTATTCGTCATGGGCCTCTCCGCTGGCGGCGCCATGGCGGCCGCCTTGCTTGCCACCTATCCCGATCTCTTTGGCGCCGGAACGATCGTTGCCGGTCTACCCTTCGGTTCCGCGCGGGACGCGATGTCTGCCCTGCATGTCATGCAAAATCCGGTGCAGCATACGCCTGATGAATGGGCGCAGTTCGTGCACCATGTCTCCCCTGACGCCGTAAACTTTCCAGCCGTTTCCATCTGGCACGGAGCCGCCGACCAGGTCGTGGCGATCGGCAATGCTGAAGCCTCGCTATCACAATGGCTGGCATTGCATGGGCTGGACTGGGCGCAGGCGAAAGACGACCGACGCAACGGCGCCACCCGCAAGCGATGGCAGGACAGCCGCGGCAGGACGATTGTGGAACTGGTGACGCTCGATGATTTCGGTCACGGGTTGCCGGTCCGCGCAACGCGCGCAAACCGCAACCCTTCAAACGAGACAGAGCGCTTCATGCTGCCGGCGCCTGTCTCAGCGCCGGAAGCAATGGTCCATTCCTGGCGGCTTGATCAGCGCTGAGACCCAGCAGTCTCGTCGTCAATTCTGCTCGACGGAGATGCCGTTCTTGCCGATATTCATCTGGATGCCTTCGGGCTTGGTCTGCTCGCGATAGATATAGGTCCCAAGACCGATGACCACGACCACCAAAGCGCCGATAATAAGATACAGGCCATTGCTGCGATTCATCTTTCGAACCCCCATGTAAACCGATGATTTCACAACATAAACGCGCGAAATCCTAATCTGGTTCCATGAGAGCGTTCGTAAGTCGCCTTAGTCGTCGTTCGTGGCGTTCAGGTTTTCCGGCCTAATGCCTTCTTCTTCATCCCAGGATTTCAGCCGCACGCCGGGTCCACCGACCCCCTGGCTGCCGCTCGCCAGGAACAGGATGCCTCGCGCCTCCAGTGCTGCGCGTACCGCCGCAAGCATGTGATGCTCGGCAGATCCGACATCCGCTTCAAGGGCTTCGATGGAGGCGACGGACAGCCGGCTGTCGGCTGCGAGTTCTTCTATGGAAAGCCCGATCATGGCGCGGGCGCCGCGGAGTTGTGCAGAGGTGATCATGCCTGCAATTGTAGCGCCGTCTCACCCATTCTCAAGAGGGCCGGCGAGCGATAACCCAGCAATTCGAAATAGATTTCCTCGGTTTCGTCAGCCATACCAGCAATCGTATTGCGATCCTTCCGCCGCCGCGCCTCAACCGTGAACCGGCGCAGGATATCAGGATCCGCCAGGCGCATCATCGCGTCGGCAAGCGGCTCCGGATCATCGCTGTTGGCGACGAGCAGGCCGTTCCGCCCGTCCTCCAGCACCATACTGGCGCCGCCGACCTTCGTCAGCACCAGCGGCTTGCCGCCTGCTGCTGCCTCCAGCATTACATAGGACATGGCCTCATAGCGGCTGGGCATCACCACCGCGTCGAAGGCATCGATCGCGACTGCGCCGGGAATGCTGCTGTTTAGATGTGCGCGACCCTGGAGCCCGAGTGCCTTGATGCGTGCGTCGATCTCGGCCTCCAGCTCCCCGGTGCCGATCATCAGCAGATGAGCGTTCGGGAGCTTTGCCGCGATCCGGGCAAAGGCATTGACCAGACGCTCCGGCGCCTTCTGCTGAGTCAGTCGACCAACGAAGCCGAACAGTAGCGCGTCGTCGCCGATGCCGTATCGAGACCTGATAGCAGCGCGCTGACCGGGAGGAGGCGAGGCGACGCCGTTTGCGACAACCCGCAATCTGTCCTGAGGCAAGCCGATCGACAGCGCATGCTCATATTCGTCGCGCGAGACGCAGATTACACGATCCGAGAGGGCGTTGCCGAGGAAACGCTCGATGCCGCCATAGATCATGCGACCCTTGGAACCCAGTGTCGGATCCATGGTGCGGAAGGCGTGAGGCGTGTAGATCACCGGCGTGTGCACCCCGGGCAGGCGCAGACGCGTGAGCGCACCCGCCTTGGAACTGTGGCCATGGATCAGGTCGAAGGGACCGTGTTTCGAAACGATCTGGCGGATGTTCCACCAGGCCGGAATATCAGCAATTCCGGGCGAGCGATGCATCATGACGGGGAGCACGCCGTCGAGGCCCATTCCCTCCAGTTCTTCAACGAACGCGTCTTCGGCCCGGACTGGCGAATAGATCGCGGTTACCGAATGGCCACGGCGCTGCATGGCGCGGCAGAGATCGAGGAAATGGCGACCGGATCCGCCACCGCTCGGCTCCAGGACTTGCAGCAGCGAGAGGCGTTTGATCGATACGTTGACGTTCATGTCACGATTTCTCCCCGGGCGAGGCGATGCTGATGGCGTTGTTCCAGCGCCCAGCAGCCCCAGACGATCCCGATCAGCATGTAGAGATGGCGCCAGTGGTCGGTGTCGATGACGTTGCCGATGCCCACATGGCCGAGAATGACGATCCAGGCGATCATCACGTAGGGCTGCCACGGCCGCTCCTTGAGCAGGCAGCGAAAGCCGATATAGATCGTCCAGCAGATCATGGTGACCCAGCAGAAGAAGCCCAGCCAGCCATAGGTGGTCAGCGTCTTCAGCCAGATATTGTGCTCGTCCTCGTTGAACATGGTCGCAAAGACCAGCGGGCCGATGCCGAGCGGCTTCTCCATCGACATCGTGAAGCCGATGCGGTGACGCTCGAAGCGCCCCAGGTGGCCGCCGTCATAATCCTGCACCAGCTGCGTCCTTTGCGAGAAGAGGTCGCTGACCTGATGGAACTGCAGCGCGATAACAAGCACCGTGACCATAAGGATGACGGCGGTCAGCGACATGATCAGGATGCGCAGGCGGAAGGCGTTGCTGCGATGCTTGAGCAGCATGATGAAAATCAGCATCGCGGCGGCAAATGCAAAGAGCGCCCAGGCGGCACGCGAGAAGGACAGGAATATGCCGAATGCGAGGATCGCAAGGCCAACCGTCTTCAGCGGCGCCTTCTTCAGATCGCCGATCAGGATGCCATGCATCAGATAGAGCGCGGGCGCGGCCAGATAGGGTCCGAACACGTTCGGGTCCTGGAAAGCGCCCATGGCGCGGTCGTAGCGCGTGAAGATCTCGAAGCCGGGCAGGGCGTGGAAATAGCCGATGATCCCGAGTATCGAAGTGATGATTGCCGCGACCGTCAGCGTCTTGAAGATCAGCGGCGGGCGATTGGCATTGTCTTCGACGATGGCTGCGAAGAACACGGAGCTGAGCGCAAGGAACGTCGACACCGCAATATAAATGGGGGCGTCCATTTCGCTGCTGGTGAGATCCCGCATCTGCGTCATCGACAGCATGCCGCCGACGTTGAATGTGAGGAACAGGGCCAATAGCGGCGCGGTGCTGCGCGAAATGCGCAGACCCAGAATGAACCAGACGCCGATCAGAAGCGTCAGCCAAAGCTCGTACGGCGCCGGCTCGTCAATGACGAAGCCGGAGAGAAAGACACCGAACGCAACGCAAGCTGTGCCGACAAGACGCATGGCGGCAAGCTGCGGCTGCGGAACGTGCAGCGTAGTGGTTGCGATAGCGCTCAATATGCATTTTCCGTGTTGAGCAGGCGGAAGGGCGTCAGGAAGAGGATTTTCAGGTCGAAGAACAAAGACCAGTTCTCGATGTAGAAGAGGTCGTAGGCGGTGCGGAACTTGATCTTGTCGTCATTGTCGATCTCGCCGCGCCAGCCGTTGATCTGCGCCCAGCCGGTTACGCCCGGCTTGACGCGATGGCGCGCGAAATAGCCTTCGACGACGTCGGCATAGGTGCGGTCATGGCTCTGCGCGAGGACGGCATGCGGGCGCGGGCCGACGAGAGATAGGCTTCCCATCAGCACGTTGAAAAGCTGTGGCAGTTCGTCGATCGAGGACTTGCGCAGGAAGCGGCCGACCGGCGTGACGCGCGGATCGTTCTTCGTGACAGCGTTGCGCGCCGACGGATCGCTCATGTTGGTGTACATCGAGCGGAACTTGAAGACCTTGATGATCTCGTTGTTGAAGCCGTGACGCTTCTGCATGAAAAAGACCGGCCCCTTGGACGTCGTCTTGACGGCGATCGCAGCCCCGATCATGACCGGCCAGAGAAGCGAAAGCGCAACCAGGCTGAAGAAGACGTCGAAGATCCGCTTGGCGACGGAATCCCAATCGCGGATCGGCTTGTTGAAGATGTCGAGCATCGGCACGGCGCCGACGTGGGAATAGGCGCGCGGGCGGAACCGCAGCTTGTTGGCATGGGCAGCCAGCCGGATATCGACAGGCAGCACCCAAAGCTTCTTCAGAAGCTGGAGAATGCGGTTCTCGGCGCTCATCGGCAGCGCGATGATCAGCATGTCGATGCGGGCAACCCGGGCGAATTCGACCAGTTCGACGACTGTGCCGAGCTTCGGATAACCGGCGACGACGACCGGCGAGCGGCCTTCGCCGCGGTCATCGAAAATGCCGCAGATGCGGATATCATTGTCCTGCTGGCTTTCGAGCGCACGGATCAAGTCTCTGGCCGGTTCGCCGCCGCCAACGATGACGGCTCGTCGCTCCATGACGCCGTTTCTGGTCCAGTTGCGAATGCCATAGGCAAAGGCGATACGCTCGACGAACAGGAAGACGATACCGGTCAGAAGCCAGGTAATGAGCAGGCGCGGGGAATATATCGAGCCGGCCCGCAGCAGCGCGACCAGGACGAGAAGCGGGATGAAGGATGCCCCCCAGGCCAGCAACAGACGTCGCACGCAATGAAGCGGAGCGCGAAGCGCCGGGATCTGATAGGCGTCGACCACCTGCAGGATGAAGACGGTCAGTGCAGACAGCCCGATCGCGACGGCCGCCTGGATCAGGAAGGGCTGCACGTACGCATCGATATAGGCATAGGAGACACCAAGTCCGATGGCGAGAAATGACAGGAACTCGAAAAGCCGAAACTGCCCGATGATGATCGAAGGCGTCTGGTTGGCTTCGCGGAACTGCTCGGCGATCTTGGCTGCAAACGGATTGATGGCAGGAGGCGTAGTCTCGCCTGCCTTTTCGTCAGCCGACCGGGCCCGTACTTCGGAGACCTGCCTGCGAATGTTTTCGATGTTGAATTGCTCAGGCTTGTCTATCTGATTCATGGTCTTGAATATCCGGTCCTCGCCGGAAATCGACCTAGCAGAAAAGCACCTAAGGAACGCTTAGAAGAAAAGGTTAAATTTTACGCATCGCCACGAATGCCAAGTATTTCATAGTACAGTTTTAGGACATCCCGTGCCATAACGGGCGCGGAGAAGACAGACTTGATGGATTCAGTGGGGGGCATGACACGATCTCCCCACCGTGGTGTGACCACGGCCTCTGCCATGACCCGCGCCAGATCATCGGCATTGTCCGGCTCGGCCAAAGCCGGGCTTTCCAGCCCAAGTGCTTCTGGAATACCACCCACTCTGGAAGCGATGACCGCCTTGCTGGCCGCAAGTGCCTCGAGCACGATGTAGGGCATGGATTCGGCGCGCGAGGGCACGACGACGTTCTGCGACATGGCGAAGGCTTCATCGATGCGCATGGCCGGCAATATCCCGATGCGATGCCCGAGGCCACGCTCGACCATCATGGTGCGATATTTGTCGCGATCCGGCCCGTCCCCAATCATCAGCGCCGACAGCGGCCGCCCGACGCGCCGCTCGGTCTTGGCAAAGGCGTCCACAAAGAGATCGGGACCCTTAAGGTCCCGAAGCATGCCGATATAGACAAAATGGACCGAGTCGGACCGTGTGGGTATGGGTCTGAAGTCGCGCTCGTTGATGCCATTGTAGATCAGTCTCGTCTTCGCCTTGGGGATGCCGACCTTGCGCTCGTAAGTCTGCCGTTCGAAATCGCAGATGAAGATCAGCGCGTCGGTAAAATGCTCCTGCAAGCGCTCCAGAAACAGCACCAGCTTGCCCTGCGGCATGGTGGGAGAGAAATGCAGGCTGCCGCCATGCGGCGTATAAAGGCGGGCTACGCGATACCTGTTCACCCGCAGGGCTGAGCCGATGACGCGTGCAAGCAGGCCGCCCTTGGCGCCATGCCCATGCAGCACGTCCGGCCGCAAACTTTTGACTGTCTTGTAACCTTCCCACAGCGCCCCGAAATCCGCCGGGCTGACGGAGCGCTGGATCGGCATCCGCGTCAGCCCGAGCGACAAATAAGGACGAATGTCATCGAACAGCCGATCCTCATGTTCGCCGCCGGTCGAGCTGTCGCACAATATGCCGACATCATGTCCCGCCTTGCTGTGCTCCTCCGCCAGATCGCGCACATGGCGGAAAATTCCGCCGACCGGGGACCTGAAGCAATGAAGGATGCGGAGGGGGCGGGGGGTGTTCATGAATGGTTAGAACAACCGTTCACGAACGTAGATCGTATCGCCTGCGAGCACCGGATTGGAAATGTTGACGCGCCCGGTCATGACCTGACCGTTGATCTTGCGGGTAACGTCGACAGTGCCCTGGTTGGCGCGGCTCGAGAATCCGCCTGCAACTGCGACAGCATTCTGGATCGTCATGCCCGGCACGTACGAATATTGGCCCGGCTGGCCAACTTCGCCCATGATGTAGACCGAGCGATAACGATCGACGTCGATCGTGACGTCAGGATCACGCACATAGCCCTGCCGAAGCTTCTGGGCGATCTCGCCGGAAAGCTGCTGCATGGTGCGTCCCCGAGCGGTGACTTGACCGATCAGCGGGAAGGAGATGTAACCGGCCTGATCCACCGTATAGGTGTTGGTCAGGCCTTCCTGATCGAAGACGGTGACGCGCAGCCGATCGCCGCTATCCAGCGTATAGGGCTGGATCGTTGCCTGATTGAAAGCCCGCGGCGCGGGCTGATAGCTCATGCAGCCGGTGAGGCCTACGCCGAGCGCAGCCATGCCGAGGGCCAGAACAATCTTAGGCTTTGCGAAAGACATCCGCATGCTCACAGGAAGATGGAAATCATGACGCTGTTATCGATCCGTTAGGGTTAACAGCGGGTAAAGAGGCCGATCAATTCCATTTGATATCGTTACGACAAGTAACATGGGGCCAGTAACGCCGGGGAAGGGCCAATATTAACCGTTGCGTTACCATGGTCGTTTACGCTTTCGCGAACTCATAGTGTGGAGTACGGGTATGTCCGGCGTAAACAGCAGCCAGCAGGATGTGGATATTGATCTTGGTCAGCTTTTTCGAGCTGTCTGGCAGCGGCGCGTAAGGGTCCTGATCATCACCGTCATTGGTGCTTGCGCCGCATTGGTGATCGCCAAACTCGTCTCCCCCGAATATCGCAGCGAAACCCGTATTCTCATCGAGCAGCGCGCTCCGGCCTTTGCGACGACGGCGCCCGGAGGGGCGGATGCGACGTCGAGCAATGTTCTCGATGAACTCAATATCGCCAGTCAGGTGCAGATTCTTCAGTCGGCCGATCTCATCAAGCAGGTCATCACCAATCTGAAGCTTTACGATCAGCCGGAATTCGAGGCTCCCGACGAAAGCTCGGCCATGTCGAAGATCCTGGTCCTGCTGCACCTTAAGAAGAGCGTCATGGACAAGGCGCCTGAAGAGCGCATGCTGGACGCTTTCACCGATCGCCTGCAGGTCTACCAGATCAACAGCTCCCGCGTCATCGGCATCACCTTCACCTCCCGCGACCCGCAGCTTGCCGCAAGCGTCCCGAACGCGATGGCGCAGGTCTACCTCTCCATGCAGAGCGGCGCGAAGCTGGACTCCAACTCCGAGGCGACCCGCTGGCTGGAGCCTGAAATCGAAAACCTGCGCCAGAAGGTCAGCGACGCAGAGAAGAAGGTGGCCGACTATCGTTCCGCCAATGGCCTGCTGCAGACCAGCGATACCAACACCTTTGCCGGCCAGCAGCTCTCCGATATCTCCGGCCAGCTCGCCCAGGTTCGCGGCGACAAGGCCAATGCCGAGGCGCGTGCACAGGCAGTCCGCAATGCGCTCTCCACCGGCCGATCAACCGATACGCTTGCCGATGTTTCCGGCTCGCAGAACATGCAGCGCCTGAAGGCGACAGAGTCCAATCTGGAATCGCAGATCTCCGATCTCTCCACGACGCTGATGGACGGGCATCCGCGCCTGAAGGCCCTGCGCGCCCAGCTCGCCGACATCCGCCAGCAGATCGATCGTGAGACCCAGAAAATCCTCGCCAGCATCGAAAACGAGGCGAAGGTTGCCGATCTGCGCGAGCAGCAGCTGATGCAGCAGGCCGACAAGCTCAAGGCCGCCAGCGCCCAGGCAGGCGAAAGCACGGTCGGCCTCAACGCGCTGGAGCGCGAGGCGACCGCCCAGCGCCAACTGCTCGAGACCTATCTTGCCCGCTACCGCGAGGCCGCATCCCGCGCCGACAAGAACTCCAGCCCGGCCGACGCCCGCGTCGTTTCCAAGGCTGTCGAGCCGGTCGATCCCTATTTTCCGAAGGTCGGGCCGATCGTCGTCGTCGCCACGCTCGCAACCTTTATCCTAAGCTCGATCGTCATCATGCTGATGGAGCTCTTCAGCGGCCGCGCCCTGCGCCCAACCGGCAAAGTCGAAGCCGAAACGACCGACGCCAGGGAGAAGGTCGTCGAGCGGGAGACTGTTGCCGCGGCGCCGGTCGCCCAGCGTGCCGATGTACCCGCGAGCATGCTCTCGGTTGCGGCAGACGAGGAACTGGCTCGGGAAATGGAAGAATCCGTTCATGTCGAACAGTCCGCCCCTGCCGAGGAGGAAGAGGACTTTTCGATCCAGTCCGTTGCCGACTATCTCATCCGACTGGATACGAAGATCGTGGCGGCAATCTCACCGAGCGGTGACAACGGCTCTACGGCATCGGTGATGCTGGCGCGCACGATTGCCGATACGGGTCACCGTATCGTCCTCGTCGACATGACCGGCACCGGCTGCCCGACGCGGCTGATGGCTGAAGCGGCGGATCTGCCCGGTATCACCGATCTGCTTTGCAATGAAGCAGCCTTTGTCGACACCATCCATCCGGACCGGTTGTCCGACGCCCATCTCGTTCCGCAAGGAACCAGCGATCTCCGCCGCGCCATGCGCGGAGCCGACCGCCTGTCGATCATCCTCGAAGCGCTGTCTTCTGCCTATGATCTGGTGCTGGTCGAGTGCGGCGCTGCCGATGTCGATGGCGTCGCACGGCTAACCCGCAACAAGGATGTCGAGATCGTCCTCTCCATGCCGGAGCCTGACGAGAAGCAATTCGTTGCGGCAATGACGGAATTCCAGAAGGCCGGCTACGAACATCTGATCCTGATGTCCGGCTGGCGCGACGAGGGCGAACCGGGCACGCAGCGCCACGCTGCGTGACGTAAGCGCTCGCCTGTCCTGCTCAGCAAACTTATACTGGACGGCTTTAGTCGATCTCCGGGTCGTCGCGGCCACTGTAGATGTCGAGCTGGAGTTCCAATCCACGCAATCCGATTGCACTGAGCGTGTTCGGAGAGAGACCAATTCCTTCATTATAGGTGGAGAGGAACAGGCCGACGAAAATGTTGCCGCGAAAGCGCCCCGCAAGCGCCTTCCACGCGTCGAGGTCATCCCTTAAGTCGGCAAAGAGCGCGGCCACCTGCTTGTCGAGATCGCCGGGGCTTTCCTGGGGCGTTTTTAGCAGCCAGCGGCCCGTCCGAGCCACGACTTGTGTCCCGTTGGGCGTGGTCCAAAGACCGCCTTTTTTCGCGCCGCTCGTCGGCTGGCAGCCGAGGATGCGCGATATCTCTTCGGGATCAATGTCGTCCCCATGAAAACGGAGAGATGCGGCGCTTTCATGTACCTCAGCCATAGCGTTTCTTAATCCTTGTCCACCGGCTCGGCGGTCGGCGCATGGCTTGCCTGTGACCTCAGCCGCTGGATGAAGCCATAGATCTTCGGATTGGCCTTGATCGCTGCCTTGGTCCGCGTGACGCCGCGCTGCGCGAAGGCTGCGACATGGCCGAGGGCCGAGATCGGCAGGATGGCATCATACTGCACCGTTTCGGCAGGACACCAGGAGCGCTTGTAAAGCTGGTCGCCGATGCCGAAGTCGAAGAGCGCGACATCCTGCTTGTGGAAATGCTCGATCATCACCCAGAACAGCAACTCGCCTGGGCTCGATGCCGGCACGACGGTTTCGTCGATCGAGGTGAACTGGCAGATGACATGATCGCCCTTGCGCGAGATCGCGGCAACCGCCGGGACGTGTCCCTCATGCGTGCCCTTTAGCCGGACCGCATGCATTTCGAGCGGCACGGAAGACGGGTCGCTCCGGACGCTATCGATCAGCCGATGCAGGAAGGCCTTTGCGTCAGGCGACTGGAAGACATCAGGCAGCCCCGCCTCCTTGAAGCGAACGGCCTTCTGCTGGAAGAAGAGATCGAGAAGCATATGCTGCTCGTCAACAGGCCCGCCGGCAATATGCTCGAAGCCGCCGAGATCCTGCAGCAGCCGCGTCTGCTGACGGTTCTTCTTGCGCCGGCGCTTGGCGTTCAGCTGCTTCAGCGTCTCGTCGAAAGAGGAGAGGAAGGGCAGCTGGAAGGCATGGTTCTGGTTTTCGACCAGCGGCATATGGGAGAGGAGGCTCCTGCGCCCGCGCCAGCCCAATGGCATGTTCTGCAGGACCACGAGATCGGCCTTGCCCTGCAGCGCTTGCGCGATCGCGTCCCGCTGCGAGGCCGTCAGCCCGCCTTCTGCCGCTTCGAGGAATTCCCGCGAAAACAGTCCCGTATTGATATTGCTACGACGCGCGGCGATGAACTGGGCGCTGCGCACCATATTGGCGCGGACGATTTCCAGCGGCAGGATGAAGGCCGTCCGAGCGCCGAACGAGCCGCGCACGATCGCGAGCGGGTTGTTGTAGGTCGCGACCCAGGCGGAGCACCAGTCATAGCCCTGATGCAGGGAGGCGAGATTGTCGCGTTCCAGTGCCCGCCACTCGCTTTCCAGCGGCTCCATGCTGTCGAAAACTTCGATCCGCAGCGTGTCATTCGCAGCCCGACGTGCCGACGCAGCGATGCCGTCAGGCGCGGCATTAGCGACCGGCATAGTTTCGATATCCAGCTTCGGCGTCTGCACCGGATGTCTCCCGTAAATCCAAACGCTGGAGACCATAGGCCTGGCTCGCCTATTTTTGGTTTATGGCACGGAAGTTTGCGGATTTTCCGCCGATCAGGGTTATCCCTGCGTTAATCGGGGCGGGATTACCGCTTCTTCGGCCCCGCCATCCACTTGATCAGCAGCATGGCCGGCAGGATCCAGATGAGGCCGGTGAGCAGGAAGTAGAGGAACTGCGTCCACCAGGGCGCGTTGCCGAGCGCATAAACCGCGACAGAATTCGCCAGCCAGGCATAGCCGAGAACGAGCACGATCAGCAGGATCGTACCGATGAATTTGCGCAGGCGTACGGGCATGTCTTCTTCCTCCCCTTCGGCTTTGGCATCGGCGCGGCGTTTCTTCCGCGACGGCATGCCGCAAAGCCTTGGGCCTTGTTTTGCACGGCCCTATCGGGCAAATCAACATGCGGATCGAAGGAGAGACCATGGCTGTCGCAAATTTCACCTCGGAACAGGCCGTCCTAAGCGAAATCGCAAGGCAGGACCGCAATCGCCGCGCCGTGCGCATCTGGCTTGGTTTCGTCGTCTTTGCACTCTTCTGTCTGGTTCTTGTTGGCGGCGCGACGCGGCTTACCAATTCAGGCCTCTCGATCACCGAATGGAAACCGATCCACGGCGTCATCCCGCCGCTCAACGAAGCGCAATGGCAGGAGGAGTTCGACCTCTATAAGCGCATCCCGCAATACCAGATCATCAACAAGGACATCACCGTCGATGACTTCAAGAGCATCTTCTGGTGGGAATGGGCGCACCGGCTGATCGCCCGGGCCATGGGCGTCATCTTCGCCGTGCCGCTGATTTATTTCATCGTCACCCGCCGCATTGAAAAGAGCCTGCGCTGGCCGCTGGTCGGCGTCTTTCTGCTCGGCGGCCTGCAGGGTGCGATCGGCTGGTGGATGGTGGCCTCGGGCCTCGAAGCGCGTACTGAAGTCAGCCAGTACCGCCTTGCCACGCACCTTGTCATGGCCTGCCTGATTTTCGCGTCCTGTGTGTGGGTCATGCGGGCATTGTCGCCCCATTCCAGTGATGCCGCGCCAATGCCCTATTCCCGCAGGCTTGCAGGTCTCATCGCCTTCCTGGCCCTTTTCCAGATCTATCTCGGTGCCCTTGTCGCAGGCCTCCATGCCGGCCTCTCCTACAATACCTGGCCGCTGATGGATGGCGCGATCGTGCCCGACGGCCTCTTTGCCCAGATGCCGGCCTGGGTCAATTTCTTCGAGAACCCGAAGATGGTGCAATATGTTCACCGCCTCGGCGCCTATGCGCTGTTCGCCGTGGTGCTGATCAACATGGTGATCTCGCTGCATGCCGCGCCACACACGACCCACGCACGCCGCTCCATCGTGCTTCTGGTGCTTGTGACCATCCAGGCCGCACTCGGCATCTCGACGCTGCTGATGCAGGTGCCGCTGCATCTGGCGCTGACACATCAGGCGGGTGCACTGATCGTCTTCGGCTTCGCCATCGCCAACTGGCGGGGGTTCTATGGCGAATATCCGCGCGAAACGGAAATTGCCCTCAGAGATTGAGGTGCGCCGTTGCTGTCGGTCGGTGCCTCAGCTTATGACCACCGTCAAAAAGGATTGACGTAGTTCAGGATCGCGACCTGCCGCAATAGCACTCGTCGGATGAGGTGCGCGGGTTTGACATGGTCGGTGAAAATGGCCGCTACTCCCGTGCTTCCGGCAGGCAGCTGATCGGCGAAGCCGTTGTCATCAAGCTTCACCCGAACGACAAGCGGCATGCTCAGGATCGCTCTGGAAGTGACGGCCGCGCCCGAAGTCTGGGTCTGGCCGCTGGCAACCGCCTGAAGAACGCTTTCGACCTGTCCCGTATAGACCTTGCCAGGCATGAACTTGAAGGTGACTTCGACCGGCTGGCCGGTGTCTATGTAGCGGGCGTCAATCTGCGGCACCTCGACGCCGATGATCGTCTCCGCGGTATCGATGAAGGCCATGACGGGCGACAAGGGCAGGTTGGAGACGCGGGCGCCCTTGCGAAGCGCAAGATTGGTGACATAGCCGTCGGCGGGTGCGCGAACGACGGTCTTGTCGAGGTTCCACTTCGCCTCGACGATCTCTGCT
The DNA here is from genome assembly GCF_004341625.1 of Rhizobium sp. BK376. Classification (GTDB taxonomy): domain Bacteria; phylum Pseudomonadota; class Alphaproteobacteria; order Rhizobiales; family Rhizobiaceae; genus Rhizobium. The sequence continues at coordinate 308,459 of NZ_SLZG01000001.1, read as the reverse complement.
TGCAGTTGATCGACCTCAGCCTGCGCTTGCTCGACGTCATACGCACGGCCTGCACCGCGGGATCGCAACTCCGTCGTCTCCGATACCCTCAGCTGGCCGAGTGCGAGCTGGGCCTTCAGGGCGTCGAGCTTCGACTGGTAGGGGACAGGGTCGATCCGGAACAATATGTCCCCGGCTTTCAGCGATGTGTTTGCCAGCACGGGTACATCGATCACTTCGCCCGCGACGTCTGGAACGATTGCCACCGAGTTACGGACGACCAGCGCTGAGCCTTGGGGCGCACCCCAGCCCATCGGAATGAAGAGCCCGATCAGAAGCAGCAGGAGCACCAGGACCGGCGAGACTTTCCAGAAAAGGTTGAAGGGAACAATCCGCAGCTTCACAAGGCAGAAAAGGATGACCAGATAGACGTTCAGAAGGACGACGATCATGGTTTGCGCTCCATGCCTTGAGCACGCGGAACGTCGACATAGGCCCATATCAAGACGATGGGCCAGAGCGCAAAGCCGAGCAGCAAGGTGACCCACCCGCCGACGGTCACGGCTTTTGCCCAGGGATGGTTGCGGCTTTTGGCAATCATCCCCGGCAACATGGCGAGGAAGACAATAACGGCGACCGTGCTGAGCAGGAGAATGACCAGAACGATCCAGGCAAAGATGTCGACAAGGCTCACGTCACCCTCCAGCACCGCGAAGATCGATCCTCCGCGGTGCCAAGCGAAACATGAGAGAGGGAGCGAGGTAAGTACGTTACGGTAACAAGGTCGTGGTTTTACGCTTCGTATCGAGATAGCGAGGACGTCAGGAATTGGATAATTGATCCGGTGACGACTGCATGCCACGCGGCGCGGTGGCAGCTTTTCACTGCCGCCATCGTTGCCATGGCACCTAGAGGGCGAGCGCTACACCTCCGCAAGCCAGCGCCACTACGACGATCCATGGCGGCGTCTGCCAGACCGTGAGGAGAAGGAAGCCGGTCAGCGCCAGCGCGAAATCGCGGGAATTGAGGATGGCGCTGGTCCATACCGGATCATAAAGCGCTGCGGCGAGAATGCCGACCACGGCGGCGTTGGCGCCGCGCATTGCTGCCTGCGCCCATGGGCGAATGCGAAAGGCGGACCAGAAGGGGAGCGCTCCGACAACGAGCAGCAGGCCGGGAAGAAAGACGCCGATGAGGCAGATCACCGCGCCTTCGACCCCGTTAGGCGGGGATTTCATCACGGCGCCGAGATAGGCGGCGAAGGTGAACAAAGGTCCCGGAACGGCCTGGGCTGCCCCATATCCGGCGAGAAATGAATCGGCGCCGACCCATCCCGTCTGCACCACTTCCGCCTGCAGAAGCGGCAGGACCACATGGCCGCCGCCAAACACGAGCGCTCCGGCTCGATAGAAAGAATCGAACAGCGTCAGGCCTCGCCACGAGAGCATGTCCGATACGACAGGCAGGAACAGCAGCAGGACGAAGAACAGGGCAAGTGCGGTCACTCCGACGCGCCGCGAGATCGGAAAGGCCAGATGATCGCTGTCCGGAACGGGCAGATCCCGGCAGAGCCACAGTCCTGCCAAGGCGCCGCAGACGATTGCCGCAATCTGCCCCACTGCACTGCCGATGAAGATAACGGCCAGCGCCGCCGCAAGGCCGATGCCGGCCCTCCGCCTGTCCGGCGTCAATCGTTGCGCCATGCCCCAGACGGCCTGGGCGACGACGGCAACGGCGACGATCTTCAAACCGTGGATCAGTCCCGTTCCAACAGGTCCGCCGAATTCTGCCGCCCCGAATGCGAACAGGATCAAAAGCAGGGCCGAGGGCAGGGTAAAGGCAGTCCATGCCGCACAGGCGCCCGGAAAGCCGGCACGCAACAGACCGAGGGCAAAGCCGACCTGGCTCGAGGCCGGCCCAGGAAGAAACTGGCAGAGCGCCACGAGATCGGCATATTCCGTCTCGCTGATCCATTTGCGCCGCAGTACCAGTTCATCACGAAAATAGCCGAGGTGAGCGATGGGACCGCCGAAGGATGTAAGGCCGAGCTTGAGGAATGTCCGCAACACCTCCGATGCCGATCCTGCCGGTCGCAGTGGAGGCGGGGAGCCTGCGGCTTCTTGAACCGAGGAATGACCCTGACGAGCCTCCATTCCACCGCTCATGGACGATTGCCCGTCGTCACGCCGCCGTCGCAGATAAATTCAGCGCCCGTTGAATAGGACGATGCGTCGGAGGCAAGGAACAGAACCATTTCAGCAACTTCGCGGGATGTGCCCAACCGGTTGATCAACTGCCGGGCCGCGAAGGTCCTGATTGCCTCGTCATCAAAAAAGGGATCGATCATCGGCGTCTCGATCAGGCCCGGGTGCACGGAGTTCACCCTTATCCCGTATTTGGCAAATTCGTTTGCCGCCACCTTGGTCATGCCGCGTATGGCGAATTTCGAGGCGACATAAGCTACGTTGTTTGCCGGCCCGCGAATGCCCGCCGTGGACGAGATATTGACGATGCTGCCACCCGTCCGTTTCATCAGCCGCACGGCGGACTTTATGCCGAGGAAGACGCCGGTCTGATTGACCGCGATCACCTGCTCGTATTCCTCAAGCGTGCAATCCTCGATCGGCGCCCGACGCAGGATGGCGGCATTGTTGACGAGGATGTGGAGCGCGCCGAATTTCTCTTCGGCAACTGCCACTGCCGCGATCCAGTCGGCTTCCTTCGCAACGTTGAGCGGAACATAGATCCCGCCCACTTCCTGGGCGACCCGTTGTCCTTCCTCATGCTCGATGTCGCCCAAGATGACCTTTGCGCCTTCTTCCGCAAAGAGCCGCGCCTCTTCCGCTCCCTGTCCACGGGCGGCGCCCGAAATCAAGGCAACCTTGCCATCCAGTCTTCCCACGTCTCGTCTCCCATCATGTCGCCTTGCCCGCCACCCTGAAGCAGACCTGCTTCGAGGCGTAGGCCGTCATTGTGAAGAGGTAGCATATTCCTGCTCTCCACATAGTTCGACGATATGGCAGAAGCCGCTTTTCCGAATTTCTTTCTGCGGAGATGAAAGGATGTCGGGAAACGAACCTTTCCTACGTCCTTGGGTGGAGACGACAACACCCATTGAGGGAAGGAAGGATATTGTTATGGGCAAGACGATCGCAATTCTGGTGGCGCGGCTGATTTTCGCAGCCGTATTTCTCATGGCGACGAGCTTCAAGTTCTTCGACATTCAGGCAACGGCAAATTTCATCGCCGCTGCGGGCTTCCCAATTCCGCTGTTTCTCGCCTGGATCGCCGCATTTTTCGAACTCGGGCTGGCACTGGCGTTTCTGACCGGCGCTTTCTTCTCGCAGGCCGCTCTGCTGGCCGGCATCTACGTGATATTCTTGGCCTTCTCCTTCCACGGACCTAACCGCTGGACCGGAAACCAGGCTGAATTCGGCTTCTTTATCGACCACTTCACCTTCCTGGCCGGCTTGCTCTTCGCGGCCGTTCACGGGCCGGGCGAGACCTTGGCGTGGAGGCCCGGCTTTACGAAGCGCATGGCATGACGCGGGTCAGTGCGTACTGCCGAGCATCCGCCGGACGATGAGTGCGAAGGCTGAGCGCTCGGCAATATTCTCCAGGCTATCAGTCGATGGCTCAGCCGCCATCGACCAGCAGACCGACACGGCAGAATGGGCTCCTGCAAATCTCAAGATCTTGCGCTCCGAGCATCCAAGGACTTCTGAGAAAGACTTGGCCAGCCGGGCAATCCTTTTCGGATCGAGGATATCCTTCGCTCCGCCGAGAGGATTACCGAAGACATTGGCGACGTCATAGGCGGGATCGCCGATCAATCCCTGCGGGTCGATCGCAAGCCAGCCGCGCGGGCCGCCGGTGACGATATTGTCGTGATGCAGGTCGCCATGCAGCGGACGAATATCGGTCTGCTCGGCCAGCAGCCTTTCGGCGAGCGCAGCACCCCAGCGAAGCAGATCGGCATGGTCGGAATAAGCGCCGCGGTCAACCGCCTGGAACAGCGACTGGAAATGCCGGCGCAGGGGCACGAGTCCCTTCGGCGGCTGAAGCGGTGATGACGAATGCAGGTCCGCGAGGACCGACAGAATGATCTCGATCGCGGCCTCGTCGCCATGTTCGGTATAGTGGTCGCGAAGGATTTGCCTTCCCGCATCCTCCACTAGGCAGGCATTCTCGAAACGGTCGATCAGCAGGACCGCGCCCTTGCCGGCGCGCCATTCGAGGAAGGCCATGCCGGGCAGTTCGTTCATGCCCTCGGGCTTCAGGATTTTCAGGATGGCCGGATCGGCATCCTGGCGCTCGACGCGATAGACATGGCTGCTGCGCGTATCGGCAATGGAAACGCCGGCACGAATGTGCCAGCGTTTTCTTAGACATACGGGTATGCTGTCGATCGTCACGGCCTCAGGCCGCGAGCATCAGGTCCATGTTCTGGACGGCTGCACCCGATGCGCCCTTGCCGAGATTGTCGTAGACGGCGATCAGCACCACCTGAGCGGTGTCGTCGTTGCCGAAAACATGCAGGCGCATGCGGTTGGTGTTGTTGAATATCTCCGGGTTAAGATCCGGTGTGCGCTCGATGGTCTCGAACGGCGCAACTTCAACAACGCTGTTCTTCAGGCCGGCATAGTAATCGGCGATAGCGGCATGGATATCCGCACCCTTGGGCTGCTTCGGCAGGATCGAAAGCTGCAGCGGCACGCTGACCAGCATGCCCTGTGCAAAATTTCCGACGACCGGCTGGAATAGCGGCACATGCGAAAGCTTCGCATAGGCCTTCATCTCGGGCAGGTGCTTGTGCTTGAAGCCGAGGCCATAGGGCATGTACTCAGGCGCATCCTCGCCCTTTGCCTGATAGTCCTCGATCATCGAGCGGCCGCCGCCGGTGTAACCGGAAATGCCGCCGACCGTGACGGGATAATCGGCGGGCAGGAGGCCGGCCTCGACGAGCGGGCGCAGCGTCGCGATAGCGCCCTGCGGCCAGCAGCCGGGGTTGGCGACGCGCTTGGCAGTGGCAATCTTCTCTGCCTGATCCTTGCTCATTTCTGCAAAGCCGTAGGCCCAGCCCTCGGCGACGCGATAGGCCGTCGAGGCGTCGATGACGCGGGTCGTGTCGTTCTTGATCAGGCTGACGCTTTCCTTTGCCGCCTCATCGGGCAGGCAGAGGATCGCGATGTCGGCCGCGTTCAGCAGCTCGGCGCGAACAGCCGTGTCCTTGCGCTTGTCGGCAGGAATGGACAGCAGCTCGATATCGCGGCGCTCAGCCAGGCGCTCGCGGATCTGCAGACCCGTCGTTCCCGCTTCGCCGTCGATGAAGATCTTCGCTGTCATTTTAGTCCTGCTCTTTCAAAGGGTTGAGGATGTTTCCGGAATCAGTTTGCCATGTTGTTGATTCAAAATGATAACGGCCGCGGCATCTTTCAATATTACGCTCAGCGACCGGCCGCACGCCGTTCGGCATGCAGCCCGAGCATATACATCGCGACCGTCGCCCCCGCAATGGCGGTTATATCGGCGTGATCGTATGCTGGCGCCACCTCGACCACATCTGCGCCCCTGATATCGAGCTGGTGCAGTTTTTGCAGAACCGACAGGATCTTGGCACTCGACGGCCCTCCGGCAACAGGCGTCCCTGTGCCCGGCGCATAGGCCGGATCGAGGCAGTCGATATCGAAGGTCAGATAGGCGGGCGCGCCCTTGGTGTGACTGATGATCTGCGACGCGATGTCGGCGGCGGACATATCTTCCACCTGGTGGCCGTAAAGAATCGTGATGCCGCAATCTTCCGGCGCATGGGTACGGATGCCGATCTGGATGGAGCGATCCGGATCGATCAATCCCTCGCGCGCTGCGCGACCGACGAAGGAGCCGTGGTCGATGCGCTTGCCGTCGTCGTACCAGGTGTCCTGGTGTGCGTCGAAATGCACCAATGCCAGCGGTCCATGCTTGGCCGCATGGGCCTTCAGCAGCGGCCAGGTGACGAAATGGTCGCCGCCGAGCGAGAGCAGGAAGGCGCCGCTGTCGAGAACGGTCGCGGCCTGCTTTTCGATCGCCTCAGGCGTTGCAGCGTGATTGCCATAGTCGAGCAGGCAGTCGCCATAGTCGATCACCGCCATCTCGGCGAAGAGATCGCGCTGGAATGGGTATTGTGGGTCGTTGTCGAAGATTGCCGAGGCGCGGCGGATCGCCTGCGGCCCGAAGCGAGCGCCAGGGCGGTTCGAGGTCGCGGCGTCGAAGGGAATGCCCCAGACCACGGCATCGGCGCCGTCGAGCGACTTGGTGTAGCGGCGGCGCATGAAGGAGAGGACGCCGGCATAGGTCGGGTCGGTGGCGGCCGATGTCAGGTCCTTGGCCGTGAAAGCATGGTCGATCGTCTTTTCCATGTCGTTCCCCTCAGATTTCGTCCGTGCGCGAAAAGCCGTAGGCTCGCTCGACCTTGGCGATCCGCAATTGATAGCGCTCGTACCAGCGCTCGCGACCGAGCCTCTGCGCAGCCAGATGCGCCACGACGGCCTTCCAGGCGCGGATGCTGTCCTCGTCGCGCCAGAAGGAATTGGTGATGCCGAATCCGTCGGAGTCGCGGGCATATTCGAGGCCGAGACAGCCCGGCTGCTCCAGCGCCAGCTCTTCCATCCTGTCCGCCATCGCGCCATAGCCGTTATCGCCCTCGGTGCGGATCGAGGAGAAGGCAACGACGTAGTAAGGTGGTTCGGGCGTAGCAGCGAAGCGCTTCAGTTGGTCACTATCTGGCATGGTATGCTCCCTTTGCCGAGAAGGGGTAAGCGACCGGTGCGGCGATTGCAAGCGCCAGCCTGTCTCCTCCGACGAGCATCCGGTTGACTTCGAAAAGTGCTTGAAAGATGTTTGCCGCCAGACTGAACGAAAAGACTGAACAGAGCGGCTTGGGAAGCGACCGTTGTGCTGCGCGCATGGTTTTCACGGCCGCACAAGAGCGAATAGGAGTTCCCATCCAATGTTCGACCACATCTCCATCGGTGTAAAAGACATCGAAAAATCACGCCAGTTCTATGACGCTATCCTGTCGCCGCTCGGTTATGAGCGCCAGTCCAATTTCGGCGTGCAGAGTGGCTATGGCGCCGAAAGACCGGCATTCTGGCTTATGCAAGTCGAGCGTCCCGTCATTCCCGATATGAAGTCGGGCTTGCATTTCTGCTTTGTCGCGCCAAGCGAGGAAGCGGTCGACGCCTTCTATAAGGCCGCTATTGCGAATGGCGCGGAGGATAACGGACCGCCCGGTATCCGCCCGGATTACGGCCAGTTCTACTACGCCGCGTTCGCCATCGATCCCGACGGCTACCGGCTCGAGGCTTATTTCCACAAACCTGAGCTTTGAGGCCGCGGGCTTCTGAGCAACTGATCGCGGCAGAGCCTTCTGCTGTCAGCCAAAAATGAAAAAAGGCCGGAGAAAACTCCGGCCTTTCGCATGCGATAATGTCGAAAGCGATTAGCGCTTGGAGAACTGGAACGAACGGCGAGCCTTGGCCTTACCGTACTTCTTACGTTCAACGACGCGGCTGTCGCGGGTCAGGAAGCCGCCCTTCTTCAGGACCGAGCGCAGGCCCGGTTCGAAGTAGGTGAGGGCCTTCGAAACGCCATGGCGAACAGCACCGGCCTGGCCGGAGAGGCCGCCGCCGGCAACCGTTGCGACGATGTCGAACTGACCGTCACGGGCAGCAGCGACGATCGGCTGGCGCAGGATCATCTGGAGCACCGGACGGGCGAAGTAGGACGTGAAGTCCTTGCCGTTGACGATGATCTTGCCGGATCCAGCCTTGACCCATACGCGGGCAACGGCGTTCTTGCGCTTGCCGGTCGCGTAGGAGCGGCCGAGCGAGTCGACCTTGCGGACGTGAACCGGAGCCGAAGCGGCTTCGGAGGTCGTGCCGAGTTCCTTCAGGGAGGAGAGGTCAGCCATTATCAGGCGCTCCTTACGTTCTTCTTGTTCAGCTTGGCGACGTCGAGAGTGACGGGCTGCTGGGCTTCGTGGGGATGGTTGGTGCCGGCGTAAACGCGCAGGTTCTTCATCTGGCGACGGCCGAGCGGGCCGCGCGGAACCATGCGTTCAACAGCCTTTTCGAGGACGCGCTCCGGGAAGCGGCCTTCGATGATCTGGCGAGCGGTGCGCTCCTTGATGCCGCCGGCATAACCGGTGTGCCAGTAGTAAACCTTGTCTTCGTACTTCTTGCCGGTGAAGACGACCTTGTCGGCATTGATGACGATGACGTTGTCGCCGTCGTCGACGTGCGGCGTGAAGGTAGCTTTATGCTTGCCGCGCAGACGCATTGCGATCAGGGAAGCGAGACGACCAACGACAAGCCCTTCGGCGTCGATGAGGACCCACTTCTTCTCAACCTCTGCAGGCTTCTGGGAGAAGGTAGCCATGTTGAATACTCTCTATTAGGATCCCTTGGCCCGAAGGCGTCAGGGCGTTTCTTGTTGCTTGGTTTGGCAGGTTTGACCCGTGCCAAAAAGAAAGCAGCCCGGAAAGGCTGCGTTCTGGTGCGGCTTATAAAGCGGACGCCCCGGAACGTCAATATGACCGATTTCTAAGGTCGCAAAAATAAGCAAGCAAAATCAATGCATTAAATATGGTGTATTATGATACCACACATTTAGCGCGACGGAATCGAGTAGGTTGCGGTCGCGTGAGCCACCAATTCCTCCTCATTGTCCTGGAAAATCGAGGTCTCGATGACGGCCAGCCGCTTGCCAAGCTTTAGCAGCCTCGCATCACAGATGAGCCGTTTCGGCGCCGGCAGGCGCAGGAAATTGATGTTGAGATTGGTCGTGACAGCAAGCGCCACCGGCCCGATATGGGCAAGGACGACCGCATAGGCCGCGACATCTGCCAATGCAAACAGCGTCGGGCCGGAAACGGTGCCGCCCGGACGCAGATGTCGGTCCGAAGGATCGAGTGTCATCCTCAGCCGGCCCGCTTCAACGGCCTTCACAATAAATACCCGGCCCTCGGTGTGAATCTGCGGAAAATCGGTCTCCAGGAAAGCATGGATCTCGTCGATCGTCATGACGGGTTTCATCGATTGTCGGCTCCTCGCTTCCGCTGGCTCTTGGCTTCGGCCTATGGCAGAACGGTCTTAGCATAGACGGAAATGAGGGAGAGGGGCCATGGCCGAAGTCGTATCGTTCCGGAAGGAAAAAGAGGGCGACACCCAGCCTCTGGCGGTCACGCGAAAAGACAATGTCCTGCGGTTGACGCTCAACAATCCGCCCGCCAACATCCTGTCTATCGGCATGATCCGGCTGTTGATGGAGGCGCTCGATGCCGCAGGCGCCGATCCGGCCGTTCACGTCGTCATCATCGCTTCGAGCGGAAACGTCTTTTCTGCAGGCCACGACCTCAAGGAAATGACGGCGCACCGCACGGACGAGGATGGCGGTCGTGCCTTCTTCGAGGAGACCTTCCGCCTCTTTGCAGATCTGATGCTGAAGATCACCCATTTGCCAAAGCCGGTCATTGCCGAGATCGATGGGCTGGCGACGGCCGCCGGCTGCCAGCTCGTGGCTTCCTGCGATCTCGCCATCTGCACCGATACGTCGACCTTCTGCACGCCCGGCGTCAATATCGGCCTTTTCTGCTCGACCCCGATGGTCGCGGTGTCTCGCGCGGCCCACCGCAAGCAGGCAATGGAAATGCTTCTGACCGGCGAGACGATTGATGCCTCGACAGCGAAGGATTTCGGTCTCGTCAACCGCATCGTCCCGAAGCAGTATCTGACGCAGGTAGTCGACAAATATGCCGATGTCATCGCCTCGAAATCGCCGCTGACCCAGCGGATCGGCAAGGAAGCCTTCTACGCGCAGATCGATATGTCTGTGGCCGACGCCTACGACCATGCCGTTCGCGTCATGACCGAGAATATGATGACGGCCGATGCCAGGGAAGGCATCGGCGCTTTTATCGAAAAGCGGCCGGCAGTCTGGACGGGCGAATAGCCCGATGCCGGCCTGCCGGCAGGCATGATGCCGCCGGAACCGGTGATTTGTCCCGCTCTGGTTTGTCATTGCGTGCGGTCGCGTGCAACCGGAGCGAAAGCGCAGGACGGGCCGTGGGTACATTGCCCGAGAACGGGCAGGGCCAACGATTGGCCAGATGTGGCGAACTTGCCGCCATCTACCGCAAAATGATGCAATATCTGATATTTTTTAGGCTATCTGTGGTTATTTTCAGTTTTGGGAAAATATACTCGCAAATTTTTGCAAATGATGCACTGCACCATGGGCGTTCAATCAAAAGCGGTCACTCAACTATGAGATGTCTCTAATAGAGCAGTGAACAGAAGAGAAATTTACCACATACAAAAAGAGAACAAGGGCATGCGCTCAATCCTGCTAAACTTTTGGGAAATGCAAAAACTTGCATTTCCTTGCACGTCCGATCCCGGTGGGTTGTAACCCCTCCTACTCCTAAGGGATTATCTTGTCGTGACCACCGAAATCGGTCGCCGGCCGACAGGTGTAAACGGGGCAGGTCCCGTTGTCCTTTGTCGGCATATAGGATTGGTACGCATAGTAGCCAAAGTCGCAGGAGCGGGTATCCAGCACGTAGCGGTCGTAGAGCGTCATGTTTTTCGTGCGGTCTGCAGGGTAGCGAAAGATGACCGCGCGTTCGTGCGCAATCAAATCCTGCGCGCCGGCGCAGGTGTAGGAGAGAGCATTATATCGGCCGATCGCCAAAGCCGGCGTCGATGCGCAAACTGCAAATAATCCTACAAGAATGATTTTTTTCATTGGCTCGACCCTCATCATGAATAATCTCCGTGACCATGTAAGAAGAGATGGGCGAACCGGCTCGGCGCGGTAAGCCCTGAGAACGCAGTTGTGATCCAGCCGGAGGCTACGTGATGAACCATGACCACTACGACGATTCCTACCTTGCCGATATCCTGCGCAAGGTTAAGACCATTGGACTGGTCGGGGCCTCTCCCAATCCGGCCCGCCCCAGCAATGGCGTCATGGCCTATCTCCTGGCGCATGGCTATCACGTCATTCCCGTCAATCCCGGGCAGGCCGGCAAGCAGATCCTTGGGCAGACCGTCTACGCCAGGCTCGCCGATATCCCCGAGCCCATAGATATGATCGATGTTTTCCGCGCGCCTGAATATCTTCAATCCGTCGTCGACGAAGCCCTGGCATTGAAGCCGCTTCCGTCGGTCATCTGGGGACAATTGGAGGTGCGTGACGATAAAGCCGCATCGGTGGCCGAAGCCGCCGGGATCTATGTCGTCATGAATCGCTGCCCGGCGATCGAATATCCGCGGTTGCTCGCGGCCTGAAACAGTCGCCCGCCGCGTTCCCAACGCGATGGATTTTCTACCGAAACCGGGGATCGGGGAAAGATCGCGGTTAACTTTACCGAGTGAGGCGCTATGATCCTCTCCCAAGACTAGAAATCGCGACGGGAGAACATCATGGCGGCAAACAATCCGGGTTTCGACACGCTGGCAATTCATGCGGGTGCGCAACCCGATCCGACCACGGGCGCTCGCGCCACGCCGATCTACCAGACCACCGCTTATGTCTTCAATGATTCCGACCATGCTGCCGCGCTCTTCGGGCTGCAGCAGTTCGGCAATATCTATACTCGCATCATGAACCCGACGCAGGCCGTGCTGGAGGAGAGGGTAGCGGCGCTGGAGGGCGGGACGGCGGGCCTTGCGGTCGCCTCCGGTCATGCGGCCCAGATGCTGGTTTTTCATGCGATCATGCGCCCGGGCGACAATTTCGTCGCCGCGACCAGGCTCTATGGCGGATCGATCAACCAGTTCGGCCATGCGTTTGCGAATTTCGACTGGCATGTGCGCTGGGCCGATCCATCCGATCCATCCAGTTTTGACGGCAAGATCGATGGCCGCACCCGCGCCATCTTCATCGAGAGCCTCGCCAATCCCGGCGGCACTTTCGTCGATATTGCAGCCATCGCCGAGGTCGCTCGTCGCCACGGCCTGCCGCTGATCGTCGACAACACCATGGCGACCCCATACCTCATTCGTCCGCTTGAGCATGGCGCCGATATCGTCATCCATTCGCTGACCAAATTCATCGGCGGTCACGGCAACTCCATGGGCGGCGCGATTGTCGATGGCGGGACCTTCGACTGGTCGACCTCCGGCAACTATCCGATGCTGTCCGAGCCGCGCCCGGAATATAACGGCATGGTGCTGCATGCCACTTTCGGCAATTTCGCCTTTGCCATTGCCTGCCGTGTGCTGGGCCTGCGCGACCTGGGGCCGGCCATCTCGCCCTTCAACGCCTTTCTCCTCCTGACCGGTATCGAGACCCTGCCGCTGCGCATGCAGCGCCACTGCGACAATGCTTTGGGCGTTGCGAAATGGCTGAAGGGCCACGACAAGGTTGCCTGGGTGAATTATGCCGGGCTGGAGGATGACCCGAACCATGCTTTGCAGCAGCGCTACTCGCCGAAGGGCGCCGGCTCCGTCTTCACCTTCGGGCTCAAGGGCGGCTACGAGGCTGGAAAAGGCTTTGTCGAAGGGCTACAGCTGTTCTCCCATCTCGCCAATATCGGCGACACGCGCTCCCTCGTCATCCATCCGGCCTCGACGACCCACAAGCAGCTCACCGACGAACAGAAGATCGCGGCCGGCGCTGGGCCTGACGTCGTTCGCCTGTCGATCGGCATAGAGGACATCAAGGACATCATCGCCGATCTCGAACAGTCGCTTGCGAAGGTCTGACGGGGAGGCGGTTCGCCGCTGGGGAGGGGATTTATGACAGCTTGTTTACGATTTGAAACCGGTGAATCGGCCCCCGAAATCGGGGCGCCGGCCGCCGATCGGGTAATCGAAGGCGCCCCCCAGTTCCGCACCTGGAACCTCGACGAGGCCGAGGGCGGAATATATGCGGGCATATGGGAAGCGACGCCGGGAAAGTGGCGATTTATCTACGAAGAATGGGAATATTTTCATATCCTTTCGGGATATTCCATCGTAACCGGAGATAATGGCAACGTATTCCATCTCCGGGCAGGGGATCGGATGGTCTTCAAGCCGGGCTTCACCGGCACATGGGAAGTCGTCGAAACCACACGCAAGGATTATGTTGTTCGGCTCTGACAACCCGTCTGCAAGGTCATCAACATTTGAGCCGGATAGCGACGCTGGCGCCAGTTTTTCGATGACCGGGACGGCGGCTTAAATGCCTGATGCGTCCCGATGATTTTCCCTTCCCGGATGTGTCACCCGCCTTTCACCGAATTGTCATCAAACTGAAACATTGCGGCTATAGAGCCATCCTTGTAGCCGGGAGAACAGGTGAGGACGTCACAGCAATAGGGGCGACATACGCCGAACTCCCGCCCGCCATCCTTTCATCACTCGAGGAAGTGGTTTATCATGTTTAACCAGAAAATCCGTTCACTTTGCCTTTCCGCAGCCCTGGTCGCTACCATGTCTGCTTCGGCTATGGCCGCAGACATCACGGGTGCCGGCTCGAGCTTCATCGCTCCGGTTCTGTCCAAGTGGGCTGAACAGTACAAGGCTGCGACGAACAACGTCGTCAACTACCAGTCGGTTGGTTCGGGCGCAGGCATCAAGCAGCTCCTCGACAAGACGATCGTTTTCGGCGCTTCTGACAAGCCGATGAGCGACGCTGACCTCGAGAAGAACGGCATTGCTCAGTTCCCGATGATCTCCGGCGGTATCGTCGTTTCCTACAACATCGAAGGCGTAAAGGCCGGCGAACTCGTTCTCGACGGCAAGACGCTGGCCGACATCTTCCTCGGCAAGATTGCCAAGTGGGATGACGCCGCCATCAAGGCTCTCAACCCGAGCCTGAAGCTGCCCTCCACGCCGATCTCCGTCGTTTATCGCGCTGACAGCTCGGGCACGACCTTCAACTTCACCGATTACCTCTCGAAGGTTTCGCCGGAGTGGAAGGAAAAGGTTGGTTCGGACACGGCTGTTGAATGGCCGGTCGGCTTCGGCGCCAAGGGTTCTGAAGGCGTTTCCACCACCGTCAACCAGACGGCTGGCTCGATCTCCTACGTTGAATACTCCTACGTCGTCGCCAACCACATCGGTTTCGCGAAGATGAAGAACGCTGCCGGCAAGGTTATCGAGCCGAGCCTCGACACCTTTAAGGCTGCTGCTTCCAACGCTGACTGGGCTCACGCCAAGAACTTCAACCTGATCATCACCAATCAGCCGGGCGAAAAGAGCTGGCCGATTGCTGCTTCGACCTGGGTTATGCTCTACAAGAAGCCGGCTGACGCTGCTGCCAACGAAGAAGCTCTGAAGTTCTTCAAGTGGTCCTACGAAAAGGGCCAGAAGGCTGCAACCGACCTGTCCTACCTTCCGGTTCCGGAAACTGTAGCTAAGGTTGTCGAAGAGTCCTGGAAGAAGGACTTCGCAGCCAAGTAATGCTGGCTGAGTAGCTACGGCGGGCAGGGCATGGCCCTGTCCGCCTTTCGTCACAGGACAAGGGGCAAATCGATGGCCGACGCGACTCATACGGCTGGCTTTAAGGCACTGGATACCACCGCCAGCACCAGGAAGTTCCGGGCACAGGATCGGATTTTCTTTTTTATGACGCTTGGCTCGGCTGCTCTTGTCGTGCTTCTGCTGTTGGCGATTCTTGCGATCCTCGTCATCGACGCCGTGCCGACGTTCCAGCAATTCGGCCTCTCGTTCCTTTGGGGCACGAGGTGGAGTGTTCCCGTTAATATTTATGGTGCTGTGCCCGCTTTGGTCGGTACGCTGGTGAGCTCTGTTATCGCCATGCTGATCGCCGTTCCACTGGGCATCGGCATTGCCATCTTCCTGACGGAACTCTGCCCCGGCAGTCTGCGTCGTCCGATCAGCACCGCGATCGAGCTTCTTGCTGGCGTTCCCTCCATCATCTACGGCATCGTCGGTCTGTTCATTCTCGTGCCGCTGATGCAGACCTATATTCTGCCCTTCCTCATGATGACGCTCGGCCAGGTGCCGTTGATCGGCCTGCTGTTCCAGCCGCCAGCGCCAGGCGTCGGCCTGTTGACCGCAAGCCTCGTGCTGGCCGTCATGATCCTGCCGTTCATCACCGCGATCTCCCGCGACGTGTTCAGCACCGTTCCGCCGATGCTGCGCGAATCCGCTTACGGCATGGGCATGACCACGTGGGAAGTGGCCCGCAACATCCTGATCCCCTATACACGCCGCGGCCTCGTCGGCGGCATCATGCTCGGCCTCGGCCGCGCGCTCGGCGAAACCATGGCCGTCACTTTCGTTGTCGGCTCGGTGAGCCGTCTGCAATCGTCGATCATCTCGCCGTCCACCACCATTTCCGCCCAGATCGCGAACAATTTCGGCGATGCCGACGGTCTGCAGTTTTCAAGCTTGATGGCGCTCGGCCTGCTCCTGTTCATCCTTTCCTTCTGCGTGCTTGCGCTGGCAAGGTGGATGATCGGCCGTGTCGACTCGCTCTGAGGAAAAAACCATGGAAAATGCAATTCGTCAGGGTATAGTATCGCGGCGCTACGGGAAGAACCGGGTGATGATGGCCTTGTCCTTCCTCGCGGCCGTCCTCGGCATATTCTTTCTTAGCGTGATCCTTGTGACCCTGCTTTATCGTGGTGTAACGGCGCTCAGCCTCGACGTGTTCACGATGTCGATCCCGGCACAGGGTTCGCGTGGCGGCCTGGTCAACGCAATCTACGGCACCGTGATGGTCACCGGTCTCGCGATCCTGATCGCTGCGCCGATCGGCATTCTCGCCGGCACCTATCTGGTGGAATATGCCAATGGCAGCAAGATTGCCGAGGTTGCCAAGTTCATCAATGACATCCTGCTGTCTGCACCCTCGATCATCATTGGCGTGTTCATCTACGGCGCCGTGGTCGTACCGATGCACGGCAACTCGGCCATCGCCGGCATCCTTGCACTGGCGTTGATCGCCCTTCCTGTTGTCAATCGCACGACGCAGGATATGCTGTTGCTGGTACCGAATGCTCTTCGTGAGGCGACCGCCGCGCTGGGGGCGCCACGCTGGAAGTCCATGACCATGGTCATATACAAGTCCGCATGGACGGGTATCCTGACTGGCATCCTGCTGGCCGTCGCTCGTATCAGCGGCGAAACCGCGCCGCTTCTCTTCACGGCCGGCTACAGCAAATTCACGAATTTGGGCCTGACCGGTCCGATCGCCACACTGCCGGTCGCCATCAATACGCTCGCCGCTGATCCAGGCGAGGATCTCAAACAACTGGCCTGGGCCGGCGCGCTGATCATCACCGTTGCCATCCTTGTCCTCAACATCCTTGCCCGTGTCTTGAGTGGCCGCCGCCATTGACGCAGCCGCCGAACGATAGGAATACGACCATGAACATGAGCGACAGCAATTTCCAGAGCGTCACCACACAGCCGGGGAAGGACGCCGCCCCCCTGTCGGATGCCGCGCTCGCGAAGCTTGAGGTAAAGAACCTCGACTTTACCTATCAGAACGGCCATCGCGTTCTGAAGGGTGTGAATATGAACATCCGCAAGAACGCGGTCACTGCCTTCATCGGTCCGTCGGGCTGCGGCAAGTCCACCCTGTTGCGCACCTTCAACCGCATGTACGATCTCTATCCGGGCCAGTCGGTTTCGGGCGAGATCCTGCTGGACGGTCGCAATATCCTCACCAAGGACGTCGATCTGAACGATCTGCGCGCCAAGGTCGGCATGGTGTTCCAGAAGCCGACGCCATTCCCGATGTCGATCTATGAAAACGTCGCTTTCGGCATCCGCCTCTATGAAAAGATTTCCAAGGCGGAAATGGACGCCCGCGTCGAAGAGGCGCTGACGGTCACGGCGCTGTGGAGCGAAGTGAAGGAAAAGCTGCACCAGAGCGGACTTGGCCTTTCCGGCGGTCAGCAGCAGCGCCTTTGCATCGCCCGCGCCATCGCGGTCAAGCCATCAGTGCTGCTGCTCGATGAGCCGACCTCGGCCCTCGACCCGATCTCGACAGCCAAGGTCGAGGAACTGGTTTCGCAGCTGAAGGGCGAGTTCACGGTCGTCATCGTCACGCACAACATGCAGCAGGCGAGCCGTATCTCCGACAACACCGCCTTCATGTATCTCGGCGATCTCATCGAATACGGCCCGACCGAACAGATCTTCCAGGCTCCGAAGGTGAAGCGCACGGAAGACTACATCACCGGTCGTTACGGCTGATATCGGCCCCATACTGGAATTCACGGATGGCGCCTCCTAGGGCGCCATTTTCGTTTTGGGCATATAGTGGTCCGCCGCAGCTAGCATCATCCAGCAGCCCCATACCATGGTTGCAGTCACCCTTGCGGCTTCGTTCGGAAGGCCGCAGCGAAATCCTTCGACGAGATCAGCGCCATTGTCTGGCGCAGCGCCGCTGAAGCTTCCGTCCCGAAGACGCGATCGAAGCGATGCTGGGCCTCCTGCCAGAGGCCGATCGCTTCACGGCGCTTGCTGTCGCCGAACGGCGTCAGGCGGACCCGCTTCACACGGCGGTCTTGCGTATCGGGAACCAGTTCGAGAAAGCCGTCGCGGATCAGCGGCTTCAGCGTATGGCCGAGCGCCGACAGGTCCATGACCAATGCCTCGGCCAGCGCTTTCAGCGAAGGCCCGTTCATCTTGTCGATCTGGATGAGCAGCGTTACCTGTGTCAGCCGCAGACCGCTGGGCTCCAGGACGTCGTCATAGAGCTGTCCCAGCTGGCGCGAGGCGCGCCGCACCGCTGTGTTGGAGCACAGTTCCCAGGTGTCGGGCTCCGCTTTTCGATTTTCCATCGTCGTTCCTTCGTGCCGTGACGCCAACAGGCGCGAGACGGTCCAATCGGTCTTGGCCGCAGCTTATAAACTTCACGGCGCCTCTTGCAAAATCATCTCGTCCCATCAATATAGTGGCATATACCAGTAATTTCCAGATCAACGAAAGGATTGGAACATGTCGAAGGAAAATCTCGGAACGGCACTCGTCACGGGCGCCTCGTCTGGCATCGGCGCAACCTATGCCGAGCGGCTTGCAAAGCGCGGTTATGACCTCATCTTGGTCGCTCGCGATCTCGGCCGGTTGAACGAGGCAAGTGCCCGCCTGAGCGCCGCGCATGGCGTGAAGGTGGATGTGCTGCAGGCGGATCTGACCGTGGCTGAAGATGTGCGCAAGGTGGAGAAGCGGATCCGCGAAGACGCCGCCGTCACGCTCGTCGTCAACAATGCCGGCATCGGCTATGGCCTGAAGCTGCTCGACAGCGATGTCGATGCGCTCGACCGCTTGATCGCGCTCAATATCACTGCGGTGAACCGTCTGGCCGTTGCGGCCGCCCAGACCTTTGCGCCGCGCAGCAAAGGCGCAATCATCAACATCGCCTCTGTCGTTGCGATCGTTCCGGAGCTTTTCAACGGCACCTACAGCGCCACCAAGAGCTATGTGTTGAGCCTCACGCAGTCGCTGAACGCGGAGCTGGCAGAAAGGGGCGTCAAGGTCCAGGCCGTGATGCCAGGCCTGACGCGCACCGAAATCTTCGAGCGCGCCGGCGGTTCGGTGGACGATCTCGACCCGAAGATGGTCATGGAAGCGACCGACATGGTCGATGCAGCCCTTGCAGGCTTCGATCAGGGCGAACTGATCACCATTCCGTCGCTGCCCGATCCCGCGGATTGGCAGGCGCTTGATGCCGCCCGCGGCGTCCTTGGCCCGAACCTGTCGCATGACAAGCCGGCCGCCCGATACGGCATCCGCTAACCGTCGATCATTGTTGCAACGGCAGCCGCCTGCAGCGCTGCCGTTGACTTCACCAGGTCAGCTCGAGCTTATCCAGCCCGTGGAAATGATAGACGTCCTTGACCTCGGGAGTGCGGGCGATTTTCAATCCGGGCAACCGCTGGAAAAGGATCGGCAGCACGACGTTGAGCTCCAGCCTTGCCAGCGGCGCGCCGATGCAGAAATGAATGCCGGCGCCGAAGGACAGGTTCGGAGCCTCGTTGCGATCAGGCTTGAAAGCCAGCGGATCGGAGAATTTTGTCGGATCGAGGTTGGCCGCCGCCAGGATCATCGCCACCTTGTCGCCTCGCTGGAAGGAGACGCCGTCGATTTCGGCTGGCTCCAGCGCCCAGCGCTGGAAGATGTGGACGGGCGCGCAGATGCGCAGTGTCTCCTCCACGGTCCGTTCCGTGGTGCCTTCATCACTGAACAGCTTGGCCGGATCATAGCCGCTCTCAAGGATGACGCGGACCGAATTGCCGATCTGGTGCACCGTCGCCTCATGGCCGGCATTGAGGAGCACGATGGTCGTCGAGACCAGCTCGTCCTCGGTCAGGTATTGGCCCTTGTGCTCTGTCGTGATCATATGGGTCAGGAGATCGTCGCGCGGATTGGCGCGGCGCTCCTTGATCACGCTCTTCACATAGTCGGCAAATTCTCTGGCGGCCTGATCAGCGGCATCTTCGTCCCGTCGCGTGCGGCCGAACATATACATGCGCACATAGGCATGCGACCATTTCAGCAGTTGCGGGCCCATTTCTTCGGGAATGCCGATCATCCGTGCAATCATCGTGACGGGGATGATATCGGCAAAGGCCGAAAGCAACTCGACTTCACCTTTCTTTTCGAATTTGTCGATCAGCCCGTTCGCGAGTTCCGCCAGTTCGGGCTTCATCTTCTCCACATGACGGGAGACGAAGGCCCGGTTGACCAGCGTTCGAAGCCGCGTGTGCTCCGGCGGCTCGATCTCCAGCAGCGAATGCTGTTCAGCAAGGTCGAAGTTTTTCAGATGCGGCAACGGCTCGGCCATGCCGAGCTCTTCCCTTGTTGCGATATGCAGGATCTGCCGGCCGAAGCGGCGGTCGCGAAGCAGCCCGTTCACATAGTCGTAACCGGTGAAATACCACTGCTTTTGCTGCTCCCAATAGAAAGTGGGACAATGCGCATGCAGAGCGGCATAGACGGCATTAGGGTTGCTGTAGAAAGCGGGGTCTCGACCGTCGAGGGAGACCTGACGCGTGGCGGGATCGATGGAAAGCGCTGGGGGTATCATCATGAGCGCAGGAGTAGCGCAAGTGCGGGAAGAGGGAAAGACAGGGATCATTTTTTGCGGGAGGCCCCGGTGACCGCGTCGCTGCACGGCCTGCAATGTGCACGTTTCATCCTATCGAGGAGTAATCTGTGAGGAGACAGAGAGCGGTGCAAACCTCTCTCACATCCGCGACAGCGTCCCCATCCGTCGTAGCGCGTGGATCTGGTCGTCGAGCGTAGGAACGAGTTCGCCGCCGTTGGGGTCGGGGGGCGAATTGGTCGCGTTTGCGGCCTCCTCTTCGCCGAAGACGACCGTGCAGTTGCGGCCTGCTTTCTTGGCCGCATAAAGCGCCCGGTCGGCCGCGGAAACGAGATTGTCCCATGCTGCCTCAGCGATCGGCAGGATAGCTATCCCGCCGCTGACGGAGGCGGGTATCAGGGCTGCGCCGGCGAGCAGCGGGACACGGCAGAAGTCCGCCCGGATCAGTTCTGCAATGACTTCCGCTTCCGTCTGGTCGTCGACCACGATGAAGCCGATGAATTCCTCGCCGCCCATGCGTCCGAAGATGCCGTCTCGCGGAATGAAACGCTTTGCGATGCGGGCAAATTCAGACAGGACGTGGTCACCCGCCTGATGGCCGTGGCGATCGTTGATGCTTTTGAAGTGATCGAGATCGAAGAGAAGTGCTGCAATCTTCCTGGAGCCGTCGGCGGAATCGCCGGTCATCTGCCGGAAGCCGTCCTGCAGGCCCCTGCGATTGAGAGCACCGGTGAGGTAGTCCGTGATCGAAAGCGCATGCCACCGTCGTTCGGAGCGCTCCATCAGCAGACGTCCGGTAAACGCGATCGCAAGCGTGATCATGAGAGCGCTGCTGAGGGCCGAAATGGCGCGGCAGATTGCCGCCACTTCGTCCGAAAAGCCCATGATCACGATCGCAAGCGCACTGACGAAATTCACGCAGGCGAGCGTCAGAAAGATGAAGCTGAGATGGATTCGCGATTGCTCGCGATGTTCGCCATGGGGCAAGACCACCATGACAAGAAGTGTCGCGCCGACTGCGCTGGAGAGATCGTAAAGGGCGACCCTGTTGGTGAAGTTGCTAGCCACCCAGGGCAGGCACACGCCAGCAGTCCAGATCAAAGGCGGAAGCAGCGCGGTCAGCTGCAGCTTGCGCTTGTCCATCTGGCGAAAGCCGGCGATCCAGGCGCTTTCGCCAAGAAGCGTAATTGCGTTGCCGATCTCGATCGACAGGATGTTGGGAATGAAGCCGCGTGCCGCAACCATTGCGAAACCGATCGCGCCGACCGCGAAGCCCGCGGACCACATCAGATAGTTAGGCGATTGCCGATCATATCGCCAGGCAAGAAAAAGCGTGAACGCAAGCGTCAACGCTTCCGTACACCAGATTGTCAGTCCTGTTGCGATGCTGAACACGGCGTCCCTTCACTTTCCAGTGCGGGCACTATCGCCGAATAAGTTGGCAACATCTTTAAACAGCGTGGTAAACGATCATTTCTTTTTCGCGCCTTGAGCGTATCCGGGAAGCTGGCGCCATCCAGACGCCAGCTTCCCGCGTGACACCTAGGCCGCCAAATTGTCGTAGTTCATTGCGTCGAGGTCAGCGATCAGGCCCGGTCCTTTCGGGAGCCATCCGAGCACCTGCCGCGTTTTTGCGCTGGAAGCTGGGAAATCCAGCCCCGCAAACATCGCCATCCAGCCGAAATGCTCGGCGGCCTTCTCCGGCTCAATCGATACGGTTGGCAATTTCAGACCGCGGCCAAGTGCTTCCGCGATCGCACGAGTTTCAACGCCTTCCTCGCCGACGGCGTTATAGCGCGCACCGGGTTCGGCCCTTTCGACCGCGAGCCTGTAGAGTAGCGCCACGTCGAGCAGATGGCCCGCAGGGAACCGGTTGCGGCCTTCTCCGACATAGGCCGAGACGCCTTTTTCCCGGGCAATCGCCACAAGCGGGGTGATGAGGCCCTGCTTGAAGGTGTCGTGCACCTGTGGGAGCCGCACGACGGAAACGTTCACTCCGGCCTCGAGCAGCAAGTTGCCTGCCAGTTCCGAGGCGACACGCGGATTGGGGTGCGCGGTGTTACAGATGTCCTCCGATGCCGGCTTTCCGAGTTCGGCATTGCCCAGTCCCGTGCCCGAGGTGATGATCAGCGGACGGTCAGATCCCTTGAAGGCCTCGCCAAGCGCATGGATTGCACGACTGTCCTTCTGGCAGTTTTCGACGAATCGGGAAAAGTCATGATCGAAAGCGGCGTGAATGACGGCATCCGCCTTTTCCGCGCCGCGGCGCAGGCTCTCCGGCTCTTCCAGCGTTGCGCGATGGACTTCGACGCCTGCCTCTTCGAGCGTCCTTGCTCCGGCGTCGGAACGGGTCATGCCGATGACATGATGGCCTGCCTTCAAGAGCTCAGGCACTATGGCCGATCCGATGAAGCCGGTCGCGCCGGTCAGGAAGATGCGCATGGTATATCTCCTTATTGATAAGGACCCGACAATTACGCTATCCTTTATGATGTTAAAGTAGTGAGTTTATCCTATTATAATCGCCAACAGGTAAGCCATGACCACCGAGAGCAATGCTTTGGGCCTATTCCTGCGGGATCGTCGCGCACGTCTCGATCCGGCGGTCTTCGGATTTTCCGGACGCAGACGCACACCCGGCCTGAGACGGGAGGAGGTCGCGCAGCGCGCCAATATCAGCTCCACATGGTACACTTGGCTAGAGCAGGGGCGCGGCGGCGCGCCTTCGCCCGATGTTCTGAACCGGATCGCAAGCGGCCTTATGCTGACGGAACCGGAGCGTGAGCATCTTTTCATGCTCGGCCTCGGTCATCCACCCGAGGTCCGCTATCGCTCGGTTGAGGGCATCAGTCCGCGCCTCCAGCGTCTGATCGACACCCTTGATGCAAGCCCTGCATTGGTGCGGACCGCGGCATGGGATATCGTCGCCTGGAACCGGGCCGCCACGGTGGTCATGACGGACTACGACAAACTTGCCCCAGGCGATCGGAACATTCTGCGTCTATTGTTCTCTAACCGCACGATCCGAAACGTTCAGCATGACTGGCAAGCAATGGCCCGGTTCGTCGTCGGAGCGTTCCGTGCGGACGTGGCCCGTGCCGGAGCGACGTCGGAGATCACGGACCTGGTCGAAGAACTCTGCCATACAAGCCAGGAATTCGCCGCCCTTTGGCGGGAGAATGAAGTGATCTCCCATGGCGAAGGAACCAAGCGCCTCAGACACCCCGTTCTGGGCGACATTGAATTGGAGTATTCAGGCTTTGCAGTGGACGGCAGGCCCGATCTCAACCTGGTCGTCTACAATCCTGTCGATCCTGCCGTGGCCGAGCGCATTCGCGCGTTGATCGGAAAGAACGGCAAGAGCGATCTTCGATAACGAATTCGCGGACCTGCAGGTGGCATCATCCCATGAGAGTACGGGCAATATGCACCAGCGCGGCATCGCTGGCATCCGAGTTCGCCGCGTCTCCACCGGCTTCCAGCCATGATTCGGTCATGATCGCCAGAATTTGGTCGTCGGATTGAACCACTCCTGCAGCGTCAAAGTCTCTTCGAATTATTTGAAGAATATCGTTGCGTTCGATGTCGAACGTCCCCTTTGCAAGTTCATCCGAGTAGGCCTTGGCATTTTCGCTAGGAAGCGAGAGCTTTTCCGCCGCCCACATGCCAACCAGCTTGTTTCGGCGTACCATTCTCATGAAATCTGTCTGAGCGCCGGCCATCGAAAATCTCCCTTCTCTCCTCGCCATAAGAATGAGCGCGTTTAACCAGGCAGGGGATTCGTTGCATCGCCTCGTGGCGTTCGAGCCATCGCCTCCACTTCGACGGACTGCCCCGGTCATCTCGTCGACGACATTGTACAGGCCGTAGTGTGTCGGTACAAATCGCAACTTTGACACCATGCCTTCAGTTGGTTCGTTTCCTTCCAATCCTCATTGCGCGCGACATCAAGGATGGTTTCAGGTCCGCTCAAGCTCAAGGACGTTTCCCTCTGGACCACGTGCAGTGCGTTGCTGTTATCTTCCATCTGAAACGACGAGTGCCCAAGGGCCAAAAGCTGCCATCATAACGTCCGATGCATGAGGCTGTATTTCCATAGCCGGATAAGACCGAAGCAAATTCGAGGGCGGCATTCACCCTTCCTTCACCTTGACGTTTGGAAAAGTTGTGGGCCGCTTTCGGCGTAACGCCGCATTAATAGGCATCTGGAAGAAAAGCAGTAGAAATTCCTTCCGAACTTACACTCCTCGCTATGGTTCTTGACGTTATCCTTTTGCGTGTCTTGAAGTGCAGGGCAGGGACACTCTATGTAGGGGTGAGGCATTTTATTCGATTCCCGTCGCTTCGGCGTCGGGTGCACGTTTGACAAAGGACGCACATGAGAAATCCAGTCGATACCGCTATGGCACTGGTGCCGATGGTTGTGGAGCAGACCAATCGCGGTGAACGGTCCTACGACATCTATTCGCGCCTGCTGAAGGAGCGGATCATCTTCCTGACGGGACCGGTCGAGGATCATATGGCGACGCTGGTCTGCGCCCAGCTTCTCTTCCTCGAAGCCGAAAATCCCAAGAAAGAAATCGCGCTTTACATCAATTCGCCCGGCGGCGTGGTTACGGCCGGCATGGCGATTTACGATACAATGCAATTCATTAAGCCCGCCGTGTCGACGCTTTGCATCGGCCAGGCTGCGTCCATGGGCTCGCTGCTTCTGGCTGCCGGCCACAAGGACATGCGCTTTGCGACCCCGAATTCCCGCATCATGGTTCACCAGCCCTCCGGCGGTTTCCAGGGTCAGGCTTCGGATATCGAACGTCACGCCCGCGACATCCTGAAGATGAAGCGTCGCCTGAACGAGGTCTATGTGAAGCACACCGGCCGTACGTATGAGGAAGTTGAAAAGACGCTCGATCGTGACCACTTCATGGACGCCGATGAAGCCCAGAACTGGGGTGTCATCGACAAGGTCCTGACGTCTCGCGCCGAGATGGAAGGCGAATCTGCGTCCTAACTTATCCACGGACGGTGTCTTCCGCGCCACAGTTCTATCCCATTTGTGATCGAAGAGGGGTTTAAAGTGGTGCGGAACAGGCTAATAGTAAGTATTAATGCTATGTTGAGTTTTTATGACATAGCGTTCGGCATTCGAAGGGTAATTCGTTGCCACCGGAGCCTGAACATGCTTGTTTGGGCTTCGTTCAGTACCCTGAGGAGCGCCGCGACCGGCTATAGCTCCAATGTCTGGAGCAAAGTGCGGCGGCGCAGTGAGTGGACCGCTATTTCAATCTGGAAATACGGCGTGCTGGAAGGAAAGTGATATGAGCAAAGTCAGCGGCAGCAACGGCGGTGACTCCAAGAACACCCTGTATTGTTCATTCTGCGGCAAGAGCCAGCACGAAGTCCGGAAGCTGATTGCCGGGCCGACGGTATTCATCTGCGATGAATGCGTCGAATTGTGCATGGACATCATCCGTGAGGAAAACAAGTCCTCGATGGTCAAGTCCCGTGACGGCGTTCCCACGCCCCAGGACATCATCAAGGTTCTCGACGAATATGTCATCGGCCAGCGGCAGGCGAAGAAGATTCTGTCCGTTGCGGTCCACAACCATTACAAGCGCCTGGCGCATGCCTCCAAGAACGGCGAAGTCGAGTTGGCGAAGTCCAACATCATGCTCGTCGGCCCGACCGGTTGCGGCAAGACCTATCTCGCCCAGACGCTCGCCCGCATCATCGACGTCCCCTTCACCATGGCTGACGCAACGACGTTGACCGAAGCCGGTTACGTCGGTGAAGACGTTGAAAACATCATCCTGAAGCTGCTGCAGGCTGCCGACTACAATGTCGAGCGCGCTCAGCGCGGCATCGTCTACATCGACGAAGTCGACAAGATTTCCCGCAAGTCCGACAACCCGTCGATTACTCGCGACGTGTCGGGCGAGGGCGTTCAGCAAGCGCTTCTGAAGATCATGGAAGGCACGGTTGCCTCCGTTCCGCCCCAGGGCGGCCGCAAGCATCCGCAGCAGGAATTCCTGCAGGTCGATACGACGAACATCCTGTTCATCTGCGGCGGCGCTTTTGCCGGTCTCGACAAGATCATCTCTGCCCGCGGCGAGAAGACCTCGATCGGCTTTGGCGCAACCGTCAAGGCTCCGGACGACCGTCGCGTCGGCGAAGTGCTGCGCGAGCTGGAGCCGGAAGATCTCGTCAAGTTCGGTCTCATCCCGGAATTCATCGGCCGTCTGCCGGTTCTGGCGACCCTGGAAGACCTCGATGAAGATGCGCTGATCCAGATCCTGTCCGAGCCGAAGAACGCGCTGGTGAAGCAGTACCAGCGCCTGTTCGAGATGGAAGACGTGGAACTCACCTTCCACGAGGATGCCCTGCGCGAAATCGCCAAGCGGGCGATCATCCGTAAGACTGGTGCTCGCGGCCTGCGTTCCATCATGGAGAAGATCCTCCTCGACACCATGTTCGATCTGCCGGCGCTGGAAGGCGTTCGCGAAGTGGTCATTTCCGAGGAAGTGGTCCGCGGCTCTGCACGTCCGCTCTACATTTACGCCGATCGTCAAGAAGAAAAGGCCAACGCCTCGGCTTGACCGGTGGATAGACGGTGAACTTATCAGGGGCTCGTCATGTACGGGCCCCTTTCTATTTGAAAAGTCGTGTTGTTTCCTGTTAAGTTCCAAACAAGGTGATTGGAACTATGCTTCGGCCCGTTGCGAAGAATGTCGCCAAGGGCAATGATGGAATGATTCTGTGAGCTTTGACTGAAACAGGCTTTGCTTCTTAGATTCCAGTCGTCGGCAATATTTGGGTAACGCCGAATGTTCCGGTTTTCGTTTTGCGTTCCTCCCTGTAATAAGTCTGACACACTCTTGTGCGGTGTGCCGCCGCACGGCTTGAAATGAATAAAGTGAAGCTCCACTTGTTAGCCAAGTGAGAGCGCCGGTCGATCCCAAGGGGCCGGCCAAGAGCCCGGAAACGGGACGGAAAGGAAATGATATGACGAAGAAAACGTCTGCGGCAAACGAGAGCGCTGCCTACCCGGTATTGCCGTTGCGCGACATCGTGGTCTTCCCACATATGATCGTGCCACTATTCGTCGGACGGGAAAAGTCGATCCGAGCTCTGGAAGAGGTCATGGGTTCCGACAAGCAGATTATGCTGGTCACCCAGGTCAACGCCAGCGACGACGATCCTGCGCCCGATGCCATCCACAAGGTCGGAACTGTCGCCAACGTGCTGCAGCTCCTGAAGCTGCCTGATGGCACGGTGAAGGTTCTGGTCGAGGGCCGTGCCCGCGCACAGATCGATTCCTATACGGGTCGCGAGGATTTCTACGAGGCTTCCGGCCACGTTCTCGAAGAGCCGCAAGAGGATCAGGTCGAGCTGGAAGCGCTGAGCCGTTCCGTCGTTTCGGAATTCGAAAGCTACGTAAAGCTCAACAAGAAGATTTCGCCGGAAGTCGTTGGCGCTGCAAGCCAGATCGACGACTATTCCAAGCTTGCCGATACGGTTGCTTCACACCTGTCGATCAAGATAACCGAGAAGCAGGAGATGCTGGAAACCACCAGCGTCAAGGCTCGCCTGGAAAAGGCGCTCGGCTTCATGGAAGGCGAGATTTCGGTTCTGCAGGTCGAGAAGCGTATCCGCTCGCGCGTCAAGCGCCAGATGGAGAAGACCCAGCGCGAATACTACCTGAATGAGCAGATGAAGGCGATCCAGAAGGAGCTCGGCGACGGCGAGGAAGGCCGCGACGAGATGGCTGAACTGGAAGAGCGCATCTCCAAGACCAAGCTGTCCAAGGAAGCGCGCGAAAAGGCTGATGCCGAACTCAAGAAGCTGCGCCAGATGAGCCCGATGTCGGCTGAAGCGACAGTCGTGCGCAACTATCTGGACTGGCTGCTCGGCATTCCGTGGAGCAAGAAGTCGAAGATCAAGACGGATCTCAACAATGCCGAGAAGATCCTCGAAGCTGATCACTTCGGCCTCGACAAGGTCAAGGAGCGCATTGTCGAGTATCTGGCTGTCCAGGCTCGCGCGACCAAGATCAAGGGTCCGATCCTGTGCCTCGTCGGCCCTCCGGGCGTCGGCAAGACCTCGCTCGCTCAGTCGATCGCCAAGGCGACCGGCCGTGAGTATGTTCGCATGGCGCTTGGCGGCGTTCGTGACGAAGCCGAAATCCGTGGTCACCGCCGCACCTATATCGGCTCGATGCCCGGCAAGGTCATCCAGTCGATGAAGAAGGCGAAGAAGTCCAACCCGCTCTTCCTGCTCGATGAAATCGACAAGATGGGTCAGGATTTCCGCGGCGATCCGTCTTCGGCCCTGCTCGAAGTGCTGGATCCGGCTCAGAACTCGACCTTCATGGATCACTACCTGGAAGTCGAATACGACCTGTCTGATGTCATGTTCATCACGACGGCGAATACGCTGAATATTCCTGCTCCTTTGATGGACCGCATGGAAGTCATCCGTATCGCCGGCTACACTGAGGATGAAAAGCGCGAGATCGCCAAGCGGCACCTGCTGCCGAAGGCCATCAAGGAACATGCATTGCAGCCGAATGAATTCTCGGTCAGCGACGATGCCCTGATGGCGATCAGCCAGCAGTACACCCGCGAAGCTGGTGTCCGTAACTTCGAACGCGAATTGATGAAGCTCGCCCGCAAGGCGGTCACCGAGATCATCAAGGGCAAGACGAAGTCCGTTCACGTCACGGCTGAAAACATCGACGACTATTTGGGCGTTCCGCGCTTCCGCCACGGCGAAGCAGAGCGCGAGGATCAGGTCGGCGTTGTTACCGGTCTCGCATGGACGGAAGTCGGCGGCGAGCTGCTGACGATCGAAGGCGTTATGATGCCGGGCAAGGGTCGGATGACCGTGACTGGTAACTTGAAGGAAGTCATGAAGGAGTCGATCTCCGCAGCGGCCTCTTATGTCCGTTCGCGCGCTGTCGACTTCGGCATCGAGCCTCCGCGCTTCGACAAGAGCGACATCCACGTGCACGTTCCGGAAGGTGCGACGCCGAAGGATGGTCCGTCTGCCGGTGTTGCCATGGCAACCGCGATCGTCTCGATCATGACCGGTATCCCGGTCAACAAGAACGTCGCCATGACGGGTGAAATCACCCTGCGCGGCCGCGTCCTGCCGATCGGTGGTCTCAAGGAAAAGCTGCTTGCAGCGCTTCGCGGCGGCATCAAGAAGGTGCTGATCCCGGAAGAAAACGCCAAGGATCTGGCGGAGATTCCGGACAACGTGAAGAACAACATGGAGATCATCCCGGTATCCCGCATGGGCGAGGTGATCAAGCATGCTCTCGTTCGTCGGCCCGAGCCGATCGAGTGGGACGGCTCCATCGAGACGCCGGTTATCGCAACTGTGGAAGGCGTGGACGACGCAGGTTCGGCAATCGCCCACTGAGTCGCTTTCCGCCACACTTATGCCTAATTGACGAAAATCTGACGAAGGCCGGCAGAAATGCCGGCCTTTTTTGTGAAAACCGCCTGTTTGTGCTTGCTTTTCCTTGATTTGCAGGGTTTTTGAGTTGCGGCGGGCCTGAGCATTCGTATGCTTTGCTCGACTTACAAACGAGACGTTTCATACCATCGAAAGGGGTGAAAACATGAACAAGAATGAACTCGTGTCCGCAGTGGCAGAGAAGGCGGGCATCACCAAGGCTGACGCGGCTTCCGCTGTTGATGCAGTTTTCGACGCTGTCCAGGGCGAACTGAAGAACGGCGGCGATATTCGCCTCGCTGGTTTCGGCAGCTTCACCGTTTCTCACCGTGCAGCCACCAAGGGCCGCAATCCGTCCACCGGCGCTGAAGTCGATATCCCGGCTCGCAAAGTGCCGAAGTTCACGCCCGGCAAAGGCCTGAAGGACGCCGTTAACGGCTGATCTCGTTTTTCATCCACCCTTTCTGCGGCACGGCGTTGACGCCAGCCCGGAGCGGGAGAGGATTGAAGGGTCCGGTTTATCGCCGGACCCTTTTCGTTTTTACCAGCGCTGGTGAACGTGCGGCGCGATCAGCCGATCGTAAATGTCTCGGGTCGCCGTCATGACGTCGGCAGACAGCGGCGCCAGATCGGCAGCCGCGGCATTGGCCTTTGCCTGCTCGGCGTTGCGTGCGCCGGGAATGACGACCGTGACGGCATCGCTCATGAGGATCCAGCGCAACGCAAAGGCCGCCATGCTGGCGCCGGCCGGCACGAGTTTCCGCACTTCCTCGACCGCCTCAAGGCCGACCTCGAAGGGAACGCCGGCGAAGGTCTCGCCGACATCGAAGGCTTCCCCATGTCGGTTGAAGTTGCGATGATCGTCGCTGGCAAATGTCGTGGCACTGGTAATCTTGCCTGACAGCAGGCCGCTTGCCAGCGGCACGCGGGCGATGATCGCGACCTTCTTGCGGAGCGCTTCGGCGAAGAACAGGTGGTCCGGACGCTGGCGGAAAATGTTGTAGATGATCTGGATGCTGAGAACGCCCGGATATTCGATCGCCTTCAGCCCATCCTCGACCTTTTCGACGCTGACGCCGTAGCCCTTGATCTTGCCGGCCTTCTGCAACTCGCCGAGAGCCGCAAACACTTCCGGCTGATAGAGCACCTCGCGGGGAGGGCAGTGCAGCTGCACGAGGTCGAGACTATCGACGCCGAGGTTCGTCAGGCTGCGGTCGATGAAGGCTTCGAGATTGGCCTTGTTGTAGCCTTCGGCGACGTGCGGGTTCAGGCGGCGGCCGGCCTTGGTGGCGACCATCGGGCGCTCGCCGCCACGCGCCTTCAGCACGTCGGCGATGATCTTTTCCGAGCGGCCATCGCCGTAGACATCGGCCGTGTCGATGAAGGTCATGCCGGCATCGAGTGCTGCGTTGAGCGCGGCCCGGCCATCCGCCTCACTGACATCGCCCCATGCGCCGCCGATTTGCCAGGCGCCGAAGCCGACATTCGTGACCGTGAAAGGGGTGCGGCCAAAAGCATGATGTTTCAAGAAATTTCCTCCTGATGTAATGAAAGGCATATGTAAGCAACAACCGCGCATACATCGAACTGACGGGCAAGTCAGCGGCCATCATCGCAATTCCGTAACATAGGATTGTGACGGAGGGCGGCAATGTGGGAAACCCTTGGACAAACCCTCGGGCAAGCTGTGGGAGCGGTGTTCATCGCGCGCATATTTCCCTAGAACGGTATGCTTGAACCGCTTGAATATCGGAACGCATGTCCTCCTTCAGCTTCATCCACGCCGCCGATCTTCATCTCGGCAGTCCCTTCCAGGGGCTGGCGCTGAAGGATGCCGATGTGGCCGCGATCTTCGTCGAGGCGAGTCGCAAGGCTTTCTCGGTGTTGGTCGGTCAGGCGATCGATCGCAAAGTCGACTTTTTCATCATTGCCGGCGATGTCTATGACGGCGATTGGAAGGACAACAAGATCGGTCTGTTCTTCAATCGCGAAATGGCAAGGCTGGAGCGTGCCGGCATTCCGGTCTTCCTTTTGCGCGGCAATCACGACGCCGTCAGCGTCATCACCAAGACGATCACGCTGCCCCGCAATGTCAGCGAGTTTCCGACAGCCAGGGCGGGCTCCTTCAGGCTGGAGGCGATCAAGGTGGCGCTGCATGGCCGTGGCTTTGCGGAACGCTCGACGACAGACAATCTGGCTCTCGGCTATCCGCCGCCGGAGCGCGGCTGGTTCAATATCGGCGTGCTGCATACGTCGCTGACCGGACGCGAGCCGCACGAGCCCTATGCCCCATGTTCCGTCGAAGACCTGCGCTCGCGCGGCTATGACTACTGGGCGCTTGGCCATGTGCACGAATACGAGCAAGTGGCGACCGATCCGCTGGTGATCTTTCCCGGCAACCTGCAAGGCCGCAGCATTCGCGAGCGTGGCCCCAGAGGTGCGATTCTCGTTAGCGTGGATGACGGCCAGGTAAGCCATGAACGCCTGATCGTCGACGAGGCGCGCTTTGCGCAGATCCAGGTGGGCGTCGAACCCGACGACGACCAGGCTGCCGTCCTTCGACGCGTGGAGCACGCGATCCAGCCGCTGGTCGACGATATGGAGGGTCGCATGACGGCCCTCCGCATCCGCCTGACGGGCAGCACGTCACTGTTCGGCGACATGGCTGCCAACCGCCAGCAATGGCGCGACGAGGTGGAAGCTGCCTGCCACCGCATTCACCAGGACATCTGGCTGGAAAAACTGGAACTTCGCATAGAACCGCCACCCACGGTCGGGATCGCAGCGACAGGCACATCGCTCGATCTCCCGCAGCTTCTCGGCAGTGACGGTGGTGAGGAGGATGCAAAGGCCGAAGCCGACAGGCTCATAGCGGAGATCGCGGCGAGGCTGCCGGGCGGATTTGCGACCGCCGCGTCACCACTCGGAGATGCGGCCGAAACCTTGATCGAGGAAGCTCGGCAATTGCTGCTGGCGCGCGGGCGAGGGGCGGCCTGATCCATGCGCTTCAACCGGCTCGACATTATCCGTTACGGCGCGCTTACCGATTGCGGTCTCGATTTTCGCCCTGATGCGAAGCTGCATGTCATCTACGGGCCGAACGAGGCGGGCAAGTCGTCCGCCCTCAGCGCCATTTCGGATCTCCTGTTCGGTTTCCCCCGCACGACATCGCATTTCAGTTTCCTGCACGATGCCACGACCTTGCGCATCGGTGCCGAAATTTCGCTACGCGACGGGACCAGCCTCAAATTCCGCCGTCGCCGCGGCACGAAAAACACGCTGCTCGCTACCGACGAGAAGGAAACGGCGCTCCCCGAGGATGCGCTTTCGCCCTATCTCGGCAATCTGAGCCGTGATGTCTTCGAGCGCGCTTTCGGCCTCGACTCAGCCCGACTGAGGCAGGGTGCGGCCGCCATGCTGCAGAGCGGCGGCGAGATCGGCAGCCTGCTCTTCTCAGCCGCTTCGGGTCTCACGGGCCTGTCGCGCCTCAGGCAATCGTTGGAGACCGAAGCGGACGGCATCTATGCCCAGCGGCGCTCGAAGGACCGGGCTTTCTATCAAGCATACGACCGCTACGAAGATGCACGAAAGCTTGAGCGCGACAACGAATTGAGATCCGGCGACTGGAAAAAGCTCGTCGCCGATGCGGCCGAGACTGAGGCTCGGCTTGAGGCACTGCACCGCGAACGGCAGGAGACCAAGGCGGCGCTCGACCGCCTGAACATGCTGAAGAAGCTTGAGCCGGTCTTGCGGGAGATCGACTTGGAGGAGGAGCTCTTACGCGGCTTCTCCGACCTGCAAGCAATCCATAAAGGATTTGGAGAACGGCTGGCCGAAGCGCTGGATTTCAGGAAGGAAGGCGAGGCCGCGTTGCGAACCGCCCGGCAGGATGTCCTGCGACTTCAGGAGGAAATTCAGGCAGTGAGGGTGGATACAGCCACCCTGGATGCCGCCGGCGCGATCATGGAGCGATATGCGCAGAAGGGAGCCTATCTCAAGGCTAAGGACGATATGTCTCGGGTCCGTGGCGAGGTCGAGGATTTCGATCTGCGGCTTGTCCAGATTGCCCGCAAGCTTGGAATGCCCGATGCCGGGGCGATGGAGCGCAATCAGCCGACCGAGGCCGATCTTGCGCGCCTGCGCACGCTTGCCGTCGAAGGCCGGGACCTGAAGCGCGCCCACGCTGAAAATCGCCGCCGCCTCGAAGAGGAGCGCGAGCACTTTCGGCGGCTGGAGGCGGTCGAGATATCGGGGCGGCTGATCGACCCGAAGTCCTATGCGCAGCAACTTGCGGCCTTGCAGCCCGATATCGCCGAGCTTTCCCGATTGGACAGCCTGCAGGTAAAGCTCTCGCGTGCGCAGTCCGAACTTGCAGAGGCTACCGGGCGCCTGTCGCCCGCCGTTGCCGATCTTGATCAGCTCTTTGGCGTGCCTCTGCCCGATATCGCGACCCTCACCGAACATCGGCGCAAATTCGGCGAGCTGCAAACGGCTGCCCGCGAGGCTACCGCTGCGCTTGCTCTACTGGAGACCGAGCAGGGGGCTCTCACCAAGGATATTGCGTCGCTGGAGCAAGGCGGCAGCCTTGTCACCCGCCAGGAAATCGAGACGGCCCGTCTCCTCAGGGATGAGCAGCTGCGGGCTTTCGAAGCCTCGCCGTCAGGCGGATCGAAGGCGCTCGAGGCGGCAATCCGCGAGGCTGATCGCCTGGCCGACGAAGCACTGACCGATGCCGAACGCGTATCGACACACGCGAGGCTCATGCTGAGGCGTGGCGAACTGGAGCCGGCGCTCCAGCAGGCCAGAACCCGACAGACCGAAAGCGAGCAATCCATCGCTGATGCCAAGAGCGAATTCAGCTCGCTCTTTGCCACCAGGGGAATAGTGCCGCTTGAACCGGATCAGATGGTTGAATGGCGGCGTGCGGTCGAGACGCTTGCCGCTCAACGCAACGCGGTGAACGTCCTTGCCGACGAAGTGGCGATATTGCGCGCGAGCGAGGACCGGCTGGTGCCTGCGCTCGTGGACCTTGCCCATGCGACGGGTCTGTCAGGCGCGGGTTCCCTGCCGGTGGCGGCCCTTGCAAGGGGGCTCTCCCGACATATCGCCGACATCGCCCAGCGTTGGGCCGACAGCCGCTCCGCCGAAGGCGAGCGTCAATCCGTTGCCGACGTCATTGAAAGGCTCGAGGAACGTGAAACCGTCATCCGCAAGGATGCGGAGCGCTGGGAAGCGACCCTGGCCGACGCGGCCGACGCAGTTGGCTTGCCCATAGGTGCGACCGTCGAGATGGTCGAGGCGACGGTCGACGTCTGGAAGGACCTGCCGCAGATACTGACTGAGCGCGAGAATCGCCGCAGGCGGGTGCGCGGCATGCAGCGCGACATTGCCGTCTTCGAAGACGGCCTGCGGGCGCTGGCAAGCGACCTGGCGCCGGATCTCGCATCCTTCTCCGCCGACGCCGCCGCCGATGTCCTGCATGACAGGGCAATCGCTGCAAACTCCGATCAGCAGCGACGAAAGAGCCTGCATCTGTCACTGGAGCAGGCGGAGGCCCGGCTCGCTCGCTGCCAATCGAATCTCGATGCGCTGCAGACCAATCTTGCCGCTCTTGCGAACGAGGCTTCCGTCTCGATCGATGATCTGCAGCAACTCCTTTCGCAGCTTCGCGAGAGAAGCAGGCTGGAGGAAAGCGTCTCAGTCTGCCGGCGCCGTTTCCAGGAGCAGGCCGATGGGCAGGATGAAGCCCATATCCGTGTTGCTCTGTCCGACTTCGACCGGATCGAAGCCAATCTCGAGATCGAGCGGCTGGAGGCGCTGGACAGCGACCAGCTGCAGCGCTTCGGCGCGCTGACGGCCCAGCTCAACGAGAATCAGCGTCAGCGCAGCGCGCTGGAGACGGGCGCCAGCGCCGAATATGCCGTGTTCGAAAAGCATGCGGCCGAGGAGGAGGCCAGGGATCTCGCTCGGCAATGGGTCGTCCTCAAGCTCGCCGCCCATATGCTCGGTACGTCGATGGAGGCCTATCGGGAGCGGCAGGCGGATCCCGTCATGAAGCGGGCAGGAGATATCTTCTCTGTCCTGACCGGCAGCCGTTTCTCGCGTCTCGTCCAGGACTATGGCAGCGACGACGAACTCCAGCTTCTGGCTGAACGCGTCACCGGCGAGCGCGTGCCGCTTTCCGGCCTCAGCGAGGGAACGGGCGACCAGCTCTACCTCGCCCTGCGTCTGGCTTTCCTCGAAGACTACTCGGCGCGCAACGAACCGGCTCCACTCATCGTCGACGACATCTTCCAGACTTTCGACGACGATCGCACCGCCGCGGGCCTGAACGCGCTCGCCGGCACCGTCGGCCGCTTCCAAACGATCCTCTTCACCCACGAAATGAGCGTCGTCGACATCGCCCGGCGCGAAATCGGCAAGGATCTGGACCTCATCCAGCTTTGACGATTGCCACCGGGTGAAAATTCCGGCGCCTCTCCGCTGATCGGATTCGTGGTGAGACCGAGTTCGTTGCCGATGTCGCCAGATACTCCAATCGACATCACGACTATGTCGCTTGGATGGCATGAGGCGATGACATAGATTCTCCGAGAGAGCGAACAGGACAGAGGAGACACCGGATGGAAATCAAGCGCAACGGATCACGGCCATCGGTAAAGGCGCCTGCTGAATATTTTACCGGTGACGTGCGCCAGGAGCCGCTGATGCAGGCGCCGGATCCCGCCAGCGTGCAGGTCGTCAGCGTCACCTTCGAGCCGGGCGGTCGCACGGCATGGCATACCCACCCGCTTGGCCAGACGCTTGTCGTGACCTCAGGCAAGGGGCTCGCCCAGTCATGGGGCGGAGAGATTTTCGAGATCGGCGCCGGCGACGTCCTCTGGTTCGCCCCCGGCGAAAAGCACTGGCACGGCGCAGGCCCGGAAACCGCGCTCACCCACATCGCCATCCAGGAGATGCGAGACGGCAAGGCGGCCGACTGGATGGAATATGTGACGGAAGAACAATATCGCGGGTCGTGACGGAGGGCCGCACTTTCGTCTTCCCGCTACGTTTCCGCATCTTGATCGTCGTCGGCACTCTTTAGTCACAGACAATCCGACGAGACATCAATATGGGGCTTGCATCCCCGGATGAATCATTTATATGACCTTCCAACACGGCCCGCCAAGCTCTGCGGCGGACGGTGGGGAATAGTTCAATGGTAGAACGACGGACTCTGACTCCGTTAATCTTGGTTCGAGTCCAGGTTCCCCAGCCAATTTCTTTTCCAACAAATCCAGACACTTAGAATTCATTAGAAAACGACAGGTATTGCGCGTTTACGGATGATCCATGCGGATCACTGGTTCGGTAGGTCTTCCGAGTAGAGAATCGACTAACGTGAGAATTCGGCTCAAGGCCCGGCTTTCGACCGGGCCTGAGCAATTCTGTTATCGGCAGACGCGCTCCTCATGGACGACCTTATGGCCATGGTGCCAGCTCGTCACCTTCTTGTTGAAGCAATGGCGATCATGATGGTGATGGTCATAGTGTCCGTGGTCGGTCTTGACCACCACCGAAGCGGCGTTGGACGGAATGGCTGTCGCTGCAAGCGAAGCAAGGGCGAGTGCAGAAGCGATAAAAAACTTGTTCACTGTATTTCTCCGGTTAGCTGGCTTTCAACAACGTCGCTTGATGACGTTGGTTCAAAGCTAACGCCGGGGAACTGAACACGTGATGACTGCCGCGTTAATGTGAGCTTCATCTCACGTTTCACAATCCGACGGATGGATTTGCCGTGTGCATGGAGCGGATGCAGGGCAGGAAGCCACGCCCAAATTCCCGAAAGAGCCCCGTTGCCGGCCGTCGGAGACACAGGCCCGAATCATCCGCATCGGAGAGGGCAGGGAGCTGTTCCCCAAACAATTCACGATCTGTCATGGATTTGTATTCAAACGCGCTTGACACCCCAACGCGAACCCCTTAGTTAGCCGCTCATCGAACGGCCGAGGCCGCTTTGATGGGTGCAAAAGCATCTGGAATACTTGGATATGAATGCGGGTGTAGCTCAGTCGGTTAGAGTGCCGGCCTGTCACGCCGGAGGTCGCGGGTTCGAGCCCCGTCACTCGCGCCATCTCCAAGCCTGAAACAGGTCCTAGACCTTTTCTTCCGGATAGTGTGCTCGACCCTTTGGGTCACGATATGCGCGGGTGTAGCTCAGTCGGTTAGAGTGCCGGCCTGTCACGCCGGAGGTCGCGGGTTCGAGCCCCGTCACTCGCGCCATTTTCGCACAAGTCCTTACAATCCATGGTGAATTTGCTGCACTTGCGAAATCCCCTTGGGGCTTCGTTTGTGTTTTGCCGCGACATCCTTGCATCGCCTTGGTAAAATCGTTTGATCGGGTCTCAAAATGACGCGCTCAAAAGTCTTGCGCCGACGCTCCGCCTGCGCTAACCACGGCTTGTTGCAACGCTCTTTCGCTTGCTGAGCAAATGCTCAAAGCGCCGCCCGGCGCTTCTCGGCAGGCAGGGATGGACATAATGACTGAACTGCTCAGTTCCTATCTTCCGATAGCGATTTTCATTGGTATCGCCCTGGTCATTGGCCTGGCGCTGTTGATCACGCCGTTTGCCGTCGCCTTCAAGGCGCCTGATCCTGAAAAGCTGTCGGCTTTCGAATGCGGCTTCAACGCATTCGATGACGCTCGCATGAAGTTCGACATCCGATTCTACCTTGTGTCGATTCTCTTCATCATCTTCGACCTCGAGGTCGCCTTCCTCTTCCCGTGGGCCGTTTCCTTCGGCGCCATCGGCTGGTTCGGCTTCTGGTCCATGATGGTCTTCCTCGCTGTTTTGACCATCGGCTTTATCTATGAATGGAAGAAGGGAGCCCTGGAATGGGAGTAGCCCCGCAGAGCAACACGACGCTCGTCTCGCAGCAGCCGAAGGGGATCATTGATCCCTCGACCGGCAAGCCGGTCGGCGCCAACGATCCTTTCTTCGGCGAAGTCAACAATGAGCTGGCCGACAAGGGTTTCATCCTGACGACCGCCGACGCGCTGATCACCTGGGCCCGTACCGGCTCGCTGATGTGGATGCAGTTCGGTCTCGCCTGCTGCGCCGTCGAAGGCCTGATGCAGGTTTCCGGTCCGCGGTACGACATGGAGCGCTTCGGCGTTGCCCCGCGCGCTTCGCCGCGCCAGTCGGACGTCATGATCGTTGCCGGCACGCTGACCAACAAGATGGCGCCTGCGCTCCGCAAGGTCTACGACCAGATGCCGGAGCCGCGTTACGTGATCTCGATGGGATCCTGCGCCAATGGCGGCGGCTACTATCACTATTCCTATTCGGTTGTTCGCGGTTGTGACCGCATCGTGCCGATCGACATCTATGTGCCGGGCTGTCCTCCCACGGCAGAAGCGCTGCTTTACGGCGTGCTCCTGCTGCAGAAGAAGATTCGCCGCACCGGCACGATTGAACGGTAAGGCAAGGGACGAGGCATTATGAGTGAAGCCCTGAACGAGCTTGCGTCCTATCTCGGCGAGGTGCGTGCCGATGTGATTTCGTCCAGCGAAATCGCCTATGGCGAGCTGACGATCGGAACCAGCCGTGAAAATATCATCGCGCTGCTGACCTTCCTGCGTGATGACGCCAAGTGCGGATTCGTCAGCATGATCGACATCAGCGGCGTCGACTGGCCGCAGCGCGCCGAGCGTTTCGACGTCGTCTACCACCTGCTGTCGCCGAAGAAGAACCTGCGCATCCGCGTCAAGCTGCAGGCAGGGGAAGAT
The DNA here is from genome assembly GCF_004341625.1 of Rhizobium sp. BK376. Classification (GTDB taxonomy): domain Bacteria; phylum Pseudomonadota; class Alphaproteobacteria; order Rhizobiales; family Rhizobiaceae; genus Rhizobium. Next base: position 269,194 of record NZ_SLZG01000001.1, on the reverse strand, counting down.
GAGGCCGTTCCGTCCGCCTGCGCCGTCTATCAGGGTGCCGACTGGTTCGAGCGCGAGACCTGGGACATGTATGGCATTCCGTTCTCGGGCCATGCCGACTTGCGCCGCCTGCTGACGGACTATGGTTTCGAGGGCCATCCTCTTCGCAAGGATTTCCCGACGACCGGTTTCGTCGAGCTGCGCTACGACGACCTTGCCAAGCGCGTGGTTTACGAGCCCGTCGAACTGAAGCAGGAATTTCGTAATTTCGATTTCCTCAGCCCCTGGGAAGGCACGGACTACGTGCTGCCGGGAGATGAGAAGGCGGCAAAGTAAAAAACGGGGGCTGTCACGATGTTGAAAGCCTCTTTGCATACCTTGCCCATCAATGATTGCCAGCGCGGAGCGCGTCGCCATGACTGAACATAACGTCCGTAATTTCACCATAAATTTTGGACCGGAACATCCTTCCGCGCACGGCGTGCTGCGTCTGGTTCTGGAACTGGACGGTGAAATCGTCGAACGCGTCGATCCGCATATCGGCCTGCTGCATCGCGGCACCGAGAAGCTGATCGAAACGAAGACCTACCTGCAGGCCGTTCCATATCTCGATCGCCTCGACTACGTGGCGCCGATGAACCAGGAACATGCTTACGCGCTCGCCGTTGAGCGTCTGCTCGGTCTTGAGATCCCGATTCGCGGCCAGCTGATTCGCGTTCTCTATTCCGAGATCGGCCGCATCCTGTCGCACATCATGAACGTGACGACCCAGGCCATGGACGTCGGTGCGATGACGCCGCCGGTCTGGGGCTTCGAAGAGCGTGAAAAGCTCATGATCTTCTACGAGCGCGCCTGCGGTGCGCGCATGCACGCCGCCTATTTCCGTCCGGGCGGTGTCCATCAGGACATTCCGCAGGAACTGGTCGAGGACATCGGCAAGTGGTGCGACCCGTTCCTGAAGATCCTCGACGATATCGAAGGCCTTTTGACCGACAACCGCATCTTCAAGCAGCGTAACGTCGACATCGGCGTGGTTTCGCTCGCCGATGCCTGGTCCTGGGGCTTCTCGGGCGTCATGGTCCGCGGCTCCGGCGCCGCCTGGGACCTGCGTCGCTCGCAGCCCTATGAATGCTATTCCGATATGGAATTCGACATTGCCGTCGGCAAGAACGGCGACTGTTTCGATCGCTACCTGATCCGTATGTTCGAAATGCGCCAATCGGTCCGCATCATGAAGCAGTGCGTCAATCGCCTGCTCGGCGATGCCTCCACCGGTCCGGTTTCGTCCGTCGACGGCAAGGTCGTTCCGCCGAAGCGCGGTGAGATGAAGCGTTCGATGGAAGCGCTGATCCACCACTTCAAGCTCTATACCGAAGGCTATCACGTGCCGGCTGGCGAGGTGTATGCGGCCGTCGAAGCGCCGAAGGGCGAGTTCGGCGTCTTCCTCGTTTCCGATGGCTCGAACAAGCCTTACCGCTGCAAGCTGCGTGCTCCGGGCTTTGCGCACCTGCAGGCCATGGATTTCCTCTGCCGCGGTCATCAGCTCGCTGACGTGACGGCGGTGCTGGGTTCGCTCGATATCGTCTTCGGCGAGGTCGATCGCTGATGCGCATCCTGCCGGTTGCCATTGCTGCTTTTCTTGTCGCTTCCGGAGCTTTCGCTCAGCAGGCGGCGCAGAAGGGCACGGGGCTGCCGACCCTCGGTCAGGACAAGGGAAAGCTTGTTCCCAAGGGCCTGAGTTCGGGATCGGCGCCGGCGGCGGAAGCATCGATGGGCGACCTCGTGTCGCGCGGTTATGAAATCAAGGCCGCTGTGCCAAACGGCGGTAAGTTTATTGTGTTTATGCAAAAGGACCAGTCGGCCTACGCCTGCGAATTCTCGTCCCTGACGGGCACGCGGTGTGGATCCATAAACTGAGATAAGGCGTGAAAGAATGTCCGTTCGTCGATTAGCCGAAGATCAATTCCAGCCTGCCGCTTTCGCCTTCAGCGACGAGAACACGGCCTGGGTGGAAAAGACCATCAAGAAATATCCGGAAGGCCGCCAGCAATCGGCGGTTATCCCGCTCCTGATGCGCGCGCAGGAGCAGGACGGCTGGGTCACGAAGGCAGCGATCGAAAAGGTCGCCGACATGCTTGAGATGGCCTATATCCGTGTCCTTGAGGTCGCGACCTTCTACACGCAGTTTCAGCTTCATCCGGTCGGCACTCGGGCCCACGTACAGGTCTGCGGCACCACGCCCTGCATGCTGCGCGGCTCGGAAAAGCTGATGAGCATCTGCAAGAGCAAGATCCACGCCCATCCGTTCGAGCGCAACGCCGAGGGAACCCTTTCCTGGGAAGAGGTCGAATGTCTCGGCGCCTGCGTCAACGCGCCGATGGTCATGATCGGCAAGGACACCTACGAGGACCTGACGCCGGAGCGCCTTGAAGAGATCATCGACACGTTCCAGGCAGGCAAGGGCAGCGAAATCAAGCCCGGTCCGCAGATTGACCGTATCTATTCGGCCCCCGAGGGCGGCCTGACGTCATTGCTCGACGCGCCCGCCAAGGCGCCCAAGGCGAAGGCTGCCAAGACAGTGGAGGTCGAGACTGTCGCCGTCCCCCCGTCGGAAGCCGCTCGGCCGAAGAGCACTGACGCCGAGACGAATGCTGCGCTGAAGAGCCCCGCCGATGGCAAGACGGCGCTTCCGGCCGACCATCCGCAGGCAACTCCGGCAAAGGCCGAAAATACGGCTGCAGGCCAGGCCAAGCCTTCGCTGGACGATGCCAGCCGCCCGGCTGCGGTGGAAAAGCCCGGAACGCCCGACGACCTCAAGATGATCTCGGGCGTCGGCCCGAAGATTGAAGCCACTCTCCATGAGATCGGCATCTTCACCTTCGCCCAGATCGCCAGCTGGAAGCAGCACGAGCGCGAGTGGGTTGACGGTTATCTGAGCTTCCACGGCCGCATCGAACGCGACGATTGGGTCAAGCAGGCAGACGCTCTCGCCAGAGGTGGCGAAGCGGAATACATAAAAGTCTTCGGCAAGAAGCCGCGGTAAGAGGTGAAGCATGTTACAGGATCAGGATCGCATCTTTACCAATATCTACGGCCTCAAGGACAAGTCCCTGAAGGGCGCGATGAGCCGCGGCCATTGGGACGGCACCAAGCAGATTCTCGAAAAGGGCCGTGACTGGATCATCAACGAGATGAAGGCGTCCGGTTTGCGCGGCCGTGGCGGCGCCGGCTTCCCGACGGGCCTGAAGTGGTCCTTCATGCCGAAGGAATCGGACGGTCGTCCGCACTATCTCGTCGTCAATGCCGACGAATCGGAGCCTGGCACCTGCAAGGACCGCGACATCATGCGCCACGATCCGCATACGCTGATCGAAGGCTGCGTGGTCGCAAGCTTCGCCATGGGCGCCAATGCCGCTTACATCTATGTTCGCGGTGAATATATCCGCGAACGCGAGGCGCTGCAGGCAGCGATCGACGAATGCTACGATGCCGGTTTGTTGGGTAAAAACAACAAGCTCGGCTGGGATATGGAGATTTTCGTTCATCACGGTGCCGGCGCCTATATCTGTGGCGAAGAAACCGCTCTGCTCGAAAGCCTGGAAGGCAAGAAGGGCCAGCCGCGCCTGAAGCCGCCGTTTCCGGCAAACATGGGTCTCTACGGCTGCCCGACCACGGTCAACAACGTCGAATCGATCGCCGTTGCCCCGACCATCCTGCGCCGCGGCGCCGGCTGGTTCTCCTCCTTCGGTCGTCCGAACAACGTGGGCACTAAGCTGTTCATGCTGTCGGGCCACGTCAACAAGCCGTGCACCGTCGAAGAAGTCATGGGCATCACTTTCCGCGAACTGGTCGACAAGCATGCCGGCGGCATCCGCGGCGGCTGGGATAACCTGCTCGCTGTCATTCCCGGCGGTGCATCGTGCCCGATCGTGCCGGCCAAGGACATCATGGACTGCCCGATGGACTTCGACGGCCTGCGCGCAGTCGGCTCGTCCTTCGGTACGGCAGCTGCGATCGTCATGGACAAGTCCACCGACGTCATCAAGGCGATTGCCCGCATCTCCGCCTTCTTCAAGCACGAGAGCTGCGGTCAGTGCACGCCGTGCCGCGAAGGCACGGGCTGGATGTGGCGTGTCATGGAGCGCATGGCCAAGGGCAACGCCCAGAAGCGCGAAATCGACATGCTGTTCCAGGTGACGAAGCAGATCGAAGGGCATACTATCTGCGCGCTCGGCGATGCCGCCGCATGGCCGGTGCAGGGCTTGATCCGTAACTTCCGCCCGGAAATCGAAAAGCGTATCGATCAGTATACCGCCAACGTGATGGATCACGGCGCCGTTCTGGAAGCAGCCGAGTAAGGGATATGATGACGAAGTCTGCAGACGCGGGTGAGGGAAGGGACGCAGCCGATGCATCGGCTGAGTTCGGTCGTCTTGCTGCCGAAATGCTGCAGAATTCGCACTTGCATCCACTGATGACCAATCCCGCCGCGGCTATGGCTGCGGTGACTGCAATCGGTTTCGGCTTTTCCACACAGATGGCCGGCGCTTTCTGGGGCGCGGTTCAGGGAGCGGTCGAGGCAACGAACAAGTTCGCGGCTGCCCTGGAAGAGCAGAAGAGCGCATCGCCGGTGCAACGACAGACTGAGTCGAATGTTGCCGTGAATGCCGCTCCGGCTGCGAAGGCAGCTCCGGTCGTGAAGGTCAGGGCAAAGGCAAAGCCGGCAGTCGACAAGCCGGCGCCCGTCAAAGCGAAGGCCGATGCGACGGTCGAAGCCGCCGCTCCAAAGGTGGTGAAGGCGCCGGCCCGCGGAAGGAAAACGACTGCAAAGGCGGACGATCTGAAACTGATTTCCGGCGTCGGCCCGAAGCTGGAGATGGTTTTGAGGGAACGCGGTATCGGCACTTTCGCAGACATCGCCTCCTGGTCTGACGCGGACGTTGCGCACATTGATGCTGATCTCGGTTTCGAGGGGCGCATTGCTCGCGATGACTGGGTAGGCCAGGCAAAGGCGTTGCTCGCGCCGAAGGCTGCGGGCGGCAAGTAATTCTTTTTCCGGGCGAACCCAAGCGGCCGGGAAAAGCAGAGACAAGGCAAGAGGGCATCGCGGCAAATCTGCGGAGCCGGGTCGCCGAACCCCAGGGGGTAAGGTTCGGCAAAGGTGATTGTGAGCAATTGCCACGCCATGCGGTTGAAGGCCGTCAGGGGCGAGTGGGGTTGCGATCATGAAATTGTTTGCGGCCGCATTCGGCTGCAAATGTGAAACAGGACTGAGTGGACGATGGCAAAACTGAAGATTGACGGCAAAGAGATCGAAGTCCCGGATCACTACACGCTTATCCAGGCGTGCGAGGAAGCCGGCGCCGAAGTCCCGCGCTTCTGCTTCCATGAACGTTTGTCGGTGGCAGGTAACTGCCGCATGTGCCTTGTCGAGGTGAAGGGCGGCCCGCCGAAGCCGCAGGCTTCCTGCGCCATGGGCGTGCGCGACATCCGCGGCGGCCCGAACGGCGAGCTTCCGGAAGTCTTCACCAACACGCCGATGGTCAAGAAGGCCCGCGAAGGCGTGATGGAATTCCTGCTCATCAACCATCCGCTGGATTGCCCAATCTGCGACCAGGGCGGCGAATGCGACCTGCAGGACCAGGCCATGGCCTTCGGCATCGACAGTTCGCGCTATCAGGAAGACAAGCGCGCCGTCGAGGACAAGTACATCGGACCGCTCGTCAAGACGGTCATGAACCGCTGCATCCACTGCACGCGCTGCGTTCGCTTCACGACCGAGGTCGGCGGCATCTCTGAACTCGGCCTCATTGGCCGCGGCGAAGACGCAGAAATCACCACCTATCTCGAGCAGGCCATGACCTCGGAGCTGCAGGGCAACGTTGTTGACCTCTGCCCGGTTGGCGCCTTGACCTCCAAGCCCTTCGCCTTCACGGCGCGTCCTTGGGAATTGAACAAGACCGAATCGATCGACGTCATGGACGCCGTCGGTTCCGCGATCCGCGTCGATACCCGCGGTCGCGAAGTCATGCGCATCCTGCCGCGCGTCAACGACCAGATCAACGAAGAGTGGATCTCCGACAAGACCCGCCACGTTTGGGACGGCCTGAAGACGCAGCGTCTCGACAAGCCCTACGTCCGCCGCGACGGCCGTCTGCAGGTAGCGACCTGGGCCGAAGCATTCGCCGCGATCAAGTCTGCCGTATCGGCCACTTCGGGCGACAAGATCGGCGCGATCGCCGGCGATCTTGCTTCCGTCGAAGAAATGTACGCGCTCTCCGAGCTGGTAAAGTCGCTGGGTTCCGAGAACCTCGACTGTCGCCAGGATGGGACGGCAATCGATCCGTCGCTCGGCCGCGAGACTTACCTCTTCAACCCGACCATCGAGGGCATCGAGCAGGCTGATGCGCTGCTGATCGTTGGCGCCAATCCGCGCTTCGAGGCAGCCGTGCTCAACGCCCGCATCCGCAAGCGCTGGCGTCGCGGCAAGTTCCCGATCGGCGTGATCGGTGAGGGCGGCGAAATGCGCTACTCTTATGATTACCTTGGCGCCGGTCCGGATACGCTGAGCGACGTCGTCTCGGGCACTCATGCTTTCGCTGATGTCCTGAAGAACGCTCAGAAGCCGATGATCATCGTCGGCCAGGGTGCTCTGATCCGCGAGGACGCGGCAGCCGTGCTGGCAAGCGTCGCCAAGCTCGCGGCAGACGTTGGCGCGATCACGGAAGGCTGGAACGGCTTTGCGATGCTGCACACGGTGGCCTCCCGCGTCGGTGGCCTCGACCTCGGCTTCGTGCCGGGTGCGAAGGGCGTCAACGCCGCCCAGATGCTGGGCGCGATGGACGTCCTCTTCCTGCTGGGTGCTGACGAACTGGATTTCACCAAGAAGACTGCGAAGTTCACCGTCTACATCGGCTCGCACGGCGACAACGGCGCACACAATGCCGACGTCATCCTTCCGGCTGCGACCTACACCGAAAAGTCGGGCATCTGGGTCAACACCGAAGGTCGCGTTCAGATGGGCAACCGTGCCGGTTTTGCACCGGGCGACGCCCGCGAGGATTGGGCGGTCATCCGCGCCCTTTCCGATGTGCTCGGCAAGAAGCTTCCCTTTGATTCGCTGAGCCAATTGCGCGCGAAACTGTTCGCTGCTTTCCCGCATTTCGCCAAGCTTGACGAGGTCGCGGAGGGCGACAGCGCCAAAATTGCCGCACTTGCGAAAAAAGCCGGCAAGATGGGTAAATCTGGGTTTGCGTCGCCGGTGAAAGACTTCTATTTGACGAACCCGATAGCGCGCGCTTCGGCTGTCATGGCTGAGTGCTCCGCATTGGCCCGCAACAATTTCAAAGTTGCGGCAGAGTAAGGGCAGGGGACAATGGACTCATTCTTTTCGACCTATCTCTGGCCGTTGATCATCATGATCGGTCAGTCTCTTCTCCTCCTGGTCTGCCTGCTGATCTTCATCGCCTACATCCTTCTTGCCGACCGCAAGATCTGGGCGGCGGTGCAGCTGCGTCGCGGTCCGAACGTCGTCGGTCCTTTCGGTCTGTTCCAGTCCTTCGCCGACCTCTTGAAGTTCATGCTGAAGGAGCCGGTCATTCCGGCTGGCGCCAACAAGGGCGTCTTCCTGCTGGCGCCGCTCGTGACAGTGCTACTTGCGCTCTCCACCTGGGCGGTCGTTCCGGTCGCCCACGGTTGGGTGATTGCCAACATCAATGTCGGTATCCTCTACATCCTGGCGATCTCGTCGCTTGAAGTCTACGGCATCATCATGGGCGGCTGGGCTTCGAACTCGAAGTACCCGTTCCTTGGTGCGCTGCGCTCCGCCGCGCAGATGGTCTCCTACGAAGTTTCGATCGGTCTCGTCATCGTCACGGTGCTTCTGACGGTCGGTTCGCTGAACTTGACTGACATCGTCATGTCGCAGCAGGTCGGCCTCGGCACCAAGCTCGGTCTGCCGGCGTCCTTCCTCGACTGGCATTGGCTGTCGCTCTTCCCGATGTTCATCGTCTTCTTCATCTCGGCGCTGGCTGAAACCAACCGTCCGCCCTTCGACCTTCCGGAAGCGGAATCGGAACTGGTTGCCGGCTTCATGGTCGAGTACGGCTCGTCGCTCTACATGATGTTCATGCTCGGCGAATATGCCGCCATCGTGCTGATGTGCTCGCTGACGACGATCCTGTTCCTCGGGGGCTGGCTGCCGCCGGTCGATATCTGGATCCTCAACTGGGTCCCGGGTGTCATCTGGTTCCTTTTGAAGTCCTGCCTCGTGTTCTTCATGATCGCGATGGTCAAGGCATTCGTACCGCGCTACCGCTATGACCAACTGATGCGCCTTGGCTGGAAGGTCTTCCTGCCGCTGTCGCTCGCCATGGTCGTCATCGTTGCATTCGTGCTGAAACTGACGGGATGGGCGTGATCATGTCCGTCCGTGGTTTCGGTCTATTTGGAGGTTAAGATGGCAGGATTGTCCAACGCCGTCAGCTCGCTGTTTCTTAAGGAATTCGTCGGCGCTTTCTGGCTGACCTTTCGTTATATTTTCAAGCAGAAGGCAACGATCAACTATCCCTTCGAAAAGGGACCGGTCAGCCCGCGCTTCCGCGGAGAACATGCTCTGCGCCGTTATCCGAATGGTGAGGAGCGCTGCATTGCGTGCAAGCTGTGCGAGGCGATCTGTCCTGCACAGGCAATCACCATCGAAGCCGGCCCGCGCCGCAACGACGGCACTCGCCGCACGGTGCGTTACGATATCGACATGGTGAAGTGCATTTATTGCGGCTTCTGCCAGGAAGCCTGCCCGGTCGACGCGATCGTCGAAGGGCCGAATTTCGAATTTGCTACGGAAACGCGCGAAGAGCTTTACTTCGACAAGGCGCGTCTTCTGGAAAATGGCGACCGTTGGGAACGCGAAATCGCGCGCAATATTGCGCTGGATGCGCCTTACCGCTGAGCCAGAATTTGAATATGCCGTGACGGGCGGCGATTGCTGATATCGTCACGGTGCAATTGAGACCGGAGCTTTGCCGGGCAATCGTCTGCGAAGCTCCATCGGGCAGGGACACTCCCGGCTGCCCGGGGGAAGATGAAAAAGGCACCAACATGGGTCTGCAGGCTCTATTCTTCTATCTGTTCGCCTTTATCGCGGTGGCGTCGGCGTTCATGGTTATCTCCGCGCGGAACCCGGTCCATTCGGTCCTGTTCCTCATTCTTACCTTCTTCAACGCGGCGGGCTTGTTCCTTCTCCTGGGAGCAGAGTTCCTGGCGATGATCCTGCTGGTCGTCTATGTCGGCGCCGTCGCGGTTCTCTTCCTCTTCGTCGTGATGATGCTCGACATCGACTTCTCCGAGCTGCGCTCCGGCATCCTGAACTATGCGCCGATCGGCGCGGTGATCGGGCTCATTCTTGCCGCCGAGCTGATCGTCGTGGTCGGCGGCAGCGTGATCTCGCCCCAGGTTGCGAAGTCGGTTGCCATGCCCATCCCGGCGCTGACGGAGCGGACGAACACCGCTGCGCTCGGCGACGTGCTCTATACCAACTACGTCTATTTCTTCGAGATTTCCGGCCTCGTGCTGCTGGTCGCGATGATCGGCGCGATCGTGCTGACGCTCAAGCATCGCCAGCATATCAAGCGCCAGAATATTTCAAGGCAGGTTGCCCGCACACCCGCCACCGCCATCGAGGTGGTCAAGGTGAAGCCGGGCGAAGGCGTGATGTAAGGCGAGACGCAAGGTCAAGGAACAAACACATGGTCATCGGACTTTCCCACTACCTGACGGTCAGCGCCATCCTCTTCGTGCTCGGCGTCTTCGGCATCTTCCTGAACCGCAAGAACGTCATCGTCATCCTGATGTCGATCGAGCTCATTCTGCTCGCGGTCAACATCAACATGGTCGCCTTCTCGTCCTTCCTGAACGATATCGTCGGCCAGGTCTTCGCTCTGTTCATTCTGACCGTCGCAGCTGCGGAAGCGGCCATCGGTCTTGCAATTCTGGTCGTCTTCTACCGCAACCGCGGCTCCATCGCCGTGGAAGACGTCAATATGATGAAGGGCTGATACAGCTATGTTTCTCTATAAGGCTATCGTCTTTCTTCCTCTTATCGGCGCCTTGATCGTCGGCCTTCTCGGCAATCAGATCGGCTCGAAGGCTTCGGAATATATTACCACCGGCCTGATGATCATCGCGGCCATCCTGTCGTGGATCGTTTTCTTCACCGTCGCGCTCGGCGAACCGCATGACCTGCCGATCAAGGTTGAGGTTCTGCGCTGGATCCAGTCCGGCGGCATAGACGTCTCCTGGGCGCTGCGCATCGATACGCTGACCTCGGTTATGCTGATCGTCGTGAACTCGGTTTCGACGCTGGTACACGTCTATTCGATCGGATACATGCATCACGATCCGCATCGTCCGCGCTTCTTTGCCTATCTGTCGCTCTTCACCTTCGCCATGCTGATGCTGGTAACGTCGGACAACCTTGCCCAGATGTTCTTCGGCTGGGAAGGCGTTGGTCTCGCTTCCTACCTGCTCATCGGTTTCTGGTTCAAGAAGCCGTCCGCAAACGCAGCTGCAATGAAGGCCTTCATCGTCAACCGCGTCGGCGACTTCGGCTTCGTTCTCGGCATTGCCGGCGTCTTCGTGCTCTTCGGCTCGATCAACTTCGACGTGATCTTCGGAAACGCCCAGAGCTTCGCTGCAGGGCAGGGCGGACAGCCCGGCGATATCGTGCTGAACCTCTTCGGCATGCAGCTCGATCGCGCTCATGCGCTGACCGGCGTCTGCCTGTTGCTCTTCATGGGCGCGATGGGTAAGTCGGCACAGTTCCTGCTGCACACCTGGCTACCGGATGCCATGGAAGGCCCGACCCCGGTCTCGGCGCTCATCCACGCAGCAACCATGGTCACCGCCGGTGTGTTCCTCGTCGCCCGCATGTCGCCGATCTTCGAACTGTCGCATGATGCGCTGATCTTCGTGACCATCATCGGCGCGATCACCGCCTTCTTTGCGGCAACCGTCGGCCTCGTGCAGAACGACATCAAGCGCGTCATCGCCTATTCGACCTGTTCGCAGCTTGGCTACATGTTCGTGTCGCTCGGTGTCGGCGCTTATGGCGCTGCGATCTTCCATCTCTTCACACACGCCTTCTTCAAGGCGCTGCTCTTCCTTTGCGCCGGCTCGGTCATCCACGCCGTCGACGGCGAGCAGGACATGCGCCACATGGGCGGCCTTCGCACGCATATCCCGAAGACCTTCCTGATGATGATCATCGGCACGCTCGCGATCACCGGCGTTGGCATCCCCTTCACGCCGATCGGCTTCGCAGGCTTCTTCTCGAAGGATGCGATCATTGCGGCGTCCTACGCGTCGCATAGCCCGGCATCCGGCTTCGCTTTCACGCTGCTTGTCATCGCCGCGCTGTTCACCAGCTTCTACTCCTGGCGCCTGATCTTCATGACTTTCTATGGCGCTCCGCGCGCTTCGCATGAAGTGATGCACCATGTGCATGAATCGCCGAATGTCATGCTGATCCCGCTCTACCTGCTGGCGATCGGCGCCGTCTTTGCCGGCTTCGTATTCCACGGCGCTTTCGTCGGCGAGGCCTACAGCGAGTTCTGGAAGAATGCGCTGTTCACCTTGCCGGACAACAAGATCCTGGAAGAGATGGAGCATAACCCGGCCTGGGTCGAGCTTAGCCCCTTCATTGCGATGGTGTTCGGCTTCGTGATCGCCTGGTACATGTACATCAAGTCGCCGGAAACCCCGAAGGTTCTGGCTCGCCAACACCGCGTGCTCTACGAATTCCTGCTCAACAAGTGGTACTTCGACGAGCTCTACGACTTCCTTTTCGTCCGCACAGCCAAGGCCCTCGGCCGCTTCCTCTGGAAGCAGGGTGACGGCACCGTCATCGACGGCTACGGCCCGAACGGTGTGGCTGCCCGCGTCGTCGACGTTACCAACCGCGTTGTCCGTCTGCAGACGGGCTACCTCTACCACTATGCCTTCGCGATGCTGCTCGGTGTCGCGGCCCTCGTTACCTGGATGATGCTCGGGAGTTCCTTCTGATGACCGATTGGCCCATTCTTACAACGGTCACGTTCCTGCCGCTGGTCGGCGTCCTGCTCCTGCTTTTCATGCGGGATGACGGACCGAACGGCCGCCGCAATGTCCTGAACATCTCGCTGGCGACGACCGTCTTCACCTTTATCGTCTCCCTGTTCGTCTGGATCGGCTTCGACAACGCCAATCCCGGCTTCCAGATGGTGGAAAGCCACAGCTGGCTCGGCACGGGCATCTCCTATCATGTCGGTGTCGACGGCATTTCGATGCTCTTCGTCGTCCTGACCGCCTTCCTGATGCCTTTCTGCGTCCTGGCAAGCTGGCTGTCGGTCGAGAAGCGCATCAAGGACTACATGATCGCCTTCCTCGTCCTAGAGACGATGATGACGGGCGTTTTCGTGTCCCTCGACATCGTCCTGTTCTACGTCTTCTTCGAGGCCGGCCTTATTCCGATGTTCCTCATCATCGGTGTCTGGGGCGGCAAGGATCGCGTCTACGCCAGCTACAAGTTCTTCCTCTACACGCTGCTTGGCTCCGTGCTCATGCTCCTTGCTATCATGGCGATGTACTGGCAGGCTGGCACGACCGATATTCCGACGTTGCTGGCTTTCAAGTTCCCGCCTTCGCTGCAGACGTGGTTATGGCTGGCATTCTTTGCCTCCTTCGCGGTCAAGATGCCGATGTGGCCGGTCCATACCTGGCTACCGGACGCGCACGTTCAGGCGCCGACGGCAGGCTCCGTCATCCTGGCTGGTATCATGCTGAAGCTTGGCGGCTATGGCCTCATCCGCTTCTCGCTGGCCATGTTCCCGGATGCGTCTCACTATTTCGCACCCTTCGTCTTCTCGCTGTCGGTCATCGCCATCATCTACACCTCGCTGGTGGCGTTGATGCAGGAAGATATCAAGAAACTGATCGCCTATTCCTCGGTTGCGCACATGGGCTATGTCACCATGGGCATTTTCGCCGCCAACCAGCAGGGTGTTCAGGGCGCGATCTTCCAGATGCTCTCACACGGTATCGTGTCCGGCGCGCTCTTCCTGTGCGTCGGCGTGATCTATGACCGGACGCATACCCGCGAGATCTCCGCTTACGGCGGCCTGGTCAACAACATGCCGAAATACGCCGTTGCGATGATGGTTTTCACCATGGCAAACGTCGGTCTCCCGGGCACGTCGGGCTTCATCGGCGAGTTCCTAACGCTGATCGGCGCCTACCGCACTAATACCTGGGTTGCTCTCTTTGCCGCCACCGGCGTCATCCTCTCGGCTGCCTATGCGCTCTGGCTTTACCGCCGCGTGATCTTCGGTGCGCTGGAGAAGGAAAAGCTGAAGGCGCTGCTCGATCTGTCGCCGCGTGAACAGCTGATCCTTTATCCGCTGATCGTGCTGACGATCTTCTTCGGCGTCTACCCGGCCCCGATCTTCGACGCGACGGCTGCTTCGGTTGACCATCTCGTGAACAACTACACCGCAGCCCTGCACGCCGCGCAGAATGTTGCGCTGTCGATGAAATGATGACAGGACTTTTTCGACATGACCGCTGACACAATTCTCGCAAGCCTGCATCTTTCCGTCCCGGAACTCATCCTCGCGGTCGGCGCACTTGTTCTGCTCATGATCGGCGTCTTTGCAGGCGAACGTTCGGGGCGGATGGTGAGCGTGCTCGCGCTCATTGTCTTTGCCATTGCTGCTCTCTGGCTGGTCTTCGTGCCCAGCGAAGGCCTCGCCTATGGCGGCGTCTATCTCGCGGATGGCTTCTCCCGCTTCATGAAGGTTACCGCGCTGATCGGTTCCTTTGTGGCGCTGTTCATGTCGCTGAACCATGCTTCAGAGAACCAGCTCGACAAGTTCGAGTTCCCCGTTCTTCTGGTGTTGAGCACCCTCGGCATCCTGCTGATGATTTCGGCAAACGACCTGATCTCGCTCTATCTCGGCCTTGAGCTGCAGTCGCTCGCGATCTACGTCATCGCTGCGATCAACCGCGACAGCCTGAAATCGACGGAAGCCGGCCTCAAGTACTTCGTCCTTGGAGCCCTGTCTTCGGGGATGCTGCTCTACGGCATGTCGCTGGTCTACGGCTTCACCGGCCACACGCATTTCGTCGACGTCGCCCATGCGCTGACGGCGGATGGCGCTCGCTCGCTCGGCCTCATCTTCGGCCTGGTCTTCATCCTTGCTGGCATCGCCTTCAAGATCTCGGCCGTTCCGTTCCACATGTGGACGCCGGACGTGTATGAAGGCGCGCCGACCCCGGTTACCGCCTTCCTGGCTGGCGCCCCCAAGGTTGCCGCCATGGCGATGATGACCCGCATCGTCATTACCGCCTTCCAGCCGATCCTTGCGGACTGGCAGCAGGTCATCACCTTCATCTCGATTGCCTCGATGCTGCTCGGCTCCTTCGCGGCAATCGGCCAGAAGAACATCAAGCGACTGATGGCCTATTCCTCGATCGGTCACATGGGCTATGCGCTGGTCGGCCTTGCCGCCGGCACACAGACGGGCGTGTCGGGTGTCATGCTCTACATGCTCATCTACATGGCCATGACGCTCGGCAGCTTTGCGATCATCATGTCGATGCGCCGCGCAGACGGGACGCAGGTCGAGAACATCGATGATCTCGCCGGCCTGTCGACGACCAATCCCTTCATGGCTGTTGTCCAGACCGCACTGATGTTCTCGCTTGCCGGCATTCCGCCGCTCGCCGGCTTCTTTGCGAAGTACTTCGTCTTCGTCGCGGCCATCCAGGCGCATCTCTATGGTCTTGCGATCATCGGTGTTCTGGCGTCGGTCGTGGGCTGCTACTACTACCTGCGCGTCATCAAGGTGATGTGGTTCGACGAAGCAACCGGCCAGTTCGCCCGCACGTCCGGCTCGCTGCGTCTGGTCTTCGGTCTCTCCGGCCTCTTCGTGCTCGGCTATGTCTTTATCGGCTCCTCTATCGGTGGTGCTGCTGAACTGGCTGCCGCGACGCTGTTTTGATGGCTTCTGATATGAAACGCCGGAAGTCGGTCGCCGACTTCCGGCATGATGCCCTCCTAGAGACATCGTCCACCAATACGGAATGTCTTGTGCGGGCTCGCGCCGGAGACGCCGGCGATCTCTGGGTCACCGCCGCCCGTCAGACCGGCGGTCGCGGACGACGCGGACGGCCCTGGGTCTCCGAACCCGGCAATCTCTATGCATCCCTTCTTTTGATTGACCCCGCTCCGATGGAGCAGCTCGGTTCCTTGCCACTGGCTGTCGCGGTCGCCGTGCATCAGGCTGTACGTTCCGTTCTGCCGCCGTCTTCGGAACCGGTGGAGGTCAAGTGGCCGAACGACATACTGATCGGCCGAAAGAAGACTTGCGGCATCCTGATCGAAGGCGAAAAGCTGGTCGATGGCCGATACGCTCTTGTGATCGGGATCGGCGTCAATATCGCCACGAAGCCTGACAACGCCATCTATCCGGTTACATGCTTGCGCGAGCAGGGCACATCCGCATCGCCGGAAGAACTCTTCGCCCGCCTGTTTGCCTCCATGGTCGAGGCCCTCGACGAATGGGATGGCGGCAGGGGAATCCGCGATATCACCGCGCGCTGGCGACAGGTGGCCTGCGGCGTCGGCGAAAAGATAACCGTCAATCTGCCCGATCGCTCGATTTCCGGCCAATTCGCCGGAATAGATGATAATGGCCTGTTGATGCTCGACACTGGCGGGGGCAGGATGATGCCGATTGCTGCCGGTGATGTTTTTTTCGGATAATGGATTAGAAAATAATATGGCGAACCAAGACGAACTGGTGTTTCTGCCGCTCGGCGGAGTGGGCGAGATCGGCATGAATCTCGCGCTCTACGGCTATGGGGCGCCAGAGCATCGCCAGTGGATCATGGTCGATTGCGGCGTGACCTTCCCGGGTCCGGATCTGCCGGGCGTCGATCTCGTTCTGCCCGATATCCGCTTCCTCGCAAAGGAGCGCAAGAACCTCAAGGCGATCATCATCACGCATGCGCATGAGGATCACTACGGAGCGCTGAGCGACCTGTGGCCGGGGCTGAACGTTCCGATCTATGCCTCTCCGTTCACCGCCGGGTTGCTGGAAGCCAAGCGCGACTACGAGAAAACGATGGGTGAAATTCCCGTGACGATCTTTAGGGCTGGCGACCGCATCAATGTCGGCCCGTTCAGCGTTGAGGGCGTCGCGGTCAACCACTCCATTCCCGAGCCGATGTCGCTGATGATCCGCACGCCGCTCGGCAACGTGATCCACACCGGCGACTGGAAGATCGACCACGAGCCGTCGCTGGGTCCCCTGACGGACGAGACGCGTTTCAAGCAGCTCGGCGATGAGGGCGTGCTGGCGCTGATGTGCGATTCCACCAACGCGCTGCGCGATGGCGTTTCACCTTCAGAGAAGGATGTCTCGGAGAGCCTGCGCAAGATCATCGAGGCGGCCGAGGGCCGTGTGGCGATCACCACCTTCTCCTCCAATGTCGGCCGTATCCGCACGGTCGCGGAGGCGGCTGAAGCCGCGGGCCGCGAAGTGCTGCTGCTCGGCAGCTCGCTGAAGCGCGTCGTCGATGTTGCGCGCGATGTCGGTCTGATGGAGGGCGTCAAGCCGTTCATCGCCGAGGACGAATACGGCTATATTCCGCGCGACAAGGTCGTCGTGATCCTGACCGGCAGCCAGGGTGAGCCGAGAGCAGCGCTTGCCAAGCTGTCGCGCGACGAGATGCGCAATGTGGCCCTCTCGGCCGGCGACATCGTCGTCTTTTCCTCCCGCGCCATTCCCGGCAACGAGAAGGCGATCCAGGACATCAAGAACGGATTGGTGGAACAAGGCGTTCACATCATTACCGACAGTGAGGCGCTGGTTCACGTATCCGGCCATCCGCGTCGCAACGAGTTGCAGAAGATGTATCAATGGACCCGGCCGAAGGTCGTCGTGCCGGTCCATGGCGAAGCTGCACACCTGACTGCGCACAAGGAACTGGCCGAGCAATCCGGTATCGCGACCGTGCCGCGCGTACGCAATGGCGACGTGCTGCGATTGGCGCCCGGCCCGGTACAGGTCGTGGACGAGGCGCCACATGGACGTATCTACAAGGACGGAACGCTGATCGGCGATTTCGACGAAATGGGTATCGGCGAACGGAAGAAATTGTCCTTTGTCGGCCATGTCGCCGTCAACGTCGTGCTGGATAGCCGCTACGATATCGTTGGCGACCCCGATCTCGTGCCGATCGGCCTGCCGGTCTATGACGATGAGGGCGAGGATATGGAAGACACGCTCTTCGACGCTATTGTCAGCGCTGTCGAGAGTGTCCCGCGCGCTCGCCGCAAGGATCTCGCCATGCTGCAGGAGGCGGTGCGCCGTGCCGTACGCTCGACGGCAAATCAGATCTGGGGCAAGAAGCCCGTGGTCACGGTGTTTCTGACGAAGGTTTGAAGGCTGCGCTCGGGGAGGCGGGGCGCATGGCCAGGGAGGAGGCCAGCATGCTGGGACGTATCAATCATATCGCAATTGCGGTCCCGGATCTGGCGGCTGCTACCGAGAGCTATCGCGATATTCTCGGCGCGGCGGTGTCGCAGCCTCAGGCCCTGCCGGAGCATGGCGTGACTGTCGTCTTTGTGGAACTGCCCAACTCGAAGGTCGAGCTTCTGGAGCCTCTCGGATCGGATTCTCCCATTGCCGCCTTTCTCGAAAAGAACCCGTCGGGCGGCATGCATCATATTTGTTACGAGGTGGCGGATATCCTGAATGCCCGCGACCGGCTGCTTTCGGCCGGCGCCCGGGTTCTCGGCAGTGGCGAACCCAGGATCGGCGCCCATGGCAAGCCGGTTCTCTTCCTGCATCCCAAGGATTTCTTCGGAACCCTCATCGAGCTTGAGCAGCTGTGACATTAGGGCACTTAACGGTGCTTTGAGTGAGAACCGCTTTGCATCTATAAGAATGTCATGAAGGCGGCGTTGCGGATGGAAGGGGCAGGTGGCTTGGACCGATCTGCCTGGTTCCGTCTCCGCCGAGGGAGGCATGCATGACACAGGCTATTTTTTCGACAGTTGCCGTCTATTTCGTTGTCTGGTGGATTACGCTTTTCGCAGTCCTGCCATTCGGCCATCGTACGCAGGCCGAAGACAACGAAGTCGTTCTGGGCACTGTCGCAAGCGCGCCGACGAAATTCAGGGGCTGGCGAGTCGTTCTGATGACGACGCTCGTTTCGGCTATCATCTACGGCGGCTGGTTCATCCTAACGGATTACTTCGGATTCAGTTTCGACGCCCTGCCGCAGATCGTTCCGCGCTACGGGGGTTGATAGCCCGCAATCTGTCATACGATTGTTACCTCGCCAGTGCAAAGAGCATGCCTGTCGGCTGACCAATCATCTATCGATGCAGGCCGGCGGGCGCTTCTTCCGAAGGTTCGGAACAGGCTGTGAAGAGCGAGATGGGGAAGTCATAAAGCCAAAAAAAAACAAGGCTATAAGCCTTGTTTTAAGTATCGCGTGATCCTTATCCGTTGCCGGGGCTGCGAGCAAGCGCGCCTAAGATCTGATCCTCCCAAGACTTGACCGCGAGAACGACAAGAATTTAACCTTCCTGCCTCTTTTGTGAGCTAAAACTAGCTCAAAGAATGAGCTTTGTCATCTGTTTTTTTGCATTTTTGCTACACTTGTACAAAATTTTTCTGTTGACAAAATTTCGGCCCAAGTCCTTAGAAATATGTGCTTTTTCGAATTTGTATAGAAAAGCCGTAATCCCCTGCTTTAACGTCAGGCTGATGCGTTCGTTCGCCTGCAAGGCGGGTTTCTTTCCGGCCGCGAAGCGGCTATGAACGCCAGCAGTGTTAACGCTTTATGGCGATTCCGTTCTTGACTGCGGAATCGGCAACATCTCTGGAATCCGCTATGCGCCTATCCCGTTACTTCATGCCCATCCTGAAGGAAAATCCCAAGGAGGCGGAAATCGTGTCGCACCGGCTGATGCTGCGGTCGGGCATGATCCGCCAGCAGAGCCAGGGCATTTATTCGTGGCTGCCGCTTGGCAAGCGCGTCCTGGACAAGGTCAACAATATCGTTCGCGAAGAGCAGAATCGCTCCGGCGCCATCGAGCTCTTGATGCCGACGCTGCAGTCCGCCGAGCTCTGGCAGGAAAGCGGCCGCTACGAGGCCTATGGCAAGGAAATGCTGCGCATCAAGGACCGGCAGGATCGTCCGATGCTCTATGGCCCCACGAACGAGGAAATGGTGACGGATATTTTCCGCACCTATGTCAAGTCCTACAAGGACCTGCCGCTCAACCTCTATCATATCCAGCTGAAGTTCCGCGACGAGATCCGCCCGCGCTTCGGCACCATGCGTTCGCGCGAATTCCTGATGAAGGATGCCTATTCCTTCGATCTGACCAAGGAAGACGCGATCAACTCTTACAATAAGATGTTCGTCGCCTACCTGCGCACCTTCGACAGGCTCGGCCTGCGCGCCATTCCGATGCGCGCCGACACCGGCCCGATCGGCGGCAATCACAGCCACGAATTCATCATTCTCGCCGACACCGGCGAATCGGAAGTTTTCAGCCACAAGGATTTCGTCAATTTCGACATCCCCTCGGCCGACACCGATTTCGATGATGTCGCCGGCCTGCAAGCGATCTTCGACAAGTGGACCTCCGTCTATGCGGCGACATCGGAAATGCACGACGAAGCGGCCTTCAACGCCATTCCGGAAGGCGAGCGCCTTTCGGCACGCGGCATCGAGGTCGGCCACATCTTCTATTTCGGCACGAAATATTCCGAGCCGATGGGCGCCAAGGTGCAGGGTCCTGACGGCAAGGAACACGCTGTCCACATGGGATCTTACGGAATCGGGCCGACGCGCCTTGTTCCCGCCATCATCGAAGCCTCGCATGACGAGAACGGAATCATCTGGCCGGAATCCGTGGCGCCGTTCGATGCGATCATAATCAACATGAAAGCTGGCGACGAAGCCTGCGATTCCGCTTGCGAAACCCTATATGCCGCTCTGACGAAGGCCGGTAAGGACGTGCTTTACGACGATCGCGACGAGCGCGCTGGAACGAAGTTTGCGACCGCCGACCTGATCGGCGTGCCGAAGCAGATCATCGTCGGCCCGCGCTCCATCGCGAACGGCGAAGTGGAAGTGAAGGACCGCAAGACGGGCGAGCGCCAGACGATCACGGTCGATGCGGCAATCAACCAGCTCGCGGGCTGATTTGGAACAGGAAACGGAATGGCAGTGAGCAGCGCGGCAGTAGACCAGCAGGAAAAGACATCCGCCAAAGCTCCGGCGTCCCGGCCATTCTCCGCCTTTGAAAGAGTGGTCGCCTGGCGCTATCTGCGCGCCCGGCGCAAGGAAGCCTTCATTTCCGTCATTGCGGGCTTCTCCTTCATCGGCATCATGCTGGGCGTCGCCACGCTGATCATCGTCATGGCCGTCATGAACGGCTTCCGAACCGAACTCATCACCCGTATTCTCGGGCTCAACGGCCACGTCATCGTCCAGACGTCGGACGCGCCGATGAACAATTACGATGAACTCGCCAAGAAATTCTCGACCTTGCCTAGTGTGACCATGGCGCTGCCACTGGTTGAGGGCGAGACGCTGGCTTCCGGCGGCTCCGGCTCCGGTACCGGCGCGCTGGTGCGCGGCATCCGCGCCGAGGATCTGGAAAAGCTGAAGACCGTGGCCGGCAACATCAAGGCCGGTGATCTGACCGGCTTTGCCGCCGGGCAGGGCGTGCTGATCGGCTCGCGCATGGCCCAGCAGCTCGGCATTACGGTCGGCGACCAGATTACGCTGATCGCGCCGGATGGCGACATCACGCCCTTCGGCGTCAATCCGCGGGTGAAGTCCTACACTGTCTCGGGCATTTTCGAGATCGGCATGTCGGAATATGATGCCTCGATCATCTTCATGCCGCTGGAAGAGGCCCAGCTTTATTTCAATTCGGAAGGCGTCGTTCAGTCGATCGAGCTTTTCGTCACCAATCCCGATGATGTCGACGCGCTGCGGCCGAAGATCGAGGCGGCGGCCGGACGCCCGGTGAACCTGACCGACTGGCGCCAGCGCAACGAGACCTTTTTCTCCGCCCTTCAGGTCGAGCGCAACGTGATGTTCATGATCCTGACGCTGATCGTTCTCGTCGCGGCGCTGAACATCATTTCCGGCCTGATCATGCTCGTAAAGGATAAGGGCAGCGACATCGCCATTTTGCGCACCATGGGCGCGACCTCGGGTTCGATTATGCGCATCTTCTTCATGACGGGGGCTGCGATCGGCATAGTCGGCACCTTGGCGGGCGTGCTGCTCGGCGTTCTCGTCTGCGTCAATATCGAATCGATCCGCCAGTTCTTCTCCTGGATCTCAGGCACTGTCCTGTTTGATCCGCAGCTCTATTTCCTCAGCACGCTGCCGGCGGAAATGGACCTGAGCGAGACGATCACCGTGGTCGTCATGGCGCTGACATTGTCCTTCCTCGCCACCATCTTTCCGGCCTGGCGTGCCTCACGGCTCGATCCTGTGCAGGCTCTCCGCTACGAATAAGGGTTGCTTCATTCCATGAAACGACATGTCGTTCTCGAACTATCGGGCATCGAGCGTCACTACGGGCAAGGCGAAACAAGGCTTTCCATCCTGAAGGGCGCGAATTTCTCGTTGCATAGGGGCGAGATCGTCGCGCTCGTTGCCCCGTCAGGCACAGGCAAATCGACGCTTCTGCATGTCGCCGGCTTGCTTGAGCATCCCGATGGCGGCGACGTCGTCCTGAACGGCAATGCCTGCAACGGGCTGTCCGACGATCGCCGCACCGCGATGCGCCGCAGCGACATCGGTTTCGTCTACCAGTTCCATCATCTCCTGCCGGAATTTTCGGCAGCCGAGAACATCATGATGCCGCAGATGATCGCCGGACTCTCCCGCAAGGAAGCCCGCGAGCGCGCCAGTGCTTTGCTGGACTATATGCGCATCGGTCATCGCGGCGATCACCGGCCGGCCGAACTGTCCGGCGGTGAGCAGCAGCGCGTAGCGATCGCCCGCGCCGTTGCCAATGCGCCGCTTGTGCTGCTGGCGGATGAGCCGACGGGCAATCTCGACCCGGCAACGGCCCATTACGTTTTCGACGCGCTGGAAGCACTGGTTCGCCAGTCCGGTCTGGCTGCCATGATCGCGACACACAATCACGAACTCGCGGCCCGAATGGACCGCCGCGTGACGCTGAGCGACGGGAAGGTCGTGGAAATGTGAGGATCGGATTGCCGGGTGTGATGCGTCAGTCCTGCTTGATGCCGCAGCCCGTTTGCCCGACCTGATCGTCCCAGTCCTCGATCTTGATCGTTTTCGGCTCGGCCTTGGTGTCCTTGCCGTCCTTCGTCACCTTGCCTGTCAGGACGTTGTAGTCGCACGAGCCGTTGTGATCAGGGTCCAGTGTGTCGTAGTAGTTATAGGTGTAGCCGGCGACGATGAAGGCGCCGTTGCGATAAGCGAGCGTCAATGTCTGGTCCCAGCGGTCGCGACCGACGCCGCTATTTTCCGAATGAACGGCGATCGAGCCATTCGGCATGCCTTTGATCGAAGGGTCCTGGCCGAACATGCCGTCGAGGCTGGCATTGCCCCAGACTTTTGCCGGCGCCGTCGTGACCAGTTTCAGCAGGTCGTGATCCTTGTCGCGCAGGTAGATATAGATCGCGATATCGTCGCCCTGTTCCTTAGGGCCGACGAGCATCGCCATGTCGGTCTTGCCGTCCTTGTCCCAGTCGCCCGTGGCGGCGTCGATGATGCGCTCAGGCGCGATATCCTCGGCAGCGGCAACGCCGCCCGTCAGAAGGGACAAAAGAATTGCCGGGATAAGATTTCTCATTTCGATTTGCGCTCCCCCGGATCAGGATGGTGTCCGGCCGTTTTAACCATAGTCGAAGACTTTAAAAGATATCGCGACAAATTCGTCGAAACTGCCGTTGACTCTCGAACATAAATAGAACAAAAAAGAAACATAACGGGTAAGGAGAGCACAGATGACCGAGATCATTCGAGACATTGCAGCATTCACCTCCATCGTCATGTTCGTCGCCAGTTTTTCCCTCATCATGATGGCGATGTGATTCTTGGGGTCAGCCAGCGGTAATGCATGGCTGATCCACGCAAGCGCGACTGGACTTTGCCGCCAGCTATGCCGAAAATATGCGCGAAAGACTCGGGCATTTGGAAAGGCATAACATGGCGGATACGACAGGGGGCAGCGCACCGGGCGCGCCGTTGGGAGAAGCTCCCGAGTTTGTGCATCTGCGCGTCCATTCCGCCTATTCGCTTCTTGAGGGCGCTTTGCCGCTCAAGAAGATTCTTGCCAAGGTCGCCAGCGACAGCCAGCCGGCGATTGCCATTACCGACACCAACAATCTTTTCATCGCGCTGGAATTCTCCCAGAAGGCGATGGATGACGGCTTGCAACCGATCATCGGTTGCCAGGTGTCGATCGATATGGAGGATGTCGGCGAAGGCGAAAAGCGCAATGGCCAGCAGGCGCTCGCCAAGCTGCCCTCGATCGTGCTTCTTGCTGCGACGGACGCGGGCTATGAGCGCCTCGTGGATCTCGTCAGCCGAGCCTATCTCGGCGGCGAGGGTACCCAGGCCGTCCACATCTGCGCCTCTTGGCTGGAGGAGATCGGGACTGGCGGCTTGATCGCCTTGACCGGGTCGCTGGGCGGCCCGATCGATATGGCGCTGAAGGAGGGGCATGCACCCCAGGCCGTGGCGCGACTGCTACAGCTGAAGCGCCTGTTCGGCGACCGGCTGTATGTCGAATTGCAGCGGCACGGCACCTACGACCGTCGCCACGAGCAGCGCATGATCGGCCTTGCCTATGAGCATGACCTGCCGCTGGTCGCGACCAACGAAGCCTTCTTTCCGACCCGCGACGATTACGACGCCCATGATGCTCTGATGGCGGTTGCGCACAACGCCATCGTTTCGGATGACAACCGCTTTCGCCTGACGCCGGATCATTATTTGAAGAGCCGCGCCGACATGGCCAAGCTCTTTGCAGATCTGCCCGAAGCGCTGGAGAACACGGTCGAAATCGCCCGGCGTTGCTCCTTCGTCCTGAAGACCCGCAAGCCCATCCTGCCGCGCTTTACCGGCGCGACCGACGACCCGGAGGAGGCAGAACGTGCCGAGTCGGGCGAGCTTCGCCGCCAGGCAGTCGAGGGCCTAGACATGCGGCTTGCAACGCTCGGCATGTCGGCGGGTTATGAGGAGAAGGATTACCGGGAACGGCTGGAATTCGAGCTCAGCGTCATCGAGCGCATGAAGTTCCCCGGCTACTTCCTGATCGTTGCGGACTTCATCAAATGGGCCAAGCAGCATGATATCCCCGTCGGCCCCGGCCGTGGATCGGGTGCGGGCTCGCTGGTTGCCTATGCGCTGACGATCACCGACGTCGATCCACTGCGCTTCTCGCTGCTGTTCGAACGCTTCCTCAATCCGGAACGCGTTTCGATGCCGGACTTCGATATCGACTTCTGCCAGGACCGCCGCGAAGAGGTGATCCGCTACGTCCAGCAGAAATACGGCCGCGAGCAGGTGGCGCAGATCATCACCTTCGGTTCGCTGCAGGCGCGCGCCGCCCTTCGCGACGTCGGCCGCGTGCTCGAAATGCCCTATGGCCAGGTCGACAAGATCTGCAAACTGGTGCCGAACAATCCGGCCAACCCAACGCCGCTGTCCAAGGCGATCGAGGAGGAGCCGAAGCTGCAGGAAGAGGCGGATAAGGAGCCGGTCGTCGCCCGCCTGCTCGATATCGCCCAGAAGATCGAGGGCCTCTACCGCCACGCCTCGACCCACGCCGCCGGCATCGTCATCGGCGACCGGCCTTTGTCGAAGCTGGTGCCGATGTATCGCGACCCGCGCTCCGACATGCCGGTCACGCAGTTCAACATGAAGTGGGTGGAACAGGCCGGCCTCGTCAAGTTCGACTTCCTCGGCCTGAAGACGCTGACCGTCCTCAAGGTCGCTGTCGATTTCGTCGCCAAGCGCGGCATCAAGGTCGATCTGGCGTCGATCCCGCTGGATGACAAGCCGACTTACGACATGCTCTCGCGCGGTGAGACGGTCGGCGTGTTCCAGGTGGAAAGTGCGGGCATGCGCAAGGCGCTGATCGGCATGCGCCCCGACTGCATCGAGGACATCATCGCGCTGGTGGCGCTCTATCGCCCGGGCCCGATGGAGAATATCCCGACCTACAACGCCCGCAAGCACGGCGAGGAAGAACTCGAGTCGATCCATCCGACGATCGATTACCTGCTCAAGGAAACGCAGGGCGTTATCGTCTATCAGGAACAGGTGATGCAGATCGCCCAGGTCCTGTCGGGCTATTCGCTCGGCGAGGCCGATCTCTTGCGCCGCGCCATGGGTAAGAAGATCAAGGCGGAGATGGATCAGCAGCGCGAGCGCTTCGTCGATGGTGCCGTCAAGAACGGTGTGTCGAAAGCGCAGGCCGACAACATTTTTGAGCTTCTGGCGAAGTTCGCAAACTACGGCTTCAATAAGTCGCATGCCGCCGCGTACGCGATCGTCTCCTACCAGACCGCCTATATGAAGGCGCATTATCCGGTCGAATTCCTCGCCGCCTCGATGACGCTCGACATGTCGAACACCGAGAAGGTCAACGATTTCCGCCAGGACGCCAAGCGTCTTGGCATCGAAGTCATCGCACCGTCGGTACAAACCTCGTTCCGCCATTTCCAGACCGGCGACAACCGCATCTATTATGCGCTCGCCGCGATCAAGGGCGTGGGCGAATCGGCGGTCGACCATATTGTCGAGGTGAGGGGCGACAAGCCCTTTGCCAGCATTGAGGATTTCTGCCTCCGGATCGATCCGCGACAGGTCAATCGTCGCGTGCTGGAAAGCCTGATTTCAGCCGGCGCCTTCGATTGTTTCTCGATTGACCGCGCAGAGCTGATCGGTGGCCTCGACCGGATCATGGGCTATGCGCAGCGCGCCCAGGAGAACAAGACCAGCGGCCAGTCCGACATGTTCGGCAGCGGCGGCTCTTCCGGCCCGGAGAAGATTTCGCTGCCGCATTTCACGCCGTGGCTCGCTTCGGAGCGCCTGCTGAAGGAATTCCAGGTCCTCGGCTTCTACCTGACCGCCCACCCGCTCGACAGCTACAACAAGGTGCTCGACAAGATGCGCGTGCAGACCTTCGCCGATTTTTCGGCGGCGGTGAAGCAGGGCGCAAGCAACGGCCGCCTGGCCGGTACGGTCATTTCCAAGCAGGAGCGCAAGACGCGCACCGGCAACAAGATGGGCATCTTCGTCTTCTCGGATTCGTCGGGCCAGTTCGAAGCGGTGCTTTTCTCGGAGACGCTGAACCAGTATCGCGACGTTCTCGAAGTCGGAAAATCCTTCGTCATCACCGCGCAGGCCGATGAACGGCCGGAAGGCATCAGTCTGCGGCTCGCAACCGCGCAGTCCCTTGAGGAGAAATCCCTGCAGATGCAGAAGGCCCTGCGCGTCTATGTCCGCGATTCCGGCCCGCTGCGCGCTGTCGCTGCACACCTGAACGCCAAGGGCGACGGCCTCGTCTCCTTCATCGTCATCAAGGAAGACGGCAAGCGCGAAGTCGAGGTGGAACTGCCGCAGAAATATCGCATCACGCCGGAAATCGCCGCAGCCCTGAGATCCGCCCCCGGCATCATCGACGTCGAGCTGGTGTGACGCCCGGCGGCATTTAGCCCTTTCCGCCGAGGCCGCCCCTCTTCGTGATGGTGATGAAATCGGTGCCGTTGCCGGTCTCGGAGCTTACTCCGGCATCGGTGATGGTGAGCGACGATCCCGATGACAGCAGGTCTTCGATGTGGCGTCGCGCGTCGTCGGGAATGGTGATCCGGTCGAGCGCGCTTTCGGCCGCGCTCAGCGATTGTGACCGTGCCTCGCTGGTGATGCCGAGCCGCTTGCGCGCATCCTTCGACAGATCATCCTCGAGCGTGATCCCGTACCACTCCGCCTTGCCGCTGAGCTTGTCGACATTGTGGGCGGTAAAGAAATGCGTGCCCAACGCCTCCTGCGGGTCGGCGATGATGGCGGGCGCCTGGAACAGCGGCTTGAAATCCTGGCGGACCATGACCTCGCCGTTCGGCGGCTCACCTTTCCCGGCAATGGTATAGACGGCCTTCATCAGCGCCGGGCTGACGAGCCCGCCCGACGTGACCACATTATGCGCCTTCTTGAAGTCGTCGATAGCCTGAACCGTTGCCGGTCCAAGCAGACCGTCCGGCGTGCCGGTCTCGTAGCCCAGCCCGTTCAGGATGTCCTGCAGGTCGCGGACATTATCCCTGAGCTCCCTTCGGGTAATGAGGATACGAAGCGGGGCCTCGTCCGCTGCCGCAATTTCCGGCGCGACCGGCGGCATCGGCAGGGAGGCGGCATCATTGGTTGCAACCTGCACCGGCTCCGGCTGCGGCAGGAAGCTGGATGTCGTCGGCCTCAGCTCCAGGCCGGCAAAGAGCGGACCTGTCGTGGGCGCCGGCTGGGGTTGGAACAATGCAGTGCTCTCGACCGGCTGCGGGACGAGCGGCCGATCGGAAATGACGACATGGACGCCGCGATCCGTCATCTTGAACAACATTTCCGCAAAGGCCTTGGGCATGCGCACGCAGCCATGCGAGGCCGGATGGTTGGGGACGTAGCCCGACTCATGCAGCGCGATGCCCGACCATGTCAGCCGCTGCATGAAGGGCATCGGTGAGTCGGAATAGATGTTGGATTCGTGATAGCGCTGCTTCTCCAGAATGGAAAAGATACCCAGCGGCGTCGAATGCCCCTGCTTGCCGGTCGAGACCTTCGAGGTCGCGACGACTTCCGAGCCGTCATAGACGGCAAGCGATTGCCGATCGGTCGAAACCACGATCTGCAGCGTGCGGGCATCGCTCGCAAAGGCAGGGTGTACAAGGGCTGTGGCCGACAGAAGGCCAAGTCCGAAGAAGAAACGGGACATCATGAACGCAATACCAAAACGCAATACTCGTACCGCCACGGTAGACTTCGAAGTTTAAGGAAGATTTGAAGCAGACGCGGTTGCGAAACATATCCTTGGCTTTCTTGCACCGCTCGGAATGCTTACCCCTTCATCATGATTGCCGCGCAATGTGTTTCATGTAATTCTTAAATTTCAAGAATCTTAAACACGGCGTCGTACATGCATATTGACGTGATCGAAGATTTTGATGCGCTGGAGGCACTTAGGCCCAACTGGGATCGTCTCTATGCTGCCGATCCCGAGGCTCATTATTTTCTATCGTGGATATGGATCGCCACTTGGCTCAAATCACGCCCCTTGCCCTGGCTCGTCCTTGCTGCCAAGGATGAGCCGGAGGATGACGGCTACGTGGCTTTCTTTCCGGTGCAAATCGGCACCGGTCTCGACAAGGGCAGAGGCTTTTATAACACCATCGTCATGGGCGGCTCCTACTACGCGGTCTATACCGGCATATTGTGCGATCCGGTTTACGAGGATCTGGCGGTCGCGGCGCTCGCGGACCGCATCCGGGAGTTCAACTGGACGAGCCTGCACCTCGACGACATTTATATGTCG
Organism: Rhizobium sp. BK376; assembly: GCF_004341625.1. Classification (GTDB taxonomy): domain Bacteria; phylum Pseudomonadota; class Alphaproteobacteria; order Rhizobiales; family Rhizobiaceae; genus Rhizobium. Next base: position 240,573 of record NZ_SLZG01000001.1, on the reverse strand, counting down.
AGCGAGAGGCTGGACGCGTTTCTCGATCGGTTTCCGCAATCGGATTTCGTTAGCAGCAAGGTCTCGCGGCCCGCACATATTACTGCGTCAGGTGCCAGGATCGACCACGATCTCTATGTCTACGTGCCGCTGGCCGACGATTTCGAGCACTTTCTGAACGAGCGGCTGGGCGCGAAAACGCGCCGCAATGTCAGGCTCTGCCTGCGCAAGCTCGATGGTGGCGAGGAGTTTCGGGTCACTCACGCGGATGCCGACAGCATCGAGCGCGACCTCGAAACTTTCCACAGCCTTTGGCAGTCGCAATGGGGCGCGATCAATCCGCGATACGCGCGCTATATCCTTGATAGTTCGCAGCAAATGCTATCGGAATGTTTCAACGATGGCACGCTTCTCTTGTCTATCCTCTGGCGGGGCGAGACGCCGCTTGCTGCATTCGTCATCCTTCTGGATCGTCCTCGCAGGTCCATGGTCTGCTTTCTCGGAGCCCGCGACTTGGCGTTCAAGAATCCGTCTCCAGGGTTGATGCTGCATGCCGCCAATATCCGCTGGGGTATCGAGAATGGTTTCGAGCGCTACGATCTCGGGACCGGCGATTATGCCTACAAATATATGTTTGGCTCCAAGGTACATCGTATCGAGCGCCTGCGGATAACCACGCGCAGCAAGCGGAACCTTGGCGAGAGACTTGATCCTCGCAGCCTGCCGATCGTCGTTGCGCGGGCGAAACGGCTTCGCGATGACGGTGATCCCGTCAACGCCCAGATCGCCTGCCGGCAAATCCTTGCCGTTGAGCCGTCCTATCAGGATGCGTTGGCCCTCTATCGGGATATCGGTTCGCTCTGGGTTCCGGAAGGCGATGCGCTCCCGGAAAGCGCCAGCGTGGAGGAGGCCTTCGCCTTCCATCGTGCCGGCAATCTCGACGAGGCCGAAAAGCTCTACCGCGCGGTGATTGCCGATGATCCGTCGAATTTCGACGCTGCACACCAGCTCGGTATCCTGCTTTTGCAGCGGGGCGAGGTGCGTTCGGCAGAGGCCGAGATAAGGCGGGCGCTGGAAATCCGTCCGACGGCCGCGTCAGCGCATTGCAACTATGGCAATCTCCAGGCTGGCACAAACGACTTCGATGGCGCGATGGTCAGCTATGATCGCGCAATAGAGCTTGAACCACTGCATGCGATAGCCTTCAACAATCGCGGCAACGTCCTGCGGCGGCTGGGCCGTCCGGAGGAGGCGCTATGGAGCTACGAACGCGCCATTGCCCTCCAGCCGGCCTATAGGCAGGCAATCGATAACCGGCAGGCGCTTTTGAAGCTGTTGGATCAGGAGGTCCCTGAACCAGCGTGAGAGATCAGTTCCCTCGCTTGCCGCTGCCGAATGTATATCCGGTCTCGACTGTCTTGTTTCCGAACTTCTCCCGCAACTTGTCCATGGCCGCTTCAGCGGCTGCGCGCCGCGTCGCATGCTCGTCTATGAGATCGGGCGGATCAGCGCGTGCGGTATCGCCGAGATCAGTGACGCCAATGCCGAGAAGGCGGAATTTCGTGCCATCCGTCTCGTTTTCCAGAAGCTTCAATCCTGTTCGGAATATGCGATCGGCCAGCTGGGTCGGATCCTCCAGCCGGCGATTGCGCGTACGGCTCTTGAAATCCGCCGTCTTGAGCTTCAGCACGACGGTCTGCCCGGCAATGCCGCTTCGCTTCAATCGCCGCGAGACCTTTTCCGAGAGACTGCGCAGGATCGGCACCAGATCCTCATGGCGCGAGATGTCGTCGAAGAAGGTGGTTTCCGCAGATACGCTCTTGGCTGCATCGTTGGGATGGACGTCCCGGTCGTCGATGCCGCGTGACAGGCGAAACAGACGCTGTCCGATGACGCCGTAGCGCCGCATCAGGTCGCCTTCCTCCATCGTCTGCAACTGGCCTATGGTTTTGATCCCGTCGCTCTCCAGCGTCGCCGCAAAGGCCTTGCCGACGCCCCAGATGGTCGTGACGGGGCGAGGGGCCAGAAATTCGACGGCTTCCTGTTGTCCGATGACGGAAAACCCGCGCGGCTTCTGCAGATCCGACGCCACCTTGGCGAGGAACTTGCAATAGGAAAGGCCGACGGAAACGGTGATGCCGATCTCGGTCTCCACCCGCTTGGCAAATTTCGCCAGGATACGGGCAGGCGGATCGTGATGCAGGCGCTGGGTGCCGGCAAGCTCAAGAAAGGCCTCGTCGATCGAGAGCGGCTGCACGAGCGGCGTCAGTTCCTGCATCAAGGCTCGCACCTCGCGGCCGACGCGGCTGTATTTCTCCATGTCGGGCGGTATCACGATCGCCTGCGGGCAGGCCTCCAGCGCCTTGAACATCGGCATGGCTGAGCGAACGCCGTGAATGCGGGCAATGTAGCAGGCGGTGGAGACGACGCCGCGCTTGCCGCCGCCGATGATGACCGGCTTGTCGGCCAGTTCGGGATTATCGCGTTTCTCAACCGAGGCATAGAAGGCATCGCAATCGATATGCGCCAGCGTCAGGTCGTAGAGTTCGCGGTGATAGACCAGCCTTGGGCTGCCGCAGGCGCGGCAACGACGCACCTCCGCCTTCTGCTCGGCAAGGCAGTCGCGACAGAAGCCGGGAGTCTTGTCAGGCATGGCGGTCATTGTGAGAACAAAAGTTGAACAAGTGAACATTAGCCTCTAAGCTCGCGAGTCTCAAGACAGAAGGAAGACGGGAGCGGACGGATGTCTGACGATTTGGAGGCTTATCCCCTGACGCCCGAGCGCTGGGATGATTTCGAGACGCTCTTCGGGCCGAGCGGTGCCTGTTACGGCTGCTGGTGCACCCATTTCAGAGTGGAGACCTCTGAGCGGAACAACATGGATGCGGATGCCAAGAAGCAATTCATGAAAGATCGGGTCATGTCAGGGCCACCTCCCGGCGTTCTCGGCTATATCGGTGATCGTCCGACCGCCTGGGTCCAGGTCAGTCCGCGCTTAGAACTCCCTCAATGGAATTCGCCGAAAACCGTGTCGAGACCCGTCGATCCTGCCGATGCGGAGGATCCGACGGTGTGGGCCGTAAGCTGCTTCTTCATGGGCTCCCGTGACCGCGGCAAGGGGCACAGCCATCGTATGCTCTCGCATGCAGTCAATTTTGCGAAGGCATCCGGCGCCCGTGTCGTCGAGGGCTGTCCGATCGAAAGGACCAAGCAATCGAAATCAGTCGGCCTCTACGTCGGTTCGCAGCGCATCTTCGAGGCGGCGGGATTTGCAGAAGTGGCAAAGAGAAAGGACGGAAGACCGCTGATGCGGCTGGTTCTATGAACTCCGCTTCAGGCCATGCGCCCGATGTGCTTCCGGATAAGCCTTGCGGCATCGTCCCAGTCGTTCGCGCTGACGATCCCTTCGGCAGGGGGGGGCGCAAAAGCGCGGAAATCGGCATTGGCCATCATGGTGACGAGGAAACAGTCGGGAACATGCTCGCGCACGGAAAGCAGATTGCGCTGGATGTCGTCGAGAAAGACGACCGGAAGCGTTCGGTTTCCGTGCAGTTGAGCGACCACAGGCCCCTTGGGTTCCTCGGTTGCGATCATCGGAAAGGCAAAGCCGAGGCGGTCCAGCAAGGTGCGGCGAACCGTCTGGTGACGCGGCGGCATCGCCGTCAGGAAGACGACGTCTGCATCCTCGGAAAGGGCCTCCAGCGTTTCGAGCGCGCGCTCGGCCGGCGTTTGCCACAGGTCCTGCGAGCCGAAGAAACTCTCCTGGAAGGCGGCAATCGCATCGTCACCCGGCTCGGAGCCATCAAGAAGCGAAACAATATTGCCGTGCAGGCGGAAGGAACGGGGCAGGAGATCGTGATTATTGGCACGCAGGAATGCCGTGAAAGGCGAGATGAACTCAAGAACGACTTCATCGATATCGCAAACGATCAGCGGCCTGTCCCGAAGTTGGACATGCGAGATATCCAGTGGCTCAATCACGCTCAATATTCTCCTGAGGACAGGCCGGGCGGCGAAAAATGGTGTGCGGCTGCTATGACCGCTTCGGGCGCCGTGCCTGATGCCGCGCAGAAGGCCATCAGGGTCGGCTCGTGGTTCATGAGGAAATCCAGCATGCCGGACAGAAAGCCCGGATCGTTGATGGCGCCCCTGACCTGTCCGGGCTCGATGCCCGTCAGCGCCAGAAAGCGCCCGAACAGGTCCGGTTCGTTCGCAAGCCAGCCAAGCACTGCGATAGCAGTTTCCTGCGGGTCGACGGTCGATTTATTAGAACTCTTGAAGTTGCTTTGCATTTCGTCTGACAAGTTACCTATTTTTCAACCAAATCCCTATAGCGTCGAACTTCGGAATTTATGGAATCAGCCACGGCGCGACCCTATATTTTCAGTAGATGTATTCAACGTCGGTCGCAGGGACAATTTGTCATGCCCAAGCAGGTGATGATTGTAGAAGACAACGAGCTCAACATGAAGCTCTTTCGCGATCTGATCGAGGCGTCCGGGTACACCACGATCCAGACCCGCAACGGCATGGAAGCGCTTGATCTTGCGCGCAAGCACCGGCCGGATCTCATTCTCATGGACATTCAGCTGCCTGAAGTATCGGGCCTCGAAGTGACGAAATGGCTGAAGGAAGACGATGATCTGCATGTCATTCCCGTCATTGCCGTCACCGCCTTTGCGATGAAGGGCGATGAGGAACGCATCCGGCAGGGCGGTTGCGAGGCCTACGTCTCCAAGCCGATCTCGGTTCCGAAATTCATAGAAACGATCAAGACCTATCTGGGCGACGCCTGAGCGGCGGGAAAGCTTATATGACCGCGCGAATTCTGGTGGTTGACGATATTCCGGCGAACGTAAAGTTGCTCGAAGCGCGGCTGGTTGCCGAATATTTCGACGTATTGACGGCCGAGAATGGGCAGCAGGCGCTTACGATCAGTGACAGCACGCAGGTGGACCTCATTCTTCTCGACATCATGATGCCGGGCATGGACGGTTTCGAAGTCTGCGAGCGATTGAAGGCCAATCCGCGCACGTCGCATATCCCGGTTGTCATGGTGACAGCTCTTGACCAGCCCGCTGATCGCGTCAGGGGCTTGAAGGCAGGTGCCGACGACTTCCTGACCAAGCCCGTCAACGATCTCCAGCTCATCTCCCGTGTGAAGAGCCTGCTTCGCTTGAAGACGCTCAGCGACGAACTGCGCGCCCGCGCGGAAACCGCGCGCACGCTCGGGATCGACGATCTGCAGCGGCTTGGGGAAGGGCGCACGGAAGAAAGCGGGCAGGTCCTCTTGGTCGATGGTCGCGGCAATTCGCAGGAGCGCATCGTTCGCGCCCTGAAGCCGATCGCCGATGTGTCGGCGCTGTCCGATCCGCAGGCTGCCCTGTTCGAAGCGGCCGAGCATCCGTTCGACCTTGTGATCGTCAATTCGAATTTCGATGATTACGACCCGCTGCGGCTCTGCTCGCAGCTTCGCTCCCTGGAGCGCACGCGTTTCCTGCCTGTGCTGCTGATCACGGAGCAGGGGGCCGATGACATGATCATCCGGGCGCTCGATCTCGGCGTCAACGATTACATCGTTCGACCCGTCGATCCGAATGAGTTGGTCGCCCGCAGCCTGACGCAGATTCGCCGCAAGCGCTACAATGATCGTTTGCGTGCCAGCGTGCAGCACACGATCGAGCTTGCGGTCACGGATGCGCTGACCGGACTGAGCAATCGCCGCTATCTCGACAATAGCCTGAAGATGATCTTCAACCGCTCGATGGCGCGGGGCCGACCGCTTTCTGTGTTGATCACGGATATCGATCGCTTCAAGCAGGTGAACGACGTCTATGGACACGACGCCGGCGACGAGGTGCTGAGGGAGTTTGCCGCCCGCATCCGCGCCACCGTGCGCGGCGCCGACCTCGCCTGCCGCTATGGAGGCGAGGAGTTCGTCGTCGTCATGCCGGATACGTCTGCGGACGTTGCCGCTACGATTGCCGAGCGGCTTCGCGCCGCCATCGAAAGCAGACCGTTTATGCTGAAGAACAGCGGGCTATCCCTAAATGTTACCGCTTCCTTCGGGATTTCAGCGCGCGTCAACGGCATCGAGACCCCGGATCATCTCGTCAAGCAGGCGGATCGGGCTCTCTACGAAGCAAAGAACACCGGTCGCAATCGCGTTGTCGCTTCCGCAGCGGCCTGATTGCACAACCATTTTGGCGCATAAACCCCTAGATTTTTAGGGGTATTTTCGTGTTTGCTAAAAACATTACAAAGTTTTAATTTTTTTATGCTGCGCGCAAGCATCGTAACATTAGCCAATTAAAATAATCGAGTATCTTGTTTTAAAAACTGCGGCGAATGTCGCATTCCGTAACGGAAGGTCGCTTCTCGCGAAGCTCACTACAATAGTCCAAAAAAGTAAAACATAGGAATTTCGCTCAAAAACGTGGAATTCTATGTATTTATAAATAGATTATCGCTGTCATTCAGGAGATATAAGTACACATTAGAATATGTGAGAATATATATATTGAAAAATTTCTTGAAAGGCCTTGACATTTTCGACCTAGACTTGTTCCTTTCTCTCGTCATGAAGGGCTGAGGAGGCTCGATTTTAACCATAGATTCATGACTGTATTTTTTATCATTAAGAATTTGTTGATTTTCTGCCGTTTTCGCGCGAATTTAGGGTCATACAAGGACACGTCCAAAAGGACAGCGATACCCCATGATGCTCAGGTCCGCCGCATCTCCTGGGTCGTGGGGTCGGTCGACTGGCACGCAAAACAAAAGCGGTTCCTCGTACCGCATTGCATGCTGGTCGACCCCCAATTGCAAAACGCCGCCTTCCCCAGGGAAGAGCGGCGTTTTCTTTTCTTCAACGTTGAAGGCGTCCCGCGCCGCTATCGCTAAAATTGCATAATGCAATTCCCGCTACTGATCTCGGCTGAATTCGCAAGACAAATAAAAAGGGCGCTGACCCTTTCGAGTGCGCCCTTTCAGAACCAGACGTATTGGAAACTTACTTGATCTTGGTTTCCTTGAACTCGACATGCTTCTTGGTAATCGGGTCATACTTGGTCTTGGTCATCTTGTCTGTCATCGTACGGCTGTTCTTTGTCGTGACGTAGAAGAAACCGGTGTCGGCCGTCGACAGCAGCTTGATCTTGATTGTGGTAGCCTTGGCCATGGTCGTCCTGCCTTCTATAAAAAATGATGCCGTGGACGGCCGGTTGGGGTCCACGGCAAATTCTGGCGCGAAATTACAAATCGCCGCCCAAAAGTCAAGCCCTGTTCCCGAGGAACAGCAATCTGACCCCCGAAAGCAGCACATAAAGCCCAAAGAAGCAGGCGATAGCCCAGGCAAAACCGTTGGTGCCCGCGAGATCGATCGCCGTTCCGATCGTTTGCGGGCCGGCAACCGTCCCAACGGCATAGCAGAAAACGAAGGCTGCGTTGGCTGCTGCGAGGTCGGGGCCGTGCAGGCGCGATCCCAGGTGGCTGAGGCCGACCGTATAGAGGCCGGAGACGCAGCCGCCCCAGAAAAGCAGCAGCGCTGCCAGCACGATCCAGTTCGTCACCAGCCAGGGCAGGGCCAATGAGCCGACGAGGCCCATGCAGGCCATGACGAAAAGCAATGGCCGCTTGTCGGGGATACGATCCGACAGCAGGCCGAGCGGGATCTGGAACACCACATTGCCGACGCCCATCATCGTCAGGAGCAAGGCAGCCTGCGATTCGCCGAAGCCGGAGCGGGTCGCATAGATCGGAAACAGCGAAAGGCCGCCGGCCTCGACGGCACCGAAGACGAAGACGGCCGCCGTCGCCGTTGGTACGAGAAAGACGTAGCGCATGAAATGCAGCTCCGGTTTCTCCTCGAGCACGGGACTTTCGTTCCGGGCGATAAAGATCGGGACGGCCGCAATGAGAATCGCGCAGGCGCCCACAAGGAAAGGCAGCACGCCCTCGCTGCCGAGCAGGGAGAAGAGCAGCGGCCCCGCTGCAAAGCCGAGCGACAGGACCGTCGCATAAATCCCCAGCACGAAGCCGCGTTTGGAGGGAGGCGAGGCCGCGTTAATCCAGAATTCGGAGAGGATGAACAGCGTCGTCGTCGCGCCATGGAAGACAAGACGCAGCGGAAACCACATCCAGAAGGCTTGGGCGTAGTAGAAGCCGACGGCGCTTAGTGCAGACAGCACGACGGCCCACATCATGGTCGGCGCGACGCCGTATTTGTGCGCCAGCTTTGTCGTGACCGGGGCAGCAGCCATTGCGGCAACGCCGGCCATGGCCGTGTTCAGGCCGATCAGTGTCGAGGGGATGCCACGCTTTTCCAGGATGATGCTGAGAAGAGGAAGGCCGAGACCGATAGCAATGCCGACGGAAGAGATCGACGAGATGGCGGCAACGAGCGAAGGCCAATGAATTTCTTCAACATGGCCAGCCTTGCCGTTCGTCGGTTCAGACATGATTGATCCTTAAAGCATGTGGCGGACGAATCGTCCGCGGCGCGAGACATAGAAAGGCACGGCACTGCCAAATCCAGGTGACGGGTCAGCTTTCATCAGATCAATCACATCCCCCAGAATGATCCTCGTAATGTCCGGCATGTTCAGACAAGAAATGTCGCTCATGTCAAGCCATTGGAGATCAAGCAGTTCCTGTGAATCGCGAATATGCGATGGATTGATGTCCGCCTCATCCGTGAACGTTAGGAAGAAGCGCGTATCGTAACGGCGTGGATGCCCGGGCGGGGTGATGGCGCGCGCGACATACCGCAGGGCTGAAAGATCTGTGGCGGCCTCGGCCGCATCCGCATGCTGTAACCCGGATCTGATCCGCAGGCCCGTTTCCTCGCGTAGTTCGCGAATGGCAGCCAGTGCCAGAGCGCGGGCGCCTGTTGCGGTCATTGGCCGCCGACGGGCTGCGAGCAACTTCTCCGTGACCAGCGGATGAAGGTCGCCGGTAAAGGGAAGGGAATGGTCGCGCGGATCGCGCCGGCCGCCGGGAAAGACATAGAGATCGGGCATGAACGCATGGCCCGACGCGCGGCGACCGAGCAAGACGCGTTTCTTGTCCGCTGACCTGTCGATCAGGATCAGCGCCGCCGCATCTCTTGGACTTCCGGCATAAGCGGTTGATGGCTGCTTCTGCGAACCGGTCACGCGGGACCGCTTCCCTGATCGAAAGGCTCAGGCGAATCGTCATGGCCGCCGAAGCCGTGCATCCTGAGCGCCCATTGCAGGCCGATAACGCCACCCTTGATAGGCTGGATGATCAGCAGGGCCGCGATGACGGTAATCGGCGCCCAGATGGCGAGATGCGCCCAGATCGGCAATTGAAAGAGAATGTCCGTCATCATGTAGCCGCCGATGATGATGTGGCCGAGCACGAGGATGACGAGATAGGGAGGCAGGTCGTCGGAGCGCTGGTGGGACAGGTCTTCGCCGCAGACAGCGCAATGATCCACTGGCTTCAGATAGGCCCGGAAGAGTTTGCCCGTACCGCAGTTCGGGCATTGGTTGAGCGCGCCACGCATGATTGAGCGCCCGAGCGGACGCTCCGCCTCGTCAGGCCTACCGAATTGAATGACAGGGTCGGACTGGCCGCTCGTCATGGCTGCTTCCTTCCTTCCGAACGGTTGCGCTATTTGCGTCCGCGCGGCGGTCTTGTGCCCGGCTTCTTGCGGACCGGGCTTGTATTGCGACGTCCCGACTTGTGGAAGGAGCGCACGGCCGTCGGCATGTTGCGCCCTTCGCTCAACATCTCGAAGCGCAATGCGCCGGCAAGCGGTATCGCTTCCGCAAGCCGCACCTTCACGCTGTCGCCGAGACGGTAACCAAGGCCGGTCCGTTCTCCGGTCAAGGCCTGGTGCGCCTCGTCATAGATGAAATAGTCGGTGCCGAGCGTAGATATAGGGACGAAGCCGTCGGCGCCATAGTCCGGCAGGGTGACAAAAAGTCCTGCCTTGGTCACGCCGCCGACGCGCGCATCGAATTCCTCGCCGACGCGGCCGGCCAGATGATGGGCGATCAATCGATCGATCGTCTCGCGTTCGGCTGCCATGGCCCGGCGCTCGAAGGTCGAGATTTCGGCGGCAATGTCGTCGAGCGCTGCTTCTTCGTCCGGCGTGATCCCGCCTTCGCCCAGGCCGAGGGAGCCGACCAGCGCGCGGTGGACGATAAGGTCGGCATAACGGCGGATCGGCGAGGTGAAATGCGCGTATTTCATCAGGTTGAGGCCGAAGTGCCCGATATTCTCGGGGCTGTAGACCGCCTGGCTCTGCGAGCGCAGCACCATCTCGTTGACCATGGTCTGATGCGGCGTGTCCTCGGCCTTCGAAAGGATGCCGTTGAAGCTGTTGGCGCGCATATTGCCGCCCTTGGCAAGGGCGATGCCGAGCGTTGCCAGGAATTCGCGCAGGATCTCCTGCTTGGCAAGCGTCGGGCCGTCATGGATGCGGTAGATAAGCGGCTGCCGCTTCTTCTCCAGCGTTTCTGCAGCGCAGACATTGGCCTGGATCATCATTTCTTCGATGAGCTTGTGCGCATCGAGGCGAGCCGGAACATGGACCCGGTCGACCGTGCCATCAGGCTTCAGAAGAATCTTGCGCTCCGGCATGTCGAGTTCGAGCGGCTGACGGCGGTCACGTCCACGCTTCATCACTTCATAAGCATGCCACAGCGGCTTCAGGATCGGCTCCAGTAGCGTGCCCGTCTTGTCGTCGGGCTGGCCGTCGATCGCCGCCTGTGCCTGTTGGTAGGAAAGCTTGGCCGCACTTTTCATCATGATGCGGTGGAAGGTATGGCCTGCCTTGCGGCCTTCCCGTGAGAAGATCATGCGCACGGCGAGGGCAGGGCGGTCGACGCCTTCCTTCAGCGAGCAGAGATCGTTGGAAATCCGTTCCGGCAGCATCGGCACGACGCGATCAGGGAAATAGACGGAATTGCCGCGCTTCAGCGCTTCGCGATCGAGCGGCGAGTTGGGCCGGACGTAATAGGACACATCGGCGATCGCAACGGTCACGATGACGCCTTCAGGATTGTCGGGCGACGGGTCGAGTTCGGCGTAGACCGCGTCGTCATGGTCCTTGGCGTCGGCAGGATCGATGGTGATCAGCGGCAGGTCACGCCAGTCTTCGCGATGCGACATGGTCGCGGGTTTCGCCGCCTCGGCTTCCGCAATCACCGCTGGCGGGAAGATATACGGAATGCCATGGGCATGAATGGCAATCATCGAGATCGCCTTTTCGGATCCGACGGAGCCGACGATGGAAAGCACCTTCGCCCGCTGTAGGCCGAAGCGTCCGAGCCGCGCGATTTCCACCTCGACGAGATCGCCGTCCTTGGCGTCGCCCGTATAATCCGGATCGATCACCATCTCTTCGCCGCGTCGCTCGATCGGCATCAGCCGCGCGCCGCCGCCGGGCATGGCGCGGAATACGCCAAGGCTTGCGCCGCGACGCTTGTCGATGACCTTGATGATGCGTGCGGTATAGGCCGGACCACCGCGATCGGTGGCCGGGAATATCTTTGCGAGGATACGGTCGCCCATGCCCGCAACCGGCGCCTTGCCCTTGCCATTACGGCCAGCCGGCGAAGAAGATTGGCGGATGGCGACAGCAGGGGCGACACCCTGGTCCTCGGGCCATTCGGCCGGTCGGCCGATCAGCTCGCCATCCTTGTCTCGGGTGGTGATGTCAAGCACGGTAACCGGAGGAAGCGCGCCGGGGCGAATGAGCGACTTGCGGCTCTTCTGCAGCAAGCCCTCTTCTTCGAGTTCGCGCAGCAGGCTTTTCAGCTCGACGCGCTGCTCGCCCTTCAGGCCGAAGGCTTTCGCAAGTTCCCGCTTCGATGCCTGTTGTGGGTGGTCGGCGATGAAGCGGAGAATGACCTCGCGCGGCGGCAATATGCCGTGGATGATGTTCAGCGGCTCGACGCCTGTCGGCTCCTTGCCCATGCGTGCGGGCTTGCCGGCGCGCCTGTCCGGAGATGAAGCCCTGCCACGCGGTTCTCTGCTCACTCTGCGCTCTTCTTCGCTGTACTTTTCTTCGGTGCCGAAGCCTTGGTCGTTTTCGCCTTCGGCTTCGCCGTCGTCTTGGTCGTCTTGCCATCGGCGGCGGCCTTTGCCTTCGGTGCCGCTTTCGCCTTCGTCTTGGCGCCACCGGACTTGCCGGCTCTTTCGACGATCAGGGCCAAGGCCTCCTCAACGGTAACGGACTGCGGATCCTTGCCCTTCGGTAGTGTCGCATTCACCTTGCCCCAGTTGACGTAGGGGCCGTAGCGCCCGTCGCGCACGGTGATCTTGCCACCGCCATCCGGATGGTCGCCCAGATCCTTCAATGCTGCAGGCGTCCCGCCACGTGCACCACCGCCGGGACCCTTCGCCTGCTTTTCAGCGAGAACGGTAACAGCGCGGTTGAGGCCGACGGTAAAGACGTCCTCGACAGTCTCGAGATTGGCGTAGGCGCCGTCATGCAACAGGAACGGTCCATAGCGGCCGATGCCGGACGAGATCATCTTGCCCGATTCAGGATGTTTGCCGATATCGCGCGGAAGCGAGATCAGGGCCATGGCCTTTTCGTAATCGATGTCCTCGGGCTTCCAGCCCTTCGGCAGTGACGAACGCTTGGCTTCCTTGCCATCGCCGCGCTGGATGTAAGGCCCAAAGCGGCCGGACCGCAGCGTCAGTTCTTCCCCGGTAACAGGATCGGTGCCGAGCGCCTTCGGCTCGTTGAGCGCGGCAGCTTCCGCCTCCGCACCACCTTCCGATGAGAGCTGGCGGGTATAGTTGCATTCCGGATAGTTCGAGCAGCCGACGAAGGCGCCGTATTTGCCGAGCTTCAGCGACAGGTTGCCGGTACCGCAGACCTGGCAGATGCGCGGATCGCTGCCGTCCTCGCGCTTCGGAAAGACGAGCGGAGCCAGCGCCTCATTCAGCGCATCCAGCACGTTGGTGACGCGCAGTTCCTTGGTGTCTTCGATCTGTGCGAAGAAGTCCTTCCAGAAATCGCGCAGCACGTCCTTCCAGTTCAGTTCGCCCGCGGAGATGCGGTCAAGCTTCTCCTCGAGATCGGCCGTGAAGTCGTACTCGACATATTTATTGAAGAAGTTTTCCAGAAACGCCGTGACGAGCCGGCCCTTGGCCTGCGGCACGAGCTTGCGCTTGTCGATCGTCACATAGTCGCGATCCCGAAGCGTCGCCAGCGTCGCGGCATAGGTCGACGGGCGGCCGATGCCGAGTTCTTCCATCTTCTTGATCAGCGAAGCTTCCGAATAGCGCGGCGGCGGTTCGGTGAAGTGCTGGGTCGAATTGATCTTCTGCTTGGCTAGGTTCTCGCGCGCATTGATCTCCGGCAGCCGGCCATCCTCGTCGCCGTCGTCGCTCTGCTCGCCATCTTCCTTCTGGTCGGTATAGGCGGCAATGAAGCCGTCGAACCGGATCACCGAACCGACAGCACGAAGGCCGGCCTTCTCGCCCTTGTTGTCCGCGAGTATCTCGACCGTCGTGCGCTCGATTTCGGCAGACGCCATTTGGCTGGCAATGCCGCGCTTCCAGACAAGGTCGTAAAGCTTGATCTGGTCCGCATCCAGGAACTTACGGACCTGGTCAGGGGTGCGGTTGAAATCGGTCGGGCGGATCGCCTCGTGCGCTTCCTGCGCATTCTTTGCCTTGGTGGAGTAGAAGCGGGCCTTCTCAGGCAGGTAGCGTGCGCCGAACTGATCGCCGATGGCGCTGCGGGCCGCATCGATCGCTTCCGGCGCCATCTGCACGCCGTCCGTACGCATATAGGTGATCAAGCCGACGGTCTCGCCGCCGATATCGACGCCCTCATAGAGCCTCTGGGCGATCTGCATGGTGCGCGACGCCGAGAAGCCGAGCTTCGAGGAGGCGGCCTGCTGCAATGTGGAGGTTGTAAAGGGTGGCGACGGGTTGCGCTTGACCGGCTTTGCCTCGACGGTGTCGACTACAAAGCTTGCGCCATCCAGCAACGCCTTCAGCCGGCCGGCTTCTTCGCCGTTGCCGATCGAGCGCGGCTGCAACCGCTTGCCATTCGCCGCAACCAGACGTGCCTCGAATTCGTCACCGCGCGGTGTCTTCAGGAGTGCGGAAAGGTTCCAGTATTCCTCGGAGACGAAGCGTTCGATCTCCGATTCACGATCGCAGACGAGGCGCAGTGCCACGGACTGTACGCGGCCGGCCGAGCGAGCGCCCGGCAGCTTGCGCCAGAGCACCGGCGAAAGGTTGAAGCCGACGAGATAGTCGAGCGCGCGGCGGGCGAGATAGGCGTCCACCAGCGGCACGTCGATGTCGCGCGGATCGGCCATGGCATCGAGCACGGCCTTCTTGGTGATCGCGTTGAAGACGACGCGCTTGACCGGCTTGCCGTTGATCACCCGTTTCTTGTTGAGCAGGTCGAGCACATGCCAGGAGATCGCTTCACCCTCGCGATCCGGGTCGGTTGCGAGAAACAGGCCGTCGGAGGACTTCACCGCATCGGCGATATCCTTCATGCGCTTTGCCGAGGCTCCGTCGACCTCCCAAAGCATCTCGAAGTCCTGGTCCGGAAGAACGGAACCGTCTTTTGCCGGCAGATCGCGCACGTGTCCGAAGGATGCAAGAACCTTATATCCGGGTCCCAGATACTTATTGATCGTCTTGGCCTTGGCAGGCGATTCCACCACTACAACATTCATCATGATTCTCTAGATACGAGGTCGCACCAAAGGAGCGGGCGGGGCTTTTTCCGAAAATTTCGACTTTTCGGCTCTTCGACATGGACAGGGAATCCGTTCCGGTCAAGAGGGAGGCTTCATTTTTGCGGTTTGCAACGCAATACAACCTGGAGGGGATTATAAACGTATTGCAATTATAGATAAATGAGTTATCGTCATTGAAGTGTAGACGGAACACCTTCTTCGGGTTCCTATTCCGCCCATTCCACGGGAACGACCAATGACGCCCAAAGTTGCAAGAACTGGCGGTAGCGACTCTGCTGCCAGCGATAAGATTACCTATATGTGGCAGATGCTGGGAGAATTGCGCAACGTGGCAGAAAGCGAGGGCGCCGACCTCCTGTGCTATCTGATCGAGATGGCTTATGTTGAAGCTGGAGACATATTGGCGGGGCAGCAGTCGCGTTCAATCCGGCATGGCAAGCGAAACTAGGCCGCCCGGATGCCGGTGCAACCGTCCGGCGATATCCAGTTCCAGAAGAACGAGATAGACCGATGACGCCGACAGTTCGGTGTGCCGGATGATGTCGTCGATCTCGACCGGCGTCGGTCCCAATGCATCGATGATCCGTGACCTTTCAGAATCGTCGGGCGGCGGCAGCAATGGTTTGCTTTCGTCTTCGCCCGGGCCTGGCTCCTGCGCTTGCGGAATAGAGAAGAGATCGAATTGCGAGAGCGGCGCCAGAGCCTCGATGACGTCGTCCGGCTTCGTGACGATCATCGCTCCGTCCTTCAGGAGGCCGTTCGTTCCCTCGCAGCGGGGGTCGAGGGGCGAGCCGGGTACTGCAAAGACCAGCCGGCCGAATTCGCCGGCAAGCCGCGCTGTGATCAACGAACCGGAGCGGGTCGCCGCTTCGACCACGATAAGCCCGAGTCCGACGCCCGCGATCAGACGGTTGCGCCGGGGGAAGTCGCGGGCGCGGGGTTCCCAGCCGAACGGCATTTCGCTGATCGCCAGGCCGTTGCCGTTCCATATTTCGTCGAGCAGGCCGAGATTTTCCGGAGGGTAGGGCTGATCGAGACCTCCAGCCATGGCTGCGATGGTGCCGGTTTCGAGACTGGCGCGGTGGGCGGCCGTATCGATCCCGCGCGCAAGTCCGGAAATGACGGTGTAGCCGGCTCGACCGCAATCGCGGGCGATCATCGCGGCAAACTTCGCACCGCTGATCGAAGCGTTGCGTGATCCGACGATGCCGATTGCAGGTCTGGTACCGGCTCGCAAATTGCCTTTGACGGCCAGAAGCGGGGGAGCGGCGTCGATCTGCCGCAGCGCTGGCGGATAGTCCGGCTCGCCTATTCCAAGGAAGCGGGCGCCGAAACGCTGAGCCGTCTCCAGCTCCCGCAAGGCATCCTCTTCGGTGGCGATGCGCACTGCCCGAGTGGCGCCGCCGCGCTGGGAAAGCTCGGGCAGCATGGCCAGAGCCGCTTCGGCCGAGCCGAAATGATTGATGAGATCGCGAAAGGTAACGGGGCCGACATTGTCGGAGCGGATCAGCCTCAGCCAGGCGATCCTTTGTCGTTCCGTCAGCGCAATTCCCGTTCGTCTTGCGCTGTCTGCCGTCATTACCCCTTGGCTCCAATCTTCGTTTCCGTGCCGGCGGCGAGCCGCGCGATATTGGCCTTGTGCTTCCAGAATGAGATCACGGTCATGATGGCCATGGCGGCAGCGATCTTGTCGGCGCCCAGTATCCACAACACAACCGGAATGACAAGTGTTGCAACCAATGCGGAAAGAGAAGAGTAGCGGGTGGTGAAGGCGATCGCGAGCCAGATGACGGCAAAGACCACGACCATCAGCGGAGCGACGCCGAGCAGGGTGCCAATGTAGGTCGCGACACCCTTGCCGCCTTTGAAGCCGATCCAGACAGGAAAGATGTGGCCGATGAATGCCGCAAAGCCCGCGAGGATACCTGCATCCTCACCAAAGAGTTTCCAGGCGATGAGAGCCGCCGCTGTCGCCTTGAAGGCATCGAGCAGCAGGGTTGCTGCGGCAAGCCCCTTGTTTCCTGTCCGTAGAACGTTGGTCGCGCCGATATTGCCGGATCCGATGTTGCGCACGTCGCCGAGGCCGGCCATGCGGGTCAGGATGAGACCGAACGGAATGGAGCCGAGCAAATAGCCAATGGCGAGCGAAATAAGTGCCGACGGTAGCGTCAGCTGCCAGTTCCAAAAATCTTCCATCTAATTCGTCTTCCCCAAAATCATCGCCCGAAGCCTAGGTCTCGACCGTTCCCCCCGGATCGTATCGACGGTATCAGGCCGACAGCCTCAAATTTCATGCACCAGGCTGCCGGCGACATAGGTCGCTACGGCTCGGCCGGTGAATCGCGCGTCCTCGAAAGGTGTATTCTTCGAGCGTGAAAGAAGCATGTCCTTGGCGACAAGCCAAGGCTCGTCGAGATCGATCAGCGCAATATCGGCCTTGGCGCCCGGCTTCAGCGTGCCGGCCTGAAGACCGAAGATCTGCGCCGGTCTCGTCGACATGGCATCGATGAGGCGCATCAGGCCGACCTGGCCGCTGTGATGCAGCCTGAGTGCGGCGGCGAGCATCGTTTCGAGGCCGACGGCACCGTCCTCTGCCTCGGCAAAGGGCAGGCGCTTGGTGTCGACATCCTGCGGATCGTGCGACGAAACGATAATGTCGATCGTGCCGTCTGCTAGCGCATCGACCATGGCAACGCGGTCGTCCTCCGAGCGAAGCGGCGGATAGAGCTTGAAGAAGGTGCGGTATTCGCCGATGTCATTCTCGTTCAGCGCCAGATTGTTGATCGAGATGCCGCAGGTCACCTTCGTTCCGCGCTGGCGGGCAAGCCGGATGGCATCGGCCGATTCCGGAACGGAAATCATCGCCGCATGATAATGACTGCGCGTGAGTGCCGCGATCCTCAGATCCCGCTCCAGCGGGATCAGTTCGGATTCCTTGGGAATGCCTGAGAGACCAAGCCAGCTGGCCAGCAGGCCTTCATGCATCACGCCGTTCGATGCCAGATATTTGTCACGCGTCGCGCAGGAGATGACGGCGCCGAATTCGCGGGCATAGGTCATCACCCGGCGCAGCACCTGCGTGTCATGGATGGTGTGGTGCCCGTCCGTAAAGACGACCGCTCCGGCTTCCCTCAGAAGCCCGATTTCGGTCATCTCTTCGCCGGCAAGCCCCTTGGTGATGGCCGCTGCCGGATAGACATTGATAACGGCCTGGTCGCGGGCCGTCTTCCTGACGAACTCGACCAAGGCTATGTCGTCGATAACAGGATCCGTGTCCGGCATCATGATGACGGACGTAACGCCGCCCGCTGCCGCTGCCTTGCTCGCAGAAGCGATGGTCTCGCGATATTCACCGCCGGGTTCCCCGATGTGGACGCGGGCATCGACCAGACCGGGCACCGCGACGAGACCGTTGCAGTCCCGCACCGCTGCGCCCTCTGGAACACCCTGGTTCTGGGCATCCTTGCCGGCAGCAACGATGACACCGTCCTTGACGACGATCGTTCCGACTTCGTCGAGATTCCGCGAGGGATCGATGATGCGGGCATTCTTCAGGACGATCGAGTTGCTCATGCGCCCACTCCCTCGGTTCGAGGACCCTGGTTTTGCGAGACGAGCAGTGCCTCCATCACGGCCATGCGCACGGCAACCCCCATTTCCACCTGCTCGGCAATCACGCTCTGCGGGCCATCGGCCACTTCGGAGGCGATTTCGACGCCGCGGTTCATCGGCCCGGGGTGCATGACCAAGGCATCCTCCTTCGCAGCCTTCAGCGTCTCCGCATCAAGGCCGTAGAAATGAAAGTATTCGCGCACGGAAGGCACGAAGGCGCCCGACATGCGCTCGCGCTGAAGGCGCAGCATCATGACGACATCGGCATCCTTCAGCCCTTCCTTCATCGAGTGGAAGACCTCGACGCCCATGTCTGCGATACCGGCAGGCAGCAGCGTTGCCGGTGCCACGACGCGCACCCGCGCGCCCATGGCATTCAGAAGCAGGATGTTCGAGCGAGCGACGCGCGAATGCAGGACGTCGCCGCAGATGGCGACGATGATCCGCGACAGCTTGCCCTTGGCGCGGCGGATCGTCAGCGCGTCGAGCAGCGCCTGTGTCGGATGCTCGTGCTGCCCGTCGCCGGCATTGACGACGGAGCAGGAGACCTTCTGCGCAAGAAGTGCCGCCGCACCCGCGCTGGAATGGCGGATGACCAGCACGTCGGGCCGCATCGCGTTCAGCGTCATTGCGGTATCGATGAGCGTCTCGCCCTTCTTCACCGATGAATTGCCGACAGACATGTTCATCACGTCCGCGCCAAGCCGTTTGCCTGCAAGCTCGAAGGAGGCTTGCGTGCGCGTCGAGGCTTCGAAGAAGAGATTGATCTGCGTCAGCCCGCGAAGCGTCGATGTCTTTTTCTCGCGCTGGCGGCTGATCTTTACGGCTTCGTCGGCCTTGTCGAGCAGGACGGTAATGTCCTGTTCGGTAAGACCCTTGATGCCGATGAGGTGGCGGTGGGGAAAGAAGACCATGAACCTGCCTCCGGGTGTCGTCACGGGGTCTATAAAGAGTGGTTGGCGCGGGGGCAAGCGCAGCCTTTTTGCAGCACCATGTGTTCCCCATGCAATTTGGCGGAAATCCCGCGACAGCCTATGGTGTGGAGACAAAACTTCTGGTTTCCTTTTGCAATATTCTTGCTCTACAAGCGATTCATGACCCAAGCGCCGCGGACTGAAGACACACTCGCCGACCTGAACCAACCAAGTCTCTGGTCCGGCATCAACGCCTATCGTTCCGATCCGCTGATCGTGGATCTGACCGCCACCCTGCCGCGCACGACGCGCGACGATCTTGAGCAGATGGGCCGATACGTGACGTCGCACGAGGCGCAGGAACTGGCGCGCATGGCAAACCAGGGCGTGCCGCAGTTGCGTACCCATGGCCCGCGCGGCGAGCGCCTCGATGTCGTGGAATTCCATCCGGCCTGGCACGCATTGATGCGTCGCTCCATGTCCGTCGGCCTGCATTCCTCCATTTGGGATCCTCAGGCCGATCCGGAAGCCAAGGGTCACGCGCACAAGGTTCGCGCCGCACGCTTTTATCTGACGGCACAGCTCGAAAGCGGCCATCTCTGCCCGCTGACCATGACCAGCGCGTCCGTTGCCGCGATGATGGCGTCTCCCACCGTTCAGAAGGACTGGGCGCCCAAGATCCTGTCGCGGAAATACGATTCGTCGAACAAGCCGGCCATGCAGAAATCCGCCGTGACAGTCGGCATGGGCATGACCGAAAAGCAGGGCGGCACCGACGTTCGCGCCAACACGACGAGCGCGGACAAGGTCAGCGAAGGCATCTATCGGCTTTCGGGCCACAAATGGTTCATGTCCGCGCCGATGAGCGATGCTTTCGTCATGCTGGCGCAGACGAAGGAAGGCATGGGCTGCTTCCTCGTTCCGCGTCTCCTGGAAGACGGGTCGGCCAACGGGCTGCATTTCCAGCGGCTGAAAGACAAGCTCGGCAATCGCTCGAACGCTTCCTCCGAAGTCGAATTCAGCGATACGTTCGGTTTCCTGCTCGGCTCGCCAGACGGCGGCATTCGCACCATTCTCGACATGGTGACGCTGACGCGCCTCGATTGCGCGCTGGCATCCGCCGGCATCATGCGCGCCTCGCTCGCCGAGGCCGTCCATCATACGCGCGGCCGTAGCGTCTTCGGCAAGATGCTGGTTCACCAGCCGATCATGACGCGCGTGCTCGCCGACATGGCATTGGACGTCGCCGCCGCAACCGCGCTGGCCTTCCGTCTGGCCGAAGCTTTCGACAAGGCGCGCGACAGCGCGGACGATGCTGCCTATGCGCGGGTGATGACGCCAGTTGCAAAATACTGGTGCTGCAAGATCGCACCGGCGCTGATCTATGAAGCCATGGAATGCATCGGCGGCAGCGGCTACATCGAAGAACGGCCGATCGCCCGGCACTATCGCGAGGCCCCGGTCAACGCGATCTGGGAGGGCTCCGGCAATGTCATGGCGCTCGATGTGCTGCGCGTGCTGAACCGGGGCAGGGACCTCTTCGAAACAGTCTTTGCCGGTCTTGCGCGCGACCTCGGGCCTGCCGGCAAGAAGACAATCGACGTGCTGCGCGCTGCGATGGCCCTTTGCGAGCGCGACGAGGGAGCCGCCCGCCTGCTGATCGAGCAGATGGCGCTTGCTGCAGGCGCTGCCGAACTCTACCGCCTCGGTGCGGGAAAGATCGCCGACGCCTTCATCGAGACGCGCCTTGCCGGCGGCTGGCGCGCGACCTACGGCATGCTCGATTCCCGTTTCGACGCCAGCTATATCGTCGATCTGCTCTATCCACCGGCGACCTGACGCAAGGCCTTGGTACTTGGGAGGGCCCAATGGTAAAGATCAGGCCTGTCGCCCCCGACGATACGGATCAGCTCTACGCAATTTCTCTGGCGACCGGCGCGGCCGGCGGCGATGCTGTGCATCTCTATCGCGACGGCCGCATGATGGGCCATATCTATTCCGTTCCCTATGCGAAGCTCAGCCCGGAAACCTGTTTGGTCGCGGAGGACGACGGGGGCGTCGCGGGTTACATTGTCGGAACCCTCGATACCCGCGCCTTCGAGGCGAGGCTGCAACGCGAGTGGTGGCCGGGACTGCGCGCGCTTTATCGGTTGCCATCAGGCGATCCTGAGGGCTGGGACGCCGATCAGCGCCGCGCTTTCATGATCCATTATCCGACGCTTGCGCCTACGCTTGTCGTCGATGCCTTTCCCGCGCACCTGCACATGAACCTTCTGCCGCGCATTCAGGGGCGGGGTCTTGGTACGGCCTTGCTGGACCATTGGCTATCCGATGCCCGCGCCGCCGGCATGAGAGGTGTCCATGTCTCGGTCAATGCCGGCAACGAGGCGGGATTGCGTTTCTGGAAGGCGCGCGGCTTCGTCTGCTTGCTGCCTCCGATCGCCCCGCCGCACCCGCGAACGATTTGGCTAGGCTACACAATGTGAAAGCGCTCGGCGACCGTCTGCCACTTATTCGCCGACGCCGGAAGTCTGGACGACTTGCAGGCCGAGATGGTCTCGCATTGGATTGAAATCTCGGTCCTGGTGGAGGAGGGCGTGACCTTCCTCGATACAAAATGTGCCGATGATAATATCCATCGTTTTGCGGATGGTAATGCCTTTTCGGCGCAGCAGGCGGTAGTTATCCGCGGCGGCAATGGCAATGCGTGTGCCCAGCATCGTATATATCGGGAATTCTTTCAGCGCAGCCTCAAGACGCCGCGCTTGTCTCTCGCTTGAAACACCCTGCAGGAGTTCCAGCAGGATGGCATCGCCGATGACGACTTTACTGGTTTCTTCGATCGAGCGTAGAAACTCTACCTGCGGCGTCATGATATTTCGAAAATGAGAAATCCAGACTGAGCTATCGACAACAATCACTTACTCCAGTCGCCGAAACGCTCCTCTCGCATCTCGTCGAGATTGCCTTCCCATCCGATACCAGCGAGATCCCTAATGGCTGCCTTCTGGCGCCGGCGCCGCACGAATTCCTCCAGCGCTGCCTCGATGGTCGCCTTCTTGGTCGGAAGGCCGCCGGTCTGCATCGCCTGCTCCATCAGGTCATCATCGATATCGACATTCGTTCTCATGATATCCTCGTGTGTATGAATTGCCAAAAGTATACACATTCTAGATCGTAGCGGCAACATATCCCCAGCCTTTGCAATCGGGCATATTGCCGGGGAATCGCCGCTTCGTTACTCACCGATGAGTGACAACAGGGTGATTCCGATGCTGAATGATTCCTCGACCGTTGAAAGCGTTGCCGAAACCGCTGGCGACCCGCAAAAGCCTGTGCGCAACCGCGCCGCGACCGAGGCCGCCATTCTCAATGCCGCCAAGTGGCTGCTGGCGGAAGAGGGGTTCCAGGGTTTCGGCATCAATGCGATTGCCCGCCGCGCCGGCTGCGACAAGCAGCTGATCTACCGCTATTATGGCGGTCTTGACGGTCTGGTCGAGGCGATCGGCACCGATCTTGGAAGCTGGGTGAAGGACCGCATTCCCGAAGATACCGGCGGCATGTTCCTCCTGACCTATGGCGACCTGATGGAACGCCTCGTGATCCTCTTCCTCGAAGCCCTGCGGGACGATCCGCTGATGCGCCGCATCGTGGCCTGGGAAGTGTCGGAAAATACAGAGCAGGTGAGGCGGCTTTCCGAAGCTCGGTCGAAGGCGCTGGCTGCATGGATCGAGCGCATGCGGGGCTCGCTGGTTCCGCCGAAAGGGGTTGACGCCACATCGGTCAACGCCATGTTGTTTGCGGCCGTCCAGCATCTTGTCCTATCGGCGGCGATCAGCGGCCAGTGCGCTGGATTGGCGCTCAAGACCGCCAAGGACTGGGAGAAGGCTGCGGCCGCATTGAAGCGGATCGTCCGCGGCGTCTACGGCTGAGGCAACAATCCACAGGCAGCCCCGTGCGTTAACCTTAACAAATGGTTTACATTGCGCCGCCCAGGTTAACGGACCACTGTATGGTTATCGAATGTTAACCAACGTGTAATCCATGGGAACCAAACCCACCAAAATCGCGTTTCTTGTAGTGGCGATGATGTTTTTCGCTGCGCTGGCGCTCGACATAACGGTGCCGGCGGTGGTTCTGAGTGTGATGGCATTGTCGAACTGGGTGGTTCTTTCATCAGGTACGCCAATGCCTCAGCATCGAGGGAAGACCGCATGAAGTGGTTTCTGGTATTCTGGGCCGGCCCCGTCCTGTTTCTCGGGGCATGGTACTGGCTCTCTTACTACGACATGAGCTTAGGCATATTCATGTTCAGTCGCCAGGTCCACGATCTGGTTTTTCAAATCTACGGCCATATTCTCGGCATTCCGCCGGAATCTTTACCGCCGCTCGTCGCCCGCGCTATTGCCTTCGATAGTCTGGTCGTGTTCTCGCTGATCGGTTTCCGCAAGCGCAAGGCAATTCGCGCGTGGTGGACGGCGCGTCAGTCCGCAAGGTCTGCTTCGCCGGTCCTGCGCAGCAAGGAAAGCCTGTCAAGCGCACCCTGAAGAATGAAGCTTGCGGCGGCCGAGTCGATCCGTTCGGCCCGTTTTGCACGCGAGACGTCCATTTCCAGAAGAGCCCGCTCGGCCGCAACGGTCGACAGCCGCTCGTCCCAGAAGACGAAGGGCAGGGCGGTCTTGTCGCTCATGCTGCGCACGAAGGCGCGGGTCGCCTGAACGCGCGGCCCCGCCGATCCGTCCATGTTCATGGGCAGCCCGATGACAAAGGCCGCGACCTTCTCTTTCTCGGCGAATGCAAGCAGGACCTCAGCATCCTGCGTGAACTTGATCCGCTTGATGACCGGGCGAGGGGTGGCAAAGCGCCGGCCGAGATCCGACATGGCGATGCCGATCGTCTTGGTGCCCAGGTCGAGGCCTGCGATGGCCTTGTTCGGCAGCAAGGTCTCGGCCAGCTCTTCGATCGTCAGCGTTGTCATGTCTTCTCAATCTCTGATGTCGCCAAGGTCAGCTCTTCTTGCGGACGAATTCCGTCCGAAGCACCAGGCCCTTGATCGTATCATGGCGGCAGTCGATTTCCTCGGGATTATCGGTGAGGCGGATCGAACGGATGACGGTGCCCTGTTTCAGCGTCTGGCCGGCGCCCTTGACCTTAAGATCCTTGATCAGCGTCACGGCATCGCCGTCGCTCAGAATATTGCCGGATGCGTCTCGAACCGCGGCCTTCTCGCCGGCTTTGGCGGCTGCTTCCGAGGCTGGCAGCCATTCGCCGCTTGCCTCGTCGTAGATATAATCGTCATTATCGGCGGACATGCTTTTCCTTGCGTCATAAAAGTGGTGGCCGTTGCGGATATTTCTCGCAGGCGGGTTCGATGGCTTGCGGTCGCTTATCGCATGGGCCCGTGGTCGCTTATCGCACGGGATTGTGACTTGCAACCGCTGCCGTCTCGCCTCTACCTCCGGTCTGTCGTCTTGCGGCTGGCCTTGCGTAGAGGTGTCCGTCTAGCGTTGTCATCGATTCGCACCGCCTTATATTCTGCCGTCATATTTCCCCCGACCATTTATCAAGGAGTCACCCATGAAGATCACCTGGCTCGGCCACGCCGCTTTCCGCATCGAGACGGCAAAGGCAATCATCCTGATCGATCCCTTCCTGACCTACAATCAGCCTTTCGCCGATGCAGGTCTGTCGATCGCTGACGTCAGCAAGGGCGTCACCCACATCCTCCTGACCCACGGCCATGGCGACCATGTCGGCGATACCGCCCAGATCGCCAAGGATACCGGCGCGACCGTGCTTGCCAATGCCGACCTTGGCTCCTGGCTTGCCACGAAGGGTGTGGAAAAAATCGAGATGGGCAACACCGGCGGCACCGTGTCGCTCGGCAGCTTCACCGCCACCTTCACCAACGCGCTGCATTCCTCCGGCCAGGTGACCGAGGATGGTATTTCGCACTATCTCGGCAACCCGAACGGCCTCGTCCTGCATTTTGAAGACGAGCAGTCGGTCTACCACATGGGCGACACCGACATTTTCTCGGACATGGCGCTGATCAACGAACTGCACCAGCCGGATATCGGCATCGTGCCGATCGGCGACCGCTTCACCATGGGCGGTGCTGTCGCGGCACTCGCCTGCCAGCGCTATTTCAACTTCAAGACGGCGATCCCCTGCCACTACGGCACGTTCCCGATCATCGACGCCACGGCCGAGAAATTCATCTCAGGCATGGAAGGCTCGAAGACCGAAGTGAAGGCGTCCAAGGTCGGCGAAGTTCTCAGCTTCTAGGTTATCAAGACGAGATATGCCGGATGTCCGGCATATCTCTTTGGAATTGAAGGCCTGCCATGTCAGGCCAGTTGCGGTTCGATCCGCATGCCCGGATCGCGAATCTGCGGTGCAGACGAGTTTCCGAGGCTCGGCGCCCATTTGCCCAGCGCCTCAACTCGGCGACTGAGGCGGGGATATGGAGAAACGATATGGAGGATGAAGCCGGCGATTGGCGGCATCATACGCTCCTGCGCCTCGAATGCCGCGGGATTCATCTGACTATTCAACCTCGCGCTGCCGGAGGCAAGCATTTGTAACGCCGTGCGGGAAGCCTGCAAGTTACGGGAAACGAGAAAACCGACCCGATCGCAGGTCAACTCGCGACCACGCGAATAGGCTTTTCCCAGAAAAGGTATTATATGAGCCGGCATATGCAGGAGGATGCTAAGCCTGTCGAGATGACCGGCGGCGTGATGGCCGAGTTCATGGCCGATCACAAATTTCAGCTGTTCGTCGTTGTCGGCATCGATGAGCTGTGACGTCAACCAGACATATCGAGTGCGCCCAATGAGTTTCAGCGCCATGGCATTCATCACGCCGCTGGAATTGTAGACGAACGTCTGAGGCGCTTCCTTCAGCCCGACCAGCCTGGCGCCTTCGACGACCATTTGATGGATATGGGGAAACTGTTGCGGGCCGACCATGACATAGTGGCCGAGCATATGGGCGCGTAGCAATGCGCGAGTTACATAGCCCACAAACCACAGGACGACGATATAGAGGACCGTCACCAGGAGGTCCGCAGGGTTATTCATTGCTGTAAAGACGATGACGGTGGCAGCTATCACCCACCCGACGCTGCCGATGATCAGCATCAACGTACCGTAGAACTTCTCTTTGGGATGCCGAACCTTAGAAATTTTGAATTCCATCTGTATTTCCCCGGATATGCAGAGGCTGCCTCAATTATTGCGAGTGGAGGATAGGGTATAGTTTTGACAAAAAGAAACCGTAAATCCAGCTAGGCTGGAAAAATCGCGACATGGTTGCGGAATGGTTCTTCCTTACATGATGGCGGTTTCCGGGCCGATTTGCCGATCTGTCCGGGCCTTGCCAGTTGCACGCAGCCAGCATGGCCTTTATAGCGGGTAGGAAAAATCCTATCCGGAGAATGCCATGTCCGTCGATCTTGCCATCGTGAAGCGCGTTGCGCATCTTGCCCGTATTGCCGTCAGCGAAGATGAAGCTGAGCGCATGGTGGGCGAGCTGAACGGCATCCTCGGCTTCGTTGAGCAATTGTCGGAAGTCGATGTATCCGGCGTCGAGCCGATGACGTCGGTTACGCCCATGGCCATGAAGAAGCGCACCGATGAAGTGACCGATGGCAGCAAGGCCGACGATATCGTCGCCAATGCGCCCGTTAGCGACCGGAACTTCTTCCTCGTGCCCAAGGTCGTCGAATAACCGACCCGGATCGAACGCAACAGGCGTTCTTCCCAGCCATTACCCGCAGTCCCTATTGAGACGTGAAGCGAAGCCACATGAGCGAACTGACCAGCCTGACCATTGCCGAAGCCCGCAAGAAGCTGACGGCCAAGGAAATCACCGCAACCGAGCTGACCGAAGCCTATGTTTCGGCAATCGACGCGGCCAATGGCGCGCTCAATGCCTATATCAAGGTGACCGCCGACAAGGCCCGCGAGATGGCCAAGGCCTCGGATGCCCGCATCGCCGCCGGCAAGGCCGGTGCGCTGGAAGGCATTCCGCTCGGCATCAAGGACCTTTTCGCGACGGAAGGCGTCCATACCCAGGCCTGCAGCCATATTCTTGACGGTTTCGAGCCGCGCTACGAATCGACAGTGACCCAGAACCTCTGGGACGACGGCGCCGTCATGCTCGGCAAGCTCAACATGGACGAGTTCGCCATGGGCTCCTCCAACGAAACCTCGCATTACGGCGCGGTCATCAACCCCTGGCGCGCGGCAGGCTCCAACCAGCAGCTCGTCCCCGGCGGCTCGTCGGGTGGTTCTGCCGCTGCCGTTGCCGCCCATCTCTGCGCTGGTGCGACCGCAACCGACACCGGCGGCTCGATCCGCCAGCCGGCAGCCTTCACCGGCACGGTCGGCATCAAGCCGACCTATGGCCGCTGCTCGCGTTGGGGCACGGTCGCCTTCGCATCCTCGCTCGACCAGGCCGGCCCGATCGCCCGCGACGTGCGCGACGCCGCGATCCTCCTGAAGTCGATGGCATCGGTCGATGCCAAGGATACGACCTCCGTCGACCTGCCGGTTCCGGATTACGAAGCAGCCATCGGTCAGTCCCTAAAGGGCATGAAGATCGGCATTCCGAAGGAATACCGCGTCGACGGCATGCCCGAGGACATCGAGAAGCTCTGGCAACAGGGCATCGCGTGGCTGAAGGATGCCGGCGCCGAGATCGTCGATATCACTCTGCCGCACACGAAATATGCCCTGCCGGCCTATTACATCGTCGCTCCCGCCGAAGCTTCGTCGAACCTTGCCCGCTATGACGGCGTCCGCTACGGCCTGCGCGTCGACGGCAAGGACATTGTCGACATGTACGAGAAGACGCGTGCCGCCGGCTTCGGCAAGGAAGTCAAGCGCCGCATCATGATCGGCACCTATGTGCTCTCGGCCGGCTATTACGACGCCTACTACATCCAGGCGCAGAAGGTTCGTACGCTCATCAAGCGCGACTTCGAACTCTGCTTCGGCGCAGGCGTCGATGCGATCCTGACGCCCGCTACGCCATCCTCTGCTTTCGGCGTTGCTGACGAGGATTTGGCCGCCGATCCTGTCAAGATGTACCTGAACGACATCTTCACCGTTACGGTCAACATGGCAGGCCTGCCCGGCATCGCAGTGCCCGCGGGCCTCGATCACAAGGGTCTTCCGCTAGGCCTGCAGCTGATCGGCAAGCCGTTTGACGAGGAAACGCTGTTTAAGACCGCGCATGTCATCGAACAGGCCGCGGGCAGGTTTACGCCTGCCAAGTGGTGGTAACCAGCGTTGCGACAGTAGGAATAGAACTCGCCGGCCCCAAAAAGGCCGGCGAAATTGTTTAGTACGCAGACATTTTGCGAGACGTGGGGCGGTCAGGAGGAAGACGCATGTCGAAATCGGATCTTGCACAGATGATCGAGGCATTCGATCGCCTCGAGGCCGGCGGTTTCACGATGGGGCCGGACTGGGAAACGGTTCATACCATCTGCCAGGCGCATGAGGGCGAACGGCCGTTCGATTGGGGGCACGCGCTTTGCCATCGCATCGAAGGCGACGATGGGAACGCCGATTACTGGTATCGTCGCGCCGGCAAAAAGCGATCCGGATCGATTGCCGACGACTGGTCCGTGATGAAGGCCGAGCTGACCACCGCATAGCAAAATCAGCTGTGGCCCGTGAGTGCTCAGCGCGGCGAACCGTGATTTGCTGCATCATACTGGAAAAGTGGATATTTCAGTGTTTTACTACCCTTGATATCAAGGGGGCCTAATGATCCATATCCGGAATGCGCATGCGGGTGAGGCGGGGATACTGACCAATATCGGCCTTCGCGCCTGGCAGAGGGCCATGGCGCCGATCGGGGGGACGGATGCGCATCTGGAAAGCGCCAGGACTGCCTTCACCCAGTTTGCCGAACGTTCCTGGCTGACGATCACGGTTATCGAGCAGAACGGGGCGCTCGCCGGCTGGGCAGCTCGCGAGGAACTCGACGAAAACATCACCGACTTCTGGATCGATCCCAGCTATACCCGCCAGGGCCTCGGCTCGGCGCTGCTCTCTCAGATTGAGAAGGATATCGTTGGGCAGGGCCTGGAAAAAGCGGCGCTCCAGAGCCATGCGGGCAACGCCGAAGCTGTCAGCTTTTTCAAGGCACACGGCTATGAGGTTCATTGGCTTTCCGTCATCTATTCGCCAAGGCTCGACCGTGACATACCGACAATCGGATTAAGCAAAACATTGGTCACTGATGACGACGGAACCTACGGTATCGGCTTCTAGTCTGGTCGTTCAACCTTTGGCGTTTCCAACGAGTTCCAACGTTTTTCTGTCCGGCTCCCCCTCGAAGAAGCGATCAATCGCCTGTGCGAAGGGCGAGCCGTGGCCGGCAACGGACGAAAACAATGTCATCGAGGATCGGAATTTCAAATCGTCGGGATAGCCGAGAATGTCGTGCGCCGACTTTGCCTTGACGCTGAGCATCGCCTCTACGCATTGGCGCAGGCGGGCGCCGAGAACGGGGTGCGCCAGATAGGCTTTCGCCTCGGCTATCGATTCGATCGCATATCGTTGGGACATGGTCGAATGTCCAAGACCTGCAAATTGGGGGAAAACAAACCACATCCAGTGTGTTCGCTTCCGCCCGGCGGACAGTTCCGCCAGCGCCTGGTCGTAAACGCCCGACTGAGCCGTCACGAAACGATCGAGATCATGTGAATCGGAATGCCCCGTCATGCTTTGCGCCTCCGTTGATGTTCCTGAAGAATGATCTTGCGCTCGCCGCGATCCCTGCAAGATCGCGCCGTCATTTTCCGGCACTCGCAGCGATCCGGTTGTGCCCCATTTGCCGCGAAGGAGAGGCCGAAAGCCTTGCGCAGGGCCTTCATTTGCTCTACCTCGGAACCTCCAGAAAAGCACTTGCACGAGCATCCCATGACCCTTGTCGACGTCCGCACGCCCGATCCGAAACGCTTCATTCCCGGCGCCACCGGCGATTGGGAAGTCATTGTCGGCATGGAAGTCCATGCCCAGGTGCTCTCCAATTCGAAGCTGTTCTCCGGCGCTTCGACGGAATTTGGCAAGCCGGCCAATTCGAACGTGTCGCTCGTCGATGCCGCCATGCCCGGCATGCTGCCCGTTATCAACGAGGAATGCGTCAAGCAGGCCGTGCGCACCGGCCTCGGCCTGAAGGCGCAGATCAACCATCGCTCGGTCTTCGATCGCAAGAACTATTTCTATCCCGATCTGCCGCAGGGCTATCAGATCTCGCAATACAAGGATCCGATCGTCGGCGAGGGCAAGATCGTCATTTCGCTCGGTCCCGACCGCCAGGGCCAGTTCGAGGATATCGAGATCGGCATCGAGCGCCTGCATCTGGAGCAGGATGCCGGCAAGTCGATGCACGACCAGCATGCGACCATGTCCTATGTGGACCTGAACCGCTCTGGCGTGGCGCTGATGGAAATCGTCTCGAAGCCGGACATGCGCTCCTCGGATGAAGCCAAGGCCTATATGACCAAGCTGCGCTCGATCGTGCGCTATCTCGGCACCTGCGACGGCAACATGGACGAAGGCTCCATGCGCGCCGACGTCAACGTGTCCGTTCGCCGTCCGGGCGCCGAATTCGGCACGCGCTGCGAAATCAAGAACGTCAACTCCATCCGTTTCATCGGCCAGGCGATCGAGTACGAAGCCCGCCGCCAGATCGGTATTTTGGAGGATGGCGGCACCATCGACCAGGAAACCCGCCTCTTTGACCCGAACAAGGGTGAGACGCGGTCCATGCGCTCCAAGGAAGATGCGCATGACTACCGCTACTTCCCGGACCCGGACCTGCTGCCGCTGGAATTCGACGACGCCTTCGTCCAGGAACTGGCCAAGTACCTGCCGGAGCTGCCCGACGACAAGAAGGAGCGCTTCGTTCGCGACCTTGGCCTGTCGATCTACGATGCGTCGGTGCTGGTGTCCGAAAAGGCGATTGCCGACTATTTCGAGACCGTGGCCGAGGGCCGCGATGGCAAGATGGCTGCGAACTGGGTCATCAACGACCTCTTGGGCGCCTTGAACAAAACCGGCAAAAGCATTGAAGAGACTCCGGTTTCTCCTGCCCAGCTCGGCGCGATCATCGACCTCATCAAGGCCGAGACGATCTCGGGCAAGATCGCCAAGGACCTCTTCGAAATCGTGCTCAACGAAGGCGGCGATCCCGCCGAAATCGTCGAGACGCGCGGCATGAAGCAGGTGACCGATACCGGCGCCATCGAGAAGGCTGTCGACGAGATCATCGCCGCCAATCCGGATCAGGTCGCAAAGGTGCTGGCAAAGCCGACGCTGGCCGGCTGGTTCGTCGGCCAAGTGATGAAGGCGACGGGCGGCAAGGCCAATCCGCAGGCCGTACAGGCGCTTGTGAAGGCCAAGCTCGGTATCGAGGACTGACGCAAGTCCAGGAAGAGTCCGGGCGTTTCCCGCCCGGATTTGGATAAATCGAAAGGATTTCGACGATGTATTTCGTCCGTACCGCCGGCGAACAGGATCTTGCAAAGGTTCGCGCGCTGCTGGTCGAGAGCTGGCATGCGACCTACGACCCTTTCTACGGTTCTGCGAAGGTCGACGAGCTGATCGCCCTGCTTCTGGCGCCGGACAAGCTGAAGGCGCGCCTGGAAAAGAAGGATTCGGAATTCGTCGTCGCCGATAACGGCAAGGACATCGGCGGCATGGGCTATGCGACCATGTCCAAGGACATGGCGAAGACGGTGCTGCTGCACATGCTCTACGTGAAGCCGTCGCTGCAGCGGCAGGGGATCGGACGCGATCTCTTCGCGGAGCTCGAAACGTGCTTTCCGGATGCCGAAATCATGCGCCTCGATGTCGAGCCGGAAAACGCCGACGCCATCGCCTTCTACAAGGTCCATGGCTTCACGGAAGTCGGCCGCAACGAGAATGCGGGACAGAACCAGTCCGGCATTCCTGCGCTGGTTTTCGAGAAGCCATTGGGACATTGACCGGCAGGCAAGGGCATGAACGGAACTGAATTGATTATTCGCGAAGCGCGCGAGTCCGATCTGCCGGCCCTGATCGCCCTCTTTGCCGCAGACGCCGTCGGCGGACATGGCGATACGACGGATCCCGCTGCATTCGGCGCTTATAAGCGCGCATTCGACATCATCGCGGCCTCGTCCGACCAGACCCTCTATGTCGCCGAACTTGATGGCACGGCCGTCGGCACTTTTCAGACCATGATCACCACATCGCTGAACGGCCAGGGCGGATCGTCGATGATCGTCGAAGCCGTGCAGACGCGGTCCGATTTACGGGGGCAGGGGATCGGCGCGAAGATGATCACCTTCTGCATCGAGGATGCGCGGCGTCGCGGAATGCGGCTGGTGCAACTGACCTCGAATGCCGCACGGAAAGATGCCCACCGCTTCTATGAAAGACTAGGTTTCAAGCCCTCTCATCTCGGGTTCAAGATGGCTCTGAAATGACGGTCATGTGGCTGGGAATCACTGGACAATCGATCCGGCAGGCGGCATAAGCGAGGGATCGAATTCTGGTCCCGCTCGCCGTCCTGGCCGAGCTCAAGGAAAAGACATGAAGAAACTTCTGCTTCAGACCTTCACCTGGTGGAACAACTCAACCATGGGCACGAGTTTCGCACTCTGGCGCTTTGGCAAGCGCGTCGGCGAAGACGAGCTCGGGAACGTCTATTACGAAGCAGGCATGTCCTCCTATGGCCTGCCGAAGCGCTGGGTCGTCTACAAGGGCTATGCTGAGGCTTCCGCCATTCCGCCGGGCTGGCACGGTTGGATGCATCACCGCACCAATGTTCCGCCGACGCAGGAAAACTACGTGCCCAAGGAATGGCAGAAGCCGCACCGCGCAAACCCGACGGGTTCGCCGCAGGCCTACCGTCCGCCCGGCTCCATTTCCGCTGGCGGCGAGCGTCCGCGGGTAACGGGCGACTACGACGCCTGGACGCCGGGCAACTAAGGGGCTTCGGCCCGTCCTTTGGCCACAATTGGCATTTAGCCACGCAAGAGGCTTCGTGACACCGCGTCCGTGGCTGCGATCGACACCACGCTGGAGACTGGCGCATATGACGTTTTTCACGCGGAGCAGTTCTTTGCGTGCAATGGCTGCGATGATGCTTGTTGCTGGCGTAGGCGCGATCGTGACATCGCCCGCGGAAGCTGCGCGTATCTCCAATCCGGTCGCCGTCTTTTCCGGTCTCGACAAGATCACTGGTCGCATCACCACTTTCGATGTCTATATGAACGAGACGGTGCAGTTCGGCGCACTGCAGGTGACGCCGAAAGCTTGTTACTCCCGCGACGATACCGAGCAGCAAAAGATCGACGGTTTCGTCGAGGTCGATGAGATCACGCTCGATCGCCGTATCCGCCGCATCTTCACCGGCTGGATGTTTGCCGACAGCCCGGGCCTCAATGCGGTCGAGCATCCGATCTATGACGTCTGGCTGAAAGAGTGCAAGCAGAAGTCCGACATTCCGCCGCCGGATAATCCGAACCCCAAGACGAACTGAAGAGCGGCGAACTGAAGGGTTTGGCGTTCATCGACGAGCCCACCGATTGTTTGTCGGCGCTATTGTCGAACCTTGGCCTAGGCGCCCGGTGTTTTGTTCCTTCTGAACAGACCCTTTGCAAAGCGGGCCACGCCGCCGGCCACGACTAGGACCAGGATTGCCGCCTTCTTGAAGAAGGCCACGGCACTCGCGAGTAGCCCGATCTTGGCGGCAATCTTGGCACCGGCGCCCGCAGCGATCATGCCCGCCATGCCATAGGCGGCAATCTTGTCGCCTTTGGCATAATCGCCATAGGTCATCCCTTGATCGAACTGCACGAGCTTCGTGACGGTGGGGATCGCGCTTTCGATCTCCTTCAACTGATCGAGCCCTGCAACGAAGTCGAATTGCATGACGCCCTCGCGTCCAAGCACGCGAACGGAATAGTTGAGAGTGTGCTCCGCCTTCGAGTCATCGCCGAAGATCAGATCCCGGGCCCAATGCAAGGCATGGGCCGACTGGTCGTAATGGGGCGGCGAGGCCCAGCCGACGAGGGTGATCTTCTTGAAGCCGTTCTTCTCGCGCTCGACGTTGTTTTCCTTGATGGAATCCTTGATGTTCTGAAGGAGTTCGTCGTAATCCGTGCTGGCGGCATCGGCATCAGACACATAACCGTCAGCGTTATATTCCACAATCGAGCCCCAGGCTTCGCCATCCGTCGGCGCATATTTTGCCGGGAAGATCATTCCCATCGTTCCTTCGGCCGAATCTGGAGGGTTGCCCCAGATATCGACGAGCACGGTCTTTGTATCGGCGGGGCTCAGATAGTAGAAATCGGAGGGCACGTTGAGCATCGCCCTTGCTTCGGAAAGCTTGACGGCACCCTGCTGAAAATCGAGCTTTTGCAGCAATGCTTTCTCGCTGTCGGAGAAATCTTTTCTATCGGGGAATATTTCTTGATAGGGGCGCGCGGCGGCTTGTCCCGCCAAAAGAGCGAAGAAGATCGCGGCTATAAGATATTGTCTCAAGATTCTATCCCCCGTTGCATTTTCGATGCCTAAACAAATCAGTTCGAAAATCAACGCAGGGGTGGGTGAATCCCCTGCATAACCAGCGGGCGATGCTCCAGATCGGATATAAAGGAGGTTGGATAGGCCTGATCCGCTAGGCGGAACTCAAAACTCCAAATTCGGCGATTCCATCGCCTTCGCCAGCATCTTGGCGTAGTCATCCTTCGAGATGTCGATTGCGCCGAAGGTTTTCAGATGCTCGGTGGTGAACTGGGTATCGAGCAGGGTGAAGCCTTTCTCTCGCAGCCGCTCCACCAGATGCAGGAGGCAGATCTTCGACGAATCGGTCCTGCGCGAAAACATGCTTTCGCCGAAGAAGGCGGAGCCGAGCGACACGCCATATAGACCGCCCACCAGTTCATCTCCATCCCACGCCTCGACCGAATGGGCATGCCCCATGCGGTGAAGCGCCGAATAGAGCGTTCTGATGGTCTTGTTGATCCAGGTGCTGGGACGACCTGTCGTATGCTCCGCGCAGGCCGCAATAGTGGCGTCGAAATCGTAGTCAAAACGGATGTCGAAGGGCCTTTGCCTGACCGTCTTGGCGAGACTCTTGGAAACATGGAAAGCGTCGAGCGGCAGGACACCGCGTAGTTCCGGCTCGACCCAGAATATTTCCGGATCGTCCGCCGATTCAGCCATCGGGAAGAGCCCGATGGAATAGGCGCGCAACAGGATTTCCGGCGTGATCCCCGGTGACCTTGTGCGCGGCCCGACCATTCAGTTCGCCCTCAATTGGGGCTTTTCGCCAGGTAGTTTTCCAGCCAGTGGATATCGTAATCGCCATTGGCGATATCCTGGTTGGAAACCAAATCCTGGAACAGCGGCAGCGTCGTCTTGATGCCATCGACGACGAATTCGTCGAGGGCACGGCGCAGGCGCATCATGCATTCGACACGGGTGCGTCCATGCACGATCAGCTTGCCGATGAGGCTGTCGTAATAAGGCGGGATCTTGTAGCCCTGATAGGCGCCAGAATCGATGCGAACGCCAAGGCCGCCCGGTGCATGGAAATGCGTGATCGTGCCGGGTGAGGGCACGAAGGTGCGGGCATCCTCGGCATTGATGCGGCATTCGATGGCGTGGCCATGGAAATGCACCTCATCCTGCGTGACCGAAAGACCGCCGCCGGAAGCAACGCGGATCTGCTCATGCACGAGGTCGATGCCGGTGATGGCTTCGGTGACCGGATGTTCCACCTGCAGGCGGGTGTTCATTTCGATGAAATAGAACTCGCCGTTCTCGTAGAGGAATTCGATCGTGCCGGCCCCACGATACTTGAGCTTCTTCATGGCATCGGCGCAAACCTGGCCGATCTTCATGCGCTGCTCGACATTGAGCGCCGGGGAGTTTGCCTCTTCCCAGACCTTCTGATGACGGCGCTGCAGCGAGCAGTCGCGTTCGCCGAGATGGATGGCGTTGCCTTCACCGTCACCGAAGACCTGGACTTCGATATGACGCGGCTGGCCGAGGTACTTTTCCATGTAGACGGCGTCGTTGCCGAAGGCGGCCAGAGCTTCCGAACGTGCGGTCGAAACCGCTTCTAGAAGATCTTCCTCGCTCTTCGCGACCTTCATGCCGCGGCCGCCACCACCGGCGGTGGCCTTGATAAGGACGGGGAAGCCGATCTCGCGAGCGATCTGCAGCGCATTCTCGGGCTTCACTTCGCCGGCAGAGCCCGGAACAACAGGAATGCCAAGCGACTTGGCCGTTTCCTTCGCCGTGATCTTGTCGCCCATGATGCGGATATGGTCGGCGGTCGGCCCGATGAAGGTGATGCCGTGCGCCTCGAGGATATCGGCGAACTTGGCGTTTTCGGACAGAAAGCCGTAACCGGGATGCACGGCATCAGCGCCGGTTATCTCGCAGGCTGCAACGATCTGGTGAATATTGAGATAGCTGTCGCGCGAGGGCGGCGGGCCGATGCAGACGCTTTCGTCGGCAAGGCGCACATGCATGGCATCGGCGTCCGCGGTCGAATGAACCGCGACGGTCGGAATGCCGAGCTCCTTGCAGGCGCGCAGAACGCGAAGCGCGATCTCGCCGCGGTTTGCTATGAGGATCTTCGAAATCATGGCGATCCCTTATTCGATGACGACGA
Organism: Rhizobium sp. BK376; assembly: GCF_004341625.1. Taxonomy (GTDB): domain Bacteria; phylum Pseudomonadota; class Alphaproteobacteria; order Rhizobiales; family Rhizobiaceae; genus Rhizobium. The sequence goes on along the minus strand of NZ_SLZG01000001.1, from coordinate 203,654 downwards.
GGGGCTGGCCGTACTCGACGGGATGTCCGTCCTCGACAAGGATTTCCGTGACGGTGCCTGATTTCGGCGAAGGAATCTGGTTCATCGTCTTCATGGCTTCGATGATCAGCAGCGTCTGGCCTTCCTTGACCGCGGCGCCGACCTGGATGAAGGCGCTGGCGCCCGGAGCCGGTGCCATATAGGCCGTGCCAACCATCGGTGCGTTCACGAGGTTCGCAGGGTTGCGTGTCGCTGCCGCAGGCGCAGCCGGAGCTGCAACTGCCGCCGGTGCGGGCGCAGCCGCATAGGCCGGGGCCGCCATCGGCGCCTGGATATACTGCGGTGTGCCGGCACGCGAAACGCGAATGCGCAGATCGTCCTGCTCGACTTCGATCTCGGTTAGATCCGTGTCGTTGAGAATATTTGCGAGATCGCGGATCAGTGCCTGGTCGATACCGTTCTTCTTTTCAGCCATGGAGTGGAACCCTATGTAATTCTTGTTATTGCGTGATGGACTTCAGCGCGTGCAGCGCCAGAATATAACTGTACGGCCCGAAGCCGCAGATCATGCCCTTGGTTGCCGGCGCGATCATCGACTTGTGACGGAATTCTTCCCGGGCATGGATATTGGAGATATGCACCTCCACGACCGGTATCGAAATAGCCCTGATGGCGTCATGTAGGGCAACCGAGGTATGCGTGTAGGCGCCGGCATTCATTGCCACACCGACGGCGCGATCATCGGCTTCATGCAGCCAGTCGACCAGCATGCCCTCATGATTGCTCTGACGAAAATCGATCTCAAAACCGAGGGTTTCGCCCGCAGAGCGGCAATCCGCCTCTATGTCCTTCAGCGTCTTGCCGCCGTAGATACCCGGCTCGCGCTTGCCTAGAGCATTGAGGTTAGGTCCGTTCAAGACGAAAATGGTTTGTGTCATCAGAAGTTCCATCAAAGTGCAGCGCAACCTATAGACTCCCGAGGACCCGGAGAAAAGCCCTCAGGACATAGGTCATGCTTGTCCACAGCGTTAGAACGCTCTGATTCTGGCGATTTAATGAGCAGCCTCAGCAGGTAGTCTTGCCGCAGGCGCGGACATTGTCGACTTTTTCCTTCAGCGCATCGAGTCCGATCGCGCCCGATACGGCTTCGTTGCCGATCACGTAGGAGGGGGTGCCGGTCAGGCCGAGATTGGTTGCGAGCTGATAGGTTTCCTTGACCGAAGCATCATCGGGGCTCTTCGCCATCTCCTGGCGGATCGCGCTTTCGCTTACCCCAAGGCTGGTTGCGACTTCCATGGCGCTGTCTTCGGTCGCGCGTCCGTCGCTGCCGAGCAGGGTGTGGTGGAATTCGGCATATTTTTCAGGAGCAAGTTTGCGGAAGGCATCCGAGACCTTCGATGCCGCAACCGATTCCGGTCCGAGGATCGGGAATTCCTTCAGCACGAAGCGGATGTTCTTGTCGTTCTTGAGCAGCGTATCCATGTCGCTCAGCGCATGGCGGCAATAACCGCAATTATAGTCGAAGAACTCGACGACGGTGACATCTCCCTTCGGATTGCCGATCGTCATGTCGTACTTGGCGTTGAAGATCAGGTCCTTGTTGCTGGAAATGGCCTTGTTCGACTGTTCGAGGCGGGCCTCTTCCTGCTTCTTGTCGAGTGCCGCCTGCACGTCGAGCATGACCTCCGGATGGGCGATCAGGTATTCCTTGATGAAGTCACCGAATTCCTTCTTCTGCTGATCATCGAGGGCTGCGGCAGGCTGGACGAAGGCCAGCGACGCTGCGATGGCGACGGCTGATGCAGTCAGCAGCGACTTTGAAAAAAGGGACATCGGATTCCTCGTCGTTCGATCGGTGAAGTTTGCTCTTGTCAGCGGATACCATCGCCGGGTTAAAATCCATAGACATGAGACGGCAATTTACGGTGCCCCCGACGTTCCTGAAACAGGAATATTCGAAGTGGCGTGGCAATCGCGGGATTGTGAACACTCGATTATTGCGGCAATTGTCTGGCGGCGATCCATCCAAGAGAGAATTTGACCTTGTTTTCCCTATCTAAGCGCAGTGAAGTCGAGCCATTCCACGCCATGGACGTATTGGCAGAGGCGACGAAACGCCGGCAGGCCGGCCATGCCGTCATCTCGATGGCTGTCGGCCAACCCTCTCACCCGACCCCCAAGGCGGCGCTGGAGGCCGCCAACGCTGCGCTCGGTCACGGTCGTATCGGCTATACCGATGCGCTCGGGACCTCGGCGCTGCGCCACACGCTCGCCGGTCATTATCGCAAAAGACACGGTGTCGAGATCGACCCAGTGCGGATTGCCATCACTACGGGATCGTCCGCAGGCTTCAACCTAGCCTTTCTCACCCTGTTCGACGCCGGCGACAGCGTCGCGATCGCGCGGCCGGGCTATCCCGCATATCGCAACATTCTTGCAGCGCTCGGCCTTGATGTTGTCGAAGTACCGGTGACGGCTGAGACGCATTTCACGCTGACGCCGGAAAGCCTGGAAGCTGCGCAAGCCGCTAGCGGAAAGCGACTGAAGGGCGTCCTGCTCGCAAGCCCCGCCAACCCGACCGGCACGGTGACGGGGAGGGAAGGACTGAAAGCGCTGGCCGATTATTGCGCAGCAAATTCGATCGCCTTCATCTCCGATGAAATCTACCACGGACTGACCTTCGTCGGGGAGGAGACCAGCGCGCTGGAACTGACCGACGAAGCGATCGTCATCAACTCCTTCTCCAAATATTACTGCATGACCGGCTGGCGGATCGGCTGGATGGTGCTGCCTGAACGACTGGCGCGGCCGATCGAACGGGTGGCGCAGAGCCTCTATATCTCTCCGCCGGAGTTGTCGCAGATTGCTGCCCTGGCAGCGCTCGATGCCGAAGTCGAACTCGATGTTTATAAGGAGAGCTACCGGCGCAACCGTGACTTCCTGGCAAGACGCCTACCCGAAATCGGCCTTCCGCTGGCTTCCCCGATGGACGGCGCTTTCTACGCCTATGTCGATGTCAGCCGTTTCACCAATGACAGCATGGTGTTTGCAAAGAGGATGCTCGCCGAGATTAACGTTGCCGCCACCCCTGGTCTCGATTTCGATCCGTTGGAAGGACACCGAGCCATGCGGTTCTCCTACGCCGGGTCGAATGCGGAGATCGAAGAGGCTGTGGAGCGCATCGCTGGCTGGTTGAAATAGAGTCTCTTTCCGGTGACTTATGGGTGGTTGTGGATTCGATACATCAAGCTTGATTGACGTCTTAGGGTTCGATTGGCCGCCCTGAGGCAGGCATGGCGACAACGGCAATTGCGGAAACGCCATGCTCTTAACGCATCCTAAGCACAAAAAATCCGGCCGCATCGCTGCGGCCGGATTTCAATTACCTATCCCCGAAAAGGAGCTTTCAGAAGAAGCCGCGGCGTTGCCACCAGCCGGCCTTCTTCGGCTTGCCGTCGCCATCGGTCGGCTCCGTCGCGCGGCTGGATTTGACCACCGGTTCTGAGGAAGAGACGTTGGACTCGCGGTTGGCGCGGACCGGCTTTTCGGCTTCTACCTCTGTCTCGGCCTTTGCTTCTTCGGTCACCGCTGCCGTGCTGCCACCAAGGTCAGCTGCAATTTCAGCGACCGTCTCGGTCTCCGCATCAATTGCAGGAGCCTGTTCGGCAACGGGGGCTTCAACTGGCGATGCTTCGGCCTTCGGCTTGCGGCTGCGACGGCTCTTGGCAGGCTTCACGTCTTCCGTAACGCTGGCGCCTGTTTCCACTGCAGCCATTGCCGGCTGGGCTTCGACGGCCGCTTCGCCTTCCACAACAGCGATTTCTCTGACGGTTACAACGCTATCGTCTTCGGCACCGTCGCTTTCGCCGGCGTCCTCGTCCGAAGCGTCGTCGCCATCAGCCTCCGAAGCGGAGGAAAGCTCGCCTTCATCTCCGCGATTGCGGCGACCGCCACGCTTGCCACGACGGCGACGCTTGCGGCGCTGCTGTTCGTCGCTGGAGGCTGCCGAGGTTTCTGCGGCGCTGTCGCCTGCATCCTCGTCGTCGCCTTCGCCTTCGGCATCGCTTTCATCGCCTTCGTCGGTCGCAGTGTCCGAAGCGGCCTGTTCCGACTGACCTTCGGCCCCATTGCGGCCGCGGCGACGCCGGCGGCGCTTGCGCTTACGGCCAGCTTCGCCTTCCGAGCGGGCGACGGGCTGCTCGACTGCGGCTGCCTTCTCCTCGATTTCCTCATCTTCTTCTTCGTCCGCCTCGATGACGATATCGTCGTCGTCATCTTCGGGAATGGCTGCGAAGTTGAAGAGGGTTTCAATCTTGACCGGGTTCTCGACAGGCTCGCCGCGATCGATCGCGAAATGCTGCGTCCCGACTGCGCCATCGGCATCGATGATGATCGCAACGCCGAAGCGGCTCTCATAATCGACGATCGTCTGGCGCTTGTGGTTGAGCAGGTAGAGCGCGATGTCGGGCGTCGTGCGCACGGTGATGTCGTGCGTGGTGTTCTTCAGCAGATATTCCTCGATGCCGCGCAGGACATGCAGGGCAACGGAAGACTGTGAACGAACATGACCGGTGCCGCCGCAATGCGAGCAGACCTGCGTGGTCGATTCAAGAACGGATGCGCGGATGCGCTGGCGCGACATTTCCAGAAGGCCGAAATGCGAGATGCGGCCGACCTGGATGCGAGCGCGGTCGTTTTTCAGGCATTCCTTCAGCTTCTTCTCGACGGCGCGATTGTTGCGCTTTTCTTCCATGTCGATGAAGTCGATGACGATCAGGCCGGCAAGGTCGCGAAGGCGAAGCTGGCGGGCGACTTCGTCGGCAGCCTCAAGGTTCGTCTGGAGCGCCGTGTCCTCGATCGAGTGTTCGCGCGTCGAACGGCCGGAGTTGACGTCGATCGAAACCAGGGCTTCGGTCTGGTTCATGATCAGGTAGCCGCCGGACTTCAACGTCACCTGCGGCTGCAGCATCCGGTCGAGCTGCGCCTCGATGCCGGAACGCGAGAAGATCGGATGGATGTCGCGATAGGGCTGAACCACCTTGGCATGGCTCGGCATCAGCATCTTCATGAAGTCTTTCGCTTCACGATAGCCTTCCTCGCCAGACACGATGACTTCGCTGATATCCTTGTTGTAGAGGTCGCGGATCGAGCGCTTGATCAGCGAGCCTTCCTCGTAGACGAGGCAGGGGGCCGTCGAGGCAAGCGTCAGCGTGCGCACGTTTTCCCACAGGCGCATCAGATATTCGAAATCGCGCTTGACCTCGACCTTGGTGCGGTTGGCACCGGCCGTGCGCAAGATGACGCCCATGCCCTGCGGCACTTCGAGCAACTTGGCGATTTCCTTCAGGCGCTTGCGGTCCTGCGGATTGGTGATCTTGCGGGAAATACCGCCGCCGCGCGCGGTGTTCGGCATGAGAACCGAATAGCGGCCTGCAAGCGACAGATAGGTGGTGAGAGCTGCGCCCTTGTTGCCGCGCTCTTCCTTGGCGACCTGAACGAGCAGGATCTGCCGGCGCTTGATCACTTCCTGGATGCGATACTGCTTGCGCGGCTTGCGCTGAATGCGATCCGGAACTTCTTCCATCGCGTCTTCGGCGCCGACGGATTCGATCACTTCCTCTTCATGGTCGTGATCGTCGTCATCATCGTCGTCACTGCCGCGGCGCTTGGAAACGTCCACGTCTTCCGAAATCGAATCGGTATCGACCATGGCGGCCATTTCGCCGGACGAGCCTTCCTCGTCGTCGGCAGCAGGCGCTTCGACGTCGGTCGGGACAGCGTCCTCGGTAGCCGTGGCTTCGGGCTCTGCCACCTTCTTGCGGCTGCGGCGCGGTCTTGCCTTCTTGGCGGGCGCTTCAGCCACAGGCTCGACCACTTCGGCCGACGGAGCGGCCGTTTCAGTCGAGGCTGCAGCCTCTTCTGCGACAGGCTCCTCGCTGGAGGGAGCGGCTACCGTTTCGGTCGCTTCAATCGGAACGATGCCGATATCCGGCTGATCCTGCTTCGAGAGATCGAAGCTCGCCGTCTCGACATGCTCGACGTCGTCGTCGCGGCGATGCTCTTCCGCCTCGGCCCTCAGCAGCGCCTGGCGATCGGCGAGCGGAATCTGGTAGTAATCGGGATGGATTTCGGCGAAGGCGAGAAAGCCGTGCCGGTTGCCGCCGTAGTCAACGAAGGCAGCCTGAAGCGAGGGTTCGACCCTCGTGACTTTAGCCAAGTATATGTTGCCGCGGATCTGCTTCTTGTGCTGTGACTCGAAGTCGAATTCCTCTATGCGGTTCCCGCGAACGACAACAACACGCGTCTCTTCCTCGTGAGACGCATCGATAAGCATTTTGTCTGCCATGAAAGCTGTGCTCCTCGGCGCAGCCATGCAGGGTGGGGCCGGACTGCCATTAGGACAGACCGGATGCAACCCGCCACTGCTGCACCGGATAATGAAAGTCGCGCCTGATTCTGTTGAGGGGGCAGCAGCCAGACAACAGCCGGGAAAGTAAGCCCCCGGGGTCTGTTCACTTTAGATAAAAGCCGCTGCGACAACATCCGTAACCAAGCGAGATCGACAATGCTTTAGACCCGTCTTCGGGTCCGATGAATGTGCTCTCCAACATGAGAGCGTTTGGTGGCTTTCCACCGATGAAATTCCCGCACTAGGCTGGAAGTTCAGGATCCAGTATTCGAATAAAAGTACATTCGACGGCGGACGACTGCCGTTTATGGCGCCATGTAAACGTGGTGGCTGCCTTAGCGGCGACTCTGTCCCGTCAATACTTCTACCCTAATATGCGTTGTATGTTTTATCTGTCACAATAGCAAGGGGAAAGCCAAGTGTGCCATAATATTGATGGATTCGTCGGCTGAACCGGAAACCGGGTGCCCGCGGATTCGCTGTGTGCTCCACGATGGCCGGATGGACCGGTCCCCGCTATTGCCATGAACGCCCAAGATGGCGTCTTCAATGGAATATATAAGGACGGGGCCTGAGGAGTTGAAGGGGCAGGGCATGCGAGTGGGATTTCTGTGAGTAGCCTCCGTATTACGATCGCCGCGGCCCTGTTGGCGGCGGCATTGGTGGCGCCTATGTCAGCCTCGGCTGAGGACCCGATCCTTGCCTACGGTGCCCGCATAGCCGGTGACGATGCACGAACCCGGATTGTCATCGATCTCGACCGCGAGCCGAAATTCTCGGTCCACTATCTCGCCGATCCTCCCCGGGTGGTCGTCGACCTGCCGGCGACGGCCTTCGGCTTCCCCGCCAAGGCTCTGGAGCCGCGGGGACTGTTCAAGGATATTCGCTACGGCACGATGGACGCCGACAGCGCCCGGATCGTGCTGACGGCGATAAAGCCGGTGAAGCTCGTCCTAGCCAAGGTGCAGGCCGATGAGAGCGGGAAGGGGCAACGCCTTGTGCTGGACGCCGAAATGGTGCCGCCCGATCAGTTCGCCGATCTGGTCAAACAGCAGAGCTGGACCGCCCAGGACACAGCGAGGGATGTCGGACCCGTTGCTCCGGTCCAGAAGGTAAACGCCTCAGACTTTCTAATTGCCGTCGATGCGGGCCATGGCGGCATCGATACCGGCGCGATCGCCAGCGATGGCACCACGCCTGAAAAGCAGATCACGCTCGCCTATGCGAAGGAGCTCGCCGACAAGCTCAACCAGCAGCCGGGTATTAAGGCCTTCCTGACCCGCGACAAGGACGAGTATTTGTCGCTCTCCGAACGGGTAACGATCGCGCGCCAGAACCATGCCGCTCTGTTCATATCGCTGCATGCCGATACGCTGAAGCAGAAGGATATTCGCGGCGCGACCGTCTACACGATTTCGGACAAGGCCTCGGACAAGCTTGCCGCCGATGTCGCCGACCGCGAGAACAACTCCGACAAGCTTGCCGGAGCCGAAGCGCCGGCAGCACCCGCCGAGGTCGCCGACATTCTCATGGACCTGACACGGCGGGAAACCCAGGCATTCTCCATTTCGCTTGCGCAGGATGTTCTCAATTCCTTCAACGGCCAGATCACGATGATCAACAATCCGCATCGTCATGCCGGCTTCCAGGTGCTGCGGGCGCCTGACGTGCCGTCCATCCTGCTCGAACTCGGTTTCCTCTCGAACAAGGATGACGAGAAACTGCTACTGGACGACAAGTGGCGCGACAAGCTCGTCGGCAGGCTAACTGATGCCGTGAAGGAATATCGCGCGTCGACGATCGCCAACGGCGGGTGAGGGTAACGGCAGACAAGACGCGTCTTTCTCGTCACAGATTATTTCGGATGGGAGGGGATAGACTGAAGAATATAGTTGGGTGGCCCTATTTTCCTCACATTGCCGCCGCTAGAGCGAAGTATGTTCGCGACGGTCGGCAACGAGGCCTTTGTTGACGTTCTCGTCTTGCAATAGGACGTGGACCGTGCAAAACGCGGCTCGATATGCGATTATCGTTTCCGCGCCAAATGATGAAGAAACACCGGTAGCTTCAATATGGTCAGATTGCTTGGATATTTCTTTGGGCTGGGCTGCATCCTGTTGCTGGGTGTTTCAGCCGTCGCGGCCGTTTATCTGAGCGTCGTTTCCAAGGATCTTCCCGATTACGAAGTGCTGGCGAACTATGCGCCGCCGGTCACCACGCGCGTCCATGCTGGCAACGGCGCCCTGATGGCGGAATACGCCAAGGAGCGGCGTCTGTTCATTCCGATTCAGGCCATCCCTGATCGCGTCAAGGCGGCGTTTCTCTCCGCGGAAGACAAGAATTTCTACAACCATCCCGGCATCGATGTCGGCGGCCTGATGCGCGCGATTGCGGTGAACCTTCAGAATGTCGGCTCCGGTCGCAAGTTCGTCGGTGCATCGACCATCACGCAGCAGGTTGCGAAGAACTTCCTGCTGTCGGCGGATCAAACCTTCGACCGCAAGCTCAAGGAAGGGATTCTTTCCTTCCGTATCGAGCAGACCTACAGCAAGGATAAGATTCTCGAGCTTTACCTCAACGAGATCTTCTTCGGCCTGAATTCCTACGGCATTGCCAGCGCCGCGCTCACATATTTCGACAAGCCGGTAACGGACCTGACGATCGCCGAATCGGCCTACCTAGCCTCCTTGCCCAAGGGCCCGAACAACTACAGCCCCTTCCGCCACGCCGATGCCGCGCTCACGCGCCGTAATTGGGTTATCGACCGCATGGTCGAGAACGGCTATGTCAGCCAGGCCGACGGCGAAGACGCAAAGAAGCAGCCGCTTGGCGTGGTCAACAAGCGCAATGGCGGATCCGTCTTCGCTTCCGAATTCTTCACCGAAGAAGTTCGCCGCCAGCTGATCGACAAGTATGGTGACAAGATGCTTTACGAGGGTGGTCTTTCCGTCCGCACCTCGCTCGATCCGCAGTTGCAGATCGAGGCACGCAAGGCGTTGCAGGACGGTCTCGTCAGCTATGACGAACGCCACGGCTTCCACGGGCCGCTGAAACAGATCGCGACCTCGCAGGACTGGGGTCCGGAACTCGCCAAGATTCCGACGCTGTCCGACGTGCCGGAATGGCAGCTCGCCGTCGTGCTGGCCGTATCCGATGACAGCGTGGATATCGGCCTGCGTCCGGATATCGATGTTGGCGGCAAGATCACCCCGGATCGCAAACGCGGGTCGATCGCCGCTGCCGATATGCGCTGGGCTTATCGCTGGTCGGACGGCGATCATAAGACGGCGAAATCCCCGAGCGGCGTGCTGTCGCCGGGCGATGTCGTCTATGTCGAGCAGATCGGCGATGAGAATTCCACCAAGTATCGCCTCCGCCAGCCGCCGAAGGTTCAGGGCGGTCTCGTTGCCATGGATCCTCATACCGGCCGCGTGCTTGCGATGGTCGGCGGCTTCTCCTACGCGCAGTCCCAGTTCAACCGCGCCACCCAGGCGATGCGCCAGCCCGGCTCCTCCTTCAAGCCTTTCGTCTACGCTGCCGCAATGGACAACGGCTATACGCCGGCATCGGTCACGCTCGATGATCCGATCGAAATCACGCTCAGCAATGGCCAGGTCTGGAAGCCTGAGAATTACGAAGGCGAGGGCGGTGGCGCCCATACGCTTCGCTTTGCGATCGAGAATTCGCGCAATCTCATGACGGTGCGCCTCGCCAACGACATGGGCATGAACCTTGTCGCCGAATATGCCGAGCGCTTCGGTATCTACGACAAGATGAACCCTGTCTTGGCCATGGCGCTCGGCGCTGGCGAGACGACGGTGCTGCGCATGGTTTCGGCCTACTCGGTCATTGCAAACGGCGGCAAGCAGATCAAGCCGACGCTGATCGACCGCATCCAGGACCGTTACGGCAAGACCATCTTCAAGCATGAGGAACGGGTCTGCGAGACCTGCAACGCGACCGACTGGCAAAATCAGGACGAGCCGAACGTCCTCGACAACCGCCAGCAGGTTCTCGATCCGATGACGGCCTATCAGATCACCTCGATGCTGCAGGGCGTCATCACGCGCGGAACGGCCGCCGGCAAGATCAAGCTCAACACAGACGTTGCCGGCAAGACCGGAACGACCAACGATCAGAAGGACACATGGTTCGTCGGCTTCACGCCGAGCCTGGTCGCCGGCCTCTATCTGGGTTTCGACACGCCCTCCGATCTCGGTCACGGCATGACAGGCGGCTCGCTTGCCGCCCCCGTTTTCAACGAGTTCATGCAGGCCGCGACGAAGGATGAGCAACCCGAGAAGTTCGTGGTACCGCCGGGCATGAATATGATAGCCGTCAATCGCAGCACCGGCATGGCCGCTCAGCCCGGCGATCCCAATGCGATTGTCGAAGCCTTCAAGCCCGGCACCGGTCCGGCCTCGTCCTACCAGGTTATTGGTGGCGATATCAGCAGCAACACCTTGCCGCCTGAGGAAATCCTCAAGACGTCGCCGCAGGCAACGCAGGCTGTGCAATCCGGCGCCGGCGGCCTGTTCTGACATCACGAATTCCGTTTGCACCGGCCGCGGGGCTTTACATCCGCGGCCCGGCTATCTATGTGACGGGCACTCTTTCATATCCAGAAATCGAACCGAGAAGCGGACTGATGCGAGCTGAAATCGAGAATGTAGTCGACGAGACCAAGCAGGCCATAAGCCTGCTGAGGAGGCATCTTTGACTGGGACCAGGCGATAAGACGACTGGACTGGTTGAATAACAAGGCAGAGGACCCGAACCTCTGGAACGATGCCACCGAAGCGCAGAAGCTGATGCGCGAGCGCCAGCAGCTGGATGACGGCATCGGCGGCGTGCGCGCGCTGGAGCGGCAACTTGCCGACAATGTCGAGCTGATCGAGCTCGGCGAGGAAGAAGGCGACGAAGGCGTCATAAGGGAAGCCGAAGATGCGCTGAAGGCGTTGAAGGCCGAGGCTGCCCGTCGCCAGGTGGAAGCCATGCTTTCGGGCGAAGCCGATAGCAACGACACCTATCTCGAAGTCCATTCCGGCGCCGGCGGCACCGAGAGCCAGGACTGGGCGAACATGCTTTTGCGCATGTACACCCGCTGGGCGGAACGTTCGAAGTTCAAGGTCGAACTCATGGAAGTCCATGACGGCGAAGAAGCGGGCATCAAGTCGGCGACGCTGCTGGTCAAGGGCCACAATGCCTATGGCTGGCTGAAGACCGAATCGGGCGTGCACCGCCTCGTGCGGATCTCGCCCTACGACAGCAATGCGCGTCGCCACACGTCCTTCTCGTCGATCTGGGTCTACCCTGTTGTCGACGACTCGATCAATATCGAGATCAACGAAGGCGACTGCCGCATCGATACCTACCGTTCGTCGGGTGCAGGCGGTCAGCACGTCAACACGACGGACTCCGCCGTGCGCATCACCCATATCCCGACCGGCATCGTGGTTGCCTGCCAGCAAGAACGCTCGCAGCACAAGAACCGCGCAAAGGCCTGGGACATGCTGCGCGCCCGCATGTACGAAGCCGAGCTGAAGAAGCGCGAAGACGCTGCCAACGCCGAAGCCGCCTCGAAATCGGATATCGGCTGGGGCCATCAGATCCGCTCTTACGTTCTGCAGCCCTATCAACTGGTCAAGGACCTGCGGACGGGTGTTGCCAGCACCGCGCCCGGCGATGTCCTCGACGGGGATCTCGACGAGTTCATGGAAGCGGCTCTAGCCCATCGCATCAGCGGTGCTGCGGACGCGGTCGTTGACGACGTCGATTAAAGCGATTTCCATTGATTGATTGATTGACAAAGAAAAAGCCCCGGCAACGGGGCTTTTTCATTAAGAGGGGTATTCTTGAGCGGTCTCAGTCCGACGGCTTTTCGACCGAGATTTCCCCGAGATCGTCCATGGCCACCCGCCAGCGCTCCGTCTCTCCATCGGGATCGGTTTTCAGGACAACGGTGGCGAACAAGCCCGGCTCCTTGATGAAGCCGTCAGGGTTTTCCGGCCTGATATCCGTCACATAGGGTTTGATCTCATCGAGTTCACGCAACTCGATGGTTGACAACACCTGAAGCCCGTCGTCGGCAACGGCAATCTGCTGCAGATAGACTTTCGAGGTCCTATCCGCCTGGCGCACCGCAAAAAGCTTGTAGTAGCCATGCCGGGAGGCTGGCTTCTCGGTTGATGGCGACCCTGAAGCAGTTGCTGCACCACCGTTGTCTTCCCAATAGCCGGTGCTGGTCGCAAAGGTGATGGCGGCCGGGAGAATATCCTGCGCTTGCGCGACGGCCAGCCCCGGAAACACGATCGATGCGACCATGAGCGGGACGATCAGGGCAAGTCCATGGGCCGGTTTCTTCAAGACAGCTCCGCTCGGCATGATCTCAATCGTTGGCAAGGCAGTCACGCCACGGTTGTGACATTACGCTGCTCTCGCTCGTCGGTCCAATCGCAGTTGGTATCTCGCCCTCAATCGGAGACCCCTCAATCGGAGAATTGTTCGGCAAGGATGCGATCAGACCATGAGCGGTCGGGATCGGAAAGAATGCGTGCGGTCATGTCTTCGGACTGTGCGATTCGCACGCTCAGGACCGATTTCACCTCCGTATTGTCGGCTACCGCGTTGACCGGTCGCTTCTCTTCCTCGATCACCGTTATGTCGACCGTGACCCTGTTCGGCAGTAGCGCCCCGCGCCAGCGGCGCGGGCGGAAGGCGCTGACCGGGGTAATCGCCAGGAGCGGCGCATCCAGCGGCAGGATCGGCCCGTGGGCGGAGAGATTATAGGCCGTCGAGCCCGCCGGCGTCGTCACCATCAGCCCGTCGCAGATGAGTTCTTCCAGCCGCACATGCCCGTCGATCTCGACCCTGAGCTTCGCCGCCTGATAGGACTGCCGGAAAAGCGAGACCTCGTTGATGGCAAGCGCGATGGTGCTCGACCCGTCGACATTCTTCGTCGTCATCTGCAAGGGACGAAACGCGTTTTCGACTGCCGCATCGATTCGAGCCATCAGGTCTTCAGTGCGGTAGTCATTCATGAGGAAACCGACCGAACCGCGATTCATCCCGTAGACACGCTTGCCTGAGTTCATCGTGTTGTGCAGCGTCTGCAACATGAAACCATCGCCGCCGAGCGCAACGATGACATCGGCCTGCTCCTGGGGCGCCTGCCCATAAAGCCGCACAAGCTCCTCCTGCGCCGCCAGCGCCTCTGAAGTCGCTGAAGCAAGAAAGCAAAGAGATTCGCACGGTCGCGGCATGTCATGTCCTTTGGCAAAGTCATTCTACGTAAATGATAAATGCAGATTGCGACAAGATATTTCGTACAAGATCTTGAACAAGCAAGATTAATAGGCGGAGGGTGGCCAGCGGATTACCCAAGGAAACAGGAAAAATGGCGCCTCGGGGACGCGCCGAAGTCGTAACCCTTGCTTTGGCCGCAGCCTGCACTGAGACGACTGGACCAGATTCGACGGTCGACTCCACCTCATAATCAATATGGGTGATACCATCGCGATGTTTACGCCAAGAAGAATGCGACGCCGATTGGGCAATTTCCCTACAGGACTGGCCGTGCTGAACAGCTATGTCAGGTTGGTTACTATTGGGGGCAGACGGTCGAACAGGACGCCCACCTTGGAGCGGATTTAATGATCCTAGACGCTGCCGATCAGTGCATCGCGACTTCATATGACCGGCTGATGCTGTTCATGCCGCTGGGGTCGGTGAAGTCGACATACGGCTCGGATGTCGTTGCTTCCAGCCAGATGGAACACCCAGTATCGCGCTATTTCCGCGCTTGTTGATCGGCGAGATTCCCATATAAAGAGAGCACCAGACCCAATGGATATACAAGGCTCGCGCCGGAGCCTTTTTATGCGCGCTTAAATTCGTCGGTGAACCATGTTCTCACATCCTGGGAGGGCGATGTTTCGCTTTCGAACTCGACGTAGTGGCCATAACCACCGGCATTCAGCCAATCGAGGAAGATACGAAAATCGGGGGCCAGCTCACCGCTGTGGGAGCGAGCATGCCATTTGTAGCACAATAGTCTGATCGCGTTCCGCGCTTCCAATTTTCCCACGTTCATACAAGTTACTTCCGCATTGCCGATTGATCAGTAGGTGTCGGGATTGCTCTCAACGTCAATCGTTGTCGCCGCACCAATCACGGCAAACACGGAAGGTGGTTCGCGAGGCCTTTAAGCGTCAAAGAGCATTTTAAACAATCGTCGCAGGACCCGCCATCTTGCATTCCGTGTCCCATGGATTCGCCGTGGACATGTTGGAATCGCTGGAAATCAAGGGAATCTGTTGCGAGCTTATGCAACATAAAAACCCGCCTTTGAGGGGCGAGTTTATCGCTGAGTCTCTGCGTTCACTGGAGAATTTCTGGTGCCCCCGGCAGGGTTCGAACCCGCGACCCCCTGATTACAAATCAGGTGCTCTACCAACTGAGCTACAAGGGCAGTGACGGACGCACTACCAGATTCTGTGCGTCTGTAAAGAAAAAATCGATCAGCGGGCGTCAGATCTTCAAATACCTGCGCGCGGCATACATGGCGATGGCGGCGGCGTTGGAGACGTTTAGCGACTTGATTGCGCCGGGCATGTCCAGCCGTGCGAGCGCGTTGACCGTCTCGCGCGTCTTTTGCCGTAGACCCTTGCCTTCGGAACCGAGCACCAGCGCGATCTTCGTTCCGGAGAATGTGCCCTCCAGCGGCGCCGGCCCTTCCGAATCAAGCCCGATCGTGAAGAAGCCGAGCTTGTGCAGCTCGCCGACGGCGTCGGCTAGGTTGGTGATCTGTATATAAGGTATGAGCTCAAGCGCGCCGGAAGCGGATTTCGCCAGTACACCCGATTCGGTCGGACTGTGGCGCTGGGTGGTGATGACGGCTCCGGCGTCGAAGGCGACAGCCGATCGCATGATGGCGCCGACATTGTGAGGGTCGGTGACCTGATCGAGAACCAGCAAGAGCGGGCTGTCCTTCAGCGCTTCGAGACGGCGCACGGGCAGGGGCCGCGTCTCCAGCATGACGCCCTGGTGGATCGCCTCGGGTCCCAACACCTTGTCTATATCCTGCGGCGAGACGATCTCGACCGGAATGCCGAGGGTCTCCGGCGTCTCGATTTCCAGACGGGCCAGAGCATTCTGGGTCGCGGAAAGCTTCACATTCTGGCGGGCAGGGTTGTCGAGCGCGGCTCTGACGGTGTGCAGGCCGTAGAGATAGACCTGATCGGGCGCGAGAGCCGGCGCCTTCCAGTCGTCGGCGGCGCGCCCGCGCTTATGTGGTGTCGGCGTCGGAATCTCGCCGCGCTCGCGCTTGGCGTCGCGATGCTGGCGCCGCAGCGTTGCATAATGGGTGTCCTTGGCCGAACGGTCGTCGGCGCCGGTATGGGAGGTGGTTTTGTCGGGGCCGGATCGGCCGGAAGATCTGTCTTTGCTCATGCGGCTTTATAGCGATGTCGTGGGAAAGCGCATAGCCCCGGCATGCGATAAGGCTTTTCACTGGAAGCGGAATTTTTTCGACAGTTTTGCGAAATCTTCATGTTGACAGACGGAAACGCTCCGTCCATATACGCGGCGCAGACGACGGGGCGGCAACGCTTCAACGTCTGGCAAGCTTGGTCTTACGATCCGGACGAAACTGGAGAGATGCCCGAGTGGTTAAAGGGGACGGACTGTAAATCCGTTGGCTCAGCCTACGTTGGTTCAAATCCAACTCTCTCCACCATTCGTCTCAGATCGGACCATACCCGCGGGTATAGCTCAATGGTAGAGCAGCAGCCTTCCAAGCTGAATACGCGGGTTCGATTCCCGCTACCCGCTCCATTCCCCTTGAAACCGATACTTGCACGCACCTATTTAAGTGCCTGAACCGACGGCAGCTTTATGCCTTTTCGGATCGTCTGGCGCGCCGGGCATGTCAAATCGCCAATTCGAGGCGCGCATTCTCTGAAATTGCAGCTTATTCGCCAAGAATAGGGCCTGCAATTAAGTCTTGCGCAAATGCATCGAAAGCCTTAAACGGCGGCACTAAACCGGTTCGCCGGGGTCACCAATCTACGTTCACTAGGAAGCATTCAAATGGCAAAGAGTAAGTTTGAGCGCAACAAGCCGCACGTTAACATCGGCACGATTGGCCACGTTGACCACGGCAAGACGTCTCTGACGGCAGCGATCACGAAGTATTTCGGCGAGTTCAAGGCGTACGACCAGATCGACGCGGCTCCGGAAGAAAAGGCGCGCGGCATCACCATCTCGACGGCACACGTCGAGTATGAGACGCCGAACCGCCACTACGCGCACGTCGACTGCCCCGGCCACGCCGACTACGTGAAGAACATGATCACCGGTGCCGCCCAGATGGACGGCGCGATCCTGGTTTGCTCGGCAGCCGACGGCCCGATGCCGCAGACCCGCGAGCACATCCTGCTCGCCCGTCAGGTTGGCGTTCCGGCAATCGTCGTGTTCCTGAACAAGGTCGACCAGGTCGACGACGCAGAACTTCTCGAACTCGTCGAGCTCGAAGTTCGCGAACTTCTGTCGTCCTACGACTTCCCGGGCGATGATATCCCGGTTGTCAAGGGTTCGGCTCTGGCCGCTCTCGAAGACTCGGACAAGAAGATCGGCGAAGACGCGATCCGCGAACTGATGGCCGCTGTCGACGCCTACATCCCGACGCCTGAACGTCCGGTCGACCTGCCGTTCCTGATGCCGATCGAAGACGTGTTCTCGATCTCTGGCCGTGGTACGGTTGTGACGGGCCGCGTCGAGCGCGGTATCGTCAAGGTTGGTGAAGAAGTCGAAATCGTCGGCATCCGTCCGACCTCGAAGACGACGGTTACCGGCGTTGAAATGTTCCGCAAGCTGCTCGATCAGGGCCAGGCTGGCGACAACATCGGCGCACTGGTTCGCGGTGTGAACCGTGACGGCGTTGAGCGTGGCCAGATCCTTTGCAAGCCGGGTTCGGTCAAGCCGCACAAGAAGTTCAAGGCAGAAGCCTACATCCTGACGAAGGAAGAAGGCGGCCGTCATACGCCGTTCTTCACGAACTACCGTCCGCAGTTCTACTTCCGTACGACTGACGTGACCGGCATCGTGACGCTTCCGGAAGGCACGGAAATGGTCATGCCTGGCGACAACGTCACGGTTGACGTCGAGCTGATCGTCCCGATCGCGATGGAAGAAAAGCTTCGCTTCGCTATCCGCGAAGGCGGCCGTACCGTCGGCGCCGGCATCGTGGCCAGCATCGTCGAGTAATTCGAGAATTATTCTTGATTTGGAAGGGCCTCGCCGGCAACGGCGGGGCCTTTTTCTTCGCGCGATCCAGCCTCAAATATCTAAGTCACCTGTTGGAGACGGGGTGTCTTCACCTCGCGCACGCGCCTTGCAAAGCCCGCGCCCTGCAAAGCCCGCGCCTTGCAAAGAATGACCGTCACGAACTCGGTTTTGCCCCCGTTGTAATAGTTCCAATTGCCTCTTGCTTCCGCGGCGAGCTGCCGCTTCAGCGCGGCATAGGCAATCACCGCTTCGGGGTGCACGCGTAAATAATCACGGAAGGTCAGGCGTTTCGCGTGCACGTCATTGCCTGCCGCGCATAGATAGAGACGTGTGCCATAGGGCGTTTCGTCCCTGGTGAAGGTCCAGGTTCCCTGATCATAGGGGTCTCCGTGGGAGGTATATGCGCCGGATGTTCTGATCCGTTCGATGGCGAATGGGAGTTCGTCCTCCGACGCGAATACTGCATTGATGTCGATTCTCGGCTTCGAGGCGAGCCCGGGAATGGAAGTGCTGCCGAAATGATGAATTTCGGGGTTGAAAGGCAGCAGTAGGGCAGCGATGGACCGTCGTCGCATCTCGAATACGAGTGGCCAGCTGGAATCGTGTTCCACGATGGTTATATCGTGCATCCTGTTCGCTCCGATGATTGCGCATATCTCCAACGGGTGACATGTGCCACCACGCGACTATCACGCAGCTCGCAACGCGAAAGTCTTGGTCTCGTACGCCCCGATTAACAAATTTGAATCAGCACTCTCGACGGATGAGAAAACGCGCCTTAATTAGGCCAACTTGTCTCAGCGGTTATGCAAATGTTTTCTGGTGAGTTTCGCACAAGATTTGCAAAGGCGCACCGAATCCGGTCTATTAGTTGCTGATCATAGTCTAGGGGAAAAGCATGAGAGATGATGTCGCACGTATTTTTGTCGGTTTCGATTCGAAAGAGGTCGTTGCCTACCATGTTCTGAGCCAGAGCATTATCGAGCACTCGTCGATTCCGGTTGCTTTCTCCCCGATCGTTCTGAGCAACCTCGGCAGCTTCTTCACCCGCGAGCGGAACGCGCTGCAGTCGACCGAGTTTTCGTTCTCTCGGTTCCTTGTTCCCTTCCTAAGCAACTTCGAGGGCTGGAGCATCTTCATGGATTGCGACATGCTCGCCCGCGCCGATATTGCCGAGCTCTGGAAGCTGCGCGACGACCGATACGCGGCAATGTGCGTGAAGCACGATTATCAACCGAAGATCGAGACGAAATTTCTCGGCCAAACCCAGACCAAGTACGAGAAGAAGAACTGGTCGAGCATGATCCTTTTCAACAATGCCAAGTGCAGGGCGCTGACGCAGGAATACGTGAACACCGCAACGGGCTTGCAGCTCCATCAGTTCAAATGGCTGGAGAGCGACGATCAGATCGGTGAGATCCCGGTCGTGTGGAATTATCTCGTCAACGAATACGACCATCGTCCGGATGCGAAGATCGTGCATTTCACCGATGGCGGTCCCTATTTCGACGAGTATCGCAATGACGACTATGCGGACGAGTGGTTCGCAATGCGCGACCGCGTTCTCTCGGTTCAGCAGAAGTAACGAGATTGGATAAGGCGTGACAGCGCAGAGCGGGATTGCGGAAAGGGGCGTCTCCGCGGCAGGCGCCGCCAGCGGCTTGTCGTCGATCGATGAATGGCGGACCGTTCTTTCCGCCTTTTCCCATATTGTTCTGGTCGCCAATAGCGACGTGGTCGATATCGATGCGATCCAGTCGCAGTTTCCGCCGACCGCGCTCTTTGTCTTCTTTAATAAAGTCTACAAGGTGCTCGATCGGCCCTTTCACGGCCACTCGCTGCTGGTCTCGCGCGGTCAGCCGCGCGGGGCGAACATCGTCTATCGAGGCGAGGTTGGCGAGGTCTTAAAATTCTTTCCGAAAGACCAGTTTCTCGGAATCATGAACATACGGCTGAACACCGAAGAGAAACTGAATGCGGCCGCCGACTTCCAGGGTGCGCCGGTCGGTCATCTCGATCTGACCGGCTTTTGCAGCGAGTTTTATACCGAGGGCAAGACGCCGACCAGCGGCTTTGTCATGGCCGTGTGGCTAAGCGGTTTGAAATTACAAAGCCCCATCTTCCTTGCAGGATTTTCAGCCAGACGCACCGAAAAATGGCGGGTCGTCTCCGTTCACGACTGGAGCTTCGAGCAGACGTTTCTTCGTCTTTTTGCGCGGCTGGGTAAAATCCACATCCATGGCGGCGTATCGTCCAATGCCTACGCCAAACTGGCAGAGCGGTTTCCTGAAATTCCTCCGGGCGAGATCGCGCTTGCCGCCGCGGAAGTATTATCCGAGCGATTGGGCAATGCCGACGCCGAAGTCGATAAATTGATATCGCTGACGGGCGTACTTCGTGATTTCGATAATTTTCTCCGGCGGCTGAAGCCATCTTTCCTCAAGCGCAAGCCACCCAAGACCGGGCAGGGCGGGGCGGAAGGCTAGACGAACGGCGGGTCCGCGCCGTTCTTGGGCGTGGAGCACTGGCGAACGACCTCCGGAAGCAGGCCTTGGAAGGCAGAAGCCTGTATATCGATTTGAAAAAACGAAAAACGGGTCTTGCCAATCCGTTCGGCGCATCTTAAAGGGAGCGCCATGCTTCTGACGAGAGCGAGGCGATTGCGCCGGCGTCGAGTTGAAAGCGAATAGGGGTATAGCTCAGCTGGTAGAGCGACGGTCTCCAAAACCGTAGGCCGGGGGTTCGAGCCCCTCTGCCCCTGCCATTTCCAATTTGTCCAGCGCGGTCGTTTCGCTGCTTTTCCGATTGGAAAATCTGCCGCATCGTCGGCAAATGTCGCTGAATGTCGATTACCTCTTGTTAAATTGGGAATCGGTGTTTATGTAGGGGTTCAACAGACACGCGGTGCGTGGGGCTGAGATATTCAGCTTTACGCGCCGTAATTGCGTGGGCAGTCAATGGCATCCAAATCGAATCCGCTTACGTTTCTGCAGCAGGTACGCTCCGAGACGTTGAAAGTTACTTGGCCGTCGCGCCGCGAGACGATGATCTCGACGGTTATGGTTTTGGTCATGGTTGTCTTTGCCGCTCTGTTTTTCTTTGCCGCAGACCAGCTTATCGGCTGGATTCTCGGTTACGTGCTGCAGACCAGCAACTAATATCGGGTGGAGATGAAGATGGCGGCACGTTGGTACATCGTCCACGCATATTCGAATTTTGAAAAGAAGGTCGCTGAGGACATCGAGAACAAGGCTCGCCAGAAGGGGCTTGAGCACTTGTTCGAGAAGATCCTCGTTCCGACCGAAAAGGTGGTGGAAGTGCGTCGCGGCCGCAAGGTCGATAGCGAGCGCAAGTTTTTCCCGGGCTACGTCATGGTTCGTGCGAACCTCACGGATGAGGCCTATCACCTGATCAAGAACACACCGAAGGTGACCGGCTTCCTCGGCTCCGACAATAAGCCGGTTCCGATTCCGGATTCTGAGGCCGATCGTATTCTTGGCCAGGTTCAAGAAGGCGTCGAGCGGCCGAAGGCTTCGGTTTCTTTCGAGATCGGCGAGCAGGTTCGCGTTTCCGATGGTCCGTTCGCCTCGTTCAACGGCACTGTTCAGGATGTCGATGAAGAGCGCTCGCGCCTGAAGGTGGAAGTTTCGATTTTCGGCCGCGCTACGCCGGTCGAGCTGGAATACGCTCAGGTCGAAAAGGTCTGAGTTCGAAAGTAAGTAAATCTTTACTTACTTTCCCGCGGCTTGAGGGTCACTCGGTGATCCCAGGCCGCGAAATCGCGTGGAAGGTGAGGGCGCCTTAGCCGGGCCCTGATATCCGCACCACGCAACCGCAGCCGCCGGAGCGATCCGGCAAAATGGGCCGGGCAACCGGTCGAACATGAAAGGCAGAGAGATATGGCTAAGAAAGTTGCAGGCCAGCTCAAGCTTCAGGTCAAGGCAGGATCGGCTAACCCGTCCCCGCCAATCGGCCCGGCGCTTGGTCAGCGTGGCATTAACATCATGGAATTCTGCAAGGCGTTCAATGCCGCCACGCAGGAAATGGAAAAGGGCATGCCGATCCCGGTCGTCATCACCTATTACCAGGACAAGTCCTTCACTTTCGCGATGAAGCAGCCTCCGGTCAGCTACTGGCTGAAGAAGGAAGCGAAGATCACCTCGGGTTCGAAGACCCCGGGCAAGGGCGCAAAGGCTGGTACTCTCACCAAGGCTCAGATCAAGACGATCGCTGAAGCTAAGATGAAGGACCTCAATGCTGCCGATATCGAAGGCGCAATGGCCATGATCGAGGGCTCCGCCCGCGCCATGGGCCTGGAAGTGGTGGCATAACATGGTAAAGCTTGCAAAGCGTATCCAGAAGACCCGTGAAGGCATCGATCCGACGAAGCTCGTCGCCCTGACGGACGCCATCGGCCTCGTGAAGGCTCGCGCGATCGCCAAGTTCGACGAGACGATCGAAATCGCCATGAACCTCGGCGTCGATCCGCGTCACGCTGACCAGATGGTCCGCGGCGTGGTCAACCTGCCGAACGGCACGGGCCGTGACGTTCGCGTCGCCGTCTTCGCTCGTGGCGCCAAGGCTGATGAAGCCAAGGCTGCCGGTGCTGACGTCGTTGGCGCAGAAGACCTCGTTGAAATCGTCCAGGGCGGCAAGATCGACTTCGATCGCTGCATCGCGACCCCGGACATGATGCCGCTCGTCGGCCGTCTCGGTAAGGTTCTCGGCCCGCGCGGCATGATGCCGAACCCGAAGGTCGGAACGGTTACGATGGACGTCGCTGGTGCCGTCAAGGCTTCCAAGGGTGGCGCTGTTGAGTTCCGTGTCGAAAAGGCTGGTATCATTCACGCCGGCATCGGCAAGGCATCCTTCGATGCCAAGGCACTGGAAGAAAACATCCTTGCCTTCGCCGACGCCGTCATCAAGGCGAAGCCGGCTGGCGCAAAGGGCAACTACGTCAAGCGCGTAGCGATCTCTTCGACGATGGGTCCGGGCGTCAAGATCGAGCCGTCGACGGTTACGGCTCCGGGCGCTTAATTATTTTGGCAGGCCTACGGGCCTGCTTTTCAAGAATTCCCGGCCTTTCGGGGCCGGGATATCCGGAGAAATCCGGAAATTCCTGTCCGAGATTGCAGGTGGTTTTCCCTTAATCACTTGGCCTGCATGAGACGGGTAAGACCCGAATTTTAAGAAGCAATGCTTCGATGGACTCGGTTCGAGCCTTGGATGCCTTGTGCCTTCGGCCTTTCCGGCGCGAAGCGCGAGGGGACAGGATCCTCAAGCGTCGCTTGGGATCTCACTTGATCCCAGGAGGCAAAGGCAACCCCGGCAGGCCCGTTCGCGGTCCTGTCTACTGGAGAAAAGCAGTGGAAAGAGCGGAAAAACGCGAATTCGTCACGGAACTGAACGAAGTCTTCAAGGCTTCGGGCTCGGTTGTCGTGGCCCACTATGCTGGTGCTACAGTTGCGCAGATGAACGACTTCCGTTCGAAGATGCGCGCTGCTGGCGGCACTATCAAAGTCGCGAAGAACCGCCTGGCCAAAATTGCTCTTCAAGGTACGGAAGCGGAAGGGATTTCCAATCTCTTCACCGGTCAGACGCTGATTGCATTCAGCGCCGATCCGATCACCGCTCCGAAGGTCGTCGTGGATTTCGCCAAGACCAACGACAAGATCGTTGTTCTGGGCGGCGCCATGGGAACAACCACGCTCAACGCCGAAGGTGTCAAGTCGCTTGCGACCCTGCCTTCGCTGGACGAGCTGCGTGCGAAGCTGCTGGGCATGATCCAGACGCCGGCTACCCGCATCGCAGGTGTGGTTGCAGCACCGGCAAGTCAGCTTGCTCGCGTGTTCTCGGCCTACGCCAAGAAGGACGAAGCCGCGTAAGGCGGTTTTTCGCTGTTCATATCAAACCAGTTCGAACCGAACAAAAGGAACTACAAAATGGCTGATCTCGTAAAGATCGTTGAAGACCTCTCTGCACTGACCGTTCTGGAAGCTGCTGAGCTTTCCAAGATGCTCGAAGAAAAGTGGGGCGTTTCCGCCGCTGCTCCGGTAGCTGTTGCTGCTGCTGGCGGCGCTGGTGGCGCTGCTGCCCCGGTTGAAGAAGAAAAGACCGAGTTCGACGTCATCCTCACGGAAGCTGGCGCCAACAAGATCAACGTCATCAAGGAAGTCCGCGCCATCACCGGTCTCGGCCTCAAGGAAGCCAAGGACCTCGTCGAAGGCGCTCCGAAGGCTGTCAAGGAAGGCGTTTCCAAGGCTGAAGCTGCTGACATCAAGAAGAAGCTTGAAGATGCCGGCGCAAAGGCCGACGTCAAGTAATCTTGAAACTGCTTTTGGGAGATGGCTTTACGCCGTCTCCCATTTGCCGTTTTTCCGAACGAATTACCCAAAAGCCGCATGAAACCGGCTTTTGGGTAATGGGTTCTTCAAGAGGATGGTCTCGAACTGAAACGCAAGGCAATCCGGCCGTGCCGTTTTGGGAAGTGGGACGAGATTGAACTACTCATTGATTGACGGGGTCGACTGGCCATCGGTTCCCGTCCGTTGCAGGCCCGGATGCAATTTTGAAGGAGCGACGATGGCTCAGACCCTTTCGTTCAATGGTCGTAGGCGCGTACGCAAGTTTTTTGGTAAGATCCCCGAAGTCGCAGAAATGCCGAACCTCATCGAGGTTCAGAAGGCGTCCTACGACCAGTTTCTCATGGTTGAAGAACCCAAGGGCGGTCGCCCTGAAGAAGGCCTGCAGGCCGTCTTCAAGTCGGTCTTCCCGATCACCGATTTCTCCGGCGCTTCCATGCTGGAGTTCGTATCCTACGAATTCGAGCCGCCGAAGTTCGACGTCGACGAGTGCCGCCAGCGCGACCTGACCTACGCCGCGCCGCTGAAGGTTACTCTCCGTCTTATCGTGTTCGATATCGACGAGGATACCGGTGCGAAGTCCATCAAGGACATCAAGGAACAGAGCGTTTACATGGGCGACATGCCGCTCATGACCAACAACGGTACGTTCATCGTGAACGGCACCGAGCGCGTTATCGTGTCCCAGATGCACCGTTCGCCGGGTGTCTTCTTCGACCACGACAAGGGCAAGAGCCATTCTTCGGGCAAGCTGCTCTTTGCTGCCCGCGTCATCCCTTACCGCGGTTCCTGGCTCGATATCGAATTCGACGCCAAGGATATTGTCTATGCCCGTATCGACCGTCGCCGCAAGATTCCGGTGTCGTCGCTGCTGATGGCGCTCGGCATGGACGGCGAAGAAATCCTGTCGACCTTCTATACGAAGTCCGATTACCAGCGTGACGGCAATGGCTGGCGCATTCCCTTCCAGCCTGAAACGCTGAAGGGTGCCAAGACCGTTTCCGACATGATCGACGCCGATACCGGCGAAGTTGTTGTCGAAGGCGGCAAGAAGCTGACCCCGCGTCTGCTCCGCCAGCTGCAGGAAAAGGGTCTCAAGGCGCTGAAGGCGACCGACGAAGATCTCTATGGCAACTATCTCGCCGAAGACGTCGTCAACTACCAGACGGGTGAAATCTATCTGGAAGCCGGTGACGAGATCGACGAGAAGTCGTTGGCCGTAATCCTCAAGGCTGAACTCCAGGAAATCCCGGTTCTCGGCATCGACCACATCAATGTCGGCGCCTACATCCGCAACACGCTGGCCGTAGACAAGAACGAGAACCGTCAGGACGCTCTTTTCGACATCTACCGCGTGATGCGTCCGGGTGAGCCGCCGACGATGGATTCGGCTGAAGCCATGTTCAACTCGCTGTTCTTCGACGCAGAGCGCTACGACCTCTCCGCCGTCGGCCGCGTGAAGATGAACATGCGCCTCGACCTCGACGTCGAAGACACCGTTCGCATCCTGCGCAAGGACGACATCCTGGCCGTCGTCAAGATGCTGGTCGAACTGCGCGACGGCAAGGGCGAGATCGACGACATCGACAACCTCGGCAACCGTCGTGTTCGCTCCGTCGGCGAATTGATGGAGAACCAGTACCGTCTCGGCCTGCTGCGCATGGAGCGCGCGATCAAGGAACGCATGTCCTCGATCGAAATCGACACGGTCATGCCGCAGGACCTGATCAACGCCAAGCCGGCGGCAGCTGCCGTCCGCGAATTCTTCGGCTCCTCGCAGCTGTCGCAGTTCATGGACCAGGTGAACCCGCTGTCGGAAATCACGCACAAGCGTCGTCTTTCGGCTCTCGGCCCGGGCGGTCTGACCCGCGAACGCGCCGGCTTCGAAGTCCGCGACGTGCATCCGACGCACTACGGTCGTATTTGCCCGATCGAAACGCCGGAAGGCCCGAACATCGGTCTGATCAACTCGCTGGCGACGTTCGCTCGCGTCAACAAGTACGGCTTCATCGAAAGCCCCTACCGTCGCATCATCGACGGCAAGGTGACCAACGATGTGCTCTACCTCTCCGCTATGGAAGAGGCGAAGTACTATGTTGCCCAGGCCAACGCAGAGCTCAACGCTGACGGCTCATTCGTCGAAGAATTCGTCGTTTGCCGTCATGCCGGCGAAGTCATGCTCGCTCCGCGCGACAACATCAACCTGATGGACGTCTCGCCGAAGCAGCTGGTTTCGGTCGCTGCGGCTCTGATCCCGTTCCTGGAGAACGACGACGCCAACCGCGCTCTCATGGGCTCGAACATGCAGCGTCAGGCAGTTCCGCTGCTGCGCGCCGAAGCTCCGTTCGTCGGCACCGGCATGGAGCCGGTCGTCGCTCGCGACTCCGGTGCTGCTATCGGTGCTCGCCGAGGCGGTGTTGTCGACCAGGTCGACGCGACCCGTATCGTTATCCGCGCTACCGAAGACCTCGATCCGTCGAAGTCAGGCGTCGATATCTACCGCCTGATGAAGTTCCAGCGTTCGAACCAGAACACCTGCGTCAACCAGCGTCCGCTGGTGACAGTCGGTGATGTGGTCAACAAGGGCGACATCCTGGCTGACGGTCCGTCGACTGATCTCGGCGATCTCGCCCTCGGCCGGAACGTGCTCGTCGCGTTCATGCCGTGGAACGGCTACAACTACGAAGACTCGATCCTGCTCTCCGAGCGTATCGTTGCTGACGACGTGTTCACCTCCATCCACATCGAAGAGTTCGAAGTGATGGCGCGTGACACCAAGCTTGGTCCGGAAGAAATCACGCGCGACATTCCGAACGTTTCGGAAGAAGCGCTGAAGAACCTCGACGAAGCCGGCATCGTCTACATCGGCGCCGAAGTTCAGCCGGGCGATATCCTCGTCGGCAAGATCACGCCGAAGGGCGAAAGCCCGATGACGCCGGAAGAAAAGCTTCTGCGCGCCATCTTCGGCGAAAAGGCGTCCGACGTTCGCGACACCTCCATGCGCATGCCGCCCGGTACCTACGGTACGGTCGTCGAAGTTCGCGTCTTCAACCGCCACGGCGTTGAGAAGGACGAACGCGCAATGGCGATCGAACGCGAAGAAATCGAGCGTCTCGCCAAGGACCGCGACGACGAGCAGGCGATCCTCGACCGTAACGTCTACGGCCGTCTGATCGACATGCTGCGCGGCCAGGTCTCGGTTGCCGGTCCGAAGGGCTTCAAGAAGGGCACCGAGCTTTCGAACTCGGTCGTTTCGGAATATCCCCGCTCGCAGTGGTGGATGTTCGCCGTCGAGGACGAGAAGGTCCAGGGCGAAATCGAAGCGCTCCGCGGCCAGTACGACGAATCCAAGTCGCGTCTTGAACAGCGCTTCATGGACAAGGTCGAAAAGGTCCAGCGCGGCGACGAAATGCCTCCGGGTGTCATGAAAATGGTCAAGGTCTTCGTCGCTGTGAAGCGCAAGATCCAGCCGGGCGACAAGATGGCAGGACGTCACGGCAACAAGGGTGTCGTCTCGCGCATCATGCCGGCCGAAGACATGCCGTTCCTCGAAGACGGAACGCATGTCGACATCGTGCTGAACCCGCTCGGCGTGCCTTCGCGCATGAACGTCGGCCAGATCCTGGAGACGCATCTGGGCTGGGCTTGCGCCGGCATGGGCAAGCAGATCGGCGAGCTTTTGGAAGCCTACAAGGCAGGCGGCAACATCGAGCCGCTGCGTGCGACGATCGACATGGTCGCCGGCGAAGGCCCGAAGAGCGACGAGGTCCGTGAGTATGACGACGACTCCGTCGTCCGTCTGGCCGATCAGTGGAAGCGTGGCGTGTCCATCGCGACCCCGGTCTTCGACGGTGCCGGCGAAGCTGACGTCAACCACATGCTGGCGATGGCAGGTCTCAAGGAGACCGGTCAGTCGACGCTGTACGACGGTCGTACCGGCGAGCAGTTCGACCGCCAGGTTACGGTTGGCTACATCTACATGCTGAAGCTGAACCACTTGGTCGACGACAAGATCCACGCTCGTTCGATCGGTCCTTACTCGCTCGTTACCCAGCAGCCGCTGGGCGGCAAGGCGCAGTTCGGCGGCCAGCGTTTCGGCGAAATGGAAGTCTGGGCGCTCGAAGCTTACGGTGCGGCTTACACGCTGCAGGAAATGCTCACGGTCAAGTCGGACGACGTTGCCGGCCGTACCAAGGTCTACGAAGCGATCGTCCGTGGCGACGATACTTTCGAAGCGGGTATTCCGGAAAGCTTCAACGTTCTGGTCAAGGAAATGCGTTCGCTGGGTCTCAGCGTCGAACTGGAAAACTCCAAGGTCGACGAGCAGCAGGCGACACAGCTTCCTGACGCGGCCGAATAACCATCGATAGGGTGTGCGCTGTTCATGACGGCGCACACCGTTCCCGCCGATGGCCGCTCTTGGCAGTCGGCTCGGCAGGGACGATTTCGCCGCATTTTGCGGTTATTCTGGTTTTAAGGCGAGGGGGCGGCTCCCGGGATTTGCTGCTACCCATCGCATTTTGAGGGCGTCACGCCCAAGAAGGAGACAGGCATGAACCAAGAGGTCATGAATCTTTTCAATCCGCAGGTGCCTGCACAGAACTTCGACTCGATCCGCATCTCTATCGCTTCGCCGGAGAAGATCCTCTCCTGGTCGTACGGCGAGATCAAGAAGCCGGAGACGATCAACTACCGCACGTTCAAGCCGGAACGCGACGGTCTTTTCTGCGCGCGTATCTTCGGACCGATCAAGGACTACGAATGCTTGTGCGGCAAGTACAAGCGCATGAAGTACAAGGGCATTATCTGCGAAAAGTGCGGCGTCGAGGTCACGCTGTCGCGCGTTCGCCGTGAGCGCATGGGCCATATCGAGCTCGCTGCTCCCGTTGCCCATATCTGGTTCCTGAAGTCGCTGCCGAGCCGCATCTCCACGCTGCTCGACATGACGCTGAAGGATGTCGAGCGCGTTCTCTATTTCGAGCACTACATCGTCACCGAGCCGGGCCTGACCGCGCTCAAGGAGCACCAGCTCCTGACGGAAGAAGAGTACATGCTCGCCGTCGACGAATATGGCGAAGACCAGTTCACCGCCATGATCGGCGCTGAAGCGATCTACGAAATGCTGGCCTCGATGAACCTCGAGAAGATCGCCGGCGACCTGCGTTCGGATCTTGCCGACACCACGTCGGATCTGAAGCAGAAGAAGCTGATGAAGCGCCTGAAGATCGTCGAGAACTTCCTGGAGTCGGGTAACCGTCCGGAATGGATGATCATGAAGGTCGTTCCGGTCATCCCGCCGGACCTGCGTCCGCTGGTTCCACTGGACGGCGGCCGTTTCGCGACGTCGGATCTGAACGATCTCTATCGTCGCGTCATCAACCGTAACAACCGCCTGAAGCGCCTCATCGAGCTTCGTGCGCCCGGCATCATCATCCGCAACGAAAAGCGCATGCTGCAGGAATCTGTAGACGCGCTCTTCGACAACGGCCGCCGCGGCCGCGTCATCACCGGCGCCAACAAGCGTCCTCTGAAGTCGCTGTCCGACATGCTCAAGGGCAAGCAGGGCCGCTTCCGTCAGAACCTGCTCGGCAAGCGCGTCGACTATTCCGGCCGTTCGGTCATCGTGACCGGTCCGGAACTGAAACTGCATCAGTGCGGTCTTCCGAAGAAGATGGCGCTTGAACTCTTCAAGCCGTTCATCTACGCCCGCCTCGACGCAAAGGGTTATTCCTCGACCGTCAAGCAGGCCAAGAAGCTCGTCGAAAAGGAAAAGCCGGAAGTCTGGGATATCCTCGACGAGGTCATCCGCGAGCATCCGGTTCTCCTGAACCGCGCTCCGACGCTGCACCGCTTGGGTATCCAGGCCTTCGAACCGACGCTGGTCGAAGGCAAGGCCATCCAGTTGCACCCGCTCGTCTGCACGGCCTTCAACGCCGACTTCGACGGTGACCAGATGGCCGTTCACGTGCCGCTGTCGCTCGAAGCTCAGCTCGAAGCCCGCGTTCTGATGATGTCGACGAACAACATCCTGCATCCTGCAAACGGTGCACCGATCATCGTTCCGTCGCAGGACATGGTTCTCGGCCTCTATTACCTCGCGATCATGAACCAGAACGAGCCGGGCGAAGGCATGGCCTTCTCCGATCTCGGCGAGCTGCATCACGCTCTCGAAAACAAGATCGTAACGCTGCACACCAAGATCCGCGGCCGCTTCAAGTCGATCGACGAGGAAGGCAAGTCCTACTCGAAGATCTACGAAACGACCCCGGGCCGTCTGCTCATTGGTGAACTCCTGCCGAAGAACGGCAAGGTGACCTTCGACATCTGCAACCAGGAAATGACCAAGAAGAACATCTCCAAGATGATCGACACGGTCTACCGTCATTGCGGCCAGAAGGATACGGTCATCTTCTGCGACCGCATCATGCAGCTCGGCTTCGCCCATGCCTGCCGCGCCGGCATCTCGTTCGGCAAGGACGACATGGTCATTCCAGTCACCAAGGCGAAGATTGTCAACGACACGGAAAACCTGGTCAAGGAATACGAGCAGCAATACAACGACGGCCTCATCACCCAGGGCGAAAAGTACAACAAGGTTGTCGACGCCTGGGGTAAGGCAACGGAAAAGGTCGCCGAAGACATGATGGCCCGCATTAAGGCCGTCGAGTTCGACGAAAAGACCGGTCGCCAGAAGCCGATGAACGCGATCTACATGATGTCCCACTCGGGCGCCCGCGGTTCTCCGAACCAGATGCGTCAGTTGGGCGGCATGCGCGGCCTCATGGCCAAGCCATCGGGCGAAATCATTGAGACGCCGATCATCTCGAACTTCAAGGAAGGCCTGACCGTTAACGAGTACTTCAACTCGACGCACGGCGCCCGTAAGGGTCTGGCAGACACCGCCTTGAAGACCGCGAACTCCGGTTACCTCACCCGCCGTCTCGTCGACGTCGCACAGGATTGCATCGTCAACCTGGTCGATTGCGGCACCGACAAGGGCCTGACCATGACCGCCATCGTCGATGCCGGTCAGGTCGTTGCCTCGCTCGGCGCCCGTATCCTCGGTCGTACCGCGCTGGATGACATCGATCATCCGGTCACCGGCGAGCGCCTGGTCGATGCCGGCAAGATGATCCTCGAGCCCGATGTCATCGAAATCGAGAAGGCCGGTATTCAGTCGATCCGCATCCGCTCGGCTCTGACCTGCGAAGTTCAGACCGGCGTCTGCTCGATCTGCTACGGCCGCGACCTTGCTCGCGGTACGCCGGTCAACATGGGTGAAGCTGTAGGCGTCATCGCCGCTCAGTCGATCGGTGAACCCGGTACCCAGCTGACCATGCGTACCTTCCACTTGGGCGGTACTGCAAACGTGGTCGACCAGTCGTTCCTGGAAGCCTCGTACGAAGGTACGGTGCAGATCAAGAACCGCAACATGCTGCGCAACTCCGATGGCAGCCTCGTTGCCATGGGCCGCAACATGGCCATCCAGATCCTGGATGAGCGTGGCGTCGAGCGTTCGTCGCAGCGCGTCGCTTACGGTTCGAAGATCTATGTCGATGATGCCGACAAGGTGAAGCGCGGTCAGCGTCTGGCGGAATGGGATCCTTACACCCGCCCGGTCATGACGGAAGTTGCCGGTACGGTGCAGTTCGAAGACGTCGTCGACGGTCTCTCCGTTCTCGAAGCGACCGACGAATCCACGGGTATCACCAAGCGTCAGGTTATCGACTGGCGTTCGACCCCGCGTGGTTCGGACCTCAAGCCGGCCATCGTCATCAAGGACGCGAGCGGCAATGTCGCCAAGCTGTCCCGTGGTGGTGACGCCCGCTTCCTGCTCTCGGTCGACGCGATCCTGTCGGTCGAACCCGGCCAGAAGGTCTCCCAGGGTGACGTTCTTGCTCGTTCGCCGCTCGAAAGCGCCAAGACCAAGGACATCACCGGTGGTCTGCCGCGCGTTGCCGAACTGTTCGAAGCCCGTCGTCCGAAGGACCATGCCATCATCGCTGAGATCGATGGTACGATCCGCCTCGGCCGCGATTACAAGAACAAGCGTCGCGTCATCATCGAGCCGGCGGAAGACGGCGTCGAGCCTGTCGAATACCTGATCCCGAAGGGCAAGCCCTTCCATCTTCAGGATGGCGACTATATCGAAAAGGGTGACTACATCCTCGACGGTAACCCAGCACCGCACGACATCCTGGCGATCAAGGGCGTGGAAGCCTTGGCTTCCTACCTCGTGAACGAAATCCAGGAAGTCTATCGTCTGCAGGGCGTTGTCATCAACGACAAGCACATCGAAGTCATCGTTCGCCAGATGCTGCAGAAGGTGGAAATCACCGATGCAGGTGACTCGACCTACATCGTCGGCGACAATGTCGACCGGATCGAGCTGGAAGACGTCAACGATCAGCTGATCGAGGAAGGCAAGAAGCCTGCCTACGGCGATCCGGTTCTGCTCGGCATCACCAAGGCGTCGCTGCAGACCCCGTCCTTCATCTCCGCCGCTTCCTTCCAGGAAACGACGAAGGTGCTGACGGAAGCTGCGATCGCCGGCAAGACCGACGGCCTGCAGGGTCTGAAGGAAAACGTTATCGTCGGCCGCCTCATCCCGGCCGGTACCGGTGGCACCATGACCCAGATCCGCCGCATCGCGACCGCTCGCGACGAGCTCATCCTCGAAGAGCGCCGCAAGGGCACCAATGCAGCTGTCGCAACGCCGATGTTGCAGGACATGAACGAGAATGTGCCGGCTGCCGAGTAATCGGTAGCTTCGCATCGTCAAGATTTGAGACCGCCCGGCGAAATCCGGGCGGTTTTACTTTATTTCGATTGCTCTGTTTCAGAGACGGGGCGTCGCGCCGTTAAGCAAAGTCGCGGCGACCGCGGCCATGACGAAGATGCCGAGGCAGATGAGGATGCCGACAATCTGCTGTCGCTTCTGAACTCGGGTCAGCTGCGGCTTGCCACAATGCGGGCAAATGCTGAGGCCGTCGGGAATCGCGGTTTCGCAAAAATGACAGGTCGCCATCGAAACGCTTCCTCGATGCTGCGGGTGCTATCTCGGCAGGCAACGATTTAGGGCGGGGAAGGTTCAGGCTGGCGGAAACGAAAAGCCGCCGGAATGACCCGGCGGCTTGAATATCACCAGTCGGAGACGAGCCTATTGCAGGCCGAGCTCGGTACGAAGTTCAGCCTTGGCGGCTTCGAATTCAGCCTTGTAGTCGTCGTGCTGCATGATCGTCTGGGCGATCGCGATGCCCGAGATGCGGCCGGCTTCGATGTCGCTGCGGTAGTGGATGCCGCCGATGACGCGGTTCCAGCCGAACTCCCAGGCGCGTGCCATGATCACGTCCTTCTTTTCCGGAACCATGTTCGAGAGAACGACGCCCATCAGCGTGCCGACCGTCGTGTGGCCCGACGGATAGGAGCCCGACTTGGAGAGCGGCACGACCGGCTTGACGAGATCGGGGTAGAGGAGGTGCGGACGCGTCCGCTTCCAGACATCCTTGGCCGGATCGACGACGGCCGCTTCGGTTTCGACGATGCGATCGAAGAAGGCCGAGAACTTCGGCAGATTTTCCTTGGTGAACTTCGGATTGTTGATCACGTCGGAATAACGCCAGATGTTCTCTTCGGCGTCGGCAACAGCGCGATCGACCATGGCAGGCGTGCGTGTGACCTGGATCGTCAGGATCTCGCCGACCTCTTCCTTGGTCTTGGCGGAATCATTGGCGGGCGGCGGCGGCAGAAGGTTGAGAAGGTTGACTTCCTTCGCGTCGGTAAAGGGCTTTGCCTTGGCATCCTCGGCCAGGACCGGCGCTGCGATGCTGACGGTAAAGGCGAGACCGATGGCGAAAAGACGAGCTAGATTTTGCATTTTTTGGACCCCATTTAAAAGTGCGTTACGCCTCGGGGCCTAGCAAAAGAATGTTTTGGTCAGATGACAGTTCGACCGCCGACGCGGCGCTCGCAGGGGAGGGCGCCGCTACACCGGAAAAGGTTAGCGAAAGCGGATGATCGCCACTTCGCCCTCAAGCACGCCCTGATAGGCTGAAGCGTGGGGCTCTTCCTCGGGCACCTCAGTCAGCATGCCGATCTGGTCGAGATCCGCCTCTATGAAGCCTTCCTCGGCCAGTGCATTCAGGGCTTCGCGCACAGCGGTGTCATCGTCAGGCGCTTTCAGCATTACATGCAGGTCGATGCCTTCGCCGCCGTCAGTCTCATATCCCTTGCCGATGATGATGAAGACCATCGGGCCATCATAGTTGTTGTCGTTATCGGGGGTGGCGATCATGGGTCTTCCTTCCTGGGACATGGGATGTCTATACCATCAAAAAATGCGGTTGCTCACTATATTCCGGCTGTGCCGCGCCGAATAGTAAACGCTCGGAAATGTCACAAACCGTTTCCGACACGACGAGGATTTCCTATCCGTTTAGGTGACGTTCTACGTCATATTGTCGGGTTAACAGGGCGGAGGTGCTCCGGCATGTTACTCGCCATGGGCGGTCAGCGTGTCCGGCCTTGCCTTACGGAGGGGAAGATGACCGTTTCTGATACAGCCGCAGCCGTTGGCGAAAAGAACGATTACTACGACAAGAGCTACTTCAAGAAGACGTTTGAGCATCAGCGCTATGCCGCATACTTCGATCGCTTGAAGTTCGATAAGTTCGTCGGTCCGTCAGATCGCGTGATCGATTTCGGTTGCGGTGGCGGTTATATCCTCTCCGGCCTTGACGTCAAGGAGAGGGTCGGTGTCGAGGTCAACGAGGCGGCTGCGGCTGCGGCCCGCAAGAACGGCATCAGGGTGTTCGGCAGCCTTGAGGAGATCGAGGACGGCTGGGCCGACGCCATCATCTCCCATCACGCGCTTGAGCACGTCGACGATCCTCTCGGCATGGTGCGGCTGATGTTCTCCAAGCTTCGCAGGGGCGGCAAGGTCGTGATCGTCACGCCGGACGAATCCTTTAAGATACGCTACCGCGAGGACGATCCGAACTTCCACCTGTTCACCTGGTCGCCCAGCAATATCGGCAATCTCCTGAAGCGCGCCGGCTTCACCGGAATCAGCGCCTCGCCGATCCATCATCGCTGGCCGCGCTACTGGTGGATCATCGGCCCGATCGTCGGCAAGCGGCTGATGAACCTCATATGTATCGGGTACGGAAGGGTGATGACAGGCATCAGCCAAGTCAGGGGGGTCGGCTACAAGCCGTAATGCGTCGCTCTCTTCGCGATAGGCATCCCGGAACTGATTCCCGTGGCAGCGAGAGTGAGTCTCTTCTCCGGTACGTCGTGTATTGATTCTGGCGGGCATGCGCTGTACACGGGGAGGAGAGGGTAGCCCGGCAATTCCCCCGTTTTGGGCGGGTTTCCAGGCGTTGCAGCCGGTTCCGGGCCAAGAATATTTGGCTAAACCACTTGACCTTTCGGCCTTTAACCAGTAGTACCCCCGCCATCAGATCCGATGTGAGGCTTGGCTGTTCGGGGCGACGCGCCCTGGAATACACCTCAAACAAGGTTCTATACGCACGTTGAAGACACAAATGCTGCACGCATGACGCAATCTTGCGTCCTCTGTTTTTCGGTGGTCCATCTGCGGAAGCGGATTGGGCCACGTTTTGCGCATTGGGAATGATCGTGTGTGACGTTGCCGGAGACGGTGAAGTGTGATGTCCGCGAGGGCGTTGAGAGAAGATTTTGTAAGGGATGGTTGAATGCCTACCGTAAACCAGTTGATCCGCAAGCCGCGCCAGGCGTCGGTTAAGCGCAACAAGGTTCCTGCCCTGCAGGAAAACCCGCAGAAGCGCGGCGTTTGCACACGCGTCTACACCACGACGCCGAAGAAGCCGAACTCGGCTCTGCGTAAGGTCGCAAAGATCCGCCTGACCAACGGCTTCGAAGTCATTGGTTACATTCCCGGCGAAGGTCACAACCTTCAGGAACACTCTGTCGTCATGATCCGTGGCGGCCGCGTCAAGGACCTTCCGGGTGTCCGTTACCACATCATCCGCGGCGTTCTCGATACCCAGGGTGTCAAGAACCGCAAGCAGCGCCGCTCGAAGTACGGTGCGAAGCGTCCGAAGTAATTTGGTCCCCGGTTTCCTTTTGGAGATCCGGATAGAAATCAGGCGCTGCGCGAGGTTCTCCGCGTGGTAAAGCGTCAAAACAGATAAAGAGACGAGAAGTATGTCCCGACGTCATAAAGCAGAAAAGCGTGAGATCAATCCGGATCCGAAGTTCGGCGATTTGGTTGTCACGAAGTTCATGAATGCCATCATGCTGGACGGCAAGAAGTCCGTCGCAGAAAACATCGTCTACGGTGCATTCGACTCCGTACAGGGCAAGTCCAAGCAGGAGCCGCTCACGGTTTTCCATGCTGCACTGGACAACATTGCTCCGCACGTTGAAGTCCGCTCGCGCCGCGTCGGTGGTGCGACCTACCAGGTTCCGGTCGACGTTCGTCCCGAGCGCCGTCAGGCTCTTGCTATTCGCTGGCTGATCGCCGCTGCGCGCAAGCGCAACGAGACGACCATGGTCGACCGCCTGTCGGGCGAACTTCTCGATGCATCCAACAACCGCGGCAGCGCGGTCAAGAAGCGCGAAGACACGCACAAGATGGCTGACGCCAACCGTGCATTCTCGCACTATCGCTGGTAATCGAACGGTATCAAAAGGCAGTCCAAATGGCTCGCGAATATAAAATCGAAGACTACCGCAATTTCGGTATCATGGCGCACATCGACGCCGGTAAGACCACGACCACCGAGCGTATTCTTTATTACACCGGCAAGTCGCACAAGATCGGCGAAGTCCACGACGGCGCAGCCACCATGGACTGGATGGAGCAGGAGCAGGAGCGTGGCATCACGATCACGTCCGCTGCGACCACGACCTTCTGGAAGGGCCGTGACGGCAAGATGCGCCGCTTCAACATCATCGACACCCCCGGCCACGTCGACTTCACCATCGAAGTCGAGCGTTCGCTGCGCGTTCTCGACGGTGCGATTGCTCTTCTCGACGCCAATGCAGGCGTAGAGCCGCAGACGGAAACCGTCTGGCGTCAGGCTGAGAAGTACAACGTTCCGCGCATGATCTTCTGCAACAAGATGGACAAGACCGGCGCTGACTTCTACCGCTCGGTCGAAATGATCAAGACCCGTCTCGGTGCAACGGCTGTTGTCATGCAGCTGCCGATCGGCGCTGAAACCGAGTTCAAGGGCGTTGTCGACCTGATCGAGATGAATGCTCTCGTCTGGCGCGATGAATCGCTCGGCGCTCAGTGGGACGTCGTCGAAATCCCGGAAGACCTGAAGGCCAAGGCTGAAGAATATCGCGAAAAGCTGATCGAGACCGTTGTCGAGATCGACGAAGCCGCGATGGAAGCCTATCTCGAAGGCAACATGCCTGACAACGACCAGATCCGCGCGCTCGTTCGTCGCGGCACGATCGACGTCAAGTTCCACCCGATGTTCTGCGGCACCGCCTTCAAGAACAAGGGTGTGCAGCCGCTGCTCGACGCCGTTGTCGACTACCTGCCGTCGCCGCTCGACATTCCGGCGATCAAGGGCATCGACTTCAAGACCGAAGCTGAAATCGAGCGTCATGCTGATGACAGCGAGCCGTTGTCCATGCTGGCCTTCAAGATCATGAACGACCCCTTCGTTGGTTCGCTCACCTTCTGCCGCATCTACTCGGGCAAGCTCGAAAAGGGTTCGTCCGTCATGAACACGGTCAAGGACAAGCGCGAGCGCGTCGGCCGTATGCTGCAGATGCACTCCAACAGCCGTGAAGACATCGAAGAGGCCTTTGCAGGCGACATCGTTGCTCTCGCCGGCCTGAAGGAATCGACCACGGGTGATACGCTCTGCGATCCGCTGAAGCCGGTTATCCTCGAGCGCATGGAATTCCCCGAGCCGGTCATCCAGATCGCGATCGAGCCGAAGTCCAAGGGCGACCAGGAAAAGATGGGCCTCGCGCTCAACCGCCTGGCTGCCGAAGATCCGTCCTTCCGTGTGAAGACGGACCAGGAATCGGGCCAGACGATCATCGCCGGCATGGGCGAACTGCACCTCGACATCATCGTCGACCGCATGCGTCGCGAATTCAAGGTTGAAGCAAACGTCGGCGCGCCGCAGGTTGCTTACCGCGAAACGATCACGCGCCAGCACGAAGAAGACTACACGCACAAGAAGCAGTCCGGTGGTACCGGCCAGTTCGCGCGCGTCAAGATCGTCTTCGAACCGAACCCCGATGGCGAAGACTTCAAGTTCGAATCCAAGATCGTCGGCGGTGCTGTTCCGAAGGAATACATCCCGGGCGTTCAGAAGGGTATCGAAAGCGTTCTATCTTCCGGTCCGTTGGCTGGCTTCCCGATGCTCGGCGTCAAGGCGACGCTCATTGACGGCGCCTTCCACGACGTTGACTCGTCGGTCCTGGCGTTCGAAATCGCTTCTCGCGCCTGCTTCCGTGAAGCAGCCAAGAAGGCCGGCGCTCAGCTCCTCGAGCCGATGATGAAGGTCGAAGTCGTAACGCCGGAAGATTACGTCGGCGACGTCATCGGCGATCTGAACTCCCGTCGTGGTCAGATCCAGGGTCAGGAAACCCGCGGTATCGCTGTTGTCATCAGCGCCAACGTTCCGCTGGCAAACATGTTCAAGTACGTCGACAACCTGCGCTCCATGTCGCAGGGCCGCGCACAGTACACGATGACCTTCGATCACTACGCGCCGGTTCCGTCGAACGTCGCAACCGAAATCCAGGCAAAGTATTCCGGTCAGAAGTGACCGGAATACCAATTGACCGATAACAAGAATTAGCTCCCCTCGGGGAACTAGAAGAATGGAGAGCCGACATGGCAAAGAGTAAGTTTGAGCGCAACAAGCCGCACGTTAACATCGGCACGATTGGCCACGTTGACCACGGCAAGACGTCTCTGACGGCAGCGATCACGAAGTATTTCGGCGAGTTCAAGGCGTACGACCAGATCGACGCGGCTCCGGAAGAAAAGGCGCGCGGCATCACCATCTCGACGGCACACGTCGAGTATGAGACGCCGAACCGCCACTACGCGCACGTCGACTGCCCCGGCCACGCCGACTACGTGAAGAACATGATCACCGGTGCCGCCCAGATGGACGGCGCGATCCTGGTTTGCTCGGCAGCCGACGGCCCGATGCCGCAGACCCGCGAGCACATCCTGCTCGCCCGTCAGGTTGGCGTTCCGGCAATCGTCGTGTTCCTGAACAAGGTCGACCAGGTCGACGACGCAGAACTTCTCGAACTCGTCGAGCTCGAAGTTCGCGAACTTCTGTCGTCCTACGACGTCCCGGGCGATGATATCCCGGTTGTCAAGGGTTCGGCTCTGGCCGCTCTCGAAGACTCGGACAAGAAGATCGGCGAAGACGCGATCCGCGAACTGATGGCCGCTGTCGACGCCTACATCCCGACGCCTGAACGTCCGGTCGACCTGCCGTTCCTGATGCCGATCGAAGACGTGTTCTCGATCTCTGGCCGTGGTACGGTTGTGACGGGCCGCGTCGAGCGCGGTATCGTCAAGGTTGGTGAAGAAGTCGAAATCGTCGGCATCCGTCCGACCTCGAAGACGACGGTTACCGGCGTTGAAATGTTCCGCAAGCTGCTCGATCAGGGCCAGGCTGGCGACAACATCGGCGCACTGGTTCGCGGTGTGAACCGTGACGGCGTTGAGCGTGGCCAGATCCTTTGCAAGCCGGGTTCGGTCAAGCCGCACAAGAAGTTCAAGGCAGAAGCCTACATCCTGACGAAGGAAGAAGGCGGCCGTCATACGCCGTTCTTCACGAACTACCGTCCGCAGTTCTACTTCCGTACGACTGACGTGACCGGCATCGTGACGCTTCCGGAAGGCACGGAAATGGTCATGCCTGGCGACAACGTCACGGTTGACGTCGAGCTGATCGTCCCGATCGCGATGGAAGAAAAGCTTCGCTTCGCTATCCGCGAAGGCGGCCGTACCGTCGGCGCCGGCATCGTGGCCAGCATCGTCGAGTAATTGAAGACGGCCGCTCCAGTCGAGCGGCCGATTCGATGACATTTATATGAAGCGAGCGGCTCTAGCCGCTTGCTTATTACATGGAAATGTTGCAAATGGCGCGCGAGCGCGATTTGCGCGCTGCTTCGGGTAACGGAGCGGCGAATAAAATTAGCTATAAGGTGGGCCGAAAGGCCTAAAGACTGGATAGGGATGTCGTAACCGACGTCCCTCTCGATCTTTGAAACCGGTGGTCCGCCTTAGGAAGAAAGAACAATCCGTGCCTTGTTGAAAGGCGCGAGAGATAACAAAACACAAGGATAACGTCGAATGAACGGCCAAAATATCCGCATTCGCCTGAAGGCGTTCGATCACCGAATTCTCGATGCTTCCACGCGCGAGATTGTGTCGACGGCGAAGCGCACCGGCGCAAGCGTCCGGGGCCCCGTTCCGCTTCCGACCCGCATCGAGAAGTTTACGGTTAACCGGTCCCCGCACATCGACAAGAAGAGCCGCGAGCAGTTCGAGATGCGCACGCATAAGCGCCTCCTCGACATCGTAGACCCGACCCCGCAGACGGTAGACGCGCTGATGAAGCTCGATCTCGCCGCCGGTGTCGATGTTGAGATCAAGCTCTGAGCCTCGTCTCGAGCTGAGTGAGAAGGATTGAACCGATGCGTTCAGGTGTGATTGCACAGAAGGTGGGAATGACCCGCGTCTACAACGACGCCGGCGAGCATGTC
This sequence comes from Rhizobium sp. BK376, assembly GCF_004341625.1. Lineage (GTDB taxonomy): Bacteria > Pseudomonadota > Alphaproteobacteria > Rhizobiales > Rhizobiaceae > Rhizobium. The sequence goes on along the minus strand of NZ_SLZG01000001.1, from coordinate 162,866 downwards.
CCGGTAACAGTTTTGCGCATGGAAGGCTGCCAGGTCGTTGCCACGCGCACTGTAGAAAAGAATGGCTACTCTGCCGTTCAGCTTGGCGCTGGCCAGGCGAAAGTTAAGAACACGTCCAAGGCGATGCGCGGTAACTTTGCTGTCGCCAACGTCGAGCCGAAGGCCAAGCTGGCTGAATTCCGCGTTTCGGAAGACAACCTGCTTGAAGTCGGCACCGAGCTGAAGGCTGATCATTTTGCAGCCGGCCAGCTGGTCGACGTAACCGGCACCACGATCGGTAAGGGCTTTGCCGGCGCTATCAAGCGTCACGGCTTCGGCGGTCTGCGCGCTACGCACGGTGTGTCGGTTTCGCACCGTTCGCATGGTTCGACCGGTTCGCGCCAGGATCCCGGCAAGGTGTTCAAGAACAAGAAGATGGCTGGTCACATGGGCCAGACGCGCGTGACGACGCAGAACCTTGAAGTGGTTTCGACCGACGAAGATCGCGGTCTGATCCTGATCAAGGGTGCTGTGCCCGGCTCCAAGGGTGCCTGGATCATCGTGCGCGACGCCGTCAAGTCGGCCGCGAAGTAAGGGAGCCAAACCAATGGAATTGAACGTCAAGACCCTCGAGGGCAAAGACGCTGGGAAGGTTTCCCTTTCTGATGCGATTTTCGGCCTTGAGCCGCGCGAGGACATCCTCGCTCGCGTAATTCGCTGGCAGCTTGCCAAGAAGCAGCAGGGCACGCACCAGGCCAAGGGCCGTGCGGACGTCTGGCGCACCGGCGCCAAGATGTACAAGCAGAAGGGTACGGGCCGCGCTCGTCACCACTCCGCTCGTGCTCCGCAGTTCCGCGGCGGTGGTAAGGCTCATGGCCCCGTTGCCCGCAGCCACGAACATGATCTGCCGAAGAAGGTTCGCGCCCTCGGCCTGCGTCATGCTCTGTCGGCCAAGCTGAAGGCTGAAGACGTTATCGTCATTGACGATCTCGTTGCTGCCGAAGCCAAGACGAAGGTTCTCGCCGGTGCTTTCGAAGCCCTCGGCCTGACCAACGCGCTCTTCATCGGCGGCGCCGAGCTGGACAACAACTTCAAGCTCGCAGCTCAGAACATCCCGAACATCGATGTTCTGCCGATCCAGGGCATCAACGTTTACGACATCGTGCGCCGCGGCAAGCTCGTGCTTTCCAAGGCTGCCGTTGAAGCTCTAGAGGAGCGTTTCAAGTGACCGATCTTCGCCATTACGATGTGATCGTTTCTCCTGCGATCACCGAAAAGTCGACGCTGGTATCCGAATACAACCAGGTTGTCTTCAACGTTGCCAAGACCGCGACGAAGCCGGAAATCAAGGCTGCTGTCGAGGCGCTGTTCGGCGTCAAGGTCACCGCCGTCAACACTCTGCTTCGCAAGGGCAAGACCCGCCGTTTCCGCGGTTTTGCCGGCAAGCAGAAGGACGTGAAGAAGGCTATCGTGACGCTGGCTGAAGGCCAGACGATCGATGTCTCCACCGGTCTCTGAGGAATAAGAAAATGGCATTGAAAACATTCAATCCGACGACCCCGAGCCAGCGTCAGCTGGTCATCGTCGACCGCTCGCACCTTCACAAGGGCAAGCCGGTCAAGGCTTTGACGGAAGGTCTGACCAAGAGCGGCGGTCGTAACAACCTCGGTCGCATCACGGCTCGCTTCATCGGCGGCGGTCACAAGCGCACTTACCGCATCATCGACTTCAAGCGTCGCAAGTTTGATGTCGAAGGTACGGTAGCTCGCCTCGAATACGACCCGAACCGTACTGCCTACATCGCGCTCATCGACTATGCCGATGGCGATCAGGCCTACATCCTGGCTCCGCAGCGTCTCGCTGCCGGCGACAAGGTCATCGCTTCCGAAAAGGCTGTCGACGTGAAGCCCGGCAACGCAATGCCGCTTCAGTACATCCCGGTCGGCTCGATCGTCCACAATGTTGAAATGAAGCCGGGCAAGGGCGGTCAGCTGGGTCGTTCCGCTGGCACGTACGTTCAGCTCGTTGGTCGCGACCAGGGCATGGCGATCCTTCGCCTCAGCTCCGGTGAGCAGCGTCTGGTTCCCGGTTCCTGCCTCGCATCGATCGGTGCGGTCTCGAACCCGGATCACGGCAACATCAACGATGGTAAGGCCGGCCGTACCGTATGGCGCGGCAAGCGTCCGCATAACCGCGGTGTTGTCATGAACCCGGTCGACCACCCGCACGGCGGTGGTGAAGGCCGCACGTCCGGTGGTCGCCATCCGGTGACGCCGTGGGGCAAGCCGACCAAGGGCAAGCGCACGCGTTCGAACAAGTCGACCGACAAGTTCATCATGCGTTCGCGCCATCAGCGCAAGAAGTAAGAGAGGTAGTCACACATGGCTCGTTCAGTATGGAAAGGTCCGTTTGTTGACGGCTATCTTCTCAAGAAGGCTGAGAAGGTGCGCGAAGGCGGACGTGCAGAAGTAATCAAGATGTGGAGCCGTCGCTCCACCATCCTGCCGCAGTTCGTAGGTCTCACCTTCGGTGTCTACAACGGCAGCAAGCATATTCCGGTCAGCGTCAACGAAGACATGGTCGGTCACAAGTTCGGTGAGTTCGCCCCGACCCGCACCTATTATGGTCACGGCGCGGACAAGAAGGCGAAGAGGAAGTAATCATGGGCAAGGCAAAAACAGAACGCCGGCTCAAGGACAACGAAGCGCAGGCAGTCGCCCGCACTCTCCGCGTCAGCCCGCAGAAGCTTAACCTGGTTGCCGCCTCCATCCGTGGCAAGAAGGTTGAAAAGGCACTCGCTGAGCTGGAATTCTCCCGCAAGCGCATCGCAGGCGCCGTCAAGAAGACGCTCGAATCTGCGATCGCTAACGCCGAGAACAACCACGATCTCGACGTCGACTCGCTGGTCGTCGCTGAGGCCTATGTCGGCAAGTCGATCGTCATGAAGCGCTTCCACGCTCGTGGTCGCGGCCGTGCATCGCGTGTCGAAAAGCCTTTCGCGCACCTGACGATCGTCGTTCGTGAAGTGCAGGCACAAGAGGAGGCCGCATAATGGGTCAGAAAATCAATCCGATCGGTTTTCGTCTTGGCATCAACCGCACTTGGGATAGCCGCTGGTTTGCGGACAATGCCGAGTATGGTCAGCTTCTTCACGAAGACCTCAAGATGCGTAAGTTCGTCATGAGCGAACTGAAGCAGGCCGGCATCTCCAAGGTCGTCATCGAGCGTCCGCACAAGAAGTGCCGCGTCACGATCCACTCGGCTCGCCCGGGTCTGATCATCGGCAAGAAGGGTGCAGACATCGACAAGCTCCGCAAGAAGCTGTCGGACATGACGAACTCCGAAACGCACCTCAACATCGTTGAAGTGCGCAAGCCGGAAATCGACGCGACCCTGGTCGCTCAGTCGATCGCCCAGCAGCTCGAGCGCCGCGTGGCTTTCCGCCGCGCCATGAAGCGCGCCGTTCAATCCGCTATGCGTCTTGGCGCCGAAGGCATCAAGATCACCTGCGCGGGCCGTCTCGGCGGTGCTGAAATCGCTCGTACGGAATGGTACCGCGAAGGTCGCGTTCCGCTGCACACCCTTCGTGCTGACATCGACTACGGTACGGCTGAAGCCGAAACCGCATTCGGTATCTGCGGCATCAAGGTTTGGATCTTCAAGGGCGAAATCCTTGAGCACGATCCGATGGCTTCCGAACGTCGCGCGCTGGAAGGCGATGCGCAGGGTCCGGCAAGCCGTGACCGCGACCGTGGCGATCGTCGCCGCGAACGCGACAACGCGTAATTAGCGCTGGCGAAAGATAAGCTCGGAGAAGTAAGAAAATGTTGCAGCCAAAGCGTACTAAGTACCGCAAGCAATTCAAGGGCCGCATCAAGGGCGTTGCCAAGGGTGGTTCTGACCTCGCATTCGGTGAATTCGGCCTCAAGGCTCAGGAACCGAACCGCGTAAACGCACGCGAGATCGAAGCGGCCCGCCGCGCGATCACGCGTTACATGAAGCGCGCCGGCCGTGTTTGGATCCGCGTGTTCCCTGATGTTCCGGTCACCAAGAAGCCTACCGAAGTCCGCATGGGTAAAGGTAAGGGCGGTGTTGAATACTGGGCATGCAAGGTCAAGCCCGGCCGCATGATGTTCGAGATCGATGGTGTTTCCGAGGAAATTGCGCGTGAAGCGCTTCGCCTCGGCTCTGCCAAGCTCTCGGTCAAGACGCGCTTCGTTCAGCGCATTGCAGAGTAAGGAGAAGGCACGATGAAAGCCGAAGAAGTTCGCGGCCTCACGGCCGACCAGCTCAAGGACAAGCTCGCCGACCTGAAGAAGGAGCAGTTCAACCTGCGCTTTCAGAAGGCAACCGGTCAGCTGGAAAAGTCCTCGCGCATCAACGAAGTCCGCAAGGACATCGCCCGCATCAAGACCATTGCCCGCCAGAAGGCGGCCGAAGCAAAGGCGTAAAGGAAGAAGAACATGCCGAAGCGCATTTTGCAGGGCGTCGTTGTTGGCGACAAGAATGAAAAGACCGTCGTAGTCCGCGTTGAGCGTCGTTTCGCTCACCCGCTGCTTCAGAAGACCGTTCGTCGTTCGAAGAAGTACAAGGCTCACGACGAGAACAACCAGTACAAGATCGGCGATGTCGTTTCCATCGAGGAATGCGCACCGATCTCCAAGGACAAGCGCTGGACGGTCGTTTCCGCCCAGGCCAAGTAAGAAGAATTTTACGCGAGGCCTTGCGTCTCGCGGAAATTTCTGTATGAAGCAGCGTCAGAACGCTCGAATGCCGGGCGTTCTTTTGCTTTGAGCGCACGGAAGGTCCCGTTTGGGAAACCACCCTGGCACGATCGATCCCGCGCTATTCAAGCTATTGCCGTATCTGTACCTGCCTTCGGGCGGCACGGTGGGCAGACAATTTTCATAAGCCGGGGAAGGGGGCTTTCAGCCCAACCATTCCGGTAAACCAAGAAGGCGACCTGATATGATTCAGATGCAAACAAACCTCGACGTGGCGGATAATTCCGGCGCACGTCGTGTCATGTGCATCAAGGTGCTGGGCGGCTCGAAGCGCAAGTATGCCTCGATCGGCGACGTTATCGTCGTTTCGATCAAGGAAGCGATCCCGCGCGGCCGCGTGAAGAAGGGTGACGTGATGAAGGCGGTTGTCGTTCGCACCGCCAAGGAAATCCGCCGCGTTGACGGCAGCATCATCCGCTTCGACACCAATGCTGCAGTCCTCATCGACAACAAGAAAGAGCCGATCGGCACCCGTATCTTCGGACCGGTTCCGCGCGAACTTCGCGCCAAGAACCACATGAAGATCATCTCGCTGGCTCCAGAAGTACTGTAAGGAGCGAGAGAGATGCAGAAGATTCGTAAGGGCGACAAGGTCGTCATGCTTGCCGGCAAGGACAAGGGCCGTACCGGCGAGGTTCTCCAGGTTCTGCCGAAGGAAGACCGTGCGGTCGTTCGCGGCATCAACGTCGTCAAGCGCCACCAGCGCCAGACGCAGACCCAGGAAGCCGGCATCATCAACAAGGAAGCCTCGGTTCACCTGTCCAACGTTTCGATCATCGACAAGGACGGCAAGCCGACCCGTGTCGGTTTCAAGGTTGTTGACGGCAAGAAGGTCCGTGTGGCCAAGCGTTCCGGTGAGGTGATCTGATGGCTGAGGCAAAGTACGAGCCGCGGCTCAAGAAGGAATATGTCGAGCGCATCCGTGCGGCGATGCAGGAGAAGTTCTCCTACGCCAACGAGATGATGATCCCGAAGCTCGACAAGATCGTTATCAACATGGGTGTTGGTGAAGCGACGGCTGATTCGAAGAAGCCGACTGTTGCTGCCGCCGACCTGGCCGCCATCGCTGGCCAGAAGCCGGTAATCACCCGTGCACGCAACTCTATCGCTGGCTTCAAGGTCCGCGAACAGATGCCGATCGGCGCGAAGGTCACCCTGCGCGGCGCCCGCATGTACGAGTTCCTGGATCGCCTGGTCAACATCGCGCTTCCGCGCGTTCGCGACTTCCGCGGCCTGAACCCGAAGAGCTTTGACGGCCGTGGCAACTTCGCCATGGGCATCAAGGAGCACATTGTGTTCCCTGAAATCAACTACGACAAGGTTGATCAGATGTGGGGCATGGACATCATCGTTTGCACGACGGCAACGAAGGACGACGAAGCACGGGCTCTGCTGACAGAGTTCAACTTCCCGTTCCGTCAGTAACCGTAACGACGAGCGTAGAAAAGGAACCTGACATGGCGAAGACAAGCGCAGTTGAAAAGAACAAGCGCCGCCGTAATACGGTCGCAAACCAGGCTGGCAAGCGTGCTGCCCTGAAGGCGATCATCATGAACCAGTCGCTGTCGATCGAAGAGCGCTTCAAGGCTACCCTGAAGCTCGCATCGCTGCCGCGCGATGGATCCAAGACCCGCATTCGCAACCGTTGCGAAGTCTCCGGTCGTCCGCGCGCCTATTACCGCAAGCTGCGCATGTCGCGTATCGCGCTGCGCGAACTGGGCAATCTCGGCAAGGTGCCGGGCATCGTCAAGTCGAGCTGGTAAGGAGACGGTTACATGACAATGACTGATCCGTTGGGCGATATGCTCACCCGTATCCGTAACGGCGCTTCCCGCCGCAAGTCGTCGGTTTCGACGCCTGCGTCCAAGCTCCGTGCACGAGTTCTCGATGTCCTGCAGGCTGAAGGCTACATCCGTGGTTATTCGCTTGTCGATTTCGGCAATGGCAAGTCCGAGCTGAACATCGAACTCAAGTACTATGAAGGCGCATCGGTGATCCGTGAGATCGGCCGTGTGTCCAAGCCGGGCCGCCGAGTTTATGTCTCGGTCAAGTCCATTCCGCAGGTCGCGAACGGTCTCGGCATCACCATCCTTTCGACCCCGAAGGGCGTGATGGCCGATCACCAGGCTCGCGAACAGAACGTTGGTGGCGAGGTTCTCTGCTCGGTCTTCTAAGATCGGACAGGGATCTCCATAGCGAACAGACAGGATAATAAAATGTCTCGTATCGGTAAGAAGCCCGTTCAGGTACCTGCTGGGATCACGGCTACGGTCGATGGCCAGAAGGTTACCGCTAAGGGCCCGAAGGGCGAGCTCGTTTTCGTCGCTAACGACGAAATCGGCCTCAAGCTTGAAAACAACGCAATCGTTGTAACGCCGCTCAACAACTCCAAGGACGCTCGTTCGAAGTGGGGCATGTCCCGCACGATGGTCGAGAACATCCTGAAGGGTGTGAAGGACGGTTACGAACGGAAGCTCGAAATCAACGGCGTTGGTTACCGCGCTGCCATGCAGGGCAAGAACCTGCAGCTGGCGCTCGGCTTCAGCCACGACGTTGTTTATGAGCCGCCAGTTGGCATTACCATTGCTGTACCGAAGCCGACGGAAATCGTCGTCACCGGCATCAACAAGCAGCAGGTTGGCCAGGTTGCCGCTGAAATCCGCGAATATCGCGGCCCCGAGCCCTACAAGGGCAAGGGTGTGAAGTATGCCGGCGAGCGGATCGTTCGCAAAGAAGGCAAGAAGAAGTAAGGATCACGCGAAATGGCTAGCAGGAAAGAAGCACTTGCGAAGCGCGCCAACCGCGTGCGTCGTCACCTCAAGTCGGTGGCCAATGGCCGTCCGCGCCTGTCGGTTCATCGCTCGTCGAAGAACATCTACGCCCAGGTCATCGACGATGTGGCCGGCAAGACCCTTGCGTCTGCCTCCACCCTCGACAAGGATCTGCGCGGTTCTCTGAAGACCGGTGCTGACGTCTCCGCCGCTGCTGCGGTTGGCAAGCTCGTTGCAGAGCGCGCCTCAAAGGCTGGCGTTACGGACGTCGTATTCGACCGCGGCGCCTTCATCTATCACGGCCGCATCAAGGCTCTCGCCGATGCAGCTCGTGAAGGTGGCCTGACCTTCTGATTGATTTCCGGCCGGGTATTTCGATACCCGGCCGGTTTTCGGGCTTTGAGCCCATCACCGGATCTCATCGGGCACTAGCGGCGTCGATGCGGTCCAAATTTGTTTGCCGTTCGCACCCGGAAAAGAAAAAGGAAAAGGACAATGGCACAGGAAAAGAGAGCTCCGCGGGAAGACCGCCAGAGCCGTGAAGAGCGCGACAGCGAATTTGTCGATAAGCTCGTAGCAATCAATCGCGTCGCCAAGGTCGTCAAGGGCGGCCGTCGTTTCGGCTTCGCAGCACTCGTCGTCGTCGGCGACCAGAAGGGCCGCGTTGGCTTCGGTCATGGCAAGGCACGCGAAGTGCCGGAAGCTATCCGCAAGGCTACCGAAAGCGCAAAGCGCGACTTGATCTTCGTACCGCTGCGTGACGGCCGTACGCTGCATCACGACGTCCATGGCCGTCATGGCGCCGGCAAGGTTCTGCTGCGCTCGGCCAAGGTCGGTACCGGTATCATCGCCGGCGGTCCGATGCGCGCCGTTTTCGAAACGCTCGGCGTTCATGACGTTGTCGCCAAGTCGACCGGTTCGTCGAACCCCTACAACATGGTTCGCGCAACCTTCGACGCTCTGAAGCACCAGGTTCACCCGAAGGACATCGCAGCTCAGCGCGGCATCAAGTATGCTACGCTCCAGGCTCGTCGTGCCGCCTCCGGCAACGCCTCGGAAGAATAAGGGGAGTATTGACCTATGGCCAAGACGACCAACAAGACCGAAGCCAAGACCGTTACGGTCGAGCAGATCGGTAGCCCCATTCGCCGTCCGAACGTACAGCGTCAGACGCTGATCGGCCTCGGGCTCAACAAGATGCACCGTCGCCGCACGCTGGAAGATACCCCTTCCGTTCGTGGCATGATCCGTGCTGTCCAGCATCTCGTTCGCGTCGTCGACGAGAAGTAAGCCGGAGGTATTCGCTATGAAATTGAATGAGATCAAGGACAACGAAGGCTCGACCCACAGCCGCAAGCGTCTGGGTCGTGGTATCGGCTCCGGCTCCGGCAAGACCGCCGGCCGCGGTGTGAAGGGTCAGAAGGCCCGTTCCGGCGTTGCCATCAACGGCTTCGAAGGCGGTCAGATGCCGATCTATCGTCGCCTGCCGAAGCGCGGCTTCAACAACATCTTCGCTGCTGACTACGTCGTCGTGTCGCTGGAGCGCATCCAGGCCGCCGTTGACGCGGGCAAGCTCGATGCCAAGGCAACCGTTGATGCGGCTGCTCTGAAGGCTGCCGGCGTTATCCGCCGCGTCAAGGACGGCGTTCGCGTTCTGTCCGACGGCGAGCTGAAGGCAAAGCTGACCCTCGAAGTCGCTGGCGCTTCCAAGCCGGCTGTCGAAAAGATCGAGAAGGCTGGCGGTTCCGTCAAGCTTCTTGCTGCAGCTCCTGCTGCAGAATAATCTTGCTTATGTCGCCCGGGGTGCTTCACACCGGGCGATTTTGCTCCCATATGTGAGCCTCACGAATCCGAATAGTCGTACCTGCGTCAATTCGGATGATTACGGGAACCGAGGGTGAGGCATAAGATTGCACCGCGATCTGTCCAAAACCCGGCTTTTGAACAATTTACATACTGATTCCGGACCCGGCCGATTTAGCCGGAATTGGTAGTGCGGAGATATGCATGGCATCTGCAGCGGAACAATTGGCATCCAATCTCAATTTTTCAACCTTTGCCAAGGCAGAGGATTTGAAGAAACGCCTGTGGTTCACGCTGGGCGCCTTGCTGGTCTACCGCTTGGGAACGCATATTCCGCTTCCAGGCCTTAATCCTGCAGCCTATGCTCAGGCCTTCCAGGGCCAGGCCGGCGGCATTCTCGGCCTTTTCAACATGTTTTCGGGCGGCGCCGTCCAGCGCATGGCGATCTTTGCCCTCGGCATCATGCCGTATATTTCCGCTTCGATCATCGTGCAGCTCATGACGTCAGTCGTGCCGGCGCTCGAGAACCTGAAGAAGGAAGGCGAACAAGGCCGCAAGATCATCAACCAGTACACCCGCTACGGCACCGTGTTGCTCGGCACATTGCAGGCCTATGGCATTGCGATAGGGCTTGAGAGCGGCAACGGGCTCGTGGTCAATCCCGGCATCTTCTTCATCGCGACGACGGTCGTTTCGCTGCTCGGTGGCACGATGTTCCTGATGTGGCTCGGCGAGCAGATCACGTCGCGTGGTATCGGCAACGGCATCTCGCTGATCATTTTTGCAGGTATTGCAGCCGGTCTCCCGACCGCACTTGCCGGCACTCTTGAACTCGGCCGTACTGGCGCGCTTTCCACCGGCCTTATCCTGACCGTGCTCGTCGTTGCCATCCTTGTTATTGGACTGATCGTCTTTGTTGAGCGCGCCCAGCGTCGCCTGCTCATCCAGTATCCGAAGCGTCAGGTCGGCAACCGCATGTTCCAGGGCGATACCTCGCATCTGCCGCTGAAGCTGAACACCTCGGGCGTTATCCCGGCCATCTTCGCATCATCGCTGCTGCTTCTGCCGGCGACCGTAGCTGGCTTTGCCAACACGACCGGTCTGCCGTCCTGGGTCACCTCGATCGTTGCAGCGCTTGGCCATGGCCAGCCGCTCTACATGGTCCTCTACGCCGCCATGATCGCGTTCTTCGCTTTCTTCTACACGGCTATCGTCTTCAATCCGAAGGACACCGCAGACAATCTGAAGAAGCATGGCGGCTTCATTCCTGGCATTCGTCCGGGCGAACGCACCGCGGAATATATCGACTACGTGCTGACCCGAATCACGGTCATCGGAGCGATCTATCTCGTCATCGTTTGCATTCTGCCGGAAATCCTGGTGTCGCAAACGGGCATCCCGCTGTCCCTTGGCGGTACTTCGCTTTTGATCGTGGTTAGCGTAACGCTGGATACGGTGGCGCAGATTCAGGGGCACCTGATCGCACAGCAGTACGAAGGCCTGATCAAGAAATCGAAGTTGCGGGGAGGTAAGAGGGGGCGATGAGATTAATACTTTTGGGGCCGCCGGGAGCAGGTAAGGGGACCCAGGCCCAGCGTATCGTGGAAAAGCACGGAATTCCGCAGCTCTCCACAGGCGATATGCTGCGAGCTGCAGTTGCTGCCGGTACCGAAGTGGGCAAGCGCGCCAAGGCCGTCATGGACGCCGGCAACCTTGTTTCCGATGAGATTGTCAATGCGATCGTATCCGAGCGTCTCGACGCGCCGGATTGTGCCAATGGCTTCATTCTCGACGGCTACCCGCGCACGCTGGTTCAGGCCGATGCGACCGAGGTGATGCTGAAGGCGAAGGGCATAGAGCTTTCAGCCGTCATCGAGATCGAAGTCGACGACAAGATCCTCGCGGATCGCGTTTCCGGCCGGTACACCTGCGCCAATTGCGGCGCTGGCTATCACGACACTAATGTGAAGCCGCATGTGGAAGGCGTCTGCGATCGTTGCGGTTCGACTCACTTCAAGCGTCGTCCAGATGATAACCGCGAGACTGTGGTGACCCGCCTGGCGGCCTACTACAGGGAAACCTCGCCACTGATCGGCTACTACCACGCAAAGGGTAAGCTGAAAGTGGTCGACGGCATGGCCGACATCGATCACGTCACCGCCGAGATCGATGCTATTCTTTCGAAGCTTTAAGGCTTTGAAAATAAACTTGGCGGGGCCGGTTGCTTTTTTGCACCGATTCCGCTAAACACCGCGCCAACTCGCGACATTCCGATGCGATCGGCGCGGATTTCCCAAGGGAATTCCGGGTTCGGTCGTATTGACATGTACGGACCTAAATTTGAACGGGCGGTTCTAGTGGCCGCATAACGAAGCCCACTTGCCGGATGGCAACTGGAACGCAAGGAGAATAGACGTGGCACGTATCGCTGGCGTCAACATCCCGACGGCAAAGCGCGTTGTTATTGCGCTGACCTACATTCACGGGATCGGACCTAAGTTTGCACAGGAAATCGTCGAAAAGGTCGGCATTCCGGCTGAGCGTCGCGTTCATCAGCTGACCGACGCTGAAGTTCTGCAGATCCGCGAAACCATCGACCGTGATTATCAGGTCGAAGGTGATCTTCGTCGCGAAACCGCGATGAACATCAAGCGCCTGATGGACCTCGGCTGCTACCGTGGCTTGCGTCATCGCCGCGGCCTGCCGGTTCGCGGCCAGCGCACGCATACCAATGCTCGTACCCGTAAGGGCCCGGCAAAGGCTATCGCAGGCAAGAAGAAGTAATCTCCGGGAAACCGGGTGAGGGAGGCTGGTGGTTCCACCGGCCTCTTTTGAGTTTGGAGTAGCGTCGCAAGGGCGCCGTTCCGGTGGAGCCGCTGGCATTACGGCGGTGCAGAGATCCAAGAAAGGAATACCATGGCCAAGGAAGCCGTACGCGTTCGTCGTCGCGAACGTAAGAATATCTCGTCGGGTGTCGCTCACGTCAACTCGACCTTCAACAACACGATGATCACCATCACCGACGCCCAGGGCAATGCTATCGCCTGGTCGTCCGCTGGTGCCAAGGGCTTCAAGGGCTCGCGCAAGTCCACGCCGTTTGCTGCGCAGATCGCCGCTGAGGATTGCGCCAAGAAGGCCCAGGAACATGGCATGAAGTCGCTGGAAGTCGAAGTTTGCGGTCCGGGTTCGGGTCGTGAATCCGCTCTGCGCGCGCTCCAGGCTGCCGGTTTCATGATCACGTCCATCCGCGACGTGACCCCGATCCCGCACAACGGTTGCCGCCCGCGCAAGAAGCGCCGCGTCTGATCATCGCCAATTAACGGCATCGTCGAAAGCCTTTGGGTTTTCACGGTGCCTTCTCTAGCTCGGTTGCCACGATTGGATGGTGGCAACGAACGGAAGGCAAGAACATGATCCAGAAAAACTGGCAGGAACTGATCAAGCCGAACAAGGTCGACTTCACGTCGAGCGGCCGCACGAAGGTTACCCTCGTTGCTGAACCGCTGGAGCGTGGCTTCGGCCTGACGCTCGGCAACGCGCTTCGCCGCGTTCTCTTGTCGTCGCTGCGCGGCGCAGCCGTGACGGCTGTGCAGATCGACGGCGTGCTGCATGAGTTCTCCTCGATTCCGGGCGTTCGCGAGGACGTGACCGACATCGTGCTCAACATCAAGGAAATCGCCATCAAGATGGATGGCGACGACGCAAAGCGCATGGTCGTGCGTAAGCAGGGCCCGGGCGTTGTCACGGCTGGCGATATTCAGACGGTCGGCGATATCGAAATCCTCAACCCCGAGCATGTCATTTGCACGCTCGACGAGGGCGCCGAAATCCGTATGGAATTCACCGTCAACAACGGCAAGGGCTATGTTCCGGCCGAGCGCAATCGTGCGGAAGACGCTCCGATCGGTCTTATCCCGGTCGACAGCCTGTATTCGCCGGTCAAGAAGGTGTCCTACAAGGTGGAAAACACCCGCGAAGGACAGGTTCTCGACTACGACAAGCTGAACATGACCATCGAAACCGATGGCTCGATCTCCGGTGAAGACGCAGTCGCTTTCGCGGCTCGCATCCTCCAGGATCAGCTTGGCGTGTTCGTCAACTTCGACGAGCCGCAGAAGGAAACCGAGGAAGAGGCAGTCACCGAACTTGCCTTCAACCCGGCGCTCCTCAAGAAAGTGGACGAACTGGAACTGTCTGTTCGCTCGGCAAACTGCCTGAAGAACGACAACATCGTCTACATCGGCGACCTCATTCAGAAGACCGAAGCAGAAATGCTCCGCACCCCGAACTTTGGTCGCAAGTCGCTGAACGAAATCAAGGAAGTTCTCGCTTCCATGGGCCTGCACCTCGGCATGGAAGTGCCGGCATGGCCGCCCGAGAACATCGAAGATCTCGCCAAGCGTTACGAAGACCAGTACTAACAAACAAAAAAGGCAGGCTCTTCGGCTGCCTTTCCCAGTCAAACAGCAGGCAAGTCGCCTGCATGTGCCAGGAAACGGCAGGCCCGGTAGATCAGGGGCACTGCATTAAAGGAGAATAGCCATGCGCCACGGTAAAGCCGGCCGCAAGCTGAATAGAACTGCAAGCCACCGCAAGGCGATGTTCGCCAACATGGCGGCTTCGCTCATCACGCATGAGCAGATCGTGACGACCCTGCCGAAGGCAAAGGAAATCCGTCCGATCGTCGAGAAGTTGGTAACGCTCGGCAAGCGCGGCGACCTGCACGCTCGCCGTCAGGCGATCTCGCAGATCCGTGACGTTGCTGTCGTCACCAAGCTGTTCGACGCGATCGCTACCCGCTACGCCACCCGCAACGGCGGCTACCTGCGCATCATGAAGGCCGGCTTCCGCCAGGGCGACAACGCCGCTCTCGCCGTCGTCGAATTCGTTGACCGCGACACCGACGCCAAGGGCGCAGCCGACAAGGCTCGCGTTGCTGCTGAAGAAGAAGCCGCAGCAGCTTAATCAGCGCTGAAGCGAAATTATTGAAAAGGCCGGACGAGCGATCGTCCGGCCTTTTTGCTATGCCGGTTGGACGTTATCGAATAGCGATGTCGCGTCGATGTCACGATGCCAATCGGATGAGGAGGGAGGGGAGCGAAATGCGACACATGAAGAGGCCTATGGCACTCGGCCTTGCCCTCGTCGCAGTGATCGCCTGCGGCCTTTCGCTTAGAATCTTTGGCTATTCCTTGCACCTGCCGTTCGTGGTGGTGAAATACGGTGGATCTGCGCTGTGGGCGGCGATGGTCTATGTGCTGCTAGCTCTGGTGTTCTCTGACCGACGGCCTGTTCATATCGCGGCTGTTGCAATTGTCGTGGCAGTCGGCGTGGAGTTTCTCCGACTCTTCCATACCCCTTGGCTGGATGAATTCCGGCTGACGCTAACCGGCGCCCTGCTCTTGGGGCGAATATTCTCGTTATGGAATATCGCGGCCTATATCGTCGGCATTGCCACCGCGTTCGCGCTCGACATGATTTTTGGCACCAGGGACAGGAATGCCTCGGTTCCTGCATCTCACTAGCTTCTTGAAGGGTGCCAATCGGTGTTATAGTCGCAGCCGCTTGCACCGTACCAGATTCAGCCTACCTGATAGTGACAGTCCGGTACGATTGATTTAGGACAATTCCAAAAAGCAGGGGTTTGCCCGTTGGAATGGCGAAGTTGTTTCGCCGCAGGCCTAGCCCGATAATTTGCGACGTCGAGGAAGACACCATGCCAGCTTATCGTTCAAGAACAACGACCCACGGCCGTAATATGGCAGGCGCGCGCGGACTTTGGCGCGCGACGGGCATGAAGGACAGCGATTTCGGCAAGCCGATCATTGCCGTGGTGAACTCGTTCACCCAGTTCGTGCCCGGTCACGTCCACCTCAAGGATCTTGGCCAGCTCGTTGCCCGCGAGATCGAGGCCGCCGGCGGTGTTGCCAAGGAGTTCAACACGATCGCTGTCGACGACGGCATCGCGATGGGCCATGACGGCATGCTCTATTCGCTGCCCTCGCGCGAACTGATCGCCGACAGCGTCGAATACATGGTCAACGCGCATTGCGCCGACGCCATGGTCTGCATCTCGAATTGCGACAAGATTACGCCCGGCATGCTGATGGCGTCCCTGCGCCTCAATATTCCGACGGTCTTCGTTTCCGGCGGCCCGATGGAAGCCGGCAAGGTCGTCCTGCATGGCAAGACGCACGCGCTCGATCTGGTCGACGCGATGGTCGCCGCGGCCGACGACAAGATCAGCGATGAGGACGTCAAGGTCATCGAACGCTCGGCCTGTCCGACCTGCGGTTCTTGCTCTGGCATGTTCACGGCCAATTCGATGAACTGCCTGACGGAAGCGCTCGGCCTGTCGCTGCCCGGCAACGGCTCGACGCTGGCGACGCATGCCGACCGCAAGCGCCTCTTCGTCGAGGCCGGCCATCTGATCGTCGATATTGCTCGCCGTTACTACGAGCAGGAAGACGAAACGGTTCTGCCGCGCAAGGTCGCATCCAAGAAGGCCTTCGAGAATGCCATGTCGCTCGATATCGCCATGGGCGGATCGACGAATACGGTGCTGCATATTCTGGCAGCAGCACACGAAGGCGAGATCGATTTCACCATGGCTGACATCGACGCTCTGTCGCGTCGCGTTCCCTGCTTGTCGAAGGTGGCGCCCGCCAAGAGCGATGTTCACATGGAAGACGTCCACCGCGCCGGCGGTATCATGTCGATCCTCGGCGAGCTGGAAAAGGGTGGCCTGATCAATCGCGATTGCCCGACCGTTCACGCCGAAACGCTGGGCGATGCCATCGACCGCTGGGATATCACCCGCACCAACAGCGACACCGTCCGCAATTTCTTCCGCGCAGCACCTGGCGGCGTCCCGACCCAGGTCGCCTTCAGCCAGGAAGCGCGCTGGGACGAGCTGGACATGGACCGCGAACACGGCGTCATTCGCTCCGTCGAGCACCCATTCTCCAAGGATGGCGGTCTTGCTGTCCTCAAGGGCAATCTGGCGCTCGACGGCTGCATCGTGAAGACAGCAGGCGTCGATGAATCGATCCTGAAGTTCTCAGGCCCGGCCCGCGTCTTCGAAAGCCAGGATGCGTCTGTGAAGGCGATCCTTGCGAACGAGATCAAGGCCGGCGATGTCGTCGTCATCCGCTATGAAGGCCCGAAGGGCGGCCCCGGCATGCAGGAAATGCTCTATCCGACGAGCTATCTGAAGTCGAAGGGTCTCGGCAAGGCCTGCGCGCTGGTCACCGACGGCCGCTTCTCCGGCGGCACTTCCGGCCTTTCCATCGGCCACGTCTCGCCGGAAGCGGCTAACGGCGGCACGATCGGCCTCGTGCGCGAAGGCGACATGATCGACATCGACATCCCGAACCGCACGATCAGCCTGCGCGTCAGCGATGCAGAGTTGGCAGCGCGCCGCGCCGAGCAGGACGGCAAGGGCTGGCAGCCGGCCGAGAAGCGCAAGCGCAACGTGACGACGGCACTGAAGGCCTACGCGGCCTTCGCAACGAGCGCCGACCGCGGCGCGGTGCGTATCCTGCCCGAATAAGCGGAAAGCGCTTCAAACGGCTTGAGGTTTTGAGATGGCGTCCGATCTAGTTGGGCGCCATTTCTTTTTAACGGATGATGATGGAGGGGTGTCCCGCCTGATCTCCTGTGGGAAACCTCAGTTGCAGGATCTTGCAGCGCCTTCAACGCACTTTGGCATAGAGAAAGCTGTCCCGAGGCTCGTCTGAAACATTGGGATGCAGGCCGTGGCGCCGCAGCAATCCCTCCCGCACCATGCCTGCTTTTTCCATGACTCGTGCAGAGGCTATATTGTCGACATCGCATGTTGCCTCGGCGCGAAAGATCGCGGGATGCGACAGCGCATGATCTACCGTGTAGGCGACGACCTCACTGGCGACACCTTGTCCCCAATGGTCCCTTCGAATGAGCCAACCATACGAAACTCTCCTTGCAAGCGGGCGGGGATGCACCATGCCGATCAGCATCTGTGGGGCGTCGAGAGGGCTGATGACCGCCGGAAAGCTGACGCCGTCCCGCCAATCGCGATCACCTCGTTCGGCAAAGTCGCGTGTCTGGGAGATGTCCGTATGCGGAGGCCAGATCAGATATTTCGTGACCTCCGGATCGGAAGACCAACCGGCAAAGATTGCATCGGCGTCGGAAGGGCGAATACGCCGGACGAGATAGCGTTTCGTCTCAAATTCGTCAGGGAGGCGATAGGGTTCGCTCATTGGAAAATCTCGATGAAAAGTGCTTGGGTATCGATCAACGCATTACTCAATTGCAACTTAACATCCAGATTGCAGAAAGCCACCTTACAGCTGCCGGTTGATCTTCTTATACGTCTCGTCGAACTGCTTCAGCCGCTCTTCATAGGCCGTCTTGATGCAAGCCGCATCCGCAGCACAAGCCTGCCGTTTCTTCAGCCAGGCTGTCTGCTCATCCTGCAGCGTCCCACGCGAGCCCATCGCCAGCAGGCCGGAGAGCAGGTCGAAGGTCGTGGCCATTTTCACATCGGCATCGTTCAGCGCCCTGTTGTCGCAGATCACTTTTTCGTCTGGTTGAAGCACCTTTGCGTCGCAGTCGAAACTGGCTGCATGAGCCTGATGGGGAAGGGATAGCAGTGAACTCCCTGCCATGACAGAGACCGCCACCATGGTCAGGAAACCACCATGGGTAAAACCGATGCGTCTATTGAATAAAGTCATGCGTTCATTCCCCTCATCTTCAACGCAATTCTGCCGGCAAGGACTATATCACCGAGTGGTGAAGTCCCGGTTTGCCGGCGCTCAAATCCTTCCGAAGCCTTCCTGGAAAAGCCCCGTGAACCTAAATGTACGATCACGCAGTTTTGTTCATTTAAAGGGTAAGGCAGCGGAGTAACGGCCTCTTGATCTTCCTTGGTTCCGCCCCCTTTTCTTTCTAGCGTCTAGCGCTACAACCTTGGTTTCAAGAGCATTTTAAAAGGGTTTCTCTATGCAGCGTTTGCTGAAACATGCCGCCGTTCCGATGATCGCTCTCATTGCCGCTTTTCCCGTCGTTGCCGAGGCGCAGACGGCAAAGGCAGTGCCGCAGAGCCAGATGGAAATGCAGCTTTCCTTTGCGCCGCTGGTGAAGCAGACGGCGGCCGCCGTCGTGAACGTCTATGCCGAGAAAACCGTACGCAGCCAGTCGCCCTTTGCCGGCGATCCCTTCTTCCAGCAGTTCTTCGGCCAGCAGATGCCGAACCGCACCGAAAAGCAATCCTCGCTCGGATCAGGCGTTATCGTCGAGGCCAACGGCACCGTCATTACCAACAACCACGTCGTCGATGGCGCAGACGACATCAAGATTGCGCTTTCGGACGGCCGTGAATTCCCCTGCAAGGTCGTGTTGCGTGACGAGAATGTCGATCTTGCCGTTCTGAAGCTGCAGACGAAAGAAACCTTTCCGACCCTGCCGATCGGCAATTCGGATGCGCTCGAAGTCGGCGATCTCGTGCTTGCCATCGGCAATCCCTTTGGCGTCGGCCAGACCGTGACGAGCGGTATCGTCTCGGCGCTCGCCCGCAATCAGGTGAAGAATTCGGTCGGCTTCTTCATCCAGACCGATGCAGCAATCAATCCCGGCAATTCCGGTGGCGCGCTGATCGACATGAAGGGTGAGCTTGTCGGCCTGAACACTGCGATCTTCTCCCAGAGCGGCGGCTCCAACGGCATTGGCTTTGCCACGCCGGCCAATCTCGTGAAAGTCTTCCTGGCCGCGGCTGATCGCGGCGACAAGACATTCGAGCGCCCCTATATCGGCGCCTCCTTCGAACCTGTCACGTCAGAGGTCGCCGAAGCCCTGGGGCTTGACAAGGTGCGTGGCGCCCTGGTCACGAAGGTCGTTGAGGGTGGACCTGCCGCCAAGGCCGGCCTGAAGCCCGGCGAGGTGGTCACGGCATTGAACGGCATCCCGGTTGAGCATCCCGATGCGCTCGGCTACCGCCTGACCACCGCAGGGCTTGGCGCCAGCGTCTCCCTGACCGTTCTCGACAACGGCAAAGAGCATCAGGACTCGCTGACGTTGGCGGGTGCGCCGGAGACGCGGCCGCGGGATGAACGGCTTATCGACGGCCATAATCCCTTTGCCGGCGCGACGGTCGCCAACCTTTCCCCACGCGTCGCCGACGAAATGCACCTTCCGACCGATACGACAGGCGTCGTTGTCGAAAGTCTGAAGAGCGATTCTGCAGCCGAGCGATTGGGCTTCGCGCCAAAGGATATTATCGTTTCCGTCAATGGCACGGCGATCACCTCGACTCAGAACCTTGAAGCCGCCGCCAAAGAAGATCCGGGCATCTGGCGTGTGGAGATCGAGCGGGATGGCCAGCGGATCAGGCAGTTCTTTCGATGAGCGATGATCTATTTGCACCGCGGGTTCCGGAAGAGGTCGCCAACAGGCGGCCTCTCGCCGATCGCCTGCGGCCGCAAACCCTAGGCGATGTCACCGGTCAGCCACATCTGACCGGTGATGACGGTGTTCTCCGCCGCATGATCGAGAGCGGCTCGCTCGGTTCGATGATCTTCTGGGGACCGCCCGGCACCGGCAAGACGACTGTGGCGCGCTTGCTCTCGGGCGAGGCGGGATTGGCATTCGAGCAGATCTCGGCGATCTTCTCCGGCGTTGCGGACCTGAAGAAGGTCTTCGAAGGGGCCCGCCTGCGCCGCATGGACGGTCGCCAGACATTGCTTTTCGTCGACGAGATTCATCGCTTCAACCGCGCCCAGCAGGACAGTTTCCTACCGGTCATGGAAGACGGTACGGTGATCCTGGTCGGCGCTACGACGGAGAACCCGTCCTTCGAGCTCAACGCCGCTCTTTTGTCCCGCGCACGCGTACTGACTTTCAGGTCGCATGACGAAGAAAGTCTCGAAGAACTCCTCGTCCGTGCGGAAGCCATAGAGCACAAACCTCTGCCGTTGACGACCGACGCCCGCGCCAGCCTGATCCGCATGGCTGATGGCGATGGCCGCGCCGTACTGACGCTGGCCGAGGAAGTCTGGCGCGCGGCGCGCAAGGACGAGAGCTTCGATCCAGACGCGCTTGTCCGCATCGTCCAGCGCCGGGCGCCGGTCTATGACAAGGCGCAGGATGGCCATTACAATCTGATTTCGGCCTTGCATAAGTCCGTCCGCGGCTCGGATCCGGATGCGGCGCTTTACTACCTGGCGCGCATGTTCGATGCCGGCGAGGATCCACTCTATCTCGGCCGACGCCTGGTGCGGATGGCGGTCGAGGATATCGGCCTTGCCGATCCGCAGGCGCTTGTGATCTGCAATGCAGCCAAGGACGCCTATGATTATCTCGGGTCACCGGAAGGTGAATTGGCGCTGGCGCAGGCCTGCGTCTATCTCGCGACCGCGCCGAAATCCAACGCCGTCTATACTGCCTTCAAGGCTGCAACCGCTGCAGCCAAGCAACATGGTTCATTGCTGCCGCCGAAGCATATCCTGAATGCCCCGACCAAACTGATGAAGGGTGAGGGCTACGGCGATGGGTATCGCTACGACCACGACGAACCGGATGCATTTTCAGGACAGGATTACTTCCCGGAGAAAATGGGCCGCCAGACCTTCTACGATCCGCCGGAGCGCGGCTTCGAACGCGATATCAGAAAGAGGCTGGAATGGTGGGCCAAGCTGCGCAAGGAGCGCGGCGGACGATAGGACCGCCGCCCGCCAGGTGTCCCCGGCAATAGGTGTCATTGGCTGGCGGTGTTTGGTTCCGGCGCCCTTTGAATGCGCGGAGCGGATGCCTGGTCGATCATCTTCACGCTGGATTCCGCCAGGCCATTGTGGCCTTCCATGTCGACGATGAGATGCCAGCGACCGGCTTCCGGGATCGTCAGGCGGATGGGAGATTTCTTGGCAACGCCGCCAAGGAATTTGTGATTCAGCGTTTCTGTGAAACGCTGGAAGTTCTGGGCGTTCATGAGCCGCACATTGGCGACTGCCGATAGCGTGATTTCGATCATCACGCCGGCGCGCTGTTCCTTGAGGTCATAGTGAGTATAGCGGAAGGCTGGATTTGGCATTGCTCTTTCGGAATCTGGTGTCACGCGGCATCAGGAGCTTAGCAATTGCCCGGTTAAAGAAGCGTTCAGCTATATACGAGAAGAGCGCCCAGTAAGGGCGCTCCGGTGTCACATTTCAGTGCAGGTTGACGAGTGTAATATTACCGCCGAAGTCGAGCACCGAGCCATCAGGTGCGCGGCATATGTCGGCCGGATTGTAATTGCTTTCCTCGACTGCGAAATGCAGCGCTGCTGCTTCGTTGGCGAACAGGCCGCCGACCAGGCCCTGCCTGTCTTGGACTATCCAGGTTCCGCGGCGGTCCCGACCGATCGTGAAGCGTGGCTGGGTGGCAGCGAGCTTGCTTGCCGAGCTGCGGGGCATCAATTGTGCATTTGCCATTTGCGTCAAAGTCCTCGTTATACCTTGCGTACGATCAGCGGCCGGACCAGTGCATCAGCATCTGGATGGCGCTTGCGACGAGAAAGACCAGCGCCAGACGAGGGGCGATGGCAATCATGCCGGACTGCCAGGAATGAGGAGAAGCGGTGTGCGTGGCGTGAGCCTTTGCAACCGCCCGCCGGCGTTGGAGCGGGTCCACCGGGCCGGCATGATCTGCATAGCGTGACATCACATAAATCCTTTCTTGATGTCGCCGGCACCCTGCCAATTAGATCGGTATGGGTGCCACGCTGATGAATCTATTGATGGAGGGATAGGATTTCCATTTGAGGAGATTCCGAAAAATATAAAAATCTCATAGCGATAGGTAATGTCCGACAACATGCCGGGGCATGGCGTTCAGGTCACAGGAAGCCTTGCAGCCTGCCTGGAGCGTCTCCAGAGCATCGCTGATGACGCCCGCCGTATCGCTCTCCACGCAAACCAGCGGCAGACGAACCTCGGCCTTCGCTTTTTCAAGGACTGCCAGCGCATGTTTGATCGTCGCCGGCTCGCTTTCGCGGCTCAGAGCGCGGAAGAGCGGATGCAGCCGGTCCAGCAGGACCGATGCTGCGGGAAGATTCCCTGCACCAGCGGCATGCTGCATGGCCGCTACCAATCGCGGGGCGACATTGGAGGCTGACGATATGACGCCTTGCCCACCGGCGAGGGTGAAGCCCAAAGAGGTCGCGTCATGTGTTGAGAACAGGGCCGACCCCGACGGCAATAGACGTCGCCAATCGGTGACTCTTTCGATATTGCCTGTCCCATCGGCGATCCCGATAATTCCGGTTATCGCGCCCAACTGGGCAACGGTCGCCGGGGCAAGGTCGATCGCCGTATGAGACGGCAGATTGTGAACGATGATCGGGATATCGACGGCGGCCGAAAGCGTTTCGAAATGATGGATGACACCCTTCTGTCCTGGCTTGGAATAGTAGGGCAGGGTGACTAGGGCAGCCGTGGCGCCAAGCGCCTTTGCGTGCCGCGTCTCCTCGATGGTCGTCGCGGTATCATTCGTGCCCGTTGCGGCGATTACAGGGACCTTGCCCTCGGCGATTTCAACGCAGGTTCCAATGATCTCGGCGCGTTCCGCCTCTGTCAGGACCGGCCCTTCGCCGGTCAGGCCGCAAGCAACCAGCCCATCGACGCCGCTTCGGATTTGCCATTCGACCAGCGCCATCAGACTGACGCGATCCAGCGCGCCGTTCTCGAAGGGGGTGACGAGCGCCGTGATCGCCCCGCTGATGCGCGGCGGCGGCCTGTTTGTTTCCATATAGACTGTTCTCATCTGTCGATGCTCAGAAATAGGAAAGCACGATGTAGAGCTCGAGTGCGCCGAGCAGCAGGCCGAAACCCATCATGATGTAGGCCGTGCGCTTCTCGCGCATCTGGCGGTTTCGGCGTCGCCGCCCGTGCGTGGAGGGCGAGGCGGAAGAGGATCCTGAGAGGCGGTGATCTTGGGTGTGATCCTTGGCGAGATAGCGGATCGTTTCAGGCATATCGGGGGAAAGAGAGTCGAGCATGGCATTCACCTTTGCGTTCCACCATCACGTTAACGCCGCGCCGCATAGGAAATCCATTCGTGAGAAAAGGCGAAGAAATAGGAAAAATATAAAGGCACTTCACTCCGCTTCTACGGAAGCGCTGCCCTGTTGGCTCCGCGCCAAAAGGGCTTGAAGTGCCGGAGGTTACATTTCCTCCGGCCGACATTCGGTCACGCCATCAAGGCTCAGCCGGCCTTCAGGTTCTCCCGATCTAGCTGGCTCACCAGGGCGAGGATTGTTTCCGAGGTCGGGGTGGGGACATCCGAAAGCTTGCCCAGCGACACGACCATCCCGACCAGCGGCGTGATTTCCAGAGCCTTGCCGCCCAAGAGATCCTGGAGCATCGACGTGCGCACAGCACCGACATGACGCGACTGCTCCAGCCGGCTTTCGATGGAGACGCTGAAGCGGGCGCCAAGCGCTTCGCCGACGGACTTGACCTCGTTCATCACTTTGGCGACCGTCTCGGAGAGGGCAGGGTCGGCCATGATGTCGGTCATCAGCGCTCTGGTGAGCGCGCTGATCGGGTTGAAGGCCGCATTGCCCATCAGCTTGCTCCAGATATCGTCGCGAATCCGCGGCGATGTGGTGACGGTAAGCCCCGCATTCGTCAAAAGCGAGGAAATCGCCTGGAGATCCGCGGTCGCTTCGCCCGAGGGTTCGCCGAGCAGGAAGCGGCCCTTGTTGGAGAGCCTGATTTCGCCCGGATTGACCACCTCGGCACCTTGATAGGCGACGCAACCGATCACGCGCTCCGGCCCGATCAGGCGCCAGAGGTCGCCGTTCGGGTCGAGTTCTTCGATCTGCCTTTCGGCAAAGCGGCTGTCGCGATCCCGATGGAAATACCACCAGGGAATGCCGTTCAGGATCATCACGACGCGGGTGCCGTCGTGCATCAGCTTTGCGATATCAGCTGCTGCGCCGCCCAGCTGATGCCCCTTGAGGCCGGTGATGACGAGGTCCTGCTTCGGCAGTTGCGAAGCATCATCTGTCGCTGCCGGATGCGTGACAAGCGGCTCATCCGCCCCGGCTTCCCACACGCGCAGACCATTCTTGCGGATGCCGGCGAGATGCGCGCCGCGCGCTACGACGGAGACGGTCGCCTCATTCTTGAGGGCTGTCGCGATCTTTCCCGCGACCGCGCCGCCAAGTGCGCCCGCGCCGAAGATGCATATGTTTTTCAACGTCGCCATACGTCGGTCTCCATCCTGGTTATCGAGATAACACGTAGCACATATGGACGGAGCAACGAGCAATTTTAGGGAGGATTTTAGGCAAGCCCGTCCGGTTTTGTCGGGTGGAACAAACCCGGCTGCCACGGTGTTGAGGTCGCGTAGATCTCGGAGGATATCGAAATGCAGAATATCGAAAAGGAACGGCAGGAGCGGTTGGCCAAGGGCCCAATCCCATCAAAGAGGGAAGCGCCTTCTCCTGCCGTTCAATCGCTGCAGAAGGACAAGGCAAGCCCTGACAAGCAACTCGACAGAGGCTTGGAAGATACATTTCCGGCAAGTGACCCTGTTTCCGCCACGACCACGATAAAGCCAGGTGGTCCCCAGTAAGGAGCCATGCGCCTAGGTGAGGTCGCAACTTACGTCGAGGCGGCTTCGGTCTCATTCCCGGATGTCGCCGCCTTGGTAGTCGCAAGGGCAGCCTGGCTGTCGGTGGAGAGTACAGGCGTCGGAAGCGGAGTGCCGCGCTTGCGCTCCCGGACAAGCGTCAGCAGTCCGGAGCAGATGATCAATGCTATGCCGAAAGCCATCGGCATATCGACACTATCGTTGAAAATGAAATAGCCAAAGCCTATCGCCCAGATCATCTGGCTATATTGCGGCGGCGCGACCAGACTGGCCGGCGCCATTCGCGCGGAAGTCATCGCAAAGACGTTTCCAAGCGCACCGAAGAGGCCATACCCGGCCAGAAACAGCCATTCTTGCGCGGTCGGAACCGTCAGATCGGAGACCATCAGCACGCCCGATATGAAAAGGATACCGAGGAGTGCCGAGCCGTAGAGCGACAACAGCTTCTCGGCGGGACCAAGCGCACGCACCGCAACGATGGAGATTGCCGCGACCAGGCCGCCGGTTGCCGCAGCCAGATGTCCGATCGAAAGCTCGCGAAAACCGGGCCGCAGCACCACAAGCACGCCGAGAAAGCCGATGATGACGGCAGCCCAGCGCTGCCAGCGCACGTCTTCCTTGAGGAAGATCACCGACAGAATGGTGACGAAGCAGGGCAGCAGGAAAAGCAGGAGAAGGCTTCCGCCATCGGAAGCTTGGTGAAAGCTATGATCGAGGCGATGGAGCCGATGGCCGCACAGACGAAGCGCAACAGCCACAGCCAACGGTTCGAGGTCGCCACCATGTCGCTCCAGCGGTCGCCGCGGCCCTTGATGAAAGGCAGGGCAACGATGCCTAGGACCGCGCCGATGAAGGCGGCCTGATAGGCGGGAACTGCACCGTGGAGAATTTTGACGGAAGCATCGCTGAAGGCGTAGACCGCATAGGCCAGGAACGCGAGCAGGACGCCACGGATGTGTGACTGGGTGGCGATCATATTACCGAATCTGGAAATGGTCCGTCTTTTGTACGGACTTCACCTGCGAGCAGCAGGCCTTATTCGGTATAGCTGCCATGCATTGTAGCAGGGGCGGAGCAAAGCGTCCGATGGACTTGGACATGAGGCATCTGCCGCACCCTGCCGGATGCGGCAGGCTGTTTTTGCATCGTCAGCTCGTGCCGATGATCTTGCTGCATGCCATGGCGGCTTCGGGATTGGCGAGCACCGCCATCAGCAGCGATAGTGCGATTGTCGAGAGCGTATAGGTAAAGAACTTCATTCGCAGCTCCTTCTCCAGCCCATCCGGCTATATGGAGGAGGTCATCGGCGTTTCAAACGCATGAGAGATAATTCCACCGCCGATCCAGCGCAAATCCGCTCACGATTTCGCGAGATCTCGGCTATGTTCGCATGAGCAACGGGGACATCCGATGACGCCTGTTACGTCATCGCGGGATAGGTGGATGAGACAGTTGAAATCGGCAAGTTTCTTACGCGCCGCGGCGCGATCACTGGTTGGAGCGAGCGTCATCTCGGCGCTGTATGTCGTTCTGGCGATGTCATCGGCGACCGCGGAGGACGCACAGCAGACGCCGAAATCCAAGGAACAGGTGGAGAAGCTGGTTGGGCTCTTCCATCAGCATTTCGACGGAGCTCATAGCCTGACGGAGCGCCGTACCGCCTTCCGCAAGCTGATGGATGCTGCCCCGGAACCTAGCCGCGTCCAAATCAGGCATATCGATGCAGATGGCGTGGAGGGGGAGATGTTATGGCCCGCTCGCCTTCATTATCCCATCGGCACTAGGGCTATCCTCTATATTCACGGCGGCGGCTTCTACAGCGGATCGCCCGAGACGCATCGGGCAATCGCCGGCTCGCTCGCCAAGGCAGCCTCGGCCGATGTGTTTCTCATCGATTACCGGCTGATGCCTGATTACGTCTATCCGACGCAGATCGATGACGCGCTGACGGTTTTTCGATGGCTGCTGCAATCGGGATATCGCAGCGAGAATATCGTAATCGTCGGCGACGCTGCCGGGGGAAATATCGCCCTGGAGGCTACTCTGCGGCAGATGCGGGCCATGCGCCCTTTGCCGGCCGGTGTGGTCGCGATGAGCCCCCTGACGGACCTCGCGGAAACCGGAAACTCGATGAAGGAGAATGCCAACAGCGATCCGGTGGTCGGCAAGCCGCAGTTGGAGGCAGTCCGCAAGGCCTATCTCGGAAAGATGTCGCCGACCGATCCCGATGCTTCGCCGCTCTATGCCGATCTCAAAGGCTTCCCGCCGCTGCTGCTTCAGGTCGGCTCGCGAGAGACGCTTCTCGATGATACGCTTCGCTTCGCCGCCAAGGCACGCGAAGCCGGTGTCGATGTCACCTCGGAGGTCTGGCCCGGCATGATCCATCAATGGCAGCTCTTCCCCTTCTGGCTCGACGACGCCCGCCGCTCGAACCAGAGGATCGCCGAGTTTGCGATGAAGCATTTTGCCGATCAGCCGCAGGAGTGAGGGCTGAGGCGCTTACCGCCAGAACCGCTTGGCATCCAACACGTCGTCCAGCGACGCCTGCGCCTTGTCGATCAGCGCTCCCTTGTTGGCACGCGATATGACGGTGTCGCGGGCAGGGTGATTGGAGAGGCCGTGCTGACTAAGCACCCTCGGACCGGTCGCCAGATCGTTCAGGTCGCCGAGATGATCCTGCAGTTCTTCCATGGATGCGATGAACCGCTTGTGCCGACGGACGCCGCGCTTGTTGTCGAACAGCGATCCGAAGAACTCGGCGGCATATCTGAGTTTCTTCGCATCCTTGCGGGCCTGGTGACGTTCTTCGTCATCGACTTCGGCAAGGTCTCGGCCATGCTTCTTCAGCTTCCTGCGCATCTTGCCGAGCGCCTTGGCGGCGAAGTCGTGGGCAGGTGCATTTCCGGGCACGACGCGTGCATGATAGTCGCCGCACTCAAGCCATTCGTTGAAATCCAGCATCAACGCCCTGGCTCTCGATGATCCCAGCGCCATGACGGCATCGTCATAGACGGCCTCGCGTGCATCCTTCAGCTTGGCCCGCAAATCGCGATCCGTCGCCTTTGTCATCAGGACATCCAGATTTCGGGCTTCCCCGAGGACGCCTGCGAGCCAGCGGAATTCATCCTTGAGCCGCTGCGGCTCGTTGCCTCGCAGCAGCGGTTTGAACAGCGAGAATGCCGACCGAAGGCGTCGGATGGCGACGCGGGCCTGATGCAGCGCTTCCGCGTTTCTCCGCAGCAGAAGGATATCTTCATTCAGGCGGAAGTGCCGGAAGCAGGAGGCGACGATCGTCTGGAAAGCGGAGATCGTGCGCATGTTGCGGTCGAGATGCAGAGGCTCGGCCTTGTATGCGTTCTGTTGCGCTTCGATGAGCGAGAAACCACGCTCAGCCTTTGAGCGGGCGCCGAAGCGGAACGGCGCAACTGCCTCCAGTTTTCGCGCGAAGATGAAGAGGCTATCCCGGTCGCCATCCTTCAGCTCGATCTCGGCTTCGCAAATGGAGGTCGCACGCTCGCCGGAGACGACCTTGCCCTGGTCGAGCGCCACCTCGATTGTCGAGCCGGATTCATCGATATTCCAGACCCGACGCGCGATCTCGACGACAAAGAGAGGCGCGACCTCGAGATCGGTGCCGAATTCGCTTTGAAGAGGACTGGTGTGGTCGAGAACAGGCGTATCTTCCTGGACCGGCGTCTCCCATTCCGATCGCGCAAACAGCGAGGCGCTTTCCCCTGTCGCCTTGACTGTCTGCATTCGCGCCTCGCCGGTGCGGCGAATACGCAACGTAAAGCCGTGTTCGAACAGTGTCCGGTCCGCGGTGTCGAAATAGGTCGAAGTCTGCATCAGAACGCTATTCGGCTCGCCCAGAATATCGGAACTGAGAAGCTGTTTCACGGCTTCCAGGGAAAGCTCGAGTTTCAGTTCGATTTCGGATGGCAAGGACGATCTCCCGGTTTCTGGACAGGGACAAGGATTGAATGCTGGAGATAGCGCGGCATCCCTACGCGTCGATAATACTTAGGATAGTTCAGGAGGAGGGCGTCCCCTACAGAGGTGTGACAAGCATACCCCGAAGTACCGCCTGTGCATGCTGGGCAGCCAGATCGCTCAGCTTCGGCGGAGAGGCGCTGAATTCTCCGAATACCTCATGAAACAGCAGCGCAGTGACCATCGGGCCGATGATCGAAAACGCATAGAGTTTCGGATCGCCCGGCCGAACCTCGTTGCGGGCCTGTGCCTGGGCAATAAGGCCGGTCAGGAACGCCAGCACCTTTGTAACGACTTCGTCGTGCCAGATACGGGCGAGGTCGGGAAATGTCCGGCTATCGGCAACCACCATTCGGACAATGGCGGGCACGCGGCTGTCGCTCAAGTGATCGGCCATCCGGATCAGCAGCGCAGGCACGAGTTCGGCGAGCGAGCCTCCGAATGCACTCGCCGCCTGCCCGATCGCGTCCAGATTGGTGGCGATGGCATGCCGGGCGACGGCGCGGAACACGTCTTCCTTCGTGTCGAAGTAGCGATAGAGCGTGCCTTTGACGATGCCCGCCCGCTTGGCGACATCATCAAGCCTGGCGGCCGCGAAGCCCTTTTCGACGAACACGTCCATCGCCGCCTCGATGATCTCGGCCGGCCGCGCTTCCTTGCGGCGGTTCCACTTTGGTTGGATCTCAGACAATTCCCGCGACCTGTGCTTCATCCGAGAGTGAAGCCGTGCGCTTTTGCGTAATGCGCAAGCGTTTCGGCCGACGCCTGCGGATCGGCGACAGCGACATAGGTATCAGGCCGCAGCAGATAAGCGGCATCCCGCGCCAGCCCGGCTTTCTCATGCTCCGGCCGCCATTCGAAGACATGCAGCGGAATGCCCTGCTGGTTGCACCAGCTTTCCAGATCGGACTTTGCCGTCCCATAGACATGGACCTGCCAGGTAATGGCAGCGAGGGGCGCATAATTGTCCGCGTTGGCCAGACGCACCCATGGCAGGCGATCGCCGCCCAGAACCTTGTGGGCAAATCCTACGCTTAAGGGACTACCGTGATAGTTCAGCATCGTTTGGGAGATCAGCCGGAACATATATTCCCGCACATCCGAGAAACTGGTCGCAACGCCGATAAAGAGCGGCGCAATCCTCAGGCGCACGAAATTGGCGAAACTCCCTTCTGCCGCGACGAAACTGAACACGCGGTCGGTCGTGTCCACGAGCCTGTGAGCAAATGCCATGCGCTCTCCTTGATAGGTATCGAGCAGGCTGTCCGGTGCCTTGCCCTTGACCACTGTCGCCAGCTTCCAGGCCAGATTGATTGCATCGCCGATGCCGGTATTCATGCCCTGGCCACCGGCCGGGCTATGCACATGGGCCGCATCCCCGACCAGGAAAGCGCGTTCATGCCTGAACCGATCGGTGACGCGGTGATGGACGCGGTAGGTCGAAAACCAGTTCACCTTGTCGATCCGCACGCCAAGGGCGTCGACCGCCAGATGGCCGACATCGTCAAAAGTGAGGGCGTCGCCATCCATCCGGCTTTCGTCGATGGTGCCGATCAGGCGATACATGTCATCATGGCCGTAGCCGAAAAGAGCGACAAAATCGGTGCCTTCGAAACTGGCATGTATCTGGTTGGGAGGATTCATGCCGCGTGCTTCCACATCGGCAACATAGAAGGTCTGTCTGTAAGTCCCTCCCTCGAAATCCGCGCCGATCTCGTGGCGCACCGTCGAGTGAGCGCCGTCGCAGCCGGCAATGTAACGCGCCTCGCAGATCTGCTCGCCTCCGCCGGCCTGCAGCCGTGCTTTGACGTGGTCGCCCATATCTTCGAAGTCGAGCAACTCTGTCTGTCGCTGGACATGGACACCCATGGCCTCAAGCCGCTCGATCAGCAGACGCTCGTGCTGGTCCTGCGGGAAGATCAATACGAAGGGATAGGGCGTGAGGTCTTTTCCGGCATCAGCCAACGTGACCTGTGCCTTGCGCTTGCCATGGACCCAGAGATTGACGCTGGGATTGCGATACCCCGCCGCGACAACTGTCTCCGCAATGTCGAGTTGCCGATACAGCTCCAAAGTGCGTGCCTGAACAGCCATTGCCCGTGAAGTCTCTCCAGGGCCGACACTCTTGTCGATGATACGAACCTTTATGCCTTGCTGGGCCAGCCATAGCGCCAATACCAGACCTGTTGGCCCCGCGCCCACCACCAGAACGTCTTCCACGGCAAATCCTCCCGCTGCAAAGCCATAAATGACTTTGGGGTCATTTAGTTCCGCATCGATCGAGAGAAAGGAGCTGAACAGGACGCCGGCGGGTGATGAAGAGATCGCCTAAAGCAAAACCGCCGCCGGAGACCGGCGGCGGCTTGAATGATCAGTTGGCCAAAGCGCCGCCAATGATTGCGCCGAGAGCGAATGCTGCTGCCGGGTACCAGAGACCATCGTGGCCACGGCGATAGCCGGGCCGATGGTCCCTATAGCCCTGATAACCGTGATAGTATCCCTTGCGATCAGGTCCACGGTGCGGTCCCCAGCCCTTCGGATATTTCTCCGAGTGATGCCGGTCGTTCCTGTGCCAATCCTGAGCGCTGGCCATCGGAGCGGCCATTACAGTTGCAGCAAGAGCAATTATCAAAAACTTCTTCATGAATGTTTCCTTCATAACATTGCCCCCGGACACTATCTGGCGATAGGTGAACGTAACGTGAAGCGTCCGTTCATATATGTGCCAGTTGTGACTGGAGTGGGGTGCGCCGGGAGGCCGCGGCACGCCCCTATCAAATTGCTAGTGCAACGAGGCGCTTGCCGCCTGCCGCTCATCCTTGTCATGGAGCGCGAACTTGTCGACCATGTCGGCGCTGGCCCTGTTGAAGCCGAGCACCTCGATATCCACACCCGCACGCCGGAACTTGATAACGACCTTGTCGAGCGCGCCGACGGCCGTAATATCCCAGAGATGGGCTTGGCTCACATCTATGATGATCTTCTTTTCCGCAGTCGAGAAATCGAAGGCACCGATGAAGCTCTCGGCGGAGGCGAAGAAGATCTGACCTTCCACGCGATAGGTCACCGTGTCCGAATCTGCATCGTCGCTCCGTGTGACGGTGAACAGTCTTGCGACCTTGCTGGCGAAGAAGATGCCCGACAGCAGCACGCCCACCACGACGCCCTTGGAAAGATCCTGCGTGGCAAGCACGGTCGCGACAGTCGCAAGCATGACGATCGATGAGGTGCCGGGATGGCGCTTGAGGTCGACGATCGACTTCCAGGAGAAAGTCCCGATCGAGACCATGATCATCACGGCGACAAGGGCCGCGACCGGCACGATGCGCAGGATATCGTCGAGCACCAGAAGCAGCACCAGCAGGAAGGCCCCGGCGACGAAGGTCGAGAGCCGGCCGCGGCCGCCTGACGTAACGTTGATGACAGATTGGCCGATCATGGCGCAGCCGCCCATGCCGCCGAATAGCGCCGAGACGATATTGCCGGCGCCTTGCCCCATGCATTCGCGGCTTTTGTTGCTCGGCGTATCCGTCAGGTCATCGACGATCTGCGCTGTCAACAGCGATTCCAGCAGGCCGACTGCGGCAAGTGCGATCGAATAGGGAAAGATGATCCGCAGCGTCTCCCAGGTCCAGGGTATCTGCGGAAGGACAAAAGGCGGCAGCGCCGTCGGCATCTCGCCGAGATCGGCGACCGTCTTTACCTGAATACCGAGGCCAAGCGCGATGACGGTGACCACGACAATCGCCACCAGCGGCGAGGGGAGCGCCTTGGTGATATAGGGGAACAGATAGATGACGGCCAGCGCAATGGCGATCAGCAGATAGGTCACCTCAGGCACATGGATGAGCTGCGGCAGCTGCGCGATGAAGATCAGGATCGCCAGCGAATTGACGAAACCGGTCATGACCGAGCGGGAGACGAAACGCATCAGCCGCCCGAGCTTCAGGAAACCGGCAACGATCTGCAGCAGGCCCATCAGGATCGTGGCAGCGAAGAGATATTGCAGGCCGTGGTCGCGGACCAGCGGGCCCATGAGGACTGCAGTGGAGGCGGTGGCCGCAGACACCATGGCGGGCCTGCCGCCTGTAATCGCCGTGACGCAGGCGATTGCCACCGAGGCGAAGAGCCCGACCTTGGGATCGACG
Source organism: Rhizobium sp. BK376 (assembly GCF_004341625.1). Classification (GTDB taxonomy): domain Bacteria; phylum Pseudomonadota; class Alphaproteobacteria; order Rhizobiales; family Rhizobiaceae; genus Rhizobium. The sequence goes on along the minus strand of NZ_SLZG01000001.1, from coordinate 129,776 downwards.
CCGGCAATGACCGAGAAACCGACGGCTTCCGGGATCAGAGCGAGCGCGACGACGATGCCGGAGAGAAGATCGCCACGGATGTTGGAGAACCACTCCTGACGGTAGTTTGAAAGAGATCGCATTGGAGATTTTTCACAGTTGAATGCAACGGGCCGAGAGGCTCGGTCCTTGGAAAGGTTGCGTTGCTGTGTTGTCTGGCGGATCGGCGGCCAGAAGAGCCACCCGGGGTTTCACCGGGTCCTTGTGGATGCTCATCCCTAACTTACAAAGTCTTGCGGTGCAACGCCGAACTGCGGAATGGCTTGCTCCAAAGGTCCTCGTGGAATTCTCTTGCCTCCAAACATATGTCGGCCGGCGAGTTTTATCGCGGCCGACACCTCACGGATCATCCGATAGCCAGAACAGGGGCCTGATGGCCCTCCGCTTAGAACTGGGCGACACCACCATCGACGAAGAGTTCGATGCCGGTGATATAGCTGCTGTCGTCGGAGGCGAGGAAGACGGCAGCCTTGGCAAGATCTTCCGGTGTGCCCATGCGGCCGAGCGGCACGTTCGCCTTCATCGCATTCCGTACACTTTCATCGGCGAGAACCGAAAGGCCGGGCGTTTCGGTATGGCCTGGGCTCAGCACGTTGATGCGGATGTCGCGGCCTTTGAGGTCGACGATCCAGCCTCTGGCGAACGAACGGATCGCGGCCTTGGTTGCGTCATAGACCGAGAAGGACGGATATCCCTTTATCGATGCGATAGACCCGGTAAGGATCACCGACGAGCCCCTGGAGAGCAGGGGCAGCGCCTTCTGCACGGTAAAGAGAAGACCGCGCACGTTGGTGTTGAACGTCTTGTCGAAATGTTCTTCCGTGATTTCGCCGAATGTGCCGAACTCGTAAAAGCCGGCATTGGCGAAGAGAATGTCGATGCGGCCGGCCTTTGCCTTCACGACTTCATAGATCCGATCGATGTCATCGATTTTTGCTGCATCGGCCTGGATCGCCGTGACGTTTCTGCCAATCTCTGCGACCGCCTTGTCGAGTTCCGATTGACGCCGGCCGGTGATGAATACCTGCGCCCCCTCCTCGACAAAGTGCTTTGCCGCACCAAGGCCGATGCCGGCGCTCCCGCCGGTGATAACCGCGATCTTGCCTTCGAGCTTCCTTGCCATCGTTCCATTCCTTCTGATGTGCGTCGGCTGTTCGCTCGACGCTGTGTTGTGCTTCGTGATCCGCTGGACCATGCGACTGAAGGTACGGATTGGAGGGAAGCCGCGGTAGAAAGCGGCGGCGACTAAGACCTATTCCTGACAGGAATGGCAATGTTAATGGCATTTCGTGGAAGAAGTTTGAGGTTCAGGACGGTTTGGAGAGGTCGAGATTGGCCAATTGCTCTTCGACAAAGGCAGCAAAGGCACGCGCCTTGGCGCTGACGCTGCGACCGGCCGGAAAGACAGCCCACAAGTCGATTGGAGCGAGCGCCCAGTCGTCAAGCACAGCCTTCACGTGGCCTGAGGCGAGCTCCGGCGCAAACATCCATTCTGAGGCAACCGCAAGCCCCATGCCGGCAAGCACGGCTGCGCGAACACCTTCCGCGGCTGAGATCCGGACCCGCCCTCTGAGTGTTACGGAAACTTCCGATGAGTCTTTGCGAAACATCCACACATCGCGGCCGCTGCCCTTTGCATAGATGATGCTTTCATGAGAAATCAGCTCACCGGGAATGCGTGGCTCGCCCGCTCTTTCGAGATAGGAGGGAGCTGTGACGACCAGACGCGGCGATTCACCGATCTCTCGAGCTGTAAGATTGGAATCAGACAAGGCTCCCATCCGCAGGCTGATGTCGATGCCTTCCTCGATCAGGTCGATATGACCGTCATCCAGGACGATTTCCATATCGAGGTTTGGATGTTGTGCCTGAAACTTTGGGAGATGCGGAATGACGTGCAGGCTCGCGAATGTCGGAGCTGCGCTGACGCGAAGGCGTCCCGAAAGGCTGGCACCTGCGCCTCGGGCAGCATAATCGGCTTCGTCGGCCTCTTCGATCGAGCGCTTGGCGCGCTCGTAAAAGCTCTCTCCTGCCTCGGTCGGTGTGAGACCACGCGTCGAGCGGAGTAGCAGCTTTATACCGAGCCGTTCCTCCAGCTGAGCAATGGTTTTCGATATTGCCGGCTGGCCGACACGCAATTGCCGCGCCGCTTCAGAAAAGGAGCCGGTTTCAACGACCCGGACAAAAGTCTCCATTGCCGCCATTCTATCCAAGTCGCGATCTCCCTTCGGAAGTGTCATTCCACCATGGAATGGATGCCACGACGTGCGCAAGACCAAACCGAGGCTACTCAATGGCACTTCGGTCTGCTGGTCATCCCAAGGGCGCATTGACAAGGGTCTCGCCCGTAGTAGCATCCACCTGGATGCCATAGTCGGGCGATGGCCTGTTGAACGACAGCGCATGATTTCGACTGGTTGATCATGGCGGAGTTCGAGCAGTGGGACTGTCCTGGCAACAGGGTCCGCTATCTCCTGGAGCAATTGGCCGTTTTCTTCTTCCAGAACCGCTGCTGAAAAGATTGCTATACGTCGAACGTCTTTTTCGGCGGCGGTGATATTGCCAGCAAAAGGGCAAGGTACCATGGCTCGACTACTATCGGTGAACGTTGGACTCCCGCGTGACATCCAGTGGAAGGGCCGCACGGTCCACACGGGAATATGGAAAACGCCCGTCACCGGCCGCTGCCGGGTGGCCAAGCTGAACCTTGATGGAGACGGGCAGGGCGACCTCGGCGGTCATGGAGGCATCTATCGCGCCGTTTTCGTCTACCAGATCGAATCCTATCGGCATTGGCAGGAGCAGCTGAAGCGAACCGACTTCGTGCATGGGCAGTTTGGCGAGAACTTCACCATCGAAGGATTGCCCGATAGCGAAGTCTGCATTGGAGATCGCTATCAGATCGGAAGCGCGCTCTTCGAAGTCACCCAGCCTCGCGTCACCTGTTATCGTGTCGGCATACGCACGGACGAACCCAGAATGCCGGCGTTGCTGACAGGCAGCGGACGACCCGGCTTTTACTTTCGAGTGCTGCAGGAAGGAACGGTCGGCGCCGGCGACGAAATCGTAAAGGTGGGACAGGCGAAAGACGGAATGACCGTGGAGCAGATAAACGCGCTGCTCTATTCGCCCAATCACCCGCGCGACCAGCTGGAGCGGGCAATGGCGCTTGAGGCGCTTTCGCCGGGCTGGCGTGGCTCGTTCGAGGCATTGTTGCAGAGCGAATCCTCTCCTTCGGAAGGGGGCAATGCCGGCCTTGTGCCGGCGGTTGCGGCACGTCCCGTCAAATCCGGATTTCGGCGACTGACGGTGACGGCAGTCAATCAGGAATCTGCAGATGTGCTTTCGCTGACGATGACGAGCGCGAATGACGAACCTTTGCAGATGGCGCTGCCGGGCCAGTATGTCGTCCTGCGTCTTCAGGGGGTGGGCGGCGGATCGTTGCTCTATCGCAGTTATTCTCTCTCTGCCTCCCCTTCCGCAAAGCAGTATCGCATCAGCGTGAAGATCGAGCCTGATGGAGCAGCCGGAACCTATGTGAAGGATCATGTCGGGGTAGGCGATGGTCTCGACGTCAGCATGCCGCGCGGCAGCTTCTTTTTGCAGCCCGGCGAGGGGCCGGTAGTCCTGGTCAGCGCGGGTATCGGAGCAACGCCCGTTCTTGCAATGCTGCATGAGCTGGCGAGCGCGAAATCAACAAGGCGGGTTGTGTGGGTCCATGGAGCTCGTGATCGACAGCATCATCCCTTTGCCGGGGAGGTCCGCCGGCTCATCCAAGACCTGCCACATAGCCGCAGCGTCATCTATTACAGCAAGCCCGGAGCGGACGAGAAAGCCGGCGAGGATTTCGATGCCGTGGGTCACCTGTCGCTCTCGGTCCTGAAAGAGCTCGACGTGCCTCGAAACGGGGATTTCTACCTGTGTGGACCGACACGTTTCATGTCAGAGATGAAGGCGGCGCTAACAGATCTCGGCGTCCCGCCCGCCGGCATTCATCTTGAAATCTTTGACGGAAACGAAGCAATGACGCCGGGCATCGCTGCAGCCGCGACGCGACTGCCCCATCTTCCCGATAACGACGCCAATACCGGCCCACTCATCTCCTTCGCGCGCAGCGGGATCGCCGCGCACTGGAATGGCTCGGTGTATCAAAGCATTCTGGAATTGGCGGAAGCTTGTGATGTGCCGGTGCGCTGGTCCTGCCGCAGCGGCGTTTGCCACAATTGCGAGAGCGGGCTGATCTCGGGCACGGTGAACTACGCGCCCGATCCACTAGATCCCCCCGCGGCCGGGAACCTGCTGATTTGCTGTTCCCAGCCTCAGGTCGACATAGTGATCGACATCTAACCCGGTCAGATTTGGGTGGGAGAGCGCACGCGCAGACCCTAATCAGGCCGGTCTTGAGACCGGCTCGATGTATCGGGTGACCAGATTGCCTTCGACGTCATAGACGGTAAGGGCGACCATCCGGCCGATGCGTGACGCGTCGAGATGCCGGATCAGGTCGTCCACGCCTGCGACCGGAAGCTTGTCCACGGCGATGACAAAGTCGCCTTCCTTCAAGCCGCCGTTCGCCGCCGGGCTTCCGGGATCGACGCGCCGGATCCGGACTGTCGCCGACTGAACGACCCCGGCCAGCAGCGCGACGCGACGGGGCAGGGCGACGGTATCGCCGGCAATTCCGATGAACGCACGCCTGACCTGGCCGAACCGCAGGATTTCGGACACCACGAAGTTGGCCGTGTTCGACGCCACGGCAAATGCGATGCCCTGGGCACCCATGATAACGGCCGTATTGACACCGACGACCTCGCCTCGCGACGAGACGAGGGGGCCACCGGAATTGCCAGGGTTAAGCGCGGCATCCGTCTGGATCACGTCATCGATCAGCCGGCCGTTCGATGCGCGCATGGATCGGCCCAACGCAGAGACGACGCCCGTCGTGACGGACCAGTCGAAGCCGAGCGGGTTGCCGATGGCGACAGCGATGTGGCCGCGGCGCAGACCCTTCGAATCCCCGAGACGCGCCCAGGCTTGGACATCCATGTTCGCGCGGATGAGCGCGATGTCGGTGTCCGGATCCCGGCCAAGGACGACGCCATCTCCGACGCTGCCGTTGGCGGTGCGGATGCGAACTGCCTTGGAGTCTTCCACGACGTGGTTGTTGGTTATTATCAGTCCGTCCGGAGAGATCGCAAATCCTGATCCGTGCCCCGGACGACCGTCGATCCGCTCGATGCGGCTGACGCTCGGTCCCACCAGATCGACCACGTCCGCGATCGTCTGAGAATAGGTGTCTATCAAGACCGCGTCGGAGGGACGCGGAATTTCCTTATCAATGTATCCCATAGCTTTGCTCCTGATGAGCTCGCCCTAGGAGGTGAGCAGGAGCATCATGTGGTTCTTAGCAAAATGTAATACAAGTGGTCACCGTTCCGCCGTTCAGCGGCCAGTGCAACCGGTTTCTATGCTTCGTCCAATGACAGTTTCAGATCGGCAATCAGGTCGTCGGGATGCTCGATGCCGATCGATAGGCGGATCGTCGATTCGAGTACTCCGATGCGTTCTCTCACCTCGACCGGCACGCCCGAATGCGTCGTTGTCGCCGGATGGGAGGCGAGCGATTCCGTTCCTCCCAGGCTGACGGCGAGCTTGAAGATTTTGAGCGCATTGAGGAACTTGAATGAGGCGGCCTGGCCACCCCTGATGTCGAAGGAGAACGTCGAGCCAGCGCCGCTGCACTGGGCCGCAAAGGTGCGTCCCGTCGGAGATTCCGGGTCGCTGTAAGAAAGGTAATGGATCTTTTCGACCTTGGGATGCGCGCGCAGGAAATCCGCCACGGCCTTGGCATTGCTGTTTGCGCGTTCCATGCGTATCTGCAGCGTTTCCAGCGATCGTCCAAGCATCCAGCAGGAATGCGGATCGAGCTGCGTGCCGATCGCGCCTCTGAGCGCCTTGACCTGCTTCATGACGGCCTTGCGGCCAAGGGCTGCCCCGGCGATCAGATCCGAGTGGCCGCCGACATACTTCGTCAAGGAGTAGAGCGAGATATCGGCGCCATGCTCGATCGGCCGTTGGAACACCGGCCCAAGCAGCGTGTTGTCACATGCGATGATGGGCATATGGCCCTGCCGTTCTGCGATCAGGTCCGCAATCCGGCGGATCATCGCGACATCGACGAGGCTGTTGGTCGGGTTCGCCGGCGTTTCGACCAGGATGACCGAGACACGGCCCTTGCCCATGGCTTCCTCCGCGGCCGCCTTCACCGATGTCTCGCTGACGCCATCCGCAAAACCAACCGCAGAGACGCCGAGATTAAGAAAGGTCTTTGCCAGCAGCGTTTCAGTGCCGCCATAGAGCGGCTGCGAATGCAGCACCGCATCCCCCGGCCTGACAAAGGCCAGAAGCGTCGTCGCGATCGCCGACATGCCTGACGAGAACAGGACGCAGCTTTCCGTACGCTCGTAGACCGCCAGGCGGTCCTCGACGATCTCGCTGTTTGGATGGTTGAAGCGCGAATAGACGAGGCCTGCGCCCTTGCCCTGGGGCGGCTCTTTGCGGCCGGAGACATAGTCGAAGAAGTCGCGGCCGTCCTCGGCCGACTTGAAGACGAAGGTCGACGTCAGAAAGACCGGCGGCTTGACCGCACCCTCGGAGAGTTCGGGATCATATCCGTAGTTCAGCATCTGCGTCTCGGGATGAAGGGCGTGAGTGCCGAGATGGGTTTTCGATGGATGCGGCGCGGTCATAAACGTGTCCCCTCCTGGTTGAGAGCGCGAACTTCGCATCGCGAATACCGTCATCGCGGCGGCGCGTCCCTGTTGTTAATTTGGGGCGCCTTGTGCTGCCGGAAAGGCAGGGGGTGCGGATATTCGCTGACTTCAGGGAACGGAGGTGGTCCTGGCAATCGCCGTCGAAGCCTTGCAAGACGATCGGTGCAGACCTGCTGCAATTGCATGCAAAGCCGGTTGCGAGACTGGTTATATGCTTCCACATTAGTGCTCTGACATATTCCAACCTCTTCCACCCATTATGACCGCGCTTGTGCAGCCTTTTCGCTGCTGACAGATTTGCGCGCGAAGGAGATGCTATGCACGGAATGTCCAAGACCCTGACGGAAATGAGCCTGAACGAACGGGCCAACATGATGATGGTCGTCGCCGAGTCCCTGGAAACGGTCGCCGGAGAGGCCGAGGAAGGCGGAGATGCGCGGTTCGCGGCCAATTCAATGGCGATCGCATGTACCATCCGCGGCTGCGCCAACGATCTTTCACAGCGCGATCTCAGGGCAGCCGAGCTTCTGCTCGAGCAGGGGATCATGCTGATGCACGCCTACAGGACGCGGACAGCGCGTTTGGAAACGGTCAACTAGCCGAAGTTGTTTCGACATTGTCGTGGCTCCAACGAATGAGACTGGCGGTACCCAGCCACCCGGCTCCCGGCGAGGGTACTACCGGTATCTCCCTCCACTATGACAACCAACCGGCCGATGGGGCAGCCTCGCATGACAAAGTCCGAGGATACGACCGCTTTGATCGCCCATGACGAGGAAGCCTTCCTGAAGGCGCTCGCTGCCATCCCCACGGGCTATTCCGAAGGCGATTTCAACGGCCGCCGCTGGGGTGCGACCATCAAGCGATCACCTGATCTAAAGCGCATCTGGCTCTTCGCCGAGGATTTCTCGGGCAGCGATATCGTCAGCTTCAACCTCTATGGGCTGGAAGACGGGCGGCACGCGCTGAAGCCATGCGAGATGTCATCTGAGAAGGTGGTGGCGTTTGTGTTGGGATGGCAAATCGCGACGTAGGGTTTGTCGGCCATCCAGCGATCACGCCGGAACGTAGGTCAGCCTTATGACGTTCTCGCCAATCCTCTCACTGGCGATCAAGCGCAGCAGCGGCCGGGCAGCAGCGAAATATGGTTTGCCGCGACCGAGCACTGCGGGATGGATGTAGGGCTGATATTCGTCAATGAGACCAAGCTCGGTCAGGCTCGCCGCCAACTCCGGCCCGGCGATCCCAATTTCTCCGTCGACCCGGGCCTTGAGCGCACGCATCGTTGCCTCGATCTCTTCTTTGACAAGGGTGGCGTTCGGGCCGACCGATGTCAGGGAACGCGAGACGACCCATTTCGGCTGGGCGCGCCACGCGGTCGCATAGGCTTGTTCCTTCGCGCCCCATTCAGGCCGATCCTCATCCCAATAACGCATGTCCTCATACATGCGGCGACCATAAACGAGGCCGGCCATGCCACGCATCCGCTCCGTGAAGTGCAAAAAGAGCGCGGGATCGCCCGGCAGGAGCTGATGATCGACATAGCCATCGAGTGATTGATTCAGTTCGAAAACGAATTTCGCCATATCAGCTGCCTCCCAAAGCATCGCTAGACTGATTGCGTTATGCAATCGGTTGTGAAGGTAACTTGATAGCTTTTCGGGCGCAATCGATTTTTGAACGCACTGCCTCCGCCCAAAAAGAAAGGGCACCGTTGAGGCGCCCTTTCGTTCAGATGATTTTTCGATGGATCTACTCAGCTGCACCCACTCGTCGCACCGCAAGTGTCGCACTTCCCGCAGGTTCCATTTTGGACCATCGTGAAGTTCTGGCATTCTGTGGACATGTTGCCAGAGTATTCCGAAGGCAATTTCAACGGTCACCGCTGGGGCGCGACCGTCAAGCGGTCGCCGGACCGCAAGCGCATCTGGCTCTCCGCCCAGGGTCTCTCGGGCAGCGATATCGTCAGCTTCAACCCCTATGGGCTGGACGACGGACGGAACGCGCTGGAGTCATGCGGGACGTCATCCGAGAAGGTGGTAGCGTTTGTGTTGGGGCGGGAAGTCACGATCTAGTATTTCACCGTGATTACCAAATATGCTATTAGTTATCAGCTAAGAACATAATAATACTATGTTGGAACTGCCTGCATTCCGTTTCGCCGTGCATTCTCGATACAGCTGTATCGATCAGCATAGGCTTGGGGTGACGCTCCCACCAGCCGTCCGTTGGAGGCTTTTCTGGACCATCGCCATCCATCTCTTTCTAGATATATTTCCCATTTATCGCCATTGGCATCTTTGCAACTTAGGAACATTAAATCACCCCGCAAAACGTGTTCAGGATAGAATAAGATCGCCACAATTGCAATAATATTATGATGCAACTTAATAGTTGTATTCGGTTGTATTTGGGATTTTTATTAAGTCAAAAAAGAAAAAGGGCACCATAAAGGTGCCCTTTCATTTCGATTTTCAATGGATCTACTTAGCTGCAGCCGCTCGTCGCGCCGCAAGTGTCGCACTTCTCGCAGGTTCCATTGCGGACCATCGTGAAGTTCTGGCATTCGGTGCACATGTTGCCGGTATAGCCCTGCATGATCGAGCGCGCGCGGCGTTCGGATTCCAGCTTCTTGGCGTCCGACTTGGCCGTTGCAGCCTCTTCCGCGGCAGCGTCCGAGAAGAGGCCTTCGCTGACGACTTCTTCCGCGATCTCTTCGGCCAGTTCCTTGGCGCGCTCCTCGTAGTCGCGCTTGAAGGCGACGACTTCCGATGTGGAGGCAACGGCCACGGTTTCCAGCTTGCGCACGGTGTTGCCCAAGATTGCGGTGACCGTTGCGCCTGACGCAGCGCGGGCAGGGGTGGCCGAGGCCGAACCCTTGACCTCGGAGGCCTGGCGCTCGCCGCCAGTGCCGGACACCAGCGTCGGCTTGTATCCGCGGGTCAGGCCCTTGGAGACGACATCAGCCTTGCCTTCCGATACGCCACGGCCAAGGGCCGTGTTGTTGAAATCAGACGTATCGACATGGGCGAGATCGTGACGGCCGAGGTAGGAAATCGCCAGTTCGCGGAAGACGTAGTCGAGGATCGACGTCGCGTTCTTGATCGCGTCGTTCCCTGTCACGATGCCTGCCGGCTCGAACTTGGTGAAGGTGAAGGCGTCGACATATTCCTCGAGCGGCACGCCATACTGCAGGCCGAGCGAGACGGAGATCGCGAAGTTGTTGATGAAGGCGCGAAGTGCGGAACCTTCCTTGTTCATGTCGAGGAAGATTTCGCCGAGGCGGCCGTCGTCATATTCGCCGGTGCGCAGGAAGATGGTGTGTCCGCCGATCTTGGCCTTCTGGGTGTAACCCTTGCGGCGACCGGGCAGCTTTTCCTGGCTACGCACGACCTTCTCGATCACCCGCTCGATGATCTTCTCCGTGACGGTAACGGCCTGGGCCGCTGCCGGCTGTGCCAGCAGTTCTTCCAGCGCATCCTCGTCGTCCTCGTCTTCGATCAACGAGGAATTCAGCGGCTGCGACAGCTTGGAGCCATCACGATAGAGCGCGTTTGCCTTCAGGCCGAGCTTCCAGGAGAGCATGTAGGCGCTCTTGCAATCCTCGACCGTGGCTTCGCTCGGCATGTTGATCGTCTTGGAGATCGCACCCGAGATGAAGGGCTGAGCAGCCGCCATCATGCGGATGTGGCTTTCGACCGAGAGATAACGCTTGCCGATCTTGCCGCAGGGGTTGGCGCAATCGAAGACGGCGAGGTGCTCGTTCTTCAGGAAGGGGGCGCCTTCCAGCGTCATCGCACCGCAGACATGGATGTTTGCAGCCTCGATCTCCTTCTTGGAGAAGCCCATGTGGTCGAGCAGGTTAAAGCTCATGTCGCCGAGCTGTTCGTCGGTGACACCAAGCGTGCCCTTCAGGAAATCGGCGCCGAGCGTCCACTGGTTGAAGACGAACTTGATATCGAAGGCCTGCTTCAGCGCGCCGTTGACGGCTTCGACCTTCTCGTCGGTAAAGCCCTTTGCGCGCAGCGAGCCGGGGTTGACGGCCGGTGCCTGGTTCAGGTTGCCGTGGCCGACTGCATAGGCTTCGATCTCGGCGATCTGGCTTTCCGAATAGCCGAGCGTGCGCAGCGCTTCCGGAACGGCGCGGTTGATGATCTTGAAGTAGCCGCCGCCGGCGAGCTTCTTGAATTTGACAAGCGCGAAGTCGGGCTCGATGCCGGTCGTGTCGCAATCCATGACGAGGCCGATCGTGCCAGTCGGTGCGATGACCGAGACCTGCGCGTTGCGGTAGCCATGCTTTTCGCCGAGCTCGATTGCCTTGTCCCAGGCGCTCTTGGCATGGGCGGCCAGATCCTGGTCCGGGTTTTCCGAATGGATCAGTGCGACCGGGTTGACCGACAGGGCTTCATAGCCCGAGGTCTCGCCATAGGCGGCGCGGCGATGGTTGCGCATGACGCGCAGCATGCTTTCGCGGTTCGGGGCAAAGCTCGGGAAGGGGCCGAGCTCGGACGCCATTTCCGCCGACGTTGCATAGCATATGCCGGTCATGATCGCCGTCAGCGAGCCGGCAATGGCGCGGCCTTCGGCGCTGTCATAGGGAATGCCCGACGACATCAGGAGACCGCCGATATTGGCGTAGCCGAGGCCGAGCGTGCGGTATTCGTAGGAGAGTTCGGCGATGCGCTTCGACGGGAACTGCGCCATCATCACCGAGATTTCGAGCACGACGGTCCAGAGGCGGACGGCATGTTCGTAATCGGCAATGTTGATGCGCTTCGTCGCCTTGTCCTTGAACTGAAGCAGGTTCAGCGAAGCGAGATTGCAGGCGGTGTCGTCGAGGAACATATATTCCGAGCACGGGTTAGAGCCGCGGATCGGGCCGCCGGCCGGTGACGTGTGCCAGTCGTTCATCGTGGTGTTGAAGTGCAGGCCCGGGTCTGCCGATGCCCATGCGGCGTAGGAGATCTGCTCCCAGAGGTCGCGAGCCTTGAGCGTCTTCATGACGCGGCCGTCCTTGCGGGCGGTCAGCTGCCAGTCGAGGTCGTTCTCGACGGCGCGCAGGAAGTCGTCCTTGATCGAAACGGAGTTGTTGGAGTTCTGGCCCGAAACAGTGAGATAGGCTTCCGAATCCCAGTCCGTGTCGTAGGTCTTGAACTGCATGTCCTTGTAGCCCTGACGGGCGAACTGGATGACGCGCTGGATGTAGTTTTCCGGAACCTGATCCTTCTTGGCGGCGCGGATTTCGCGCTTCAGGGCAGGGTTCTTGTTCGGGTCGAAGCAATCTTCGCCATCACCCTCGCAATTGACGGCAGCCTTCATGATCGACTTCAGGTGCTTGGAGACGACCTTGGAGCCGGTGACGAGGGCAGCGACCTTCTGCTCTTCCTTGACCTTCCAGTTGATGTATTCCTCGATGTCAGGATGGTCAATATCGACGACGACCATCTTGGCCGCGCGGCGGGTCGTGCCGCCCGACTTGATGGCGCCGGCAGCGCGGTCGCCGATCTTCAGAAAGCTCATCAGGCCGGAAGAACGGCCGCCGCCCGAAAGCTTCTCGCCTTCGCCGCGCAGCATGGAGAAGTTGGAGCCGGTGCCGGAGCCGTATTTGAAGAGGCGGGCTTCGCGGACCCAGAGGTCCATGATGCCGCCTTCATTGACGAGATCGTCCTCGACCGACTGGATGAAGCAGGCATGCGGCTGCGGATGCTCGTAGGCCGACTTCGACTTGGTGATCTTGCCGGTGAAGGGGTCGACATAGAAGTGGCCCTGGCCGGGGCCATCGATGCCGTAGGCCCAATGCATGCCGGTGTTGAACCACTGCGGGGAATTCGGGGCAACGCGCTGGGTGGCGAGCATATAGGCAAGCTCGTCCTTGAAGGCGCTCGCATCTTCTTCGGACGAGAAATAGCCACCCTTCCAGCCCCAGTAGGTCCAGGTGCCGGCGAGGCGGTCGAAGACTTGGCGAGCATCGGTTTCGGAACCGGTCTGCTCTTCCTTCGGCATGCCCTTCATCGCGGCTTCATCGGGAACCGAGCGCCACAGGAAGGAAGGAACATCGTTTTCCTCGACTCGTCTCAGCTTGGTCGGTACGCCGGCCTTGCGGAAATACTTCTGCGCCAGAATGTCGGCAGCAACCTGGGAGAACTGCGCGGGAACATCGATGTTCTCGAGGCGGAAGACGATCGACCCATCAGGGTTCTTGATCTCGCTCGTCGCCTTGCGGAATTCTATGTCCGCATAAGCGCCTTGGCCGGCCTTGGTGAAACGACGTTCTATCCGCATGGTCTCTTTACCTCTGTTTGGTGCGCCCCGTCCCCGTGACCAAGGCGCAAGTTTCCCCGTCCAGCGTCGCGGTATCAGCGCGCAGCCAGTGTTCAATCCGCTTCGACAGGAAGTGTCATCCGAAGATGGTGTCCCTGTATCTTGTGGTGATGGTGGCTGCAAACACTAAATATAGTATTAACAGCTTCTTTCCGCCAGTCCCCAAATGCCGTTTTTGGAAAGCGATCGAAGCCGACAGAAATCCCCCCGGAGCGCCGCCGTTTCCGGTCTATCGCTCTGATTTCCAAATTCGATTTCGAGTGAGAACCGGCCTCGTGTTCAACACTGGTCCGGTCGCCGCCGCAACGTTTTGCTATTAAGTTTGAAACACCTGATTCCGTCAAGGGCTGGTTTTTGTCGGATTGTTAACCACAACATATGGTGGCTCCGGCTGTGGAAAATGGGGGAAACACCGAGAACCCCTGAGATTCAAGCCTTTGAGCGAAAAACTTACCACATCAGGTAGCTGAATACTCACGCCGAGCAACCTGGAGGTAGCGTGCAGGTGACAAGATTCTTAGTGTTGCCAAAAGGTCGCGGACATAGAGACCGCCAACGTGCCACCGCTTCCAGCGATTCGCTCGAATTTGCGTATAGCTCCATGATCTAATTGGATATTCTGTTCGCTTCCGGCTGCAAAGGCGAGATGCATGGCAAATCTGCCGGTATTACTTGTCGGTAAGACGGTGACCGCATAGGACGACATCCGATTCGAATGTTTGCGCGATAGCATCGATCACGTCGCCATCTGGAATCACCGCGTGGCCATAGATTTATTAGAAAATGTTAATGTGTCGCCGTAAGAGCGTGAGCCACCAAGATCTAGTGCCCGTAACAAAAGAGGGGCACACGATTGATGTGCCCCTTCAAAAACAAGTGATGCAGAAGCAGAATCAGCCGCGATGACCCTTGGAGATCGGCTCCTGATAGGTGAAACCCATGTCCCAGGGAAAATAGATCCAGGTATCCTGGCTGACCTCGGTGATGAACGTGTCGATCGTCGGCACGCCTTTCGGCTTGGCATAGACGCAAGCGAAATGCGCCTTCGGCAGCATGGCGCGAACTTCGAGCGCCGTCTTGCCAGTGTCGGTGAGGTCGTCCAGCACCAATATTCCTTCGCCGCCATTGGCGGCAAGCTCCGGATTGATTCCCTTGAGCAGGCTCATTTCGCCCTGGTTGGCATAATCATGGTAGGAGGCGATGCAGACGGTCTCGATCAGTCGGATATTCAGTTCGCGAGAAACGATCGCAGCTGGCACCAGACCGCCGCGGGTGATGCAAACGATAGCCTTGAATTCGCGATTGAGGCCGGAAAGACGCCAGGCAAGCGCGCGGGCGTCACGGTGGAACTGATCCCAGGATACGGGAAAGGCTTTATCGGGGAGGGACATGGCGTTCGGGCTCCGCAAGGCAAGGACAATATTGCGCCGACAAACCGGCGCTCCTCAACAGATCCCGTACGGGCGGACCGAAGACCTATAAACGCAATTCGCGCAGTGGGAGCTGCGCGAACGGGTCCCGAAGCGGGAGTTCTGTCATTGGTCGCTGCTATTAGCGGGATTTGCGGCAAAAAGGCAAGAGCCGCGACCTCCCGCATGCAGCCTCGGTCGCTTTAGCGGGAGAGTAGTGTAAGCGCCGTCATCGACTGCAGAAGCGTCTTCGTCGTGCCGCCGAAGATCATCTGCCACAGCCTGGAATGCGTGTAGGCGCCCATGACCAGCAGATCGATGCTGCTGTCGGAAAGGCGATTCTCGATCACGTGCGAGGCGCTCTTGTCCGCGCTCGAGGCGGTCACCAGCGTTACCTTTATACCGTGACGCGTCAGCGTCGCGGCAATCTCGGTACCGGTCAGGAGGGGCGTCTCGCCATTGGTTTCGACCGGGTCGACCGAGAAAATCTCAACCGCATCGGCAGCTTCCAGGAATGGCATGGCGTCGAATGTCGCCCGTGCGGCTTCCTTCGATCCGTTCCAGGCAATCAGCACGCGCTTGATCGGCTTGGGCTGCTTGAAGATATAGGGGATCATCAGAACAGGCCTGCCGCTTTCGAACAGGAAGCTCTCGACATCCACGTGGGCGTCGGAAGGGCTCGCCGGGTCGGGCTGAACGGCAACGATGAGATCAGAACTCCGCGCACTTTCCAGAAGCGGCTGCGAGGCATAGCCCACCGAGCTTGCAAAGCTGCGCCATTCAAAGGAGACGCCGTTGGCATGCGCCTTGTTGTTGAAGGTCTCCTTGATCTGCTGCGATTCCGTATGGGCCATGTCCTGAAGCGCCTGTACGGCAACCGGATCGGGGATTTCCATCGGCGCGACGAGCGGAACGGCGGAAATGATTTCCGCATGCAGGCCGATGACATGGGCGTCGTGTTCGGCGGCTAGCGCAAGTGCAAAATCGATGGCGACACCGGCATTATCCGATGTATCGAGGATGGCCAGTATGGTCTTGTAGGACATGACGCGGGCTCCTGTGAAAATCTAAGCTGGAAATTGATATTCTGCACGTCTGACAATGCTTTGAACATATCCGCGGTTCCCTGAACCGCTTGAAGCGGATCAGGATTTTGCTGCTTCAGCAGACTGATTTCCCTCGGCTTTCGCCTGTCGGATGGTCTCGATCATCGCCCGTACCTCTTCGGCGGCAGCGTCGAGCGACGCCTGCTGGCGCGCGCGCACCACGATTTCGGTCGAGAAGGTTTGGCCGACATAGCGCGGATAGGATCCGATGCTGGTGTCCGGATGTGTCTTCTGGATTGCTGCCAGCGGCGAGCCGATCTCTCCTTCTCCGAAGGGGCAGGAAATTGCGGTAGAAAGCATCCGCGTGCCGGTCTTGAGCGTCGGGATCACATTGTCGAGCATGGCCTGGAAAACCTGCGGCACGCCGGCCATGACATACACATTGCCGATGACGAAGCCCGGCGCCGTCGAGACCGGATTGGCGATATGGGCAGCGCCGACGGGCATGCGAGCCATACGCTGGCGCGCTTCGGTGAATTCCATTTCCCGCCGGGCATACATCTCGGCCATCAGCTTCATCGCTGCCGCGTCATGTTCGCAAGGCACGCCGAAAGCCTTGGAAATGGCATCAGCGGTGATGTCGTCGTGGGTCGGGCCGATGCCGCCCGACGTGAAGACATAATCATAAGTGCCGCGCAGGGCGTTCAATGCCGCGACGATGGCATCTTCCTCATCGGCGACAATGCGCACTTCCTTGAGATCGATGCCCGACATGGTCAGCATGTCGGCGAGATGGCCGATGTTTTTGTCCTTGGTGCGGCCGGACAGGAGTTCGTCGCCGATGGCGAGCATGGCGGCGGTAACGATCTGGTGGGTCATGCAGGCAGTACCTTCTCTGATGTTTTGTTGTCGAATTTATAGCAATTCGACAAGACGGGAAGTGCGTCCTATTCGGCGCAGAAAAGTGAATGCAACCCGGAGGGTCGTACATAAAGATTGAACAGTCCGTCTCTAAGGTCGCGACTGGCAGGCCCCGGCGCAGTGGTTTACCTCTTTGCCAACTCAACACGTTGCAAGGCATCGGGCATGCTTTTCGATTTCATCAAACGGCTTCTCTCCGGTCCGCCGGCTCCGGCGCCGTCATCACCTCAAACGAAGGAAACGCAGAAAATGGCTAAGGTTCTCGTACTTTACTATTCCGCTTACGGTCACATCGAAAAGATGGCTTACGCCGTTGCCGAAGGTGCAAAGTCGACCGGCGCGGAAGTCGTCGTCAAGCGCGTGCCGGAACTGGTTCCGGAAGAGGTCGCCAAGGCTTCCTATTACAAGATGGACCAGGAAGCACCGATCGCAACGCCTGACGAACTCGCTGACTACGACGCCATCATCGTCGGCGCCGGCACCCGCTTCGGCACCGTTGCTTCGCAGATGCGCAATTTCTGGGATCAGACAGGTGGCCTGTGGTTCGGCGGCAAGCTCGTCGGCAAGGTCGGCTCTGTCTTCACGTCTTCCGCCACGCAGCATGGCGGCCAGGAATCGACGATCCTGACCTTCATCCCCACCTTCCTGCATCACGGCATGGCTGTCGTCGGCCTTCCCTATGCTTTCCAGGGCCAGATGGGCACCGAGGAAGTCAAGGGCGGCTCGCCCTACGGCGCTTCCACGATCACCAACGGCGACGGCTCGCGTCAGCCTTCGGAGATCGAACTCGAAGCCGCAAAGTTCCAGGGCGCCCACGTCGCCAAGATTGCTGCCAAGCTCGCCTAAGCCGACTCCGATCGCAGACAGTTGTGAGAAGCGCGACCTCAAGGGGTCGCGCTTTTTCGTTTTGGGAGCAACCTTGCGGTGAATTTTCTGTTCCATCGAGCCCGGCGACGCTGCTCGCGAATTTAGGCTTCCTGAAGCTAATATTCATTAGAAAACAAGGCGCGTATATTTAAACGTCATTAATTTAGCAATAATTTCAATTACATGAGTCGCAAATAGACGCGGCACTGTCGCCAAACTGTCATGTGCCGTGGATATAGGTCGGCCCTACTTAAAATTGCTTAAGGGAATTTTGACCATGTCTGGGAGCCATTTCGCGCGCGTTCGCGGTACTTTGATCCTGTTTCTTCTTTCTTCGGTTGCGCCAATTCAAGCACTGGCGGGCGATGTCATCATTGGCTCGGGTGTAACCAACCCTGCGTCGCAGACCCTGCAGGACCAGGATACGCTGACCGTTAACACCGGTGGCGCTCTCGACACAGCAACCGGCGATCCGGCGATCACCTGGAACGATTCCGCGACGTCGAATGTCTCTATCGTCAATTCGGGAACAATCCGCTCGCAGGACGACCGTGCCATCCGCTCGCATAGCGCGTGGCGCGACAATCGAGGCGGATGACGACGCGTTTCAGATCAACGGCGATATGCCGGGCCTGACGGTGAATGTCACCAATGCCGGTACGATTGTTTCCCATGGCGGTCAGGCGCTCGATTTTGGCGACGTCGCTTCATCGGATGCGATGATCTCGGTCCACAATCTCTTGGGCGGCGTGATCTCGGCCGATGCCGACGACGCAATCCATGTCGACGGCGGCACGGTTTCGATCGTCAACGACGGTACGATCTCCTCCGTCCTGTCCGAAAGCCGCGGTATCGATCTCGGCAACTATGCCGATACCGGCTCCGTCACGATTAACAATAATGCAGGCGCGACGATCGAGTCGAATGACGATGCAATCCGCATCGATGGCGACGACGACGGCAGCCAGGACACATCGAGCGGTCAGATCGTCATCAACAACGCCGGCCTGATCGTTTCCCGCAATGACGGCCAGGCGATCGACTTCGATCATGTCTATTCGCCAGTCAGCAATGTAACGATCAACAACCTCGCAACCGGCGTCATTCAGGCAAACAATGCCGATGCGGTCCGTCCGGGCGAGGGCGGCACCGTCAACAATGCCGGCACGATCATCTCCTACGCTCCCGACAACACCGCGCACGATCCCGATGACGACACGTCCAACGATGGCGTCGACTTCCAGGCCCACGCCGGCACGGTCAACAACTATTCGGGCGGGCTGATTTCGGGCTCGAGGCACGGCATCACCAGCGAGACCGACGTTATCGTCACCAACTATGAAGGCGGCACGATCATCGGGCGCAATGGATCCGGCGTTGGCTCCGACGGCAACGGTACTGTCACCAACTACGGCACCATAACAGGCGCGATCGACGACAATTCGGTCAACGGCGACGGTGACGGCGTCGATATCGACGGCTTCGCGACCATCAAGAACTACGGGACGATCCAGGGCATCGGCGCAAAGGGTGAAAAGGACGGCTCGATCAACACCAGCGAGGGCGTAGCCACCGGCGGCGGCGTGATCCAGAACCTGTCCTCCAACGCCGTCATCAGCGGTGCTACCAACGGCATCCTGGTGGACGACAGCAATGCCGGAAACGCTCCGAACGCTACCCAGATCACCAATATGGGCACGATCCGCGGCCAGGCAGGTTTCGGCATCAAGCTTATCGGCGTCCAGAATGACACGATCACCAATTCCGGCCTGATCGAAGGTGACAACGGTCTTGCGATCGACATGGGCGACGGCAACGATACGCTCAACATCCAGGCCGGCTCCCGGATCGTCGGCACCATCGACGGCGGGGCAGGGACAGACACCGTCACGCTCAACGGATCAGGAACATTTGCCGGCGCGCAGAACTTCGAATTCCTCGACGTCCAGAGCGGCAACTGGATACTGACCGGCTCGCAGAGCTATTCCGGCGGCGTCTCGCTCGCCGGTGGTACGCTCAGCGTCGACGGAACGCTTGACGCCACGCTCAACGTCGGCGCGGGCTCTGTCCTTAACGGCAACGGCACGCTCGGCTCCGCCGTGATCGCCGGCACGATCGCGCCCGGCCACTCGATCGGTCGGCTGAACTTCACCGGCACCTATACCCAGCTCGCAGGCTCCAACTATCTGGTCGAGGCGAACGAAGCCGGTCAGTCGGATTATGTCGACGTCACCGGCACCGCAACGATCGCCGGCGGCGTGACTGCAAAGCCGTTCCCGCTGTTCCGCCCGGATACGCGCTACACCATCCTGACGGCGAACGGTGGCGTTACAGGCACCTATGACACGCTGACCTACGACCCGCACGTCTTCCTCGATTTCGCGCTGGCCTACGATCCGAACAACGTCTATCTCGACGTCACACGTAACGATGTGGCCTTTGCCGATGTCGCCACGACCAGGAATCAGGCCCGCACGGCCACCGGCATTGAGAGCCTGGGCTCTGGCAACGGCGTCTATGATCTCGTCGCAAATGCCACCGATGCGCAGCAAGCCGATCAGGACTTCGAGGCTCTGTCGGGCGAAATCCACGCATCCGCAAAGACGGCGCTGCTCGAGGATAGCCATTTCATCCGCGATGCAATGGCCAGCCGCTTGAAGTCGGCCTTTGGCGCGGTCCAGGCTCCGGGAACCGTGAAGTCCGCTCAATCGGGCGATCGGTTCGCCATGTGGGGCCAAGCCTTCGGCAGTTGGGGATCGACCGATGGCAACGGCAATGCTGCCGATCTCGATCGCAATATTGGGGGCTTCCTCGTCGGTGGCGATGCTGCCATCGGCGACAACTGGCGGATCGGCCTGCTGACCGGCTATAGCCGCAGCACTTTCGACGTCGATGCCCGCGCTTCGTCAGGCCACAGCGACGATTACCATGTCGGTGTCTACGGTGGCGGCCAGTGGGGTGCGCTCGGTTTCTCGACCGGCGCGGCTTACACATGGCATGATATGGACACCCATCGCTCGGTTCGCAGCACTGACTTCAATCAGAGCCTGAACGCCGACTATGATGCCGATACCGCTCAGATCTTCGGCGAAGTCAACTATGACGTGAAGGTCAAGCAGATCGACCTGCAGCCCTTCGCCAACCTCGCCTATGTGAACTTGCACACCGACTCCTTCCATGAAAAGGGCGGTTCTGCTGCATTGTCCGGCGGAAGCTCGAGCGACAACCTGACCTTCACGACGCTGGGCGTGCGGGCTTCGACCGACGTCTCGCTCGGCAGCAATCCGGCGAGCCTGCACGGCTCTCTCGGCTGGCGTCACGCGCTCGGTGATACGACGACGTCATCCTCGCTTGCCTTCGCCGGCGGCGACGCCTTCTCGATCGACGGTGTGCCGGTTGCTCGCGATGCCCTGGCAGTGGATGCCGGCGTCGACGTCAATCTTTCCAAGCAGGCGACCTTCGGTGTCTCCTATTCGGGCCAGATTGCCGGCAAGTCGAGCACCAACGGCGTAAAGGCGAACATCGCCGTCAAGTTCTGATCCTAGCCTGCCGCGCGATATCGGTTTCGCGGCAGCCTATTTTCACCGCAGAAATCGACTGCCCGGACCTCGCTTTTTCGAAGTTCGGGCAGTTGCGGTTAAAAATGCTTTGCATCCGCCGATCTTAGGAGAGGCAAGACTTGTCGTTGACCGGGCGATATTTGTCTGCCTATACAGGCGCAGCGCGGACGTGGCGAAATTGGTAGACGCAAGGGACTTAAAATCCCTCGGCCTTGGCTGTACGGGTTCGACCCCCGTCGTCCGCACCAATCCCTTTTACTAATCCTGTCGCAGCGCTCCAGGCAGAGGCATTTCGTCCGTTACGTTCCCCGCAGAAGATATGTCGGGCGGCGATGCAGTCGGACGCTGGCGGGGACCCTGTAGCGTCGGACCGAGACCTCCTTTTTCTCCGGTTCGGGAGGTGTTGCCAGCAGTTGCGCTTCATGTTTCAGCCAGTCGGCAACGTCTTCGATCCGCGAGAGAATGTCGTCTACGGCATCATTATTTTGACCGGGGTTGTGATTTTCCATCGGCTGTTCCTTCGCACGTGGAAATAGCAAAAACCCTGGTTCATGACAGGTCAATAAGACTTACCCAAAATATCCGGGTGGTAGTACGTGAGGATAGGGATGGGTTGCCTATTGTCGCCGCAATACGCGGTTCCAGACGTAGCCTATTGCTATGCCCAGCGCGGATCCGGCAGCCTTGACCAGGGCATCGTCGATGCGGGCATGGCGTGTCGGTTGCAACTCCTGCAGCAGTTCAAAGCCGACCGATCCCAGAATGAGCAAGACTGCAGCCGTTTTCCAGCTTCGCGGGTAAGCCATTGCGAAAAGCAATCCGGCGATGGCATAGGCCGTCGCCCGGTCCATGTTCACACTCGTAAGGGTCGCGGGCCGAAGATCGATCGGGGAAACGGTGACGAAGAAAATGAAGGCGAGTAGCAGCCAGGCTGTAATGCGCAGAGGTGTCGGTGTGATCATGCCGCGACACTAGCCGGACAGATGGCGGAATAAGGGCAAGGCTGCCTGCCGGTGCCGATCCGTTGCGGATTTGACCGGATCAAAAACAACGAGGCCCGCCAAATCCCGATCATCTGGATCGCGGCGAGCCCCTGACCATCATCATGATGGCTGCAGGCATTCAAGGTAGCGGGGCCGCTCCTGTCAATGCATGGATTTTAGGGGCTTTTGCTGGTTGTCCCCTGAAAACTGCAAGCGATCGTAGGAAAACGGTTGCAACGAAACGCCGCCGGCTCAGGCCGATACGGGCGGCGTGCCCAGTTCTTTCACGCAAAGAACCTTTGTCTGCCGGCGCCGATCATGTCATAGCAGACCCCAAATTGGATAATGACGGACGGAAGCCTTGACGAGACAGGATGTCGACAGTGCCACGGAGGCCATGCGTGGCCTTTTCCCGGCCACGCCGCTGCAATTGAACGAGCATCTTTCTGCCCGCTACGGTGCCAATATCTGGCTGAAGCGGGAAGATCTCTCGCCGGTTCGATCCTATAAAATCCGCGGTGCCTTCAATTTCTTCCGCAAGGTCATTGCATCGGGCGGCACGGGCAAGACCTTTGTTTGCGCGTCGGCCGGCAATCATGCGCAGGGCTTTGCTTTCGTCTGCCGGCATTTCGGCGTTCCCGGTGTGGTCTATATGCCGGTGACGACACCGCAGCAGAAGATCGACAAGACGCGCATTTTCGGCGGCGAGTTCATCACCATCAAGCTCTTCGGCGATTTCTTCGACCAGTGCTACCAGGCGGCCCGCGAACATGTGGAACGCATAGACGGCGTCATGGTGCCGCCCTTCGACCACGCTGATATCATCGAGGGCCAGGCAACGGTTGCCGCGGAAATCATTGAACAGCTTCCGGAGGGCGTTCTGCCGGATCTCGTTGTCATGCCCGTTGGTGGTGGAGGCCTGGCTGCGGGGATCACAGGCTATTTCGATGGCATTCTTCCGCCTCAAGCCTTCGCCTTCTCCGAGCCGGCCGGCGCGCCGAGCCTTAGGCGCAGTATCGAGGCAGGCGGCGTGGTCACGCTGCCGAAGGTCGACAATTTCGTTGATGGAGCCGCGGTGGCGCGCATCGGCGACCTGAATTTTGCAGCGCTGAAGCGTTTCTCTGCCGAGCAGGTGATGCTGATCCCGGAGAACGCGATCTGCGTTACCATTACCGACATGTTGAATGTCGAAGGCGTAGTTCTGGAACCGGCCGGCGCGCTGTCCTTGACCGCGATTGCCGACATGAGCCGCGACAGCATCGCCGGCAAGACGATCGTTGCTGTGGTCTCTGGCGGCAATTTCGATTTCGAGCGCTTGCCCGATGTCAAGGAGCGCGCCATGCGCTATGCCGGGCTGAAGAAGTATTTCATCCTGCGCCTGGCACAGCGCCCGGGCGCTCTGCGCGATTTCCTCAATCTGCTCGGCCCCGATGACGATATCGCTCGCTTTGAATATCTGAAGAAGAGCGCGCGCAATTTCGGTTCCATCCTGATCGGTATCGAGACGAAGGATCCGGATAACTTTGTGCACCTGACCGACAATTTCGAGCGTGCAGGTCTTGGCTTCGAAGACATTACCGAAAACGAGATCCTGGCGAACCTGATCATTTGACCTTTGCGGCCCCGGCCGCTCATGCTAAAGGCGAAACATGGCTTCTATCTTGTCCAATATCCTTTCGATCTTCACTGGTGGCGGCGCCGGAGCAACCAGCGCTGCCAAGCCGGCAGAGGCGGCGCCTGCTCAATCGCAGGCCTACGCGGACTGCATGATATTTGCGACCCCGCAGCGCGAGGGAAGCCAGTTTCGGCTTGCCGGCAGGATCGAAAAGCAGGTGAATGGAGAAACGCTTGTGCGCAATTTCATCCGCGCCGACGTCTTCAGTTCGGTCGACGATGCCGTGGAAACCACCTTCCGCAAAGCCCAGCAAATCATCGATCAGCACGGTCCAGCACTGTTCGGTGACGGCGAAAAAGTCCGTCAGGTCTGAGGATTGCGCCTTTGCTCTGGGATTCAGGCGCTGGTGGCGTAAACTCTAGGTCGTTGCAACCAAGAATCCTATGGATAAGCGCCGGTTCGTCGCTTTCACACATTTTCTTTTAAGTCTGAAACGAAATAATGACCCCATGGTTTTCAGGGGTCGGTTGTATTGCGTCGACTAGCACTCGCCCTAAAGGAACCAGAGGCCGCGCTTGTTCAAGTTTGGGAGGGCCTAAACGAGCACCTAGCGTTTATTCATATGCCGGCGCGATATGATAGAGCACCGGGACGGGATCGGGCAGTGTGATAGAAAGGCTCAATCTGGCTTTGTTCGTCGTGGAAGCGATCGCCTATTTCGCGATCATGGTCACGCTGCTGCATTTCAGACATCGTATTGGGCTCGGCGTCTTCCTGACTGCGCTCGGCGTCATGCATTTCATGGAGACCTATCTGGCCGCGGTCTTCTACGTCGCATTGCCTTTCGGCATTGTGTCGCCCGGTTCGTCTGTCTTTTTTGCCGGCAAGTTGATGATGATCCTGATGCTGTATCTGAAGGAAGATGCAGCAACGGTGCGCCAGCCGATCTACGGTCTGTTCCTCGGCAATCTGATGACCGTCGGCATTGCATGGTTCCTCCAGCTCCATATTCCAGTCGACCTGACCGGCGGTCGCGGGGCCGATTTTGGCTTCCTCAACGAAATGGGCTGGCTGATGATCTGGGGCACGGCGCTGCTCTATATCGATTCACTCGGCATCATCCTGCTCTACGAGAAGCTCGGGCGTTTCATCCAGCGATGGGTGGTGCTGCGGTTCATGCTCTCCGGCTTGGCGCTCTTGACCTTTGACCAGGTCGGATTCTTTGCGGTCCTTCACTATTTCGTCGGCGTACCCTTGTCTGTCTTCTGGGGTGGCTGGCTTGCGAAGATGCTGTCCGTCTGCATCTATTCGGGGCTTTTCGCCGCTTACCAGTTCGCAGTGCGGCGACACGGGGCCACGCTAGCCCAGCGCTCGATCAGCGATGTGTTCAACGACCTTACATTTCGCGAGCGCTACCAGGATCTTCTGTCGCGGAGCGGCCGTGACACGCTGACCGGCGTTCTCGATCGCAACAGCATGGAACTGGATGGACCTCAGCTCGTGCGCGATAGCTTGGAACGCGAAGAGACAATGACTGTGCTTCTTCTGGACGCGGACAATTTCAAGGACGTCAACGACCGCTTCGGTCATCTGGAAGGCGACGAAGTGTTGAAAGCAGTCGCCAGCCAGTTTGCAACTGTCTTGCGCCCGACCGATCGCCTGTTCCGTTTTGGCGGCGAGGAGTTCGTGGTTCTCTGCCCGCGCACCAATCATGCCGAAGGCCTGCTGCTCGCCGAGCATCTTCGCTGGCAGGTCGCCGGTACGGTGCGCAATCTCGAAGGTCAACCCATCACCGTCAGCATTGGCGTCGCAACGCTGGGGCCTGATTCAGTCAGTTTCAACGGCCTGCTGGCGGTGGCTGATGACCGGCTTTATCAGGCCAAGAAGTGCGGCCGCAATTGCGTCGTCGGGCAGAATGGCAAGGTGGCCGCCGCCTGAAGGAAAAGGCCGCCTTTTGGGCGGCCTTCAATCCTGATAATGCAGCTATCTCACTGGCGGAAAATCTTTGCGCCCGAAGGAGCGCCCGTCGCGCCGCCATCGACCGTGATTTCGATGCCGCTGACATTGAGCGAATCGTCGGAGGCGAGGTAGAGCGCGGCCTTTGCGATCTCGTCCGCTTCACTCATGCGTCCAAGTGGGCTGAGGCCACCGATCCGCGCTTCCAGCGCATCCATCTCTTCTCTCGTCGGCGCGGAAGGATTCCAGATGGGCGTGCGCGTGCCGCCCGGCGTTACCTGATTGACGCGGATGCCCCGCGGCGCGAGTTCCGAGGCGAGGTTGCGAGTCATCGCGCGCACGGCGCCCTTCGTTCCGGCATAGGCCGAGTAGCCGGGAATGCCGAGCACTGCATGGACCGAGCCGTTCAGGATGACGGATGCATTGTCGTTGAGGTGGGGAAGAGCGGCCTGAACCGTAAAGAACACCGCGGTGAAATTGGTCCGCACGATCGCTTCGAAGGCCTCGACAGAGGTCTGCCCAAGCGGCGTCGCGCCGGGAATGCCGGCATTGGCAAAAACGATATCAAGCTTACCGAGTTCGGCGGTCGCCTTGGCAAACGCGTCTTCCATGGCCTTTGCGTCGTTGACATCAACCTGCAATGTCAGCACGCCGCCGCCCAGGGCCTCCGCCGCTTCGGCGAGTGTCTTCGGATTGCGGCCGGTGATGGCGACTTTGGCGCCTTCGTTCAGGAAGACGCGGGCGGTGGCAAAGCCGATGCCGCTGTTTCCGCCGGTGATGATGGCTACTTTGTTCTTCAAGCGCATTGTCGTGTCCTCTTGGAAAAATCGGCAATCTGGATTATGATTGCTTTCCAGAATAGGGATTATGATTGTAATCCACATTTGTCAAGGTCTGGACGGAGTTTTGTGATGGGACATTCCCAAGTCGAAAAGCAGCGCACCCACGAACGCATCGTCGAGATCGCCGCCAAGCGGCTGCGCGAGGAAGGGCTGGAAGGCGTCGGCGTTGCCGATCTGATGAAGGAGGCCGGCCTCACCGTCGGCGGCTTCTACAAGCATTTTGCCTCCCGCGACGAGCTGGTGGCAGAGGCAATGGATGCGGCATTCCGCGGCTGGGAAAAGCGGCTGGCCGAGAAGGGAATAACGCCGGTGGAGGTCGGGGCGGCGGACTATATCGCTTCCTATTTGAGCACCCGGCATCGCGATGATCCCGGCGAAGGATGCGCTTTCGGCGCTCTCAATGGGGAGCTCGCTCGAAGCGATGCGAAGACGCGCGAGATTGCCACCGAACGCATGAAGATCAACATCGATGTGATGGCAGACCGCCTGGGCGGCAAGGACAGCGTGGCGGCGCGCAGCAAGGCAATCCTTACGCTTTCCGCGATGGCAGGCGCCGTTGGTTTTGCGCGGATCGCCACCGATCCGGCACTGTCGGAAGAAATTCTGAAATCGGTGACCACCATGCTGCAGGATATGGTGCCAACGAAGTCAGACGCATAAAAAACGGCCGGCGAATGCCGACCGTTTCAAGCTCAGCGTCCCCTGGGGGCTTAAGCGGCGCGAGCGAGTTCTTCGGTACGAGCCTTGGCGGCAACGATTGCCTTTTCGGCAGCTTCCGGACCCATGGCAAGGCCTTCGACATAGACGGTTTCAACATCGGTGATGCCGATGAAGGTCAGGATCCACTTCAGGTACGGAACGGCATGGTTCAGTGCCGCAGCCGGGCTGCCTTCGGAATATACGCCGCCGGAAGCCAGAACGATGTAAGCCTTCTTGCCCTTGGCAAGGCCAACAGGACCGTTCTCGGTGTAGGAGAAGGTGCGGCCGGCGCGCACGACGTGGTCGATCCAAGCCTTCAGCGAGGAATAGATGTTGAAGTTGATAAGGCCGGTGCCGATCACCAGCGTATCAGCGGCCAGCAGCTCGTCGACCAGAGCGTCGGATGCCTTCGATGCGGCAGCTTCTTCGGCGCTGTGAGCGTCGGCCGGCTTGCGGATCGCGGTCGTGAAGGCTTCGTTGATATGCGGCAGCGGCGAAGCTGCGAGATCGCGGCGGACCAGCGTGTTACCGGGGTTTTGCGCCTTGAGCTTCTCGGCGAGTTCCACAGCGATGGTGGTGGAGAGCGATTCAGCGCGGGGGCTGGAAGTCAAAAGAAGAATGGAGGACATGAAACCTGTTCCTTTCGAATGGGTTAGTCGACCGAAGCAGGGAATCGGCCGCCTTTCGAAGTAAGAAATAGGCTTGCATGACTATCGAAAAAACTGTGATAATATGGATCGAAATTATCGATGGAATGGATAGAGCATGGTTCCCAACCCAACACTGGACCAATTGCAGGTTTTCATGACCGTTGCCGAGACTGGCAGCTTCTCGGCAGCCTCGCGATTGCTTAACCGCGCCCAATCGGTCATCAGCTACACGATTGCCAATCTCGAGGCGCAGGTCGAAGTTCCGCTTTTCGAACGCTCGGGCGCACGCCAGCCGAAATTGACCGAAGCGGGCAGAGCGCTCCTTGAGGATGCGCGCCGCATACTTTCCGATCTCGAGGTCATGCGCGCCCGCGTGAAGGGGCTCAAGGACGGGCTCGAGGCTGAAGTCGCGGTTGCCATAAGCGTCATGGTGCCGATAGACGCCATGGTCGACGTGCTGAACGAATTCCGCAATCGGTTTCCGTCAGTTTCGCTGCGGCTTGATGTCGGCGAGCTTGGCGAAGTGATGAATCAGGTTCTGAGCGGCAAGGCGACGATTGGCATCGGTGGCGCGCTTCTTCGCCAGGACGATTCCCTTGTCACCGAACGTATCGGCCATTCCTTCATGATGCCGGTGGCCGCGCCCGGCCATCCGCTCGCGAAGATCAAGAGACCGCTCACGCTTGCCGATGTCCGCGACGAAACGCAGCTTGTCGTGACCGACGCGTCGGGCTTGACCAATGGCCGCACCTTCAACGTGCTTTCCTATAAAACCTGGCATGTCAGCGATATCGCGACAAAGCATCATCTCATCCGCGGTGGCCTCGGCTGGGGCGGCCTGCCGGTTTCGGTAATGTATGACGATCTGCAGAAGGGACGGCTGGTCCAGCTCGATCTCGATGCCTATGAGCAGGGTGAGTATCCGATTTATGCGATGAGAAGGCTGTCGGCTCCTCCCGGCCCTGCTGCAGCCTGGATGATCGACGCATTCGCAACCAAGCTATCCGGTTGCCCGAACCACGCCGACTTCAAGACCATGCTTGCGGCTGGCGAGTTGAGGCGACCGGCAGCGGCGATCGCAGCAGAATGAAAAATGCAGCAGAATGAAAAATGGGCGCCGAGGCGCCCATTTTCCTTTGTTGCGGCTGGTACGATCAAAGCACCAGACGGAATTTGTGGAAGCCCTCGGCGCCTTCACCGGCGTCCTCGATCTTAACCGTCTTGACGTCGGCGATGAAATCCTTGGCCTTGGGCGAGCTTTCGAAGACAACAGTCGTGCCCGGCATCGGCTTGAAGGTCCAGTTGCCGTCGGCGGTCGGGTTGATCGTGCCCTGGTCGTGGACATAACGAACGATCACGTCGCGGTTGGTGTCCGGAGCCTGATAGACGACCTTGTCGGCTGCGATTTCCGGGAAGTTGCCACCGCCGCCAGCGCGGTAGTTGTTGCTGACAACGAGGAATTTCTGTGCCGGATCAATCGGCTTGCCTTCGAACTGAAGATTCTGGATGCGGTTCGAATCGGCATTGGCCACCTTGCCGTCATCGCTGAAGCGGCGCGGCTGCGACAGGTCGATCTGATAGGTGACGCCGTCGATGACGTCGAAGTTGAAGGACGGGAAGCTGTCGTTGAGCAGCGGCGCGTCCTTGGAACCTGCCGGGATCTGGTTGAACATGGCGGCCGACATTTCCAGCCAGTTCTTGACCTGCGCGCCGTTGATGACCACGGCCTGAACGGTGTTCGGATAGAGGTAAAGGTCGGCGCAGTTCTTGATGGCGATATTGCCGGCCGGAACGTCGGTGTAGTAGTCGACGCCGTTGCGGCCGCCGCACTTGAAGGGAGCCGCTGCCGACAGGATCGGCAGATCCTTGTACTGCGTCTCCTTCAGCATGTCCTTGATGTACCAGGTCTGCGCCTGCGACACGACCTGAACCGACGGATCGTCGGCAACCAGCGCGAAGTAGGAATAGAGCGGTGCCGAGGTCTTGCCGACGGGGGTGCGGACATAGGCGAGCGTTGCTTCATGCTCGGTCTTGGCGGCGTCGGCGACTTCCTTCTTGTCGGCGACGTCGGCGACGATCTTCTTGTTGGCGTCACGATGGTAGATCGGCCGGGCTTCCGAGGTGAAGTCGACGATCTTCCAGCTCTTGCCGTCCTTTTCGAGCAGAAGGTCGATCAGCCCGAGATGCGAGCCCCAGAAGCCTGCCATGACAGCTGGCTTGCCCTGCAGCGTGCCCTTGACCGGATCGGCGCCCTTGATGCCGTCCCATGTCTTCGGGCCGGGGAAGACCAGGTGCTGGTGGCCGGTGAAGATCGCGTCGATGCCGTCGACGGCTGCGACGTATAGCGAGGCATTTTCCATCTTGTCGGCAGGGCCGGAGCCGTCGATGCCGGAGTGGGAAAGGGCGATGACGATGTCGGCGCCTTCTTCCTTCATGACCGGAACCCAGGCCTTGGCGGCCTCGACGATGTCGCGGGTCTGCGCCTTGCCTTCAAGGTTCTTGATATCCCAGAGCATGATTTGCGGCGGCACGAAGCCGATGAAGCCGATCTTGATCGTGTTCTCGTTGCCGGCGCCGTCCTTGATCTTCTTTTCAAGGATGAGGTAGGGCTTGAAGAATAGCTGGTCGTCCTTCGGATCGGCAGCGAGCTGGCCGCGCGTCAGGTTGGCGCAGACGAAGGGGAAGTTTGCGCCGCCGAGCACCTTGAACATGAAATCAAGGCCGTAGTTGAATTCGTGGTTTCCGAGCGTGCCAACTTCGTAGCCGAGCGTGTTCATCGCCCTGATGACGGGATGGACGTCGCCATCCTTCATGCCATGCTGATAGGCCATGTAGTCGCCCATCGGGTTGCCCTGCAGCACGTCGCCATTGTCGATCAGCAGCGAGTTGGTGGCCTCAGAGCGGATATTGTCGATGATCGTCGCGGTGCGCGTCAGGCCCATCGTGTCGTTCGGCTTGTCCGCGTAATAGTCGTATGGGAAGACGTTGACGTGAATATCCGTCGTTTCCATCAGCCGCAGATGCGCCTGGTTGGCGGCGGCGCGGGCTGCGAACGGGTGCAGCATGACCAGAGCGGCAGTGGCGCCGAGACCTTGCAGCAGGGAGCGGCGGGACATGGCGGGCAAATCTAAAATAGAAGACATTGGGGCACTCCTCGAATAATCGTCTACCTCAACGCGAGGGAGACTAGGATTATTTCGGAAGGAGTGCACCACTTAAGTGACAGTTGTATTGCGAAGGAACCCTCGCAATTCTGTATTAGCTGTCAGCGCTTCAATACCGGCTTTATCTCCTTGTGAAAAAACCGGAAATAGGAAGTGATCTGCGCCGCCGAATTCGAATTTGAATCGAATTCGATACCGATCCGGCCGCTATGGGTCCAGCGGATGATGCCGTCGAGAGCGCCGATATCGTCGCATTCGACACGGACCTTGCTTCCCGCCGCAGCATGGATCGGCGTTTGCAGATCGAGCGCGACGCCGATCGGCGAGATATTGATGATGCGGCCTGTCACAGCTTTGGTCAGGTAATGTACCTTACCCATGATGCGAGCGCGGCTACGCTGAGAGCGTCGCGTGTTCAGTTTCGAATTGTTTGGCGCGGTTGGCGCAATAGTCGTCAGCATGACCTGGTTCCGATGACTGAGTTGTACATCGAAATGAATATCAGGCTTCCGTTGAAACGCGTTTAGGACGATCGGTAAAATTGGATCGGTTCGTCGAAATGGCACAGGTCTGCCCAGTGGTCAGGCCGATCTGGCTTTCCCGCGCGCGACTACATGTTCGCGCCATACGGTGAAAGCGCCGGCAGCCACGACGATGACCGATCCGATTACCATGTTGATGTTGAGCGTCTCGCCGAAAACCGTCACGCCGATGATTGAGGCATAAACGAGCTGGATATAAGTGAGTGGCTGCACGGCAGAGGCGTCGAGCAGATCATACGCGCGGATCAGGAAGTAATGGCTGGTGATGCTGGTCGCGCAGACGATCGCCATCCATGCCCAATCCCACCCTTGAAGCCATGTCCAATAGAAGGGGCCGATCAAGCTCATGGCAACGGCCCCCACAATGCCGGTATAGAAGAAACTCGTACTCGGAGAATCGTAGCGGCTGACGAGGCGTGTAGCGATAACGTAGAAGGCGAAGAGCAGAGCGGCGAAAAGGGGCAGCAGCGCTTTGACGTCGAAGAAGCCGTTGCCTTGCGGCTTCAGGATCAGGAGTACACCGGCGAGGCCCACGCATATAGCCGTCCAGCGCCGCCAGCCCACCTGTTCACCGAGCAGCGGCATGGAGAGCAGCGCGATGATCAGCGGCGTGGCGCAGGAGATTGCCTGCGAATGCGCAAGGCCGACGATGACGAAGGAGGTAATGGTCGTGACGATCTGGCTTGCGAGTAACAGCCCGCGCGCGACCTGCAGCCACGGTTTCCTGCTCTGAATCGCCGAGGAAAAACCGCCTCGAGCGCGCGCCGTCAGCAGCAGAGCGAAAGCAGCGAAGGCCCAGTAACGGATCATCGCGACGAAGACCGGCGGGTAGGCACCGGCAAGATGCTTCGATATTCCGTCCTGCGCCGAAAAGATGGTCAGCGCCATCAGGACAAACACATACCCCTTGGTCTTTGCCGCCATTTCTTGTTTAGTCGCCTCACTCCCAATCTCGTGAGCTAGGCAGGATTCCCTGCGCCTTGCAAGGCGTCAGAGGCCGACATTCGGCCGATCGATGATTTCCCGGAGCGCGAAACTGGAATTGATCTTCACCACATGCGGCAGCGCCGACAGCCAATCCCGGTGGATCCTCTCGTAGTCTTCCAGATCGCGGGCGGCCACCCGCAGAATGTAGTCGTACTCTCCCGACATCAGGTAGCAGACCAGGACATTGGGACAGCGTTTCACCGCGGTTTCGAATTCCGACAATGTCTTTGCGAACTGCCCCGACAGCGAGATGTGCACGATGGCGATCATCTTGTAGTCCAGCGCCTTGTGCGAAAGCCGAGCGTGGTAGCCTCCGATCGTGCCGTCCTTTTCCAGTATGTCGAGACGCCGCGAACAGGCGGAGGGGGAGAGGCCGACCTTTGCCGCCAGATCGGCATTGGTGATGCGGGCATTGCTTTGAAGCGTGCGCAAAATCGCACGATCGATTGCATCTAGCTCAGCCATTCGAAGATCCTTCGAAAATTTTCCATTCAGCGCAACAATCGTTGAAAAATCGCCTGTCTGCAAATCTTCTTTGCAAGGACATTTCGTCAAGTCGATGGTTTCATTTGTCCATGGATGATCCGCGAAGCGGACGGACGAAGAGAGGAACGAGAATGCGCGTTGGTTGCCCGAAGGAAATCAAGAATCACGAATATCGCGTCGGCCTGACGCCTGCGGCTGTTCGTGAATATGTCGCCCATGGCCACGAGGTATGGGTGGAGACCAAGGCCGGTGCCGGCATCGGCGCGGATGACGCGGCCTATGCCGCAGCGGGCGCCAAGGTCGTCGCCACGGCCAAGGAAATCTTCGACAAGTGCGACATGGTCGTCAAGGTCAAGGAACCGCAGCCGTCTGAATGGGCGCAGCTCCGCGAAGGCCAGATTCTCTATACCTACCTGCATCTCGCGCCGGATCCGGAACAGACGAAGGGTCTGCTGGCTTCGGGCGTTACCGGCGTCGCCTATGAAACCGTAACGGACGAGCGCGGCGGTCTGCCGCTGCTGGCGCCGATGTCTGAGGTCGCAGGGCGTCTCTCGATTCAGGCAGGGGCTACCGCGCTTCAGAAGGCAAACGGCGGTCTCGGCATCCTGCTCGGTGGCGTACCGGGCGTTCTTCCCGGCAAGGTCACCGTCATCGGCGGCGGTGTGGTCGGCCTGCATGCAGCCAAGATGGCAGCCGGCATCGGCGCCGACGTCACCATCCTCGATAAGTCGCTGCCGCGCCTTCGTCAGCTTGACGATATCTTCAGCGGCCGGGTTCACACCCGCTATTCCAGCATCCAGGCGCTGGAAGAAGAAGTCTTCTCGGCGGACCTCGTCATCGGCGCCGTCCTGATCCCCGGTGCTGCCGCGCCGAAGCTAGTGACCCGCGAGATGCTGACCGGCATGAAGAAGGGTTCCGTTATCGTCGACGTTGCGATCGACCAGGGCGGCTGCTTCGAAACCTCCCATGCAACGACGCATTCCGAACCGACCTACGAGGTCGAAGGCATCGTCCACTATTGCGTGGCAAACATGCCCGGCGCCGTTCCGGTCACCTCGGCACATGCATTGAACAACGCGACGCTCTACTACGGTCTGGCGCTCGCCGACCGCGGCCTGCGCGCCATCGCTGAGGACAAGCATCTTCGCAACGGGCTTAACGTCCATAGGGGCCGCATCACGAATGGCCCGGTCGCCGAAGCACTGGGTTATGAGGCCTTCGCGCCTGAAAGCGTTCTGAACGTCGCGTAAATCCCATCGCGCTCGCGTTCGAGAAGGCCGGTCGCCTCTCCGCGACCGGCCTTCTCGTTTTCAGTTCCTGTCGATCCGGCACTGGTAGCAATTGTTGCGCGCCGAGCGCACATGCACATAGGCAATGCCGGGCCTGGTCAGCAGTTCTTGAGCGTAGGCAGGGATATCCGCAGTCGGCGTGACCGCGCCGGTCCCATAGACGATGCGATTGTTGTCGCCGTAGCCGCGGACGATGAAATCGCGGCTGCTGGCGAGCACCGGCGGCAGGATCTCTTCGGCTTCGTACCGCCGACAGGGCACTTTATGCAGGAAGACCGGGCCGGTCTCTGCGTAGGGCTGCAGTTCCGGAAACGGCCGATACGCGAAGACAAGCAGCTCTTCGCCCTTGTCGATATTCTGGAGGCAATGGCGGCAAGGATGGCCAGGGCCATCCGAGACCATCGTCTCCGGCCGGTGACCATAGGCGTCAACACCTCCATTCCAGAGGGCTTCGGCGTCTGCGGTGGGCATGGCATGGAAAGCGATAGTGGACATGGCAGATCTCCTTCAGATGTCCTGTCATGACTCGTGGCTACATCTTCTGCCACCCGTTTCCTGCGCTACACCGTTATCCTCACTCAATCATCGCCGATCTCGCGAGCCAGGTAATCGGAAAACCATCCGCGATATTTCCTTTGCAGGTCCGGAAGGCGCCAATCTTGGCCGGTGATGCGTTTGCGGCAATCGGACGCGCCGCACTGGCAATTCATGACCCAGTCGTCATTGTCGCCGGTCGCATAATCGAACGCCAATTCTTCTCCGGATTCGATATCTCGCATGGCAAAGAACGATATCTGGCCGCGAACGCCGACATTCGGGTCGCATGAGTGGTTGAGATACATCATCGCAGCGTCCCGCTCGTGCGCGCGTGAGGGACCGATGAAGAGATGATGGTCGATCTGGATTTCCGATGGACCGAGCCTCTTGCCGATTTCGTCGCGTTCGGCCCTTTCGAAGATATGGCCGCCTTTGACGACGATCAGCTCGCCGGCAGCGATGGCTTCGATCGCGACCAGTCCAGTCCCCTCGATCCGGCTTTTGCGTTTTTCGACCTTTGGTGAGAACCAGGTAAAACTCATGATTGTGCTCCCTAAATAAAGCGCAATCACTTAGCCTGACTTTGTTTCCGTCTTTTGACGGCCACTGGCCGGAATCATCCCTTTTTCACCAGTTCCAGCAATTCCTTGTCGCTAAGCGGCCGCACGATGCCGTGGCCGGTCGAGACGGGGGAAAAGCCGAACATCTGATAGAGCTGAAGCGCCCGCGGATGATCGAGATTGTTTGTCGTGGTAATCACGCGCGTCGGGTTGAGCACCCATAGCGAATACAGTGCCTGCAGCAGGAACCACTTGCCGATGCCGAGCCCCAGCGCATGTTCCATGAGGCCGAAATGGGTGAGTTCGATCGTATCTTCGTCGTCGCGAAAATACTCGAAGAAGCCGGCCGGAGCACCGTTGACGTAGAGCACGCTGATATCGTTGCGCTTGTCATGCACGATCGCAGCCAGATCCTCGTCGCTCATTCTCAGCCGATCGACCCAGTGCCAGCGCGCACCGACCTGGCGATAGAGGTAGCGATAGAAGGAAAGCGGTATTGCGGGCGCGCGCATGATCGCGGTCTGGATGTTGACGGGCACCGGCAGACTTGCCTTCGGTGGCGCGGTCATTTCCAGGCGCGTAATATGGACCTTGAGCGACGACGGGGGTTTCAATGCCATGGGTCAGGCTTTGATCGGGGTCGGAGGGCCGGTCACGATGGGGGTGTCGGAGCGGCTGCCCCATTCCGACCACGAGCCGTCATAAAGTTTGTTGTCCGTATGGCCGAGCGATTCCAGGGCCAGCGTTATGATAGCGGCGGTGATCCCGGAGCCGCAGCTTGTGACCACAGGCTTGGAAAGGTCGATGCCGGCGTGCTCGATCGTTTGCTTCAGTTCGGGGAGCGATTTGAATTTGCCCTGGCTGGAAAAGACGCCCGACGGTAGGCTTCGTGCTCCCGGCATATGGCCGGACCGCATCCCCTCGCGTGGCTCGGGCTCGGTTGCGGCAAAGCGGCCGGCGCTGCGGGCATCCGCGATCTGCATCGCCTCGCTGGTAACGATATCGCGCATCGCTTCCAGCGATACGACCCGATCTGCCGCAAAATGCGGAGTGAATGTCACCGCCTTCGGCCGCGGAACGATCGTCTCGAGGGGACGACCCTCGGCTTTCCAGCCATCAAGGCCGCCGTCGAGCACATAGACGTTCTTTGCGCCCATCACGCGAAACAGCCACCAGATGCGCGGCGAGGCGAACATGCCCGGGCCATCGTAGACGACGATCGTGTCTGTCTCCGAGATGCCGAGCTTTCCGACCTCGCTGGCGAAGTCATCCCGCGACGGCACCATATGCGGCAGGTTGGCGGAATGATCGGCAATCTTGTCGTGATCGAACCTGACGGCGCCTGGAATATGGCCAGCGGCATATTCCGCATCGGCGTCACGCTTTTGCGCGGGCAGGTAGAAGGAAGCATCGAGAATGCGCAGGTCAGGCGTCCCAAGACGCTCCTGCAGCCAATCGGCAGAGACGACGAAGCGGCTCTTGGTCTCGCTCATGATATTCTCTCCCCGTAATTGAAATCAGGCTTCGTCGCCGGGCGTTCCGAAGCGGATGCGGAAGCGCCGGTTCTCCTTGCCCTTCTTTTCGATCTTGGCAATGTAGATGGAACCGACTTCCTGCGTTTCCGAGACATGTGTGCCGCCGCAGGGCTGGCTGTCAATGGAAGAGTTTTCGCCGATGCACACGAGGCTGACGCGCCCGAGGCCCACCGGCGGACGGACATTCTTGGATTTGACGATGTCGGGATTGGCCGCAAGCTCTTCGTCGGTGATCCATTGGACATAGACCGGATAGTTGCCGTTGACGAGTGCCATCAGCTTGGCGGTCACTTCATCCTTGTCGATGATGT
Organism: Rhizobium sp. BK376; assembly: GCF_004341625.1. Lineage (GTDB taxonomy): Bacteria > Pseudomonadota > Alphaproteobacteria > Rhizobiales > Rhizobiaceae > Rhizobium. The sequence continues at coordinate 92,684 of NZ_SLZG01000001.1, read as the reverse complement.
CGGTCATGTCGAAATCGATGCGGCTTTCATCCTCTCCGACCGCAGCACCCGTGACCGGATAGGGGCAGACGACGGAGAGCAAGTGGCAGGCCGTATGCATGCGCATCAGCTTGTAACGGCGCGGCCAGTCGATATGCAGAACCAGTTTCTCGCCGACGATCGGCTGCGGCTCGCCTTCGAGCGGCACGTGGATGATGATGTCCTTGACGGGCCCGTGCTTCGTCTGCCCAAGCATGATCCGCGACCCGTCCGCACGCTCGAAGAAGCCGGTATCGCCTGGCTGGCCGCCCGATGCGGCGTAGAAACAGGTCTGATCGAGCTCGATGCCGCCGTCCTCGTGAATGGCCGTCACCACCGCTTCCGCGGTCGAAAGATAAAAGTCGTCACGGTAAAGGGCATTCACGGGCATGAGGTCACGCTACGCTTTCATAGGGAACGGGAATATCGGAGTTCGTCGTCAGCCATTCCGGTACGGGCAGGCCTTTGGACTTCAGGAAATCCGGATTGAAGAGCTTGGACTGATAGCGATTGCCATAGTCGCAGAGGATGGTCACGATCGTATGGCCGGGACCGAGATCCTTGGCGAGGCGTACCGCGCCCGCAATGTTGATCGCAGTCGAACCACCAAGGCAGAGGCCTTCATGCTCGACGAGGTCGAAGACATGGGGCAGGGCTTCGGCATCTGATATCTGGTAGGCGAAATCAGGCGTGAAGCCTTCGAGGTTCGCGGTCACGCGCCCTTGGCCGATGCCTTCGGTGATCGAAGAGCCCGACGATTTCAATTCGCCATTCTTGTAGAATTCGTAGAGTGCGGCACCTTCCGGATCGGCGATGCCGATCTTGATGTCCTTGTTGAATGCCTTGAGGCCCATTGCGACGCCCGCAAGCGTTCCCCCCGAGCCGACGGAGCAGATGAAGCCGTCGATCTTGCCTGATGTATCGGCCCAGATTTCCTTGGCTGTCGTTTCGATATGCGCCTGGCGGTTGGCGACATTGTCGAACTGGTTCGCCCAGATGGCGCCGTTCGGCTCGGTCTTGGCCAGCTGTTCAGCAAGGCGACCGGAAACCTTCACATAGTTGTTGGGGTTCTTGTAGGGAACGGCCGGCACTTCGACCAGCTCGGCGCCGAGCAGCTTCAGCGCATCTTTCTTTTCCTGGCTCTGGGTCTCGGGAATGACGATGACTGTCCGGTATCCGAGCGCCTTGGCAACCAGGGTAAGCCCGATGCCGGTATTGCCCGCCGTTCCCTCGACGATGACGCCGCCCGGCCGGAGCAAGCCTCTGCGTTCCGCATCGCGAATGATATAGAGGGCGGCACGATCTTTCACCGATTGGCCCGGATTGAGGAACTCCGCCTTGCCGAGGATAGTCGAGCCGGTCGCCTCCGAGGCACCCTTGAGTTTGATCAACGGCGTGTTGCCGATTGCTTCGAGGACGGAGGGGTGGACGCTCATGGGAATCTACCTTCTGTTTCGGCTTACTGTAAGAACGGTCTTTTCCCTTCACAAGGCAGCTATGGCAAGAAATTCTGTTCCCCGGTGCTCGCCGAGGCGGTAAAATTTGCCTTACCCAGAATTGGCAGGGCCGCAATCCACCCAGGGTGATCCGGCAATTGACTTTCGTCGTATGATTGACAAAAGACAAACATTGGACGCGTGAGCAGGCGTGACCGGCGGGAAGATGGTTCGCAAGCACATCGACACGATTGAAGCCTTGATGGCGCGCTATGTGGCCGGCGCGCTTCCCGAACCCGCTCGCGTACTTGTCGCCGCACATCTGGAGATGAAGCCGGCTAATCGTCTTCTGGTGAATGGTCTCGATCTCCTCGCAGGGGAGATGTTGGAAAAGAGCGAGCCGGTGCCAGTCTCCGAGCGCGATAGGCGGCTCGCCGAGATTTTCCGCTCGTCTCCACCTGAGGCCGTTGCTGACGACAGAGCGCTGCCGGACGATGCGATATTTCCCCCCTCTCTTCGGCGTTTCGTGGGTTTCCGGTCCGAGGATATTCCCTGGCGCAGACGGTTGCCGGGTTTTCGCGAATATCCGCTTGGGGATATTGACGGCTGCGAAGTCAATCTCATGTGGATCAGGGCCGGCCGCGCCTTGCCGTCCCATACCCACCACGGGACCGAGTTGATCCTGATCCTCGACGGCGCCTTCAACGACCATCGCGGCCGCTTCGGCCCCGGCGACATTTCCGTGGCCGACGAGACGCTCGATCATCGCCCGGTGGCGGAGAAGGATCGCCCGTGCATCGCCTTCTCGGTCATGGACGCACCGATCAAACTGACCGGCTCGCTGACGCGCCTGATCGGCGACATTATCGGCTGAAAGCGGCCACAATCACGTGATATTTCCGTTTGTAACTGCCGGCCAGGAACCTTCCGGCGTCTCTTGGTGTTGATCAAAACCCGCCGAGGAGCAAGCCATGCGTGATTTCATTGCCCGTCCCGAACATGGAGTTGTCTGGATATCAGGAGCAAGCTCCGGAATAGGGCGGGCATTGGCGCTGAAGCTTGCCGAAGAGGGCTACAAGGTCGCGGTGACGGCTCGAAATCATGAGAAGCTGGTGGACCTTCAGGCTGAGGCCGCCGGTCTTTCCGGCAGCATCATCGTTCTCGATGGTGATGTGACCAATGCGAGCGACATGGAGCATACGGTCGCTGCGATCGAGTATCAGCATGGAACGCTTGCAATGGCTGTTCTCAACGCCGGCATCAACGTCCCGATCGATGGTGCACACCTCAACCGGGACGATTTCGAACGCAGTTTTGCCGTCAATCTTTCCGGCGTCGTCAACTGCCTGGTTCCGGCCGTCCGGCATATGAGGATGAAGGGGCAGGGGCAGGTCGCCATCGTCTCGTCGGCAACCGCCTTTGCCGGACTGCCGACAAGTGCGGCCTATGGCGCGACAAAGGCAGCTTTGATCAACATGGCTGAGAGCCTGAAGTTCGATCTGGACAAGCTGGGCATTCGCGTCCAGCTCATCACACCAGGCTTCGTGGATACGGAAGCGACCAAAGGCAATCAGTTTCCAACGCGCAATTTGATATCAGCGCAGGTCGCTGCCGATGAGATCGCAGCCGGTTTGAAGTCCTCGGCCTTCGAGATTTCATTCCCGAAAAGCCTCACGTTTAAGCTGAAATTGCTGAGGTTGCTGCCTTACAATCTCTATTTCCATGCCATCAGCCGATATACGGCCAGGAATAGCACACCGGCAAAGACGCCGCCTCGCACGGCGGCGCATCCGGCCGAATAGGAAGATCGTGCCATTGCCTATGCCGCGTCCGCAACGGCCTTGTAGGCCGAGAGCGCGCGGTCGCGGGCGACGGCATGATCGACGATCGGGTTCGGGTAATTCTCACCAAGCACAATGCCGGCTTTGTCGAGCGCGGACTGCGGCGCCTCGAAGGGCCGGTGAATATATTTGTCATCCAGGTTCGCAAGCTCAGGAACGAATTCCCGGACGTAACGCCCATCCGTATCGAATTTCTCGCCCTGAAGCACCGGATTGAAGATGCGGAAAAAAGGCGAGGCATCGGCGCCGGAGCCAGCTACCCATTGCCAGCTCGCTGCGTTGTTGGCAGGGTCGGCGTCAACGAGCGTATCGCGGAACCACGCCTCGCCACGGCGCCAATCGATCAGCAGATCCTTTATCAGGAAGGAAGCCGTGATCATCCGCACGCGATTGTGCATCCAGCCATGCGTCCATAGTTGCCGCATGCCGGCATCGACGATCGGATAGCCGGTCTGACCGCGCCTCCAGGCACTGAAAAGCTGGGAATCGAACCGCCAGGGAAAACCGTCGAACCGATTGTTCCAGTTGGCGTAGGGCAGGTGCGGAAAGTGGAAGAGAAGGTAATAGGAGAATTCCCGCCAGGCGAGTTCCTTGCGGAAATGCGTGATATTGTTGCGAGGCACCGTCTCCGACAATCCTCGCGTTGCGTGCCATACGCGGGCAGGCGAGATTTCGCCGAGTGCCAGATGCGGCGAAAGCATCGAGGTTGCCGGCTTGGCGGGAAAATCGCGCCCCTGTGTATAGTCTTTCAGCGTCTCCCCGATGAAATCGTCGAGCCGTCTCAACGCGGCATCCTCGCCTGGCTGCCATTGTTCGGAAAAGGATGCAGCCCAGTCTGGCCGGCTCGGCAACAGGCCCCAGCTTGCCAGGGATTCGGATCTTGGCCAGGATTTCGGCGCTGAAATCCTGTGCGGCGGTGGGACGGGTTCGTGGGGCTCTTCGGCCTTTTCCAGCGCCCGCCAGAAAGGCGTGTAGACACGATAGGGCGTGCCGCCGCCGGTCAGCAGCCTGGTTGGTTCATGAAGCAGCTGTCCCGCGTAGCTGGAAACGTCGACGCCTGCCTTTCGAAGCTCTTCCTCTATGCGCAGATCGCAGGAAATCCCCGCCGGATCATAACGCCGGTTCCAGAGCACGGTATCTGCACCCGTTTCGTCGACTAGTTTCCTTAGGGTTGCCAAGGGATCGCCGGTCAGGAATAGCAGGTCGCTGCCGCGGGTTTGGAGGCTTTCACGCAGAGCCGTCAGCGAGTGGTGCAGCCACCAGCATTGTGCGGCGCCGAGCGGCCCGGTACCGTGGCCATCAGGCTCGCGGATATAAAGCGGAACGACCGGACGTTTCAGGCCGCAAGCATGCTGCAGGGCATGATTGTCGGCGAGCCGCAAGTCCTTTCGGAACCACAAGATAACCGGTTTCTGCGTGGCGTTTGTCAATGCTGCGTGCCTCCCTGATTTTCCTCTCGCGTATGTTACGCAAATACGAGAGAATTGGATCAAAGGTTCCCGGCAATTGCGAATTTCCCAGGATTGAATGCCACAGGGCGCCAAGCGCCCTTGTGCACCGCAATAATGACGGTGCTTGTCACCGTGTTGTAATGGTAGTTCGCTAGCAGTCCTGCGAATTGACGGACAAGGAAGATCATTATGGCAGAGATCCGGATTGAGCAGGTACGCAAGGCATATGGCCGCAACGCGGTGGTCCACGGCGTAGACTTGAATTTTCGGTCGGGCGAATTCGTTGTGATCCTCGGGCCGTCTGGCTGTGGCAAGTCCACCCTCCTGCGCATGATTGCCGGTCTCGAGGATATCACCAGCGGCGAGATCATCATCGACAACAAGGTGGTCAACCAGCTCGAGCCCCGCGACCGTGGCTGCGCCATGGTCTTCCAGAACTACGCGCTTTATCCGCACATGGATGTCGCTGCGAACATGGGCTACGCTCTGAAGGTCGCAGGTGTTCCCAAGGCAGAGCGCGACCGGCGGATCGCCGAAACGGCGCGCATCGTCGGCCTTGAGGAATATCTCACGCGCAAGCCGGCCGAATTGTCCGGCGGCCAGCGCCAGCGCGTCGCGATGGGCCGCGCCATCATCCGAGAGCCGAAAGTGTTTCTGTTCGACGAACCGCTCTCCAACCTCGATGCCAAGTTGCGCGTCCAGATGCGCGTCGAAATCCGCCGCCTGCACAAGCGTCTTTCGGCAACCTCGGTTTTCGTGACGCACGATCAGGTCGAAGCCATGACGCTCGCCGATAAGCTGGTTGTCATGTATAAGGGCAACGTCGAACAGGTCGGCACGCCACTCGAAATCTACAACACGCCGCGCACTCGCTTCGTCGGCTCCTTCATCGGGTCGCCCGCAATGAACTTCCTCGACGGGAAGTTTTCGGCTGATGGCGAGTACTTCATCTTCGACGGCATTCCGATCCCCGTCGACGCATCGCTCGGCAAGCCGCATGCCGGTCAGGCTGTCGCCTTGGGAATTCGCCCGGAGCACGCCCGTATGGTTCCCGTCGGTACGCCCGGCAGCGTTCCGGCCACGGTCGATTTCGTCGAGGAGCTCGGCGCCGGCCGGGTGATCCACTCCGATATCAACGGCTCGAACTTCGCCATTGCGGTCACGGACCATACCTCGGGTGAAATCGGCCAGCCGATCGCGCTGCAACTGCCGTCGCAGCACATCCATCTCTTCTCGAGTGAAACCGGCCTCCGCCTCGACCTGGGTCAGGAAACCCAACGGGTCAAGGAACTCGCCTCTTAAGAATTTTCTGAAAGCACTTTCCAAGGTCTTAATATTTTATGCGCCGCCGAGGGAAACTTCGGCGGCTTTTTATTGTGGGCAGGATAAACCTTGATCTTTGGCGGAGCTCAGGACTTGTCTTGCTGGAACGCAATACAGAAAAAGGAAATGGCGGGCAAAGGGCCCGCCATTGGTGAAAAAGCTGCACTACTTCGTGTCTTGTCTTACTTTTCCGTGGCGACCAGACCGCGGACGAAGAGTCGCTGGGTCAGAGCGACGACGATCAGCGGCGGTATCATGACGAGGAGCGCGCCAGCCATGGCGACATTCCAGTCCGGGGTGGCATCGGGGCCTGGCACGACGTCGAGCAGGCCGACCGTTGCGACACGCTTGGCCGGGTCGGTGGTGACCAGCAGCGGCCATAGATATTCGTTCCAGGTCTGGACGAACATGATGGTGAACAGCGCCGCGATGTTGGTGCGCGAGAGGGGCAGGATCATGTCCCAGAAGAAGCGCAGAGGCCCGGCGCCATCCATCTTGGCCGCCTCGACCAGTTCGTCCGGCAGGGTCAGGAAGAACTGGCGGTAGAGGAAGGTGCCGGTCGCCGTCGCGACAAGCGGCAGGATCAGGCCGACATAGGAATCGAGCAGGCCGAAATTGAGGCTGATCTGCACGCCCGTCAGCGTGTTCACCAGCCAGGTGATGCCGGTAATGTCGAGCAGGCCCTGATAGGGTGAAAGCACGTTCGCAGCCACCGCATAGGTCGGTACGATGCGTACTTCCAAGGGCAGCATCAGCGTGACGAAAACCAGCCAGAAGATCAGCATGCGACCGCGATAGCCGAAATAGACGATCGAATAGGCGGTGATGGCTGAAACGATCACCTTGCCGATCGCCGTGCCTGCGGCGAAGATGACGCTGTTGGTGATCTTCACGCCGAAATTACCGCGCGTCCACGCTTCCGCCACGTTGGCGAAGAGATCGTGCCCCGGCCAAAGCGGCATCGGCACCATGTTGACGTCGCGGATATTATGGGTCGCGGCGATCAGCACGATCGCGAACGGAAAGACCGCCAGCAGCAGTCCCAGGAACAAGAGGACTTGGCTGATGATATTGAAGATGGGAGTGCGTTCGATCATCGCTATCTCAATTATAATGTACGCGCCGCTCGATATAGCGGAACTGGAAGAAGGTGATGCCTATTACGATGGCCATCAGAATGATCGATTGCGCTGCCGCACCTGAATAGTCGAGGCCCTTGAAGCCGTCGAAATAGATCTTGTAGACCATGAGATTGGTCGCGCGGTTGGGTCCGCCACCCGTCATGATATCCACGATGCCGAACGAGTCCTGGAAGCTGTCGGTGATGTTGAGCACCAGCAGGAAGAACAGGGTCGGCGTCAGCAGCGGAATCTGGATGTCGAACATGCGCCGCAACGGGCGCGCGCCATCCATGGCGCTGGCTTCGATCAGCGAGCGCGGAATGGCCTGCAGCGCCGCCAGCATGAAAATGAAGTTGTAACCGATATATTTCCAGGAAAAGGCGAAAATGATGGATCCCATCGCCTGGTTGCCATTGAGGGACGGGTCCCATATGCCTGGCCAGATATGGTTGACGAAGGCCAGCACTCCGGCCTCTGGCGCAAGCATGAAGCGGAAAGCGAGGCCGAGCGCCGGGGCGGCGATGGCATATGGCCATACCAGCACCGAGCGGTAGATCTTGCTGCCGGCAAGCTCGCGATCGACAAGAAGCGCCATGGTCAGGCCGATGCCCATCGAAATGCCCGTCGAAAGCCCGGCAAAGACGAAGCTGCGGACGATCGAATCCCAATAGACCGAGTCACTCAGGATCGACTGAAAATTGCTGAACCCCACCCAGTCATTGCTGCCGCCGAAGGGGCTTTGTGACGTGAAGGCCCAATAGACCGCCTGGCTGACCGGCCAGTAAAAGAAGGTGAAGACGAGCAGAAGCTGCGGCACGGCAAAGGCAAAGCCCAGCCAATTATTCTTGAATATGGCGCGCTTCTGCGTCGAAGACTTGGCGGCCTTCGCGGGCGCCTTTGCCTTGGTCGGCGCGGTAGAGGCTCCAGCAGAGCCCAAGGACTGGGTATCGACAGCGGTCAAGCGGCACCTCAAACCAAAAAAATGAGAGCAATGGCCTTGATCCACTCAAAACCGAAATGCTCCGTTCAGGAAAACACGGCCGGGGCGAACCCGGCCGTGAGTACGATTTCTAAAGCACGGATCAGGGGAAAGCCTGGCCCTTGTACGGAGCGGCAGCCTTGGCCAGATCGTCGTTGGAACGCTGGGCAGCTTCGTCGAGTGCCTGCTGAACCGGGGTCTTGCCCGAGAAGATCGCTGCGAAGGCGTTGCCGACTTCGACGCGGATCTGCGGCATCGAGAGGAGACGAATGCCACCGTACTGAGCAGGCTTGCTGTCGTTCAGTGCATGGATGGCGGCTTCACGACCCTTGTAAGGAGCCTTGTCGTAGAAGCCCGACTTTACGAGGTAGTCGTAGCCGGTCTTCGTGACCGGGATATAGCCGGTGTTGGTCGACCAGAACAGCGCCTGCTCAGGCTGGGAGAGCCAGTTCAGGAACGCGGCAGCGCCCTTGTATTCGGCTTCCGACTTGCCCTTCAGAACCCAGATCGAAGCGCCGCCGACGACGGCGTTATGACGCTCGGTACCAGCATAGATCGGGAGAACTGCGGTGCTCCAGTGCATGTCCGGAGCGGCAGTCTTGCCGATGCCGGAGTGCGAAGCGACCGACTCGAATTCCATCTGGCAATGGCCGGCTGCGAAAGCGGCCGTGGTCGATTCGCCAGCCTTGGCGTTCTTCAGGACGACGGTCCCTTCATCGGTCCAAGCCTTCAGGTCGGAGATGAACTTCACGAACTTGGCGGACTTGTTGAAGACCACCTGAGCGTCGAGGCCGTTGTAGCCGTTGTCCTTGGTGGCGACGGGCTCGCCATGGGCGAACAGGAACTGTTCCATGTCCTGCCAGACGGCATCCGACGAGATGTCGAGAGCGATCGGGCAATCATAGCCGGCCTTCTTGAGGGCGACGGCGTCGTCGTGCGCTTCTTCCCAGGTTGCAGGTGCCTTGTCCTTGCCGATCTTGGCGAAGGCGTCCTGGTTCCAGTAGAGCACAGCCGTCGAGGAGTTGAACGGCATGGAATACAGTTCGCCCTTCGAGGTCTGGTAATAGGCGCGAACGGCCGGGAGGTAGTTGTTCCAGTCGATCTTGTAGCCGGCGTCGGTGATCATCTTCTGGGCCGGAACCACGGCGCCCGACAGCAGCATGGTGCCGGTGGTGATTTCGTTTTCCTGGCCGAGGGTCGGCTGCTTGTTTGCGCGGTAAGCAGCAATCAGGTCCTGGAAGTTCTGCGCGTAGTCGCCGTGGCTGACGCAGACGATCTGGAAGTCAGACTGGCTCTTGTTGAAATTGGTGCACATCTGCTGAACGGTGTCGGACAGCGGGCCGGTCACACCGTACCAGAATTCAAATTTGGTAGGCTCGGCTGCAGCGGGGAGAGCCATTGCAAGGCTGACAACGCCAGCTGCGACGGCCGCCAGGCCGCGCCGACCGAGCGGCATACGAATATAATTATTGAGTTTGGACATAATCCCTCTTCCTTTTCAAGGTCTAACCGTTGGCCCTGAATAGTCCCGCGGCAGCGGCGTTATAGACAAGCTGTGTGACAGTTTGTTGTGAGGAGAAAACGCCGCGGAAAAGGCTGCTGAAACGCTGAGAAAACGGCAGGAAAAGCCCGGAAATCCGGGATTTCGGTAGCGGGAAGAAAGATACGATCCGTCGGGCAGGGATCCCGGATTGCCTCAGCTGTAACCCGTGGAGGCTAATCCAGAAGAGGTAAATTCACACGGGACAACCGGACCCCCGCGCTGCAGATGTCGGGCCAATGTTTTCTTATCCGCGCAGAAGGCGCATAATGCATTATATATAAAGTGAAGGTCAGGAGGAGGCGGGGCGGCGCTTCCTTGCCCACCAGACGGACAACTGCCGCCGCCAGCGGCGGACGATCGCCAGTTCGTTGGAGAGTATCAGAAAGCCGAGCGGCAGCATCCAGAAGCCGAGGATCGGCAGGAAACCAAGTGTCCCACCGAAGAGGAGGGCAAAACCGATGCCGAGGCGGCCAAGCCGCGATTTGGGAAGACGGATTCGAAAAGAACCCAAAACAAGTTCGCTAGCGGCGTGATCGACACCAAACTTTCGTGCTTTTCCAGGGCTTTCCGGCTTGGTCTTGTTCGCTTCGGTCATCCACAGGAAATGGGGATGCATGTAAATATTGCAAGCGGAATACAATTTTTTGAAAAAACCGCTTGGCAAATCGGGAAAGCATTTGTATTAGCCCACTCACACCGCGGCGACGCGATGTTCCCTGGTAGCTCAGCGGTAGAGCATTCGACTGTTAATCGACAGGTCGCCGGTTCGAATCCGGCCCGGGGAGCCAGTTTTCTCAGCGAAATAGCTGAAAATGAAGGAACCGGTTTTCGACTGAGCCGGTTCCTTTTTCTTTTCCGATAGTCCCTCACACGACGACCAGTCGCCGGCGGAAGCCACCTTTCGCGCTTTGCACCACAGCCTCCGGTAGCCGATGCGGATTACCGGAATGCCTGCTCCGTGGCCGCAATTGCTTCTCCATAAAAACGCCTATTTTCCATCATCGTCATTGCGTCTCGGTGTCCATGAGGTGGATTGTGCGTATAAGGATAATGTCCGCTGTTCTTGCATTGACGCTCTCAGGAAGCGTCGGGTTTTCTGCTGCTGAGGCAATGCCTCTCCCGGGCGTGGAGATGCCACGTTCACCGCTGCTTCACTCCGTTGATTATACGTGCGGCGACGGCATGCATTTCACCAACCAGGGATGCGTCGTGGACGAGAAGCCAGCGGCGCCGGTCGCAAAGGCAAAGCCTAAGCCACATGTGCAGAAGAAAAAGCCGCATCCGCATCACAAACATCCACCCCAATGAGGCAGGGTCGCCGCTGAGCGAGTGAAGATCCTCATCTCGGCTCTGTAAATGTCATCCGTTCAGCCCAGGGAACCCAACGCGCCGTTTCTCGTTTACCTTCACGTAAGATGGAGGAAAGGTCATGGTCGCTCTGATAGAGGATTGGCTGCAGAAGCTGGGCTTTATAAATGCGGAAAGACTGATGGCGCGCGCGGCTCTGTGCGCCGAGGACAGTGAAACGCTGAAGCGCAACCTGAAGTGATTTCCGCGTCGCCAGCTTCGGCTGGCTATGCCGGCACTCGTTGGCCACGGAATGTTCGTTGACAAATAGTAAGTTCGTATTATGATATTTGTACCTGATTAGATTGACCTCCGATCAGGGCCGTTTCAACGGCTGTGCAGCCTGGTCGTTTCCCTCGACCGGGCTGTTCTTTTTGAACCCACCCCACACAGACACCAACGACCGTCGCCGCACGCAGCGGCGGGCATTGAAAACCATTGCGTTGCTGTCCAATTTCGATATTTTGTATCAATATCGAATTTTTGCCTTCGTGCGAAATTGATACGGTGTATCGAAATGAATTCGACGCAATGCAAAATGGCAAGGGTAGCGCTGGGCTGGGGTATCCGTGACCTGGCACGCCGTGCCAAGGTTGCGCCGGGGACCGTTTCTCGTTTCGAAGCGGGCGAAGAGCTCAAGGAACGCACGATCGACGCCTTGCAGGCAGCACTTGAAGCTGCGGGTGTTGTTTTCTTCGATGGCGTCTATTCGGGCGACGGCGGTCCAGGCGTTCGTCTCGCCCGGAGTTCCGGCCACACGATCGAGATGGACGAGTCAGAGCTTATACAGTATCCGGAATTTCTCGAAGGCGACGGCGGACCGGGGAGCGGGGGCTAAACATGGCAAAGAAACCTAAGGTCGAGCATTCCGAACTTTCCGGCGAATTCACGGAGGACGGGGTGACTGTTCTTGTCGACATCTTCAGGCCGGCCGGGACCAACGGCGACTGGCGCATGGAAGTCGTGACGCCCGAAGAGGACCTTGTCGAGTGGGAGGAGCCCTTTGCGACCGACAGGGAGGCCTTTGACGAATTCCTCGCGACGATCGCGCGCGACGGTATCCGGTCGTTTTTCGAAGAGACCGATCCTTCGGTGCATTGAAATGCTTTCCAGGAAAACTGAACGCTGATCTGTTGCCCAAGTCGGGCTAGATCGCGGTCAAATCATCGAGGCAAGAGAATGGCGGGTACGAATACAGCTGTCTGGGCAGGGCGCATAGTGTCGGGGATCGTTGTGCTGGCACTGCTAGCCGACGCGGCAGTCGATCTCTTTTCACCAGCAATGATCGAAGCCGAAATGACGGCGACCGGCTTTCCGGCGAATCTGGCGCCGGTTCTGGGTATCATCATTCTCGTTTGCGCCGTCCTGTATGCCATTCCGCGGACGGCGGTGCTGGGCGCCATATTGATCACCGGCTTCCTGGGTGGTGCCATATGCACCCATTTCCGCCTTGGCGAGATGGGCGCGCCACCGCAGATCATCTGCCTCCTTCTCGGAGTGCTGACATGGGCCGGCCTCTATCTTCGCGACCCGAGGCTACGGGCACTCTTGCCGCTCACAACCTCTTGATTACCATTGATTTCCGCGATGGGAGAACTTCATCGCGGAATGCGCTATTATATGGCCGGATACACGCAAGTCGAAAGATCAAACGATGTTCGGTTCATTGTCACGCGCCCTCATGGCACTTTGCGTTTTAACCACGGTTGCCGGCATCGCCTTTCCGGCGGCGGCAATTTCGCGGATCAATTCGACGACCCGCACCTGCGCTGCGCTTCGCCAGATCATTGACAGTCAAGGCGCGGTCATCGTGCAGCATCCGGGATCGCGGAGTTCGGGAATGCTTTATGACCGCTATGTGAGCGACAGCCGCTTTTGCCAGCCGGGCTACGTGGCAACGGACGATTGGGTTCCCGCAAAGGATAGGAACTGCCGTCTTTATAACTGCCAGGTATACGAACCGCCGTTCGACGACTGAGGGCGTACTGCCGAGCGGACATCTTCCGCAATGCCGGCAGTTGTCGTTCTCGAAGGTAGGCTTTTTAGCGCCGATGATTCATTCGGCTGCTTTGGCCTGAACGCTTTCGATTTCGTAGCCATAGCCTTCGAGCATCTCGTAGGCCCGCTCGATTGCCTCCACATGCTTGCCGGCTTTCTCGATTGCTTCGGTTATTGAAGTGACGCGTGTTCTAAGCATGCTCCCGAGCACGTCGGCCATTGGGCGGCTACTGATGCGATCGAGGTGATTCCGAATGCGGCCGCGATGCCGCTCGAGTTCGAAAACGTGGAATCGGGCTTGGACGACCTCATCCGTGAGCTTCCTGCGCATCAGCGCAACCGGGTCGAAGCTGCCGGGTTCGCGTTCGTCGAGCACCATGTCGTTGATGACCTTTTCGAGGATCAGCAATCCTTCCAGATCCTTGACCTCGGCAAGCTGCGGATCGTAGCCGGTTTCGTCGTAGACCTTGCGCCGTATCGGATCCTTCAGCAGTTCGTAGGCGCACTTCACCTGAGCGAACGAATCGACGTCGCCACCCGAATCCGGATGGGCGCTCTTGGCAAGCCGGCGATAGGCGGCCTTGATCTCGGCATCGCCTGCCTCGCGCGGAATGCCAAGCAATTCATAAGGCTCAATCACACTTTCACCCATCATTACGATCCCGGCACGTCTGTCCTTATATCGCCAGCCAGCTTGGGCCTCAATTCGGCATAATTCCGATCGGCCAATTCGAAGGAGACATTTTTCGACACTGCGTTGATCGATCGTCGAATTGGCGTTCGCAGCGGCATTGTTTGTGCCGCGAACTTGCGTCGTTTTGGTGGCTCGCAATAGCGGCCCTTTCAAATTTAGCAAGCGTTATCGTCACCGCGAATCGGCGAATAAAATCTATCCATTTGAAATAAAACACTATTTCTGTCTGAGTGGGCGAGGGCGCAATCCTGATGGATTGAACCGTCGATAAAATGCGATCTGCGATTGATGAAGGAACAGGTGCTTATCCACAGGGCACCTGCTCAATCTGAAACAACTCGCCTCGATATGGAACGGATGCCGGGCGCTTTGATCGCCTTTCCCAGAGTGTCGCACCTTTCTCTTTACCGTGCGCTAACCGTTAACGGGAGATTACCGCGAAGATCTGCATTCGATTGATAGAAGAAGCCACTTCCATTCAACTGGAGGCGCTGATGACGACACGGATGAAATATATCCTTGCCGCCATCGCGATATCCGTCGCGATGTGGGCAGGGATCATCCTCGGAACGATAATGTTCTGGAGATTTTTACATTTGTTTTTTACAGGAAGTTTTTAGCTGGCTAATCGCTTCATCACTCGAAACGGACGGGATTATCAAAATCATCTCGTCCGTTTTTGATTCCCTGCATGACGATCGAAACCGCCCCTCATTGGCCGCCGAATCGCTGTTGAAGCTCGGATTGGACCGCCATGATCGCGGTCTGCAGCTCCGCAAGCGCCCGTATGGATTCCGGGGTTGGGCCTTCGTCCTGCATCCGGCGGATCAATTTGGCCCGGGTCTCGGTGAATTCGCGCAGCAGTTCGTGCATCTCGCATCTCCTTTTTGTAAGCTCGGAAAAACAACCCCGGACGGATAGGTGTTGTTCCGAAAAGAAGAAGGGGACTAAATGCAGACAGGGCGATACCGTTCGAAAATCAAGCAAGGTGTTTTTTAAAAATGCCCTTGCGGTTTCCTTGGGATCATTCTAAATGCGCCTCCAGCTTGATCATACAAGCCTGAGAGGCCTCGTGGCGGAGTGGTGACGCAGAGGACTGCAAATCCTTGTACCCCGGTTCAATTCCGGGCGAGGCCTCCAGATCAAATGCAGTTTGGTAACTGCACTCTACCTTCCCATTTCACTTCGCGGTCGCAGCCTTGAGCTTCATGATCATCGTGATCTGACTGCGAACCATGATCTTTGCACTCCGTACATCCTGGTTCATGTCGACATTGGTAGACAGGAAGCTGATGTTGCAGTCATCTGCAATTGTTTCCAGGGCCGATGCGCAGCTGCCGGAAGCGAGGCCGTAGAGCGTTTTCTGGGCGCTCTTGATTTGATCGTCGACATTGCCGTCGTCCTTCAGGGGCAGCGATAGCGAAATCCCGGACTGAACGGAAATATATCCGTCGGGAACCTGACCCGATCTGATGCCCGGATTGAATGGCATGACGCCCTGTGCGGTGGCCGGCAACGGGGCGAAGGCAGTCAAGCTTATCACTGCAAGTATTTGGAACGATCGACGCATAGAAAACCTCCGTTTTCGTGCTCTATCGCATAAGTACTGGAAGGATGAGTGAATAGCTTATCTAAAATTGCAATTGTTTTGGAAAATCCATCGAAGATTTTATCTTTGTGCGTGCTTCAAGCAGCCCGATAGCCAAAGCTGCGTTCATGCGGCAATCGGCTGAACGAGTGCTGCTAGCGAGATTGTGTGTTGTTGCGGGGCGACGCAGCGGCATGAATTTTCCTTTGGCCTGCCGCGATGCCTTGAAAGCTGACCCGGTGGCGATTAAGACACGGGACCATAACAGGCAACCCGGCTTTCCGATGGGGCTACAGGACATGATGGATTTCCAAGCTGCGCGCGTGAAGATGGTCGAGAACCAGATCCGGACGACGGATGTGACCTCGCAC
The DNA here is from genome assembly GCF_004341625.1 of Rhizobium sp. BK376. GTDB lineage: Bacteria > Pseudomonadota > Alphaproteobacteria > Rhizobiales > Rhizobiaceae > Rhizobium. Next base: position 76,974 of record NZ_SLZG01000001.1, on the reverse strand, counting down.
TCGGTTCTGAACGCATTTCTGACCGTGCCGCGCGAGGCATTCGTTCCGGAAAAATCAAAGCCGCTCGCCTATATCGACACCGATATCGAGATCGCGCCGGCGGCTGACGGCAACAAGCCGCGCTACATGATGCAGGCTTCGCCGCTTGCCAAGCTTCTTCAGCTGGCTGGCGTCGGCAAGGACGATGTCGTTCTCGATGTCGGCACCGGCACAGGCTACACAGCTGGCCTTCTTTCGCTGCTCGCCGGATCGGTCACCGCTCTCGAAAGCGATGAAGCGCTTGCCGCCAAGGCCAAGGAAACGCTGACTGGCCTCGGCTACGCCAATGTCGCCGTCGTGACCGGCCAGTTGGAAAAGGGCCATCAGGCGGTCGCTCCCTATGATCTGATTTTCATCGACGGAGCCGTCGAAGAAGTTCCGGAAACGCTGCTCGGCCAGCTTCGTGACGGCGGACGTCTTCTGGTTGTCAAGGGTTATGGCAATGCCGCCCGTGCCACCGTTTTCACCCGCGAGCGCGGCGCTTTCTCGGAAAACGTCTTCTTCAACGCCTCCGTCAAGCCGCTTCCGGGCTTTACCAAGGTCAAGGAATTCGTTTTCTGATCGCTCTTTGGCGTTTTCGGCAGTCTACGATCGGACGCTTCGGCGTCCGTTTTCGTTTCTGGAAGGCGGCAATTGGGCCGTGATGCAGGCTCGATAGACCGATAACAAAACTGTGCATCACCGGATTTACTTGATTTCCGGTCATTTTTTTCATGGGGTGGGTATCATAAGGTGGCGGTGATTCGAACGCCCCTTTTGGTTAGGCATTCGGTCGCTATTTCGGGCAACGGGGATGAATATGGCTCAGCCAAATGTAGCGCGTGAACCGTCCATGGAAGAGATTCTGGCGTCGATCCGCAAGATCATCGAAAGCAATGAACCAGGTGCCGGCAAGTCGATTTCGGCGTCGCTGCCACCCGTCTACGCAGCGTCGAATGACGACGACAGCATCCACCTGACTGTCGATGATGATCTGGAAGAAATGCCGCTCGACGACGTTCCCCCAACATCCATGCCGGATCCGCGCTTCGTCGCCGCAAATTCTTCCGGTGCTGTCCGCGAATCGGAAGAGCCGGCCCGTACGATGTCGCTTGCCGATGTTGCGGCGCGGGTGCGTGCCGCTTCCGAACGGAACAGCTCTCAGCCGGGTGCCGTGCGCGAGATGCCGCCGCAGCGGGAATTGCCGCCGGCCATGGCAGCCCGCTTTGCCGAAGTTCGCCGTGAGCCGATTGCGCCTCCTCCGTTGCGCGCCGTCACGCCGGAGTTCCCGCCGCCCTTGTCGCTCGTTGCGACGCCCGCGATCGCAGAAATCCCCCAGGCGCCGGCTCCGGTCGTTGATCTGCCCGCGATCGTCGAGCTGCAGCTGATGGACAGCGAGCCCTCAGAGCCTGTTTCCGAGCAGTTGCCGGCAACGGAAATGAGTGTGGTCGAACCAAGCCCGATGCTGGTCCAGCAAGAGATGCAGGTAGCCGAAGAGCTTGCTTTTCCGCCTGTGCAGCCGGAATTGCCGAAGATGCTGATGTCGGAAGCAGCGGGCCAGCAGGTGGCTCGCTCCTTCGAAGATCTCGTTGCGGCGATCGATGGCGCCGAGCGCCGGTCGCTCGACGAGATCGCGCAGGAAATGCTGCGGCCGATGCTGCAGGAATGGCTGGACGACAATTTGCCGACGCTGGTCGAGCGTCTCGTGCGCGAGGAGATCGAGCGGGTGGCGCGCGGTCCCCGTCGCTGATTTTTCCGGCCAGGCATCCATAACGCCGCTCCGGTCTTCGGGGCGGCTTTTTTATTGACTTGCCAGCGGCCATCCTATTTACAACCCTGCACCAAGAACCCTCCAGAACCGGTCCAAAAATGCTCGACAAGACCTACGATTCCGCCGCCGTTGAACCGAAAATCGCTGCGAAATGGGATGAGGCCGATGCTTTTCGCGCTGGCGTGAACGCCAAGCCGGGTGCGGAAACCTTCACGATCGTCATCCCGCCGCCGAACGTGACCGGTTCGCTGCACATGGGGCATGCGCTCAACAACACGCTCCAGGACATCATGGTCCGTTTCGAACGGATGCGGGGCAAGGACGTGCTGTGGCAGCCGGGCATGGACCATGCCGGCATCGCCACACAGATGGTCGTTGAACGACAACTGGCCCAGAAGCAGTTGCCGAACCGGCGCGACATGGGCCGCGACGCTTTCATCGAGAAGGTCTGGGAATGGAAGGCGGAATCGGGCGGGTTGATCTTCAACCAGCTGAAGCGCCTGGGAGCCTCGTGCGATTGGTCGCGCGAGCGCTTCACCATGGACGAAGGTCTTTCCGAAGCTGTCCGCGAAGTCTTCGTCACCCTCTACAAGGAAGGCCTGATCTACAAGGACAAGCGCCTCGTCAATTGGGACCCCAAGCTGCTGACGGCGATTTCCGACCTCGAAGTCGAACAGGTCGAGGTCAACGGCAATCTCTGGTATCTGCGCTATCCCTTGGAAGAGGGCGTCACCTACAAGCATCCAATCGCTTTCGATGAGGACGGCAAGCCGACGGAATTCGAAACGCGCGACTATCTCGTCGTCGCCACGACCCGTCCGGAAACCATGCTCGGCGATACCGGCATCGCGGTTCATCCTGATGACGAGCGGTACAAGTCCATCGTCGGCAAGCATGTCATTCTGCCGATCGTCGGCCGCCGCATTCCGATCGTTGCCGATGAGTATCCGGATCCGACGGCAGGGACCGGCGCGGTCAAGATGACGCCCGCGCACGACTTCAACGACTTTGAGGTCGGCAAGCGCGCGGGCCTGCGCGCCGTCAACGTTCTGACCATTGATGGCCGCATTACGCTTAAGGACAACGAAGAATTCCTCGAAGGTCTTGATCATCCGGCAGCGCTGCATGGCGCCTGGGACGAACTTGAAGGCAAGGATCGCTTCGAGGCGCGCAAAATCGTCGTTCGGATCTTCGAGGAGGCCGGTCTTGTCGACAAGATCGAGCCCCACAAGCACATGGTTCCCCATGGAGATCGCGGCGGTGTGCCGATCGAACCGCGGCTGACCGAACAGTGGTACGTGGACGCCAAGACGCTTGCCGAGCCGGCAATCGACTCCGTTCGCGAAGGCCGCACCAAGTTCGTTCCGAAGAACTGGGACAAGACCTATTACGAGTGGATGGAAAACATCCAGCCCTGGTGCATCTCGCGCCAGCTCTGGTGGGGACACCAGATTCCTGCCTGGTACGGTCCGGATGGCCAGGTCTTCGTCGAGAAGACGGAAGAGGAAGCGCTTCAGGCGGCCATCCAGCACTACCTTTCGCACGAAGGGCCGATGAAGGCCTATGTCGAGGACCTGCTCGAGAACTTCAAGCCCGGCGAGATCCTGACGCGTGACGAGGATGTGCTCGACACCTGGTTCTCTTCTGCGCTCTGGCCGTTCTCTACGCTTGGCTGGCCGGAGGAAACGCCGGAGCTTGCGCGCTATTACCCGACGAATGTTCTGGTAACCGGCTTCGACATCATCTTCTTCTGGGTTGCCCGCATGATGATGATGGGCCTGCACTTCATGAAGGACGAAGACGGCGAGCCCGTCGAGCCGTTCAATACCGTTTATGTTCACGCGCTGGTGCGCGACAAGAACGGGCAGAAAATGTCGAAGTCCAAGGGCAACGTCATCGATCCGCTCGAACTCATCGACGAATATGGCGCCGATTCACTGCGGTTCACGCTTGCGATCATGGCAGCGCAGGGCCGCGACGTGAAGCTCGATCCAGCGCGTATCGCCGGCTACCGCAACTTCGGCACCAAGCTCTGGAATGCCACGCGCTTTGCCGAGATGAATGGCGCCAAGAGCGATCCGCATTTCGTGCCGGAAGCCGCCGAGCTGACGATCAATCGCTGGATCCTGACGGAACTCAATCGCACCATGCGTGATGTGACCGAGGCGCTGGAAGCCTATCGCTTCAACGACGCCGCCGGTGTGCTCTACCGCTTCATCTGGAACCAGTTCTGCGATTGGTATCTCGAACTGCTGAAGCCGGTCTTCGGTGGCACGGATGAGGGCGCCAAGGCAGAAGCGCAGTCCTGCGCTGCCTACGTGCTGGAAGAGACCTACAAGCTGCTGCATCCCTTCATGCCTTTCATGACCGAAGAGCTCTGGGCGCATACGGCGGGAGAGGGGAAGGAACGCGATGGCTTGATTTGCCATGCGGACTGGCCGGCTCCGTTCTATGCCGACGATGTCGCCGCCGACGAAATCAACTGGTTGATCGACCTGGTCTCGGGCCTGCGCTCGGTCCGTTCGGAAATGAACGTTCCGCCCGCAGCAACGGCGCCTTTGGTCGTCATCGGCGGCAATAACCTGACGCGCGAACGCTTGTTCCGCCATGATGCGGCAATCAAGCGGCTTGCGCGCGTCGAGGATATCTCTCTTGCCGATACGGCGCCGAAGGGTGCTGCTCAGATCGTTGTCGGCGAAGCGACGGTTTGTCTGCCGCTCGGCAGCCTGATCGATCTTGCCGCCGAAAAGAGCCGCCTCGAAAAGGCTATAGGCAAGGGAGAGGCGGAAATCGCCCGGATCGTCGGAAAGCTCTCCAACGAGAAGTTCGTGGCCAACGCCAACCCTGAAGTCGTCGCGGCCGAACGCGATCGTCTTGTCGAGCTGGAGAGCCAGCGCGAAAGCCTGCAGGTTGCGCTTGCCAGGGTCAGTGAAGCCGGCTGATCTCCCGGCGCAGTTTCCTCAAAAAGGGCATGGAGCGAAAGCTTCATGCCCTTTTGATTCTGGCTGGTAGAGAAGCACCCATAGCCCCGCTAGAACTCACGCAGCGCAGATGCATCCCTGCATTGCTTCAGGCTGGCACATGTTCAGGGGATTACCCCTAAATAGGTATGGCGATTTGAAAAAGAAAAGTGTTGTCAGATTGTTACAGAACGGTCGTAACTGAGAATGAGAATCTAGTCCGAGCCTGTTTTGAGTATTAGAGAAGCAAAAAACGTTTAAATTTTTTTACTTCCAGTCGTGAAAATCATTTTTTTACGCAAGTCGGTCAGTATGTCGCAACTCGGCGAAGGGTCCCGTCACATTGCCAATTCTGGTTACGGGCTTAAACACTGACCCAAACAAAAGTTCGAGTGGGGGAAAAATGGGATACCGCGTACCGTCCAGTGGCGTATTGACGCTACTCATCTGTTCCGCGTTCGCCAATACGGCCTTTGCCGGCGGGCTTGAGCGCGGTGGCTACGACATCGATCTCCTGTTCGATAAATCGCGCTATGCCTTCGAGGCAGGCGTGACCTATGTCATGCCGGATCGCAGGCTGAAGAACGCCCACGACGTGAACCCTGCTGATGGCGACCTCAACGGACGCTCCAGTTCGGTTCGCGATACCGAAAATTATGCCGTTCCCTATTTCGGCGTCAAAATCGGCCTTACCGACGATATCGACTGCTTGGCGGATTACTCCGAGCCGTTCGGCGCACATTCCAATCCGGGGACGAACTGGGCCGGCGCGAATTACGATGTCGAGACGAAGCTCAAGACGCATAATTACGGGTTGACGTGCTCTTACAAATTCGATGCCGGTCCAGGCGATATCCGCCTGATCGGCGGTGGATTCTATCAGGAGGTCGAGGGCTTCAAGGAACAGGTCGTTCTGCCTGCCGGTACGCCGCTCGGCCCCGGCATATTCAATCCCTCCGACGATACCGGAACGCTCAACGTTCAGGATCACGGATGGGGCTGGAGAGGCGGCCTCGCCTATGAGATCCCGGAATATGCTTTCCGCGCCAGCCTGATCTATAACAGTCAGGTCAAATACGACGGTCTTTCCGGAACAGTCGATCTTACGAGCGTTCCGGCAGTACTCGGCGCCCCTTTCGGTGTCGTTACGCCGGTTTACGGCCAGGCAACTGCACCGGATTCTCTCGAACTGAAGCTGCAGAGCGGTATTGCGCCAGACTGGCTGGCCTTCGGCTCCGTCAAGTGGACTAATTGGAGCGTTCTCCAGAGCGTTCCCTTCTGCGCGACGGCAACGCGCGGTATCGTGTCCTGCGTGCCTGGCAGCGCCGCAAAGATTACGTCGCTTGATCTGCTCTATCGTGATGGCTGGACGATCACGGGCGGTGTCGGCCATCAGTTCAATGACAAGTGGAGCGGTGCCGTCAGCCTGACATGGGACCGCGGTACCGCCGCGATGGATTACGGTATTGCCTCGGACACCTGGACGCTCGGCGCCGGCGTCTCTTACAAACCTACCGAGCATGTCGAGTTCAGGTTTGCCGGTGCAGTCGGCCTCCTGACCAGCGGCCATTCCGGAACCGTCGTCTCCAACGGCGTGACCTACGGTAATGACGTAACGTATAGCTACGGTAATGATTTCGTCGGGGCGCTCTCCACCTCGATGAAGGTAACGTTCTGATCCCATAATTGTCTGCTTCCGGCCGCGTGCGGAGCCTTGCTATCGGGCTCCGTTGCCGCCGCTCATCCTGCGCGCCATCAGACACTTGTGACGATTCAGCAACACTTATTCCCAACAGTTTGCAGGGGCTTATCCGGCGCCAGATTTGTCCATTTCCCGCCACAAAGAGGGCGCAGCGATATTAGCGGGCTTGGGGCGAGCCATCGGAAAGTGCGTAAAAGTCAAATGGGTCAGTTTTTACCGGAACAAAAATACCATTTCGCGATCGAAGCCAGCGTTGCTTCGATGATGCGGGAATCTGGTTCCGAACAGGCAAAAAACTGTTGCCATACGGCTTTTCGGTCGCTTCTTCTGAAAATGGTTGGACGTGCTTTGCCGGTGCTGGAAGTCCGTCCCAGCAGGGCATACGCAGGTTTAGCCACAATTTCACGATATGCTGAAAAATGTGGCGGGCGACATGAAGTCGACGCCGCAGGAACGACAGGAAATGCACACTCTGCAGCCGGCTTTTCTGCAGCGCGGGTGGGGGTGCAAGTCAATTCGTCTCTCATGGAGACATGGGCCGGTCGCACCGCGAGAGCTTCCTTGAACGGAGCCTTAGCTGGTTTGCGCGCCTCTGGAGAATACGTCCGGATGTCCACCGGTGCAGTAGGGCGCACTGGGGCAGATGCGGATGGAGCGAAAGAAATCGACTGTTATGTTTAGGTTCGAGTTCATATCTGTCAGATTTATGCTTTTGGGCATGTCCATTGCCGTCGGGGCGGCTGTGGCCGGACCCGCAAAAGCATTCGACATCAATGCCGGCGTCACCAAGGAATCCGGGCCTTTCGATCTCTTCAAATTCGGCTTCAAGGCCTACAAGAACGGCCAGAAGGAAGAGGCCGTGGAGGCCTACAAATATGCGGCGGAGAAGGGCCATACCGGCTCTCGGTGGGCGCTTGCAAACATGTACGCTGATGGCGACGGCGTCGCGCAGAATGATTTCGAGGCTTTCAAGATCTATAGCGAAATCGCACAGCAGGGCGTCGAGCCGGGATCGGAGGATACCGGCTTTTTTATTAACGCCCTCCTGGCGCTTGCGAACTACTACAAGCACGGCATCCCCGGCAGCCCGGTCAAGATTGACCTGAACCAGGCGCGGCAGCTCTACTTCCAGGTTGCTTCCACCTTCGGCGTTGCGGAGGCTCAGTTCCAGCTTGCGCAGATGATGCTCGCAGGCGAGGGCGGCGCACCCAATGTCTTGCAGGCAAAGAAATGGCTGAACCAGGCGCGCAAGAGCGGCCATCCCGGCGCAATGTCGGTCTTCGGCAACATTCTCTTCCAGGAAGGTCAGTCGATACGCGGTCTTGCTTTCATGACAGCTGCGCTCGACAAGTGCGCGTCAAAGGATTGTCCGTGGATGGAAGACCTGCAGGAACAGGCCTTCTCGCTGGCAAGCGAAAACGACCGCCGCGTGGCGGTGTCCATGGCGCATCAGCTTGATGTCGCCGGCAACGAATAAGTCAGGCCCTTCGGCTTCAGGCCGCGAAATCGAAATGCGCGATGACAGGCACGTGGTCGGACGGCTTTTCCCATGCGCGGACATGCTTCTCGATCGCAGCGCTCGTCATGCGATCGGCAGCTTCCGGTGACAGCATCAGGTGATCGATGCGGATGCCGTTGTTCTTCGGCCAGGCGCCGGCCTGATAATCCCAGAATGAATAGAGCTGCACGGCATCCGTCGTCGCGCGGATGGCGTCGATGAAACCCAGATTCTCCAGCCGACGGAATGACTGACGCGTTTGCGGCAGAAACAGCGCATCGTTCGCCCAGACCTTGGGGTCGAAGCAGTCATGCGGCTCCGGGATGACATTGTAGTCGCCAGCCAGGATCAGCGGTTCCTCCAAGGCAAGGCGACTGGCCGCGAATGTCCGGAGCCGCTCCATCCAGCCAAGCTTATAGGGGTATTTTTCCGTATCGACCGGATTGCCGTTCGGCAGATAGAGACAGCAGACTCGGAGAGCACGGTTCCCCGGAACCGAGAAAACAGCCTCTATGAAGCGAGCCTGCTCGTCCGCGTCGTCACCGGGCAGACCGCGATTGACCTCGTCGGGCTTGGCTTTTGAGAGGATCGCTACGCCATTGAAGCCCTTCTGGCCATGCGTTTCGACGTGATAGCCGAGCGCTTCGATCTCCAGCCGCGGAAAGCCTTCGTCGACCGTCTTGATTTCCTGCAGGCAGACGACATCCGGATCGGAATCCTTGAGCCACTGGCAAAGGTTTTCAATGCGAGCCTTGACGCCGTTGATGTTCCAGGTAGCGATCTTCATGGACGAATTTCCCTCATTCGCCTTTCCTTTTAGCCACATGGAAACGACAAGGCTATCCGCTTTCTGGCGTAAGCTCCACCTTTCCATAGGTCATGACAAAACGGCCGGACATATCGATGTCCGGCCGTTTCGATCCATGCGCAAGGATGGTGTTAAATGGAGAAACTCGTTCCGCAGCCGCAGCTTGCGACGGCGTTCGGATTCTTGATCTGAAACGATTGGCCAAGAAGGTTGTCGACGAAGTCGATCTCGGAGCCAGCCATATAGATCAGCGACAGCTTGTCGATCAGGACAGTCGCGTTGCCTTTCTCGACGACGATATCGTCGTCCTGCGGCCCTTCCGCGAGATCGAACTTATAGGAGAAGCCGGAACAGCCTCCACCTTCGACTGCGACGCGCAGGGCGCTCTTGCCGGCTTCTGCACCGACGATTGCCGCGATTCGCTTTGCCGCTGCATCTGAAAGGGTTACATTCGTATCTGTCATGCTTTCCTCCTGCCGGGGTCAAGATCCGGAGAGAACCAATATTTGTCGTTGCGTTTCAAACGACTGATATTCAGTGCCTTTATCATGAACCGACAGAAGGCGACAGCGAACAGTTTATGCCGAAAGGCATGGCCGCTTTGCTGTTTTTCATGACTATAGGTATGAAGGCTGAGAAGCGACGTCAATGGGCGTTGCCAGTGTGGTATGAAGAATGACGATTGACAGGCATGCATTGGGTTTTGGGTATGGCGAGAGGGCCGTTTACGCATCGGATCCCTGGACAACGCGTGGAAGGCTCTATCCGGAATCATCCAGTCCTACGCGCTCCGACTTCCAGCGCGACCGCGACCGCATCGTCCATACGACCGCCTTCCGCCGGTTGAAGCACAAGACCCAGGTCTTCATTGCCCAAGACGGCGATCATTATCGCACGCGCCTTACGCATACGATCGAGGTGGCGCAGGTCGCCCGCGCACTCGCCCGCGCGCTCAAGCTCGACGAGGATCTTGCCGAGGGCGTGGCGCTGGTGCACGACTTCGGCCACACGCCTTTCGGTCATACCGGCGAGGATGCGCTGCACGACGTGCTGAAACCCTATGGCGGTTTCGACCACAATGCCCAGTCGCTGCGCATCGTCACCAAGCTGGAACGGCGCTATGCCGAATTCGACGGCTTGAACCTGACCTGGGAGACGCTGGAAGGCTTGGTCAAGCATAATGGGCCGCTGTTGACGGCCGATGGGAAGGGGACACGCGGGCCGGTGCCGCAACCCATCCTCGATTATTGCGAAATCCACGATCTCGAGATCTCGACCTATGCCAGCCTCGAGGCGCAGGTTGCCGCTATCGCCGACGATATCGCCTACAACACCCACGATATCGATGACGGTCTTCGTTCCGGCTATCTCGATTTCGATATGCTTGAGGATATTCCGTTTCTGGCAGGGCTGATGGCCGAGGTGAGGGATCGTTATCCCAATCTGGAGGCCAGCCGCTTCACCCACGAGATCATGCGCCGCCAGATCACGCGGATGGTCGAGGACGTGATTTCAGTCTCCCAGGCCGCTTTGGCCGAGATCCGGCCTCAGAATGTGCAGGGGATCCGCAGCGCGGACCGAGTCGTCGCCGCCTTTTCGCCGGCCATGGCCGAGACGGACAAGCTGATCAAGCAGATGTTGTTCAAGCGCATCTACCGTCATCCTGATATTATGCGCATACGCGCAGGCGCTGCCCAGATCGTCACCGACCTGTTTCAGGCCTACATGAATGACCCGCGTGAGATGCAGAGCCACTACTGGGTCGATCATATCGCCGGCCTCGCCGATGCAGCCAAAGCCCGCCACGTTGGCGACTATCTTGCGGGCATGACCGATACTTATGCCATCAGTGCCCACAGGCGCTTGTTTGACCAGACTCCGGATTTGCGATAGGCAGCGGTCGCCGGACGACGTTGCTCGGCACAGCCTTTGCATGGAAACAACGATGAACCTCTTTACCGACTTCGAAGCCAGAATTAAGAACGCCCTTGAACAGATTGATATCGTCAAGGAAAAGCGATCCGAGCTCGATTTCGGCCGCATCGCTGTCGAGCCGCCACGCGACCCCAGCCATGGCGATGTTGCAACAAATGCCGCCATGGTGTTGTCCAAGGCGGTCGGAACCAATCCGCGCGCCCTTGCCGACATCATCAGCGCCAAGCTGAAGGAAGATGCCGACATCGCCGACGTCTCGGTGGCCGGGCCGGGTTTCATCAACATCCGTCTGTCCGTCCGTTACTGGCAGGGCCTGCTTGCCACCATGATCAACGAAGGCGAAACCTTTGGTCGCTCCAAGGTCGGCGCCGGTCACAAGGTGAATGTCGAATACGTCTCCGCCAATCCGACGGGACCGATGCATGTCGGCCATTGCCGCGGCGCCGTGGTCGGTGATGCGCTTGCAAACCTGCTCGGCTTTGCCGGCTATGACGTCACCAAGGAATATTACATCAACGACGCCGGCTCGCAGATCGATGTGCTGGCCCGTTCCGTCTTCATTCGTTATCGCGAGGCGCTCGGCGAACAGGTGGGAGAAATCCCTTCCGGCCTTTATCCGGGCGATTACCTTGTTCCCGTCGGCAAGGCGCTGGTGGAGGAGTTCGGCACGAAGTTGCGCGGCATGCCGGAAGAGCAGTGGATGCCCATCGTGAAAGAACGGGCCATCGATGCGATGATGGCGATGATCCGCGAAGATCTGGCGGCGCTGAACGTTCGCCACGACGTGTTCTTTTCCGAGCGGACGCTGCATGCCAATGGCGCAGCATCCATCAGAACAGCCATCAACGATCTGACCTTCAAGGGATATGTCTACAAGGGGGCGCTGCCGCCGCCGAAGGGACAATTGCCGGAGGATTGGGAAGATCGCGAACAGACGTTGTTCCGTTCGACGGAGGTCGGCGACGACATCGACCGGCCGCTGATCAAGTCGGATGGCTCCTATACGTACTTCGCCGCCGACGTTGCCTATTTCAAGAACAAGTACGACCGCGGCTTCAGCGAGATGATCTACGTGCTCGGCGCCGATCACGGAGGCTATGTGAAGCGTCTTGAAGCTGTGGCGCGCGCCGTTTCGGACGGTCAGTCGAAGCTGACGGTCCTGCTTTGCCAACTCGTCAAGCTGTTCCGGAACGGCGAGCCGGTGAAAATGTCGAAGCGCTCCGGCGACTTCGTTACGCTGCGTGACGTGGTCGATGAAGTCGGCCGCGATCCCGTCCGTTTCATGATGCTCTATCGCAAGAATTCCGAGCCGCTGGATTTCGATTTCGCGAAGGTCACCGAGCAGTCCAAGGACAATCCGGTCTTCTACGTGCAATATGCGCACGCCCGCTGCATGTCCGTGTTTAGACAGGCAAAAGAGGCATTTCCGGACCTCGACGTCGGGCCGGCAGATCTGTCGAAAGCCATTGCCGGCGCGATCTCCGATCCGGCCGAATTGCAGCTTGTCGCGAAGCTTGCAGAATTCCCGCGAGTCATAGAAGCTGCAGCCCAATCGCAAGAGCCGCATCGCATTGCTTTTTATCTGTATGACTTGGCCGGTTCCTTCCACGGACACTGGAACAAAGGTAAAGATTTACCGGAATTACGATTTGTTAATGATAAAAACCGAGAATTGAGCATTGCCAGACTTGGGCTGGTGTACGCCGTCGCGTCGGTTTTGAAGTCAGGTCTTGGTATAACCGGGACCGAAGCCCCGGCTGAGATGCGATAAACGTCACCATTTACCCACAATGCGCTGGCATGTAGCCTGTTGCAATTGCGAGTGGATTGGGTAATGGCGGAAAAACAGTTGGCGTATCGCGCAAGCGAAAAGGAAGAGTTCTTTGCGGATGATGATCCGCTTGCAGAACTCGCACGCATTGTTGGTTTCGAACCACGGTCAGCCGCCACGACAGCTCCCGTAACGAGACGCCATGAGCCCGCCTTCGATCTCGAAGACGAGCTCCTGCGCGAATTCGAACGCTACGACGCACCGCGCCTTAGCCCAGTAGACGATATTCCCTTGTCGCTCGAGGACGAGCCGTTCCACGGCGAGGCCGTCTATTCACAGCCTGGCAACAGCAATGATCCGCATGCGGACCATCGGAGGACCGAACCGGAGTTCTCGGAGCTGCAGCCCGAGCCGGAAGCGTTGGTGGACGCCTACGAAACCGGCGATGCAGGCTGGCCTCAGGAAGAGGTTCATCCGGTCGAAGCCGAAGATCTGCATGCGGCCGAATTCGAGCTGCCCCAATATGAACCGGTCGCTGCAGCACCCGTCGCGCCGCAGGCATACGTAGCGCCGCAGGCATACGAACCTGCCGCACCGGCGGTAGAAGAAGCGCGCGATCTCGCTGACGAGCTGGAACTGTCGATCGCAGAATCGTCGGCGAAGCCCGAGGCTCCGGTTGCCCGTGTGCCGCAATGGGCTGCAGCAAGCATTCGCCTGCCGCTTGCCAATTTCAACGCACCGCGTCGCCAGGATACGGCGCCGGAGGTTGTAGAGCCCCCGGTCGAGGAGCCGGTCGCTGCTGCAATGCCCGTCGCTCCGGTAGTGGAAGTGGCGGATGCCCCGTTTGCCGAGGCTGACGTGTCTCTGGCTCCCGAGCTTGGCTTTCCCGCCGAGCAGGATCGGCATGAGTTTCCGTCCGACAGTCGGAGCGCGGATGCTGAGCCGGCTTTCGAAGCATTCCCGGAATTGGAACCCGCTGCTTCGGGCTTCGATCTGGCTGCCGCAGCGAGAGACGGCGATGTACCCTCGGATGCTGCGCTGACCGAACCAGCCTATGCCGAAACATCCCCTTCGCTCGATATCGATGACCTGCTCGACGATGTTTCGCGCTATCCTGTTCCCCAGCGTGCCGTTTCCACAGAACTCGAGCTTCAGCCGAAGCAGGCAGCCGTCGTTGCCCCAGCGCCGGTTATCGCGCCGACCCCCATGGCTGTCGCGCCTGCGTCAGTCGCGGTCGCTCGCCCGGAGCCACGGGAAGAGCCCAAGGCGACGGAAGCCAAGGCGCCTGAACTGGATATCGATGATCCGTTTGCGGATCACGAGTTCGATTTTGACCTCGAAGGTATCGAGCTTGAACTGGCGGATTTCGATTTCACCGAATCGAATACGCGTGAAACCGCGCCTCAGCAGCCGGCCCCTCAAGCCGCGCCGGTTGTTGCACCCGTCGCCGTTGCGCCGCGACCGGTCGTTGCCGAAAGAGCTGTGCAGACCGAGACTCGCGGGCCGACGTCTGCGGTCCCGGTTTCGCCGCCTCCCACTCCTCGGGCAGTCCCCGTGCCACGCCCGGAGCTGGCAGCACGTCCGGCATTCGCTCCCATTCTGCAGGCGCCGGCACCCGTCGTCGCTTCGGTGCCAGTTGCTCCGGTCGCTGTAGAACGCGCACCGCAGCCGACTGTCGATGCAGAGCAGATGTTGCCCTTCGATCCGTCCGAGATTTCAGATACGGACGAACGCATCGAAACCTTCGAAGGGATGCATGTTCCCACTCTGCCTCCGGTGGAGAAGGAAGAGCCGGTCGCTATGCCTCCGGAATACGATTTCGACATCGATGCGGAGATGGCGAGCCTGTTCAACACTCCCGCAAAGGAGACTGCGCCGGAGCCCGCTAATTCCGCTGTCGAGGCTGCAGCGGCAAGCTGGGCAAGGGTGACGTCTACCAAGGCCGCAGAGGTCAAGAAACCCGTCGATGAACTCGACGAATTCGAGCGTGCGCTGGAGGAAGATTTCCGGCGCAGCGTTCGCGAGGCCTCACACGCGCCGGAAAATGTCGCGCGGATGACGTTTGAGGCTTCCAGCATTACGGCGGATCGCCGGCGGGCGCGGTCAATGCGTGGATTGGCGGTTGCTGCTGTTGCCGTCATCGTTGTCGGCACTGGCGCCTATGGTGCCTACAAATGGGTCTCCCATGGTTCGCCCATTATCGCCTCGGGCGAGCCGCGCGTGATCACGGCTGACAAGGATCCGGTCAAGGTCGTTCCGGAGAATCCGGGCGGTAAGGTCGTGCCGAATCAGGATAAGGCGGTCTATGACCGCGTGACCGGTGATGCCGCTCCCGCTCCGAAACAGAAGGAATTGGTATCGTCCAACGAACAGCCGGTCGACGTCGTTCAGAAGACGCTTGTCCCTGAAGTGTCGCCGGATGACAGCGACGGTGGCGATGATGCGCCGGTAGCTTCTACGCCGGTTGGCGAGACCGAGGATCCGCGCCTGCTGCCGAACCAGGGCAGCAACACGGCCAGCGCAAATGCGGACGATCAGGACAATGTCCCCTCGGTATCGCCGCGCAAGGTCCGGACGATGATCGTCAAGGCGGACGGCACGCTGGTTGCTCGCGACGACAGCGCGCCGGCAACAGACAATACGGCCAAGACGGCTGCCACCTCGCCGAAGCTTGCCCCGGCCTCGTCCGCGGCTCCGATAAAGCCGCCGGCAGCTAACCAGACGGCGGTTGCGGATGCTCACGCTTCGGCTATCCATAACGCGTCCGAAGGCGATGCTCCGAGCGCGGAAAGTGCACCGATCCGTGTTGTGAAGACTGCGCCGCTTGCTGAAACGCACGCTCCATCCGCTGCAGCACCTGCTGCCGCGACGGTCGCAAGCGCATCCAATCCGCCCGTCGCCGCTCAAGCTGCACCGACGCCTGTACCTGCCGTTTCCACTCCGGCACAGGATGCGGCGAACAATGCCCCGGCCGCTTCGGACCTCGCGCCGGTTCCGACGTCGCGTCCTGCTCAGCCGGCCAAGGTCGATACGCATCCGGCGCCGGCTCAGACGCAGGTCGCCTCCGTCAATCCGGCTGCTCAGGCGGCGAAACCTGCGCCTGCAGCTGCCGCGGGGGCGGGCGGCTACGTCATGCAGATCGCCTCCTTGCCTTCGGAAGCGGATGCAAAGAAATCTCAGGCTAATCTTTCGGCCAAGTTCGCCAGCGTCATCGGCGGCCACCCGATCGAGGTCAAGAGGTTCGATATTGCCGGCAAGGGCACATACTATCGCGTCCGCGTCGTCGCCGGCACCAAGGACCAGGCAGCCGACCTTTGCGTGCGCTATCGACAGGCTGGCGGCACCTGCCTGATTTCGAAATAACGACGCAGTCGGTCAAGGATTAAGGAACGGCGGGTGGCGACACCCGTCGTTCTTTTTGCTTTAGAGCTTTCCGCTTTTCTTTGAAGCACGGAAACGCTCTATCGCTTTGATTTGGCGCAAGTCCGGACGCAAAACCGCTTCACACTTCTGCTGGAATTGCTCCAGCTTTCCTGTGAATGCTGCCTTGACCTCACTCGCATTTCGCCAGCAGGCCTCTATGATTCGGATATGACCGAATCAAAAGCAATGATCCTGGGCTGTAGCGGCCTCACCATCACAGCCGAAGAGCGTTCCTTTTATCAGGGTGAACAGCCCTGGGGTTTTATCCTCTTCGGACGAAATATCGCGGATCCCAACCAGATATCCGATCTGGTCGCCTCGCTGCGCGATAGCGTCGGCCGCCACGTGCCTGTTCTGATCGACCAGGAAGGGGGAAGGGTGCAGCGCATCCGTCCACCGATCCTGCCGCACTATCCGTCGGGCCAGGCGCTGGGTGATATCTACCGCCGCGACCGCGAACGGGGTCTGCGCGCCGCCTGGCTGATGTCGCGGCTGCATGCCTTCGATCTCCTGAAGTTCGGCATCAATGTCGATTGCCTGCCGGTGCTCGATGTGCCCGTTGAGGGCAGCAGCAACGTCATCGGCAATCGCGCCTATGGCGGTGATCCCGTGACGGTCACGGAAATGGGACGGGCGGCCTCCGAGGGGCTGAAGGCGGGTGGCGTCCTGCCGGTCATGAAGCACATACCCGGCCATGGTCGGGGCTTTGCCGATTCCCATCACGAGCTTCCAGTGGTGACGGTGCCCCGAGCCGAGCTCGAGGCGCATGATTTTGCGCCCTTCATCGCGATGAAGGATGAATTGATGGCCATGACCTGCCACGTGGTTTTCACCGACATCGATCCCACCAATCCGGCAACAACGTCGCGCAAGGTCATAGACGAGATCATCCGCGGTCATATCGGTTTCAAGGGCCTGTTGCTCTCGGATGATACGTCGATGAACGCCCTTTCAGGCACGATTGCGGAGCGGGCTGCGAATATTGTTGCGGGCGGATGCGATATTGTGCTGCATTGCAATGGCGTGATGGACGAGATGCTTCAGGTTGTCCGCAACGTTCCGCCATTGGCGGGAGAAGCGCTTGCTCGGGCGAAGAAGGTTGAGGCAGCCTTCGGCGGCCATGACGACGTAGACGAGGCTGCCATTCGCGCGGAATTTGATGCGATGCTGGCCGTGGCCTGACTGGTAGGGCTTGCCCGGGGGAGCTGACGTTTGAACAGGATCGATGGCATAGAGAAGGTACAGGCGGCGGCAACGCCGATGGACCGGCTGTGGCAGGAAAATGGATCGGAGCGCGCCACGCATGAGCCGGGCTTCGTCATCGACGTCGCCGGGTTTGAAGGCCCGCTCGATCTTCTGTTGCATCTTGCCCGCAACCAGAAGGTCGACCTGTCGCGCATTTCCGTACTAGCGCTGGCTGAGCAATATCTTCTGTTCATCGAGAGCGCCCGGCGCATCCGCATAGAGCTTGCTGCCGACTATCTGGTCATGGCGGCATGGCTTGCCTATCTCAAGTCGCGGCTGCTCATCCCCCAGCAGGCCAAGGACGACGGGCCGACGGGCGAAGAGATGGCGGCAACGCTCGCCTTCCGCCTGAAACGGCTTGAGGCCATGCGCGAGGCGGCGAACGGCCTCGTCAACCGCAATCGGCTGGGACGTGACGTTCATGCTCGCGGCGAGCCCGAGCATATCCCCTATCGTCGCCAATCGGACTATGACGCCAGTCTCTATGATCTCCTGACCGCCTATGCAGGTTTGCGCCAGCGCCAAGCCATCACGCAGGTGACCATCGAGCGGCGGCGCGTGTGGTCGCTCGTTGATGCCCGTACGATCCTGACGCGCATGATAGGCGACATTACTGACTGGACGGCACTGGAGCACTACCTGCTGCGGTACATGACTTCTCCGGAAGAGCGCGTGACCGCGATTGCCAGCGCCTTTGCCGCATCGCTGGAGCTTGTGCGCGAGGGCAAGCTGGAAATCCGGCAGGACGGTGCTTTCGAGCCTCTCTACATGCGACGGGGGCCGAAACATTCGACGCTCCATGTGGCGGAATAGGAGAGGGCAGGTGGCCCATCCGGACGAGATTAACATCGAAGACGCAGACGCAGACGCAGGTCGCATAAACCAGGCTGTGGACGACAACCGTCTGCGGGAGGCGGAACGCATCGCCGAAGCGCTGGTTTTTGCCTCTGCGCAGCCGGTATCGGAAGGTTTTATAGCCGAGCGTCTGCCGAGAGGCATGGACGTGCGCTCGATCATGCTGCGGCTGAGGGAAGACTACGCATCGCGCGGCGTGAACCTCGTGCAGGTCGATGACGCCTGGGCCTTTCGCACTGCCGCCGACCTGTCCTTCGTGATCCGCCGAGACGAGAACGAGGTCAAGAAGCTGTCCCGAGCGGCCCTCGAAGTTCTTGCGATCATTGCTTATCACCAGCCGGTGACGCGCGCCGAGATCGAGGATATCAGAGGTGTCCAAACGTCTCGTGGAACCCTGGATGTCTTGATGGAGGCGGGTTGGGTGCGTTTTCGCGGCCGGCGGCGCACGCCCGGCAGGCCGGTTACCCTTGGAACGACCCGGGATTTCCTCGATCACTTCGGGCTTGAAGAGATACGCGATCTGCCCGGTCTCGAAGAATTGAAGGGCGCGGGGCTGCTATCCGGCCGAATTCCAGCTAACTTTAACATGCCCTCGCCGTTGATGAGCGATGAATTGACCGAGGACGAGGATCCGATCACGCAGATGGATCTCGAAGAGCTTGGCCTCCTGGCGCCGGGCGGCGCTTCGGAAGATTGATCCTTGACTTCCGATTGGCCGTTTCGGGTCTTGGTTTTGCCATTAGCAAGGACGAATATTGATGCTGGGCGGCCCGTTTTTCAGAACTGGCGGCCGCATCGTTTTCATTCAACAAAGCAGCCAGCCTGATGTGAGACATTTTCGTGTTTGAAAAAGTTCGATAAACGTCTTACATCGGGGTAACACGTAACAGGGAGTGACGTAATGGGTTCTTTTAGCATGTGGCACTGGCTGATCGTTCTGGCCATCGTGCTGTTGTTGTTCGGTCGTGGAAAGATCCCGGAACTGATGGGCGATGTTGCCAAAGGCATCAAGAGCTTCAAGAAGGGCATGAGCGACGACGACGCTACCCCGGAAGCGGGCCGTTCTGACCTTGGACGGACTGTCGACCATAAGGCTGACGAAACGAAATAACCACGTTTGGGTGCAGTTGGCTTGATTAGGGCCATCTCTGCATGGGAGCCTTTCTATGTTCGACGTAGGCTGGTCGGAACTGCTCATCATTGCAGTTGTGTTGATCGTGGTCGTTGGTCCGAAGGATTTGCCGCCGATGTTGCGGGCGTTCGGAAAGATGACGGCCCGGGCCCGTAAGGTTGCAGGCGAATTCAGGGCGCAATTTGACGAGGCTCTGCGGGAGGCAGAACTCGACGACGTGCGTCAGACGATTTCGGATGCGCAGAAGCTCAATCCGGTCCACAGTTTGCGGGAAGCGATGAATCCGCTTCGGCAGATGGGAAATGATATCAAGGCTGATCTGCAGCGGGCGTCCACGCCGACGTCAACTGCAACGCCTGCCGTGCCGATGTCCGAGCCTTCCATGGGATTGCCGGAAACGCCGCCGCTGATGACGGAGATTGTTTCGTCCGCTCCTGCTGCAGAGGTCGTACCCCCGGCGCCTGTCGTCGCTCCGCCTCCCGCGGTCGTGACCGAAGAGGTCGTGAAGGCGAAAGTCGTTCGCAAGCCGCGCGCCAAGGCGCCGGCAAAGACGGAAGCAGCTGCAACCGTCTCCGAGACTGTCGCGGAAAAGCCGAAGCGCGCACCTCGCAAGCCGTCGGTTACCGTCCCGGTAGCGGCTGATGCGCCTGCAGCAGCGCCGAAGAAGCGCACGACAGCCAAGAAAAAGGACAATGCATGACCGGTGACATCGACGATAAGCCGCAGCCGCTTATCGAACACCTGATGGAACTGCGCACTCGGCTGATGTGGTCGATCGCGGCGTTCTTCGTTGCCTTCATCGGCTGCTTTGCTTTTGCCAAGCATCTCTTCAATTACCTGGTTTATCCCTACAAGTGGGCGGTTGTCTGGGCGCATCTTGATCTCGCAAAGTCCGAGCTGATCTACACTGCGCCCCAGGAATTCTTCTTCACGCAGGTGAAGGTCGCGATGTTCGGCGCCCTGGTTATCTCCTTCCCGATCATTGCAGCCCAGATATACAAGTTCGTGGCGCCCGGCCTCTACAAGAACGAGCGCTCGGCCTTCCTGCCGTTTTTGATTGCGTCGCCGATCCTGTTCCTGATGGGGGCTGCGCTCGTCTATTTCTTCTTCTGCCCCATGGTCATGTGGTTCTTCCTGAAGATGCAGCAGGCGCCGGCCGATGGTCAGGTGGCGATCTCGCTGTTGCCCAAGGTCTCGGAATATCTGAGCCTGATCATGACGCTGGTTTTCTCCTTCGGCCTCGTGTTCCAGCTGCCGGTCATCACCACGCTTCTGGCACGTGTCGGTCTGCTGACCTCGGATTGGCTTCGGCAGAAGCGCAAGTTCGCGATCGTCTTCGCTTTCATCGTGGCTGCGGTGCTGACGCCGCCCGATCCCATGTCCCAGATCGGTCTTGCACTGCCGACGATCCTTCTCTACGAGATTTCCATCTACGCGGCGCGACTCGTGGAGCGTCAGCGCAGTCGGCAAGCGCTCGAAGAGAATGAAGGGTCGACAGAGATTGCCCACACGGACAATGACTGAGCGATAGGCCCAACACCCCTTCCATAGCGGAAATTGCCGATCCGATCTCCGGTTGAAGCTTTATCGAGCTTCGGCCGGAGCCGTTTTATTTGCAACGACCTGGAACGACGATGCTTGATATCAGATGGATCCGTGAGAATCCCGAGGCCCTCGATGCAGCGCTGGCCAAGCGCGGCGCGGAGCCCTTGTCGCAAGGCCTCATCGCGCTCGACGAGAAGCGCCGTTCCGTCATCCAGTCCGTTCAGGACATGCAGTCCCGTCGCAATGCCGCCTCCAAGGAAATTGGTGCGGCGATGGCGCAGAAGAATTCCGAGCTTGCCGAAAAACTGAAGGCCGAGGTCGCTGACATCAAGGTCACGCTTCCCGCTGCCGAAGACGAAGAACGGCAGCTGACCGCGGAGCTCAATGACGCCCTGTCGCGCATCCCGAACATTCCGCTGGATGACGTGCCGGTTGGCAAGGACGAGCACGACAACGTCGTCAAGCGCGTTGTCGGCGAAAAGCCGCGCTGGAACCACAAGGCCAAGGAACACTACGAAATCGGCGAAGCGCTCGGCTATATGGATTTCGAGCGGGCCGCCAAGCTTTCCGGTTCGCGCTTCACCGTTCTGACCTCGCAGCTCGCCCGCCTCGAGCGTGCGCTGGGACAGTTCATGATCGATCTTCACACCGGCGAACACGGCTATACCGAAGTCTCGTCGCCGCTGATGGTTCGGGACGAGGCAATGTTCGGCACAGGGCAGTTGCCGAAATTCGCGGAAGATCTGTTCAAGACCACGGACGGACGCTGGCTGATCCCAACCGCCGAAGTGACGTTGACCAATCTGGTCTCGGGCGAAATCCTCGATCAGGAAAAGCTGCCGCTGCGCTTTACGGCGCTGACGCCGTCCTTCCGGTCGGAAGCAGGCTCCGCCGGCCGCGATACGCGCGGCATGCTGCGCCAGCACCAGTTCTGGAAATGCGAACTGGTCTCCATCACCGATGCCGAAAGCGCGATCGAGGAACACGAAAGGATGACGGCCTGTGCCGAAGAAGTCCTGAAACGTCTCGGCCTGCATTTCCGCACCATGACGCTCTGCACCGGCGACATGGGCTTTGGCGCGCGCAAGACCTACGACCTGGAAGTCTGGCTGCCGGGTCAGGACACCTTCCGCGAAATCTCGTCCTGCTCCGTCTGCGGAGATTTCCAGGGCCGCCGCATGAATGCCCGCTATCGCGGCAAGGACGACAAGGCGACGAAGTTTGTTCACACGCTGAACGGCTCGGGCACAGCCGTCGGTCGCTGCCTTATCGCGGTGCTGGAGAATTATCTCAACGAAGACGGTTCCGTTACTATTCCGGACGTCCTGTTGCCCTATATGGGTGGTCTGAAGAAGATCGAACGGGCAGCTTAAGGCGGGTTAGGGCATGCGCATCCTTCTGACCAATGACGACGGCATCCACGCCGAGGGGCTGGCTGCCCTTGAACGCATTGCCCGCACCCTTTCCGACGATGTCTGGATCGTAGCACCTGAGACGGATCAGAGCGGCCTTGCGCACTCGCTCAGTCTCTCGGAACCGTTGCGCCTGCGCAAGGTTGCGGACAAGCATTACGCTTTGCGCGGTACACCGACGGATTGCGTCATCATGGGCATCCGCCAGGTGATGGATATCAAGCCGGATCTGGTGCTGTCAGGCGTCAATTCCGGATCCAACGTCGCCGATGACGTGACCTATTCCGGAACGATCGCAGGGGCGATCGAGGGGACGTTGCAGGGCGTTCGCTCCTTCGCCCTCAGCCAGGCCTATTCCTATGACGGTGGAACCAGGGTTGTCCCCTGGGAAGTCGTCGAGGCGCATGCGCCGGATCTCCTGACCAAGCTCATCGACCTTGACCTGCCCGACGGCACCTTCCTCAATCTGAATTTCCCCAACTGTCGTCCCGACGAGGTCGATGGCGTCGAAGTGACAGCGCAGGGTAACCTTGCCTTCAATCTGCAGGTTGAGGAACGCGCCGACGGTCGAGGTTTCCCCTATTACTGGCTGCGCTTCGGCGAGCGCAGCGGCAATTTCCGGCCCGGCACCGATATCCACGCCCTGAAAGAAAACCGCATTTCGGTAACGCCTTTGAAACTCGATCTGACGGATTATTCGGTGCAAGACCGCGTGGCGCGGGCGCTCGGGTATGGAGTAGCGGATTGACACCTCGATTGGTGGAGAAGGAAGGCTTCGCAGCCGTGGTCCTGCGAATGCGCGCCGAAGGCATATCAGACATCGATCTCCTCACCGCCGTCGAACAGACGCCGCGATCCCTGTTTGCACCGCCACAATTCTCCGATGACGCCTATTCCAGCCATACGATCCCCATCGATTGCGGCTCCTTCATGGAGGGCGTCGATCTCGTCGTGCGCCTGCTGCATCATCTGAAGGTGAAGCCCGGGCATCGGGTACTGGAAGTCGGCACCGGCAGCGGCTTTACCGCCGCCGTCATGGGGCGCATGGCCGAACGCGTCCTGACGATTGATCGATACAAGACGCTGGTAACATCAGCGCAGAAGCGGATGGATGCGCTGAGCCTGCGCAACGTCATCATCCGCCAGGCCGACGGCAGCACGGGATTGCAGGGCGAGGGTACCTTCGACCGGATTTTGGTGACGGCAGCCTTCAACGCCATGCCCCGCTTCTATGCCGATCAGCTCGTGTCAGGCGGCTCGATGCTCGCGCCGTTGATGATTTCCGAAAACTACTGCCGCATGGTGCGGCTGACCAAGACCGGAAGCCGCTTCGAGCGCGAGGAGCTGTTCCAGGTTCCTTATCTTCCGGTCGTGCCGCTGGTTGCCTCTTATCTCTGAGGCAGGAATTTGATCGCCGGCCCTTCAGCCTTTGCGGCGGCGGTAGAAATTTCTTCTATGGTTAGCAATTCCTCAAAAAAACGCATGTGACCCCAGTGCTTTAACCGCATGGTAAGATTAACGCGTTCTAATTAGACCCACAAATGGTTGCGTCTTAAGTGGGTCGAGTCATGCGTTTCAGTCTTTCGTCACAGTTCGGTAAGTCGACGGGTAAAGTCCTTATGGCGGCTTTTCTGGCGAGCGCCGCGACGGCTTGCAGCTCCGACGCAACGCGTTTCGGGGGTCTCTTTTCAAATTCGGATCAGATCACCACAAACTCGATCCCGCATCGGAACCTGAATGGTCTCGACGGCGATCCTGTGCCGCGTGCTGATGTCTCCCAGGGTGGAGGCGGCTATCGGCAGCAGCAGGATTATTCCTCGCGCAACACGGCAATGAACCAGCCTTATCCGGCAGCGCCGGAGAGCTATAAGCCGGCCTATTCCAGCGCTCGCGTGGCTTCCGCGCCCGTCGTGGTTCAGCGCTCCGAGCTCGCTGCGCCGAGCGTTTCCTCTTCGCCTGCTCCGGCCCCGGTTGCGTCCCGCGCCGAACGGGAGGCTCTTGCTCAGCCATTCCCCGCAAGCCGGAACGAGAGCGCCCGGGCATCTGCGCCGCGTCTTACGCCTGATCCGATGTCCACAGGCACCACGCCGAAGACTGCGGCACAGACATCGGGCTGGACCGCGATGAATGCGCCGAGCGTCACGCTGGGCGCCGGCGAGACTGTTACGACACTCTCGCGCCGTTATGGCGTGCCGGAGAAGGAAATTCTCAAGGCCAACGGCCTGAAGACTGCTACGTCGGCAGCGCCCGGCCAGCGGATCATCATCCCGACCATGAATGGCGGCGCCCCTGTCGCCCCGGCAAAGACCGCATCCCAGGCGGTGGACCTGTCCAAGGGCGGCAAGATGCCTGCTCCCGCCAAGGCACCGGAACAGGATGCGGCCGTGCTGCCGAATGGCGGCGCTCAGCGCGACAAGTGGCAGGTCGGTCCGAGCGGTGCGGGCGACAAGCTCGCTGCCGGCGCAGGCAAGGGACCGGCACCCGCCGGCGGCACCTATGTGGTCAAACCGGGTGACTCGCTTGCGAAGATCGCTAAGGAAACCGGCGTCCATATCGATGATCTGAAGGCCGCAAATGAAATCGACAAGGGCGGCATCCGCATCGGCCAGACGCTGAAGCTGCCTCATGGCGGCACGCAGCCTGCCGATCCGATCAAGACGGCATCCATCGCCCCGCAGAAGCCGGTGGTGAAGGCTGTTGCAACGACGGCCCCAGCTAGCAACCCGCAGCCGACACCTGTGAAGGCTGACGCCGGTCCGGCGCCTGTCGCAACCCAGTCGGTCGGCGACGCCGAACAGAAATCGGATGTCGCAGCCGCTGCACCGGAATCGACCGGCATTGGCAAATATCGCTGGCCGGTACGCGGCGCGGTCATTGCGGGCTACGGCGCGAATGTCGACGGCAACCGTAACGACGGCATCGATATTTCGGTACCGGAAGGCACGCCGATCAAGGCTGCGGAGAACGGTGTGGTCATCTACGCAGGCAATGGTCTGAAGGAACTGGGCAACACGGTTCTGGTGCGTCACGACGATGGTACCGTCACCGTCTACGGTCACGCAGACCAGCTGAGCGTCACCCGCGGTCAGAAGGTCCAGCGCGGCCAGACCGTCGCAACCTCGGGCATGAGCGGCAACGCCAAGCAGCCGACGCTCCACTTCGAAGTCCGCAAGAACGCATCCCCGGTCAACCCGATGACATTCCTTGAGTAGGTAAAGCGTCTCATGGAGTCTGCAAAAAGCCCGGTAACTCCGGGCTTTTTGTCGTTTTAGGCGCATTCGACGGCAGATACGACTAACGGCGACGAAGCATTGGTGTGACAGCTACGCGCCAATGGCGGGCAAAACCAATTGGCAGGCACGACCTCACATTTTGTCGATGATCGACGGCACGCCTTCAGATGCCTCGGGAAGTCGTGCGGCGTTTTGAATAGCCGGAATAATGTCCTCAACGCGATCAACAACTATTGGCTGGATCAGATGTCGGCTATGTAGAAATCCGACTTTTTCCATGTGCTCGATCATGGAGAGCATTGGATCCCAAAAGCCCAAAATATTGGCGAAGACCATGGGCTTTCGATGTTGCCCTAACTGCGCCCAAGTCATGATCTCGACGATCTCTTCGACAGTTCCTATTCCACCCGGCAGAGCGACAAAGGCATCGGAGCGCTGGAACATGGCGTGTTTACGCTCATGCATCGTTTCGGTGACGGTCAAATCATCGAAAATCTTCAGTGCATCCGTGGTAGATTCACGGTTTGCCAGGAACTTTGGAATGATCGCGCCGACCTTGCCACCGTTTTTCAGCGCCGAGAGGCCGACAGCGCCCATCACACCGCTGGTGCCACCCCCATAGATTAGTTCCAGCCCCGCCTTAGCGATGGCCGCACCCAGCTTTTCACCGGCTTCAACGAAAGCAACATCGTTACCCGTCGAAGAACCACAATATACACAAAGTGAAGCAATGTTTGTCATTGCGTCATAAACATTAAGGCAGCAACTCTAGTCAAGAGAGGTGATGGCGCGTTTGGCCCGAGAGCAGTCACGGCATCGCGCCCTCACTGCGCCAGAAGCGATCACGACACCCGCAGGCGTCGCTTCTTTCGATCATTGCCACTGGCACAGAATGACTTATGCTCCGCCCCGTATTTTTGTTAGAAAGCGGGGACGTTTCATGTTCTGCGCATTGCTACGCCTGCCATTTGCCGCCTTCCTTTTTCTCCTCGTCTGGACAGCCGCTCATGCCGATGAAGTCCTGACTTACAAATGGCAGGGCATAGATCGCACCGCGATCCTGCATATTCCCAAAGGCGTGGCTGGACATCCCGCACCACTTGTCATCGTAATGTACGGGTCCGACGACAAAGCGGCCAATTTCCAGAAAAACAGCGGATTTGATCCCATCGCGGATCGGGAGAACTTCATCACGCTTTACCCGGAAGCGATCGATGGCGCCTGGAACATCAAATCAAGGAAACCGCTCATCAACGGCGAGCCGGTCGATGATATCGGTTTTTTCCGCACCATGATCGACGATCTGGTGAGCCGGAAGATTGCCGACGGGACAAGAGTTTATGCCACGGGCTTTTCGTTTGGCGCGCTGATGACTTATACCTTGGCCTGCGCGCTTCCTGACAGGATCGCCGCGATTGCTCCGGTCGCCAGCGCGATTAACGAAGCACAGGTCGAAGATTGCAAGTCCGGCCACGCCATGCCAGTCATGATGGTGAACGGCACGAGCGACGACGTGCAACGTTACGATGGCTATATCAAGTCATTCGGAAGGCTGCTTTCAGTTCCCGAGGCAACCGAATATTGGCGACGGATCGACGGATGCACCGGGGAAAATGTCACGCCGCTGCGGCATCTTGATCCGCATGACCTGACCCGCGCGAGCCTGGTCCAATGGACCGGATGCCGGGCCGAGACTGGGGTTGAACTCTATCGCATCGAAAACGGCGGCCATTGCTGGCCCCGTCTTGCCAAGCCCAATGCCAGCGCCGGTAACGATGATCCGGTGGACGGCCCGCGTTTCGGCGGATGCAGCGGCGATATCGAGACGGCGGTCGAAGTGTGGAACTTCTTCAGACAATATCACGGCGCATGATCGAAAAAGAGGCGAAGCGGCCAACTTAACCTAGCGGAAGCCTTTAAGAGGCCGAGAATTTGACCGTCACGCCGCGCTGGCGAAAGTAGGCCTGCATCAGCTTCCTGCCGGAACGATTGTTCTGTACGAGCCTCGCAGGGTCAAATACGGCCTCTTTCAAACCCGCCCGTGCCAACGCTGCCTTCAGTGTTGCGATATGCGCGTCAATGTCGGCATTGTCCGCCTGAAGCGATTGATAAATGCGCTCTATTGCATCTGCTACGGTCGGTTCGCTCACTATTGCACTCCTGATGTTATTGGTCCGGCGTTGCCAGATTTTTCGGCCCGACCCTATTGCTGTGAAAAATACCCTCGTCAATGGGGGACGATGGGTTGCTGCAGTAGCCTATCAATTCGTTCCGCTTGAACGGGCATGGCTCGGCGACAAGCCGTATAAAGTCTTGAATGCCCGGCTAAAAGCCGCCTCGGAATCGTAACCGACATGGCGAGCGATATCTCCGATACGCAAGTTCGATTTCCGCAATAAGTCTGACGCGACGGCCAATCTCCAACCGTGAACGTATCGCAGAGGAGGTTCACCAACCGCAGCCAAAAATACCCCTGCGAACCGAGAACGTGACATTCCCGCAATTGAAGCCAGGTCTCCCACTGACCAGGGCCGACTCGGATTACGATGAACTGCAGATAATGCCCTGGATACCCTCGCGTCGGCCAAGGCACCGATCCAGCCCTGTTTGCCTCCCTGCGATTTCGACCAGCTGCGGATAGATCGGATGACAAGAATATCGATGACGCGTGAGATCATAAGGGCCGCGCCCGGCTCCTGTGCCTCCTTTTCATAAACTAGGAATTGGGCGACGTCGCGGATGAGAACGGCGGATTGATCGGTGTTTTTCTCGACATGGATATAGTTCGGCAGCAAGCTCATGGTAGGCTGCAAGCCACAACCGTTTTCGAACTGAAACGTCGCGCTGAGCGTTCTTGCACGCACTGGCCCGATACCATCTCGAAGCACGTCCACTCCTACGCCCGATCCGTCGACTCCATGTTGGTGGTTGGCCTGGCGCCAACTTTTGCTAGGACAGGCCAAGGCGTACCTGATCGGACGTAGCAGCACGAAAACGTCACCCTGGGACAATCGCAGCGGCGGCTCGTCTTCGAGATAGATATCGATCTCGCCTTCCTGCACGACGTGGAGACATGCCGAACTGGGTCGAAAAAGGATATGAAATCCATCCGCGCATTCCGTCGTAAAAACCCGCTCGCCTTTCAGTTGCACGAAACGCAGAATATCCGACAGCAGATCTGTGGGCGTCTGATTATCGGACGCTGGAGCAAGAACTCCGTTGTTGCTGTCATGGGGCGCCAAAGCAATCTCCTCTAGTTTCGACCGCGAGCGCTAAAACAAAACTGTCATCGATTTCAATTATTTACGCCGATTGGATCGAGCTGGCAATCTGCCGCAACGGCGCGATCGCGAATTTGCTCAAACCTTCGTTTCCTTCTTGGAAGCGTGCATTGCTCAAGGAGAAATTGGAAATGCGTTCTCTCGTCATGACGGCTGCCGCAACTTTGCTTGCGGGCACTGCTTTTGCCATGTCTGCCAATGCAGGCGAAGTTCCCAAGGGGGCGGCGCACAATATTGTCCTCGTCCACGGCGCTTTCGTCGATCAGACAAGCTGGCAGCCTGTTGCCGACATTCTTACCGCCAAAGGGTACAAGGTCACTTTGGTGGAAAATCCGCTCACCTCGCTCGCTGATGACGTCGCGGCGACCAAAAAGGCACTAGCGGCACAGAATGGTCCGACCGTTCTTGTTGGGCACTCGTGGGGCGGCGTTGTCATTACCGAAGCTGGTAACGATCCGAAGGTAAAGTCGCTGGTGTTTGTATCGGCGTTTGCGCTGGATGTCGGCGAGTCCCTGGCTTCACTCTCCAAGTCTGGGCCAGCGACTGACGGCGCGAAGTCCATCCATCCTGATGACAAGGGTAATCTCTATCTGGATCAAAAGACCTTACCCGAATTTGTCGCCCCTGAACTGCCGCTGAAAATTGCCGAGAAACTTGCTGCCAATCAGTTGCCCTTGAATCACACAGCGTTCGAAGCCCCGGTGGATACAGCCGCCTGGCATGTCAAGCCGAGCTATTTCGTCATCAGCACAAAGGACCGCGTGAATGCTCCAGAGGCTCAGCGAATGATGGCAGCGCGGATCAAGGCCAAGGTCACCGAAGTCCCCGGCAGTCACGCATCACTGGTCGTGTTCCCCAAGGAGGTAGCCGCAGTCATCGAAAAAGCTGCACTGGCGAAGTAGCCTCGCGCAGGCTCTCCAAGATGCATGGCTGCCCACTCGGTTGGGCGGCCCTCGTAGTTTGGTGCGCCAATCCCAGCCCGTGACAAGCGGCGGTCACCGGAAAAGCTCGACGTTCTCGTCGCAAAAATCGTCAGGACTTTTGGGCGCGGCGAGAATCTCCGCTTTGGGCCAAAAGCGGTCCCCGCAACCCTCGGCCCAGCAACGCCCTTAATCCCGTTCGAGAACGATGCGCTGCCGGCCGGCGAGATCCTGGATGTACTGCCAAGCAACGCGGCCCGAGCGGGCGCCGCGGGTCGTTGACCATTCCAGCGCTTCATGGTGCATTTGGGCGCGGTCCATACCGAGCTTGAAGTGGTCGGCATAGGCATCGATCATCTGCAGGTAGTCTTCCTGGCTGCATTTGTGGAAGCCGAGCCAGAGCCCGAAGCGATCCGACAGCGAGACTTTTTCTTCCACCGCTTCCGATGGATTGATCGCGGTCGACTGCTCGTTTTCCATCATATTCCGCGGCAATAGATGGCGACGGTTGGATGTGGCATAGAAGAGCACGTTATCCGGCCGTCCCTCCACGCCGCCGTCAAGCGCTGCCTTCAACGACTTGTAGGCGGTATCGTCGTGATCGAAGGAAAGGTCGTCGCAGAAAACGATGATGCGATGGGGCACACTCTTCAGGATGTCGAGAAGAACCGGCAGCGAGGCTATGTCCTCGCGATGGACCTCGATGAGCTTGAGCGACACGCCCGTCGCCCGCCGCACATCTTCATGCACGGCCTTGACCAGCGAGGACTTGCCCATGCCCCGCGCACCCCAGAGAAGCACGTTATTGGCGGCAAATCCTTCGGCGAAGCGCAAGGTATTCTCGTGCAGGATATCGCGGACGTGATCAACACCGCGGATAAGAGCCAGCGCCACGCGGTTCGGCCGTGGCACGGGCTGCAGGTGCGAGCGCACTGGGGCCCACACAAAGCAATCTGCAGCCGACCAATCATTGGCAACCGGGGCGGGTCCCGCGAGACGCTCGACCGCTGCGGTCAGGCGGCGCAACTCGGCCAGGATTAGTGTATTCTGATCTTCGCCCATGGTGTTTCCTCCGAAAATAATCGGCTGCGAACCTCTGTTCGCCCTTTCGCTGCGGGGTATCATGGCCTTTCGATGGCGGAAAGGCTAAGAGGCTGGGGAAACGGTACGGTCCGCTCCTGTTTCTGTTGCATTCGCCATGATCGCAACTATATTCCGGCGGCCTGAGGTGGGCCTTTCCGCCTGAAGTTTTTAGGAGTTTCCGATGTTTTTCACCAACGCGTATGCGCAGAGCGCAACAGATTCCGGCCTTGGCGGCTTTGGCGGCTCCGGAATGGAGATGCTTTTCCTCTTTGTGCCGCTGATGGTCGTTTGGTATTTTCTCCTGATCAGGCCGCAGCGTGCGCAGGCAAAGAAGCGGGAAGACGTCTTGAAGAACATTCGTCGCGGCGACCAGATCGTGACAGGCGGCGGCATCGTGGGCAAGGTCGTCAAGGTTGTCGACGACAAGGAACTCGATGTGGAAATCGCCGAAGGCGTGAAGGTTCGCATCGTTCGCAGCGCGATCTCCGAGGTCCGTGTCAAGGGCGAACCCGTCAAGGCCGACGCCGCCTAAGCAATGTCATAACGGCGGGCCTCAAAGGTTGCGTCGCGACGAAGACCCGAACTCGAGAGGCCCATGCTGAACGTCTCACGGTGGAAGACCATAGTCATCTGGTGTGCCGTTCTCCTGAGCGTCATCTTCGTCGCGCCGAACCTGTTCAGCAACCAGCAGCTTGCCGCATTGCCAGGCTGGCTGCCCCTCAAGAAGGTCAGGCTGGGGCTTGATCTTCAGGGTGGCTCGCAGCTCATGCTCATGGTCGAGCGTGACGACATTCTTCGCAACAGTCTTGAAACGACCGTCGACGGCATTCGCACCAAGCTGCGCGAAGCCTCGATCCGCTACAGCGGTTTGACCGGCACGGGGCAGACCATAAGGGTCAGCATCACAGACCCCGCACAGGTCCCGACCGCCATCGACGCCCTGAAGTCGATTACCAACAGGGTAGGCACCGGAACCATCGGTCTGGTGCAGGAAACGACGATCACGCCAAGCGACAACGGCCTGCTGACGATCCGCATCACCAATGAAGGTATCGATCGCCGCATAGCGTCTGCGCTGGCGACATCGATGAACGTGGTGCGCGGCCGCGTCGAGCAGCTTGGCAATGCCGAGCCGCTGATCCAGCGGCAGGGTTCGGATCGCATCCTGGTGCAGGTGCCGGGCGTTGCCGATCCACAGCGGATCAAGAACCTGCTCAACCAGGCTGGGCAATTGACCTTCCGCATGGTCGATCAAAGCATGCCCGTCGAGCAGGCGATCCAAGGCTCCGCGCCGATGAATTCGGACGTGCTCTATACGCAGGACGATCCCCCGGCGGCCTATCTGGTCGAAAAGCGCGCCATTCTGTCCGGCGACAGGATCGCTGACGCCCAGGCGGGCCTCGACCCCAAGACCAACGAGCCGGTCGTGACCTTCCAATTGGATGCAGACGGCACCAAAGCTTTTGCACGGGCGACCCAGCAGAATGTCGGTCGCTCCTTCGTGGTCGTTCTGGACGATCAGGTCATTGCAGCCTTGCCGATCGCACAAGCGAATACGACGGGAGCCGGCCAGATTTCAGGCGGCTTCTCGGAACAGGGGGCGAGCGATCTCGCGGTCCTTCTACGGGCGGGCGCGCTGCCGGCAACCCTGACGGTTGTCGAGGAGCGCACGGTTGGCCCGGGGCTTGGCCTGGATTCTATCCGATCGGGCATCATTGCAGGCATGATCGGCGCAATCGCCGTCATTGCCTGCATGGTCTATTTCTACGGCTTCCTCGGCATCGTCGCCACCGTCGCGCTCTATGTGAACATCCTGATGATCCTGGCGATCCTGAGCCTGACGGGGGCCACGCTGACCCTGCCCGGCATCGCCGGCATCGTTTTGATCATCGGCATGGCGGTCGATTCCAACGTGCTGATCTATGAGCGCATCCGCGAGGAATTGAAGGCCGGGCGACAGCTGCCGGAGGCCTGCGACGCCGGCTTCAAACGCGCTTTCTGGACCATTATCGACGCGAATATCACGACCCTGATCGCGGCTGTCATCCTTTTTTACATGGGCAGCGGGCCTGTGCGCGGCTTTGCCGTGACGCTTGCGATCGGCATCCTGACGACAGTCTTCATCGCCTTTACGCTGACCCAGTGGATCATCGTAACCTGGATAAAGCGCAGACGGCTGAAGCATCTTCCGAAGGATGTCCGCACGTCCATATTCGACCGGGCGCATATCCGTTTCATGGGAATTCGCCGTTTCAGCTTCACTGCCTCGGCTGCGCTGTCGCTTTGCGCGATGATCGCGCTCGCGACCGTCGGCATGCATCTCGGCATCGATTTCAACGGTGGTTCCATCATCGAGGTGAGGGCAAAGCAGGGGGCGGCGAACCTCGCCGATATTCGCACCCGGCTGAACGAACTGAACCTCGGGGAAATTCAGGCCCAAAGCTTCGGCGACCGGGCAGGGGCATTGATCCGTATCCAGTCGCAGGAGGGCGGAGAGAATGGCGAACAATCCGCTGTCACGCTCGTTCGCGATGAACTCGGGAATGACTATGATTTCCGCCGTGTCGAGGTGGTGGGCCCTTCGGTTTCGGGCGAACTGACCCGCTCGGCGACGCTTGGCGTTCTGGCGTCACTTGCCGTGGTGCTGATCTATATCTGGTTCCGCTTCGAATGGCAGTTCGCCATCGGCGCCATCGTTGCGACGCTGCATGACATCATATTGACCCTTGGCCTATTCGTTCTGACCGGCATCGAGTTCAACCTGACGAGTATCGCGGCCGTCCTCATGATCATCGGCTATTCCCTGAACGATACGGTGGTCGTCTACGACCGCATGCGTGAAAATCTCAAGCGCTACAGCCAGATGCCGCTGCCGATCCTGATAGACGCCTCGATCAACCAGACGCTCTCGCGCACGATCCTGACGGCCGCGACGACATTGCTTGCGCTGCTTGCACTTTGCCTCTTCGGCGGCGAAGTCATCCGCGCCTTTGCCTTCACCATGCTATTCGGCGTGGCGGTCGGCACTTTCTCTTCGATATATATTGCCGCGCCGTTCCTGATCGTTTTCAAACTTCGTCCTGATCGGTTCCAGACAGGCGGGGACAAGAAACAAAAGGCGGCTGCGGACGTTCAGCCCAATAAACCAGCGGTATAAGACATTGGCAAAAGGCATTGAAATTCGACAGGCGCACTTCCCGGGCCGCGCCCCGATCGACGCTTACGGAAACGGCGGATTCCGCTTTGCGGACATGTCGCATCGCGGCTCGTTGCTTTGCTTGCCCTCAGGCATCTATGGATGGGACATGACCATGGAGGATGCCCTGACGCCGGAGCATTTCCAAAGAGTGATCGCTGAAGCCGCCGAGATTGAAGTCCTGCTTGTCGGCACCGGCACGGAGATGCGCCCATTGCCGGCCGCGCTGAAGGCGGCCTTGCGCGCCGAGCAGATTTCGTCGGATCCGATGAGCACCGGCGCGGCTGTGCGGACGTTCAACATCATGCTGTCCGAGTCGCGCGCCGTCGCCGCGGCGCTGATCGCCGTCTGACAGGGAAGCGACCGAACATGGCATCTGAGGGCGCAGGACGCAGCAACCAGGACATTTGCCTGGCGACGCTCCGTGAGACCGATCGCGACCGCTATCTCGCCTGCCTTCTGTCTCCGGAAGACAAGCGTGGCGCTCTGGCTGCACTTTATGCCTTCCATGCAGAGCTGGCGCGTATTCGCGATCTTGTCCATGAACCGCTGCCGGGCGAAGTCCGGCTGCAATATTGGCGCGATCTGCTGGAAGGCCAGGCACATGGCGCAAGCGAGGCCAATCCGATCGCTGCAGGCCTGCTCGCAGCCGTTGTCGAATATCGACTGCCGCGCAAGTCCCTGATCGACATGACAGAGGCGCGTATCTTCGATCTCTACGACGATCCGATGGAGACCCGCAATTCACTGGAAGGCTATGCCGGCGAGACCGCATCGGCGCTCATCCAGCTTGCAAGCCTGATCCTGTCGGCTGAAGACGCGCCTCGCTCGGCCGAAGCCGCCGGCCATGCTGGCGTCGCGCAGGCGATAGCCGGACTGCTGATGCTGATGCCATTGCATCGCCGCCGCGGCCAGCTTTACCTGCCGACGGAGATATTGTCGGCGACGGGGCTGGATCGGGAAGCTTTCCTGGCCGGAAACGACAAGGACCGCATCTCGGCAGCGATTGAAGCATTCGCCGGCCTCGGGCGAGAGCATCTGGCAAAGGCGAGGGCGGCTGGCAAGATTGCCCCAAGCGTCTTTCCCGCTTTCGTAACGGTGGCGCTTGCCGAATCTACGCTTCTCAAGGCGCAAAAATTGGGTAGCCGTCTATTCGACGAGCCGATCCAATCGCCGCAATGGCGCCGGCAGATGCGCATGGCGGTTGCTGCGACGACCAGAAAATTCTGATTGAGTTTAAATTCGCGCAAGTCTTGGGCGTTATAATTACTGCGAGTTTGTCCGAATCGAAGGAGAGATCGCTATGGGCCTGATCGTCTGGGGTGTGATTTTTGCCCTCGTAATCCTCTTTGCCTTCGCCGTCACGCGCTGGACGTCACAGGAAAAGGAAGACGGCCTGCATGATACGGGGCTGGCCATCCTGCAATTCGGCCGCGCCTTTCCGGCAGAAGCGATCCGCCAGCTTCAGAAGACGGCGGACGGCCAGGCGGTATTCGTGCGGCTGCACGACAACAAGGCCGGCTTCATACGCAACAACAGGAATCACTTCGCCTGCCACGTGATCCAGCCGGGACGGGTCCGGGTCACGGATTCGGGCACCGGACGCGGACTGGTGATCGAGTTTCTGGACGCGCCGCACCACAACGGCAAATTCGAATTCGCCACGCCCGCGGAAGCCGCGGAAGTTTCGCTCTGGTTGCTCGGCAATTATGTCAGCGACGCGGATCTGGATCTGCCGGCGCCCGGGCCAGCAGCAAACAACGGCTAATCCAGCTCGCGATCACGCGCTTTCCGCCATGGCGGGAGCAACACCCAGCCATTCGGCGCAATCTTTCAAAGCGCGTTTGGCGATAAGCTGTCGCTTCATGATTGTCTTGTCCTTGCCCCGGAAGCGCTTGACGCCCTCGGGTCTCTGGATCGAGCCGGGCTCGAGCTCCGGAAACAGTCCGAAATTGATGTTCATCGGCTGAAACGAGCGCTTTCCCGGTTCTTCGTCGTTGACGATGTGGCCGCCGGTAATGTGGTTGAGCAGGGAGCCGAGCGCCGTCGTGTCCGGCGGCAGCAGGACCGGTTCGCCTTTGCGCTCTGCGGCTGCAAAACGTCCGACCATCAGGCCGACGCTGGCGCTCTCGACATAGCCTTCGCAACCCGTGATCTGGCCCGCAAAGCGCAAACCCGGCCGTGACTTCAGTGTCAGAGACCTGTCGAGCAACGTCGGCGAATTGATGTAGGTGTTGCGGTGCAGGCCGCCGAGCCGCGCAAATTCGGCGTTTTCCAGGCCGGGAATCAGCCTGAATATCTCGGCCTGCGCCCCGTATTTCAGCTTCGTCTGGAAGCCGACCATGTTGTAGAGCGTGCCGAGCGCATTGTCCTGGCGCAGCTGGACCACGGCATAGGCCTTGACCGTCGGGTTGTGGGCGTTGGTGAGGCCCATCGGCTTCATCGGTCCGTGACGCAGCGTTTCGCGGCCGCGCTCCGCCATCACCTCGATCGGCAGGCAGCCGTCGAAATAGGGCGTGCCTTCCCATTCCTTGAAGCCGACGGTGTCGCCGGCGATCAGGGCGTCGACGAAGGCGTTATACTGCGCTTCGTCCATCGGGCAGTTGATATAGTCCTTGCCGGTTCCGCCCGGCCCGACCTTGTCGTAGCGCGACTGATACCAGCAGACATCCATATTGATGCTCTCGCGATAGACGATCGGCGCAATCGCATCGAAGAAGGCAAGCGAATCGGCGCCCGTTTCTGCCTGGATTGCGGCTGCGAGACCCGGAGCGGTGAGCGGCCCGGTCGCGATGACGGCCAGATCCCATTCTTTCGGCGGCAGGCCGGAAATCTCCTCGCGAACCACCGTGATCAGCGGATTTGCCTCGATAGTCTGCGTCACAGCGTCCGAGAAGCCGTCACGGTCAACCGCGAGCGCACCACCGGCCGGGACCTGATGCTTGTCGGCGCAGGCCATGATCAGCGAGCCGGCCATGCGCATTTCCGCATGGATGACGCCGACGGCATTGCTGGTCGCATCGTCGGACCGGAAGGAGTTGGAGCAGACAAGCTCGGCAAGGCTGTCGGTCTTGTGTGCGTCGGTGCCGCGAACGCCGCGCATCTCGTGCAGGATAACAGGCACACCGGCGCTGGCGATCTGCCACGCAGCCTCGGAACCGGCAAGGCCGCCGCCAATGACATGGATAGGGGAATGGGAAGAGGAAGAGCTGTTTTTCATGGGCCGGTGATTATCACGAGGCGAGGCCGGTTCCAATCGCCCGGAATCAAAAACGGCACCATTAAGGTGCCGTCTTGGGTACGCTCTTCAGTCCGAAATTAACGGAAGGAGCGCGAAGCGATCGAACGGATTTGATAACGGTTGATGCCGATATCGGAAAGCGTCTGGTTGGACAGGTTGCCGAGTTCGTTCAGCGTGCGGCGATAGCTAATCCAGCTCTTGGCAATGCGAAGCGGGTTCATGATGTCATTCCTCAGATCATGTTCGTGAGCGGCGTTATTGCCGACATCAGCGGATGACATTCATATAAGAGAGAACATGAATATTTTGCAGTGCAAATAAAAGGCGACTGCTATGCAATTGTGCAGTGTGACGCCTAAAAATCGACCATCAGTTAAATATTGAGCGGTATGCGCTGAGCGGGACGGTCAGGAGATGGGCATATGCATGTTGCAGGGCAAAAAAGAACGCCCGCCGCGGAAACCGCAACGGGCGTTGGATAGGCTATCGCAAGTATCCTGCGAGGCCGAGCTGCAGACGATTAACGGCCGGCAGCCTGGCGAGCAACGCGATGGATGTCCGAACGGTCGATGCCGAGGTCGTGCAGTTCGCGGGTGGTCATACGGCCGAGTTCAGAAACGGTCTGACGGTACTTGCGCCAATTGTTGAAAGAGCGTGCGATGTTCATTTTAAATCCCCTTCCTAGGGTTCGTCGATATTCCAGCGCCCCTGGCGCTGGCCTTCATCTGATGACCGCTAATATATGTTGCGCTGCGAGAACTAAAAAGCGCCAAAGCATCATGACACCTATGCGTCATCTGCATTCCTTTTGGCTTTTTTGCCTTAAGTGATGATTAAATTATGTGCGCATCAAAAGGGCGTGAAAACCGTCGATTCTGCTTGAAAACGGCATTTAGGGAGCCCGCAGCGATGCGCCTTTGTCCTTGGGTTGGCTCAGCTTTTGGCCGAATGTGTAGCCGGCAATCAGCCGGGAGACTGCACCGGCGGACACGAGTGCGGGGCGGGGCGCTGGCCCGCAATATCACCATTAGCGCGGGGCCGATACCGGAAAATAAGGATATTTAACAAGGGGTAAAAAATAACGCCCACCGCGGGAGGAGGTGCGGTGGGCGTCATTTACAGTGACCGGCAACTGGGAGGAGGAGTGTTGCCAGTCCATCGGAGAGCACTGGGAGGAGGAGTGTGCGTCTCCGAATTCTATGCCAGGAAATCATTTCCTCGGGCTCTTGCGGATTATCCGCCGCGGAACGCCATCGCCGCTATCTGTTGAAATTAAAATAGTATGACTTTTGAAAATTGTGCAGTGCGATAATTTCATGGATGCTATGCTTATTACGCATGTCTGGAATTGGTTCCATTCCATGTCATATTCATAATACGTAAAGCTTTAATGCGCGCTTAATATTTGTGCCGAATTTATGCATGGTATGGTTTGGGAGTGAGGCTGCGGCGAGCTGTTTGCGCCTGCCTCCGGATGCTGAATATATGGATACTGACGCCAGACTTTTTTAGATGCTCAACGCGAAGAGGTGAGGATGTATCGGGGCAGGCTCCAGCGAGATCTTTCGCTCTGGGTGGAGAAGGGCTTTATCGAGCCGCCGCAGGCGTCAGCCATCATGGCCGAGTACGACAGCCGGCCGACCAGCTTCAGCCTAGGGCGCGTGCTCTCCATTCTGGCAGCGCTGCTTGTGGCGGCCGCCATCCTGCTGCTGGTGGCCTCCAATTGGGAACTCATACCACGCCCGCTACGCGTCGGTGCTCTCCTCGCGTTGATCTGGGCCTTCTATCTCGGTGGCGCCTTCTACACCGTGCGCGGCCAGACATCGCTTGCCGCTGGCCTGTTGCTGCTCGGCACGATGAGCTTCGGCGGCGCCATGTCGCTGGTGGGGCAGATGTACCATATATCCGGCGACGAACTGCCGATGATGCTGACATGGTTCCTGATAGCCTGCCTGGCTGCAGCCCTTTTTCGATCAGGCAGCCTCGTCGCCCTGGCCGGCTTTCTGTCTTGGGCCTATTTCAGTCTTTATCTTGAACAAAATGACGTGCACTGGATAGGTTTGTCGCCCTGGGCTCCGCCTTTGATGGCAGCGGTTGTTATCGCGCTCGTCCGCTATGTCGGCGCAAACAGGGCACGCCATCTTGCCTATTTGTTGCTGATAGCCTGGCTGACATGGCTCTACTCGCTGAACCAGCAGCTATCGACCGCCGTCCTGTTTGCCGCTGGCGGAATGATTGCCTTCCTGGCGGTCAGCATACCCGGCTCGCCGCTTCAGCGATTGACCCGCGATGCGGGCGCTGCGCCGGCATTCTATACGTTTCTTGTGGCTGTCATCGGTTTCTTCATGCTGCATGTCGAGATCGAAACCGGTCCTCGTTTTGTCGTCCTCGGTGTTGTCACATTGGCCGCATCGGTCGCGGCGATCGGCCTTTGCGGACGGGATAATGGCGCGGTCCGCTATCTTGCCTACGCCGTTTTCGCATCGGAAATCCTGTATCTGGCGTCGCAGACGATCGGATCGATCATCGGCACATCAGGCTTCTTCCTGATCTGCGGCCTCCTGGTGGCCGTTGTTGCCTGGCTCGTCATTCGGCTGGAGCGTCGCTTCGGCGACCGAAACCAGGAGGCACGCTCATGAGCTTTCTCACTGACCTTGGCGTAACACTCGACGCCTCCCGCAGACGCAGGGCATGGATTGCGGCGGTGGTCATGGCCGCGCTGCAGACGATTGTCATCGGTTATGTGATCGAGAGCCGAGCCTCGATTCTCGAAAGCGGTTCCGAAGTTCTGCTGAAGACGGCGCCGGTCGACCCGCGCGATCTGCTGCGCGGCGATTACGTGACATTGAATTACGACATTTCCCGCGTGCCGGCGAGCACGGTCGTGGGTGGCATGCCCACCGAGGCGGGTGAGAAGACCTTGTGGGTGCGGCTGCAGAAACAGGGCGACGGTTTCTGGGGTATTGCCGAATCATCCTTTAGCCCGCTGCAATCCAAGCCCGACACCGTCCTTATAGAAAGCTTGCCCTTCAACTATTATCCCGTCGAGGCCGATCAGTCGTTTCAGGTCGATTACGGCATCGAGCGCTTCTACGTGCCGGAGGGCAAGGGCCACGATATCGAAACGGTGCGCACCGATGGCCGGGTCTCGGTGGCCGCGCGGATTTCGGGTGGTGGCGAGGCGCAGATCCGAACCCTCATGATCGACGGCAAACCGGTCTATGAAGAGCCGCTTTACTAGCATCAGAGCGATAAAGCGCATCTATCCCGCCGGGACGGTCGTGGAACCGTCATTTTTCCTTTGCGTGGTTTAAAACGGGTGATATAGAGACGCCGCGCTCCGGAAGGCCTCATGCGCAGGCATTTGCCATGCGGTTTTGGGAACGCGGGTATGGTGAAATTGGTAGACACGCCAGATTTAGGTTCCCACCCAAAACACTTTCCATAGTGCAACTATCCCAGAAACGAGAATGAATACGGGCTGTTAACGCGGCCCGTTTCTGCGACAATCAATGTCTCCACTAGTGCAACTAAAATCGCCCGGTTTTCGGGATGGGAAAAAGGACTGCGACAATTGAGAAAATGGATGATCTTGGCGGCTGTTTCGGGACTGGCTATTGCGGTCTCTGCGACAATTTCAGATGCCCGTGGGGGCTTCGGCGGCGGACGTGGTGGCGGCTTTGGTGGCGGTGGACGCAGCTTCGGCAGTGGCGGATTTACCCGGTCCTACACTTCACCACGGTCAACCTATGTGGCACCGAGGACGGTCTATCGGAACAACACCACGGTTGAGCATCACTACTACGGCGGTGGCGGTGGTGGCGGCGGTTTCCTGAGTGGCTATCTCTGGGGGTCCATGCTCAGCGATCACCAGCAAGCAGCCCCGGCACCAGCTCCGGTTGTCGTGGTAGCACCTCCGGTCAACAGCGGTGTACCTACGGGGACTGTCGTTCAACCGAACGTCTCCACTGTTGCACCTGTTGCACCGATGCAGGCACCCAACGTTGAAGAGGACGATAGCTCTGGCTGGGGCTGGTTCATCTTCCTCATGATCGTCCTCGGTGTCGGCGGTGTCGTCTGGTTCTTTCGCGAGGGGCTGACCGATGGCAACCGACGACTTCAGTAGTTCGCCTGAGATCACCGTCTTGAAGCAGAAGGGTCCGCATCGGTGGACCCGGCACCCGAAACACGCAGACTTCGCGGTTTGGTACGGCAACACCATCGTGGCCCAAGGTGGCCAAGAGCTGACCGAACGCATCTACAAGGAGCGCAGTGCATGACGAAATGGACCCCGCATATCTATGGCCAGCTTCCGAAGGACCTCGGCATCAAGGACTACGCCCTCAGCGGCGAAATGATGTTCTGGCTTTATTGCCCGATCAAGATGCCTGAGAAGGTTCGTCAGCTCCCCGACAACCTGACACAATTCTTCCGCCTCATCTGCGACGTTGCCTCCGACGTTGTTGCTGACTTCGGTTTTGATCGGTGGCGAGAAAGCTACGTCTACCTCACGGCAAAGACCCTCTACGTCTCACCGCAATCACCGGGAAATCGCCTTGGCTGGCATAGCGACGGCTTCGGTACCGACGACCTGAACTACATTTGGGCTGACCGGAACCCGACGCTGTTCTTCGACGCCTTGGGTGAACCATACACCGCACCCGTAGACCATACCGAGGCCCTGAAGGACTTCGACTACATCGCCAATAATCCGGTTGCTGGTGAGCGGAACGACGTGACCTACCCCGACCGTAGCCTCCTTCGGTTGGACCAGACCGTCATCCATGCGGTCAACCCCAATCCCCAACCCGGTCTGCGCACGTTCCTCAAGGTCTCTGTCTCGAAGGAACCGTATGCCCTCAAGGGCAACAGCATCAACCATCTGCTGCCGGATCACCCACGCCCTACCGAGGAGCGCCAAGCCGAACGCAATCACCCCCAGGGCAATATGAATGAAGTTCGGACGAAGGAGGCCGCATGAGAGTTTGGGTAGCGGTTGGTCGCACCGAAAGCGGCGATGACGTGGGTCCTTATGTCTGGTCCTACGAACCCGATGAAGCTGAAATCCTCAGGGTCATGGAAGCCGATTGGCCGGAGGAGTTCGAAGCCTTCGGTGATGACGGCGGCATCAGTTGGGACCTTGGGTCAGCGGAGGTGATCGTTTGAACGCTTACACCTTGAACCCCGCTGTCAATGGCAAGCCAAGGTACCGCATCTGCACCAAGGGTCCTTCACATTGGTTCGTGGAGCGCCTGACGACGCACGGATGGGAGCGGGTACAGGAGGACAACGGCAGTGAGTACGCTTGCCGTCTCATACCATTCGCCCGTAGCACCGAACGCGATTGTGAGGATTGGATAGGCGGGGAGCTGGTCGCCTACGATGCCGAGTTGGCGAAAGAGCTGGCCATCAAGAACCACATAAAGGCGCATCCACCACGGGAGTATCCTTGACAGACTACGAACGCCAGATCGAACTTGAGATATCCATGGCTGGCCTTGGTGCCGAACGGTTCCAGTCAGCCTTCAACAAGAACATGGAAGCTGGTCGCGGTACGTCTACGGCGGCTGGCAACACCCTCGTCAAGAACGCGGTACGTCCTCTATCGGATGCTATCACGCACTTCGTAGAGGGCATCTACGCTGGCAAGGTTGGTCGTCGGGCAACGGCGGCTATCCTCATCCACGAACTGGACATCAACGCGGTGTCCCTCGTCGTCACCCGCGTCATCCTGAACAAGCTGCTTTCGAAAAAGAAGGTGGCCTTCACGATGCTGGCCTTGCAGGTTGCCAACGCCGTCGAGGATGAGGCACGGTTTACCAGCTTCGAACGTGACGCTGGACCGCTGTTCAAGACCATCGAGCGCAAGGCGGAAGGCGAGGGCGCTGACATCGGCCACAAGAGGCGTGTCCTTACCTACGCCATGGGCAAGTATGATATCCCGTGGGATCGCTGGGGCAGGACGGACAAGCTTCAGCTCGGTTGGAAGATGATCGAACTGTTCTGCGATGTCACCGGGTTGGCTGAGGTTGTCCAAGGTGCCCAAAGCGCCGACAAGCATTCCTCGGCTGACCAGTATCTTGTTCAGCTCACCGAGAAGTGCGCCAAGTGGGTCGAAGCCTCAGCCCTCAAGGGCACCGAGTTGGCTCAGTTCTTCATGCCTACGGTCATCCCTCCGAAACCGTGGGAAGGCTTAAGCGGCGGCGGGTACTGGTCCAATGCGATCCGGCCCTTGTCGCTGGTGAAACGGGCAAGGAAGGAACATCGGGAACTATTGAAGACCGCAGATTTGTCCGTGGTCTACAAGGGTCTCAATGCTATCCAGAACACGGCATGGCAGATCAACCCGCAGGTCTTGGCCGTGATGCGGGAATACATCAGCCTTGGGTCCACCTACGCCGGTCTGGTTCCGCTCGAAGACATCCCGTTGCCGAACAAG
Source organism: Rhizobium sp. BK376 (assembly GCF_004341625.1). Taxonomy (GTDB): domain Bacteria; phylum Pseudomonadota; class Alphaproteobacteria; order Rhizobiales; family Rhizobiaceae; genus Rhizobium. The sequence continues at coordinate 33,506 of NZ_SLZG01000001.1, read as the reverse complement.
CCCCACGACATCGACACCAACGAACAGGCTGCCAAGGAATGGCGTTGGGCGGCAAGGGATATCCACAACGACAACTATCAGCGCAAGCTTGCTCGCAAGGGCCAGTGTGACCTGATGGAGTTGGTGAAGCGGTTCGAGCATGAGCCCCGTATCTACTTCCCGCACAACGTGGACTTCAGGGGCAGGGCCTATCCAATCCCGAACCTGTTGCATCCTCAGGGAACCGATGTCGTCAAGGGTCTGCTTCGGTTTGCCGATGGTGTTCCTTTGGGTGACGATGGTGCACGATGGCTCATGATCCACGGGGCCAACTGCTACGGTGTCGACAAGGTATCTTTCGATGACCGGGTGAAGTGGGTCAGGGATCATACTCAGTTGATCTTGTGGTCAGCAGAGGACCCCATAGCCAACCGATGGTGGACCGAAGCCGATAGCCCGTGGTGCTTCTTAGCGTTCTGCTTCGAATTCCGCGACGGTATGATTGCCAACGGTAAGGGCGAGGAGTTCGTCTCTCGTATCCCCGTGGCTCTGGACGGTTCCTGCAACGGCCTTCAGCACTTCTCTGCCATGCTTCGGGATACCATCGGTGGCAAGGCGGTGAACCTGACGAACAGCCCGACGCCGCAAGACATCTACCAGCGTGTTGCGGACGTTGCCACGGCCAAGCTACGCCTAATTGCCTCCACTGTTGCAATGGATGACCCACTGCAAAAGAAGGATGCACCGACGCCTCACGACAAGAAGCGTTGGGCTGAGGGCTGGGTGTACTTCGGTCTGAACCGTAAGCTGACCAAGCGCCCTGTAATGGTCCTGCCTTACGGAGGTACACCACGTTCCTGCTACCAGTATGTCGGGGAGGCGGTTGCCGAACGCATCAAGGGTGGACAGGATCACAACTTCGGTGACGAGCTGAAGAAGGCCACGGGTTACCTAAGCTCGACCGTATGGGACAGCATCGGGGATGTCGTGGTTGCCGCAAGGCAGGCTATGGAGTGGCTGCAACACGTATCCCGGCAGATGTCCAAGGCCAACCGTCCGCTCATCTGGAAGACGCCCTCAGGGTTCATTGCCTACCAAGACATCAGGGACATGCGGTGTCGTCGGGTAAAGACCAAGCTCCACGGGAAGGTCATCTATCCGAAGCTCTACGACGAAACGGACAACATCAACGGTGCCAAACAGGCAACGTCGGTCAGCCCGAACTTCGTCCACAGCTACGACGCGGCTGCCATGTTCCTCACCTTGGCCATGCTGGTCGACGCCGGGGTGACATCCTTCGCCATGATCCACGATAGCTACGGAACCCACGCGGGTAGGGCGACTTGGTTGGCCAACGCGCTCCGGCAGGCTTTCGTGACCATGTACCAAGGTGACGCCCTCAGTGACTTCCTATCGATGATGGATACGGACGACCTTGAAATCAAACCACGGCCACCAATGGGGGACCTAGACATAACGGAGGTGCTGAACGCCGCGTACTTCTTTGCCTAAACCGTTGCACTAGCGGGACAATCACACTGGTGGACACAATTGGTTGCCCACTAGCAATTTCGAATTTCCAACCAAAGGAAAACTTATGACACCTAAGGTTACACTAAGGTTCGGCGCGAACCACAACAGTCTTACCGTTGGTTCTACGGTGATCGACCTGAACACGCTCAGCAAGGACGAGAAGTATGAAGCTCGTCGTACCCTAATCGAAGGGCTGAAGTCTCAGCGTTACTTCTCCCGCGAGGCAATGATCGTCAACAAGCAGTTCCGCAAGCCGGTGGCTGCATGACGAACGCCGATGTTGCGCTCGACATTATTCTGATCGCGCTCCTCACAATCTCCATCTTCTATCCAAAGGGACCCCATGCCCCGGCTTAGGCTGAACAAAGACAAGATCAATATGGCCCGTCCTCGCGAAGTTGCGGCGGCGGTAATGATGACGCTCAACGGCCTTCAGGATTACACGCCTGAAATTCAGGTCATGGGCGCAGCGGCTGTCTTCCTCGAATTGAGCGAAGCTTTGGACATTCCTCCTCAGGAAGTCTTCACGGCCACCAAGAACCTCATCGCGGGACAGGACGGCAAACGCGCTGAGTTCACCGCAATCCAAGACTACATCCAAGGAGAACTGATTTGACGAACTTCAAGAAGAACGACCGTGTTGTACTCTCCGACGCCAGCGACATGGTTGGATACCCCCTCACCATCGGCAAGGAGTACACGGTTCAGGAAGACCAGACCGGCACATGCGTGGCCGTGAAGGACGACAAGGGCTGCCGCTCGGCTCCGTTCGCATGGCGCTTCAAACTGGTGGCATCGGCTGACACCTTCAAGGTTGGCGACAAGGTTGTCATCAAGGACAGCCAGTGGTCCGACTATTGGAACGTTAGGGACGTAACCCGTGGACGTACGTACACCTTGGCCACAACTTCGGCAGACGGTGACGGAAAGTTCCAGCTCGTATACTTTGTCAACGACGAAGGCCGAACGGTCAACAGCTATGCAAGCCGCGTAGACCGTGCCACCTCGAACTCCATCGAACAGGCCCGTGAACAGCGCAAGTTGAACAAGGCCAACCGTAAGGCTGCCGGTGTCGCCCGTGCTGCAACCATCGCCGCCCTGGCTGGACCCGTTGCCAAGAAGCCGATGCTGTTTGCCGAACTCACGGCCACACAGGTCCACGCGGCAATCGCCAAGCATATCACTGGTATGTTGCCCGGTCTCAGCGGCGTGAAGGTTCTCGGTCTCGAAAAGACCACCGAGGGCTACAAGGTCAACCTTGGTCAGTACGCATGAGCGTAACGCCACCGATGGCCCACGCCATCATCCTCTGGCAACGCGGTCAGCCAATCCCGGTTGACCTTTGGGTCCAGCTTCAGATCGAGGGTCACGACATGGTGGCCCTAGAGAAGAAGTATCGTAAGTAAATCTCTCCACTATAACAACAATCCCACAAAGGAATATACATGGCTGACAAGAAGAAGCGTGTAGAAGCTGTCAAGATCACCACCCCACGGGCACCGGCTGTCTTCCCGAAGCTGGACTTCGCTGCACCGGACTACGGCACCGACGCCTATCCGATCGAAGGTGGTGCGTTCTCCATTCAGGTTCGCCTGACCAAGGATGACCCTCAGGTCGCGGCACTCCTCGCCAAGATCGAAAAGGTTATGGAAGTCTCGGAAGCTGAGGCTGTCGAGAAGTTCAAGGCCCTGCCGGTTGCCACCCGTAAGAAGCTCGGAATGGAAGCCCCGAAGCGGATGGAGTTCTACACCACCGAGTACGACGAACAGGAAGAAGAGACCGGAACGATCCTTCTCAAGTTCAAGATGAAGCACTCCGGTACGACCGACAAGGGTAAGGACTGGAAGCGGTATCCGCAGCTCATCGACGCTCGGCTTCAGAAGCTTAAGAAGGGTACGGCAATCTGGGGCGGTTCTACGGTTCGCGTCTCTGGTGGCGCTGTTCCGTTCTGGGTTGCCGGTCAGGCTGCCTTCGGTGTCTCCCTGCTTCTCGAAGGTGTTCAGGTGATCGAACTGGTTTCTGCCGGTGGTCGCTCGGCTGCCGACATGGGCTTCACCGAGGAAGAAGGTGGCTACGATGGTAGCGACGGCTTCACCGAAGAAGACACCGACGACCAGAACGAACCCGATGGCGATACCTCCGGTGACGAACCGGAAGGCAGCGACGACTTCTAACCCTTGGCATTCGTACGCAATCTGGACAAGGGCGCTATCCTCAAAGGGTATCGCTCTGGTCTGGAAGACAAAGTGGCCGATGAGCTGAGGGCAGTTGGCCACAGCTTCGAATATGAGCAACTGAAAGTCGAGTACCTGAAGCCTGCTCGCAAGGCCAAGTACACACCAGACTTCAAGCTCGCAAACGGGATCATCGTTGAAACGAAGGGCCGGTTCCTCACCGAGGACAGGCAGAAGCACCTGCTTGTCAAAGCCCAGCATCCCGAACTGGACATCAGGTTCGTGTTCAGCAGCAGCCGAACGCGCATCTCGAAGCAGTCCAAGACGACCTACGGCATGTGGTGCGAGACCCACGGCTTCCAATACGCAGACAAATCAATCCCCAAAGCATGGCTACATGAGCCACCGAAAGGCATCCAATGATCAAGACCGTACTCGCTTCCGTCGCTGCTCTGTTCGTCCGTCCGTCGACCGAAGGTGCGCTTAAGGCACTTACGTCCACCGTGTCCAAGCTCGACGCCGTTGTCCTCCATCACACCTCGCATATCGAGAAGCACGACGCCAAGGTTGCGGCTTCCAAGGTCAAGCGTGACGCCACCTTCGACAAGTCGCAGGAACACTTCGAAGCTGTTGACGCCAAGGCACGGGCACTGGTTGTCGCTGCTGAAGCCAAGGCTGACAAGCTGACGATCGCTGCATGCAACAAGGCCGACGCCATGGATGACGCTGCCGACGCCGAACATGAAGCCGTGGTTGCCGCTGCTGCTGACGCCAAGGCTGCCTCGACGGCAGAGATCGCCCAGGCACAGAAGGTCGCTGCGAACATCAACGCGCTTCTCTCGTAATCCTTACCGCATGTCTCTGGGTGGTGATCGTTCTGTTCGCCACCCTGTTTCCCCTCACTGTTTTAAGGATGCCTGTTTGAGACCTATCTCCCAAGCTGAACTGACCGAACTTGCCAGTCGTCTACCGAAGGCTGGACCGCACACTCGCCCTCATGAAGTTGTTCATGTCATGCGCGAACCCGACTACCGGGCAATGTACCGCAACGCACCCATAGATTGGGAGCAATCCTACGTCGACAAGGTGACCTTCAATTTGCATCGCGGTCGCCTTGACGGGACCACGGTCTACTACTGGACCTACAACGGTGTCATCGCGAGGGTCGACGTTTGATCACCGAAAAGGATGCCCAGCTCCTCATCTGTGATGACCTCGAAGGCGACCATTACGAAAACGTCCAACCTGCTGAGATCACTGGTGATAGCCGGTGGTCCAAGTTCTACGAGGCTGTCTATCGGGACAAGCGTGACGGTACCTTTTGGGAAATCTCGTGGTCTCGTGGCGCTACCGAGTATCAGGACCAAGGCGTCGAAGATGTAGCTATCCAGCAGGTATGGCCACGCGAAGTAACGCGAACAATCTACGTGACCTCCCCAGAATAACCAGTGGAAACTGAAAGTGAATTTGTCCGACACGAGAGCTGTCCCAAGTGCGGTTCATCGAACAACTTGGGGCGGTACAGTGACGGGCATGGACATTGCTTTGGGTGTGGCTATTTCGAAAAAGGCGACGGAGGAACATTGGAAGAGACTGAAGTATCCGCGCCGAAAGCGAAGGGACTTTTACCTATTGGTGAGCCGAACGATTGGGCTAGCCGTAAGATCGACCTTGAGAGTTCTACCAAGTGGGGCTTCACGCGATCCGAGATGGGCGGCAAAGCTGTCCGTATCTTCAACTACCGCGACACCAACCAGCGCATCATAGCGCAGAAGGTACGCACCGCTGGTAAGGACTTCGTCTTCCTCGGTGACACCAAGAACGCCGGTCTCTACGGGATGCACCTGTGGCGAGACGGCGGTAAGAAGCTCATCATCACCGAAGGCGAGATCGACGCTATCAGCATCAGCAAGGCGCAGGGTCACAAGTGGCCAGTCGTCTCGCTACCCACGGGTGCCAATGGTGCCGTTGGTGCAATCAAGAAGAACCTCGAATGGATCAACACGTTTGAGGAAGTCATCCTTTGTTTCGATATGGATGAGCCGGGGCGGGAAGCTGTAGACAAATGCGTCCAGCTATTCGAACCGGGTAAGTGCAAGACGGCGATCCTCCCGCGCAAAGACGCCAACGAAATGCTGATGCACGGTGAGGTGAGGGAACTCATTGATTGCCTATGGTCAGCTAAGGTTCTCCGTCCTGACGGCATCGTTGACGGTGCTGACCTATGGGACCTGATGGAGGAAGACGACGACAACGATCACGTCACCCTGCCGCACCAGAAGCTAAACGAGATGACCCTTGGTGTCCGCACCGGGGAAGTCGTGACGCTGACCTCTGGTTCCGGCATGGGTAAGTCGTCGCTCATCCGTGAGTATGTCGACCATCTGCTTAGGACCACCGAGGAGAACCTTGGTATCCTTATGCTAGAGGAACCGATCAAGCGTACAGCCCGTGGTCTCATAGGCGTTCGTTTGTCCAAACCTCTCCACCTTGACAAAGAACTCGCTAGTGCAGAGGAACGACGGAGGGCTTATGAGGAGACTGTTGGTAGTGGAAGGGTGTTCCTCTACGACCACTTTGGTTCAACTAGCTCTGATAACCTACTGGCTAAGATCCGGTATCTCGCCAAAGGTTGTGGCTGCAAACGCATCTTCTTGGACCATCTCTCCATTGTCGTATCGGGACAGGAAGAAGGCGACGAACGGCGGAACATCGACTTCATCATGACAGCCTTGGCCACCTTGGCGCTCGAATGTGACATCACGATTTTTCTCGTGACGCACCTTAAGAGACCATCCGGTGACAAGGGTCATGAACAGGGTGCTGAGGTTTCTATGGCCCAGCTCCGTGGGTCTCATTCCATCGGGCAGCTTTCGCACACCATCATTGGTGCAGAGCGAAACCAGCAAGCAGATGGTGAGATCGAGATCGACGGTAAGATCATCCCGCTCAACACCATCACAACCCTAAGGGTACTGAAGTGTCGCTGGACAGGCGAGACAGGTATCGCTGGTTGGCTTTGGTACGACCGCAAGACAGGTCGCCTCTATGAGCTGATGTCCGATCCGTTCGCAGATAAGGGCGAGAAGAGCAACCGAGGGACATCAACCTTCGAAGACGAAACCGACATGGAAGACTGCCCCTTCTGATGCACCAGCACACCAACGACAACATACCCTCGTCCGTGAAGATCAAACGGGCGGGGGACCGGATCACCATGATTTTTAACAAGGCTACCATCACGCTCACCATCGGAGGAGCGGGTGAACTTGCCGCTGCCCTGAAGGAGTTATCATCTCCGACTTCTGCTGGAAGATAAACGGTAGACCTATAGATGAGCTTGAACAACTCGTCTTCGATATTGAGAGTGACGGGCTGATACCAGAGATGACCGTGGTTCATTCCTTGGTCATCAAGAGTACACTGACCGGTCAGTCTCAACACTTCACTGACAACGACTATCCCGGTGCTTTGCCTATCGCGGTTGGCGTTCGGGCACTTATGGATGCTGCGGTCATCTGCGGTCACAACATCCAAACCTTCGACATCCCGGCGCTTCAGAAGATTTACCCGTGGTTCAAGCCATCGGGCATCGTTCTCGACACCATCATCATGTCTAGGCACTTCTACCCCGACATGAAGGATGCAGACTTCTTGCAAGCCAAGAAGCGCGAGTGGATACCGCCGCAGTTGTACGGTCGCCACAATCTGGAAAGCTGGGGCTACCGCCTTGGTCACTGGAAAGGCGACTACGGTAAGGAGAAGGAAAAGGAAGGTCGTGCCCTTGGTCTCAAGGGTGATGAGCTGACCTACTTCGTCTGGGGCCGATGGTCACCAGAGATGCAGGACTATTGCGGTCAGGACGTTGAGGTAACCTTTGCTCTGCTTCGTAAGCTGCGCAAGAAGGACTTCAGCTTCCAAAGCGTCCAGATCGAACACGACGTTCAACGCATCATCTCCCGGCAGGAAGCTCACGGTTGGGCCTTTGACGAGGAAGCTGCCTATCGTCTCTACGGTATGTTGCGCGGTGCCCAGGCTGAAATAGAAGACAAGCTTGCTGGCATCTTCGCACCGTGGTTCCGCCCAGACGGCGTAGTCACACCAGCGGCAGACCGTCGTGTCAAACGCGAAGACCTTGGTGTCACCATCACGGAACGTCGGTTCTCCGAGGCCACCGGCAAAGAGCTTAAGCCCTACGTCGGTCCCGTTCGGGAAAGCTACTCGACCGAAGCGCCGTACACCAAGATCAAGATGAAGCCGTTCAACCCCGGCTCACGTCAGGACATCGCGAACCGCCTTCAGAAGCTCTACGGGTGGAGACCTTCCGAGTTCACCAACGATGGTCAGCCTAAGGTGGACGATGAAGTCCTCAGTAAGCTGAAGTACCCGGCAGCCCCACTCCTTACCGAATACCTTCAGATCGCAAAGCTTACCGGCATGTTGTCGGAAGGCAAGGAGGCTTGGCTTAAGGCTGTCCGCAACGGTCGAATCCATGGTCGCGTAAACACCATGGGCACGGTCACCAGCCGCATGACGCACCAGAAACCGAACATGGCTCAGGTGCCATCGGGGAAGGTGAAGTGGGGCCATGAGTGCCGCGCTCTGTTCACCGCGAACAAGGGTCAGGTCCTCGTAGGCTGTGACGCCGACGCCCTCGAACTGCGCTGTCTGGCCGGGTACATGGCCCGTTGGGACAAAGGCGCATACATCAAGACCATTCTCGAAGGCCGCAAGGAAGACGGCACGGACATGCATACGCTCAACGCTAAGGCGCTTGGGTGTTCCCGCGATACCGCCAAGACGTGGATTTATGCCATGCTCTACGGTTCGGGTGACTATAACCTTGGGTTCGTCCTCGGTGTCCGTGGGTCCGCTGAGAAGATCGCGGCGGCTGGTAGGGCTGCCCGTAACAAGCTGATGAAGGCGTTTCCCGCGCTCAAGAAGCTGGTCGACGCGTGTAAAGAGAAGGCGAAAGTAGGGAAGCTCCGTGGTCTCGATGGTCGCTATGTTCCGATCCGATCGGCACACTCGGCACTCAACACGCTGCTTCAGTCTGCCGGTGCAATCATCATGAAGCTGGCCTTGGTCATCGCTGACCGGGAACTTCAGGAAGCAGGGTTCGTCCCGCTGGTCGACTATGAATGGGTAGGGAACATCCACGATGAAACCCAAGCCTCCGTTCGTCCAGACCGGGCTGACGAGTTCGGTACCATCATGGCCAACGCAATCGCCAAGGCCGGTGAGCAACTAAACTTCAAGTGCCCGCTCAAGGGCAACTACGACATCGGGCAGAATTGGGGTGAGACCCACTAATGCCTACAGTAAAGGACGACTATCTGTACGTCCTTACGCACCCGCTATACCCAAACCTCTGTAAGATCGGGAAGACTTTCCGACCGAAGGAACGTTTGAGTACTTACAACACCAGTGACCCATACAGGAGATTTACCTTTGCGCATGTTGAGCCTGTCTTCGATAAGAACCTCGGTGAGAAGGTTGTCCACGGTCTGCTGGCTTCGTTCCGCATCGGGAGGACTGAGTGGTTTCGTTGCCATCCCGACGATGCCGTACGTACCCTACGTTCCATCCACGCCAGCACCTTTGTCACCGAATGACGAACAGGGGATGCTGGACAACCTCCACAGCACCTATGGAATAAGGAGCATTTCTGATTAAGCGGACCATCCTGCTCGACGCAGACATTCTCGTGGTCTCCGGTTGTGCCTCAGGCATGAAGGAATTCGAGGGTGAAGATGACGAGTGGTATTACAGCATTGACCTGAAGGAAGTGAAGAACACCTTCCTCAATACCGTAAAGAACATCAAGAAGGAACTTGAAGCTACCGATGTTGTCCTCTGTCTTTCACAAGGACTTACCTTCCGACACGAAATCTATAGTGCCTATAAAGGTGGACGCGGACGGAAACCTCTTGGTGTTACTGCGGTTAAGCGATGGCTCGTCGAAGAGCATGGCGCTAAAGTTAAGCCGGGGATCGAGGCTGACGACACGCTTGGCATACTCGCTACACACCCTTCACTGATCAAGGGTGAGAAGATCATCGTCTCTGCCGACAAGGATTTGCAGACGATACCCGGTAATCTCTACCGTGGTGGCAATTGGGTTGAGATCGATGCGCCGACCGCCCGATACAACTGGCTGCTCCAAACGCTGACAGGAGACGTGACCGATGGTTACCCCGGTTGCCCCGGTATGGGTCCGGTGTCGGCACGTAAGATACTAGACAAGCTCGATATCGAGAACGAAGCCGAGTGGTGGCCAGCCATTGTTGAAGCCTACGCCAAGAAGAACCTTGACGAAGAGTTCGCACTAACGATGGCCCGTTGCGCTCGTATCCTCCACTACACCGACTACGATTTCAAGAAGAAGGAAGCTAAGCTTTGGACGCCGGTCCAGTAAAGTCTGACGGCGGTTCATCGTCGTACTACAAGATACCAAAAGGTTGCACCGATCTACTAGACCTCATCGAACACAAGAAGATGGAGTTCGGTATCGGGAACATCTTCAAGGCTTGCTATCGTCTCGGCGAGAAGGACGGAACTGACCACAGCTACGACCTGAAGAAGATCATCTTCTTTGCTGAACGTGAACTGGCACGTCTAGCCTAAGTCCACTCGCGCCACCCTGAGGTTTTCCTTGGGGTGGCATTTGGTTGCCCACTAGCCCGGAAGTCCCCCATGGATGAACCTCCGTATATACCTAAGGATGTCCTAAGGTTTCTTAAGGAAGCCTTTCCGAACACCATCCCACCTGACCTCCTAACCCTCTCAGACAGGGCCGTTGGTGCCCTTCATGGTCGACAAGAAGTTGTCGGTTTCCTTGAGGCGCATTACGCCGCCCAAGAAGAAAGCCATGTGTCCACCCAAAGCACCTAAGATCGAAAAGGCCGACCCCGTTCAGGCAGCGCCGCCCCCGGTAGATACACCGCAGGCACCTGTCCTTAACGAGGTTGGTACCACAGGGACCGATGCTGACATTGCCAACGCTGCTGCAAAGCGCAAGGGCAAGAAGTCTCTGGTCAACTCCCTGACAAATCCCATTCCCACTGTCCGTCCCCAGATTGGCGTTAACGTCCCGATCTAATGGCAGACCAGACCCCCGTCGATAGTGTCAAGGCCAAGGCGCTCTACAACGCTCTGGTGCAGGATCGTAACCCTTACGTCACCCGCGCTCAGCGTAACGCCGCAATCACGGTGCCCTATCTGTTCCCTAAGGATGGAACGACCGGCGCATCCGACCTTGACAACACCAACCAGTCCTTGGGTTCCCGTGGTCTACGTCAGCTTGCCTCAAAGCTGCAAATGGCCCTGTTCCCGATCAATGCCCCGTTCTTCAAGTACCAGATCGATGACCTGGCCCTCGCCACCCTTGCGAAGTCCAACGACAAACGAGGGTCCGTTGAAGCTGCCCTGAGTGCCCGTGAACGTGCTGTCTTATCCGAGATGAACAGCTCCATGTTCCGGCCCATCAGCTTCGAGGCTTGTCGTCAGCTCGTGGTCGCGGGAAACTATCTCCTCTACGTCCCGAAGAAGGGTAGGCCCCGTGGTTTCCGTCTGTCGTCCTATGTGGTCCAGCGTGACCCCAGCGGCAACGTACTCGACATCGTTGTCCTAGAGACCATCGCACGGACAGCCCTTCCTGTGAAAATCCGTGACCAGCTTCCACCGGCAGACGCATCGCTTGCCCGTGACGCCAAGATCGAAGTCTACACACGCATCTCCCTGAACGATGAAGGCACCCAATATGTGGTGACCCAAGAGATAGACGATGTTGTGATAGCCGGAGAATATGGCGGCACGTATCCTGTCGACAAATGCCCGTGGCTGCCTATCCGCCTCACGGTCCTCGAAGGTGAGGATTACGGTCGTGCCTTCGTTGACGAGTATGTCGGTGACCTGACCAGCCTGAACGCACTGACCGGAGCAATCCGAGATGGCACGATGCAGGCAGCCAAAGTCGTCTGGCTAGTTGCACCGAACTCTACCACAAGCGCCACTAAGTTGGCCAAGGCTGAGAACGGTGGCTTCGTCCAAGGCTCGAAGGACCATATTACCTGTCTCCAAATGGAGAAGGCCGCAGACTTCAGCGTTGCCGAACGCCTCATCCAATCCCTGACCGAACGCCTTTCCTACGCCTTCCTTCTCAACTCTGCGGTTCAACGTAGTGGTGAGCGAGTGACAGCCGAGGAAATCCGCTTCATGGCAGGTGAGTTGGACCAAGGTCTCGGCGGTATCTATTCCTTGCTTGCCGAGGAATTCCAAATGCCTGTAGCCAAGCTCTACGGTCTCCGCATGGAAGCCGTCCGCAAGGTACCGCCGCTACCGAAGGAAATCTCTAGCACGTCCATCGTTACCGGCTTGGACGCCCTTGGTCGTGGCAACGATCTTACCAACCTCGACACCTTCATCCAAGGCGCTGCGCAGACGTTCGGCCCCATGGTCATCGAGAAGCGCATCAATGACGAGGAATACTTCAAGCGTCGTGGCGCATCGCTCGGCATTGACACTGGTGGCCTTGTCCGCACCGACGAGGAAATCCAAGCCATAACCGACGCCGACCACCAGCGCGAACTACTAACTGCCGGTGTCCCTAACGCAGTGGCTCAGGCCGGTGGTGCAATCCGAGATCAACAGCAACAGGCAGCCGATGCCGCAACCCAGCAGGAGACGCAGTGAGCGAAGAAACCACTGAAACCGTAGAAACCGAGGTGACCGAAAACGTCGCTGAGGAAAAGAAGCCCCGCGCTCGAAAGGCCAAGGCAGAGGACAGTGTTCCCGAAGGTAGCGTCATGCTGACCTCTGGCAACCTGTACACGCCGTCCTGATGGAAAGCATCACCGTAAACCCCGGCGCTGAACCCTCTGAGGCGGAAGCGCTCGAAGCCCTGACCGTAGCTGCCGAAAGCGCACCGACGACAACCGAAGAAGCCCTTGCTGCCCGTTCGGCACCTTCCGAGGACTTTAAGCTTCCTGAAGGTTTCAGCTCCGTTGCTGACCTTCTGAAGGCTTACGAGGAACTGAAGGGTTCCCCCGCAGAGACCGAAGAGACCGGCGAGGAAGTCGAAGGTGATCCTGAGGAGACCGTAGAGGTTGACCCTGAGGACACCACGGTTGATGAAGAGCTGCCCGAAGTCATCACAGAAGAGGACGTTGTAGAAGCTACGGAAGAAGAGGCATCCGAAGAGGAGGCCGACCAATCCGAAGGCGACGAAGGCGATCCCCTCACGGCTGACGAGATCGTCGGTTATCTCACTGGTCGCTTTGCCGACAACGAAGGTACCCTCAGCGATGAGGACTATCAGCTTGCCGAGGCCAATGGCTACGGTCGCGATATGGTCGACGCCTATATCCGTGGCCAGAGGGCAGCGCAGGAACTCGCAGACCTCAAGATCAACGAAGCTGCCGGTGGCAAGGACAGTCTGGAAACCATGCTCATTTGGGCACGGACCGGGCTGACTGCTGACGAGATCAAGGAATACAATGCGGCTCTGGCTGACAACAATGTCGACCAAGCTGTACTTGGTGTGGCCAAGCTGCGCGAACGCTACGAGGCAGCCAACGGACGTGAACCTAAGTTGCTCGGCGGTAAACCCGCACGGGTGGCTACGGACACCTACAGCTCGTGGGCTGACGTAACGGTCGCCATGTCCGACAAGCGCTACGGCAAGGATGCAGCCTACACGGCACAGGTATCCGCCAAGCTCGGTCGTTCCAACTTTTAACCTAATGACCTCTCCCTAACCGGAGGGGTCTTTTTCAATTCTAGGAGATACCAATGTCCGCACTTACAGCGGCAGATACCTATTGCCCCGCCGTGTTGAAGCAAGAGCGGGATGGTTACTCCGTGTCCATTCAGGGCGCATTTGTCGGAAAGCTCACGGCCTACCGCTCGAAGGATAAGTCGACTTGGGTGCCCATCGGTACCTACACCGCACCGGCTGAGTTGGACGGCGAGTTCGCCACGGCCTACTGGCTTAAGGTTGGTTTCGGCCCCGGTGACTACACCTCAGGAACCGCCAACGTAAATGTCTATTGATAGCCCTATCTGGTCAGCCGCACCACGGCCAGCTTTAGGGACCGAACGGGGTAGGCGAGGATCACACTGGTTCGTCCCCGGTTTCTCTGGTCCTTCGGTGGATAGCGACCTCCTGAAGACGGTATTGTCACCAAACGGTGAAGACTTCCGCTTCTGGGATTTCACCATGGCAGGGGCCGATGGTATCTTCAGCGACCGTGGTGCAATTCCGGTTACCGCCGCTGGTTCTGCGGTCTTCCTAGCGCTGGACAGACACGGGCAGGGGTCGAAGTCTATCTCTGATATCGAGGCGGCTTTCCCTGAACTCTATTCACCCAGCAACACCATCCTAACACAGGACCCCGGCAGAACCGCCCTAATTGTAGGGATGGCCATTGACTTCAACGGTCAACCAACGGGGAGCGGCGTTGGGGCAGACATATCGTTCACGTCTACGCCGGGGCAGACTTACCGAGTTACCTACACGCGCATAGGAACCGTAGGCTGTTCTGCCGGGAATACCCAAGGCGGTAGCAACTATGGGTCATCCAGCGTTGGCGCTGGTAGCCGAGGTAGCTTTTACTTTGTAGCTGCTTCGACACAAACGTGGGTTCATTTCACGTCTAATAGTCCGTCCGCTGCGGCCGCCCAAGGCATCTCTATCCAGCAAGTTCCGCTCGGCATTGCCGTTCAGTCCAGTTCAAGCGCGTCAAAGCCTGCATGGCAAAACCCCGGCATTAAGTTCGATGGGTCCGACGACTATCTAGTCCCTGACTGGAAAGCGAAGTCTGGTGCAAACTGCATCATATTCCAGGCGGATGTTCCGGCATCCATGGCTGCACCTCAGCTAGTCTCCTCTGTCTACGGTTCGAACGCGAACTTCGGCATAGGGTTTCTTGAGACAGGCAAGCTCATAGGTCAGGTTGGCACTGCCACCGGTGCCGCCATCTTCGACGGGACAGGCGTTGACAACCGAGGGAAGACCGTAGTCGGCGCTCTGGTCATCAATGGAGCGACCGTCAAGCTCTACCTAAATGGTTCTGTTGTCTTCTCCGGTGCGCAGAACGGCAACCCTAGCACGACACTAAATCCATACATCGGCGCTTCGCTTGGCAGCGGTGTTGCGGGTAGCTTCTTCGGTGGCACCATCCGCCGCATTGCCTATGGGCAGGTAGCTCCCACGGCTGACAAGATCGTCGCTATCAGCAACCTTTGGGCAACCTAATGCACACAATCGCAATGCTCGTGACGGACGAACAGCGTTACAAAGTCACGTCTGACATCGACCGCATATCCCCAGACTTCCCCATCGTGTTCAGCCGCAAGGTCGCACCGATCGACCCAAACATGACCACGGACACCGCAGCAACCCACTGGTACCTAAACGCCGATTGGGTGGCTATCGAGATCATGTGTTCGTGGATCGAGTATGCCGAGGGAAACACCGACCTCATCGTCTTCACCGCCACGAACGAAGACAACTCAGCCGGTTGGGCTGTCTCCAATCTGGCATCTCAGGGTCTTCAGTTCGTACCCGACCCAGCCCCGTAACCAAAGGAAACCATGCCTATCACTCTAGGGGCCAAAAGCCTCTCCGAACTAACCCATGTCCACCCTGACCTTGTTCGCGTTGTCCATCGCCTAGCTGCCATTTCCACCATGGACTTCACGGTCCTCGAAGGTTCCCGGACGGTAGCACAGGAACGCCTTAACGTGGCCAAGGGTGTCTCCACCACCATGAACTCCAAGCACATTCCCGGCAAGGACGGTTACGCCCATGCTGTCGATATCGCCCCGCTGGTCAACGGCAAGGTCACTTGGGATTGGTCGGTCTACAACAAGTTCTCGCCCATCGTGAAAGAAGCTGCCCGGTTGGAAAAGGTACCGATCGAATGGGGCGGTGACTGGAAGACGTTCAAGGACGGTCCTCACTATCAGCTTCCGACCAAGCAGTACCCGTGATGCACCGGCACTCGACCAGACGCACCTCTAAGCTCTGGTTGGGTGTCTCCATGGTCCTTTCGTGGGTTGGCCTATTCGTTGCCCTATACCTCAAACTTGAGACGGCTTCGGTAGGGATCACGGTACTCATCCCAGCGATGTACACCGCCTACACCACGATTGGCCACATGGACTTCAGGCAGACCCTTTCCAGCCAACCGGAGACTACCCAATGACAGCTTCGTTCTTCCTTAAGTGGATTGCCCCGGTGATCGCGGTCCTCGCTGTCGTCGGCGTGATCTACGGTAAGGGTCGGCTCGATAGCAAACACGCAGCCGAGACCGCAGACCTTAAAGACCAGCTACAGCTTTCGGAGACCTTACGCGCATCCGAACAGAAGGCATACGACGCCGACGCTGTTCAGGCCAAGGCCAACGCCGACAAGCTCACCACCCTCAACTCAAACATCGACGGATTGAACGCCTATGTGGCAACGCTCAAAGATGCTGGTCGCGAGTGCCTTAGTGGCGCTGACAACGACAAGCTGCACCAGCTTTGGCGCTAAGCAGCTACCTGACCTTTACCCTTCACTACCTGCGGACCTTCGCGTCTGCTTCGACAAAGCGACACCAGCGCCACCGAAGGGCATCCTTACGAAAGCGGCGGTTATCGATTTGATCGCCAAGCTCCACCTTTCCGAAACCCAGAAGATCGACTGCGGTAAGCGGCTGATCAACTTCTACGACAACCTAAGGGGAACCCATGTCTGACTTTGGTAACGCATTCAAGGCCGCTCGTGCTTCTGGCAAGAAGGTCTTTACGTGGAACGGCAAGTCCTACACGACCAAGCTGAAATCCGAGACGACGGCCAAAGCGCCCAAGAACGTCCCGACGCCGACGCCAAAGCCTGACAACACACCACCCGGTGACAAGACCAAGGATGACACGCTGCAACCTTCGTCAACCACGGACAGCTCTGGTGCTGATACGCCTGCACCGCAGCAAGGCCCGAAGCCAGCCAAGGATGTCGGTATCGCATCTGCCAAGTCGCCCATCGGTCAGGCTGCCGCTCGTGTAGCTAACGCACCGTCGACACCTACGCCGTCTAATGCGCAGGTTCGGGACTACAACGCTAAGCGCTATCTGGCTGGTGATGTTGCCGATGGCTCACCCGACGATTCCGCACCGGATGCACCGCAGCAGGGTCCGAAGCCTGAAGGTGTCTTCTACGCCAAGAAAGGTTCGGCAATGTCTAAGGCGGCTGCACGTCGCGCCAATGCCCCGGTACCTAAGAAGTAATTAGGTGGCCCACTAGCAGTTCACTGCAACGGAATGGGAGAACTCAAGGGAGAGTTCTTTAAACTGGTCATGCCCAGCCAACCCATCCCCTAATCCTTCGACGTTCTGAGCAAGTCACACTGACCTTTTTAGGCGGTGACTATAGTCCACCTCAGAAATCGTAAGGATACTTATACTACATGGCTAACGCTATTGTTTCCCCGTTGGGTCAGGCTAACGGTGCTGGTGATACCAATGCACTGTTCCTCAAGGTCGCAACGGGTGAAATCATCACCGCATTCTCGCAGACCTCGCAGTTCGTTGACAAGCATCAGGTCCGTACTATCGCCAACGGCAAGTCTGCTTCGTTCTACGCAACTGGTCGTTCGAACAACGCTGGTTACCATACGCCGGGTACGGAAATCCTTGGTGGCACGATCCCGGTCAACGAGGTTGTCATCACCATTGACGACCTGCTTCTGACCCAGACGTTCATTGCCAACATCGAAGAAGCCAAGCTTCATGTCGACGTTCGCGGTGAATTCACCAAGCAGATGGGTGAAGAACTCGCCCAGGCATTCGACCGCAACGTTGCTATCAACGGTGTCTTGGCTTCCCGTGGTGCCGCTCGTGTCACTGGTCTCCCCGGTGGCGGCAAGCTGACCAACGCCAACTTCCTCACGGACGCACAGGCGTACGCAGATGCCCACTTCGACGCCGCCGCTGTTCTTGATGACAAGTTCGTCCCGACCACGGAACGCTACTCGTTCATGAAGCCTGCTCAGTACTACGCCCTCGTCAAGACCACCAAGGTCATCAACAAGGATTGGGGTGGTGAAGGTTCGTACGCAAACGGTACGGTCGCAATGATCGCGGAAATCCTCCCGATCAAGACGGCCAACCTGCCGAACACGAACATCACGACCGGCAAGTACGTCGGTGACTTCAGCAAAACCGCTGGTCTCATCATGCACCGCTCTGCCGTTGGCACGGTCAAGCTGATGGACCTGAAGGCTGAGAGCGAATACCAGATTTCCCGTCAGGGCACTCTGTTCGTCGCCAAGTACGCCATGGGTCACGGCCCGGTTCGTACTGAAGCCGCCATCGAGCTTGCAACCGCTTAATCACTAACCCAACCGGGGTCCTTAATTGGGCCTCGGTTTTTTTCGTTTAAGGAACCTTTATGTCTGCACTTGACGGTATCACACCGCTCACAGAGCTAGAGGCAATCAACGTCATTCTTGCCACGTCCACCCAAGCGCCCATCAGCACCTTGGACGACGTAGAGGTGACCGACGCCTCTCTAGCTCGCAATACCCTTCGCGCTACGCTCATCGAAGTCCAGACGCAGGGGTTGTCGTTCAACAACGAAACCGGCTACATCATCTCCCCCGACCAGAACGGCTTCATCATCCTTCCGAGGAACACGCTGAAGGTCGACACGGATGGCGACGATGCTGATACCAATGCCGTCCAGAGGGGCACCAAGCTCTACAATAAGGACACGCACAGCTTCGTCTGGGATAAGCCTGTCTCCCTCGATATCGTCCTAGCATTCGCCTTTGATGAGCTTCCACCGATCGTGGCCAACTACTGCGTCATAAGGGCAGCGCGGAAGTACCAAGACCAATACTTCGGTGACAGTCAGGTCCACTCCTATACGGAGCAGGATGAGCTGATCGCACAGGCTGCCATGCTCGAAGCCGAACTCGATACCAATGACCCGAACATGCTCACCGATAGCACGTTCATGCAGGGCCTTCTTGCGCGTACCTAATGGCTCGCATTTCAGGTTCTATCCCGAACTTCATCAATGGCGTGTCGCAGCAAGCTATGGCTCTGCGGCTTTCGTCTCAGGGGGACTATCAGCTCAACGCGCATTCTACGGTTGTCGATGGTCTCATTAAGCGTCCGCCGCTTGTCCGTGGTCCTCAGATCGTCGGGGACTTCACCACCAACCCGGTCCACTGCCACCCTATCAACCGAGACGTAACCGAACGCTACGAGACCGTTTGGTCCAAGACTGGTGTCCGCGTATTCACCTTGGACGGCCAAGAGCGACAAGTGACGTACCCCGGTGGCCTTCAGTATCTCCAATACACCGGCAACCTTCCCGAACCGCCGTATCGTACGTCGACCATCGGGGACTACACCTACATGACCAACCAGCAACGCATGGTCGCCATGGACGCCAATGTGGTGGAACCGGCGCAACCCTACGAGGCTATGGTCTACGTCATGGCCGGAAACTACGGCAAGACCTACACGATTTCCATCAACGGTGCCGTGGTCGCTTCCTATTCGACGCCTGATGGTACCTCTGGTGCCCAAAGCCCCGGTGTCGACACGTCCTACATCGCGAGGCGTCTGGCAACCGGCGAGACCCAAGACCTAGGTAAGACCGTGAACAACACCACGGCGTGGGTCTACAAGGCCACCGACAAGAACCTAGCAGCCAACACTTCCGGCTTCTCTATCGTGGCAGGGAAGGGGGTGATCTACCTCAGGGCCGGTTCCCCGTTCACCATCTCGGTCGAGGACGGCTACAACGGCCACGCCATGAAGGCTATCCAGTATGAGACCCAAGACTTCACAGACCTTCCCGCCTACGGCTACCCCGGTGTTGCCATCAAGGTCAAAGGCTCTGTCACCACGGCCTACGATGACTACTACGTCCGGTTCACTCCGGTGTCCGGTGACGGCTCCGGTATCGTCGGCGGCAGTTGGGTTGAAATCTCGAAGCCGGGGACAGCCATCGCGTTTGACGGCGAAACCATGCCCCACGCACTGGTCCGTCAGAAAGATGGGACGTTCACCTTTGGCCCGGTAAGCTGGGAACGGCGGCGCTGCGGTGACGAGGTTACCAGCCCAAGCCCTTCGTTCGTTGGCGCTACAGTCTCCGATATCATCTGGTTCAAGAACCGGCTCGGTTTCCTCAGTGGCGAGAATACCATCCTTGGTCGCTCTGGTGGACCTTTCGATTTCTGGAAGACGACCGCGACGACCACAGAGGACGATGACCCCATTGACGTGGCTTCTTCGGAGACCGACGTTTCTGTCTTGCGCTCTGCCGTGGGCTTTGCTGACCGGCTCATTCTGTTCTCGGATAACACTCAGGACATGCTAGCCGGTGGCGACACCCTGACCTACAAGACGGTCAACATAAAGCCGTCCACGGCATACAGCATGTCGTCCCGGTGCAGGCCGGTGGTCGTGGGTGACAACATCTACTTCCCGGTAAAGCGCGGTCGCTATTCGATGATCCGCGAGTACACCATCGACCCCGCAAGTGACGTAGGTAAAGCCGAGGATGTCACCGGGTACGTGCCGCTGTTCCTTCAGGGCGAGGTGGTCAAGCTTCGAGCTTCCACCCATGAAGACGTTCTGATCGTTCAGACGGACGAAGGTGGCGGCGGTCTCTACGTCTACAAGTACTTCTATCAGGAGCGCAGCAAGGTTCAGTCCTCGTGGTCCCGCTGGGAGTTCACGGACGTGCAGACGATCCACGACTTCTGGTTCATAGAAAGCACCCTGTACGTTCTGCTTCAGACGACCAGCGGCCACATATGGATCGAAAGCGTAGACATTCAGGCTGGCAATGCGGACGACGGTCTGGACTTCACGGTCAACCTCGATCACCGCATCACCCTGCCTCCGTCTGGTCGCACCTACAATCCGCTCACGGACAGGACCATCGTCACCGCAGATATCTCTAGTTCGCCCTTCGTCCTCGTAAGCGGCGCTGGTGGAACCAATGTAGGCCCCGGTCTGCTTCTCCACCCTGTCGATATCACCGCGACCACCTTCTCACTCGTCGGTGACCTGAGGGACGTTCCGATCTTCGTAGGTCTAGATTACACCAGCCGGTTCCGCCTCTCAACGATCTACATCCGCGAGACAAGCTCAGCCGGGGTACCGATCGTCAGGACCGAAGGACGCCTTCAGTTGGTCCGGTTGCTCATTCGCTACGGCAAGACTGCCTACCTTCGGGCGGAAGTCACGCTTCAGGGGATGGCTATGAGGGCCTACGCCACCAACGGTCGTGTCATGGGCGATCCGCTGAACAAGACGGACAGCATAACCATGGGCGACGGAGTGCTGGACATCCCGCTACTCAGTCAGAACGATAAATGCTCTGTCGAGCTGGTCAACGATAGCTACTTGCCGTCTTCGATCATCTCAGCCGAGTGGACCGCAAACTACGTCACCAAATCGCAAAGGGTACAATGATTGAATTTCGTGAGGCTACGTTGGCCGATATGGTCGACCTAGCCCCACGGCTTCGACCAGAGGACACCGCAGAATGCCTAGCCGCTTCCGGTGTTTCCCCTGAAGTCTCCCTTCCGTCTGCCCTTGGTCTAGGCCCTTGCTGGGTCTGGACCGTGGACGGTCGCCCTGAGGCTGCCATAGGCGTCATCCCTGTAAAAGGTTGCCCACTATCAGGGGCAGTCTGGATGCTAGCCTCTCCCGAATTGCTGAAGCATATCAGATATATGGTTGCCCACTTGCATGGGGTTATCGATATGCTCCACGACCACTTCGCCCTTTTGGGAAACTATGTGGACCAGAGAAACACCGTCCACGTCAACTTCATCAAACATTGCGGCTTTTCGCTCCTCCGTGTCGTCCCTGACTACGGCGTTGAGCGGAGGCCCTTCATCGAATTTGTCAAACTAAGGACCCCCGATGTGTGATCCAGTATCCCTTGCCAGCCTCGCCATCGGGGCAGCAAGTCAGGTCACCAGCTTCATGGGCGCAACCCAGCAAGCCAAGACCCAAAACCAGTTAGCCGAAAACAACCGTATCGAAGCCAATGCCGCTGCATCTGACCAGTATGCCGCTATCCAGAACCGGATGTTGCAGGAAAAGGCAGCCGCCTCCCGCGATCTTGAAGACGCCAACCAGCAGACGCTAAGGCCCGTGGTACCGCTGCGGTGACCTCTGGTGAGGCCGGTATATCCGGTATCACCGTGGACAGCCTGATCGCGGACTACAACGCACAGCAAGGCCGCTTCGAGCGCACCAACGAACAGAACCTAGCGATGACCCAAGATCAACTTCGGTCGCAGCTCGACGGCGTTAAGTCACAGGCTGAAGGTCGCATCAACTCCGTACAGAAAGCAGCCAAGCCGTCGTTCCTGCCATATGCCATCGGCATCGCAAGCACGGGCCTTGATGCGTACTCGGATAGTCTAAAGAGGAAGAAGTAATGGCGGGACGCGTCGAAGTTAACACCAATCTTGGTCTCAATGACCGTCTGACACCGCAGGCATCCCCGGTTGATACCTATGCGGAACCGGCCCGGTCACCGATGGATGACAGCCTAGACCGCCTTGCGAAATCCTTGGCTGGCTTCAGCACCTCTATCGACACCTATGGTCAGGTTGCTGCGGTGAAGCAATCGGCAGCCGATAAGCAGACCCTTGCCCTTGAGGAAGCCAAGATCGGCGGAATGACGAAGGAGCAGATTGCCAAGGCCCGTGCCGATGGAAGTCTCCCCGCTTATGCTGACCCTCTGAAGCAAGCCGGTATCGATGCTGCCGTTGGTTCGCAGCTCGGTAGCCAGTACAGCGAGGACACCCAGAACTACGTAAAGACCCAATACGATCCTGCCAAGGATGGGCCTATCCGAGACTTCCTCGAAAAGAGGCAGCGTGACGCTACGGCTGGTATGAACCCGGTTCAGGCCACTCAGTTTATCCGCCAGACGAACCCGCTGTTCGATTGGGCAGTGGGTCACCAGAATGATGTCGCCAACCAGCAGACGGTTGAGAAGGCGCACACCGCAGCCTACACCCTCATCGGCAACACGGTGACGAACAGTATCAAGGCCGGTGATAGCCCTGAAGCCACCGTAGCCGCCGTAAGGGCACAGTACGGTAACATCGGTCAGCAAGGTATCCTTGGCATCACCGAAAAGGACATCGACAATACCGTCCTGGCTGTTGCCCGTGACAATGCCCAGACCAATCCGAACTTCGCCTTGGCTCTGGCTAATTCGCAGTCCACGGACAAGGACGGAAACAAGACCGGCTTCCTCATCAACCCGACGACTGCCGACCGTGCGCAGGAAATCATCACCACGGCCAACGCTGCCATCCAAAAGAAGGCTAAGGTCGACTTCGGTAACTCCTTGGGCAACCTCGGCGCTGGTGCGATCCTGAACCACACCTTCACGGGCCTTAAGCCACCTTCGTTCACCAATGCGGACGGAAGTGTCACCGAGGTTTCCCCTGAGGATTTCAGCAAGAAAGCCACGGCAAGCTACCTAGCCAACTCGGCACTTGTCGCCAAGCAGCGGCATGAGGACCCTTCTCAGCAGATGGCCCGTGAGTTCTCTGACCTTCGTCGGGCTGGCCTACAGCATCCAGAGCTGAAGTCTCAGGTCAACGGCATCGCCGCCATGCTGTCTTCGGCAAACGTTCGTGATCCTGAGGCGAGGGCACAGCTCCTCACTAAGTTCAAGACCGGACAGTGGATGCTGAACGAAAGCCAGAACAGCCTTCAGGACTACGTTCAGAAGCAGGAGGACAAGGACGCCCTTGCCACCTTCAACGCCTTCAAGACTGTCCCGAACGCCGATGGCACGACCTATTCGGATGAGGAAGCCATGGACTTCGCTTCCGAGGTGTCCAACCCTGTCTACCGTGCGAACACCCATTTCACCAATGATGACCAAAGCCGGATCGATAGCCTCATGGGCGGTATCGTTAAGGGCACGGGCTGGTTCGGCTGGGGTTCGTCCAAGCCGGGGAACTATTCGGCTATCGAGAACAAGGTTGAGTATCTAGCCCGTGGCTTCATCGCCCGTGGCATGGACCATGAGGATGCGCTCAACAAGGCAGCCGATGCTGTCCAGAAGTCATCCCTGATTTACAACGGCGTGATGCTTCCTTCGATTAACGGCTTCACTGCCGATGACGATTTCCAGCCAACCGTGAAGAGCTTCGTTGACGATTGGGCAGCCAAGAACCCCAAGGCGCTCAAGGCCAACGGTATTGACGCATCTGACATCGCGATCCTGCCCCTCGGAAGCGTGAACGGTGACAGCGGTGGCCACTTCCGATTGGTCTCCAAGTCCGGTCTGGACGACATCCTAGACGACAACCACAACCAAGTGATCTTCAACGCGAACGATCTTCGCAACAAACGCGCAGCCGACACACAGGCTCGTAGAGACGCAGCAATCAAAGCAGCAGCAAAGAGGTAAGAATTGACCGACGCAGTTTCCGTCATCAAGGGATTTGAAGGCTATATCGACCACGCCAAGTGGGACAAGAACGCATACCGTGCTGGCTACGGTTCAGACACGACGACCCTCGAAGACGGGACTGTCGTTCCGATAACCAGCGACACCGTGGTAACCCGTGAGGACAGCGAACGGGACATCGCACGACGCACCGCGGATTTTGAAAGGACTGCCTCTAATCAGGTAGGTTCCGACAAATGGGCATCGCTTCCCGGAAATGTTCGGGCAGCACTCACGTCCACCACGTACAACTATGGCAGCCTTCCGCATGACGTGGTTGCCGCTGCCCAGACCGGGGATGTCAACGCGATCGCTAACGCTGTCCGTGGTCGATCCGATGACAACGGCGGTATCAATGCAGGCCGTCGTTCGCAGGAAGCTGACATCATCCTTGGTGGACCGCAGTCCGCTGAGGATAGCGCTCCGTATCGCCCTCAGGTCTCGGCGGGGGTCCAGTTCTCGGCAGACACCGAAGTTCCCCTGAACCCCAACCAAGCTGTCTCTGGTACCCAGCGTGTTGATGAGCCGGAAGCCCCCACGCTCTGGCAGACCGAGAAGGATGCGTTCAACCAGAACAGCACCCTTGCCATGATCCTCAACAGCAATCCCTACAAGGCTGACCCGAATTGGGTGAAGCCGGATGAGAACAAGCTGGCCACGGACCTTCAGGCTGCCGATCTGGACCCTGAACGCTATGCCAAGTTCCTCGGTGGTTCCACGTCTCAGGCTGGCTACACCAAGGCCATTCAGGACGCCCAGGCTGACCGGGATCGTCTCCAAAGGCTTTCTCAGGCTGGCTTTACGGGCACCGCGCTCGACTTCGTTAATCAAGCGCTAGACCCTGTGAACGTTGCCACGGACCTTGCTGTCTCGGCAGTTGCACCTGAGCTTACCCTTGGGAAGTACGGGGTCCGCGTTGGTCGTGTCCTATCTGCCGCGTTGGCCGGTGGTGCCTCTGGTCTCGCAACCTCTGCCGTCAATTATGGCTTCAACCCGAACGCCACCAAGGCCGACCTTATGATGGGCACGGTGATCGGGGCCGGTCTCGGCGGTATCGTCGGTTCCCTTGGTCGCAGCACCGCTACGGCGGCTGAGGCACGGGGCTTCAAGCAGATTGGCGAACAGGTCATCGCACAGCATGAAGGCGTCCCGTATGTTCCCCCGGCTCGTGGGGCGATGGGCGCGGCACCCGCACCAACCCGTGGCAGCTTCCTTGACGATGACAACCCGCTTCAGATGCTCGAACATAGTGATACACCTCAGTCTGCCTTCCGAGCAGGTCGCGTTGACATGAGGGCTATGGTCGACAAGTCGCAGAACCCGGCTGCCCGTAAGACGGCGGAAGGGATGCTTAACGAGGGAACGGGTGTCATTGGTCCGAACATCAATGGCCGCTCTGCCGACGAAGACCAAGCCATGCTTCAGCAAGAGTTCAGCGCAGCGTTCAACCGGACCTATCGGCCACAAAAGCAGGCATTCATTGCCAATGGTGGAACCGAACGCGAGTTCAACGAACAGGTCTTCAAGTACATCGAAGATACACGGCTGAACAAGTCTGACTTCTATGCCAAGGAAGTGAAGGTTGCGGGTGACAATACTGCCCGTGTCTTCAGGGAAACCCTAGAACTACAGAAGAACCCCTTGGTCCGCGAAGGTGGCGTTGGTCGACCAGTGCAGGGCGCTGACAAAACCCCGGCAAACGAGAACTACATCCCGCACGAATGGCACAACGAAAAGGTCCATCTGGGGGATGAGTACTTCGAGGACGGTACGCTCCACAATCTCATCAAGGGCGGTATGCGCAGGTCCAACGCCAAGCTGGACGAACCGCAGCTAGATCGTCTAGCCGGTGCCTTCCTCAAGTCCATCAAGGAACGTGGGGCAGGGGTTGGCCGTAGGGACTTCCTTACGCGTGTCTCCGGTAACAACATGGAAGACGCTATTCAGTCTTTGGTGGAGACCGGATCGCTGACCCAGAGCGAAGCCGACAACTTCATCAAGAACTATGAGGCTGACAACCTGAAGGCGGGTTCTGATACCGGCAACGCCAAACCGTTCAAGCGGCGGTCGCTCATCGATCCTGAGTATGTCCTCCCGTATCGTCCACGGGTCCGCAAGACTGGCGAAGTCCACGACGCTGATATCTCCGTTAAGGACTTCCTCAACCAGAACACCGAATACCTCGCACAGAAGTACATCCGCCGTGCATCCGGCAACATTGCCATGGCTCGCATGAAGCTTGCAATCGCGGACACTAAGGATGAGGCTGGTGAGGTAGTGGCGCATGGTGCAACCATACTGGACGGTATCACTTCCGACAAGGAATGGGCCAAGCACCTAGACGACATCGCTCGAAAGGGCGCTGATGCTGGTCAGACCCCACGGCAGATCAAAGCTGACCGTGATCGTCTACAATACGCCTACGACATGATTAAGGGGACCAAGACCTACGACTTCGACGCGACTAATCCCGGTTGGGCGCTTCGGATGTTCCGTAAGTTCAACTTCATCCGCATGATGAACCAAGTTGGCCTCGCGCAACTCCCTGAGTTGGGCAACCTCGTCGGCTCTGTCGGCATCAAGGCCATGGCACAGCAGCTCCCTGACATGCGGCGTATCATCGGCGCTGATGGTGTCTCGCATCTGCGGAACGGCTTCGGTGACGACGTTGAGGCTATCTTCGGCGCTGGTACCGAAAGCTGGCATAGGACCCCGAACGAACAGTACGACGAGATGCTGAACACCGTAGCCAACGGAAGGGGACATTGGCAGGACCGTGTGAGTACCTTGCTCGATAAGGGACAGCGCATCACCGGTAAGATTTCCGGCATGGAAGGCATTGATACGTTGAGCAAACGTTGGGCCTACAAGGCGGTTATCCAGAAGTTCGCCAATGCTGCCGCTGGTAAAGCAAAGTTGCCCACTAGCAGGCTTGCTGACCTTGGTTTGGACAAGGATATGTTTGAGCGTATCAAGGTTGCTCTTCGTGATCCTAAGTCAGTTCAGATGAACGGTTCCCGCGTTGCTGGCCTTAAGCTTGACAACTGGAAGGACAAGGAAGCCGCTGAGGCTTTCCGCCGCGCAGTCTATCGCAAGTCTACTGAAATTATACAGCAGAACCAGCTTGGTAATTCTATCAAGTGGATGGGTCACCCTGTTGCTAAAGCTCTGACACAGTTCCGAACCTTCATGGCCGCGTCCTACGTCAAGCAGTCTCTTAAGCTCCTCCACCAGAGGGACCCTGAGGCCCTCATCAATGCAGCTTTGGCTTCCTTCATCGGGGCCATGGTCTACGAGGTGCAGACACGCGAACAAGCCCTTGGCCGATCCGACGCGGACAAGTTCCTTCAGGATCGCCTAAGCCCCGCCAAGTTGGCCACGGCTGGCTTTGCTAAGGCTGGGGTCTCATCCATCCTGCCCATGCTGATCGATAGCACGATACCGATGGCGGGATACAAGCCGCTGTTCTCCTACTCCCGTACGACCGGGCAGACATCTAGTATCCTCACCGGCAACCCCACGGGTGGCCTTATGGATGACGTTCCGAACGCTATCAACGCGGGTAGGGGTCTCATTCACGGGGATATGTCTCAGGAGGAAGCGCGTACGCTGTGGAAGCTTATGCCGTTCGGCAATGCCTTCGGTGCGTTGCAGGGCTTCAACTACGCAATCTCTGGCTTGAACCCAAGAACACCTCAGTCTCGCAAGAGGGCTGTAGGTCTCTTTGGTGACGACAACTAAGTAACAACGGGGTAGGTCTTTGGCCTGCCCCTTTTTTCTCTAACAAGGAATACTATGGCAGCTACCGATATCCTGTCTTATGTCTACTATGACAGCAACGGGACACAGCTAGACTACACCTTTGACTTCCCCTACCTAGACCGCGATCACGTCAAGGTCTACATTTCCGGTCAGCCCTTCGGTGACTTCGTTTGGACCGGGACCTACTCGCTCCGCTTCAACCAAGCTATCCCTACCGGCAACAAGATCAAGATCGTTCGCGAGACCCCGGCATCCGAACCCCTGACGACCATCGGCAACGGTGCGTCCCTTCGAGCTGAGGACCTGAACCGGCAAGCCTTGCAGTCCATGTATGTCGCGCAGGAGGCTGAGGACGTTGCGGTCTACATAAGCACTTCTACGATTATCGCACCGGAAAGCGATGCTGGCCGCGTGAACCTCGTTCTGCCTTCTATCGAGGACCGGCGCAACCGCGTCATGGGTTTCGATGCTGATGGTGCATTCAAGATTTACACCGACCAAGACATGCCCAAGGGTCCTCAGGGTGACAAGGGTCCCGTTGGTGACCAAGGTCCGATCGGCCCCGATGGTGTCCAAGGTCCTCAGGGCAAGCAGGGCATCACAGGTCCGCAGGGTCCTCAGGGTATTCCAGGCATTCAGGGACCGCAGGGTCCTCAGGGTGACGTTGGTCCGGTAGGTCCTGCCTTCCAGCCCGACGCTGCTGGTGCGACCGCAGACCGCTCACTGTACGACAATGAACCCGCTGGTTTCGCCTTCCTAGACCTGACGACGCAGACGATGTACTTCAAGATCGACGGCACCTCAGGCAACTGGTCCCACGGCGTTGGCTTCGGCGTTGGCCCTCAGGGTATCCAAGGTGTCCAAGGTCCGCAGGGTGTCGTGGGTCCGCAGGGTCCTATTGGCGTTACTGGACCGCAGGGTCCGCAGGGTGTCCAAGGCAATACCGGATCGCAGGGTCCTCAGGGCGCTACAGGCCCCGAAGGCAGCGGCTTGAACTTCCGTGGAACATGGTCGTCTACGGTCACGTATGTCCGTAAGGATGTCGTGTTCTGGGGAGGCTCGTCCTACTACATGACTTCCACCACGAACAGCCTTGGTGAAGACCCTAGCCTCACCACGACCAAATGGTCCCTTGTGGCCAAGAAGGGTGACGCTGGTGCCACTGGTGCGACCGGCGCTACCGGCCCGACTGGCCCGACTGGTCCTCAGGGTTCCACTGGTCCGCAAGGTGCCAAGGGCGATA
Source organism: Rhizobium sp. BK376 (assembly GCF_004341625.1). Taxonomy (GTDB): domain Bacteria; phylum Pseudomonadota; class Alphaproteobacteria; order Rhizobiales; family Rhizobiaceae; genus Rhizobium. Next base: position 4,315 of record NZ_SLZG01000001.1, on the reverse strand, counting down.
CCGGCGCTACCGGCGCTACCGGCTCTATTGGCCCTCAGGGCGCTCAAGGTCCTCAGGGTCCTCAGGGTCCCTCTGGTGCCTTCCCGGTGGCCGATGGTGCCTATGGTAACTTCCGGTTCGTCAACGTTGCCAGTATTCCGGCTGGTTGGGTTCAGCGTGGGGTGTTCGTCCAAGATAACAACGGTACGCGCTTCGGCCTTATCCAGCGTGTAAGCTAATGAACATTGAGGATTTCATCAATCTTGGGGGAGGGGTTTCGGCCCCTTCCGGCGAGGCTGACATACCCATACCCGCTGCCGTCGACCTGTCGGGCTACATGCCTAAATCAGGTGGTGCGTTCACCAACGGCATCAGCTTCGGCTCTAACTCGGCAACAGGTCCGACCGTGGTTACTCGCCATATTGCTCTATGGGGCACGGCATTCGGCTTCAGTATCACCACGAGTACGCTGAACTATGTCAGCAGCGCCAACCATGATTTCTATGCTGGCTCTTCACGCATCCTGTCGGTATCGCCCACGACGTTCACCTATGCAGGGAAGAACATCTGGTATGAGGGTAACTTCGATCCGTCCTCATATCAGCCCAAACTTGGGTACACCCCGGTCAACAAGGCTGGCGACACGATCACCGGAGTTGTTGAGGTGTCGATGACAACGCCACAGGTGAAGCTGACAAGCACCAACACCGCGAAGACCCGCTACCTCTACCACGACGGGACCAACATCGGCTTCCTCAACAGCACAGGTGGATGGGCGTTCCGTACGGACGACACAGGTGCACTTTGGTGTTCACAGCTAGGCGACATCAATGGCCGCATAGAAAATCGCGCCTCAGCCTACGCCGCCAATTGCGTAACAAGCTCTCAGATGGCCGGATACATCGAGCAACAGGCGTCCACGGGTGGCACTTACACCTACAGCGCCTACGTCATAACCATGGCTTCCCGCCGTGACAGTGATGCCTACGCCTTCGGGTTCCGTCAGCCTCAGCTCTACATCCCCTCCCGTGGCTGGTTCGCCGCCTTCCCGTTCTAAGGAGACCCATGTTCAACTTCGGTAAACTCACGGCTCGTAAGGAGACCGTTGAGATGCCAGACGGCAGCCCCGTCGATATCCTTGTCATGTATGACGCCAACGGTGTCGAATGGCATGACGCCTATAAGGCACAACCTGTATTTGATTACTACTTGGCTATACTTGATAATGGCCGAGTTGTTTCTATGGAAGCTGACCCAGAGCATTCCCAGATAGCGGACCTGACAATCCTTGGCTTGTCCACAGCAGAAACCGGAGGCTACACCCGTGGCCCCGGTGGTAGCGTCTATGGCAAGTGGTGGAATGGGTCAACCCTGACCGATCCTGTCCTCAGCCGCGAGGAATACCCGGTCCTTCTCCCGACTGTCTTCTGGAAAGCGGCTCGTGAGATCGGCGTCTACAAGGCCGACATTGTGACCCAACTCAACCAGATACCGGACCCAGACCAACGCGAGGACGCTTTGATCGACCTTGACGAATGCTCTGGCTTCATCCGCCTCAACCCGTTGGTTGTCTCATTAAGCGACACCTACCAAATCACTCCCGAACAGCTCGATACATTGTGGCTATGGGCAGCAAACACTCAGGTTTAACCGTGGAACACAACACCACCGTAGTTGCGACTACCGCACTTATGACACCCTTCTGGTTGCCGAGCTTGACTTCGGTTTCCGAGGTTGCCGCTACCGTTACCCCTATTCTCGGCGCTATGTGGCTGGTCATCAAGATCGTTGGACAGTGCGCACATTGGATCAAGAAGTACAATGAAAACAGACACTAACGCACTCGAAAGCCTCTTTGACACATTCGCTGATGGTCTATCCAAGCTCCTAAGGGAGGGTAGGACCGCAGTGAACAAGGATGGCGAGATCGTCCAGCTTACGCCCGACGCGGCCACCTTTAACGTCATCCGGCAGTTCTTGAAGGACACCGGGACGACCGTGGCACCGGGCAAGAGCGAGAAGGTGAACTCCATAGTTGAGAACCTTCCGTTCGGCCTACCTGAAGACGACAACACCGAAGCCTACCATTAAATCACCATAGCGGCTCACTGACGCGCTCCTTACGTCTGACGATAGATTGTTCATCGTTGACCCTAGAAACGCGTCAGTGGGCCTCCCTGTGTCCATACGCCTCCACTATCGGGATAATTAGTGACGCAACTACTTTCGTCTACCTCGCTCACTCAGCAGGCAGACCCAATCCTCTCAACCTTTAAGAACTTCCTGTACCTCGTTTGGAAGCAGTTCCTTGATGGCAAGCTGCCGACGCCGGTCCAGTACGACCTTGCAGACTTCCTACAGCATGGCCCGAAGCGCTCCGTTATCGAAGCCTTCCGTGGCGTTGGTAAATCTTGGGTCACCTCGGCGTTCGTCGTCTGGTGTCTCCTCAGGAACCCCAACCTGAACATCCTCGTCATCTCGGCTTCCAAGAACCGATCGGATGACTTCTCCACCTTCACCATGCGCATCATTCTTGAGATGCCTATGTGCGCTCACCTGATACCGGGTCCTGACCAGCGCTCATCCAAGATTGCCTTCGACGTTGGTCCAGCTACCGCGTCCCACGCTCCGTCAGTCAAGTCCCTCGGCATCAACTCGCAGATCGCGGGTAGCCGTGCTGACATCCTGATTGCGGACGACATTGAAGTTCCGAACAACTCCGATACCCAGATCAAGCGCGACTTGCTTGGCGAGAAGGTCAAGGAGTTCGACGCCGTTCTGAAGCCGGGTGGCCGCATCATCTACCTTGGTACACCTCAGTCCGAACAGTCGCTTTACAACGTGCTACCAGAGCGTGGCTACGTCATGCGCGTATGGCCAGCCAGGTATCCCACGGAAGAGCAGCTAGCCAAGTACGGTCCACGACTGGCACCGATGATCACCAAGGCCATGGCTGAGGCTGCTGACCGGGGTGAGGACATCTCCGGAAAGTCCACGGACCCCCAACGCTTCTCCGATACGGACCTAAGTGAACGTGAGCTTTCCTATGGTCGCTCTGGCTTCGCCCTACAGTTCATGCTCGATACGAGCCTGTCCGATGCTGACAAGTTCCCCTTGCGGCTGTCTGACCTCATCGTCATGCCTCTGGACAAGAACAGGGCACCACAGGCGATGTCATGGGCTTCCGGCGCTGAACAGCGGTTGGACCATCTGCAAGCCGTAGGGCTGCCCGGTGACCGCTACCACAAGCCTATGTGGTGGGATAAGGAAAGCCTGCCCTATGAGGGTTCGGTCATGTTCGTGGACCCCTCTGGTCGCGGCGGTGACGAAACCGTATGGGCAACCGTCAAGCACCTTCACGGCAACCTGTTCCTGACCGGGATGGGTGTTGCTCGAAACAAGGGCTACGACAAGTCCGTCCTGCTGAACATCCTGAACGACGCTCGGAAGCAAAAGGTCAACAAGATCATCGTTGAGCCTAACTTCGGTGACGGCATGTTCGCTCAGCTCCTCCGCAACGAAGCGATGTCGACCTACAAGGTTGAGATCGAGGACAGCGAGTGGGCAAAGAACCAGAAGGAAGTCCGCATCATCGACACCTTGGAACCCATCATGAACCAGCACCGGCTCATCGTGGACGAGGCTGTCATTGAATGGGACTACACGTCCACAGACGGCTACGCTAAGGAGGAGCAGACCTACATGCGCCTCATGTACCAGCTTACGCGCCTCACCGCTCAGAAGGGCTCTCTGGCCCATGATGACCGTGTTGACGCTCTGGCTGGGGCTGTCGCCTATTGGGTGGAGTTCCTGTCCCGCAACGACCGTACCTCTGCTAAGCAGCTTAAGGACGACGCTCTTCAAGCTGAACTGGATAAGTTCCTTGATGACTTCGGGGATGGCTCCTCGGCAGGATACCTTCGCTTCTTCTAATAACCCTTGTAGACCATGGGGGACCTATGCCTTGGCGGGGCCTATTCGATTAGGTTGCCCACTAGCTGGGGGTCCCCTATGGTCATACTTAGGTAAACCATGGTTACCTTAGGTTACCTTAGGTAGACCATGGTCCTACCTAGGTAGGGTAAGGGTAGGTAGGGTAGACCAAGGTCATACCTAAGCAGCTCAATGGTGCCTATGGTTGGAGGGGACCAGCCCGATAAGGGAGACCCCCTCTATGGTCCACCATGGTCATACCCGGTCAGCTTAAGCCAACGCTCGGTAGACGATCACACCGAAGATACGTACGCATACGGCGTAGACCACAGGAATTCGCATGACGTGCGTGCTATTGTTGTCTGATGGATATCGACGAAGACAAGATCGATGACGCTGTGCT